>CP070706.1:0-6416 GCA_020350085.1 Acidobacteriota bacterium
AAAGCGGCTAAACCAGCCTGGGAAAAGGCGTAGGAGGTAACTATGACACAACAAATCACCATTGACCCCATCACTCGCCTGGAGGGTCACGGCAAAATCGAAATCTTCCTGGACGATGAAGGTAATGTTGCCAACACCTATTTCCAGATCCCTGAACTGCGCGGATTCGAACGCTTCTGCGTGGGACGCCCCGCGGAGGAAATGCCGCTGCTGACCAACCGCATCTGCGGCGTGTGCCCCGAAGCGCACCACATGGCCGCCACCAAGGCGCTGGACAACGTATTCCACGTGGATCCGCCTCCCACTGCCAAGAAGCTTCGCGAGATGTTCTACAGCATCTTCTACGCCACGGACCACACGACCCACTTCTACGCGCTGGGTGGGCCGGATTTCGTCGTCGGCCCGGAGGCCCCGCCCGCCGAGCGAAACATCCTCGGTGTCGTCAAGAAGGTGGGGCTCGAGATCGGCTCGAAGGTGATCAAGATGCGCCGCGACGGGCATCACCTGATCAAGCTGATGGGAGGCCGCCCGGTGCACCCGAACTGGGGCTTGCCGGGCGGGGTCAGCCGCGGGATCAGCGAGACGCAGCGAGAAGAGATCGAGCGGCTGGGTCGCGAGGCGCTGGAGTTCGCGCAGTTCTCACTTCAGCTGTTTCACGACGTCGTGCTCGGTAACAGCAGCTATGTCGATCTGATCAAGTCCGACGCGTACGTGCACAGGACCTACAACATGGGGACGGTCGACGCGAACAACCACGTCAACTTTTACGACGGCATGATCCGCGTGGTCTCGCCGAGCGGCCAAGAGCACGCCAAGTACCACGCCCGCGATTATCAGCAGTACGTCGCCGAACACGTCGAGCCTTGGTCGTATCTCAAGTTCCCGTATCTGAAGCAGATCGGCTGGAAAGGATTCGTCGACGGCGAGGAGTCTGGAATCTACAAGGCGACGCCGCTGTCGCGACTCAATGCCGCCGACGGCATGGCCACGCCGCTGGCTCAGGCCGAGTGCGAGAGAATGTACGATGCCCTCGGCGGCAAGCCGGTTCACCACACGCTGGCCACTCATTGGGCGCGACTGATCGAGCTTCTCTACGCCGCAGAGCGCTGGCTCGAGCTGGCGAAGGATGCCGAGATTACGGGCGAGCAGTATCGTGTGCTGCCCTCGGAGACACCAGTGGAAGGAGTCGGCTGTGTCGAGGCGCCGCGCGGCACGCTGACGCATCATTACTGGACCGACGAGCGCGGCGTGCTGACCCGAGTCAACCTGATCGTTGGAACGACCAACAACTATGCGCCGATCAACATGTCGATCGCCAAGGCGGCCAAGGGCCTGATCAGGGCTGGCACCGCGGTTCGCGAAGGCTTGCTGAACAAGATCGAGATGGCGTTCCGGGCCTACGATCCGTGTATGGCGTGCGCGACCCACAGCCTTCCAGGCCAGATGCCGCTCGAGGTCACCGTCCGCAGCTGCGACGGAGAAATCCTCGAAACGCACCGGCAGCACCTCTCCTGACGCCCGGACGGGTTGGCGGATGGCATAAGATGAAGACCCTCGTCATCGGACTCGGCAACCCGCTGCTGTGCGATGACGGTGTCGGCTGGCACGTGACTCGGGAGCTCCGACCTCTCGTCGAGCAGCGCGAGGATGTGGACGTGGTCGACTTGTGCGTCGGGGGTCTTCGCCTGATGGAGCAGATGATCGGTTACGACCGTGTGATCATCATCGACGCGATGCGAACCGGTGCGAGGCCGGGTACCGTGCGCTGTTTGACTGCGGACGCCATTCCCACTCAACACAGCGCTTCGGCCCACGATGTCAACCTGCCGACGGCTCTGGAGCTCGGCCACCGCCTCGGCGCTGATCTGCCAGGCCGGCAGAATATCCTGTTGGTCGCGATAGAAGCCGCAGACGTGGAAACATTCGCTGAGCATTGCACGCCCTCAGTCGCCGCGGCCGTTCCCCAGGCTGTGGCGGCCGTGGGTAGCGCTTTGGAGCGCGAGGGGACGTTGTCATGACACAGATGCTTTCGACCGAGGTGTTGCGGCGCCTGCCCTACTTCGCTGGCGTGCACGAGGAGAGCTTGCGAAAAGTCGCCATGATCAGCGAGGAAAGGAGCTTCTCCGCCGGCGACATCTTGTTCCGCGAGGGCGAGCCGGCCACCCACCTGTTCCTGATCGTCAGCGGAGAGGTGGACATTCAGCTCGTCATGGGAGACGGCGAGCACCGCACGGCAGACACTCTGGTAGCTGGAGATCTGATCGTATGGTCGTCGCTCGTCGAGCCGTTCCGCACGCGCTTTCACGGCGTGGCCCGCAAAGATACTTCGGTGATCGCCATCGAGGCGAAATCGCTGCGCGCCTTGCTCGAGACCGACATGACGCTCGGCTACCGCATGATGAGCGGTGTCGCGAACGCCCTCAGTCACCGGCTCGCCGGGGCGCGCGTTCAGCTCGCCTCACGCTGAGCAGCCCCGCTCGGCACGCCTGTATCGGTATCGATCCGTGGACAATCCGGGCTAGAATCCCCGCTCCTCCGGAGCCGGATGACCGATGCACGAGTTCGCCCTGGCCGATGCGGTGATCAGCGCCGCTCTCGAGACCGCCGACAAGCAGAATCTCTCGCACATCACCGCGATCGCCGTGCGCATCGGTGAGCTGCAACAGATCGATCGCGAGACGTTCGAGTTCGCCCTCAAAGAGGTCATCCCGAACAGCGAGCCGCGGCTGGCGGGGACGAGCATCACGCTCGAAGTGCAGCACGCCTCGTTCCGCTGTCGAGCCTGCGAGGCCGAGTTCACGCTAGATCAGACGCGCGGCCCTCTGGTGGAAGATCAGCTCGAGGCGATTCACTTCATTCCGGAGCTGGCGCGGGCCTTCATTCGATGTCCGGACTGTCGGAGCCTCGACTTCGAGCTGTTGACCGGCCGAGGTGTGTCAATCGACTACATCGAGGGAGAGTGACGCTGCCATGGACCCGAGGCTCGCAGGCGTCAGAAAGCGGCTGGCGGGTATTGATCGCATCATCGCCGTCACCGGCGGTAAGGGCGGGATCGGCAAGAGCGTCGTCTCCGTCAGCTTGTCGCTGCTGCTGGCCGAGTCGGGCCTTCGCACCGGTCTTCTGGATCTCGATCTGACCGGACCGACGGATCACGTGCTCTTGGGGCTGGACTTCGGCGAGCAGTTCCCGTCGGAGGAGTTTGGCGTCGATCCAATGCTCGTTGGCGGGGTCCGTTTCATGTCGATCGCCTGCTTCTCGAAGCAGTCTCCTGCCGCGCTTCGCGGCCGCGACGTCACGAACGCGCTGATCGAGATGCTGGCGATCACGCGTTGGGATGAACTCGACGTACTGGTGCTAGACATGCCGCCGGGCCTCGGTGACACTTCGCTCGACATCGTGCGTTTGCTCGAGCGCGCCGAGCATCTGGTGCTGGCCACCTCCTCTCGCGTCGTGCTCGAGACGGTTCGGCGCACGCTCGACGTCCTCGCTCAGCTCCGCACCCGAGTCCTCGGCGTGCTGGAGAACATGAAGTCGGACAGCTCGCAGGCCGTCGAGCAGCTGGCCTCTCGTTTCAGCGTTCCTTACCTCGGCTCGTTGCCCGAGGACTCGTCTCTCGAGCTCGCCACGGGAACTGCCGAGAGTCTCGTCCGCACACCGACCGCTCGGGCGCTGAGAGAGGTCATCTCGGCGGTGTTTCCGCAAGTCCGAGGCTCCTAGCCCGGCCGACAGCGTCGCAGCGATAAGCCATCGAACGCGCGCGGTGGACGAGTCGATCCCGTGCGCGAGCGCCCGCGACAGGTTCAAACTTGACATAGGTCAAGTATGTCACCTCTCGCGGAGGCTCCTGCCGGCGATCTATGAACCTGAGCCGGCAAACAGTCTAGGTGCGCGGACGGCGGGAACCCTTTTTCTGAGAAGCGGCCCCTTCTAAGCGGGCGGCACATTGTGTTAGCCTACGCCCGCGTTCGGCGCCGAGACTGCTCGCGCGCTCGTCGGAATACGTGCTCGACCCGCTGCCCACGCAGCTGCCCTCTGGGCGAGCCAGTGCGCGGCGGGCCGGCACCACCGGAGGGTCGTCAACAAACTCGCTAGAAGCCCTCCAGCAGGAGCGAACGATGGCAGATTCCAACGCTTCCGTCTGGCAGTTCATGCAGCACAAGGGCTACTCCCGCCGCGAGTTCATCCGATTCTGCAATTTCGCGGCCATCGCGGCCGGCATCGGAACGAGCGGGCTGTCGCGGGTCGTCCAGGCCTTCGAATCCAAGCCGCGTCCTCCCGTCGTCTGGCTGCACTTTCAAGAGTGCACGTGCTGCAGCGAGTCTTTCATCCGCTCTTCACACCCGATCGTCGCGGACATCGTCTTCGACTATCTGTCGCTCGACTACACTCAGACGCTGCAGGCGGCGGCAGGCGCGCAAGCCGAGGCATCCCTTCACGACACGATGTCGAAGTACCCCGGCGAGTACATTCTGCTGGTCGAGGGCGCCGTGCCGGTCAACGACGGCGGCGTTTACTGCACGATCGCGGGCCGAAGCGCGCTGCAGATCCTCGAAGAGGCCGCGGAGAATGCGGCGGCCATCATCGCCTGGGGAAGCTGCGCATCGAACGGCTGTATCCAGAAGGCAAACCCGAATCCGACCGGCGCCACACCGATTCACGAGCTGATCAGCCAGCAGGTGATCAACGTGCCCGGCTGCCCACCGATCGGCGATGTGATGACCGCCGTGGTGACCCACATTCTGGTGATGGGGCACCCGCCCGATCTCGACAGTCAGGGCCGGCCGAAGGAGTTCTACGGGCGGCGGGTCCACGATACCTGCTACCGGCGCCCGTACTACGACGCCGGCCTGTTCGTCGAGGCCTGGGACGACGAGAACGCGCGCAAGGGGTACTGCTTGTACAAGATGGGCTGCCGCGGTCCGGCGACCTACAACGCTTGCTCGGTGACTCGCTGGAACGAAGCGACGAGTTATCCGATTCAGTCCGGTCACGGCTGTATCGGATGCGCGGAGAACAACTTCTGGGACAACGGACCGTTCTACCAGCACATGGCGTCCTTCCCGGGCTTCGGCATCGAGACCACGGCCGACACCATCGGCACAGCGATCGGGGTGGCGGCCGTCGCGGGCGTTGCCGCGCACGCGATCTCGACCAACATCCGCAAGCGCAAGCTGATCGCCGATCGTATCGAGCGCTCGGCGAAGGAGAAGGATCTCGGAGGGACTGACTGATGGCCCGCATCGTCGTTGATCCGATCACCAGAATCGAAGGTCACCTACGCATCGAGGCCACTGTCGAAAACGGTGCGATCACCGATGCGTACAGTGCCGGCACGATGGTCCGCGGATTCGAGAAGATCCTAAGAGGAAGGGATCCGCGCGACGCTTGGGCCTTCACCGAGCGCGCCTGCGGCGTCTGCACGACGGTTCACGCACTGGCGAGCGTGCGCACGGTGGAGGATGCGTTGGGTGTGTCCGTGCCCGCCAACGCCGAGCTGATCCGCAACCTGATGACGTGTGCACAGTACGTTCAGGATCACGTGATTCACTTCTACCATCTGCATGCGCTCGACTGGGTCGATGTCGTCAGCGCCTTGAGCGCGGATCCCGGCGAGACCTCGCGGATCGCGCAGTCGATCTCGAACTGGCCGAAGTCGTCGCCTGGGTACTTCTCGGACCTCAAGAAGCGGTTGACGGCGTTCGTCGAGAGCGGTCAGCTCGGTATTTTCGCCAACGGGTACTGGGGGCATCCGGCCTACAAGCTGCCGCCCGAGGTCAATCTGCTGGCCGTGGCGCATTACCTCGAGGCGCTCGCTTGGCAAAAAGAGCTGGTCAAGATCCACGCGATCTTCGGCGGGAAGAACCCGCATCCGAACTACCTCGTGGGCGGCGTGCCGTGCTCGATCGACCTCAACGAGGTCGGCGCCATCAACACCGAGCGGCTCAACCACGTCGGCCACCTGATCAAAGAGGCGATTCAGATCGTCGAGCAGCTGTACTTGCCGGACCTGCTGGCGATCGCACCGTTTTACATGGAGTGGTTCGGCATCGGCGGTGGGCTGAAGAACTATCTCGTCTACGGCGAGCTACCGACTCGTGGCTACAACCAGCCCGAGCACTTCAAGTTCCCGCGCGGCGCGATTCTCGACCGCAACCTGGCCGAAGTCCACGAGGTCAACGGCCGTGACTCCGAAGAGATCAAGGAGTACATCGCGCACTCTTGGTACACGTACTCCGGCGGGGACGGTCAGGGGTTGCATCCTTTCGACGGTGAAACGGAGCTGAACTACACCGGACCAAAGCCACCGTACGAGCACCTCGACGTCGAGAGCAAGTACTCTTGGCTGAAAACACCGCGCTGGAAGGAGCACCCGATGGAGGTCGGGCCCTTGGCGCGGATGCTCGTGGCCTATGCGA
>CP070706.1:6516-10247 GCA_020350085.1 Acidobacteriota bacterium
CGCGGATCAGCGTGTAGTCTCCGCGGATCAGCACCATGATGTAGCGATCGAGTGGAATCTCGTCAAAGGCGAACGTGCCGTCTTCCTCGGTGACCTCGGTCAGATTCAACTCTTGGACGATGATCTCCATGGCGATGACACTCTCGCCGTCTTTGGTCACGCGGCCCTCGATGCGGCCCATGCCTTCTTCGGCGACAGCGAGACTGATCCAGCACAACAGCACGGCGATCTTCAGCTAGCGACAGTGGCTCGCAGCCATCGGAGCAATCCTTCTCTTGCCGTCCTCCCCGCGCGGGAGGATACCGCAGGAGGCCGCATCCTGTAGATCCCGCAGTTAGTCCTCGCCCTGGCAGGCCCGTCCCTCGATGTCGCAGGTGAGTAGTACGATCCATCGAGGCTCGAGGGGGCGCCGGCGCTCACCTCGACGGAGCAGAGCCGACCGGAGGGTGAACCGCGCATGGAGATCAGACCGGCCCCAATGAGCCCCCGGCAGCGCTACTGGCTGCTGATCAGCTCGATCGTGCCGCGGCGGATCGCCTTCGTCTCCACGCTGTCGGTCGACGGCCGGCCCAATCTGGCGCCGTTCTCGTTTTTTGGCGGCGTCGGCGACGAGCCGATGACCGTGGTCTTCTGTCCCGCCAACCGGGCCAACGGCGACGAGAAGGACACGCTGCGAAACTGCAAGCCGGTGTCCGAGGGCGGCACCGGAGAGTTCGTCGTGAACGTGGCGGTCGAGAGCTACCACCGGCAGGTCGCGGCAGCTGGCGAGCCGCTGCCCGGAGGCCGTGCCGCGCTGCGAGATGGAGAATAGCGCTCTTGCGCGTTCCGCTGCCGAGACCTCGCAAGCTTCGGAAATCCTGCGCGGCGAGTCCGTTCAGGCGCGCGGGGATCGGCTACGGGAGACCGTGGGCACGCGCGGAGGGTGCCGATCGATGAGGCCCGCAGCCACGCCTGCACCCTTGTTTTCGATCGTCATTCCGACGTACAGACGCCCGGATCGCCTCGAGGGTTGCATCCGGTCAATAGCCAAACTCCGCTACGATCCCGCGCGGTTCGAGGTCATCGTCGTCGACGACGGATCGGGCTCGGCCGACAGCGTCGAGAGAGTCTTGGCGAAGTTCCGCGATCGTCTACACGTGAGACTGTTCGAGCAGGCTCATCGCGGACCTGCCGCGGCGCGCAATCTCGGCGCAAGACGAGCTGCGGGCCGTTACCTGACCTTCACCGATGACGACTGCCAGCCCGATCCGGGCTGGCTCTCGGCACTGGAGGATCACTACGCCGACTCACCGCAGACCATCGCGGGAGGGCGAACGATCAACGCGCTGCGAGACAACATTTGCGCCGAGGCGAGCCAGGCCCTCGTTTCTTACCTTTATGAGTACTACCAACGTAAGGGCACGCCGTTCATCGCTTCGAACAACTTGACGCTGCCCCGAGAGCTGTTCGACGAGCTCGGCGGATTCGACGAGAGGTTCCGGCTTGCGGGCGGAGAAGACCGAGAGCTGTGCGACCGCGCCCTCCGGCGTGGGTGTTGCCTCGCCCACGTGCCACAGGCCATGGTTCATCACTACCACGCGCTGTCCTTGCGCGGCTTCTTACGCCAGCACCTCAACTACGGCCGCGGCGCACACTTTTTCCATCAGACACGGGCCGCCCGATACGGCGGCCGAATCGAGGTCGAGCCGCTGACGTTCTACATCGATCTGATCCGCTACCCACTGAGCTGCCCGCAGGTCGAGCACCGGCTCACAGCGTGCCTGCTGATGGTCGTCTCCCAGCTGGCGAACGCCGCGGGCTTTTTCCAGCAGAAGCTCTGGGACGTCAGTATCCGCGAGTATTTCCGTCGACGACGCGAACCCCCAGCTTGAACGCGATCCAAACGTAGGCGTAGCTGATCCCAGAGTAGAGGAAGTAGAGCATGTGAAGCGGGATGCAGCCCAGCGCGAACCACGACCCCCGTGCGCGCCAGAAGAAACGGAACAGGCGATGATTCAGCGCGACGACGACCAGCAAGGCCAGCACCGCTCCAGCGACCGCCCACGAGCTAACCGGCACCGTGGCTGCAAGCATCACGCCAACCGCCGTGAGCAACACCGACAGCTTCTGGCTCTTCGAGATGTTCAAGTCGTCTGGATCCACCCCGCGCTTGAAGTTCAAATCGGCCCACGGGATCGCGCGGCAGAAAACGTCCGTCCGAATCCATTCACAGATTGTCCAGCGTTTCAGGTGTGTGCACTGAAGGCCTGGGTCGAGCACGATCTCGTAGCCCGCGGCACGAAGGCGGTAGCCCAGTTCGATGTCCTCGATGCAGCGTGGATAGCCGCTCTCGTCGAAGCCTCCCATCTGCCGGAAGACCTCTCGGCGGATAGCCCCGCATCCAGTCCAGAACGTCGACGCCTGCTGCTGGCCGGTTTGATGGACGAAATGATGCAGCAGGTTCTTGTACTCGGTCAGCAGACCGCGGACGCGCGGCCGCGAGTCGTAGGAACCGAACACCGCTGCCACCGACGGGTGCTCGTCGAGGAACTCGATCACCCGGGAGAGCGCTCCCGGGTGGATCCTCACGTCCGCGTCTACGAACAGCAGGTATTCCCCACGGGCTTGCGCCGCTCCGGCATTGCGTGCCCGCGCGGGCCCGCCGTTCTGCGCCATCTGATGCACCCGAGCTCCGAAGGACTCTGAGACCGATGCGCTGTCGTCGGAGGAACCGTCGTCGACGACGATCACTTCGAACTCGAAGCCCTCCCGGCACTCGGACACCAACGCCGGCAGTCCCTGCGCGAGAAACGCACTGGCGTTGAAGACGGGGATGATGACCGACACCCGGCACCTGTCGGGACGAGCTGCACTCGGGCCCTGCCGCCCTTGCTCCGTGTCTCGGTTCGTCATCCGCCGCCCGCCGCGTGCTTCCACCGGGACAGATCCCACCCCGTCAGCCCCTCCAGCTCGAGCGTCGACTCGTAGCATTGGCGCGCGACCCAGCGCCGGCAGAACGCGGGAGCCCAGTGCCTGCGCTCGGAGGTGTGCACGACCTCGTGTGGCGGGAGCGGGTCGGGCACCTCGACACCAAGGAAGCGAAACACGCGTCCCAGGCATCGGTCGTGATCGTTCACCAGCTCCTCCGTTTTGAGAAACAGCATCTGCTCCGCGGCGAACTGCGCCGACATCTCGCGGATCTGCGGACTGTAGCGGCCGCGATCGGTGTACGAGTGCCAGCGGAGCGAGGAGTTCCAGTCGAAGTCGCCCCAGTCGCGGGCGAGCCGGCGCTGCTCGAGCATCAACGCGAGGGGAAACGGAAGCCGCTCACGATGGTGCCGGCGCGAATGAGCATAATGAGAGAGGGCCCGGTCTGAGGGTTCGCGCAATAAGAGGATCAGCTTCATCGCGGGGTTGTATCGACGAATGCGCTCGGGCACACCGGGCAGATACATGTAGATCGGAGTCGCTTCCCCGACACGGGGCTGCCCCGTGTAGTTGGGGAAGAAGGAACAAAACCGCCGGCCCGCCTCAGGAGATTCCCAGCGGAGATCGGCCAGCGAGGGGTCGTCGAAAAAGTGCGCTTCCTTGTTCGGCGCGACACAGATGCTGGGATGCGCCCGGAGGAAATGGGCCAGCGCCGTGGTGCCGCCCTTCTGGGTTCCCACGATGAGGAAATCGACTTTGAACCGCGTGCTTGCTGACATCCCGACTCGTGGGCGCCGAGTGGCCGGCCGATCGGCCGAGAAAGC
>CP070706.1:10347-18271 GCA_020350085.1 Acidobacteriota bacterium
GTCCTCCACGACGAACACGCCCCGCTCGCCCGTGCGGGGGTCCTCCCACACGGCGCTCGCCGGGACCAGAGTCGCTCGCTCGCTCGCCCCGTAGAGGATCGTCACGGAGACGAACATGCCGGGCCGCAGCCCGCCGCCGCGGTTGACGACATCGATCTCGCCCACCGTCGTGAAGCTCTCCTCGTCGAGGAAAGGGGAGATACGGGTCAGTCTCGCCTCGATCGGCGGCTCGCCGCGGGGCCGGATGAGCACTGGTTGGCCGACCCGCACGTGCTCGAGCATCTCCTCGGTGAGCGGCACTTCGATGATGAAGCGGTCGAGATTGCCGACGCGAAACAGCACCGTGCCGCGGTCGACGAGCATTCCGACCTCGGCGTCACGCTCGCCGACGCGACCTGCCACGGGAGAGCGCACCCGCGTCTTCGCCAGCGCCGAGCGGCGCTCGTCGGCCGTGGCTCGTGCCTGCTCGACTCGCGCCGCGGCGGCATCCGCGCTCGCGCGCACCGCCGCGAGCTCCGCCTCCAGCGTTTCGAGCTCCTGCGCACTGACGAGCGCATCGGCCGCCAGAGCTCGTGAACGTTGCACCCGCGTCTCGAGCTCGGCCACACGGGCGCGCGCCTCGGCAGCGCTCGCCTCGGCCAGCCGCACGTTGGCCTCCGCTTGGCGCAGCTGCTCCTGCAGCTCGTCGTCTTCGAGCCGCACGAGCGTCTGCCCGCGTTCGACGGCGTCGCCGCTTCTGACGAGGACCTCGGCGATCGGCGCGGCGATCTCGGGCCGGACGGCGACCTGATTCTCAGCCCGCACGACGCCGTGGACGATCTCCTCGAGGGGCAGCGCGCCGGCCCGCGCCTCGACGGCCTCGACGAGAGGAGGCCGCGGTCCGCTCGTCGTCTCCTCCTTTCCAGCGCAGCCGGACAAGACCGCCAGCGCGAGAAGGAGAGCGACGAGAAGCGTGCTCTCGACCGACCTCCGGGACATCTCATGCTTGTTCGTCGTCATCTCCGCTGCGGACCCCCATGACACTCTGCGAGTCTGGGCGGAAGCGTAGCACCGAACCGAGGCGCGGCCAGTTTTCTTACGCAGGGAGTCAGACGGATCAGGGCAGAAGCTGCCCCGCCGCCACGGAGTGCGGCTGCATCAAGCAAACCTCATCGGATCGATGCGCGTTGTCGGGATTGGACCGGTGGATACGGGGGTCGTCCCTTTCAGGTACACTCCGGCCCGGAGAAAGACTCTCGTGCCCCTCGAGCCCGGCCAGGCTCTGCTCCAATACCGGATCGTCGATAAGCTCGGCGAGGGAGGGATGGGTGTCGTCTGGCGCGCCGTCGATACGACGCTCGATCGCGAGGTAGCGCTCAAAGTGCTGCCGGACTCGCTGGCGAGCGATCCGGAACGGCTCGCCCGCTTCGATCGCGAGGCGAGGCTGCTCGCGTCGTTGAGTCATCCGAACATCGCCGAGATCTATGGGCTTCACGCCGCGGGTGAGACGCGCTTCATCGCGATGGAGCTCGTCGCCGGGGAGGACCTGGCGCAGCGTCTCGCGCGCGGACCGCTCGCGCAGCGCGAGGTACTCGAAATCGGAAAGCAGATCGCGCGGGCGCTCGAGGCCGCGCACGAGCAGGGGGTGATCCACCGCGATCTCAAGCCAGCCAACATCAAGCTCGGCGCCGACGGAAGGGTCAAAATACTCGACTTCGGGCTGGCCAAAGCGTTTCAACCAGACCCCGCGTCGGGCGAGCCGGACGCTTCGATGTCACCGACGCTGACGTCGCTGGGAACGCGTGCTGGGATGATCCTCGGCACGGCGGCGTACATGGCGCCCGAGCAGGCGCGCGGTCAAGCGATCGACAAACGTGCCGACATCTGGGCTCTCGGGTGCGTGCTCTTCGAGATGCTGACCGGGCGCTCGACATTTGAGGGAGAGACGATCTCGGACACGCTGGCCGCGGTGCTCAAATCCGAGCCGGACTTCGAGGTGCTACCGGAGCAGACCGACCCCACGCTGCGGCTGCTCATCGAGCGCTGCCTCGAGAAAGACGTCCGGCAGCGACTGCGCGACGTCGGCGAGGTGAGAATCTCCATCGAGCGCCTGCTCAGCGGAGAGGATTCGGTCATCGCGGCGGCCGGTGGCACGTTCGCCGCGACGATCTCGGCGCACACCGGCGAGAAGTCCGGCAGAGGATGGCTTGCCGTCGCCGCGCCGCTCGTTCTCGTCGCGGCGATCGCCGGCGCTGCCGGCTGGTGGTCTCGGCCGTTACCGGCAGCTCCCGATACGATCGTGCGCCGCTTCGAGATCGGCGCGCCTGGTCTGCGCGTGAGCTTCTCGCGCGCTCCGGTGCTTTCGAGCAACGGTCGCCGCCTCGCGTATGTCGCCGAGGATCGGATCTGGATCCGCGACATCGACCAGCTCGAACCGCGGGGAGTGCCAGCCAGCGAAGGTGCGCGAAACGTGATGTTTTCCCCGGATGGAAAGCATGTCGGCTGGCAGGCAGACGGAAAGATCTGGCGCGCCGCCGTGAGCGGAGGGGCCAAAACTGCGGTCTGCGATGCACCGCAAGGAATCGTCGCCACGACCTGGGGGCCTGGAGAGCGCATCATCTTGACGCCAGACGTCGGCCCCCTGTACGAAGTCTCGGCCCGGGGCGGAGACCCACAAGCATTGCTCGAGCCGCTCGAAGGGCAGGACGAAGACTTCCACGCCCCGTCGTTTCTTCCCGACGGCCGGGGACTGATCTACACACTCCACCGCTTGGGCCAGGCCGTACCGGACACGATCGAGGTGCTCGTCGATGGCCAGCGCAAAACGGTTCTCCAGATCGAGGGCCACTGGCTGGCGCCGGTCCTCGTATCGGCCGACGGTTACATGGTTTACCGGCGAGAAGGAGGAAACGACGGCTTGTGGGCCGCGCCGTTTTCGCTCGAAAGACTCGAGCTGACCGGCGAGCCGATCCTCGTGGACCCGCTCGGGGACTTCCCGAGCGTTTCAGCCGACGGCTCGATGCTCTACTTCAGCGGCTCGGGCTTGCGCGAGCGGCAGCTCGTTTGGGTCGATCGGCAGGGGCGCGAGACGGGCACGATCGGTCAGCCACACGTCGCCATGGCTGTCCCGGCCGTATCTCCTGAAGGCTCGCGCGTGGCGGTTTCGGCCGACAGCGGCGGGTCGCGAGACATTTGGGTCTACGATGCCGTCCGCGGCTCACGGACTCGTCTGACGTTCGACTCCGAGAGCGACTGGGCGCCGGCCTGGTACCCTGATGGCCAACGCGTGGCTTTCACCCGCACCTTCGGCAGCGAGGGTCGGATCCATGCCGTGCGCGCCGATGGCAGCGGAGAGCCGATCGAGCTCGCCCAGGGGGAGCTGCCCCACGTCTCCCCGGAGGGGAGGTTTGTCGTCTTCGAGCGCAACTTCCCCAAGACGGACGACGATCTGTTCTTCGTCGGCGTGGAAGGCGGCTCGGCTCCGACGCTTTTCCTCGAAACCCCGCTCGGCGAAGAGCACGTCCAGGTCTCGCCCAACGGGGACTACCTCGCGTACACCTCGAACGATTCGGGCCACGACGAGATCTACCTCAAGCGCTTCCCCTCGGGTGAAGGCCGGTGGCAGGTCTCCGTCGACGGAGGCGACTGGGTGCGCTGGAACCCTGCGGGCGGTGAGCTGTTCTATCTTCACGACGAGCGGCTGATGGTCGTTGACGTCGAGTTCGATGGCGCCCCGCGCCTCGGCACTCCACGCGAGCTGTTCTCGCTTCAGCTCGGCGGCTTGCTGTCTCAGATCCCGCGCCCCTTCGACGTCGCCCCCGACGGGAACCGCTTCGTGATGCAGCGCAGCGTCGAAGACGAAACCGGCGAGCCGAGCCTCGTCTTCGTCGAGAATTGGGTTCAGGCGTTGCGGTAGAAAGAAGCCAGGCCGAGAGATGCCGTCCATCTGCTCAGTTGAACGACGTGGGGGCCTGTCGGCGGTTGGCTGCCGACGAGATCATGCGCACCACATATCCACGCTCACCGGCACGGCAGAAGGGAGTCGATGATGAGAAAACGCACGGTTTTGCTCGTGGCGCTTGCTCTGGCCGCTGTCTCGATTCACGCTTCACTTCCCGCGCACGCCGAGGGCAACGTCAACTTCATCCTCGGTCAGAAGAGCCTCGACGACGACGGCTGGGGTCGCCTCGACGAGCACGCAGAGATCGGCGTTCTGGTGACGTTCGGCGAGGAGGACTGGCCCGTCCACATTGCCATCGATTTCATCGCGACGGCCGATACGATCACGACCGTCCCGATCGGCAGCCGCCTGGACATCGAAGCGTTCACTTCGGAGCTCGGCGTGGGTGTGCGAAAGATATGGAAGAAGGACAATCTTCGGCCGTTCGTGGGCGGCGGTGTGGCGATGATCGGTGGCGAGCTGGACTTCATCGACACTCGAGGCGTGTCGTTCGGTGAAGACGATCAAGCCCTCGGCCTCTGGGTCGATGGCGGCGTCTTCTGGCGTTTGGGCAAGAAGTTCAACATCGGCTTTGACGTGCGCATCTCACGAGCAGAGATCGAGCTGCGTCCGTTTGGCGATCGCGTGGACGTCAAGGCGGGTGGCGATCACATCGGTCTGCTTCTCGGCTGGGGATGGTAGCCGCAGGATCGGTTCAGCGTCTTCGCCACCGCTGCCGGCAACTGCGGATCCGAGACTGCTGAAGACCTCGATGCGGACGATCCGGCTGGTCGTCGGCACCCAAACGCGTGGCCGGAAGAGCGTGAGCCCTCCCGGCCCGCACGAATACTACTGCTTCGGACGCAGCACGCAGTGATACGACGTCCGATTCTGGCACGGCTCGATGATCGGGCCCGGAGCCGGGCAGATCACGCAGGTCGTGGCGACCACCTGCCCGATCTTGCCGTCACAGGAACGGACGCATTTCTTCTCCTCGAGCTGGCTGCTCCAAGAGCAGCTTCCGCCGACCTCGACCTTATCGTCGTCGAAGGTCTTCCCATAGCATGAAGTGCCGGGGTACAACAGATCACCATCCTTGACAGGAGTCGACGGAGCCGTGGTGACGTACTCTTCGAGACACGCTAGCTCGAGCGGCGGCAACTCGGGAGCCTGATCCTCGGCGGCAAGCACCGGGAGCAAGCCGAACCAGAGCACGAGAACAACGGTAGCCGTTGTGAAGCGTCGCATGATGAACTCCCGCTGGCGCGCAGTTTCCTCGTCTCGGACTCCCCGTGCGCGCTCGCCGTCAAGTCCGACATCCGGTGCCGCGGTCACCGAAGACGCTTCCAGATTGCCGCCGTCCCCGTGGTCGGCGTGCCGTGAGGGTCTCGGGCGAGCGATATCAAACTCGACAGATGTCAAGTCGAGATCAGGACCTCTCGAGGCTTCTTCACGTCAGCTCGGCAGGCCGCAGCGCGCCCGTCACTGAGCACGCCGCGGCGCTCGGTCAGGTCATATCAGCCCTCAGGAGAACTTCGGAATCCGACATTGAAGCATCGGCGAGGCTCCAGCTCGCCGCATCGATTCTCGCGCGAAAGGCCGATCTCTACGTTCTGGCGGAGCACTTCGCACAGCTGGCCGCGCTCTCGTCGGCCGACGAGCGAACCGATCCACGTTTGAGCACGGCGGTGGCCATCGAGCTGGCGAACGTGGCGATCTGTCGCGGCGCTTGCGACCGAGCGCAAGAGCATCTCGCACGGGCCGACGAAAGCGTTCTCGCCGAACAACCTGTGCGCCGGGCCCAGCGACACCAACCGAACGCATTTCTGCTCTACGAATGCGGTGATTCGCGTACGGCGCTGGAACTCTAAGAGCAGGCGTTCTCGCTCTACCCCGCAGAAGCGGCGCTGTGGATCAAGCTCCGGCTGCTGGCGATGATCGGTCTGCTTCGGGCCCAACTCGGCCGCGTGCACGCCGCCGAGCGCGCGGTGAGCGAGGCAGAAAGGCTGTCGGGAGCGCAGCGCAATCCAACGCTCTCCGCGTTTTTCGCTTATGTGCCGGGCGCGCCCGTGCCCTCGAGGGAAAGTACCAAGCAGCGCTCAAGACGCTCACCCGGGCCGAGCAGCTGGCTGAGGTTGGGCACCGGCCACGGCCGGGCTTCGAGATTCGCCTCGCGCTGCTCGAGGTCGGCAAAAGGACCCACAACGAAGCCTTGTCGAAGCTGCTCAGGCAGCGCCTCGTGCTCAAGCGCCGCTTCCTGTCACTACCACCCCGCCTCGCTGGCGAGTACGAAGAGCTGACGGTGTCCTAACCCGGATCAGAGCCTCAGGTCAGCAGGCGGATCGCCGATCTCGATTCTGGTCCACCGCTGCACGAGCGGGAAAGATTCCGTTGCCGCCTGAGGAAGCGTCAGCTCTTGGATCACGTCGGCCCCCTCGTAGACGCGGATCTCGACCTCTTGGCCGGTGTTGTTGGAGATCTCCACGCGATTCATCGAGGTCGGGTCCGTGTTGTCGGCTTCGACGAGATCGCCGTCCACCACATACACCTCGAACACACCGTCCGTGCGCCGTTCGACCGCGCGAGTCGGGTCGAACTTGTCTGCTACGGACAGCAAGCCGAGCCGAACGGGCACATCCGAAACGAAGCGGATGCGGATCAGCCACGGGTCGGAGCCTGGTCCTCCGCCGGGTCCTGCGGATCATCCTGGATATCCTCTTGGGCGAACGCGATCCCACAAGGAATCAGCAGGGCCATCAACACCAAGATGGTCAGTGCGAGGATGGATCTGGCGAACATCTTTATTTCTCCCCGATGTCACGATGTCGAAACGACGGCAAGCATGCAGAGCATTGGAAGGCGCAACGGCAGGTGCGTCAAGTAGCCAACGTGTAGGCCGGAGACAACGACTCGCGCGTGTCGAGCAGGCTACTTTGTTCGGACACCCCCATCGCCGCGTCAGGACGACGCCGCACGGCACGGGTGTGATCGAGCGGTGTAGACTTTCGTCTGATGGAGAGTTCTGTGAATCGTCGCCTGCCTCCCGAATTCAGCCCGATGGACATGCGCTTGCTGGCGCACTCTCCCGCGTTTCGACTCGAAAAGATATTGTCTCATTGGGGCTAGTCTGCCAGGCGGGACGCGCTCGTGATCGGACGAACGATGAGAACGGTCCTGGATCAGATGAACAGCGAGGTGATCATCCCGAGCCGGCCGTCACGGATCATCTCGCTCGTCCCATCGCAGACCGAGCTGCTGTTCGATCTCGGGCTGGATGCCGAGGTCATCGGTGTGACGGACTACTGCGTCCATCCGACAGAAAAAGTGCACCGGAAAAGGCGCGTCGGCGGCACGAAGAAGTATCGTCTGGACGTCATCCGAGAGCTTCAGCCCGACCTGATTGTGGGCAACAAGGAAGAAAACGAGCGCGAGAGCCTTCTCCAGCTGGCCGAATCTCACTCTGTGTGGATCAGCGACGTGAGGACGCTCGGCGACGCGCTCGCGATGATACGCCAGGTCGGCGAGCTGGTGGGTAGAGAGGACCCGGCACACCGCATCGCCGGCGAGATCGAAGCGGCCTTCAGCGAGCTGCTGCCGTTGGCGAGGCCGCTGCGCGTGGGATACTTCATCTGGCACGAGCCGTACATGGTCGTTGGCGAGGACACCTTCATCCACGAGATGCTGTCGTGCTGCGGGTTTGCCAACGGCTTCGCCGGGATCGATCGGGGTCGCTATCCGAAGGTGACACTCGAGCAGATCCGCGCCGCTCGGCTCGAGGCGATCTTCCTCTCGTCCGAGCCGTTTCCCTTTCGAGACGAGCACCGTCGCGCTCTCGCGGCCGAGCTTCCCGAGCTAGACGTCTACCTCGTGGATGGAGAGATGTTCTCCTGGTTCGGAAGTCGGCTGCGGCTCGCCGTGGTCTACTTCCAGCGGCTTCAACGTGAGATTCAGCCGCCACGGGGTGGTTCCACCAGTCACGATCGCGTCTGACTCACCGTTGAAACA
>CP070706.1:18371-26670 GCA_020350085.1 Acidobacteriota bacterium
GGATCTGGGCACGACGCTTGAAGGAGCGCTACGGAGCCACGGATCCTCGCTCGATGATGCTGCGCTTCCACACGCAGACGGCGGGCTGCTCGCTGCAGGCGCAGCAGCCGCTGGTCAATATCGTGCGCGTCACGATCCAGGCTCTGGCCGGCGTTCTCGGGGGAACCCAGTCGCTGCACACCGACTCGTTCGACGAGACGCTCTGCCTGCCGACGGAAGAAGCCGTTCGCGTCGCGCTTCGCACCCAGCAGGTCATCGCAGAGGAGTCGGGCGTGGCCCATACGATCGACCCCTTGGGAGGGTCTTATTTCGTCGAGCAGCTGACCGACAAGATGGAGCGCGAAGCGCTCGCCTACATCGATCGGATCGAGCAGATGGGAGGCATCATCGCGGCGATCGAAGCGGGTTTCCCGCAGAAGGAGATTGCCGACGCCGCTTTTCATTACCAGCAGCAGATCGACAGCGGCGAGAAGACGCTCGTGGGGGTGAACAAGTACCAGATCCCGCCAGAGGAAGACCACCAGCTCCAGATTTTGAAGATCTCGAGCGAAGTCGAGCAGCGCCAACTGGCCCGCTTGCGCGACGTGAAGGCGCGCCGCGACGAGTCCGCCGTGCGCGCCGCACTCGATCGGATCGAGCAGTGCTGCCGCAGCGATGAGAACACTTTTCCGGCGATCCTCGAAGCTGTGCGGCACTACGCCACGGTGGGGGAGATCTGTGCCACGATGAAGACGGTCTTCGGTGTCTACGAAGAGGCCACGGTTTTGTGATCACGGCCCCCTCTTCGCCGCCCCACTCCGGCGTGACGATCGTGGCGGCGGGAGAGGTCGGCAGGGAGTTCGGCGGATGGAAAGCGGCAAAGCACGATTGCGCTTGTTGATCGGCAAGGTCGGTCTCGACGGGCATGACCGCGGCGCCAAGATCATCGCGCGCGCGCTGCGCGATGCGGGGCACGAGGTCATCTACACGGGCCTGCACAAGACGCCGGAGCAGATCGTCGAAACGGCGATTCAAGAGGATGTCGATGGGATCGGCCTCTCGATTCTCTCGGGCGCGCACATGACGCTGTTCCACAAGGTGATTCGTCTGCTGGCCGAAAGGGGGGCGGAAGATGTCGTCGTCTTCGGCGGCGGGATCATACCGGACGATGATCTGGGCGAGCTCAGAGACGCCGGCGTCGCCGAGCTGTTTCTGCCCGGCACCACGACGGCCGACGTGATCCGCTGGGTCGAGGAGCACGTGCGGCCCCGCGCGATTCCCGGCTGAGGTGGCTTCGCAAGAGCGCGGCCGGCGCGCGCGCGGTGCGTGCCAGCGGGTCGTCGAGGTCTCGCGTCGCGGGGAGCTGGCGCTGGTTCGCATCGACACTGGGGGGAAGGTCAACCTGCTGTCGGTCGGCGTGCTCGAGCAGCTGGCCGCGCGGCTCGACGAAATGTCGCGATTCGGCTCGGCCGCGGCCGTGATCGTGTGCGGGAACGGTCGTGGTTCGTTCGCCGCGGGGGCCGACTTGGCCGAGATCGCCGCGCTGGACGCAATGGCCGCCAGCGAGCTGTCCCGCAGCGGGCAAGCCGTCCTGTCCCGGCTCGCAGACGGCCCCTGGCCGACCGGAGCCCTGGTCGATGGGCACGCGATCGGGGGCGGTTTCGATCTCGCGATGGCGTGCGACGTGGTGGTGGCCACGCGTCGGAGCTGGTTCGCACACCCGGGGGTGCGGCACGGGTTTTTCACCGGATGGGGGGGCACGGCCAGACTTCCGCGCCTGATGCGGCCCGGGCCAGCCTGGCAAGCGCTCCTGCGCGGGGACTCTATCGAGGCTCGACGCGCCCTGTCGATGGGAATGATCGCGGCGCTCGCCAGCGACCGGCAAGCGGCCCTGACGACGTTGCGCGACATGCTGCGCTCGTTCGCCTCGTGGTCGCGCGCCGCGCGCGAGGCCTGGCGCAGCGCGCGGCGAGGGGCTCCTCAGCGGGGCCTCGCTTCCGCTTGGCATCGGTTGGGCCTGGCCGAGGCCAGCGCCGACAATTCATGAAACCCTCCGTCATGCCTGCTGCTCGCGGCAATCTGCACGCCCCCACGCGGCGCTCTCGTGAGCGATCCGGGCCGAGTGCCGTGCGAGCCGTACAGAGAGATAATCCCCGCTGGCCCGAACGACGCGGGACGACGCCTCGAACCGCTCAGCGAAGCGTTCGTCGGACGGAGCCTTCGAGGGCGCGGGGTGGACGAAAACAGCGAGCCGATCGAGGTCAATCAGCCGAGCGAGGGGGAGATGGTACACGGACGAACCAAGGTGCTCATTGCTGACGGCAGCCGCACGATTCGAGAGGTCGTTCAGCGTGCGCTGAGCGCCCGCGGGCTACACGTGGTTCTCGCGCGCGACGGGCTCGAGGCGCTCGAGCTCGCCCGCTTCGAGCCTTTCGAACTCGTGCTGCTGGATCAGTCCATCTCCGGCCTGTCCGCCTTCGACGTCGTTCAGGCGCTCAGGCAGCAGCCGATGAGCCGCGCTGTCCCGGTACTGCTGCTGACCGACCGCTTCGAGCGGACCGAGGAGCCTCGGCTCACGCGGCCGGCGATCAGCGACACGATGGACAAGCCGTTCGACGAAAAGACTCTCGTCAGCCACGTCGAGCAGTGGCTCGCGCAGGGGCTTCCTGTGGCCGACGGCACCGTCGATCCCGGAGACGTATTCGAGCCGTTCGAGGGGATCACGTCTCGCGAGATGGCTCGTCCAGACGAGCAGCCGCCCGGTGCAGGGGCCGGGCCCGCGAGCGCGACGGACGAGCTATCCGAGGTGTTACCGCGCGTCCCCCTGCCCTGGGATGACGAGTTTCCCTCGCTCGCTCCACCTGACGAACCGTCTCCGGTCACGGAGTTCGTTCAGCGACGCGTCGAAGCGATCGCGCCCCCGATGGTCCACCGTCTGGCACGGCATATCGTGCCGCAACTCGTCGAGCGAGAGCTGGCCGTGAGACTCGGATCTACCCGGAAGCCCGGCCGCGAGCCCGGGCCATCCCGGGAGGGAACTCGATGACGTTAGACAAGGCGTTCCAGCCAGAAAGCTACGAATCCCGCATCGCCGAGAAATGGGAGCACGCCGGGCTGTTCCGCGCTGGGGAAGCTGCGACGACGAAGCGTTTCTCGCTCGTCATACCACCGCCGAACGTCACCGGCGCGCTGCACATCGGTCACGCCTTCGACATGACGCTGCAGGACATCGTCGTTCGATGGAACCGCATGCTCGGTCACGACACGCTGTGGGTTCCCGGCACGGACCACGCCGGCATTGCCACGCAGATGGTCGTGGAAAAGCGACTGCGCGAGCAGGGTACGTCGCGTCACGAACTCGGCCGCGAGCGATTCGAGCAGCAGGTCTGGAAATGGAAGGACATCTATCGTCAGCGGATCGTCGACTCGCTGCGACGGCTGGGCTGCTCTTGCGATTGGTCCCGAGAGCGCTTCACGCTCGATCCGGGACTCTCGCGGGCCGTGCGAGAGACGTTCGTTCGACTCTACGACGAGGGGCTGATCTACCGCGGTACGAGATTGATCAACTGGTGTCCCGACTGTCGCACAGCCTTGTCGGACCTCGAAGTCGATCGCGATAAGCCCGAGCAGGGAGAGATGTGGTCGTTTGCCTATCCAATCGAGGGCGGCGGGGAGATCGTCGTCGCCACGACGCGGCCGGAGACGATGCTGGGCGATACCGCCATCGCCGTGCACCCCGAGGACGAAAGGTACCGCGCGATGATCGGCCGGCGGGTGTTGCACCCTTTCTTCCCCGAGCGCGACGTCCGGGTCGTCGGCGATGCCGAGCTGGCGGATCCCGAGACCGGTACGGGCGCCGTCAAAGTCACCCCTGCGCACGATCCGAACGATTTCGCATGCGGGCTGCGCCATGGTCTGGAGCAGATTTCGATCTTCGAGCCCGACGGAGCCGTGAACGCCGCCGGAGGTCCGTTCCGAGGGCTGAATCGGTTCGAGGCCAGGAAGCGCGTCAAGCAAGCGCTCGAAGAACGGGGACTCGCGCGCGGCACGCAGGCCCACACTCTCACGCCCGGAAGATGCCAACGCTGCCGCACGATCGTCGAGCCGACGATCTCCACGCAGTGGTTCTTGAAGATGGAGCCGTTGGCCGGCCCGGCGCTCGAGGCGGTGCGCGACGGACGAATTCGCTTCGTGCCATCGTCGTGGGAAAAGACTTTCTTCCACTGGCTCGAAAACATCCAGGATTGGTGCATTTCGCGTCAGCTTTGGTGGGGCCACCGGATCCCTGCCTGGTACTGCGGCGCGTGCGGTGAGGTGATCGTCTCCCGCGAACCACCGCAACGATGTACGAGCTGCGCCTCGGGCGAGTTGGAGCAAGACCCCGACGTGCTCGACACGTGGTTTTCCTCACAACTGTGGCCGTTCAGCGTTTTCGGTTGGCCGGACAAGACCGACGAGCTCGCACGCTACTATCCGACGGACGTTCTCGTCACCGGCTTCGACATCATCTTCTTCTGGGTCGCACGCATGATCATGGCCGGCCTCAAAATGACCGGCGAGGTGCCGTTCCGTACGGTCTTGTTCCACGGCATGGTGCGCGACGCGGCCGGACAGAAGATGTCGAAGACCGCCGGCAATGCCGTCGAACCGGAGCTGCTCCTGGCGGAGCACGGGGCGGACGCCACGCGTTTCACCCTTGCTGCCCTCGCCAGCTCGGGCACCGATCTCGCGTTGTCCGAGCAGAGGCTGACAGGTTACCGCGCGTTCATGAACAAGCTGTGGAACGCCACGCGATTCCTGCTGCTGCGGTTGCCGGCCGACGACGGACGGCAACGTGTTACGTACGAAGCCGACGAGCTCGACGACCTCGATCGATACCTGATCGCGCGCTATCTCGAAACGGTCGAAGGCGTCGATCGGGCCTACCACGAGTTTCGCTTCGATCAGGCGGCCGAGCTGCTCTATCACTTCTTGTGGCACACGTACTGCGACTGGTCGATCGAGCTGTCCAAACCGGACCTCGCCGATCGCGCAGACGGGACTGATCCCCGCCGCGCCGACGTGCGCCGCTCGGTTCTTCTCGACGTTCTGGACGGCGCGCTGCGATTGCTGCATCCGATCGCACCGTTCATCACCGAGGAGCTGTGGCAGCACCTGCCGCAACGCAGCCACGCGGAGCCGTTCCTCGCGGCCTCCTCCATCCCCACCGCGGAACGACAGCCGTTGCCACTGCCGATTCTCGACGATCGTACGGAGCTGATTGCGTCGTTCGATGACTGGCTGATCGGACCGGTCAATGCGGCTCGCGGTCTGCGCGCGGCGGCGGGCGTCGAGCCTGCTCGAAAGGTCACTTTGCGCCTCCGGCCGCGACAACCGGGAGGCGCTCGGATGCTCGAGCGCTATCGCGACCGGATAGAGATACTCGTCCGCGCTGAGCAGGTCATCATCGACGAGGGCCCGGTTCCCGACGAGCCGGCGCTGCGCCAGGTGCTCGAAACGGTCGAGGTCGTGCTGCCGCTCTCCGGTGCGGTCGATCTCGCCAAGGAGCGCGAACGACTGCTGAAAGAAAAGGGCAAGCTCGATCGAGAGCTCGCGGCTTCGGAGCGCAAGCTCGCCAACGCGAAGTTCGTCTCTCGCGCACCGGCCGAGGTCGTGGCCAAGGAACGGGAGCGTCTCGCTGCCGGGCGAGGACGGCTCGAAGAGATCGAGCGGCTGCTGGCACAGCTCGGTACGGGGTAGGGCGGGCGATGCGCAGCTTTCCGAGCGCGGCCGCACGAAGGTTGATCGATCAGGCCCTCGAAGAGGATCTCGGCGCGCGCGGCGACATCACCACGGACGCGGTGCTGGCCTCCCGCCAGGTCAGCGGCCGGCTCGTCTCGCGCGAGCCGGCGATCATCGCAGGACTGCCGAGCGTCGGCATGGTCTTCGACGCGCTCGCGAAGCAACGGCGAGGCAGCGTTGCCGTCACGCTGCGCGTCGATGAGGGCGCGGAAGTTGCTGCCGGGGCAGAGTTGGCACGGCTCGAGGGACACGCTCGGAATATGCTGGCGGGCGAGCGCGTGATGCTCAATCTGCTGGCACGCCTGTGCGGGATCGCCACGCTCACGCGCGCGGCGGTGCTCGAGATCTCCGGAACGAGCTGTAGGATCGCCGATACTCGCAAGACGACACCGGGGCTGCGAGCGCTCGAGAAATACGCCGTGGCCGTCGGAGGAGGGGAGAATCACCGCTCGAGCCTCGACGAGCTGATCCTGATCAAAGACAACCACAAACAACTCGCCGGTGGCATCGACAGCGCCCTGCTGGCCGTGCGCGAGGCAGGCTACGCCCTTTCCGACATCGAAGTCGAAGTCGAATCGCTCGCCGAGCTCGAAGTCGCACTCGCGTTCGGGTGCGGGTGGATCTTGCTCGACAACATGGATCTCGAAAGCGTGCGCGAGGCGGCTCGCCGCGCGCGCGGACGCGCCCGACTCGAGGTCTCCGGCGGGCTCGCCCCGGGCCGATTGCGCGCTCTGGCAGAAACGGGAGTCGATCGGCTGTCGATGGGCTATCTGACCCACAGCGCGCGCGCGGTCGATCTGGCGCTCGACGTCGATGCCAGCGCGGGATGGCATCGATAACGTTCCATGTCGGCAGCGGAAAAAATCACCCGCAGACTGCGGACGAGTCGCTTCGGTCGGCCGACCATCGTCCTCGACAGCGCGGACTCGACCATGGCTCTCGCTCGCGAGCTGGCTGAGGCGGGAGCACCCATCGGCACGGCGGTGCTGGCCCACGAGCAGACCCGCGGCCGCGGGCGCCGAGGGCGCCCATTCGTCTCTCCGCGAGGAGGTTTCTATCTCACCGTCATCGACGCGGCGATCGAGCCTCTGTCCGATGCCTGGCGCGTCGGCTTCGCGGCGGCGCTCGCGGCGCGAGAGGCGCTGATCGAGCTCGGCGGGCCCGAGATTCAAATCGACTGGCCGAACGATCTGCTGCTCGGCCGCGGAAAGGTAGGCGGCATACTCACCGAGGTTGTTTCGGCCGGAGCGAGAGCGCCGGGGGCTGCTGCCCTTCCGGTGTCGCTGATCGGCATCGGGTTGAACATCGGCCCCGAGCCGTCAGCCTCCGCACCCGAAGAAGCCGGTCCGGCTCGCGCGCTGCCAGCGCTGGCGTGCGCGGAGCCGTTCGTCGAAGTGGCTGTGGCGCTGCTCGCACGCGTCGAGCTGCTGTGCGGACGCTGCCGCTCGACCGCGGGATGGCGAAATGTCCTAGAATCGTTCCGGCACTTCGCCGTGTCGACGCACGGGCGCAGAGTCTTGGTGCACACGGGAGCGGGCACCTCGATCGAGGGAACGTCGGAAGGGATCGCAGAGGACGGAGCGTTGCTCGTTCGGCGAGCGGACGGTCGGGTCGAACGGCTGCGCGCTGGCGATATGTTGCGCGAGTAGGTCCGATCATCGTGCTCCGGGGGGGGAGCGGAGGCCCCGTGCTTCTCGCCGTGGACATCGGAAACACGCAGATCGTCGTTGGATTGTTCGACGGCGAGCGGCTCGCGCGATCGTGGCGGCTCGCCAGTCGGCAGGACCTGACCTCCGACGAGTTTCGGGTGTTGCTAGGTGGCCTGTTGGGCGCGTCCAGTACCAACGTGCACGATAGCGTCGTCGGATCCGTCGTGCCTGCGCTGACCGCAGAACTGGCCCGCGCTCTCGAGGAGCTGATCGGTCAACCGTCTCTGATCATCGCCCCGGGCGTGCGCACCGGCGTGAAGATCTGCACCGACAACCCCCACGAGGTGGGTGCCGACCGTATCGTCAACGCGGCCGCGGCCGTCCACACGCTCGCGGCCGTGCGAGGCCCGGGGGAAGCCGCCCGGCCGATCGTCGTCGTCGATTTCGGCACCGCGACGACGCTCGACGTCGTCACGGCTGAGGGCGAGTACCTCGGTGGCATCATCACCGCCGGACCCTCAATCAGTGCCGAGGCGCTGGCGACGCGTGCGGCGCGGTTGGCGCGCGTGGAGCTGACGCAGCCGCCGCGCGTCATCGGTCGCAACACCGTCGATTCCATCCGCTCTGGACTGATCTACGGGCACGCCGCTCTGATCGAGGGGTTGCTCGGACGGATCGAGACTGAGCTCGGCGAGCCGGTTCGTGTCGTCGTCACCGGTGGGCTCTCCGCTGTGATCGCTCCGCTGCTGTCGCGGGTCGATGCCGAGGATCCGGGATTGACGCTTCGCGGACTGTCTCTTATCTACCACCGTCCTCGCGCGCGATGAAGCTGCTCTACCTCTGCACGGCAAACATTTCCCGCTCACCGCTGGCGGAGCACTACATGCGCC
>CP070706.1:26770-29592 GCA_020350085.1 Acidobacteriota bacterium
CGCTACGGCAATCTGTTCGAGATGTACGAACGGATCACCGGAGAAGATCCGTACCGTGTTCCGATGCGCATCTTCCCGGCGCCTCACTACACGATGGGAGGACTATGGGTCGACTACAACCTCTCGAGCAACGTG
This sequence comes from Acidobacteriota bacterium, assembly GCA_020350085.1. Taxonomy (GTDB): domain Bacteria; phylum Acidobacteriota; class Polarisedimenticolia; order J045; family J045. The sequence continues at coordinate 26,906 of CP070706.1, forward strand.
TCCGGACTGTACGTCATCGGCGAGGCGAACTTCTCTGATCACGGCGCGAACCGGCTGGGAGCCAGTGCGTTGATGCAGGGTCTCGCCGATGGATACTTCGTGCTGCCCGCGACGATATGTGATTACCTGTCGGAGTTTCTCGGCGAGAGTGTCGACGATCAGCACCCAGCGTTTCGTGAGGCTCAGCAGCAAGTGCGTGAGACGACGGAGCAGCTGCTATCGATCGGTGGTTCGCGTACGGTCGATGATTTTCATCGAGAGCTGGGCAAGCTCTGCTGGGAGCACTGCGGCATGGAGCGCAGCGCCGGGGGGCTGCAGAAGGCGCTCGAGCTGATTCCTGCGCTTCGAGACGAATTTTGGCACGATGTCACGGTGCCGGGAAACAACGAAGACATCAACCAGTCGCTCGAGAAAGCGGGCCGGCTCGTGGACTTCTTCGAGCTGGCCGAGTTGATGTGCCACGACGCGTTGGCGCGCGATGAATCGTGCGGAACTCACTTCCGGATCGAGCACCAGACGGCGGAAGGTGAAGCTTTGCGCAACGACGAGCAGTACGCGTTCGTCTCGGCCTGGGAGTACACCGGCAAGGGACATGCGCCACGGCTGCACAAGGAAGAGCTGACATTCGAGTCGGTCGAGCTGGCGCAGCGGAGCTACAAGTGAGGAGCCTCGATTGATGAACCGGAAATTGTTGGTCTGGCGACAGAGCGGTCCCAAAACGACGGGCAAGATGACCCGATACCACGCCCCAGATATCAGCCCCGATATGTCTTTTCTCGAGATGCTGGACGTCGTCAACGAGCGGCTGATTCTCGACGGTGAAGAGCCGATCGCCTTCGAGCACGATTGCCGCGAGGGAATTTGCGGTAGCTGCGGGATGATGATCAACGGTCAGGCTCACGGGCCGCTACCCGGAACGACCACGTGCCAGCTGCACATGCGTCACTTCAGCGATGGCGACACGATCTATATCGAACCGTGGCGATCGGGCGCGTTTCCGGTGCTCAAGGACCTGATCGTCGATCGCGCCGCGTTCGACCGCGTCATCCAGGCCGGTGGCTTCATCTCGGTCAGCACTGGTGAAGCCCCGGACGCGAACGCGATCCCGATTCCGAAGGACGTTGCCGACGCGGCGTTCGACTCTGCAACCTGCATCGGCTGCGGCGCCTGCGTGGCTCAGTGTCCGAACGGAGCCGGTCAGCTGTTCGTTTCAGCCAAGGTCTCTCACCTCAATCTTCTGCCCCAGGGGCACGTTGAGCGTGAAAAGCGCGTCACCCGCATGGTGTCGCAGATGGAAAAGGAATCGTTCGGCAGCTGTCGCAACTATGCCGAGTGCGAAGCGGTCTGCCCCAAGAACATCAGCATCGACAACATCTGCCGCATGAACCGCGACTATCTGACGGCGCGTTCGGTGTGACATCGGCGCTCACGCCGTCGCGTACGCTTAACATGTAGCGACAAGGCTTGCCTTGTCAGACCGGCGCGCAGCGCCGGCTAGTTCTCGCGCTCCGCGCGAGTCGGACAGGGCAAGCGCTGTCGCTACGTGATTCCTCTAGGGCAACCGGATCTTGGTTCCGATGTTGTCTCGTATCCATTTCGCATCGATCCACTGCACGGGATCGACGGCAGTACCTTGAACGAAAATCCCCAGATGCAGGTGATCGCCTCCAGCAAGCCCCGTGGCACCGCTGCGACCGATGGTCTCGCCCTTGATCACGTCCTGACCAACGGCGACATCGATCGAGCTGAGGTGTGCGTTGAGACTCAGCAAGCCGAAGCCGTGGTCCAACACGACCACATTGCCGTAGATGCCGAGATACTCTGCGTAGACCACGCGTCCGTCGTTGGGAGCGGGAGCCTCTGCGCGCGCCAGCGACGCGACGTCCAGACCGAGATGCGTCTGGGTGTCGACGGCGCGTCCCTGATAACGGTACGTCCTCGTCTCGGCGTAGCGGGCGCGTACCTGCGAGTTGGGAAGTTGCAGGAAGGCTCCTTTCCACAAGAAATCTTGCCTACTATCGCGTGAAAGCTCCGCGATACGCTGCCGGTTTTGCGCGCGCAGCGGCCCGTTGATCTCGAGATAGCGTTCGATGAGCGGTCCTTTTCCAGTCAGTGTCGGCGTTCGGCTTTCGATCGCCGGCACCACGCGTTCGAGAAAGCTGTCCGGCAGATCGATCGTGTCTCGACGAGGGGGCGATGCGGCCAGAAGATCGATGAACGCCAACTCGGAGCGGTTGCCGGCGTCATCCTCGGCAAACAGGCGTACGCGGGACGGATCAGCAACGTTCCAGGGCACGCCGAACAATGTCAATCGCTCGCTCTCTGCCGCGCCTGGCACCGGGTACGACAGAAACTCTTCTTCACCGGCGACGACTCCGGAGCGGATCGCCGTCTCGCCAATTCGTGCGACGACCAGTCCCGCCCCCCCTTGGCGCACGTAGTGCTGGCTCGAGAGCAGCTGAAGTGACGGCGGCGTGAGACGCACGGCGACACGCTTTTCGACGACGACCGGAGCCGGCCGCCGCAGAGGACCGGAGAAACGCTCGGCGGTGGCGCGCAGGATGACCTCTCCCTCCTCGGGCGCGATTTGCTCGCCGCGTCCCACCTTTGCCTCGAGCACGAGCGGTTCTATCGCACCGCGCTCCCAGGGCTTCCACGGGGACGGCCAGCCGGAGCTGTCTGCCGCC
>CP070706.1:29692-35405 GCA_020350085.1 Acidobacteriota bacterium
CGCCGGAGAATACCGAACGTCAGCTCGCTCAACGGCGCGAGCAGGCCGTCGGCAATGGTCCGTGGGTGAGCGTTGTCGAGCAGCCGCCCGGCCTCCAGCGAACGCGCGGCGTCGTCGGCGCTCTCCGGCTCCGCACCGAAAATCTGCGTCCTCGGGCTGATCGCCCGGACCGCGAGCGACACGCCGCTGAGCAGGCGCCCACCGCCGACGGGCGCGATGATCGCTTCGAGCGGGCCGGCCTGCGCCAGCAGCTCCAGCCCGACAGTCCCCTGACCGGCGATGATCCACGGATGGTCGTAGGGCGGCACGAAGCAGCAGCCTCTGGCCTCCAGGATCTGCTCGAGCGCGCGGTGGCGCGCCTCGATCGTCGGCTCACAGAACGTGATCTCGCCGCCGTAATCGCGGACGGCGGCGGTCTTGACCCGTGGCGCGTTTCGCGGCATGACGATCAGCGCGGGTACCGCTCGCTGGCGCGCCGCGAGCGCAAGCGCCGCGGCGTGGTTGCCGGAAGAGTGCGTGGCCACGCCGCGTTCGGCGTGCTGCGCGCTGATCTGCTGCACCATGTTGGTCGCTCCGCGGATCTTGAACGCGCCGGCCTTCTGAAAGCTCTCGCACTTGAACAGCAACCGAGCGCCCACTCGGCGGTCGATCTCGGAGCAGGTCAACACCGGAGTGCGGTGTACGAAGCGAGCAATGCGCTCAGCCGCTTCCGTGATTTCTTTCAGGCGGGGGGGGCGGCGCGGATCGTCCGGAGGCTTGGCTGATGCTGATCTCGGCGTCGACGAATCGCGCGGCATGCCGGTCCCCGCTCCGGTGCACTGCTGAGCTGTTCCGCACAGAAGTCCCCACGATGGGGACAGTCGAGGTCCCCGTCAAACGCCGGGGCCCGAACCAGAGTCCCGTGGACGCCCCCACTGTGCCGGCACAGACCCGACGCTCGCGCTTGTCGCGTTTGCCTGCCCCGTTGGCCAGCATATAATGGCCCGCTTCCTGAGGGCTGATAGCCCTGCGACCAGATGGTTGCGGCGCGGTTGGTCCGCTCCGAACGGGGGCCGCTAGCTCAACTGGTAGAGCAGCAGACTCTTAATCTGCGGGTTCGGGGTTCGAGTCCCTGGCGGCTCACCAAAGTCCTTTCGTTCCGTGCCGACAAACGCGAACATTCAACGAGCGGAGTCCAGCAACGCATGGCCGCACCCAGCTTTGGGCCCGCACGACGTCCGACGGATCGGCCGAGATCGACGGGCGGGAGTCCCCAACGGGCGAAAGTGGCGGAACTGGTAGACGCGCGAGACTTAGGATCTCGTGGCCTTCGGCCGTGGGGGTTCGAGTCCCCCCTTTCGCACCATGGGAACCGCGGCATGCCGTGAGCGCACAGGGGCGTGCCGCCGTCCCCGGAAGGGCATCGAGAAGGGCAGGGCACTTTTCCTGTGCGGGGGAGCGCAGCGCACTCGCGGGCGATACGAAAGCGGCGGGAAGCGAGTTCGTGCGACACACTAAAGACAGCCCCCGAAGTCCATCCCGGATCGGGCGGGTACGGACGGCTCGGAGGCGCGAGGACGAGCGCAGCGATGAAGACCGAACGCCACGACATCTCGCAGGCACGCAAAGAGATCCACGTCGAGATCCCTGCTTCGGATGTGCAGGCAACGTTCGACTCACTTCTGCGTGAGCTGAGACGTGAGATGCGAGTGCCGGGTTTTCGACCCGGCAAAGCGCCGATGCAGCTCGTTCGCTCACGGCACGCCGCGACGCTGCCCGCGCGCGTGGCGGAGAGATTGGTCGAATCTTTTGGGCATCAGGCGCTGGAGAGAGAAGGCATCGAGCCTCTCGGTGGCTCGCTCACGTTGCGCACCGAAACCGAAGAAGACGGCGCCGATCATCCGTCTCCGGCCGAGGAGGGCCGTCCCTACAGCTTCACGCTCGCCATGCAGGTCGTTCCCGAGCTCGAACCGGACGGCTACGTTGGCCTGGAGATCTCACGGCCGGAAGTCTCTCTCGGTGACGACGAAGTCCAGGCCGAGCTCGAGCAGCTGCGCGAGGCCAACGCCAAGATGGTGCCGGTCTCGGGGCGTCCGAGCTCCGCGCCCGATTTCGTCGAAGTCGACATCGAAGGTGGCGAGCTGGGACAGGAGCCGATCCTGCCACGCCAGACTCAGATGATTCAGCTGGGGGACTCGTCGAACCTACCCGACTTCGAGCGGGGCTTGACCGGCCTGACGTCCGGTCAGGACTTCACGTTCGAGGTGAGGTATCCGGAGGACTTTCCCGAGGAGCGACTCGCTAAACGAGTCGTCTATTACCGCGGAACCGTTCGCAACGTACTCGAGCGGGTCGTCCCGCAGCTCGACGACGAGTTTGCTCGGAGCCTCGCGGACGAGATCGACGGGCTCGCCGGGCTTCGAGACAAGCTCCGAGAGCTGCTCGAACGTCGTAAGGCGCGCGAGGCGGATGAAGTTGCCAAGCGGCGGCTCGTGGACCGTCTCCTGGAGCTCCATCCGTCCGAAGCACCACCGCTGCTCATCGAACAGGAGCTTCGCGACCGGCTCGAGTCGATCGGCCGACAGCTCGCCGCTCGAGGCGTGGACCCGGACCAGCTCGACATGGATTGGGACCGAATCGTCGATGAGCAACGAGCGCAAGCCGCACGTTCGGTGCAAAGCGATCTCTTGCTCGATGCGATCGCCCGCAAGGAGGGGCTGGAAGTCTCGGATCAGGAGCTCGATGAGGCGATCGACGAGCTGGCGCAAGGCCTTCGGCAGAAGCCGGCCGAACTCCGCAAGAAGCTGACCCGTGACGGGCGAGTTACGGTTTTGCGCCGCAGTGTGCTACGAAAGAAGTGTCTTGACTGGCTATTCGACAAATCTCATATTTGCTGAGACTTAACCCGGATTCATTCGGATTGATCACGAACTGCACGATGTCAACGGGAACACGGGAAGAAACACGGCGACACCCGCAGCACTCGTTCCGAGCGACTGAGGTGCCGAGACAAAGGAAGCTTCAATGCCACTGATTCCGATCGTTGTCGAGCAGTCCGCCCGAGGCGAGCGGGCGTGGGACATCTTCTCTCGGCTGCTGAAGGACCACATTATCTTCCTCGGCAGCCCCGTGGACGACCAGGTGAGCAACGTGGTCATCGCGCAGCTGCTGTTTCTCGAGGCAGAAGACCCTGATCGTGACATCAGCCTGTATATCAACAGCCCGGGTGGCGTGGTCACGGCCGGGCTGGCAATCTACGACACGATGCAATTCGTCAAACCGGACATCAACACCATGTGCGTCGGCCAGGCGGCCTCGATGGCGGCCGTCCTGCTGGCGGCTGGCACGAAGGGCAAGCGCTCGGCGCTTCCCAACTCGCGCATTCTGATTCACCAGCCGCTCGGAGGAGTCCAGGGCCAGGCATCGGACATCGACATCCAGGCCCGCGAGATTCTCCGGCTCAAGGATCGGCTCAACGAGATTCTCGAGCGGCACACCGGCCAGGACATCGATCGGATCCGTAAGGACACGGACCGGGACAAGTTTCTGTCGGCCGACGAGTCGAAAGACTACGGACTGATCGACCAGGTGATAGAGTCGCGCGCCTGACCGGTGGCAACGCCTGGACGCTGAACGGAGCCCAAGATCAATGGCTGGCAAAAAGAAAGGCACTGGTCGCGGCGACGGCGAGCTTCGCTGTTCGTTCTGCAACAAGAGTCAGCGGGATGTCCGCAAGCTGATCGCCGGACCGACGGTCTACATCTGTGACGAGTGCGTCGATATCTGCCTCGACATCATCGCCGAGGAGCGCGAGCCTGAAGACGGAGCACTCGAGAATCGGCTGCCGAAGCCAGCCGAGATCAAGGACTTTCTCGACCAGTACGTCATTGGCCAGGACCTGGCGAAGAAGAAGCTAGCCGTCGCGGTCTACAACCATTACAAGCGACTCGAGCTGGTCCGTCGCAAAGACGAGATCGAGCTGCAAAAGTCGAATATCTTGCTGATCGGCCCGACCGGAACGGGCAAGACGCTGCTGGCTCAAACGTTGGCTCGCATGCTGAGCGTGCCGTTCGCGATCGTCGACGCCACGACGTTGACCGAGGCTGGTTACGTCGGCGAGGACGTCGAGAATATCCTGCTCAAGCTGCTGCAGGCTGCCGGCAACGACGTCGAGAAGGCTCAACGCGGCATCATCTACATCGACGAAGTCGACAAGATCGCGCGCAAGGGCGAGAACCCGTCGATCACTCGCGACGTTTCGGGCGAGGGTGTTCAACAGGCGCTGCTGAAGATCCTCGAGGGCACGGTTGCGAACGTGCCGCCACAAGGTGGTCGCAAGCATCCCCACCAGGACTTCATCCCGATCGATACGACCAACATCCTGTTCATCTGCGGGGGTGCTTTCGTCGGCCTCGACAGACTGATCGAGACCCGGCTGGGACACAAGACGTTGGGATTCAAAGCCGACATCAAAGGTCGTGGTGAGAAGAGCCGGCTCGAGACGCTCAAGCACTCTCAGCCGGAGGATCTGGTCAAGTTCGGATTGATCCCGGAGTTCGTCGGCCGTCTGCCGGTGATCGCACCGCTCGACGACCTCGACGAGTCCGCGCTGGTACAGATTCTGACTGAACCGCGCAACGCTTTGGTCAAGCAGTACAAGAAAATCTTCGAGTTCGAGGACGTTCAGCTCGAGTTCACGGCTGAGGCACTCGCAGCGGTCGCTCGGCAGGCAATGCAGAGAAAGATCGGCGCGAGAGGGTTGCGACTGATCCTCGAGGAGTTGATGCTCGACTTTATGTACGAAGTGCCCTCCTCGTCGTCCCGTCGTGAACTGACGATCACCAAGGACTTCGTCGAGAAGACAGGCGAGCACGGAGAAGGGGAGGAAGGCGGCCTGCGACTGGTCGAGAAAGCAGGCTGATCCCGACTGGCAGCGGCCCCTCCGGACTCACCGAAGTGACGCGCCCCGCGCACCGACACCGGGGGCGCGGGCGTGACGGACGACGAGGTGTGGCCCCCTTGCCTCGACCGCGCGGAGAATGATGGCCTCGACGCGCATCCAGAAACTGCCGATGGTGCCGCTGAGGGAAGTCGTCGTCTTTCCCGGCACGCTCGTGCCGTTTGTCGTCGGCCGACAGAGCTCTCTGAAGGCTCTCGAGCGAGCGCTCGCACAGTCCGAGAAGCGCGTCTTTCTCGCCTGCCAACGCGACGCCTCAGTTGACGAGCCTGCACCCGAGGAGATCCACAGCGTCGGCACGGTGGCCACGATCGTGCAGTCGTTGCGGGTCGCCTCGGGTAACATGCGCGTGCTCGTGGAGGGGCTCGAGCGGGCGCGCGCCCTCGAGACTCATCGCGCGCCCGACGGCTTTTTGGTCGCCGAAACGCATCCGCTCGCCGAGCGACACGCGAGTGGACCGGACCTCGATCAGCTCGTGCATCGCCTCTCGGAGCTGTTCGAGACCTACGTCAAGAACAGCCCTTCGCTGCCGGCCGAGACCGTGCTGGCCACGATGAAGGTCTCCGAGCCGGGGCGGCTGGCGGATACCGTGGCCGCCCATCTGATGGTCGGCGCCGAGGTCAAGCAGGACCTTCTCGAGCGAGTGGTCCTGCGCGAGCGTGTCGAGCGGTTGGTTCAAGTCATCGAGCTCGAACTCGAGAAGCTGCGGCTCGACAAGCGGCTCACCAGCCGCGTCAAGCAACAGCTCGAGCGGGCACAGCGCGAGTACTACCTCTC
>CP070706.1:35505-39625 GCA_020350085.1 Acidobacteriota bacterium
CCTGCGGCGTGCCTACAGGCACGCCTCAGTCGCGAATCCCTACGTGCGCGCCATCCAGTAGGCATCTGCGGCGTTTCTGCTCAAAGCTTCATGCATAATCCGGGCTAGCAGGGCGAACGGCGAGTCGACAAGCCAGCGACAAACGCTATGCTCTCGCCATGTTCGTCGCTCTCGCCACGTGCTTCGATCTTCCCGACTGGGAGGTGGACGACCAGGCGCTGCGCGATGCGCTCTCGGCACGCGGCGTGCGCTTCGAAGAGCCGGCCTGGAACGACCCCCGCGTCGACTGGAGCGCCTTCGATGCGTGTCTGATCCGCACGACGTGGGATTACATGGAACAGCGCGAGGCTTATCTGGCCTGGGCCGAGCGTGTCGCCTCCGTGACGCCGCTCTACAACCCGCCACAGATCGTGCGTTGGAACACACACAAGAGCTATCTCGCCGAGCTGGCGACAAAGGGCCTGCCGGTCACACCCACGATCTGGCTCGCTGCCGGCGCACGGGCCGACGTCGGCGAGCTGATGAAACGACGCGGCTGGACACGCGGGTTCATCAAGCCGATGGTGGGGGCGACCGCACGAGAGACGCTTCGCTTCGAGGCCGACGAGCTCGGGCTGCGCGCGGCTCAAAGCCATCTCGACCGGACGCTCGTTCGGGAGGGGATGATGCTCCAGCCGTACCTGCCGTCGGTGGAGAGCGAAGGGGAGATCTCACTGGTCTTCGTCGAGGGGGCGCTCACGCACGCCGTGCGCAAGATCCCGGTGCCCGGTGACTACCGCGTTCAGGACGATTTCGGGGCCGCCGACGAGCCCTACGAGCCCCGCACGGACGAGTCCGCACTGGCGCGCCGCGTGCTCGAAAGCGTCGATCCGAGCTTGCTGTACGCGCGGGTCGACTTCCTACGCGACAGCGGAGGGCAGCTACGCCTCAGCGAGCTGGAGCTCGTCGAACCCTCGATGTTCTTCCGCCACGGTCGTCTCGCCGCCGAGAGGTTGGCCGACGGCTTGATCCGGCGGATGACGCGCTGACGTCTCGCCGGCCTCAGCGGGTCAACCGCACGAGGCGCGAGGCGATCGCGATCACCGCTCTCGTCTTCGCGGTTTGGGCGACGAGTGCCTCGAGTTGGCCGACCAGCTGCTTGGCCCGCGCGACATCAGCGGCCGTCGGCGGCTTGATCGATTTGTATCCGGCGAGAAAGGCGATCCGGTCCGCGCGCAGCTTGGCGAGCCGAGCCTCGAGCTGCGGGATGCGCACGTTGATCAGCGCCGATTCCTCGGCCGAGGCGTACTGCAGCTTGCGCACCCGCAACAGGCCGATCGCTTCCTCGATTCCCGCCTCGGCACGCAGCGACGTTTCGATGTAGCGACCCCTCTCGGCCGCGGATGCCCGCTCCAGGTCGACTCTGTTGCTGCTCACCGCGTCCTCCGGATCATCGCAGGTCGAGCTCGCTTCCCGTGGCGAGAGCTGCTTGCTCAGCCTGCCGCTCGGTGATCGCCGTCTGCTCGTCTACCAGCTGTCTCACTTGGCGGAAATAGGCCGCATAGAACGAAAGCTGCTCACGGAGCGACGGCCGTTCGGCGAGCTGGCCGAGCAGCTTGGCGGCCTCGGCGAGCCTGTCTTGACGCGACTGAAGGGCGCTCTTCGCCGCAGCGCGGGTCGCCTCGTTCTCGGCGCGCCGTCGATCCAGCTCGTCGCGATGCATCGTCAGTGATCGTTCCAAGCTCCCGATCAGGTCGAACAGAGCTGCTTTGTCGAACTGGCCGGTCGCATTCCAGATCTGGTAGCGGCGCTCACTGTGCTGACGCACGCGAAGCGCGCTCTGCTCGAGGCTGCCGATGTTGCGTTCGCGAGCGCGTAAGAGCTCGTCGCGAAACGCGGCCAGCTCGCGGCTTTCTTCGCTGACCCGGGCCGCGAAGCTGGCAAGAATTCTCGCCGCGTCGCGCGCCGCAGCCGACTCGCCTGCGGCCGGCACCGCCGAGCTGGCGAGCGAGAGCACGATGGCGGCGGTCAGCACGTATCGCGTCACGACTCCCCCTTCAGTTCACGCCGACCGCGATGCCGAGAATGCCCAGGATCTCGGTCATCCGCGCGATGTCATCGGGCTCGAGCCCACTCTTGTGATAGGCGACGAGCTGCATCAGCGGCAGCCCGATCAGGACTTCCCACTGCGCCAGTGCCGCCTCGGAGCTGTCGAGCGCCGCCTCGTGCCGCAGCGCGATCAGCTCGTAGTCGAGCTGTTCCTCGCTGGTACGGGCCGTCGACCACGAGTGAGCGTAGAGCGCCAGCGCCAACAGCAGCTGCTCGCGACAAGCGGGCGACGCGTCGCTAAAGGCTGCAACGAGGGAACCGATTGGCGGGCATGCCCCTGGCGACGCGCGATACCGCGCCAGATGTTTGCCCGCTTCGACCAGCAGCTCGAGCTCTGCGACCAGCGCCGCCTTCTCGCTCATCAACAGCCGCTGACGAGCTTGTGCCAGCGTGCGCTGTCGGCCGGCGGCCTCGAGCCGGGCCCGCAACAGCTCGGCCTCGAAGACGAGAGTCTGCAAGCGCGGGCGAGAGAAACCGGCCTGAATCTCCTCCTCGATCGCGGGGATCAGCCGTAGCAGCTCGATGGCGAACGCGGTCTCTCGATCGGCCGAGGGATCGCCGCTGCCTGGCTCTTCGGCCGAGATGGCGAGCAACAAGCTGACGAGTTCGAGCTGCGCTTCGACGAGCGCCTCGATCGCTCCGTGAGACAGCTCCTCGAGACCGACGGAGCGGAGCAGGCTGCTCGCATCCGCAAGCGGCCCGCCGATCGCCGCCAGCTCCTCGAGTGCTGCTCTCGCCTCCGTGCGCAGCACAGGGGCACGGCTCGTCTCGGCCTGCCGATGCTCGCGCCGCGCCCGCGCGTAACGGCCCCGCAGCTCTCCGAGCGCCCGATCAAACGCCTCGGTGGCCTGACGCGCCTGCTCGAGGATCGACAGAAGATCGGCCAGCAGAGGCGATGGGAAGTCGGTCTCCGCCAGGGGGCAACGATCGGCGAGCCCTTCTTCCGGCGGCACGAGCTCGGCTCCGAGATCGTCGAGGGCGGCGAGGTACGCGCCACACTGCTGGCCGTACTCCGTGATCACGGCTCGAAGTGCCGCATCGAGATCTGCTTCTTCGATCGCCGCGCGCGCCGCGGGCGAGAGTGGGCACGTCAGCCCGGCGGGACGGACCGTCCCCGCGACGGTCAGACGCTGATACTGCTGCTGAGCGCTGATCATGGCGCGCCGGGCCGGCTCGACCTTTCCGATCAGGACGGCGAGGTACTCGCGATAGCGGGCGCCCGCAATCTGCTGGGAGCGCGTCTCGATCCCGCAGGCGAGTCGGCCATCGTCGCCGAGCGCCTGCTCGCTTTCGAGAATCGCGACCAGCTCAGCATCCCGCAGCGCGAGCGTGTGGGTCCGGACGGCCGCCAGCTCCCGCTCGAGCATGCCCGCGAGCTGCTCGCGCTCGATCGCTCCGGCCTCAGAGAGACGCGCGGTCTCGAACGCAGCCCGAGCCTCGACGGCGAGCTGAAAATCACTCGCACGGTGAAGATGGGTGGCGCAGCCGGCGCTGCCCAGCCACGCCGCGACGACGATGAAGCCCCAGAAACGATCGCGCATGAGCTCGCCTCTGGCAGGAACCGCGCCACGCGCAGTGCATCACGGTGCCGATCGAGGTGTCAAGCAGATGGAGATGAGGAACGGATCGGAGCCGCAGCGTCACTCTGAATGAGCGCCCGTGGCGCTGATCTCCTCCCGCACACGGCGGGCGATATCTCCGACCCGCGAGGCGACCGCGTCGGACAGCTCGGTCGACATCGGTTGCGGCAGGCTGATCGAGACCGTGAACAACGTCACCTCGGGCGGGCCGCCGAGCAAATAGAATGCGTCCAGCAGATCCTTGAGCCCGATGTCGTGGGCCGTGAGCGTGGGTGGATAGTCCTTCGAAAAACGAGGCCTGAGCCGCTTGAGGGTTCCAGGAGGCTCCCCATCGGCCGTCGCGTCGATCAGGATGACCCGCTCGGCCTGCTGCAGCGGGCCGAGCAGCTGAAAGCTCCCGGTTCCGCCATCAAGGCACTCCACGTCCTCTGGAACTGCCGACTGCTGAAGGC
>CP070706.1:39725-43088 GCA_020350085.1 Acidobacteriota bacterium
AAGCGTTTCGGTTGATTCTCGATGGAATAGTGCTTGGCAAGCGGCGCGCGATGCGATAGAAAGTGCGCATGTCGTTCGACGAGCAAGCAGCGAGCCTCGATCACAAAGGCATCGTCGAATTGCTCGTTTCCCGTGAAGCTCTCGCACGTGCGGTCGCCGAGCACACCGCTCGCATCGACGAGTTGACCCGTCAGCTCGAGTGGTTCAAGCAGCAGATGTTCGGTCAGAAGTCCGAGCGCCGGGTGCCGCCGCCCGATGGAAGTCAGCCTTCGCTGGGCGAGTGGGTCCAGGACGACGTGCCATCCGAAGCATCGACGATCACGATCGCCGAGCATCGGCGTCGTCGCGGCACGCAGCCGCGCGACGAGGACTTCGACGAAGGCGGCCTGCGTTTCGACGAGACGGTTCCCGTCGAGGAGATTCGTATCCCGACTCCGGCGCTGGCTGATGGCGATGAGGTCGTCGGCGAGAAGACGACCTACAAGCTGGCGCAACGTCCGGGGACCTACGTGATCGTCAAGTACGTCCGGGAAGTCATCAAGCGGAAAAGCGACGGCACGCTGACCTGCCCACCGGCTCCTGCGTCCGTACTGGGGAAGAGCTGCGCGGACGTCAGCCTGCTGGCGGGTGTGCTGATCGACAAGTTTCGTTTTCACCTGCCGCTCTACCGCCAGCATCAACGTCTGGAGGCCGCGGGAATCCGACTGGCACGATCGACGCTGACGAATCTGGTGCACCGCACCGCCGACTTGTTGAAGCCGATCTACAACGTGCAGCTGGCATCGGTGCTGAAGAGCAAGGTCCTGACGATGGACGAGACGCCGATCAAGGCTGGCCGCAAGGGCCAGGGGGCGATGAAGACTGCTTTCTTCTGGCCTGTCTACGGTGACAAGGACGAAGTCGTGTTCCCCTTCTCGCCGCACCGCGCGGGCGCGATGGTACGCGAGGTACTCGGCGAATACTGCGGGGTCTTGGTCAGCGACGGCTACCAGGCGTACGCACGGTACGCCGAGCGCAACAACCAGGTCGTGCATGCGCAGTGCTGGAGCCACACCCGGCGGCAGTTCATGAAGGCGGAAGACGTCGAGCCGGAGCTGACGACGATCGCGCTGGGGCTCATCCGGCGGCTGTACGAAGAAGAAGCCGTGCTGCGGCGGAAATCACACGACGGAGCAAAGCTCACCGAGCAACGGGCGACGCGCTGCAAGCCGATCGTCGACACCTTCTTCGCCTGGCTGAAGGAGACGCTTGAACGCCGGCTCCTGCTTCCATCGAATCCGTTCACCGAAGCAGCGGCCTACGCGCTCGACCGCGAAGCGGCTCTTCGCGTGTTTCTCGAGTACCCAAACGTGCCGATCGACACGAATCATCTCGAACGGGAGATCCGTCCGATCGCGCTCGGTCGCAAGAACTGGCTGTTCTGCTGGACCGAGGTCGGCGCGGAGGCCGTGGGCATCGTGCAGAGCCTCCTGGCAACCTGCCGCCTTCAAGAGGTCGATCCCTACGTCTACTTGGTCGACGTGTTGCAAAGAGTCGACAGCCATCCGTTCGCTGAGGTCACCGATTTAACGCCGCGGCTGTGGAAAGAGCGCTTCGCCAGCGATCCGCTGCGGTCCGTGATCGACGGGCCCGTCAAGAACGCCGTTTCTTGACCGCTTACTTACTTACAGCGTTTCGACTTGTCACGAATCGATAACCTCCCAGAGCGCGATGCAGGCGTGCGCGATCCCGCTCTTGTCCCGCAATTGTTCCTAGAGTTCCCTGCTTGTCCCGCGTTGCGCGGAGCGCAGCGTGCACGCGAGACTCTGTCGCGCCGAACGATGACGTATAGGATCTTTCGCACTTTCTGAAGGAGGTAGCCCTCCATCTGGTTTACTTGGAATCGCCAAAAACCAAGGCCAGAGAGGAGGACCACCCCGTGGGGAGTGATACACCGAAGTCGAAGCTCGGTAAAGTCATCCAGATCGACGAGGGCCAGTTGAAGGACCAGCTGGGAGCGCTGGTTCGGGAATCGGTCGAGGAAACGCTGAATGGGATGCTGGACGCCGAAGCCGAGCGCCTGTGCCAGGCTAAGCGTTACGAGCGAAACGCCGAACGAGCCTCGACGCGGGCCGGCCATTACGAACGCAAGCTGCAGACGAAGGCTGGCGAAGTGACTCTTCGGATGCCGAAGCTGCGTTCGGTTCCGTTCGAGACGGCCATCATCGAGCGGTACCGGCGGCGCGAGAGCTCGGTCGAGGAGGCGTTGATCGAGATGTACCTGGCCGGTGTGAGCGTCCGCCGGGTCGAGGACATCACCGAGGCGTTGTGGGGGACGCGGGTCAGCCCGGGCACGGTCAGTAAGCTCAACCAGAAGATCTACGAGAAGATCGATGCGTGGCGGACACGGCCGCTGACGACGGGGTACCCCTACGTCTTTCTCGACGGGATCTGGCTGAAGCGCAGCTGGGGCGGCGAGGTTCGCAACGTGTCGATTCTTGTCGCGATCGCTGTGGCCGAAGACGGTTTTCGCGAAGTGATCGGCGCGGTCGAGGGGGCGAAAGAAGACAAGGAGAGCTGGGGACAGTTCCTCAGACACCTCAAGGACCGTGGGCTGAAAGGGGTTCAGCTCGTGATCAGCGACAAGTGCCTCGGCCTGGTGGAATCTGTCGCGGCCACGTTTCCGGACGCCCGCTGGCAGCGCTGCGTGGTTCACTTCTATCGGAACGTGTTCACGGTGGTCCCGAAGGGCAAGGTGCGCGACGTGGCTGCGATGCTGAAAGCGATTCACGCCCAGGAAGATCACCGCGAAGCACACACGAAGGCGCAAGCGGTCGTGAAGAAGCTCGTTCAGATGAAGCTCAAGAAGGCCGCCGAGCTGCTACAGGAAGGCGTTGGGGAAACTCTGAGCTACTACCGATTCCCGAGGGAGCACTGGCGCCACGTGAAGACCAACAACCCGCTCGAGAGGATCCTGCGCGAGGTGAGACGTCGTACGCGCGTAGTTGGCGCCTTCCCAGACGGACGCTCCGCGCTGATGCTGGTCGCCGCCAGGCTTCGTCACATCGCGGGTCCGAAATGGGGAACGAAGAAGTACGTCGACACGGGATTGCTCGAGCACGCGACGAAAGCCGCGGCTCTACAGGGGTGATCCCCCTTCGGGGGGAACAAACCCGGAAGAAACCGGAACGGAGATGGAAGGCTACTCCGAAGCAAAGTGCGAAACATCCTTGACACTACCGTTTTCAGTTCCCTCTGGTCCGTATAACGTTGTGCATCAGCGGCGGCGCGATGCGTCGTCCGCTGCATGCTGTTGTTAGATGGCAGTCCTTTGCTCATGAACGGGCGACTGCCGAGTCTGTGGTGGTCGCGCGAACTACCGTG
>CP070706.1:43188-48152 GCA_020350085.1 Acidobacteriota bacterium
AGCCGGACCTGTTTGAGGCTCAGCGCGAGCTAGATGAAACTTCGCCCGGTCATCAGCTGCGGATTGAGCGGCTTGACTTGGATGCGTTCGCCGTAAACGACCTTTTCCTCGAACCCGACGGGGAGTCGATAACGACGCCACGATCCTGGCGCGAGAAACAGCGCGAGTCCGTCAGATTGCTGCGTCCAAAACGCTTCGTCGTAGAGCAGCTGGCGCACTGGCGCGAGAAGCTCGGCAGCTTCGGCGGCTTTGACGGCGTTGGCTTCGAGACGCCGCTCCGCTTCGCGCAACAGATTCTTCAAGCGGACGGGGCCTTGCTGCACCTCGCGTCCGTAGCGGTGGGTCGGCATGTAGATCGATAAGCAGCGGCTTGCTTCGAAATTCAGAAGCGTGCCGAAAAGCTCCGTGGTGAAGACATCCATCGTGTTACCTCCACAAAGATCGCTCTCTGTACGCGCGTATCCGGTGGGGAACGACGTCCATGAACTGTCCCGACGATGGGTCTCCTGTCATGATGCTACGCCTGCGCCACCCCTGCGGCCACGCGGATGGCGGGCGGCGCCCCAGCGCCGCATCTCGAACCGTGCCGAGGGGGGGGCACTGCCCCGGGTTAGAATTCCGGCCCGAGTGCACGATCCTCGCGCGCCTCGATGCGCGCCTCAACGAGGATGACGAGAGGAAGACGAGCCGATGACGAAGCCCGACCGACTCATGGCCGCGTTCTTGAAACCAGACAGCTACCGACTCCGCGTCACCGGCGTGCAAGAGGTCGGCTTTACGGAAACGCACATCTCTCGCGTCTACTTCGTCGGCGATCGCGTGTACAAGGTCAAGAAGCCGGTCGATTTCGGCTTTCTAGACTTCACCACCCTCGAGCGGCGCCCGCACTTTTGCGAGCAGGAGGTCGTGCTGAATCGGCGCTTGGCCGCCGAAGTTTATCTCGGCGTGCTGCCGATCGTGGAACAGAAGGCAGGAGGTTTCGTCGTCGGGGGCGATGGGGCCGCCATCGAGTACGCGGTCGAGATGAAGCGTCTTCCGGCCGACCGCATGCTCGATCAGCTTCTCGAGCGCGGCGAAGTCGATGAAGCGATGATGGACGAGCTCGTACGGCTGCTGGTCGACTTTCACCGCCGAGCTGCTACGGGCGAGGGCGTCGACGAGTTCGGCGAGCCGGCCAAGCTTCGCTACAACGCGGAAGAGAACTTCTCGCAGACGGAAGATTTCGCGGCGCCGGAAGGACGAACTGGCAAAGCAGGGTTTCGGTCGCTCTCAGGCCAGCTGCACGACTTCTTGAGCAGCAAGGGACGCTCTTTTCTCGACACCCACGAGTCGTTGCTGCAAGAGCGTGTCCGCCGTGGAAAGATCAGGGAGGGTCACGGCGATCTTCATACCGGCAACATTTGCTTTACCGATCGCGGCGTCGTCGCCTACGATTGCATCGAGTTCACTCCCCGCTTTCGCTGCGCGGACGTCGCGGCTGAGATCGCCTTTCTCGCCATGGATCTCGATTTCAAGCAGTTTCGCAGCTTGTCGGACTACTTCGTCGAGCGTTATCGGAGCCTGGCAGCCGATCTGCAGCTCGGTCAGTTGATCGATTACTACAAGACGTATTTCTCGATCGTCCGCGCCAAGGTTCGGTCGATGGCGGCTGGTGGTCACCCTCCGCACTCGAGTGAGCACGAATCAGCGCGTTTGGAGGCGATGAGCTACTTCCATCTCGCGGCAGCCTACGATCTGCCGCCGACGTTGGTGTTGATGTGCGGTCCGCCACTTTCGGGAAAGAGCTGGCTCGCGGAGCGGATCGCCCGGCCTTTCGGCGCCGTCGTGTTGAAGAGCGACGGCGGCAACGGCTCGCACGAGGGACAGCCAGCCGCTCGCTCGCAAGACGCTCTGCGGGACGAAGCCCTCAGGGTGCTCGGTCGAGCCAGCACTGTCATCGTAGATGCCTCGTTGGCGCGGAGCGCGGAGCGCGAGCGGTGGTTCGCAGCTGCCGCGCGCGCCGGACATCCCGCCGTCGTCGTATGGGTCCAGTGCGACGAGAAGCTGATCCGGGGACGCCTGGCGACGCGATCGGCCGACGCACGGGCCGGCTCGACGAGCTTCGACGAGCTCATGCAAGGGTTCGAACCCCCTGCAGAGATTCCGTCGACGAAGCTGGTGACCGCTGCCTCCGGGCAGGAGCCCGCGGAGGAGATCGCGTCTCGCTTGATCGACCGACTCGTCGTTTAGCTCCAAGATTGCGCCCCGGCTTACGGCCGCGCGCGTATGACCATCACCGGACTATCGACTCGATCGAGCAGGGCGAGCAACCGCTCGGGCGCGAGAAGCCGGCTGTCGGCGGGCACGATGAGCACCCCTCGGTGCTCGCCACGCGCGATCTGAGCCAGGCGCTCTCCGTCGGCGAGGCCGAGGTAGATCTGACGCACCCGTTCTCCGAGTCCGGAAACCTCGGCCCCGACCTCGTCGCGCAAAGCCTGCTCGTCGGGGCCGGACAGCAGCACGATCAGCGGCCATGAGCGGCGCTCGGCGAGGCGCGTCGCGATCGAGAGCGCCTCGCGGGCCGCGGCGCTGCTCTCGTAAAGGACGATCACCGGCGGGCGGATCGGGCGGGCCCGCCCAAGCACCAGCACGTGAGTCCGTTCCCAGGACAGCGCCGTGCGTGCCGTGCTTCCCAACGCGCGCCCACTACGGAAGGACCAGCCGGTCCTCCCGACGCTGACGATGTCCGCCTCACCGGCAGCCGCCTGCAGCGTCGAGGACACGATGCCGGTCGCGATCTCGAACGACCAGCGGATGCCGACTCTGGCCGCCAGACGTGCCAAGGCGCTTCGCGCCCGCATCGCTTGCACGCGAAGGTGTCTCTCGAGATGCCCGCCGCCGACCTCGCGGATCGTCGTCGTCAGCGGATCGACCGCTCGCGCCAGCGGGTGTTCCGACAGCTCCAGCAGCGCGTCGTCTCGGACGAACAACCCTTTCAGCTCGGCATCGAGAAGCGCAGCCAGCTCCGCCGCGGCCTCGGTAGCGGACAGGCTGCATGGCGATGCGTCGATCGCTACGAGGATGCGGCGGATGCGCTTGTCGCTCATCAAGGGGACTCTTCGCTCTTCGCCGGGACAGTGAACTCCTTCCAGCGGCTGGCCAGCTGGCCGAGCCGCTCGTCGACCAACCGGTTGAACGTGCGCTCAGGATACTTCCCCGTCTCGTCAGCCTCGCCGGCCGCCATCCCGGTGAGCAGCGCGATCGCTTGATCCACCGTCTCGACGGCATACACGTGAAACTGTCCCGCTCGAACGGCATCGACCACGTCGTGGCGCAACATGAGGTGCTTGACGTTCGATGCGGGAATCAGCACGCCTTGCTCCCCGGTCAGCCCGCGTGCCCGGCACACATCGAACATCCCCTCGATCTTCTCGTTGACTCCTCCGATGGCCTGGACTTCTCCCCGCTGGTTGACCGAGCCCGTCATCGCCAGCGACTGTCGGATCGGCACGTTGGCAATCGCCGACAGCAGCGCGCACAGCTCCGCGAGCGACGCGCTGTCGCCGTCGACACCGCCGTAGGACTGCTCGAACACGAGCGAGGCCGAAAGCGACAACGGCCGATCTGCCGCGTAGCGCTGGCTGAGAAAACCGGAGAGGATCAACACGCCTTTGGAGTGCAGCGGCCCCGAGAGCTTGACCTCACGCTCGATGTCGATGATCTCCCCCTTGCCCATCCGAACACGAGCCGTTATCCGCGAGGGGCGACCGAACGCGTAGCTTGCCAGCATGTACACCGCCAGGCCGTTGACCTGTCCTACGACGGCGTCGTCGGTGTCGATCAGGATCGTTCCGCGTTGGATCTCCTCGTGAAGCCGTTGTCGGATCCGATCGGAGCGGTAGATCGACTCGTCGATCGCCTGCTGCACATCTCGGGCCTCGACCACCTCGCGGCCGTCCTTTTCGGCCCAGTAGTCAGCTTCACGCATCAGATCGACGATGCGATCGATCTGCAGCGACATCCGTTCCGCGTCGCCCTGCATCCGGGCACTGTGCTCGATGACCCGTGCCACGGCCGTTTTGTCGAAGACTCGCAGAGAGTGGTCTCCGACCAGCTTGGCGATGAAGCGCGCGTAGAGCTGCTGATGGGATCCGTCGCGAGCGACCTGCTCGTCGAAATCGGCGGCGACCTTGAATAGCTTGCGGAGATCGGGATCGTAGGCTGACAACAGGTGATAGAGCATCGGGTGACCGACGAGTATCAGCTTCACCGACAGCGGCATCGGCTCGGGCTCGAGAGAGAAGGTGCTGACGAGTCCCATCGTCTGGCCGAGAGATTCTATTTCGACCTGCTGCGACTTGAGTGCGCGCTTGAGACTTTCCCACGCCAGAGGCTGCATCAGCACTCTGAGCGCGTCGAGGATCAAGAAGCCGCCGTTCGCGCGCTGCAGCGCTCCGGGCTTGATCAGCGTGAAATCGGTCACCAGAGTGCCTTGCCGTGGGATGTGTTCGATGCGACCGATCAGATTCTGAAATGTCGGGTGATCTTCGTAGATGACCGGGGCGCCCACCGCCTGGCTCTGGTCGACGAGTACGTTGACGCGGTAGCGTCGCAACAAAGGAGGGCTGACGTCCGATTCGACCGGCTGCGACTCGCCCGCGGCCTGCTGGTCCGTGCGTTTTCCTCTGACCAAGGCGTCGGCATTCTCCGCAACATCCTTCGCCACCGCGTCAATGAATCCGAGCGCGTCCTCGTGGCCGGCGTACTCGTCTCGCAGCTCCGAGATCAGCGGCTCGATCGTGACGCGACTGACTTCGAGATCCAACTCGCGCAACCGCTTCTGCTTTTCGCGCTGCCAACGCGGCACCTGACGGAGCACTTTCTTCAGCTCGTCCTGAAGCTGCTCTATCTCCGTCTGCAACGCTGCGCGGTCCTTCTCCGGCAGGGCTTGAAACTCGTCAGGAGACATGACTTCGTCACCCTTC
>CP070706.1:48252-51414 GCA_020350085.1 Acidobacteriota bacterium
CCTACGCGGATCGCGGTGTGAATCTCGGCGTCCTCTGCACCCGCTTCGCGTGCCTTGCCTAGGTGATGACGCAGGCAGGGTACGCAGTTTGCCGTGGTCGATGCCCCGATGGCGATCAGCTCTCTCGTTCGGTTGTCCATGTTCGATTCCTTTTTAGCCCGGCGATGGCGAACGCTGCTCAGAGCGATCTGAAGAAGGCGATCACTCCGAGCAGCCAGCCGAGCTGGAAAATGAGAATGGCGAACCCGCAGCCTGCCGCACAGAGAAAGAAGCCGACGCGGTGACGCTCGGCGAACGACCTGCAGGGGCAGCCCCGCATCATCTCCGCCATCATCGGGCCGCACGCGCTGTAGCCGGCCTTCTCGCGTTGGTCGTCAGGCGTGGCGCCTGAGCCGGCGCGATCGGCTTCGACCTGGTTCATCTCGAGATTCTCGCTGGACATCTTGAGTCTCCCTGACGCCTGATCTGTCGCTGACAGCTGCGGTTATGACTGGCGTTCACGACTAAAGACGAGATAGCGCGGCGAAGGGATACGGGTCGGGAGCCGGTACGCGCACGATTCCGAGCGATCTCGGCGACGCAGCATCGGCGCCCCGGACGGCAGGACGGTCATCGATCGCTTTTCGGCGGTTTCCGTTCGCAGACGAGCACGCCGCGCTCGTCCGTCGAGAAAGCGCAGGCCTCTGCCAGCGCGGCGCGCAGCTTGTTCCGCGCCCGGTGGAGCCGAATCTTGACCGTGGCCAACGAGACCCCGAGCATCTCTGCAATCTCGGGATTCGTCAGTCCTTGCGTATCGTGCAGCAGGATCACGGCGCGGTACGAATCGGACAGTTCGGCGAGAAAGTCCTGCACGCAAGCGCTCATTTCCCTCTGCTCCATGACGGTGTCGAGCCGGGGAGAAGCGTCGGTCAGCGTGTTCGCGGGGCTCGTGTCGTCCGCGCCCTCCGCGCCGTGGGTGCCCGCATCGAGGGGCACGACTTTGTGTCGATACGCCGCCGCGCGATATCTGTCATGGCAGATGTTCGTCGCGATGCGATAAAGCCACGGGATGAGACTCGCCGGGTTCTCCAGTGTTGTCAGCTTTTCGTGCGCGCGCAAAAGCGTTTCTTGGACGAGATCCTCTGCGACTGTCGCATCGCGTACAATGCCCCGAATGTAGCGGTAGATGGCGCTGCGGTGCTCAGTCAGTCGATCCGTTGATTCAGGATCCATGCCGCGATCATAGCACCCCTTCCGGACCTCGCCGGTCGATCGGAGGTTGTCGAGCGTCGGCAGCGGACCGAGCCGCTGCCGTCTCGCAGACAGCGAGTAGAGCGGCTGACGAGCTCGGTTCCAGAGGCTGCGGTGGTGCGTGCCTCTGATCTCTGGCGTCTTCGACGTGAGCCGAGCGCGCTGTTTTGCCTCGCTCGCGGGTTGGATCTGGACAGGACGATGATTCTCGCTGCGAGCAGCATCGTCGAGGGGTGCTTCGGCGTGACTTCTGTTTCGGAAAGATCGACCGCGACGAAGGTTTGCGAACAAGAATGATACGTTGGGAGTCAGTCGCATCTGGCTCAGATCGATTCCGAGATCAACTCAACTCCGAGAAGAGGATCTCGAAAGTGTGCATGGAGTCGACCCTCCTGATCTCAGGCGTCACCTTTTGGTCACATCGCCTGCGTGGGCTAGAGTGACGCGCCTGCGATGAGGATGACGAGAAATGGATCGCCCACATTGACTTCTCGTGGCCGTGGCCCGGGCGCTCGCCTCCACTCGGCTTCGCCTGCCGTCTTCGATTCACGGGCGTCAATCAGAGGCCGCGGGTCGGGTTGAGCGCACTTACTCCAGCGTCGAGAAGCGATCTGTGGTGCCGGTTGCGAACGGCCGTCGGCAACTCGAGACGTGTCCTCATCGTCTTGTTCTTGCTGGCCGTCAGTGCCTGGACGCTGCAGTCCTGGTTGCGCGGTGGCATCGTGGCTCTTCTGCTCAACACCGAGCTCGGCTCTGCGGAGAAGATCGATCTCGTCCGCGAGTACTTTCTGGCGTGGGGAGCGCTGGCGCCATTGGTCTACGTGCTGGTGGTCACCGTGGAGGTCGTCGTAGCCCCGATTCCGGGGACGCTGCTGTACCTGCCCGGAGGAGTGATCTTCGGCGGATTCGTCGGTGGCACCATGTCGCTGATCGGCAACGTGCTCGGAGCAGGCGTGGCGTGCTCGCTGGCTCGCGCGCTCGGGGGAGACTTTCTCGCCCGGCGGCTTGGCTCCGGCGCAATGCGCAAGTATCGGATGCTGCTGCGTCGGCGGGGAGCGCTGCTGGTGTTTCTCCTGCGCGTCAACCCGTTCACCTCCTCGGATCTCGTCTCATACGCTGCCGGCCTGACGACGATTCCGGCCTGGAAAGTGATGCTAGGGACTCTGTTCGGCATGGCGCCGCTGTGCTATGTACAGGCCTACTTTGCTGCGGAGATCTTCACGGTGGCCCCGTTTCTGCTCTACCCGTTGATCGCCTTGTGCGTCGCCTACTTCTTCGGTGTGATCTGGCTGCTGTGGAGGATGCGCGAGACGGAGGGCAGCACGGGGGTGCCGCGCGAGCCGCATCTCGAGGGGAGGCCTCGATGACACGAGTCGCGGTCGTCTTTTCGCTGGTCTTCAGCCTGGCCCCTGTCGTCTGCGCCGACAGCACAAGCGGTGCAAGCAGCGCGAGTAGCGCAGGCACCGTCGCGGCGCTTCCTTTCGGCGCTGACGTCGAATTCAACATGAACGTCTACGAAGCGCGGCTGAAGACCGGATCCATCCAGCTAGAAGAAGCCCAACAGTTCTGCGAGGCGATGGTGGCGCTCTGCGACAACGCCAGCCTCCCGCTTGCCGATCGTCCGCTGCTCAAAGCGCACGTTCTGACGCTTCACGGCAAGTTCTTGGCGCGCCAGCCCGGCCAGGACGCCGCAGCGATCCGCGAGTTCGAGCGCGCCCTCGCCGTCCTCTCGGCACCGCTCGAAGAGGGTCGCCGAGGGAGGGCTCGCATGAAGAAGATCTACTGCGAGGCTATCGAGCAGATTGTGGACGTGCTGTCACGCTCGCACGGAGACGAGCTCATCTCGTGGACCGAAGGATTTCTCAACTCCCCGCTTTACAGCACGGGACCGTTTTTTCGCGATGGCATCGCCATCGCCAAACTCGCTCGCGC
>CP070706.1:51514-59732 GCA_020350085.1 Acidobacteriota bacterium
ACGAGTCTCGGGTTGAAGCGCGTCGCGATCGCTTCCGAGACGGGCGACTTCACGATCGACCGACTCGCTCCCGGTCTCGTCGATGTCGTCGTGGCGTTTCCTGGGCCGGAGGGGGACACGCTGTTCCGGCGGCGCGTCGAGATTCGGGACGGGGAAACGACTGACTTCGCGATGAGCAACTCGCCGCCGCTGCGCGTGCGGGTCGTCGAAGGAGGCGAGCCCAGGCCGGATGTTGCCGTCGTGCTGATCGGTATCGAGGAAGAGGGCCGTGCGCGCGTCGTCTCTGACGCGGTCAGCAACGAGGACGGCGTCGCGATCATTCCACGTGCGTCGCCGATCGATTCCGGCGCCTTAGTTGGCGTGCGCGAGGCCGATGCGGCGCTGTTCACACGGCTCAGTCAGCTGCCCTCGGAAGACCGATCGGGCGACGTTCGGACGTTGGTCATCGACGGACAGCGGCTCCGCGGCCGCGTTGTGGCTG
Organism: Acidobacteriota bacterium; assembly: GCA_020350085.1. Taxonomy (GTDB): domain Bacteria; phylum Acidobacteriota; class Polarisedimenticolia; order J045; family J045. The sequence continues at coordinate 51,996 of CP070706.1, forward strand.
CCATCGAAAAGAGCGCGGTCAGCGGTGCTCTTCTGAGCTGCTCGCGGAAGGGCGCCGGCATCTCGCGCCGGCGGAACCGACAAAGCCCGCTTTACTTCCACACGCTCGGTACCGAGTGCCTGGCCGACCGTGCAGCCTCGCTCGCCGCCAGCGGGCAGCGCGGGCAGTTCGAGATGTGGCTCCCTGAGTGGTGTCAGTGGCTCGAGGTGAACGGCCCGCCAACGCGCGGTCAGGAGCTGCCGTGGCATCCCGTGCAGCTGGACGTCGAGCAACTCGCGCAGCAGCTCGCCACGGGCGAGCCGATCGAGATCCCGCTCGAGCGGGGGCGTCTCATACTCGTCCGCTACACGTTCTCAGACAACCACCTCTCGGCGCCGGTGGAGATCTCGCTGCTCCGACCCGGTCAAACCTGGCAGCGACGCTCGGTACGCTCGCAGACCGGCAGCGCGCGGCTCGAGCCGGACGACGAAGGCCCGTGGCAGATCGTGGCTCGGGCCGAAGGGTTTGCCCGAGCGGTGGCCGGACCACTGTCGGTTCCCGAAGGAGCGCCACTCGAGATCGAGCTGCTGATCGAGCGGGGGGGAACGATCGCCGTTCACGGCATCGGGCCGGACGCGGAGCACGGGCTTGCGTCGCTGCAAATTCTCGATGCTCGAGGCAGCGACTGGGCAATGCTCGCCGACGCGATGCCGCTCGCCGATGGCGACGGGATCGAGATCGGGCCGTTGCCCACGGGACGCTATCAGATCATCGCCGGCGGCGTGAAGAAGACGGTCAACATCCGCTTCGCCGGCGACCGGCGGGTCGTCGCGGCCCGCTGAGTCACTTCGAGCTCAAACTTGCGCCGGATCCAGCGCCCTTCCGGCGGACGACTCGTGCGTCAACGCCCTGAGCGGCGCCGCGACCGCTCCTGGCAGCGCGACGAACCGGAGCCGGTGAGTCGTTAACTCTCATGCCGGTCGTGGCGCATGGGGTGGTTGTTTCGATCCGAACCGGCAGATTACAGTCTCATGCGGATTGCTCCAGGCTTGGTCGCGATTTCGATCGGCGCCGGGCCCCGACTCTCATCGATCGGAAAGGAAGGTCCATGATGCACAAGTCGCGTTTGATGCGTTGCTCGATCCGACTCACAATTCTGGCCATGGTGCTTGCCATGCTCCTGCTGTCGGGCTGTGGCGGTTCACGTCAGGAGCAGGAGTCGCCTGCCGGAACGGCTGCCGCACCGCCGCCGGCTCCAGTCAAGGTCGCGATCGCGGAACTCACAGCGCTCGGCGAGAGCGGGGTTCGCGGTCGCGTGGTTTTCACCGAACAGGCCGGCAAGTTGCGCGTCGAAGCGGACGTCACCGGCTTGAGTCCCGGCGAGCATGGCTTCCACGTCCACGAGTTCGGCGATTGCTCGGCGCCCGACGGGACGTCGGCGGGTCCGCACTTCAATCCGCAGGACATGCCGCACGCAGGACCCGACTCGCCCGAAGCGCACGCGGGCGATTTGGGCAACATCACCGCCGACGCCAATGGGCGGGGCGTGCTCACCTTGTCTACGGACAGAATCACCCTCGACAGCGGTCCGAACAGCGTTTTAGGAAGGGGGGTGATCGTTCACGCCTCGCAGGACGATCTGATGACGCAGCCGACAGGCGCTGCGGGCGCGCGGCTCGCCTGCGGGGTGATCAAGCTCCAAGGCGGTGAAACGACACCGGTGCTGCCGCCGACGTAGCCGACTTTCTCGTCGTGCTGGCTGGACGCGTTTGCGCGTCACAGGTGACGTGTGCCGACGGGAACTAGCAAACACTCCGCTCTGACCACCAACCCAGCTTCTTCTGAGGTGATCCCTCAACAAGGCGTGACAGAGGGCTTCATGAACAATCCGGGCTAGCATAGAGGCGAGTCGCGATCCGTCGCGGCGCGGGAGGACGGAACGTGGGGCAGGGCGGCATACCGGAGCACGCCGCGCTGGTCGTCGTCGGCGGAGGATTGATTGGCCTGGCGACCGCTTTCGAGCTGCTGCGTCGCGAGCAGGAAGTGCTTGTGCTCGAGAGGAGTGACGTGGGCGCAGGCGCATCGACGGTCGCCGCCGGCATGCTCGTGCCGGCCTCCGAGGCGATGACCGCGGAGCCGGAGCTGATCCGTTTCGGGCTCGACAGCCTCTCGCGCTACCCGCAGTTCATCGCCGACGTGCGCCGGGTCTCCGGGCGCGATCCGCACTATCGCGACGACGGGACGTTGTGGGTCGCTCTGAACCGGGATCACCTGGCCGAGCTGGAGCGACTGCACGCGATCCAGCAGGAATACGGGCTCGGCTCGAGCTGGCTCACGGCAAGAGAAGTGCTCGAGCGCGAGCCACGGCTCACCGGCCGCGTCGTCGCCGGCTTGCTGGTGGAGAGCGAGCATCACGTCGACCCGCGAGAACTGACCGACGCGCTGGCCATGGCCGTCACGCGGCGAGGCGGAGGCCTTATCACGGGTGCCGATGTGCGTTCGATCATGCCGGATCGCGACGGATGGCTCGTCGAAGGCAAAACCGGCGAGAGTTCCTTCACCCTGCGCGCCGAGCAGGTCGTGGGGGCCGCCGGGGCCTGGATGAGCGCATCGATCGACTCGCCGCTCAAAGATCTGGGAATGCGTCCGATCAAAGGCCAGACGGTCAGGCTCAGTGGCGAGCAGCTCATCCGCGACATTGTGTTCACGCCCGATGTCTACATCGTCCCGCAGCGCGGCGGGAAGCTGATCGTCGGCGGCACGATGGAGGAGCAAGGATTCGAGGATGCACCGACGGCGGGAGCGGTGCTCGACCTGCTGCGCCGGGCGTGGGAGACCTTACCGGGGGTGGATGATCTTCGCGTCGACGAGCTGGCGGTCTCGTTCAGGCCCGCGGTCTCGGATCATATGCCCGTCATCGGCAGCACGGGTCACGAGGGGCTGTTCGTGGCGGGTGGCCACTTCAGGAAAGGTATCTTGCTCGCTCCAGCCACGGCACACTACTTGGCGGAGCTGATCGTCAGCGGCCAGAGTCCCACGCAGATCGCACCTTTCGCCGTTGATCGTCAGCAGCCATTTGTCGCAGACGTGGCTCCGGAAAAGACTCGATGATGCGATCTCATGAGACCACGCTTCAGCTGACCATCAACGGCCGTCCGAGCTCGGTGCAGGCGTCGAGTGTGGGCGAGCTGTTGGTCGAGCTGGGATACGGTCGCGATCCGCACGGTGTCGCCGTCGCCGTCGATGGAGCGATCATCGTACGCAGCCGCTGGCACGAGTCCGTCCTCGAGGAGGGCGCACGCGTGGAGATCGTCGGCGCCGTTCAGGGAGGCTGAAGATGTGCTCGCAAGTCGGGGCGGACCGCTGGGAGCTGGCAGGCCTCTCGCTCGGCTCGCGGCTGCTTTTGGGTAGCGCTCGCTACCCGAGCCGGCAGGTGATGCTCGACGCGCTCGAGGCGTCCGGCTGCGAGCTCGTCACCGTCGCGATTCGGCGCGTCGGCTTCGGAGACGACAGCGAGAATCTCTACACCGTGCTGCGCAAGCAGGGCTTGCACCTGCTGCCGAACACGGCCGGCTGCTACACCGCCGCCGATGCGGTGCTGACCGCGGAGCTGGCGCGCGAGGCGCTCGGCACGGAGCTGATCAAGCTGGAGGTGATCGCAGACGAGGACACGCTACTGCCGGATGTCGAGGGACTGCTCGACGCGACGCGAGAGCTGATCGCCCAGGGCTTTACCGTGTTGCCGTACACGAACGACGATCCGGTCACCGCGCAGAAGCTCGAGCAGCTCGGCTGCGCAGCGGTCATGCCGCTCGGGGCTCCGATCGGTTCCGGACTCGGAATACGCAATCCGCACAACATCGAGCTGATCGTCGAGCGGGCACGCGTTCCGGTGATCGTCGACGCCGGCGTCGGAACCGCTTCCGATGTTGCCATCGCCTTTGAGCTCGGCTGCGATGCCGTCTTGCTCAACACGGCCGTTGCGCGGGCTCGCAACCCGGTCCAGATGGCGCGGGCGATGCGTCACGCGGCTCTTGCCGGCCGCGAGGCGTGGCTCGCCGGCCGCATTCCTCGAAAGACCTATGCCGAAGCGTCGAGCCCGTTGGAAGGACGCATCTCCCGCACGCGGTCGTCCTAGCGGTACGCGTCGATGTCGGCGAAAAGTCCATTGCCTCGACTGATGCTGGTCAGCGATCGGCACGCCACGGGAGGCCGCGATCCTATCGAGGTGCTCGCACGCGCGGCCGCGGCCGGCGTGGAACTGATTCAGCTCCGAGAACGTGATCTCACCGACGAACAGCTCCGGCTTTTTGCCGAACGCGTCCGCGCCAGCGTGCCTGCCAACACGTTGCTGGTCATCAACGGACGGGCTCGCGTCGCAGAGCAGCTCGGTTGCGGCCTGCATCTGCCCGCGGATCTACCGCAGCCGAGGAATGTCCGCCCGTGGCCGCTGGGACGTTCCGTTCACGGTGCGGACGAGCTCGCCGTCGCCGCGCGAATGCCCGGTTCGAGCGCGTTGAAACATCGGCTCTCGGCTCCCGACTATTTCGTCGTCGGCCACGTGTTCACGACGACGAGCAAGCCGGGGATCCCGGGCCGCGGCATCAAGTGGTTCGAAAGTCTCACCCGGCAAGCGTCTGGCAGGCCGGTGATCGCGATTGGCGGAGTGATGGCCGAAAGGGTGGGCCCACTGATCAACGCCGGCGCCCACGGCGTCGCGGTGCGCAGCGCGATCCTTTCAGATCCTGATCCTGCCGCAGCGACAGCCCGCTTTCTCGCGGCGATTCGAGCGGTGCGCGCTCGTCAACGTCACGGGGTTGAAGGATGACAATCAGCTGGGCCTCCTTGCTGGGTGAGTCGGGGGCGCGCTTCGACGGCGGGCGACTCGTCGATTTCGGCGATCTTCATGCCGAGGCGTCGGCGGCCGCGGGCGAGAACGTGGTCGCGGATCTGAGTCACTTCGGTTTGATCATCGCCGGCGGCCCCCAGGCCGGGGAGTTCCTGCAAGGGCAGTTCACCAACGACCTGCACACTCTATCGGCAGACAGGCACGGACTCGGCGCGTACTGCTCGCCGAAGGGAAGGGTGCTGGCGACGTTTCGCGTCTTCCGACGACAAGCGGCCTGGCACATTCGGCTGCCGATCGAGCTCACCGGACCGGTTCTCGAGCGGCTGCAGCTGTACAAGATGAGAGCACAGGTGGAGTTGGGCTCCGCGAGCGATGATCTGCTGCGTTTGGGAGCTTCGGGTCCGACGATCGCGCAGTTGCTCGAGCACGAACTCGGCCCAGTGCCCTCGGAGGACGGTGCGGCGGCCGACGGCGAGCTGAGCGTGCTTCGCGTATCCGGCGAGCACCCTCGGTTCGAGATTTACGGAGCGCTCGACGCCGTCTCGCAGCTTTGGTCCCGACTGGTTCGGCAAGCTCGCCCGGTGGGCCCGAGAGCTTGGGCCTTGACCGACATCCGCGCTGGGGTGCCGAACATCTATCGGCAAACGGCGGAGTCGTTCATCCCTCAGATGCTGGGCCTCGAAACGCTCGGCGCCGTGAGCTTTACCAAGGGCTGCTATCCCGGGCAGGAAGTCGTCGCTCGCACGCAGCATCTCGGCGCGGTCAAGCGTCGTCTGTTCAGCGCACGTGCCCGCTCGGCCCGCGAGCTTCCGGATCCCGCGACGCCACTGCGAGCCAAGCTCGAAGACGCCATCCGTGAGGCGGGCACGATCATCGAAGCTGCGTGGTCGCCCCGAGGAGGTGTCGATCTGTTGGCCGTGATGTCGTTGGCTGTCGTCGAAAGCGAAACGGTCGCTCACCTCGAAGCCGGCGACGCCGTGCCACTCGATGCGATCAGGCCCGCCGTCCAGAGCGCGTCAGGCTGACGGCTCGGAGCGGTGACTGCGTCGATGTCAGTGCCGCGCGATCCAACCTGGAGGATGCGAGCGCGGCAACCGAATCTTTCCTCGTGCGGATGGTGCGTGGCGCGTGTGCGGGATTTCCGCCCGAACAGGGTGGCTCGGCGTTTCACGACGTCGCTCGTCTTCGAGCCAGCGCATCTCGGGTTCGAAGAAGAACTCCCGCGCGCCGCCAGTCGGCACGAGCTGGTCGAGCCACGTCGCGTGCGTATCGAAACGCGCGAAAAAGATTCGGCCGATCCAGTCGGGGTTGCGTGCTTGCAGAAAGCTGAGTGCAAATACTCGTTCATCGCCGATGCGGCTCAGGCCATGAACGAGCACCTTGCCGGGCTTAGCCGACATCGAAGGGCCGCGGACGGTACGACCCAGTCCTGAGACCTGCTTGTAGGCGTTGCGGAAGATTTCCCACGCGCGCACGAGCGGTAGCTCGAAGTAGTCCTTCGGGCCCGTATCGCGCTCGACGAACATGTAGTACGGCACGGCACCGAGTCGTACTTGCATCCGCCACATCTCAGCCCAGATGTCGGCATCGTCATTCACGTGACGGATGAGCGGTGCCTGACAACGCACCACCGCTCCGGTGCTCTGAATCCGACGCAATGCCTCCTCCGCGATCGGCGTCGACAGCTCGCGCGGGTGGCTGTAGTGCGTCATCAACGCTAAATGCTTGCCGGCGGCGTTGACGCGTTCGAAAAGTCGCAGCAGATCATCGGCGTCTCGGTCGGTGACGAAGCGATACGGCCAGTACGCCGGTGCTTTGGTACCGATGCGGATGCTCAGTAAGTGGTCGATCTCGAGCAAGGGGTCGAGATAACGCTCGAGAAGCTTAGTCCGCATGATCATCGGATCGCCACCGGTGATCAGAACGCTGGTGATCTCAGGATGGTCTGTGACGTACTTTGTCAGCGACTCGCTTTCGCGGGCGGCGAACTTCAACTCGTCGATTCCGACAAACTGCGCCCAGCGGAAACAGTACGTGCAGTAGGCGTGGCACGTCTGCCCCTGACTCGGAAAGAAGAGCAGTGTTTCACGATACTTGTGCTGCATACCCGAGAGCGGCACCCCATCGTGAACCGGGACGTTGAGCTCCATCTGGCCCGAAGGATGAGGATTCATTCCAAGTTGGACTTGACGAGCTCTGGCCCGGATGGCCTCGTCGCTCGCTCCGCGTTCGATCATCCGAGTGATGGCGGTCAGATCCGCGTCGTCGAGCATCCCCGGTTGCGGAAACGTGAGCTGAAAAATCGGATCGTTGGGGATGTTGTTCCAGTCGATCAGATCCTCGACGACATAGTTGTTGACCCGAAAAGGTAAAACGGCGGAAAGCGCTTTCATCGACGTCAGAGTCGATTCGCCCAACCGCTGAAGCTGGGGCATGCGATCGATGTCGCGCCTCGTGAAAGAGACGTATTTGCGCGGCGAGAGACCGTTCGTGAGCGTCGACAAAACGCCTCCTCCTTGGAGCGTCCGAAAACAATCAGTGGCCGGGGCCGGCCGATCTCGAGGCTGCTGACCTTGCGACGTCTGTGAGTGACACCACTATGCCGCGAGAACGCGGCTGCAAGGCGGAAAGCACACTTACCGCAGCCTGGCGGGAGTCAAAAAACCTACCCCCCTTTTGATACCAGCAGCGGCCGTCGATGTCAAGTCGCGCGCCGACGTTGCGGGCGACTTAGAAAAAGCGCAAGCGCTCGCGAACGGAGATCGATTCCATGGCGACGAAACGCTCGAATCGCAGAAGAACACCCTCGCGTCCTCGTCGCGACGACGACGCGAGCTTCACACGCTGGCGCTTCATGGGCAGAGATCGGGCAGTAGATTGCGCGCTGCTCGAGGCTCGCCAGGAGAAGT
>CP070706.1:59832-64276 GCA_020350085.1 Acidobacteriota bacterium
ACTCCCGTTGGCGGCGGCACCGTGACACCCAACGCCGTTCTCGTCACCGGCGTGAGCGCGGCGGCCCGCGATCAGTCCCGCGACATGAAGATGCGCAACACGTACCAGAACATCAACGCCACCGAGGCGAACAGCGCGAGCGCTGCACCGACGTAGCGATCCTGCGGGTAGTGATGCAGGACGTTCGAGGTGTCGTACAAGATCGCCGTCCCGGCGAGCGCGACCATCCCGACCGAGAAGAAGGTACCCAACTCGAAGCCGAACAGTACCGCAGCCACGATCAGCACCAGCGCGCAGACGAACGCCCAGCGGAGAATCCCGCCCAAAAACGAGAAGTCCTTACGCGTCACGAGCGCGACGCCGGTCAACGCCGCGAAGCCGAGCAAGCTGACGAGTGCCGCGCTGCTGATCGTCCCGGGCGCGAAGCGGTTCGCGAGGTAAAGCAACGGCACGAAGATGATCGCCTCGGCCAACACGAAGCCGCCGAGGGCCATGTACTGCACCCCGAGTGAAGCCGAGCGATGAGCGGCGCGGCTCGCCAGCCAGGAGACGACGATGAAACCGCCCAGAACGAGCAGCCAGGACGTACCGAGCATCAGCCGCGCCATCTGCTCGGCGAGTCCGGTTTTGAACAGCACGACTTCGATGCCGATGAACAGCAGGATGGCTCCGAACAGATGATTGTAGGTCTTCGCCAGAAACGAAGAGCGTGCGTCGACACCGAGCGTGTCGACCGGACGGAACCGGGCGTCCATCTCGTACTGGTTCATCCTGTCCTCCTCCTCAGCTCGACGAGAGGATTGTAGCGAGTGCCCGTCTCACGCGGTCTCCGACGCCCTCGACTTCGGGATGGTTTCCTCGACGACACTCTCGTTGGACTCTCGGATCGCTGAGCGCGCCACTCGGGCGAAGTTACTGTCAGACAACGAGTTCTCCCCCGTGAGGCCGAGCGATCCGGCGGGGACGGAGGGCTGCAGGGCGACTTACTTTTTTGTTAGCATCAGAGGGTCGCCTCGGTACTTTACCTGGTGTGAGGTCCTGCGCGGCGTCCTGTCCGTCGCTGCGCCTGCGGAGGTCCCGATGCGTTCCGCTCGTCGCTCGCTCTTACTGCTGTCCATTCTGCTGCTCGCCGCCCTCGCCGGGTCAATGCCCGCGGTTGCCGAAGGCTGGCTCGCGCTGCTCTCGAGCGACTCGTCGGAACGAGTGAGGGTCGAGGTCGATGAAGCGACGGTGCACAAGCTGTCGGCCCGCATCGAACTGCCGGGTCTGACGACGGGATTGCGGTCGCTCGCAGAACAGTCGTTTGCCGAGCTAAGCATTCCCGAGGGCGATCTGGCCGCAACGGTCGGCCGGCCGCGTCTTCCGGTCATCCGCTTGCTGGTCGAAGTGCCGCGCGGCGCGGTCGTGACGACGCACCTCGAGACCAGCCCGGGAGAGCTGTTCTCGCTCGAGGCGCTCGGGCTTCCGCCGCGTCTCGTACCGGTGCAGCCGCCCGTGCCTAAGCTTCCCGGAGCCGCCGACGATCGGCTGCTCGTTATCGACGAAACGTGGTACGAGCAAGACATCTCGTGGCCCGCTCAGCCGGTGGCCGTGAGCGGCCGCAGCGTGCTGCGCGGTCGTGAGCTGGTGCTGATCGAGGTGCGTCCCGTCTCGTACAACCCAGCCCAGGGAACGATTGTCGTCTGGTCGGTGGGGCATCTCGTGGTCGAGAGCTGCGGCGGCGATCCCTGTGCGGGAAAGCTCACCGACTCACCGTGGCTCGAGCAGGCCGTGCTCGGGGGTGTCCTCGGCAGTGACGCGTTTCCGGCCCCCTCGTGCCAACCAGACGGATCGGCCGGCATCGACTCCGGCACGGGAAACGTGGGCGGCGCCGAAGGGCTGATCGTCATCGTCCACGACGATTTCGCTGACGCGATCGCGCCGCTCGTCGAGTGGAAGACCAAGACGGGATTCAAGGTCGAGGTCGAGAAGCTCTCGGAGATCGGGCCTTCGCCGAGCGACGCTGACGTCAAGAATGTGATCCAGCAAGCCTACGACACCTGGGCCGACCCCACGCTCGGTTTCGTGCTGATCGTCGGTGACACCGATTTCACGCCGATTCACTGGGGAAACGGTGGCGGCAACTCGCAGGTCACCGACAACTGGTACGCTTGCTTGGATGGGACGGACTACCTGCCCGATGTTGCCATCGCACGCATCTCGACGCGCTCGGCGGCAGAAACGAGCGATGTCGTCGACAAACTGTTGGCCTACGAGCGCGTGCTGTTCGCGACCGACGACTGGGTCAAGCGGGCGGGATTCATAGGTACAGCCGACGCCGGCTACTGGGATCTGATCGAGGGCACCCACGATTGGTGCATCGATACGTTCTACACGCCGAACGACTACGACGAAACGCCGTGGTCGCACGGATACACGTCATCGGACCGTCACTACAGAAGCTACGATGCCGACACCTCGGAGATCGCCGCGTCGATCGACGCCGGCCGGTCGATGGTGAACTACTCGGGCCACGGTAGCGAGACGTCATGGCAGGGCCCGACCAGCCACGGCAGCCACGACCAGACGGACGTCCGCAACAACACGAACGACGGCATGTACCCGTTCGTGATCAGCAACGCCTGCGTCACCGGGACGCTCAACAGAACGGAGTGTTTCGGAGAGACGTGGCAGAAGGTGCCGCAAAAAGGAGCGATCGGCTTTCTCGGAGCTTCGAACAACTCTTACTGGAACGAAGACGATTACTACCAACGGCGGCTGCACACGCATGTATTCCCGATGGATGACACGCCGCCCTTGGCGATTATCAACAACCGCGCCAAGATCGACCTCTACGAGCACTACGGAGACACAGGCACGGTTCGCTACTACTTCGACATGTACAACCTGCTGTCGGAGCCCTCGCTGACGATCTGGACACGCCGGCCCCGCGTGATCGACGTTCAATACGACGAACAAGTCCCCACTGGCTCGGAGCAGTTCACGGTCACGGTGAATCGCCTGGGCCAGCCCGTCGAGGGCGAGCTAGTCGCCGTTCGCAAGCAGGACGAAGGGATCTTCTCCGCGGGCTATACGGGATCCGACGGCAGCGTGGTGCTCCCGCTCGAACCCTCACCGATGTTGCCAGGACCGATGGAGGTCACCGTCACCGGTCACGACGATCTGCCACACGAAGACCAAACCGAGGTGATCCCCGTCGACGGACCTTGGCTGCGTTTCGCCACTCATCGTGTAGAGGACTCGGGCGCAGGTTGCGATGAAGACGGCATCGGCGATATCGGCGAGGATGCTCGTTTCATCGTGACCCTCGAGAACATCGGCAGCGAGCCAGCGACCGATGCCTGGGCCGGACTCGCCTCGACGGCCGACGTCGCGGTGATCGAGACGCCTCTGTCGCTCGGCACGATCGCTCCCGGAGCCGAGACCGAGGCGAGCTTCCTCGTGCGCATCGGCGCCGGAGTCGAATGTCAGGAAGTGGCACCCTTCGAGGTGAGCTTCGGCTGCAGTGGTTGCGAGAGCCATGACGATGGCTTCTCGGAGCAGCTCGAGACGGATCAACGCGACGAGCAGGAGCTCGAGAGCCTCGAGCACGGTGGCCTCGAGCCGGAGGGCTGGTCGCACCGTGCGCTCCAGGGGCAAGACGATTGGCAGCTCGTCGATGACGCCAACCACACTCCCGGAGGTCTTTGGGCCTACCACGCCTCGGACACAGCGATGCAGAAGGAGGTCGTGTTGATCAGCGAGGAGTTCCACCCTCGCGGTATCCCGAGCCTGACGTTCTGGCACCGCTACGAGCTCACCCCGGAGCACAGCGGCGCGGCGGCCGAGATCAGCACCGATGACGGCATGACGTGGCAGGATCTCGGCCCATACCTGGTCGGGCACCGCTACAACAGCGAGGTCGGCCAAGGCGAGTCAAAGCGCGACGTGTGGTCAGGATCGAGCGGTGGCTGGGTCATGACGGAGGCGGATCTGTCTCCGTTTGCGGACAGCACGATTCGGCTGCGATTCCACCTGGGGACCATCAACGGAACAGGAGCCGGCTGGTGGATCGACGACGTCGAAATCCGCTCCGCATTCGAGGCGTGTGATGCTTCGGCCTGTGGTGTGCCGAACGAAGTCGAGCTGACGAGCGTGACGCTCGACGGAGACGACACGCTGTTGGCTTGGTGGGACGATCCGGTCGCCGTTCGTTACCGCGTCTATCGCTCGATTGACCCGAACGGAGGCGAGGACAGCTTCGACGACGTCACTTCTTTGGACGACGATGACACGGACGCTTCGTTTCGCGATCCTACCGACGCCCCATTCGCCTGCTGGATCGTGCAAGGCGTCGGCCCGGACGGCGACGGTCCATGGGGCCACTTCGGTCGTTGAGAGCACGGATCGATCGCGGAACTGACTATACGTGAAACTTGAACAGGATCACGTCGCCGTCCTGAAC
>CP070706.1:64376-70419 GCA_020350085.1 Acidobacteriota bacterium
CGGCCGATGGACTTGATGCCGCCGATGATGACGGCCCCGGCCGCGATCGCCATGATCAATCCGCTGACCCAGGTCTGGATGCCTAACGAGCCCTCGAGAGCTGCAGCTACCGAGTTGGACTGCACGCCGTTGCCGATGCCGAAAGCGGCCACCGCCGCGAACAGGGCGAACAGCCACCCCAGGCTCTTGCCCAGCCAGCGCTGCCGGATGCCCCGCTCCAGGTAGTACATCGGCCCGCCGGCCTGCTCGCCGCGCGCGTCTGTGGTGCGGAACTTGACCGACAGCATCGCCTCGGAGAACTTCGTCGCCATGCCGACGATGCCGGTGATCCACATCCAGAACAGCGCGCCCGGCCCCCCGGCGGCGATCGCCGTCGCCACGCCGACGATGTTCCCAGTGCCGACGGTGGCGGCGAGCGCCGTCATCAGCGCCTGAAAGTGGGAGATATCCCCTTCGGCGTCCTTTTCCCTGCGGACGACGAGTGCCAGCCAAAGCGAGTACCACAGGCTCCTGAACTGCAAGCCGCGCAGCCGAACGGTCAGAAAAAGCCCCGTCAACAGCAGGAGCGGGATCAGCAGGAACGGGCCCCAGACGAAATCGGAAGCGGCCACCACGTACTGCAGCAGAGTCTCGCGCACCGCAGCCCTCGCTGGAGCCGGCCGCGCTCGCCGCTTCGCCGCCGGCTCGGGGTGCGTAGTCTATCAGCGTCGTGAGCCGGGACAGAGCCACCAAAGAAAAACGCCCCGCCGGCCGGCGGGGCGCCTCTCATGCATGCAGTGGATGTCGTTTACTTCTGGCGTCGCACCTGGCTCGCCTGCAGTCCCTTTGGTGATTCGACCACTTCGAACTCGACAACCTCCCCTTCGCTCAAAGACTTGAAACCATCGCCTTCAATAGCGGTGTGATGGACGAACACGTCCGGGCCGTTGTCCTGGCTGATGAAGCCGTAACCTTTGGCATCGTTGAACCACTTCACTTTTCCCTGTGGCATGCTGCTATGACCTCTCTTGCTTCGAACACCACACGCGCTCGAAAGCCTGTAACCAGCTCCTCGTAGCCCACCCTTCGGCGGAACACGCTCCCGCCGCATGGATCACGAAGGATGGGAAGGGAAGCCGACTCTGTGAAACGACTTGACACGACGGGGAAATTATCGGCAGTCCGAGCGCACTCGGCAATCCCCCGGCCGGCAGGGGGCCGGCCGCTCACGTGAGCAGCCCTCAAAAAATGCTTCAATACAAGTCAGTTAGCCCGGATTATTCATGAACCTTCGAGCAGAAACGTCGCAGGTGCTTGCTGGATGGCCCGAGGGGCCCGGCCAGCGGGCAGATGTGGCGTTTCGGCCGAAGGGCTCATGAATAATCCGGGTCAGACGGGCTGTCACTCCTTCACCGGCAGGACGTGAATCGCCTTGACCACGAGCTGCACCTGATCGCCCTTTTTCAGCTTCAGATGGCCCACCGATTCTGTCGTGATCACGGACGCCATCTCGGCAGGTGTCGAGACTTCGAACTTGATCAGCGACATGACGTCGCCCTTCTTGACCGATTTGACCGTCGCGTTGATCGCGTTGCGCGCACCGTATCTCATGAGAATCCTCCTCTTGACGAGACCCGCGAGATTAGCATGGAGTCGCACCAGGCGCGGGGGGTCACCGAGGGATATCGGGCTCGAGGGAGAGCAGCACGATGCCTTGCGTCTCAACGAGGTCGCGGAAGGGACGGACATCTTCGTCGAACAGCTCGTCGAGGCGGGTGAGGGCCTGCTCCAGCACCGACTCGGCCTCGGCGAGGTAACGCTGCTGCGCCTCCGTCGGCTCGCTCCAGGACGAGGTCAAGAAGCGCAGCGCTCGTCGGGCCTTGGTCAGCGCGTCGGTGTCGGCGATGATCCCTTTCGTTGACGGCGGTCGCCAGAACTCCCGCTCGAGCGCCTCGAGTGCCTCGCGAAGCGTGCGAGCCTCGCGCGCGAGCTGTCGGTAGTCCTCTGGAAGCGATTGGCTGCGCCGCTTGTGCTCCTCGATCCGCCAGCGCGCCGCGGCCTTGTCGAGAACCACTCTCACATCGTCGAGCGTGCGCTGAATCCTCTCGACGGCGTCGGCGATCTTCTCCTGCGCCGCCCCCGCGCGCGTCACCGCCTCCCAGTGCGCGCGCCGGGCCGTTTCGCTGACGTCGAGCCGCGGATCGGCTAGCACGCGCAGGTCGGCCTCGCCGCGATGATCGCCATATTCGACGACCACCCGGTAAGTGCCCGGCGGCACCTCGGGTCCCGCGCGGTCCGGTTCCCAGATCGCGTCCGGGTCGCGCGGCCGGCGAAAGGCGTCGCGCCTGAGGTCCCAGCTCGCCCTGTTGATGCCGAGCCGCGCCGGTCGCTTGAACGTGCGAATCTCCGTCCCGCTTGCATCGAGCACGCGAATCGTCACCTCGGGCTCTTTCTTGCGCTCGTCGTCCGCGTCTTCTTCGTCTTGCTCGCTGTCCTGCTCGCTCGCCGTGGTCTTCGAGTCCGCCCGGCGTTCTTCTTCCTGGCGCAGCCGTTCGACGTTCTCGTCCGGATGCGGCAGCTCTTCGATATCGAGCCAGTACGTCAGCAGCGCGCCGTACTCACGGTTTTCGCCACGAAACTCGCCGTGACCGGGAAAGCGCGACGCTCCGGTCTGCTTGACGGCGTGCTGCTGCGCGTCCGCAATCGAAAACAGATGAAGCGGCTGCGCGAGCAGCTCCTCCGACAGCTCGCGCAGCGGCCGCACGTCGTCGAGCACGTACGCTCCGCGGCCGTGCGTGCCGACGACCAGGTCGTGTTCACGCGGGTGAACGACGAGATCGCGCGTCGGCACGGTCGGAAACCCGTGCGTCCACTTCCACCACTTCTTGCCCCCATCGACCGTGACGTACAGCCCGAACTCGGTGCCGAGATACAGAAGCTCGTGATCGACCGGGTCCTCGGCGACGACCAGCGCGTAGCCATCGACGTTCTCGGTCGGCACACGCTGGAAACGCCGGCCGTAGTCCGAGGCGCGAAACAGGTACGTCTCCCAGTTCGAGCGCCGGTGATCATCGAAAACGACGTACGCACTGCCTTCGGCATGATGCGAAGGCTCGATGTGCGGCACCCACGTGTGGCGCGGCACCTCAGAGACGTTCCCCTCGACGCTCGACCACGTCTCACCGCCGTCGCGGCTGACGTGCACCCGCCCATCGTCAGTGCCGACCCACAAGACGCCGCGCTCGATCGGGCTCGGGGCGATGGCGAGGATCGACGTATAGTTTTCCTCACCGGTGACGTCCGGCGTCAGACCGCCGCTCTCGTGCTGACGCTGCCATTCCCTCTCGTTCGTCGTCAGATCATCGCTGATGACCTCCCAGCTCGCGCCGCGATCGCGGCTGCGGTGCACGAACTGGCTGCCGTAGTAAATCGTCGCCGGATCGAACGGATCGATCGCGAAGCCGGCGTTCCAGTTGAAGCGCAGCTCGGGCTTTTCGCCGGATCCGGCGCCTTCGGGCGCGCCAGCGGCGGGGCGGATCGTGCGAAGTTGGCCGCTGTCGAGGTCCCAGCGATGCAGGTACCCCTCCTGGCTCATGGCGTAGCCGCGACGCGAATTTTCCGGATCGGGCACCGTGTCGAACCCGTCGCCGAAGCCGACCTCTTCCCAGTGGTGGTTGCGTATGCCGCCGTTTTCCCACACCGCGCTCGGCCCGCGCCAGGAGCCGTTATCCTGCATCCCGCCGTAGACGTGGTACGGGCGGTCCATGTCGACGCGGATGTGGTAGTACTGCGCGAGCGGCAGATTCGACACGAAGCGCCACGACTCGCCACGATCGCGGCTGACCGCCACGCCGCCGTCGTTGCCGATGATGATGTGCTTCGGGTCGTGGGGATTGATCCACATCGCGTGGTGATCCGGATGCACGTCCTTGAACGGCACCAGCACGCGCCAGCCCCTGCCGGCGTCTTCGGAGACGCTGACCAGGCTCCACAGGCTGTAGACACGATCCGGAAGCTCGGGATCGACACGAAGATCGGAAAAGTAAAACGGCCGATTGCCGAAGCGGCGCTCGGCCTCGGTGTCCTTCCACGTCGAGCCGCCGTCCTCAGAGCGCAGGAGGACGTTTTTTTCCGCCTCGACGATGGCGTAGACGATCTCCGGATGCCAGCGCGAGAAGGCGAGGCCGATGCGGCCGAGATCGCCTTCCGGCAGTCCGTCCTCGGGCGTGAGCCGCTTCCACGTCTCGCCGCCGTCGACAGTGAGATAGAGTCCCGAGCCCGGCCCGCCCGAGCGGAAAAACCACGGCCAGCGCCGGTAGTCCCACATCGCCGCGATCAGTCGGCGCGGGTTCGACGGGTCCATGACCAGATCCGCGCAGCCGGTACGCTGATCGACGTAAAGGATCTTCTGCCACGTCTTGCCTCCGTCGGTGGTGCGAAAAACGCCGCGCTGCTCGTTCTCCCCCCACGCGCGGCCGAGCGCTGCCGCGTAGACGACGTCCGGATCGCTCGGATGCGTGACGATGCGGTGGATGCGTTCGGTCTGCTCGAGCCCGGCGTGGTCCCACGACTTGCCGCCGTCGAGCGAGCGATAAACGCCGACGCCAACCGAAGTGCTGTTCCGGGGGTTGCCCTCGCCGGTGCCGACCCAGACCAGGTCGGGGCTCGGCTCGAAGACCGCCAGCGAGCCGATCGAGGCCACCCGCTGATCGTCGAACACCGGCTCGAACGTCAGCGCGCCGTTGGTCGATTTCCACACGCCGCCAGTTGCCGCAGCGACGTAGACGATGTTCGGATCGGACTCGACGGCGATGACGTCGGTGACCCGCCCGCTCATTCCGGCCGGCCCGATCGAGCGGGCCTTCATGCCGGCCAGCAGCGCCGGGTCGAGGTCTGCCGCCGAAAGCGGGCCCAGCGCCGCGAGGAACGTTCCGATCAGGGCCATACGCAAGCGGTGCATGGTCGATCTCCCGAGAAAACCAGACCTCGGGATTGTAAAGGATGGGGTCGGGCGAAGTATTATCTTCCGCCCCGCCGGTGATCCCCCCAAAGAGCCGGGAGACGAGACGATGCTGCGCCACCTGTTGACGACCGCGGACCTGACCGCCAACGACCTTCGCCGGCTGCTGGCGCTCTCGGGCGAGTTCAAGCGCGACCCGTACCGCTCGCGCAGCTTGATCGCCGGCGACAGCGTCGTGCTGTTTTTCAACAAGCCGTCGACGCGCACGCGAATCTCGTTCGAGACCGCCGTCGGCCGGCTCGGCGGTGTGCCGGTCAGCGTCGGGCCCGCGGAGCTCCAGCTCGGCCGCGGCGAGACGATCGAGGACTCGGCGCGAGTGATCAGCCGCTACGCCCGCGCGTTCGTGATCCGCACGTTCAAGGACGAGGACGTCGAGCGCTTCGCGTGCGCGGCGACGATTCCGGTGATCAACGCGCTGACGGACGGTCATCACCCGTGCCAGAGCGTGGCCGACCTGATGACGCTGCACGAGCGAAAGGGGGACCTTTGCGAGTGCAAAATCGCCTACGTCGGTGACGGCAACAACGTCGCGCACAGTTTGATGGAAGCCGCGGCGATCGCTGGCCTCGAGATCGTCGTCGCCACGCCGGAGCACTATCGTCCTGATGCGACGATCGTCGCCCGCGCGCAGGAGATCGCGAGCGACGCTGGCGGCCGCGTCGAGATCGTCGAGAACCCGGTCGAGGCGGTGCGAGACGCGGATGCGGTCTACACCGACACGTGGCTTTCGATGGGCCACGCCGAGTCCGAGCGCGCCGAGCGGCTGGCCGCCTTCGCGCCGTACCAGGTCAACCAGAAGCTGATGGCTCACGCCAAGCGCGATGCGATCTTCATGCACTGCCTACCGCAGCATCGCGGCGAGGAGGTCACCGCGGAGGTCGTCGGGGACGTCGGGGAGGAAGACCGGGAGGTCGTGGCCGCCGTGATAGAGGACGGGGCCGAGGGAGCCGCGCCGAGGGCCCAGGCCCGCGAGGACGACATCAACGAGGCCATCAAGCTCGTGTCCGACCTCAAGGGCGTCGCCGGGGCGCTCGTCGTGGACCC
>CP070706.1:70519-75898 GCA_020350085.1 Acidobacteriota bacterium
CCGTGAACGATCCGAGTCAGGGGCAAATGTCAGGTCCCTGAGCGGCGGGTCGTTCTTGATCGGCGCTGTCGGTACCGTAGGAGCCTTCGCCGGCGTCGTTGCGCGCGACGACCATGTAGCCCTGGTCGTCGGTCAGGTCGGCGACGACCGCAGAGGTTCCGCTGCCCAGGTTGGCTTCGCACTGAGGATCGATCGGACCCATCTGAAGAAGATCCGTTCGATAAAGCTTGTAGCCGCTCACCGCGCCGCCGGTGAGCGGCTCGGACCACGACAGCAGGTAGCCGCCCGGATCGGGCTCGATTATGAACGGCAGGCCGAACGAAGCAGGATCGGAGGCCTCTCCCGGTATCGCGAGCACCTCGTCGCAGGTGAACGTCGTGACGTCGATCACGACGTCGTCGATGTACCAGGCTTCGTCGCTGACCGAGCCGTCCGTCGCGAAGCGCCAGCGGAAGCGTGCCGTCTGTCCCGCGAGGCTCGACAGATCGACGACGACGAGATGCCATCCGTCGGAGTCGCCCGCCCACGCGTCACGGCCCGCGAGCGGCGAGTTGGCCGAAGGGTTGATGCTGCTGTTGTACGGGCTCGCCAAGATCAGGCTTCCCGCATCGGTCCAGTTCGAGCCGTCGGTGGTGTATTCGAGAACTCCCCCGTCGCGGTTGTTTTCCGTGTTGTAGCGCTGCCAGAAGCGCAGGCGAGCGTCGCTTGGAAGCGGTGCCTGCTCGGGCATCAACAGAACCGTATCACTGCGCCGCGCGATGTTCGGCGAGGCCCAGCTGTGCGTGGCGCTGTTGGCATCGAACTCGTTTTGCACCCATTGATTGGCCCCTTCGAGGACGACCCACGTCCAACCGTTCTCGCCGCTTTCCATGTCGTCGCCGTACTGCTGCTCGACGGTGGACTGACCGACGTCAACGCCGAAAGTGGACTCCCAAGAGCCGGGATCTTCGGCGGCTGTGTTGACCAGCGTGAACTCGACCGGCTCGCCGCAAGGCTGCGCGGCGTCGAGTGTCAGTGTGAAGTGAGGCGGGTGGGAAGCTCGAGCCTCTAGGCCCGGCACGTCCGGCCAATCGGCGTTGTCGTCCGTGATGCTGACGAGGGTGTTGCTGGAAGTCAGTGTGCCCGCCACCGACGTCGCTCCCGAGTTGGCCGCATTGTCAATCGAAACTTCGAGCATGATCGTCTCGCCCGGATCGAGTGCACCGTTCGCATTGCCTGATGCATCGTCGATGACGTGGGTCTCATAAGACAAGCGCGGTCCGGGATTGAGACAAACCTGATGATCGAGCCCGTTCTCGCTGATCACTCCCGTCCCGACCGGATCGAGCCAGTCGGACAGACGGGAAGACGGGCTGCCTCCGCCGGTCCACGAGACGTCGAACTTGCCATACTCGTCGTACGTGATACTCGAGCAGGACGCGGTACCGCCGTGGAGCTGACCGACGACGTGGTGGTTCTGATCGTAAAGCGGCGAGCCTGAAGAGCCCGGTTCGGTCGTGCCTTGCTCCCACTCGGTCACGCGCCAATGGTCCGGTCCCCAGTTCTGACCGTTGACCAGAGGGTCTTCGTTGAAGGAGATCTTCTTCTCGTCGTTTCGAGGGTGATGGATGCACCAAGACTCCGTGCCAGCCGTCGTCGAACGGCTCCAACCGTTGTAGAACACGCCAAACGCCTCGGGCGGCACATCATCCATTTCGAGCAGTGTGAAGTCGCTCGGACCATACGTCGCGCGCAGCGTCGATCCGCTCAGCGTCTGATCGGTCGGCGCCGTGCCGGTATCGCACCCGGGGCGCTCGAAGTTGAACTGAAAGGTGGTACCGGCGGCACCACCTTGACTGCTCGTGCAGTGAGCAGCGGTCAGCACGTAGTTGCGACAATCGCGGCCGGTGTTCGTCACCAGCGACCCGGAGCAGTAACCACTGCCGCCGCTGAGCAGGTTGACCACGGCGCGCTTTTCGTCCTGCCAATCGTCTCCGAGCGGGCAGTTGACATCGATGTTGCAGGCACCGGCGTCGAGCTTTCCGCCTTCGTCGGTGCCGGCTGCGCTTTGTCGAGCCTGGCCGTAGCCACCCCACGGCTTGTAGCCGTGAGACACCGTTCCGAGGTGAATGTTCGGCTGTTCGTCGCGCCGCGACTTGGGCCAGTTCAGCTCGACGACGATCTCGTCTACCTCGATCGGCGGCATCCAGAGCTGGCCGTGGTAGCGAGCATCTTCGGCACGGAAACCGCCGAGCAGCCGCGCGCGCGCGGGATCGTAGACGTAGAGCACGCCCCCTTCCTGCAAGCGGAACGTGCCGAAGCCGAGCACGATCCACAGCGCGTCGGGAGAGGCGATGCGCACTCGCCACACTCGGGATCCGTCAGCGAGCGTCTCCCAGGTCCCGCTGTCGGCGGGGGAGATGTCCGTCTTCATCGGATAACCGACCCGCAGTGGCTTTTCGAGGTCGCAGCATGCCGCCTCGTCCTCGTCGATCAGCGCGGCGACGTCCACGGGAGGCATGACGAGCCGCTCGACGCGCGAGAGCTCCGTAAGCCCCGTGCTGCGCCAAGAAGCGGGCTTCACGCCATCGGCGGCGAAGGCGGCTTCGCCGAGCGTTGCGGTCACAGCTATCACGAGTATCGGGTGGCACAGCCACGGACGAACCATCCCACGAACGTGCATCGAGACCCCCTCGGTCGGCTCCGCAGCCCGCCGGCGCCAGGGAGGTCCCGTAACGGCCGGCCCGGCCGGAGCGGGCTAGATATACCGCGAATCCCGGTAACTCGCCCCCTCTCCGGCTCTTCGTCGTCGCCCCGCGGGGGAGACGACTCGATCTCGGCTCTGGAGCGACTTTCGCCCCGGAGCCGGACCCGGACCGCGGTACATTCTCTTGTCTTCCCGAAATGCGGGCGATGCCGGCCGGTCCGGCGGTCTGCTTCGAGGCTTCTGCCATGGCGCCAGTGACGTCGCGCGCGGGAGCCCTGGAAGGGAGCCATGAGCGGCGTCCACCGATCTCAGAAGTCCGGGTTCTTCTTCGGCGTGAGGGTGCTGAGCCTCGTTGTGCTGTCGCTGTCTGCGGTCTTCGCCGCGCCGCCCGATCCGCCGACAGGGGAGAGTCCTGCTGACGGTGCGAGCGGTGTCGATGCCCATCCGATGCTCTGCGTCGACGTCAGCGATCCGGACGGGGACGTTCTCGACGTGACGTTTTACGGACGGCGGGTGACGGCCGAGGACTTCACTATCGTCGTCCTTCCCGATACGCAGAACTACAGCCAGAGCTTTCCGGAGATCTTCCGCCGTCAGACGGAGTGGTGTGTCGAGAGCAAGGACGAGCGGAACATCGTCTTCGTCTCACACCTCGGAGACATCGTGCAGACCGCGAGCCGCCTCGACCAATGGGACAACGCCGAGTCAGCGATGAGCCAGCTCGAGGATCCGCTGACGACGAATCTTCCCGATGGGATGCCATACGGCCTTTCGGTCGGCAACCACGATCAGTCGCCCCTCGGCTCGCCGCGCTCCGGTGGGGACGAAGGCGCCACGACGGTGAACTTCAACGACTACTTCGGTGTGCATCGATTCGACGGCCGGGACTATTACGGAGGGCACTACGACTTTGGCGATCCGACGACGTACGCCGACAACAACGACAACAACTTCGAGTTGTTCAGCGCAGGCGGGATGGACTTCATCGCCATCCACCTCGAGTATGACCTGACGAACACTCCGGAGCGGGACGCTGTCTTGGACTGGCTCGACAACGTGTTGCTGTCCTACCCCGAGCGCCGGGCGATCATCGTCACCCACTACATGCTGACGACCGCAGGGACTTTCTCGGGCCAAGGCAGCGCCATCTACGAGAAGGTCAAGGACAACCCGAACGTGTTCCTGATGATGGGCGGACACGTTTGGGAAGCTGCCCGGCGCTCCGATGAATATCAGGGAAACACGATCCACTCGATCCTTTCCGATTATCAGAATCGGGCCAACGGAGGCAACGGCTGGCTGAGGGTCATGACCTTCTCCCCCGGAAAGGATGAAATCTTCGTGCAGACATACTCGCCCTGGCTCGATCAGTACGAGCCGGACGAGCCGCATCAATTCACGTTGAGCTATGACATGGAAGGCGCTCTGCCGTTCGATCAGATCGACGAGGCCGTGAGAGCTGTTCCGAGCGGAGGCACGGCGTGTCTGTCTTGGCCGGGACGGCGAGCGGGTGAGTCGTACGATTGGTTCGTCGAGATTTCTGACGGCTCGGAGATCACGGCAGGCCCGGTCTGGTCGTTCACGAGCGACGGGGAATGCATCGGTGATGCCGACTGTGTGGACTTCGATCGATGTACGGACGACACCTGCCTCGAAGGGATCTGCGAGGCCCCGCCCGCCTACGATGGCGACGGCGATGGCATCTGTGCCGACGTGGACAACTGCAAGCTCCTGTTCAATCCCGCCCAGCGCGATACGGACGCCGACGGGTTCGGCGACCTGTGCGACATCTGCCCGAACGATCCATCGCCGATCGACAGCGACGAGGACGGAGCGGGCGACGCCTGTGATTGCGAGCCCCTCGATCCGAACGACCGTCATCCGCCGCTCATCGACGGGCTGCTCGCAAGTCGCGTGGGCGAGTCGGTTCACCTGTCGTGGCCTCCCGTCCTCGCCGCAGACGTTTATTCGATCTCGCGTGGTGATCTCGGGAGCCTTGCCACCGGAGAGTACGGAACGTGCTTCGCCGAAGGGCTTTTCGAGGCGAGCTTCGACGACGCCGAGCTGCCGGCGGATGGCGATGGGTTTTTCTACCTGATCCAGGCGCAGAACTTGGACTGCGGCTTGGGGTCGCTCGGTCATACCTCGGACGAAATCGCGCGCGACAACCTCGACCCGCTCGCGTGCGAAGGGCACGCCGTCAGCGACGCGTATGCGACGAACGAGCGCGTCTTCTACGGCACCGTGTCGGGCTCGTTCAATGACACGGCTCTTTCGGACGACGTCTGGGAGTCGATCACGGAAGAGGTCTCCGAGCTGCTTTCCACGAGCATTCTGGAGCACCGCTGGACATTCGAGCTGACCAGCGGGCGCCGTGTCGAGTTTCACGTGGAAGGATTCCGCACGGAAAGCTCCGACGGAGACGACTTCCGCTTCGAGTACTCGCTGGACGGACTGTTTTGGATGCCGATCGATCTCGTCTCGCTACCTCACACCGACAATGGCGTCGATCTCATCGCCCAGCTGCCGGAGACGCTTTCAGGACTCGTCTTGATCCGTGTCGTCGATACCGAGCGCGGCGCCGGAAACACCGACATCGACACCATCTACGTCGACGAGATGTTCATCCGGATCATCCCGTGACAAGGAGGGGTCGAAGATGCGCCATCTGCTGCTGATCGCCGCGGCGGTTC
>CP070706.1:75998-78797 GCA_020350085.1 Acidobacteriota bacterium
GCGCCGATGGTACTGCGTGGGAAACTGCGTGGGAGAGTAGGACGCCGCCGGGGATTAGTGGGAAGCCCCCGCAACTCGCGGGGGCTTCTTTTTTTGGTGATCTCGGTCTGGCCGGCCGAGCGGCTCGTTCGTCCCGAAGTCCAAAGCCCGCCGACCTGACGTGTTAAAATCGAAACGGAGTCCGCACCAT
Organism: Acidobacteriota bacterium; assembly: GCA_020350085.1. Classification (GTDB taxonomy): domain Bacteria; phylum Acidobacteriota; class Polarisedimenticolia; order J045; family J045. The sequence goes on from CP070706.1 coordinate 76,189, forward strand.
GGCCGGCCACTCGAAGTGGGCAAACATCAAGCACCGCAAGTCGGCCCAGGATGCCCGGCGCGCGAAGGTCTTTACGAAGATCGCGCGAGAGATCATCGTCGCGGCGCGCGAGGGCGGCGGCGATCCGGCCGGCAACCCTCGATTGCGCTCTGCGGTGGCCGCTGCGAGAGCCGCGAACATGCCTGGTGATCGCGTCGAGAAGGCGATCAAGAAGGGCACGGGAGACGTCAACGGGGTCCAGTTCGAAAGTGTGCTCTATGAAGGGTACGGCCCGAACGGGGTCGCGATCTTCGTCACGGCGCTGACCGACAATCGCAACCGGACCACGGCGGAGGTCCGTCACCTGTTCTCCAAGTACGGGGGCGATCTGGGCGCGCCCGGCAGCGTCGCCTGGATGTTCGAGCGCAAGGGCTACATCGAGATTCCCCGCGCGGATGTCGATGAGGAAGCGCTGCTCGAGCAAGTGCTCGAATCTGGTGGGGAGGACATGCGCACGGAAGACGACCACTTCGAAATCGTGACCACCCCGGAGGTCTTCCCCGACGTGCGCGATACGCTCGAGCGAGCGGGTTTTCCGATGACGACAGCCGAGGTCACGATGGTACCGCAGACGTACGTCGAGATCGCCGCAGGCGATGCCGACGGCGTGATCGCCTTGCTCGAGGGACTCGAAGATCACGATGACGTCCAGAAGGTCTCGGCGAACTGCGAGATCATGGACGCCGCGACGAGCTGAGGCGGCTCTGCTCCAGGGTCTCAGCGCGGCCAACGCACGCTTTTCCGGTGGCAGCAAATCGTTGAGTCAAACATCGACCATCCTCGGCCTCGACCCCGGCTCGCGCCGCGCCGGCTTCGCGTGGGTTCGTTTCGACGGCTCGCGCGTGGTGGGGCTCGAGGTGGGGGCCTGGACCGTGGGCGCCCAGCGCGATCGGGCCCGCGCGCTGTCGAGGCTCATGGAAAGCGTCGAGCAGTGGCTGAGCGATCACCCGGCCGACGTTGCGGCCGTGGAGGGCCTGTTCCACCACAGAAACGTCCGCTCGGCGCTCGTGCTGGCCGAATCGCGCGGGGTGCTGCTCGCCGCGCTCGGCCGTCACGGGGTCCCGGTCGTGGAGTACTCGCCCGCGGCGATCAAGAAGACCATCTGCGGTAGCGGCAAGGCCGCCAAGGAGCAGGTGCGGCGCGCCCTGGCGCTGACCGTCTCGGGGCTGACATCGCTCGAAACGGACGGCCTGCCGTGGGATGCGACCGACGCGCTGGCCGCGGCGGTCTGCCATCACACGCACGCTTCGTTCCAGCGCAGGGCGGTGCGGTGATCGGTCGACTCCGAGGCGATCTGACGCGCAAGAAATGGCCGCTGCTTCTCGTCGACGTGGCGGGGGTGGGCTATGAAGTGCAAGTGCCTCTCGGCACGTTCGAGCGGCTCCCGGCCGAGGGCGCCGAAGTCACCCTCGAAGTGCTGACCAGCTTCAAGAACGAGACGTTGCAGCTGTTCGGCTTCGGCTCCGGCGAAGAAAAGGAGCTGTTCGCGCGACTGCTCAGCGTCAGCGGCGTGGGACCGCGGCTGGCGCTCGCGGTATTGTCGAACGTCAGCGTCGCCGAGCTGATCGACGCGGTTCAACGGGAGCGACTGCACGTGCTTGAGGCGGTGCCCGGCATCGGTAAGAAAACGGCGCGGCGGCTGCTGCTGGAGCTCAAGGACAAGCTTGCCGGCTTGGAGGGCCTGGAGGCGGTGGCCGGAACGGCTTCCCCCTCGCGCGAGGCGCACGGCATGGACGCGGATGCCATCGGTGCTCTCGAGAGCCTGGGTTATCCACGGGCCACGGCCGAGAAGGCGGTCCGCGAGGCGCGCGCCAGTGGCTCGTTCTCCGAGCGGGCGGAGCTTATTCGCGCCGCGTTGAGAAAGCTGGGGGCGTGATGAGCGGGGCTGGCCCATCGAACGGATTCGGCCAACAGGGCGGGCACCAGCGACTCGTCGGCGCTGAGGCGCTCGAGGGAGAGCTTCAGCTCGAGGCGAATCTTCGTCCGCGACGGCTGGACGATTACGTCGGTCAACCACAGCTCAAGGCCAACCTCGCCGTCTACCTCGAGGCCGCGCGCCGCCGCCGCAAGGCGCTCGATCACGTGCTGCTTGCGGGCCCGCCCGGATTGGGGAAGACGACACTGGCGTACGTCATCGCGTGCGAGCTCGAGACCAGGCTGCGCACGACTTCGGGCCCGGCGATCGAGCGCGCGGGCGATCTCGCGTCGCTCTTGACCCAGCTCGAGCCGGGAGACGTGCTGTTCATCGACGAGGTGCACCGGCTCGGCACGGTCGTCGAGGAAGTGCTCTACCCGGCGATGGAGGACTTCGCGCTCGACCTCACGATCGGGCAGGGCCCCGGGGCGCGCTCGGTCCGCGTCGAGCTGCCACCGTTCACACTGATCGGCGCGACGACGCGCTCCGGGCTGCTGACGGCGCCGCTGCGCGATCGGTTCGGCATCGTCGAGCGCGTCGATTTTTATCCGGCCGAAGATCTCGCGATCATCGTTCAGCGCGCGGCGGTCAAGCTCGACGTCCCGCTCGACGCCGATGCGGCGCACGAGATCGCCTCTCGCTCGCGCGGCACGCC
>CP070706.1:78897-82679 GCA_020350085.1 Acidobacteriota bacterium
ATCGGGCTGGTCGAAAAACGCGAACAGGGCGCGGAACGACTGAGAAGAAGAAAGAACCGCGGCGCGATCCACGCGCTGAGGCGGCGCTCATTTCGTGCTCGTCTGTACGAGCTACGATTTCGAATCGAACAGGGCCGGGTTGCGCGAAATCTGCGCCTCTTCGGCCAACGACTCCATCCGCTGTTGGTACAGCTGCTCGAGTCGTGGGGCCTTGAGCTGTTGCTCGATCGCGGCGTATTGCTGCTCGAGCTGCGACGGATCCGGCTCTTCCCGGTCTGTGACCTGCAAGGCCACGACCGCCTGCTCGCCCACCATAGGGCCGACCACAACGCCTGGCTCGGCGGAAAACGCCTCTCGCTCGATCAGAGAATCGACGCCGACCTGATCCAAAGTCTGCCCGCGCCGCAACGGCGGCTCGGTGCTCCTGAGCTTCGTGGCGAGCCGCTTGGCCGCTTTGCTCAGGTCGCCGTCCGCTCGTTCGAGCGCGCGGCCGAGCGTCTCGCTTGCCGCCTGAGCGGCTTTTTGGGAGCGAAAGTCGGCAAGCACGCGGGCGCGGACGGAATCGAGCGGCGGCAGGTAATTCTCCGCGATCTGTTCCACCACGAGCACGACTTCGCCAGAGGGCAGTGAGAGCACCTCGCTCGGCTGGTCTACCTGCAGAGAGAACATCGTGCTGACCATCTCGGGCACCGGTCCTAGACCGGGCACGGTGCCGCTGCGAGTCACCATGCCCGTGTCTCGAACTTCGAGCCCCATCTCCGAGGCCGCGCTCGTGAGGCTCGATGCTTCGCCGAGGTTCGCCTTCAACGCGCTGGCCAGCTCCCGCTGCGCTTCCCGCAGCCGCGGGAAGCGCAGCTGCGCGCGGATCTGTTCGCGCACCTCGTCGAGTGACTGCACGCCTGGCTCACGCACCTGTTCGAGCTTAATCACGTGAAAGCCGAACGTCGTGCGCACCACGTCGCTCAGCTCGCCCGGCTCGAGAGAGAAGACGGCCTCCTCGAACGGGGGCACCATGCGGCCGCGCGAGAAGAACCCGAGATCCCCCCCCTGTTCACGACTCGCCTCGTCCTCCGAAACCTGCGCCGCCAGCTGACCGAAGTCGGCCCCTCCCCGCGCGCGCGCGAGCAGCTCTTCTGCCTTGCCGCGCGCCAGGTCGATCTGCGCGTCGCCGGCGTCGGGCGCCACACGGATGAGAATGTGTCGTGCGCGACGCTGCTCCGGTCGCGTAAACACGTCCTGATGCTCGTCGTAGTACGCCAAGATGTCTTCGTCCGTGATCTCGACCTTATCGGCCACGGTGCGATCGTCGAACAGAACGTACGACGCTCGACGAGCTTCGCCTTGTGAGTACTCGTCGCGCCGCGCCTCGAACCAGCTCTTCAGCTCCGAATCGCTGGGCTCGATCTCGCTCTCGAAGTCGGCCAGCGGCAACGCGACGTAATCGAGGGTCACGCTTTCGTTGCGGCGCATGAATTCGCGTTCGATCTCGTCGGGAGTGACGACGACCGCAGCCTCGAGCAACGCGCGCCACTTACCCTGAAGCAGATCCTCGCGCATCGCTTGCTCGAACTGGTCCGAAGTGCGATACGGTTGGATGAAACCGCGGCGAAGCATCGTCTCATACTGAGCCATGCCGACGAAGGCACCATCTTGCTGAAAGATCGGCAGCTCGAGGATCTCGGCGGCCAGTTCCTCGTCCGTGACGTTCAGGCCGAGTCGCTCGGCGTCCTGAACGATGAGCTCCTTTTGGATCAACCCTTCGGCCGCGCTTCTGGCCAAGTCGAGCTGGCCGCGCATCTGCTCGAACTGCGCACCGAACATGCGCCGGTACTGATCCTCGAGCCGGCGCGCCTGAACCTGCCAGACCCCCACTGGGATTTCGCGGCCGTTGACCTCGGCGATCCACGGGATGCCCCCGCGCCCGCCGGACGGGGCCCACCAATCGACACCGAAAAACAGCGCGAACGACAGGGCGACCGCCACCAGAATCCACTTCGTGTAACGAAGGTTCTCGCGGAGAACGTTGAGCACGATGGACCTCGTCAGCCCCCGGGAGCCGTCGGCTCGGGGGCGCACCCGCGAACGGCGCTCCCGGAGAATTCGCGCAGACTACCGGAAGCGCGCGAGGGGAGCAACTCTCCCGCACGGCCCGCAAGAGCCTACCGCCCGCGCGCCGATCGGACGGGTTGCCGCTCGCGATCCACCCGTTCCGATGCGCGCCAAAAGGCCGCCCTCCCAAAGGGCTAGGTTACCGGAACCTCTGCGTTTGCGCGCCACCCTCGACAGACCCAAGTTACCAGCGAGCCCGTCCGGACGGCGAGGGAACCGTTCGGAGACGGAAGGAACGCGGCTGCCAGCCCCGGCTGGGATCGTCCCGGGCGAGCCCGGGCGGGAACGAGCTCCTCGTGTCGATGACCGCCATGCCAACGTCTCGGCGCCCGAAGGGCCTGATTCGGGATTGGGTCTACATCCGTTACGGCACCGTGGCTTGGATCATCGGCCTGGCGCTGATCATCGGGATCGCCGTCGGTGGGTGGCTGTTCATGCGCCGCGCGCCCGACGCCGGCCGGGCCGCGGGGGCGATCGCCGAAGCCGAGCGCGTGATCGCACGCGCGCGCGTGGCGGCGCCACGGCTGGCCAGCCTGGAGCTGGCCGACCATCACCTCTCGCAAGCCCGCCAATACGAGGCGGAGCGGGCCTACGGACTGGCCATCGACGAGGCCGACGCGGCCGCCGGCCTGGCGCGCATGGCCGTCCAGGCCGGAAGCGGCTCGGCGGCAGGGGGAGCCGGCGTTCGCGTGGCCCGCGTGGACGGCGACGTGAGGGTCAAGCGGGCAGGACAGTTCCTCTGGGAAGAGGCTTCCGAGCAGGTCGTGCTCGCTGCCGGCGATCAGGTACGCACCGGCCAGGACGGGACCACGCAGCTGCTCTACTTCGACGGCAGCGTGGTGACGATCAGCCCGGGGACGCTGCTCGAGATCCGCGAGCTGCACACCGATACCGCGCGGCGCAGGCAGCGCGTGTCCGAGCGACTCGCCTGGGGTCGACTGACGGCCACAACGGAGAGCTCGGAAGGGGTCGACTCGGTTCGCGTGGTGTCCACCGACGCGACGTCGATTCGGACCGAGGGCTCCTCCGAGTTCGAGATCGAGCACGATCGCGAACGCAATCGCTCCGAGGTCGTGGCGCTCCGCGGTCAGCTCCTCGTGAGTACCCGCGGCGAGGAGCTGCGGGTTACTGAGAACACACGGGTCGCCGTCGCGGAGGGCGAGCTCGTCGATCGCGACACGCTACTGGCCCGGCCGAAGCTCCTGGAGCCGCCCGATCAGAAGACGTTCCTCGGATCGCGAGACGAGAAGATCTCGACCAGCTGGATCGCCGTGCCGCAAGCCTCGCGCTACCGATTGCAGCTGTCGGATCGGTCGCTGTTCACCCGTTTGATGCTCGATCTCGACGACGTCTCGGGCACGAAGATAGACCTGCCGCCGATGCGTCCCGGGACGTATTACTGGCGCGCCGTCGCCATCGACAAAGACGGGCGCGACGGCCGCTGGTCGGAGGCACGCAAGTTCCGCGTCGCAGGTGGAGAGTTCACAGACGCCGATGATCACGATCCACCCAAGCTCGACATCGAAGAGATCCTCGTCGTCGGCACCAACGCGATTGTGACCGGCTCGACCGAGCCTGGCGCGATGGTCTGGATCGATCGCGAGCGGGTGGACATCGAGCAGGGCGGCCATTTCACCTGGTTGATCAAGCTGCGCAACGACGGCGAGAACAAG
>CP070706.1:82779-85839 GCA_020350085.1 Acidobacteriota bacterium
ACGATCGAGTGCGCCTGCACACCAGCCTCAAGCCAGGCCTGGCATGCGGGCTCGCGACCGTGGAGATCGAGGGGATCGACTCCGGAGAGCTCGCCGAGCACTTGTGGAAAGAGCACCGCATCATCACCACCGCGATCAAGCACGAGCAGTTCCAGGGTCTGCGTGTTTCGCCGAACGTCTACACGACGCTCGAAGAGCTGGATCGGTTCTGTGATGCCGTGCGTGACGTGATCGCCACGGGGGTCTCTGTGACATGAAGACGCTGCTTCACACTTCACCACTGCTCGTCCTCTCGCTGTGGGTATGTCTCGGTGGGTGCTCGCTTGAGAGTGCCGATCGCGGTGAGTCTGCCGCATCACACGCGCCGCCTCGCAGGATCATCGCCACCGACGAAGCGCCCGCGGCGATCGGGCCATACTCCCAGGCCGTGCTGGTAGGCGACACGCTGTACTGCGCTGGTCAGATTGGCATCGATCCGGCGACGGGACAGATCGTCGGCGGAGGGATCGAGGCTGAAACGCGTCAAGCGCTGGCGAACCTGCGGGCCGTGCTGACGTCGGCGGGATTCTCGCCCGCCGACGTCGTGCAAGCGCAGGTCTTTCTCGCCGACCTGGGCGATTACGCCGCGATGAACGCGATCTACGCCGAATTGTTCGCCGACGACCCGCCGGCCCGCGCCGCTGTCGAGGTCGCCCGGCTTCCACGTGACGCCCGCGTCGAGATTATGCTTGTCGCGGTGAAGAGCCGCTGAGAGCCAGATGACGTTCAGCGGCGTCAGACAGTCGGTGACGAACATCGAGCGCTACAGCGCCGGAACGCCCCCGTCCGGGACGATCGACTGATCACCTCCACCGGCGGACTGGCGACACTGACGCTCCCCGAGCATTGGGGCCACCTCAAGGACGTGCACGAGCAGGCGAGCGTCCAGGCGGGCAATCTGCTGTGCGAGGAATACCTGCTGCTGCTGACCGATCTCAAAGAGGACTTCGCGGGAACGCTGGACGAGCACGCTGAGATCACCTCGTCAGGTGTGGTCGAGACGATTGAGCGGCCCGAACGGAGCGAACCGGAGCACTTGGCCCGGATTATTCATGAGCCCTTACGACGAAGGATCGCGTCAAGCGCTTGGTTTCGATGACGTTCTCGCTCATCGCTCGCCACCCTTCCCCTTCGCCGCGGACCGGAACTCCCGGAGCTTGTCCCGCACGGCCTTGAGCACTTCCTCGGCGGAAAGGTCGAGCATCAGCGCCTCGCTGATGAACGGCTCCAGCGCTGTGTCGAGCCGACGGTGCCGTTCGTGCTTCGAGAAGAGCTGGCGACTGGCCTTGTCAAGGGCACCGTACCGCTCAGCCTTCGCGTTGCCCTTCGCTCGGAAAGAGACCAGGTGCGACAACAGAGACGATGGCGCCGTGTTGCAGCAGTGAGAAAATTCGGTCGATTTATGTTTTTCCTATTGATATGATGCTGTCCTGTGTTAGAATAACCATATCCTGGCACATCAACAGTCCAACGAAAGAGCGATACGGTGATGCGAGTCGCTGATGACGTGGCCTGCAAGCTCGATCCCACAGCTTCGAGCGAGAGCGCGACATCGACGGTGGATGTGGATGATATCGATCCGCGCACTCCTTCGCGGACGTTCTCCGCGCTCAGCCCTCGGAAGGCCGACCTGCTGGCGCTCGCGGTGCGCGGGCTTCTCGATCGGGTGACGGTGCCTCTCGCTCGCGCGGCGGCGACGTTCTCCGACGGCTACGGCTGGCACGAGGCGGGCTACGCGTGGCAGTCGGACGACACGAGGGAGTGCTTCGGGCGCTCGTCGCGGTGGCTGAGGGAGCTCGCCTGGATCGGCCGGTCGATCGCGCTGTGGCCTCGGCTCGGCGCGGCGCTCTCTGGCGACGATGGACAGCCGCCGCTCGGTCAGGAAGCGGCCTACCACATCGCGCGCGTCGCGGACGAGACGACGATCGAGGCCTGGATCCGCCACGCGCGGAAGACGAAGATCCGCCCGCTCAAGAAGGACCTGAAGCAAGCGTTGGAAGCGGGGCGCCCGCGCCCGCCCGATCTCGAGGCGCCCGATCTCGAGGCTGTCATCGGCAGCGACGTCGCGGATCTGAGCCCGCCCCGCCGTTCGCGTGAAGAGCGAGAAGAGACGCTCGCCCGCGCGTTCGACGACTGAAAGGACCTGCCGCGCTCGGCAGCGGAGCTTTCAGAAAACGAGACCTGGAAAGCACTCTCGTGGGGCGACGAGCTTCTCGACCTTCGCCATCTGCGCGAGCTGGTCTTCGAGGCGGCGGGGCTGTTCGTCAGGGCCGGCCGCGGCAATGCCGCCGAGGCCGAGCACGAGATCGTCGCGCTGCTCCAGCTCGTGGGTCGGGCCGAGCGGCTGCTCGGCGAGCAGCGCGGCTTTCTGCGGCTGGGCTTTGCCGGCATCGAGCACTACGCCGAGCAGCGGCTCGGCATGTCGGCGAGTACGGCGAGGGAGCGGGCGTTTCTCGCCCGCGCGCTGCGGCACTACCCGTTGCTGCGCGAGGCGTACGCCTGCGGGCAGATCTCTCCTCAGGCGACGCTCGTCGTGCTGCGGGTGTTTTGCGGAAGGGACATTTCCGAACAGGTCGAGCGGGAGTGGGTCGCCCACGCCGAGACGGCGACGATCAAGCGGCTCAAGGCCGAAGTGCGCCAGGACAAGTGGGTGACCAAGCGGGAGCTCCGCAGCCCGGCCGCGCGCAAGCCCGCTCGTCCGCTCAGCGACGAGGCCTGGCGCCGCGGCCAGAGCCGCTCTTACGGGATCACCGTGGCGCGGCTCGTCGAGGCCGCCTGTCAGACGCTTCGCACGGTCGATGCCGCGCTGGCGGAGGAAACGCTGGCCTGCGTCTTCCCGAATCGCTGGCTCGGGACTTTCTGGCCACGCTCGCTCAGGCTCGCGCCGAGCCGGAACTGTTGATCCACATCGCCCGTCAGGCCGGTCCGATGGACGCCGAGACGGCCGATTGGATGTTCTCCGAAAATGGCCCGTCGAAATCGACGAGCTTTCGGCTGATTCTGATGCTTCTAGCCCAAGGG
>CP070706.1:85939-88867 GCA_020350085.1 Acidobacteriota bacterium
CCAGCAATAGAATGATAGCCAAGACGATCAGCACACCGATCCAACCAAAGCCGGCGCCGCGTCTCATCGGGACCTCCTTCTACTGCCAACGTCGGTCCGCCGCCCGTCCGCGGTCAAGCACGCTGTGCCGGCGGGTCAGTCGTCCAGCGGCAGACCGCTCGGCACGAGCCGGGGCATGTCGTGGCGAAGGTCGAGGCTGCGCGGGTCGGTCAGTGCATGGAGGAAATCCAGGATCTCCTCGACCTCCGTGTCGGTGAGCATCACCGGAGTGTTCTGGATCCTGCTTTGGATCTGCGCGCGGCGCGCCGAGTCGCCGTGGACTACGAGGTCCTGGGCATCGAGGTCCTGGCGCGACGGCAGCACGCACTGGGCTGGATCGTAAGCGTTCAGATGGGTCGCTGGGTCGCTCATGTGGCGAACCGTCGCTTTGAGATCGTTGTACGCGCCGCTGTGACCCCATGGCCCGGTCAGCGCGACATTTCGAAGGCTCGGCGTGCGGAAGCAGTAGCGATCTGACTCTTCTCCCGTCACGCGCTCGCGACCGAAGTCGTCGCGGCCGTCGGCATATCCGGGCGCATTGTCGCCTTTGCCCGGGCCGATCTGCGGCACACCAGCGGCGTGAAACTCGTGATCGGTCTGGAACCGTCCGCTATGATACGAGCCGCAGTTCGCCCGACCATAGAACAGCTCGGCTCCGCGCCGGGCCTGCAGACTGATCGCGTCGCGCTCCCCGCGAAGCCAGCGATCGAAAGGACTTTCGTCGGCTCTCCAGGCAGCAGCCTCGTAAGCCGCGATGGCGTTTGCGGCATGATGAAACTCGATGTCCGCGGCGCTGTCGATGTCTTCGAACGCGTCGACGAACATCTCCGCGTACTGTTGGTTCGCGCGCAGTCGGTCGGCAAGCCGTTCCCACACGCCGACGAGGTCACCCAGGCTGGCGCGGACTGCGATCTCGTTCTCGCTCGCTTGACCCGCCATTTCCGTTGTCGATGTGACGGGAAACATCGCCTGCACGGCGAGAGGATTGTCGAGACCACCCGGCAGCTGATCGCCTGCAGGGGATCGGAAGCCGCTCGGCTGACTCGAATCTATCTCAACGCGGCCGTCGTGAAACATGCGCTGAAACTCGACCGCGCCGAGGTTGAACAGCGCCGGGGAGTTGCGCGGCACGCGCTCGTGGACGGCGTGCTCGCCCGTTCCCGTATCGCGCGTGACGGAAAGTCCGTGCCCTCCCTCGCCGATCGAGAGCGACAAGCCATCGCTCGTGCCGGTGAGGATGTGGTGACAGCTCGCGCAGGAGATATTGCGATTCCCACTGACAATCTTGTCGTGAAACAGCAGGCGACCCAGGGCTTCTTGCTGCTCGTTGCGCGGATAAAAGTCCGTATCGGTCACAGCCTGCAGAAACTCCAGTAAATCGATGTGCAGCAGCTCGTCGTCGTCCTCGCACGTGTCCCCCACAGCGATCTCCTCGGATAACGCAGGCATCGTCATCGATGCGAGTCCGATGAGAAGGGCGATGGGCAGACACGACACCCGCTGATACGTTCGTGCCATGTTGCCTCCCTTCCGCAGACGGTCGGTGTACGACCACTCGTGCGAGTATAGCTCTCGCTTCGCGGAGACACTTCGTCACATCGTTGTCGACCTCGGACCCGATCAGTGAGATTCCCCGTCCGGTCGCAAGAGGGACAGCAAAGCGAATAGGTCGCAGATTGGATCGGGTCAGCGCGCCAGCGCCGACTGGAAACGGACGAACTCGCCAACGTTCTCCATCGTGACGATGCCGACCAGCCGGCCGTTGAGAGTGACGGGAATCGTGTGGCATTGGCATCGCTGAAGCCGCTGAAACACCGGCTCGATCATCTCCGACAGGTCGGCGGCTTCGAAATCGTGCTGCATCGCGGCCGAGACCGTGGCCTCGCGGCCGTGCCGTTCGAGGCCGCGGACCAGGTCGGCCTGGGTGAGCACGCCCACCACGCGTTCCCCTTCGATCACCGGAAAGTCCTTCTGAGAGCCGGCCAACGTCAGCTCTACCGCTCGGGACAGCACATCACCCGGTTCGAGCGTGCGGTAGTCGGTCTGCATCACGCGTTGCACCGGAATCCCGCCGAGCGCCGATTTCATCTGCACCATGCTTGCTTCCTGGGCTGCCCCGATCCAGACGAAGAGAGCGATGAAGACCAGGAACGGATTGGTGAACAGGCCGATGAAGCCGAACACGAACGCCAATCCCTGACCGATTTTCGCCGCGATCTGCGTGGCGCGGGTGTACTCGAGATTCATCGCGAGCACGGCCCTCAGCACGCGCCCGCCGTCCATCGGAAAAGCCGGAATGAGGTTGAAGACGACGAGAACGACGTTCAGAAACATCAGGCGCTGCAGAAATGGGCCGGTCGCGACACCGAGTTCCCGCAACGGGGCGAAGCCTCCCACGACAATCAGCCACAGCAACAAAGCGACGGCGATGACGACGTTGACCGCGGGTCCGGCAAGCGCCACCCAAAACTCCTGGATCGGCCTGTCTGGCATTCGTTCGAGCCGGGCCACGCCACCGATCGGCAGCAGCACGATATCGCGCGTGCGAATCCCATATCGTCTTGCGGTCAGCGCGTGGCCGAACTCGTGAAGCACGACGCAGAGGAACAGTGCGAGAACGAAGGCGACGCCGCCGATGGTCGCTGCCAGCGATTTTTCCGCCGTCCAGTGAACGAGGGCAACCCAACCGATCAGCAAAAGAAAGGTTGCGTGAACGTAGACTCCGATGCCGGCGAACTCGCCGATTTTCCACGACCATCGCATGTTCTCACCTCGATCGACGCCAAAATAGCACGCCGCGGCGCGAACGGCCGGGATGGCGGACTTTCCCTTCGAGCCCCGCAATTGATGACCGATGGCGGTCGGGGGGGGAGCGCGGCTATGGTGTAA
>CP070706.1:88967-91720 GCA_020350085.1 Acidobacteriota bacterium
CCTGCTCGTAGAGGTACTGGATCCGGTTCCCAAAGCGGTCCTCGGCCGACTCGAGCGCGCCCGCGACATGCGAGCCGTCGAGCGCGAAGAAGGTGCGCAGCAGGCCGCGCGGGCGGCGGATCGTGTACGAGCCGTCGGCGTTTTCGTGCAGCACGCCGTACTGCCCGGGTGGTGACGCGAACCCACCCATGACCGAGCGAAACACCTCGCGCCGACCCGTGCCGTCGAAGTGGACGATGTCTTGGCCGTCTCGTGCCAGGCGGGCGTTGTCGCGGAAGTCCCAGTTGCGGCCGAGCGGACCGTCGTAGGAGATCTGGCTCTGGTAACGGCGCTCGAAGCTCCAGTGCAGCACGCGCCCGGTGATGCGGAGATCGGTCGCCTCGACCCACAGCTCGCCCGTGTGAAGATCGAGACCCGCGGCGCCGCGCCCCACCGACCAGGCCTCGAGGCTGGGGTTGCGGCGCGGGGTGACGCCATCCTCAGCTCCGTCGCCCGGGTCTCCGTTCGGCGTCAGCGCGAACAGCCGCCGCGCCGGAACGCACGACTCATCGGCGACGCGTGCCGTCTCATCGCTCGCGGTTCCCAGCGAGCCCTCGCCGTCCGCGTCGAACGCCGAGACGAGGTACGCGAACGCCGCGCCGGGCAGGGGCGAGTCGGGAACGTCCGCAGACGTACCGGATATCGAGCCGACGAGGCAGGTGCCATAGCTCGAAGGAAGAGCTTCGACCTCGGTCCGGTAAACGTGGTGGCCCGCGGCACCGGGTGCCGCATCCCAGACCAGAGTGGTCTCGTCAACGAGCCGCACACCCGTGACTTCGGGCGGCGCGGCGGGCGCGGGCGAGACCGCGAACAGAGCGACGAGAACGGCGAGCGCGCTGAGAGAACCCCTGATCTGCATGACCCCCTCCGCACGGGACTGACGGGTTGCCCGTTATCCATCCCGCGAGCTTGAACGTCGGCCCGATCTAGGGAGCGAAACGCGCACCACCCCGGACGGGCCCCACGCAGGACAAGTCCGCCTTCGTGCGCACGAATTACATGTGTTTCGAATACGATTATCTAAATGAGTGCCACGCGCCAGTCAGTCGCCAACAGAGAACTCCACGGAAGGACTTTGACGAATCAATGAAAACTTAAATAAAATAATACGGATATCGAGGAACCGAACCGCCTGTGCGACGGGCGAGTGGTGAGCCTTCATGCGGTGCGCGGAACTCGCTGAATCATCGCTCGCGCAACACGCAAACGCATCGCTCGCTCTCGTCAGGTCAGACGGCGGAAATCCTTCCGCTTCAGCAACTTGCGTGACAATCCGCACCAATGACGGATCACCTCACATCGAACGGCGCCGCACCGGCGGGACGCCGGATCCGGTACCATCTCGAAAACTCTCGCTGACGAGCCGCCGCACGCAAGGCGGGGGACCGTCGCCAAAGCGTGGAGAGTGGGTGAACTGCTCCGAAGGCCGGGAACTGCGTGGGAGCGGCGGCAAGCGAGCGGGGTAAATGATGCTGACCACTGCTGTCGAGTGGGGACTTCTCCTGCTGGCCGTCTACTTGGTAGTGGGGGCGGTCTTTTCCGTCTTTCTGCATCTCCGTGGGCTGCGACAGATCGACCCGGGAACGGCTGGGGCGGGCTGGTTCTTTCGGCTGATCGTCACGCCCGGCCTCGTCGCGCTGTGGCCACTGATGCTGCGGCGCTTCGCGCACGCGCGGAGGAACAAGGGAAATGGCGGCGCGCCGGCCGACGCCGCGGCGCTGCGACGGCGCCACCGGCGATTGTCGACGGGGTTGGGGATCTTCGTTCCCGTGCTGGCGCTCGCCGGGCTGATCGCCCGGCCGAGCGCACCGCAGCCCGAGCCGGCGGCGCGCGAGATCGTTCCCGAACCGCCGCCGCTCGCTGAGCTGCTGCTCCGTGACGAGGCGCCGTTCGGCGAGCTGCCGATCGCCATCGCCATCCGCGCGAGCGGCGAGGCGCTGCAGCTCGAACTCGACATCGCCCGCGACCTCGAGCTACCGGGTCTGCTCGCGTTCTGGGCACCGGCGACGGACAGCGCACGCGCGAGCTTTCTCGGAGCTGTCTGGGGACCGGGGACACGGCGCTACCCACTGCCGGTCGACGCCGCCGCCGGAGGCAGCGTGACGCTGCTGTCGACTGGCCATCGCGAACGGATCGCGAGCTGGTCTCACCCGCCGCTCGCCGGCCGCTGACGAGGAGAACCCCGTATGGCCGTCGGATACAAGGCAATCCAGTGGACCGCCTCGAAGCGCGCCTACGATCTCGTGCTCGTCGCTCTTCTCGCCGCGGGCGTCGGCGGCTTCATCGCCGTCGCGGCAGCGATGCACCCGAGGATGACGATCGAGACGTTGCTGATCCGGGCCACGGCGTTCGGCGCGTTCGCGCTGCTGACGCTGATTCTGTGCCTCGGTCCTCTCGCGCGGTTCGACCGGCGCTTCCTTCCGCTCGTCTACAATCGGCGGCACCTCGGTGTCGCCATGTTCCTGCTCGCGCTCGTTCACGCGGTGCTCGCCATCGTGCAATTTCACGCGCTCGGCGACACGAATCCACTCGTCAGCGTGTTCACGGCCTACGCCCAGGACTACGACCCGTTCGTCACGCAGAGCGGGAACATCTCCCACTTCCCGTTCGAGCCGCTCGGGCTCGCGGCGCTGATCATTCTCTTCTTGATGGCGGCCACGAGCCACGATTTCTGGCTCGCCAACCTCGGGGCGGGTTGGTGGAAGCAGCTGCAC
>CP070706.1:91820-97639 GCA_020350085.1 Acidobacteriota bacterium
ACGTAGCCGACGCCGCGCACGGGCTCGCCGTCTAACTTTCCGCGGACGCTGACGGCTCCCTCCCAGTAACGAACCGTCACGTCGAGCTCCTGGTCGGCGAGCTGGGGAGCGACGACCAGCTCGAGCTGCTCCGCCGCAACCCGCATCCGCCAGCCGGCCGGATAGCGGCCTCCGCGCGGGCTCTCCCAGCGATCCGTCACGTCGAGCTCGACATCAGCGACTTCGAGCCGTCGCGCTGATCCGTCCGGGCGGACCAGAGTTCCCGCGCTGAAGGGATCTGTCGACCCGTCGCGACGGCGCAGCCGGTAGAACATGAGCTCGGTGTCGTTTTCGAGCTGCAGCGCGAACCAGTCCCAACCGACCTGATCGGTGCCGAGGGCGCTCGTGGACCACTCGCGATCGAGCCAGGCCGTTCCGCGCACGGCGTGCTGTCGGCCCGACACGACGAGCTCTCCCTCAGCCTGCATCCGCGTCGCAGAATAATAGTAGGACGCGTTGCCCGGATCGGCGCTCTTTTGGCTCAGACCTCTGTCGCCCTGCAAGACGAGCGGCTTCGTCGCGCTGAGTCTGAGATCGATGGAGACGGAGCCGGACGCCGCTACGAGCCTCAGCGGCGGCATGAGCTGAGCGTCCTCCGGGAAGGAGCCTGCCTGCTCGACACGCCAGTCCTCGAGCCAGACCTCGAGCGGCGTGGCCTGCGCTCCGGCGAGACCCATGGCCGCGCGGCTGAAACGCTCGAAGGCGAAGAACTCGTCGTCCCCAACGTCCGTCAGTGCGAAGTGGCCCATGTAGATCTCATCCGCCGCCCAGTTCGAATCACGTTCGCTCTGCCCTGGCTTCAGCTCATGGCGGAAGAGCGTCAGTTGGAAGCCGAAGCGACGATCATTGGCAGCCTGCAGATTGCCGGTGAAATACCACCACTCGGTCCGGTAGCCAGGATGTGGTCCGTGATCTCGTGGAAACACGAACTCGCGCACTTCGCTCGCACGCAGAAATCCTTCGGTGCTCGATCCTCCCAGTGCCTGTGCCACCGAAAGACCGGCCGCAACGGCTGTCTCCCCGGGCGGCTCCGCCGTGTGGCACGCGCACACGCACGCGAGCAGCAGAGCCCACCATGGGACCCGCCGCAAACTCGATGGGCCCCGCCCCATGCGGAAGAGTCGCTCTCTCACGCGCGCCATCATCACCCCGACCAGTGCCGAAACATCATCGTTAATCAGTCGCGCCGCAGAGCGCGGGCCGGCGGCGTGCGCGCCATCTTCCATGCGGGATACAGACCGGCGATGACGGCCGCCCCCACGGCGACGAGCACCGCCTGTCCGAACAGCGCGGGGGGCAGCACCATCTGGAGCGTCCAACCGAAAGACCGGCGATTGATGACGAAGATCATCAACGACGCCAGCAGGACGCCGACCGGCAGCGACAGCAAGCCGGCGACGAGTCCCATCAATCCGGTCTGACAGGTGACCAGCTTCCAGACCTGCTTGGGCGTCATCCCGTTGGCGCGCAGCACCGCCAGCTCGCGGCCTCGCTCGAGCTGAAGCGCCATCAGCGCGCTGAGCACACCGACAAAAGCCACCAGCACGGCCAACAGGCGCAGCACCGCTGTGATGGTGAACGTGCGGTCGAAGACCTCGAGCGAGGCCTCGCGCAGCGCGCGATTCGAGCGCACGAGGACATGCTGCATCCCCGCGGCACGCTCGCGCACGCGTCGCACCAAATCGTCTGGCTCCACGCCGGAGCTCGCCGTCAGGGCGAGCCCGTGGATGCTGCGATCATCCCAGAACCTCTCGTACTGCTCGCGGTGCATCATCACCATCCCGCGATCGGAGACGTAGTCGTAGAACACGCCGGCGATTTCGAACGGCCGGTCCCCTCTGTCCGTGCGCAAAACGAGTGCCTCACCGACATCGAGGTCCAGACGGTACGCCAGCGGCTCGGAGACGATGACAGCGCCTTCGTTGCGAAACGCGAGCCAGGCTCGTTCTCGCTGGCCGCTCTTGAACTCGTAGCCATCGAACCGATCCCCGCTCGGCCGCAACGCAACCAGCCGCAGCGAGCCGAACGCCGAGACCACGTCGACGCCGCGAACCGTGGCGCTGGCTGACACGCCTGGTGTGTCTTTCAACCGCTCGACGAGCACGGGATCGAGCGTCTGGTCGTTGCGAGTGGCGATCACCGCGGGAGGTGAGACGTAAACGTCGGCTTGGAGCGTCATGTCGAGCCACTCGACGACCGTCTGCCGGAAGCTATCGACCATGACGCCGATGCCCACAGTGACCGATATCGCGATCGTCAGCGCCGCGATGGCGATCCCCGTGCGACTGAGCGAGGCCACCACGCCGCGTGCCGCGAGGGAGCCGAGGATTCCGAAGCTCGCGCTCGCCGCCGGTCGAAGCGCCGCCATCGAGAGCATCGTGACCAGCGGCGTCAGCAGTCCGCAGCCGATGATGACGGCGAACACGGACACGAACGCGAGCACGAGGCTTTGCGAGGGCAGCAGCAACAGCAAGCCGCCCAAAACGCAGAGCGCAGCCCCGGCTGCGGCTGCTCGCGGCGCCGCGCGGTGCTTGCGGGATTCGACGATCGAGCGCAGTACGGCCTCCCGCGCCGGCGCATGAGTCGCCTCGATCGCCGGTGCGAGGCTGGCCAGCAGCGTGGCCCCGACGCCCAGGATCAGCCCTTTGAGCAGCGACCAGGGCGAGAGCGAGGCTTCTCGCACGGTCAGCACGAAGTACAGATCGTTGATCGTCTGCGTGACCAGTCGAACGAGGCCTCCGGCTAGCAGTGTTCCGCCGATCAGACCGATGACGGTTCCGGCGAGTCCGATCAGCAGCACTTCGCCGAGCACCGTGCGCAGCAAGACGCGACGCCCGACGCCGAGCAGACGGAGCGTGCCGATCCACTCGCGTCGTTGCAGCACCGAGAAGTTCACGGTGTTGTAGACGAGAAACATCCCGACGACGAGCGCGAGCAGGCTCAGCGCGGTCAGATTGAGCTCGAAAGCGCGCGTCATCTGCACTGTGCTGCGCTGGCGTGCCGCGGTACTCTCGAGCATCGCGCTGTCGGGAATCGCAGCGCGTGCCCGCTCGAGCAGCGCGTCGCCGGACTCGCCTTCCGCTACGAGCAGGTCGATGCGGGAAAGCCGGCCCAAGCGTCCGAGCAGCTCCTGCGCCGTGGCGATGTCACTGACGAGCAGCTGATCGAGTGCCCGTCGCGACAGCTCGTCATCCGGTTCGAGAAGAGCGACGAGCTTCACCTCGCGCGTCAGGCCGCCGACATCGACGAGGCGCGTCTCGCCGAGCTTCCAGTCGAGTCGCGCGGCAGTGGGGGCGGAGGTCACGACCGTCGCCGGTTCCGTCATCAGGCGGCTCAACACAGCGCCGCCCGCAGCTCCGAGCCCGCTTAGTTAGGGACGGAAGGCCGCTTCCGCGAACGGGTCGATCCCCAGCAGGCGCAGTGTGGTGCCTTGCGGGCCGTCCGCCCGCACGACCCCCTCGACGACGGGGGCCAACGGCGCGAGATCCGCTTCGAGCTTCAGCTTGCGGTACAGATCGTCGGGCAGTCCCGACGAACCGGCCACGATCTGATGCGTGGCCTTGCCGACGAGCGCGTCCATCGACAACGAAAACGCGCGCTGAGCGCTGGCGTTGGCCAGGTCGATGGAGACGACGACTCCGACGCCGAGCGCCACGCCGACGATGAGCAGGACGATCTGCCAGGGGTGGTGCGCGAGATAGCGGCGAGCGCTTCGTACGACCAGGCGGCTCACGTCTCGTCCGCGAGCTCGCGGGGCTCGAGGTGGCCATCGCGAAGCGAAAAGACTCGATCTGCGACGGCAGCCACCTCGGGACTGTGCGTCACGAGCAACATCGTCCGACGCCGCTGGCGCGTCATCCGGAACAGCAGCTCGAGCACTTGCCTGCCGGTTTCGAGATCGAGGTTGCCGGTCGGCTCGTCGGCGAGGATGAGGGCCGGGTCGTGGACCAGCGCCCGAGCGATCGCGACGCGTTGCTGCTCGCCGCCAGAGAGAACGTCGGGAAAGCTTTCCGCGCGATCCTCCAAACCGACCTCTCCGAGCAGCGTCAGGGCGGCTCGATGATCCTCAGGTCCGATGCGCCGTTTCAGCTCGATCGGGAGCAGCAGGTTCTCCTCGACCTTCAGTGTGGGGATGAGATTGAAGAATTGAAACACGAATCCGATCGCATGCCGCCGGAAAAGAGATCGCTGCTCGTCGGTCATTCCTGTGATCTCATTTCCGTCGACGAAGATTTTTCCTTTGTCGGGAGCGTCCAACCCGGCGATCAGATTGAGCAGTGTCGACTTGCCGCAGCCGCTACGCCCGAGCAGGGCGACGATCTCACCCTCGCCGAACGTGCCGTCGAGCTGGTTGAAGATGACCCGCGAGTTCTGGCCTTCCTGGAACGCCTTCGAGACACCGAGCAGCCGCACCATGGATGGTCGTGCTGATGATGCGGAGTCTTTAACGTGCGATGCTCGGGGACCTGGCGGTGTCATCGATGACCCGGATCTGTTCGGTGGGCTCTCGTAAGAGGCGTGGTCAGCAAAGCAGACAACTGATTCTAGCCCGGATTATTGATGAACCTTCGAGCAGAAATGTTGCAGATGGCTGCTGGATGGCCCGCACGTAGGGATTCGCGACTGAGGCGTGCCTGTCGGCACGCCGCAGGGAGACGAATTCCGAGTACGGGCCAGAGGGCCCAAAGGAGGGCCCCGCTTCCGGCTTGGCCGGCGCTCCGCCGGCCAAACGGATTGCCAGACAGTCCAGTGGACTGTCTGGCCGCGGGATGGCCAGCGGGCAGATGCGGCGTTTCGGACGAAGGGCTCATGAATAATCCGGGCTAGCGCTCGCCTGGCGTGGGGGCGAGGCTTCCGATTGTTCCGTTCTCGCCAACCTTCTTTTGTCTCTTCACTCGCAAGGGAGTGTGCAACCGTTCCTCGCCGCTGACATGGGGTTGAGTGCGCCGAGCTCAGACGGATTCTGCGGGTGTTGAGTGACCGGCGGCATCTTCGGAAACTCCGAGGGCGGGTAGTTTCTGTTCGTGGGAGGGGGCTTTATTGCCTTCATCTGCAGACTGGCCGATACTCGGACCGCGGCTTCCGTATGGGAGCCAGACGAGTCACCGGTGTCGAGGAGGCACAAGCATGTCCCTCCGAGAAGGCCAGCAAGTTGCTTCGTACCGTCTCTTGGAGAAGGTCGGCCAGGGAGGCATGGGGGTCGTTTGGAAAGCGCTCGACACGCGGCTCGACCGTCAGGTCGCGCTGAAATTCTTGCCGGAGACGTTCGAGACGGACCCTGAGCGGTTTGCTCGGTTCGTTCGCGAGGCCAAGGCGTTGGCCGCGCTGAATCTTCCCACCGTCGTCACGGTGCACGCCGTCGAAGAAATCGATGGCCGGCCCTTTATCGTCATGGAGTACGTTCGGGGCCGGACGCTCGATGACATCACCCCTGAGACCGGCTTGCCACTGGATCGGTTTCTCAGCCTGGCGATCGCGCTCGCCGATGCCGTAGGTGCCGCGCACGAGTGCGGCATCAACCACGGTGATCTCAAGCCGGCCAACATCATGGTCGACGAACGGGGACAGCCGAAGATCCTCGACTTCGGGCTAGCGAGCTGGCTGCAGCCACCGGTCGACACCGACACCTCCGAGGTGCTCACGCGCACGCTGCCGACGAGTGGGCAGATCGTCGGGTCTGTCTGCTACATGTCACCGGAGCAGGCCAGCGGTAAGCCGACCGACCATCGCTCCGACCTGTTCTCGCTGGGTGTAATCCTCTACAAGTTGGCGACGGGTTG
>CP070706.1:97739-107993 GCA_020350085.1 Acidobacteriota bacterium
CCCTCCCTACGTGCGGGCCATCCATCGGGCATCTGCGACGTTTCTGCACGAAGGTTGATGAATAAGCTGGGCGAGGGAGCTGCTGATGCTGAAGATCACCGACCTCGCCCGCGAGAAGGTCCTCGAGTTCATGGCCCAAGAAGAGGAACCGGACCTGGCGCTGCGCATCGCGATCACCGGTCGCGGGCCCGCCGGGTTCGAGTACGAGTTCGGCCTGGTGCGTGCCGACGAGAAGGCCGAGGACGACGTCGTCATCGACGCCGTGGGCTTGACGGTGTTCGTCGAGGCGAAGAGCGCCAAGAAGCTCGAAAACGCCAGCTTCGAGTTCGTCGACACCGCCGAAGAGAGTGGCTTTCGCATCAGCAACCCGAATCCACTCTGGGACGATCCGGTGGCCGAGAGAGTCCAGCAGGTGATCGACACCAAGATCAACCCCGCCGTGGCGATGCACGGCGGTCACGTGACACTGCTCGATGTCGATGGCGACCGGGTCTACGTGCGACTCGGAGGGGGCTGTCAAGGCTGCGGGATGGCCAACGTGACACTCAAGCAAGGCATCGAGGTCATGATTCGCGAGGAGGTTCCCGAGATCCGCGAGATCGTCGATTCCACGGATCATGCGGGTGGGACCAATCCCTATTATCAGCCGGCCACGGGCGGCGGCGCGCCGCCGTTGTGATCGCCCGCGCGCGGGCCGTCTTCGACCGCACGGCAACAACGGCGCCAACGAGCCGGCGATGCAGGTGCTGCTGATCTCGACGTTCGACCTCGGTCGCCAGCCGTTCGGGCTCGCCTCGCCCGCGGCGTGGCTCGAGCGAGCGGGAGCCGAGGTGCGATGCCTCGACCTCGCCGTGGAGCCGCTCGATGAGACCGCGGTCACGAAGGCCGAGTTGATCGCGTTTTTCCTGCCGATGCACACGGCCACGCGCCTCGCTATCGGCGTCATCGATCGCGTGCGGCGGCTCGCGCCGGCGACACACTTGTGCGCTTTCGGGCTCTATGCGCCGCTCAACGAGTTGCTGCTGCGCTCGGTCGGCGTGACCACCGTTTTGGGCGGGGAGTTCGAGCAGGGGCTCGCCCGTCTGCTCGAGCAGCTCCGCGGCGCCGCGGCGGGCAAAGCGCCGAGCGCTAGCGACGCTCCACCCAGCATCTCGCTCGAGCGCCAGAGATTTCTGTTGCCGTCCCGCAACTCGCTGCCGCCGCTCGAGCGCTACGCTCGCGTCGATCTCGGTGATGGAACGCGCCGGGTCGTCGCGACGACGGAGGCCTCGCGCGGCTGCAAGCACCGTTGCCGTCACTGTCCGGTCGTCCCGGTCTACGACGGGCAGTTCCGCATCGTGCAGCGAGACGTCGTACTCGCCGACATACGACAGCAGATCGCTCGCGGTGCGGAGCACGTGACGTTTGCCGATCCGGACTTCTTCAACGGACCGCGACACGCGCTCGAGATCGTCCGAGCGTTGCACGAGGAGCACCCGCGAGTCAGCTACGACGTCACGATCAAGATCGAGCATCTGCTGCGCCACGCGCGGCATCTGCCGGCACTGGTCGAGACGGGCTGCCTTCTCGTCACTAGTGCCGTCGAGTCGATCGACGATAGCGTGCTGGGCTATCTGGACAAAGGGCACACACGCGCGGACTTCGTCGCGGCGGTGAGGCTGTGTCGCGACGTGGGACTCACGCTCAACCCGACGTTCGTGGCGTTTCATCCTTGGATCAGCAGACGGGGCTATCTCGAACTGCTCGAACTGCTGGCCGAGCTCGATCTGATCGAGCAGGTCGCCCCCGTTCAGCGGGCGCTGCGTTTACTGATTCCCGCCGGTTCGCGCCTGCTCGAGCTCGCTGAGCTGCGAGCGTTGATCGGGCCCTTCGATCGCCGCGCGCTGGTCTACCCGTGGTTCCATCCGGAGCCCGAAGTGGATCAGCTCCAGCGCGCGGTCGAGCAGACCGTGCGCGAAGCGACGAGCAGCCGGCTGGGCCGCGTGCAGACGTTCGTGCAGGTAGCCCGTCTCGCCGAGAGCGCGCTCGAGGCTCGCCGTCAGCGGCCGTCCTCGCCAAAGGCCATCTCGAGCGCCGCGGGTGTCTCGAGTCTCACCATCGGCACGCAGGCACCGCTCCGGGCGCCGGTTCCGTATCTCACCGAGCCGTGGTACTGCTGAGCGGAACCCGACGAGGAGCAGGTCGCTCCTTTCTGACAAGCGACGGGATCTGAGCCGGTCATTGATCGAGCCGCTCGATCAGTCGCGCGTACTCGAGCAGGTGCCGAATACCCAGAAAGCGCTCGCGCACGCGCTCCCACGCTGCCTCGCCCAGCCGTCTGGCCCGCGCGGGATCGGAGAGCAGCGTGTCGAGGGCCGAGCCGAACTGTGCGAGATCGGTCGGGTCGTCGAGCAGCCATCCGCTTCGGCCGTGCTCGATCTGATCGCGAATGCCGCCGACGGCGCTGGCGACGACGGGCCGCGCCTTCCACATCGCTTCGGTCACCGTCAGCCCGAACCCTTCGTGCAGACTCTTCTGCGCGACCAGCGTGGCGTGGCGTTGCAGGGCGTTGACGATCGCCGCGTTTTCTTCGACATCTTCCATCGGCAGCATGACCAGGTGAATTCTCTCTCGCGCTGCCGGGGCCAGCAGGCGCCACTGGGTGAACAGCCGGTCGAAGACCGTCGGCGCTTCGGGATCGTCGGCGACGGCACCGAGCTCCGGCCCGGCCAAAACGAGCTCCGCATCGGCCCCGCCGCCAGCCTCGATCAGCTGCGAAAAGCCGCTCATCACGCCCGAGGGGTCCTTGAGCGGATCCCAGCGCGAGACTTGAACGACCAACGGTGTATCCGGGCGGGGCGCGCGTCCGCGCCGCACGATGCTCGCGCGATGGACCACCCGCGCCGGCGAGCCGTCCGCGCGCGTGAAAGCGACGCTGGCCTGCGTCGCGTGCGGTCCGTCCAGCAGCCCCGTGTGGAGCAGGATGGCCTCGACTGTTCCATCGTCCAAGTCCTGGTTCTTCGCGGAAAAGGCGTCGATGCTGGGCCGGATGATCGTCGCTCGTGATCGGTCCATAAACGACGGGATGTAGGCGTCGCGCGAGAAGACGTACGCGGGGACATGCTCGAGATACGGCTCGAGGAAGCGCCACCCTCGTTCGACTTCAGCACCGGGCGCATCGTGGCCGATGTGACAGCGCCAGATGACGAGCGCCCCTTGGCGCAGCAAGGCCGGTGCGAGTCCGGCCGTCTGCGGATCGTGCAGGATCACGACGTCGCGCGGCTTGACCAGCGCGCACAGCTCCGTCGCGTTGTCGGCGAGCGTCTTGTCGTAGAGGCGGCGCTCGCGAGCGCCGAGCGCCGATCCATCCCCTTGTGATCCGTGGAGCGCGTGGTGCAGCCGCTTGGTGATCGCGAAGAAGAACGGATCGCCCTTGATGACCATCCAGCGCGTGTCGATACCGGCCCCGCGCGTGTACGCGAGAAGCGACTGGAGCATCTCGGCCACACCGCCGCCCACCGCCGTCGAGTTCACGTTCCACAGCACGCGCCCCAGCAATCGCTCGCGTATCAGCTCGCCGATCTGCTGCGCCTCGCGCATGTACTCCTCGCCGAAGATCGGCGTGAAGCGCTCGATCGGCAGCGCCGTGACGTGAACTTCGCAAGGGTAAGACAAGGCCGCGCGCCTCTTGCAGCTCGCGCGCGCGTCTGGCGCGGCGCTGCGGGACGCCATGGTAACCCGAAAGCCCCGCGCCGGGAGTCGGGCTATCATCCCTCGCGTTGAGTCTGCTGCGCTTCATCCGTTACTGGCGTTACTGGGCCTGTTTCCGGGCCTATGGCTGGGCATTGCCCAACACGCTCGTCGGGCTGGCGTTCTTGCCGCTCGCCATCGGACGCGGAGCCGGCGTACGCGTCGTGGACGGCGTGATCGAAGTCCACAGCCGGCCGATCGCTTGGCTGCTCGGGCGGTGGATCCCGGTCCCGGGAGGCGTCTAGGCGATCACGTTCGGACACGTCGTTGTGGGTCGCGACGAGGCGCGATTGGCGGGCAGCCGGGCTCATGAGCGCGTGCACGTGCGTCAGTACGAGCGGTGGGGACCGTTGTTCCTGCCGGCCTACTTGCTGTCGAGCTTGGCGGCATGGCTTCGAGGCCGCGATCCGTATCGCGACAACCGGTTCGAGCGGCAGGCGCGAGAGCGCACGGCGCGCACCGAGATGAACCCCGGATTCTCCGTGAACCTTCGTGCCGAAGCGCTGATGAATGACGCGGGTCAGAGCAGCGGGCTCAACAGCCGTGCGACCCGGTCTCCGGCGCGGTGAAGCCAGAGTCTTCGACGCCACGTCGAGGGTGTGATCTCGCAGGATTGTCGCAGGTCCTCCGAAAAAGCATCGGTCATCTCGCGGCCAGCCGGCTCGTCGAGGATCACCAGATTGCACTCGGCATTGAACCTGAAAGAGCGGAAATCGAGATTGCTCGAGCCGACGACGGAAACGACGCCGTCGGCGACGAGCGTCTTGGCGTGCAAGATCGTCGGCTGGTACTCGAAGATGCGCACGCCGCGCTGCAGCAGCTCGTCGAAGTAGCCGTGTCCGGCGTGGCGCACGATCGGCACGTCCGTACGGCCCGGCAACAACAGACGAACGTCGACGCCGCGCTCGGCCGCGCGGGCCAACACGCTGACCGTCACCGGCAGCGGCGCGAAGTAAGCGTTGGTGATCCAGACCTGCTCACGAGCCGCGCCGACGATCGCCGCCAGCACCGAAGCCGACTCGGCATGTCCGCGCCCCGGGCGCGAGTCGAGCACGAGGATTCGCGCCCCCTCGCCGCGCGTCGGTGTCAGCGGTTCCAGCTCGAGCGGGCGTCCACCGGCTCGGAACCAACCCTCGGCGAAAACGACCGCCATCTCCCACGCCGTCGGTCCCTCGACGCGCACGTGCGTGTCGCGCCAGGCCGGCTCTTGGGCCGAGCGGGCGATGCGGTACTCACTGCCGATGTTCATCCCACCCGTGAACGCCACTTGCCGGTCGACGACGAGTATCTTGCGGTGGTCGCGAAACGGTTCGTACCACAGGTAAGCGAACGGCCGGTTGAACAGCCGCAGCTCGATGCCCTGCTGCTCCATCGTTTGCCAAAATGACGATCGCGTCGCCGCCGAGCCGAACGCATCCGCCAGCACGCAAACGCTCACGCCGCGCCCGACGGCCGCAGCCAAGCGCTGGCGCAGGTCTTCCCCCGTGGCATCGTCCTTGAGAATGTATGCCTCGACCAGCACTTCGCGTGTGGCGCCATCGATTGCCGCCAGCATCGCGTCGAAGGCGGCCTCGCCGCGGAAGAACAGATCGACGCGGTGGCGGGCGTGGATCGGAGCCTGATCGATCCGTCGGAGCAGCGTCTCGAAGCCCGGATCGTTCAGGCCGGCGTGCAACGTTTCAGCGAGCTGGCCGACGTGACGCGCACGAAGCTCGGCGCGCAGTCGCCGGCCCTCGCGAGGGCGCGGGAACGGGCGCCAGCGACGTCGGCGCCCTCGAAACCGGCTGCGACCGATCCGCCGGCGGGCCTCGCGCCGCTGTCGGCGCTCGCTCACCGGCGCCGAACCTCGTCTCGCAAGCCGTAACGGCGGATCTTGGTCGAGAGCGTGCGGCGATCGACGCCTGCCACGTCGGCCGAGCGCTGCACGCGCCCGCCGTGGCGTCGGAGCAGCTCGCGAAAGTAGAGCTCCTCGAAGCGAGTGCGCGCTTCGGGCCATGCGCGCTCGATGAGCTCGTCGAGCGCTGCCGCGTGTTTCGACGCACGCGCATCGCGCGCCGCGTGAAGCTCGACCGGGAGATCGTCCTCGTCGATCACGCCGTCGACATCGAGCACGACGGCTCGCTGCAGCAGATTGCGCAGCTCACGCACGGTGCCGGGCCACGAGTAGCGCTTCAGCGCGCGCAGCGCCCGCGGCGTCAGATCGCCGACGCGCATCCCGTCGGGCCTGCGAAACTGCGAGAGAAAGTGTTCAGCCAGTGGAGCGATGTCTTCGCGACGGTCGGCCAGCGACGGCAAGCACACGTCGATCACGCGCAACCTGAAGTACAGATCTTCCCGAAAGCGCCCATCGGCGATCATCTGCTCCAGGTCCCGATGCGTCGCCGCGATCAGCCTCACGTCGATGCGCTGGCGGCCGCCACCGAGGCGCACGACTTCATCGCTTTCCAAAACGCGCAGAATCTTGGCTTGAGCCGCGAGCGACAGATCGCCCACTTCGTCGAGAAACAGCGTGCCGCCATCGGCCCGCTCGAACGCGCCCGCACGGTCGCGATCGGCGCCGGTGAACGCGCCCCGATCGTGACCGAACAGCTCGCTTTCGATCAGCGCGTCGGGGATCGCCGCGCTGTTGACCACGACGAGCGGCTGCTCGCATCGCGCGCTCGCCGCATGCGCCCACCGGGCCAGCAGCTCCTTGCCCGAGCCGCTCGGGCCGCGCAACAAAATGGTGGCTCGGCTCGCGGCCGCGCGGCGGACGGCTTCGACAGCATCGCGAAACGCAGGATCGCGGCCGATCAGTGCCGGGGCGCTGTCCGGCAAGGGGCTGGCCAGCGACCCGAGGCGGTGCTCGAGCGCTTCGCGCCGCCGCCTCTCCGTCCCGAGCAAAGCTCTCGCGGCGAGCCAAGGCCCCGTCACCCGCGCGAGCAGCCCCAGCGCGCCGAGAGCCGGGGCAGCACCCACGTCGAGCTCGAGCTGGCCGACACCCACCGGGTGGCCTTCGGCTGCGTCGAGGCGCACGCCCACGAGCGCGCGATCGGCCCCGCGCGCCTGCAGCGTGGAGCTGAGCCAGGAGGCCTGCTCGTCCGACTCGGGTGACCAGAACCAAGGCTCCGCGCTGGCGAGCGTCGCCTCGAGAAAGCTCTGGCTCAGGCAAACCGAGCCCTGCGGGCCACGTGAGGCTCGCAGCACGAACCGTCCCTTGGCCACGTGCAGCAGGTTTCCGCCGCGTCCGCCCGCGAGCTCGACCATCGCAGACAAAACGCCATCCCAAACGTCCCCGCTGCGTGCGGCGCTGAGCAGCGCGCCCAGCAGAGGGTCCAGCTCCGTCTCGCGCAGCGGTTCGGGCAGCGGTTCCGGCATCGGCTCGGGAAGACGGAGCCGCAGCAGCTGGTTCGTGGTGAGAAGCACGCGCTCGGCGAGCTGCTCGCACGGGACGATCTGAAACGGTCCGATCCTGACGCTCGCCTCCTGATCGACGAGAGCGGTTTGGCCGGCGGGCAGTCGCTCGCTGGCGTCCAAGCGCCGAATCCAGGTTCCGTTGCGGGAGCCGAGGTCTTCGATGGAAAGCTTGCCCTGGGCCAGACCCAGCCGTGCGTGCTGGGACGACACGCGCGGGTCGTCGAGCACGATGTCGGCGTCCGCATCGCGACCGACGAGAAACGCTCGCTCGGTGCTGAGCCTGACGGGCTCGCGCGGCTCGGTGCCGAAGCCGGGCGGGACGATGACGACGGCGTGCACGGGCATGGGTCCTCCCAGCCACAGAGCGTAGCATCTGGCTCTCGAGACGAGAAGCAGTCTTCCCGCAGCCTTTCAATGCGAGAAGACTTCTTCCCCGACTTGAAGGCCAAGTGTCCCTAAAACAGCGGTTTCCGTATGGCACGCGTGTTGCTTTCCACGGCGGCGAGACTCGGTGCCGAGAGGCCCGGCGACCTGCCGTGGCAGCGCGCGACGGCCGACGGCCGCACAGCCGACATCGAAGACCTTCTTCTGGGAGCGCAGCCTCCGTGCGGGCCGAAGATGTTGTTCCCATCGATCATCGGAGCCGTTCCGCTCGACGGGCTCGGTCTGCTCGCGTTGGCCGCGTTCGGACTGTCCTGCGCCCTGCTGGGAGCGGCGTTGGCGGTCGCCGTCGCGGGCGCCCGCGCGCGGCGCCGGCAGGCTCGCGCGCCGAGTCCGCGGCCGCCGGATCGGCGCGGCCGGAACGAAGCAACCGGCCCCGCGCCGAGCGATCGCGCCCAGCCTGCTCTCGCTTCGCAGCCCCCCGCGCCCGCGCCGCCCGCGATGGTTGCCCCGCTGCTCGAGGGTTTCTCCCAGCCGGCGCTGATCCTCGTCGACCAATACGTCGCCGAGGCCAACGCCGCCGCGTTGCACCGGCTCGGGCCAGAGCTGTGCGGCCGGCGCTTCGCCGACCTGCTGCCCGCAGAGCAGCTGCTGCGAGCGCTTCAGTTCGTCAGGCGCGCGGCACGCGGCGAGACGGTGCCACCGCTCGACTGCACGCTCCTTCCCGAAGGCCCCGATGTGCCAGACGCGCGAACGGTGCGCGCCCGCGTGGCGGCGCTTCCGATCGCTCATGCGGGCACCGCCGGCGTGCTGCTGCTGCTGATCGAGAGCGGGCGCCCGGCGGCTTTTGCGCGAAGGGCCTCTCGCAGCCATCGCACGTCAGACCCACACCGACGTCGCCAGACGGTCGGACGCGAGGATCACACCATGGACACCGTTCACCATCCGATCGCCGAGCCGCTCGCACGCGCCGAGATGTTCACCTGCCTGTCGCACGAGCTGACGTCCCCGCTGACATCGATCCGCGGTTACGTTCAGATGCTGCTTCAAGAACGGCTCGGACAGATCAACGACGATCAGCGCCACGGGCTCAGCGTGGCGCTGAGAAACGTCGATCGCGCCGTCGATCTGATCGATCGACTGCTGATCCTGGTGCGCGCCGAGGAGGGCGAGATCTTCAACCCACAGGCGCAGAACGCGGGGCCGATTCTGCGAGAGATCTTCGAGCGCCACGAAGCGAGGGCGACCGCGCGCGGGCTTCGCTTCGAGATCGACGACCAGCTACCCGACTTGAAACTGTCCGTGCACGAAGATGGGCTGACGGTCGTGCTCGATAATCTCGTCAGCAACGCGATCAAGTTCACACCCTCGGGCGGCTCGGTCCGGCTGCGGCTCTCGGAGGACGCCTCTGGTTTCGCCCGGCTCGAGGTCAGAGATACCGGTCCTGGTATCCCGAGTGCCGAACGCAAGCGTGTGTTCGAGCTGTTCTACCGCGGCCGGCAAGCGCGGGACACGCGCGGCGCCGGCATCGGGTTGGCCACCGTCAGTCGCATCGTCTCGCGTCACGGAGGCCGGATCCGCCTCGATTCGACCCCCGGCCGGGGCACGCGGTTCGACGTTCTCTGGCCGCTGGCAGCAGCGCAGCCGCCGCGTCAGGAAGAAGGCGGTGGAGCTTCGTCGAGCACGTCGAGAAACGCCTTGCCGTAGCGCTCGAGCTTGGTTTGCCCGACGCCGCCGATCGTCGCCAGCTCCTCGAGCGAACGGGGGCGTCGCGAGGCCATCTCGACCAACGTCGCGTCGTGGAAGATGACGTAGGGCGGCACGCGCTGGGCCTCGGCCAGCCGCCGCCGCTGAGCGCGCAACCGCTCGAAGATTGCGCGATCGTCCTCCGAGAGCGATGCGGCGGGGCTGCCGCGTTTGGGCTTCGCGCTGGCGCCGGTTCTCGTTCGGCCGGCGAGCGGGTCGTGGCGCAGCTTCAGCTGTCGCTCGCCTTTGAGCACGGCGGCGGATTCGGTCGTCAGGTGCAGCGAGCCGTGCTGGTGCTCCACGTCGAGCAATCCGTGCGCGACGAGCTGGCGCAGCACCGAGTGCCACTGGCGGGAGGTCAGCTCCGCACCGACCCCGAACGTCGGCAGCCTGTCGTGACCGAAACGCTCGGCCTTGTCGGTCGCCGTGCCGGTCAGCACATCGATGACGTGATGCGCACCGAAGCGCTGCCCCGTACGGTAAACGCAGCTGAGCGCCATCTGCGCGGCCTCGGTGGCGTCCCAGGTCTCGACAGGAGTCAAGCAGGTGTCGCAGTTGCCGCACGCCTGCGCGAGCCGCTGGCCGAAGTACTCGAGCAGCACCTGCCGCCGGCAGCGCGTCGTCTCGCAAAGCCCCAGCAGCAGGCCGAGGC
Organism: Acidobacteriota bacterium; assembly: GCA_020350085.1. GTDB lineage: Bacteria > Acidobacteriota > Polarisedimenticolia > J045 > J045. Next base: position 107,644 of record CP070706.1, read on the forward strand.
GACGGCGCTCGACGCGCTTGTGCTGGTCGGGCGCCTCGGAGCCGTCGATCAGTCGGCGATGGATGGCGATGTCTTGCAGCCCGTAGGCCATCCACGCATCCGCCGGCAGACCATCGCGGCCGGCACGGCCCGTTTCTTGGTAGTACGCCTCGATGCCGCGCGGTGTGTCGAGGTGGGCCACAAAGCGCACGTCTGGCTTGTCAATGCCCATGCCGAAGGCGATCGTCGCCACGACGATCACACCGTCTTCGTTGAGAAACCGCTCCTGCGTGCGCTGCCGCTCGCCGGCGTCGAGCCCGGCGTGGTAGGCGAGGGCGGGCATGCCCTCGCTCGAGAGCCACATCGCCGTC
>CP070706.1:108093-116333 GCA_020350085.1 Acidobacteriota bacterium
GCGCCGGGGGTTCGCGACGATCTGATCGAGATTTCGCAAAACGCGCTCTATCCCGCCATCGTGCGGGCCACGGCGCTGTCCCTGCTGCGGTCTTACCCGGGCGGGGCCACGGACGACGCCATGAAGCGCGCGCTGGCAGACGACGAGCCGATCGTCCGTCACACCGCCAGCGACAGCTTGACTGTGACCGATCCCGAGGAACTGTCCTCCTTGGTGGCTCCCATGCTCTTCGATTCCGTCCGGGCCGTGCGTATGCGGGCCGTCGCGCTGCTGGCTCAGGTCCCGCGGGAGCTGTTGAAGCCTTATCAGCAAGAGATGTTCGACGAGGTTCTTGCAGAGTACGTGAAGGCGATGGAGTACTCGCTCGACTTCTCCTTCGCGGGATTGAACCTGGGTAACCTCTACGCGGCCCGTGGCGAGTTGAAGCAAGCCGAGCGTTCCTATCGCGCCGCCATCGAGATCGACGACCTCTTCTACCCAGCAAAGATGAACCTCGCCGTGCTGCTGAGCCAGCAAGGACGCAACGAGCAGGCCGAGACACTGCTGCGAGAGGTGCTCGAGGCCCACCCTGAGCTGTACGACGCCGCCTACTCCCTCGGACTCTTGCTGGTGGAGATGGGCCGCCACGCCGAGGCTGTCACGTTCCTTCGGCGAGCGGCGAGTGGGCTTCCCACCGCATCGAGAATCCGCTACAACCTCGGCCTACTCTTGCAGCAGGAAGGAAGGATCGACGACGCAGGCGTCGAGCTCGAGAAAGCCGTCGAGCTAGAGCCTGACAATCTCGACTACCTGTACGCGTTGACCGATCACTACATCAAGCGCGGCCGTCTGTCTAACGCCCTTGCTGTCGCCGAGCGCATGATCGCCGTCCATCCAGACAATCAACTCGGCCACCAGCTAAAAGCGCTCATCGAGCGCGGTAGCACCCCGTCTCGGCACATCGTTCCATTGAACGAGTGACGTCTCACGCGAGACCTTGCGCCGACAACGCTCCGCACACCGGTGATGAGACGGGCGCAGCTCCGTTCGTCCTCGAATAGTCCGTCGTCGCATACCGCGTCCCTGCCTCCGTGGCGGATCCTCGGGGGCCCGCACAGATGGTTTGACGTTTGCCATGGGAGATGCTCGCGATCGATCCGAATGCGCGATCTGCCTTGAGCGTTGGGAGCGACTGAGGTACCGGCGCGGCGGGCTTTGGTACGGCCCCCGTGGCGAGGGTGTCGCTGCGTCCGTTTCTCAGCAGGCGCATCCGACGCGCTCTTCGGTCACGTCTCATAACCAGTACCTCTGTCGCGCCTCTCGTGGGTCAGTGATAGCCTAAGGAGTGTCTTCGATGAAACGTGGCATGAGAGGTGATCCTAATGAGCAGATATGCTGTGGCCACATCCTGCGTGCTGCTGTTGCTCGTCGCGCTCGCGTCGTGCGCCTCGACGAAGCTGACGGGGAGTTGGAAGGACCCGCAGTTCTCTGCGCCGGACTACGGGAAAGTCCTCGTCATCGGTATGGCTCAACGCCCGGAGGTGAGACAGAAATTCGAGCGAGTATTCGCCGCAGCGTTCGTGGAACGCGGCCTAAAAGCGGTTCCTAGCTTCGAGTTTCTTCCCAAAGACGCGGAGATGACGAGAGCGACCGTGGAGAAAGCGCTCGAGGGCTCCGATATCGACGCCGTGTTGGTCACGCGACTCGCGGGAGTCGAGACCAGTACCGAATATCGATCGGCCCCTTCGTACATGATCGCGGAACCGTACTATCACGAATTCTCTGACTACTACCAACACGTCTACGAGGCGATTTACGAACCAGGATATCTGGTGACTCAAGACACCGTCTTGTTGGAGACGAATCTCTACGACGTGGGCTCCGGCCAACTGGCCTGTACAACGAGGTCGAAATCTTTCGATCCCGAGTCAGCCGATGACGTTATCGGGCCGCTCAGCAAGCTGGTCATGAGCCGGCTCTCTCGAGACGGCATGATCTGACGGGTTCGATCCGTCGTGTAGACATACCGCGCTGCTTGCTCTCACCGTGTGCGATACATGTACAGCGCTACTATCGCCAACGAGTCGGTCTCGTTGTAAACGTACACCTTGTACCGAGGGAACGCGATCTTGAGCGCGTGTGGTTCCGAGACGAAGATCTGGCTGGACAGGTTGCCGATAGAAACTGTCGTCTCTTGCGCGAACACGAACTCCCCTTCGGTTCGCAAGAGGTACTCGAATCGCGGCATGTCCGGGATCAGAATCAACCCCACCTTGCCGGACTTCGGCAGGCTCTCCTTGAATTCCCCACCGAAGCTGACGACAAGCTCCGAGAAGCCGTCGGTGTCGATCGCACCTGCCTCCATGAGCTGAGTCACGTCGTTGCGGGCGATCGGCGGAACGGTCTGATCTTCAAACGTTACGAACCACTGCGAGTCCGCGGCTGCTTCGGCATGAGAGCCGATCAGAAGCGCGCTGAAAAGGAGGAAGATGGCAGTGGACAACACGATGGCTCCAGCGAGCATCTTTCTGGGCGCGAGCATGGTCTCTCCTTTGCTGATCCGCCGCCGGAGGTGGCAGATGGGCCCCTTAGATTAACCCGCGATGCTCTGGTCGCCAGTTCAGCGTGACGCAGATTGCCTTCGATCTCTCTGATACGGCCGATTTCGATAATCGTACTCCGTCGATGTATCCTGCGCGCTGTACCCTGCGCTCGTCGCGGGCGAGGAGAAGGCGATATGAGCCGCTTGATGGTTACGGTTGCCACGATTGCCGTTGCGGTGATGTTTTTCGGTAGCTTCCCGGTGGAAGCTCAGAACCTGAGAGACGTGTTCGAACGGGTGAATCCGGCCGTCGTCGTCATTCGAACGACGTCGAAGGAGCTTGCTCCATGGGGACAGGCGCAGTTTGTCGGCGTCTCGGGGATCGGCTCGGGCGTTCTCATCTCTGACGACGGTAAGATCATGACCGCAGCGCATGTGGTCCACACGGCACTGGAAATCGAGGTCGAGTTTCTGACCGGAGAGGTGTTGCCAGCCAAGCGTCTCGCATCCGAGCCCGCAGCGGATCTCGCTCTACTTCAGGTCGAGCGGGTGCCGGACGGCATCACTGCGGCATCCCTCGGCGATTCGGACGCCGTCCGTGCAGGAGACGAGATCTTCGTCATCGGTGCCCCTTACGGCATCGACCACACACTGACCGTTGGCCACATCAGCGGTCGCCACCGCGGCGACAAGGCACTCGGCGGACTGAGCGTGGCCGAGCTACTTCAGACTGACGCGGCGATCAACCAGGGAAACTCAGGTGGACCGATGTTCAATCTCCGGGGCGAAGTGATCGGCATCGTGAGTCACATCATCTCGCAGTCGGGCGGGTTCGAAGGGCTGGGCTTCGTCGTGACGTCCAATCTTGCCCGCCGGCTTTTGATCGACGAGCCGGGATTTTGGGGTGGTCTCGAGCTGGTTATGCTCGACAAGGAGCTCGCGGAACTCTTGAACGTACCAGCACCGGCAGCCGGCGCTCTCGTGCAGCAGGTCGTCGACGGTTCGCCAGCTCAGACACAAGCTGGACTACGAGGCGGTACGACGCGCGCCACGATCGGCGATCGCGAGTTGATCCTCGGCGGCGATATCCTCCTCGAAATTCAGGACATTCCTGTCGGTCTTCCGGGAAGCTACGAGCGGATTCGCAGCACACTTCGGGCACTCAAGTCGGGAGACGAGGTGCGTGTCAAGATTCTCCGCCGCGGGCGCGCCGAGACCATCACGTTCTATGCATTCCCCGAGTACTTCGGCGGCTGATCGCGCGTCGAGATGCCGAAGACGAATGTGACCCGTTGTCGGACATCGCCGAAGTACGGTCGCTTCGTGGCAGTGCCTCTGACTCTCGTCAGCGTGAACGAGGCTCGAAGCCGCTCGAAGCGCTGAAGGAGGCGAGCTATGAAGGTGTCGTGGCTGGGAGCAGTCCTCGGAGTCATCTCGTTGCTTTGTTGGGGCACGGTACTGGCGGACGACCTGACGGGAGCAAGCGAGCTTCTGTGGACGTCCGTTCACGCGACAGTCTGCTCGCCCGACGGCGAGTGCTCCAGTGGTCCGCCGTGGAATTGGGACGTGCCGCAGTTCATCGAAATCGACCTCGTCGGCAAGACGCTGAGCACTACGAAAGCCAGCGGCGAGAACCTCTCCACACCGATCGGACACGTCAGCCGCGAGAATGGTGTGATCTTTCTGCAAGCTGTCGAGCGAGGACGCGCCTTTAGCTTCGCCATCATGGAAGAGACAGGTATGGTCTCCGCCGCGGTGGCGCGGGCCGGTCTCACCGTATCGGTGTTCGGTGCCTGTACGCCGATGGCTCCATAGGAGGCGGTGCCATCATTGCCGTTTTTCTGGAAACGGGGGATCATGTCTTCCGAGCGAGCAGCTCGTGATCGTTCAGGCATCTCGAAATCGAAGGAGTAGGTCGATGAAACAGAGAATCTTGATCGCCGTGCTCACCGCCGGGGTGGCCGGCTCAGCCGGATTGGCGCAGAGCCAGCAGGTCGCTGCGCCGAGCGGGCAGAAGACCTTGGCGGCAACGATGAACGTCTACGTGTTCCCGAAAGCCGGACAGAAAGCCGAACAGCAGTCCCAGCACGAAGCGGAGTGCTACAGCTGGGCGGTCCAGAATACGGGCACCGATCCGTTCGAGCTAACGAAGAAGGCGGAACAGCAGCAGCAGCAGGCGCAGCAGGCGAAGAAGCAGGCCCAGAGCGCGGGCCAGGGCGCCGGAGCCGCGGGCGCTGTGAAGGGGGCTGCTGTCGGTGCGCTGATCGGCGAGATCGCCAGTGACGATGCCGGCGAGGGGGCAGCCTATGGCGCGGCAGCGGGCCTGATCAGCGGACGGCGGCGAGCGCGAGCGGCCCGAAGGCAGGCGGAGGAGCAGGCGGAGCAGCAGGCCCAGAAATCTCAGCAGTGGACTGCAGAACAGTTGGTCAACTTCAAGAAGGCGTTCAGCGTTTGCCTCGAGGCCAAGGACTATCTCGTCAAGTACTGACGCCGGACAGTCCCGTCAGACGAGACTCTCGACTCTGGCGTGGCGAAAACAAGGAGCTGCCATGAGACGCCACAGGCTGATTATCCTGGTCGTCTTGCTCATGGCCTTGCCGTGCGTGGCCCAATCGGTGAGTGTCGATTACGATAAGGACACCGACTTCTCGCGCTATCGTTCGTACGCGTGGAAGGAAGGTACGCCTGTTCCAAACCCCCTCTCTCATCAGCGTATCGTCAATGCGATCGAGTACCACCTGGCCATGAAGGGGTTCGAGCAAGTCGATCAAGACCCTGACATGTACGTCAGCTACCATGCCGCGGCAAAAGAAGATCTCGAGATCACTGACTGGGGTCACCGCGGCCCTCGATGGGGCTGGACGCGTGACATCGACGTCAGAAAGATCCTGGTCGGCATCATCGTCGTGGACATGATCGATGCCGACGACGACAAGCTGTTCTGGCGAGCGACGGCCTCGGATACCGTAAGCAGTAAGCCCGAGAAGAACGAAAAGAAGATCAATCGCGCCGCCAAGAAGATGTTCAAGAAGTTCCCGCCGAAACGACGATAGGCGTTTTCTCGGACCGACACGGGGCGGCGATCGATTGATGGCGAACGACACTGCTACGTCACCCTTCCTCGGCCGACTAAAAGGCGACTACGCTTTTCTTCTGGTCACGCTGCTCTCGGTGTTTGCGATCATCCCGTTCCTTGGAAGCCGACCAGGGATACGCTGGCTTCTGATCGCCGCCGTCACGTTGGTGCTCCTCGCGAGCCTCGTTTCGATCTGGGAGTGGCGGCGCCTTGCGATCGTCACACTCGCTTTCGGACTCATCAGCCAGATCCTCGCGAGCATCAGTCTCGGGGGTGGTTTCCGGACCGCGGGAACTGCCGGTAATGCGCTTCAACTCGTGTTCTTGGTCATGATCACAGGGTCCATCTTCGCAGGCATCATGCGTAGCCAGCGCGTGACGATGAACACGGTCTTCGGAGCGGTCTGTGTCTATCTGCTGATGGTGATCTGTTGGGCTTCAGCTTTTTCTCTTCTCGAGTGGGTCGAGCCGGGATCGTTCTCATTGGAGGCTTGGAATGACCCGTCAGGCGCTACCGGTCCACGCGGTACAGATCTTCAGCTGACTTACTTCAGCCTGATCACCTTGACGACGATCGGCTACGGCGACATCACTCCCTTGAGTCCGCCGGCCCGCATTCTGGCTGGCCTGGAAGGTCTCATCGGGCAACTTTACTTGGCAATCATCATCGCCCGTCTGGTGAGCATGGAGATCGCAGCCAGGATGAGCCGCTCCTCCGAACGGCGGTGAGACTCGAGCACGCCCGTGAAACCGAGTTACTTTCCCTCGCTTGCCACGACGTTGTCTCCCATGTCACGGCGGGTGTTGAGTTTTCTGTTGGTGTTGGTTTTCGCGGCGTCGTCCGCCGCTGCGGACGTCGAGCTTTGGCTCGAGGACGGACGGATGGTGCGGGCTCGAGATGTGAAGCGACGTGGTGACGAGTACGTCGCCGAGCTTCCTTCCGGTGAGATCGAGACGTTTCCGCTCGAGCAAGTTGAAAAGTTGATCCTTATTGGATCACCGGCATCGTCGCGCGGGAAAGCGGAACAAGAGGAGTCGGAAGCTCCGCGACAGCTCTCCGGCCCGCGTCTGGAGCCTCAGGATCCGTCCGAACAACGACAGGCTCTCGACGAGGCGAATGCTCCGCGACGGACATCGATCGATCCGGTCTGGACCCCCCACGACGATCTTCCACGCGCCGAGATCGTCCCACATCAATGGAACGAGCCGGGGCCGGATGCCTGGTGGACGCCGTCCGATGACCTGCCGCGCGCTGAGATCGTCCCGCACATCTGGTCCGAGCCGTCGCCCGGATCGACTTGGCAACCGGAAGACGCTCTGCGTCGCGCTTCGTCATGGAACCTGGCAGCGGCACGGCGCATCCCGTCAGCCTTCCAGCCTGGCCGAGCGCCACGATCGGTGCTGGCCCATTTCGGAAGCGAGGCTCCGTTGCCGTCCTACCCGCCGCTGCTGTCCGAATCCGTGATTCACTTGCTCTCCTCGCGAAGATCCCGAGTGCAGTTCTCGAACTTCGAGCGATGGGTGTTGGCACCTGTTCCTCGCTCAACGCGGGCTCGACGCTGCGCACAAGAGCTTCTCGAGGTAACAGGCACACCGACCAGCCTCGACGTCACCGCGCTTGACGAAGCTCGGTTCGCCGCGTTGCCGATTCCGATCTACCGTGGCACCGCTTCGGTCGACGGCGGTGCGTCGTGGGTCCTGTTCACGACGGCGGGAGGACGTTGCCGGATGCTCTCCGGCGACAAACAGTTGCTCGGCGTCACCCTCGCGTCCGAGCACCGCATCACCCGCGCCGTGAGCGCCTATGACGCTGCGCTTGGCGATGTCCCGTCGCTTCAGCTGGAGAGCGCCCAGGAGCTGTTCCGTTACGCGCTCGCCGTCAGCGCGCTCGTCAACTTGGCAACCGACACCGATGTGACCGACCGCTATGAACTGCTCACCACGGCTTCCGCTCTCGATCGTCTCGTTCGACAGAAAGTGCCGAGCTGCTCAATCACTCGACGTCAGCAGCGACAATCAGTGAAGAGAGCAGTGCGTCGATTCTCCCCGCCAGAGATCGTCCAGGGCAATGGTGGTCGTGTCGTACGATTCCTGAGTTGGTCCAGTGCCGCCGGCAACATCTATAGTCTGGAGATCTTGGTGACCGAGTTCGGCCGCGTGTCCTTGCATCGAGAGATCATTGCTGGCCACCTCGGACCGCATCAGGACTGATGGCTAGATCCAGCGCTGCGCAGCAGCGACATGCCCTGGCGGGAACGTCTCTCGTAAAGCGCACGAGGGTAGCGGTCCGGCACATCCGGTGACAGAATCCCGATGCTCTGATCGGCCTGCGACCAAGGGGTTGCATTCGACGATGCGGAGTGGAGTTTACCGAGAGAGCATGGCTGGAAAGATGGGCTCGCGCTCACCTTCGATCTCCAGAGCGGTTCGCAGGTCTACCTCGAGGCGAAGTATCAACGCATCGAGACGAAGACAGCGACCCAGTACATCCCGAGCGTGGTCGGCTTTCGTTGGCGAGAGCCCATTGGATCGGCGCGCGATCCGTTCGGGGCCGTGCTCGAGAATCAAAACTCCCGTCGCTCTCGGATCTGAGGCGATATCTCGTAGACGTGCTTCGAGGGCCCAATCGATCATGTGGAAGCCA
>CP070706.1:116433-128315 GCA_020350085.1 Acidobacteriota bacterium
CGGTCGAGCGCTTCCCCCGGTAGCAGAGGATCTACAGCCTTCCTGGCAGAAGCTCCAATTCGCCCGGCCCGTGCTGCTCGCCAACGGGAGCGTGCTCGAAGGCCGCGGCGAACTGTTCGAGCTGATCTACTCTTGCACGGCCGGCGCTGTCGTGGCGTCGATGCTGGCCTACCTCGCCGCCCAGCTTTGTGACGTCTACCTGTTCCATTTCTGGAAAAACTTGACGGGTGGCCGACATCTCTGGCTGCGCAACAACGGCAGCACGCTCGTCAGCCAGCTCGTCGACTCGGTCGTGGTCGTATCGGTGACGTTCGGTGCTGCATATCTGCGTGACGAGATCAGCGGCTCGGCCCTGCTCGCACTGCTGTGGAGCAACTATCTGTTCAAGATGTTCGCTGCACTAGCTGACACGGTGCCTTTCTACCTGGCCGTGCGCCTGTTGTCTCGATACTTGCGCATCGGGCAGGCTCGCCGAGAGCGGCCGGTCCCGCGTCAACACCCCGCCTAACCGCAGGCGTCCAGCTGGTGTTTCGTTTCAAAAGTCCGTTGCCTGTGTCGGCGAGTCATCGGAGTTCCCGGAAAGGCGCGACGATGCCGCTGTATTCGGGGTAGTTCAAGGAGGAGCAACGCAGCCAGGAGCTTCGAGGGCCGGCGAGAGATGTGACGGACTACTGAGACGGGACGCTGGACGAACTCTTGCGACGATCTCGCACCTCTCGTCCGTCGTCGGGACGACGCGTCGCCGGAGGACACGCCCCAGATCGGGTGCGCGCCATCTGATCTCAGATGACGTATGCTGGAGGTACAGTTCCCTTTTCTCCGAATCGCGGCCGAGGAGGACTCATGGGCGTGCGACTCGACGAAAAGACGATCCAGCGACTGCGAGCCATGAAGCCCGAGAACGCTTACCAGGCGGCCAAGAACGCCGTCTACGCCACGGGTGAGTGCGGCTCGGAAGACTTTCTCGATCTGTACGAGCAGCTCGTCGAGCGTGAGATCTTGACCTGGGAGCAGATCGACGCGCTCGAGGGCCGGCCCACGCGCTGACAGCCGGAGCAGCCCTCCGCTGCGAGCGAAGCGATGGTCGGCCGGCGTCGAGACGACGCCAGAGCTTCAAGCTTGGCGGCTAAGCGGGAGCTTCGGCGACCTTGCGCAGACGGTTGCGCAAGCGATCGAGACCGCTGCCGGCGAAAGTTTTCACTCGCTCCCCCGCCACGTAGATCACGTTGAACGGAAGCACGTCCACTTCGGCGAGCCAAGGATTCGCCTTCTTGAACGCAATCAGGCCGGGAGTGTCGAGCAACAGCTTACCGAAGCGCACGTGAGCGAACTCGTCATCTGACGACAGGAACTCCGTCAGCTCCTTCGTCCACGCGTCACACTTGCTGCAATCGCTCTTCCCGAGCATCAGCACGGCAACGGAGGATTGAGTGAACGCTTCCCAGTTGCTGGCATCGATCATCTCGAGAGATGGCATCGTTCGATCCGTTCCTGGAGGGAGAAGGCGGGAGCCGCTCTTTGAACGGCTCCCGTAACTGTTCACACGGTCTTAGCCGACGAACTCCTCGCCTTTCTTCCAGTCGGCTCCACAAAGCCCTCCACTTTGCAGCGCCTGCACCGTGCGCAGAACCTCGTTCGGGCTGCGACCGACCGACAGGTCGTTGACCGACATCGAGCGGATCACGCCCTTGTCGTCCACGATGACGGTCGCGCGAAACGCGACGCCGTCGTCCTCTTTCAGAACGTTGTAAGCGCGGCTGACATGGTGGTTCGTGTCGGCCACCACTGGATGCGTGATCGTGTCGGGAAAGGTCTTACGATCATCGAACCAGGCCTTGTGGGAAAAGAACGAGTCGGTGCTCACTCCGATGACGGCCACCCCGTCTTCCTGAAAATCCTCGAGCAACTGCTGGAATCCCTTGATCTCCGTGGGGCAAACGAACGTAAAGTCCAGAGGGTACCAGTACAGAACGTACCACTTGCCGGCAAAATCCTTGCTGCTCAACGTCTTCTGCTCGCCATTGACGTAGGCGGGCGCACTCCACTCGGGCGCTTTCTGACCAATCATGCTCATCAGTCGTTGCTCCTGTGTATTCGCCTATGACGGTGCGGTAACGACGGCCATGGCCCTCTGCTGTGACCTCTCATCGGCAGGCCACGCGAGGACGCAAGAGGGCATCATAGCGAACACGGGCCGCCGTCTCTAATCTGAGATTGAACAGGCCGGGCCGAGCGCCCCGTCTGCCGAGTGCGTCAGGCTGACAACGCCGCGTGCCAGCGTAAGCCGCGCTCGATGCAGACCAGCTACTCTTCGGCCCACGGAGCCGCGGTGAGAGCCGCTGCAGCGAGAATCGGCAGCCTGATGGTGGCCGCGGTGTTCGCGATGAGCTGCGGTCTGGAGACTTCCGAACGGACGGAGCCGAGCGGTTCGGCGCCGCCAGCAGCCGCTCCGGGCGCTCCGTGGCTCGTTGCGCGTCAGGTCGAGCATCGCGGCACGACGATTCATCTGCTCGAAGCGGGACCTGAAGACGGCTTGCCCGTCGTGTTGCTGCACGGTGCCAGGTTTCATTCTGGCACGTGGCACACCACCGGCACCCTCGAGCTGTTGGCAACGCACGGATATCACGCGGTGGCGCTCGACCTACCGGGCTTTGGTGCCTCCGATGCTCTGGCCGCGGGTCCGCCGTTCGCGCTCGGAGAGCTGGTCGAGCAGCTGAGGCTCGAGCGGCCCGTCATCGTGGCGCCGTCTATGAGCGGGCGCTATGCGTTTCCGTTGGTCATCCAAAGCGCCGACACCCTCGCGGGGTTCGTTCCGATCGCGCCGGGGGGCGTGCGCGACGTGACCGAGCAGCTCCGCGGGATTGAGCTGCCGACGCTGGTCATTTGGGGAGCGAACGACGAACTCGTCCCGGCCGAGCAGGCGGACGAGCTCGTCCGCGCGATTTCCGGCAGCCGAAAGCTGATCGTTGAGAACGCTTCACACGCCTGCTATATCGATCAGCCGGAGCGGTTCCACGACGGCCTGCTCGAGTTTCTCGCCGATCTCGATGTTGGACGTGCGAACCGCAGGTGATTCCCGTGCCCACGGTCCGCCGATCCGGAAGAATCGGCAACATGCCGTCCGCCAATCGTCGTGACCCCCCTCAATCCTCGTCGATGCTCGACGAGCGCTCGCGCAGCTGCGCTCGCTGGAGGCGAAACGTGTAGCGCACGAGCGCCTCACGATCCTCCTCGTGCATCCCTTCGAATGCCACCCCGAGGTGATAGCGGCCGACAGGTAACGACTCCCCGTCCGGATGAACGACGGACACGACCCGCGCGAGGCAGCGAAGCGTGGCGCGAGGATCGCCGAGCAACGTCAGCTCCAGCTCGAGCAGCGTTTCGGGATCCAGCCGTTGGGGGATGACGATGCCCACTCCGGAGCCGGATAGACTGGAGGTCTCGCCCTCCAGCCAGAACATCCCCTCGGAAAGATCGACGTTGAGCGCTTCCGCGATGCGCGCCAAGGTCCGCTCGACCTGCGCAATGCGAGACAGGATCGATGACAAGGCGGCCCTGTCCCAAGGCACGTCGGTACCCGTCGAGGGCAAGGTCTCCGGCGCGACCGTCTCGACGTAAGTAGATTCGGAGCGAAATTGCTCGACGAGCTGCTCGGCCTCGCGCTCGTCGATCACGCGTACGCGGATCGGGACGGTCTGCTCGACACGCGCGAACCGCCGGGTGGAATCCGTGGAATTTGTCGTCGAGCCCGTCGTCCTGGTGCTCATCTCACCTCCGTCCCCTGCTTCGCCCGGATCAACCATGAAGAGCTCGACCCAAAGTCAAGAAATATTTCATGAATGATCGCGGGTAGGGCGCGCGTCGCGCGAGACCGGTGTCGTCTCACTGCGCTCGCCGAACGGTGCCCGGCCGGCATGCTTAGCTCTAAGCATTCGCTCATCTGCCAACTCCACCATCCGAGCCGCGGCGCGTTCCCCGGTGCACTCCCCGGCGTGCTGCCCGGCATCGGCGGCCTGAGACAGATCGGCGGCGCCAGCGCTTGCGGCGATCATCAGCATGCGGCGCCCACCTCCGACGACCACACGCTGAGCGCTGAGCGCGCGCAGAAAACGACGCCCGAGAATCATGGCGTTCTCGGCGGTGGTGTCGGGCAGCAGCACGGCGAACTCGTCACCCCCGATGCGTGCCATCACATCGGTTCGCCGAGCGCTCTCCTTGAGCACCGTGGCCACGGTCACGAGCGCGCGATCGCCGGCCGCATGCCCAAAGAAGTCGTTGATATTTTTGAATTGATCGAGATCGATGACCAACACGGCCAACGACCGGTCGTGTCGGATGGCCCGATGCCCCTCCCGCTCCAGAAACGTGTCGAATCCCCGGCGGTTCAGCAAGCTGGTCAGCGGATCGCGGAGTGCGAGATCGAGTGTTTGAGCGAACCGTCGCGCATTGCGCGCTGGGATCGCAGCCGCTGCGGCGAGCCGTCGCAAGTGACCGACGGCTGCCTCACGAACGAGCCAACGACGGGGAAGACCGGCGTAAGCGATCCAGCCCAAGACGTCTCCGCCCTCGTGAATCGGAACGGCCCAGAAAGGGGGCATCGTGTCGGGAGCGTGCCAAGCTTGAATCCGTTGACCGTCACGGAACGTGGCAGGCCGCGCATTGGGCTTGCCGACGCTGGCGAGGGCTGTCGCGCCGGGGCACTTCTCCACCATCAGGGCGAGCAGCGCTCTTTCGAGCGAAGAGGGCTCGAGGCAGCTTGCGAGCAGATCGGAGAGCTCTTCGTTCTGCCTCATGCCGGGCTGATCGTCCAGGTTCGATGCGCTGCCGGCCGCTCCGGATGGTGAAGTCCTGACCATGTCCCGTTCACTGTCTAAACCTCTGACATGCGCCTGGTTGGAAACTGTCCCCGGTACAAAATGGATCCGCGCAGCACCGGGAGCAACCGAGCAGAAAAATAGGGGCTAAAGTCCCCGGGCCCCTGGCCGACAAAAACGGCGAAACCCGGCGGGCATTCCGTGAAGGAGGAGAACCTCCCCCGAGAAAAGCTGCCCGCCCGGAGGTTACGGTATGACCTCATTCTCGGTGGTGACCAACATCGGAGCGCTCACTGCTCAAAACAACCTCGTCCGCACGCAATGGGGTCTGCAGACGACGCTGAACCGGCTCTCGTCAGGGCTGAGAATCAACGGCGCCAAGGACGATGCCGCGGGGTTGGCCATCGCGGAAAACCTACGGGCCGACGTGCAGGGCTTGAACCAGGCCGTCCGCAACGCCAACGACGGGATCAGCATCATCAACGTGGCCGACTCGGCGCTCCAGGAGATCGCCAACCTGCTCCAGCGCGCGATGACGCTCGCCGAGCAGGCCGCCTCGGACACGTCTGGTGCCGATTCCAGCAGCTCGAAATCAGCGATCAACGACGAGTACAACAACATCTTGTCGGAGGTCGACCGGATCGCGGCCACCGTCGAATTCAACGGTCTGACTCTTCTCAGCGGTAGCGGCACGTCCGTAGACATCCAAGTTGGTGTCGGCTCGACCGTCAACGACCGAATCACGATTACCACTTCGGGCTTGACGGCATCCGGGCTGGGGCTGACCGCGGATTCTCTGATCACGAAATCGGGTGCGCGGCTCGAGCTCGCCGAGATACAGTCGGCCGTCGATGCCGTTTCTGCGGATCGCGGCGATCTCGGCGCGGCGTTCAACCGACTGGAGCACACGATCTCGGTGATCACGGTGCAGGCGGAGAACCTGCTCGCTGCAGAGAGCCAAATCCGAGATGCGAACGTAGCCCAGGAGGTGGTGAACCTCTCGAAGTTTCAGGTGCTGCAACAGACTGGACTGGCTGCGCTGGCGCAGGCCAACGCGAGCGCACAGAGCGTCCTCGGGTTGCTGGGCTAGCGGTCTACCGCTCGAGGTCGGGTCGTACCGTAACCGTCCGTAGGCGCTGTCCAGAGCTCGAAGCGAGGCCGGACGGCGCCGGGGGCGCGTGTCGAGAAAGCTCCGCTTGGGGCTAAAGACTGCCCTGTCCCTACCGAAACGTTCTTCGAACGGCAGAAGGCTCTCACTCCGAAGTCAGGGCCGCGCTCGAGTATCTGCCGCTCATGGGAAGGGTGGTCATCTCCTCATGACATGACCGCCGAGAAAACCAACAGCGGGGTGGCCCCGCAACGCGTGACGAGAGTGGCAGGGACGCCGCTACCAACACTTCAAGGAGGAACAACACCACCATGGCCAATTTCTCGGTCGTCAGCAACATCGCCTCACTCACCGCTCAGAACCAGCTTGCCAGAACGCAACTCGGTCTGAGCCGCACACTCAACCGCCTGTCATCCGGCTTGAGGATCAACGGAGCCCAGGACGACGCCGCAGGCCTCGCGATCGCCGATTCGCTGCGCGCCGACGTCGCTGCGCTCAATCAGGGTGTCCGCAACGCCAACGACGGTATCGCCGTGATTAACGTGGCTGACGCGGCGTTGCAGGAGATCAGCAACCTGCTCCAGCGTGCGGTGACCCTAGCGGAGCAAGCGGGCTCGGACACCTCTGGTCAGGACAGCTCCACGTCGAAGGCCGCCATCAGCGACGAGTACAACGAGATCCTCACGGAGATCGATCGTATCTCCGCGACGGTCGAGTTCAACGGCCTCTCGCTGTTGAGCGGCTCGGGCGCATCGCTCGACATCCAGGTCGGCGCTGGCTCGGGAGCCAACGACAGGATCACCGTCACCACCTCCGCCGTAAGCGCCAGCGGTCTCGGACTCAGCTCGAGCACGCTGATCACGGCCTCCGGCGCCCGCGCGGAGCTGACCGA
The DNA here is from genome assembly GCA_020350085.1 of Acidobacteriota bacterium. Taxonomy (GTDB): domain Bacteria; phylum Acidobacteriota; class Polarisedimenticolia; order J045; family J045. The sequence continues at coordinate 123,248 of CP070706.1, forward strand.
GATCCAGTCGGCGATCGACACGATCTCGTCGAACCGTGGTGACCTCGGTGCCGCGTTCAACCGCCTGGAGGCGACCATTGCCGTCGTCACCACCCAGGCCGAGAACCTCAAGGCCGCCGAGAGTCAGATCCGCGACGCCAACGTGGCGTCCGAGGTGGTCAACCTGACCAAGTTCCAGGTGCTCAACCAGACAGGCCTCGCGGCGCTGGCCCAGGCCAACCTGAGCTCCCAGAGCGTTTTGGCCTTGCTCGGGTAACAAGCAGGATGACAGGGCGGGGCACGAGTCTTCGGGCCCCGCCCTTGGGGCCCTCCGAGCGGCTAGAAGGGCTAATGGGAGACGAAAGGAGCGGCCATGACCGGCGAGCTGATGAAGAGCATTCAGCCGGTTGCCTCCTCGTTGACGGCTAACGAGCATCAGGAAGGTGGCGCCGGCGCGATCCGTCCAAGATCGCCAGCAGCGGACGAAAGCGACGCGCAACGCGTCGAAGACCAACAGCCGGCACCCGCCGAGGGAACCAAGGAATCGGCGGCTGCCACGATCGCGCAAGTGACCCAGGCTCTCGGCGAGCGTCTGGAGGAGATCCGGGCGCGCGGGTACCTGCGAGAGCTGCGGCTGGACTACGAGATTCGCGAGGAGGGTCAAGTGATGGTCAAGATCCTCGACGCGAAGACCGATAAGGTCATCAGGACGGTCCCACAGGAGGAGCAGCTCGAGTTGGCACGCCGCATGGACGAGTACCTCGGCGTGCTGCTCGACAAGACGGCCTGACGGCCAGCGCCGAGGCTGTCGGGCAGTCCGGAGGACACCCGCATGCCGCTCGGTAGCATTGCGTTCGGGCAAGGTCTGGCTTCCGGTCTCGACTTTCGGTCGATCGTCAACGCGATCCTCGAGGCCGAACGCTTCCCCACGCGAGCTCTGCAGCGCCGCATCGACTCGTTTACGGCGGCCCGAGATCGCGTGCAGGAGCTGTCCGATCTGCTGACGAGCTTCAATGGCTCGCTCGAAGATCTCAAGAGTAGCTCGACGATCGGAGGCAAGACGGCCACGCTCAGCGACGCCGAAGCGGGCCTTTCCGTTTCAGTAAATCCCAGCGCCGACGTAGGGAGCTACTCGATCGAGGTCACCCAGCTGGCCCAAGCGCATCGGATCCGCTCCGACGGCTTTACCGACCGTTACTCACCGCTGGTCGGCGACGGGACGATCACGATCCAAAGCGGCGACAATGAGCTGATCACGATCGATGTCAGTGCGGACAACGGGAACAACTCGCTCCAGGCGATCGCCGACGCGATCAACACTGCCGACGAAGGCGTCGTAGCCTCGATCATCAACGATGGCACGAGCGACATCCTGATCGTTCGTGCGGAGAATACGGGCGCCGACAATTCTCTGACGATCACCGACACGACCAATCTCAATCTCACCGACCCCGCCAACGAGCTCCAGGCAGCACAGGACGCCGAGCTGACCGTCGATGGCGTCGACATCACTTCCGCGAGCAACACCGTCGGCGGAGCGATCAAGGGCGTAACGCTCACGCTGATGGAGACGACGATAGGCGCCGTGACGCTGACGATCGGTGAGGACGTCGACGGTGCGAAGCAGGCGCTACGTGACTTCGTCGAAGCGTACAACGAGGTCAGCGAGTACTTCGACCGCCAGTTCGGCACGGCGGAATTTCAGCGCGCCTCGGGGCTGGCCGGCAATACCCTGGTCCGTAACGTGCAGCGTCAGATTCAAGGACTTCTCACCGGCCGTGTGACCGGAATTCCGGAAGGCAACATCGACACCCTCGCGGAGCTCGGTATCGTCGTCGCTGATGGGACAGGTCGGCTCGAGTTCGAGGAGTCGACTTTCGACGATCTCGTCGAGCAGGGACGCTTCGACGAAGTGCGTGCCGTGATCCAATCGACCGGATCGACGACCGACAGCGCGATCGTCTATCTCGGTGCGGGTTCCAAGACGGTCGCCGGAACGTACGACATCTTCGTCACTCAGGCCGCCGAGCGTGCGGATGTTCGTGGGAAGTTCGCCGTGCGCTCCGAAGGGATCGACAACGACGAAACGCTCACGATCACGCTCAATGACGACACGATCGACGTCGGTCTGACAACGGGCGACACGATCGATGTCATCGTGGGGAGGATCAACGATGCGCTCAGTGCGGCGGGAATGCAGGCCAGCGCGCGCAGCGATAGTGACGTTCTCGTCATCGAGGCCGACGAGTATGGATCCGCCTACACCCTGACCGCAGTGAGCGACCGGCCCGCCACGGGAGCGGGCAGGAGCACGGGAATCGGCAAGAGGCCGATCACCGACACAGGAGTCGATGTTGCCGGCACGATCGGCGGCGAGGTCGCCGAAGGAGTCGGTCAAGTGCTTATCGGCCCAGACGATACGGACGTGGACGGCCTGCGGGTGAGGGTCTACGCGACGGCCGAATCGATCGCTGCGAAAGGTGGTGATTTCGGCTCGGTCGGTTACAGCGAAGGGCTCGCCGAGCGTTTCATCGACGCGATCGACGGGATCACCGATCCGTTCGAGGGGACGATCAAGTCGATCAAGGACGGCTTCGAGGAGTCGATCGAGTCGCTGGAGCTCAAGATCGAACGCGTCAACGAGCGGCTCGTCCGCCGCGAAGAGCTGCTGATCCGGCAGTTCGCCGCCGCGGAGCAAGCGATCAGTCAGCTGCAGCTGTTCCAGGCCACTCTCCAGCAGCGACTCGGTTGAGCTGGGAGACACCGACCCGATGACCTACGTACAAACGGCTGAGCGGGCAAAGCGTTCTTACCAGTCGAGCCAGGTCCAGGCCGAGGACGCCGTGGGACTGATCGTCCGACTCTATGATGGGATGATCGGCTATCTTCGGCTGGCGGCCGAGATGTTCGACGCTCGCCGGTTCTCCGCCGCCGCCGATCCGATCCGCCGGGCGGCGGATATCGTCGGGGAACTCCAGGCGGTGCTCGACCTGGAGCAGGGCGCGGATGTCGCCTTCAATCTCGATCGGCTCTACACCTACGCACGGCGGCGTATCATGGAATCTCACCTGCAATCGAACCCGGCGGGCCTGCGCGAGGTTGCGGATTTGCTCGAGCCTTTGCGAGATGCCTGGAACGAGGCACAACAGCGCCAAGCAGGCCAGCTGTGAGCAAGTCCTCCCGCAATCGGGACCGATGGGTCGTCATCACGGACGAGCTCGCCGAGCTCTGTGATCACGAGCAGCAGCTCCTCGCCGCCGGTCACCTCGACGATCTGGTCGAGCTGAACGAGAGGCGAGTCGAGCTCAGCGGCCAGCTCGAACGCCTGCTCGCCGACGGACTCGTCGACGAGGCGGACGTGCGCGAGCGTCTTGCGCGACTCCACGAGCACGCGGCGAGCAACCTCGCGCTGCTGATCTGCCTGCGGGACGAGCTCGGTGAGCGGATCGAGGGGCAGCGCCTCACCCGCCGCGCCGTCGACAGCTACGTGAAGGCCAGCCTGTAAATAAAGTGCAGCGACAGGGCTTGCCCTGTCAGACCGGCGCGCAGCGCCAGGAATATCCGGCGCTGCGCGCCGGTCTGACAAGGAAAGCCTTGTCGCTACATCTTATTGAGACGCGATTCATGCAGGCTTGAGGATCACGCCGTCGCCCGTTCTTCCGCTCATCTTGACCACTACCGGTTGATCGAGCTGAAGATGGCGAACGTGAGCCTGCTCGCTGAGCGCCCGCTGCGCGTCGAGCCAATCCCAGTCGACGAACCCTTCTCCGTTGATCGGATTGACAGTGAAGTATCCAACGTTGAACGACGTCAGGTTCTGGAAGAAATGCGTGCCCTGAGACGGCGTCACCTTGAGATCGCGCAATCCCGCCTCGATGATGACCTGCGCTCCGGATACTTGTTCCCAGTTGACGGGAATGCCGAGCCACGGATCGCGCGACCCCCAGCGACCGACTCCAATCAGGATGTAAGGTGTCTTGCTCGCCAGCAACAGGCCGTTCAAACGACCGACTTCCAGAGCCGCTTCGTGACTTCGTGCCCGTTCGAAGCGCTGGAAGTCGACGACGACCAAGTCTCGGATCCCGTCGACCTGACCGTTGCCCAGCACCTGAGAGCTCCAGCACAGTGCATGAGTTCGGTCGATTTCGTCCAGATCAAGCAGCTCCGTCTCCCGGAAAAGCGCCAGCGGCCGCATCTGTAGAAATCCAAACTCCTGCGGTCGGTCCGGCGCCCTACGCGTATTGACGGCGAACTCGATTTCGACGGGCGAGCCCATCCCTTCGGAGCCAACTTCCTTCAGCGAGCGCAGAATCTCTGCCAGCGGGAACATCTCGAGCTTGAGCACGGGAGCGAATGTGACGAGCTTCGGCCCGGATCGTGCGACACCGTCATAAACGATGTCATTCTCGGGCGAGTAGGTCGAGCCGACGAGGTCGAGAGTCCCGTCACGCTCGGCGATCTCGAGTCCGAAAGACTGCTCCCGCATCGCATCCACTCCGCGGTCGGCGTCCATCGACAGTGCCCAGAACTCGCGCTGCGTGGTGGCCAACATGTCTTCGGTCGAGGCGAACTCGAGAATGTGCTGCGGATAACGCGGAGAGAAGCGAAGGCACGCGTCACCCTCGACGACGGCACGCCCCATTCCGAGAGCCACGGCCGCGATCCCATCATCCGCCGTCATCGGCGGTGAGGGATAAAAGTTGTGCGTGCGCAGCACGCCCGAAAAATCGGGGTAGAACAAAGATCCATGCGGCGCCCCGACGATGCGCTGCAACATGACGGCCATCTTCTCTTCTTCTAACCGGTATGGCGTTGCCTTTAAGTACGCCTTCGTATGCTGCATGAACGTCGACGCGAAGACGCGCTTGATTGCCCGGATCGCCGCCTCCAGCCGCTCGGCCAAGCTCCAGGCGTTGTTACGCAGCATGAGCGTCTCGTACACACCGGTAAACGGCTGATGCTGAGAGTCCTCGAGCAGGCTCGACGAGCGCACCGCGAGCGGCTCGGTGACGGCCTCGACGATGTGCACCAGATCGGTCATCAACCGGGCGGGAAGCGGGCGTTCGCAGAAACGCCTCGCGACCTCCGC
>CP070706.1:128415-131913 GCA_020350085.1 Acidobacteriota bacterium
GACGCTTCGATCGCCGGAGCCACCTTGTGCATCGTGTTCGTGCACAGCACGAGAAAGTCCGCTCCTCCCGCCTCGACTCGTCGAGACGCTCGGATGAGCAACGAGCCGGCCTCGCCCCATTCCCCACGGTGCTGCAGCTCGTCGATCTCTGCGAAGTCGACGCTGTAGAGCACGATCTCAGCCGAGTGCAGCCCGCCCAGGCGTTGCTTGACGGTTTCGTTGATCAGTCGATAGTAGGTCTGCGTCGACTCCCAACTCATCCCACCGAGAAGGCCGATCGTTTTCACTGGCGAGGTCCCCGCGTCGAAACGGCACGACGAAGTCACCCATTCTACAGCGCGCCTGGATGCCCTTCTCGGCCGCCGAATCGAGAAAGATGGATCGAGAACCACGGAGAACACGAAGAAAGTCTGGATATGACGCATCTGCGATCGTCGGCGTCATTCCGTCGTTCGCCGAAGAACCACACCAGAGTGTGGTCGCGATCCAGGATTCAATCGCGACAGATCAGTAGTAAGATTCTCCCGTCAACACGGAGATTACCGCACCGTGGGAGTCATCATTCGACGGATCAGCAGACTGTCTGACGAGTCTCCGATCCTAGCGAAGATCATTGCCGTCCTGACAATCTTGCTGCTGGTCGGTATCTCCTACTTCGCGTGGTTCCGTCCCTACCAGCTCCACTGGGGGGCGACAACTGAAGAGATCAGCCGACCGATGCCGGGCGATGGGCTCAACCCCGAGCCGGCGTTTCTCGCCACCCGCGCGATCACGATCGAGGCCTCGCCCGAGGAGGTGTGGCCCTGGCTGCTGCAGATGGGTTACGGAAGAGCGGGATTCTACGGCTACGATCTGCTAGAAAACCTCGACAGTCCCGAGGGCCTTCGCAGTGCCGACGAAATCATGGCCAAGTTTCAGCACTTCCGCGTGGGGGACGAAGTTCCGATCAGTGCCGTGGTGAGCATGAAATTTCATGCCATCGAGCCGAACCGTCATCTGATCTGGATCGGCAGTGACGAACCCGACCCCGGGGCCTTCACCTGGGCCCTGTATCCTTTAGAAAGCGGCCGGACCCGCCTCGTCAGTCGCATCCGTTGGAGCTACGACTGGACCTCCATCAGTCTGCTTTCACTCCAGATCTTCACGGAGTTCGCCGATCACATCGCCGTGCGCAAGGTCCTCCAGGGCGTGAAAGATCGTGTCGAAGGCCCTGTCGAACCGATGTGGATCCAGAACGTCGAGCTGTTCACCTTCGTCGCGACATTCTTCATCTTCGCCGCCGCACTGCTGCTGATGCTTCGACGCCGACTAACCTGGCACAAATGGTCAGCGGCCACGTTCGCTGGCGCCACATGGCTCGTCACCTGGTACGCGCCTCTACCGAGGACCCTCAGCATCATCCTCGCCCTCACCGCCGTCGCCGCCCTCTACCTGACATCTCGCACACACCCGAAAAGCCTGTAGCGACAACGCTTGCGTTGTCAGACCGGCGCAGAGCGCCGGCTGTTTCTCGCGCTGCGCGCGATCCGGATAGTGCAAGCCGCCCTGTCCCTACGAACTAGTCTGTGAGGACGAATCTCTGTCGAGACATTTTGCAGCAGCGCTCAGTTGTCCTGACAAGCCGCGGTGGTGCCGATCTCGCCGACGCGTTCACCACACGAACTCGCTATCTTCCCGTGTCATGCTGCTCGCAACGTTCCCGCAGCGCGTCTTTGGCCGCTCATTACTCGATAACTCAAAACGCCGAGTTATCCCAGGTCGAACCCTCCGGAACACAATCCGCCGGCAGACGATCATCTGCCAACGCGCACCCGTCATCGAGCGCACGAGACGACGCTCGGTGCTCCTGATGCGGACTCTCTTGCCCACGAGCCGCTCCCCGCTGCGATCGGCCCCTATCGCATCCTCGGCCTTCTCGGCGAAGACGGCATGGGCGTCTTCTACGAGGCCGAGCGGCAACATCCCCGCCGGCGCGTCGCGCTCGAGGTCATCCGCGGCGGCCAGCGAGTCGATGATCGTCAAACGAGCATGTTCCGCCGCGAGGTGCAGACGCTCGTGCGACTCGATCACCCCGGCCTCGCAGCGATCTACGAATCGGGCCGCACCGAAAACGGCCGGCCTTTCTTCGCCATGGAGCTCGTGCGCGGCGAGGTGATCGCCTCGTCGCGGGCGCTTCCGATTCGAGATTCCTCGTTCTTCTTGGCAGCTGCCCAATCCCGGAGACGCTGGGTGCACGAGTGCTGATATCTGTTCGTACTTCCTTCACTGGGAGATGGGAACGATCTTGCAGTCGTCGAAACAGATTTTCCCTGGCATATGAAACCTCAGCTTCGCGTTCATGAAGCCGACGACTGTCATGCCTTCGATCACTTTGGATTCGCTCAAGCGGACCGCATCGCGTACGGTTTCCGTCGCAGAATCGCACCCCAAGACGATCACCGCTTCATATCGCTTTGCATGCTTCTGTAGCTTCCTGCGGCGGCCAGAAGTCCACATGCAGAGAAACCACTGGTGATAAAGACGGCTTTTGAACACCTTCGTGTTGACACCCTTCTCGCCTAGTCGGGACTGCAGCGCCTTGATATGTTCGTCGAAAGGAGCCGACTTCAGAAAGCTCTTGAAGAGCTGCATGAAGGGTCGCTTCTCGTTCACGGCGACTGTGACTGCGGGACACATATAGCAGGGGACTATCAGGGCAGAACTCAATCCTTCGATTTCGGAAGCCACGTCCAAGTCGTCGAGGTGAATCGGCATTTGTCGCTCTCCCTTTTCTTCTCGCTTCCGGGTCGGTCGTTACGTATCAACCGGCGCGCCGTTTCATTCGACGCCAGAACCACGGCCAGAACATCGGCACCTGACGCTTGTATTCGACATAGCTTGCGCCAAAACGCCGCTCGAGCTCCGGTTCCTCGACCCACTTCAGCTCGATCACGTGAAGCAAAATGTACGCTGGCACCGTCATCAACACCATTCCGGTGGAATGCAGCAGGAACCCCAGGCCGAACAAGCCCGTAAAGACGCCCGTCAACATCGGGTTACGCGACCAGCGGTACGGGCCTTCCACAACGAGTTCATGCGGAGGATTGAACGGTACCGGCGTGCCTGCAGCCATCCTGAACCGCAGGACACACCAGCCGCAGAGTGTCGCCCCGACAAAGAACAAAATCACGCCGAGCGCCGTCCCTACGACCCCCGGCAGTAACGGTGCCATTTGCAAGACCCCGTCCATCAGAAGCCCCGCGCCCACCACGATGAGCAGGGACGTACCGAAGACGACGAGCCCCAGCGGCGTCAGCAGCGCGCGTCGGCGTCGAGATCCCATCGCCACTCGGTAGATCAGGTCAACCAAGCCCACCGGATTCCCTCCCCTCTACCACGTACCACCCACTCGGCCACACGCCCGCGCTGGCGGCGCCTGTTCATCGTCAAACCCGACCGAGAAACACGCGAGCGGTGTAGGCGCCGCGGGCGGAGGGACGGGTCTGGCCGCGCGAATGA
>CP070706.1:132013-137746 GCA_020350085.1 Acidobacteriota bacterium
CGCAGTTCTCGCGTCGCTACCTGTCGAATCTCGTCCTCAAGCCGAAGGACCCAATCCAAATGAAGCACGCGCTGCGGCGCATGCACGAAGTCCTGGGAGCTCGCTACCAGTTCGACCCCGACGACGAGCGAGTATTCGGTGTGTGGGACACGGTCGAGTCGTCGCGCCTGCGGCGAAACATCATGGTCGGCATCGAGATCTTTCTCGGCATCATCGGAGCGCTGACGCTGATGATCGGCGGGGTGGGCGTTGCCAACATCATGTACGCGAGCGTCAAAGAGCGAACACGAGAGATCGGCGTGATGATGGCGCTCGGTGCGCGGAGGCGATGGGTGGTCGGACCGATAGTGCTCGAGGGGTTGACCTACACGCTCCTCGGCGGCCTGTTCGGGATAGTGATGGCTGTTTTCGTCATCATCCTGCTCGGCATGATCCCGACCGAAGGCAACGACGCGATCGCTTTTCTCGGCAAGCCCACGCTCTCACCGTCGATAGGGATCATCTCGGCACTGATCCTCGGCGCCATAGGGCTGCTCGCGGGCTACTTCCCCGCACGGCGCGCGGCATCGGTGGATCCGGCGGAGGTGCTCCGTGAGGAATAGCAGCAAGGCGCCACTCGCCGAAATCGGTTCGAGGCGCTCAACAGCGAGAAGACGATGAATATTTTTGGCCGCGGCAGAAGGAAGGGAAACGGCAGCAACGGGAATGGTGCCGTGATCTGGATGAAGGACATCCGCAAGGTCTATGGCGCCGGCAAGGTCCACGTCGAGGCGCTGCGAGGCATCGACCTCGCGATCGCCAAAGGCGAGTTTGTCGCCATCGTCGGCCCGTCGGGCTCGGGTAAATCGACGCTGATGAACCTCATCGGTTGCCTCGACACGCCCTCCGGAGGAGAGTACGAGTTGGCCGGCCAACCCGTTGAGGGTCTCGATCCGAACGCACTCGCCGATATTCGAAACCGCCGCGTTGGCTTCGTGTTCCAATCGTTCAACTTGCTGCCTGCGATCACCGCATTCGAAAACGTCGAGATGCCGCTACTTCTCGGCGGCGTGCCGAAGCGACAGCGCCGTCGGCGAGGGACCGAGCTGCTGGAACGGGTCGATCTCGCCGATCGCAGTCACCACAAGCCGGCAGAGCTGTCGGGCGGGCAGCTTCAGCGGGTCGCCATCGCGCGCGCCATGGCAATGGACCCCGACATCCTGCTCGCCGACGAGCCGACCGGAAACCTCGATACGTCTTCGGGCGGCGACATCATGAGCCTCTTCTCCGCGTTGCACGAAACGGGCCGCACGATCCTGGTCGTCACGCACGACAAGGCGCTCTCGCGCCGCGCCTCTCGCGTCGTCGAAATCAGAGACGGCCTGATCGAGAGCGATCAGAAAAGCGCCACGGACTCTTCGCCGCCCGCGTGAGGAATCACGCGGCTGCGATCGGGCGAGCCGGGGGTGGTCAAAGAAAGTCGCCGCGTGCAGCCGTGCCGACCCGCACCCTCACGTCGAGGCTGAAGGCCGCCCGGCAGGTCGGTCAGACGTCAATACTGCTGGCTCGTCTCGAAACACCACTGGAGCCAGTCCCAGCGCTGGACCAGTGCTCAAATCGGCGATGCGTCGCTCGAGACTCGGCAGCACGGTCTCCCACGTGTACGTGATCAGGTGGTGACCCACGATCGCCTGAGCGAGCGCCTTGCCGAGCTTGGAAGGCTGATGCGTCAGCACCCACCGAATGAACTCGCGATAGCTCTTGCGGTAACCGGAGCTCTTCCCTTGACCGATCAGGGAGCGGAACGCCCCGCTGAGCTCCGCGATGGTGTAACGGCGACGCGACGAGCGCGAGGGAATCCACTTCTCCAGATTGCGGATGCAGCGCTCGAAGTAGACGCTCGGACTGTAGAGCGATTCGAGTACGTGCTTGTAGCCATCCAACATCGTGCGCGGGTCGAGCCGCGTCAGGAAGTTCGTGCAGCCAAACTGATCTCCTCGAACGACCGGGAGGCCCTGCAGCCGGCCCTCTCGCTCCATGCGCCGATATAGGGGCGTGTTCGGCATCGCCTGCAGCAACCCGACCATCGCGTAAGGGATCGCTGACTGCTGCACGAAGCGGATCATGCGGTCGAAGATGTCGTCGCCCTCCTCATCGAAGCCGAGAATGAAGCCGCCCCAGACGTCGAGTCCCTGGCGAAGCAATCGATGAACCGAGCCAACGAGATCCAAACCGGCATTCTGCAGCTTACCGGATTCCTTGAGGGCGCTCTCGGAGGGGGTCTCGATCCCCACGAAAGCCGCCGTGAAGCCGGCACGGACCATCTCGTCGGCGAGAGCCTCGTCGCGGGAGAGGTTGATCGAGGCCTCGGTGTAGAACGTAAGAGGCGCGCGCGTCTGCTGGCGCCAGTCCGCAATCTGCGGCAGCAACTGCCGAACGAGCCTCTTGTTGCCAATGAAGTTGTCGTCGACGAAGAAAACGTCGCCGCAGAAACCCGTCTTGCGAATCGACTCCAATTCTGCCATCACTTGCGTTGACGACTTCGTTCGAGGCCGACGACCGAACATGGCCACGACGTCGCAGAACTCACATGCGAACGGACAGCCTCGGGAGAACTGCAACGACATGTGATGGTAGGCACCTGTCCTGAGAAGGTCGTAGCGGGGTACCGGCGCGCGGCTCAGATCCGGCTTGTCGCCTTCGCGGTAAACACGTCCAGCCCGTCCAGCCTCGAGATCCGCGACGAGATCGTCCAGCAGCTCTTCAACCTCTCCGATGACGATGTGATCGGCGTCGGCGAGCCTCTCGGGCAGCGACGTCGCGTAGGGGCCGCCGATGATGCTTCGCACACCGAGCCTGCGACACCGAGCCAGGACATCGTGCACCGACGGGTACTGTGCCAGCATCCCGGTGAGCATCACCACGTCAGCGGCTTGGATTTGACCATCCGAAAGCGGCTCGACATTCAGGTCGACGAGCTCGAGTTCCCAGCTGCGGGGAAGCATCGCCGCGACGGTGATCAGTCCGAGCGGTGGGAGCAGGCACCGCCGCCGTACGAACGGCAGCGCATGACACTGACTCCAGTACGTCTCGGGAAAAAGGGGATTGACGAGCAGAGCCCGCATACGGCACCTCGCGTGACCAAATCAGGCTAAGAGCGAAATGTCACGAAATAGACACGAAGAGCCGGGACGGCGCAAGCATCGGAGCGGATCGGCTCCCGGCTAGCCCTCGGCAGAGCTCCCTGATGCAGCCCGCTCGAGACCCGGCGGAAAGATGCGGCTGCTTGCCAGACCCCAGCGCGCGAGCCGGAACGCGAGTCCCGTCGAGATCACGCCAAAGCCGTAGCGAACGGCTCGGCCGAAGCGGATCGAGGATGCTTCCGCAAAATAGCGGGTAGGGCAGGAGATCTCGCCGATCCGAAAACCGGCGTAGATCGCTTGACAAAGCATCTGATTGTCGAACACGAAATCGTCCGAGTTCTGCTCCAGAGGTAGAGACTCGAGCACTCTGCGCGAGAATGCGCGGTAGCCGGTGTGGTACTCCGACAGCTTGTGGCCGACGAGCAGATTCTCGATCAAGGTTAGCCCTCGATTCGCGACGTACTTGTAAAGCGGCATGCCACCCGCCAGTGCGCCGACGCCGAGAATGCGAGATCCGAGCACGACGTCGAACTCGTCGCTGGAAATCATCCCGGCCATCGCCGGCAGCAGGCGCGGACTATACTGATAGTCGGGGTGCAGCATGACGACGATGTCCCCACCCAAACGTAACGCCTCGCGGTAGCAGGTTTTCTGGTTACCGCCGTAGCCGGTGTTGTGGTCGTGCGCGTAGGTTCTCAGTCCGAGACGACGGGCGAGACGAACTGTATCGTCCTGAGATGCGTCGTCCACCAGCAGAATCTCGTCGACGATGCCGGGTGGAATGTCGTCGACCGTGCGCTGGAGCGTCAGCGCGGCGTTGTACGCCGGCAAAACGGCGACGACCCGCTTGCCATCCATCAACGCTCGGTCCTCCCAGGTTTGCTTTCACGATAGCAGACTAGGGCGCTTCGACTCTGGTTCGCTCGTCACCGCGGCGTTCTGGTGCCGGGCCGCAGGCCGCAGAATCGATCTCCAGCACGAGATAGTACCGCCAGCTGCTGACGAGCGGGTATCGGCGCAGAAGCTGCTGTGTCAGCGGCTGTGACGCCTCGGCGAGGACGGCGCAAACGCGCCGCTCCTCGAGAATCTCGAACACCCGCTGTGCTCCATCTCGCTCGTACGCGAACGTCAGAGTGTGCACGGGACGATCGAGCATCACGGCGAGATGTCGCCCATTGTGCGCTGCGAAGACGGCGTCTGGCGAGTATCGCTCGGTGAGGTAGTCGCTGACGGCTCGCAACTCACGCTGGTGACGGGCCAGCGACTTCCAGTGCGGCCGCGGATTGAACTCTGCGATCATCAGGATGACGATCAGACCGGCGGTGATCATCGAGGCAGTGCGGACTGTTGCGAATCGTGACATAGCGAGACGAACGATCTCGGCGACTGCAGAGAGAACGAACAGGTACACGGGAAGCGCCAGACGGATGGCGAATCCGAAATAGACCGAAATCACGAGCAGATAGAGCGCAACGAACAGCTCCGCCGGTTCACGCCGCCGTATCAAGACGACGAGCCAACAGGCTAAGCCGATCACGGCGCTGATCGAGCCGAGCAGCGTCGAGCGTGCCGACTGCATCCTGCTCGAGAGGGCGCCGAGCATCTTGCTCGTCATCTCCGGAATCCGGCTGAGAATCTGCGTCGGTGTCAGTTTTCGCGATCCGGGATCACCCTTGTCGGCATGCCACATGGCGACCGCGTAAGAGTGGATCCGCAGCTCCTCCATCGGGCCGCTGGGTGCGAGACTGGCATTGCGCAGCTGCCAAGGAACGAGCATCAACAGCGGCACGGCAACCAGCATCAAGCTGCGCCTGATCGATGCGGTCACACGCGTTGGCCAGCTTCCTGGAGAGATTTCGCGTCGCAGGACCCGCGAGAGGACGATCGCTGGAATCAGGATCAGAGAGGCCGTTCGCACGTAAGAGGACAAGCCGATCAACAGGCCGAGGACGGAATCGGTCCTGACCGAGGGCTCGCGCCTGAACCTGCGCTCGAGCAGCAGGCAGCCGATCAGAAGCGCCGTCCCGGGGACGTCAGACAGCACCTCGCTCGTCAACTGGCGAAAGCCTGGTCCGAGCCAGATGGCACAACACAAGGCGAAAGCAACGAGCGTCCCGACTCGATTGCGGACGAACAGGAACAGAGCGGCCACGCAGAGCAAGCCGAGCAGATTGGTGAACAGGTTCAAGGCGTAGAAACTGCCCTTCCAGAAGTAGAGAATCGGTACCAAGAGAATCGAGAGTCCGGGCGGCCGTACGACGAAGGGCTGGCCCATGTACGAGTAGCCCTCGCCGTCGAGCAGCGCTTCGGCGGTGCGGATGTAAATCGCTGTATCGCCCCTGGGGTGGTAGTAGGGATGAACCAGCCACAGCAGGCTCACCGCCATGCCGGTGAGCAGCACGATCAGCGCGAGCCGATCGGCCACTGCGCTGATCGAAGCCCGTCCTGGGTCGATCGCGGGTCCGAGGCCGGGACGGGCACGCGGATCGCTCACGCGCCCTCGTCTCCGTTTTCCTCGGCAGCATCAAGGGAGGCTCCGGCCCGCTCGCGCCGCAGCGCGTCCGCTCGACTGTCGTGCCCGACGGCGTCGAACCCGCGCTTGGCACGAAGA
>CP070706.1:137846-144651 GCA_020350085.1 Acidobacteriota bacterium
AACCACATAGGATTGATTGTCACTGTATGACAGAACAGCGCTGAGACAAGTCCTGCCTCTCACAACGCCCAAGCTGACCACGCGAGAAGCGGGCTCGGCCAGCGACGCTGCGCGATGAGCAGACCGGCCGCGTAAGCGAGCCAGAAGACGCTATATCCGGCCACCTCGCGCAGCGTGAAATCGGCGTTGAACATCTTGTCGGGATGCACGTAGTGGCGAACGAGCAAGCCGAGAAGGGCAAAACCGAACGCGACGCTCGCCCCTTCGAGCGCGAGGGGTAGCGGCGCCGTCTTGTCATCATCCCGCAGCCAGCGCGCCGCGAAGACGAAAGCGAGTATCGGCAGACCGTAGCCGTAAGTGAGCCAGTTCAACAGCGCGTGCTCGCCGATCGGGTACTCGAGCACGGCCGGATTGAGCAGCAAACGCACGCTCACGGCGGCCGCGAGAATACCCGCCACGGCGAGCAGCGCGCGCACGCGCAGCGCGCGATGAAGCCACGCCAGCGCCGCGACCTCGAGCGCCCACGCCACCGAGATCCACGCCCGCTCGAGCTCCATCGGCACCGCCAGCGCCACGAACGCGGTGGCGCCGACGGCCGCCGCCGCGAGCGCCGCCTCGCCTCCCGGCAGCGTGTCGCGACGCCGGCCGAGCGGGATCGCGCCGAGGGTGTAAACGCCCGCCAAAAGCAGTGCGATCGCACCCCATGGCAACCAGGCCGGCTGCTCGATGAAGCGATAGGCGACGAGCAGGTAGCCGACGGCGGTCATCACGGACAGACTGGCCCATCGGGCGGGCCGCGCGGACTGGAACATCAGCGCGTAGACACCGCCTGCAAACAGCACGGCGAGCAGCAGCAGCGTCCAGGCGAAGCGCGTCGCCTCGGCACCACCGAGCGGTTCCGTCGTCGCGAGCCCGAGCGTTGCCGAGAATCCTCCGCCACCCCACAGCCACAGCAACACGGCACCTGCCGCGGGTGCCATCCAGGCGAACGGCTCGTAGCGCGCGTCGATGCGCCCCAAAACGAGCGCGCCGGCACCCAGTAGTCCGAAGAAGATCCACTCTGTCGTGTTGAACCGACCTTGCCAGGTCATCACCGCGGCGAGCAGCAGTCCGGCGCCCACGCCCAGCGCCGCTGAGCCGACCGCGGGCGAGATGGCGAGGCGTTGCGCGGCACCGAGCGGACCGCTCGCAGCGAACGGCTCACTCGCCGCCGACGCGCGCTCAGCGAGCACGGACAGCGCCGCGGAAAAGAAAAGGAACATCCCGAGCCAGACCGCGTGAGACGACTCGAACATCACGCCGATCCACGCGCCGGCCCATGCGATGCCGCCGAGCATCGTCAGCGGCGCCAGCAGCCACCAGCCGCGGCGCCTGACGACCAGCAGCAGGCCGAGCTGCAGCAGGAACAGGTAAGAAAACAGGGCCGCCGGTTGCGGCTCTTCCGAGCCGATCAGCGCTGGGCTGATGAATCCACCCAAAAGACCGACCAGCGCGATCATCGGGCCTTGTCGCAGCGACAGCGCGACGGCAACGGCAGTGACCAAAACGATCAAGAGAAAGCCCGGCGTGCGAGGGATCAGCCCGTAGAGGCTCACGCCGGCGAGCAAGCTGGCGTACAAGACGGCGATGCCGGCGGCGGTCAGTCCGGTTGCGATCAGCGCCACGCGCCGGCGCAAGAATTCACCGACCACCAGCAGCACGACGCCGAACAGCAGTCCGAGGAGCACGCGTGTCGTCGGACCGAGCAGGCCGCGGTCGAACGAGTACTTGACCAAGAAGATGCCGGCCAGCGCCAGAGCGATCGCACCGATCCAGACGAACAGCCGCGCGGCGAGCTTTTCCTCCAGACCGTGCGAGGCGGGCGGCTCGGGAGGAAGCTCGCGCCCGATCGACGCGCCCCCAGCCTCCGCGGGCGGCGCGGAAGGCGGGATCTCATGGAGCCGCGGTCCGACGCGCTCCGGCTCTGGCGGCGGCGACGTAGGAGGCGACGGAGGCGGTGTAGCAGGAGCGGGACCAGAAGGCGCCGCCGCAGGCCGAGCTGGCTCGAGCGGTCTGGCGGCCGGCGGCGGTCTGTCCGCAGCCGCTCGCTCGGGCGCGGCGCGCGTCTCGGCAGCGCCGGCCGCGGCCGGTGCGCGTTGCTGCGCCCGATCGAGATGAACCAGTCGCTGCTCGACGCGCTTCATTCGCGTGAACAACGCGATCACGATCACCAGCCCGAGGATCGGGGCACCGAAGACGACCAGGACGAGGAAGAAAACAAACAGCTCCACGGCTGTGTCTCCTCAGCTTTGACCCGGCGCTCTCATCTTCTCACTACGGGCGGTCGCGGGGCGAGAGGGTTGACGGCGCGTGTCGCGCAGTGCGGTCAGCAGGGTCGCTGCGCGGCGCTCGTCGCTGGCGCTCAGAGGACGGCCCCCGAAACGGACCTGCTCGTACAGACGGCTCAGCTCGGCGACCGCACGGGGGGCACCGAGTGCGGCTCCGGCGCGGCGTGCGAACTCGTTCGTCGTCTCAGCCGGCGCGAGCCGGACGCCGCGCGCGGCGCCCAGCCTCAGCAACCGGCGGTAATGGGGCGGCAGGCCCCGCGAGGACCCTCGGGGCAGGCCCCATCCCGCGAGCACGCGAGAGCGGCGGCGCCAGAGCCAGATGCCGAGCCCGATCAGACTGGGCGGCACGATCCACGGCAAGGGCACTTTCTCTTCGACCATCTCGAGCATCGCTGTCACGCTCGATTTCAAGCGCTCGAACAACGAGGCGAACAGGTTGGCCTGGTCGTCGAGATCGAGACCGATGACCCACGTGTCCCAGACCATCACGGTCCACTCCCAACCGGACCACAGCGCGGTCAGCGGTCCGGCAGGACGGGTGCGGACGGCGCTCGGCGTCGGATCGAAGCGCACCCAGCCGCGCGCAGGTAACCAGGCCTCGACCCACAGGTGCGCGCGCGCGTCGCGCACGACGAGTCGGCCGGTGAGCGGAATCCGGTCTGCTCCGAGGTAGCCGACGACGACGCGGGCGGGCACGCCGCGAAGCCGAAGACCGAGCGCCATCGCCGACGCGAAGTACTCGCAATGCGCGGCGGCGCCATCGAGAAACGAGCCGAGCGGCGCGCGCGGGTCGATCTGTCGAGTGTCGAGCGAGTACGCGCGAGTGGTCAGATCATCGACGAACGCGCGGGCCAGCGCCTCGGCGCTCTGGACGCCAGGTGCGACCGAGCGAGCCCACGAGACGACGCGCGGCTCGATCCCACCTGTGTCCAGCACACTCGGCGAAGGTTCGGCGTGCGGGGCATCGGTACCGGGCCAGGCGACGCCGACTTCGTAGCCGCGCGGTGGGCCGCCGGAGGTCGGGCTCAGAGATCCGTCGCTCTCGACGCGTATCCGGGTCGGATGTCCCGTTCGTGCCCAGACCGGCGGGCCGGGCACCGGCAGCGAGGAGAGCGAGCGGTTCTTTAGGTTGATCGTGGCGACGAGGCCGGCGGTCTGTGTGGCGTTTCGCTCGAGAACCGACACGCGTTGTCGGGCCGGTAATCCGATCTCGCGCCGGCTCGCGCGATGCGACTCGCCGGCGTTCCATCCGCTTCCGGTCCAGCGCTGGAAGGCACGCGCGCGCCAGTAGATCTGCTCGGCGGCCACGTCCTCGCGATCGAGTCGGGCTCGGAAAACGACGGCGTGACGCTTTTTGACGCGACCGACGCTGCCGAGCTCGACGTGATCGGAAAGACCCGTGCTCTGCCCGGCCGTGCGGCGTCGCGCGGCGGCCTGCCGGCCCCAACCGCTGCCGACGTGCGGAATCAGGAAGAACAGCGCGAGACCGACCAAGAGCGCCAGCGCGGCCACACCGCTCATCCCGCGGATCCGCGGAGCTGGCGCGAGGCGTGCGGCGCCGCCGTAAGCTTCGACGAGCGTCACCCCCGCGCAGGCGTGCACGGCGGCCCACACGAACGCCGCCAGCGGCAGCAGGAACCACGCGTCCGTCGTCTCCGCAGAGGCGGCGATGATCAGCAGCAGGCCGAGCATCACGGCGCGATGGCGACGCGTGGCGCTGCCCGCCATGACCTCCGCCGCGACGAGGAAGACGACGAGGCGCGCGAGCGCGGGTACCGGATCGGTCCGCGCGGCGTAGAGCAGATCGAGCACGAACGCCGGCAGGTAGGCCGCAGCCAAGCCGATGAACAGCCGCGGGCGATCGAGCGCGCGAGACAGCTTCCATCCCCGCGCGCGCCCGAAGCCGACGATCAGGCTGGCCACGCAACCGGCGAACGCGGCCGGTCCGATCGTCTCGGTGCCGAATGCGGCCAAGGCCGCGATGATGAGCGCCAGCAGCTCGGCTGTGGAGGGAGACGAAGGGGACGCGGGCGTCGGGCCGGTCGCCCTCGACGACGCGCGGCGGCGACCGCTCATCGGCTCGTCCTCTCATTCTGACCGCCCCGGCTGGCCGCCGAGCTCTTGGGTGCAGGCTCCACCAGCGCGAGATAGTCGAGGATGCGGCGCTTTTGGCTCGCGCCCGCGGCGGCCGGCAGCAGTGTCTCGTCGCTTCGGAGCGCCACCAGTCCGCCGCGACGCAGCGCCGCGATGGCGGCGCCGGCGGCACGAGACACCCGAGCCTCGAAGGCGGGTCCGGGCGGGCCGGAGCGGTCGAGACACACTTCGAGCGATCGGGGCGGCGGGCTGCGGCGCTGGCGCCAGATGACCGTGTTCGAGCGGGCCGTCGCTTTCCAGTCGATCTGCCGCGCGTCGTCGCCTGGTCGATACGGTCGCGCCTCGTGCGGATCGTCGCCGCGCTCGTCACGCTCGGTCGTGCGCACCGCCTGACCGCGCTCGTGAGACAGCGCCAGAGGGCTCGCCTGCAGCGGGCGCGGTGCGATCAGCGCCAGCGCCGGAATGTCGCGCAATCGCACGATGCGCCGGCCGAGACCGAGCGGGAAGTCGGTGCGGGCCTCGATCCGCGTCAGCCGCAACGCTCCGCGCCGGCTCGGAGTCAGCCGGCCGTAGGCGCTCGCTCGCTCGCCGGCCGCCAGCGGTGGTGTGACGATCTCCGTCGTCTCGTCGCGCGATGTGGTCAATCGCCAGCGCAGTGCCGGAAGCGGCAGTCGGCGGCACCGATTGCTCAGAGCGATCGTCACGCGAAGCGGCGAGCCGACCTGCCCTCGTGCGGCCAGCGTGGCCGTGGCGCGCGCGCGGCGCAGCACCCGTCCTGCCGCCAGCACGCCGGCGAGCTCGCTCGCCGCGAGCAGAGCGAAGACGAGATAGAACAAGTTGTTGCCCGTGTTGATACCGGCAAACAGCAGGCCCACTGCGAGCAGCGTCGCCCAGCGGCCGAGTGGCGTGCTTCGCGGCAGCGGCGAGACTTCGAGGCGCATGCGGCTCACGGCCCGCCGCAGGGCTCGGGGCGGTCGCGTCTCATCGCGGCGTCATCTCGGTGTCATCTCGGCACTGGGACCGCCGCCAGCACTTCGCGCACGGCGTCCTCTGCGGGCGCGCGGTCGCTGTCATCGACGTTGTCGAGCACCAGCCGGTGCGCGAGAACGGCGCTGGCGACGGCCTTGACGTCGTCCGGTGTCACGTAGTCCCGCTCGTCGATCAACGCCCACGCCTTGGCCGCACGATGCAGCGCCAGCGAGCCGCGCGGTGAGGCGCCGATTGCGACGCCCGGCAGCTGCCGCGTGGCGTGCGCCAGGGCGACGATGTAACCGAGGACGGCGTCGGCGGTGCGAACGGCGTCGGCGGCGCGCTGGAGGCCCACGAGCTGTTCGGGGGTCAGCACGGCTTCGATCGCGTCCTCGCGTCGTTGTTGTTGGTCTTCGCGCAAGATCTCCCGCTCGTGATCGGCCGAGGGGTAGCCGACGTACACGCGCAGCAGGAAGCGATCGAGCTGCGAGTCAGGCAGGGGAAACGTGCCGTGGTGCTCGAGCGGGTTTTGCGTTGCGACGACGAAGAATGGTTCGGGAAGCGTGCGCGTCACGCCGTCGACGGACACGCGGTGCTCGCTCATCTCTTCGAGCAGAGCCGATTGCGTCTTCGGCGTGGCGCGGTTGATCTCGTCGGCGAGCAGCACGTGGGTGAAGATCGGCCCGTGGCGAAACTCGAACGAGCGATTCGTCGGCTCGAGGATCGACACGCCGATCAGGTCCGAAGGCAGCAGGTCGGCCGTGAACTGAACGCGAGCGAAGCGCCCGCCGACGCTGCGCGCCAGCGCTGCGGCGAGCGTCGTCTTCCCGACACCGGGTACGTCCTCCACGAGCAGGTGACCGCGAGCCAACAACGCTGTCAGCGCCAGGCGTACGACATCCGGCTTGCCGCGCAGGGCACCCGAAAGAGCGCGTTTGAGTTCGGTGATCGGCGAACGCAGTGCGGCGGCGCTGGAGAGCGTCGACAGCGTCATCGGGTCCTCGGGCCCCCCGGAGGTTGTCGTCGAGATCCTCGGCGATCGTCAGGTGAAATGTGGGTCCGCGAGCCGGTTCGCGTCGAGCCCGTCGCGACGAAGTACCGTCGATCACCCGACCTCCGTAGCGACAGGGCTCGCCCTGTCAGACCGGCGCGCAGCGCCGGCACCGACGTGTGGCGACGGGAAGGAGGTGCTGTAGACGCGACGAAGTACCGTCGGTCTCGCGCTGCGCGCGAGTCTGACAGGGCAAGCCCTGTCGCTACGGGGTCGTTGTGTAGGCGAGATTCGGCGCGAGCCAGCGCTCGATTTCGGTGACCGTCACGCCCTTTCGCGCGGCGTAGCTCTCGATCTGGTCGCGGTCGATGCGGCCGACCGTGAAGTAGCGCGCCCGCTCGTGGCCGAAGTAGAGGCCGCTCAC
>CP070706.1:144751-150212 GCA_020350085.1 Acidobacteriota bacterium
GATGACGGCCTCGCTCTCGGGTACGAGAGAGTCCACCGTCGCCTTCCCTTCCACGACGCCGCGGACGATGTGTCCGCTCAGCCGGTCGTTCGGGCGAACGGAACGCTCGAGATTGACACGATCTCCGGCCGCGAGCTCACCCAGATTGGAACGGCGGTAGGTCTCCGGCATCACATCGGCGAGGAAGAGCTCGCCGTCGTGCTCGACGACGGTCAGATGCAGTCGCTGGGCATGTTGGGACTCGGCGAGGCGCTCGAGATCGTCACCCGATCGGAGCCGCTACCGGAGGCCCTGCTGTGCACGGTCGGCGAGCGATTCCCGGCCGATCGCCGGCAGCCCCTGGTCGACGGAATGCTGAAGCTGCACGAGGGCGTCGCCGCAGAGCTGCTCGAGGTGATGCGCCTAGAGCGGTTCCTTCCGATTGATGAGAAGACGCTCGCTGCGGTTCGGGAGTCGTACGCCCGCGCCCGGGATTGAGTGCTCCGTGAGGCTGCCTTCGCAGCTCGTCGCGCCGCTGCTGGCGCTCGTTGCGATCGGCTGTGCGACGCCTTTGCGCGAGCCCCCTCCGCCGCTGACGGCCGAGCCTGGGACGCGGCTTCGTGACATATCGATCGAGAAGGCCCGCGCACTCTGGCAGCAGCGCCCCGACCTTCCGGCGGTCCGCGAGGCGGTGCAGATCTGGCTCCGGCTCGCCGCCCAGCCGGCCCAAGCCCCGGACGATCAGCTCACGGCGCTGACGCGGGCCTCTCAGGCCCAGGCTTGGCTCGCCGATCACGAGCAGGAGACCGGCGTCCGCGAGACGGCCGCCGACGGTGCCGTGCACGCCGCGCAGCACTGCCGCGAGAGGTTTCCCGAGCAGCCCGTGTGCCAGTTCTGGCTCGCCGTCGGTCTGGGCGTTCAGGCACGAGAGCGGGCCGCCCTGGCCAAGAAGGCAATGCCGATGATGGTCGAGATCCTGACCCAGGTCGCCGCTGCGGACCCCCAGATAGAGCGCGGGGGGCCGGACAGGGTGCTGGCTCTGGTCTACCTCCGCGCACCGGGCTGGCCGATCGGCCCCGGTGACGAGGAACTGGGTCTCGAACACGCGAAAAACGCCGTCGCCATCGATCCGGACTATCCGCCGAATCTGCTGACGCTGGGCGAAGCCTGGGCTGAAAACGGTGATGATCAGGCCAGCCGAGCGGCCTACCAGGACGCGCGCCAGGCGGCCGAGCGGATGCGAGAGCAACGCCACCCCGACGCGCCCGAGTGGCTGGCCCAGGCCGAGCGGGCGCTGGCTAAACTGTCCCGCCGCGCTTGAAAGCCGATCGCTCGCGTGGTGACAATGGGGTGCTCGCATGAGGATCGCGCCGGGCGTGCTTCCGACGAACGGCAGACCCCGGAACGCGATCGAGAACAGCGAGAAGATCCAGGATGAGGAGAGATTCGACCATGCTTGTGGCCCGCCAAGTTTTCGTGGCATGCGCCCTCGCCACCCTGTTGCTGGTTCCAGCCTCCGCGGATAGTCCTCTCGCACCCCGCACCACTCGATTCAGCGTGATCACCGATGCCGCCCAATGGCCGGCTGATCTCGACCAACCGGACAGCAAGACCCGGTGGTTCCTCGAGCACGTGCCGTCCGCGCGAATCTTGACTTTGCTCGTCCAGCCGCGTGCTGAAGCGGTGGAGGTGACCCGCCGGCTGCGCCTCGGCGAGCAAGAGAGCGTCGAGACCCGCCGCTTCTTCGATCCAAACGGGGGCGACGCCGCGCTTTCTTGGTGGCTCCCCGATCGAATCGGACAGCTTCGCCGGCCTGGCGAGCGCACACTGCTGCGGCTGATCGAGGAGCGGGACGGGCGGCGCGACGAGTTGCGGATCGAAATCGAGGGGGTCGCACTCGGTTGGGCACACCTGCCGATCGGGCCTCGCGAGGTGGTTGTCGAGCGGGCAACGGTGCTGAGAAGGCGCGGGGGTTCTGCCGGTTTCGAGGCCGAAGCGCAGATCACGCGCTTCATCGGAGGGCGGGAAGGGCTGTTAGCCGAGATCGTCGCCCCGTACGACGAAACTCCGGCCTCGGCATCCGTCGTCGACGAGCTCATCGACGGAGCAGCGGATCTGAAGATCTACGTGGATGACGTCCAGCCGTTCAGCATCGAGGACGCGAGTTGCATCACGCCAACGGGAGCGGTCGGGTTCCCGTGTCAGCTCAATTACGGTTTTGATCGAGGCGAGGGCACGACCATATCCCAGATCACCCCGGACGGATTCTCGACGGTGGGACAGCTGATTAACAAGGAGCCTGCGAACTGGGATTTTTCGGTCAATGTCGAGGCGAATAGCGTCGCCGAGCAGACGTCGACGACGTTCACCTTGTCAGCCGAGAACACCTGCAATTTCGGGCTATGTGGCTACGTGAACCCCGCAACGCGGGTCCTCTCGCGTCAAGACAAGGACTTCTACGACGCTTCGACGACGGACGAGATCATCAACACCGTCTTCGAGCGCGAGGATCGGGGCGCGCCGGACAACGACGTCGTTCAGTGGATACGAGCTGGCGCCCAGAAAGAAGGAGACGATCGAGGATTCGGAAACGGCGAGAGCAGCTTCTGCTACGATCCGACTTTCGACGCCGAGCCGAGATCGCCGGTGGCCCAATGGGTATTCAGCCACCAGGACGCCGACGGGTTCTTCTTCCAGGCGGGAGATAGTTGGGAGACCTCGTTCGACTGCGAGCAGAACATCTACAACCGAACATGCGGAGAGAGGAAAAACTTTCTCGAGCCGCCCGATCTTTGGAGTAAGCCGTGCGACTGTCCGGGCACGGGCTGCCACGAGGGCAAGCAATCAGGTCAGGTCGTCCGCGGGGGAGTCGTAACTTTACCTTCGGGTCACACCGTCAACACGCTCGTAGTTCGCATCGTGGCGGATTTCTGCGTTTACAGCTGCGCGGAGTGCGATGACACTCCGATTTTCGGCTGCCGACAAGACGAAGTACGAAAGGTCGTCTACCTGTGGGTGGCGCCAGGTTTTAACACCGTGGCTCGCATCCAGTCCGACAAATTGGTCGCGAATATCGATACGTGGGGCGATGCCACCGAGCCGCTCGAAGAAACCGACTTCAAGTTCGGCCTCTATCCACCGCTGACGATCGAGTCCACCGCGACGACGGACGATTCCGTGTCGTTGACATGGGACCCGGGCCAAGATACACGCCGTATTGACGATTTCGTCGTTTACTGGGACGCTGACTCAGGAGCGGTCTCAGACTATGCCTTGAACTCAGTCACCCATGCAGCCGATGTCACCTTTGACGGCACCTCGGCGACGATTGCGAATCTGGCTGCGGGAACCGAGTATTTCTTCACCGTAACATCGCGCTCGACCCACGTGGATATGAAAACCGGTGTGCCGACACAGCACGAGAGTCTGCTCTACCCCAGTCAAGTCTTTGGTGACCCGGACCACGTCTATCCGATTGAAATCCTGGCGACAACGAGCGGACAAGGCTGCGCGCCTTCCACCGAAGTCACCGGCCTCGTGCTGTCCAAGCAGTCGAGCGGAGGAATCGAGCTTTGCTGGCAACCTGTGGACGATCCTTGCCTGAGCGGCTACGACATCGTGGCCTCTGACGACGCCTCATCGGCTGCCGGATGGACGACGATCGGCGGCACGGGTCTCGAGACATGTTGGACAGGTGACCCCGCCGAGACCTTCTTCCTCGTCATCGCCCGAGGGGCTGGAGGACAAGGACCCTGGAATCACTTCGGTCGCTGAATCGATCGGTGAGCAAGCCGACGAGGACGGCGCGTTGCGCGGTGTGGGTGAAGGCCGCTCTGCTACTCACCGCGACGCTGGCGGCTCCGGCTGTGCTCGCCCAGGCGATCACATCGTCTCTCAGCGGAAGAGTCGTGACGCCGGCAGGCAAAGGAGTCGCCGAGGCCGTCATCGAAGCGGTCTCCATCGATGATGGCGCACTTCGCACAGCGCTCACAGATCCTCAGGGACGTTACCGGCTCGATCTCCTCCGGCCGGGTCGGTGGAATGTCGTTGCGAGCACACCAGACGGAAATCGAAGTGAGGCGAGGCAGGTCGAGCTCGGATTACAGCAGACGGTCCGCCTGGATTTCGTCGTGCTGACGGGTTTGAGCGAGACGATCACGGTGCAAGCGACGCCGCCGCTCGTCGATCCCCAAAGGAGCTGGGGAGAAGTTCGGGTTGGCGCTCAGCAAACGGACCACCTTCCGGTTGCCGGCCGCACCGTGACCGATCTAGCGCTGCTCGACTCTTCGGTTGTCGGAACGATCGAGGGCAACTTCTTTGGAGAGCGAAGCTCGGTGTTCGTGCTCAATGGTCAATCGGGCCGCGCCAACGCATTTCTCGTCGATGGACTCGACAACGGCGATCGGACGAGCAGCACGACGCTCAACAGTTTCTTCTCCCAGCAGGTCATCGACGAGTTCGTCGTGCTGACGCAGCAGTATGCTCCGGAGTACGGAAGGGCTGCGGGCGGCGTGCTCAACATCATCACGCGCCGCGGTAACAACGACGTCAGTGGAGAGCTGTTCGTTCAAGGCACGACGTCGAGCTGGAACTCGGTCGGAGATCTCGTCGCAGGGCTGCCAGGGGCCACGAGCGAGAGCGCTGTCAGTCGCGACGCCATGGGCCTGGCCATTGGCGGACCGCTCAAGAAGGACAGAGCGTTCTACTTCGTCTCGTTCGAGCGTCAGCGAGCCGACGACGCGATCCCATACACCGGCATCGATCGTGACGGGATTGCCGGCGGTGTTCTCCAAGCCCCATTCGAATCAGACAACGTCTTCCTGAGAACCGATTTCCACCTTTCACCGTCGAATCTGTTGATGCTGCGCATCTCCGCTGACAAACGGAAGAGCAAAGGCCTGAACGTGGGCGGCGTGTATACCCCCGAGACGGGCTCCGCCCTCGAGGAACGCGACTGGCAGCTCGCCTCGTCGCTGCAGACGCTCATCAGGCCCGATCTGACGAACGAGGTGCGTGTGTTGGTAGGAGGTTCTTCATTTGAACAGCAAGCCAACTCGATTCGACCGGGTGTCAATCGTCCCTCCGGCATATTCGGCGGCAATCCGCTCAATGCTCAGGATCGCGATGAGGAGCGGTTCCAGTTGGTGGAAAACCTGACGTGGACTCGCGGCGCGCACAGGCTCAAATTCGGCATCGACGTTCTCCATACGAAGACCGACGCGCTGACGACATTTCACCCGCAGGGCAACTTTCTCTACGAGACCGATCGAGCGATCGAGTTTGGTGATATCGACTGCTCGAGGGTGACACGGAATGTGCTGCGGGAGAAGGCGGACGAGAACAAAGAGGTCGCAGAGATTCCCGAGCTTGGCATCGATTGTCGAGGAGAGCCTGGTATTGACGACGACGGTGATGGGCAAACCGACGAACCGTTGAGATTGTGGACATACCCGGTTGCCTACTCGCTGATCGACGGACGACC
>CP070706.1:150312-152958 GCA_020350085.1 Acidobacteriota bacterium
GTCCTGGCCAAGGGTGCATTGCGGCAGAACAGGTGAGCGGAGTCACGCTGTCGGAACTGGCTCGGACCGACCCGATGGGGACCACGCCATCCGTCCGCCATCAACGGGAGATCCCGAAGCTTGCAATCCGTAGCGCGGAATCGAGCCTACCGGACGGCGCGCGCAGAGCTGGATGCACCGCCGAAGGGGGGCGCGGGCGCGCTCGCAGCGGCGCTCGGCTGCGGCGCAATGCTCCTCGCAGGCTGGTCCCTGCGGAACGAGGGTTACCTGCGCCCCGAGTCGGGGCTCGGCTATCGGCTCGGCATCGCGGCCGCCGCCTCCATGCTGCTCCTCCTGCTCTACTCGGCTCGCAAGCGGATCCGCGCGCTCCACGGGCTCGGCGCACTGCGCCACTGGTTTCGCGTGCACATGATCCTGGGCGTCCTTGGCCCGATGGCCGTTCTGTTTCACTGCAACTTCAACCTCGGCTCCTTGAACAGCCGCGTAGCGCTCGGCTCGACGCTGCTGGTCGCCGCGAGCGGTCTCTTCGGCCGCTTCATCTACACGAAGGTGCACTACGGGCTCTACGGGCGGCAGGTGCGGCTCGAGCATCTGCGGAGCTCCCTGAGCGACGAGAAGAGCCGAGCGGCTCGCGCGCTGCAGCCGTTTCCGAGCGCGGTTCGCCGGCTGCGGGAGCTCGAGCGGCTTGGCACCGCACCGGTTGGTAACCCCCTCGCGGCTGTGGCGCGCGTCGTGTTCTGTGGACTGCGGGTGCGCCGCTTCCGGGCGTACTGCTTCGAGGACATCGCCGCTCAGCCGGGTCTGACCCCGACCGAGCGGGAGCACGCGCGCCGAGCCGCGCGCGAGTACATGCGCGCCGTGCAGCGGGTCTCGGAATTCTCCGGGTGCGAGCGTCTGTTCCGGCTCTGGCATGCGTTTCACGTTCCCCTGTTCGTCCTGCTGCTCACGAGCGTCATGACCCATGTGCTGGCCGTGCACATGTACTGAGGTCCGCGCCTCCGGCTGGCTCTTTTGCATGGCGGCCGGCCTGCTCGTGCTGCTCGGAGCCGGCGCCGCCGGTGCCGATCCCTTCGAGACCCTCCTGATGCCGGGGCCCCTGGCGGAGGCACACGCGGACGCCGAGCGGGAGTGTGGCAATTGCCATCAACCGTTCCGCAAGGAGATCCAGGACCGACTCTGCCTCGTGTGCCACGAGGACGTCTCGGTGGATCTCGAAGTCGGTGCGGGGTATCACGGACTGAGCTCGGCGCGGGACGAGTCGTGCAGCCACTGCCACGGAGACCACCGGGGCCGCGACGCCGACA
Source organism: Acidobacteriota bacterium (assembly GCA_020350085.1). Lineage (GTDB taxonomy): Bacteria > Acidobacteriota > Polarisedimenticolia > J045 > J045. Next base: position 151,617 of record CP070706.1, read on the forward strand.
TCTTGGGACTCGATCCCGAGACGTTCGACCACTCCCTGACCGACTTTCCCCTGCACGGACGTCATCGCGGAGCCGACTGTGCGGGCTGTCACGCCGCCGACGAGCCCTACCGCAGCGCCGAGAGCGACTGTGCGGCGTGTCACGGGCAGCAGGATCCGCACCGAGGTCGGCTCGGCGAGGGCTGCGGCGACTGCCACTCGGTCGAGAGCTGGCGGAGCGCCGAGTTCGACCACGACAAGACGAGCTTCCCCCTGGTCGGCAAGCACGGTTCGGTCGATTGCGCGTCGTGTCACGTGAACGAGCGCTACGAGGCTACCCCGAAGGACTGCCATGCCTGCCACAGGGTGAACGACGTGCATCTCGGTCGCTTCGGAGCCGAGTGCTCGAGCTGCCACACGCCGGCGGCCTGGGACGCCATCGAGTTCAACCACGACAGGGACACGCGCTTCCCGCTGCGCGGCGCGCACCGCTCCGCGCAGTGCCAGAAATGCCACACGGGAGATCTGTACGCAGAGCCCGCCCCGCGCGACTGCTTCTCGTGCCACCGCAGCGACGACGAACACAAGGGGCGCTTCGGAAAGGCCTGTGAGAGCTGTCACGCCGAGCGGTCGTGGAGGGCCGATCACTTCGACCATGGAACGACCGACTTTCCCCTGCGCGGTCGACACAGGGAAGTCGACTGCGTGGCGTGTCACACCGGCGTAAGCGGCGAGGAGAAGCTTCCGACCGACTGCAGGTCCTGTCACGAGAGCGACGACGTTCACCGGGGGCAGGAGGGCTCGGACTGTGCGCGGTGTCACCGTGAGAGCGGCTGGAGGGAGCAGGTGTTCTTCGACCACGATCTCTCGATCTTCCCCCTGCTCGGCCTTCACGCCATCACGGCCTGCGAGGAGTGCCACGCGAGCGCGGCCTTCCGGGACGCACCGGCGTCGTGCGCCGGCTGTCACCGCGCCGAGGATCATCACGAGGGGCGTCTGGGCCCGTCCTGCGAGCCGTGCCACAACCCGAACTCGTGGCGTCTCTCGAGGTTCGACCACAACACCGAGACGCGCTTTCCGCTCGAGGGAGCCCACGCGGACCAGGACTGCCACGCCTGCCACACCCGCCCCGTAGCGGGCGAGATCCGCCTGCCCCAGACGTGCGTCGCCTGCCACGAGCGGGACGACGTCCACCTGGGCGGGTATGGACGGAGCTGCGCGCGCTGCCACTCGACGACCGCCTGGTCGCACGTGCGGACCGGGCCGTGACGCGCCGGCTGGAGACCTCGGGGGTTCCGGTGCGGCTCGTCCGCGTTTCGCTCGCCGCCCTTCTCGTCGCGGCGCCGTTCACCTCGGTCCGGCCA
>CP070706.1:153058-155939 GCA_020350085.1 Acidobacteriota bacterium
CGAACGCGTGCCGATCGACGAGCCGTGCACGCCACCGGAGAGCTGATCTCAGCGGCTTGCGACAACGCGATGACCTAGCGAGGTCGGGTGAGGCCGCGCGAGCGGCCTCACCACCCCGCCGTGCTACGATCGCTGTCGAACGGATCACCGCGCCTCGCAGCCGACCGAAGAGGAGCGGGCGATGGTCAGGAGGAAAAGCGTCTCTCGTCCAAGCCGTGATGCGGGCGGCCCCCGCTCACAAGCCGAAGCCAGCACCACGTACGAGCTGCTCGATCAGGCACGCCAGGGCAACCGCGATGCCGAGGGGCAGCTGTGCCAGCGCTATCTCGAGCGGCTGCGGCGCTGGGCGCGGGGGCGACTCCCGCGCTTCGCCCGCAGCCTGGTCGATACCGAGGACATCGTCCAAGAAGTCCTGACAGCCACGATCTGTCGGGCAGCGCTTCGCAAGTCACCCGCGCCTGTCGCGCTGCAGGCTTACGTCCGCACCGCCGTCAACAATCGTATTCGCCGGGAGATCCGGCGCGCGCGCCGCACGCCTTTCAAGCACGAGCTCGATGACGAGATCGCTGGCAACGAACGCTCCCCACTGAGCCAGGCGATCGACAGGGAGCTTCTCGATCGCTACGACGCCGCCCTCGGACGACTTCGCCCGCGCGAGCGCGAGGCGATCGTCGCGCGCCTCGAGCTCGGTTGCAGCTATGCCGAAGTGGCCGACGCGCTCGGCGCCCCCTCGGCCGAGGCGGCGAGAAAGTCGGTCAGCCGGGCGCTGTTGAGCCTGGCCGCGGAGATGGACCGCCATGTCTGATCGCGACCGACTCGAGAAGATCGCGGCCCGCATCGGAGACGGCGAGCCGATCGACTGGCAGGACGAGCAGCGCTCGGCCGCGGGCCGCTCGGGTCGCTTGTTGCAGCGGTTGGCCGAGATCGCCACGGTCGCCGACGCGCATCGGAAAGTCGCGTCTCTTTCGGACGGCGAGCCAGCCTTCCCCGGAGCATCTCGCGCGGAGGGATATCCGGCTCGCGATCCTCAGCCTCAGCTCGACGGCTTCGAGATCCTCGATACCGTCGGAGAGGGCCCGCTCGGTGTCGTCTATCGCGCGCGCGATGTGCGGAGCGGCCTCGGCGAGGTCGCGCTCAAGCTGATCAAGTGGTCCGTGGACATCCGCGAGGTCTCCGAACGCTTCACATCGATCGCCGGCGCGTTGGACGAAGCGCGTCACCCCGACATCGCCCGTGTGCACGAGCTGCGCATCTCGCGGCTTGGCCGGCCGCTGTTCGTGATGGAGCTGGTGCTCGGCGAGCCGATCACTGAGTTCTGCCAGACGTGTCGGCATGCGCTCGAAGAGCGGCTGCGGCTGTTCGCGCGGCTGTGCGACGCCGTGGAGTGCGTGCATCGTGCCGGCTTGGCCCACCTCCGCATCAAGCCTTCGAACATCCTCGTGAGAGCAGGCCCTACGGAGCCGTCGATCAAGCTGCTCGATCTCGGCATTCCGGTCGCCGTCTCCCAATGGCTGGTCGAGCAGAGGATCCGAGAGACGAGCGGCCCGAGCGTCTCCCTGCCCCGCTATCTCAGCCCCGAAGAGTGCGCTGGTAAGCACGCCTCCCTCGATGCGCGCTCGGACGTCTTCGCGCTCGGCTGGTTGCTCGAAGAGCTCAGCCAGCCGGTGCTGGCGAGCAGCACCCCTTCAAACGCCCGCGCGATCGAGCGCCTCGTCGGGCGGGCCACAGACCGCGAGCCCTCAGTGCGCTACCGCTCAGCCGGTGCGCTGGGCGCGCAGCTTAGCCGCATGTTCCGGCGCGATCCGGCCGAATAGCCCGTCATTCGCGAACATACGAACCGCCCCCCGAACCCGTCTATAATCAGCGCGTGGCGAAACGGGGTGGAGGTCCGCCGCGAGAGCGGCCGACACCCGGGTCCGCGTACGAGCCATCCTCGAGGGACGTGTCTCGCGGTGCCGAGTCGGCCGCGCCGCCGTCGGACATCGAGATCGCTGGCTACACGCTGCTCCACCTTTTGGGCGAGGGGGGCATGGGTCGCGTGTACGTCGCCCGCGACAACGAGCTCGGTCGGCTCGTTGCCATTAAAGTCATCTCGGAAGATCGCCTCGCCGACGAGCTGGCGCGCACGCGCTTTCTGCGCGAGGCGCGCACGATGGCCACGGTCGAGCACCCTCACGTCGTACGCGTGTACGCCTACGGCGAGATGCGAGGCCGGCCCTATCTCGTCATGGAGTACGTCGACGGCGAAACGCTCGGGAGAAGGCTCTGGGAAGAAACGCACCTGACGCTTGCCGACGCGTTGCGCATCACAGAAGAGTGTGTCGACGCCCTGCAAGCCGTCTGGCGCCACGGCATCGTGCACCGCGACATCAAGCCCTCGAACATCTTGATCGACGAGAACGACACCGTCCGCGTTGCTGACTTCGGCCTCGCCAAGCCGGTCGCCGACAGCGACGGGATCACGATGCCGAGAGCCGGCGCCGTGCTCGGCACGCCGTTTTACGCTTCTCCCGAGCAGCTCGCCGGGCGCGAGCCTCTGGATCTTCGCAGCGACATCTACTCGCTCGGGATCGTGCTGTTCGAGATGCTGACCGGCGTGCGCCCGTTCACGGGCAGCACCCCCGAAGAAGTCGTGCGGCACGCTCTCGAAACGCCTCTTCCGGACCTGCGCGCGCAGCGCCCCGAAGTGCCCGAGTCCGTCGCCGGTCTCATCGAGTGGATGACCCGCAAACGCCGCGAGCGACGGCCCGCGGCGTACGCCGATCTGAGGCGACGGCTGAGGGATCTGCGGGGGGATCGGCCGGAAGACGAGGCCCGTGAGCCGACGTTCGCCGAGACACTTCGAACACTGCCTGCGAGCCTGTCGCTCGAGAGCACACCG
>CP070706.1:156039-159068 GCA_020350085.1 Acidobacteriota bacterium
TATAGAAGGTCCTCGCGAAACCGTCCCTCGGCGACTTCTTCGAAGATGTTCGCGTTGGTGGCCGAGAGGAGTCGTACATCTACCTGGCGCGTCTTCGACGAACCGACACGCTGTAGCTCGCCGGTCTCGAGCACACGCAACAGCTTGGCCTGCTGCTGGACGGGGACGTTGGCGATTTCGTCCAGGAAGAGCGTTCCGCTGTGCGCCAGCTCGAAGCAGCCGATACGGTCGGACTTGGCGTCGGTGAAGGCGCCCTTCACATGCCCGAACAGTTCGCTGGCAAACAGCGTCTCGGAAATACCGCCTGCGTTTATCGTGACCAGCGGCTTGGCCGCCCGATCGGAGGCCGTATGCAGCCAGCGTGCGACCACGTCCTTGCCGGTCCCGTGTTCGCCGCTTATCAGGACGTTGGCGTCCGATGCGGCGACCCGCTCCATGATTTCCAGTACCGGCTGCATGGCGCGCGATTCGGCAATCAGCCCGGGCAGCTGCTGCCTGCGCAGTCGCAGGTTCTCGTGTTCCAGACGTTGACCCTTGCGCAGCGCCCGTCCCAGCTCGACCTGGGTGCGTAGTGTGGCGAGCAAGCGCGCGTTGTCCCACGGCTTCTGTACGTAGTCGCGGGCGCCGCGCCGCATCGCCTCCACGGCCGTCTCGACGCTGGCCCAGGCGGTCATCACGATCACCGGCAGCGTGTCGTCGAGCATCTGAACCGTGGCAAGCAAGTCGAGGCCTTCCCGGCCCGATGTGGTATCGCGGCTGTAATTGAGGTCGAGTAGGACGGCGTCGAAGTCCTGCGCCTCGATTGCCGACAGGACGCCGGCCGGCGAAGTGGCGGTCTCGATCTCGAAGCCCTCGCCCTTCAGCAGCAGGCGGAGGGCCTGCAGCACGTCGGCCTGGTCATCGGCGATGAGTACGCGGTAGCTAGTCAATGGTTCTGGTAATGGCTGATTGATTCTCTCGGTCGATCTAGACATTGGACAGCCGAGAGCCGGCTCTCGACGTTCGGCTCACTTCTCGGCGTTCGACGTTCGACAATCGACCCCCGATGCCCTGCGCTGTTCGTTCAGCGTCGGACGTCGGGGGTCGATCGCTGAGAGAAAACCGGACATCGGTCGACGATTGTACGCTGCCGAATGTCGATCTCTCTATACGTCAAAGCCGCTCTCTTCCAGTTCCTTCAGCTTCTCGCCGTTCGCCTCGCTGACGATCTGGCCGTCGAAGAGGTTGAGGGTACGATCGGCAAAGTGCGCGTAGCGCGGGTCGTGCGTCACCATGCAGATCGTCGAGCCCTCCTGGTGCAGCTCGCGAAGCAGATCCATCACCGCGTTGCCGTTCTTCGAGTCCAGGTTACCGGTCGGCTCGTCGGCGAGCAGAATCGAGGGCTGGCCGACGAGAGCACGAGCGACCGCCACGCGCTGCTGCTGGCCGCCCGAGAGCTGAGGCGGGTAGTGATTGATCCGGTGCGCCATGCCGACGCGTTCCAACGCATCGTGGACCCGCTGTTTGCGCTCGGACGACGGCATGCCCCGATAGGTCAGCGGCAGTTCGACGTTCTCATAGACCGTCAGGTCGCCGATCAGGTTAAACGCCTGAAAGATGAAACCGATGTGCTGGTTGCGGATACGGGCGCGCTGCGACGCTGTAAGGCTCGCGACCTGCTCGCCGTCGAGCGTGTAGTCGCCCGACGTTGGCGTATCCAGAAGCCCGAGGATCGACAGCAGCGTGGTCTTGCCGCAGCCCGAGGGACCCGCGATCGCCACATATTCCCCGTTCTGGATGTCCAGGTGAATGTCGTCCAGTGCGTGGGTCTCCAGTTCCTCGGTGTAGAAGACTTTGCCCACTCCGTCCAGCCGGATCAAGGAACCGCCGTTCTGACTAGCCATTGTTCTGTCTTCGCTCTCGTTTCGAGTTATTCACCGAAGCCGTACCCGGTCGTACTCATCCCAGGTCGACATGTCACTCACGATAACCTCGTCACCCTCCATCAAGCCCTCAATGATCTCGATCGTATTGACCGATGCACGCCCCAGCCGCACGCTGACGCGCACAGCAGCGTTTCCGTCCTCGACGACCTTGAACAGCCCGACTAGGCTGTTCGGCTGCCCGTAGGTCGGACGTGATACGTATAGCACATCGGTCAGCCGCTCGATCTCGATGGTTCCGTCAATGCTCAGGTCCGGACGCGCCTCTTTCGGCAACTCTCCCTCGAGGCGCACATCGACTGTCACACTGCCGCCCTGAACCGCGGGATCGATGCGGACCACTCGCCCCAGGACAGTGTCGGGACGCGTGTCGATCAGCGCCAGCTGCCCGATCGCCACGTCGCGCGCCTGGGTCTCGGGTATCCGCACTTCCGCCCGCAGCCGGCCGGGCTGTACGATCCGGGCCAGTTCGTCGCCCGGCCTCACCCACTGGCCTGGGTCCCACTGTAGGTCGGCCAGGACTCCGGACACACCGGCGACCACGTTCATCGACTCGACGAGATTCTCTTTGTACACTGCGATCGCGCGGAGCCGCTCGACCTGCGCGCGCTGCGCCGACAGTTGGGTCTCCACCGCGTCGGTCATGACGGCCAGGCGCTGCCGCTCAACCTCGAGCCGCTTCTCGTACTCGTCTGCCCTGTCGCGGGAACTCTGCAGTTCAATGTCCGACAGCAGGCCCCTCTCGGCCAGCTCTTCGTCCCGTGAGACGTTTCGCATCGCCTCTAGGTACTGGGCGTTGACCGTCGCCACCAGCCCTTCCTGACTCAGCCGCTGGTTCTCCAGCTGGGTCCGCAGATCGACGAGGCGCGCCTCTTCCGCCGTCAGCTGACGCTGCGCGTCCAGCGCCTGGATCTCGACGTCGGGGTTGCTGAGCACGAGCAGCACTGTGGCACTGTCCACGATGGCCCCAGGCTCGACCAGCCGGCGCTCGACGCGCCCGGCGGTGAGCGCCGCGATATACCGTACATCCTCCGAGACCAGATTCCCCGGGCCGCGGACCTGCCGCACCATCTCGCCCCGCTTCACCACGTCGGTCCAGACGCTCGA
>CP070706.1:159168-166604 GCA_020350085.1 Acidobacteriota bacterium
CAAGCAGATCGAGGCAGAAGCGATTCGAGCCACGCTCACCTCCGTCGATGGCTCGCGGACGGAAGCGGCGCGGATACTGGGGATCGGCGTGCGCACTCTTCGACGTCGGATCCGCGAACTGGGGCTCGATGAGGTTCTTCCCCCACGCCCCGGACGGCCGCCGAGGCAACGTTGAGGCGACGTTGAAAGGACGTTGGGACGACGCCGCGGCGATGATGAAACGGCGTTGAGAGCGTTCTCGGTGCTGCACGATGACGCGCAAAAAAACGGGATCAGCCTCGACACCTCTTGACAAAGTCGAAACAATACAACCATATTTCGAACGAAAAGAACTCAGTTCTGCGGGGACGCCCGTGGATTAAACCGTCAGCACCGTGCTGACGAAGGAGGACCAACGCGATGGCCATGCGCAAGCGCAAGGTGGCTCGCAAAGCCACCAAGAAGAAGGCCACAAAGAGAAAGGCCACCAAACGGAAGGCCACGAAGAGAAAGGGCACCAAGAAGAAGGCCAAGCGGAAGGCCACTAAGAAGAAGGCCAAGCGGAAAGCCACAAAGAGAAAGGCCACCAAGCGGAAGGCCACAAAGAAGAAGACCACGCGGAAGAAGGCCAAGCGGAAGGCCACAAAGAGAAAAGCCACCAAGAAGAAGGCCACCAAAAGAAAGACCAAAAGGAAGACCAAGAAGACGGCTCGGTAGCCGAAACAACACCTACTAAATAGACCCTTCACGGGAAATGGGGCGCTCGACGGGGCGCCCTTTTTTTGCCAGGCAAGCGAGCCGGCTCTGACCTCGAGCGAGCTACTCAAGTAGCTGAAAACAAGCTACTTGACGACTCCGGCGGGCGTCAGAACATCGCTTCCTGATAGCGTCCGAACACGCGCGCGAGGCGCTCGGTGATCTCGCCGACGGTCGCGTAACAGGACACCGCCTCGACGATCGCGGGCATCAGATTGTGGTCCGATCGCGCACGTTGCTCGACGGTCTCGAGGGCTGATGCACAGGCGCGAGCGTCGCGCGACTCGCGCACGCGTCGCGTGCGATCGGCCTGGCGCTGGCGAAGCTCGTCGGCGACCTGATGCACGGGCATCTCCGTCTCGCTGTCCGTCGTGAACTCGTTGACGCCCACAATGATCTGCTCTCCGGACTCGATCTTGCGCTGGAATTGGTAGGCGGCATCGGCGATCTCACGCTGCTGGTAGCCCTGCTCGATGGCCGCGACGGCACCCCCCAACGTGTCGATCTTGCCCAGCAACTCGCTGGAGCGCGCCTCGAGCTCGTCGGTGAGAGCCTCGACGAAAAACGATCCGGCGAGCTGGTCGATCGAGTCGGTGATCCACGTCTCGTGGGCCAGGACCTGCTGGGTCCTCAGGGCCAGAGTGACCGCCTTTTCCGTCGGCAGACCGAGCGCCTCGTCCATCGAGTTCGTGTGCAGTGATTGGCATCCGCCGAGCACGGCTGCGAGCGCCTCGTACGCCGTCCGGACGATGTTGTTCTCCGGCTGCTGAGCGGTGAGCGAAGCGCCCGCAGTCTGCGCATGGAAGCGCAATCGGCCGCATGCGGGATTCTTCGCCCCGAACCGCTCGCGGATGATTCGGGCCCACAGCCGACGCGCGGCGCGGAACTTGGCAGCCTCCTCGAGCAAGTGCAGCTGTGCGTTGAAGAAGAATGACAGGCGCGGCGCAAACTGCTCCAGGTCCAGCCCGGCCGCGAGCGCCGCCTCGACGTAGGCGATGCCGTTCGCCAGCGTGAAGGCGATCTCCTGGACCGCCGTCGAGCCCGCCTCGCGGATGTGGTAGCCCGAGATCGAGATCGTGTTCCAGCGCGGCATCTGCTCGGCGCACCAGGCGAAGATGTCCGTGACGATGCGCAGCGAGGGGCGCGGCGGGAAGATGTACGTGCCGCGGGCGATGTACTCCTTGAGCACATCGTTTTGGATCGTACCGCGCAGCTTGTCGGGCGGGATGCCCTGCTTGCGGGCCACGGCGACGTAGAGCGCCAGCAGGATCGAGGCGGGGGCGTTGATCGTCATCGAGGTGCTGACTCGATCCAGCGGGATCCCGTCGAGGAGGATCTCCATGTCGGCCAGCGAGTCGATGGCCACGCCGACCTTACCGACTTCCCCCTCGGCCAACGGGTCGTCGGCGTCGTAGCCCATCTGGGTCGGCAGATCAAAAGCGATCGACAGCCCGGTTTGGCCCCGCTCGAGCAGATAGCGGTAGCGGGCATTGGATTGCTCGGCGGTGCCGAATCCCGCGTATTGGCGCATCGTCCAGAGACGACTGCGATACATCGTCGGCTGCACGCCGCGGGTAAACGGGTGCTCGCCAGGAAAACCGAGCTGCTCCAAGTAGCCGCGCTCCGCACGGTCGAGGGGGGTGTAGAGCCTGTGAACGTCGATACCCGAGCTCGTGCGCAGCGCCGCTCGTTCGGGGACGCGACCGGCATGGGGCTCGACGAGCTCGCGTTCCCATCGCTGTTTCTCACGCCGAATCGTGTCCCGCTCATCCATGGATCTCACGCTCCCGGTCTGAACTGGGTCCGTTGTCGGAAGAGATTATGCCCGAAGCGCCTCGGTCCGGATCGCTGAGGCGAGTTTCTCGGGGCGAGCAGATCGCGGTGTCAGGACCCGACGCGATCGAGCCTTCTGACGACGAGCACACTTCGGAGCGGACTGCCGAACGGACTGCAGGCGCGCACGAGCTGAAGCTCCGGCTCGAGCGATTCGCCGCCAACCGACGGGCTCGTCTGGCGACGGTGGCGCTCCTCGTGAGAGGCGAGAAATGCCAGCCAGGACCCGCGTACGGCGCCTGGTAGCTCGACGTCAGCCAGGCTGCGCCCTTGCACGCCGACGGGAGCGAGGCCGAACAGCTCACAGGCCGGCTGGTTGACGTGGACCACCCGCTCCGACTCGTCGACGATCAGCACGGCATCCGTGAGCGCTTCGGTCGTCGCGAGCAGCAGCTTCCGCTCGCTAAGTATGGTCTCTGCCGAGACGACCAGTTCGGCCTGCATGCGTTCGAACTGCTACAGGCTGGAGAGGACGATCACTCGGCGACCAGGCAGCGCTTCGCTCGAGTGAGCGCACGCTCAGCTCGCAGCGCCAGGACATCCCCTCGCTGTCGAATGCGGTCAGCGCGAGGTTCCCGCTGCCGCGGCGCACCAGCTCGTTGACCTCCCACCCCTCGCTTTGGTGCGCGTGCGGGCCCGCGATCAGACCGACCGGTGCTCCACGCAGTGCGGTCAGCATCGGGCCGAACAGACCAAGCGTTGATTGGCCCAGACGATCCGCGCGTTTTCGTCAGCGACCGCGATCGGCTCGGGAAGCGCTTCGAGTGCGAGAAGGAGCTGGTAGAGGTTCGTTTCGGGGAACGGCTCAGAAAAAGAGTGAAGGCCGTCGCGGCGCGCCGCCCCTCCGTCGGGCTTTGGGGGCTCGAGGAGACCTCGTCTCGGGTCCTCGTTGGCCACCGCCTCGTTCCCCTCGGGCCCCAGGCGATGCGATAACCCGCAGCCCACCCCGACCGCGCTGGGGCCGTGCGCTGTCGGAGTGGGCGACGGATCGTACGAGAGGGGGAGTTTTGCAAGCGAGATGCCAGCATCGGCGGGCGCGATTTCGTGGAAGGCGGGGATCCCGCGAACAGCGTTGAACACTTCGCGCGGCGGACCAGATCGTTCCGTGGCCCGGGTGCCCCCGAGTGGAACGCCCCAGCGTTTCAGCTTGGCACAGTCGGCTTCGGTCACCATATTCGACCTCGGGCGGGGTTGGTCGATGAGCGGAGAACGCGAATGAGCACGAATACCGCAGGCCGTGACCGAGGTGCCGCCGCGAGCGGATCGCGGCCGAGAATTCTCGTCGTGGATGACGAGCCGGCCGTCGTGAGGTGGGTCGAGCTCGTGCTCGGTAAAGAAGGATACGAGACCGAAAGCCTGACGGGTGGGGAGGCCGCCCTCCGAAGGCTCGAAGCGGACGAGCCCGACCTGATGCTGCTCGTCATCAAGATGCCCGGGATGAGCGGACTCGAGGTGCTCGATCAACTGCGCCAGCGCCATCCGCAGCTTCCCGTGATCATCCTCACGGGCCAGGGGACGGTGGAGAAGGCGGTCTCCGCGATGAAGCTCGGGGCGCGCGACTTTCTCACCAAGCCGTTCGAGACCGAGCGCCTCTCGATCGCCGTGCGCAACGCGCTCGAGCTAACCGACCTGTCGCGCCGGGTCAAAGAGCTCAAGCTGCAGCTGTTCTCCGAAGCGGGGCTCGATCAGATCGTCGGTCTTCGCTGCGGACTACGAGCCACGTACAGCCTCATAGAGAAGGTCATTCCGACCGACTTGACCGTGCTGCTGCAGGGCGAGTCCGGTACCGGGAAGGATCTGTTCGCACGCCTGATACACGACGAAGGCCCGCGTGCAGCGGCACCGTTCGTCGCGATCAACTGCGCGGCGTTGCCCGAGACGCTGCTCGAAAGCGAGCTGTTCGGCTATGAGAAGGGAGCGTTCACCGGTGCCGATCACGCTCGGGTCGGAAAGTTCGAGGCCGCCCATGGCGGGACTCTGTTTCTCGACGAGATCTCCGAGATGAGCGCGGCCGTGCAGGCGAAGCTGCTTCGCACGCTTCAGGAGCATACCGTGACCCGGCTCGGCTCGACGCGATCGAGGCCTGTGGACGTGCGTGTGCTGTGCGCCACGAATCGGAACCTCGAGCAGCAGGTCGAGAGCGGTCAGTTTCGTGAGGATTTGTTCTACCGGCTGGCCGTGTTTCCGGTGACGATTCCTCCCCTGAGAGAGCGCCGCGACGATATCCCCGCGCTGGCGGACCACATTCTTCGCTCCACCGGCGACGGGCGAGCGCGGGCCGTGCATCCGGAGTCGATGCGGATGCTGGAGAGCTACCACTGGCCGGGCAACGTTCGCGAGCTTCAAAACGTGCTCTGCCGCGCCGTCGTGCTCGCTGGCAGTGGGCCGATCGAGCCGACGCACCTGCCCTCTGCCGTACGGCGCGCGGTTTCGGATGCGCCCGTTCCCCCATCGGCGTTGGCACGCGGAGTGCCGTACGAGCCACGCCCGAGCGGTGAGAGCACCGATCGTCTGGCCACGCTCAGTGAGATGGAGCGCGTGCACATTCTGCGCTGCCTGGAGGCTTGCCGCGGCAATCTCAGCCAGACCGCGCGCACGCTCGCGATCGGCCGGACGACGTTGTATCGCAAGCTGCAGCGCTACGGGCTCCAGCCTGCCCCCCCGCACGGCGCGAGCGAGATGGCGGCGGCTTCGCAGCGGAGCTAGCCCGGAAGCAGGCGCTGGCCGCCTGCGTGCGGCCCGAACCGCGCGGTGCGGTTATCATCGCCAGCAAGCCGATGACGACGCCCTCCAGACCGACCACCCGCCTCGCGCAGGCCACGCCTGCGCGCCCCGCTTCGCTTCCTACCGGATCGGTGAGCTGGGTCGAGATCGACCTCGACGCTCTGGCAGAGAACGTCCGCTCGTTTCGCACGCGCATCGGCAGCGAGACGGCAATGATGGCCGTGGTCAAGTCGAACGCTTATGGCCACGGCGTGGAGCTCGTCGCCCCGGCAGCGCTCGAGGCCGGAGCGAGCTGGATGGGTGTGGGCAATCTGCGGGAGGCGCTGGAGCTGCGTGCGCTGATCGGCGAGAGAAGTCCGATTCTGATCCTCCAGCACGTCGCGCGGGGCGACCTGGCGGCCGCGGTCAGAGCCGGCGTCTCGTTGACCCTCTACGACGCGGACGCTCTCGGCGAGCTGGAGCAAGCGGCGCGGGCCAGCGGGCGTGAGGCGCGTTTGCACTTGAAGCTCGAGACGGGCACGCACCGTCAAGGTCTCGATCAGGACGAGCTGATCGCGCTGGCTCGGGAGCTGAGCCGTCGGCCGGGCCTCGTTTTCGAAGGGCTATCGACCCACTTCGCCGACATCGAGGACACGACCGACCACTCGTTCGCGCTCGGTCAGATCGAGCGCTTTCGGACCGCCAGCGAGCTGCTCCAGCAAGCCGGACTGCGCCCGCGGCTGAAGCACATCGCCTGCTCGGCATCGACGATCCTGTTTCCGGCGACACACTTGGATCTGGCACGCGTCGGCATCGGCCTGTACGGGCTCTGGCCGTCGCGCGAGACGCTCGTTTCCGCGCGTGAGCGTGCGCTCAACGCGCTCGTGCTGGAGCCGGTTCTCTCCTGGAAGACGATCGTGGCGCAGGTCAAGTCGGTCCCCGCCGGAGGCTACGTGGGCTACGGTCGGACCTGGCGGGCCACTCGTCCCTCGCGCATTGCCGTGCTACCGATCGGTTACTACGAAGGCTACGATCGGCGTCTTTCCGGGCGCGCCCACGTGTTGATCCGCGGGCAACACGCCCCCGTCGTCGGCAGGATCTGCATGAATGTGATGATGATCGATGTCACCGATGTGGTAGATGTCCGCCTCGGCGATGAGGTCGTGCTTATCGGCTGCTCGGCGTCCGAGCGGGTGCGAGCCGATGATCTCGCCAGCTGGGCTGGAACGATCCACTACGAGATCGTCTCGCGCCTTCACGCTAGCCTGCCGCGGATCCCGGTGCGATCGTCCGGCGCTACGAGTCGGACAGCGGCATCGTGACCCAGAACAGACCGCGAAAATCTCCCACCTCGAAGCCGGTCGCTCGATCCTGCGGGTACAGCTTCTCGAGCTCGAGAGCCACCTTCTCGTCGATCTCGCCACCGTGGCAGATCAAGCAGGCAGACTTGACGTAGATCGGCTCGACGTAGCCGAAACGGTCGTCCTCGAGACGCACGGCACGCGGCTGGGCCGCGCCCTTGGCCGACACGTAATCCTCGAGCAGCGGCTCCAGCCACGGCGCCGCAGCATTGTGCGGATTGCGCAGCTTGTGGCTCGTGCGGCCCATCGCCACGCCGCCCACGCTCAGGCTCGACGCGATTCGGGGCGCTTTCACCTTGCAGACCTCGATCGCCTGGTCCGTGCCTGCGGCGAGCCCTGCGGTGAGCTCCTTGACGAGCTGCTGTTTGAACGGCACGAGCGCGGCGCGCGCGTGCTCGAGATCGGCTTGACCTACCGGCTCGATTCTCTCGGGTGGTGGCTGCTCGGCACAGCCGAGTCCGGCCGCGAGCAAGGCGGCGCACAGCGCCTGCGCCACACCCCGGCGTGGAATCGCTCGGGCTCCGATAAGTGCCATCAGCTCGCTCTCCTTCGTACGTTTCACGGACAGCATACCCACAATCGACACCGTCGCTGAAGCTCTCGCCGTTCACGTCGTTCTCGACCAGGTTATCCTCTGTCTCGATGGGTGACGTGCTTCGAATCGCCGTTGTGGGAGACCTGCACGGTCAGCTCGATCGACTGGCCTCGACGCTCGAGCCGCTGACCGACACCCGCGTGGACTTGGCGCTCCTGAGCGGAGACGTCGGACTCGACCCTCCGTGGCTGGCACCCGCTCGATGGCGC
>CP070706.1:166704-183344 GCA_020350085.1 Acidobacteriota bacterium
AGGTGGACGGCATCACCGGGGCGACGATCTCGTCGGACGCGATCGCTAACATGTTGAACAAGAGTGCATCGTTCTGGATCCCGCGCGTGCAGCGGCGGGCCGGTGACTTCCGGCAGGGGGGAGGCTAGTCCATGGCCATGCATGACCAGCCGCCCAGCGGAACCGACGAGTTCGTCAAGGGACTCTGGAGGGAGAACCCCGTCTTCGTGCAGGCCCTCGGCATGTGCCCCGTGCTCGCGGTGTCGAACACCGCCAGGAACGCGCTGGCCATGGGGCTCGCCACGCTCTTCGTGCTCGTGATGTCCAACATCACCGTGTCCACGCTGCGCCGCGTCATCCCGCGCCAGGTGCGGATCGCCACCTACATCCTGATCATCGCCACCTTCGTCACCATCGTGGATTACGTCATTCGGGCCATCAGCCTCGACCTGCACAAGGCCCTCGGCGCCTTCATCTCGCTCATCGTGGTCAACTGCCTGATCCTCGGGCGGGCCGAGGCCTTCGCCTCCAAGAACACCATCGGCCGCGCCGCCCTCGACGGGCTCGGCAGCGGCGTCGGCTTCGTATTCGCACTCTTCTGCCTCGGAGCGGTCCGAGAGATTCTCGGCTCCGGCTCGCTGTTCGGCGTCGACCTGTTCCACGAGGGCTTCCAGGACTGGGTCGTCATGATCCTGCCGAGCGGCGGCTTCTTCACCCTCGCCGCCTGGCTGCTGGTGTTCAACGCCGTCAGGCAGCGGCGCGAGGCCGCACGGGCCCTGGAGGTGGCGTCATGAACGACGACCCGCTCTGGACCATCTTCCTGAACGACTGCCTGATCAACAACTTCGTGCTGGCGTACTTTCTCGGTATTTGCCCGTTTCTGGGCGTGTCGGGCAAGCTGGCGACGGCGACCCGCATGGGCGGCGCGGTGACGTTCGTGATGCTGGTCAGCTCGACCTGCGCGTTCGGGATCAACCTGCTGCTGCTCGCCATCGACGCTCCGTACCTCCGGCTGATCTCTTTCATTGCCGTGATCGCCTCGACGGTCCAGCTGGTCGAAATGTTCATCAAGAAGGTCAGTCCGGCGCTGTTCCGCGCGCTCGGTATCTTCCTGCCGCTCATCACCACCAACTGCGCGATTCTCGGCCTGGCGCTGTTTCAGACGAACAAGGGCTACAGCTTCGTGCAGTGCATCGTCTACGCGCTCGGGGCCGGTGTAGGCTTCACCCTGGCTCTGGTGCTGATGGCGGGAACCAGGGAGAAGCTCGAGCTGGCCGCGGTTCCCGACGTCGTCAAGGGGACCGCGCTGGCACTGATGGTTGCGGGGCTGCTGTCGATCTCGTTCATGGGATTCGCCGGGTTGGGAGGCTGAAACGTGCTCGTTTCCTACGCTATAGGGCTCTCGGCAATCGTCGTCGTGATGGTTGCGTGGGCGGCCGTACAGCTCGCCTGGCGCAGAGCGTTTCGCGGAGTATGCTCAGATCCCGACGCGCTGGCCGGGCGGATGGGTTGTCACGCGGGAAGTTGTACGAGCGAGTGCGGTGAGCCGTGCTCGGAAGAGGCCGGCGCGACAGGGACCCACGTTGGCCCGGCTCAAAGCACCCACGTGAGGAAAATGGAGGAGGAAACTCGATGAGCGAACAGGTCAAGCTCCTCGCGGACTACGACATCGAAACGCGCTACGAAGCCCATGTCGTCTCCAGCGAGCGGATCACCTCGGAAGAGTCAGAGGACGAGGTCCGCGAGATCGTGCTCGACGTCGATGGCGCCAACTTCTCCTTCCGGATCGGGCAAAGCATCGGTGTGCTTGCGCCGGGATCGCCCGAGTTCGGCCAGGAACACCACTTTCGTCTCTACAGCGTGGCTGATCTTCCCGAGCGTGGCGAGTCAGGAAAGCCTCGCATCAAGATTTGCGTTCGGCGCTGCACCTACATCGACGAGTACAGCGGTGAGAAGTATGACGGCGTGGCGTCGAACTACCTGTGCGATCTGACGGCCGGCGAGACGCTGGCGATCACAGGACCTTACGGCTTGCCGTTCGAAGTTCCCGAGGAGCGGGACGCCAATCTGATCCTCATCGGCACAGGCACGGGCATCGCCCCGTTTCGCGCGTTCGTCAAGCATCTGTATCGTGAGGCCACGGACTGGAAAGGACGCGTGTGGCTGTTCTACGGAGCCAAGAGCGGACTCGAGCTGCTGTACATGAACGAGAAGAGGAACGACTTCTCGCAATACTACGACGAGGAGACGTTCGAGGCGTTCCAAGCCCTCAGTCCGCGCCCCAGCTGGGCCGATCCGATCGCATGGGACCAAGTCATCGCCGAACGCGGCGCGGAGCTGTGGAAGATGCTCGGTGACCCCAAGACCCACGTCTACGTCGCCGGCCTCGAGGAGATGCGCGACGAGCTCGACGCCGTCTTTGCCGGCGTTGCCGGCTCGAAGGAAAAGTGGCAGCGGCGCAAAGCGGAGCTGATGGCCGGCAAGCGCTGGGTCGAGTTGCTTTACTGATCAACCTCTGTCCACGCAAGGCACTGTTCTCGATGTCTCGACTGCTGCATGTCGTGCCGGCGCTGTTGGCGGC
This sequence comes from Acidobacteriota bacterium, assembly GCA_020350085.1. Taxonomy (GTDB): domain Bacteria; phylum Acidobacteriota; class Polarisedimenticolia; order J045; family J045. The sequence continues at coordinate 169,265 of CP070706.1, forward strand.
GGTACTGCTCGCGGCACACTTCTCGCGCGCCGGTCAGACCTGGCTCGTCGCCGCGGCGGTGCTCCTGGCCGCGCTCGTGCTCGTGCCGCACCCTACGATACGCCTCGTGGTTCGTGCGGTGCTGATCGCCGGCGCACTGGAGTGGCTGCGCACGGTCTGGACTCTAGTCGGCGATCGGCTGGATCAGAACCGGCCTTTCATCCGGCTGCTCGTCATTCTTCTCGCTGTCGTCGCGTGGACGATCTGGAGTGCCTGGTTGCTACCCGTGGTCCGCCGCGCCCCCAAACGTCCAGGACCACCGGTTTGAGTCAGACGGGCACTTCCGAGCGGATGCCCGGATTCGGATAGAATCGTACGGCGTGAGGCTCCGTCACCGAGACAGCGTTTGGTGTGGAGATCGAGCGGATGTTTCAAGAAAGTGAGCTCGTCAACTTGGGAATCGCGCTGACCACGCTGCCGATCGTCATCGTCTATTTTCGACGCCGCCGGCTGCCGGACCTCAGATGGCTGTGGGTCGGCTACGGCCTCGTCATCGCAGCGCTGATCCTGACGGTGCTCGAAGGAGGGCTCTGGCCGCCGATGCTGCAGACGCTCGAGCACGTCGCCCTCGCGCTGGCTGGCCTTTCGTTCGCAGCCGGCGTGATCATTCTTGCCCGCGGCTCGCTCAGGCCGAACGGAACGTCGCATTGGAAATGATGGTCGCCGTCGCCGATCTGATCGCGGCCGTCGGTTTCGGCGTCGCGAGTGGGTTCGTATTCGCCGTGGATCGCCGTAGAATCGGCGGCCCTGCGCAGCTGTTTCTGATGCTCGCGATGGCTGTTTACTGTCTCGTCGGGATCTCCAATCTGCTCGAGCACGGTGGGATCACCTCGCGCTTTGACCGTGCCGAGGACTATCTCGAGATCTTGTTCCTTCCGATCTTCATTTTCGGACTGTTCTCGATCCATTCTCACCGCGAGCTCGAGCGCCGGCGGCGGGCCGAGAACTCCGCGCGTACGAGCGAGGCCAAGTACCGCAGGTTGGTGGAGAATCTCCGCGGCGAGTACTTCATCTACAGCCAGAATCCGGATGGCGTGTTGACGTACATCTCCCCGTCGATCAGAGAGGTGCTCGGCTACGATTCTCACGAAGCTCTCCGCCATTACACGGGCGTGCTCAGCGACCATCCGATCAACGCGGAAGCGGCGCGCCGCGGCCAGCTGAGCCGCTGCGGCGAGCAGCAGCCTCCGTACATGATCGAGGTGTTCCACAAGAATGGCAGCCGCCGGATGCTGGAGGTCGTCGAGACACCCGTCCGCGATGAGCGCGGGACGACGATCGCGGTCGAAGGAATCGCGCACGACGTGACCGACCGCGAGAAAGCCGCCGAGGAGGCGCTCAAGCGCGAGAAGCTCGAATCACTCGGTCTTCTTGCCGGCGGGATCGCGCACGATTTCAATAACCTGCTGACGGCGATCATCGGTAACTCGTCGATGGCCGCCTCGCAGCTCGAAGAAGACGACGATCTAGCTCGTCATTGTCTGAGCGAAATCGAGAAGGCCTCGAAGAGAGCTCAAGAGCTGACGAGACAGCTGCTGACGTTCGCCAAGGGCGGGGCACCGATCAAGTCTGTCACCTCGTTGCCTGAGCTGATCCGCGATGCGGTGAGCTTGCCTTTGACCGGCTCTAACGTGACGTGCCGCTACGAGTTTCCACCAGGACTTTGGCTGACCGAGATCGATCCGGGACAGATCGGTCAGGTCGTGCACAACCTGGTGCTCAACGCCGTTCAGGCGATGCCTGAGGGGGGAGAGCTTAGAATCAGTGCCGCGAACAGCCGCCACGGCGAAGACTCGCTGCTCCCGCTCGCCCCAGGACGTTACGTACGGATCTCGATCAAGGACCAGGGGGCGGGCATTCGCGGCCAGGACCTGCCACGGATCTTCGATCCGTACTTCTCGACCAAGGAGGCAGGCAGCGGCTTGGGCCTGGCGGTGGCGTACTCGACCTTGAAGCGCCACCACGGATACATCACGGTTCAGTCCGAGCTCGGCAGCGGAAGTGAGTTCCAGCTATTCCTGCCGGCCGCAGCTGAAACGAGCGATGTCTCGGATCCTGGCGTGAATGACCTCGTGCCAGGGCACGGCAAACTGCTCGTCATGGAAGACGAGCGAGTCGTGCGCGATGCCGTAAGAGGCATGCTCGAACAGTTGGGATACGAGACCGTCACGGCGGCCGATGGACGCGAGGCGATCGAGCTCTATCGAAGGGCTCTGATCGAGGGCAGCCCGTTCGACATCGTGTTGTTGGATCTGACCGTGCGCGGCGGCATGGGAGGTCGTGAAGCGATCGACCATCTCAGACAGATCGATCCCGGAGTCCGGGCCATCGTTTCGAGCGGCTACGCGAACGCCCCGATCATGTCCGAGTACGCGTCGTACGGGTTTCAGGCGGTGCTGCCCAAGCCGTACCAACTCGGTGAGCTGGGGCAGGTTCTCCAACGAGTGCTGACACAGGCACCGACGCCGGGAAACAGAGCTGACCCGACCTCTCATCCCTGACTTACCTGTCGAGAAACCCGCGCAAGACGGTCTGCAGGATGCCGCCGTTTTCGTAGTACTGGATCTCGACCGGCGAGTCGAGCCGGCTCCTGACGAGGAACTCGGTCGTGCGGCCGCTCTCGTCTCGGGCCGTAACCGAGAAGCTCTGTCCCGGCTCGAGCTGCTGGTCGAGGCCTTCAATATCGTAAGTCTCTCGGCCGGTCAGTCCGAGCGAAGCAGCGCTCGTCTCCGGCGCGAACTCGAGCGGCAGCACGCCCATCCCGACGAGATTGCTGCGGTGGATCCGCTCGAAGCTCTCGGCGATCACGGCCCTCACGCCGAGCAGCATCGTCCCTTTTGCCGCCCAATCGCGCGAGCTGCCGGTACCGTACTCCTTGCCAGCGAGCACGAGAAGCGGAGTGGCTTCCTGCCGGTAGCGCATGGCCGCTTCGTAGATGGAAGTCTGCTCTCCCGACGGCACGTGAATCGTCCAGCCACCTTCCGTCCCGGGTGCCAGCTTGTTTCTCAGCCGAATGTTGCCGAACGTGCCGCGGATCATCACTTCATGGTTGCCGCGCCGCGAACCGAACGAGTTGAACTCCCGCTGCTCGATGCCGCGCTCGATCAGATAGAGTCCGGCGGGACTGTCGGCCGGAATCGCGCCGGCCGGGGAAATGTGATCGGTCGTCACCGAATCACCGAGCAAAACCAGCACCCGCGCGTTTCGAATCGGCTTCGCGCCAGAGGGCTCACCCTCCAATCCTTCGAAGAACGAGGGCTCCTTGATGTATGTGCTCGCTTCGTCCCAGGCGTAGATCTCGCCCGTGGGCACGCGGATCGCGTTCCACGTCGGGTTTCCATCGAAGACGTTGCCGTACTCGTCGCGGAAGCCGTCGGCATCGAGGGCTCCTCGCAACACGTCGCGCACCTCCTCGAGCGAGGGCCAGATGTCGGCGAGAAAGACGGACTCACCGTTGCCGTCAGTTCCGAGCGGCTGCTGGTCGAAATCGATGTCCATCGTCCCGGCGAGCGCATAGGCGACGACGAGCGGCGGCGAAGCGAGATAGTTCGCTCGAACGTCGGGATTCACACGCCCCTCGAAGTTGCGATTGCCGGACAGCACCGACACCGCCACGAGCTGGCTGTTCCTGATCGCCCGAGAGACCGTCTCGGGAAGCGGCCCGCTGTTGCCGATGCAGGTCGTGCAGCCGTAGCCAACCACGTGAAAGCCGAGCTGCTCGAGCGAACGGAGCACACCGGACCTGTCGAGATAGCGCGTGACGACGCGCGATCCAGGAGCCAGGCTCGTCTTGACGTGTGCGGGGACGCGCAGGCCACGATCGACGGCTTTCTTGGCCAACAGCCCGGCTCCAATCATGACCGACGGGTTCGACGTATTGGTGCAGCTCGTGATCGCTGCGATGACGACCGACCCATGTGAGAGAGCGGTCTGCTGCCCGTTGATCTCGACGGGGTGGCTCTGCCTGTCTTCGACGCCGAATGTGTTGACCAGCTCCTGCTCGAATCGCTCCCGCGAGCTTCGAAGCGGCACGCGATCTTGTGGGCGCCGCGGCCCGGCGAGGCTCGGCTCCACCGTGCTCATGTCGAGCTCGAGCAGCGTGCTGAAGAGCGGATCCTCTGCGTCGCCCGTGCGAAACAGACCTTGCTCGCGCGTGTAGCGCTCGACCAGATCGACCAGCTCCGGCGGGCGCCCCGTGGCCGCGAGGTAGTTCAACGTTTCCCGATCGACGGGGAAGAAGCCCATCGTCGCGCCGTACTCCGGCGCCATGTTGGCCAACGTTGCGCGATCGGCGAGGCTCAAGCTGGCGAGCCCCGGCCCGCAGTACTCGACGAACTTGCCGACGACCTTGTGACGGCGCAACAGCTCGGTCGCGGTTAGCACCAGATCGGTCGCTGTCGCCCCACGCGGCAGCTCGCCGTCGAGTCTCAGCCCCACGACCTCAGGCGTGAGAATGAACAGCGGTTGGCCCAGCATCGTGGCTTCGGCCTCGATCCCTCCGACGCCCCAGCCGAGAACGCCGAGCCCGTTGATCATCGTCGTGTGGCTGTCCGTGCCGACAAGCGAGTCCGGAAACGCCACCCGTTCGCTGGCCGAGGCTCTCACCTGCACGACGTTTGCCAGATACTCCAGGTTGACCTGATGCACGATACCCGTGGCCGGAGGCACCACGCGGAAGTTGTCGAACGCCTCCGCACCCCACCTCAAGAACTCGTAGCGCTCCCTGTTGCGCTCGAACTCGATCTCGGCATTTCGCGCCAGCGCCTGTGCACTGCCGAAGACATCGACCTGGACCGAGTGATCGATGACCAGGTCAACGGGAATGATCGGATTGACGCGGCGCGCGGCTCCTCCCAGGCGAGTCATCGCGCTGCGCATGGCCGCAAGATCGACCACCGCTGGAACGCCTGTAAAGTCCTGCATCAACACCCGCGCCGGCATGAATGGCAGCTCGTGCTTGGAAGCACCGGAGGGGTCCCAGCTGGCAAGTGCGGAGACGTCGTCTTCCTTGACCAGTCGGCCATCGACGTTTCGTACCAGAGCTTCGAGCAGCACCCTGATCGAAAACGGCAGCCGGGAAACAGCGCCGAGACCGGCCTTTTCCAGCGAGCGGAGCGAGAAGTAATGCACCGCGCCCGCGCGCGTATCGAGACGGGACTTGGCACCGAACGGATTCGAGGCTTTTTCGGACATCCTTTCCTCTTTCACGGAGTGACAGGTCGAAATGAGCGCGCCGGCGGCGGAGGCGAACGCCGCTCTTCAGACGGCCTCTATGATAAACAGTGGCAAACCGTCGCGCTGGCGCGGAGACCTGCCAAGAGTCGGCTGGTGCTCAGCACGAGATACGTCTCGAGTCGCTCGGCCGCCTCATCTCGCGGCTGCCGAGGGTCCTCCGTCGGCTTACGCAGCCGCGGGAGGCGGGCAATCGAGCGCCTCGCGCACCGTCCGCGGGAATTGGGGATCCCGGATCGGCTTGTGATAGACACCCACGGCTCCCAGCTGTAACGCTTGCTCCTCGTGGTCCTGAAGCGGATAAGGGCTGATCATCACCACGCGCTGGCCGGGCCAGTGACGGAGGATTCTCCGCAGCACGTCGGGTCCATTCCAGCCCGGCAGCACCATGTCGAGCAGAACCAGGTCGACCTCAGGTCGGTGTCGAAGCCGCTGGAGTGCTTCGCGCGGCGTGCCCGCGAGCTCGATGTGGTAGCCGTAGCTCTCCAGCAGCCGCATCGCCTCTTCTCGGCCGGCCTGATCGTCATCGACGACGAGCACCGTCTCGCGGCCCCGCCAGCGGGCGCGTGGATCGAGCGCCGGTTCGTGAGGTTCGCGGGGGATGTCCTGGGTGCCGAGCAGAGGAAACGCGAGCCGCACGAGCGTGCCGCCTGACGCGCGCCTGTCCAGCTCCGAGTAGCCGCCGTGAGCGCGGACCGTGCCGTAGGCCAGCGTCAGCCCGAGGCCCGACGAGCGGCTCCCCTTCGTGCTGTAAAACGGTTCGAAGGCACGTGCGCGGACCTCCTCGCTCATGCCGGGCCCGGCGTCGGAAACCTCGATCACGGCATAATCTCCGGGCCGCGAGCCCGGGATCGATGACGACCTCGTCGCGTCGAGCTGCAGTGTGCGCGTGACGAGCTGAATCTCACCGTCCGGCCGCGCTTCCTGCGCGTTTTGCAGCACCTGCCACAGAGCTTGACGGATCGGTGCCGGATCTCCTGAGACGACCAGGTTGGACTCGCTCTGCGTGGACACGTTGAGCGAGAGTCCTGGGCCGCTCGAGCGGAGGAAATCAGCGGCGGCCTCGCGCACGAGCCGCACCAGATCGAGCGGCCGGTGTGTCGAGCGATCAACGGCGCTCGGCGCGAGGCTCCGCACTCGGCGCGTCATCGCCGCCCCGCGCGAGGCCAATCTCTCGATCGCTTCCAGCAGCTCGTCGGAGCTACGCGCCTCGTCCTCGTTGCCACGCCCGCGCGCGATTCGCCGAATCTCCAGGAACAAACGATCGAAATCGCGGACCAGGTTCTCGCCGAGATCGGCCAGCGCCTCGAGTCGCGTGAGATGTTTCAGCCGCGCTTCGAGGCTCTGGCGTCCGGACAGATCGCGCAGAAACAAGGCCAATTGACGGCCGGTCTGGGCCGGCACCAATGCCGAAGCGGCCTCGAGCGAGATCTCGGCCCCGCTGAGACGCAGACCGGTCAGTTCGGTCTTGTCCTGCCCCCGGGCTCCGGACTCCCGGGCCTCGATCCAGACTCCCACCCGTTCCCGATCGGCGGCCGCCACGAGGCTGAGAACGTCGCGGCCCGCCAGATCCTCGTCAGGAGGCAACGCGAGCAGATGGCGGAACGCCGGATTGGCGAACACGATCCGTCTGCCGCTCAGCAGCGCCACGCCGTCGGGGCTTGCCTCGACCAGGGCCTGGGCCCGTACCTCACTGCGCGCGAGCGCCTGCCGCACGTCGCGCAGCCGCTCGCGCTGGCGGACATGCATCACGGCGAAGGCGACGATCGCGAACACGAGCAACGCGCTCGCCAGCAGTCCGAGACCCGGATGCGCCGACTCCGACAGCGCACGCCAGAGCCCCGCGACCGAGATGACGAGCAGCACCGTGGCGACGAGCGCCGGAAGATGACGTCTCATCCACACCATCATACTCGCGCGGCGGCGTTCATGACGGCGAGGCGGCGAGCTGACTCGAGCGAAAAGCCTACGAATCGAGCGCTCGGTGCGTCCGGCAGCCGAAGTCTCCCGGACGGTATCGTTTCCAAAGCGCTGGAATGCGCCCCTTCGCGCGGTCGGATCCACGTTTGCGGAAGCCGTGGACGGTCTCTCTCGCGCCCGGTAGATCTCCGCGCGAGTCACCGGCTGGGCCGTCGGGAGCTCGGCCGGTCAGAAGGAGGACCCCGAGGGCGTCTTTCAGACGTCCCTCCACCACGACGCGGAGGTCATCTGCTGCCTACCGGCTTGCCGACTTCTCCTGACGCGGGGCTGGCGGTCCGCGGCATCGCCCCGAGGATGCCCGCCGCCGGCCCGCGTTGTCTCTCGCTAGGCCCCGCCTGCTCCGCCTCCTCCGACGAGCACTTGGGCGCCGATGACCTGATGATCGAGCCGTGCCGCCGTGTCCATCTCGCGCACGAATCGCGGTCGCTCGATGGCGACGCGGATCAGCTCGTCGCGCACGCCGAGCGGTGAGAGCGCTTCGAGCCAGGCCGGCCACCACGCGTGGCGCGACGCCGACGGCGGCTCGAGCAACAGCAGCGAGGACCCGCGGCGAAGCGCCGCTCTCACGCGTGAGAGCAGCCCGACGCGCTCGCCTTCCTCGAGCTCGCCAGCCAGCCAGCCGATGACGAGCAGATCGCCGACGCTCGTGCGCGGAAACCCGTGCGGCAAGCTAGCCTTCACCGCCCGGCCTTCCAACCCGAAACAGGCCCACGTGTTGATCGCCTCGTCGAGTGCCCAGCGCGACCGATCCACGCCCCACACCCGCGGGCAGCCGAGGCTCGCCGCCACGGCGGCGCCGCTGGCGCCGGTGCCGCATCCGAGATCGACCATGCGGCCCAGCCGCTGCGTTCGCTGCGGCTCGACCATGACGGTCGCGTGGTGCGCGGTGAGAAAGTGCAGGGCGGCGAAGTACGTCGCCAGTGCGGCGCGCTTGCCGCGTCCCTCGAGCGCCCGCTGGGCCAGCTGTGGGTGCGGCGGCCGCTCGGTATAGAGCGCGATGAGCGCCTGAACGCCCTTGCGGATCTCGGTGAAGGTCAGCGTCTCGAGCTGGCGGGCGAGATTGCCTTCGAGCCAGGCGTCGAACGACCCGCGGGCCGGTCCCGTCAAATACGGAAGCTGGGCGATGATCCAAACCCTCCGCCGCGAGCATTCCACGCGAGAAGCGCGCTAGGCAACCTCTTGCGGTCCCCCGGGGACGGCCACACGCTCGATCTCGACGAAAGACCTCCGCTCGGCTCCATTTTCCGCATCAGACCGAGGACAATGTGGCGATGGACTGGCGGATCTCGACACCGGGCGGGGTCGGTCGCGTGCGCGGCGCATGGCGCAGCTGGCTGGCGCGGCGCGGCACGCGATTCGTCCACGCGGCCGCCTACGCGCTGCCGGTCGCTGCCAGCGCCTACGACCCGCGCCGCGGCGAGAGAGTGCTCTCGTTTCTGGCCTGGAATCGGCTGGTAAGGCCCGAGCACGTCTTGCATCCGGAGCCCGCATCGATGCGCGCGCTGCGACGGGTGCACGCCGAGGGCTACCTGGGCCGGCTCGATCGCTCGAAAGAGCTGACCGCGACGCTCGGCTACGAGCCGACGCTGGAAATGCTCGATCGGCTCGTCGTGGTCCAGCGCACGATGGTCGGTGGCACGATGCTGGCGCTTCGCGAGGCGCTGAGCACGAAACGCCTGATCGTCCATCTCGGCGGCGGTCTGCATCATGCCCGCACCGATCGCGGCGCCGGCTTTTGTTTGTTCAATGATGTCGCCGTCGCGATCGCGAGCCGGCGCGAAGCCGGGTATCGAGGCCGCATCTTGGTCATCGATCTGGACATGCATGACGGCGATGGCACGCGCGCCATCTTCGCCAACGATCCCACCGTGCATACCTTCTCCGTCCACGAGCGACCGTGGGATACGACGGAGGCATTGGAAGCCACGAGCGTCGCGCTCGGACCTGGCGTCGATGACGATACATACTTCAGCGCGCTGGAGCGCCAGCTGCCTGCGGTATTCTCCGCGTTTCGGCCGCAACTCGTCGTGTTCCTCGCTGGGACGGACCCGTCGGTCAACGACAAACGTGGCCACTGGCGCATCAGCGACGACGGACTGCTCGCGCGCGATGCCTTCGTTCTCCAGCTCGTTCGTGACGCGGCCGGTTCGCCTCGGCTGGTGATCACGCTCGCCGGCGGTTACGGCCGGGATGCTTGGCGGCCCACCGCGCGCTTTCTCGCCTGGCACCTGTCCGGAGGTCGGCGGCTCGAGCCACCGGCGACGGACGAGCTGACGTTGCATCACTACCGGCTTCTCGCCGAACCGCTCGACGCGCAGCGGCTGCGAGGAATCGACAAGGACGAAGGCGATTGGACGCTGAGCGAGCAGGAGGTACTCGGCGAGGTGGGCGCGGGCCGGCGTCAGTCGCGGCTGCTCGACTACTATTCGCCGCACGGCGTCGAATTGGCTCTCGAGCAGCTCGGCTTTCTCGATCGGATCCGCGCGCGCGGTTTCGACACGCCGACGCTCGATTTCGAGCTCGATCACCCGGCCGGCCAGACGGTGCGACTGTTCGGCGACGCGCGCCGCAAGACTCTGCTCGGCGAGCTGCGCGTGCGGCGTGACAAGCGTCAGCTGCCGGGGCACGAGCTGCTGTCCGTCGAATGGTTGCTGCTGCAGAACCCACGCGCATCCTTCACGGCAGAACGGCCTCGTCTTCCGGGTCAACGGCATCCGGGACTGGGACTGCTGCACGACACGGCGAGCTTGCTGCTGCTGGTCTGCGATCGACTCAGACTCGACGGTATCGTGTTTACACCCTCGCACTACCATCTCGCCGTGCAGTCGGAACGGTTGCTGCGCTTTCTGCATCCAGACGATCAAGCTCGCTTCGAGGCCCTACGAGGCGCGCTCGAGCCTCTCTCGCTCGAGCAGGCGGCCCGCGCGCTCGAGCAGCGGCGCGTGCGCGAGACCGACACCGGCCACAGCGTGCGTTGGGAGCCGCGTCCGATGGTCATGCCGGCATCCGAACGATTGCGCGCGCGGATGGAGGGCGAGGACTACGAGAACCGGCGGCGCCAGGCTCGCGCGGGGTTTCGCTTTGCGCTCCACCCGGAACCGGAGAGCTGAACGGCTGGTGTCGCGCGGGCGCTCGACTCATGGGTGGCAGAATCCCCCGCTGGCGTGTCCTCCTGTAAACTTCCGTGTCGGTCGCGGCCCGGGCCGCGAGAGCGAGCGATGCGAGATCCGACGCGTGAGTGTCCGTCCCAGCGAGGCACTGATGCAGCACGACGCCGTCGCCGTCATCGATTTTGGAGGTCAGTACGCGCATCTGATCGCGACCAAGGTGCGCCGTCTGGGCGTGCTGGCCGAGATCCGCCAGCCCGAGGATCCGCTCGAGCTGTTCCGCCCTTACAAGGGGATCATCATCTCCGGCAGTCCCAGTCTGTCGTCTCAGGGCGAGGACTCCGACTACACGCGGGCCATCTACGGGCTCGACGTGCCGATCATCGGCTTCTGCTTCGGACACCAGGAGATCGCCAAGCACTACGGCGGCGAGGTGGTCCACGGCGGACGCCAGTGGGGGCGGGCGGAGCTGCACCTGTGCGGAGAGCACGCACTCTTTGCCGGGCTCGGCCCGGTGCAGCCGGTCTGGATGAGCCACTACGACAGCGTCGTCGCAGTCGGACCCGAGTTTCGAGAACTGGGCTGGAGCAAGACCGCCGAAGGCGGGACCGACCACCGCTTTGCCGCGATCGGCTCGGACTCACTGCGCCGCTACGGGCTGCAGTTTCACCCCGAAGTAGACGACACGGTTCACGGCGACGAGATGCTCGCGAACTTCGTGTTCCGCATCTGCGGCTGCCGGCCCACCTGGTCGATGGACGTCTTCCTCGAACAGGAGATGAGCGAGATTCGCGCGAAGGTGGGCGACGAATCCGTGTTTCTGCTCGCCTCGGGAGGCGTGGACTCGACCGTCGCCGCCACGCTGCTCGTCCGCGCGCTCGGCCCCGAGCGTGTCGACCTGCTGCACGTGGACAACGGGCTGATGAGAAAAAACGAGAGCGCGCAGGTGATCGAGTTCTTTCGTGGTCTCGGTCTCGGATCGCACGTTCATTTCGTCGATGCCAGCGACCGCTTCCTCGCCGCGCTCGCCGGCCTGACGGAGCCTGAGGACAAGCGCCGAGCGATCGGCAACACTTTCATCGAGGTGTTCCAGGCCGAGGCGTCCCGCCTCGGCCTCGAGGAGCATCTGTTGGGGCAGGGGACGATCTACCCGGACACGATCGAGACCGGTGGCACGAAGCGGGCCGACACGATCAAGACGCACCACAATCGCGTGCCGATCATCGAGGAGATGCTCGCGGCCGGCCGCGTCATCGAGCCGCTTGCGGAGCTTTACAAAGTGGAGGTGCGCGAGCTGGGCGAGAAGCTCGGCATCCCTCACGAGCTCGTCTGGCGTCATCCGTTTCCCGGTCCGGGGCTCGGGGTGCGTCTGCTGTGCGGCGATGGTGTCGGCGACATCTCGGGGCTCGAGGAGATCGCCCCGCTCGTCGCGGAGATCGGACGCCGGCACGGTCTCGACGCCGAGCTGTTGCCGATCCGCTCCGTTGGGGTCAAGGCCGACCTTCGCTCTTACGAACACCCCGTGCTGCTCAGCGGGCCCGTGTCGGAGAAGGTGCCGTGGAAGAGCCTGATCGGCGCGGCCTCGGTGCTGACCGCCGAAGTGCCCGGTGTGAACCGCTGCCTGTGGAACCTCGCCGCCGGACCGCCGGCCACCGCCATGCCGCTGGCCGCGACCGTGACCCGCGAGAGGCTCGATCTGCTGCGCGAGGCCGACCATCTCGTCATGGAAGGACTCCGTCGCCACGGGCTCTATGACGAAATCTGGCAGTGTCCCACCGTGCTGGTTCCTCTCGATCTGGCTGGCGACGGGGGCGAGCTGATCGTCGTGCGCCCGGTGCGCTCGAAGCGCGCCATGACGGCGGCGCCCGTCGAGTTGCCGGAGGCGTTGATCGACGAGCTCAGGCGCGCCGTTCTCGCGCTGCCGGGTGTGTCGGGGCTGGCACTCGACCTGACATCGAAGCCGCCCGGCACGATCGAGTGGGAGTGACAGTCCAAGCACCAACGCAAAACAAGCAGTCAACAGCTCGAAGAGCGTTCGGCGCCGCCGGCGATGTTCCCCGCGCGTTGTTGCCACAGCGGGAGCCGGACTCGCGGGAATCGCGGCTCGCTGACGGGCGCGTGCTAGCATACGAACACCGTGCGCCGCTTCGTCGAGAGCCTAGTCCAGGATTCGCGCATCAGACGCCATGTGGTGTATCAAGGGCTCGCGCCGCGGCGTGAGGCGCGTCTCGTCCCACTCGCACAGGACACGCCCGGGCCAGTTCGCGCTGCCGTCGAAACCGTCGGCGCGCGTCGCCTTTACTCGCATCAAGCAGAGGCGATCGAGAGAATCCAGCACGGGAAGAACCTGTTGCTGGCCACACCGACGGCGTCGGGAAAGACGTTGGCATACCTGCTCGCCTTTGCTACCGCTCGTCAAGCCGACCCGCGCGCACACGCACTGTTCGTCTACCCGCTCAAGGCACTAGCACGCGATCAGCTGGCCACCATTAGGCGATTCCTCGCGCCGCTCGGGCTGGATCCGGCTCAGGCTGCGGAGGTCTACGACGGCGATACACCGGAGAGCGCACGGCGTCGCATCCGGCGGCATCCGCCCGCGGTCGTCATCACCAATCCGGACATGCTGCACTTGGCACTTCTCTCCTATCACGACTCATGGGCGGGTTTTCTCGATCGACTCGGCCTCGTCGTGCTCGATGAAGCGCACGTTTACCGCGGCATCTTCGGTGCCCACGTCCATCACGTGATCAGGCGGTTGTTGCGGCTCGCGCGCGTGCGCGGTGCTCGCCCGCGCTTGATGGCTGGCTCGGCGACGATCGGCGATCCAGGCCAATTCATCTCGACGTTGACGGGTGAGCCGTTCGACGTCATCGCCGAGTCCGGTGCACCAGCAGCGCCGCGGCACGTGCTGTTTCTCGAGCCCGATTCGGTCAGCCCGTACACCCTGGCCACGCACCTCGTCGCACGCGCGGTCGAGGCGGGCCGCAAGACGATCGCGTTCACCAAGGCGCGGCGAATCACAGAGCTGATGATCCACTGGCTGCTCGACAGCCGCCCGAAGCTCGCACGCCGCGTGGCAAGCTATCGGGCCGGTTACCTCCCCGAGGAGCGACGCGAGATCGAAGCGCGTTTGTTCTCGGGTGAGCTGGCCGGAGTCATCAGCACATCGGCGCTCGAGGCCGGAATCGATGTGGGCGAGCTGGACGTCTGTGTGCTCGTCGGCTACCCGGGATCGCTCGCCACATCCTGGCAGCGCATCGGACGTGCCGGGCGCTCCGATGCCGAGTCACTGGCGGTTCTCGTCGCTCTTCCCGACGCGCTCGATCGCTACGTCGTCAGACATCCGCAGCATTTCTTCTCCGGTGATTTCGAGCGTGTCGTGCTCGATCCGGAAAACGACACGGTAGCAGATGCGCATCTGCAGGCGGCCGCAGCGGAGCGCTCGCTCGATCCAGAGGAGCTGCGCTGGCTCGGCGGGCCGCAGGTGCTCGAGCGTCTCGAGCGTCTCGTCGCCGACGGGCGGCTGACACGCGTTCACGACGAGCAACGCTGGTTCACGCTACGGCGCCGCCCACAGCGTGATATTTCACTGCGCAGCACAGGCACCACGTACGCCCTGCTTCGCGCCTCGGACCGACGCCATCTCGGCACGCTGGACGCATCGCGTGTCTGGTTCGAGGGTCATCCCGGGGCGATCTACCTGCACGCCGGCCAGAGCTACC
>CP070706.1:183444-187190 GCA_020350085.1 Acidobacteriota bacterium
AAGCGCTCGACGTCGCGGCGGGTCCGATGACGCATCCGAGCCATGCATCAAGGAAAACCCGAAAGCCGCCGCCCCGCCGGGCCCGAGACAGCAACGCCTCCCGCATCCGAGAATGCGGAGCAAAACGTCCCCGGCGACAACGCGTTGCGGCAAACACCGCACCGTTGGGGGTTTACCTCAGAAGCGATGGGCTCAGACTTCCGCAAGGAGGCTACCGATCGCTATGCGATGGCGACAACGGGCACACCGGCGCGCCGAGCGCTCAGGCCCGGGGTCAATCGACGACCTTGTACACCTCGTCGTGCTCACGGGCGTGGCCGGCGACCTTCATACCGATCATCTGGCCGGCACGGGCGGTCTCGATCTGCTCATGCTCGATCTGCATCGAGTCGACCGTCTGCGTGAAGTCGCTCGTATGCCCTTTGATGTGAATCGTATCGCCGATGCGCAGCTCCCCGTCGGTGAGCTGTATCGCGGCAACGTGCGCCTTGCCGAAGTAATGGGTGACGACCCCAATTCTCTCCTCAGCCATGGCTTGGTTCTCCGGAGACGACGACATTTCCGTGTCGCCGATCTGTCGTTTCCATCGGAATTATGAGGCATCCGGCGGGATCGGGGAACCGCCGCACCGGCCCGAGGAAAACCGTCAGCCGCGAGCGCGCGGGATGCGGATCGCGAACACGGCGCCAGGGCTCGTGCGGATCAGCTCGATCGAGCCGCCATGGGCCTCGACCAGCGAGCGCACGATGCTGAGGCCGAGGCCGCTGCCGCCCTCTTCGCGCGCGGTGGTGAAGAACGGGGTGAACACCTTGTCGGCATTGGCGTCCGAGATGCCTGGCCCGGTGTCGGATATGGTGATGACGCGGTCCGACGGGTGCGATGCAGGTGGCGGTGAGACCGATATCGTCACGCGGACGTCCTCCCCGCCGTGCAGCAGGGCGTTTTCCACCAGGCCGGAGAGGATCTCCGAGAGCACGTCCGCGGACAGGCCGACCTGCTCGTCGGGGATCTCGCCGTCGAACGAGATGTCGAGCCCGCGTTGCCGGTACTCGGTGATCGTCTTTTCGAGGACGCGGGCCAGCTCGCAGCACTCATCGCCGGGTTGCATGGCATCGGCATGGGCCTGCTGGCGCAGGCGGTGGACGAGTTGCTCGAGCCGCTGCGAGGCGGCATCGAGGCTGTCGAAAAAGCGCGTTCGCTGCTGCTCGGACATCTCGTCGAAGTGCTCGCGCAGCAGCTCCACACTGCCGCGGATTGTCGTTAGCGGGGTCTTGAACTCGTGCGAGACGTGCGATGCGAACGAGCGGATGTACTCGGCACGCTCCTCGAGTGTGCGGGCCATGCCGGCGAGGGCCGTCGAGAGCTGCGCCATCTCGCGCGTGCCAGGCCACGCGAGCGGCGCGACCGCCCCGCGTTCTCCCCGGCACACCGCCTCCGACTGCCGGATCAGCGCGCGGATGGGGCGACTGATCGTCAGCGATGTCAAGAGCGCCACGATCACGACGACCACCAACAGCGCGCTCGAGCCGATCGCGAGCGCGCGTCGATTGAGATACAGCGCCTTGGCCACGTCGAGCGGCGTGCGGGAAAGCAGCACGGCGCCGATGACGTCGCGGTCCCCGTCGACTCCGTCCTCCAGGCCGGCCTCGAGGATCGGGATGGCGACGAAAACACGATAGCGCTGGCCTCGACTGATCGATGTCAGCGGCGGTTTGGGCTGGTCCGAAACGCGCCGGCGAAGGCGGCTGGCGTACTCTCCGCTGAGGGCTCGTGCGGCTTCCTCGCGGTGAGCGAGCGAAAGGCCCAGTTCGCCCCGTGTCGAGGCGACGACGATCCCATGCCGGTCGGTGACCCGGATGCCCGCCAGCGTCACGCGGCCGGCCTGCTGGAGCACGGGCGTGAACAGCAGCCCCGCGGCGCGGGCCACCGGATCGGGCTCGCGGGCAGCGGGCAGGGCGTCCGCCGCGGGGGGCAGCACCTCGGTCGCGGACAGTTCTAGCTGGGGAACGAGAGGTGCCGGGTCTTCTGCGAGCCGCGCGGCGGCTGGCGCCGGGACGATGGTGGCCGGCCTCGCGAGCCGCGCGTACTCCTGGCGGAACGCCTCGCGCACGAATGCCCCCTGCACGATCAGCTCCGATTCGGTACGCCGTACGAGCGCGTCGTGGTAGAGCCGCAAGATCGCGATCCCGGCCACAGGCAGCAGCAGAATCAGCAGGTCGACGAGCAACAGGACCGTGCGGAGTCTTGGCGGGCGGCTCATCGCTCTCGCGTCTCACTCGCTCAGCTTGTACCCGATGCCGTGAACGGTCTCGATCGCAGCGGTCCCCACCGCAGCGAGCTTGCGACGGATGCGACGAATATGGCTGTCGATCGTGCGGGCGGTGACGATGTTATCGTAGGCATAGGCGCCCTCCATCAGCTCCTCGCGCGAGAAGACCTTCCCGGGGTAGGAGAGCAGGGTGCGCAGCAGACCGAACTCGGTCACGGTGAGAACGATCTCCTGCTCGTTCCAGAACACTCGGTGCCTGTCGAGGTCGAGCCGCAGCCCGCGGTGGCGAAGGCTCTTTCCGGAAGCCTTCACCGCCCCATCGTCGCGGGGCTCGAGTCGCCGGAGCACCGCCCGCACCCGCGCGACCAGCTCGCGAGGGGAAAACGGCTTCGTCACGTAGTCGTCACCGCCGATCTCGAGCCCCAGAATGCGGTCGATCTCCTCGTCCTTCGACGACAGGAAGATGATCGGCGCGCGCGAGTGCGCCCTCAGGGCACGACACACCTCGCTGCCGTCCAGCTCCGGCATGAGGATGTCGAGGATAACGAGGTCCGGACCGTGCTCGTCGAACGCCCTCAGCGCCTCGACGCCGTCACCGGCCTCGGCGGTGAGGAACCCCTCGCGCTGCAGGGCGAAGCGCACGATCTCACGGATCTGAGGATCGTCGTCGACGATCAGGATCTTCCGGGCGGGGGTCATCGCGGATAAGCATAGTGACTCTCAGGCCCGGCTTCCTGCACCGAATCTGCACCAGATTTCCCCCGTTTCGGCACCGGCTTTCCGCGCTCGCGGCACCGTCTCGAGGCAGATTCTGTAGCGAAAGGAGACCGAGGATGTCTCAGCGGATACTCGCGATGGCCGGAATTTTCGTCCTGTTGTCTGCCGCTTGGTTCGTGCTGGCCGGAAGCGTGAGCCACCGCACCTGGAGCGCCGATCAGCGATTGCTGGGTGAGGTGGCTGGGCTGTGGGGTGCCGAGCAGACTCAGCTCTCACCCGAGCTCGAGTTCATGTGGCGCGTCAAGAAGACCGAGAACGATCGGGTCAAGGACATCAGCACCGGCGAGGAGAAGACGATAACCCGCGAGAAGTGGGTCTGGGAGCGCCAGCCGGTGATCCTCGACAGCTCGGAATTGACCGTCGAGCTGGCACTCGATCATCGCAAAAAGGGGCTCTTGTGGTACGCCACCTACGGGGTGGTGTTCGACGGCCAGTTCGGCTATACGCACCAAGAGGAACGCGAGGGCCTGCTCTCGATCACGTACCGCTTTCCGACCACGCAGGCGAGCTACGACGATTTTCAGTTCGAAATCGACGGACAGCCAGACTCCAAGATCTCAACGATCAGCTCCGGCCAGCAGCGCATCGTCCAGCGGAAGGTGCCGGTGAGCAAGGGCACCGCGGTGCCCTTCCGCATCACCTATCGCACCCGGGGACTCGACGCGTGGCACTACTCCTTTGGTAACGACGTCAACCATGT
>CP070706.1:187290-190011 GCA_020350085.1 Acidobacteriota bacterium
GAGATCGACGCCACCCGCATCAGACTGTCGGGAGTCAGAACGCGGTCAGCCTCGCCCGACGGATCGATGTACGATCGGCCGAAGGTGGCCTCGAAGCTCTTCTCACCCCCCCGGAGCACTGCCACGACGAGCCCGGCGAGCTCCCGGGTCGGGTCGCCGCCTCCGTTGGCGAGCTCGGCCAGCCCGCTGCGCACTTCGTCTTCCACGACCGTGGGAGCTACCATTTCCGCAGTTTCCCTCCCGCCGCAGGCGGAGATCGAGAGTATCAACACCGTGACCACAAGCCCGATCAGAGTCTTTTCCATGGCGGCTAATATCGCATACTCTCGACGCGGGGCGAGTGGTCGAGGCGTGTAGGGTAGACTCGCCGCCGAGGAGGAGGTCGATGCGATCGCGTGCTTGGTCCATTCTGTGGCTCGCGCCGCTGCTCGGACTCTCGGCTTGCGCGACCGGGCTCGAGATCCGCGATCGGCCCATCTCGTTCTCCGCCGATCGCGTGAGCGCGACGCAGAAGTACATCGAGGACCATTACGGCGAGACTCCAGAAGGTATATCGATAGTGCCCCGAATCATCGTCCTTCATTGGACGGCGATCGATGATTTCGAGCAGTGCTTCGAGGTTTTCAACCGGGAAAAGCTCGGCGGATCCCGAGCCGATCTCGCGGTCGCAGGGGACGTGAACGTGTCGATCCAGTTTCTGGTCGATCGAGACGGCACGGTTTACCGGTTGATGCCCGAGACCTGGATGGCGCGACACTGCATCGGCCTCAACTACTCGGCGATCGGGGTCGAAAACGTGGGCGGTGGCAACGGCGTCGACAATCTCACCGATCGACAGATCAAGGCCAATATCCGCCTGGTTCGCTACCTCGTCGATCAGTACCCGACCATCCGCTACCTGATCGGCCACATGGAGTACCGTCGCTTCGAGGGCCACCCCTTGTGGCTGGAGCTGGATGATAATTACCGAACGGAGAAGATCGATCCCGGGGATCGGTTCATGACAGCGGTTCGAAAAGGCGTTGCCGATCTCGGCCTCGAAGGGCCGCCATGAGGAGACGGATGTGTTGACCGATCCGACCGCCATTTTCGTCTACCTCGCCGTTCTGCTAGGCGCGATCTTCTGGCTCACCGCCGTGCCGCGGCTCCAGCCCCTGTTCCGGGTCACGCCGGCGATCATCTACGCCTACTTCCTGCCGGCACTGAGCACCAGCCTGGGAATCACCCCCAACAGCTCGGCGGCCTACGACTGGATGGTGCGCTACCTGCTGCCGGTGAGCCTCATGCTGCTGATGGTAACGGTCGATGTCCGAGCCGTCGTGCGCCTCGGCGGCAAGGCCTTGATCATGATGTTGGCGGGATCTCTGGGGATCATCGTCGGCGGGCCGATCGCGCTGGCCCTGCTCGGTGCCTTCCTGCCGGCGGACACCTGGACGGGGATGGCGGCGCTGTCGGGCTCGTGGATCGGCGGTGCGCCCAACATGGTGGCGATCAAAGAGAGCGTCGGCACGCCGGATTCTTTGATGGGTCCGATCATCGTCGTCGACACCTTCTTCGCCTATGGCTGGATGGGCGTGCTGCTCTTCTTGAGCAGCTTTCAAAGCAAGCTGGATGCGTGGATGCACGCTGACACCCGGGGCATCGATGCTCTTGAAGATCGGATGATGGCATCGGGCGGTGAGCGACGACCGATGGAGATCCGGGACCTGGCGATGATTCTCGGGCTCGGATTCGGCGCCGCAGCACTCTGTATCCGGTTGGGAGACAAGCTGCCCATGCTCGGAGACCCGACCATCATCAGCCACACCACCTGGACGGTCGTCCTGGTGACGACGATCGGGCTGGCGCTGTCCTTCACACCGGCCCGGCGACTCGAAGGGGTGGGAGCTTCACGAGTAGGTTACTTCGCGCTGTACCTGATGCTGACCGCGATCGGCTCCCAGGCCGACCTTTTGAAGGTCCTCGAGGCGCCGCTCTACCTTCTGGTCGGCGCGGTGTGGCTGGGGATTCATATCGCCGTGCTGTTCGCTGTCGCCCGCCTGGTGCGCGCGCCGCTGTTCTTCGTCGCTACTGGCAGCATGGCGAACGTGGGCGGCGTGGTCTCGGCGCCGATCGTGGCGTCGGTCTATCGGCGCTCGCTGGCTCCGGTCGGAGTCCTGATGGGGGTATCGGGATATTTCATCGGAATCTATGGTGCTCTGTTGTGCGCGTGGCTCTTGTCGCTCGTCGCGAGCGCGCTCGGTTTCATCTCGTGAGCACCTGGGAGGAACGTGACATGAAGACTGTGTGGAAGGTACTTCCGTTCATCGTTTTGGGGCTCGGAGCCGCCCTGCACCTGGGGTGTCCGAGATCCGTCGAACAGCCACTGACGCTGACGGTCGAAGACCTCGTTCTCAGCGGCGGCTCAGAAGTTTTCTCAGTTCCGCTCGATCACTATCAGACTCCGGGTGAGGAGCGGCCGATCGGGGTCTTCGATTCGGGGATCGGCGGGTTGACGGTCCTCAACGAGATCGTCACGATCGACCGCTTCAACAACCAGACTCACGAGCCGGGCGCGGACGGCCGCGCCGACTTCGAGCACGAGTCCTTCGTCTATCTGGGCGACCAGGCCAACATGCCCTACGGAAACTACCCGTCCGAGGACAAGGTTGATTTCCTCAAGGAGCTGATCCTCAAGGATGTCGTCTTCGTCCTCGGCAACCGCTATTGGCTGTCACGATC
>CP070706.1:190111-194042 GCA_020350085.1 Acidobacteriota bacterium
AGCCGCTCGGAGTGAGCGACGAGCTGCGCGAGCGTTGCGCGCGCGTCGAGCGCGCGCGCCGCGGCACGCTCGTGCAGGTCGTCGAGCTCACCGGGATCGAGCGTGAGATCGTAAAGCTCCGGGCGCGGCGCTTCGACGTACTTGAGGTCCCCACTGACGACGGCGCGCAGACCCGACCATCCGAAGTCGAGTTTCGGCAGCCAGCTCTCGGCGAAGACACCCGCGCGCGCCGGCACGCCGGCGTCGGCGCGCAACGCCGCGGCCAGCGAGAGTCCGTCGATCGCATCGAGAGGCTCGATCCCAGCCATCTCCAACAACGTCGGCGCGATGTCGACCACGCTCACCGGAGCCTCGATCGTCGCGCGCCGAACGCCCCACGCCGGTCCGTGAACGATCCACGGCACGCGCATCACTTCGTCGTAGAGAAACAGCCCGTGCGTGTCCTCGCCGTGATCGCCGAGCGCCTCACCGTGATCGCTCGCCATGGCGATCAACGCGTTGCCGTCACGGCCGAGAGGACGCAGCGCGTCGATCAGCCGGCCGACGATCGCATCGATCGCTGCGACCTCGCCCTGGTACGGATCGTCTCGATAGCGCTCGTTCAGCGGTGGCGGCGGGCGATAAGGAATGTGCGGCTCCCACAGGTGGACCCACAGCATGGCTGGCTGACCCGGCTGGTCGAGCAGCCACGAGATCGCCCGATCGACGGTCTTGAGACCCGCTCGCTCTTCGTAGTGCACGACGAGCTGCGCGCCGCGCGGCGGCGGCCGGTCGATCTTGTCGTCGTAGACATCGAAACCGCGCGCGAGCCCATATCGTCGCGCGAGCACGGGGGCCGAGACGAACGCTCCCGTCGCATAGCCGCTGCGGCGAAACGATTACTGCAGCAACGGCACCGACTCGGGCAGCGCGAACGTGCCGTTGTTCCTCACGCCGTGGGCCGGCAGCGCGCGGCCGGTGAGGATCGACGCGTGCGCCGGCAGAGTCAGCTGCGCCGTCGTGTGGGCGCTCGCAAAGCGCACGCCGTCCGCTGCCAACGCATCGAGCCTCGGCGTGCCCGCGTCGTCGCGGCCGAAGCAGCCCAGCCGATCCGCCCGGAGCGTATCGACCGTGATCAGCAGCACCGTGGGCGGGCCCTCGCCGAGACGCGTCGCGGGCAGCGCGTCGGAGTCCGTGCTCGGTGCCGAGCAGGCGGCGACGAGCAGCAGTGCCACACCGATCAGTCCGGGCCGGCAGATGTCGGCGAGCCCCGTACCCGGCGATCGCGCGACGTGTCGCGATTCACCGATTCTCGTCATGGCTCTTCCTCAAATTCGTGGCGCGAGAAACCGGGTCATTTTGCCAGCAAGGTCCCACCTCGTCACGCGGAGGCGCGCCGTGCGAGCGTCCGCGGGGCCTCGAGCCTAGAATCCGCAAGGATGGCAAGCCTGGGATTCATCGTCGGTCATGCGGCCGAGACGAGTCGCGCTGGAAGGTCCCGCGAGGTGGGGCTCGGCGTCCGGCACGCCCTGTTTCTCGCGCTGCTCGTCTTCTTGGCCGCGCTGGCTGCCCCTGCGCAGGAGGCCCCGCCTCCGGCTGATGATCCTGCCGAAGCTGCAGAGGCGGATGGCGGCGATTCCGGCTCGCCCGGCGCGGAGGCCGCTGCGACAGAGAGCCGTTACCCTCCCGGCGCGACGCTGCTCGTGCCGAGAAGAACACCCCGGCTCGATCCGGCGCGCTATCCCGTGGGCGTCACGCCGCTCGTTCCGCTGCCGCCGCGGCTCGACCCCAGCGCGCTGCCCGAAGGGGTCACGGTACTCGGCGAGCTTCCCGGCGAGCTCCCGGTCGGTGGTGCCCGCCGCTCCACCGTGCGCATCGTGCCGGAACCCGAGTTCGCGCCGGATGTCACGCCCCCGCCCGCGCAAGATCCGATCCCGCGCACGGGACTCGACCCCAAGCTCGGCCCTCCGGGCACACCCAAGCCTCCTGAAAAGCGCACCATCGGGCCCGGCATCGAGGAGCAGATCGCGGCGATCGGCCAGCCGCTGCAGCCGGCCGGGCCGCTCCCCCCGCCGTGGAGCGGCTGGACTCCCGAGCCCGCGATCGAGATCGGCGATCTCGCGCAGCCGTATCCGTGGAACGTCTTCGAGTGGCCGGAGCCGCTCGTCGAATGGCGCTGGACGCCCTCCGAGAACTTGCTGCTCACCGACCCGTTCGACCCCTACCCGTGGCAGCGCGTGGTGTGGCCGACGACGGGCGTGGACTGGCAGTGGCGGCCAGTCGACGCGTACGGGCGAGACCTCGGACTTCCCGCTCCCGCCGCGGGCGCTGCGGCCGGCTCGAGCGAGGCAGCATCGGCTCCCGAGCCCCCAGAGGTCACGTCCGAGCAGATCGGAGCGCCACGACCCGAGCTGCCTGAGCTGCCCGCGGAGGCCGCTCCTCCGGCGCCGGCTCCCGTCAACACCCCGTAGTCTCCCCCGCTGCGCCCGCACCGAGATCGCGCCAGACTCAACGATCGGCGCTCCGTCACCGCGACGATGATCGTTGCCGAGCCGGTATAGTGTGTCGCCGATGACCGAGCCCTCGCGCGCCTCGAGCGGGTCCACCGGCTGGTGGGGCTCGCACTGGACGATTCTCGCCGCCCTCGTCGGCGGCATCGTTTGCGGCGTGCTGCTCAACGTCGGTCAAGAGCTGATCCCCGAAGCCGCTCATCGCGTGGTTTTGGGAACCTTCGACTTCGTTGCCGACATCTTCATTCGCCTGCTGAAGATGCTCGTCGCGCCGCTGGTGCTGTTTTCGATCCTGGCCGGCGTGTGCACGGTCGGTGATCCGCGCGCCTTGGGACGGCTCGGCGCGCGGACGTTCGCCTACTACATCTCGACCAGCTTGCTGGCGATTCTGACGGGCCTCGTGCTCGTGAATCTGATTCGGCCGGGCGTCGGCGCGGAGCTCAACGTCGGCGAGGTGCCGCAGGAGATGCCGGGCGAGACGGGCGACCTTCTCGACATCTTCACGCGGCTCGTGCCGGAGAACATCTTCCGCGCGCTGGCCGAGCTGGACATGTTGCAGATCATCACCTTCGCGCTGATCGCCGGCTTCGCGCTGACGCGCCTTCCCGAGCGCCACCGCCAGCCGCTGAGCCAGCTCGTTTACGCCGCGTTCGAGCTGATGACGACGCTCGCCTCGCTCGTTTTGTCGGTGTTGCCGATCGCGGTCTTCGCGCTGGTCGCGCGCGTGGCCGCGCGCAGCGCCGGAGAGGAAGTCGGGCCGCTGCTCTTGTACATGCTGACCGTCGTGATCGGACTCGCGATTCACGGTTTCCTGACGCTGCCGCTGATCCTCAAGCTACTGACGGGCGTTTCGCCGCGGCAGTGGGGCCAAGCCATCGCGCCCGCACTGATGACCGCGTTTTCGACCTCCTCGTCGAGCGCGACGCTGCCGGTGACGATCGAGTGCGTCGAGGAGCGTGGCGGCGTGCCGAACCGCATCGGCTCGTTTGTGTTGCCGCTCGGCGCGACGATCAACATGGACGGCACGGCGCTTTACGAGTGCGTGGGGACGATCTTCCTCGCGCAGTTTTACGCCACGGCGGCCGGCTATCAGCTGACGCTCTCGCATCAAGTGATCGTCGTCGTCACGGCGCTCTTGGCCTCGATCGGTGCCGCGGGGATTCCCTCGGCCGGCCTGGTGATGATGACGATCATCTTGCGTGCGCTGGATCTTCCGCTCGAAGGGGCGCTGCTGATTCTCGCCGTCGATCGGCCGCTCGACATGCTGCGCACGGCGACGAACGTCTGGTCGGACAGCGTCGGCACGGCCGTGATCGGCAGCTTCGAACAGGCCCCACCGACACTACCGTGCGTCGAGCAAGGCTCAGCCTCGACGTCTTAGCCACGCCGCGAGCAGCGCCGCGACCGACTTCGCATCGTACACGCGGCCGGCTCGGACGGCC
>CP070706.1:194142-198557 GCA_020350085.1 Acidobacteriota bacterium
CAGCAGGATCACGGGCGTGCGGATGCCGAGGTCCTCGCCGTACTCGCGGTAGGCGAGGAGGGCCCGGGTGTCGAGCCGCCGGTCGCCGTCGACCGCGGCAAGCTCCACCGAGGCCTCACCCGGACGGGGCCCCGGCTCCCGATGCGGCCGGCGCACGAGGTGCGAGGCCGCGAGCGCGACGACGAAGAGCGTCAGGAGGAAGCGCTGCATCGTGAGCCGCCGCCCGGGCGGGGCCGCCTCGGTGAGCATGACGAGCGCCGTTCAGTGGTTGGGGCGGTCGGTCTCTTTCCAGTAGTCCAGCGTCGAGGGCGCGACCCCGAAAGCGGCCGGCGGCTCACCACCGAGCATCCGCAGCATCAAACCGATGATTGCGAAATGATGCACGGTGTGGCTCAGCAGGAACCTCAGCTCGCGCCCCACCGAAGATCGGCTCCACGTGCGTCGATCGACAGGCGGCCCGATGGGCCGACCATCGAGCCGCTCGTGAGCTTGATCGTTTGTTCTCCCACCGGCCTGCGCGTCGGCTTGCGCGTCAACTCGATCCGGTCGATCCGGAGTCGGTAAAACAGCGTCGGCGTTGATCTCGAGCGGCGTCTCCTGGCTCACGTCGGCGAGCTGTCGCAGGCGACCTGCGATCTGATCGAGCCTCTCCCGGGCGAAGTCGACATCGATCTCGACGAGCTCGTCCCGTTCGCGACGGTCGTAATCGATGCGCCCCTCTTCGAGCCCGCGCAGAAAGCAATCGTAAAAGTCCATGCAGTGCCGCAGCTGGCTACCGATCCCACCCCGTGAGCTCGGCAGCCCGGCGCGGTAAGTCTGTTCGTCGATCCGCTCCAGAAGCTCAGCACCCTGCAGCAGGATGGCGATATTCTGCTCGGCTAGTGGCAGCGCGGATGGCATCGTTCCTCCGCTAAGCTGAATGATGCACGAGCTGACTCGCGACCGCGTCCCGAAGCTTCGTCGCCAGCGCTTTGCGGTCGCTATCCGCAATCGGCCGTGCGCCGATCTTGAGTGTCGCGTGAAAGCCCGGCAGCTGAAGCAGCCGATAGAGATGGCCGGCGAGGGTCATCTCGCCCCACCAGCATACCGCGCCGCCGCCCTCAGCGGTGGCATCGCGCCTGTTCTCGCTCTCGTGCTCAATCGTCTCGTACCGGATCGTCGCATAAGTCACCGGAAGAGTCCGTCGGGAAGCTACCTCGAGCAGCGGGGATCTGAACGGTAACACTCGGTCACCTGCAGTACTCGTTCCCTCGGGAAAGAGTATCACCCCCTGGCCGGCATCGAGAACGCCGTCGAGAAGCTCGAGAACGCGCGGGATATCGCTCATCCGTTCCCTTTCGATGAACAGGGTGTTGGCCGCTCGCGTGAGGCTACCGAGAATGGGCCAGCGAGCGATCTCTGATTTGGCGACGAATACCCCCGGAACGCAGGCTCCGACCAAGATGACATCCACGTAGCTCAGATGATTCGAAACGAGCACGAAAGGTGGAGGTGCGGGATGCCCTCGCATCGTGATGCTCATACCGAGAATTCGCGCCATCATGCGCGACCAGCGATGGAAGTGCGACACGCGAACACCGAGTCGTGCCGACTCCATCCGCGCTGCAAGTGCGACCGCGATCGTCACGCGTACGAACGCGAACCCGGAGTAGCCGAGTAGCAGCAGCAAGCGAACGATGGCGCGTGCGTGCTTCATGCTCGCGCCACCTCAGTCGAAGAAAAGCCGAAACAGCGACGGGTCCATTTTCTCGATGTCGAACAGCACCAGGAAGTCGATCGTCTTGAACGAGCGATCGATCGCGGGCGGCCCGCAGATCAGGGCTCCGTGCCGCACGTACGTCCGAAACAAAGACGGTAGCTCGACCGGCTCGTATTCTCTCGTTGGAGTCTGCTCGGCATAGCACGCACAGTGTGGTTGCGGACTCACGCGATACTCGGGATGTACAAGCTGCTCGCGTGTCAGATGAGCCATCACCCGCCGCCCGTCGTCGGGATCCTGGCTCGTCAGCGAACAGCAGCCGAAAAGGTACCGCTTCCGATTGTGCTTGACGTAGGCTGCGAGTCCTCTCCAGAGAAAGAACAGCACGTGCTGCTGGCGAAAATCACGCGCGATGCACGCTCGGCTCAGCTCGACCGCATCGTCGATGACACGCCGGGGAAGAGATGAGAGATCGAACAGATCGGCCGAGTAAAAGCCGTTGTGTTGAGCCGCCATCGTGCTCGTCTGCATTCGATAGGTGCCAACGAGCCGATCGGATGCGAGGTCGCTCACCATCAGGTGATGGCAGCTCAGATCGTAGATGTCGCAGTCCCGGCCCGTATCGTAAGACTCATCGAGACCCTCCCCGAGCTCGAGATTGAACACTTCGAAGCGTAGGCGCATCACCGAGTCGAGGTCCTCGGAGGAGGTGGCGAATCGCGAAGCGTAGTGGCCGCGCGCCGAGCGTACAGGGGGGATGCACTCGGGAAAGATCGGATACTCTCGACGATCCAGCACGCGCTGTTTGGCACTCATCGGAACCCCGCTGTGCTGCCGGGCGATGACCGGGAAGAGGGCGCTGGGTCTTGCCACAGCACGGGTAGATCGGACGGACGCGTGATGCGTCCCCTGATCTCGAGCGGTTCTGCGAGCATCTCGAGCACGTCCCGGATGACAGCCCCGCCGGTCTCGGAAATCCACAAGGGCCGCACCTTACCGAAGTGACCGCCCTACGCATGACGGAACCAGCCAGGTTAGCATGCCACGGAAGCCGCCTGGAGTACACACCCCCGGGAGACAAGCAGCGATGCCACTTGAAGGGCCTCTCAGAGGAAAGGTCGCCGTCGTCACCGGCGGCAGACGAGGAATCGGGCTGGCCACGGTCAAGGCGCTGGCTCAGCGCGGCGCACGGGTCGTGGCGACCTCACGTGAAGTGCGCGGGTTCCCGCCTGCGATCGATCGCGACGTGGTGTTTGCACAGCTCGATGTGCAAGACGACGAAGCCATACGCCGCCTATTCGACTGGGTTGGGGAAGAGGTCGGACGTCTCGACGTCTTGGTCAACAACGCGGGACTCGGCCGGTTCGGCCCCGTCGGGCAAACGCGCTCAGACACGTGGCACGAGCTGCTGGAGACCAATCTCATCGGTCCGGCGCTCTGCTCACGCGCGGCGCTACCGCTGATGCGGCAATCCGGTGGGGGACGGATCATCAACCTCGGTTCGATCGCCGGCCGCATGCCGCTTGCCGAAAACGGCGCCTATGGCGCGTCGAAAGCCGGGCTGCGGCTGTTGAGCCAAGTGCTGGCCATCGAGGAGCGCGGCCACGGGATCCGCACCACGCACGTGACTCTCGGTGCCGTCGCCACGGACATCTGGGATGATCGCGAAGGATTCGACCGGCGGCAGATGCTCGACCCTTCACGGGTTGGTGAGATCGTCGCTGGGATCGCCTCGGAGCCGCTATCGGTCGCACTAGAGGAAGTGCAGCTGATGCCCCCCGGGGGGATTCTCTGATGGGCTCGACCAGCGTCGCTCTCGTAACCGGAGCAGCTCGCGGCATCGGCAGAGCGATCGCGGACAGGCTCCTTGGCGACGGGCATGCCGTGGCGTTGCTCGATCTCGACGATTCGGCGCTTCAACACGCTGCGAGCCAGCTGTCTGCTCGGGGCCCCACGCTGGCGTTACACTGCGATGTGGGGGGCGCCGAAGCCGTTCGCACGGCCCTGAGCGAGATCCGCACACGGCTCGGTGAGATCGGCGTGTTGATCAACAACGCCGGTATCGGAGGTCCATTCCACCGCATCGATGAAGTCAGCGACGAGGAGTGGGAGCGCGTGTTTCGCACGAACGTCAAAGGCGTCTTTCTGCTGTGCCGGGAACTGCTACCTCGCATGAGGCAGCGCCGTTTCGGGCGCATCGTCAACATCGCGTCGATTCAGGGTCTGCGAGGGGCAGCACGCTCGACGACCTACGTGGCCTCCAAGCACGCCGTCGTCGGCTATACGCGCGCGCTCGCCGTCGAGTGGGGCGCGCACGGCGTAACCTGCAACGCGGTTTGTCCCGGTTACATCGACACGGCGATGGGAGTTCAAGAAGACGCCATTCCGGGTCATGCTGAGCAGATCCGCGCGCGGACGCCGGCGGGTCGGATCGGAACGGCGACCGAGGTGGCGGCGTTGGTTTCCTACCTCGTCGGCGCAGAGGGAAGCTATGTCAACGGCGCCTGTTTCGTCATCGACGGGGGAATCACGGCCGGGATGTGAGGGTTGACTTCGAGCTAGCTTTTAGGGGCAGCTCCAACGAGGTGAGTTCGACGACCGTGCCATCGGCGAGGCGAGCGCGGAGTGGGACGAGAAGCTCCTGATGAAGCCACCAATCGTTGGGCCGCCCGTCGGAGACGGTCACGATGTGGCGGGCGGAAAATGAGCCAGCCGG
>CP070706.1:198657-203325 GCA_020350085.1 Acidobacteriota bacterium
ACACGGCGACGGCGCTCGCGCCGGGCGTGGCGACCATCCGCGCGGTCCTGCAGAACGTCGAGGACGCCACGGCCGAGATGGGCATTAAGGAAGTGGACGCCATCACGATCCGCAGCGATCGCGACGTGGCCTGCTCCTCGGACCGGATCGTCTTCAACGCCGACGGAAGCTGTGAGCAGCAGACGACGGTCGACATGACCGATCGCGTGACGTGGATCAGCGACGATACGGTCGTTCTCCCGGTCTTCGGCAACGGCAACAGCATCGCGGGCGTCCCCGGTCTCGCGCGGGTCACCGCCACGTACGAAGACCTGACGAGCAACGAGATTCCGATCACGGTGCTGCCGGCGGACCTGCTCACGATCTCTCCGAGCCAGGCCACGATCGAGGAAGAGGGAACGATCCGCTTCGAGGCGGTCACCACGTGCCGATCACGCAATCCGAATGACGTCTCGACCCTCGCCAACTGGTCGAGCTCGGATCCCGGCGTGGCGACCGTCGGGTTCGCCGGGAACGCTACGGGTGTCACCGCGGGAACGACCGATATCCAGGCGACGTACGAGGGCCTGACGTCGAACCAGGCGTTGTTGACAGTCGTCGCTCCCGATCCGCCGAACCCGCTCTTCTCGGGAGGCGGCGGCGTCGTGATCAACGAGATCGTCGAGCAGCCGATCCGCGACTGGGACGACTCCGTCGGTGGCGACGGCGTCGAGTTCAATGCTGATCCCGGGAGCGCTGCCGCGGACCCGCGCGCGGACCAGTGGATCGAGCTCTACAACACCCTCGGTGCCGGAACCGCCTTCCTGGGGGACTGGACCCTAGAGTACACGGACACGAACGGAGCGAAGGTCGTCAAGCAGCTTCAGGGCTTCCTGACCGCGGGCGAGTTCCTCGTCATCGGGCCTCTCGGTCCTGACGGAATGGACCGTGAGTCTCCGATCGTGCTCAAGCTGCTCGGCGTGACGGCCGACGTCGTCGATCTCTCCACGATGCATCAGCGATGGGGCTACGTGAGCTCCCCGATCGACGAGGCCCTGGTTCGAACGCCCAACGGGGTCGACACCAATCGCACCGCGGACTTCCGAAGAGGCCGACCCACGCCCGGGGAGCCGAACCCATGAGGCGCGCGTCGGCAAGGCGGACGAGAACGGGTGGGGAAGGCGCCGCCGTGTTCATCTCGTCGAGAGTTGCACTGTGGTTGTCGATTGCTCTCGCGGTGCTCCCGCTCGCCGGTTCGCTGGCGATGGCGCAGGCGGACGACGACGTCCTGGCCCGTGACGTCATCCGCGTCGTGGGCTACGGACTGCGGCCCAGCCCGGCGTACCAGGCGGTTCCCAAGAACACGGCCACCGGCGTCGCGGTCGACGTCGTCGATGGCGCGGGCGAAGAACGCGCGCCGAGCCTCGGCGAGGGTGCGATCGTGCGCGCCATCCTGCGCGGTCCGGCGCTCGAGTCGCCGATCGAGCTGAGCTCGCTGCCGGGCGAGCTCGTCCCCGTTCCTCCGCTGACTCTTCCGGGCATCTACCAGCTCGAGGACATCCGCCTCGTCTCCGGCGACGACGTTCTCCTCCGCGGCGTTCCGGACACCGTGACCATCGACGTCATCGACAGGCTGCTCGTCTCGCAGGTCTCCTCGCGCGCGCTCACCGCGGACGAGATCGAAGAGAAGGGGATCTACTTCGATCAGGACAACTTCCAGGCGCAGCGGTTCACGATCGCCTTCGGCGTTCAAGACCGCAAGATCAACTTCGACTTCGACATGCTCATTCCGACCGGGCCTGGCCTGGAGGACGAGCCGCCGATTCCGCTGCCGCCGCTGCCGACGCTCGGGCTCGCAGCGCCCCAGGTCGAGCTGGACCAGCTCGATCTCCAGACGACGAGCGTCGGGGTCTCGGGCCTGATCCTGGAGATCGACGAGGACGAGGACCCGGCGCTGCGCGCGCTCGTGCCGCCGATTCCGGGCGTGATCGTCATTCCGGGCAACATCGCCTTTCTCAATCAGTTCTTCAGCGTGCTGCTCGCCGTCTCGAACGTCGCCCCGGACGGATCGCAGCTCGTCGTGCGCGACATCGAAGCCGAGATCTTGCTGCCGCCGGGGCGCGACACCGTGCTCGGTACGAAAGACGATCCGTTGCGCATGGCGCGGCTCGGTGACCCGCCCGTCGAGCAGCCGAAGACTCAGCCCGTCGTCCAGCCGGGTCCCGACGAATCGCTCGGCACCGAGGACGACGACCCGTTCGTTGGCCCGGGGGAGAACGGCAACGCCGAGTTCCTCGTCGAGGGTCTGCGCGAGGGGACGCACTTCGTCGAGATGAAGATCACCGGCACGCTCGAGGGGCTGCCGGTCGGGCCGATCAAGGTCAACGGCGTCGCCAAAGGAGTCCTCGACGTCCGCAATCCGGACTACCAATTCACGTTCTCGCATCCGCGGACCGTCACCGCGGGCGAGGAGTACGACCTGCGGATTACGGTGCTCAATACGTCGCGCGCACCGGCGAACTTCGTCTCCATCAATCTTCATCCGCGTTCGATCAGCGGAGCGGAGCTACTTTCCGACGAGACGGTCGAGATCAAGTCGATCCCACCCGGCGAGTCCGAGACGGCGATCTTCCGGCTCGAGTCGCGGCGCACGGGAACGGTTACGGCGACGGCTATCGACTCGGAAGGGATCCCTGGCAAATTCGAGTTCTTCACTGCCGTCGGCGAACTGGGCCTGGCGCTCTCGCCGAACTCGCTCGTTCTCCCTCGCGAAGCGCAGTTCCTGCCCGAAGAGCTACGCGAAATTGCCACGGGGCTTCTCGGCCGCGCGTACACGCTGGCGACGTCGCCCCTGACCCCCGAAGGCTTGCAGAAGATCCGCCCGTCGATCGTCCGCGAGCGCGTCATCGACCTTGCGGCGGCCGGCCAACGGCTCGAGCTGCAAGAGCCGCTCGCTTCCGTCGCGCGCGATCTCGCGCTCGATCTGACGGGAAACAACCTCGCGCTCATCGGCGAGCGGCTCGGTCCGAACCGCGCCGTCGCGCGCGAGGCCGCCGAGAGCGACGTGCGCGGTCTCGACCTGCTCTACCGTCTCTCACGTCGAGGCGCCGCGCTCTCGGACGCCTTCGCGAAGATTTTCGCCGAGGAGATGGCGGCGACCGGAGCGCTCGGCTTTCAGCAGACCTGGGCCGCGCAAGCCGCCTCGCGGCCGGCGCACCTCTCCGTGATCGCGACGGCGAACGGGGCACCGCTCCCGTTGAGCCTGCAGGTCACCGACAGTGTGGGCCGGCCGCTCGGCGTGCTGGACGAGACGGGCGCGATCGCCCGCGAGATTCCGTTCGGCTCCTTCTACCAGATAGGTCCGGCTGCACCCGAGTCTTTGTTGGCGCTCGTCAGCTCTCCCGACGATGGCGGGTACACCGTGAGGCTCGCCGGGGTGAGCTCCGGCGTCGTCGATCTCGGTGTTGTCGTCCCCGAGGGCGCAGCCCTGCGCCGGCTGACGTTCGAGAGCGTGTCGATCGAGCCGGGAAGCGTCGCCACGCTCGAGCTTTCCCCTGACTCGACGGAGTACTCGCTCGCCGTCGATGCAAACGGCGACGGCGTCGCGGAGCAGTCTTGGCCGCCTTCGCTCAGCGAGATCGTTCCCGACAGCGGACCGTCCGTCGTCAGCATCGTTCAGCTCGAGTGCACGCGCGAGTGCGCGCTCGCCGATCCGCTCGACCTGCGCCGTTGGGGCAAGGTGCTCGCCGTCCTCTACGACGAGTGCGTCGAGCGCTTCGATCGCGACGGCGACGGCGTCTCGAACGAGCGCGAGCGTCAGCTCGGCACCGATCCGTCGCTCGCCGACAGCGACGGCAACGGGACTCCGGACGGTGGGGAAGACGAAGACGGGGACGGTTTGTCCGACGCCTCGACCGAGTTCGACCCGCAAGCGCTCGATCTCTACGACGTCGACGACAACGCCGTCATCGCCGCACGACTTCAACCCCGAGGTCGGGTCGTGCTGCTGCTCCTGCGCGAACCCGTCGGTCCTTACGTCGAGCGCAGCGCGCGCGTGGAGCGGGTCGAGGACCGCTTCCTCAACGCGATGGATCCCTCGCCGGTCACGCAGGAGATCCTCCCCGCCGACATCGACGGGGGCGTCGTTCGCGGCCGCGTGCTCCAGGCCGACGGGCAGCCGATCCCGTTTGCGCCGTTCCGCTACACGCACGCCGTTCTCGTCGACACGCCGCTCGGCGACTCGCAATGCCGTAAGGTCGTCATCTCGGCCAAGACCGCCGACGGCGACGCGGACTACCAGATCGATCTTCTCCCGAGCCTCCCGGATGCCTGCGCCGCTCACCTGCTCGAAGGTCAGGACCCGGAGAGCGGACGGACCTCAAGCGCCGCGACGGAGGTCCGTTTCAAGGGACAGATCATCGACCGCGACATCGTCCTCGTCGGCACGGGAACGGTCGCCGGCCAGGTGTTCGCAAGCGACGGCACGACACCGCTCGAAGACGCCCAGGTCCAGGTGACGACGCCGAGCGGTGAGCGGTTCGTCACCCGAACCGACGCGAGCGGCGCCTATGTGCTGCGCGGGGTGCCGGTCGGACCGATCACGATTCGCGCGGTTCACCTGCCGACGCGGTCGCGCACGCTCGTCGCCTCGGCGATCAACATCGCCGGCCAGACGGTCATCGAGAACCT
>CP070706.1:203425-206995 GCA_020350085.1 Acidobacteriota bacterium
CGAGACCGTGCTCGAGCGGCTGCGCCAGGCGAGCGCCCCGGCGGCGATGATCGGCGAGCAGATCCCGCGCCTCGCGCACACCGCAAACCGCGTGCTCGCCGATCGCAGCGGCGCCGTGCCGCTCGAAGAAGTCCTCGGAGAGATCTTCACCGCATTCGAAGAGCAGTTCGTGCTCAGCGAAGACGGCCACCGCGAGCTTCGCGAGCAGCTCACGCGCGTGCGCGGCCAGCTGCCCGACGGCGCACGGCTGCTCGCGCTCAGCGATCAGACCGTGATCAGTCTCTACGCCGCGGCGATCGAGGACCTGAGGCGAGAGCGCGAGGTCTGCTTCGTCGATGAAGTGCACGAGCTGATCCGCGGCCTCGAGCAGATGCTGCGCGTCGATGACGGCCACGCTCCCGAAGCACAGTCGTCCGATACATTGTCGGCCAGTCTCGGCAGTGCGGGATCGTCGTATCTCGACATGGACGCGCTCGCGAAGACGCTCCCGACCCCGCGCGGCCCGCAACGGCTCGCTCCGGAGCGCCGCGCGCGGATCGAGCGCGCCCGCGACGTGCTGCGACACTTCGCGGAGCACGAGCCGGAGCGCCCCGCGTTCGTCGTGCTGCACTCCGGCATGCTCGAGAAAGCCGCACTGCCACCGACGGCGCGCCTGATCGAGCACCCCGACGCGCTGACCGCCGCCGTCGGTCTTTTCGATGGGCTGGCCGCGGAGGCCGTGGACGTCTTCCGCGCCGCCCGCGTGGCACGCCTCGAGCTCGAAAGCAATTACGACGCAGCGCACCACGATGTCGCGCTCGCGCAGCTCGACTGGCGGGCGCTGACCGCCGAAGAGCTGCGGTGCCTGCCGCCACTGGTCGTTTGCGATACCAGCGAGCGGTTGCGCGGCGTGTCGTTCGCGGCGTTCTCGGAGCTGTTGCGCTCCGGCCGGCCGGTGCACGTTCTGATCGCCGATCGCACGTCGGACATCCGGCCCGAGGAAAGCTGGGAAGCACTGGCGAGCTATCACCCCTCGCTCGGCTATCTCGCCATTGCGCACCGCGAAGACTTCGTGCTGCAATCGACGCTGGCGCTTCCGGAGCGGCTGGCCGAAGGCCTGCGGCGCATGTGCCGCGCGCTGAGACCCTCGGCGGCGTTCGTCACCGTACCCGCTTGGCACGCGCCGACACCGGCCTGGCTGCAGCTCGCCGCCGCGCACGAAGGTCGCGCCGCACCCTGCTTCCGCTACGACCCGGACGCCGGCACGAGCTGGGCCGACAGGTTCGACCTCAGCGACAACCCCGAGCCTGTGCGCCCGTGGCCCGAGCGCACGATCGCCTACCTCGACGAGAACGGCGCCGAAAAGAGCCTGCCGAGCGCGTTCACCTACGCGCACGCCATCGCGCTCGATCCGGCCTATCGCGAGCACTTCCGCGTCATCCCGACCGAGGCTTGGCACGACGAGCAGGTGCCGATCCACGGCTGGCTCGAGCTCGACGACAACGACCGCGCACAGCGGTTGCCGTACCTGTGGATCGTCGATGATCAGAACCAGCTCGCGCGCGCCGTGATGACGCGCGAGGTCGCCTTCGCCTGCGTCGATCGCATGCGCGCCTGGCACATCCTCCAGGAGCTGGCCGGCACGGACAACGAGTACGCGCGCCGTGCGGCCGATACCGCGACCGAGCTCGTTTTGGCCGAAACGCAGCGCGAGCGCGAAGCGCTGGAGAAAGCGCACACCGAGGAGCTGGAGAAAGTCCGCGCCCAAGCCGCCACGGAAGCGATGGAAAAGCTCGCCACCGTGCTGCTCGAGCTGGACACCTCGGCCATGCCGACGACGCCCGCCGCGCGCAGCGCGCCCTCGACTGCCCCTCCGGCTGAGCCCGCTGCGGAATCAGCCGCGGCCGAACCCGCCGAGCCCGTTGAGGAAGAAGAGGAAGAAGTCGTCAGCTTCGACGAGCCGTACATCGACTCCCCGCTGTGCAGCACCTGCAACGACTGCCTCAACATCAACAAGGAGATGTTCCGCTACAACGCCAACAAGCAGGCCTACATCGCCGACGCGTCCGCCGGCACCTTCGAGCAGCTCGTCCTCGCCGCGGAAAAGTGCCCTTCGAGGTGCATCCACCCCGGAAAACCCCGCGAAGACGACCCCACCGTCACCGACGACCTGCTCCGCCGCGCCGCCCGCTTCCGCTAATCCCCGGAGCGGCTCCCGTGTACCCCACGCGCATCCCCCCCGCCACCACGAGCTGCCGCTGGCCGTCGCGCGCCAGGGGTAGGGGCGCTGCGGGCGCAGCGACTACTCCGCTAGCGCGCACGGAGCCGCGCCCGGCTCGCGCGCAGCGCGAGGACGACGCGAACGAATCGACCCAACACACCCACAACCCCGACGCGACATCGAATTCCCGAAGGACGTTGACCTCCCTCAACGATGGCACCCCCCGGTCTGCCCCACACGAAACCGGGACCTCTCTGCCATGACCCAAATCCTCACCGCCGCAGGAATCATGTTCGGCCTGGCGGGCTTTTTCGGCACCGTGCTCGCCATCGCCAACCGCTGGCTGCGCGTCGAGGAAGATCCGCGCGTCGAGCTGGTCGAGAACATGCTCCCCGGCACCAACTGCGGCGCCTGCGGGCAACCGGGCTGTCACGCCTTTGCCGAGGCGCTCGTCGCCGCCGTCGAGCCCCCCGCCGGCTGCACCGTCTCCAGCCCCGAGAACATTCAGCACATCGCTCATTTCCTAGGCGTCTCCGCCGGCCAACGCGAAAAGCGCGTCGCGCGCCTGCACTGCGCCGGCGGCCGGCGCGAGGTGCGCTGGCTCGCCGACTACCGCGGCGTCACGTCGTGCCGCGCCGCGTTCGTCGTCAACGGCGGCGGCCGCGCCTGCCCCTGGGGCTGCCTGGGTCTCGGCGATTGCGAACGCGCCTGCACCTTCGGCGCGATCTTCATGAACGACAACGACCTTCCCGTCGTCGTCGCCGATCGCTGCACCGCCTGCAACGACTGCGTCGAGGTCTGCCCGCTCGACCTTTTCACCCTCGAGCCGATCTCGACCAAGCTGCTCGTTCAATGCAGCGCCCCGCTCGCCGGCGATGCCGCGCGCGCCGCGTGTCAGGTCGCCTGCGATGCCTGCACCCGCTGCGTCGCCGACTCACCCGAAGGCGCTCTCGTGATGGAAGCAAACCTCCCGCGCATCCGCCAGCCGGGAGAAACGACCGAAGAAGCCACCTTCCGCTGCCCGACGGGCGCCATCGTGTGGCTCCAAAAGGATCAGTTCGCCGGCTCGCGCCCGCGCGAACTGACGCCGCTCAAGAAGGCCCAGCATGCCTAGCGCCTCCCGTTGGCTCCGCAGCCTGTTCAGCCGCTCGTCCGAGCCGGTGCGCTACCCGGGCCAGCGCGCGCTCGGCATCGGCGAGGACCTCATCCGCCAGCTCGAGCAAACGGCGGGCGACGCCGTCGTCACCGGAGCCAGCACCGCCGTTGCCACCGCGAGCGGTCTCGTTCTCTCCGGCCGCCGCGCCGCCGCTCAGCTCAGCGGAGGCGCGCTGGCCGATCTGCACGGCGCGCTGCGCGAAGCCGCCGCGCGC
>CP070706.1:207095-215941 GCA_020350085.1 Acidobacteriota bacterium
CTTTCCAAGTCTGCACCACGATTCAGCGGCAGCACAGATGGTGAAGGCTGACTTTTCACCTCACTTTGCTTTTCTTCCTGCACGGCCTGAACAACGTAACTGCCGTCGTTACCCTCCTCAACAGGACTTTCATTGGGTATGTCCAAAGAACGACCTTCGGTAACCGCATCCTGGTGCAGGCTGTTTTCAAGCATCGTTTCCGCTGGAAGGCTCTCTTCTGACGCATCGGCAAACTGGACGAAACCGAGCGCGAGGTGCTCGAGCTGCTGATCGCGGCCAGCCGTGACTTGGACGAGATCTTCCTGCTGCAGGCTCACCGGGACAATCCCGGCTTCCGCGCGCGCCTCGAGGAGTTGCCGCGCGAGGCCCGCGAGGACGCGCTGGCCTACTTCGCCATCCAGTACGGGCTCTACGAGCGCCAGCACGGCTGGAAGCCCTGGGTCTCGGGAGTGCCCGACCGACCGCCGGGTGGTGGCTTTTATCCATCCACACTGACCAAAGACGAGTGGGAGCGCTTTCTCGACGAGCACCCGGACCGCGAGCCCGAGCTGGTCTCGCTGACGACGATGGTCGTTCGAGACGGCGAGCAGCTCAGCGGTGTGCCCTACTCTCGGTATTTCGCGGATCCGCTCGAAGCAGCCGCCGCGAAGCTCGCCCGCGCCGGCGCTCTGACGCGTGACGCGTCACTGCGCACTTATCTGACGACGCTGGCCGAATCGTTGCGCAACAACGACTACCGAGCCGCCGACCTGGCCTGGATGGATCTCGAGGGTCAGCTGGAGCTGACGTTCGGTCCGTACGAGGTCTACGAGGATGAGCTGTTCAACTACAAGGCGGCCTTCGAATCGTTCGTCACGTTGGTCGATCCGGTCGAATCGGCGCGGCTCGAGCAGATCAAATCGCTGCTGCCAGCGATGGAGCGGCATCTGCCGATTCCGGACGAGCACAAGAACCTCTCCCGCGGAACCGCCTCACCGATCCGGGTCACCGACCTCGTGTTCAACGCGGGAGACGCCCGTGCCGGCATCCAGACGATCGCCTTCAATCTGCCGAACGACGAAGAGGTGCGCGAGCAAAAAGGGTCCAAGAAGGTCCTGCTGCGCAACGTGATCGGCGCCAAGTTCCGCACGATTCTGAAGCCGATCGCCGAGCGCGTGCTGACCGAGGAGCAGCAGCCGCACCTGTCCGAGCGCTCGTTTTTCGACCTGGTGCTGTTTCACGAGCTCTCGCACGGGCTCGGTCCGGGGCATATCGAGGTCGATGGTCAGCGGGGCGAGGTGCGCGAGTTCTTGCGCGAGCACTACTCGACGATGGAAGAGGCCAAGGCCGACATCGTCGGGCTGTGGAATCTGCTCTACATGATCGAGCGCGGCGATCATCCGGAAGAGGCGCGCCACGGTCTTTATGCGACGTACGTCGCGGGATTGGTCCGCTCGGCCCGCTTCGGCGGCGGCTCGGCTCACGGACGCGGCGCCGCCGTGCAGTTCCGGCTGCTTCGCGAAGCGGATGCGATCGAGATCGACGCGTCGAGTGGAAGGCTGCGGCCCCAGCCGTCGCGTTTCGTCGCGGGCGTGCGCGAGGTGGCACGGCGGCTGTTGATGCTGCAAGCCGAGGGACGCTACGACGAGACCGCGGCGCTGCTTGCGACCCACGCCAGCCCCTCGCCCGAGATGCAGCGGCTGATCGACGGGCTCGGCGGCGTGCCGATCGACATTCGGCCGATCTTCCCGCTGGCAGGCGAGTCGGCGGCGACGCTCACGCTCCGGGACTGAGTCGCGAGCGCTCGAGCAGCGCGACGAGGATCTCGGCCTGGTGCAGCGCGTCGGCGTCGGCGCGGTGAAGGGAGTCTTGGGCCTGCGGCCGCAGGCCGAGCCGCTCGACGAGCGTCTCGCGCGACGTGTCGGTCCACGGCAGCCCCAGCGCCCCCATCGCGAGCGATTTGGTGTCGATGCCCTTGTAGCCGAACGGATTCTCGAGACCGCACCAGGCGAAGTACCAGGCGACGTACATCCAATCGAACACGGCGACGTGACCGACGAAGACGGGCGAGGTCCCGCGCAGGCAGGTGCGATCGACGAACTCGGCGAGCCGCCGCATGGCGAGAGCAGGGTCGAGCCCGTCGTGCTTCAACCGCTCGAGATCGAGGCCATGGATGGCGTTGGCCTCCGGCTGGCTGCCAGCAAACACCGGCTTCAGCTCGGCGTAGAAGCTCTCTCCGATCAGCAGATTCTCGTCCTCGCCCGGAGCGACCACGACCGCCCCGAGGCTGACCATGCTGAACAGCCCCGGAACAGGGCCGGTCGCCTCGATGTCGATCGAGTAGTAAGTGCATGGCACAGTCGGCCTCACGCTCTCGTCTCCCCCGCGCTCTCCGGGCGCTGTGTCCGATCGAGTGCGATGCGCCGGTGACAGGCCCTGAACAGAGCAGAGTGCACCAGTTCCTGCGCCAGTCGCTGGCACCACCATGCCGGCTTACGTGCCCACCAGCGCTTGCCGAACGGCGAGAAGACGCGCCGTAGTCCTGCGTCGATCGCCTCGGCGAGACGGAATAACGTCCCTCCGGCAACCGACAGCCCCGCGACGAGCCGGGCGTACCAGCGGGCGGCGCGACCCTCCAGAGAAAAGACGCGCTGCGCCCGCTCGATGGCGAAGACGACGCCGAGGAGTTGCTCGGCCTGGACAACGTAAAAGTCCGGGCGGGCCACACCGTCTCCTTTCGTTCGAACGCGGCCGGCGGCATCGAAGCCGATCACGCGATGCACCGTGAGGTCCTGCTCCGTCAGCAGCCGGCCCAGATCGGCGTCGTCATCAGCTCCGTCGAGGCGCGCGTCGGCTTTGCGGTGAAAGATCACCAGAGCTCCGAGCGCGGGCTTCTGATGAGCTCGTCGCCAGTGAAGCAGCTCCCCGCCCCGCAGCAGGGGCACCATCGAGCGTGTGGCGCGAGAGACCGGCATCGTGCCGCGCTCGAGAGCCGCGAACGCCTCGCGGGTCAGGCGGCGAGCCTGACGCAGGCGCTGCTTGCGATCGTTGGCGGCGTCGTCGGACATGATGGCGCGAGCGCTCGAGAGGCGCTCCAGGATAGCACCTGTGCTGGCTTCGCAGCGCTCGGACAGCGACGAGCGTCAGAACGCCCAGCTGGTCCACAACCAGATTTTGTCCGTGTCGGCGGCAAACTGATCTGCATCGTAGAGCGCGAATGCGAGCGCGAAGACTTGCTTCCAAGGAGCTTCGTACTTGATCTCCCCGTCGATCTCGAAACCGTAGTCGATGCTACCGGCATCGGAGCCGAAGTCGTGAATCACGAGCGTCCCAGACGCCGCCCCCCTCGAGCCGCGCACGGACAAGTACAGATCCTCGAGTCCACCCGCCGGCGTCTGGAGAAACTTGTCGGCCCAGCCGTTGAACTTGTGCAAGGTCGCGAGCGGTGTCGTGAATCGCCCCTGGTTCGCGTCCGCGCCGAGCCGTTCGAAGCCGGCTTTCAGCTCGAGCCGCTCGCTCGCGGCACCGATCTCGACGGCGACGGACTCCACGTCGAACGCACTCGGGTTGTCGGCGGCGTCCTGTTGGTGCGCGAGCTCGAGCTGGTAAGGAACCGACCACCGCTCGCTGGCCACGAGCTGGCCGTGCCAGCGGGCGCCGAATGTCAGTGACGAGGAGCCCGCGTCCTCCACGCGGTCGTAATCGAGCCGATGGATGTACGGCGTCAGTTTCCCAGACTCGAACGACACTTCGGCGTCCAGCAGATGGCTCGCCATCGGCTTGTCGTCGCCAAAGATGCGGTTGACCTTGTCGATGTAGATGTAGGTCAACTTCGTGCGTGGGATTGACGATTGGGTCAACACCAACGCGTCGAACGACTGGTGATTCTGGCGCCAACCGACCGGGCCGACGAAGCGTTGCGTGCCGAGGACGATTTCACGCCGGCCGAGATCGATCGTCGTCTCGCCGTGGGCGTAGCGCAGGGTGAGCTGATTCAGCTCGGTCACGTCCGGATCGGCGATCACCGGGCGGTCCGTCACACCGTTGGCGAGCCCCCCTGCACCGGCGTTGTCGTGCTGATGATCGAGGCCGATGTCCGTGACGTCTTCGAACTCGACGAACAACCGCGTGTGGTGCCACGCGGCGGTTCGATAGCTGAGCGTCGAACGCAGTGTCGAGGCGCGAGCCTGCTTGCCGCTGACATCGGGTGCGTCGTCGGAGACCTGTTCGTAGCGATATCTCAGACTGACGGATGTCTTGCCCTCGCGCAGCGCCCGACCCAGCGAGCGGGCGGGCTGTGCGGAATCGGCGCTGAGCGCCGGCGCAGGCGACGAGAGCAGAGCGCCGGCGAGTGCGGCAACAGTCATCGAGCCGCTCGGGCGCGCCTTCATCGCGTTGTTCCGCCTGTCTCGGGGAGCGGCGCTGCCGCGGGTCCGTAGCGCCGCTGCATCTCCTGCTGGATGCGTTCGGCCTGCTCGGCCGCGCCCTCGCTGAACCACTTGTGCTCCGGCCGGGCCAGGATGCTGTCCACCACGTCGCCGACGTGCGCCGCGGCGGCATCGTGCCCGGACTGCGCACCGTGCGCAATCATCTCGCGTGCCTGCGGGATCAGCTCCATGTAGAACCGCTCGGCGACTTCGTACATGCCGTGCCAGTGGGTGTAGTCGGGGGCCATCATCGAGGCGCCGTGGCGCGCGCGCCGTCCCTCATGATGCCACAGGTAGAACCACGTCCACTCGATTTCGTCGTCGAACTGCGTCGGCGTGCGCAGGCCTTCGCGCAGCAACGCCTCCATGATCGCCTGACCGGGCTTGGCGAATTTCTCGTTGTAGAGCACGACGAGATCGTCGTACTGGACGTAGAACGCGTCGATGTAGGCGGGAGTGTGGCAGTTCGAGCAGACGTTTTTCATTCGGCTGCGTTTCGAGTCGGCCGAATCGTGGATCAGAACCCCTCGCTCGGCCGGGTCCGAAGCGGTCACGATCCGGTGCTCGGCATCGGTGTCCATCACGCGGCTGACCGGAGGCCGGTTTGTCCAGGAGATCCTCTCGCCCGGGTCGTGGGTGACGCGGCCGCCGTTCTTGCTGTGGCCGGACATGTGACACGTGGCACAGGTCGGCGCCGCCGCGTAGTCCGCGCCAAGCACCCAGGAGTCGGCGTCGAGGTTCATCTCGGCGCGCAGATCGCGGTAAGCGATGCCGTGCTTGGACTCTTCGTAGATCTCCTTCTGCGGGTGATCGGGCCCGAGGTGGCACTTGCCGCCTGGCGGGCGCGGCGTGGGGAGAAATCGTGCCGGCTGTGGCAAGCCGAACACGAGCCGCGAGACCCGTCGAGATTCAGCCGGCCGATGCCCGTTTTGGGCCAGCTGCCCGGATGCAGCAGCGGACGGCCCTGCGCGTCGTGCGCGATCCGGCGAACCGCATCTGGGTTCGTCGGCCGGCCCGCGTCATCGGGCTTCAAATCGTCCACGGTGATCGTCCCGCCGTCCGTCGCGCGCAGCGCCAGTTTCGAGCCGTGACACTGCTGGCAGCCGGAAAAGGCACTCGCGAGGCCGTTGACGCTCGATACCTCCTTACCAGCGGTGGGCGAGTGGGGGTTGAAAGCCTCGCGCGCTCCCTCGACCGTCTCGGCGAGGAAGTTGTCGAGCGATGCCAGGATGTTTCCCCCCTTGGCGTGGTGACTCGCGGCGAACTCGGCACCTTCCTGCTCGTGACACACCGCACAGTCGCGCGGAGTGACGACGGTCGCGATCCACGCTCCGTGATGCTTGAAGGCGTCGGCATCCTGCTTGCTCGCCTCGTGGCATGCCGCACAGCCGATGCCGGCACCGGCGTGTGGACTGCGTCGCCAGTGCTCGACGATCCCTGGGTTGCCCTTCGAATGGCACGCGACGCACATCCGCGAGTCCGCGGGGGCGTCCATCGTCGTACCGGACGCTGCGCTCGGGCCAGCAGCCAGCGCCAGCGAGAACGATGCCCCTGCGACGGTGGCGACCCGGGCTCGTTTCGAGTTCTTGCCCCAGTTCTTGATCCGTTCGAGCGGCATGGCGGCACCCCTTTCTCCGATCGGTCTTCTCGCACCCATGTCGTGATCCGCCTCAGTGGCCCTCACAACAGCCGCGGTCCGGCTCTTCCGGGGCGCGGCCCGCGGCGGCCACCCCGTACTCGCCGACCAGCCGCTCAGCCATGCGCCGATACTTCTCGTGCACGCCGGCACCGATCTCGTCGTTTTCGACTCTCTGGAAGCTCTGTGCCAGCTCGTTCTGATCGTCGGCCGTCAACGCCTCGTCGGCCATCGGGAACAGACAGTGGTCTTCCTTCTCGATGTGCTCGCGCAGCATGGCGATGTATCCGCGCGCATGCTGCACGAACGCCGCGCACGCGTCCGACTCGCCCGCCGCGGCACCGTCGATCGCTCGCTCCATCTGCCTGATCAACGCGCGGCCGTGCTCGTGCTCGGCGAGCATGACCGCGATCGGGCCCACGTCAATCGGGAACCCGCGCCGCTGCATCATCGGAAACAGCTGGGCCTCCTCCTTGGCGTGATGACTGCCGTCGGCAAAGTGGCGCAGGAAGTCGATCGCGTCGCGCGCGACACCAGCGTCGAGCCTTGCTTCGGCTTGACAGCGGTCGGCCATGGCTTGCAGGCCATCGAGCACCTGCTCGATGACACGGTGCTCCTGCTCGAGGATGCGTGTCGGTCTCATGTCTTTCTCCCGTGTCGTGGCGGTCTCGCGCGCGCTGGCTCGTCATCGCTCGCCGTCAATGGTCCTCTCGCTCCGCGAAGGTCTTCGAGCCTCGTGTGCTCGAGCAGCGCGAGATAGCCCGCGCGGAGCTTCGCCCACTCGTCGTGGATCGCGCACGGCGCGTCTTCCGAGCACTCCGGCCGTCCCAGCAAACACCCCTGCCAGCGGCCGAGCTGGTCGATCGGCTCGACGATCTCGAGCAGGCTGATCGCCGCTGCCGGCCGGGCCAGACGGAACCCGCCCCCGAGTCCCTTGCGCGACTCGAGCAGGCCCCAGCGCGCCAGCTCCTGGAGCAGCTTGCCGAGGTAGTTCGCGGGCGCCTCGACCGCACGGGCGAGCGCGCCGGCACCGGAGTAGTCGCCTTCCGGCAGCTCGGCCAGCTGGCTCAGGGCGCGCACGGCGTGCAGTGCGGTGCTGGAAATCACGGCGCTCCCGGTGGAGCCCTCGTCGGCTCGGGCCGGCGAGGGTGAGATCACGCGGCAAATTTAAGATACTCGCATGTGATTATCGAACTTTGCGCCGCCGCGCGCAACCCGACTTTTCTGCGTCGGCCGGGGCAGCAGGGGCCCGTCTGCGCCCGTGACCTCGACTAGCGCGCGACGGCCTGTGC
The DNA here is from genome assembly GCA_020350085.1 of Acidobacteriota bacterium. Lineage (GTDB taxonomy): Bacteria > Acidobacteriota > Polarisedimenticolia > J045 > J045. The sequence continues at coordinate 214,430 of CP070706.1, forward strand.
GCGCAGCTCGCGGATGACGGTGACCTTGATGCGACCCGGGTAGTCCATTTCGCTCTGGATGCGCTGGGACAGGTCGTGGGCCATCAGCGCCACGTGATCGTCGTCGACCTTCTTCGTCTCGACGATCACGCGCAGCTCGCGGCCTGCCTGCAGCGCGTAGCAGCGCGCGACCCCATCGAACGAGCTGCCCAGCTCTTCGAGCTTCTTGACCCGGCGGATGTAGTCCACCGTGGTGCGCCGCCGCGCTCCGGGACGGCCTCCCGAGAGCGAGTCGGCCGCCGCGACGAGCACGGCGATCGGGTGGATGACGTCGCAATCGTCGTGGTGCGATTCGATGGCGTTGATGACGACGTCGGGCTCACCGTAGCGCCGCGCCAGCTCACCACCTATTTCGGGATGTGTTCCCTCGCGCTCGAAGTCGACCGCCTTGCCGATGTCGTGCAGCAGGGCGGCACGCTGCGCGAGCTTTTGGTCCAGGCCCAGCTCTGCCGCCAACATGCCGCACACGTGCGCGCACTCCTTGACGTGCTCGAGCACGTTCTGACCGTAGCTGGAGCGGAAAGCGAGCCGACCGAGCAACGCCACCAGCTCGGGGTGGACCTTGTCGATGCCGAACTCCTCGATCGCAGCGCGGCCGGCGCGCAAGATCTCCTGCTCGACCTTACGCCGCGTCTGGGTCACGATCTGCTGGATCTTGCGCGGGTGAACCACGCCACCTTCGATCAGCTTCTCGAGCGAGCGCCGCGCGATTTCGCGACGAACAGGGTGAAAGCCGCTGATGATCGCTTGCTCGGGATTCTCGTCCAAGACGAGCTGCATGCCGGTCAGCTTTTCGAAGGCACGAATGTTGCGCCCCTCGGTGCCGATGATCCGTCCGCGCATCGTCGAATCCGGCAACTTGACGTACGACAGCGAGCGCTCGGCCGCGTAGTCGGACGCGATCCGCTCGATGGCGAGGGCGATGATCTTCTGGGCCTGCACGTCCGCCTGTTGCTGTGCCCGCTCCTTGATCGCCCGCACTTCGGCGGCAGCGCTCTGACGCACCTCGGCGCGCAGCGTCTCGAGCAGCTGCCGGCGCGCTTCGTCGCGCGGAAGGGCCGAGACTTCCTCCAGCCTGACGAGCACCTGCTCCGTGAGCCGATCGAGCTCGGCCCTGGCTGCCGTCTGCTCCTCGCGCCGCGTCTCGAGCTCGCGTTCCCGACGCCCGACGAGCTGATCCCGGCGCGTCAGTGCGCGGTCGCGATCGACCAGCCGCCGGTGGCGGCGCTCGGTCTCTTCCTCGGACTCCTCGAGCTGCTTTCTTCGGTGGCCCTCTTCCTGTTCCCAGGACTCGAGGCGCCGCGCCTGCTCCGCTTCGGCCGCAGCGATGTGTGCCCGGACTTCCTCTTCCGCGCGTTCGCGGGTGGTGGCGAGGATTCGCTCCGCGTCTTCGTTCGCGCGCCCGACGACGCCGCGCGCGCGCCATGCGGCGACGAGCCAGCCCGCGCGGGCCCCCGCGCCGCAAAGCGTCGC
>CP070706.1:216041-219492 GCA_020350085.1 Acidobacteriota bacterium
GCTTGTTGAACAGCAACAGCCACCCGGCCAGCGTAAAGAACCCGCCGCTCGGCAGAATCATGACCACCCAATCTTGAAACCTCTCGTGAAACAGACCCACGCCGAACAACGAGCCGCTGCCCAGTACTTCGCGCACTGCCCCCAGACAAAGCAGAGCGAAGGCGAAGCCAACGCCCATACCGATCCCGTCCAGGATCGAGCGGGCAACGGTGTTCTTCGAGGCGAACGCCTCAGCCCTGCCGAGGATGAGGCAGTTGACGACGATCAGCGCAATGAAAGCGCCAAGTGCCTTGTACAGTTCGAGACTGATCGCCTGAATCACGTAGTCGACGATCGTCACGAACGTCGCGATGACGAGGATGTAGGTTGCGATGCGAACCTGCTTGGGAATGAAACGACGTAGCGAGGAGATGACGGCGTTCGACATCACGAGCACGAACAGGGTCGCGAGACCCATCGCGAGCGCGTTTCGCGCCGTGTTCGAGACGGCGAGAACCGGACACATGCCGAGTACCTGAACGAACACCGGATTCTCCTTCCACAGCCCCTTGATGAACTCGTCCGTGCTCGAGCGGGAGGTCACCATCGCTAACCCTCTTTCCGAAAATCGTCCAAGCTGTGTCGGATCGCGGGAATCCAGTGGGCGGTGCTTCGCGTCAGCATCCTCGCGATTGCGGTCGAAGAAATCGTCGCGCCGGTGATCGTGTCGATCTGCCAAGGATGCTGCTTCTTGCCCGGCTTGACCGGCTCGATCGGGTGAGCAATCGCGGTCAGATCCTCCGTCAACGAGACGTCCAGTCGCTCGAAGTTTCGCAGGAAATCGGGGTCCTTCTCGATCTTGTCTCCGAGGCCGGGCGTTTCCTTGCTTTCCAACACGCGAATGCCGACGATCGCATCCTTTTCGAACGAGTAGCCGTAGAGAACTCGGATGACGTCCTGGTAGCCCATTCCCTGTGCTTCTACGGCGACCCCGATCAGCTGCTGCTGATCGTCGTAGCCGCCGTAGACCAACGCCTGCCCGGCCGGCTGTCCCTCGAGAATCGCGAATCGCCCGTCAGCCGTCAGTTGGAACGTGGTGCTCGAGCGCGCCTCGGGAAGTACTTGGAAGATCGCCCGCTTGAGGGCATCGGCTCTATTGTGCTCGATGATCGGCTTTGTCAGCTGAAAGACGGTCACGATCAGCACACCGCACAGCAGACCCACGCCGACCATCGAGCGATACATGTGCCACACGCGCGGCGACGCGACCTGCGCGATCGGCGGGCCGGAACTCACGGATGCCTCTTCTGGGTGGCCGTACCGTAGACGTTCGGCTGGATCAGTCGGTCGAGGTGCGGCGTGACCGCATTGCCGATCAGAATCGCGTACATCACGCCCTCGGGCATCCCGCCCCAAACCCGGATCACGACGACGAGAAGACCGATCAGCGCTCCATAGATGTAGCAAGCCAGAGACGTCATCGGTGAGCCGACCATGTCGGTCGCCATGAACAGCGCTCCGAGCATCAGCCCGCCGGAAAAAAGCATGAAGAGCGGCGAAGCGTAGTTCTGCGAATCGACGAGGTGCAGTGCCCCACTCAGTGCAACGACCGCGGCGAAGATCGCGGCGGGGATACGCCAGTTCATCATGTTGCGGGCAATCAGGTACAGTCCGCCGAGCAGGATCAGCAGGCTGCTCGTCTCGCCGGTCGAGCCGCTGATGAAACCGAGCGCCATATCACCGGCGTCCGTCAGAACACGATCGAATTTCCACAAAGCCAGAGGAGTCGCCGTGGTCACCGTGTCGTACACCGGCTCGGTAAACGGCAGCGTCAAGCTCGAGAAAGGGAGCGACGAAAACCGGTCCGCGGCGAAACCCGGCATCCAGCTCGTCATCGCCACCGGAAACGCGGCCTGCAGAAAGGCCCGGCCGACCAGCGCCGGGTTGAACGGGTTGTAGCCGAGTCCTCCGAAGAGCGCCTTGCCGATCGCGACGGCTACGACGCCGCCCACCGCGACCATCCACAACGGAAGCCCTGGTGGCAGCGTGAGACCGTAGAGCAGCCCGGTGATCGTCACCGACCAATCACCAATCGTCGACTCGCGCCCGGAAAGAACGCACAACAGATGCTCGGTCAACACGCAGGAGACCAGCGCCGTGCCCAGCGTCAGCAGCGCTGTCCATCCGAAAGCATAAACGGCAAATGCCGTGATCGGCGCCAGCGCGAGCACGACGTTGAACATGATCGTGTCCACGTCGTAGCCGCTGAGAATGTGCGGCGAGGTGCGTATCTCGAGCGTCTTGACCAGCTTCGCCATCACGCAGCTCCCGCTTTGCGAACGGCGGACTTCGCGACTCTGAAGCGGTGAACCAGCGGAATGTGCGACGGGCAGACGAACGAGCAGGATCCGCACTCGAAGCAGTCTAGCAAGTGATGCTCATCGGCCATGAGCCGGTACTGCTCGTTGAGCGCCATAATGCCGAGCTGCGAGGGATTGAGAAAGATCGGGCAGACGTCGACGCAGTAGCCGCAGCGTATACAAGGGTAGACTTTGCGATGCGTTCGTTCCGCCTCGCTGTCCGTAAAGGCGACGACGCCCGATGTTCCCTTGGTGATCGAGATGTCCAAGCTCGATGCCGCCGCGCCCATCATCGGCCCACCGAGAAAGACGCGGTTGACGCTCTCGTCGACTCCGACCGTCTCGAGCAGAAAGCGTAGCGGCGTGCCGATCGGAATGCGGTAGTTGCCCTTGCGCTCGACCGCCGGCCCGGTGATCGTGATCACACGCTCCTGAATTCCGCGACCGTGCGGCAGCAAGCGGCCGATCTCGGCGGTCGTCGCCACGTTGACGCACAGCGCGTGCACGTCCAGCGGAAGGCCGCCCGAGGGGACCTCGCGGCCGAGAAGCGCCGTGATCAGCATCTTCTCGGCCCCCTGCGGGTATTTGACCCGCAGCACCTCGACGCTCGCCGGCAGATCGTCCGGCAGTCCACCGCGCAGGTGAGCGGTCGCGTCCGGCTTGTTGGCCTCCACGCCGATGATGGCGCGTTCGGCGCCTGTCACCTTGAGCAGGTAACGAATACCGGTGAAGATGTCATCGCTTTGCTCGAGCATCACGCGGTGATCAGTCGTCAGGTACGGCTCGCACTCGGCGCCGTTGATGATCAGCGTATCGACGTACTTGTCCTCGGGCAGCTTCAGCTTGACGTGGGTCGTGAACGCCGCGCCGCCGAGGCCGACCACCCCGGCATCTTGGATCGCCGCCACGATCTCGTCAGGTGTGGCCGTCTCGAGCGGACACGGGGTTCCGTCCAGAACTTCCTGGGTCGAGCCGGGAAAGGGCTCGAGGTACACCCCCGGCACCATGCGGCCCGAGATGCTCGGCGTCAGCCCGATGCGGCGCACGATTCCGGAGGCCGGCGCGTGCATCGACACCGACATGAAACCGCCGGGACGAGCGATGCGCTCGCC
>CP070706.1:219592-223941 GCA_020350085.1 Acidobacteriota bacterium
AGAGCCTCATGGATCGCGCCGTTCACGGGCCCTGCTGGCTCGCGCTCGTCCCTCTGATGGTGGCGCTTCTCGCTCCGATTGTGGCGAAGGCTGCGGACATGTCTCCGCCTGCGAAGCTGCCGGAAAACGCCGATCCCGGCCTGGGGCCGATCTTCGAGCAGGCAGGCCCGGAAGGCCGCGTGAAGCTCTGGGTCATCGTGCAGAGGGACAAAGGACTCGCGACGCCGAACGAGCGCGCTCGCGCCTTGGACGCGTTCGCGCGCACGTACGACCCGCATGCGATCGAGCGGCGCCGACTGCGGAGGTCGCGGCCGGGGCTGTTCGATGTGGACGACCTGCCGATACCGGCAACGTGGGTCGAGGCGATACGAGTGACCGGCGCCGAAATCGTCGTGGAAAGCCGCTGGACGCCCGGCGTCAGCGCCTGGGTCACGCGCGACGAGCTCATCCATCTCGCTTCGCTGCCTTTCGTTGAACGCCTGCAGCCCGTGGCGCGGGGGGGTCGGCGTCTTCCCCTCGACCCCGTGGAGCCGATCGCCCCTTCTCCGTCCGCGTCAGCGAAGAGCCTGGTGGGGTTTTACGGCGAGGCAGAAGAGCAGCTCGGCCAGATCGGGCTGATCGCGCTTCATGACCGTGGCTACACGGGCGCGGGCGTCCGCATCGGCGTGCTCGACACGGGCTATCGCCGCACTCACGAGGTGTTCAACGATCCTGCCCACTCGCTGGAGGTGATCGCCGAGTGGGACTTCGTCAACGACGACCCGAACACCGCACCCGAGCTCGGAGACGAGTGGAACCAGCACGAGCACGGGACGGTGATTCTCGGTGCCATCGCCGCGTATCAGCCGAACGTACTGGTCGGCTCGGCCCCGGATGCCGCGTTCATCCTCGCCAAGGTGGAAGACGTCCTCGCCGAGTATCCGCTCGAGGAGGACTGGTTCGCCGCCGGCCTCGAGTTCATTGAGCAGCACGGCGGCGATCTGGCCACGTCGTCCGTGGTCATCTTCGATCACTACAGCCAACAGGAGCTGGACGGTCAGACGAGCGTGATGGCGCGAGCGATCAACACCGCCACGGACAACGGCCTTCACGTCTGCCAGGGCGTGGGAAACAACGGTCACGACGCAGACCCAGCCACTTCGACACTCGTCACTCCGGCCGATGCCTTTCGCGCGATCACGGTCGGCTCGGTGGACGATGCGGGCGCCACGGCTTGGTTTACCTCCGACGGGCCCACTGCCGACGGCCGACAAAAGCCCGAGGTGCTCGCGCGCGGTGTCAACACGCGCACAGTCTCTCCCTGGCTCGACTCGGGCACCGACGGGCGGGATGGCGCCTCTATGGCTACACCCCTGGTGTGCGGTGCGGTTGCATGCCTGGTGCAGGCGCATCCGTCATGGAGCGTGGAGCAGCTGCGGACCCACTTGTTCTTGCACTCCAGCCGCTATCTTGCGCTGGGTGAGCCGGACCCGTTGTTCGTGGACGGATTCGGCATCGCGGACGCCCTTGCAGCGAACGAAGAGGACTGCAATGGCAACGGCACGGCCGATCCGATCGATCTCGCCTCTGGTGCGAGTGGCGATTGCAACGGCAACGCCCTGCCCGATGAGTGCGACGTGGCCTCCCTGCACAGCGCCGATGCGGCTGCCGACGGGTTGCCGGACGAGTGCACAGAGTGCAGTACGGGCCCTGCATGTCCCGGCGAAGTGGCCAACCTTCAGCTTTCCAAGCAAGCACCCGATCTCATTCTCGCCTGGGACGCGGCGTTGGATGCCGCTGAGTACAGCGTGCGGCGCGACGAGACCGCACCTTCGGCGGGCACCACGGAGGTGGGCCGGTCTCCGTCTTCGAGTTGGACCGACCCGAACGCGCTTCTCGATCCGCCTGATCCGGCCTACTACATCGTTCGCGGTCTCACTGCCGGAGGGGTGGCCGGGCCCTGAGAGCCGCTCTCATCCGGCTCCACGAGCGCGGTCGGCCTGCCTCCGGTCCCCACTGGCGGTTCTGGCGATCGGCGTCATCATCTCGGGCACTGCTCGGTGGGCCGACAAGCGTGACGCTTACTCAGCTGGTCAAGAGGAGATTCATCATGACCGAAAGCAAGACGATCGCCGTGGTCAGTGCGACCGGCGCGCAAGGCGGCGGATTGGTTCGCGCCATTCTGGAGGACCCGAGCAGCGGCTTCACGGTCCCTGCGATCACTCGCGATACTTCTTCCGAAAAAGCAAAAGAGCTGGCACGACTCGGCGCGGAGCTTGTCGCCGCCGACATCAGCGATGAGGCTGACCTCGAAAAGGCGTTCGAAGGGGCTCATGCTGCCTTTTGCGTCACCTTCTCTTGGGCACACTTCTCACCGGGGAAGGAGATGGCGGAGGCCCGTAACATGGCCAAGGCGACGAGCGCGGCGCGTCGATCGAAGCGCGGACGTCGTCGCGAGGGGACGCGCTGTCGGCAGTGGGCACGGGTCGCGGTGGGAAGCACGAAGGCGTCATGAATCGGTGGGGTGAGGTTGCTCGGACTTGCTGCCGGACTCGTCGATCAGGCTGGTGGCATCCCAGGCAGCGTCGAGCTCGGGCCGGCGTCCCTGCTCGAGCTCGGCGCGCATCATCTGCTCGACGCTGCGGATGATCTCGCGGGCACGCACGATGTAGGCGCGCTGGTCCTTCCACATACCGGCGAGCTCGCGGACAGAGGCTTCGTCGTGGCGCCGGAACTTGCGCGCCGCCCGCAGCGCCTGGTGCCGGCGATAGCCCAGCACGCAGAGGGCATCGATGCCAACCTGCAGCGACGTGTCGAGCGTTTCGCGATAGACGTTCTCGACGCCGGCCTCGAGAAGGTCGTAGGCATGCGGTCGACCGCGAGCGCGGCTCAGGATGCGCAGGTTCGGAAACTCCTTCTGCGCCGTGCGAACGATCTCGAGCGCCTTGTCCTGCTCGTCAACGGCAACGATCAACAGTTTGGCCCGCTCCGCGCCGGCGGCACGGAGCAGGTCCGTCCGACTGGCGTCGCCGTAGAAGACCTTCAGCCCGAGCTTGCGCAGCGTGTCGACCTGGTCCGAGTCGACATCCAACACGGTCGTGCCAACGCCGTTGGCCAGCAGCAGACGGCCGATGATGTGCCCGAAGCGGCCGAAGCCAGCGATGATGACCGGGTTTTCCTCGTGGATCTCGTCGGCCTCGCGCGCGACGGCTTCGCGAGTGCCGAAGCGGGGCTGGATCAGCTTCTCGTTGATCAGCATCATCAGCGGCGCCATCGCCATCGAGACGGCGACCACCGCCACCAGCGGCGCGATGAGCGCGCCGGCCAGCACACCGTGCTGCGAGGCGAACGAGAACAGTACGAAGCCGAACTCGCCCCCTTGCGCCAGCGCGAAGCCGAACAACAAGTTCTGATCGAGGCTGAGCTTGAACAGCTTGCCCAGAGCCAGCAGCACGATCAGCTTCAACACGACCAAGCCGGCGACGAGGCTCGTGATCAGCCCCGGATCGCCGATGATCAAGTTGAAATCGATCGAGGCGCCGACAGCGATGAAAAACAGCCCCAGCAGCAAGCCTTTGAACGGCTCGATGTCGGTTTCCAGCTGGTGGCGGTACTCGCTATTGGCCAGCACGACGCCGGCGAGAAACGTGCCGAGTGCGGGGCTCAAACCGACCCGGCTCATGAGCAGAGCGATACCGATCACGAGCAGCAATGCGGCCGCGGTGAAGAGCTCTCGCAATCGTGTGCGAGCGATGACGCGAAACGCCGGCACGACGAGGAACCTGCCGGCCAAAACGACCGCGGCGACCGCGGCGAGAACGGCCAGTGTCTGCGCCCAGCCGGGCAAGCCGTCGACCCAGCTCGTCGCGCCGTGCCCGGCGCCGTGATCGTCGACGGCGTGGGCGACACCTCCCACCGCGAGCAGCGGCAGAATCGCGAGGATGGGAATGACGGCGATGTCTTGGAACAACAGCACCGAGAACGAGCTCTGACCCGCGCGTGTCTGCATCAGGCCCTTCTCGCTCAGGGTCTGCAGCACGATCGCGGTCGAGGACAAAGACAGCGTAAGCCCGACCGCGAGCGCCGACGGCCAGGCCAGCCCCAGTCCGATCCCGCACAAAGCGATCGCGACCGCGGTGACGGTGACCTGTAACCCGCCGAGTCCGAGGATCGGCGCGCGCAACCGCCACAGCAGCGACGGCCTCAGCTCGAGCCCGATCAGAAACAGCATCATCACCACGCCGAACTCGGCGAAGTGCATGACGTCTTGACCCTCCGCGCCGACGAAGCCGAAGCCGAACGGTCCAATGGCGACACCGGCAATGAGGTAGCCCAACACCGAGCCGAGGCCGAGGCGCTTGGCGATGGGC
>CP070706.1:224041-228157 GCA_020350085.1 Acidobacteriota bacterium
CGCCGCAGACGCCGGCGCCTTCGCCATCATCACCGGGTTCGCGGAGTGGCCGGTGGCCGCGCTGCTCGGGCTGTGCCGGCAAATCGTCAGATCTGGCGCCGCGACGGCGCGAGCGCGGCGCTAGCCGCAGCCCGCTCCCGCGGCAAAGACGCGAGGCCATTCCGGGTCAAGACAGTCGCTGGAGCGCGAGCAGGGTCAGATCGTCGTCTTGGGGCATCACGCCGGCGTAGCGCTCGACATCGTCGACGATGGCGGCCACGAGCTCGTCCGGCGTTTCTCTCGCGTGGCGGCGGACGATCTCCTCGATGCGCTCCGTGCCGAACGGTGCTCCCTTGGCGTTTTGCTGATCGGGGACGCCGTCGCTGTAAACAACGATCAAGTCTCCGGGCCCGAACGGAACGTGGCGCAGACCGCTGTCGAACTTCTCGAACACCCCGATCACGGGACCTGTCGCCGGCAGGCTCTCGATCTCAGCTCCGCGAACGATCAGCACGGCCAAGTGCCCCGCGTTGGCGATCAGCAGCTCGTCTCGCTCGGGAACCGCTAGAGCGAAGGTCATCGTCACGAATCGATTGTCCGGCAGGTAGTCCATTAGATCGCCGTTGATCTGCTCCAGCCAAGCGTCTGGGACGACGTCGCCGCCGCGCACCCCTCGCCAGCGTGCGTGGAGATTGGCCATGATCAGCGCCGCTTCCAGACCCTTGCCGGCGACGTCGGCGAGCATCAAGCCCGCGCCCGAGCCGTGAGGCCAGACGTCGTACAGATCGCCGCCGACCGTCTGGCACGCGCGGTGATGCGCGGCCACGCGAAACCCCGACGGAGACGGCAGCTCGCTACGGGGCAGCAGTCGGCGCTGGATCTCGGCCGCTGCCGAGAGCTGAGCCTGCAGCGCCCGAGCCTGCTCTGCGGCCCGGCGCGCCGAATCGTTCTCCAGTGTCAGTCCCGCCATGCCGGCCAGCACCGTCACCAGCTCGAGCTGCGATTCGGTGAACGATACCCGCCGCGTGAGGCTGTCGAGGTACAGCAGGCCGCGCGTGCTGGCGGACGGGCTCAGCGGCGCGCAGTAGACGGATCGGATCCCTTGTCGAACGATCGAGTTGGCGAGCGCAATATCTTCGTCCTCGATGATGTCCTCGAGATAGAGCGTCTCCGCGCGATCGAGCACGCGGCTCCGCACCGCCTGTGAGATGTTCAGCTCGGAAAATTCGGACTCGGAAACGACCGCCTTGGTGGTCCAGGAACCATCGGGTTCGCACACGGCGATCAGTCCGCGCTCCACGTTGACAGCCCTCACTGCCAACTCGAGCAGCGCGTGCAGCGTGTCGTCGGCCGTGCGCTGCTTGGTCATTTCCCGTGAGGCCTGCATCATGATCCGCGCGAGGCCGGTTTCGGGAGTCTCCAGCGTGCGAAACGAGTGCAGCGGGACCCCTCTGAACTCGTTGTCGGTGACCGATACGATCGTCTCCTGACTGCGCGCACGCCGGCTCGCATCACCGAACAGGATCTGCGTCTTTCCGACCTGCAGCCGATCCCCGTCGTGGACCGGCGTCGGCTCGAGCACGGGGCGCCCGTTGAGGTAAGTGCCACCCTTGCTGTTGCAATCACGGACCAGCCAGCCCTCGGGCGTTTCCTCCAGCTCCGCGTGCAGGCGCGAGACGTACTGGTCAGGGAGGTGAATCTGGCTGTCTCGCGAGCGGCCGATGACGGCGACGCCCTCGCTCAGGCTCACGGTCCAGCGACGCCCGTCCGGGGCATGGATCGTTACGTCCATCGCTCGGATCCTACACTCGTTTCTCAGCGGACCTCGCGCGTGACCGTGCGGGCGCGCTCCACGCCGATCGGAACCCGGTAGACGAGCATCCGCGGCAACATGAACACCTGCGCGCACATCTGGCCGGTGGCGGGGTAGATCTCCTCGAGCGTGAACACCGCCTCCGTCTGCTGCTCGAGTCCGGTGTCGACGATGCGCGTCTTACGGCAGCTGTTGCTGCGAGGCCGGCCGGTGATCGCGACGACGCGGGATTGCGAGAAATCGATCTCATTCGGATCGGCATCCGCGCCGGCCTGCTCGATCAGAGCCGAGTATTGCTCGGCACTCGACACGATCCGCGCTCCAGGCTCGTGGTCCCACGAGGCTTCCCAGAGCAGTACCGGTGACGCATCCGCAGGCCGAGCAGCCGGCTGCTCGCAGCTGACGACCACATCGCTGGCGACGACCTCGGCACGCCGAACCCAGCGACTGACGCTGACCAGCCAGGCCGCCGGAGGCCGCGACAAGCCGGCGCATCCGCAGCCGCGTTCCGGCACCCGTTCCTCGAGCCGCACCACCGCGTTGAAGCCGCTCGTTTCGACCTCCGTCAGCAGCGTCCGGCGGCAGGCGTTCTCGCGCTCGCGGCCGACGATGCGCAGGATCGACCGCTTGCGCAGGTCCGGCCTCTCGCCGCCGAGGTCCGGGTCCAGGGGCTCGATGGCGGCGTCGAAGCTGCGGCTGTCCCGAATGACGAGCACGCCCGGTGAGAGACCCGGAGCGCTGCCCTCGTAGACGATCTCGGGCTCCGGCGCCGCGGCCATCGCCGACGCGGACGCGGCAAGCGCCAGCAGAGCGACGGCCGCCCGCCACGACGCGCGCGCACCGATCGACGTGTTGAAAAAGAGCGAGTCGAACGAAGTCACCCGAAGACCTCCACGCTCGGCATTCTGCCACGACGCCCAGGCTCATGCTGGCCGGTCGCCAGCCCCCGCACAAACCCTGTCGCCGCGGGCTGCATCGAATCCATGCGAGAATCAGCCCCTTGGCTTCGAAGGCCGATGATCAAACGCTTTTTCTCGGACACTCTCGATTTGGTCCTCGAGGGCCTCGCGCGGCTCGGACTGCTGCGCGGCGGCCCCGCGTGGTGGCGCGAGCGAATCCGCCGGCGCCTCGAGACCGTCAGCACAGAGACCGAGACGCTGCGCCGCTCGGTGCGTGCCGCCCACCGGATGTGCCGCGAATGTCGTGCATTGGTGCCTTCGCGAGAGCGCGTCTGCCCCGAGTGTGGCGCGTCGATGACCGGTATCCCGCGCGGAGGTCTCGGCCGGCTGGCCTCGACGCTGCTACCCGGCTTCGGCTCCGCCTCTCTCACGCTCGTCGGGGTGATCGTCACGCTTTTCGTGGCGATGGCGATGGCGTCGGCAGAAGGAGGCTTGCGTTTCTCCGTGCCGACGGAGCTCTTGTACCAGCTCGGGGGCAAGTGGCGCGAGGATATCCTCTTTCATGGCCAGTGGTGGCGTCTCGTCAATCCGATCTTCCTCCACGCCGGCCTGCTGCACATCGGTTTCAACGCGTACGCACTGGCCAACCTCGGCCCGGTAGTCGAAGGTATGCTCGGCGCGCGCCGCTTTCTGGTCGTCTTCTTCGTTTGCGGCGTGTTCTCCTTTATCGTCTCGAGCTGGTGGTCGCCACGGTCCTTCGGCGTCGGCGCCTCTGGGGCCCTGTTCGGTCTGATTGGCTTCGGCATCACGCACGGCTATCTGCGCGGCGGAGCGCTCGGTCGAAACCTGGCACGCGATCTGGTGCGCTGGGCGCTGCTCGGCGTGCTGATGGCGCTGTTTCCGCTGCCGATCGACAACGCAGCGCACGCCGGAGGCTTCATCGCCGGCTGCCTGCTCGGCTGGATGATCAGCGGACGGGCGCCGCGTTCGGCGTTCGGCGAGCGCGCCTGGTCGTTGGCCGCGGTCTTGGCGGTCCTGATCCCGTTGTTGGGCTTCGCCATGGCAATATGGCAGCTAGCAGCGCAGTCGTCGTGAGGCGGCCGGGTTAGCGCGAGGGTGAGCCGTTGAGCGAGCACGAGGCACACGGGGTCTGGTGGACCGTCGGCGCCATCGTCGGGGCTCTGCTGCTGGTCGCCGCGAACGCGGTCTTCGTCGCTGCCGAGTTCGCCCTGGTTCGCCTGCGACCGGGACGCTTGCGCGAGTTGATTCGGCAGGGACACAGGCGCGCCGAGCGGGCGCTTTTTCTCGTCGAGCACCTCAACGAGACTCTCTCGGTCTGTCAGGTCGGCATCACCCGGGCTAGTCTGGGCCTCGGCTGGTTGGGCGAGCCGGCGTTCGCCTCGCTGATCGGCGGGTTGATTTCGC
>CP070706.1:228257-231134 GCA_020350085.1 Acidobacteriota bacterium
CGACGGGCACGACCTGGTCGCCCCGCACACGGAAGGGGCGATCGAAGTGATGCGGTCGGCCCTCGACGGTGCCGAGCTCGAGCCGTCGCAGGTCGGTTACGTCAACGCTCACGGGACCTCGACGCCGCAGGGCGATCCGTCCGAGGCCGCGGCGATGGGGGAGGTGTTCGGCCGACGCCAGCCGTGGATCTCGTCGACGAAATCGACGACCGGCCACGCGATCGGTGCCGCGGGCTCGCTGGAAGCGATCTACACCGTGCTGATGATGCGCGGCGGTTTTCTCGCGCCGAACATCAACCTCGATCAGGTCGATGATGCCTGCCGGCACCTGCGTTTGGTGGCCGAGCCGACCGCGGCGGACACCTCCATCGCGATCTCGAACAGCTTCGGCTTCGGTGGCACGAACGCGTGCCTGGTGCTTCGCCGCTGGGATGACGCTCCGGCCTGAGCCAGAGGCGCGTTTCGCCGTCGGTGGCACAGAACCGTCATTGTTCGCTTTGTTTTCGCGGTCCGACGTGGTGGCAATCGGAACCGGGCCGCCGTATAAGAGTCGATTGGGGGAGACACTGGGTCGAATCGGGCGCCCGTGATTGCACGGTCAGGGACCGTCGCGACAGGGACGGCACGATGGCGATCTGTCCGGAATGTGGAGGAAGGCTGTTCCCGGTTCACCTCAGCGCGCTCGCGCCGGCGGCGAAAATCGACTGCCGATGGTGTCGCGCGAAGCTGAGCTTGGCTCGATGGGCACGACTCGCGCTGCTCGGGGCGCTGGTGTTCGCAAGCGCACTCGTGGGCGGCGGCTTCGGTTTGTTGCTCTGGTACTCGGGCGATCCCTTGCATCTCGTCTGGCTCACGGCCGGGTTGGTCGCGGTCGCGTTGCTGACGTGGCTCGCCGGCTCGGCAGCCCCGCTGCGCACGGAGGCACCGCGCGGGGCCGGTGACTGGCGACCGATGCGGGAGCCCGAGGAGCCGAAGTCCGAGCTGCGGCGGGCCGGGTAGTCTGCGCGTGCGTTGCCGCTCTTTTTCGGCGGCGTCCCGATCACGGATGAGCCGGCATGGTCCAGGTTTCGATCGGCGGTGAGCGAGCCGACGTGGGCACCATCTACGCCCTCGGACGCAACTACGCCGAGCACGCGCGTGAAATGGGCGCGGCTCCCGAGCCGGTCGTCTTCCTCAAACCGCTGTCTTCCCTCAGGCCCGAAGGCGGCCTGATCGACTGGCCGGAAGGCAGTCAGGAGATCCACCACGAGGTCGAACTGGTGCTGTATCTCGGCCGGGGGGGCGTTCGGCTCGACCGCGCCGCCGCGGCGGCCGCCATCGGCGCCGTCGGCGTCGGCGTCGACCTGACGGCCCGGGACCTGCAGCGTGAGGCCAAGCAGCGCGGCGCTCCGTGGGCGCGAAGCAAGGGGTTTCCGGGCTCCGCGCCCGTGAGCGCATTCGTCGCTGTCGCGCAGCTGCCGGTCTCGCTCGAGCAGATCGATCTCGAGCTGACGGTCGGCGGCGAGCTGCGCCAGCGGGCAAAGATCGCCGAGATGCTGCTCTCGCCAGCCGAGATCGTCGCGCTCCTGTCTCGCTGGTTCGAGCTGCGAGCGAGCGATCTGATCTTCACCGGCACGCCGTCGGGCGACGGGGCCGTGATGCCCGGCGAGCCGGTCGTCGCCCGCAGCCGGGCTCTGGACCTGGAGCTGGAGCTGATGCTCTCGACCCGAGGCCGAGCCGGCGCGGCGAGGTGAGCGTGCGCTGCCAGCTGGCTGGCGGTACCTTCCTTGCTGGCTCGGTGCTCTCCCCCCGCCGCCCGAAGGGTCTATGTGGCTCTACTACCACACGCGCTTGATGGTGCCCGTCGGGGCCGTGATGTGGCGACTTCGCGCCCATGGACTCGAGCGGATGCCGCGCCGCGGCCCGTTCGTCATCGCGTGCAATCACGCTTCGTTCATGGATCCGTGGTTTCTCTGCGGCACGGTGCTGCACGTGCCGATTCGCTACGTCGTCAGCGCGCGCTGGTTCGGGCGCTCGCGGTTTTGGCACGCGTTCTTTCGCGACTGTGGTTGCATTCCCACCAATCCGAGGCGTCCGGGCGAGGCGATCGGGCAGATCGTCGAGCACCTCGATCAGGGAGATGTCGTCGGTCTTTTCCCCGAAGGTCGCATCACCCACACAGGCAAGATGAATCCGATTCGCCACGGCATCGGCTGGATCGCCGCGCTTTCGGGAGTGCCGGTGGTACCGTGCGCTCTGCGTGGTAACTACGAGGCTTTGCCGCGCCACCGACTCGTGCCTCGTCCCCATCGCGTGAGTTTGCACGTCGGCGAGCCGCTCGTGTTTTCCGGCGGCAGGATGAGCGATCCGGACCCGGAGGCAGTTCACCAGTTCGTCGTGGGTCTGGCGTCGGAGATCTGCCGGCTGGCCGATCAGGAAGACAGGATCTCGCGTGTCGCGCCGCGGCAACCTCCTCGCGAGCTTCCCAAGAGCCTTGATTCAGACAATTCAGACATTCCAGCCGATGAGACGGCGCCGGTCGAGGTAGAACAGGGCCCGTCCGAACTGACCGGATCGGGCTGATCCCAGCCGCGGCGTGCGCCCTCGCTCTCGCAGCTGCGGGCCCGTCCGCTCTGTGATGACAGTAGGCGCCGTGTGCGCTATCGTCTCGATCGTCATCGACGCACGTGAAGCTGAGCGACTGTTCGGAAGGGTGGCCGAGTGGTTGAAGGCGGCGGTCTCGAAAACCGCTGTACGGTTCTTCCGTACCGTGGGTTCGAATCCCACCCCTTCCGCCATGCTCGCGTACGATCGGCCTGATCCGGGGCATGGGCCCGGGAGGAGCTTCGGGGTAGACTGCGACGTCGTGTCGCCAGACGCGGACGAAGATCCATCGAC
>CP070706.1:231234-234548 GCA_020350085.1 Acidobacteriota bacterium
GACGGCCGTGATCGCGCGCACACGCGGCTGATCGAGCCGGATCGTCGTCGCCGTCCCGCGCACGCGCTCCAGCTCGCGAAAGCCTCCCTCGGCAGAGGAGACGGCGAGCCTGGACGCCTCGCGCGCCCCCCGAGCCAACAGGGCGAGACCGTCGGCCCCCGTCAGGCCGTGACGCGCCGTCGGAGTCCACACATCGTCGCCCAAGCGGAAGCGCTCCGTCGGATCGACCAACCGCACCAGCGCGCCGGCAACAGGCGACCCGCCCGCATCGACGAGCTTGACGGTCAATCCAGCGTCGTCGTCGAGCTCGACCGGCGGCAGATCGACCGGCTCGATCAGCGGCGTGAGACTCGCTTGCTGCGGCACGAAACCCGGCGCCTCGATGCGCGCGCGCCACAAGCCAGCCGCGGGGGCGAGCAGGCGGAAGCGCCCGTCGGATGCCGTGCGCGCGAGCGCGACCGGCTCGGCCTCGGTGAGGCCTAACTCGAGGCGTGCTCGGGTCAGCGGATCGGCGAGCTGTTCGAGCACCACGCGCGCATCGGCGATCGGTTGCCCGTCGGAGTCGAGCACCTGACCGCGAATCGCGATACCGTCCGCAGCCGATGCCGGAGCCGATGGGTCGGCGAGACCGACCAGACAGACGAAAGCGATGAGAAACGAGCGAGCCACCGGACGCGACATGAGACCTCCTCAGTCAACACGGGCCGAGGCTGGGGCCCGCTGCGAGGACCTCTAATGCAAACCGCGTACCTGATTCTCACCGACGAGAGACGCATCGAAAACCGCCGTGAGTCCACCCAGCAGCAATTGAATGCCCGATATGAGGTCTGACGGCCCCAAATCCGGCCGCTGGTGCCGGGTCTCGAAACGAGTGTCGCGCTCGACGCTGGCCCTGGAGAGTCAAGCGGCGGCAAACTGTGGGACGGCTAGAGTTAAGAGACGAGTCACGAGCAGGCGGGCGATTCTTCATCGCCACTCGTAGACGTTCCTCCACCCGCCATCGACCACGAGTTCCTCCCCGACGATATAGGACGCATCCTCGGAGCAAAGGAACACGGCTGCCGAGGCGATCTCCTCGGCCGTCGCCAGCCTGCGCACCGGCGTGCGCTCGGCGATGTCCTTCTTCGTCGCGGCCACCACGTCGCCGGAGGCCTCGCGCTTGTCGAAAAGGGGTGTGTCGACGGGTCCCGGAGTGACGACGTTCGCTCGGATGCCCCGGGATCTCAGATCAGCGGAGATCGCCCGCGCCGCCGCGCGCAGCGCCGCCTTCGAGGCTCCGTAAACCGAGTTACCGGGAAGGCCCATGTGCGCACTGAGCGAGGAGACGAAGAGTATCGCTCCCCCATCGCGCATGCTCGGAACGGCCAGCCTCGCGGTGAAGTACGCGCCCTTGAAGTTCGTGTCCACGATGTTGTCGAACACGGCCTCGTCCACCTGCTCCACAGGCACGACGCTCAGAATGCCCGCGCAAGCGACCACGATGTCGAGCGGTCCGAATCGTTCGGATCCGCAACGCACCAACTGCTCCAGATGCCGGATGCTTCTCACATCGCACGGAACGGCCAGTGCCCTCTCACCCAACGGTCGCACCACTTCCTGTAACGACCGTTCGCTGCGAGCTGCCGCGACGACCAACGCCCCTTCCTCATGAAAGCGACGAACGACCGCCGCGCCGATTCCGCTGCTGGCACCGGTGACCAGCGCGACCTTGTCGGTCAGCCTCATGGCTTGGTCGGCCTCTTCGGCTTGTACGTCATCTTCATGTAACGATCGCCCCGCTTCAGTTCGTCGAGCATCTGTCGCAGTCTTCTCAGTTTCGTGTCCTCTCGCTTGGCACGAGTGATCCACCCGATGTAGTCGTTCTGCTGATATGGCGGGCGCTGGCGATAAGCTTTCATCAGGCCCTCCTGCACGAGAGCCTCACGCAGGAATCCCGGCATGGGATACCGTGGCCTTCTCAACCTCGAAACTCTTTCCGTTGACATCGAAAACGCCGCAGATGGGGTGCTATCGGTCGAGCGAAGCGGTTTCGGCCGAGACGATATGATCTCATCACGGTCAGTACGCCGGGCGAGCGCTCGCTCCTTCTCTCCGTGTAGAGAGCCGGCTCGGCGACCATGATCGGCCAGCGACGGCTGCTTGTCACTGCTCGTCGGGAGATTCCGCTTCTGGTTTCGGAACGAACTCGGCTCCCGGCAGCTGGAGCCGCGAGATGATGGTCTGAAGATCGCCTGGATCGATCAGGCCGGCGATGTTGGCGAAGATGACCTGGCCTTCGTCGCCGTTCGCAATGACCACGGTCAGCCCGTAGAGCTTCTCGCCGCGCGGCAGGGTCAGCACGTTGAGGTGAGTCTGCTTGTTGCGCACCTGAGCGATCGCTTGCCAACCCTCCGCTTCGAGCTCTCCGGCGAGCTGGGCAACGGTCTTTCGCGCCGCATCGAGCCGCTCGCGGCGCACGTCCATCACGATCGCCTTGACCGACTCCAGTCCCGTGAACGCTCTCGCCACGCTGCTGTCTTGTCCCTTCAGCGCTTCGGCGACGATCTTCAACATCGGCTTGCTGACCGCAATCTTGATCAGCTCACCGTCGTCGTCGGCAAACTGCAGCAGCATCGAGCCGTCGACGAGTCCCTGGGAGGGCTGCGCCGGGGGCTCGTCGGCGAAGCCCGGAGCGAGAGTGCCGAGCGCTAGGGTGAGGGCGATCCCGATGCCGGTCCTGACCTGATAGATCGTCGTTTTCACAGCTTGGTCTCCGCCCTCTGCCCGGGGCGAACGATGTCCCTGATTGGCCCGAACGGCGGGATGCGATGAAGGGCCGGGGCGACGGTCCCGCGGAGGACCTCGTTCACCGTCACCTCGCCGCTTTTCGCCAGCGCTTGCTGAGCCAGCGAGAAGACGTAGCGCACCTCGGCCGCCGTCCGAGCGACCTGCGGATCCTCGAGGCTCGGTGCCGAGACGGCGGCTCGCCGCTCGTGGCTCGGTAGCGATCGGATCAGAGCCAGGGGTGCCAGCAAGAGCAACGCCAAAGCTGCGGCAGCCGCGAACGGCCGAGCTGACGCCAGCCGGCCGCGCAGGATTCGCCGGCGCCGCCCGGTCACCGCCTCCGGGAGCCTCTCGAGCCGTGCCAGCAGTTCTTCAGGCATCGGCACCTCGGCCAGCTCGCGCAGCCCAGACTGGATCGACTCCAGCTCGCCGAGCCAGGCGCGACACTCACCGCAGCGGGCGAGGTGATCGTCGAGCGCTGCCCACCCGTCAGGCTCCAGCTCTCCGTCGAGGCGCCGGTGCGCCAACCCCCGGGCCTGCTGACAGCTCCA
>CP070706.1:234648-237692 GCA_020350085.1 Acidobacteriota bacterium
CTGCCTTCTAAGCAGCGGGTCGGGGGTTCGAGTCCCTCCGGGCGCGCCACTCGGGACCTGCTCGGCCCGAGCCCACACCGTCCGGCGGCACTCGAACGCACCATGTGGTGGGCGTAGCTCAGCGGTAGAGTCCCTGACTGTGGATCAGGTTGTCGTGGGTTCAAATCCCATCGCCCACCCCACCTGCATCGATGTCGATCGGCGAAAGACAAGAACGAAACGGGCAGGCGGCGCGCCTGCCCGTCGTTCCCTTTGCATTCTTGGGCTTGTCCGACTCGAGTCGAAGCTACTCCAGCTCGAGGGAACTCTTGAGCCGGTCGAGCTCGCTCTGCACCTCGGCGCTCTTCGGTGGCCTAACCACGCCGGGAGCCGAGTTCATCAGCGGCACGCTCGAGCCGAGCGCACTCGCACCGGAGCCGAGCCCGCCGCTCTCAGCGAGGTCCTGGCTGCGAACGATCGACGGTACGTTCCCGGGGTGGGTTGGCAACGGCGTCGGCAGCGCACCTACCGGCTCGAGGTCGGGAAGCCGCGGGAAGGCCTCATCGACCTGCAAGCTCGTCACGTAATAGGCCATCTGATAATGGTGGAACAGCAGCTTGAAATCGATAATTTCGCCGTCGCTATCGCTGTACTTATAAGGCGACTCGGCCAGTATCCCCTGCGCACTGAGGAACAAGAGAGCGCTGAGAACGACGAACCACCCGACCGCGCGAACCGCCTTCTTCCGGAACGCCATCGCGTACCTCCCGATCGCCAGCCGATAGACTCTCCCCAGCGGGGCATTATCGACCCTCGTCGGCCACGGCGTCAAGCGCGCCAGACGGCACTTCTGAGCGCGGCGGCCGACGCGGCCCGGACCGGAGAATCGACTTCGTGGCCCGGTCGGCCTAGCGCCTTTTCCCGGGTTCGTAGTATTTGGCGGACCCCTTGGCGAACGGGCGCGAGTCCTCGTGGAACACGAGCGCGTCACCGAAGCGGGCCCGATCCCGGGCGATCTTCTCGAGGATCAGATCGCGGCGCGCGAGCAGCGATCTGAGCTGCAGCCCGCTGAGAAGGTCTCCGAAGAGCGTCGAGAGCTCGCCGGGTGTCAAGGACTCGAGCGCTGAGGCGAGCCGGCGAGAGATGCTGATCGGCTCGTCCTCGAAGCCGGGAGGGAGTTCTTCCGCGAGCCGGAAGCTGCGCGAGTGGTCGATCAGGTGCAGCTTCCAGTCCCGCGTCGTGATCAGCTCGTTGTTGAGGCTGCGGTCGGTGTTGAGGATCAGCGCGTCGAAGACCTTCATCAGCTCGCGCTGCTCGTGCAGCCGGCGCGCGTCCGGCGGCTGGAGCGCCTTGGCCCGTCGCTGTCCTTCGGTGATCGCCCCCGAGACCCAATCGATGACGGCGCCGCGCTGGCCCTCGATTTCTCTCAGCACGGTCACCGGCACCATGTTCAGCCCGAGGAGCCGATCGAGCAGATAGGCGGCCCGATCGTGACGGTACGTGTCGGTGAACATGATCTCGGGCGCGAATCGCCCTTCACGGGCCACGCCCAGCTTTCGCACGTCGACGATCTTGAATGCGGCCTCGAGCTGCTGGCCGTCCCGATCTAGCAGAACCTTCATCGCTCCCGAGCGGCTCTCGACCAACGGCTCGGACGCGACCACGCGGCCTTCGCGCAACAGCCGCTCGATCGCGGGTTCGGAGCGAACGAGCACCTCCGCACCGCCCGGATAGAGCGCCCTCACACCACCGTCCCGAAGCTCGAGAGCCGACGCGTGTCCTCCGTAGTGCGGGCCGATCCCGGTGTCGATCAAGTAAGCCCGGCCGCCGAAGCGAGCCCCGATGCGGCCGCCGAGCTGAGGGGTGTGGGCCACGACGATCCGGTCCACGTCCCACAGCCAAAGCACCTCGTCGAGGGCCGGCTCGACCTCCGCTTCGACACCGTTCGCGAAATCGCGATGCCACAATGGACCGTCCACCCGAATCGCGAGCGCATCGGCCAGCTCGAGCAGGCGCCACGCCGGTCCAACCCGGTAGTTCCTGCCGATCGACGTGTTCTGCTGCAGCGTGTCCAACAGACTGCTAAGGATGGGGAAAATCGCGTCGAACGGCAGCAGGGAGCTAAGCCAGCCGCGCTCGATCAGCTCCTGTTTGAGCTCGAGAATCTCGAGCAGCTCCTGCTTCGTCCGGCGCTCGAGCTCCTCGGGTCCGAGCCGCGCATCCGCGGGCGTCAGGCCGCCGTGGACGAACAAAGTCCGCTGCAGGCGCACGGCCAAGGGTCGCTCGAGAATCCAAGCGCCGTAGCGGCCCTTGGGCACAAAGGCCGCACGCCGGGCGAACCAGCCCGGTGGGAACCGCTCGTCGAACGCGCGACGGCAAGCCTCCTCGTCGAGATCTCGGCCGATCGGCAGCCGCTCGAACTCGCGGTAGGCCCGGCGGCGCTCCTTGGACTCATCCTCCTCAGAGAAGCGCTCGATGTCGCACTGGGTGACGTAGCGCCAATCACCGAGCAGGTTCATCGCCTCGTGGTTGCCGAGCAGCGCATGGAAGCGTCCCGGGGCTTGTCGCGCGAGCTCGTCGATGAGCGCCATGATCTCCGGCCAGCGATCGCCCCGATCGACCACGTCACCGAGCTGGACCAGGCAAGCCTCGTCATCGATCCAGCGCTTGTTTGCGTCGATCAGGCCGCTCGAGAGCAGAATCGACACGAACGCGTCGTATCCGCCGTGCAGGTCGCCCACGGCCACCACGCGCTCGCACGCGACCTCCGCCCGGCTGATCGGAACGAGCGCGAGCAGCACGGCCGCCGCGATCGCGGCCCCGCGCGTCACGTCGGCGACCTCTCGGACGAGTTCTCGGCCGAGCTCGCCGTGGTCCACAACGGGAGTCGAATCGTGAACGTGCTGCCTCGCTTCGGCTCGCTCGTCACCTGGATGCTTCCCCCGTGCTCCTGGACGATGCGCTCGCTGATCGCGAGACCCAAGCCGGTCCCCAAACCGCGCTTCCTGGTGGTGAAGCCGGCCTCGAACACCCGCGGCAGATCCTCCGGCGAGATGCCTTCCCCC
>CP070706.1:237792-244027 GCA_020350085.1 Acidobacteriota bacterium
CGCGTCCAACGGGTCGACGCGCCGGCCGGCCACCGCGCGGACGACCCGCGTCGCCTCGGTGTAGCCGGGTGCGCTGATGGAGAGCTCGACCTCGCCGTCATCGACACCGATGCGGTAGCGACCGCGCGCATCGGTGAGGAACTCCCAATTCGGTGCGGCGCGGCCTTCGGACGCCTCTCGTCGGCGGAGTCGCTCCGCACCTCGGCGCGCATCGACCGCGATCGCGTCCGTCGCGACATCCTGCGACGTCGCTGCCGGCCCCACACGCTCGCCGGCCACACTGATCAAACGGACCAAAGCGCCTTCGATCGGTAGCCCTGTCGTGTCGTCGTAGACCGCGCCCGCGAGAATCGCGCTTCCCGCCGGCGGCGGCTCGACGATCTCGATCTCGGCCCTGTCGATGCTCTCGAGGTCGGCGAAGTCGATGGCATGCGCCTCGACCGGCAGCAAGTCGCCGACGAGTGCGTCGTCCGGCACGCGGAACGTCGCCCGATACGGGGCGCTGTTGTCGGTGCCGGCGAGCAGACCATCAACGTAGAACGTCACCGCGGCTACGCCGACGTCGTCGTCGGCCGCGGCGAGCAGCACGAGGCTGGCTCCGGGGTAGGTCGTCTGTGGCGCGTCGAGCGAGACCGTTGGCGGCGAGCTGTCCGCATCGTCCGTGACCTCGGTCGATGCCCTCGCGGTGCTCGCGTTGCCGGCGAAGTCGGCCGCGCGGGCGGTGAAGACGATGAGCGATCCGATGGCGGCGTCGGCCGGGACGGTGTAAGTCGTCTGATACGGCGCGATCTCGTCGCGATCGATCGCGGCCTCGTTGGCTGAGAAGGTCACGGACGCCACGCCGACGTCGTCGCCGGCTTCGGCGACCACGCGCACCGTCGAGCCCGGTGCGGCCTGCGGCGGGACGCTCAGCCCCACGACGGGCGCCTGCACGTCGATCTCGCCGACGATGGTGATCGCCTTGTCGTCGCTGCCCGCGTTACCGCTCGGATCGACGGCGACGGCGCGCACGGCGATCTGCGCACCGAGGGTGACGATGTCTGGCACACGGATCGTGCGCGTGTAAGGCGGCGTGTCGTCTTGCGTCGGATCGCCGCCGTCGACGGTAAAGGTCACCGAAACGACAGCCTGGTTGTCGAACGCCTCGGCCGTGACGAGAAACTCGCTGCCGGGCGTCGTCTGCGCCGGTGCCGCGAGCGACACCTGGGGCGGGATGACGTCGATGACGCGGGTGACGCTGACGCCCGCCGATCCGACGTTGCCCGCGGCGTCGGTCGCCTGGACGGTGATCGCGTTGGCTCCCTCGAGCAGCGCCACCGCGCAGCTGAACAGCGTGCCGTCCCAAGAGGCGGCCGTTTCGTTGCAGCTCACGAGAGCGATCGGTGAGCTGTCGGCCACTCTGCCCGTCACGGTCACCTGCGGCTCGCGAGTCGTGGCAGCGTCCGCGGGCTGCTCGATCGTGATCGCAGGGGGCGTCTTGTCGATCGTGAATCGGAGCGATCGTTCCGCGGTGTTGCCGGCACAGTCTGTCGCGGTTGCTGACAGCGTGTAGAGGCCCTCGTCGAGGATCGGGGTGCCCGGTTCGTAGGGATTGCCGTTGAGCGCGGTCTCGGACGCGTCGAGATGCTCGTCTTCGATCGAGATCTCGGGAAGGACCTCGGTGTTGACGTAGGCGCCCTCGGCCACGCCGCCGAGCTCGATCAGCGGAGCCGTCGCGTCGATGATGAACGTCGCCGAAGCGGACGCGCTGTTGCCGGCGCGATCCGTCGCCGTGACGACGATCTCGTGATCGGCCTCCTCCACGACGGGTGTGCCGGCCGTGTACGGCGCGCCGTCGAGAGTGATCTCTTCGCTTCCCGGATGCGGCTCGTCGATGCGGATCGAGGGAGTGACGGCCTCTGCGGTGCAGTCCGGAACGTCGGCAAGGGTGATCTCGGGGGGCGTCTTGTCGATGGTGAAGCGCAGCTCGTCGCTCGCCGCGTTCCCGGCGCAGTCCTCGGCCGAGACGAGCAGCGTGTATGAGCCTTCCTCGACGAGCGGCGTGCCGAGAGCAAACGGCTCGCCGTTGAGCGTGATGAGCGTCGAGTCCTCGACGAGATGCAGATCCTCGACCGCTGCGTTGAGCAACACGTCCGCGTTGACGAATCCGTCCTGCACCACGCCGGACAGCGTGATCACGGGCTCGGTGCGGTCGATGACGAACGAGAGCGTCTTTTCCGCTCGGTTGCCGGCACGATCGATGGCGACGACGCTCAAGACATGATCGGCCTCGTCGACGATCTCGGTCCCGCGAAGGTACGGCGCCTGGTCTAGAGTCAGCTCTTCGACATCCGGGTGCGGCTCAACGATGTCGATCAGCGGAAGCACGTTCGCCGCCGTGCACTCCGGCACGTCGCTGATCGTGATCTCGGGCGGCGTCTTGTCGATCGTGAACGAGAGGCTGGTTTCCGTGCGATTCTCCGCGCAGTCGCTCGCGCGGACGGTAAAGGTGTAGTCCCCTTGGTCACTGATGATGCTGCCCGGCTCGTACGGGAAGTCGTTGAGCACGTACTCGACGCTCGTCAGGTGCTCATCGACGACTTCGGCGCCGAGACTCACGTCCACGCTGACGAACGCGCCGTCGCCGACGCCGCTCAGCGTGATGACCGGCGGCGTGCGGTCGATGATGAACGAGATCTCGATCGCCGATCGGTTGCCGGCCAGATCCTCCGATTCGACGCGCAGGACGTGCTCGCCCTCGGTCGTGACCGGCGCACCCGGTGTGTAAGGCTGGCCATCGACGGCGAAGACGTTGCTGACCGGATGAACGTCCTGGACGGCGATCTCCGGGATCACGTCCACCGAGCTGCAGTCCGGCACGTTCGAGACGACGATCTGGGGCGGAGAGTTGTCGACCGTCACGTCCGTGGCGGTGGGCTCCAGTCTCGCCAGCACCACGTCGCCGGGTGGGGTGACGACGTCGTGCTTGTGGCGGTTCGGTGGATCGGCGTAGCTGTAAAGATCGCCCGTGATCTCGTAGCGGTAAGTACCGTCCGCCACGAACGCACCGTTGGCATCACGTCCGTCCCACGTGATCTCGGTCGCGATGCGCGCGAAAGGAGCGATCCGACCGCGACGGGTCGGAAGCTCGACCAGATCGAGCGGCTTGACGTACTCCAGCTCACGATGAAACGTGCGTACGATCTCGCCCGCGGGAGAACGGACCGCCACATCTGCGCGTACGAGGACGTGCCGGTTGGTGCGAATCGAGTTGAGCATGCCGAGCAGGTCGTCTCTCTGGACCGGCCGCGCTCTTGTCGATGTCAGCGGGCCCGCGGCGAAGACGAGCCGCAGCGTGTTGCTGTCGCGCCGGCCGTCTTCGTTGCCCGGCGAGAACGGATCATCGGCGTCGGCGATTTCGATCAGCCGCAGCTCGAACGGGAATCTCGGCCGCCACTCGCGCCCCGTGCCGCGGATGTCCGAGCTGGAGTCGTCACCCGATGCGTCTCGTCTGTCATCCCGCGAGTCGTCGTCGTCGGAGAATCGGCGTGAGCGCTCGGTATCCGCAGTGACCGCCGTCGGCATAGCGAAGACGAGCAGACACGCGATAAACAACGCAGCGGACGCGATGCCCGCCGCGCGAGATCCCCGAACCCCCAGCATCGCCTCACTCCTCGCGAGGCCTCGCCGCATTTGGCCGACGTACGCTTTCCCCTCATGCCGCCGGCAGACGCGAGGTCTCGTGTGGTTCCCGTGAAACTACGCGAAACAGCGAGTGGAAGTCCACCACAAAATTCGGATTTTCTCGATCGATAATGACAGAGGCGCTGACTGACTAATGTATTAGTTGATTGAGCGAGTGCTCGCTGTTGGCGTTCAAGCGCCGAGGCTCAACGATCGGTCGCGCCGGCTCGCTGACTCTTCTCCGGCGGTTCTTCGACGAGGTCGATCTCGATCGTCAGCAGCGTGCCTTGGCGGCTGACCTCGAGTTCGATCGTGTTGCCGATGCCGCCGCGGCGTGTGCGTTCGACGAGTTCCCGGTCCGAAGCAACGTCATAACCCTCGACCGCGAGCACGAGATCGCCGGGACGCAGGCCGCCGAGCTCGGCGGGGCTCCCCTGTTCGACCTCACCGATCAGGACCCCTCGCTCTTTCGAGCCGCCCCAGTACTCGCGCAGCTGATCCGGGACCTCGACCGGTTTGACACCGACCCACGCACGCTTGAGCCTGCGGCCGATGCTGCCCATGCCGGCTTCGGGCCGCTCGGCGAGCCGCGCCGACAGATCGCGCCGGTTGCGCTGGCGGATCAGCTCGAGCTCGACCCACGTACCGGGATCCGATCCTCCGACGAGACGGATCAGTTCTGCCGGGGAGATCACCGGCTCGCCTTCGACGGCAACGATGACGTCGCCCGCTCGAAAGCCGGCCTTGTCCGCCGGGCTGTCTTTGACGACGCCGGTGATCAGCGCCCCCTCGGTCGGGAACGGCTCGGTGTCTGACGCGATCTCGTCGAGACTCGTTTCTTCGGCCTCCGGAGGCGGCTCGACCGGCTCGAGCGTGACGCCGAGCCACGCGCGCGGGCGTGGCGGTGCCTCGGACTGGGCCCAGGCCGGCGCCAACGCCAAGCAAGCCATCACCACCAACTGCACTGAGAGGGCGATACCGAAGAATCGGGACACAGGCGGCCGGTTTGTCATGGGAACCCTCGCCGCGTGGACGCTTCCCCTGCGCCGCACCACGCCTTCCGATAGTAGCGCGCCAGCGCTGTCGCGCCAGGAGTTGATAGCATGGCGCGCTGTGTCGGCCCGGCACGGGTTCCCGGGCAAGCCATGGAGGCTGCGGGGCGATGCGAACGCGGCAGGCAGCTTTGGGCATGACGACGCGCCTATTGCTGAGCGTCGCTCTGGCCGCGATGGCCGGCACGATCGGCCGTGCGACGGAGAATCCGGCGACCCGGCGCTTGCCGTCGGCGCCGCTGCCGGCCCGCCACTACCACCCGATCCAGCTCGTGTTTCTCGGGCTGCCCGTCGATTCGGCGCGGCTGACCGCGGGAGGCTCGTGGGAGCTGTCTTTCGCGTGGGCCGAGACCAATACGCTCGCGAGCACCTCGGCTCGGAGTGAGACGCCGCTCTTTTTCGATCTCGAGACCAGCCGGCTCGCGTTCGGTCTGCGATACGGCGTCAGCGAGCGCTGGGAGCTGTCGGCCGAGCTGCCGTTCATCTACCGCTGGGGAGGCTTTCTCGATCCGATCATCGAAGAGGTTGAATCGGCCGTCGATCGGCTCAATCCGAAACGAGTCGACGGGCCGGAGAACGTGGTCCGCTTCGTGCTCGCGCGTGGGAGCACGCCGATCTTCGCTTTCGATGACAACGAGTTCGGCCTCGGCGACACGACGCTCGCTGCGCGAGTGCGGCTGGCACACGTGGTTTCGGCACGAGAGCGTGCTACAGGCACGACACTCGTGAGCGCCCGGGCCGCCGTGAAGCTGCCGACCGGCGACGAAGACGAGCTTTTGGGAAGCGGCGAACTCGATGTCGGACTAGGGATCGATCTGACGCGAGAGTGGAGTCGCTGGGCGCTGTATGCGAGCGCCGCGGTGATCGTCCCGGGCAACCCGGATTGGCTCGTTCTCGAAACGGATCCGTTCTGGACGGCCGGTACCGGCTTCGAGTATCGCTGGTCACCTCGATCGTCGCTGCTCGCTCAGCTGGCTCACTATCAGTCGGCGTTCGACGAGGGCGCGCTGGAGCTGACGCAGGACACTTACGAGTTGGGATTGGGGGTCAACATCGATCTCGGCGGGCGTTTGATGCTGCAGGTGGGCGGGATCGAGAATCTGACCGTGCGGCCTGCGGCCGACATCAGCCTGATCACCCGCTTGATCTGGCATGTCGACTGAATTTCTTCCGCCAGGTTTCCCCTGTCAGATGATCCTGTCGCGACAGGGCTTGGCCTATCAGACTCGCGCGCAGCGCGAGAAACATCCGGCGCTGCGCGCCGGTCTGACAGCGCAAGCGCTGTCGCTACAGATGGACCCGACAGCGTGAGTTGCGTCAGGACGAACAGCCGCCGGTGCCTTCGCGCGGACCTTCGCCGGTGCCGGTGCCGTAGTCGCCGAGGCTGAAGCCGAGCTGGAAGCGGACGAGATAGAAAAAACCGCTGCCGCCAGCCGGCACGTCCGTGTCGGGGCTGGTGTCGGTCGACAGATCGCTCGAATCGTTCTCGATGCAGACCAGTGGGCCGAGATCGACACCCG
>CP070706.1:244127-249137 GCA_020350085.1 Acidobacteriota bacterium
CCGAAGACGACGATGTCCCTCCCGACAAGCGAGCCGCTTACTCGCGGCGCTTCCGAAAGGCGGATGACAACCGCTATGTGGTGACGGTCCATCGCGACACGATCCAAGGCGATCGTCGTGACAACTTGAAAACCGAGCGACTGCACCTGACGCTTGCGAGAGATACCGTCTCGAGCGAGTGGGCCGTCGCTTCCGAGGACGTGCAGGACACGTTCGAACAGCTCTACCGCACGATGCCGGGCGATGAGACGTTTCATCGATTCGGCATGCTGATGTTCGATCAAGAAGGATTTCATCTCACCGCGACGAACGGGATGATGTTTCACGATTACCGTCACGGCGAGCTCGTCGATATCTGGATTTGGTCCAAGGATCTGAGCTACGACTATCAGCCGCCGAGGGATCTCGAGTACCAGCAACGCGTCAACGCGATGATTCTCGAGGATCATCCGAAAGACTTTGTATTCGAGCCGGAGCTGGCCCGAATCCAATGCTTTCCGGCCTCGTGTCGGGAGCTGATCACCGGTTACGTGACGGGGCTCGAGCAGATCTCGCGCGAGCAGCTCCCCGAGGTGCTGAACGAGGCGTACGAGGACTTCGTCGACGACGAACAGGAAGCTCGCGAGGAGAATCCGTTTTCCGGCTTTACCACCCCTCCGGAGGCGTCCCGCCGGCAGTTCGCCGTCGGCGTGAAGAAACCACGGCGCGATCACTGGGTGGGCTTGTTCTACGACAACAGAGAGCCGTGGGAGGTCACCTTCTACGCATCGACGTACACGCCGCCGCGGATCTTTGGCTATCACTCGGAGGCGACCCGCAACAGCGGGTTGAATCCTTACGAGCTGGAATCGAGAGAGGACGTCTTCTCGCAGGACTACGAGATCGTCGGCCTGTCCGGCGTCGTCGAGCTCGGGCTCGATGACTCCGAGTCCATGCGCGGGGATGTGACGTACAAGATGCGAACGCTGCGCGAGCTCGACTATCTCGATTTCTACCTCGCCGAGGGTGTGCGCATTCTCTTCGACGTCAAGGAGATGAAGGACCAGCAACTGATCGTCAACTCGATCGAGATGGATGACGGTCAGGAGCTGACCTGGCTCAAGACCGGCGGGACGAGTGGCCGCATCGTCCTGCCCCAGCGCGTCGCGAAGGACTCCGAGATCACGCTGAGGATGGATTTCGAAAACCGCAACTGCATCTACGACCTGAACGACTCGTACTCGGGGATGGATCGCGGCGGTTGGATCCCCTTCGTCCGCTTCAGTGACATGATCGACGAGTTCGATATGACGGTGAAGGTGCCGGCCAAGTACAAGACGCTCGGTATCGGAACCAAGGTCGATGAAAGAATCGAAGGCGAGGTCAGCGTCACGAAGTGGGTGGCCGAGCGGCCGGTCGTCTTCGCCACCGTCATCTTCGGCGATTACATCGTTTTCGAATCGGAAACCAAAGCGAAGAAGCTCGACGGCAGACCGATCCCCGTCGTGATGCACGTCGACAAGCTGAGCATGATGGACTGGGGCGTGACGCCGAAGCAGCTCAAGCCGTTCGCCGAGCAGGCTGCCAACTCGATCAATCTCTTCACCCAGATCTTCGGTGTCGACTATCCATACGGGCGGCTGGACCTGGTCAACGACCCGCTCGTGCCGATCCCCTACGGGCAGGCGCCGAGCTCGATCATCTACCTCGGCACGCTGGCGTTTAGGCCGCCGTCGTTTCTGAACGAGGTGTTTTCGAATCGCGTCGACTCCGAACGGCTATCGCGGAACCTCCGCGCTCTCGTCCCTCACGAGGTCGCCCATCAGTGGTGGGGCTCGACGATCGCCAACGGCAACTTCCGCCACTACTGGTTCATCGAGAGCCTGGCCGAGTACTCCGCGGCGCTGTACATGGAGTTTTCAGAAGGGCCCGAAGCTTATAAGAGAAAGTTGGACGACTGGCGCGACGTCGTGCTCGAGAGCGATCTGATGAGCAGCGTTCAGGACGCGAGCGCCGTGTGGAGCGGTGACGGGTTCGATACCTACTTCGCGGCCGTCTACAACAAAGGACCCTACGCGCTTCACATGATGCGCGAGACGTTTGGTGATGAGCGCTTCTTCCCGTTTCTCAAGACGCTCGCCATGGAGTTTGCCGGCAAGGAGATCGTCTCGCGCGACATTCAGCGTGTCGCCGAGGCGTCTTTCGGCATGCAGATGGATTGGTTTTTCGATCAGTGGATACGTGGGATCGGGATTCCCGATTTCCGACTCAGCTACGATACCCGACAAACCGAGGATGGCCAGTACCTCGTTCAGGGTAAAGTCATCCAGCGCGTCGTCGTCGGCAAGGACAAGCACGAGCTCGATCAGACGTACTTCGTCGGCCGCGTGCCGCTCACGATCGAAGCGCGCGGCGGCAAGAAGTACCGCACGCTGTTGACGGTCCAGGGACCCGAGACACCGTTCCAGCTCAAGGTCCCGGAAAAGCCGACGAAGATCATGTTCAACGAGAACGGAGAGCTTCTGGCCCACAACGTGC
Organism: Acidobacteriota bacterium; assembly: GCA_020350085.1. Classification (GTDB taxonomy): domain Bacteria; phylum Acidobacteriota; class Polarisedimenticolia; order J045; family J045. Next base: position 246,645 of record CP070706.1, read on the forward strand.
GCGAGGGAACCGAGTTCTGAGACCATATCGGATGCGGGCGCAGCTCCATTCGCGCAACGAGAACTCTCCCTCAGCCCGCCGCGCCCCTACGCCGTGGCCTCTCGTGCGCGACGCACGTGGTGGGACCGAGCACGGTCATTCCGATGTCGGGGCGGCGCGGGCGGGTTCATCTCGTCGGACGCCGAGCGGAGCCAGTGCGTGCGAGAAAGCGTTGGCAGGAAGCCCACCAGGAATCATATTTCTTCTAACCCGGATTATTCATGAGCCCTCTGGCCGAAACGCCGCATCTGCCCGCTGGCCGGGCCTTTCGGGCCCTGTGGCCCGTACTCGGGATTCGTCTCCCTGCGGCGTGCCTACAGGCACGCCTCAGTCGCGAATCCCTACGTGCGGGCCATCCAGCAGGCGTTTGCGACGTTTCTGCTCGGAGGTTCATGAATAAACCGGGCTAAGGGGTGTCTTTTCCGTTCTGTTTCGCTCAGGAGTCCGCAATGCCCTCCGTCTCGGCCTCCGACGCCGACACGCGAACGCGCTCGGAGCCCGCTGACGGGGGCGCATCACGCGCTGATGCACGCGATAGCCGTCGGGGCAGCTCGGAGATCACACGCCCGGCCGGACTCGGTCGGATTAGTCCGAGCCCCCGCGTGCTTGCGCCCGAGTCCCCACTCGACACGCTGGCAGCGGCAATCGAGCTGATCATCAGCGACGAGACGGAGCGGTTCGATCTCTTTCAGGGGCTCGAGACGCGAAGCCGTTTCACCGTGATGGACCCGGGGGCTCGCCCAGTGCTGCTCGCCGAGACTCAGTCATCGAGGCCCGCTCGAGCGCGTGAGTGGCTGCTTCCACACGCCAGTCGACCGTTGAGGATGAAGCTCTTCACGCCGCGTCTCGAGCCGGTCGTCACCATTGACCGGCCGGCCCGCTGGGCCCGTCATGAGCTGACGGTCTACACCCCTCACGGGCGGCGGCTAGGATCGGTCAGCCGGCGCGTGTCCTTGCTTCATCATCGCTACGACGTCAAGCACGCGAACGACGGCGAATTCTACGAGCTGCTCGGACCACTTTTTCGTTCGGGGATTTTTCGCATCGTGCGCCGTGGTCGCGACTGTGGCGTGATCCGCAGGAAGTTGCACGCGGCCTTTCTCGAGAACTCGTCTCGCCGTGAGCCACTTCGGATCGAATTTCCTGCCGGGATCGACATCGACCGCAAGTGCGTTCTCATTGCCGCGGCGCTTCTCGTCGACGCCGTCCACTTTCAGGACCGCATCATCGGCTGAGACCGGCCGCGAAAGTGGGGGGCACGAATCGCCCCCACTTCCGGCCGTTGCCCCTCGCTCACGGGCAGGGCTCGAGTTCTTGCGTGGCGGCGCAGGGCGAGCTTCCCTGAGGCCTCTCGGTACTGCTCGAGGCTCGGCCGTACGAGCCCTCGTCGTTCGGGTTGAGCGGCACGACGAGGTAGTAGTGGTCGCCGCCCGACGGTGTGACCTCTTCGGTGAGGTCCGCTCCGGCGTCGTTGCAGTCGATCGCGGTGTGGGAGTAGTAGCTGCCGAGCGTTCCTTCGTAGATGCCGTAGTCCTCGGCACCGATCGAGCAGCTCGCCGTCCAGCTGATGGTCAGGTCCCCGGCCGTGATCATCGACTTCGCGACGTCGAGCCGCACGACCTCTCCCGGATTGGCCAAGAACGCGAAGGCATCGATGCGACTGCTCAGCGGCCAGCCTGGATCGGCGAAGACCGTGGCGAAGCCCGGCAGGCCAGGATCCCAGACCACGAGCTGTCCTGGAAGGTACGTCGCCGCGCCCAGCGTCGTCGGCACATCGAACGTGAGGACGTTCAGCCCCCCGCGCCGGTCCGCCCCCGTCACGTTGCTGCTCGTCGGGATCGGCGGGACGGTGGCCGAGGCGTCGAGAAACAGCGAGAACACGCCCCCCGCGAACCGAACCAGATCGGCCGGCTCGTACGTGTTGGCGCCGATCGTCGTCGGCACATCGAAGCTGAGGATCAGGCTGCCGCTGTCGCCTCCGACGAGAAACAGCGCATCCACGTTGGAGCTTGCTGGAACGCCCTGTAAGGCCGCGTTGAAAAACAGCGTGTAGTTCGATCCATCGAATCGAACGACGTCTCCCGGCTGGTAGAACACGCCCCCTCCCGGCGGCAGCTCGCTCGGCACCTCGACCGAGAACAGCCAGTCGCCGTTGTTCATTAGATGGAGACCATCGACGAACGTGTTCCGCGGCAGAACTTGCGCCACGTTGTAAGTCCCCGGATCGCTGCGGATGATCTGCCACGGGAGATAGATCGCCGCTGTAGCACCGGAGGGATCGTCCGTCGGCACATCCGGGCTGAAGTAGAACGAAACCGCCAAGACGGGGCTGCTGGTGAGCGCCAGGAGCACCAGAATGATCTGTCGCCTTCTCATGGCTCGACTCCTTTCTGGTCAGCCCGGATTCTTCATGAACCTTCGAGCAGAAGCGTCGCAGATGCCTGCTGGATGGCC
>CP070706.1:249237-251882 GCA_020350085.1 Acidobacteriota bacterium
CGTCACGCGCGATGACCGTGAAGCTCTCGATGCCCTCGAAACCGGAGTCCGGCAGATAGGAGAAGAACTGCTGGCGTGGTCCGTGAAGCTGCGCCTTGCCGTGCTCCGGAGCGGTGACAATCTCGAAGCGTTCCACGCCGGCATCCGGCGACGTGGCCTCGAGCATTCCACGGGCGACGCCGCGACGAACCTCGATCTGTGCGGGAACCACTGTCGGCCGAGCCGTCTCACGATCCGAGAACTCGAATGTCTCACGCGCCTGCAGTTCGCCGTTGAGGCGGTACTCGAAGGTCCACTCCCCCGCCGGAGAGTACTCGGGCGAGAGCCAGGTTCCCCAGTACCACAACGAGAAGGGGTAGCGAGCCTGGTGCGTGTAAGGCGAGACGAATTGCTCGAAACCGTCCGGCCGGATGAGCCGGACTTCTGATACGTCGCCCGCTTTGATGTGCTCGAGCGTAATCCAGAACACGATCGACAGGTCCGCGCTGCGCCTCACGTGCCGGATCCCCGGCGGTCGCTCGAGAGCGTCCGCCCAGTCGGGATACGAGTTCGTCACGCCCGCGTCCAGCAAACGCGCCGGCTCGAATGCGATGTGCTGCGCCTGCTCGCTCCACAGTGACTCTCCCGAACGACACGGGCCGGCGTACGGATCGAGGACTCCGCCGGCGCGGCGGAGCTCGAAGTGAACGTGAGGTCCGTAAGAGCGGCCCGAGCTTCCAGTCAACCCGAGCGGTTGGCCTGCTTCGACGCGCTCGCCAGGCGAGACGATCACGCTCCACTTCGCGAGATGCAAATACGTGCTGATCGTACCGTCGTCGTGCCGAATCGAGACGGAGTTCGACAAGCCATTCTGCCCGCGGGTGTTGCGATCGAAGTGTCCGTCGTCGGTGAAAGTGACGGTTCCCGGTGCGGCGGCCAGAACGAAGCGGCCCCGATCCATCTCGAGGAAACTGGAGATCGAATAGTCCGTGCCGTTGTGCCCATCGTAAGTTTCCTGCCGACAGCTCCAGTCGAGCAGGCCGGGACTCGGGTCCAGATCGACGTAGTCGTCCAAGATGACGACGTCGCCGTCAACCAACGGTTCCGAGAAGATGACTTCAGGAGTCTCCACCAGCGAATCTGCAGCCGCCTCCGAGGCCGCCGCGAGAGCACCATCCTCGAGCACCGGAGCGTGCAGAACCGGTGACGATACGAGGATCGGCCCGAAGTGACTCCGGTCTTCCGGAGTACCGGCCGGCAGCAGACCGGTTGATGCGACGAGTAACCCACTGATGACGCCAAGCACGATTGGCCGGTTCGCCAACATTTCCATCTCCTCCCCTCCCGGGCCAATCGCCAGTCCAGAGCGAGCCGAACTGACCCGAGTCAGACTGAGAGGAAACTACCGAGACGAAGCGATAGCGTCAAAGGGAATCGTTCCGTTCGCGTTCGATGCGGTCGATTGTTTCGCGTCGATCGATGACGACTGTCTGACGGCTTCGATTCCCATCGACCCACGCGAAGCTATCGAGCTCACGGCCACTTGACCAGTGACTTACCCGTTAGTCCGCCAGACATGCTGTAGCACGTGGGCGGGTTCGTGCTAGACCGCGTCCGGGAGCCTGCGCGATGTGGCGAACATCCTCGAGCGCCCGTTCTTCGCGACATCGTTGCGGTCGAGCATGACCGGTCCGCGTCCGCAGTGGACGGCTTCATCACGTATGTGCTCGTCGAGTGCAGCGACGGCGACGTGGGACTGGCAGTCGGCGACAAGATTGCCGGAGGGAGCAGTACCTCCCCATCCCGTGGATTGACAGCCCTTGCGTGCCACCTTTAGCCTTCTTCCATGCTCAGGGGAGCACCCGGCGATCAGCTCCTCGCCGAAGGGGGCTCCAGCGATGTCTATCGACGAGCGCAACTCGACTCCGCTCGGCGAACAGCCGACGTGCTCGGGCGGGGACGGTTCGAGTCCGTCGCATGGCCCCGAGAATCGATTCGACGGTCTCGACAGGCGGCTCGGGGATTTCCAACTCCTGCGCGAGATCGGGCGCGGCGGCATGGGCATCGTGTTCGAGGCGCGGCAAGTCTCGCTCAACCGGCGCGTGGCGCTGAAGGTTTTACCGCCGGGACTCGGGCTGACGCAGCAGGCCGTCCAGCGCTTCGAGCGGGAGGCGCGCGCCGCGGCCAAGCTCCATCACACGAACATCGTTCCCGTCCACGCGATCGGAGAAGACGACGGCTGTCACTACTACGCGATGGAGCTGATCGAGGGTCAGTCGCTGGCGCAGGTGCTCGACGATCTGCGCGGCGAGCGCTCGAGCCCGCTGATGGACGCGACGATGACGCTGCTGGCGCCAGCCGGTGCGGAAGCGCCGGCACAAAAGCCCGCCGCGGAGACGGGGGCGACGAGCCTCTCGGAGACCGACACCGGAGGTCGTCGGTGGTTCGACGCGGCGGCGCGGTTGATGGCTGACGTCGCCGAGGCGCTGCACTACGCGCACGTGCGCGGCGTGATTCACCGCGACATCAAGCCGGCGAATCTGCTGTTGTCGGAAGACGGGCGGCTGTGCATCAGCGACTTCGGTCTGGCACGGGTAGCGCAGGAGCCCGGTATCACGGTCAGCGGTTCGTTTCTCGGCACGCCGGCCTACATGTCCCCCGAGCAG
>CP070706.1:251982-254538 GCA_020350085.1 Acidobacteriota bacterium
ATCCGGGCCTCGCTGCGAAGCGTGCCCGGGGTCGTCTCCGTACGCGTCGTGGCGTACTCAGCCACGGCCGTCCACGGCCCGCAAGGAGCAGCATCCGTGAATCACTCCCAAGGTAAGACCCTTCTGATCGGTGCCGGAGAGGTCGGCCGACGCCTCGCCGGTGCGCTCGAGCGCGCCGGCTGGGGCCGCGTGACCGTCTCGCGCGAGAGCGGCTGGGACGTGGCCGAGCGTGCGAGCGACGAAGCCCCGCGGTTGATCGGTGTCCGCGAGCACGACCTCGCCGCTGTTCTCGAGCGGCTGTCGCAGATCCCGCGCGAGCGGCTGATATTGGTTCAGAACGGTTTTCTCGAAGCCGTGCACGGCGATCTCGGTCCTGTGACGCGCGGGTTGATCTGGTTCACCTCAAAAGGCGACTTCTTCGCCGAGCTGACGCCGTCGCTGTTTTTCGGGCCACTCGCCGTCACGCTCGCGAGCGCTCTGTCGTCCGGAGCGTTGCGCGCCGCCGCGATCGACGAGCGCGAGGAGTTCCTGCGGCAGATGATCTTGAAGGGGGTCTGGAACGCGGTCGTCGGACTGCCGTTGGCGGTGCACGGAGTCGATCTCGGCACGTACCTCGAGAGCCACGCCGAGGAGCTGCACGCGTTGACGGGCGAGTCGGCCGCCGCCGCCAGCGCGCACTACGGGGTCTCCGTCAGCGGCGAGCAGGCGCTCGCGTGTCTGCGCGAGACCACGACACCGATTCATTGGGTGCGTGGCGGCGCGAAGGCGCTCGCTTGGCGCAACGGCGCGCTCGCACGGTTCGGCAGAGCGCACGGCGTGGCGACGCCCGTCAACGATCGACTGCTGCGCGCCGTCGGCTACGATCCGGACGATCCCCCGCCCCCTGGGCCATAGCCCGAATCCGTATTGAAGCCCCCAGCGCACCGCTGATGCGGTGGATTGACAACGAGCGGGTTAGCGGGCTCGGTGCTGCCGCCGTGCCACGCATCAGGCGCTACGAATCAGAGACTGACCTTCTGAACGCGGCTTCCCGGAACGATCGCGACCGACTCGTCGGGGAAGCGGACCTGAGCTTTGTGACCGCCGTCGTAATCGCGCGCCCAAACCTCGATCGTCACGCGCTTGCCGTCGACGCGACCCGGCCGATGCCCGGCCTCGTCGAGCCCTCGCCACAGGCGCACGAACGGATTGCGTTCCAGCTCATGCGCGACGCTGGTAGCATCACCGTGCCCCGGAAAGATCTTGGTCTCCGGCGGCAGCGTGAGCAGCTTGGCCATGATGCTGTTCTTCAGGTCCTCGAATGTCGAATGGCCGGGTCCGACGGTCCCCCCGACCGTCTCCTTGAAGAGACAATCGGCCGTGAACACCGCGTGCCCGGGGACGTGCAGACCGATCATGCCGGCCGCGTGGCCCGGTATGTGAATCACCTCCGCGTGCCATTTCGAAAACTCGAAGCGATGGCCTTCCTCGACGGCTTGCGTCGCCGACGGCACGTGCGGCTTTTCGAGCGGGTGGGCCAGCACGGGGGCTGAGAGGTTGCGCGCGAGAAACTCGTTGCCCGCCACGTGGTCGTAGTGGCGATGGCTGGCGAGAATGGCCACGACCTGCACGCCGTGACGGCGTACCATCTCAAGCACCTTCGCCGAATCCGCACCGGTGTCCACAAGGACCCCGCGTCCGTCTTCGCGTCCTGCGATCAGCCAGCTGTTGACCAGCCAGCCCGGGTGCTGCACGTGATCGATGATCACTCGGCCAGACTCCTTGAGTCGTTTTCAGCGGTCGCGTCTCGCGCGACCCGTTCACGCCTGCCCACGATGCGTTGTCCCTATCTTGAGTGCTCGGTCGGGGGCGGCTGAAGGCGCGGGGTTGGAAGCTCGATGAGGAAGCGCCCCCCTCCTGTTGGTGTCCCCTGGCCTAAATCCTATCGGAAGCGCGGGCCGGAGGCACTCCCCCCTCAAGGCCCCCCGTCCCGGCGAGCTCTCGCCAGCTCCGCGTCCAGCGCGGCGTCGTTCGGATCGAGCGCCAGCGCCTGCTCCAGCACGCGGATCCGCTCGGCCGTCCGGTCCTGCTCGGCGAGCAGCGCCGCCAACGCCTTGCGGGGTGCGGTGTTATAAGGATCGACCACGATCGCCTGGCGATAGGCGTCCTCTTCACCGGCCCTATCATCGAGCGCGCCGAGGACCTGCCCCAGCCGGTACCAAGCCAGCCCGTAGTCGGGAGCGGCGTGCACGGCCTGGCGCAGCCTCGCGGCGGCTTGCGGGATCTTCTCCGCCACGATCAGCGACTGCGAGAGCTGGAACAGCAGCGCCGGGTTTTCCGGCTCGACGCTGAGCGCCTGCTCGAGGAGCGCGACCGCCTCTTCGGCATCGCCGGCCGTGGTCAGGCGCACCGCGCGATCGTGCCGGCGAACCAGCTCGACGCGGTCCTTGGGATCGACCGCTCCTTCGGGAATCAGCGCGCCCTCGCTCGCCGAGAGCCCGCTCGCCGCGTAACCGAGCTGGCGCAGCGATTGGAGCTCTTCGGCCGTCGCGCCGAGTTCCGCCGATCGGCTCGTCG
>CP070706.1:254638-262680 GCA_020350085.1 Acidobacteriota bacterium
CGCGCAGCACGACGTCGCCGGTTTCGTGACCGTACTCGTCGTTGAGCTGCTTGAAGCGATCCAGATCGCCCAAGATCAGCGACAGAGGTTGCTGGCTGCGCTGGGCGCGCCGCAGCTCGCGCCGCAACGACTCATCGAGAAATCGGCGGTTGAACAGACGGGTCAAGGGGTCGCGGATCGACTCTTCCTGCAGTCTCTCGCGCAGCTGGATGCTCGAGAGCGCCGCACCGAGCCGGTCGGCGACCGCCGTCAGTATCGAGCGGTTTCTCTCGGCGCGCGATAGCTTGTCCTGGCCGGAGCCGAGAGCGGGCTTCCACCGCAGCACCAGCAGGCCGATCGGCCCGTCCTGAGTCATCACCGGCACGCAGGCCGAGCAGCCGAAGTCGTCCCCCTTGAGATGACTGCAGGTGAGCCCCCGCCGGTGACAACCGACGACGTGTGCCTCGCCGCGGCGCAGTGCCCAGCACTCGTGCTTCGAAAACGCCGGCGGGAAGCGATCGGCCTGCTCACCCCAGCCGGCGATGAACTCCGCCACGCTCGTGTCGTTCAGCTCGTAGAAGGCGCCGACTTCGCCGGGAAACAGCTCGCGGGCGTAAGTGAGCAGGACCTGACTGGCCTCGGCCTCGTTGTGAGAAGCCTGAAGAAAACCGCCGAACTCGCTCAACAGCGTGTTTTCTGTCGCGAGCACGCGCAGCTCCTCGACGCGGCGCGACAGCTCGCTATTGAGCCGTGTCAGCTGTTCCTCGTTGCGCTTGCGCTGAGAGATGTCGCGCAGCACGCCGACGAACAGCTTGCGACCGTCGAGCTGCAGCTCGTTGACGGCGAGCTCCAAGGTGAAGGTCGAGCCGTCCTTGCGCGCGCCTTCGACCTCGCGGCCGATGCCGATCACACGCCGCCGGCCGGTCCGCCGGTAGGCGCGAATGTATGAGTCGTGGCGCGAGCGCTCCGGCTCCGGCATCAGCATGCTGACGTTCATGCCGACCAGCTCGGTTTGGCAGTAGCCGAAAAGCTTCTCGGTCGCCGGATTGCAAGTTTCGATCAGGCCGGACTCGTCGATCGTCACGATCCCGTCGATGGTGCTCTCGAGAATCGCCCGGCCCCGAGCCTCGCTCTCGCGCAGCGTGCGCAGCGCCCGCGCTCGCGCCGCCTCGGTTCTCAGCGCGACGATGAAGTACGCGCAGCTGGTCAAAAGCGGCTGCAGAGCATCGACGACGCGCTGGTCGTAGCCCTCCGGCCGGTTGGCCAGGCCGATGGCGCCGATCAGCTCTTGTTGCCAGTAAATCGGCAGGCCCGCAAACGCGCTCAGCGGCGGATGGTTGGCGGGCAAGGGCTCGAAACGCCGATCGCCGGCGGGATCTTTGGAGAAGACGGGCTTGCCGGTCTGGACGACCTTGCCCAGCAGGGTGTTCACGTTGTGAAATTCGAGCCCGTCGGTTTTCCGAGCGGCGTAATAACGCAGGCTCTCCTCGCCCCACGGCAGATCCGTGAGGGCGTGAGCCTTAAGATACGGCTGGCGCTGGGAAGTCTGGAGCACCTCGCCGACGAAGCCGTACTCGCTGGCCGTCACCTCGACCGCGGCCTCGAGCAGGTGATCGAAGACGGCCCGCGGCTCGCGGCTCGAGATGAACTCGGACAGAGCCTGCGACAGCGCGCTCAGCAGCCGTCGATCGGGGTCGGGCACCGCTCTTTCGCCATGATCCATGCTTGATCTCGCTGGTCTGCACGGCTCCGCCGGGCGTATCGGACCGAGGGCCGCGGTCTTGAGGACGGGTCCCGCTCGGCGGCCGCGCCCGACGCGCGGTTGGGGTCATGGTCACCGCATCGGCTAGCCTGTGCCGTCGTTCCCAGCGATGCCGCCGGCGACTGGCCCGGCGCGGCGGATGGCTTCAACATGGACCGGATCGGGACCACGTCGGGCCGGACGCGGCGTTTGGGGCGGCGGTGGATCCAGCGAGGTGAATCGATGCCACGGAGAAGAACCGGCGGGTCCGCGGAAGCGCTCGATCGTCGCGACGCACTCAAGCTACTGGCCGGAGGTGCTGCGGCGGCGGGCCTGGGCGTGGCCAGCCAGGGGTGTGCGGCGAGCGGCTCGACGACCAAAAAGAAGGTCGTGGTCCTCGGGCTGGACGGTCTCGATCCCCAGATCGTCCAGGCGCTGATCGACGCCGGTCGGGCGCCGAACTTCAAGAAGCTGGGCCAGCTCGGCTCGTTCATGAAGCTCGGCACGACGATGCCCGCCCTGAGCCCGGTGGCCTGGAGCAGCTTCATCACGGGCCTGACTCCCGGCGGGCACGGCATCGGCGATTTCATCGTGCGCGATCCACAGACCTATACGCCGGTGTTTTCGATCTACGAGACGGAATCTCCGCGCTGGGTGATCAACATCGGCGATTACCAGTTCCCTCTCGCCGGAGGCGGTGCCACGAATCTGAGGCGCGGCAAGCCGTTTTGGGCTTATCTCCTCGAGCGCGGCATTCCCGCCGTCGTCGTCAAAATCCCGACCAACTTCCCGGTCGATGAAACGGTCACCCGTGGCGTGAGCGGGATGGGAACCCCCGATCTGACCGACGCCTACGGAGTCTTCAACTACTACACGAGCGACGAGTTCGAGCACTATCCCAACCTCAGCGGCGGCAACGTCTTCTACATCCAGGTCAACAACCACCGCGCACAGGCCGAACTCATCGGGCCGGTCAACTCGCTCCGGCGGGCAAAGGAAGACAGCCGGGATCGCTTCGCCAACAACGCCAAGATCCCTTTCACCGTCTACCGCGACCCGGATTCGGACTCGGTGCGGATCGACATTCAAAGCCAGACACTGGTTCTCGCCAAGAACGAATACAGTGACTGGGTCCACGTGAGCTTCGAGTTGATGCCGTTGCTCGGAAACGTGAGCGGCATCGTCCGCTTTCTGGTCAAGGAGGTCCATCCGCAGCTCAAGATCTACGTCACGCCGATCAACATCGATCCCGAAGACCAGGCGATGCCTGTCACATACCCGGTCGAGTACGGGGCCGAGCTCGCGCGCGTGATCGGGCCCTTTTGGACCAAGGGGCTGCCCGCCGACACCAAAGCGTTCGATTATCGGGTGATCGACGACGAGCAGTACGTCAAGCAGGCCGAGCTGGTGCTCGAAGAGCGCATGGCATTGTTCGACTACGAATGGTCCCGCTTCGAGTCGGGCCTGTTCTACTTCTACGTCTCGAGCACGGACCAAGACGCGCACATGCTATGGCGCAACATGGACGAGACGCATCCGATGCACGAGGCGAGCGACGTGCGCTTCGCCGGGTATCTATACCATCTCTACGAGCGCATGGACGAGCTGGTCGGCAAGGTGCTCCCCGCGCTCGACGAAGACACGCTGCTTCTGATCTGCTCGGATCACGGCTTCGCCCAGTTCGGCCGGCAGTTCCACCTCAACACGTGGCTGCGCGATCGGGGTTACCTGACGCTGAAGACGGGAGCGGAGAAGAAGGACGAGACATCGATCTTCGATGTCGATTGGGCCAGCACGCTCGCCTACGGCGTGGGGTTCAACGGCTTGTATCTGAATCTGCAGGGTCGTGAAGGTCAGGGACAGATCAGGCCCGAAGACGCCGGTAAGCTGGCAGGTCGGCTCAAGCGCGAGCTGGAAGCGATCACCGATGGGGAAACGGGCAAGAGACCCGTGGCCAACGTCTACTCGAAGGCCGAGCTGTACAGCGGTGAGATGACCCCCCTGATGCCGGAGCTTCTCGTCGGCTACACACCGGGCTATCGCTGCTCCTCCGCATCGGTGCTCGGCTCGACCGGCGAAGCGATCATCGACATCAATCCATGGGCCTGGAGCGGCGATCACTCGATGGCGCGAGATCTTGTCCCCGGCACGTTGTTTTCCAGCTTGCCCCTCAAAGCGGGCGATCCCAACATCGTCGATCTGCCGGTCACGATCCTCGATTTCTTCGGCATCGAGAAGCCCCCGCAGATGGTCGGCCGCTCGCTGTTCAAGACGTAGACCTCACCGCGCCCAGCCGAGACGCGGCGCGCACGATGAATCCGCTGATTGTCGTGAGGGTCGCTACTGCACGTAGCCGAGCGAGCGGAGTTGCTCGAGGGTGTCCTCGTCCATCGGCGCCTGCTCTTGGCCGAGAGCGGCACGGGCGACCTTCTGCTGCCACTCGTCGAGACGCACGCGCAGAGCCTCGGCTCGCCCGGAATCATCCACCGCCTTCAGCTCGAGCGGGTCATCGGAGAAATGGTAGAGCTCGGCGGCATCGGTCTCGAGGTTGTGAATCAGCTGGTAGCCGCCCATCGAGATGAACCGCTCGCCGCCGTGGAACGTGGACTCCCCATAGGCCAGGAAGGGTGGCTGGCCCTCACCGCGAATCAGCGGGAGGAGGCTCTCGCCCTGGATACCTGGCGGCAGCTCGGCTCCGGCCAGCTCCAGCAACGTCGGCTTCACGTCGATCGACTCGACAACCTGCGAGACGACACCCGCCGACTGCCCGCCCGGAAGTCGCATGAGCAGCGGAACGCGCGTGATGGTCGTGTACAGTCGGTCGTGGAGCACGGTCCCGTGCTCCTGGAATTCCTCGCCATGATCCGAGACGAGAACGATCGTCGCCCGTTGATCGAGACCGAGCTGGCGCAGCTCTTCGATGATTTTCCCGATCCAAGAATCGACGAACTGAATCTCGCCGTCGTAGAGCGCCTTGGCGAACTCGAGGTCGTGCTCGGCCAGGGGCGCGCGCGTGCCGCCGGCCGCCGCCGCCCGCGCGGCCTCCATCTGTTCGGCCGGCGCCGCGAAGCCTGCCGTAGCCGGCTCGAGACCCTCGAGAAACTGGCGATGAGACGGAGGCGGGTCATACGGCGTGTGGGTATCGTAGGTGTGGATCAACAGCAGGAAGCTCTCGCCCGCGTTTGCGCGCAGCCATGCGATCGCTTCGGGGCCGATCTCCTCGAGACCCGCGCCGCGGAAGTTCTCGAACTGAGTGAAGCCCTGATCGAAGCCGAAATCGTCCGACACGTAACCGCCGTCGACAAACGCCGCGGTCAGATAGCCGTGCTCGGCGAGAGCTTCAGCGAGCGTCGTCGCCGCGGCGGGCAGCCGATTGAGCTCGGTGAGCATCCCGTGCGTGCTCGGGTATAAGCCGGTCAGCAGCGAAGCTTGGGCCGGCGCCGTGTGGGGCGCCTGCGCGAAAGCCCACTCGAAGCGGACGGATTCGCCGGCGAGGGCGTCGATGTTCGGGCTGACCGGCCGCTCGTAGCCGTAGCAGCCCAGATGGTCGGCCCGCAGCGTGCCGATGTCGAAAACGACGATCGGATGGGGCTGTGCGGGAAGGCCCTTGGGCTGCTCGCCGGCACAGCCCGAAAGAATCAGCATCGCCAGCACCAGCGAGAACGCTGCCCACGATCGCCTCATCGCTGCTCCACAAAACTCAGCAAAACGGCCGCGATTCATCGAGTCTACTCCGTGGCTTCGCGCCGACTCCGAAGAAAGAGGAAGATAGCACGCAGGCGCCCCACGCGCGCAGGAGAAAGAGGGATACTACGCTCCGATCGGTAACGCACGGAGATGAAAGGCGACAAATGAGGGCTGATTCACTCATCCCGGCCCGTCCCTCGTCGCGAGCGGCTGTCGCGCTGGCCGCGATCTTTCTGGCCGCCTGCGCGCCGGGCAGCGAGCCGGCCAGCGGGACACGGGGCCGGCCCGTCGTCGTCTGCTCGGTCCTGCCCCAGGCCTACGGCGTCGAGCGGCTCGCCGGTGATCTCGTCGAGATCGAGGTGATGATTCCACCCGGTGCGAGCCCGGCTACGTACGAACCGTCGATGCAACAGATGACGGCGATCTCCGTCGCGAGCCTGTACGTCAAGGTCGGTCATCCGAACTTTCCGTTCGAGCGCGTCTGGCTCGACCGGCTGCTCGAGAACAATCCACGGTTGAAACTCGTGGACAGCTCGGAAGGTGTCTCCTCCCGGCGAGGAGATCCTCACCTGTGGGTCTCTCCAGCCCACATGCGCACGATGGTGATCAACGTCGAGGCGGCCCTGGCCGAGCTTCTCCCCGGCCAACGCGAGACGCTGCAATCACGCCTGAAGGAAGTGCTCGATGACATCGACGCGCTCGATCGGAGGGTGCGCGCGAAGCTCGCCAGCCGAGCGCGCGACCGCTTCTTCGTCTTCCACCCCGCATGGGGCTACTTTGCCGAGCAGTACGGACTCGAGCAGGTCGCGATCGAGCCGGGTGCAAGAGAGCCCAGCCCCGAGGAGATCGCCGACGTGATTCGCCGCGCGAAACGAGAGGGCGTCCGTGCGATCTTCGTGCAGCCGCAGTTTTCCCATCGGAGCGCCGAGGTGATTGCCGGCGAGATCGGCGTCAGGCTCGTCACCATCGATCCGCTCGCGCGCGACTGGCGGGCCAACATCGATCACGTCGCGACGGCCCTCGCCGAGGAGCTCGGACCGTGAGCGTGCCCGCCATCGAGCTTCGCGACGTGTGGTTGTCGTTCCGCACGACGCCGGTGCTGGAACGGATCGAGCTGACGCTCGAGCAGGGCGGGTATCTCGGCATCATCGGTCCCAACGGCGGTGGCAAGACGGCGCTTTTGCGCGTGATTCTCGGGCTGCTCAAGCCGGACCGCGGCAGCGTGCGCGTTTTCGGTGAGCGGCCCGAGAGCGTTCGGGGTCGAGTGGCGTATGTACCTCAGCATGCGGAGTTCGACCCCTGGTATCCGATCCGCGTGCGTGACGTCGTCCTCATGGGCCGGCTGTCACGGACGCGCCTGTTTCGCTCGTTCAACGCCGAGGATCGCGACGGCGCCGATGGAGCGCTCGAGAGGGTTGGTCTGAGCGAGCTGGCCGAGCGGCAGATCGGCGAGCTCTCCGGCGGTCAACTCCAGCGCGTGCTGATCGCCCGGGCACTGGCCGTGAGGGCCGAGTTGCTGCTGCTCGACGAGCCGACGGCGAGCCTCGATCCTCGCAGCGGACAGGACCTGTACGAGTTGCTCGCTTCGTTGACGCCGAAGATGACGGTCGTTCTCGTTTCGCACGACATCGGCGTCATTTCTCAGCACGTCCAGACCGTGGCTTGTCTCAACCAGCAGATGCACTACCACGGATCGAACGAGATCACCCGAGAGATGATCGAGGAGACCTACGGCTGTCCCGTCGACATGATCGTCCACCGTCATGCGCACCGCGTGCTCGATCGGCACGATGGCGTCGAAGAGCACGAGCGCCGCGAGGGAAGGTGATGCTCGAAGCGCTCGAGTTTCCGTTTTTTCAGCGCGCGCTCGCCGCGGGGCTACTGGCCAGTGTTGCTTGCGGCGTCGTCGGCAGCTTCGTCGTCGTGCGCCGTATGGCGTCGATCTCCGGCGGTCTCGCTCATGCGGCTTTCGGCGGCGTGGGCCTAGGCTACTTGCTCGGCTTCGATCCGATGTGGGGTGCGACCGGCTTCGCGCTGCTTTCGGCGCTGATCATCGGGCAAGCCTATTTCAAGCTGGAGTCCGGACTCGACACGCTGATCGCGATGGTATGGTCGATCGGAATGGCGCTCGGCATGCTGTTCGTGTCGCTGACTCCTGGCTACGCGCCCGATCTGATGAGCTACCTGTTCGGCAGCATCCTGTTCGTGCCCGCCGAGTACGTCCAGCTCGTGGCGATCCTCGACGTAGTCATCGTGCTGCTCGTGTGGCTGCTGTTCAAAGAGCTGCAGGCCGTCACCTTCGACGAAGATTTCGCGCGCGTGATGGGTGTGCCGGTCGTTCCAGTGTTCCTGCTGCTGCTCGCGCTCAGCGCGCTCGCGGTGGTGACGCTGATCCGCGTGGTGGGAGTGATACTGGTCATCGCCCTGTTGACGATTCCGGCGGCGATCGCGCGCCAGTGGCTCGACAACCTGCGCGCCATGATGGTCGCGGCGTCGGTGCTGGGTGCGCTGCTGACGGCCAGCGGGTTGTTCCTGTCCTACGCGCTGTCGGAGCACCTCGAGCTGAGCGCTCCGACCGGCCCGCTCATCATCGTGCTGGCGGTCAGCCTCTACGCCGCCAGCAGCCTGCTCCGGC
>CP070706.1:262780-265911 GCA_020350085.1 Acidobacteriota bacterium
GTTCCCGATCATCTCCAACGTGCGAGGCCTAGGGCTGCTGCTGGCGTTCGATTTTCCCAGTTTCGAGCTCCGCAAGCGAGTGCGGCTGCGCTGCTGGCACGAAGGGCTGGCGGCCTTGCCGTGCGGTCCCATTTCGTTGCGGTTCCGACCGCCGCTGATCTTCAGCGAGAACGAAGTCGCGAAGTCGCTCGACATCTTGAGAGGTGTGTTGGCAGACCTTCCCGAGGTCCAGGCTGAGATAGAGGAGGCGGGCCCGGGTCGCGAGACGCCGGGCTGAGCCCGCGCGCAGGGTCGGCGAGTTCGGAATCGCTCGGAGGCCGTGGCCACCGGCGGCGTGGTACAAGCGAGGGCGCGACTTGGCCGGGCGCAGAAGAGGAGGTTCACGTTGAGACGCATAGTCATTGCTCTGTTATTCCTTGCCTTCGCGGGGGACAACGTTGCGGCTCAGGGCTTTCAACCGCTGCTCGATGGCAAACGACGCGACTTGTTGCACGAGGCTCTGAGCGGCGAGATGGCGAAAGAGCATGTCATCGCGATCACGCGACATCATCGGATTCAGGCCTCTCGCGGCTATCGCGATGCAGCGGACTACGTGCTTGACCAACTGCGTGCCTACGGATTCGGCGAGGGGGAGGCTTGGGTCGAGTCCTTCCCATCGGACGGCAGAATCGTCTACCAGACGTGGCAGTCGCCCTCCGGGTGGGACATCGATTTCGCCGAGCTGCGCATGGTGGAGCCCCGCGAGGAGCGGATCGTCGGGTATCCCGAGGTCGCGATGAGCCTGATCACCTACTCGAACGCTGGCGCCGTGCCGGCCGAGTTGGTGTGGGTGGGTTCGGGGATTCGTGACGCGGACTACGAGGGCAAGGACGTTCGCGGCAAGTTCGTCCTGGCGACGGGCTACGGCGGCGAAGTTCACCGGCACGCCGTGATCAAGTACGGCGCCGCCGCGGTGGTCTGCTACCTGGACGACTACCGCGCCCAGGAATATCCCGACATGCTGCAGTACACGGGCATGTGGCCGCTCACCGAGGAACTGGAGCATGTGACCTTCGGCTTCAACATCACGAACCGCCAGGGTGAGCGCCTGCGTCGGCTGCTCGAGTCCGGGCAGAAAGTCGTCCTGCGCGGGCGCGCCGCCGGGATCGGGCTCGAGTCCTATTTCATGGATGTGGTCGTCGCCCGGATCGAGGGGTCGGAGCGGCCGGACGAGGTGCTGGTCTATGCCGCGCACCTCGACCATCCGAAGGAGTCGGCCAACGACAACGCAAGCGGTTCGGGCGCGACGCTCGATATGGCCGTGACGCTCAAACGCTTGATCGCAGAGGGGCGTCTCGAGCGACCGAAGCGGACGTTGCTGTTTCTCTGGGTGCCGGAGTGGAGCGGCACGATGGCCTACATCGACGGCCACGAGGAGCTGACCGGCCCGGAGTTGGGCGGCAAGTACCTGGCACACATCAATCTCGACATGGTGGGCGAGCATCTCGAGCTGCTTCACTCGCGCATGTACATCACGCGCACCCCGGCGTCTTTGCCGTCGGCGCTGAACGACGTGGTGGAGAACATGGCGCGGATGGTCGACGGAATGAGCGTGCGGACGCCTCGGGGCAGCTTGTCGGAGCCCAACTTCCGTGTGACGCCGTACGGCGGCGGCAGCGATCTCATGATGTTCATAGACCGCAAAATCCCCGGCGTGATGATCGGTCACTCGGACTACACGCATCACACATCGGACGACACACCGGACAAGGTCGACCCGGTGGAGTTGGAGCGGAGCGAGATCATCGCGACCTCGACGATGCTCTATCTGTCGGATCTGACAGAGGCCGAGGCGCTGGACCTGGTCTATCTGGTTGGCGCCAACTCGGCGGCGCGATTGGGAGCGGCGGCCCGGCGGGCGGCGCGCTTGATCGGCGACCTGCCGGGCATGGGGCCGTACCAGGCACTGTTCGAGGCGCGCAATACGCTGACCCATGCGGCCGAGCAGGAACGCCAGACCGTGAGGTCTGTCTTGCAGTTTCACGATTCGCGGCGCGTGAGAGATGCGGTCAGTTCGATGGAGAAGCAGCTGGGCAGCCAGGAGAAGGAACTGCTCGCCATGCTGCGCCAGCAGGCGCCGCAGCCGCGGCGCGCCGGCACGCCGGTCGAGCGGACGGAAGCGGAGGACAAACGTGTGCCGGTCCGGTTGACCCGTGGGCCGCTCGATTTCGATCTGCCGGCTAGCCGGCTGGAGCCGGAAGACGCGGCCTGGTACGCGTCGTCCGAGTTCACGTTGGGCAGCAACGCGCGGTTCGAGCTGGTGAACTTCGTCGACGGCAAGCGGACGGTGACGCAGATCCGCGATGCGTTGAGTGCTGAGTACGGGCCGGTGTCGATCGCGCAAGTGGGCCACTACCTGGATGATCTGGTCAAGGTGGGCGTCGTGCGCTGGAGGTGATCGGGCAAGAGTGGCGGGGCGCTGTCCGCTCGCCGGCGAGGGCGGGAGGCGGCGCGCTGTAAAAACGAGGGGCTGCGAGATCGCAGCCCCTCTGTCGTGTCTACCGTTAGTGGGGCCTGTGTCTACAGCCCCTCGACGTTCAGGCGACCGTCAGCATTGGGTTGATCGTTGGTGGTCCAGGCCTCGAGCCAGTTGAGGATCGCCTGTTCGACCTCTGCCGGCGACGCGTCGGGATGCGTCTGCAGGTAGAGAATCACCGCGCCGGCCACGTGGGGCGCGGCCATCGATGTTCCGCTGATCGTGTTGTAGCCACCGCTCAGCCAGGTTGAGGTGATCCCTTCTCCCGGGGCGGCCACGGTCACCGGGTTGCCGTAGTTGCAGTTCACGTCCTGGTCGTTTCGGTCGCTCGACGTGACGGTGATGGCGCCGTTGACGCGGCGCGTGTCGCCGTTGCTGCCATCGGCGGCGTTGATGTCATCGTCGCCAACGCGCGCCGGTGAATGAGACTGGGCGTCGTTCGGCAACAGACAGAAGCCGAGCAGCCCGTTCCCGGCCGAGATCGTGTAGACGACCCCGGCGTTGACCGAGCGGCGGACGGCGGTGTCCAGCGCGCTGCTCGGGTCGCCCCCCAGGCTCATGTTGGCGACCATCAACTGGTCGGGCAGGGCGGTCTTGCGAGCGGTGACCTCGTCGA
>CP070706.1:266011-284044 GCA_020350085.1 Acidobacteriota bacterium
AGCCGACCGATTTCCGCGTCGAGATAGACCACCTCACCGTCGTAGCCCGCTCGATAGAAGGCCGCCTCGTGTTCGCCCGAGATGTACTGGTAGCCCGGAATGCTCCCGAGCCCGAGATCGCTGGCCTTCTCCAGGGTCGGGTTACCGAGCGGATCCCGCCGCGCACGCTCGAGGAAGCGCTCGCGCATCCCGTCCGGCGGTACGTACGGGCCATGGGGCTCCTGATAGTGGACCCACAAGAAGACGCCCCTTCGCCCGCGCCTGCGCGCCGACTCGAGCCGGTCGATCATCGCCAGTGCGGCGTCGGTCGTCGACGTGGCGTCGCGTTCGGCGATGTCGCGCAGCACGGGGTGGATGCCCTTGATCGGCAGCTCGGTGTCGCGGAAGTCGAAGCCGCGGTAAATGCCCGAGTTACCGCTCAGCGAGTAAATACTGACGACCGCACCGCTGCGCCATCCCTTCTGTCGCAAAACGCCCGCCAGGGTGACGAACTTGCTGCTGAGCAGCGAACCGTTGTTCAACATGCCCAGCTCCTCGGGAAAGCGGCCCGTCATCAGTGCGCTCATCGAAGGCAGCGTGCAGGTGGCCGTCGAGTAGGCGCGCTCGAAGCGCTGGCTGTCCGCGAGGAAGGCATCGAGATTCGGCGTCAGGTCCGCCGGACCGCCGAAGGCACCGACATGATCCGCACGCAGTGCGTCGGCCGTCAGCAGCAGCAAGAGCGGCTCGCGCTCACGGACTCCGCAACCTCCCTCAGTGAGCGCTACGAGAAGCGAGACGATGATCATCGCCGACAGAGCCGACACGCGCGGCGCGCGACCGACGGGCGTGTCTGCGTGCGCCGCTGACGGCCTGCGAGCCGCTCGTTGTCCAGCTTCAGACAGGGCCATCTTCGCCGTCCTCTGGCGGAAACGTCCGGCGTGGCAGAATAGCATGGCGAGCCGGCGGGTCGGCATCCGCGGAGCTGCGATCGATGAGCTGCGCTCGATCCATGTACTGCTCGATGAGCGCCGCTCGACGAGATCCGCGACCGCTCCGCAGCCACCAGATGTTCGCTCGCAGCGTGTTCCACAAAACGCCCCGTGCCCGCGCGTAGCGGGCCGACTGGCCGATGTTTCGTTCTGCGCTCTCGAGCACGGTAGGCAGCCTGCCCGTCACGCGCCAGCCGAGGAACTCCGCGTAGATCAGCGGAAACGGCGCCGCGTCGAGATACGGCTGCTGAGACGTCTCGCCGAGGTAGCCGAGGACGTTGTCTCTGATCCGGTAATAGTAAAAAAACGGAAAGTAGGCGACGACGATCTGGCAGGCCACGGCGAGCGCCGTGATCGAACCGAACGCCCAGCGGACGAGTCGAGGCGACCCGCGACGGAAAGCCTCGAGCAGAAGCAGCAACGGCAGCGCAAGCGAGGGCAGCCCGAACAGCAAATAGCGGGGACCGTAACAACACTCGCCGTGCCACAGCTTGTAGGAACAAAGGATCGCCAGCATGACGGCGAAGTTCGCCAGGATCAGGATCGCCTCGCGCGCGTACTTTCGCGCGAATCGCCTGAAGTAGAACAGAGCCGGTACGAGCGGCCAGAAGTGAAACCAGACGCTGTGGCGCGGGTTGACGAGAAACCCATACAGCGCTTCCAGCGGGTTGCCGGAAAAGGCCTGCTGTTCGCTGGCCCACTGGCTGTAGCCGGTCTCGAGCGGGTGACCGAACTTGTGCGCGTTGATGGCCATCAGCGCCCCGCCGGCGAACAGCGCGGGCAGAAGCGTCCAGACGACCGCGCGCGCGGCGGCTAGCAGCATGCGCCGCGTGGCGGCGCCCGCCTCGCGCCGGTCCCAGGCGGTGAGAGCGAACACGACGAGCGCATTGACGGCGACGAGCGGGAGATAGACCAGCTTGACCAGGCAGAGGAACCCGAGCAGAGCCGACGCGCCGCACAACCAGCCGGCACACCACCTCGCCCGTGCCGCCCGCAGGAGGCAGTACAACGTCGCCGAGAAGAACAGGAGCTGGTACAGCTCGCTCGAGTGTGCGCGCATGTAGTTCCAGACGAAGCTCGAGTAGATGACGATCAACACCCAGGCAAGAGCCGCTCCTGGAGCTCGTGTGAACAGTCGCGCTGTTTCGAACAAGACCCACGCGAGCACGAGTCCGAGCAGCCAGTGTGCGGCGTTTGTCGCGGGCAATCGGCCGAAATGAGATACGGGGCGTCCGGCGAGCCAGTTCTGGATCTGGTACGGCACGTACAACAGCAGCGTGGATCCGAAGCCGTACTTCGACACGCGTCGATCGTCCTTCTCGTTGTAGAACAGCCACAATCCGGGATCGCCGAAATCCCGCGCAATCCGATCGTCGATCGTCAGCGTCGCGCGATTGACGAGGTTGCTCGCTTCCATGATCCACGCCCAGGGATCGCCACCGTACTGCTCGGCGGGGCAGGAGACGAGGCCGATTGCCGCGACGAGCAGAAGCAGTACCAGCCGCGCAGGCAGCCTCCGTGCGGGGGGTTGCTCTACGGGAAGAGACTCATCGTGCTGGACCGACACGTCGCTTTCTCCGCGCATTCTCCGGGCATTGCCCGCGAATCACTACTTCTTCGTGCCTTCTCGGCGCATTCTCCGCGCCGCCTCCGTGTGGCCTCGGCTCGGTGGTTTCACGTCGGCCGCCGGCCTGGCTTTTTCCGTACGACGACTCAGTGCAAATGTCGAGCGAGAACGGCGGCGCCCACGCGGATCCCCTCTGCGTTCCAGTGCGTGTCATCGCGCCAGTAGACGTACTCGCCGGCATCGAGAAGCTCCCGAGCCCTCTGGGCCAGCGCATCGGTCAGGTCCACAACCTCCACGCCGCGGGGCTCGAACGCGCCGCGAAGCGCCGTCAGTCCGGCTGGCGGTGGCAGCGCTCCACGGCCGTCATCGAACAGCGGTGCGTAGACGCGGTACTTGGTCGGGGCGAACGCGACCAGGGCGATCC
Organism: Acidobacteriota bacterium; assembly: GCA_020350085.1. Classification (GTDB taxonomy): domain Bacteria; phylum Acidobacteriota; class Polarisedimenticolia; order J045; family J045. Next base: position 268,971 of record CP070706.1, read on the forward strand.
GCTCGATCAGCTCGGGCGGAACCGGCCGGGAGAGCAGCAACTCGAGATTTTCAGCTCGCGCAGCATCGATGTAACTGCCCAGAAAAGCCATCGGCTGCCCGCCGACGTCCCACACCTCCACCGCCCGCGGGCCGTGGTGAAACAGCGTCTGCTCGACACGTCGCGTCATGTTGAACAGCGCCCGCATGCCGAGGAACTGATCGGGAAACCGAGCGAGGAACCGCTGCTTGATCCGATCGTACGGATTCGGCCTCCGCAGCGGTCGAGACACGCGCCGTCCGCGTGCGACGAAGTCGTTGCCTTCGAAAAAGACAATGATGGCTCGGACGAGTGGCGGTCGACCGCGCAGCATGCCGAGAGCCCAGCGAAGATTGGCAAAATAGTAATCTGGATCTGCCGGGTGTGCGACGGAGTAGACATCCAGTCCGTGGAGGTCACGAAGCACGTTGCTGAGCATGTCCCGTTGGTCGGTGCCGCTGCAGATGGCGATGCTGTCTCCTGCCAGCACGAGAGACTGACCGCGGTAGTCGGCATCGTTGCGAAAACCAAGGCTGTCGGTGATGAACCGAATCTCACGCGGTTCCCACACCGCGCGCGGCAAACTCGCGTCGATCGCGCGCAGATCTCCGTGTGGCATCGGGAAGCTGACGTCGACGGCTGACTCGTACCTCGGGGGAGGCGGCTCTGTGGGCCCAGCGCGGCTGAAGTCCTCGTACTTCTCGTCGGGGCGGGAGTAGGGCTCGGTCTGGCCGGTGCTGGCCATCGCGCGAGCCAGCAGCTCGACACATCCGAGGCTGACGACGAGCGAAGCCAGCAGCAAGAGTAGCTGACCTCGGCTGCCGCGCAGCGCCAGAATGCCGAAACCGACCGTGGCAGCGAGGTCTACGATCCAGTTCAGGCCGAACAGCCAGATGACGACGACGATGACCAGCCACCACGCGAGCCGCCAGGAGAGATTGAGCATGCGGCTCGGCGAGTGTGCGGATCTGTCATCCGTTGCTCGATCTGCCATGACGGCAGTATGTCGCCGTCGTTCGGAACGATCAATACGAAGAATAATGTAGCGGCAGCCCTCGGGCTGTCAGACTCGCGCGCAGCGCGAGAATCATCCGGCGCCGCGCGCCGGTCTTACCGGGGAAGCCCTGTCGCCACAGCGGTCTGACAGGGCGGGGAAGCCTCACAGCCGCGGCGCGATGAGGAAAGCGCTGCGGTAATGAGGACCAAGCGAGTCGATCGTCCACTCGACGTAACACGCGACGAGCCGCCCGCTCTCGTTGACCACACCGAGGCGCTGCGCTGAGAATCTCGTCGCGTCGGGCTCGTCCCAGAAGCGGTCGTCGGGACCGAAGAGCGTCAGCGAGGGAGGTGTGGGCTCGAGCTGATGGCGAAACTCCTCGGGCGAGTCGAAATCCGGACCGCTCGGCCGGTCGCGCTCAACGAGCGTGAAGCCGACGCCGACGTGAACCGGAAGTCGGCGATCGTCGCGAAACGCCGCGGCGACGCGCAGAATCTCGGGGGCGGCCACGACCCACCACCCGGCTTCTCGCAGCCGCGCATCGATCAGATCGAAGCGCAGGTCCGAGAAGCGCTCGAAGGCTCGCTGATGGGTCGCGTCGGTCAAAAACCGCCGCACCCTTCGTACGGCCCCGGGCGAGAGCGAAAAATCGTGCGGCGCTCGATCGCTCATCGGATCATCGAGCCTCCCGTCAGTCTGGCTCGCCGCGTACCGGACGGCCGAGAATCACGTCGATGATCGAACTCGTCGCGTGGTCCTTCGGATCGCCGGCGATGACGACCTCGATGCCGAGCTCGGCGTGCACCGCCTGCTCTTCGTGCGGCAACGTCCGCGGTCGATAATCGGTGCCCTTGGCGTGCAGGTGCGGTCGCAGCAGCTGCAACGTGTCGGCGACCGAACGCTCCGGAAACCACGTCACGGCATCGACATGGCGAAACGCGGCCACCACGATCAGCCGCCGTTCGAGCGGCAGCAGCGGGCGCTTCGGTCCTTTGACGGCCGCGGCCGAGGCGTCATCGTTGAGGGCGACGACGAGCAGATCGCCCCGGCACCGCGCGTCTGCGAAGTAGCGGGCGTGTCCGACGTGGACCAGGTCGAACAGGCCGTTGGCAAGCACGACGCGGCCCGGCGGCGCGGCTTGCCAGCTTGCCGCGAGCTGCTCGCGTGCGAAGATCTTCTCTTCCGGCGCGCGGATGTTCATCGACACCCCACTCGAGTGGCCGCCCTCGGTGCGGGCGGGTCAATTACTGCCGGACCACTCCTCGAGCGCTTCGAGCAGTTCTTCGCGGCTGACGGTCGCCGTGCCTCTCTTCATCACGACGAGACCGCCCGCGATGTTGGCCAGCTCGGCGGCCTCGCGCCAACTTCCGCCCGCAGCGCGCGCCGTGGTGAACACGGCGATAACGGTGTCACCGGCACCCGTCACGTCGGCCACCTCGTCACTGCCGAAGACCGCGATCTTCTGCGCCGGACGCCGGTTCTCGAGCAAGGTCATGCCGCGGCTACCACGCGTGACCAGCAGTGCCTGGGCACCGAGCCGCCGTCGCAGCGCCCGGCCGGCGCGCTCGATGCTGACCTCGTCGTCGTCGTCGAGCGGTGTGTCGAGTGCGCGCTCGACCTCCTCGAGGTTGGGTGTGGCTGCGTCGATGCCGCGGAATCTTTCGAGGCCGAAGCGGCTGTCGAGGGTGATCGGCCCCGGGCCCGAGCCGAGCTCCTCGATCCAGCCGGGATCTACCAGACCGTAGCCATAGTCGGCGAGCAGCACCGCGGAGCCAGCTTTGCGCGCTCGGCGCGCGTGCGAGAGCAACTGGCGACGCGCGTCCGCTGCGAGCCCAATGGCGCGACGGCCACGGTCGATGCGAACGATCTGCTGCTTGGCGGTGTGCGGGCTGCCGGCGAGGATACGCGTCTTTGTCGGCGTCGGGTAGCGCGAGTCGAAGATCAAACCGGAGACGTCCACTCCGCGCCTGGCGAGCAACTCCGCCAGCTGGTGCCCGCGCGGGTCGTCGCCGACGCGGCCAACGAGCAGCACGCGTACATCGATGGCAGCCAAGTTCGCCGCCGTGTTGCCGGCTCCGCCAGGCACCAGATCGGATCGGCGGTGATCGAGAATCAGAACCGGAGCTTCGCGCGATACCCGCGCGATCTCGCCGAATTCGAACTCGTCGAGCACGGCATCGCCGATGACCGTCAGCGAGACCTCGGCCCAACTCTCGACGAGCCGCGCCAGACGCTCCTTCACCGCGAGCCGGCCCGTCGCCGACGAATTCATGGCCCGTCCTCCTCGCGGCGGATGATCCACTCCAACGCAGACGCGAGATCGTCGGCGATGAAGTCCGGCCAGTGATCGGTGCGGGCGCTGTTCCACATCAACTCGCCTCGTCCATAACCGGTGCGCAGCATCACCACGCCCGCCAGGCCGGCCGCGCGTCCAGCTCCCACGTCCTTAAAAGTGTCGCCGACGATGAAGCTGCGCGACAGGTCCAAGTGCAAGTCTCGAGCTGCTTGCTCGAGCATTCCCGGCGCTGGCTTTCGGCATCCGCAGCGGCGACGAAAGCCCGGGCCGCCGAGATCGGGATGATGCGCACAGACGTAGGCACGATCGAGCCGGGTTCCGCCCGCGGCCAGCAACGCGTGCAGCCGCTCCATCGTCTCGTCGAGCACGTGAACAGGAAAGTACCCACGCGCGACACCGGCCTGATTCGTTGCGACCACGGCGGCCCAGTCGCGCTCACGGACAGCCTCGATGGCCTCGACCGCTCCATCGATCAGCTCGAGTCTCTCGGGGTGGTTGATGTAGCCGACCTCGCGGCACAGCGTCCCGTCGCGGTCGAAGAATACGGCGCGCCGGCTCACTGTGTCTCCATCGGGGTGTCCTCCGGAACCTTCCAGCGATCATGTAGCCAGAGCCATGTCTCCGGCATGTGCCGAATCCACGACTCGATCAATTCGTTCGCCCGGCGGGTGAGCTCGATGCTCTGCTCCTGGGGTGATGCGAGCGCAGGCACGGCCAGCGCCGGGAGGTACTCGATATCGTAACCGCCGTCGGCTCGCGCGTAGGAAACCACGGGCACCACCGGCGCGTCCAGTCGAACGGCCAGCCAGCCGAGCGTGGCCGTGACGGCGGCGGGTCGGCCGAAAAACGGCAGGATCAGACGCGGCGGGCCGGAGACGTGTTGGTCGATCAAGATCGCCAGCGAGCGTCCTTCGCGCAGCGAGCGCAGCGCGCTGCGCAGCACGCCCTGCCTGCCGAGCACACGATTACCGGCCGACTCGCGCCAGCGTTGCAGCGCGTGATCGAGAGCCGAACTCTTCATCGGTCGCGCGATGAAGTCCATCGGGTAGCCTGCGAGCGCCTGCCGGAGCGCGACCAGCTCCCAGTTGCCGATGTGCGCCGAAAAGACCAGCACGCCGCGTCCGAGCCGCTGCGCAGCGCGCAAGTTGTCGAAGCCGGTGACGTGAAACAAGCGGTCCGCTCGTGGACACGCGTAGCTCGTCATCGACAAGCACTCGACGAGGACGCGGCCGAAGTGATGAAACGACCCGCGCGCGATCGCCCGGGCGCCCCTCTCGTCGATGCTCATGGCCCAGCGCAGGTTATCTACCGCGAGGCGGCGGCGCCGGCGATCGAGCAGGAATGCCAGCGTGCCTACGGCGTGCCCGGCGCGGATCCGAGCACGAACAGGAAGCGCCCGCAGGCCAACGGCCACGGCGGTGATCGCGCCCTGCTCGATTCTACCGACGAAGCCCTGTTCTGCAGGCGAGCCGTTCATCGCTGGCTCTCGCGCCAATTGTCGATCGCGCCGCGCACGCGCTCGAGCACCAGCGCTTCGGCGCGCGATTCCATCCGCACTCTCAACACGTGAGGACGCGGAGCTGCCGGCGACCAACGAACGGCGTCTTTGGCGGTCGTGATGAGCAGCGCCGCGTCGTAGCGGTTCGCGAGCCGACGGATTCGCTGCGCGTCGAGCACGTCGAATCGATGATGGTCCGGCCACGTGAGTCGCTCGACGACGACGGCGCCGAGCCGCTGCAACGTGTCGCGAAATCGCTCGGGGTGGGCGATGGCCGAGACCGCGATCACGGGCCGGTCTCGCAGGTGCTCGAGCGCGCAGCTGAGCCCGTCCGGACCGATCAGCTCCGACGGCTCGTGCCGGCAACCGACGACCGCGGGTCGTTCGGCGGTCGGCAGGCGACTCAGCACCGAGACGAGGGGCGCGGGAAGCTCGTCCGCGGAGAGGAGACGATCGAGATCGAGCTCGACGGGTGCTCGCGTGAGCAGTATCAGGTCCGCTCGCCCGAGCGCGGCTGGCGGCTCGCGCAGCCAGCCCGCGGGGAGACCGCGGCCGCCGCCAAGCGGATCCACTGCGTCCACCAGCACGAGGTCGATCTCGCGCTGGAGGCGCCGATGCTGGAAGCCATCATCGAGAACGGCCACATCGGCACCCTCACGCCGTGCCCGGCGGGCTGCCTCGACGCGGCTGCGGCCGACGACGACGACGTGAGCTCGCGCTTGCGAGGCCAGCTCGATCGCTTCGTCTCCGGCTTCGATCGCGTCGGCGAGCAGCTGATGGCCGCGCGCCACGACCAGCGGGTCGGTGCGACGCCGGCCGCGGTAGCCGCGCGAGACGATCGCCACGCGTCGGCCTTCGGCGGCCAGCCTGTCCGTCAGCCAGGCGACGGCAGGCGTCTTGCCGGTTCCGCCGGCCGTGATGTTCCCGACCGAGATCACCGGGAGGCCGGCTGTTCTTGGCCGGCGCCAACCTCGGTCGTAGAGCCGGTGGTAGGCCCGCGCCAGGACCAGATACAAGCCCCCTAGCGGTCGCAGGGCCGGCCACGGTTCGCCGCGCTGGCGAGCGGCAGGCGACCGGCTCACGACAGCAAATCTCCCAGCGCGCGCGCGAGCCGCGGCGCCACCCCACGCTGAGACGTTACGGCCGCGCGGGCGGCCGCGGCGGCTCGCATGCGGGCATCACGGTTTGCCAGCCAGTCCGAGATCGCAGCGCCGGCCTGCGACGCGCTCTCGACCAGCACCGCCGCCCCGCGCTGGGCGAGCGGGTCGAGCAGGTCGAGCTGCCGGTGGCGGTGCGGTCCCGCGATGATCGGGCAGCCGGCTGCCGCTGCCTCGAGCGGGCTGTGCCCGCCGACGGGAACGAAGCTACCACCGAGCACGGCCGCATGCGCCAGCGGATAGAGATCTTTCAGCACACCGAGCCGGTCGAGAAGCAGCCAACGCGTGCCGCTCGGAGCGGGACCACGCGACGCGCGGTGTGCGAGCGTGCCGCAGCCTGCCAGCTCGTCGTGGATCTGATCGAACCGCGAGGGGTGGCGTGGAGCCACGATGACGCCGACACGCGTCTGCTCGCGCCACGCGGATCCCAGAGCCTCGATCAGCGACGACGACTCTCCCGGATGGACGCTGCCGAGAATCAGCCACCAGAGGTCGCGGTCGATGCCGAGTTGCTCGAAGCAACGCGCACTCGTCCTCTCGTCGGGCGAGGCCGGCGCAGCGTCCCACTTGAGATTGCCCATCGGGCCGAGTCGATCGTCGGGCAAACCGAGCGAGACGAATCTCGCGCCGTCGTCGGCGGTGGCGGGTGCCACCATCGCCAGCGAGGCGAGGCAGGGCTGGTAAAGACCACGCAGGCGCCGGTATCGCGGCATGCGCTCGGCCGAGAGGCGTGCCGAGACCACAGCGGCAGGGATGCGCCGCCGGCGGAGATGCTCGAAACGCACCGGCCACAGCTCCGTCTCGATGATGACGTGCAGGCTCGGCTCGGTCGCGTCGAGAAAGCGGCGCATGGGCGCTGGGCTATCCAGTGGTGCCAGCCGTGCCACGACATCGAGTTCGCCCGCCGCGCGAGATCGACCGGTCGTCGTCTGCGTGGTGAGCAGTCGTGGCAGCTGCGGAAACAGCACCGACAGCTCCCGGATCAACGGTGCGATCGCGCCCACCTCACCGACGGACGCACCGTGGTACCAGATCGAACCGCGCGGCAGTTCGCAGAGCGCCGTCTCGCGCGCGAGCCTTTCCGCGAGTGCGTGAGACGTTTCTTCGTGGCCTCGCCATCGCGCCCAGCTTTCGGCGGCCCGCACGCCACCGTCGGCGGCGATCGACGCCAGCCTGTAGGCGCGCTGCAACACGCGATGGGAGGAAGTAAGTCGCGGCATCGCGCCTGCGGACTGCGGATCTCGCGGCACGCCGTCGTCGATCACGCGGTCTCCCGCTCCCTCTGCCGAGGACCCCCGCGAGCGACGAGTCCCGGCGAGTGCGACGTGTGATTCATCCGGGCGCACGAGAGGGTGCACGGCGGGCAACCGAACGCAGTTGCAACGCGCTCGGGACGGGAGCATGCTGAAGCTCTTCCACTCATCCACTTGCGGGGCGTCTGCTGGTGATGGCTGCTTCGCTCCGGTCGCCCCCTCCTGATTGCGGTCTGACGAACAGAATGGAGGTCCTCGATGTTGGAGAAGATCGGTGTCATTGGCGGCGGCATGATCGGCGGCGTTCTATGCCAGGAAATCCCGCGGCGCCAGCTGGCGCGCAAGCTGGCGCTGGTGGACATCATGCCCCCCGACATGGCCAAGGGAAAGTGCCTCGACATCGCCGAGGGAAGCCCGGTCGCGCTCTTCGACGCGCAGATCGCGGCGGGCAAGACGTACGACGTGCTCGAGGGCGCAGAGCTGGTCATCAACACGGCAGGAGTGCCGCGTAAGCCCAAGCCCGACGGATCGCTGCCGTCGCGCGAGGAGCTGCTGTCGGTCAACCTGAAGATCACGGACCAGGTGGCCGAGGGGATTAACAAGTACTGCCCGAAGGCTGTCGTGATCTCGATCGCGAATCCACTCGACGCGATCGTGTATCGCCTGCAGCAGAAGCTCAGCCTGCCGCGAGGCAAGCTGATGGGAATGGCGGGTGTGCTCGACTCGGCGAGGTACAGCTACTTCGTCGCCGAGGCTGCGGGCGTGTCGGTCGAGAACGTCCAAGCGCTCGTGCTCGGCGGTCACGGTGACACGATGGTGCCGATCCGGTCGGCTTGTCGCGTGGCGGGTCTTCCGGCGGAGCAGTTCCTCGACGAAGCGACGCTGTCGGCGATCGAAGACCGCACGCGCAAAGCTGGCGGTGAAGTGGTCAAGCTGCTCGGGACGGGCTCGGCCTTCGTCAGCCCCGCTTGGTCGGCGCTCGATATGGCGGAAGCGATCATCTTCGATAAGAAGAAGATCATGGCCGTCAGCGCGTTGCTCGCCGGTGAGTACGGCGTGAACGATCTGTTCGTCGGTGTGCCGGGGCTGCTTGGCCGGGGCGGCGTGGAAAAGGTGATCGAGATTTCGCTGACGACCGACGAGCGCGCGGCCCTCGATCGTTCCATCGCGGCGGTGCGCAAGACCTGCGAGGAGGTGGACACCGTCTCCGCGTGAGACGACGACGGGTCCGGTTCAAGAATCTGGAACTGACCACGCAACCTGCATCGCATGGCGCGGCGCGTTACAATATTTTTTCGCCCCCTTCCACGCGGGAAGGGTCGTCATCGGGAGACCGAAGTCGATGCCGAGTGACACCCGTTCGCGTTACAGCGTGCACTCGTCCTGGTTCTTGCTCGCGGGCGTTTGCAGCGTCCTCGCGCTGGCACTTTGCTCTGGAGCCGAGACACGGGCGAGCGAGCAAGAGTTCCACATCGACGAGACCCGCGTCGGCATCTACGGAGCGCTCTTCGATCCCGACGGTACTCCGCTGCCGAAGATTGCGGTCGCGCTGCGGCAAGACCGCGAAGGCGCGGTCGAGTACACGGTCAAGACGAACAAGAAGGGGATGTTCGCGTTTCCGCGCGTCGAGTTCGTGCAGGATGGCTACAAGCTGCGCGTGGACTCGGAAGAGTACATCATCTGGAAATTTCACATTCGTACGCGCCGCGCCAATCGCGAACTGTGGCAGGATGACGAGGGGTCGCTGACGCCGGACCATCAAGACCTGCTGCCGACGATCAGGTACCGCGGCGGCAACGCCTCGCTGTGGTTGACGATGGCCACGGTCGAGCAGTTTCGTGAGCGCGCCGCAGCGCAGCGTCAGGACGAGCCGGAACCCGAGCCGGAGCCGGTCGCGCCAGCACCACGCGAGCTGACGTTGGAGGAGCAGGCCGACGAGGCGGTGGCCCTCGGCGATTTCGTGGGGGCTGCCGCCAAGCTGGCCGAAGCGCTCGAGGAGCGGCCCGGAGACGTCGACTTGCGCTGGCGCAGGGCACAGCTTCTGGCGCGGACCGACGATCGCGCGGGGGCGTTGCGCGAGGCGGGAAAGGTGCTGCAGGACGACGCCGAACGACCCGGCGTCCGTCTCGAGATGGCGGGTTGGATGCTCGAGGAAGGGCAGCGCGAAGCGGCCTTGCCGCTGTTGGAGAAAGAGCGCGAGCTTTCACCCGATGACACCAAGCTGCTCAAGCTGCTCGCCGACGCTTACCTCGAAGCCGGACGGACGGCCGACGCCGAGCAGGTGCTCCAGCACTGGTCGGCGCTCGAACCGGACGATGCCGAGGCGCTGCTCTCGCTGGCCGCGTTGAAGGCGTCCCAGGGCCGCTACGAGGAGGCGGAATCACTCTATGAGCAGCTTGCCGCCAAGGATCCTGAGCACGCCGACCGGATGTACTTCAACGTTGGCGTGTCGGTGCTCAACAAACGCGGCATCTCGAACGAGGATCGCCGCCGAGCCGTGGCCGCCTTCCGCAAGGCGATCGAGCTCGACCCTGAATACGCTCGCGCTCATCTCGAGCTCGGCTATGCGTTGCTCGGTCTCGGCGAGATGGCCCCCGCGGCCGAACATTTACGGAAGTTCGTCGAGCTGGCACCCAAAGATCCGCGAGCCGCAGAAGTCAAAGGTCTCCTCGACGCGCTCCCTAAATGACGCTCAATGACAATGTAGCGACGGGGCTTGCCCTGTCAGACTCGCGCGCAGCGCGAGCCATAACCGGCGCTGCGCGCCGGTTCGACAAGGCAAGCCTCGTCGCTACACATTTGTGCGGCCGACAGAAAAACGCCGTCAGCCGGCCGGCGTTGGGCCCTGTCAGACTCGTGCGCAGCGCGAGACTCGTCACGCGCGTTCGTTGATGTTGTGAAACAGCACCAGGTCGGCGTTGATCTCGGCGATTTTTCGGGCGACATCGGCCGGGACGATCGCGAACCGCTCGGGGCTCGTGCCGGGGATCTGGCAGATGGCGAGGGCGCCCCGCCGCAGGCGCTCGGCGATCTGTTCGGCGACATCGAGAAACGGGATCTTCCCTTCGCGCGTCACGAAGTGGAAGCGACGTGGGCCGCGCACTCCCGCGCTCAGGGCGTGCTCGCGCGTCAACTGACCGGCCTGCGCCAGCGCCTCGCGCTGCAGCTCGGCTTGCCGTTGCTCGCGCGCGCGGGCTCGATCGGCCTCTCGTTGCTGCCGGCGCGCGGTCTGGTGATCTTGCTGTCGCTGGTCCCGCTCGGCGGCCACGGCTTTAGGGCCGAGCTTTTTCTGGCGCGCCTTCTGCTCGTGCGCGGCCTGCCGAGCGCGTTTCGGATCGACGACGCCCTTTTTGACCCGCTCGTCGCGAAGGTTTCCCATCAGTTTCCCATCAGGCGATCGTCACCTCCCGGCAGAGGTAGACGTCCTGGATCGCGTTCAGGATCTGGATCCCGTCTGCCAGCGGCCGCTGAAACGCCTTGCGCCCGGAAATCAGCCCCATGCCGCCGGCGCGCTTGTTGATCACGGCCGTGCGCACCGCCTGCTGCAGGTCGTTCGCGCCGGAAGGACCGCCGGAGTTGATCAACCCGACGCGGCCCATGTAGTTGTTAGCGACCTGGTATCGGCACAGATCGATCGGATGATCGGAGCTCAGCTCCTCGTACACCTTGGGATGCGTCTTGCCGAAACCGATCGCCGTGTATCCTCCGTTGTTCTCCGGAAGCTTCTGCTTGATGATGTCGGCCTCGAGCGTCACCCCCAGATGGTTGGCTTGTCCCGTCAGGTCGGCCGCGGCATGATAGTCCTTGTCGGTCTTGAAGCCCGGGTTGCGCAGGTAGCACCACAAGATCGTGATCATCCCCAGCTCATGCGCGTACTGGAATGCCTCGCCGATCTCCTGGAGCTGGCGGCGCGACTCATCCGATCCCCAATAGATCGTCGCCCCGACACCGACGGCTCCCATGTCGAACGCCTGCTGCACGCGCGCGAAGATGACCTGATCGTACGAGGTGGGGTAGGAGAGCAGCTCGTTGTGGTTGATCTTGAGGATCATCGGAATCTTGTGCGCGTACTTGCGCGCCAGGCTTCCAAGCACCCCCAGAGTCGAGGCGACACCGTTGCAGCCGCCCTCGAGCGCCAGCCGGTAGATGTTTTCCGGATCGAAGTAGTCTGGGTTCGGCGCGAACGAAGCGCCGGCGGAGTGCTCGATTCCCTGATCGACGGGCAGGATCGACACGTAGCCGGTCGATGCCAGACGTCCACTGTCAAGGAGCGTCTGGAAGCTGCGCAGAACCGGCACCGAGCGGTCCGACGGGCAGAGAATGCGATCTACGAAGTCGGGCCCGGGCAAATGCAGCCGATCCCGCGGAATCGTCTTGCACTCGTGCTCGAGCAGGCCCCCATCATCTCCAAGCAACGAACGAATTTTCTCAATCATGCTGTCCTCCGGGCGCGCAGTTTACTCCACTCGAGAGCGATCGTCCGCGCACGCTCTCGCGCCAGGCATCCCGGCAGGCCACGCGACGCTATCCCGCCGCGGGCTTTTCTCCGCAGTGCCCCTCGTACGGGTCGATTCCGGTGTGGCCCGCGGCGCCAATTGCGCGTACATGAAGGGCAGCCACGAGCGGTCGGCCCCGTACCTGGGAGCCAGGACGGCCCGCGGAGGAGATTCGGTGAGAGTCCGCGTTACGGAGGAGCTACGACAGCTCCAGGTCGCCCGATTGCGTCGCGCCGCGCGCCGAACGGGCGGGGAGGATCTGCTCGAGCTCGGCGCCAAGCATCCGCTGTTTCTCTGGTTGTACGGCAGCACTCTGATCCAGGCTAGTGTCGAGCCGGACGGGAGTGTGGCGCTCAACGCGTTCCTCGTGTTCGGTCCCAAGTCGCGCGACGTCACGGCCAGCGAGCTGGCTTGGTTGTCGATCGAGCTTCCCGTCGGGCAGCTCGTGCGCGATGACGAGGGCGACCTGCTGCTCGTGCACCGAGAGGCGATCGACAGTCCCCCCGAAGAGCTCGAATCGATGGTGGATCAGTTCTGCCAACACGCCGACGAGCTGGACGATCTGCTCAGCGAGCGCGTTGGTGCTTTGCGCGTCGCGGATCGGATCCAGATCGACGTCGAGCAAGCGCTTCGAAGGGCGCTGAACAGAACTCGCGAACTCGTTCACTAACCGGGACGATGCACAACCCTCGCCCCTAGCCAACGCGCGTTCAAACGAATGATCCGGGCTGAGCCTCGTCTCGTGGTCGGTGCGGTCACCCGGTCGGGGCCGCCGCATCCGAGACGAGCAGGAGCGTCGTCGGATCCAACAACACGTGCAGGTCGCGATCGAGGATCTTGTCGCGGTCCTTGACCACGTGAAGTCTCACCCGGCTGCCTTCCGGCTCGAGCCGCAGCGCGAGGTCGAGCTGCTGCTCGATGCGATCGATCGGTGGCGGGAGGTGCCCTTCGCGGGCCGGCGGGCCCTCGCGGTGGACCCGAGCGGCCGTCCACAGCTCCGCGCCGAGTCGCCGGGCGATCGATTGCAGACCGCCCACGATCTCGGGGTGGAGCAGCTCGTCCTGGAGCCGGTCGAAGATGATCAACTGCGGCCGAAAGTCCATCTGCTCGTCGAGCAGCGTGACCGTCTGCTCGAGCCGCTCGAGCGAGAACGAATGGTGCAGGTAGCTGTGGATGTGCCGGCGGCGCTCGATCTCGAGCTGAATCTGGGCCGGGTGATACTCGCCGGTTTGCACGCGCATCAGCTCGGCGAGAAGGTCGTCGTACCAGTCGCGCACGTGATCGACGTTGGATTCGACAGACACGTGCAGCACCCTGTGACCCGCCAGCAGGGCGTCGAGTCCGATCCCTGTCAGCACCGCCGTCTTGCCGACCCCGGCGCGCGCCATCACTAGTGCCAAGCTGCCGGGTCCCGGCCCCGGATAGCCGTCGCGCTCGAGCAGCGCGCGCCAGGAACGCCGCAGCTTGCGCATCTGTTCGGTCATCTGTTCTCCTCCAGCGTCGATCCAGTGCTCATTTTGCTGCCGCTCTCGTCGGACTAGCTCTCCTCGACGGCGGCCGTGCCCTTGAACTCGGCCAGGAGTCTGTCGGCGACCTCGCGTGGGACCGGCGCGTACTTCGCAAACTCCATCGTGAACTCCGCCTTGCCCTGCGTCGCCGAGCGCAGATCGGTCGCATAGCCGAACATTTCGGCCAGCGGGACCTCGGCATCGATGCGGGCGAAGCCGCCGTCCTCGGTCGAGCCGAGCACGACGCCGCGACGCTGTAGCATCGAGCGATACACCGCGCCTTGAAACTCGCCGGGCCCCTCGACGGAGACCTTCATCACAGGTTCGAGGATCTGCGGCGCCGCCTTGCGATACGCCTGGCGCAGCGCGAAACGCGCGGCCGTCTGGAACGCTTGGTCGGACGAATCGACCGCGTGAGCGGCGCCATCGTTGATCACCGCGCGCAGCCCGACCACGGGAAAGCCAATCATCGATCCCTTGACGATCGCTTCGCGGAAGCCTTTCTCACAGGCCCCGATGAACTCCGTGGGAATCACGCCGCCCTTGATCGCATCGACGAACTCGAAATCTCCCTCGTCCGTCGGCTCGACGTGGCCGGCCACACGGGCGTACTGGCCCGAGCCACCGGTCTGCTTCTTGTGCAGATAGTCGAACTCCGCGCGGCGCGTGATCGTTTCCCTGTACGCCACCTGCGGCACGCCCGTCTGCACCTCAGCGCCGTATTCGCGGCGCATCCGTTCGACGTAGACCTCGAGGTGCAGCTCACCCATGCCCGAGATGATCGTCTCTGCCGACTCCTCGTCGACGCGCACGCGAAAGGTCGGATCTTCCTTGGTGAAGCGCTGGAGCGCCTTCGACAGGTTGGCCGAAGCCTTGTTGTCCACAGGCTTGACGCTCAGCGAGATCACCGGGTCGGGCACGTGCATCGAGGTCATCGTCAGACGCGGACCGCCCTCGCCGACGAACGTGTCTCCGGTGTGGCAATCGATACCGAACAGCCCGACGATGTCGCCTGCGGCCGCGTCGTCGATGTCTTCCATCTTTTCGGCGTGCAAGCGGACCAAGCGTCCAATCTTGATCTTCCGGCCCGTGCGTGCCTGAGAGACGCTCGTCCCCTTGGCCAGCGTTCCCTGGTACACGCGCACAAAGGTCAGCTGGCCGTAGCGCCCGTCGTCGAGCTTGAACGCGTAGGCCACCGTCTGCGCCTCGGGATCGGCCTCGAGCGTCACTGGAGCCTGATCGTGGTCCAGATCGAGCGCCTCCATCGGCACGTCCTTGGGGCAGGGCAGGAAGTGTGTCACCGCGTCCATCAGCGGCTGGACACCCTTGTTCTTGTACGCCGAACCGAGCAGCACCGGCGTGATCTCGAGCGAGAGCGTTCCACGGCGCAGAGCATCGCGGATCAGCTCCGGCGTGGCGCGGTCCTCGAGCGCCGCTTCCATCAACTCATCGGAGACCATCGACAGCTTGTCGATCATCTCGCTGCGCCGCTGTTCGGCAAGATCGCGCATGTCGGCAGGAATCTCCTGCTCGATGACGTGCTCACCATGATCGCCCTCGAAGCGCAGCGCCTTCATCTCGATCAGATCGACGACCCCTTCGAAACGGGCCTCGAGGCCGAGGGGAAGTTGCAGCAGGACCGGCTGGAGACCGAGCTTGTGTTCCAACTGCGCGACGACCTTTTCGGGCTGAGCGCCCGAGCGATCGCACTTGTTGATGAACGCCACGCGCGGGACCTTGTAGCGGCGCATCTGCCTATCGACGGTGATCGACTGCGACTGAACGCCGGCCACCGAGCAAAGCACGAGCACGGCGCCGTCGAGCACGCGCAGGGCCCGCTCGACCTCGATG
>CP070706.1:284144-289774 GCA_020350085.1 Acidobacteriota bacterium
ACTTGGAATCAGTGACGAACCGTGCCCCCCTGTTCATCAGACCGCGAACTTTCGGCCGGTCGGTGATGATCGCGGTGCGCTTGTGAAACGTGACTTCGTCGATACCGAGTTGCTGTCTGAAATCACACAACAACCCGATCAAAGGTTCGCCAATCGTGCCCGTGCCGACGACGTGAACGATTCTCTTGTCCATGAAACGCTCTCTAGCGCCGCGAGGTTGTGCCGCGGCGCGGGATGCGACGGTGCGCGCTCGATGCGGCAATGATCATGCGACTCGTAAGCGCCAACGGCGGTGTTAGCTCGTGTGTGCAGCTTGACAGTCCCGACCGCGCTAGCCTACTATAACGCCCTTAGTTTGGCTATTAATTCCTCTTCCGTTGTTGGGCCCCGCCGAAGCTGGACCTCCGTTGCCGACGCCGAAGCCGACCGTCGAACCGATGCGCGTTCGCGAACTGCTCGATGAGCTGTCCGCGCCGCTTGCGGTGTGCTGTATGGAGCCCGCGCACGGGCTCGAGCGCGCGCTGACGTCTCCAAGCATTCAACGCCCGGGACTCGTGTTGGCCGGCGCGTGGAGCGAATTGCGCGCCGATCAACTTCAGGTCCTCGGCGAGAGCGAGGTCCGATTCCTGAAAGGCGAGCCGGACGCGGGGCGGTCGATCGGTGACCGGCTCTGCGAGGCCGGCGTGCCGGCGATCGTCGTGCTCGGGCGGGACGATCCCCCTTCGGGTCTGATAGAAGCCACGGTCAGGTGCGGCGTCGCCGTACTGCGCTCGCGATTGAGCACGACCGCTGGTCTCGAGCTGCTCCGGCGTTACATGACGGGCCGGCTCGCCCCGCGCATCCGGATCCATGGCGTGCTGATGGATCTTTACGGGCTCGGCGTCGTCATCCTCGGCAAGTCGGGCGTCGGCAAGAGTGAGAGCGCGTTGGAGCTGCTGTCGCGGGGCCATCGACTGGTCGCCGATGACGCGATCGATGTGCGTCTGGTGGCCGGCGAGCTGGTGGGCGAAGCGCCACCGTTGACGCGGCATCTGATCGAGGCTCGAGGGCTGGGCATCATCAACGCTCGCGACGTGTTCGGGATTTCGTCGGTGCGCGCGACAAAGGTGCTGCAGCTCGCCGTCGAGCTCAAGCCGCTCGAGCACGGTTCGAAGTGGGATCGGCTGGGGCACGCCCAGGAGAGCTGGCAGGCCCTCGGCCGGGCGTTGACCAAAGTGACGATTCCCGTGGCCCCCGGTCGAAACCTGGGCGTGCTCCTCGAGATCGCTGCCAGACAGCACATGCTCAAACAGAGCGGCCGCGATGCCGGCCAGGAAGTCCAAGACGCGCTCGCACGCAAGCTGGCCGGTGGGGATGATCAATCGGAGAGCGCGCCGTGAAGAGAATCGTGGTGGTCAGCGGGCTCTCCGGATCGGGGAAAACCCTGGCGATCAAATCGATCGAAGACATGGGCTATTTCACCGTGGACAACCTGCCCGTGCCGCTGATCCCGCCGTTCATCGATCTGCTGGAACGAAGCCAAGACCCGCGACCGCAGGCCGCCTTTGCCGCCGACGCGCGCGAACGCTCGCATCTGCTGTCCTTGCCGCCGCTGATCGACGAGTTGCGCGCCCGTGCCGACATCGATTTGCTGGTTCTGTTCTTCGACGCCAGCGAAGAGACGCTGGTGCGGCGCTTTTCGGAAACGCGCCGGCCGCACCCGCTGATCGATGCGAGCACGACCAGCGTCAGCCAAGCGATCCGCCGCGAGCAGCAGCTTCTCGCTCCCCTTCGAGCGCTCGCGGATCGCGTCATCGAGACGGACGAGCTGACGCCGCATGAGCTTCGGCGACTGCTGCAGCGAGAGCTGGCTGGCCAGAGCGAGGTAGCCTCCCTTCACTGCCACGTCGTCTCTTTCGGGTTCAAGCATGGCGCGCCGCGAGAAGCCGACATGGTGTTCGACACCCGCTTTCTGGCCAACCCTTTTTTCGTGCCGGCGCTGCGTGAGCTGACCGGCAAGGACGGTCCGGTGCTCGACTACCTCGCGGAGCTGCCCGATTACCACGCGTTCATCGAGCGGCTCGAAAACTTGCTGGAGTTCGTGATGCCACGCTTCGTGCAGGAGGGCAAGAGCTACCTCACGCTGGCCATCGGCTGTACCGGTGGCAGGCACCGGTCGGTGGCTCTGGCCGAGCGAGTGGGCCGCTTTCTGCGCCAGTCCGGCTACTCGGCATCAGTCAGCCACCGTGATCTCGACGGCCCACGGGAGGAGGCATGATCGGGCTTCTCGTCGTCACCCACGGTCGTGTCGGCACCGAGCTCGTCGAGGCAGCACGCGGCATCGTGCGTCAGCCAGCGCCGATGGATGCCATCACCATCAACTGGGACGACGATGTGCGCCAGGCGAGCGAGCGCATCGAGCAAGCGCTCGCGACGCTCGACGATGGCCAGGGCGTCATCGTCGCCACCGACATGCTGGGCGGGACACCCTCGAACGTTTCGATGGCATTTCTCGAGCCGGGACGGGTCGAGGTGGTCACCGGTGTCAACTTGCCGATGATCATCAAATTCAACAACATTCCGGAAGGGATCGAGCTGAGTGAGGCGGCACGGTTGTTGGCGGCGAAGGGACGATCGCACATCACCGTCGCTGGTGAGATTCTCGCCGGACGGGAAGAGACCTAACGCGTGGCCGAGCGAACGGTGACCATCGTCAACTCGCTCGGCTTTCACGCGCGGGCTGCGGCGCGCTTCGTCGAGCTGGCCAATGGCTTTCGCTCGCGGATCGAGATCGCGCGTGACGGCGAGCGAGTCGACGGCAAATCGATCCTCGGCATTCTGACTCTGGCGGCCCAAGCGGGCTCGCAGCTGACGTTAATCGCCGAAGGTCCGGACGCTGATCGTGCGCTCGAGGTGCTCGAGCGACTGGTGGCTGACGGATTCGGGGAGGGTCGATGACCATCGAGCTGAGCGGCATCGGCGTTTCACATGGGATCGCGATCGGCCGAGCGATGGTTCTCGGTCGCTGGCAGCTCGACGTGCCGCACTACCGCGTGGTGCCCGAGGAGGTCCCCCGCGAGCTGCGGCGATTGGCGCGGGCTCTCAAGCAGGCGCGTGGGGAGATCGAGGCGCTTCGCGATCAAACGAAGCAGCGCCTCGGCGCGAAGTACGCAGCGATCTTCGACGCGCACCTTCTCATTCTCGATGACCGCAAGCTCCTCCGTGAAACGAGACGCCGCATCCGCGAGCGACGGATGAACTCCGAATGGGCCGTGGCCGCGAGCGTGCAACAGGTGCTCGATGCGCTGATGTCGGTGGACGATCCGTACATCAGAGAGCGTGGCGGCGACATCACGGACGTGCACGAGCGGCTGCAACGAATCTTTCTCGGTCAGGACAACCCACACCATCACGACCTGCAGCTGACCGCCGACACGGTTGTCGTTGCGCACGCGCTCAATCCGTCGGACGCGGTCTGGCTGCACCAGGCTCACATCGTCGGTTTCGTCACCGAGGCCGGCGGCAAGACGTCCCACACAGCGATTCTCGCGAATGCGCTCGACATCCCTGCCGTGCTCGGTGTCGACGAGGCGACCCGCCACGCACGAGATGGAGACCTGCTGGTCGTCGACGGTCACCACGGGATGGTCATCGTCGAACCCGATGAGCAGCAGCTGGACCGCTTGACCGCCGAGCGCGCTCACCTGCAGCAGATCGAGGTCGGACTGGTCGGGCAACGCGGCCCGGCTGTCACCCGCGACGGGATCGAACTGCGGGTGGCGGCGAACATCGAGTTTCCAGAAGAGATGACCACCGTCCGGCGCGTCGGCGCTCAGGGCGTCGGGCTGTACCGCTCGGAGTTTCTGTTCCTGACGAGCTCGCCTCAGCTGCCGAGTGAAGAGGACCACGTGCGCGCTTACCGGCAGATTGCCGAGCGTGCCGAAGGCGAGCTGGTCGTCATCCGCACGCTCGATCTGGGCGGTGAGAAGTACTTCCACGAGGTGCTCGACGGCGAAGAGACGAACCCGGTGCTCGGCATGCGAGCCGTACGCTTCTGCCTCGCGCGGCCGGACATCTTCCGCACCCAGCTGCGGGGACTGCTGAAGGTCGCCCACGAAGTGGGCAACGTGTGGATCATGGTACCGATGATCTCGGGTCTCGCGGAGTGGCGCGCCGTCAAGAGCTTCTTCGAAACCATCAAGAAAGAGCTGCGCGAGGAGGGGATCGATCCGGCCGGAGTGCCTCTCGGGTGCATGATCGAGGTTCCCTCGGCGGCGCTGGTCGCCGACCAACTAGCACGTGAGGCGAGCTTTCTGTCGATCGGCACCAACGATCTGGTACAGTACACGCTTGCCGTCGACCGCAACAACCTCTCTGTCTCGTATCTTAACGACCCGTGGCACCCGGCCGTGATGCGTCTGGTCCGCGACACGATCGCTGCCGGCCATGCTGCAGGAACGCCGGTCAGCCTGTGCGGGGAGTTCGCTTCCGACCCGTTCGGCGCGCTGACGCTCTTGGGGCTGGGTCTGACGATGTTTTCGTGCACGCCGACGAGCATTCCCGAGATCCGCAGCCTGCTGCGAGCGGCCTCGGCCTGGGAGGCGAAACGGGTCGTCGAGGAGGCGATGCGATTGGGCACGGGGCGCGAGATCCGCGAGCGGGTCGAGGACGCGTTCGGCGAGCTGGTCGAGAACGTTCTGGGACCCGAGCTGAGCCCGCTTCCTGCTCGAGAGGCGACGCGCCAGCCGCGAACGTAGCTCCGGCCGGCGGGCCCGCCCATCCCGCCTTTTCTCAGCCGGCGCGGGCCGATGGAGTACAATCGACCGCACTTGCCAGAGGAAGACGACCGTGAGTTCGGCCACCGCGAAGAAGACGCGTGCTGCGCAGGTCTGCGCTCAGCTGCAGATCCAGCCCTACGTGCTCAAGTTCTGGGAGAGCGAGTTTCCTCAGCTCGGCGAGCGCCTGGATGACAAACGGCTCTACGGACCGCGAGAGCTGGAGATTGCCCGGGCGATCCATCAGCTCGTCGAGGTCGAGCAACGCACACTGGCGCAGGCCAGAACCCAGCTCGCCGAGAAGTTCCCGGGTTCGAAGAAGGTCTCGGGCCGGGCGGAGGGGGACGCGGAGCCGGCCCCCGCGCCGGAGCGAGGGCTCGAGCTCGAACGAATGCAGCGTCGCGCGGACGAGATGAAGAGGGCGCTCGCGGAGGCGCGAGCGGCCACGATCGAGGCCGAGCGCCGTCAGCACGAGGCTGAGCGCGCTCGCGACAAGCTGGCCGGGGAGCTCGAGCAATGGCGCGAGCGACACGCGAAGCTCGTCGGCGAACTCGCGAACGAGCTGGACGCGTGCCGTCGCGACGCCGCGGCCCTCGGCAAGCTCGCCGAGCGCGCGCTCGTCGCCCTGGCCCCGCCGCGCCAGGGCGCCGGAGCCACGACGCCCGAGACGCAGCACGGCCTGTTCTCCAAGCGCGAGACCAAGCCGGATCGCGCGGGGTGAGATGGCGGTCCGGCTCGGTGATAGAATCCCGCCCGCTCAGTTTTCAGACGCGCCGTCAGACGCAGCGTGAGTCGCGCGCATCCGACGGCCGATCACCGATGAGGTCGGGGCGTGGCGCAGCCTGGTAGCGCACTCGCTTGGGGTGCGAGTGGTCG
>CP070706.1:289874-293640 GCA_020350085.1 Acidobacteriota bacterium
CAGCTTCTGCTACCAGTGCGGGGCTTGCGTCGGTGATTGCCCGGCGGCGACGTACGACGAGAGATTCAACCCGCGGGAAATCATGCTCAAAGTGCTCTACGGCCTGGGCGAGGAACTGATCGGCGAGGACTCGCTGCTTTGGCAGTGTACCAACTGTTACAACTGCTACGAGCGATGCCCCCAGCAGGTCGAGCCCGTCGAGGTCATCATCGCGCTGAAGAACATGATGGCCGACCGGGGCATTTACCCCGCCGTCGTCAAGAAGATCATCGAAACGTTCGAGGAAACGGGACGCACGGTGCCGGATAACCCGGCGATCAACAAGCAACGTGCTCGCTTCGGTCTCGAGCCGATGGCGCCCGTTCCGATGGACGAGATTCGCGCCATCATCGAGCCGGCCGGCACGGAAACTCCACTCGTCGTGGCCCGGAGCAAAGAAGACCACCACGTGCGCGTCGAGGAGCCCTCCGCGAGTGAAGCGCAGGCCGGTCAGACGATCGCCGAGAAGATGGCTTTCTTCCCGGGCTGTCTGATCCCGGCGCGCTACCCGGGGATGGAGTTCGCCATCCGTGGGTCGATCGCCACGCTCGGCATCGAGCTGATCGACCTCGAGGGTGCTTCTTGCTGCCCGGATCCGATCTACTTCAAATCGAAGGACAAGGTCGCCTGGCTCTCGGTCGCGGCCCGGAATCTCACGCTTGCCGAAGACCTCGGGGTCGACGTCATCACGAACTGTTCCGGCTGCACGGCGACGCTCTCAGAGGCGTATCACCTGCTCGAGGACGCCGCGCTGCGCGAGCGGGTTAACCGGCGCTTGGCCAAAATCGGCCGCGAGTATCGCGGCACGACACGCGTTCGTCACCTCGCCACCGTCATGCGCGACGTGGTCGGTGCCGACGCGATTCGCGAGTCGGTGGTGCGGCCGCTCGAAGGGCTCAAGGTCGCGCTGCACTACGGTTGCCACCTGCTCAAGCCGAGCAACGTAATGAACGTCGATGATCCGAACAACCCGCAGATGCTCGAGGAGCTCGTCTCGGCGCTCGGCGCTAGAACGGTTCGGCATCGCAACTGGTCCCTGTGCTGCGGCAAGGCCTCTCAGGGACCGGAAGTCCCCGACCCGATGATGCGCGATCTGCTGGACTCCGTGCACGACGAGCAGGCGGAGATTCTCTGTCTGATCTGCCCGACGTGCTTCGGACAGTTCGATCACGGCCAGGCGCGCATCGCCAAGCGCTACGAGGAAGACTTCCACACCCCGTCGGTTTACTACGTGCAGCTCTTGGCCTTTGCCCAAGGCGTCCCCTACGACGATCTCGGATTCGCCCGCCAACGCTTCAAGCCGGAGTGTCTGCGTCGCTTCGAGGAAGACTCCGCTTGTTGATCCGATTCTGAGACGACTCCTCGTATACTCACGGGCCATTTCGACACACCGCTCGATGGAGATGGTCCTCCCTACCTGATCGGCGGTCGCAGCGGCTGCTGCCAAGCTCGCCTTCGTGTCGGAAAGGCCATCGCGACCATGCGTGAGACAGCGCTACGAAGCCCCCGACAGCGAACGACTCTGACGTTGGATTGTGATAGCGTTTCGACGTGGGACACTGAACGATCGTCGTTCCCGAAGCGGAAAGGAGGACTCCGATGGCTGACCGCGTGCGCAAGGTGACCTACTGCTACACCGTCGTCCCGAACCGGGCCGGACAGGGCGCCCGGATGCTCGCGGCTCTGAAGGCAGAGGGGGTTGACTTGCTCGCCTACTCTGGCTTCCCGGTCAAGGGGGGCAAGTCGCAGCTCGACTTCGTCGCCGAGGACGGCGCGGCCCTGCGGCGAGTGGCGCGCCGGGAGGGATGGAAGCTGAGCAAGAACAAGAAGGGTTTTCTCATTCAGGGAGATGACAAGCCGGGCGCCGTCTACCGCCACATCCAGCGGCTCGCCGACGAGAAGATCAATGTCACGGCGGCCGACGCCGTCAGCGCCGGTAAGGGTCGTTACGGCATGATCCTCTGGGTCAAGCCGAAGGACTACGGCCGCGCCGCTCGGGTCCTGAGAGCGAAGTAGCCGGCCTGACGAAGCGCTGTCGGCGGCGCATCGCACGCGCACGCTGTGCGTTGCTGACAGCCTCCCCTCGGCCGTGCCGCTTTTCGTAAACGGGATCGAGAGCGTCCTAAGTTCGGCGATCCTCAGCAGGTGGAGCAACCTCGACGGATCGCTCGTCAGAATGCGTGTCAAACGAGCCGCCGGCGCTCGTAAACGAGCGCAGTCGCTGCCTCACCTCTGATACTCTCTTGCCAGGAGCGCACACTGCCGGCGGTGTCCGGCCGGTCGAGGAGCGGTTCCGGAGGAAAAGGCGATGCGTGACGCCGTCAAGAGCGGAATTCCGCGGCGGCCGACCGTTCCATACCGCGGCCGGGATCTACTCAACTCGCCACGATTCAACAAGGGCACGGCGTTTTCGGATGAGGAACGTGCGAGATACGCTCTGCGCGGCCTGCTCCCGGCGACGCCGAGGACGCTCGAGGAGAAGGTGGAGCTCGAGTTCTAACACTTGCAGGAGAAGAAGGACGATCTCGAGCGATTCATCGGCCTTCTCGCCCTGCAGGACCGCAACGAGACGCTTTATTACCGCGTCCTTACGGAGAACCTCGCCGAGCTGATGCCGATCGTGTACACGCCGACCGTCGGGCTCGCCTGCGAGCGCTACAGCCACATCTTTCGCCGGCCGCGGGGACTGTGGATCACCCCCGACGACGTGAACCGCATCCCCGAGGTGCTCCACAACGCCCCGGAGGACGACGACATCCGCCTGATCGTCGTCACCGACAACGAGCGCATCATCGGCCTCGGCGACCAGGGTGCTGGGGGGATGGGCATCCCGAACGGGAAGATCGCACTGTACTGCGCCGCCGGAGGAATTCACCCATCGCACTGTCTGCCGATCAGCCTCGATGTGGGGACGGACAACCCGCAGCTGTTGGACGATCCTTACTATCTCGGCTACCGGCACCGGCGGCTGCGCGGTCAGGCGTACAACGAGCTGATCGAAGCCTTCATCGGCGGAGTGATCGAGGTCTTCCCTCACGCCATCGTCCAGTGGGAGGATTTCAAGAAGAACAACGCCATCCGCCTGCTCGAGCGTTACCGCCGGCGACTCCCGAGCTTCAACGACGACATTCAGGGAACCGCCGCCGTGGGCCTCGCGGGGATCCTCTCGGCGCTGCGGATCACCGGAGGAAAGCTGTGCGAGCAGAGGATCGTCTACGCCGGCGCCGGATCCGCAGGCTCCGGTATCGGCGGCCTCGTCGAGGCGGCGATGCTCGAGGAGGGCGGCCCGCCGAGCGACCGGCCGCGCCCGCAGGTGTTCCTCGACAGTACCGGCGTGATCACCGAGCGAACGCTGATCCGCGAAGAGTACAAGCGCCGCATCGCGCTCACCGACGACGAGGTTCGCGCGTACGGATTCGACGGCCACGAGCCGTTCGACCTGCTGGAGGCGGTGCGACGCGTCAGACCGACGGTGCTCGTCGGTTCGGCCGCGAGCGCGGGGCTGTTCAGCGAGGCGGTGGTCCGCGAGATGGCCACCCACGTCGAGCGACCGGTCATTCTGCCGTTCAGCAACCCGACTTCGAAGGCCGAGTGCACACCCGCCGAAGCGATCCGCTGGACCGACGGAAGAGCGATCGTCGCCACCGGCAGCTTGTTCGCGCCGCTCGAGTACCAAGGTCAGATGTACGAGTTCGGGCAAGGCAACAACGTGTTCGTGTTCCCCGGA
>CP070706.1:293740-300097 GCA_020350085.1 Acidobacteriota bacterium
CCTGCTGTCGGTAGCGCTGTGCCAAACCGGAAAGGACGACCTGCTCGACCCACTGCTGCCGCGCGCTCTCCGAAGCGAGCACAGTACTGAACACGACGTCGATCTGCTCGGCGAGCTCGCTGCCGATCCTCTTGCCGAGGTCGCGCAGAGACTCGGCATCGAGCGAAGATTCGTCCGCGCGCGGTGCGCCGAAGCCGAGCGGCTGCGCGGCCCTGGTCACCTCACCGGCCGAGAGCAGCACGATGGCGTCGCTGAGGTAGATCCGCTTGCCGTTTCGTTCCGTCAACACGCCGTCGGCCAGGGCGCGGGTGAGGACTTCGCGAACCTCCGGATGACAGCCGTCGATGCCGCGGCACAGCAACACGCTCCAAGGAGCCTGAGCGATCTCATGCAGAGGCAACCGCTCGCCGAAGCCGACGTATCCGGGTGGAGGACCGACGAGAGTGTTAACGTGCGACGCATCGTCGAACTGCGTGAAGTCGACGTCCACCACTCGCTCGCCGTCGCCATAGAGAGAATGGGCCAAGGTGCGCGCCAGCGCGGACGCTACCATCGCCGCTGGACCGGTCAGCAGCACGATTCCGTTCGGTCGCTGCGGTCGAACGTCCAACCCGCGCAGCGTCACGTTCAGCCGTGCGAGCAGCTCGTCAATGTCTTCTTGCGGCAGCAGTCCTTGCTCGGCCAAGCGGTCCCTGAGGAGCTCGAGTCGCTCGCGCATGTCAACGGGCATGCCGATCATGCGCTCGGCCACCGCGCGCGCGTCACCGATCTCGACGGCACCGCGACCTTCTTTGACCGCGTGCGCGACGCACTGTTCGAGCAGATCCACGCCCTTGTCGGGGAAGAATCGATTCGGTAAGTACTGCTCGGCAAAATCGAGCAGCCAATCGAGCGCGGTGTCAGGCACGTCGACGCCGAACAGCTCGCGAAGCTTCTCCCGGTGTGCGATCAGTACGGGTCGGGTCTGCTCGGGGGTCATCGCCTGGACCCGCACGCGATTGAATCGCCGCTCGAGTGCTCTGTCCGGCTCGATGAATCGCCGGTACTCATCGTCCGTCGTCGCGCCGATGCAGGCCAGTGCGCCCCGCGCGAGCGCCGGCTTGAGCTGCGCGCCCACGTCTCCGACGCCCATGCGGCCACCGGCGCCGACGACGGAGTGCACCTCGTCGATGAACAAGATGATCCCGTCCTGACTCGCCTCTTCGAGCAGGTCCTTCATGCGCTTTTCGAGCTCACCGACGATCCCCGCCCCCGCTGTCAGGTTCGATGGTTGAATCTCGATCAGCCGCGCTCCGTGCAACGGCTCGGGGACGTCGCCAGCGACGATCTGCTGCGCCAGCCCTTCGACGATCGCCGTCTTGCCGGACCCCGCCGGACCGACGAGTGCCGGGTTTCTCTTGCTGCGCCGACAGAGTATCTCGCTGATCAGGTCTATCTCGCGCTCGCGGCCGACAATGCGCGGGAGCTTTCCCTCGAGTGCCTCCTTCGTCAGGTCGCGACCGAACTTGTCGAGATGGGGCGTGTGCCGGGACGCGCGCGGGCGATAGCTCGCCACGGGCCGCGCGCCGACCTCGCGCGCCGCGGCGCCCTCGGCGCGCCGCTCGGTGGGTGCAGCGACGAGGGCCTGGCCCCCCGCGTCCTTGAGGGCGAACAGTACGGCGGCCAGATCCTGCGTGGCGACGACTTTTCGTCCGGCCTCAACGGCGACGTCGGAAGCCCGGCCGATCAGTTCGCCGTCCCCGAGCGGTGCTCCCGCATCCCCGGCCTGCAAACTCGACAGGACGTGCGCTTCGAGCTGCTTGGGGTCCACGCCGCTAGAGGACTCGGCAGCCAGACTCGGCGCTTGTCGCAGCAGGGCGAGAAGCCAGTGATGGGTACCCAGCGCCGCGTGCCCGTATCGCTCGCGATGGCGGCGCGCCGCCGAGATCAGCTGCTCGGCCCCGAAGCTGAGGGGCAGTGGACTCGATTGAGAACCGCCGGACATCTCCAACCTCCTCCCCTTGTACACGAATCTGCTGAGCGATCGCCGGCCGCGAGCCTGCGGCAGTGTGAGGTTCTCGCATCCTATGTTCTCGCATCGGTGGCGAGACCGCATCTTGCGTCACGCGGGCCGCCACGGGCGCGCTACCTCGCTCGTCTGGACCGATCCCGCGGCAACGTGATAGTCTGGCGCCTCTCGGCAGAGCGTGTGTGGATCGCGGTCGGATGCCGAATGACGAGGCGTGCGAGGAGAGTGACGATGTTCGACAAGGTCACCGTCGAGCGCGTCGAGAAGTATCTCGACCGCTACGGCTGGAAGCGTCACAAAGGAATCGACGAGCCCAACGAGCAGGAAGGCGTCGTCCTGACGGGATGGAGGTCTCCTCAAGGCGAGAGCCACTTGCTGACGATCGATCCGATCATCGAGAAGAACGTGCTCGTGTTCAAGGCCGGAGGCGTACTCAAGGCGCCACCGAATAACACGCCCGCCGACTGCCTGAACGGGCTGCTGATGGCTTTGTCCGGACTGAACTACATGATGATCCTCGGCAAGTGGTGCTTCGATCCTCGCGACGGCGAGGTGCGCTTCACGCTCGCCATACCGATCGACGAGGGCAGGCTGGCGTACTCGGAGTTCGAGCACTGCCTGAACGTCGTCGTGGCGACCGTCAGCACCACGGCGAGCAA
The DNA here is from genome assembly GCA_020350085.1 of Acidobacteriota bacterium. Taxonomy (GTDB): domain Bacteria; phylum Acidobacteriota; class Polarisedimenticolia; order J045; family J045. The sequence goes on from CP070706.1 coordinate 296,408, forward strand.
GCTCAAGGAGGTCGTCGAGGGCAAGAAATCGGCGATGGAGCTGTTGGCCGAGGAGGGCCTCAATATCGCCTGACACCCCCCGGGGGGGGCCAGTCACGACGCCGGCGCCGACGACCTCCTGCTCACCTGGACTCTTGCTGAAGCCCTCTCCCGCGGACGCGCAGCGGGCGAGTGCCGGCGGCGAGATGTTTTTAGAACCCCGCCCCCAAGCGCATCGAACGGTGTGCCCAGACCCGGAGCGCACGCTGGCGTCGCCGGGTCATGGTCGGGCAGATGGGGGGCGAGCCCGTTGGCCTGGTCCTCCTGACTGCTCGACGCTGCTGCTGCCGGCCGGGCTCGCCGGGCGAGCCACGCCCCTGTTTGTCGGACTCCCCTCCGTGGCGTCGTCGAGCTCTGGCTTCTCCGGCTGCCGGGAGACGGGCGGGGTGAAAGCGGAGGCACGAGAAGCCTTTGAGCGTCGGCGCTCGCTTGCTCAGCGGCAGCACCCACCTCGACGCGCGTCGGCGTCGGGCCCAGTCCGGGAGGGCCCTCCTCGCTGCACCGCCGCAGAGGCCCTCAAAACGATCCGCTCTCGGACCCCGCAGACGGCGATCGATTCGGGCTCGCCCGCAGTATGAGTACGCCGATCGCGGCGCGACACCCGCAGCGAGGAAGAGGCTCTACTTGCGAACGTGCGACACATACCGGCCGCCCGCGGACCATACAGGCTTGAAGCGGGCGAAGGCGGATCGCGTGAGGCCTGATCTTCGTCACGCGGCCGCTTGACCTGCGTCAAGCGATTTGCGGTCCGCGCGGTCAGCAGAGAGCGCCTGCCCGCGAGCATCGAATCGCTATCTTATGCCTCGTCCTGTTCCCTGACGGCCTGTTCCCTGACGGCCACTCGTCCGAGCCGTTGCTGCCGTCACGGAGGTGCCCATGACGTGTGACCAGCGCGCTCTGTCCTTGGTTCTCGCAGCGTCCACTGTGCTGACCCTGTTCATCCTCGCGCCACCGACCCGGAGCGACGATCGGCAAAACCGCGCCGAGCGCTCCGAGGCGCAGCGCTTGGCCGCGCGGCTCTCATCGCTTTGGCCGGGATGGACGCCCTCCGTGTCCCCCCAGAACCTCGAGGCCGAGACGCCGGCGGGCGTGGTGCAGGAGCTCGTGGGTCCGGCAACGATGAGCGCAGAGTACCGCGTTGCTGCTCGGCTGGCCGGCCTTTTCGCGCTGTGGGCTCGCTCGACTCTCGCGCCCGTGCCGGCTTTCGTCGACGGCGAGCCCCCCGCTCCCGAGCCGTGGGCCACGAAGGCGCTGGTCTCGGTGGTGCGAGATGAGGCGCGACTTCTCGCCGAGGCGCTCGAAGCGGCCAAGGCCGCGCGGTCCCGTGAGCTGGCTCGTGCGCTCGTGAAGGTCCGGTTCCGACGCATCGCGCTGTTGAACGACCGCGAGGTCGCCACGCTGCGCCATCGCGAACTCCGGGAGGGGCTGGCGCTCTACACGGCGTACCACGGCTTGCTTCTCGCCAGACACCCCGGCTACGCGCCGGGACACGAGATCGAGGCGGCTCTGCCCGGGTTTGCCTACGAGCGGGCCCCCGCCCTGCGGCAGGCGCTGATCGAGCGGCTGCGCGCAGCATCAGCGGCAGGCCGCGGGCACTATGACGCCGCCGTGTCCGGCTTCGGGCTGGCGCTGCTTCTCGATCGCACGCAGCACGGCTGGCGCGAGCAGCTGCTCGAAACGGGTGCGACACTCGATGCTCTTCTGGCGGGCCCTCCGTCCGACTTCGGCAATCGGCAGCCCTCGGCGGCCGGGCGCAGGGAACCTCGCTGAGAAAGCCGCGAGGAGCGCCCCGCGACAGTACCGTTCAGAGGCCTGGAGAGCGGAGCCCCTGGTCCATGACCGCGGCATGATTCGCGGGACGGATCGTGGGCCGGTGTGCAGGCCCGGGCGACGCGATGAGCGAGGCTCAGCCCCTCGTGCCGAAACGCGCTTCGTACTGCTTTTCTAGCTCCCTGAGCTTCTTCGAGGACAGTCCGCCGAGCGCGTCGACGGCGCGAGCGATCCGCATGCGGACGATGTCCGAGCCGAGGATCGCCATCGACTGAAACAGCGGCGTCGAGGCGGTCTTGCCGGTCAGCGCGACGTAGAGCGGAAGTGTCAGGTCTCGCAGCTTGATTTCGAGACTGTCCGAGAGCTCGCGGAACGTCTGCTGCAGAGCCTCCGGCGTGAAGTCGCGTTGCTGTTCGAGGCGCCAGATGACCGTCTGAAGTAGCGCCGCCAGCTCGTCGGCGGTCTTTCCCTTCAGTTTTAGATCCGTCGGATCGAATGGCTCTTCGTCGGCTAAAAAGAACGCCGTCAGGTAGCCCCAATCGGACAGTGCATCCATGCGAGGCTGCGCGAGCGGCAGGATCGATTCCAGCCTCGTCGCGTTGAGTGCCCAGTTCTCGAGCGCGAGCCGCAGCGAGCGTGCGTCGTGGTCTTCGCGAATGTAGCGCCCGTTGAGCCACCGTAGCTTTCGAAGATCGAACACCGGGCCACCCAGCGACACGTCTTCCAGTCGGAACTCGGCGATCATTTCATCGATCGTGAACTTCTCTTCCCCGCTCGGCATCGACCAACCGAGCAACCCGAGGAAGTTGAGCAGCGCCTGCGGGAGGTATCCAGCCCGCTGGTAGTAGCCGATGGAGACAGGGTTCTTCCGCTTCGAGAGCTTCGACTTGTCGGGATTTCTCAGCAGCGGCAGGTGGCAGAAGACGGGGGGCTGCCAGCCGAAGGCTTCGTAGAGCAGCAGGTGCTTCGGCAGCGAGCTGATCCATTCCTCGCCACGGATGACGTGCGAGATACCCATCAGGTGGTCGTCAACGACGTTGGCCAAATGGTACGTCGGATAGCCGTCCGACTTGATCAGGATCTGATCGTCAATCTGAGCCCACTCCTTGCTGACCTCGCCGCGCAACAGATCCTTCATCACGCAGTCGCCGTCGAGGGGTGTCTTCAGCCGAATGACGAACGGCTCGCCGGAGTCCGCCCGACGGTCGGACTGCTCGCGAGACATTTCGCGGCCCTCTGCGTCGAAAAAACCTTGCCAGCCCTGCTCGCGCTGGTCAGCCCGCAGTTGATCCAGCGCTTGCTTGCTGATGAAGCTCCGGTACGCGCTCCCGGCATCGAGCAGCTGCCGGGCGTGCTGCCGATAGATCACCACCCGTTCGCTCTGCCGATACGGAGCGTGCGGGCCGCCGACGTCCGGGCCTTCGTCCCACTCGATGCCCAGCCAGCTGAGTGACTCGAGAATCGCTGCTTCCGACTCGGGGGTGGATCGTGCGCGATCGGTGTCCTCGATACGCAGGATCAGCTTGCCGGCGCGGCTGCGAGCAAACGTGTAGTTGAACAGGGCCTGGTAGGCGGTGCCCACGTGCGGGTCGCCCGTGGGCGACGGCGCGACGCGGACGCGGACCGGTCGATCAGACATCGATTCCCCCGCGAGGATCGTGCGTCAGCTGCGCGGGCGGCGCGGCGTTGCGGGCGCGCGCCGACGCGAGGCAGAATTCTACCTTTCCGGGCGGTCTGGGGCGGCCCATACGCGTCCAAAAAAAAGCGAGCCTCGCTGCCGTTGCTGCGAGCTCCCGCGCGAGAGAGGCGACGGCGCACCAGGACCCCGCACGAGGGGCGGGTGTCATGGACGAGACGAGCATGAGCTCACCCACGAGTGGC
>CP070706.1:300197-305816 GCA_020350085.1 Acidobacteriota bacterium
CGCCGAGCTCCTGCTGCCAGTCCTCGTACATCTGTCGCGCTAGCAGGTCCTCCCGCTCGAGGTGGACGAACGTGCGCTTGAAGACGATCCCCTTGCGCGCGAAGAGGTCTCCTTCCTTGATGAACGCCGCGTGCACCGCCTCGGGCGTGATGGCGACCGTCGGACAGGCGCGGCTGGCCAACACGCCGTGCAGCCAGGTCGGAAGAGAGTCCACCATCGGGAAGAAGATGTGTGTCAGGGGACGCTTGTCAGAGTGCTTCACCTCGAGCAGGTTGTGGATGTGAGGGATGGCGACCTTGCTGGGAAAGCAGGGGTCGACGCTGCCGCGGTTGGCTCCCGCCTTGTACATCTCCTCCGAGGTGTAGTCGGACCAGACGAGGTTCTGCTCCGGAATACCGAGCGCGAGGAAGTATCCGCTGAAAAACGGCGCCACCGAGTACATGTTGAGCACGCGCGGCATGCCGATCCGTAGCTGATCGCGCCGCGCGATCAGCTTCGCTCGCCGCGTCAGCTCGCGGCGGCGGCGCGGCAGCGTCAGCGGCGGCGCTCCGGGCACGGGCTCGTCGACCCGCTCCACCTCGACCGGCCGGAACACCTCTCGCGCGCAGATTTCGGCGAGATTCGGATTTTCGGTCCGCGCCGCGTCGAGTCCCTTCTTGATCTGGCGCATGTCGTTGACGTCTTCGACGGTGCCTTTCTCGCAAGTCGCGATGATGATGCGCTGCTCACCGTCCTCGAGCGGAACCTTCGATTCCACCTTGCGCTTGATCCGCGCCGGTCTCGGCACCTCGGGGCCTTGCTTGAACTCGTGCGTCGATAGATCGACCGAGCTGCCGCGGGCTGGCGGCGCTCCGGTGTGGACGTCGATGAACGTGCGCAGGCACTTGTTCTTGCAGAAGTAGCAGCGCGTGTCCTCGTTGCGCGTCGAGCGATAGCGAATCTGTTGGACCGCATCGAGCCCGATGAACTGCGTGCGGTGGCCGAGGTCGGTGTAGAGCCGCTGTACTTCGAGCGCGCAGCCGATCGCGCCCGACTCGCCGCAGTGACGGTGAACGACGACCTCCGGCGTTACGCCGGTTCCGGCAAAGCGCGAGACGATGAAGTCGACCTGTGACTTGACGGCGGCGAGGTTTCTCTGTGTCCCGCCTTGGAGCACGAACTTCCTGCCGAGCTTCGGCAAGTTCGGGATCTTCGCCACGTAGAGCCAGATGTTTTTCGGCAACACTGCCGCGAGGCCCGCCATGATCTCGTTCGCCTTCCAGCCTTGCTGCTGAAAATCGACGATGTCGGACTGCATGAACACCGCACAGCCGTAACCGAATTGGGGCATGGTGTCGGCGGAGAAGGCGACGTCGGCGTAGTCGGTCACTTCGTAGCCCAGAGCACCGGCGGTCGATTGCAGGAAATATCCGTTTCCGGCCGAGCACTGCGTGTTGAGCTTGAAGTCCTTGACCGCGCCGTTTTTCAAGATGATCAGCTTGATGTCCTGGCCACCGACGTCCACGATCACGTCCGTGCCGGGATAGTAGTGCACGCCCGCTTGTGTGTGCGCCACGGTCTCGACGAGCGCCACGTCGGCCTTGAGCACGTCTCGGAGAATGTCCTTGGCGTAGCCGGTGGTCCCGACCCCGAGCACCTTCAGCGTGCAGCCCTGACTCTCGACCTGTCGCTGCAGGTCGGCGAAGATCTCCATCGTGTCTTCGATCGGGTTTCCTTTGCTGAGCTGATACGCCTTGGCCAAGACTTTCTTGTCTTTGCTCAGCAAGACCGCCTTGGTGCTCGTCGAGCCGCCGTCGAGCCCGATGAACGCCTCGATCACCGAGCCGCGCTCGAACGGCATTGGCTCCCACGGCTCAGGGGTGTAGCGCTCGACGAAGTGATCGAGTTCTTCGTCGTCCTGGCACAGGCCCTGCGCCCCGCCGGCCTTCTTTTCCTGGACCCTGCCCTCGCGAAGGTACCAGCGGAGCTTGTCCGCACCGCGGTAGACGCCGAGATCCGGCATCTCCTCGATTTCGGTCTTGCCGAACTCGACCGCGCCGAGCGCGGCGAAGTACTGGCCGTTGTCGGGCACGATGATCAGCTCTTCCGGGGATTTTCCTGCGGGCAGCTCGACGCCGCGCTGCTCCCACATGATCGGGATGTTGTGACGCCAGCACTCCTGCATTCCTTGGATGTAGACGTTGGGGCCGCCCAGAAGCAGCACGTACGGCCTGAGCGTGTGCCCGCGCGTCAAGACCGCGAGATTCTGTTGCACGATGCTCTCGAACAGCGACGCCATCAGCTGATCCGCCGGCACGCCGAGCTTCTGCAAGCTGTTGATGTCCGACTCGGCGAAAACGCCGCACTTGCCGGCCACGGGATGCAGCTTGATGCCGTGATAGCTCATCAGGGGGAGCTGCTCGGCCGGAATCTTCACCTTGCTCGTGATCTTGTCGATCACGGCACCCGTGCCACCCGCGCACTTGTCGTTCATCGAGGGGTACTTCTTCTTGCGGTTGGTTTCGGGATTTTCCTTATAGACGATGATCTTGGCGTCTTGGCCGCCGAGTTCGACGACGCTGTTGACCTCGGGGTAGAGCTTCTCGACCGCGAGGCTGACGGCGTTGACCTCCTGGACGAAGTACGCCCCGATGTGCTTGGCGATCTCGGCCCCACCCGACCCGGTCATGAAGACCCGGAACGCACCGTGCGGGACGGTGCCGAAGTCGGTCTCGATCCGCTCGAGAAACTCCAAGCACTTCTCGGGCTGGCGCGTCTCGTGGCGCTGGTAGTCCTTCCAGACGATCTCGTCGCTCGCCGGGTTGACGACAACGGCCTTGACCGTGGTGCTGCCGACGTCGAGTCCGACCAAGAGCCCGTGCGGATACTGCTCGGTACCCGAGAAGCGTGCCGAGCCTGTTGCCTTGGCTGGTGGCGGGGGATCCGGTATCTGAACCGGCGCGCTCGGCGGCACGCTGGGAACGCAGCACCCGCTTTCAGACCGACGTTTGGCGGTCGGCAGCCGCCGAAGCAGCTGGTGCTTCATGCGCCGACCTTCGCCTCGTGACCGACGGGTGCATCGACTTGCCCCTCGCGGGCCATCAGCCGTCCGACGTGCAGCACGAAGTGGGCCGCGCGCCCGGTGACGCCCTTCTCGTGGGGGATCGACTGCAGCGCTCGGCGCAGTTCAGGACGATCCGCCACGAAGGCGCGGATCTCTTCGATCGTGAAACCCGTCTTTGCAACGCACGCACGAAACTCCCGGCGGCACTTCTCTTTCGCTTCACCGAGCGCCATCTGGACGCGACTGTGCGCGTTGACGTCACCCTCGCCGGAGGTCTCGATCGGCAGGTAGATCATGTCGGGGTATTGCGAGATGACAGCCGCTTGGGCACCGTCGGACTGGGTCGAGGGAAGACAGCCAAACGGCTTGAGACTGAGCACCATGTGGGCGTGACCGTTGGCTGAGTAGTAGATGTTCTTGGCCACCTCCATGTAGCTTTCACCCCCCTGGCCGCGGGAGTTGTAGTACGGGCTGCCGATGCGCTGCAGCTCCATCTGATCGACCTGCTCGTGAGCGATCCCGCCGAGCGCGGTGCGCAGCCGCTCGTACTCGCGGTTGACGATCTTGGTCGCCAGCGACAGAGCGAAGTCCTTCTTGCGGTATGCGAGCTCTCCCTTGGCCCGCGTCTTGAGGCGCTGGATTCCCTTGAGCCCAACGGCGTGCATGCCGAGCTGGTCTCGGGCGAACAGCCGTGTCTGCGATAGCAAGAAGTGCACCCACGTCGTGATGCCGTCCGAGAGCGGCTCGGCGCCGTGCTCGGTGAGAAAGCGGTGCATGCGGTAGTTGCCATCACCCTCGGTGAGCGTGGCCCAGAACTCGCCGACGATCTTGACCACCGGCTTCGGGCGGGAGAAATCGACTTCGATCTCCTCGTCGATGATGTTCGCGCACTCGCGCGCGGTCGCCACGAACCGCTCGCCAAAGAGCTGCTCCATGAACTTCGCGGCGTCCTGGGCGCTCTTGACGGGAGTGACCTTCGACAGAACGTGAGCCAGCTTTCCGGGGCGCACCTGACCGAGGTCGGTCGTACGAAGCTGATTCTCGAGTTTCTGTTCGATCTTCTCGAAGACGCGATCTGTTTGGCCGGGGACGACTTCATACGGCCGGATCTGGTTCGCGACATCGTTCAGAAGATCGCCCAGGATGATCATGTTGACGAACAGGATGAAGAAGTCGAGGTTGAACGGCAGGCCTGGCTCTTCGCCATCGGGCACCTGGTTCAGGCCACCCTTGATCTGGAACAGGACGACGCGAAACCCGTCGAAGCCGCTGTTTCTCAGCGCGAGCCGATACTCCGCCTCGTACATGCCGAACCGGCACGGCCCGCAGGCACCCATCGTGACGAAGACGTAGTCCTCGAGAATCCTCTCGGTCGCGATCCTTTCCTCGTCGCGCAGGCGCTTGAGCTCGTTGACCAGCGCGCCGACGGTGAAATAAGTAGGCGAGCACTGCCCGTTGTTGCCGTACTCCTTGCCCGCCTGAAAAGCGGCTTTGTCCGGCGTCGGCACGAGCTTCGTCTTGCAGCCCATCGCCTCGAACGCAGCCCTCAAGAAGCGGTCGTGGCGAGGGGAAAGTCCTCCCGTGAGAATCGTGACGCGGTCTCGCTCGCTTTTCAGAAACGGGCGCTCCACCGGCCGCTTGAAGTGGTCTGGCGAATCGACCTCCAGGCCGGCCTGCTCGAGAAGCCGCGCCCGCTCTCGCTCGAGCGCCGCAGTGATCTCCACATCGTCCCCCGCCGGAGAATCGTGTCCGCGTGTGCGCAGCGTTCTTTCCGTGATGCTCACGAGGTCTCCTCCCGCCCAAACACAACTAGACTGGGGTGTCAGTTTGTGTCGTAGAGATATACGCGGGAGGACGCCTAGCGACAAGGGGCGAAAGCAGCGAAACGCTCGTCTTTCAAGCGAAATAATTAGTCAGTATGCTCGGCTGCGCGAACGAAGAAGGGGTGCGCTAGCCGGGGTATTTGCCGCTGATGTAATCCGTGAGATAGCGAATTTCCGCGGCGCGCTCGCGAGAAAGGTACTTGACCACGTCGCCGATCGAAATGATGCCGGCCAGCTTCCCATCAGCGATGACCGGAAGGTGTCGGATCCGCTCCCGGGTCATGATCGACATGCACTGCTCGATCTCGACCGCGGGATCGACCTCGACGAGGCGCGTCGTCATCACCTCTTTGACGGGGGTCTGCCGCGAAGTGCGCCCTTCGAGCACGATCCGCCGCAGATAGTCGCGCTCCGTGATGATGCCGGCGACCTTTTCGCCGTCCATGACGACCAGCGAGCCGACGTTCTTCTCGACCATCTCCTTGATCGCTTCGAAGACCGTGGCCTGCTGATCGATCGTATGGACCGCGGGTCCTTTCTGCTTCAACAGATCGGCGACGCTCGCGCTCATCGACACCTCCGTCACCTCGTCATTATGCCACGTTCGATCCGGACTGCTGAGGCGACGCTCGCGTCGTCAGACCGGCAGCGCTCGTTCTGCCTCTCGCCCCATCATGTAGCGACAAGGCTCGCCTTGTCAGACCGGCGCGCAGCGCCGGATGTTTCTCGCGCTGCGCGCGAGTCTGACAGGGC
>CP070706.1:305916-309252 GCA_020350085.1 Acidobacteriota bacterium
CGCCGGTCGCCGCAGTGGCCTCCAAGGAACCGGAAGACAAACCGAAACCGAAGACGAAGAGCCGCGTCGTGCTGGTCCGGCGCAAGAAGGTCGTCGACGACAAGGGGAAACCCGACGCGGCCTTTCTGCGCCAGATGTTGGACGAGGCGGTGGCGAATCTCTTCGACACGGATACTCCGGAGGCCGCCTGGCGCAAAATCGTCCGCCCCGAGGACGTCGTCGGGGTCAAGAGCAACGTCTGGCGCTATCTCCCCACACCGCCGGCACTCGAGGATGCCCTGCGCGCGAGAATCGTCGGAGCGGGAGTCGCCGCCGAGAACGTGGCCGTCGACGATCGGGGCGTGCGTGGTCACCCGGTCTTCAAGCGTGCCACGGCGTTGATCAACGTCCGGCCGATGCGATCGCACCATTGGTCCGGGCTGGGCACGCTGCTCAAGAACTACATCATGTTCGTGAATCGTCCCCCGGAGTATCATGGTGATACCTGCGCCACGCTCGGTGCGTTGTGGAAGCTCCCGCAGCTCGAGGGGAAGACGCGACTGAACATCCTCGTGATGCTCACGCCGCAATTCCACGGCGTGGGGCCGCACAGCTTCTCGCCGCGCTTCACCTGGCCGTACCGCGGGCTGATCGTCTCGACCGATCCCGTAGCGGCCGACGCCACGGGGGCGCGCATCGTGGCGGCCAAGCGCGACGAGCACTTCGGCAAGAGCTCCCCCATCTCCCCGCCGGCCCACCACATCGAGATCGCCGACACGCGCTACGGGCTCGGGAACAGCGACCCGGCCAACATCGACCTCGTGCGGCTCGGGTGGGGCGAGGGCGCGCTGATCTGACCCCGTAGCGGATTGCACCCGATTCATGATCACGCACGCGGACCGTGAAAAAACAATGAGGCAACGATGTCGGACGAGAAGGACCTGAAGCGCTCCGCCGACCTTGAAGCGCACGAGAAGCGCAAGGGCATCGGTCGGCGCGAGCTGTTGCGCCGTTGGGGATTTCCCCTGCTGGCCGGCCTCGTGCTGGGCGGCGGCGGCACGCTGCTGCGCGACCGCTCCGGCCGCCACGGTCGCCCCGACGACGACCGGCTGCCGCAGCCCCCGGACTGGCGGATCGATCCGACCGAGAGCGGTCGCCTGGTCACCAGTGGCGGCGCGAGCCCGGCCGAGAACCTGCGCCGCTGTCTCGACGCGATGGGCGGGATCGAGCGGTTCGTCCGCCCAGGCGAGAAGGTCGTGATCAAGCCGAACTGCGCCTGGGACCGCACTCCGGCGCAAGCGGCCAACACCGATCCCGAGATCGTCGCGGCGCTGGCGCGGCTCTGCCTCGGGGCCGGCGCCGCTTCGGTGATCGTCGTCGACAGCACCTGTCACGACGCGAAGCGCGCCTTCGAGCGTTCCGGCATCGGGCCGGCGGCTCGCGCCGCGGGGGCGCGGGTCGAGCACCAGGACTCGGTCGGGACGACACGGCTCGACCTCGGCGGCACCCGCCTCGGACCGTGGGACGTGCTGAGTCCGATCGCCGAGGCCGACCGCGTGATCAACGTGCCGCTGGTCAAGCACCACTCGCTGGCCCGCGCCACAATGGGGCTGAAAAACTGGATAGGCGCGCTGGTGGGTCGACGCTCGACGTTGCACCAGCGCCTGGCTCAGTGCACGGCCGAGTTGGGCGCAGCCTTCCGTCCCACGCTGACAGTGGTGGACGCGACGCGCGTGTTGACAGCGGGAGGACCGACCGGCGGGTCGCTGTCGCTGGTGCGGGCGGTCAATCAGGTCGCGGTCGCAACCGATCCGGTGGCGGCCGATTCCTGGGCCGGCTCGCTGCTCGAGCTCGGAACCCGCGAGCTCCCGCACATCGAGATCGCGGCGAGGTTGGGTCTGGGCACGGCCGACTGGGATTCGGTCCACGAGCGGGTCTGAGCCGCGATGGCGAGGAGTGAGGAGCGTTTCCGTTTCGGAGCACGCCACCTCCGGCTCGTCGTCCAGACTCTCTTCCTGTTTGTGTTCATCGTCTTGTTCTGGGGGCTGGCGTCGAGCCGTGTGCCGGCGGAGCTGGCTTCCGGTTTACTCGCGCTCGATCCGTTGACTGCGGTGGGCGTCGCCTTGGCCGATTGGACGGTGCCCCGCTGGACCTGGGTCGGGTTGGTGGTCCTCGCCACGACCGCCTTCTTCGGGCGGTTCTTCTGCGGCTGGATCTGCCCACTGGGAACGCTGCAGCAGCTTGTCTCCTGGATCGCCGGTCCGACGAAGCGCAAGGCGGCGATGCGCAACCGCTACCGCGGTTGGTACCAGACGAAGTATCTGTTGTTGGCGGCGTTTCTCGTCTGGGCCTTCCTCGGGGCGAACCACCTGGGTTGGCTCGATCCGGTCCCGTTGCTTCACCGCGCGGTGGCCACCGGTGTCCGGCCGCTGTGGCACGGCCGCTTGGTGCCGGGCGGCTGGCTTTCCTTCGCGTTGCTCGCCGCCATCCTGTTGGTCTCGGTCTGGACGCCGCGATTGTTCTGCCGGGCCTTCTGTCCGGCCGGCGCACTGATGGGAATCTTCGCGCAGCTCGCCCCGTTCCGTATCCGCCGCGCCGGGGGCGGATGCAGCGGATGCGATCTTTGCCTGATCGCTTGCCAGGGCGCGGACGAGCCGCTCGGCGATCACCGGGTCGCCGAGTGTCACGTCTGTCTGAACTGCACCCGCGTGTGCCGGGAGCGGAGCCTGGCCTACTGACCGTCGCGACCCGAAACGGTGACGCAACCGCTCGACGTCGGCCGCCGCCGGTTTCTCGTGACCACGATCGCCGCCGCCGCGATCGGGCCCGCCGTGCGCGCCGCGGGTTCCGGGATGGAGGCGCGCGCGCACGATGCGATCCGGCCTCCGGGAGCGCTGGCCGAGGAGGGCTTTCTGGCTCGCTGCATCACCTGCGGCGCGTGCGGGGCATCCTGCCCGACGGGGGTCATCGGCTCGGATCTCGGGCGCTCCGGCGTGGAAGGGTTGTTCACCCCGGTGCTCAACATGCGGCGCGGCTGGTGCGAGCCGTCGTGCACGCGCTGCACCGAGGTCTGTCCCACGGGAGCGCTGCAGCGTGTCTCCTCCGAGGCGAAGCAGGCGATCGGCGGGCCGCCCGAGTTCAAGGTCGGAACGGCCTTCGTCGATCGCGGCCGCTGCCTGCCCTGGGCCATGGACACGCCGTGCATCGTCTGCGAGGAGATGTGTCCGACCTCGCCCAAGGCGATCTGGCTCGAGCCCGTCGAGCGGCTACGCCGCGACGGCACAACGGTCTTGCTGCAGCGCCCATACATGGACCCCGCGCTGTGCACCGGCTGCGGCCTGTGCGAGAACCGTTGCC
>CP070706.1:309352-321946 GCA_020350085.1 Acidobacteriota bacterium
GACCCGGGGCCCGCGCGTCGCCGGGGCTTGCGCGGCTTGTGGGCGAGCCGGCCTCTCGCGCGCGGATCGCGGCAGCCACGGCACAGCACCGCGGCGGCCCGCGCGAACCGTGGTGGACGGCCTCGCCGCCCGGTGCGTGCCGGCGGCATGGCGCGGGAGGCCCGGCACGATGGCGCTCACACGCAGGCAGAAGCAAATCTACGACTTCGTGCGGCAGTTCATCGATGCGAACGGCTATTCGCCGAGCCTGGAGGAGATCGGCCGCCACTTCGGTCTGTCTTCGGTGGCGACGGTCCACAAGCACGTCACCAATCTCGTTCGCAAGGGTCTGCTCCGGCGCTCGTGGAATCAGAACCGCTCGATCGAAGTGGTACAGCCGGACCACGCTCCGCGCGCGGTCGAAATCCCGCTGATGGGGCGCATCGCTGCGGGAAGGCCGGTCGAGGCCGGGGAGGCTCGCGACGCGCTCGCGGTGCCCTCTTGGCTCGTCGGCCACGGCCGGACGTATGCACTGCAGGTCGAAGGCGACTCGATGGCCGACGAGCAGATCCGCGACGGCGACTATGTGATCATCGAGGAGCGCCGCAGCGCCGAGCCGGGGCAGATTGTGGTGGCGATGGTTCACGGCGACGATGTGACGCTCAAGAAGTTCTACCCGGACGGGGAGCGGGTTCGGCTTCAGCCCGCGAACCGGCGGTTCGAGCCGCTTCTCGTGCCGACGGAACGGGTCGAGATTCGCGGCGTGGTCCGCGGCGTCGTGCGCAGGTGCTGAGCCGACGCCGATCGACGGGCCTGCTCGGTCGACTCGCGCGAGACGAGGCCGGTCGCATCGCGCTCGTGCCGGCACGGCCACGAGACCGCGTCGCACTGGAGGCCCTGGTGGCCGCCTCGCCGGCGGCGCACGTGCACGTAGGCTCAGCGCTGCTCGAACGGACCCGGCCGCGAGATCTCTGGTTGCTGCTCGACGGGGCGGCGGTGATCGGAGCCCTGTACCGAGGTCGCGGGCTTGCGATGGCCGTGGATGAGCGGCGGGTGGACGAGCTGCCGCTGATCGACGCGGTCGCGGGTGCCATCCGCCGGCTCGCGAGTGCGCAGGACGTCGTCTATGGCCCGGAGCGGCTGCTGCGCCGGGCCATCGAGCCGTCGCGGCTGCGTGGTGTGAGCCCGCTCGAGATCCGGCGCCAGGCCTTGATGTCCGCGTGGGGTCCGCCCTCACCGGCCGCCACGGGCGCGCGAGCCTCGCGCGCGTTTGTCCTGCGTCCGTCATCGCGCTCGGACTTGTCGTGGTTGCTCGAGGCCCACGGCGCGATGTGCCGCGAAGATCTCGGTGTGGACCAAGTTTCAAGAAACAGCGATGGATATGCACGTTATTTCGCCGAGCTGATCGCGGCGGGAAGAAGCTTCATCGGGACCGTCGATGGCCGGCCCGTGTTCAAAGCGGAAACGCCCGTCGAGAGTCTGCAAGCGCGCTTGATAGAGGGCGTCTACACGATCCCGACCGCGCGCCGGCAGGGTTACGCCTCGGCGGCGATGGCCGAGATCGGTCGCTCCGCGGGCCGCGACGCCAAGCAGGCCTGTCTTTACGTTCATCGTCGAAACGCGGCCGCGTTGCGTTTGTACCGGCGGCTCGGCTACCGGGAGATCTGTTCGTGGCTGACGATGTTGACCTCTCGCCAGACCGTCGCCCGCTGGCCGCCGGCGGAATACTGAGCCTGCCGCAGGGCGGCACACCACGTCGTTTCTGGGCACGGACACCGGCGAGGGAGACGTCGTGCTAGCATGCGCCTTCGATGCGAGGAGTAGCAGATGGTGCTCGATACGGTGACGCGCGCCGCCCTCGGCATCCTGGTCGTCTGGGCTCTCGTCGTGGCGGCTTTCGCGCTGGTGTCGGCCCGCAGCCCTGAGGCCGACCCCGCCGAGCCGGAGCCTCCGGAGCCCCACGGCCATCACTAGCTGACCGCGACACCGACCGGACCCGATGGCCCGAGCTGGGCCAGTCTGGTACAAAGATCGTGCACGGCCTCGCCGCGGTCCGGTGCGGGAGAAAAGACGATGCTCGACGGGAAGAAGCGACTCTGGCGGGTCGGGGTGCGGATGACGCTGGCAGCAGCGGCTCTCGTGCTCGGACTCACCGCGACAGCGACGATGATCGGCTGCGATCTGTTTGACGACGACGACGAGAACACCGGCACGGGAGGCGGCGGAGCCCCCGCCTCGTTCTCCGTCAATCTGTACGGCTCGAGCTTCGAGGACGCCAGAACCTCGCCCCTGTTCGACGCGCTGACGTTCGACGAGGACGAGGCCGCGCGAAGAGAGCCGGGAGAGAGGCTCGTGCAGGGCTGCCCGAACCCTTCCCTGATCGGTGACTGCCCGTCGGTGGCCGACCGCGAATTGCTGTCTCTGGTCGCCACGGTGTTGGACGTTCAGCTGTACGAGACTCCGGACAGCGAACCGGACATCTTGACGCCGTCCGGGCCTCTGGCCACGCTCGATCTGGTGGCGCTGCAGGACAGCCCCGATCTCTTCGGCAGCTTCGATGTGGACCCCGGACAGTACCGGTGCGTCTCCGCGACAATCCGCGTAGAGAGCTACGAGGTGGTCGTGCGCGCCGGCGAGTTCCGCGGCTGTCCACCGGAGTGCCCAGCGTTCCGCTGCCGGCCGGCAACGAAGAACCTCTGCAACCGCCGCTCGTGCACCACGCTCAGCAATTTCCCCGACAACATCATTCAGCTGCCGGTCGTGTGCTCGGATTTCACCCAGCTCAATGTCGATGGCTCGCGGGCATTCAACCGCGTGCTGGAGCTCGACGGTACGGGTACCTGCGACGAGACGACCGGAGAGGGGACGATCACGATCAATCCGATCGACATTCAGGTGATCCCACTCGGTTCGTTTGGTTAATTAAGAACGCGCGGAGCGCGAGCGATATCCGGCGCTGCGCGCCGGTCTGACAGCGCAAGCGCTGTCGCTACATGGATGGTTTAGTCACCGGAACCGAGATCGGTGAGAATCAGTTCTTGCACCAGCTCCGTCACTGACGATTCGTGCGCACTGATGCCGTCGAGCAGACGACGCGAGCGGTCTCGCAGATGCGGATCCGGCGGACAGGTCGACTCGGCGTAGCACAGCGCGTCCGCGATGAGCCCGCGCAGAGTCGTCAGCAGCTGCCCGTGCTCCTCGCGCATCTGCCCGAGCTGATGAGTCGCCCGCGGATAAGAAGAGCGCAGCTCGCTGAGCAGACCCTGCTCTCGACCGAGGAAGTGGCGCGTCAGGCGCTCGTGCAACGTGACGAGCTGATGGTACAGGGCGGCCGCCCACTCGCGCGCGCCCGTCTCGTCCGGCTCGGGGCGCGGACGTTGGATGAACTCGGACAGCTCCCGGTTGATCTGCAGCAGCTCTCCGTGCTGCTCGAGCTTTTGTTGCATCGATGGGTCTTTGGAGCCCGCTGTCATCGCCAGATTCTCCCCAGACTCTCCTGAGCCTCGTCCACTGACGGCCCGAGAGGTCCTATTATCGCGGACATTTACCGATCCTCGAATCTTCCGGTCTCGCGGCGGATGCGCTGCTCGTCGATCTGATCTGGTTCCCACTGAACGCGACCTTCCATTCCTCCGGCTACGGTCAGCACTTCCCCCGTGATGTGGCGAGCGAGCGACGGGGAGCTCAGAAAAGCCACCGCCCGCGCGATGTCATCGGCGCGCGCGAGCTGGCGCAGCGGCATCGTGCGCGTGACGGCGTGGATCACGCCCTTCTGCTCGAGCTCTGCGCGCGCCATCTCGGTCACCGTCCATCCGGGCTCGACCATATTGACTCTCGCGCGAGCATCGATCCGCACGATCTCGTTCTTGAGGCTGCGAACGAGACCGAGCAGGCCTGCCTTGGACGCGGCGTAGTCGGTGTGTCCGAGCTCGCCGAAGCGTCCGGCCGTCGAGCCGATGAGGACCACCGCGGCGCCACACCCGTCGGCGCGAGCACCGCGGCGAGCCAGCTCTGCCATGAACGCACGCACCGTCCAGATCGCCCCGAGCAGATTCGTCTCCAGGGTCTCGCGAATCCTGTTGGCGGAGGCTTCGTGCAACAGCTCCGATGCCCTCGGCCAGACGCCGGCGTTGGCGACGCAAACATCGACCCGGCCGAAGGTTTGAGCACCGCGCGAGACGACCGCCTCGATCGCGGCCGGATCACACACGTCAGCTTCAGCCAGCACGGCGCGCTCTCGCCAGGGCCGGCCGGCCACGCGCTCTTGCAGCTCGTCGAAACGGCGGCGCGCCTGCAAGACGAGCCTGCAGCCCTGCTCGGCGAAGACGTCGGCAAGGGCGCGTCCGATCCCTCCGGACGCTCCGGTGATCAACACAACCTTGTCAGCGAGGCCCGTGTCCATCGAAGGCTCCTTCCATGCCTGCTCCGGCAGCTGATGATCGATCACTCCTCCACGGCACCGCCTGGTATCGTTCGGCCTGCTCGCCGACGTCGATCGCGCCCGCCTAACTCGCCGAGCCCGTCCCGCTCGTCCAACTCCAGCAGGGCGCGCTGCGCGATCTGGCGGCCGCGCTCGGTGAGCTGCAGCAGCCCTGCTTCGCGACGAAGCAGCTCGCCCGCTTCCGCCCTGCGAATCACCTCGGCCGTGAAGCGTTCCGACCAGCGCAGGTGGCGATGAACCGTGTGGCCGGCCGTCTCTTCTGCCGCCGACGGGGTCCGTTCGTGATGAAGCAGATGGACCAACAGCATCCGCTCCGCGAAGCTCCAGCGCTGGCGGGCGCGCCGATGCAGCTGCGCCGCGAGGCCTCGCTGCGGCGCGAACAGCAGCGCGCCGAGAAACACCAGGCCGGCGACGACCGCCATCGAGCCGGCGATCGAACCGTCGATTCCCCGGGCCAACCAGTACCCGCCAACGCCCGATGCCGCACCCAGCACTCCCCCGAGGATCAGCACCACGGACAGCCGGTCCGAGAGCAGGTAAGCGGCTGCCGGCGGCGCGATCATCAGCGCGACGACGAGAATCGATCCGACCGCCTGAAACGCCCCGACGGCGGTGATCGAGACACAACCCATCAGCAGGTAATGCACCGTGGCCGGGGCGAAGCCGAGCACCGCCGCCTGCTCGCGATCCAGCGTGGCGAGCTTGAGCTCCTTGTAGAGCACGCTGATCAGCACGACGTTCAACAGCAAGATCGCGGTCATGCTCCATAGCGCCTTCGCGCCCAGATCGTGTCCCGCGACGACGAGCCGATCGAAGGGCGCGAACGCCAGCTCACCGAGCAACACGGCATCGACATCCAGGTGAACGCCTCCCGCGTAGCGCGAAATCAACAGCACGCCCACGCTGAACAGCGCCGGAAACACGAGGGCGATCGATGCATCTTCTTTGAGCAGCCGCGTTTGTCCGAGCAGCTCGATCAGCACGACGGTCAGCAGCCCCGTCATGGCTGCCGCGATCAGCAACACCGGAGAGCTCAAGGACTCGACGAGGAAAAACGCCACGACGATGCCGGGCAGAATCGCGTGACTGATCGCGTCGCTGACCAGCGCCAGTCGTCGCAGAACGAGAAACGTTCCCGGGAGCGCCGCAGCCACGGCGACGACGACGGCGATCAGCTGCACCTCGATCTGGGGGCTCATCACGCGTGTTCCCCGGCGTGGTCGATCTGCTCGAGGGCGCGCGCTCGCCCCGCGGCGCTCAGCGCCCAGCGCCCGTGGCCCGTTCGTCGCGCAAGCCCGGCTTGGGCGAGCTTCTCCAGGCTGCGCCGCACGTTGATCTGTCCGCCCCGCATCGCTCTGAGCACCGCTTCGTCGTGACCGTGCTCGAGGTCCTCTTCATGCTGGAGTGCTAGCGCGTACAGATCGAGGAGCACGGCATCCGCTTCGACAGTGCGACGGTGCTGGCCCCGGCGCAGCGCCCGCCAAGCGAGACCTCGTGCGGGCGCGATCAGCAGCGAGACGAGCACGAGACCGCTGAGGGCGAGCACGATGGTCGGACCGGTCGGAAGTCGCGCGACGATGCTGCTCAGCACGGCGCCGCCGACTCCGGCGACGACGCCGAAACCGGCCGCCAGCGCGACCATCGGCCCGAGTCGGTTGGTCCACTGACGCGCGGCGGCCGCCGGAGCGACGACCATCGCGCTCATGAGCACGACACCGACCGTCTGCAGGCCGATCACGATCGCGATCACCAGCAAGCTCGTCAGCGCCGTGTCGAGCAGGCGCACCGGAAGGCCGATCGCGGCGCCGAAGTCGGCATCGACGCTGATCAGCTTGAACTCCTTCCACAACACGGCCAACACCGCCAGCGCCCCGGCGCCGATGATCGCCATCGCGCGCACGTCATCGACGAGCAACGCCGCGGCTTGTCCGAACAGATAGCGGTCGAGGCCCGCTTGAGAGGCATCGGGTCGCTTCTGCAGCAGCGTCAGTAGCACCAGCCCGAGCCCGAAGAAAACGGACAGCACGATCCCCAGCGCCCCGTCGTACTTGATGCGCGAGCGGGTCACGATCGTCATCACGGCCAAGGTGGCCAACCAGCCGGCCAAAGCCGCTCCGAGCATGAGCACGACGGGGGCTTTGCTGCGGGTCAGCATGAAGGCCACGGCGATGCCGGGAAGAGCCGCATGACTGATCGCATCGCCGAGCAGGCTCTGGCGTCGCAACATCGCAAAGCTGCCGAGCGCGCCGCTGACGGCGCCGAGAAGGCCCGCACCGAGAGCGACGACGCGCAACGTGTGATCGGCGAAAAGCGCCGTCATCCTTTCACCGCATCGATCCCAGGGGACCCACGTCGCTGCGGCCGGCTGACGAGACCGACGCGCCCGCCGTACGTGCGGCGCAAGTTCTCGTCATGGAATACCTCCCGCACGGGGCCATCGGCGATGTTGCGCACGTTGAGCAGCAGCACCCGATCGAAGTACTCCTCGACCGTCTGCAGATCGTGATGCACGACGACGACGGTTTTGCCCTCGTCGCGAAGCATGCCGAGAACTCCGATCAAGGCGTGCTCGGTCGGCGCATCGACTCCCTGCAGCGGCTCGTCGAGCAGATAAATGTCTGCCTGCTGCACCAGCGCCCGTGCCAGCAGCATCCGCTGCTGCTGGCCGCCGGAGAGCTGGCCGATCGGCCGGCGGCCCAGCGCGGCGATGCCGACTTTTTCCAGCGCATCGGACGCTTGCTCCTTCTCGCGCGCTCCGGGCCGGCGCAGCCAACCGACGCGGCGATAGGTGCCCGTGACGACCATGTCGAGCACCGAGGTCGGGAAGTCCCAATCGATCTGGCTGCGCTGCGGCACGTACGCGACCTGGCCGATCATCTCGTCGAGCGGTCGGGAGAGAATCCGCACCGTGCCGGCCACGGGGCGGATCAGGCCCAGGATCGACTTGACGAGCGTGCTCTTGCCGGCACCGTTCGGACCGACGATCGCCATCCGTGTGCCGCGCGGAATGCTGACGTCGACGTCCCACAGCACGGGCTTGTCCGTGTACGCCACGGTCAGGTCTTCGACCTCGATCGCCCATGACCGGGCCCGATCGCCGAGGCCGCGGCTCACGGGGCCGCCTGTGCGCGACGCTCGACGAGCAGTCCCGCGGCGAGCTGAGCAGGCAGGAGGAATCGCTGCCCCCCGATTTCGATCCGCACGCCGCCCGCGGCGGCCTCGCAGACCTCGATCTCGACGCCCGGCGTCAGCCCGAGGCGCGCGAGAAGATTCAACGTGTCGCGATCCTGGCTCGTGACCCGCACGATCCTCGCTCGCTCGCCGTCGTCCAGGCGCGTCAGAAGGCACACGTGCGCGCTTTCCGGAAAGTCGAGTTCGGCCGATGGAATCGGGTCACCGTGCGGGTCGTGTGTCGGGTCACCCAGGACGCGAGCGATGCGCGTTTCGAGCTGCTCGCTGATCACGTGCTCGAGCCGCTCCGCCTCCTCGTGCACCTCGTCCCAGCCGTATCCGAGCGCGTCGTGCAGGTACGCTTCGAGCAGCCGGTGCGAACGCAGCAATCGCAGCGCGACGCGGCGACCCGCATCGGTCAACCGCACGCCGCGATAGGGAACGTGCTCGACGAGCTGCTGCTGGTCGAGCTTCTTCAGCATGCCGGTGACCGAGGGTGGGCGCACGGCGAGACGCTGCGCCAGCGCCTGCGTGGTCACGATGGCTTCGTGTTGCTGCTCGCCGAGCAGGTAGATCTGCTTGAGGTAGTCTTCTTGCGCGGCGGACAGCGAGAGCTTATCGCTCATGGCCGGCTCCTGATGGCTCGCTGAGTGCCGCGACGATCGTCTCCACGTTGTGACGCACGGTGCCGATGTAGGAGCCGGCAGGCGTTTGCGGATCACCGAGAGCGTCGGAAAACAGTGTCCCGCCGATCGAGACCTGCCAGCCGCGCGATTCGACCGCCTCGCGCAGCGCCTGAACGTAACGCTCAGGAACGGAGCTTTCGACGAACATCGCGGGTATCCGGCGCTCGGTGATGAAATCGGCCAGCTCCTGCACGTCGGCCGCACCCGCTTCCGCCGCGGTGCTGACCCCCAACAACCCACGCACCTCGATGCCATACGCGCGCCCGAAGTAGGCGAACGCGTCGTGCGCCGTGACCAGCACGCGCCGTTGGGCAGGCACTTGTTCGATGCGTCGTCTGACCGCGGCCTCGAGCGCATCGAGCCGCTCGAGGTAGCGCCGGCCGCGTTCGCGATAAGCGTCCGCGTGCCGCGGATCGTGCTCGCTCAACGCCTCGCTCACACACGATGCGGCGTGCTTCCACAAGCCGACATCGAACCAGACGTGAGGGTCGTAGACCCCCGAGAAGCCGGCCGCGGTCAGACGCTTGTCGACGGGCACGCACTCGGCGAGCGGGACGGTCGGACGGCCGAGCTGTCGCATGCGCTCGAACACCTCGGTCATCTTGCCTTCGAGGTGCAGACCCGAATAGAAGACGATCGCGGCACGACTCATGCGCGCGATGTCGCCTTCGCTCGGCTTGAAGAGATGGGGGTCGATGCCGGGGCCCATCAGCGAGACCACGCTGACGTCGGGCCCGCCGATCTCGCGCACCAGATCCGCAACGATCGTCGTCGTGGCCACGGCGGGCAGTCGTTCCGTCGGCCCCACCTCGTCGCCCGAGCAACCCACCGTGACGGCGACGGCGACCCCGACCGCGGCTCGCCAGCCCCTGAGAGCAGCGGAGCCTGCCGGTCCGGAGAACAGATTAGCTGCCCCGAATATCATCAAGGCGCATTATTAGCCTTAGCTAACTATTTTTCCACCGCTTTTCGACAGCGCGCTCACAGACTTCCGAGCCACGGCCGAGGCCCGCTCACAGCTCACTCGAGCTCGGCGGTGCCGCTTCGGGAGGGTGGGCTCGGTCATCGAGCAGAATCGCGATCCAGCGAAACTCCACGCTGTTTTCCATCATGATCTTCAGGATCATGGTCAACGGGACCGATAGCAGCATCCCGATCGGGCCCCAGACCCAGCCCCAAAAAACGAGCGAGAAAAACACGACCAGCGGGCTGAGGCCGAGCCGACGGCCCATCAGCTGCGGTTCGACGAGTGTGCCCAAACTGATGTTGATCACGGCGTAGCCGATCGCGACGACGATCGCGCGACCGATGCCGATCTGAACCGTGGCGAGCAGCACCGGCGGAATCGCGGCCAGGATCGAGCCGAGATTCGGGATGTAGTTCATGACGAACGCGATCAAGCCCCACAGCAACGGGAAATCGACGCCCAGTAGCCACAGCCAGCCCGTGACGACGAGGCCGGTGGCCAGGCTGATCATCGTCTTGATGGCGAGGTAGCGCTGCACCTCCTCGGTGATCGCCCGAAAGCGGGCCAGGGCTGGCTCCGGCCGACCGAAGGCCAGCCGCAGCTTGTCCGGGAACCCGGCCGCCTCCAGCAGAATGAACACCATCGTCAGCAGAACCATGACGGTGTTGGAGAGCACGGCGGCGATCGCCAGCAGCGATCCGGTCATGAAGTCGAACACGACGCCCAGATTGAGCTTCTGGCCGTCGAAGAGATCCCGCACGTCGATGCCGCGTTGCGTGAGTTGCTGAGAGACGAGCCCGCCGAGCTGTTCGAGCCGCTCCCGGTAGCGCGGGGCGGCCTCGATGAACCCGTTGAGCGAGCCACCGACGAGCAGGCCGATGCCGACGAACACGAGCACCACGGCCGTCATCGTCAGCAGCACCGAGATCGGCCGGGGGATTCTCAGCCGCTGGAGCCCGGTGAGCAGAGGTAGGCTGAGGATCGACAAGAAGAGCGAGACCAGAAACGGTCTCAGCAGCGCCGCGGCAGCCTGCAAACCGGCCACGACGATGATCAGCGAGGCGACGACCAGCAGGATGCGGGCGCCGCGAAGCAGCACCGGGCGGTCTTCCATCTTCCTTCCGTTCGTCCTCGGAGCGGGAACCCCGGCCCGACAGGCGCCGGCCCCCTGGATCGTCCCCCACCTCTCGGCCGTCTCGATCGTCTCGATCGGGGGCCGCTCGACTTCAGCGGCCGCCCCCCTGAACCCCTTCGGTCAGCTCTCGTTGCCGAGCAAAAGCGAAGAACCTGCTTTTCCAAAGATACGACCCTGACCGAAACAGAACAAACAGCTACGCAATGCAGAGACGGCAGGGCTCGCTGCGCGGGAATCGCTGCGCGGTGCTCATGGGAGCTCGGAGGACAGATGATGCAGAGGACGTGGACCGGTCTGCCGCTCGCAGGTGCGCTGCTGGTGGTCGCCGCACTGCCGCCGCTCGCTCAGGAGGCGACGGACGCCGGCTTGCTGATCGGGGCGCATGCCGAGCTGCGGGAAGGTATCAGACTGCGGTCGCTGGCTCACGATCTGACGTTTGGTCTCGAAGAAAACGAGCTCGACTATCTACATCAGCCCTCGGAGCTGGACTTCTTGCAGGGAGATCGACGCCGGTCTGAGCGGCTCCTTTCGTAACGAAGAGATCGACTTTGCCATGCCGGTGCCGGACACTTCGTCCACCGAGGTGTTCACCGAGCTGGGTCGATTCACCAGCCGCTTCGAGCTGAACGAGGACTGGATCCGTATCCCGCTCCCGACCAAGCTGCATCTGAGCGAGAAGATCCGACTCTACGCTGCCGCACAGTACCTCTACAGCGATGCGGAAGTGTCGACCGCCGTCGGCGAGACGACCGACAGCCTCACCACGGTGTTGAAGATCGTCGATCCAGGAGGGACGTCGGTCATCGAGGACGAGATCATGCTCGTCTTTTCGAGCCTGAGTCACAATGACGAGACCTCTCGCCACGGTGATGCGCTCTACAACCTGGGCCTGGAGTACCTGTTCAACCGGCACGCGATCCTCAGCGTGGGCGCCTTCGGTGGGGGCCCGGACGTCGCCGGTCGTGGAGAGCCCGCGTTGGATCGGGTGACGGCGGAATTCGTCTACAAGTTCTGAGCGGCCTCGCGCACCCGAACGCTTCGAGACGGCCCCGGCACATCGCTGCCGGGGCTTTTCTCGCCCGGCTGTGGAGCGCTCGACTCACCTGTCGACCACAGGACACGAGCACCGGCACGACATCGAGCGTAACTCGTTGATCAGACGGTCCTTCCCGGACGGCACGCCGTTTGCGGTACGGCTCGCTGGATGGCCGAGGAGGACTGCCGATGACGACCCTGCTACCCGCCCGCCGCCTGCCACCGCCGGCCCGTTTCGCGCTGGCCCTCGCCGGTCTCATCGCGCTGGGCACACCCGTGATCGCCGAGGCTCCGTGGAGAGCGGGTGATCCGATCAGCTTGGATCGGATCGGCGCCGGCGAGCTGCTCTGGCAGCGCGAAGACGGCTACGTGCCGCTACCGGCGGCCCGCACGGAGGTCAGCCTGGCCGTAACCGGGATCATGCTCCGCGGTCGCGTCGTGCAGCGCTTCTCCAATCCGACCGAGCAGGTGATCGAGGCACTCTACGTCTTTCCGCTGCCGGATCGCGCCGCGGTGCACCGCATGGAGCTGATCGTCGGAGCGCGCCGGATTCGTGCCGTGGTGAAGGAAAAGCAACAGGCGCGACAGACCTACGAGCAGGCGCGCGAAGAAGGCCGCAAAGCGGCTCTGCTCGACCAGCGCCGCGCGAACCTGTTCACGATCGCGGCCGCCAACATCAACCCCGGCGAGCTGGTCGAAGTCGAGCTCGAGTTCGTCCAAGAGGTGGACTACACCGACGGCGTTTTCAGCCTGCGCTTTCCGTTGACGTCGACGCCCCGCTACAGCGATCCGCAGCTTGCTTCCGAGGCCACGGCGCTGTCCGCACTCGAGCCGGTCGCGCGTGCCGCGGCGGCGCCACCGCTTCCCGAGCGCCCCTTCGTCTCCGCAGACAGCCCGCTCGCGCCGCGGGTCGTCCTTCGCGCCAGCGTCGACGCCGGCGTGCCGCTCGAGATGCTCGAGAGCCACTCGCACGATGTCGATCTGAGCTGGGAAGCAGAGCGCTGGATCGCCGAGCCGCCGTCTCGGGAAATCCCGGCCGACCGCGACTTCGTGCTCGGCTGGCGACCGCAGCTCGGCCACGCACCCCAGGCGGCGATGCACGTCGAACAGCGCGAGGATGGTGACTATGTGCTGCTGATGCTGGTGCCGCCAGAGCCGGACTCCGAGATCGGCCACGGGC
>CP070706.1:322046-326280 GCA_020350085.1 Acidobacteriota bacterium
GAGCCGCTCGAGCGCGCGCGGCGAAAGCCTGGCCCGACGCCCGGTCTTCGTCTCGAGCTTTTCCATCAGCGCGCCGACGAGCAGCGGGATGTCCTCGCGCCGGCTGCGAAGCGGCGGAAGCTGGACGACGATCGTGGCCAATCTGTAGTAGAGGTCTTGCCGAAAGCGGCGCGCTTCGAGCTCGGCGTCGAGATCGACGTTCGTCGCCGCGATCACGCGGATGTCGACTTGAGTATCTTTCAGTCCGCCCACGGGTCGCACGCGCCGATCTTGCAGCACGCGCAGCAGCTTGATTTGTAGCGCCGGTGGTGCGGTTCCGATCTCATCGAGAAAGAGCGTGCCGTGGTCTGCGCCGGCGATCAGGCCCGCCCTGTCGCTCTCGGCACCGGTGAAAGCACCTTTCTTGTGACCGAACAGCTCGCTTTCCAGAAGGGCTGGTGGCAACGCGCCGCAGTGTACCGCGACGAACGGTCCTTGTTGGCGCGAGGATGCGGCGTGGATGGCGCGCGCGGCGATCTCCTTGCCCGTTCCCGACTCACCGAGGATCAACACCGTGCTGTCGGACTGCGCCGCCCGCTCGAGCACCTGGAACACCGACTGCATCGCGGGTGAGCTGCCGGACAGGCCGCCGAAACCTTCTCTGGCCGACGACGACAGCCGCAACAGATCCTGTTCGAGGCGGCGCTTTTCGATCGCCTTGGCCACCTCGATCTCGAGCCGCGTCAGCGTCAACGGCTTCGTGATGAAATCGTAGGCGCCGAGGCGTGTGGCCTCTACGGCCTGCTTCACACCGCCCTTGCCGGTCATGATGATGACCTCGCAGGCGATGCCGTCCTTGCGGATCTCCTCGAGCAGGTGGATTCCCGTCTCGGGCCCATCGAGCACCAAGTCGGTCAGCACGACGTCGTACGGACGGGCGTGCACGCGCGAGGAAGCCTGCTCGTAGGAGGAGACCTCATCGACGTCGTGGCCGACCGATCGCAGGTGCTGCGTAGCCATCTCGCGCAGCGCAAGCTCGTCGTCGACGACGAGAATCCTCCCCGTCGTCCGCCGATCGCGTTCGGATGAGCTCACTAATTGTCTCCGGCGCTTGTTCCGGGCTCCTCGCGTCGGTGCCGCGCGAGGATCTCTGAGATCCGGCCGCAGTTTTCCAAGATCTCTCCGAGCGAATCGCGTACTTCGCGCGGCAGGTCGTGCCCGCGCACGAGCAGCAGCTCCGTCGTGCCGAGGATCGCCGTCAGCGGTCCCGCGAGATCGTGACGCAGTGTGGCGGTGCCCGGGCTGAGGCGCAACGCTCGCCGCGGCTCATCGACGACGAGCAACAGGCAAGCCTCGGACGCTCCCGCCACCCGCTCCGCGCGCACGCTGCGAGATCGTCCGTCGCGAAACGTCAGCGGCGCTCGCTCGACCGGTCGAGCCGCGTCGACCCAGCGACGAAGTGTCTCGCGCGCTCTCGCATCGAACGCCTGCTCCAGCGGGGGCACGCTCACGCCCATCTCGCTCGACAGCTCAGCGAACAGCCGATTCGCCCCTACGATGGCGCCTCCGGCCGCGACCGCCGCCGCAGGCTTGTCGAGCAGATCCAAAAGGGCCACCAGTCCTGCAACGAGATCGTTCCCGCTGCTTTCGGAGCCGGACATCTTCGCCTTCTCTTTCCACACCGCTCACTCGACGCGAGCGGGATTCTAGGTAGCGCGCCCTGTCCCCGTCAATGTTAACTCGATTCGAGTCCAAACCGTTCGGAGCAAGGTGTTTTTGTCCGCCACGATCTCGTGCTACGCCGCAGCCGGCCCGCAACGACCCGGCAGTGGGTCAAGGCGCGTGGCGCAAAGGCGGCCCGCCGCGCCCGCCGAATCGAGCCTGCTCGAGCGCGAGACGCCGAGCGCGTACTTCTTCCGCGTAACCGGTATTGCCGAGCTGCTCGAACGCGCGTTCGAGCACGTAGAGCACCGTGCCGCGAGCATCGCCGGAGGGATCTACGGACTCCTCGATCGCCGCGCGATCGAGCACCCGTGCCGCCTCGTCGAACTCGCCCAGCCGCCTGAGGATCATCCCTTCGCGCAGCGCGCCGGCCAAACGCTGCTCGTTGAGCCCCGTCAACCGATCGAGCGTCGCGCGCGCCAGCACGGGAAGCAGCGGCTCGACCATCAGCGCCGGGTTGGGAGCGAGCAGATTGGACGCGGTCTTGATGGCGATCGATCGCGGCTCGGCACCGAGGCCGAAGGAGAGCTCGACGCTCTCGCCGGGGGTGGCCTGATCCAGCCAGAGCTCGAACGGCGCGGACGAGGACACCGGCGTGCCATCGATCGCCGTGAGCAACATGCCGGCCTCGATGCCGGCGCTCGCCGCCGGGCCCGAGGGATGCACGGTGGCGACGACCGGCGGGCCGTCGCGCCGGTCGGCCAGCTCGAGGCCGACGAACGGCGCGCTGGAGCGCGGTACGGTGTCGAACAGACGGGCCAGCTGCGCACCGGCTTGCGTGTCGCCGGGAAGCCACGCCGTGACCTCGGTCAGCCCCCGCTCGGTGTCCACGAGCACGAGCCATTGCGCCGGCCGGATCAGATCGCTGCGCTGCCACCAGGCGACGATCAGGTCGGCCTCGGGTGCGGCCGCACGAGCCAGCGGCGCCAGCGCCGGCTCCGCCGCACGCATCGTGGCGGGAAAAGGTTCGACCTCGGCTTCGCGCAGTGCTTGCTCGAGCCCGCGCTGAAGCGCGCGGGCTCCGTCGGCAGCCACGACGAGCCGGTTGACGTCGGCTTGCTCCAAGGCGCGGCCGAGCCGCCGCTCGGCGTCGTCCATCAGCGCCAGAGTCGGACGCGGCCTCGGTTCGAGTGTGATCGACTGCCCGTGCGCGATCTCGAAGCTCTCGAACCACACCCGACGGCCGGACAGCCCGAGGGACAGCTCGTGCCGACCAGGACAGGCCGACTGACGGCCCGCCTGGATCGGCCGGCCGTCGAGAAGCAGCTCCCCCTCGGCCCTGTCCCAGCGGATGTCGAGCTGGCCGCGCGCGGGGCTGAGCTCGATCACACCCAGGTCGATCGGGCTCGGATCGAGCCGGTCCAGCACGACCTCGATCCGCTGCTCGAGACGCTGGTAGCACTCCAGCTGCACCACGAGCACGTGCGTTCCCGGCTCCAGCTCGCGCAAGACGAGCGGCTTCGAGCTCGCATCCTCCGAGGGCTGGGTCAGACCCATCTCCTCGCCATCGAGCGCGACCTGGGCACCCGCCGGACGGGTCCTGAACGCGACGTCTCGCGCCACCTGCACGAGCTCGGCCACGAGCTCGCGCGTCTGGCCGGCGGCGACCTCGACCGCCGCGACGGTCTCGTCGCGAAAACCGTGTCGCTTCAAGACCAGCTCATGCGGGCCGGCGGTCGTCGCGACCAGGTCGACGCGCCGCGGGTCCGGTCGAGCGGCCGGCAAGCCGTCGATCAGCACCTGCTCGCACGCCAACGGCTGGCAGTCCACCTCGAGGTAGCCGATCAGCTGCTGTCGTCTCTCGTCGACGAGACGGGCCAGCTCGGGCCCGGCGATCGCGGCATCGACCGCGAAGGCCGGGTTGAGCGCCAGCGCGCGATCCAGCGCCGCATGGGTGCCGTCGCGATCACCCATCGCGTGGCGCGCTTGAACGACGATGGCGTACGCGCGGGCCAATAGCGGTCGGGACGCGAGATCATCCGGCGGCAGCTGTTCGATCCCTTCTTCCGCGAGAGCGAGCGCTTGCTCGAACTCGACCTCCAAGAACTGCTGCTCGGCTAGCTCGACTAGCGATGCCGCCTCGCTCGCTGTGGCCGGGACCGGCGGCGCTCCGAGCTCCGCCGCGCGGGCCGTCGGCCCGCTGGCGGCAAGAACAGCCCAGAGGAGGCACGCCGCCACCGCCTGCAGCCGTGCGGTTGTTCGGCGTGGCCGGCGACGCCCTAGCGAAACCATTGGACTCTCTCGCGTCGTGTCTCGTGCACGGCGAGGCGGCCCGCGCGATCGACGGCCAGACAAGTGGCACGCGCCAGCGTGGCCTCGCCTTCGGTCGGCAGCTCGAAGCGCGTCAGCAGCTGCCCGTCGGCGCTGAGCACGATCACAGCCGGCGCCGCGGCATCGAGAATGTAGAGGTGACCGAGCGCGTCGCGGTCGAGATCGACCGGATCGGCGGCGATCCCGCCGAGCGGCACACGCATGCGCGGTTTGGCATCGGCGGCCACCTCGAGCAGCTCGGGCTGACGTCCGCCGACGAGCA
>CP070706.1:326380-334184 GCA_020350085.1 Acidobacteriota bacterium
CCTCCCGCATCCGAGAATGCGGAGCAAAACGTCCCCGGCGACAACGCGTTGCGGCAAACACCGCACCGTTGAGGGTTCACCTCAGACGCTATCTGACCCACCCCTCTCGCGTGAATGCGGGCCGTTCACTACCCTCGAAGGACCATTCGTCGAGTTGGAGGGTCGGCGAGCGCGGGCTGCAGCTCATAATCTGGCTTGTCCGGTGCGAAGATCGTCTTTGGGGGGCGTCTCTTCGCGGCTCGATGGCTTTTCTTCGTGACCGTGGGCGGGACAACAGCCCTCTTGGGCAGCGACGAGCCCCCCTCGCCACTCTGCGACTCTTTCTTCGGCCGGCTAGGCGATGGAAGCCAAGCAGTCACCTCGTTCCCACGCTGAAGTTGCAGGAGAAGACTCCCCTACTCTGTCTTCTCCGGCGAGCCCTGCGCCCGTCGTTGGCTCGACGGCGGCCAGCGCGGGTCCGCAGTTCCTTCCTGGTTCCCAGTTCGGAAACAGGTTCCGAATCGTTGAACTGCTCGGCCGAGGAGGCATGGGCGAGGTGTATCGAGCTGACGACCTGCAGCTTGGCCAGTCCGTCGCCTTGAAGTTCCTGCCCGTACACCTGTCCGCAGATCCCACGGCGCTCGCGCGGCTACGAAACGAGGTTCGCGTCGCGCGGCAGATCTCTCACCCGAATGTCTGCCGCGTCTACGATCTCGGCGAGGCCGAGGGGCAGTACTTCATCGCCATGGAATACGTCGACGGAGAAGATCTCCGCTCGGTGCTGCGCCGGCTGGGCCGGCCCACAGGAGAAAAGGCGCTCGAGATCGCCAGGGAGCTGTGTGCAGGACTCGCTGCAGCTCACCGCGCAGGAGTGCTGCACCGCGATCTCAAGCCGGCCAACATCATGATCGACGGCCGGGGACGGGTCCGCATCACGGATTTCGGACTGGCCGGTTTTGCGCGAGAGCTTCCTCGAGACGACAGCGCTGGGACACCGGCCTACATGGCGCCGGAGCAGTTCTCTGGATCGGAATCGTCGACCCGCACCGATCTTTACGCGCTCGGCGCCGTTCTCTACGAGCTTTTCACGGGCCAGCGAGCGTTCGACGCGGACTCGGTCTCGGGGCTTCGACGACTGCAGAGAACGGCTTCGCTCACGGCCCCTTCGCACCTCGTGGATGGAATGGATCCGGTGGCCGAGCAGGTGATCGTCCAGTGCCTCGAGATGGACCCGCGCGCAAGGCCATCCTCTGCGCTCGACGTGGCAGCGAAGTTGCCGGGCGGGGATCCCGTGACCGCCGCCTTGGCAGCCGGTGAGACTCCCTCGCCCGAGATGGTCGCTGCGGCAGGCGGCGAAGGAGCGCTGCGACCCACCATCGCCATCGCCTGCCTGATGGCCATCATCGCCGGCATGCTGGCGATTGCGGCTCTCAACGAACGTGTCGCTCTGTTCCGGCTTGCACCTCCGGCAAAGCCCGCCGTCGTGCTCGCGGACCGCGCTCGAGAGATCCTCACTCGACTCGGTCACGACTCGAAGCCGCTTGATGTGGCCTACCGATATGAAGCCTACGACGGCTACCTAGAACACGTTCGCGATACGGATGCACGGTTGACACGGTGGCAACGGCTGAGTCATCGACGACCGTCAGTGTATTGGTTCTGGTACCGTGAAAGCCCGGCTCCCCTCGTTGCGAGCAATTCGATCGGAGCTATCCGCTTCCATGATCCGCCACTGACGACACCGGGAATGGTCGGCGTCAAGATCGATCACGAGGGACGATTGGCCGTCCTGGTTGTCGTGCCGCCCCAGGTCGACATCGAATCCTCCCCCACAGACTCGTCCATCCATGGTCAGCTGTTCGAGGCCGCTGGTCTGGATCTCGCCGATTTCCAGGAGACAGAGCCACGTTGGAACCCCGGCATCTACGCCGAGGAGCGAGCAGCGTGGGTCGGCCATTATCCGAGACAGGAGGACTGGCCGTTGCGGGTGGAGGCCGCCTTCTACGGCGGAAGGCCGGTTTACTTTCAGGTGATCGAGAGCTTCGACGAGCCGCGCGAGGGCTGGCTCGACGACCAACGATCATTCGTCGAGAGCGCTGGGGAGTGGGCGAAGACATGGCTGCTCGTGATCGCGCTCGTCGTGCCGGCCGTGCTCGCCCGCCGCAACCTGCGACGCGGTAACGGCGATCGTCGCGGAGCGATGCGACTCGGCGTGGTCGTTTGGCTGCTCTCCTTGCTGACGTGGCTGTTTTACGCCGACCACACGTCCAAGATTGACGCGGAGGTCAATCTGTTCATCGTCAACTTGTCGGTGGCCGTGCTGATGGGCTTCTGGACCGGGCTGGTCTACTTGGCGCTGGAGCCTTACGTGCGGCGTCTGTGGCCGGAGACGCTGGTCTCATGGACTCGCCTGCTGATGGGACGCATCAGGGATCCGCGCGTCGGCCGCGACATCTTGTTGGGTGCCCTGGCAGGAGTCGTCGTCATCGTACTGCAGCGGCTCGAGTGGCTGGTGCCCCCATTGCTTGGCGTGGCTCCGAGCATTCCCTGTGGCGCTTGCAGTGAAGCGCTCCTCGGCGGTACGAAGCCCCTCGCTGATCTGCTTCACCCGAAGCTGCTCGCTGATCCACTATTCATTCTCCTGTTTCTGACGATCTTCCGCTTCGTTCTTCGCAAGCGTAGGTTGGCGGTCGCCGGGGCGTTCGTCTTTTTCGTGCTGCTCGACAGCCACTGGTATCCCGACCACCTTGCGGGTGCGGCCATCGGCAGCGCGCTGATCCAGGTGCTGCTCGTTTGGTCTCTACTGCTGCTTCTGCTGACCCGCGCGGGCTTGCTGTCTCTGGTCAGTGCCTTTTTCTTCTCTCGAGTGCTTCAGTGCTGGCCTGTGACGTTGGACGTCTCTGCCTGGTATGCCGGGTCTTCTCTTACGCTGTTGGCGCTGCTCGGTGCGGTGGCAACGCTGGCCATGTTCTCCTCGCTCGGCTCCGACTCGAGACTGAACGTGCGCTCGATGCGCTAACCGCCCTGCTCGGCGTCTTTTCGCTCTGAAATGATTCAAATGGATCATTGATCCGTTTCATCCTCAGTGATATCAAGAAGTCGTCGCTATTCGCCCTGCTCGCTCGGCCGTGGTCGGAGGAGCGGAGAGGCGAGTCGTCGTGGCGCCGATCTGGCTGCCAGGGAAGGGTCGACAATGTACTGGATAGGTATTCTTCGTTCGCGAGTGTTCGCGCTCGTTGTCGGATTGGTACTCATGGGCCCGTTGTTCGCGAGCACTCTCTCGGTAACGATGGCGATCGACGGGGAGACGATCTGCGTCGACCAACGAAGAGGTCGATTCGATGCGACCGGTGATTGCTCGATCGGGGCGGACGGTTACTGGCGGGATCCCCTGTCCACACTCGAAGAGGCGCTCGCGCGGGTCTCTTCCGGCGATGCGATCTGGATCGCCGCAGGCAGCTACGCCGAAAACGATCTGGTGGTCGCGGGCGGCGTATCGCTGCTCGGAGGATTCGACGGCACGGAGCGTTCGCCCGACGCTCGCGAGACCTGGATCAATCGCGTCATCGTGACACGGGCGGCGCCTGCGGACACGCCCGTGCTGGCAATGATGGGCGAGAACGTCCTCGACGGTCTGCTGGTGTTGTCGAATCGCTACCGACACGGCAACGGCGTGTCGTTGGTCTGCCCACTGGGAGCTGAAGGACGCTCGTTGGCTCTGAAAGACGTCACGCTCGTAGGGCATGAGTCTGGCGTGATCCTCGACTGGGAGCTAGATCCGTACGCTCCGAAGTGCACGATTTCACTCATCGCGGAGACCCTCACGGCACTCGAGAATACGAACGGTCTTCGTGCGAGTGTCGAGGAGGTATCGGATGCGCGTGTCGGCCTAGTTCTCGAGATCAGTCGCTCGTCGTTCTTCTCCAACTCGAACGCGGGTATTGATCTCGCGACTCCGACATCCTTCACTGCTCTGGAAGAAGATGTTCTCGTTCAAGATGGTCTGTTCGTCAACAATGGTGACGGCATCGCGCTTCAGATTCGCTGGGGCGGCGCTTATCTCGAAATCGTCAACTCACTGTTTGCGAATCGGGGAACGGGACTTTACATCATGGCACGATCGGCCTTCAAGCGACTGGAAGATCGCAGTGAGGTCTCCGCAAGCGACAGCTTCGACATGCACATCGCGCGCAACACGATCGTGGGCAATAGCGTCGGGATGTTCTTCGATCAGGATTACCTCATTCAACCTTATGAGATCTCTCGCAACTACATCGCGCGCAACCTCGGCTCCGGCATCTTCACCATCAACTCTTCCGGGGCTCTCGCGGCAAGCGTGACGGGGAACTGGATCATCGACAACGGCGGAATCGGCTTCGTCCACGGCGGGCACGTATGCGGGGTGGCTCGGCTGGAACGGAACAAGATCTCGGGAAACAGTCACGGGCTGTGGTCTCGGGACAACGACTGCGATCGATTCATCGTCGGCGGCCGGGCGGACCGCCGCAACGATTTGTCCGGCAATGACGGTTACTGCCTCGGATACGACGGTCTGTCCGCCCTCGCGGCGGAGGAGAACTTCTGGGGCACCGACGATCCGCTCGCCATCGAGGGATGCATCGACGGGCGGCCAGTGGACTACGCGCCTTGGTACTGGCCACCGTCGGGCGAGCCGGCGGACGGCGCACCGCGTCACGTGGAGGTCTTCCCACTGTTGACCGACGAGAGCGGGATTCACGAGCTGGCGCCGGATGATTCCCGCCGAGGCGGTCGCGTGCTCGTGAGCTGGGTCGTGGATATGGCGAACTCGGCTGCCCGTCTGGAGCAATTCCAAGGCTCCCTCCGCTGGGATCCGCGCCTGCTGCGGTTTGTCGGCTGGAGCGCAGGGCCGGCCGAGTTCGACGTCACGTGCGGCGACCTGCAAGCCGACGACGGACTACTTGTCTGCTCGGGACTCGCCTCTGAAGCTTCGGCGGGGCAGCTGAGGCTCGTCGAGGTGATCCTCGAAGTGCAAGGACCGGCGCTCTGGCCGTCGATTCTGGATCTCGAGCTGACGCGTCTCGTGGCTGCATCACCCTCACCCGAGCCGGGTGAGGATCTGACGGAGATCGTCATCGCTCACGACGGCTATCTTCTTCCTTCGACGGGGATGGTCATCGGCGGGGATTGATGACCAACGGACGGCGAGAGCGCGGTTACCGCGGGATGAGGAGGACGGCGGAGCGGAGCCGCAGACCGGCTCGCGCCTCGTCCGGAGTCCTTCGCTCGAAGGTTCATGTGTGCTCTCTCCTCGATAGTTGCCTACGAAGTGATCCGTCGACGCAGGTAAGAGTCAGTGCGTCGAGAACGCGGCCGAGAAATTATTCCGTGGGTCGTTTTCATCGCGCCGACGGCAACGTCTCGTCATCTGCCATGGCCAGACTTCTGATGATCCACGCCATCGATCGGCCGGACGGAAGCTGGACGCTCTGCTCAAGCGGGCGCGAGCTGAGCTAGCGTGAAGAGAATCACTCCTGTGCGCGCGGACGGGCAACGATGGCACGTGGTGGAGCTGGAAATCGGAAGCCGGTAACCCGCAACTTCGGTGCGGATCATGGCTGTCGAGGCTTCCTCCAGGTCCGCCAACGCGTCAGACACGCCCGCTGGGACACAGGCCCGGGCCGGCTCGCACTTTGAGCGCGTCCGGCTTGGGACGCTCACGGCGCGTCGGCTCGCGACGTCTCGCCGGTGGCCTCTCGGTCGCAGGAACCGGTGAACCCGCGATGGCCGGTCCTGCATGTCGCCTGGTGGTGACGCGTCCTGTTCGCGCCAGAGGACGCGTCCTGACTCCGCCGTCGCACGCGGGGACCGGATCGCCCGCTCACGCAGCGAGTTATGAATCCTGTCGGGTTGAGGGGCGACCCCTCCGGGGGCATGGCATGGCGATTGCTCTCGAGCAGAGGTCGTACTGCTTCGGTAGGCAAGTGCCTGACGATTGAGTCAGCTCAGAGGAGATGTGTCATGAGCAAGAGCGCGGAAAGCAGTCCCCTGTTCACAGCGTCAGCCTGGGCCGTCCCGCTCACGGTGGCCCTCGCGATCGTTCACATACCGGCTTTGGCGCCGGCTCTCGCGGCTGGGGGGCGTGACGTTGCCTCCGAGCAGACCTCGCCGCGTCTGAACCGGTTCACGTACTACGAGCGGGGCAGCGAGTTGTTCCTCGGTGTCGACACCCGGGCCGCCCAATACGCCGGGCAGGACGAACGAGGAGCGATGTTCCCGCTAGGAATCGGTCTGGCCAATCTGTCGGACGGTCCTTTGTACGTCGGGCCGGAGTCGTTCGTTCTGGAAGCGAGCGACGGAAGGCGCTACTCAGCCGTCGCCTACGAGCAGTTTCTGCGCGACTATCGTCGTTCTCGAACGGACGAGCGCCTGGCCGATACGTTCATCCAAACGATGAACACGCGCTACTCGACCTTCCGCTTCACGCCCTGGCGGCCCTTCCCGCCGGCGGGCGACATTGATGTGATTCAGCGGAACGTGGAGCTCGGACACGCATTCTGGACGCGTTCTTATCTCTACTTCCCGCTGCCGGAAGGCGGCGTTCGAGGACGAACGTTCAAGCTGCTTGTCAAGCCACGGGACAACGAGGAGACCTACGTCGTGACGTTCTCGGTGTCTTAGCCCGCATCGTTCATGAAGCCCTCTACTGCGGACGCGCAGCTGACGCCAGGAAGAGTGCACGCCCTCGCCCCGGGCAACGAGCGAGGTTCGTGAACAATCCGGGTTAGAGACAGATCAATCGTCGGGCTTGCGGAAGCGATAAAGAAAGCGGTCGGTCTTGTCCCGGCGCATGGCGTCGTTGGCGAAGATATTCCAGCTTCTGTCGTCGCCGGGGTTGCGGAGGATGTCGGACTCGCCGTCGAAAACGAATCCTGCGCTCTCGATCTCTTCTCGCACCATCGCCGCGTCGACGCGATGAAGCGTCTTCACGTCTCGATCGCGGGAGCCCGGCTCGGCGTGATGGTCGAGCACGCAGAAGATTCCGCCGGGCCGGAGCGTCGCCATCACGGAAGCGTTGAAAGCAGCACGATCCACGTTCTGCCAGTAGAAATCGTGGTAGAAGCGAATCAGCAGCGCGATGTCGGCGGGCTCGTCGATTCTGATCAACTCCGGCTCGGCATCGACCCGGGTGACATTGTCGTACGGTAATCTCGCAAGACGCTCACTCCACGGTTTTTCGGCGTATCGCGCCAACACGAACGGGCTGTTGTGCCCATAGACGCGACCCTGAGGCCCGACGGCTGCCGAAAGGATCTCCGTGTAGTAGCCCGCACCCGCCATCAGATCTACCACGACTGCGCCAGGACGGATGCCGCAAAAGCGAAGCACGCCGACCGGAAGCCGATCCGCATCCCTCGTTCGATCTGCGAGCGGCCGCTCGGTGCGAGAGCGCGCGCGATCGAGATGTGACCAGTCGCCGTCGCTCATCGGGCTGCCTCCGTCATCGCCGGATTCCGCAACCACATCTTGCAGCGGCGGCACTTGCGACGGTCGACATGTCGCGGTGAGCGAGACCAGCATGAAGACGACGATGAGTTCTCTCAAGGATCGTCCCCGCGCAGCATCGATCTCGCCGCACCGCCAGGCCGAGATGCTTGGAGAGGATGCTAGCACCATTCGCTCAGGAAGTTTTCAACAGGCGACGTAGTCAACGCTGACCCCAGCCGGCATCTCGCCTGCCTGTGCAGGGATCCTCGCCAGCGCGCTGCAATCGAGCAGATTCGAGATCATGTGAGAAGCCTGCCTCGGGAGCGCCACGAGCCTCGTCAGACCATCGATGCATTGC
>CP070706.1:334284-337728 GCA_020350085.1 Acidobacteriota bacterium
CAGGCCGGCAATCTCTCCCGCCAGCCCGAGCTTCGTCGGGCGCCCCAGTCCGAAGCGCCGTGCCCACTTGGCGATCCGTTCGATGCCCAACCGATCGCCCACGGTATAGAAGAACACGTTGCACGAGCGCGTGATCGCTTCGACGAGACCCACGTGACCGTGGCCCCAGCGCCGGTGGCAGTGGAATCGGCGCCCGTAGAACACGGCTGAACCGCCACAATAAACCGTCTCGCCGGGACCGATCACCTCCTCCTCGGCGGCGGCGGCGGCCATCAACAGCTTGAAGGTCGAGCCGGGAGAGTACCCGCTGGCCAGCGCGCGGTTCTGCAGCGCCCGTCGCGGATCCTCGCTGAGGACCCGCCACTCTCGCGAGCTGAGTCTGCCCGCGAACAGATTGGGATCGAAGCTGGGGCCGGAATAGATCGCACGCAGCGCCCCGCTCGCGGGATCGATGAACACCGCGGCTCCGCCGCGCCCCGCGAACGCATCGGCCAGATCCTTCTGCAACGCCGCGTCGAAAGTCGTCTTCAGTGGGCGTCCGTGTCGCGTGGGGCGCACGGTCGCGACGGCTCTCAGCGGCCGGCCCCGAGCGTTGACCTCTTCCAGCATCAACCCGGGCTCCCCGCGCAGATCGCCGTCGTAGCTCGCCTCGGCGCCAGTGCGCCCGACACGATCTCCGGGCAGCAAGCCGTCGCGCTCCAACTCGCCACGTGTGACCTCGGATGTGTAGCCGATGGCATGTGCTGCCGCGCCGCCCAGCGGATAGTGCCGCCGGGCCTCGACGCCGACATCGATGGCCGGCAGCTCCGGGCGATGAGCTTCGATGCGCGCCGCGGTCTCCAAGCCCACGTCCTCCAGCAATCGGATCGGCATGAATCGCGGCTGGTCGCGCTCCTGTTCGAAGCGCTCGATGAGCGGCTCGGGCGCATCGTCGAGCAACTCGGCCAACTCGCGAATCGCCTCTCGCGGCGCGTCCGTGCGCTGCCGATCGAGGTACACGGCAAAAGACGGGCGATTGGTGGCCAGAATCTCGCCCGAGGCGTCGAGCAGAAGGCCGCGTACGGGCCGCTCGATGCGGCGGCGGAGGCGATTCTCCTCCGCCTTGCGCCGGTACTCCGGCCCGTGGGCGATCTGCAAGTACCAGAAGATGCCGCCCAACAGGACGAACCCGCCGATGATCAGCACGCGCAACACCAGCAGGCGCCTGACCAGCATCAGCGAGCGCTGGTAGTCTCGGAACGGTTTCAGTGCGCGGAAGTCGATCTGCATCGCGATTAGCAGCGGGGGCCGCAGGAAGGCCGCGGTGTCCCGCGATCAACGATAGCGTGCGGGCGGCCGTCCGAGCCGACCCAGGACACGATAAGGCCCCTCAGCGAGCCGATCGAGCTCACCGGACCCACCGGCGGCTCTCCCGGCGCAGCATGAGCCCGCGGGCGAACAGCCCGAGCAACGTGTTGGCCGCCATCGCGACGAGCCAGATCGCGGGAGCCGGGGGCTCGCCGATCGGTCGATCGAACATGGCGCTGATGCCGAGCTGAAGCGCCCAATCGAGCGCCGTCGCGGCGGCGAGGGCCAGCGCCGTCGGCATCGTCTGTGTCAGGTCGATCCGTCCTGCCAGAACCGACATGCCGAAGGCCACCACCATGTGCGTGAACGCGTTCAGGCCGAACCACAGGCTTCGCCAGCCGTCTTCGAGGGCACCGGTCAGCAGGCCGGCCCCGAGCGCTGTCGCCTGGCGGCCGGGGAGTGCGGCGAGAACGGCGACGACGAGCAGCGGGTCGATGACGGCGCCCACGGGCGACCACAGACCGGCCAGCGCCGTGAGAGCCAGCGCGCCGAGCGAGAGGGCGACCAGGCGGCGGCCGGTCACGGCGATTCCGCGCCCGCTGGCGGGACGAGCAGGACCTCCTCGAGCGTCTCGGGCGAGAAGGTCACCTCGACGTGGATGCGCCACGTCAACGGCGAGTCGGCGAACAGCTCGCGCACGTGCCCCACGAGCAGCCCCGGCGGAAACAGCCCATCGAGGCCCGACGTGACGATCGCATCACCGACGGCGACGGGATGGTCGCGAGGCACGTACTCGAGCCGTGCCGTGGCCTGATTGCCGCCGCGCAAGACTCCGGCGTAGCGATCGAGCTGATGGCGAACCGCGACGCCGCTGTCCGGGTCGAGAATGAGCATCACCTCGGCGTGGCGGCGCGTGACGACGACCAGGCGCCCGATCAAAGCTCCGCCGCGGATCGCCACCCAGCCCGAACTCACTCCGTGCTTCGAGCCCCGATCGACGAGCACCGCGTGGCGCAGAGGGCCCCCGGACACGTTGGCGCACACGCGGGCCACGACACCCTGCTCGTAGCCAGGTTGCGTGGTGAGATCGAGAAGCTCGCGCAGACGAGCGTTTTCCTGAAGCGCCTCTCGATAGCGAATCCGCTCCTCCTCGAGTCGTTCAACGCGCTCGCGAAGCTCATCGCGCTCGCGACGAGCGGCGCGAAGGGCGATCAAGCCGTCCCACGCTCGCGAGAGCCGCTCCGCACCGCCGAGGGTGACGTCCACGATCGGCGAGACCACCATGCGAGCGGCGTGCGAGAGAGCGGATTGACCGTCGTCGCGCCGCACCTGTGCCGCCATCACGACCAACAACGCCAGCGCGGCGACGACGAATAGAACTCTGGCGTGATGATCGGTCATTTCGGCGATCGTTGTCCATCAAGCTCGATCATTCATGAAAGCCTCGTAGCGAGGGGCAAACAACTGCCGCCGGGACGAGTCTCGGCCACCGGCTTCATGAACGATCCGGACGAAGCTCGCTCTCAGGGCGCTGGCCGGCGGCTGCTGCCAGCACCAGCGAGTGGGCCGATCAGTCGATGCAAACCTTTCTCAGCAGGTCGAAGTCGGTCAGCATGCGGCCGATACCGAGCGCCACGGCCGCCAGAGGCTCCTCCGCAAGACTGACCGGCAATCCCGTCTCCTCGCGCAACCGCTTGTCGAGATTTCTCAGCAGCGCGCCTCCACCCGCGAGGATGATGCCGCGATCGCCGATGTCGGCGGACAGCTCCGGCGGTATCTGCTCGAGCGCGATGCGCGTCGCGTCCACGATCACCGCTACCGTCTCGGCGAGCGATTCTCGAATCTCCTCGTCGGTGACTCTGATTGTTTTCGGAATTCCTTCGACCAGATCACGCCCGCGTATCTCCATGCTCAGCTCCTCGTCGAGAGGAAACGCGGAGCCGATCTTGATCTTGACCTCCTCAGCCGTGCGCTCACCGATCAACAAGTTGTGCTTCTTCTTGATGTACTGAATGATCGCTTCGTCCATCTCGTTGCCCGCGACACGCACGGATCGGCTGTAATCCACTCCAGCCATCGATAGCACGGCGATGTCGGTCGTACCGCCGCCGATATCGATGATCATGTTTCCGGTTGGCTCGGTGATCGGCAGACCAG
>CP070706.1:337828-340583 GCA_020350085.1 Acidobacteriota bacterium
ATCCATATCCTCCCGCTCGTCGTAGGCCTTCTCGATGTCGGCGGGAGTGCGTGGCCTTCTGGGCATAGCGTCCTCCTCGTGGCTGGCCCGGGCGCAAACGGTCCGGACGAGGACACGGAGCGGCGGAGTAGCCGAAGAGATGGTTGGAGACCTGCCTATACTTTCGACGAATAGTGACAGATTCGCAATAGAGTCTGAACAGGAACCAAGGTGTTGCTCGCGCCGCACCGCTAACTCCCTGCTCTCCCGCTGAAGACTGGCTCGATCTACGCAGAAAGCCCCGAGTCCAGTCAGGTCTGCACGGCTTCATCCTTCCGGTCGACCATCGAATCCATTGAGCGCTGCTTGCTTTCCCGTTGCTGATCTGACTTGTTTTGTTGCGTAGTAGTTAGTATAATGTTCGCGTCTGTACATCGGAATCGCGTTCGTGACGGACTCTGATGAGGGAGGCCCGCAGATAGCCGGATACGGAGAACGGATTCGCCGGGCGCGGCAGCGCCTCGAAATCACCCAACGCGAACTGGGTCTGCGCGTTGGGGCGACCGACTCCTACATATCGCACCTCGAGAACGAACTTCGCGTACCTTCCTGGGATTTCGCCGTCGAGCTCACCAGAGTCTTCGGGTTCTCAGAGCCCGAGCGGCAGGAGTTCCTCGCCAGCGTCGACAGTGCCCGACTGGAGCGCGCCCGTAGCCGCTCAGGCCGACGCGTGGGAAGCGGTCTGCCGCCCCTGCATGGCGATAGCCCAGACGTCCCGCAAGATGGAGAAGCGATTGACCCGGACCGTATCGCCCGGGAT
This sequence comes from Acidobacteriota bacterium, assembly GCA_020350085.1. Taxonomy (GTDB): domain Bacteria; phylum Acidobacteriota; class Polarisedimenticolia; order J045; family J045. The sequence goes on from CP070706.1 coordinate 338,628, forward strand.
CTCCAGGCACACCCAAGACTCGATGCCGCGTACAGGGATCTGGTCACCGCCTTCTCGCTGCCTGGATACCGCGACGCTGCGATCAAGACTTTGCGCGGCTTGGCCCAGGCGGCGGCCGCGGAGTCGGGCACGCTCTCAGTCGAAGCCGGGACTTCCGACGGAGCCTGACACGCAGCGGTTTCGCAGCCGTTTCCTCGCACGTCGCTAGACCGCTCCCGCTCCTTCCATACGGCTCACCCGCCCTTAATTCGGCGCCCGCGTTCAGCCAAGACTTGACAGTTGAAGCGGTGGTCGATATCGTACTGACTAGCTAGCACACACGCTACTTGTCAGTCGATTGGTGAGGCCGCTGCAGCCAAGCGGCTTGGTACCTCCACCAAGGAGGTGGTCACGATGAGCCTTATGTGGATGCCGGACGAGGCAGACGGCTGGAGCGCGGTTGAGCTGGAGAACGCCGCCTATGCGCTGCGGCCCAACGACTCGACTCTGACGCGCCACGAACCAGGCTCGCGTCCCCCATCCGACGGGGCCCTGTTGGTGCCCTGTGCGAGCTCGAATGCCGGCGACACCTTCGCCCTCCTCGCTCGGCCCGCAGATGCGGCCCGAGTGAACGGCGTCGCCATACAGAACGGTATGCGCGTCCTACGCGATCGTGACTCGATACAATTGGCGAATCGTTCACCGCTATACTTCTCCAGCGAAGGCCTGCCGACGGTCGAGCCTCTCCCTGAATCGGATCAGCCGCTCTTCTGCCCACGTTGCAAGGCTTCGATCGAGACCGGCAGTCCGGCAGTTCGCTGTGTTTCCTGCGGCAGCTGGTATCACCAGAGCGAAGAGTTCCCCTGTTGGACTTACTCAGAGAGCTGTGTGTGCGGTCACCCGACCGCGCTCGACGGCAATCATAGGTGGACGCCCGATGAGCTCTGACACCCAACCCAAAGCCCAGTCGGCAGCGGGTCAAGCGTTGAAGACGGTCTGTCTCATAGGTCTCGGAAACATCGGGTCGCCGTTGGCCAGTCTGCTGGCCCGGCTGACCGAGTTGGTCGGCAAGATCATCCTCGTCGATGGCGACAGCTACGACCGGTCGAACTTGTCGAGCCACGAGATCGCCGTCCGGGATGTGGGCAAGCCGAAGGTGATCGCGACGGCGGATCGTCTCCGCCAGATCAACCCCGCCCTCGAGGTCGTCCCTCTGCAGCGGCAAGTAGAGGAGTTACCACGGGGGATCTTCCACGTAGACGTGCTGCTCGCGGCGCTGGACTCGCTTCGCGCCAGGACGTTCGTCAACGAGATCGCGACGCGGCTGAAGCTGCCTTGGGTCGACGCCGGCGTCGAGGCCGACGGTCGACTCGTTCGGGTCAGCGCATACCGGCCTAGCTCAGAGAGCCCATGCATGGAATGCAATCTCTCGGAGGAGGCGTACAATACTATGAACCAGGTTCTGCCGTGCGCCGGCGATCCCGCTGATCCGCGCGCGGCCGACGCGCCCAGAACCGGGGCCCCTGCCTACTTGGGAGCGCTAGCCGCGAGCCTGGCAGCGGCCGAGTGTGAGCACATCCTCCGCGGCAGGTTGGACGAATCCCTCGCTGGCCGCGAGCTCGTCATTTCCGCCGAGCACCACACTCACTTCGTCACCGAACTCGGCCGTAATCCGCATTGCCGTTTCGACCATTCCAGCTGGTCGCTCGAAAAGGTCGAGTCTCGCCCCTGCGAGATATCGCTGAAAGAGCTTCTCGACGGACAGCTGCTGGCAGGTGACCGGGACGGCGAGAACGGCAGAGTCGAGCTGCGGATCGAGCCCCACAGATTCGTCACCAAGACGCGCTGCGACAAATGCCGAACGGCCGGCGATGTGCTCTTCCTGTCCGGGCGAACGCCCGAAACGGAGTGCTCCGTGTGCCGCGGCTCGATGGTCCCGCAACACTTCTACACGCTCGATCGGCTGGCCGCAGACGC
>CP070706.1:340683-343738 GCA_020350085.1 Acidobacteriota bacterium
GTCGACGTAGTCCGGGCGTCCCGCATCGTCCCTGGTCTTGATGTCCAGCACTTTGACGTTGGTGCAGCCGTACTCTTTCTGGAACAGGTCGAGGTAGTAGGCGGGGGTGTCGGGTTCCCCGGATGCAGTCGGAATGGCCACGATCGGCGCCGATGGACCGCCCGCGAGCTCAACGAACTTCCTCATTGCCTCAGCCGGCTTCTCACCCCCGCCGATCAGCACGAGGTGACCGGCAGGCTCCTCTCCCTGTGCGGCTGCGATGGTCGAGGTCAAAACTGCGCAGATCAAAAAGATGGTCCGTCTCACTGCTGATGCTCCCTTCCGTTACGGAGTGTGACTCCTGCCGTATTCCCGGTTGCGACAGTTCCCGACGATACGCGGCCGTGCCGGCGTGTGCATGAACCAATCGTGCGGCATCAAAGGTCGCATGCGCAATCAGAGGGTCGGCAAGAGATCTGCCAACAGCAGGATCCGGCGTCGGAGTGAACGCAGGTCCAGGTGCTCCTCCCGCGTGTGCATGCCGGCGCCGACCGGGCCGAGTCCGTCAAGGACCGGGATGATGCTGTTGTCCTCGAGATAATTCGAAAACGAGATGCCTCCGCGGTCCCTCTCCACATGCAGGGTCCAACCCCGTTGCTCCGCGAAGGCGAGCGTCCGTGCCGCAAGCTCCTCCGCACTCCTCAACGGTGCAACTGGCGGCAACGTGTCGCCGATAGTGAATGCGACCTCAACACCGTGAATCTCCGCGACTCGATCGGCGAGGCCGCGCAGTTGACGCAGCGTTCGTTCGCGGTCGCGGTTCGAGAGGAATCGAATCTCGCCCTCGGCAAGGGCGTGGTCGGGGACCACGTTGCGTCGCCGCGAGGTACCGAGCAAGCCGTGGTGCCGCTCGAGCTGACGCACAAAGTCGCTGTCTCCAGCGACCAACCGGGCAACGTTCACCGTCGCACCAATGCCTGGCTGCGACATATTCTGAGCGCGCCCGCACCAGTCGGCTGCTGCGGCGAGGGCAGATCGTCCGCTCCAGTACGCGAGCCCGGAATGGGCCGGAGTTCCCCGAATGTCGAGGCGCCACTCCGTCAACCCGCGTCGGCCGACGACGATGGTTTCGCCGTCCCCATGTGGAAGGCCGGGCTCGAGCACCACAACCACACGCGCACGCGCAGCCCACTGCCGGGTCAACCGTTCTGAGATCGCCCCAGAGGACTCTTCATCCGGTGTGCCGACGAAGACGAGGTCGTTGGGAATCGAGAGGCCACGTTCGCGCAGCAGGGTCAAGGCCGCGATGAGGGTCACCAGTCCGCCCTTCATATCGAGCGCCCCGGTGCCAAAGAGCCGGTCTCCGTCACGTCGCGTCGCGTTGGCGGGCAACACCGTATCGAGGTGGCCGACGAGCAGGATGAGTCCGTTCTCGGCCCGGCCGGCACTCGCGACCAGCGCCGGGTCACTGCTCCCCGTGCCGTTCCGCTCGTGAAGCACCTCGCACGCGAGGCCCAGAGATTCGAGTTCGACCGCGAGGCGTTGCGTCATTCGCCGCAGACCCTCCTCGTGTCCGCTCGGTGATGAGATCGCGCACAGCTCCTCGAGTAGCGCGACTGCTCGCGCAACGGTCCGATCGTCGAGATGACCGTCAGTGTTTGGCGTCATTTCGATTCTGGGCGGCCGCACGCGGCAGACCACAGATAGAAAGCTGTGACGGAGGCCGACCGCGCCGAAGCCCCGATTCGAGCCATTTCGGGCGCTGTTCTCTGCCGAATGCCTTGACATCGCTGTGGTGTGGGCGTAGGGTCATGACGATGAAATATTATATATAATCCGCGAAGGGATGCAATCGTGAGCGACTCTGGCCCCCAAGGTCTTCAACTCAGACAGATGGTGGCTACGCGGCTTCGCACCGAAATCCTCGAGGGGGTTCTGAAACCGGGAGAGTGGTTGCGGCAGGAAGCGCTGTCGAAGCAGCACGGCGTCAGCCAAACGCCGGTTCGCGAGGCGCTCAAGCAGCTTGCCGTCGAGGGGCTTGTAGAAGACGTTCCGTACCGCGGCGTCCGGGTGGTGGTCCTCCAGCGAGAGGACGTGGAGGATCTCTACGCCTGCCGGGCTCTCATCGAGAGCCGCGCCGCCCGCTTCGCAGCTGCGCAAATCACCGACGACGAGATCGACGAACTCGAGGCCCTGTACCTCGAAATGGTTCGCTGCCCCGTGCCGGAGGGTCTGAACGAGTATCGCGAGCTCAACAGGAAATTTCACGGCGTGATCACCGCAGCGAGCCGTCGCCCTTTCCTGGTTCGAAATCTCGCGCAGCTTTGGTCCGCCTTCCCGACGATGCTCTGGAGCAACGTGCCGCGGGTGGCAGAGGCATCGGCGCCCGGCCGCGACGAGCCGGACACCTCCGAGCACGCCGAAATCGTCGCCGCGTTTCGACAGCGAGATCCGGAGAGGGCCGCGCGCGCGGTCCACCATCACATCGAGGCTGCATGCATCTCTCTGCTTGGGGCAATGGAGAGCCAGGAAGTTACGGGTCCGCCAACGACTCAGGTCGGCGCCGTGGCGGACCGCGATTCGAGTGGACCGGCGGAGTGAGTCCGTCGGTCAGTCGGAGGTTCGAGAGGTTGATGTGCGCCGCCGATTGACGGGGCGCCGAAGGAGGAAAAATGAGAAGTGCTCTGTTGAAAGGCATCTGTCTGGTCGTGCTCGTGGTCGGGCTCTCGGCCCCGCTCGGAGCACAGGGAAGCGTGACGGGGAATATCCGAGGAACGGTTACCGGCCCTGAAGGAGGCGCGCTGGCTGGCGTCACCGTGACCGCGACCTCGGATGCGCTGGTTGCAGGTCGTCTGACGACGGTCACGGACGAACGCGGTCTGTACCGATTCCCCTCGCTACCGCCCGGCACCTACGTTCTCGAGGCAACGCTCGAGGGAATGAAAAAAGCTCGTCGCGAGGGTGTGCGGATCACCGTCGGTCTGGCGCTGGCCGTCGATCTCGAGATGACGATGGCGGAGGCGGAAGGCGAGATCGTCGTAACCGGTGAGGCCCCGCTGGTGAGCGTTGTATCGAA
>CP070706.1:343838-353944 GCA_020350085.1 Acidobacteriota bacterium
CCCATCTCTGTCCTCTTGCTCGTGATCGTCACCGTTTGCATCTCGGTGCTGACGCGGCTGATTCCCGAGCCTGCCGGAGCGAGACTCGAGGCGAGCGGCCCGAGCGAACGGCGAGATCGGGGCGGACTGCTGAACGGGATCGTGCTGCTGGCGAGGTCACCCTATCTCGCTGGGATCTGCGTTTACCTGTTCCTCTACACGCTGAGCTCGACGGTGCTCTACTTCGAGCAAGCTCACATCGTGAAAGAGAGCATCTCGGATGCTGGCGATCGTACGTCGTTTTTTGCGTGGATCGACTTTTCGGTCAACTCGTTGACGTTCGTTACACAGCTGCTGCTGACGGGGCGCATCCTGACGCTCTTCGGCGTGGGGACGGGCCTCGCCCTGCTGCCGGCACTGACGCTCGGCGGCTTCGCGTGGCTGTCGGCCGCTCCCAGCTTGACCGTCCTCGCTGTGTTTCAGGTATTGCGAAGGTCGATGAACTACGCCGTCGCCAGGCCAGCACGAGAGGTGCTCTACACGGTCGTCGGCCGCGAGGAGAAATACAAGGCCAAGAGCTTCATCGATACTTTCGTCTACAGAGCGGGCGATCAGATCGGAGCCTGGGGTTTCGAGCTGCTGACGGTGTTCGGACTCGGTCTTTCGGCTATCGCCCTGACCGCCGTTCCGATGGCCGGCCTTTGGATCGTCGTCGGCTTGCTGCTCGGCCACGCCCATCGCTCGCGGGCCCGCCGCTAGCAAACGGTCAGCACAGCAGCCTCCTCGTGAGCGAGCCGCTCTGTATCGGCCCGCATGGCATAATTCGCGTCCGTCACCGAACTGTCCTCGAGGAGACGTCTCGTGCGCACCTGGCAGCCGTGGTCTTTCCTGCTTTCTCTGCTTCTGTCGTTCCTGCCGAGCCTGGCTGACGAAGGCACTCCTCTGCTGCGATTTGCAGACATCCACGAGCAGAACGTCGCCTTCGTCTATGCGGGAGACATCTATGTGGCGCCGAGCACCGGTGGTACGGCTCGGCGGCTGACGTCTCACCACGGAATCGAGCTTTTTCCGAAGTTCTCGCCGGATGGGCGCTGGATCGCTTTTTCGGGCGAGTACAGCGGATCGCGTCAGGTGCACGTCATCGGCGTCGAGGGCGGCACACCACGTCAGCTGACCTACTACAACGATGTCGGCCCGATGCCGCCTCGGGGCGGGTTCGACTACCGCGTGCTGGACTGGACACCGGACGGCAAGCACGTCCTGTTCCGTGCCAACCGGCTGCCGTGGGGCGTGCGGATGGGTCGCCCGTATCTGGTGCCGTTCGAGGGCGGCATGGAAGTACCGCTGGCCGTTCCTGAAGCGGGCGGCGGCATGTTCTCTCCGGACGGCACCAAGCTGGTCTACACGCCGATCGATCGCGAGTTTCGCACCTGGAAGCGCTACCGCGGGGGCCGCGCGCAGGACGTGTGGATCTTCGATCTCGAAAAGCTGAGTGCCGAGCGGATCACAAACTTCGAAGGGACGGACAATCAGCCGCTTTGGGTCGGCGACACGATCTACTTCACCTCGGATCGCGAGGGCCGACTGAATCTCTACGCTCGCGATCCGGCCGGCGACGCGGCGCGAAGAGTCACGCAGCACGAGGACTTCGACGTGCTGTGGCCGAGCGCTGGTCCGCGCCAGATCGTCTACGAGTGCGGTGGCCATCTGTACCGCTTCGACACGCAGAGCGAGACCTCGCAGCGCTTGACGATCCACGTCGGCGGCGACTTCCTGCACACCGTGGCTCGCTACGAGGATGTAACCGATCAGATCCGAGCTTTCGACATCTCGCCGAGCGGTAAGCGTGCGCTGTTCGAAGCGCGTGGGGATCTGTTCACCGTGCCGGCGGAGCACGGTGAGGTTCGCCCGTTGACCAGATCGCCCGCCGTGCGCGAGATGAATCCGGTGTGGTCTCCGGATGGCCGGCACGTCGCTTACCTCAGCGATCGCAGCGGTGAGTACGAAATCTACATCATAGCCGCTGACGGTTCCGCCGACGAGCAGCGAATCACGACCGATGGGGACATTTGGCGCTTTCCGCCCGTTTGGTCTCCCGACAGCACGAAGATCGCTTTCGGCGACTAGAAGCAGCGGCTCCGCATCGTCGACATCGTTTCCGGCGAGATCACCGATGTCGATCACGGCGAGCGCAACGACATCACGACCTACTCTTGGTCTCCGGACAGTCGCTGGCTTGCTTACACCAAGCTGGGCGAATCGCGGTTCTCGTCGGTCTTCGTCTACTCGCTGGAGGAAAAGAGAATTCTTAGGCTGACGAACGATGACACGAGTGATTACGAGCCGGTCTTCGATCCTCAGGGGCGCTATCTCTACTTCCTTTCCGATCGCGATTACAACCTGACCTTCAGCGGGTACGAGTTCAACTATCTCTACACCCGACCGAGCCGGGTCTATGCGGCCACTCTCAAGAGCGACGGTCCCGCCCTGCTCAGACCGCGAAGCGACGAGGAGACGGCTGCGGATGAGAACGACAAGCCGGAAGATGCAGGTGTCACGGGACCGAAACAGAAGAGCGACGACCAGGAGCCGTCGAGCGAACCGGTACGTGTCGTCATCGATGCCGAGCGCTTCAGCGACCGTGTGATCGCCCTGCCCGGACCCGCAGCGAACTACCGCGGACTGGCGGCGAGCGCGGACGGAGTACTGTATCTCGTTTCTGACGACGGCGAGACGGAACTGAATCTGTTCACCATCGAGGACGAAGAGGCGAAAACCATCCTCTCCGGCATCTCGAGTTATACGCTCTCACATGACGGAAAGAAGCTGCTCTACCGCCAAGGTCAGCAGTTCGGCATCGTCGATGTCAAGCCGGGACAAAAGGCCGGCGACGGAAAGCTGGCTCTCGACGGCATGCAGACGAAGATCGACCCGAGAGCGGAGTGGTCTCAGATGTTTCGTGATGGGTGGCGCATCCTGCGCGACTGGTTCTACGACCCGGGGCTCCATGGTCTCGATTGGGAATCGCTCTACGAACTTTACGAGCCACTCGTGGCTCATGTCTCGCACCGGGGAGATCTCGACTATCTGCTCGGCGAGCTCGGTGGCGAGCTAAACGCGGGACACGTCTACGTCGACTGGGGCGACATGCCGCGTGTCGAGAGAATCGATAACGGCCTGCTCGGCGCCGGGATCGTCGCGGATGGATCGGGGTTTTTCAAAATCGAGAAGATCTTCCCTGGCGAGAACTGGCATGCCGATTTCCGCTCCCCGCTGACCGAGCCGGGCATCGACGTGTCCGTGGGCGATTACATCCTGGCCGTCAACCGCCGCTCGACGAGATCTGTCGAGAACTTTTTCGAGCTACTCGAGAACACAGCAGGGCGCACGGTGACGCTGCTCGTAAACGCTCAGCCGAGCATGGAGGGTGCTCGAGAGGTCTCTGTCAAGCCGATCGCCCGCGAGACGAATTTGCGCTACTTGGACTGGGTTGGGTCACGACGCGCACAGGTTGAGAAGCTCTCAGAAGGACGGATCGGCTACATTCACCTGCCGAACACGGCCGGAGCCGGGAATCGCGAGCTGCGCAAGCATTTCTACCCGCAGGCACACAAGGACGCGTTGATCGTCGACGTTCGCTACAACGGTGGTGGGTTCATTCCGGATCGGATGGTCGAGCTGCTCAGCCGGACGCGGCTCAGCTTCTGGGCACGGCGCGGGATCGAGCCGATGAAGACGCCAGGCTACGCACACGAGGGGCCGAAGGTATGCCTGATCAATGGATACTCGAGCTCGGGTGGTGATGCGTTTCCGTACTACTTCCGCGAGCTGGGGCTGGGAAAGCTGATCGGTACCCGCACTTGGGGTGGGCTGATCGGGCTGTCCGGCAACCCTTCTCTGATGGATGGTGGGGCGATCAACGTGCCGACGTTCCGCTTTGTCGATACGCGCGGCAACTGGGCCGTCGAGAACGTGGGCGTCGCTCCTGATATCGAAATTTTGGATCGCCCCGATCTCGTCGCGCGCGGCAAGGATCCGACGCTCGAAAAGGCGATCGACGTACTGCTGGCCGAGCTCGAGGCGCAGCCCCCACGCGAGCTGGATGTTCCCCCTCCCCCAGCCGGCGGACGGTAGGAGCCGAGCTTGCCGGAATTCGTCCTCAATTCTGCGGCGCGAGATACCGCTGAACGAGCCGAACCGACGCGCGAGCCGATCGGCGTGCACGAGCGGCTTCCGGACTACGCGCCGGGCGCTCTCGTGTCGGCGCCGAGTCTCGCCGAGAGGGCCGGTGTCGGCTCGGTCATGATCAAGGACGCTTCCCGCGTGCTCGGCCTGCCCGCGTTCAAGATCCTTGGCGCGTCCTGGGCCGGCTATCGCGTGCTCGAACAGCGCCTCGGACGGCCGTTCGAGCCGTGGTCGAGCCTCGAACAGCTGGCGATCCAGATCGAGCCGCTGTTGCCGCTCGCGCTGATCACCGCCTCGGACGGCAATCACGGCCGAGCCGTGGCAAGGCTTGCGCGGTGGCTCGGTATGACAGCGCGCATTTTCTTGCCGGCCGGGACCGCTCGGGCCCGCGTCGAAGCCATCGTCCGCGAGGGGGCCGAGGTGAGTCTCGTGGATGGGAGCTACGACGAGACTGTCGCGCGCGCCGCGGCATCCCGGACGGAACGCGCGCTGCTGATCCAGGACACGGCGTGGCGCGGTTACGAACGGATTCCGGGCTGGATCACGGAAGGTTACAGCACGCTGTTTTGGGAGACCGAGCAACAACTGGCGGCGAGCGCAGAGCCAGGTCCAGACATGGTGTTGGTTCCGGTCGGGGTTGGCTCGCTGGCAGCCGCCGCCGTTCGACACTTTCGGCACTCGGGGCGCCAGGGCGGCGCTCAGCCGCAACGCATCGTGTCGATCGAGCCTCTCGGGGCGGCCTGCTTGCTGCGCTCGATCGCCGCGGGCCGGCCGGTCAGCGTGGCGGGCGCGCACGGCTCGATGATGGCGGGGCTCAACTGCGGCACCGTCTCCTCGCTGGCGTGGCCCGTGCTCGAGAACGGCATCGATGCCGCCGTCGGCCTGGAGGACGAGTGGGCGGCCGAGGCGATGCGCGCCCTCGCCGAGATCGGGCTCGCGGCCGGCGAATCGGGAGCGGCATCGGCCGCCGGGCTGCTCGCGCTGGGCCGCTCGTCTGAGGCGGGTGCGGAGAGTGCCCGCCGCCGACTCGGGCTGGGGCCGAAGGCCAGGGTCTTGGTGCTGATGACCGAGGGGCCGACCGACCCGGACAACTACCGGCGGGTCGTCGAAGCAGGCCGCTGAGCCTCTTTCTCGCGATCCTTTTCGTGCCGAATCGGCGCGGAAGGACTAGACTACGCTGCGGATCGATCGATCCGTCATTCTAGCCAACTCCCCCGGAGATTGACTTTTATGTCCACGCGTACGACATCGTCGCAACGTCTGATCGAGTTGGAGCAGCGCCACGGAGCCGACAACTACCACCCGCTCGACGTCGTACTCACTCGCGGTGAAGGTTGTTGGGTGTGGGACGTGGACGGCAACCGTTATCTCGACTGCCTCGCAGCATACAGCGCCGTCAATCAAGGTCATTGCCACCCGCGGCTGATCGAAGCACTGACGCGGCAGGCACAGCATCTGACGCTCTGCTCGCGCGCGTTTCGCACAGATCAGCTCGGACCGTTCTGCCAAGAGTTGACCGAGCTGACCGGTCTCGAGCGCGTGCTCCCGATGAACACCGGGGCCGAAGCGGTCGAGACCGCCATCAAGGCCGCGCGCCGTTGGGGCTACACGGTCAAAGGCGTCCCGGAGGATCAGGCCGAGATCATCGTCTTCGAGGACAACTTCCACGGACGCACGACGACGATCATTTCGTTCTCGACGGAGCCGGACTATCGCGACGGCTTCGGTCCGCTCACTCCAGGATTCAAGATCGTGCCGTTCGGCGATGCTGAGGCGGTCGCTGGCGCGATCACGCCGAACACCGTCGCCGTGTTGATGGAGCCGGTGCAGGGAGAAGGCGGCATCATCATTCCGCTGCCGGGAACGTTGTCAAGGATCCGCGAGATCTGCACGCGCGAGAACGTGCTGCTGATTCTCGACGAGATCCAGTCCGGGTTGGGCCGCACCGGGAAGATGTTCGCCTTTGAGCACGAGAACGTGCGTCCCGATGCGCTGACGCTCGGCAAGGCACTCTCCGGCGGCATGTATCCGGTTTCCGTGTTCGTTGCCGACAACGAGCTGATGGACGTCTTCAGACCCGGCTCCCACGGCTCGACGTATGGCGGCAACCCGCTCGGCCTCGCGGTGTCGCGCGAGGCGCTTCGCGTGCTCGAGGAAGAGGGTCTGGTCGAGAACGCTTGCGAGCGGGGCGAGCAGTTCCACCGCGGCCTGGCCGAGATCGAGGCCGATTCGATCAAGGAGATTCGCCAGATCGGCCTGTGGATCGCTATCGAGCTGAAGCACGAGGTCGGTGGAGCCCGGCGCCACTGCGTCGAGCTGGCCAAGGAAGGACTGCTGTGCAAGGAGACGCACACGCACACCATCCGCGTCGCACCGCCGCTCGTCATCGAGCCGGACCAGGTCGACTGGGCGCTCGAGCGGTTGCGGGCGGTGTTTGCGCGGCTCGGTTGACGAGATGGGTCGGAGTAGCCGGAGGAGAATCTGACGATGGACATACGGGTCGAGCACAAGCCTTCCTTTGCACTCGGTATCTTTCAGCTCGACGACGGTGAGTCCGTACGCGCTGAAACGGGGGCCATGGTCTCGATGTCGTCAAACATCGTCGTGCAAAGCGGTCTGCAGGGCGGACTGCTCAAATCGGCGCTGCGAAAGGTCCTCGGTGGCGAGTCGTTCTTCGTCAATACGTTCACGGCTCAAGGGGCACGTGGTGAGGTGACGTTCGCACCAACTCTTCCGGGTGATGTGCTGGAAGCCAAGCTCCAAGGCGCGCCGGTTTATGTCCAGTCGGGCTCTTATCTCGCTGGATCGACGACTGTCGACGTCGACATCAAGTGGGGCGGTGCACGCTCATTCTTCGCTTCGGAGGGACTGTTCCTGTTGAAGCTCTCCGGAAATGGACCGGTGCTGCTCAGCTCATACGGCGCGATCCACCGCGTCCGGCTCGACGGCCAGCGTCCGTACGTGGTCGATACGGGACATGTCGTCGCCTTCGACAGTACGCTGCAGTGGACCGTGCGAAAGGTCTCGGGTCTGTTCACCTCGGTGATCAGCGGCGAAGGGTTGGTCTGCGAGTTCAGCGGAGCCGGCGAGGTCTGGCTGCAGACGCGCTCGAGTCAGGCCTTTCTCGACTGGTTGCTGCCCCGGCTGCCGACGGCGCGTACCTCGTCTGGCGGCAGAAACGTGGGCGGTACCATCATCGGCAACATCCTTCGCGGCGAGTAGGGGTGCCGTGGACCCGAGGAGCGCTTTCGTCGCGCAAACGGAGCAGCGCCCGCATCTCGTGAGGCGCACTGTCCGCTAACGCGTCAACGCCACCCCGTTCCCGTCGCGACGCGATTCGTACGATAATCAAGCCATGGGCAGCGCACCGTCTTTTCAGCGCGACTCTTATCTTCGCGAATTGCAGACCGAGGTCGTTCGCACGAGTCAGTCTGCAAGCGGCCTCTTCGTCGTGCTCGCCGACACAATCCTCTATCCCGAAGGTGGAGGGCAGCCTGCAGATCGGGGCCGCATCGCTGACGCTGAGGTCGTCGATGTCCAGAAGGTCGAAGGCGAGATCCGTCACTTCGTCCGTGGCGACGCTCCGAGCGGGCCGGTGTTGGTGACGCTCGATTGGCAGCGCCGATTTGACCACATGCAGCAGCACACCGGTCAACACCTTCTCACGGCCGTCGCTGCGGAGTGTTTTGGCTGGCCGACGACGGCGTTTCGTCTCGGTGAGCACGTCTGCGACATCGAGTTGGACGTCGACTCGCTGTCTGCCGGTGATCTCGCCAAGCTCGAAACGGCCGTCCATGTCGAGATTCGTGCTGCCAGACCTGTCACCGCGCGCCACCTATCGCGGGAAGAGTACCGGTACGCCGATGTGCGCTCGCGCGGGCTTCCCGAGGACCATGTCGGAGACGTCCGGCTGGTCGTCATCGAAGAGCTCGACATCTCGACCTGCGGGGGCACGCACGTTTCTTCAACGGCAGAGGTCGAATCGCTCAAGCTCCTCGATACCGAGCCGATGCGCGGCGGCACTCGGCTCTACTTTGTCGCGGGTGAACGCGTTCGTCGAAGACTCGCCCTCCACGAGCAGCGCGCCGCCGCCCTGCGCCAACTCGTCGGAGCTGCAGATGACGAGATGGTCGCCGTGATCAGCGCGAAACTGGAGCAGATCAAATCACTCACGCGCGAGCAGAAGACGCTGCGATCCGCACTCGCGAACTCGGCGGCCGAAGCGCTCGCCGCACGCCGCGAGAATCTCGTCACGCAGCATTTCACAGCGACGGACGGCGGGTTTCTTCAAGTCGTCGCGCGCGCGTTGCTCGCACGAGCGCCCGAGAAGTTAGCCTTGTTGACGGCGGGCGATCCTCAGGGCGGGGTCTGGTTTCTGCTCGCCTCGGGTGAGGCTCGAAGCGACGACGTGCAGCAGCTGGGTTCATGCGTCGCCGAGCTGATCGGAGGTCGCGGCGGCGGGTCCGGCCGCCTGTTTCATGGCAAGGCCCGTGCACTGCAGAACCGGGCCCGCGCGATGGAGCTCCTCGGCCGTTCGCCCGGATGATTCACGAACCTCCGAGCAGAAACGTCGCAGATACCTGCTGGATGGTCCGCACTTAGGGGCATTCGAGGCTGGTCGCCCGTCGCAGGCTCTCCGACCCATATTCCCGGTAGCGGTTTCCAGCGTAACCGGGAGGGGCTTTTGATTCGCACAGCTCGCATCGGGAAGACCGGCGTTGTTCGGATTGTCGCCGCGTGCGTCGCCGCTTGTTGTTCTCATCTCTCAAGTGCGGGTATGGACAGCGAGCTGATGCTCGTCGAGTCGCGTTCGGGCTCGCTCGATGGGGAGGCTCTCTCGAGAAGCGTGCACGTTCTGGGCGGTCGGGTCGTGGCCCACCTTCCCGGGTTCGAGCGGGCTCTCGTGCGCGGTCCGCGAGGGTTCATCCGACGGCTGGAGCGCCTGCTTCCGAGCCTTCGTGTACGGACCCAGCCGGTGGAGAGCTCGGAGATCGGTCTCTATCAGGACGAGTCCCTGACGGCGCTTCAGGCGTGGAACGTCTTCTCTTCGGCGAAGGACGTCGCCGTGGGCGAGCCCGAGCCGGAGGACGGCTTCGGTCAGGACCTGATCATCCCCCTCCCGTGGTGGGATCAGCCTGCCGCGCCGATGATGATGTCCTCGTCGCAGCCGTCCTCGCAGTCGAGCGGTCTCAGACCGGCCGGGGCCACGTGGGAGAACACGAGCGAGTTTCTCGCGGGCAATGTTTCCATCAACATGATGCTTCTCGAGAGCAACGGGGCCGTCGATGCTTCGACGGAGAACTGGACGCAGGTTCTCGAGAGTCAGGTTCTCGCCGAGGCGCTCCAAGCCATCAGCGGTATCGAGTCGATGTATCCCGGGACAGAGTTGACCTTCACCCTCCACCTGCTCTCCGGACGCACGGACGAGAGGCTGCAGACGAGCTATGAGCCGATCTTGCGGCCGGCCGATACTGCCGGCGTCAGTGGCGAGGAGTTGTGGGCTCTAGAAGTGCTTTCCCAGCTCGGCTACGGTCTCGGTGGGCGGATGACCCGCTCGCGGCTGTTCGCCGACGAGACTCGAGTCGCCGACGGCACGGACTGGGCCGTTAACGTGTTCGTCGTGAACTCGACATTGGATACCGACGGCCGATTCGCCGACGGATACTTCGCGTACACGTATCTCGGTGGCCCGCACGTCGTGCTGACTTCGGACAACGACGGCTGGGGCCTGAGCCGCTTCGACGCCGTCTTACGACACGAGCTACATCATGCGTTTTTCGCGCTCGATGAGTATGCAACCTCTAGCTGCAGCTGCTCGACTGCCTCGGGTTACCTCGGAGGTTCGAACGACAACTGCGAAAACGGCTGCGGTGTGATCGACGCTTGCGTGATGCGAAACAACGTGGTCGATCACTGCCTCGCGACCGACACGCAGGTCGGGA
>CP070706.1:354044-357480 GCA_020350085.1 Acidobacteriota bacterium
GAGGGTATTCGTGTGGTCGGCAACCAGTGGGCTCCGGCCTCTCACCGCGTGAAAGAGTTTCTCGCACGCAACAACATCCCGTATCTGTGGCTGGACCCCGAAGTCAGCGAAGAGGCCAGGCGTCTGATGGCGGTATCGGGGAAGCAGAAGCTGGAACTACCCTGCCTGTTCTTCACGGACGGGTCGATTCTGGAGAAGCCCGAGAACCGCGAGATCGCCGAACGTTGTGGGCTCAAGACGAGCGCCGACATGCCCTTCTACGACTTGATCGTGGTGGGAGCGGGTCCGGCGGGGCTGGCCGGGGCCGTGTACGGCGCGTCCGAGGGGCTGCGGACGCTGGTGGTCGAACGGAAAGCCCCGGGCGGCCAGGCGGGGATGAGCTCGCGCATTGAGAACTACCTGGGATTCCCGGGCGGCGTGTCGGGGGGTGAGCTGGCTCGTCGTGCCGTGGCACAGGCCCGGCGGTTCGGCGTCGAGGTGCTCACGGCGCAAGAGGCTGTCGGGCTCGCCGTCGATGGACCTTCGAAGACGGTGAAGCTGGGGGACGGCAGCGAGCTGAAGTGCCGTGCGCTGCTCATCGCGACGGGTGTCTCCTATCGTCAGCTAGAGGCCGGGGGGATAGAACGGCTGACCGGAGCCGGCGTCTACTACGGCGCGGCGATGACCGAGGGCGAGTCGGTCCGCAACCAGGACGTCTATATCATCGGCGGCGCGAACTCCGCAGGGCAGGCAGCGATGTACTTCTCGCGATTTGCCCGCACCGTCACTATGCTGGTTCGCGGCCCGTCGCTGTCCAGCCGGATGTCGCGTTATCTGATCGATCAGATCCACGCAGTCGACAACATCAGCGTGCGCCACGGAGCGGAATTACTGGAGGTTCAAGGGGAGACGCGCCTCGAGCGGCTGGTCATCGCCTGCGATGACGGCCAGACGGCGGAGACCGTGCCGGCCGCTGCGCTGTTCATCTTCATCGGGGCGGTTCCGCACACGGATTGGTTGGGCGACCGGGTCGCGCGTGACGAGAGCGGCTTCATTCTCTCGGGCAGCGACGTGTCCGGGAGCCGCGTCGACGCCGATTTCCACCTACAGAATCGGTCTCCTTATCTGCTCGAGACCAGCCTGCCGGGCGTATTCGTGGCGGGCGACGTCCGCCACGGATCGGTCAAACGGGTCGCTTCGGCGGTCGGCGAAGGATCGATGGCCGTGACGTACGTGCACCGGTATCTCAGCGGTGTGTGACGAGCCACTGTGAAGTTTGGGCGCGTCGCCCTGGCACCAGCCTGGCACAGCCCTCTCCAACCCAAGAGCCGGCCAGGCGGCGGCGACGATTGCAGAATGCCCGGTACTGAAATAGGAGGCTATGTCCCTGACGTAGATGGCATATCTCCACAGCGCCAGGCCAGGAACAGCCATCGACCGTCTTCAATGATCAGGATGTCCGTGCAGCGCCCATGCACGGTTTTGGGCTTGCCCTCAGCGTCTTCCGTGCCGAGGGAGTAATAGTAGTGTGCCACGGCCGTATTACTCTGAACGACCATCGCAGCCAGGCTGTACTCGGAAACTAGGGTCGTCGAGTTCTGGAAACTGTATCTTTCCCATTTCTTTACGGATGACCGATTCCGAGGCATGGGAACATCATCACCCCACACTACGGCGTTAGGGTGCACATAAGTATCAGTCCAGTCGATATCCTTCGCTACAATCGCGTCCCACGACTCAACGATCACACTCCAGACTTCCTGCTGCTCGGCTGACCATTCCTGTGCTGGCAACTGCGACGGCAAAGCCAAGCTGACGACAAGAGCCGCCAGCACCGAGACTACAATCGCGGATGATCGCATGCTGTCCTCCTGTTCGTTGTGTTTGGGGATCGGTATACGCCTGCGAGGGCTGGGCAAGCACCTGCACCAGCCTGCGAATAGGCTTGATCTGGACTTCTTAGGCACGGCTGTAGGCTCCATGAGCAGTAGGATGCTCACGACCTTCTCAGCCCATCTCCCGGTAGCGGCATTATGGGGACACCCATGTGCATAAGCAAGACGAACCGATTACGACTAGTGACACAGTCTAATGTCCGCTCGTTGCCCCTTGTCTGCCCGGTTCGCGAAAGCGGTCGGCTGGGTGCTGACCCGATAGGCAGTATTCTCAGAGGTCAGCAATCGCGATCTCAGGGTGACAGTCCGAGACGGTCGACGAGCTTACTGAGGAGGCGCAACTGCGCGTCCTGCGAGAGGGCGCCGTAGACTCCCGCGACATAGCGACCCGCACGGACCGCGATCCCCGAGCCCAGGCCGGGATCTGAGAAACGGAAACCACCCGTGCCAACCGATGGGACCTCGTCGATGCTCGCGCCCCACTGCGATTGGTGGGTGCGCAGGCTCGCCAGCGCTTCGGCCGCAGCGTCCGCACTCCCGAGATCGCTGAAGAACAACTCCGCTTCCTGCCCGTCGATCTCGTAAGCCGCCGACACGCCGCCGGGACGGAATGTGTGGCCGAGCAGGTCGGCGGCCACGTATCGCTCGCTCAGCGGGACGCGTCCCTCGGAGGGCAGCGAAGCCAGGATCGCCGGGAGAGCAGTGTCGCCCGGGACCTCACTTGAAACCCGCGACATGATCCGATCCAGCACACTGATCAGAACGGCGCGGTCGTCGTCGGCCTCGCCTTGAACGTAGATCCTGTCCTTCCAAGCCGCGGCCACGGTTCCGGAACGGTGTCCCTCGGTTCCCCAATCCTGGGCCACGGCTCCCCCGGGCATGAGGCTTCTGTAGAGGCCGAACGCGCCCAACTTGCTGCCCATGTCGAAGAGGTCCAGAGTGTCGCTCGAGAGGGGGTCGCCTCCCATCTCGTATCGGACGTGGACCAGTTTCCGGAAGCCATACGTCAAATACCGCGGCGCAGCGCCGTCGATGTATTGGTAGAGATCATCGGGGAGGTACTCTTCCGGTCCCGCACCGATGTTCCATCCCTCGAGCGAGGAAGGTGCCGGGAGTAGACGCGTCAGGTCGACGCCAGCTTCCTCGAGTTCATCGCTTCTACACCCGCAGCCTGACAGGAGCAAGAACAGCCCTACACTCCCGAGTTGACGTCCAGTCATCAAAAATCTCCCTACGCCGCGGCGAAACTGAGCAGCCGATGGGCCTCCACGAGCTCATCGCGAACCCGGCGGCCGAACGGGCACGCAGTGTTGCAGGGGCCCGGACACCGATCGCAGGTGGAGGCTCGGGACCGGGGGGGCAGCGCGGCATACAGCTCCATGGATCGCTTCTCACGGCCGTAGTACTTGAAGTACATCGCGTAGCGCATGACGTCGGCGATCGCCACGTCGCCGGGGCACTTTCCTTCGCACGTGCCGCAGAACCGGCAGTACCTGTCGTACATCTCCTGGGCGTAGCGGTGCAGCATGGCGGTCTCGGCTTCGCTCAATTGCGTGCCCACC
>CP070706.1:357580-360222 GCA_020350085.1 Acidobacteriota bacterium
ACGCCTTGCAGCGCAGAGGGGACGTGCTGCAGATTCCGGATTTCCTGGCGAATGCCGGATGGGTCACCTGCAGCTACTTCGAGCAGGTTCAGAGCAACATGAACTACTATTGGGCCAAGGACGAAGTCCTGGGCAAGCTCGACGTCAAGATGACGACGGCCTACCTCGCGGTGAGCGAGATGGCACGCAAGCGCAACTTGTACATGCGAGACGCGGCGTACATCATCGCCGTGGATCGCGTAGCCAGGGCGTGCCACGACCGCGGATGGGTCTAGCCCGGATCACGATCTGCGGCTGAGCGTTCGAGGAGAGGGCCACCACCATGGGCGGCTTCGAACCGCGCCGCGTGCCGCGTTTCGAGCGCGGCTCCTTCCGCTTACCGGAGCCGGTGACCCGCATCGGCAGGGGAGAGCTGGGTGGAAAGGCGGCAGGACTCGTTCTGATCCGTGATCTGATCAGTGCTGAGCTGAGAGCGTCGCAGTTCGAGAGTGTCGAGGTCTACGTTCCCAAAATGGTTGTCGTCACGACGGACGTCTTCGACGCCCTGATCGAACGAAACTCGCTTCTCGAGCTCGCCCTATCAGATTTGGAAGACGAGCGGCTCGCCCAGGCTTTTCTGAGCGCGGAGCTTCCGGCAGAGATCGTGGGCGACCTGCGGGCAATCGTCGAGGAGGTCCACTCACCGCTAGCGATCCGGTCGTCGAGCTTGCTCGAAGACGCACTGCTTCGTCCCTTCGCCGGTGTGTACGAAACCAAAATGGTGCCGAACAACCAACCCGACGCAGATGCGCGCTTTCGCCGCCTGGTCGAGGCGATCAAGTTCGTCTACGCATCGACGTACTACGGGGCAGCGAAGAGCTACGTCCGGGCGACCGAGAAGACGATCGCCGACGAGAAGATGGCCGTCATCATCCAGGAAGTCGTCGGCAGACGATACAACGATCGTTTCTATCCGGAAGTCTCGGGAGTCGGAAGATCCTACAACTACTTCCCTGCCAAAGGCGTCGACCCGCGCGACGGCGTGGTCAACTTGGCGCTGGGGCTCGGAAAGACGATCGTCGATGGTGGAACTTCGTGGATCTACTCCCCTGCGCGACCGACCGCTCCTCCGCCGTTCGGTTCAGCACGTGAGATGCTGCGCAACACGCAGCTCGACTTCTGGGCGGTGAACATGGGCCCGCCGCCAGCCTACGACCCGATAACGGAGACGGAGTACCTCGTGAAGGCAGACCTCTCCGCAGCGGACTACGACGGGACACTGAGATTCGCAGCCTCCACGTACGATCCGCAACGAGATCGTGTCGTGCCGGGGACGAGTTCTGCGGGTCCGCGGGTGCTCGACTTCGCGCCGCTGCTCGCCTACGGAGAATTCCCGGTCAACAGCCTGGTGCGGGAGCTGCTGTCGATCGGTGAGCGAGCTCTCGGGGAAGCCGTCGAGATCGAGTTCGCGCTGACGTTTCCTCGCCAGGGATCAGCTGGCGCCCGCTTCGGGTTCTTGCAGCTTCGGCCGATGCTGGTTTCGGGCGAGGACCTGGAGCTGACGGAAGACGAGCTGGAAAGATCCGATCTGCTGCTCGCTTCGGACCGAGTGATGGGAAACGGGGTGGTCGAAGGCATCCACGACGTGGTCTACGTCAAGCCGGACACGTTCGAGGCCCGCTTCACCCGCGAGATCGCGGCCGAGCTCGAAACGTTCAATCGATCTTTGCTCGATCAGCGTCGGCCGTATCTCCTGATCGGATTTGGCCGCTAGGGCAGCTCCGATCCTTGGCTCGGCATTCCCGTCAAGTGGGGCCAGATCGCGGGAGCGCGGGTGATCGTCGAAGCCACGCTGCCCGGAATGGACGTCGAGCCGAGCCAAGGGGCTCATTTCTTCCACAATCTGATCAGCTTCCGCGTGTTCTACCTGTGCGTGAGCCATGCGGAGCGATCGATGACTGCTCGGCGCAGCGTTGACTGGCGCTACCTCGCCAGCCAGCCGGCTGTACGGGAGACCACGCACACGCGCCACATCCGACTAAAACAGCCGCTTCGCGTCAAGGTCGACGGGCGATCGGGACGCGGGGCCCTGTGGCATCACTGATCTTATAATGACAGGTAGGCCCGGACGGTTCGTGAAGCCCTCGAGGTGAAGAGATCCGCACGTTCGCGCGACAACGTGAGCAGCGCGCTAACACTCACAAAGGTTTTCATCAAGAAACCGGGTTGGCCACGCACCCAAGACGAAAAGGTCGTTCGCCGATGTCGACGCCGCAAACACCGATGCAGCAGCTGATCGAGTCGCTGCAGGAACGTGCCAAAGAGCTGAACTGTTTGTACCTCGTGGACGAGATCCTGTCCGATCCGGACCGGCCGTTACAGGAAGTGTGCGACGAGCTCGTCGCAGCCATCCCGTCTGGCTGGCAGTATCCCGACGCCTGCTGTGCCCGGCTGAGCATCAAGAACGTCCGTTGTGAGATACCGGGCTGCGCCACGACGTCGTGGTCTCTGACCGCACCGGTCGTCGTCGATGGCGAGCAGATCGGCATGCTTTCCGTCTG
Organism: Acidobacteriota bacterium; assembly: GCA_020350085.1. Classification (GTDB taxonomy): domain Bacteria; phylum Acidobacteriota; class Polarisedimenticolia; order J045; family J045. Next base: position 360,121 of record CP070706.1, read on the forward strand.
CTACAAGTCGGAGCAGGCTGCAGCCGACGAAGGACCGTTCCTCAAGGAAGAACGCAAGCTCATCAACACGATCGCCGAGCGGATCGGGTTCTTCGTCACGCG
>CP070706.1:360322-365890 GCA_020350085.1 Acidobacteriota bacterium
AGCGGTTTATGACATACGTGATCCCTCGCTCCCGATCTTCAGGTATACATTGAACAGCCACAGTCCCCTGGATATGCAGGTAATCGACCATAGGTTGATCGTCGCCGACGGTATCGGTGGGTTGACGATTCTGGACGTTAGCGAGCCGCAAGCCGCCTACGTGATGTCGCACCATCCGACGCCGGGATCAGCCCGAGGTGTGGCGTTCAAGGACGGCTACGCGCTGGTCGCGAATCGGGAAGGAGGTCTGCAGATCGTGGCCGTCAATCCGCGCCTCGAGAACTTGGTTTGGGTCGACGAGACGACGATCTCCGTCACCGTTCCGACCGGCTACACTCCTGGACCGTACGACGTGCGCGCGGAGGATCCAGAAACGGGTGAAGCTACGCTCCCAAACGCGCTTCTCATCTGTGCACTGAAGACGATCGAGGCCAGGCTCGACCCGGTGGTCGACCCTGACGCGGGGCACTTCGTCTGGCCGCTGGCTTGGCGAGCTTCGATTCTCGATCGAACCTCGACCGCGAGCGCCGGTTACCAAGCGAGACTCCGGCTTCCATCGTTGCCAGGCGAGGTCGTCGTGACCGATGAGTTGGTCGCGGACGCAAGCAGGGACACGATCGAAATCACGCTTTCAGCCGCGGGCGATCGTGCAGAGGTGACACTTACGGGTGCCGATACCGCTCGGCTGCGCGAGCGATGGGTCGAAGCGATCTCGGAGGGTGGTTTCCAACTTCCGGCGCTCAGTGCGACCAGCTTTGGTGATGTGCGGCTGGCGCTCGAGACCGAGCTGCCCGCGGGACGCCTCGGTGCTGCGTCTTTCATCCCGGTACCGCATGGAGAGGAGCCTGGGATGCGTTTTCGCTACGATCTCGAGGACGGTGTCTTGCTCAGCGCGCGCGGCTGGGGTGCGGCAGCCGACATGACGATCGAGACGACGCTGTTCGAGGCCAACGGGTGCCGCTCTTCGCTGACGCTGAGCTATCGCGACGAGCTGCGGGATCGCTGTTACGAGCTTGCCGACGAGCTGCCGGGCCTCGCGTCGCTGTGTGATACTGGCAAGCCGTTGATGCTTCCTGCGACGCACCACTCGTCGGCACGGGAGCAGCGCCACCACGTCCGGCGTCGAGCAAGGTAAGACGTCGCGGGGGCGCTGCTCGGTTCCACCTGGGCTTGCTCCGTTCGAAAAAGGAGGCACCACGGCGAGGATCGCATGCCCGAGCTTCCCGAGGTCGAAACGGTTGCGCGGCAGCTCGCTCCGATGGTACGCGAACGACGACTGCGACGCGTGCGGATTCTCGATCAGCTTCTGCGCAGCGGTCGCTGTCCACCCTACTCTGGTCGCCTGATCGCGAACGTCTTTCGCTTCGGCAAGCAGGTCCTGTTCGAGCTGGATCGTTCAGAGCGCGATGACGCCGTGCTGTATCTGGCGATCCACCTGCGGATGACGGGGAGATTGCTCCATGTGGATCGGCGGCCTCGGTGCCGTTCGCATCTGCGAGCCGTGCTAGAGCTCGACCGCGGAGCCGTGCTGTTCATCGACCCGCGCCGATTCGGGACCCTGCGCTGGCTGCGTACGCCCGAACAAGCGGCGCCAGGCGCCATCGAGCCGCTTGGTCCATGCTTCACGGCTGAGCGGCTCGCCGAGGAGCTGGGTCGCAGCCGCCCGCCCATCAAGCCCTGGTTGCTGCGGCAGGATCGTCTCGTAGGGCTGGGTAATATCTATGCATCGGAGATCTTGCACGAGGCTCGGCTCTCACCTCTGCGAGCCACGAATACGTTGCGACCGGCCGAGATCACTCGCCTGCACAGGGCGACGCGGGCCGTCCTCGAGCGGGCCATCGAGCACTGCGGGACGACATTCTCAGATTTCCAGGATGCTCGGGGAGTGACCGGCTCGTACCAACGCTTCCTCGCCGTCTACGGTCGGGAGGGCGAGCCGTGCCTGCGCTGCGCCGGGCCGATCGTCCGCCTCGTCCAACAACAGCGAAGCACGTTTTTCTGCCCGCGCTGTGTGCAAACCCCAAGACGGCACCGGAAGAGCGGGCGGCCCCAAAAAAGAAGCGAGCCGGCTGCTCAGACCGGCTCTCTTTGCCATTGAGGAAGGAAAATGCTGCTCGCCCCCTTTGTAAGCAAACGGGGTGCCAACTCTGAGAACGTTCGTCAATGTTCATTCTAGTTTGTCTTGGTTCCAGAAGCGGACTTTCGTGCCTTGCTGGTTCTCATTCTGAAAACACGTGCGGGAGGGGCGATTCTCAATCTGAGAAAGCCCTGCCCCGACCAGCCGCGCCCCCGCCTTCGGCGGGCGGCAGGTCAGGGCCCCGGTGACGAGCCTCGTCACAGGAGCCTCGGGCCACGTCGGAGCCAATCTGGTTCGCCGGTTGCTTAAGAGAGGCTCGAAGGTCCGAGTCATCGTCCACGAGGACTCGCGCGCGCTGGCCGGACTCGACGTGGAGCGGGTTCGAGCCGACGTCCGCGACGCGCGGTCGGTTTTGCGAGCCGTTGCCGGGGCGCGCGTGGTCTACCATCTTGCCGCTCGCATCACACTCGCCCCGCGATGCGACGACGAGGCGCTGAAAGTCAACGTCGAGGGCACGCGCCACGTCGTAGCGGCTTGCCTCGAGAGTGGTGTGCGGCGGCTGATCCACGTCAGCTCGGTCCACGCTCTCGAGCAACGACCGCAGGGGTTCTCTCTCGATGAGCACAGACCGCTAGCGCTCGGAGCTCGCGAGCTTCCGTACGACCGCAGCAAAGCACTCGCTGAGCAGGTCGTTTTCGACGGCGTCGCCAGAGGCCTCGACGCGGTGATCGTCAACCCGTGCGCGGTGCTGGGTCCTCACGACTACAAACCCTCGCGCATGGGAACGGTACTGTTGGCGCTGGCGCGCCGGCGCCTGCCGGCGCTCGTCGCTGGCGGCTACCACTGGATCGACGCACGCGATCTGACCGAAGCGCTCGTCGAAGCGGAAAAAAGGGGCCGCACCGGTGAGCGATACCTCGTCGCCGGCCCGTGGTGCTCGCTCGAGGACCTGGCCGCGCTCGTGAGCGAAACCACCGGAATGTCGGCCCCGCGCTTGGCTGCACCGATGTGGCTGGCCAGGATCTGCGCGCCGCCGTCGGCAGCCATCGGACGGATCGCCGGCCATGAGCCGCTCTTCAGCCCGACGTCGCTTCGCGTCCTGAGAGTTGCAAATCCCGTCGTGTGCTGCGAGCGCGCTCGTGACGAGCTGGGCTTGACGACGAGGCCGCTCGCGCAGACCGTCAGGGACACGATCGAGTGGTATCGCGAGCAAGGCGAGCTCGACCGAGAACCCCGCAGTGAGTGAAGTGATCGTCTACTTCGCCCTACTCGGCTGCTGGTTCGTACTGTCAGTGGCAGCGTTTGTCGCGCTCATGTTCGTCGCGGCACCGTACGGCAGACACACGCGCCCCGGCTGGGGCCCGACCATACCGGCGGCAGTCGGCTGGGTGCTGATGGAGCTACCGGCCGTTGTCGCGTTTGCCGTGTTCTACGCGTTGGGCGATCGGCAGACCGGCTGGGCTTATCTTGCGTTTCTTGGTTTGTGGCAGCTGCATTACCTGCATCGCACTTTCGTGTACCCGCTGAGGCGTCGCGGCAGCGGCAAGCGTATGCCGGTCGTGATCACGCTTTTGGCCCTCGCATTCAACTGCGTCAACGCTTACCTCAACGCACGTTACCTGTTCGCGCTCGGGCCGGCCTATTCTCATGACTGGGCTCGCGACCCGCGCTTCATTGCGGGTGTCGCACTATTTCTGCTCGGCTTGCTGGTCAACGTACGAAGCGACGATACGTTGCTCCGACTCCGCCGCAGCGGACAGGACTACGCCGTGGCCCGCAGTGGTTTGTTCCGCCTCGTTTCATGCCCGAATTACCTCGGAGAGATCGTCGAGTGGTGCGGATGGGCCATGTTGACGTGGTCGTGGCCCGGGCTCGCGTTCGCGCTCTGGACCGCTGCAAATCTCGTCCCGCGCGCGCTGTCCCATCATCGCTGGTACCGGCAGCGTTTCGCTGACTACCCGCCCGAGAGAAAAGCACTGATACCGTTCGTGCTCTGAAGCGCGGCTTCGACACGAAAAGGACGGGACGGGCGTCACGCTCGTTTCGTGACGCCCGTCCCCGGGGAGGAGTGGTGAGGGGTGGGGGGAGGGGAGGGGGTCAGGTTCCGACACGCCGAGGCAAACCGGGATTCTCCGACGTCAGCCGCGACGCGTTCTCGTCTTACCAGCGCCAATCGACGGCGATGCGTGGTCCATAGAATCTCACACGCCCGTGGTCGTCGTCGTACGAATCGTCGTCCTCGTATCGATGACGGCGCACGCGCTGATGCCACCCCTGACGCTCGAGCTGGTCAACAAGCCTGGTGACACGCGCGAAGCGCTCATGCAACCGCCGGTGGCCATGCAGGCGATACACCGCGCGCTCGGCGTGGCCGTAGCTGCGCTGGAGTGCGCGAAACTCGCGCTCGACACGCCAAGGCTCTCGGAGTGCAAACCGCTCGAGCGTGAAGTGGAACCGATCCGCGTGAACGGCGAGCAGGCGGAGAGCATCGAGGGCGCGAGCCTCCCTGTACCTGCCGTGGTGAACGTGCCGTACGGCAGTCCGGTACGCGCGCTCGGCGGCGTTATCGAGTTCGTGGGCAAGCTGGACCGGATGTTGGCCCACAGGAACGTGCCGATGTCGCTGGCCCGCCCACACGAACGGGGCGAAGCCGAGGACGGTGAGTGCAAGGACGAGCGTCTTCTTCATGGTTCACCTCCGTTCAGCGTTCGCTTGCTGTCGGATCACTGAGAAAGCAACGGCCGTGCCACGGCTCTAAACATTTGATGCGTAGTCATTTACAGCTCTAAGCACGAGAATGTCTAACGCGATCTGTCCTCTGCCGGGGACTGCCGGCGTCGCCTCCGGGACACGTTCGGATCGCCCGGCTCCAGCCGGCGGGTCGGTTTCGGACACGGACTTGCGGGCGGTCCGTAGCCTCCGCGCGGCCGACGGCTTCTGAACCCGCAGGAGCCATCAAACGGGTGCTCTTCGCTCGTGGATCGCAATCTGTCCCGTGTTCCGGGCTGATTGCTTGCGACGCCCGGGCGGCCTTCGCTACAGACAGAGTCGCGGTCGATCACGACGAGTTCCGGTCCGCGAGAGCTCGAGGTGCCGCACGGCCGTTTGATCGATGCGAACGGGACGTCGAGCGAGTTTCAAAGCGAACTGTTGCCGCGTTACGCGCGGCTCACGCGTGAGGTGGACGAAGCGATCCTCGGCGTCTACCTGGCCGGGGGCAATGCGCGGCGAGTCCGCAACGCGCTCGCCCCGCTGCTCGGGTCGGCGAACCTGTCGAAGAGCGCGATCTCGCGGGTGGTGACCCGGTTGAAGGATCGTTTTGCCCAGTGGCAACAGAGAGATCTTTCGGAGGAATGGTACGCGGTGTTGTTCCTCGATGGGTTTCATCTCAAGGTCCGCCTGGCGCGCCTTGTCGTCTCGGCGCCGGTGCTCGCCGTGCTGGGAGAGCAGGAGGACGGCACGAAAGTGTTGATTTCTCTCGAGCTGGCGGC
>CP070706.1:365990-380558 GCA_020350085.1 Acidobacteriota bacterium
ATGTACAGGGCCTTCTTGTCCGCCGGCGCAATCCGGCCGACGTACTCCTGGCTGGTCGGGCTGGCCATCATCTCTCCGATGGCGAAGATGAACAGGCCCATCGCCACGATCCACACCGTTCCGCCGAGACCGATCATGCCCGCCCCTCCGGCGAACGCCGACAGCGCGATCCCCACGGCAGCGACGACCATCCCCGTGATCATCGTCGTGAAGCGATGGAACTTCGCCATCAGAAACGAGATCAGCACTTGAAGTAGCACGATCGCGCCGGCATCGATATTGACGATGTACTCGGGATTCACCTGACGGCTCGTAATCATGATGCGGTCAGTCAGTCGTTCCAGATCGCCGGCGCTCTCAGAAATCAGTTGCCGAAGATCCCCCGGCGCGATGCGCACCTTGCTGTACAGCAGCTCCCGAGAAGCATCCTCGAGCGCGGTGTTGCTCATCGAGCCGCTGACCAACGTTCGCATCTGACTGAGGATTTCCGCGCGTTCTTCTTCGTTGATCGTCGCGACATAGCTCGCGACGCCGACGTTCGGGTCGACAGGATCGCTCTCGCCGAAGATCGACTCGAACAACGAGATCATCGGCCGCGTCTCGGTGAAGTCACGAATGAATTCCGGCATCGTGTAGAAGATCTGATTGAAGCTCGTCCAAAAGCCGGACATGATCAGCAGAAACAACGCAAAGCGCCAGTTGCTGCAGTACATGCGCTTCAACATGGCGGGCCGCTTGGTCCCGCCTCGGCTTTCGGGAACACCGCTGTCCTTGGGCAGGAACCCGTCCCAGACGAAGTTCAGGATCAGCCACGCGATCACGAACAGGGTGCAGTGCGGCCACCACTTGAAGTACGCGAACGGTCCGATGCGCAGGTTGGCGAACATCAGCGCGAACAGCACGACGAACACGGCGATGAAGAACCGCATATTGCCCAGCACTTCGACCATGTTGTCGAGTACCTTGCGAAACGTTCCGGAGCGCTGCTCGGCTGTCGCGTCCGGCTCGCGATAGAACACCAACACGATGATCAGGTTGATCAGCGCCCAGGTCGAGCAGGCGATGAACACGTATTCCCAGCCCCAACCGCGAACCAGGCCGGCCACGATCGGTCCGACGAAACCGCCGATGTTGACCATCATGTAGAAGATGCCGAAGCCGGTGGCCGAGTTGGACTCGTCGGTCACCTTGGCCACGGTTCCGACGACGACCGGCTTGAACAGGGCGGCGCCGACCGCGACGAACATGAAGGCCAGGAAAAACGTCGGGAACGACGAGAACTGACCCAGCATGTAGTACGAGACGATCATCACGATGTAGGCGACGATGAACGTCCTCTTGAAGCCGTAGCGGTCCGCCAACGCTCCGGTGAACACCGGGAAGATGTAGAGGAAGAAGGGGACGATCGCCTGCAGCGCCCCACGGGTCTCGGTGCTGAAGCCCAGCCCGCCGGTCTCCACCGTGCCGGTGACGTAGAGGGCCATGACGGTAAACCACCCGTACCAGGACATCCTCTCGAAGATTTCCATCGTGTTGGCGACCCAGAACTGGCCAGGGTAGCTCTTGATCTGGGCGATGAATCCTGGTGTCGGTCCGTTCAAGGCTCGTTCCTCCAGTACGGTGGCTGGCGAACCATCGGCAGGGCCTGCCCGACCTCGGATGGGCGAGTGCCGGCCGGCGGCAAAGGGGCGAGTTTGCCACGAGCGCGGGCGGGCTCAAAGCGGCGGGCCCGTCGAGGCTCCTTTCTGCCTCCTCGGCAGACGCTCCGCGCGCGATGGACTACCCTTAGCGCGCTATGAGCCAGCAGTCTGCCGATCTGTCCCGTTTGCGCATCCCGCGGGGTCCTCCTGCCGCGCGGCCCTCCCGCGCCGGCTGGATCGCTTTCGCTGTGCTGCTCTTGGCTGTGCTCGGCTACACCACCTGGTCACGCGTCCAGGGCGGCTCGGCGGGCGGGCTCGTCGTCGAGACGGCTCGCGTGGGGCGTGTCGGAGGCTCCCGTGCGCAAGGGGCGGTGGCAGCCAACGGGTACATCGTCGCGCGCAAGAAAGCGGCGCTATCGACCGACATCCAAGGCCGGCTGGTCGAGCTCCCGGTCGAGGAAGGTGATCGGGTCCGCGCCGGTCAGCTCGTCGCACGACTCGACACGAGCCAGCTCGAGGAAGCTCTCTCACGCCAGCGGGCGGAGCTCGTAGGGGCGCGTGCGGCGGCGGAGCTGGCCGAGATCGATCTGAATCGCACGCGCGAGCTGGTGGCGGGGGATGCGGCCTCGCAGGCGGATCTCGATGCGGCCGAGGCGCGGCTCGAGCAGACCAGAGCGAGTGTCGACGCACTGCTCGCCTCCATTCGCGAGATCGAAGTGCAGATCGAAAAGTCGACGGTGCACGCGCCGTTCGATGGGATCGTCGTGCAGAAGAACGCCGAGGTCGGCGAGGTCGTGAGCGCAATCGGTGCTGGCGGTCCCGATGCGCGCAACGCTGTCGTGACCGTCGTCGATTTCGCCACGCTCGAGGTGCAGGTCGAGCTGGCGCAGACATCGCTGCGCGCCGCGCGCGTCGGCGCCGCCGTCGAGATCTTCCTCGACGCTTTTCCCGACGAGGCTTACCCCGGTCGCGTGCGGCAGATCTGGCCGACGGCGGACCGGCAGAAGGCGACCGTCGAGCTACGCGTCGCGTTTCTCGAGCGAGACGAACGGATCCTGCCTGAGATGGGCGTCAGGGTCGTCTTCCTCGACGAGCCGTCCGCGGAAAAGACCGAGGCGGCGGTGCTCCTACCGCAGCGGGCACTCGTTTCCGATCCCGAGCCGGGCGTGTTCGTGCTCGTCGGCGATCGCGTCGCCCGCCGCTCGATCGAGCTGTCGGGCGAGCAGCGCCAGGGCCAGCTCGTCGTCTCGGACGGTCTCGAGGGGGGCGAGCTGGTCGTGCTCGATCCGCCGCCGGCGCTCCGCGATGGCGATCCCGTGCAGCGGCGACAGACCGCTCCCTGAAAGGGGATCACGCGATGACCCAGTCGATCACAGGAGTCTCACGAGCATGACGAGCACGTCGGACGCGTTCATTCAGCTGCGCGGAGTCAGCAAGAGCTACCGCCGAGGAGGCGAGCTGCTGCAGGTGCTCAACCAGCTCGATCTCGATATCGTCCAAGGTGACTTCGCCGCGATGATGGGACCGAGCGGCTCCGGCAAGACGACGATTCTCAACTTAGTCGGTGGGCTCGACAATCCCGATGCGGGGCAGATTACGGTTGCGGGTGTCGATATCACTCGTATCGGCTCTTCGGCGCTTCCCGCCTGGCGCGCCCGGCACGTCGGCTTCGTGTTCCAGTCGTTCAACCTGGTCAGCGTGCTGACCGCGCTCGAAAACGTGTTGCTGCCGTTGAAGCTGACACCGCTGGGTGCCAAGCAGCGGCGCGAGCAAGCGCGTTTCGCGCTCGAGATCGTCGGGCTGGCGGATCGCATGAAGCATCGCCCCAAGCAGCTCTCGGGCGGACAGGAACAGCGCGTGGCGATCGCACGCGCGATCGCGACCGATCCCGACATCATCCTGGCGGAGGAGCCGACGGGGGATCTCGATCGAGACAGCGCCAACGAGATCATGAAACTGCTCGGCCGGCTCAACGACGAGCTGGGAAAGACGATTCTGATGGTGACCCACGATCAGCTGGCGGCCGATCACGCCAGGCGGGTGTTGCACCTCGACAAGGGCGAGCTGATCGAGAAGGGCGTGATCGAAACGCCAGGGAGCGCGACGTGATCTCGCCGACGCCGTGGGTGCTGATCCGCAAGCACATGGTCGCGCACTGGCTGCGGACCGGGCTGACCGTCGTCGCGATGACGGTCGCGATCTTCCTGCTGTGCTTCTTGGTCTCGATCGTCGCCACGCTCGATCGTGTCGTCCGCGAGTCCTCCGGCCAGCGGCTCGTGGTGCAGTCGGCGGTGTCCTTGTTCGTCGATCTGCCGCGCGACTATCAAGCCAAGATCGACTCGGTGCCTGGCGTCGAGAGCGTGACGAAGTTTCAGTGGTTCGGCGGCTACTTCCGCGAGCCGCGCAACTTCTTCGCCCAGTTCGCCGTGGATCACAATTTCGTTTTCGACATGTACGCGCGCGATTTCCAGGTCATCGAGGTCGCGGGCTCTCCCAAACCGCTCGATCCTGAGCAGTCCCCGCAGCGCGCCCGCGAGGCGATGGCGGCCGACCGGCGCGCAGCGATCATCGGGGAGGGGTTGGTACGGGACTTCGGCTGGAGCGTCGGCGACACCGTCCCGGTCACCGGAACGATCTTCCAGAAAAGAGACAACAGCGCCTGGGAGTTCAACATCGTCGGCATCTACCGCCCGCTCAAGGGCAACTTCGACGATCGCTCGATGCTGTTTCGCTACGACTATCTGGCAGAGATGCTCGACAGCGGGCAGGCCACGGGCCCGAGAGGCGTGGGCACGTACGCGGTCAACATCGCCGAAGGCGCTTCTGCCGCACGGGCGATCGACGGCATCGACGCGCTGTTCGCCAACGGCCCGCAGGCGACGCGCACGACGAGCGAAGCGGCGTTTCAGGCCGGCTTCGTGTCGATGCTCGGCAATCTGCCGATGTTCGTCGGCACGATCGGAGGCGCCGTCGTGTTCGCCGTTTTCTTCTCCGTGGTCAACACCATGCTGATGGCGGGCCGCCAGCGGTTTCACGAATCGGGCATCCTCAAGGCGCTCGGCTTCTCCTCCTCGGCGCTCGCGCGCGTGATCGTTGCCGAATCGCTGTTGCTCGCACTGCTGGGGGGACTCGGTGGCATCGCTCTCGCGCTCGGCAGCGAGAACGGAGTGCGGGCGGCGATCGGCGTTTTTCTGCCCAGCTACATGGTGCTTCCCGAAACGATCATGCTCTCGGCGGGCGTGTCGCTCGCCATCGGACTCGTCGCCGGTCTCGCGCCGGCGATGACCGTCGCACGACTCGAGGCGACCGAAGCACTGAGAAGCGAGGGCTGAAATGGCTCTTCCGCTGCGGTACACGCTGAGAAGCGTCGCTGTGCGGCGCGGCTCGGCGATTCTGACCGCGCTTGGGATCGCCATGACCGTCGCCGTGTTCGCGGGGATCATCGCACTGCGGCAGGGCTTCGAGCAGGTGTATCGCCCGCGCGGACGCGAGGACGTCGTGGTCTACCTGCGGCTCGGAGCCAACTCCGAGGGCGAATCCGGCATCGGGCGACAGACGGTCGACATTTTGGTCAAGGAGCGGCCGGAAATCGCGCGCGATGCGCAGGGTCGTCCTCTGGCGGCCGCGGAGATGTTTCTCGCCGTTTTCCTGGAGAAGACCGACGGCGGCCTGACCAACGTGCCGCTTCGCGGCATTCAGCCGCGATCGATCGAGCTGCAGGGCGAGCAGCTGCGGCTCGTCGAGGGTCGATGGCCGAGCTTCGGGTCGGACGAGGTCGTTGTCGGCAGGCCGTTGACGACGAGAATCGAGAACTGCCAGCTCGGTGACACGCTGACGCTCAACATCACGCCGTTCGAGGTCGTCGGCGTGTTCGAGCACGAGGGTGCTCAAGGCAGTGAGATCTGGGGCGACGCGGACAGAATGATGGACGCGCTCGAGCGGCCGTTTTTTCAGCGCGTCATCGCGCGAGTTCGTCCCGCAACCGACGTCGAGGCGCTCGCCGACGAGCTGAAGAATGATGCGCGCACGCCGGTACAGCTGCGCACGGAGCGGGACTATCTCGCGCGGCAGACCGTGGCTCTCGGTGCCGCGCTCACCTGGCTCGCCAGCTTTCTGACGCTGATCATGGGCATCGCGGCCGTGCTCGGCGCCATCAACACGATGCTGGCCTCCGTCGCGGCCCGCACTCACGAGATCGGTGTGCTTCTGGCCATCGGCTACCCGCGCCGGTCGGTCTTCTTGTCCTTCTTGCTCGAGGCGGGCGTGATCGGTCTTGCTGGGGGGCTGCTTGGCGTGCTGTTCGTGCTGCCGCTCGACGGGATGCAGACCGGAACGACCAACTGGAACACGTTCACCGACGTGTCGTTCGCGGTCCAGGTCACGCCCGCTCTGATCGGCCGCGCCTTTGGTCTCTCGTTCGTGCTCGGCTTGATCGGGGGCGCGCTTCCGGCGCTGCGCGCCGCCGCGCTGCGTCCGATCGAAGCGATGCGCCAGCTCTGACGCGCGAGCAGAGCCGCGCCGGTTTCGTCGCCGGCGCACGTGCCAACAGACAACAGCCGCTCTTCGCGGTACAGGTCCTCAACACCGCGTCAGAAGATCAGCCGGTAGACGAGCGTGATGCCGCGGCCGGGGAGTGGGACGAGGTCCTTGAGTCTCGAGGTGTGCAATCTCGCCTCGGCATCGGTCAGATTGCGGCCGACCAACGTGATCTGGTGCGCTTGCCCGCCCGCGGCGAACCGGTAGCCGACGCTGGCACCGATCAACTCGTGACCCGGCGTTGGCGTCTCGAGCGGCGCGGCGCGATCCTGCTCGTGCGTGCGCACGATCTCCGCCGAGGCGTGCCAGCTTCCAGACTCGTAGCGCACGCCCCCTCTGTAGCGCCGCGCCGGCATGCGTGGCAGCGGCTCTCCCGAGCCGGTCAACTCGCCCCGGACGTCCTCGCTGCCGAACGTCAGGTCCAAATCGTGTTCCTCGTCGTGGTAGAGCGAGACCGCTCCGCTCAGCTCGTAGCCTCGGAATTCGGCATCGGCCTGAGCGAACTCGAATACCGGCAGTCCGTCGAGGATCTCGTCGGTCGGTGCTTCGAAGATGAAATCATCGTAGCGATAGCGAAACAGGCTCAGCTCGCCGGTCAGCCGGCCGGCACGCTTTCTAAGGCTGAGGTCGACGCCGAGGCTCGACTCCTCAGTCAGGTCGACATCACCGCGCTCGTAGGAGAACGTCGCCACGTGTGGCCCGTCCGCGTACAGCTCTTCGGCGCTCGGTGCCCGCTCCGAGCGCGCGACCGAGAGACCGATCGCCAGCGACTCGCCGGGCAGCCAGACGACACCCGCCGACGCCGACGCAGCGTCGAAATCGCGTGCCGCCAGCTCCCCGCCGTCGGCCGAGATCTCGACCGACTCCATGCGCGCGCCCAGCTCGAAGCGCCACGAACCGGTGCTCAGCTCCTCGAGCGCGAAAAAAGAGAGCGACTCCGTCACTGACGGCGGCAGGAAGGCTTCCTCACCGATCGCCTCCAGGTCGCGATCCGTGTACTGCAGACCGATCACGCCGCTCAAGCGCCGGCTTTGGCCGTGAGACAACTCGAACCTGGCGTCGACGTTGTCGTTGAAAAAGCGGGTGCCGATCTCATCGCCAGCGATCTCGCGGTGCACGTAGTTGGTCGCGCTGAGCGCAAAGTGTGTCGCGTCGAACGGACCACGCCGCAGTTCGAAATTCCCTCGCAGCTCGTAGCGCTGCTGGTCGAGATCGATGCTGACGCCCGAGCCCGTCCCGTGCGCGTTCTCCGGCTCTTCCAGTTCGATCTCGGCCGGAATCCCGTAGATCGTTTCATAAAATCCGGCTGACAGGCCGACGAAGCCGTGCCTGCCGATCCACGATACTCCCAGCCCGGCGCCGGCGGCCTCCACGCCGCTGTTCGGCAGCACTCCCGACGGGCTGTCTGGATCACCGCGCACGGCAGGGGCAGGGATGTCGTAATCGGACGCCTCGCGCGTAAACGCGTCCAGGTGCCACACGAGCGCCTTCTCCGTCCCGTCGAGCGTGAGCGCGAAAGACCTTTCGCCGTCCGCGCCGCCGAAGCGCAGATTCGTCACGCCCTCGATCGAACGCTGCGGCAGAAACTCCGGGATGCGATGATCGATCACGTTGACCACGCCCCCGACGGCCGAGCTTCCGTAAAGCAGGGTCGACGGACCACGCAAGATCTCGATCCGCTCGGCCAGAAACGGATTCGCGCTGACGGCGTGATCCGGGCTCGTGCTCGAAGCGTCACCCACGTCGAGCCCGTTTTCCAAAATGCGCACGCGCCCGCCGCCCTGGCCGCGGATGACGGGTCGGCTCGAACCGGCCCCGAACTGCGTCGAGCGCAGTCCCGGCTGCTCGTCGAGCGTCGCGCCGAGCGACGCCTGCGCCAGCCGGCTGAGCCGCTCCTTCTCGATCACGGTCACCGGCTGGATCAGCTCAGCCGAGCCGCGGGCACTCCGCGTTGCGGTCACGACGATCGCCTCGCGGTGCGGCGAGAGCACCAGCCTGAGATCGAGACGGTTCTCGCCCGCAGAGATCTCGATCTCCCACACGCCGCTGCCGAACGCCGAGCTGACCGCCTGAACGTGGTAGCTGCCGACGGGAACGCTCTCGAAGCGATACGCGCCGGTCTGATCGACGAAGCTCGCACGGCCCAGCTCGACGAGACTCACGCGGGCATCGACGGCCGGCGATCCGTCCGGGGCCGTGACCCGACCGCTGAGCGTGCCGAAGCCGGCGTCTTCATCAGCCGCTGCCTGGGCCGAGACGAGACAGATCGCGAGCCATGTGATCACGCCGCCTCGCGCTACGAAATGCCTTTTCATGGGATCCACTCCGCGTCTGACTACCTGACAAAAACCGATGGCAGGCTCAGGCAGAGCGCGGAGGAGCGCGAGGACCGACAACGAGAGGCTCGCCACGTGTGAAGTCCGCCGCGCCTGCGGCCGCGATGACGCAGAACGGGCCGAACGCCGGGACAACCACCACCGCCACGGCGTCCACGGTCGACGGCTGGCGTGCCAGACCACAGGCCGGGCAGATGTCACCGCGCAGCAGTAGAACATCTGATTCCGCGCCAGCAGACAGCTGCGCGACCGAGCAGACCCGACTCACATGAGTGTGAACCCCTCCTGCAGCAGCGGAGAGAGTCAGTCCCACGAGAGCCGCCCAAACCGACGCGCGATGAACTCGACGAGTGGCCGTACAGCTCATCTCGAGGCCTCATGGCGATGCGCAGGCGATGTTCGTAGCACGCTGCGACGAACGCGTCAATCCTTGCGACCTCGCGCATGCAGCTCTGAATTCGCGGAAGAAACTGCTCTGGCGCGCGACTGCGCGTCCGCTAAAGCCAGAACCAGCAGCGGCTCGTTCGGATATCTCGCGACCGCCTGCTCGAGGATCGCCAAGGCCTCTTCCGGACGGCCGCGTGCTTCGGCGATCCGTGCTCGTCGCTGCTCGAGGACCACCCCGGCCGGAGGCAGCTCGGCATGCGCCGATGCCGCCGCGGCGATCATGCCGACGACGACGGTGCTGGTAGCACGGGGCACCACGTCGAGATCTCCGCAGGGTCTAGAGAGCGGATCTGGTCGCGTTGCGCGACGATCGTAGGCTTTTCGACGCTGCGTCGGCGACGTCTCGCTGGCGTCACGCGGTCTCCTACGACGAAACCCGTGCCGCGCCACCGGGAAGCCTCGTCCGACATCGCACGCTTGGTTGCACTTTCTCTTCGAGCTGTGGTACTCAAGACCCGTCCGAGAGGACACCTTCCGCCGTTCGGGCAACGGGAAAGGGGTGCAAGTCCCCTGCCGCCCGGCGACTGTGAGCGGTGACGGCGGCCGCACGCCCGAGAGCTCAAAAGCGGGCAGCCACTGGGGCGCGAGCGACGAGCGAACCCCGGGAAGGCGCGGCCGTCAGGACGACCCGCGAGCCAGGAGACCGGCCCGAGCGGACAGGAGTGGAACCGACCAGGGGCAGGTTCCGCCGCTTCCGAGAAAGTGACGGGATCAGCACCGGACCCGTGTTCATCGAGTGCGGGTTCGTTCTGATCTCGTCGCTGACAAAGCCCCCTCCGGCGGGTTGCCGTCTCGAGCCCGCGCCGGGACGGGGCTTTTCTCTTCGGCCCGTGCGCCGTGCGTGCGACGGGCCAGCGCGGAGACGGCTCCGGTCTGTCCGTCTCCGCCGTCCCGACGGCAGCCCTGGGGAGACGGCAGAACGGACTCGGTCTCACGCGCAGAGAGTGGGCCCAGGTGAACGAGCTTTCCCACACGCCCGCGTCCGGCGACGATCGCTCGGCTCCGCGAGGCGTGCCGCGATCTCGCTGCGATCTGACGATCCGAACGATCGGCGTCCTGGCTCTCGTGCTGTGGACGGCTGCCGCCGCGTCCTTCGGCCAAACCGACGAAGAGCCGGCGGGGGTGGCCGAGGCAGACGAGGCGGTCGAGGCTTCCGCCCGCGCCGAGGACCGGGCCGGGCAGCAGATCGAGGAGCAGATCGACGTCCGCGCGGAGCGGCCGCCGCTCGACGACCTCGCCGCCTTCGCCACCGTCGTCGACGTACCGCGTCACGAGGGACGCGCCCTCGATCTCGGTGACCTGCTGCGGCGCGTTCCCGGCGCACGCATTCACGACTACGGCGGTCTCGGTCGCTTCGCGACGGTGTCCTTGCGCGGATCGACGGCCGAGCAGGTGACCGTGCTCGTCGATGGGGTGCCCCAGAATCGCGCGCTCGGTGGACCGGTCGATCTCTCGCCGATCCCTCTCGGTCATCTCGAGCGCGTGACGGTGTTTCGCGGGCTGGCTCCGGCAGCAGCCGGCCTGAGCGGCATTGGCGGTTTGATCGACATTCGTACCCGTGAGCCGGACGACGTCCCGACCGCACGCTTCGACCTGAGCGCGGGCTCGCTGTCCACGCAACGGTTCGCGGCGAGTTGGAACGCCAAGCCCGCTCGCGGACCGGCATTGCTGCTGACCGCCGAGCTGTTCGCGAGCGACGGAGACTTCACCTATCTCGACACGAACTCGACCCCGCTGGTCAGCACGGACGATGCCCGCAAGACACGCGTGAACAACGACGTGACCACGCGCCACGTGCTGGCCAGAGCGCGCGGGGACGAGCTGACCCATGGCCGCCTCGAGCTGAGCGCGCGAGTTCTCGACCGCGACCGAGGCATTCCCGGCGTCGACGGGCTCGCGGCCCAGGCCGCCCGCCTCGAGGAAGGCCGCGGCGACGTCCAGCTGACCTGGATGCCCCGTATCGGTGGAAAGTGGGACACGCTCTCGTTGACGGTCGATGGACTCGTGCGCCGCGATGAGCTGCGCGATCCCCTCGGTGAGGTCGGCATCGGCGTTCAGGATCAGACGACCGACGTCCGCGGGGGCGGCCTGGCGACGCTCGGCCGACTCGTGCTCGCGGATCATCGGCTGCTCGCGCGCGTCGAGCTGCGACACGAACGGGTGCGCGTCGAGGACCGCGCGCTGACGCTCGCCGATCGCGGTGGCGCGAGCCGCAGCACGGCCTCGCTGACCGTCGAAGACCTTTTCTCGATGGGTCGCGTTTCGTTCGCGCCCGCGGCTCGTTTGGAACGGCGCGAGGATCGCTTCACCGCCGTCAGCGCTGGGCGTTTGCCGCCGCCGACCGACGATGTCTCCGAGACGAGGCTGACCGGAAAGCTCGGCCTGGCCGTGGCGCTCGGCGGGAGCTGGACGCTGCGTGGGTCGGCGGGCCGGTTTCATCGCGCGCCCGGACTCATGGAGCTGTTCGGAGATCGCGGCACGATCGCTGGCAATCCGAGACTCACCCCCGAACGCGGCCTCAACGCCGAGCTGGGCGTCAGTGGCTCACTGGTGTTCGCGCGCGAATGGCACGCGGACGTCGAGCTGGTCGCGTTCGGCTCGCGTGTCGAGGACATGATCTTGTGGTGGCCGAGAGGGGGAAGCACGGTCGTCCCCAGCAACCTCGACAAGGCGCGTCTCGTCGGTCTCGAGGCGTGGCTGCGGATCCAGGGCCCGGGCCGGCTCGCCATCGAGGCATCCGCCACCGTGCAGGACACCGAAGACATCTCGGGCGGGTTTCCCGACGGACAGCCGCTTCCAGGCCGACCGGAGCGCGAGGGGTTCGTCGGCGTGCACTGGCTGCCCCGCGGCTGGGACCTGAGATGGGAGCTGACCTACGTCGGAGAGAACCCAACCGACAGGTTCGACACGCCGGCGCTGCGCTTACCGGCGCGCGTGCTGCACGACGCGCGCATCGGCTGCATCGTGCACCAAAGCGCGCGCGGCGAGCTCGAGCTGGGGCTCGAGGCGCTCAACGTGTTCGATCGCGAAACGCGCGACGTCGCCCGTTTCCCCCTTCCAGGCCGCATGCTGTTTCTCGAGCTGGCCTGGCGGCTCGGAGGTGAGAGGTGAGCCGAGCCGTGAGACGTGCCCTCGACAGTGCGGGCCCACCGGTCGGATTCGTCATGCTTTCCGCGATGTTGCTGGCACCGCTCGGATGCGGTGGCGATTTTCTGCCCCCGCCGG
The DNA here is from genome assembly GCA_020350085.1 of Acidobacteriota bacterium. Taxonomy (GTDB): domain Bacteria; phylum Acidobacteriota; class Polarisedimenticolia; order J045; family J045. The sequence continues at coordinate 378,175 of CP070706.1, forward strand.
GCGAGGTCACAGGGACCGAATCTGCTCCGCTGGGCCAGGTCGTCGACGCCGTTGTCGAGCTTCCGTTTCTGACCGTCGCAGGCGCGTCGTCGGCCGGCGCGCGGCTCGAGCTCGAGTTGCGTATCGACGGTGCCGGTGACGGTCAGCATCCGGCCCGCGTGCGATACCTCGAGGCCACGCTCGGCGGTCAGCCGGCCGTGCTCGAGGATCTTTCGACCGGCCTGACGGACGTGCGCGTGGCGGGCGAGAGCTGGAGCACCGGTCGCATCGGGCCGGTTTCGATCGAGGGCGCGGGCTTCGAGTTCATTCTTCGCGGCACGATCAGCGCGACGGATCGATTCTTCGTCGAAGGCACCAGCTGGGAAAGTCAGAGCGGACTCGACGGCACGTTCCGCGCCTGGCGCAGGCATCGCTTCGCGCTCGCAGGGACGGACTTTTTCGCCAGCGGGCGCGTGGCGATCGTGGAGCTCGGCCGCGGTGGCGCGATCAGCGTGCGCAACAATCTTTCGCAGGCCAGCTCCGACCCCGTGCTGCGGCAGACCGGCCACGGTCTTTTCGTCATCAATCGTTTCTCGCACGACAACCTGCAGCGCCTCGATCCGGCGGCGAATTTCGCCACCTCGTGGCAGGCCTCGACGGGACAGGGCTCGAACCCACACGACGTGTTGCTGCTCGATGAACGGAAGCTCTACGTCACGCGCTTCGAGCCACCGTTTAGCGACCTGGCGGTGCTGCTGCCGCAGGGAGGCTCGTTCCGCGGCTCGATCCCACTCGATCAGCTGGCGGAAAACCCAGACGACGTGCCGACGCCGCGACCGGACCGGATGGCCCACGCTGGAGGTGTGCTGTTCGTCGGCCTGCAAGACGTCGATCGAACTTTTACGCAGTACGGTGAAGCAAAGCTCGCCGTCGTCGACCCCGAGCTCGACGAGGTCGCCGGTGTCGTGCGCCTCGGCGGCAAGAGTCCGGGCACGATCGAGACGCTCGTCGGCACCGATGGTCGCGAGCGTCTCTACGTCGCCCTCGCCGGGATCTTCCCCGGGCTGTTGCCGCAAGAGCTCTCCGGTGGCATCGCCGTGGTGGACGTCGCCAACCGTGCGTTCGAGCGCTGGGCACTGGACGACGACGACGCGGGAGGAAACATCAACGCCTTCGCACTGGCCCGCGAGGATCTCGGTTACGCCGTGGTGTCCGATGCGCAGTACGTCAGCCGGCTCGTGGCGTTCGATCCGCGAAGCGGTGAGCTGCGACGCACGCTGCTCGAGACGAGTCAGTTCGTCCCCGAGATCGAGGTTGACTCCGCAGGTGTGCTCGCCGTGCCGGATCCGTCGTTCGTCGCCCCGCAGCTGTGCCTGTATCGCGTGCCCGCGTCGGCCGACGAGAACGAGCAGCCACTCGGTTGCGTCGCGCTCGAGCTGCCGCCGTTTTCGATCGAGCCGCTCGACTGAGCGCATCGGGCCACGGCGCCGGGACAAACCGCCTTGCGCGTGCGACGATGGAGCGAACACAGTGCGAAGCGACAGGAGGAGTCCGATGCATCCTGGCAGACCCACCTCATGGCTGATCGCTGCCGGTCTGGCGGCGCATGCCAGCCTCGCGCTCGCAGCGGCCGGCGTCGGCGAGCTGAGTCTCGATGCCGCAGCGGTGGCGGCGGTGGTCAAGTCGGGCATGCCGGGGCCGGTGCCCGTGTCCGTGCCAGGTATGGGCTCGGTGACGCTCGCTTTCGAAGCCGCTGACACGGTGCGCTTCATCGACGGCGGGCTCGAATCGCGCGTCTCGGTCGCCGTCCAGCCACTCGGTCTGAGCGGGCACGTGGCCGTTCGCTACGAGCCCGCGATCGACCGGGCCAGCGGCATCGTGCGTCTTCACGCGACGAAGGTGCAGGGCGAGGGGCCGCTCTCCTTGCTGCCGGATCTGGCGTCGCTGCTGCCTCCTGTCGACCTACCGCGCGGTTTTCGTTGGACGTTTCATCCCCAAGGCGGAACGGCGCGTCAGATGACTCTCGACGTGCACGCCGTGACGGTCACAGACGAGAGGTTGATCGTCAAGTTCGGCCTGCAGTCGCGTGCGGCTGCTGGCGCCACGGCTTCCGTGCGGGAGTGAGCCGATCGCCGAGACGATGGCGGCGAGACGGCGCGAGCGCGAAAGGGCCGAGGAGCAGGTGATGAGCCACAGAGCAGCGCGACGAGCATCCCAGGTAACGCGCTGCGGTGTGTGGCTGTCGCTGCTCGCCATGCTCGCCGCGGTGCACGGCGCGCGAGCCGAGGTCGAGATCGACCCCGCTCTCGAGCGCGCTCTCGAACAGGCGGCGACGGCGGAGCTGATCCCCGGCATCGTGTTTCGACACGCGCAGGTACCGGCGAGCACGATCGAGCGGCGGGCCG
>CP070706.1:380658-388837 GCA_020350085.1 Acidobacteriota bacterium
CGTCCGCTCACGGCCCGGCGAGAACGCCTCGACCTACCGCTACAAGACGGCGATCGCCACCTGAAACAACCACCGAAAAACTGTGCCAACAAGCCGCCCTCCGCTCGATCGGATCGAGCACGCACCGTTGAGGGCTCACCTCATACGAGTCGAGAAGTCGAGGGTCGACATCCGCGGAAGCGTCGGCCCTCGCGTCTACGGCGAGAGTCCGACGCGCGTCATCGACTCCTCATAGCGGTAATGCCCCGTGATATCGAAGGAGAACAGGACGTCTTCGACCCGTGGGCCGGCGCCGACGTTGTGGACGACCAGCGGTCTCGTGCCATCTCGAGAGCGCCCCTCAATGACGAGACCGATGTGCGGCAGGTTCCCGGGGAGCATCCACGTGACGAGATCGTCGGCGCGGTAGTCTCCGGCGTCAGGACTGATCGGAAGCACTAGTCCGTGACGACGAAAGAACGTCTGCAGGTTCGGCACGCGCCGGTGATCGATGTTCGAGTCGGGGCGGGTCAGACCCCAAAGCTTCGGGTACTCGTCAAAGTGCGCCGCCATGTCCTCGTGGACTCTTTGCTGAAGATCGATGCCGACGGCGCGGTAGGCTCTGATGATCACGTCGGTGCAGACGCCGATCTCATCGGGGACATCACCGCCTGGGTATTCGATCTGCCGGTAGCCTCCATCGTAGGTGACGCTGTGGGTCGTGCGTTCGAGCGCAGCCTCGACGAGTGCCCGTGTGAAGGGGCTTCGCGATGTCGTGTTCGCGGGCTCTTCGGCTGTACACGCCGAGCTCGTCGCGACGAGAGCTGTGCTCAGCAGAAGGGCGCGAGCGCTCACCGGTGATTTCCGCAGCCGCGCAGGTCGGTCAAGGCTATTTCCTCACCGGGTTCTCCAGCGGTCCACGGTCAGTTCTCGGAGCTTCGCGAAGTAGGCCTCGTTGGGCTCGACGTCTCCGGGCCCTTCATGGATCAGCTCGTGTGCATGCTCCATGAACATGGCGCCGATCGCGTGCACGGCCTCGTGTCGATCGAGGCCTCCCTTCGTCAGGCGCTCGAGAGCTCGAACGACATCTTCTTCTCCCGATGCAAGCTGGTTTTCTACGACGATGTGCGCGATGGCGTGTCCCATCATGCTGGGCGCATCGAACCTCAGTCCCTCGTGATACTCCTGCACGAGAAACATCCGCTCGTCCTCGTCCATGGCGAGCCAGGCTTCTGGATCCGGTGCACGATCAGCGTCGTATTCATCCATCTGAAGGCTCCTGATCTGACCATACGGCGAGCACATTCCCGCTTGGGTCGGCGAAATGAAAGCGGCGGCCTCCCGGAAAGCTGAAGATGCTCTCAACGATGGTGCCGCCACTGTGCTCGATCTTCGCCTGCATCGCTTCGAGGTGAAGAGCATATATCACCACCAGCGGCCCTCCGGCTTCGACCGCATCGACCAGCCGCAGCCCACCGGCGAGACGCCCGTCCTCGAAGCTGCTGTACTCGTTGCCCCAGTCCGTGAAGCGCCAGCCGAACACGTCGGCATAGAACGCCTTCGAGGTGCCGATCGACGTCGTCGGAAACTCGATGTAGTCGATCCGCTTGTCCTGATCCGCTTGACTCATTCGCGTTTTCCTCCACCGCAGCGACGCCTCTCGAGGTCGTCTCCGTGTGCTGCGGACCGGCTCTCAGAGTCCCGAGACCGCGGCGGCGATTTCGTCGGCATCGAACGCAGACCAGCCGCTCACCGCCCAATACGCGAGCAGAATGGCTGCTCCGAGCCCAACGCCGATGATCACTGGTCGCGACAGCGGAGATTCCGAGATTATCTGCGCGGCTCCTCGTATTCTCGCAACACGTTCGAAAAAGACGACCGAGTGCGACTCATGATGACACGCGCGAGCTCGGAAAGCCCTCTCCGGGGCTGATCAGCGCGCTCTGAGAGGCTGAAGACGACACTTCTTCGTTAGAGCTGCGCGTCGACATCGCGGCTCAAGGTGGCAAGACTCTCGGTCTGCTCACGAATCCGTTTGGAGTCGGTCGAGTATTCCGCGAACGACCCCCACGCGTGAGTCTCCCCGATGCGTCGCAGTTGGGGAGCGGCTGATCAGGAGGCGTCACCTTCAGTGCCGACGATGCGCGAGACCACCGCGCTCGACAGCGGAAAGTAGATGGCTTCCGAGATGATGCCGGCGACGGCCTCAGCCGCTGAGTATGCCGGTCCGATGGCCTGTCCCACCTCGACGACGGCGAACATCAGCCACCAGACCAGCGCGTACGGCCACCACCGCCCCGCGAGGCTCGGCCTCGCGAGGCTGAACAGAGCCACGAACGCCACGGCGACGCCGATCTTGATCACGAGCACGCTGAGCAGGAATTGCGCGGCAGATCCCTCCTCTGGCAGTTTCACGGCGCCCGCGGCCTCGAACGCGCCATAGACGGGAAACGGCACCAGATACATGATCGCCGCCGTGGCGACGATCGCGGCGGTCGCCCTGCTCGCGGTCGTGTTCACCAGCCGCCGCAACGGGTCCTCCGGTCAGGCTGCCCACGACAGCCTGCTCAGTATGCATCCCGCGTGGCCAACCTCTTCTTGCGGCGCTGCTGCGCGCGCTGGGCGCGCTCGCGCTGCTCGTCCGTGTCGAACTCGAGCTTCGGCACGCGCACGGGGTGACCGGCGCGGTCGATGGCGACCAGAGTGATCAGGGCGCGGCAGGCCTCGATGCGGTGGCCGGTGATCGGGTCCTCGGCTTCGACCCGCACGCCGACCTCGAGCGATGTCGTGAACGCGGCGTTCACTTCGCCGGTCAAGATGATGATCATGCCGGATTTGATCGGGCGGATGAAATCGACGCGGTCGATCGACGCGGTGACCACGGCCAGACGACAGTGGCGCATCGCGGCCATCGCAGCGACCTTGTCCGCCATCGCCAGCACGCGGCCCCCGAAGATGTGGCCGTAGTTGTTGGTGTCGGCAGGCATCACGATCGTCGTCATCACGACGCGCGAGATCTCCGGCGTGCGCCTGTCGGTGTCGGGTGTTGACATCGGCCACGTCCTTTCGTGAGCGACGATTCGCCTACTCGTCGAACGGCTCCGGTCCGCGCACGGTCAGCTCGATCGGCCGGCGCGCGAAGCGATCGAGAAAACGCTGCGGCGGCACGGCGATCTCCAGCGGACGCGCCCCGGGCTCGATCTCTCCTGCCGCGGCCATCTCGGCGACGGTGGCCGCCGGATGCGCGGTGCAACGCTCCATCGCCGTAAAGCCGCTTACGTCATCTTCGCGATCGAAGACGTCGTAGATCATCTGCGAGGCCGTGCCCGCGTGGCTCCCTCGCACCTGCACGCGCAGCACGACGAGATCGGGGACTTCCGGCCGGTCGATCAACGGAGCCAGCAGCCTGACGAGAAGGTCCCGCGGCCGACACGAACAGCCGTCCTCGGTCGGGATTTCCTCGTCGGACAAGAGCCCCAGATCGGTCAGCGTCAGAAAGCGGTCGCGGTGACCCGAGTAGCGCACCGTGCGGTACTCGTAGTGCTCGAGCCGGCCGAGGAAAGTCTCCGGAGCCGTAGACGTGCCTCCGCTGGTGGTGAACGCCTCGACGACGCCGACGTGCGGCAACTCGAGCCGCTCGATCTCCGCCAGAGCCGGCACGCGGACCAGCTTGCCGTCACGGAGATAGACGGCCTCGCCCGAGTACTCGTTGAGCAGTCCTTCTATATGAAACACTTGCCGGTAGCCGAGCGGAGGGATCGGCTCGCTCGGCAAGCCCCCGCACCAGATCTTGACCGAACGCGCCTCGTCGAGCCGGCCAATGCCATCGACGGCCAACGTGTTGGCAAGACCCGGCGCGAGACCGGTATCCGGGACCAGCGACACGCCAGCTCGAACCGCACGGAGGTGCAGCTCGAGAATCTGCCGTGAGTAGTCGGCGTTACCGCCGAGATCGACCAGCGAGCAGCCGGCCTCGATCGCCGCCTCGTCCGCGACGGGGCCGAGCGGGTAGGGAAGCGCGTAGACCGCGACCGCCGCGCCGCGCATCTCTTCCGTGAGCGCGGCAGGATCGGCCGCGTTGACGCCGGCGGTGCGCACGAGAACGCCGGCCAGCACCGGCTCGAGCCGCGCCGCGGCTTCTTCGAGCCGCCCCTCGTCGGCATCGAGCAACAACACCTCGCCGGCGCCGCCGTAGCGGCCGAGATCGTAGGCTGCCGCGGTACCCTGGCGGCCCGCGCCGAGCACCACCGCACGCGCGCCCGCCACACCGCCTGCTGATGGATCCGTCATCTCTCGTGTCCGTTCCCGAGCCTTACGTTGACACAACCGCTGCAACTCGCCAGTCGTGCTCCGAGCTGCCATTATCGACGACAGGCGGCGGCGAAAGCGCCCACGCACCACTCGCGCACCGCAGCCATCGAGACGTGCGAGACGCCGCCGAGGAGGACTGCCGAGATGGCCCAGAGCGGTTCGCGGTGGAAGCGTCGAGTGCTGATCGTCCTGCTCGTCGTTGTCGTCGCCATCGCCCTCGGTGTTTTCGCCCTCAGCCGGCTGATCGACGTCGAGCGGCATCGCGGGCGGATCGAAGAGGCGCTCGAGCAGACGACCGGCTGGAGCGTCGAGCTGGGCGAGCTGGACCTTTCGATCTTGCGTGGTCTGGCGCTGACGGTTCACCCGGTACGGCTGACGTCTCCTGATGTCGCGTCGAAGGTCGACATCGAGCTGATCTCGGTCCGCGCGCGGCTGATGCCGCTTGTTCGCGGTGAGCTGATCGTCGATCGCGTCGAGCTGCTCCGGCCCGAGATCCGGCTCGTGCGCCGCAACGCGGAGCAGGGCTGGGTGCTGCCCGTCCCCGTCGCCGTGCCCCGTCCGACAGAGCCCGCCAGCGAGCAGGCCGGCCTCGAGGTCTTGGTCGATGAGATCCACGTTCGTGGCGGCAAGATCGACACGGAGGATCAAACGTTCACGCCGCCGGCGCGACTGGCCCTCGAGGACGTGTCGATGATCGTCTCCCCCGCCAGCGGGCGCGTCTGGGGTTCGGCTCACATCAGCGACGGTCTCGGCCGGCTGAAGTGGAACGGCACGCTCGCCGAGGGCGTGCGGCTCGAGATCGACGCCCTCCGAAGCGAAGTGCTCGAGCCGTGGATCGGTCAAGATCTGATCCACCGCGGCGCGATCGTCTCCGGTCGGGTCGAGATCGCGCCGAACCAGGTCGTCACCGGACAGTTGACGGCCGACAACGTCCGCTTGCTCGCCGGGGAAGATGCTCTCGACGAGGCTGCGCTCGAGTTCCGCGTCGAGCCTGAGGGTCAGGGCTTCGAACTCGCGCAGGCTGCGCTGACGAGCGGCGCGACGAAGCTGACGGCGAAAGGAACGCTCCTGCCGGACGTCGCGCTCGATCTAGATCTTGCCGAAACACCGATCGAGCCCGCGCTCGCCACCGCGCGCGCCGCCTTTCCGATCCCGCTGTCGCTGACACCGCCGGGAACCGTACAGGCCAAAATCCGCGTCGAGCTGCCGTCGGGCGGCGCGCTTTCCTACAGCGCAAGCGGCCGCATCGGTGCGGCGGCGGTCCAACTCGCCGAAGCGCTGCCTCCGGTCGAGAACGCCCGAGCCGACTTTCGGCTCCATCCTTCCGGAGCGCTGACCGTCGGCATCGACCGCGGCACGATCGGCGGAGGACCCGTCAGCGGCACGGCCAAGCTCGATCGCGTCTACCCGCCGGGCACACTGCGATTCGAAGGCAACATCGCCGGCGCGGATGTCGGTCAACTCGTGTCCGGACTCGCCCCGCAAACGAAGGGCAAGCTGCGGGGCCCGGCCGATATCGGCACGGCGCTGGCCGTCGATCTCAGTCGCCCGACGCTCGGTCCCGAAGCGCTGAGCGGCCGCCTGGAGTTCAGCGCGGCGAAGCTGCGCATTCCGGGCTTCGATCTCGAAGGCAGCCTGCAGACGGCGATCAGCGAGAAGCTCGGCGGTCTCGGCCAGCTCGCCCAACAGGCGTTGGGCGACAAGCTGCCGACCAGAGCGGCCGCCGATGCCGAAAAGGGCGAGCGGCTGCTCGATCAGCTCTCGGCCCAGATCAGCCTGGAGCAGCTGCCTTGGAAGCTCGCGCCGTTTGCGCTGACGGTCGGCCAGCGGACCGCGGCCGGCAAGGGCTCGTTCGACCCGCGCGACGCCGCCGTGGACCTGGCCGTCGAAGCCCGGCTCGCGCCCGGAGCCAGCGCCGAGCTCGTGTCCCAGCGAGGCGAGCTGCGGTCGCTTCTGGACGAGCAGGGACGGCTGCGCTTGCCGGTGCGGATCACCGGCGCGATGACCGCGCCGACGATCGACGTTGAGCTCCGCGGCGTGCTGCGCGAGAAACTGACCGACCAGCTGCGCGATGAGCTGGTCGAAAAGCTCGGCGGGGAGGACGAAAAGCAGGATGCCAAAGACGCAGTGAAGGGACTGATCGACGATCTGTTCAAGAAGAAGAAAAAATGAGCCGGGAAGCGCGACGATGAGCGATTCCCGATCTGCCGAGTTGACGCACGCGCGCTTCCCAGCGCCACTGACCGAGCGGCGCTTCGGACCGCTGGTGCTGCGTTGGTACCCCGCCGATCACCCGACCGCAGACCTCGAGCCGATCGGCGCGATCGTCGGAGTCATCGCGCTGCTGGCGCAGTGGCCGCTTCCGTTGGAGCTGATCGCAGCGCAGCTCGACGGGTGCCAATTCCGCACCATTACCGGGATTCCGTGTCTGAGCTGCGGCATCACGCGCGGGATCCTGGCTCTCAGCGGCGGCGCGATCCTGACCGCGCTACGGCACAATCCGCTGTTGATCGGACTGCTCGTGGCGGGCCTCGCGTACACGCCGCTGGCGGCCGCGCTCTGGTTCTGGCGCCGGCCGCGCCCGCGGCTGGGTGTGACGTCCACGTGCGCGCGCTGGGCGTTGGCGCTCGTCGTCGTCGTGTTGTTGATCGTGAATTGGGTGTATCTGATTTTTAATGACCGCTGAGCCGAGCCATGCAATGTCGAGAGCGCACGTAGTCGCTCAGACGGGCCGCTTCGTGAATAATCCGCAGTCCGCCGCATCTGCTGGACCAGGGAGAACGCCATGACGCGCAGCTCGTCCCACGACACGCGCCTGATCTGCTTCGATGTCGATGGCACGCTCGTCGAACACGTCGCGCACAAGACGATCTGGCAGCTCGTCAATCAGCGCGTCTACGGCGACGACGCGCTCAACAAGCGCCGCTTCCAGGCGTTTCGCGACGGGCGACTGACGTATCCCGAGTGGGTGGCGCTCGACGTTCTCGACTGGAAGTCACTGGGTGTGAGTCGCGCGCAGATCGAGGACGTCATCAGAACCGAGCTGACGCTCGTCGCTGGGGCGCTGGAGACCGTGGCCACGCTCAAGCAGCGCGGCTATCCGATCGCGATCGTCTCCGGCACGATCGACCTGATCCTCGAGTTGCTGCTGGGCGAGTTCCCGCTCGATCGAGCGTTTACCAACAAGATCCACTTCGACGAGAGCGGGCGGATCGCCGGTTGGGAGGCGACGCCGTTCGACGTCGACGGCAAGGCCGACGCCGTGCGGCAGCTGGCTGCCGAGCAAGGGATCACGACCGAAGAGGTGGCCTTCGTCGGCGACAGCTGGAACGATCGCGCCGCGTTTCGCACCGTCGGCTTCAGCGTCGCGTTTCGCCCCAAAGACGACCAGCTGAGAAAACTGGCGCACGTGGTGATCGAAAACGGTTCTTTGCTGCCTGCGCTGGATCACTTCCCGGGCCTCCAGCGATGAGTGGGAAGGAGCCGACCGGCGGCGAGGCGAATCTGATCAGCAGCCAGCGCGTCTACGAAGGAAAGCTGCTCAAGATCGACCGCGATGATGTCGCGTTGCCGGGAGGCCGCCGCACGATACTCGAGACGATCCGCCACCCGGGCGCGGCTGCCGCGGTGCCGTTCGTCGACGACGAGAACGTCGTGCTGATCCGCCAATATCGACACGCCGTCGGCGGCTACATCCTCGAGGTGCCGGCCGGAAAGCTCGACGCCGGCGAGGCGCCCGAAACGTGCATCACCCGCGAGCTCGGAGAGGAGATCGGCCTGCGTCCCGCGCGGCTCGAGCCGCTGGGGCGCATCGTGACGACACCCGGCTTTACCGACGAAGTGATCTGGCTCTACGAGGCGCACGAGCTGTCGCCCTGCGAGCCGGATC
>CP070706.1:388937-392252 GCA_020350085.1 Acidobacteriota bacterium
AACGAGCCCTGGTCACAGTGACGAGCTGAAGGATTTGTACTTCGGCGAGGCGCTGTATTTTGCCCACCAGGGGCAGTTCTTCGAAGCGCTCGAACGGCTCGACACCGAGGTCAAGCAGTACACAGAGATCGACGAGCCCGAGCTCGACACGCTCTACAGTCACATTGACGATGCGGAGTTCTCGCTCGGTGATTTCGAGCTCCGCTATCGCATGCACCACCGGGCGGGACGGGCAATTCGGGCCGTTCTCGAGGGGGCTGTCGACGAGCGGGTCCGGAATGACGCGGCATACCGCCTCGCCCGCATCCACTTCCAGAAGAATCAGCTCGATGATGCGCTGCATGCGCTGGCGCGGATCGAGGGTTCGGTACCGGAACAGATACGGGGCGACGTCGAGTTCCTGCGGGCGAATATCGCGATGGCGGCAGGCCGGCCGAGCGAGGCCGTCGACGTTCTCGAACAGCTACACAGTGACGAGAGCCTGGCCGGGTTCGTCGCTTACAACCTCGGAATCGCGCTGTTGCAGGACGGTCGGCCACAGGAAGCGATCGAGCAACTAGACAAGGCCGGGCAACTGGCGGCCGGCGATCGCGCCGCTCTCGCGATCCGCGACAAGTCCAACCTGGTGCTTGGCGCCATCCTGTTCGAATCGGCTGACCTCGAGCGGGCGAGACAGTCACTGGATCGCGTTCGCCTCGAAGGACCGTTCTCGAACCAGGCTCTGCTGCGGGCAGGCTGGGCCGAGGCCTCGGGCGAGCAATATGACCGTGCGCTCGTTCCGTGGAACATCCTGGTGGATCGTGAGCCGACGGATGTCGCGGTCCAGGAAGCGATGCTTGCCGTGCCGCATGCATACGCCAGCCTGAACCTGTACGGCCGTGCCGCACTCATGTACGGGCGCGCACTCGAGCTGTTTAGCGAGCAGATCGAGCGAGTCGACGCATCGATCGACAGCATCCGGGAAGGGCGGTTTCTCAATGCGCTGATCCGCGAGGAGACCCGGCAGAACAAGGACTGGGTCATCCGCCTGCGCAGCATGACCGATGCTCCGGAAACCTTCTACCTGATGCAGTTGATGGCATCTCACGAATTCCAAACTGCCCTGCAGAACTACCTCGACCTCGAGGACCTGCGATCGAAGCTCTTCGCCTGGAAGACCAGCCTCGATGCTTTTGACGAGATCATCCGACTGCGCGGACAGAACTACGAGCCGCTCCTGCCGGAGGTCGACGCGCAGTTCCGGGAGCTGGATTCGCGGATCCGCTTGCGCCTCGAGCAGCACAAGCACCTCGGCGAACGTCTGCAGGCGATGTTGACCGCGCCGCGACCGGACTATCTGGCAACCGCGGGCGAACGGATCGCCGGTGAGCGCATCGCCTTCATCGAGAAGCAGCTCGGCGACTCTGACAGTGCCGAATCGGTCGCGCTTCGGCAACGCGCCGCCCGGCTGCGCGGCGCGCTCACATGGCGGCTGGAAACCGAGTACCACGAGCGGCTGACCGCGGCACATGCGCACCTGAACGAATTGAATGCGCATGTCGACGCTCTCACTCGGCGTTACGACGCCTTCGTCAGGACGAGGCAGGCGGCGACGCACAGCTACGTCGGATACGACGTCCAGATTGCGCGACTCCGCGAGCGCGTCGGCGAGGCGCTGCAGCGCGTCAACACCCTGATGGCCCGGCAAGGACACATGATCGAAGTCGTCTCCATCAAACAGCTCAACGCCCGCCGCGAACGCTTGGTGGCGCAGCAGATTCAGGCGCGCTACGCCGTCGCCGATAGCTACGATCGAGCCGCTCGCGCCCAGTCCGGCGCCGAGGAACACTGATGCGTCGGCTCGCCATTCCGATGGTTCTCGCGATGACTCTCATCGTCGGCTGCGCTTCGCATCCCCGTCCGGTGACGCTCGAAACGCTGGCTGAGCTGCGTGACGTGCAGCCGGACGTACAAGAGGCAGAGGTCGAGCAAAGCCTCGATCAGGCCATGCACCACTACCGACGCTTCCTCGACGAGGCACCCGAGACGGCGATGACTCCGGACGCGATGCGACGTCTCGCGGACCTGCAGATCGAGAAGCAGTTCGGCATACGCGCGGGCGCCAGTAAGCCGCGGGTGATGGCCGTCCCGGAGCCCTCTCAGGCATCCGCGACGTCTCAGGCCGACACGCCCAGTCCGGCCGCGCTGATCGTCGGCACTGGCCAGCGGGAATCTGATCTGGAGTTCGAGCGGCGCACGACCGCTGAGAGCGGGATCCTGGCAGGCAGCAACACCGGCGCCTCGCCGGTGGGCGCGGTGCGCCCCGACGCAGATCCCGCGGGTCCGCTCGAGGCGATCACCCTCTATGACCAGTTGCTCACTGAATACCCGAGTTACGAGCACAACGACAAGGTCCTCTATCAGATGGCCAGGGCATACGACGAACTCGGCCGCACCGAAGAGGCCGTCGACACCATGGAACGCCTGATCCACGCGAATCCGCATTCCGATCACTACGACGAAGTGCAGTTCAGGCGCGGAGAGTACTTCTTCACGCGCAGACACTACCTCGACGCCGAGAGCGCCTATTTGGCGATCATCAGTCTGGGCACCGCCTCCTCGTACTACGAACTCGCTCTCTACAAGCTCGGGTGGACGCTCTACAAGCAGGAGTTCTACGAGGAGGCCCTTCACAAGTACATAGCCCTGCTCGACTACAAGCTATCTATCGGCTACGACTTCGATCAGACGCACGAGGAGGAGGACGAACGCCGAGTCGCCGATACCTTTCGAGTCATCAGCCTTAGCTTCAGCAACCTCGGCGGACCGGAGGCCGTCCCGGAGTACTTCTCCACCTTCGGGCATCGCTCGTATGAGGACCGCGTTTACAGCAATCTCGGCGAGCACTACCTGGCCAAGCTACGCTACGACGACGCGGCGAAGACCTACAGATCTTTCGTCGCGCTCTATCCGTTCCACCGCTCCTCGCCGCATTTCAGCATGCGCGTCGTGGAGACGTTCACCCAGGGCGGATTCCCCAAGCTCGTGCTGGAGTCGAAGCGAGAGTTCGCGTCCAAGTACGGACTGAAGGCCGAATACTGGCGACACTACAAACCCGAAGAGTCTCCGGAAGTGCTTGCATACCTCAAGTCAAACCTGAAGGACCTCGCGACCCACTATCACGCCCAGTATCAGAGCACAGAGGATGAGGACGAGAAGATCGCGCATGCGATCCGATAAGAACAAACGGTAAGAAGCCAGGGAGGGGCGGGCCGGCGGGCTCGCCCCTTTTCATGGTTGGATTTCCGGCAAAGCGGCCCGAAAGCGCCGCGAGTT
>CP070706.1:392352-397856 GCA_020350085.1 Acidobacteriota bacterium
ATGTTGCTCTGTTGCACGTCGACGACATCCGCGAGTCGCATGCGTCGCAGACGATCCCGAGTCTGCTCGATGGATGTCCGGTCGCGATCGGCGGCGATGACCGGCGCTGTCATCGGGAGGGCATCATCGACCAACTCGCGCGCGATCCATTCGAGATTGACGTCCGCAAACACCGCGAGCCGGGCCAGCAGTGCCAGATCCCGATCGGGCGGGACGCGCCGCGCCACGGCAACCGCTTCGGCAATCAGCGTCCCGCTGCCGCAGAACGGATCGACCATCGGTCGGTTGTGATGCACATCCGCGAGCCAAGCCAAGCCCGCGGCCACATCCTCGCGAAGCGGCGCGGCCGCGTGGCGGGGAACCGCGCGGCGATGAAGGCTACCGCGGCCGAGGTGAAGCCCTACGTGCGCTGACTCGTTCATCAACCGGAGATCGACCAGGACGTCCGGCGCCCGTGAATCGACGGGCGGCGCGACGGCACGCACGGCGGCGAAGCGCGCGCGGATCTGGTCCTTGACCCAGCGGCTCGTGTAGCCCGTGTGACGAAAGCGGGCGCTGCGGCCGACGCTGCGAACGGCCCACGAGAGGCCGGCTGGAAGATGCCGCTCCCACGCCATGCGGCGCAGGCCCGCGGCGAGCGCTGCGGGCTCGGCGGGCAGCGGCTCTGAGAGCTCGAGCACGACGCGCGGGGCCGTGCGCACGGCGAGCGCGATCCGCGCCGCGTCGCGGGCATCGACCCGGGCGCGCACGGCACCGCGTCCGGCGGGATGCGCCTCGATCCCGAGCGAGGCAAGCTCGCGCTCGGCCGCGGGTTCGAGCCCGCTCGCCAGCGACAGCCTGATGCTGAGCAGCGGTTCGGTCAGATCAGCTTGCCAACGCCGACTTTGCTGTCTCTGCCAGTCGGCCGAACGCCTCGGGCTCGCGAACGGCGATGTCGGCCAGAACGCGCCGGTCGAGCGTCACACCGGCCTTCGACAGACCGTGCATGAAGCGGCTGTAGCTCAACCCGTGCTCGCGAGCGGCAGCGCCGACCCGTACGATCCATAGCCGGCGGAACTGGCGCTTTTTCTGGCGTCGGTCGCGATACGCGAACAGCAGCGAGCGATCGACGGCCTCGCGCGCCACGCGGTAGCAGTTGTGCTTGGAGAGGTAGTAGCCCTTTGCGCGCGCGAGGATCTTCTTGCGGCGTTGGCGCCGGTTGCTGCCCCGTTTGACTCTCGGCATCTTCTCGCTCCTATCAGCTCCCGGGCTGGACGGGCACGTCCCCAGCCGCGGGGCGAGATCGTCTGATCAGCTTCCGTAGGGAAGCATCTTGCGCACCGTGGCCGCGTCGGCCGGCGAGACGATGGTGTCCATGTCGAGCTGGCGACGGCGCTTCGGCGCCTTCTTTGTCAGGATGTGAGCCTTGTATGCCTTGGAGCGCTTGATCTTACCGTTCGCGGTGAACTTGAAGCGCTTGGCGGCTCCGCGGTGTGATTTCTGCTTCGGCATCGGTGGGATTCTCCTCGGGGTCTGCTCTGGAATTTGGTCAAGGCTGCAAGCGGCGCTCGGCCGTCGCCGATCTCGCGCGCTCGATGAAGGCGTCCACGGCCACGCTACCCTGGTCGCCTTGTTGGTGGATTCGCAGCGATACGGCGTCCGAGTCGGCCTCGCGAGGACCGACGACGAGCATGTAGGGGACCTTCGCCAGCTCGGCGTTGCGGATCTTGGCGCCGACCTTGTCCGGGCTGCGGTCGCACTCGGCGCGCAATCCGGCCTGCTGCAGGCGGCAGAGCACGCTCTCGGCGTACTCGCTGACCTTCTCCGAGACCGGCAGGACGCGAGCCTGCACCGGGGCGAGCCAGACGGGGAAGTATCCGCCGAAGTGCTCGATCAGAATACCGAAGAAGCGCTCGATCGAGCCGTAGATCGCCCGGTGCACCATGTACGGTTGCTTGCGCTGACCGTCCTGATCGACGAACGCGATGTCGAAGCGGCGCGGCAAATTGAAGTCGAACTGCACCGTCGAGAGCTGCCACGGCCTGCCGATCGCATCGACGACTTTGACGTCGATCTTCGGCCCGTAGAAGACCGCCTCGCCTTCATAGCGCTGATAGGTCAAATGACGTCGGTCGAGAGCGGTGACGAGCGCGGCCTCGGCAGCGTTCCATTCCTCGTCGGTCCCGGCATACTTCTCGGCATTGCCTGGATCGCGCACCGACAGCTCGAAGCGGAAATCTTCGAAGCCGAAGCGACGGAAGACGGCCTCGACCAGCTCCAGGCAGCCGTCGATCTCTTCGACGATCTGATCCGGCCGGCAAAAGATGTGCGCGTCATCCTGTGTGAAGCCGCGCACGCGGAACAGGCCTGCCAGCGTTCCAGAGCGCTCGTAGCGATACACCGTGCCGTACTCCGCCATGCGGATCGGCAGATCGCGATACGAGCGCAGGCCCGCGTCGTAGATCATCACGTGCCCGGGACAGTTCATCGGCTTGAGCACGAGCTCTTCGTCGTCGGCCGTGCGCAGCGTGTACATGTTCTCGCGGTAGTAGTCGTAGTGGCCGGAGACACGAAACAGCTGATCACGCGCGATGTGCGGCGTGGTGACGAACACGTAGCCACGCCGGGTCAGCTCCTCTCTCAAGAACGACTCGATCTCGTGCCGGACGATCGTCCCGTTGGGATGCCAGAACACGAGCCCGCTGCCGGCAACTTCTTGGACGGAGAAAAGGTCCAGCTCCTTGCCGAGCCGCCGGTGATCGCGCTTTCTCGCTTCCTCGAGCTGCTGCAGATAAGCGTCGAGTTCCTGCTCGGTGGCGAACGCCGTGCCGTAGATCCGCCACAGCATCTCATTCTGTTCAGAGCCAAGCCAGTACGCCCCCGCCGTGCGCAGCAGCTTGAACGCGCCGAGCCGGCCGGTGGACGGCACGTGCGGGCCGCGACAGAAATCGCGGAACCCACCCTGCTCGTAGTACGAAGCGACGGGGCCGCTCTTCTCGCGCACGAAGTACAGCTTGTACGGCTCTTGCTCCTGCTCGAACATCCGCTCGGCAACCGCTTTGGCAACCTCGTGACGACGGATCTGCAGGTTGCGCTCGACGATCTCCCGCATCCGCTGCTCGATCTGCTCGAGATCCTCGTCGGTGAACGGCTCGTCGCGCCGAAAGTCGTAATAAAAGCCGTCCTCGATGGCAGGCCCTTGAGCGATCTTGGTGTCGGGGAACAGCTCCTTGACCGCCTGCGCCATGACATGGCTCGTCGAGTGGCGCAGGATCTCGAGCGCATCGGGATCCTCGGGGTAGATCAGCGACAAATGCCCCGCTTCGGGCAGCGCCGCGTGCAGGTCGATGGCGCGCCCGTTGAAGCGCGCGGCGATGGCTCGGCCGCGCCGGGGAAGCTCGTGCTGCTTGGCGATCTCGAGCGCCGACATCCCGGCCGCGACGGACACGACACGGCCGTCGGGCAGGGTGACCTCCCGCGAGGGGTCCGTGATCGGGCTCCGCGGTTCGCTCACAACAATCTCCTCGCCGTCGGGGGAGGGGCCGCGAAAGTCGCTCCTGACGCGGGGTCGGGCTCGCCAGCCCACCGAGTACGCTGCAGGCTGGTAGGCGCGGGCGGTATCGAACCGCCGACCTCTACCGTGTCAAGGTAGCGCTCTCCCACTGAGCTACGCGCCTACGGCAAACCAATACCTCGCCCGCCCGAGCCGGCGGCTGAGGCCGCGGATCCTATCAGCGGCCGCAGGCAGCGTCAACAGATCCGCGCCGAGCGCTGGTCGGATCTTGCCATCGCTGCGCGGCTTCCGCTAAAATGCCGCCCCTCACGAGGATACCCGAGAGGCCTGCCACGAGGAAAGCTCGGGCCACGTTGGAGTTGTGCGGCGGCGACGCTTCTTCCTCCGCGGCGGCGAGAGCCGGGCCCCAAGCCCCTTTGAGGAGCTCCCCGCGATGGAAGCTTTGCTTGCTTTGGAAGACGGGCGAGTCTTCCGAGGGAACAGTCTGGGTGCGGCCGGGGTGGTCACCGGAGAGGTGGTCTTCAACACCGGGATGACCGGTTACCAGGAGATTCTGACGGATCCCTCCTACCGTGGGCAGATCGTGACGCTCACGGTACCGCACGTCGGCAATACCGGCTGGAACAGCGACGATCCCGAGTCGGACCGGCCGCAAGCGTCCGGCTTGGTCGTGAGGGCGGCGACGCGCTTCTCGTCCTCGTGGCGCTCGCGCGGTGATCTGGACCACTACTTGCGCCAGCACGGCGTCGTTGGGATCGAAGAGATCGACACCCGGGCGCTGACCCGACATCTGCGCTCGGCGGGGGTCCTCCGTGGGTGCCTCAGCGCCTCTCCGCTGACGGCCGAGCAAGCGATCGAGCGGGCCCGCAGCGCGCCGCGGATCGAAGATCAAGATCTCGTCGCCCAGGTGACCTGCCAGCGCGAGTTCGTCTGGCGCGAGGGGCGAGGCGCCGTGCAGGACGCGCCGAGCACGGCGCGCGGGCGCGGCTACCACGTGGTGGCCCTCGATTTCGGAGTCAAGCGCAACATTCTGCGTTTGCTGGTCGAGCGCGGATTCCGGGTGACGGTCGTCCCGGCGCACACCTCCGCATCGGACGCGCTCGCGCTTCGACCCGACGGCGTGTTTCTGAGCAACGGTCCGGGCGATCCGTCGGTTCTCCGCGGCCCGATCGAGACCATTCGCGAGCTGATCGGCCGCGTACCGATCTTCGGCATCTGTCTCGGGCACCAGCTTATCGCGCTTGCCTGCGGGGGGCGCACTTACAAGCTCAAGTTCGGCCATCGCGGGGTGAACCACCCCGTACGCGAGGAAGCCACCGGGCGCGTCGCCATCAGCTCTCAGAATCATGGCTACGCCGTCAGCGACGAAGATCTGCCCGAGGACCTGGTGGTCACCCACCGCAGCCTGTACGACGGCACGGTAGAAGGCCTGGCGCACCGGCGCGCGCCGCTGTTCTGCGTTCAGTTCCATCCCGAAGCTGCACCGGGACCTCACGACAGCTGGGATCTGTTCGATCGGTTCGTCGATCTGATCGAGAAACGTCGCCCGCTGACGATCCCGGCTCGGCTGAGGTCCGCCTGACGATGGCGGGGCGGCTTCATACGTCCCGATGACGACACGGAGGGATGATGGCTGACTGGAAGTCACCGATGCGGGCCGACCCGAGCGAGTGGCTCGTCGTCAACGCGTCGGCGCCGATCCAGTACCGCGTGCTCACGGAGCTGCACTCGCTGACGACGCTCGATCCCAACGTGGCAAGAATTCGCCAGGATCTGCTGGGCTGGCCGCCGGCCAAGCGTGAGCTGCGCTACCAGCGCCAAGACGGCAGCTGGGGCGGATCGATCCACGGTGGGGACCCGAAGAAGGCCGACCGCTCGACCGAGAAGGTGCTGTGGACGTTTTACGAGCTGAGCTGGGATCGCGAGGTCAAGGAGATCCGCAAGGCCGCGAAGCTGCTCAAGACGTTTCTCACGCAAAAGAAAGACCTGCCGCTGTTCGAGTTCAAGGCAC
>CP070706.1:397956-404313 GCA_020350085.1 Acidobacteriota bacterium
AGGGAGGGCCCCGCTTCCGGCTTGGCCGGCTCTAAGCCGGCCAAACGGATTGCTCGACAGTCCGGTGGACTGTCGAGCCGCGGGAAGATCCCGAGTACGGGCCAGAGGGCCCGAAGGAGCGCCCCGCTTCCGGCTTGGCCGGCTCTAAGCCGGCCAAACGGATTGCCAGACAGTCCAGTGGACTGTCTGGCCGCGGGATGGTCAGCGGGCAGATGCGGCGTCTCGGCCAAAGGGCTCATGCATAATCCGGGTTAGCGCGGAGCTGGGAGAGCTCCGAGGGGGTGACGATCGTGCGGCGACCGATCGTGGGGGTGATGGGTTCCGGGTCGGCGGGGCACGCGGACCTCGCGGAGCCGCTCGGCCGCTTCTTGGCGGGCGCGGGGTGTCACCTTCTCACCGGGGGCGGGGAGGGTGTGATGGCGTCTGTCAGTCGTGCGTTTCACGATGTCTCGCCCCGCCCGGGTCTCGTTCTCGGGGTGCTGCCCTGTCGTGACCGCGATCCGCTGTGCCGGCCGAAATCTGGCTATCCAAACCTGTGGGTCGAGGTTCCGATCCGTACCCACCTGCCTCTGAGCGGTGCGGACGGGCTGAACGCGCGCTCGCGGAATCACGTCAACGTCCTGACCGCCGACATCGTGATCGCGCTGCCCGGAGGCGCCGGCACTCGCAGTGAAATCGATCTCGCCATCCGCTATCGACGCCCGTTGATCGCGTATCTACGCCGGTCCGACGAGATTCCGGGATTGCCCCCCGAAGTAGAGTGGACGAGCTCGCTCGAGCGAATCCGAGGCTTCGTCGAGTCAAAGCTCACTCCATGAACCGCCTGGGTTGACCCAGGACAGGGCGCACGAGCGCGGTTATATTCAGTGTTCACGATACCGATCCTCGGCGGTTTCGTTCGAGTCGTACTGATTGAGATCTCGAGGTGATCGTGCCCGTTGCACCCGATTCGCGGTCTCCTTATCGAGTCGACCTGATCCAGCTCGATCTCCTGCTCGCGGCGGTCTGTCGTGCCGGCTACCAGCTGATCGGCCCCTCGATCAAGGACGGTGCGATCGTCTACGACGAGGTCTCCTCGATCGAGGAGCTTCCCGTCGGCTGGACGGACGATCAGGAAGCCGGCCGTTACCGGCTGCAGCGGCGGGATGATCGAGCACTTTTCGGCTACGTCGTCGGCCCGCAGTCGTGGAAAAAGCTGCTTCATCCTCCGCGACAGCTACTGTGGAAAGGACGGCGTACGGACGGCGGTCTCGAGACCATCGCGAGAGAAGAGGTGACCCCCCGCCGTGCCTTTCTCGCGGTGCGGGCGTGCGAGATCGCGGCGATCGGCATTCAAGACCGCGTGTTTACCCAGGGCCAGCACGCCGATCCGATCTACGCGCATCGTCGAGAGCAGGCGTTGGTCATCGCCGTCAACTGCACCGAACCTGCAGGGACCTGTTTCTGCAGCTCGTTGGGCACCGGCCCGGAGGTGATCTCGGGCTTCGATCTCGCGTTGACCGAGATGATTGACGAGTCCGGTCACTGGTTCATGCTCGAGGTCGGCACTGATCGCGGCGGCGCTCTTCTCGAGGGTCTCGAGTTCACACCGGTCACCGATACCGAGCGGCGCGCAGTGCATCAGCGAGTCGATGCGGCGGCGCGCCAGATGGGTCGGGCTTTGAATACTAAGGGTCTCAAGAAGCTGCTCTACGACAGCTACGACCACCCACGCTGGGACGATGTCGCCGACCGCTGTCTGGCGTGCAGCAACTGCACGATGGTCTGTCCGACCTGCTTTTGTACGACTGTGGAAGACGTCACCGAGTTGTCCGGCGAGATCGCCGAACGCTGGCGACGCTGGGACTCTTGCTTCACGTTGGATTTCTCGCATCTTTCGGGCGGAAGCGTGCGCCACTCGACGCGCTCGCGCTATCGCCAGTGGATGACGCACAAGCTGGCCACCTGGCAGGACCAGTTCGACTCTCTCGGCTGTGTCGGTTGCGGACGCTGCATCACGTGGTGCCCGGTCGGCATCGACATCACCGAAGAAGTACGACAAATCCGCGCCCACCCCGTGGCTGCTCGCGCGTCGAGGTGAAAATCAATGGAGATCGACTCGCTTGAGGGACTGCTCGCCGGCCATTCGTTCCTGAAGGGACTCGACCCCGAGCAGATCGCGCTGATTGCCGGTTGTGCGCGGAACGTCAGATTCGAGCAAGACGAATACCTTTTCAGGGAAGGTGATCCCGCTGACACATTCTTCGTCGTCCGCGAAGGGCTCGTCGCGCTCGAGCTTTACCCTCCTGGAAAAGATCCGGTCGTCCTGCAAACAGCCGGCGCCGACGAGATCATCGGTTGGTCCTGGATGGTGGCGCCCCACGTCTGGCGTTACTCCGGCCTCGCGATCGAACCGACCCGCGCGCTGGCGATCGACGGGGCCTGTCTGCGACGCAAGGCCGATGACAATCCGCTTTTGGGCTACTTGCTGCTCACGCGGGTGGCAGAGGTGATGGCTCACCGACTCGAAGCGACGCGCCTTCAGCTGCTCGACCTTTACGGGCGCGACTGACCCGGAGGCGCGATGTCGCAGGCACCCGCTGCAGCAGATCCGATGGTCCCTCTCCCTTTTCGCGTCACGAACTCGAAACCGGAAACGTCGGACACGGTGACTCTCGAGTTGGCTCCGATCAATGGTGAGCATCGCGTGTCGTTCGCAGCAGGTCAGTTCAACATGCTCTACGCGTTCGGCGTGGGCGAGTCGGCCATCTCGATCAGCGGTGATCCGTCACTACAGGATCGATACGTCCATACGTTGCGCGCGATCGGCACGGTGACCCGTGCGCTGCACGCTCTTCGCGAAGGAGATGTTCTCGGACTTCGTGGACCGTTCGGCAATCGCTGGCCGCTCGATCGCGCCGAGGGACGCGACGTCGTGATCGTCGCTGGCGGCATCGGTCTCGCTCCGCTGAGAACGGCGATCTATCGGATCGCGAGCGACCGGAATCGGTTCGGGCAGGTGTCCGTTCTCTACGGCTGTCGCACGCCGGACGACGTTCTGTACGCCGACGAATTCTCCGTTTGGCACCACAATCATCGGATCAACGTCCAGACCACGGTGGATCGCAGCCGTTCCGGCTGGCGCGGCCGCGTCGGCGTCGTCACGACGCTGATTCCGACTGTTTCGCTCGACCCGGACAACGTCGTCGTCATGCTGTGCGGGCCCGAGGTGATGATTCACTTCACCGTGATCGAGCTCCATCGACGTAGGGTACGCGACGACGACATCTTCATCGCCATGGAACGGAACATGAAGTGTGCGCTCGGATTCTGTGGCAGATGCCAGCTCGGGCCGACTTTCGTGTGTAAAGACGGATCGATTTTTCCCTACTCACGCCTGCGGCGGCTGTTGACGCTCAAGGAGCTGTGAGATGACTCGAACGGAAAAGCCGAAGCTGGCAGTGTGGAAGTTCGCATCCTGTGACGGTTGCCAGCTCAGCCTGCTCGACTGCGAGGACGAGCTGCTCACCGTGGCCGATCGTGTGACGATCGCTTACTTCCCGGAAGCGACGCGCGCTGTCGTCGAAGGCCCGTACGATCTCTCACTCGTCGAGGGCTCGATCACGACGCCTCACGACGCGCTGCGGATTCAAGAGGTTCGGCGCTGCTCGAAAATCCTCGTGACGATCGGCGCTTGTGCCACGGCCGGCGGAATCCAAGCGCTGAGGAACTTCCGCGACGTGAGAAAGTTCACGAATCTCGTTTACGCGCGGCCGGACTACATCGACACGCTCGAGCGGTCGACTCCGATCGCACACCATGTCAAGGTCGATCACGAGCTGCGAGGCTGCCCGGTCAACAAGCATCAGCTTCTCGAGGTCATCAGCGCGCTGCTCGCCGAGCGAAAACCGATGACCCCGCCGCACAGCGTTTGCATCGAGTGCAAGCAGCGCGGATCGGTCTGCGTGACGGTCGCCCGCGGTTGGCCCTGCCTCGGGCCGGTCACGCACGCGGGCTGCGGCGCTTTGTGCCCTTCTTACGATCGGGGCTGCTTCGGTTGCTACGGACCGATGGAAACGCCGAACACGGAATCTCTCAGTCGCTTGTGGCGCTATCTCGGTGCCGGCCATCGCGAGATTACGCACGCCTTTCGCAGCTTCAACGCGGCCTCGGAACCGTTTCGCGAGGAAAGCCTGATTCATGAGCAACGGCACTGACAAAGCCGCTCGCATCGGCTGCAAGACATTGAGAGTCGACACCCTCGCCAGGGTCGAGGGAGAAGGGGCGCTGTTCGTGAGGATCGAGCGCGACAGGGTGGTCGATGTCAAGCTGAAGATCTTCGAGCCGCCCCGCTTCTTCGAGGCGTTCCTGCGCGGCCGGAGCTACGCGGAAGTACCCGACATCACGGCGAGAATTTGCGGCATCTGTCCCGTCGCCTATCAAATGTCCTCCGTTCACGCCATCGAGCGTGCCTTCGGCGTGAACGTCGGTAGACCCCTGAGAGATCTGCGGCGACTGCTCTATTGTGCCGAGTGGATCGAGAGTCATGCGCTTCACATCTATCTGCTTCACGCGCCGGACTTTCTCGGCTACGAGAGTGCCGTGGCCATGGCCCGGGACCACCGGGCTCTCGTCGAGCGGGGACTTCGACTGAAGAAGGCCGGCAACGAGCTGATGGCCCTCGTCGGCGGTCGGGAGATCCATCCGATCAATGTCCGCGTTGGTGGATTCTACCGCACACCCTCGCGGCGCGAGTTGAGAGCCCTCCGTGACGAGCTGTCGTGGGCGCGCGACGCGGCCCTCGAGACCGTCCATGACGTGGCACGTTTCGATTTCCCCGATCTCGACCGCGACTACGAGTTCGTCGCGTTGCGACACGAGAGCGAGTACCCGATGAACGAGGGCCGGCTGATATCGAACAAGGGGCTCGCTATCGATGCCGCCGAGTTCGAAGCACACATTCGAGAAGAGCACCAGCAGCACTCCAACGCGCTGCACGCGCGGATCATCGCTCGCGGCGCCTACTTTGTCGGGCCGCAGGCACGCTACAACCTCAATCACGACAGACTTTCACCTCTTGCCCAGCAGGCAGCGCGGGAGGCTGGTCTCGGTGAGACCTCTCGTAATCCGTTTCAAAGCATCATCGTGCGCGCGGTCGAGACCGTGTACGCGTGCGATGAGGCGCTGCGGCTGATCGATGCGTTCGAGCCACCCGAGCGACCGGCCATCGAGATCAGGCCGCGGCTTGGCGTCGGACACGCCATCACGGAGGCTCCACGCGGCATCCTCTATAACCGCTACCAGATCGACAACGATGGCACGATCCTCGCCGCTCAGATTGTGCCGCCGACATCTCAGAACCAGAAAACGATCGAAGAAGACCTCCACGAGTTCGTCGGCGAGCGCGTCGATATGGCCGACGAGAGGCTGCAGTGGGAGTGTGAGCAGGCGATCCGCAACTACGACCCCTGCATCTCCTGCGCGACGCACTTCGTCACCCTGCACGTCGACCGCAGTGACTGACCGGAACACGCCGCGGATCATCGGGATCGGTAATCGCCTGCGAGGTGACGACGCGCTCGGCCCTCTGGCCGCCGATCGGCTGCGAGAGCAGCTCGGCGACAGAGTGGTGGTTTTGACTCACGAATCAGATGCCTCGGGTCTGTTGCATCTGTGGGAAGGAGCGGAAGAGGTCATCCTGATCGACGCTTGGCACGGACCGCCACCGTGCGGTGAACTCCATCGAATCGAGCTCGCACGCGAGATGCCTCCAGCGCACGCATGCGCCTCGTCGACGCACGTTCTCGATCTCCTGCAGGTCGTGGCGCTGGCACGACAGCTCGAACGACTACCGGCGCATGTGGTCCTCTATGGCGTTGCAGGACGGGCGTTTGGCATTGGAGACGCGATGTCTCCAGAGGTCGCCGCTCGACTCGAAGAACTGGTCGCGCACATCGTCGAAGAGGTCAGCATGCCGCGCGCCAAGAGAGGAAAAGAAGAATGATCTTTCCAAGAGTGGCGGTGATTTTCGTTTTCGTCAGCGCGTGGGCGTCACCGAGCGTAGCAGCCGATCGTGCGAGCGCGGTGGCGGTGGAAGATGCTGGCTTGCAGGATCTCGCTTGGCTCGCCGGCCACTGGACTCAGGAGCAGAACGGGCGCACGGTCCACGAGTTGTGGACCGTGCCGACGTCGAATCGGATGCTCGGACTCAACTGGACCATCGAGCGGGAACAGAGCATCGGCTTCGAATTCCTACGCATCGAGCGCGGTGAGCAGGGGCAGGTGGCGTACGTCGCGGCGCCCGGCGGCCGATCGGCCACGACGTCCTTCGGGCTCGTCGAACGCGGGCCGCGTCGGGTGGCTTTCGAAAACCCCGAT
>CP070706.1:404413-407538 GCA_020350085.1 Acidobacteriota bacterium
ACCTCAAGGCCAGATGGCGGTTGTTCGAGCACGATCCGGCCGTCGACGCGACATCCGTCGTTGCCCAGCGCGTCGAGCGCGGCGAGGCGCACAAGCACCGTCTCGCCCACGCGAGCGCTGCTCGGCAACGTGAGCAGCAACCGCGCTGCCGGTCCCGGCTCGACGTCGATCGTGGGCGAGTCGGCGATCGTGCGGCGCACACCGTCGCCGTCGCCATCGACGGCGATCCAAAGCGGCGATC
Organism: Acidobacteriota bacterium; assembly: GCA_020350085.1. Lineage (GTDB taxonomy): Bacteria > Acidobacteriota > Polarisedimenticolia > J045 > J045. Next base: position 404,655 of record CP070706.1, read on the forward strand.
GGTGCTCGGCGTACCGATCGGCCCGCGCGCCCGCCGGGCCTGCGCCGTAGACGAGGCGCACCCGCTCGTGGGCAGCGAGGGTGCGCCCGCGGATGGTGACCTGCAGCAGTCCGTTGTCGACCGCGGCGGCTTCGAGTTCGACGCCGCCCGCATCGGTGCTCACGGTGGTGTAGCCAGGCGCCTTCGGAGCGCGGACCTGTGGCGAGCTCCAGCCCCAAAACGGAGGGACTTGAAGATACACAGCCCCACCCTCGGCGACGCCGAGCGGACCCGCTTCGTAGACGATCGTCCAGCGTTCCGTGGAGCCAGCGACGACGCGTGCCAACTTGCCGTCCCGTTCGAGCCACGCACGGCCGCCGCCGTCGGCTTCGGAACGCGGCATCGAAAGATCTTCGCGCAGCATGGCGACGATCTCGGGGCGAGCGTTGGGTGACGCCCGATCGGTCGCCGAGTCCGCGGGGGCAGCTGCGCCGCCACCGCCGTGGCAGCCGGCAGCTGTCACAGCCACGAGGACCAGCATCGTTGCCGAGCGATGGACTCTTTCCCGGCCAGTGCCGAGATGTTGTCGCTGTGTTCGATCGAGTTGCATACGTGCTCGTGCTGCTCGGCGCAGCGCGGTGGACCTCGCGTCCCCGCGCTGATCGACGTTGATCAGCGCCGCCCGAGACCCAGCACGCTCAAAAAGAAGCTCGACAACACGATCTGCAGTCCCAGCGCCAGCGCGAGCACCGAGGGAATCACGACACGCAGCGTCTGCTTCGGCTCGAGAGCGCCGAAGCTCTGCGCCCCCCAACCGCTGAGCGCGAAGACCGATCCGAACAATCCCAGAACGAGCAGCACGCCGCCGACGACGAGACCGACCTCGAGCGTGACGTAGTGAAACAGCTTCGTCAATCGGGGATCTTCCGGGAGCACTCCTTCGGTGACGCCGAAGATCTTCGTGAACACGGCGAACAGGATCGACTGGAAACCGAGCAACACCGCCCCTGCCGCAAACAGTAAGGTGTGTATGTCAAACGTCACGCCTCCGACGGTTCGCGGAGCGGGAAGCAGCCACAAACCGACGGCGAGGCCGAGGAGCATCAGCAGTCCCCCCGGGTAGAGAAACAGCCACCGCGGGCTGAACAAGAGCAGAAAGCGCAGGTGGCGCCACCCATCGCGCCAGCTTCTGAGGTGAGGCGGACGCGAGCGCCCATCGGGCGAAAGCGTCGTCGGCACTTCGGCGATCTTCATGCCGAGAAGCGTCGCCTTGACCACCATTTCGCTGGCGAATTCCATCCCGGTCGTATGCAGGTTCAGGCCCTCGGCGGCGCTCTTGCGAAAACCACGCAGTCCGCAGTGAAAATCGCTGCACGGGCTGCGAAAGAACAACCGGCCGATCCACGTCAGCACGGGATTGCCGAGATACTTGTGCAGCGGCGGCATGGCGCCCGGCTTGATGCCGCCCTTGAAACGGTTGCCCATGACGAGGTCGTAGCCTTCGCGCAGCTTGTCGACGAACGGCGTCAGATGAGCGAAGTCGTAGCTGTCGTCCGCATCGCCCATGATGACGAACTGCCCGCGCGCCGCAGCGATGCCGCCCATCAGCGCGCTACCGTAGCCTTTTCGCTCGATGGGCACGACGCGCGCTCCCAGCCGCTCGGCGATCTGCTGAGAGCCGTCGGTGCTGCCATTGTCGGCGATGACGACCTCGCCGCGCACGCCGGCCCGCTCCATCCAGCCCTGAGCCTTTCTGATGCACGTCTCGAGCGTTTCGGCTTCGTTCAGACAGGGCATGACGACGGTGAGCTCGAGCGGCTCCTCGCTGGCGGCCGAGTTGTCCATCGACGGGAATCGTGGTTGTGTCATGGCTGCTCCCGCGGGTGGTGCCCTCAGATCAGCACCTGCGAAGCATATATACCTTCAAACGAGAGCGACACGCGCTCTGGGGCGACTCCCCGCCGCCTTCGCGGGGGCGGATCATTTCGAGATCGCTCGGAGATGTCAACCGTCAGCTCTTCGAAGCGCAGGCCGAGCGAGCCGTCGGTGCCCAGCGATTTCGTCTTGTCGCCAAGCATGAGATAATCCCGTCATTGAGCCCGGCCGCAAGGGATGCGTGAGGCGACGGGTTCGCAAGTCGAACGGTCGACGCGAGGCGCCCGAGTCGTTGGGGAACGGGGGGGGCGCCGATGATTCAGTCACGGGCGCGTGAGGATGGCGGTGGGGGGGTTGTCGCCGTCGATGACAGCGGGAGAGTGTGCTTCATCGATCGCGGTGCGTGCGCGATGCTCGGGACGGAGCCGGGCGTCAGTCAGGGAAGGCCTTGCTGGAGCGTGACGCGCCTGCGGACACTCAGCGGAACAGTGTTCTGTTCACCGGAGTGCCCGGTGATCAAGGCCGCGCGGGCGGGTCGGGACGTACCGCGCATGCACCTTCGCGTCGAGGCAGAGCGCCACGATGGCGAGATCGATGTGGACACGATCGTCCTCTCTCACGAGGAGGACGGCCGCCCTGCGGTCGTGCACTTGCTCTCGTCGTCGATCGCGACGTGGCACGGGCGAGACGCGCGACGCCAGCGACGCAGTCCACACCAGGTGCGGTCGCGACGGCCTGCTCGGTCGTGCGCCTCGAGCGTTTCCAGCGGAACGCCCCAGGACACGAGCGTCGCGGCTCGCGTCTCCGCTCGCACGGTGGCACCGAGTGAGTCCAATGGCGAGGGTCCTGCATCGAGGTTGTCTCCGCGCGAAGTCCAAATCCTTGACCAGCTGTCGATCGGATCGAGCACCAAGGAGATCGCGCGCGCGCTGTCGATCAGCCCTGTGACAGTGCGCAATCACATCCGCAGCATTCTCAAGAAACTCGGCGTCCACCGCCGGCTCGACGCGGTGCTGATGCGCCTGCACAG
>CP070706.1:407638-410602 GCA_020350085.1 Acidobacteriota bacterium
CGCGCGGATCGACCGGGGTCACAGCGTGCTGCCGCCCGACTCGCCGAGCGCGAGGTGCGCAGCTACGAGGCCGAAGCCGTCGGGGCGCTTTGGCATCTGGACTTCCACCACGGCTCGCGCCAGGTGCTGATGCCCGACGGGCGCTACGTGAAGCCGTATTTACTCGGCGTCCTCGACGATCATTCGCGACTGTGCTGTCACCTGCAGTGGTACCTGGGCGAGACTGCCGAGAATCTCGTGCATGGACTGGGTCAGGCGTTGCAGAAGCGCGGCTTGCCTCGCGCGCTACTCACCGACAACGGTGCAGCCATGATCGCTTCCGAAGTCGAGCAAGGACTTGTGCGGCTCGGCATCGTGCATGAGACCACACTCCCGGAGAGCCCGTACCAGAACGGCAAGCAGGAATCCTTCTGGGCGAGCGTCGAGGGACGTCTGATGGCGATGCTCGAGGGCGTGCGCGATCTCGCCTTGCCGGCGCTCAACGAGGCGACACTTGCCTGGGCAGAGATGGAGTACAACCGCACGGTGCACTCGGAGATCAGCGAGCCACCGTTGCAACGCTTTCTGCGCGGCCCGGACCGCAGCCGCCGGGCCCCCGCGAGCGAGGAACTCCGACTTGCCTTCACGACCGAAGTCCTACGTAGGCAGCGCCGAAGCGACGGCACCGCAAGCTTGGATGGCGTGCGCTTCGAGATCCCGGGGCGTTACCGGCAATTCGAGCGCGTGGCGTTGCGCCATGCAAGCTGGGATCTTTCGCGCGTGTGGCTCGCCGATCCACGCCACGGTCACGTGCTTTGTCCCATCTATCCAGTGGACAAAGCGCGCAACGCTTCGGGACAACGCCGCACGCTCGAGCCCATTCTGGCGCCGCCACAGGCGCAACCGCCTGCATCGGGCATGGCGCCGCTTCTGCGCGCACTGCTCGAACGCTACGCCGCAACCGGGTTGCCGCCCGCATATTTGCCCCAACCCGCAACCGACACCGATCCGGAGGAGAAGCCGTGAACAAGAAGCTGCTGGCACTCTACGGTCTCAAGTACAACCCCTTCTCGAGCGAGCTCCCGATCGAGGCGCTGCATACGACAGCCAAGATCGACAGCTTTCTGTGGCGCGTCGAGAACCAGGTGGGCGAGGGCGGCTTCTGTCTCGTGACCGGTGAACCGGGAACCGGCAAGTCGGTGATCTTGCGGCTTTTGTCATCCAGGCTCGCCTCCCTGCACGACGTCACGGCCGGCGTGCTCACGCGCCCCCAAGCCAGTGCCGCCGACTTCTATCGCGAGCTCGGCTATCTGTTCGGTGTCGAGCTGTCACCGCACAACCGCTGGCGAGGAGCCCAGGCGCTGCGCGAACGCTGGCTCGCGCACATCGAGTCATCGCTCTTCCGGCCGGTGCTCCTGGTCGACGAAGGCCAGGAGATGCAACCTGGAGTGCTGGGTGAGCTGCGCTTGCTCAGCTCCACGGACCTCGATGCACGCTCGATCCTGACCGTGGTGCTCTCCGGCGACCGCAGACTCGCCGAGAAACTGCGCACGCCGGAGCTCTTGCCGCTCGGGAGTCGCATCCGTGTACGGCTCACCACCGAATACGCCGGACGCGACGAGCTCGCCGCGTGCTTGAAGCACGTGCTACGCCAGGCTGGAAGTCCGAAACTCGTGACCGATGAGCTTGCAAGCACGCTCTGCGAACACGCGGCCGGCAACTATCGCGTGCTCATGAACCTCGGTCACGAACTTCTGCTCGGAGCCGTCGAACGCGAAGCCGAGAGTTTGGACGAGAAGCTTTTCTTCGAGGTCTTCTCGCTCCCCGAAACGCGGCCGCGAAAGGTACGAGCGCGATGAAGCTCTTGCCCGTACGACATGCAAGCCTGCTCGAGAGCTGTAGCGAAGATGACCGCTGGCTGGTCGAAGGATTGTGGGCCGAACAAGCCGTCGGCTTGATTGGTGGCGAACCGAAGAGTTTCAAATCGTACGCGGCACTCGACCTGGCCGTCGCCGTTGCTTCGGGCACGCCGTGCTTGCGGCACTACCCGGTGCGGCGCACGGGAACCGTGCTGCTCTACGCAGCCGAAGACGCCCCTACGATCGTCCGGGAGCGACTCGAAGGCATCTGCAAGGCTGCTGGACTCGATCTGCGCGATATCCCCGTGCAGGTGATCACGTCGACGCGCTTGCGGCTCGACACCGATGAGGATCGCAAACGCCTGCGGCACACCGTCGCGACGCTCCGACCCGTGCTGCTCGTGCTCGATCCCTTCATCCGGCTGCATCGGGCCGACGAAAATCAATCCTCAGAAATCTCACCCATGCTGGCCTACTTGCGCGACCTGCAACGCGACTTCGCGATCGCAGTCACCGTCGTCCATCATGCCAAAAAGGGCGCCAGCCGAGAACGACCCGGACAGGCGCTGCGCGGTAGCTCCGAATTCCATGGCTGGGGCGATTCCAACCTTTACCTGCAGCGTAAAGGCGACACCCTCACCCTCAGCATCGAACACCGCGCAGCGCCATCGAGCAACGGCATCCCACTACGACTCGAGGACCACAGCGGCACCGGGCTCGCCCTCACGGTCGTCGACCACGATCCCGAGCCAGCACCAAAGCCCACCGCAACCCCGTCGGCACGTATCCTCGACGCTCTCAATACGCTCGAGGCGCCGGTACCACTGGGCGAGCTGCGAGGCCTCTGTCGCATGCGCACGCAGACCCTTTGCGACACGCTCGCCGGGCTCGTGAGCGAAGGCCGAGTCGTGCATGAAGACCAGGGCTACCGATTGAGTCGTGATTGAAGATCGAAGCCGTTTCCCTTCCACCACTCCCTAGAGACCACCCGGGAAACGGAAACGGGAAACAACCGAGCCGTTTCCCAATACCCAAACAAGGAGTCATCATGCGCCACGACCCAAGCTACGACTTTCGTATTCTCAAGCAGCAGGTCGACATCTGCCAGGTGCTTGCGAGGTACGGC
>CP070706.1:410702-417822 GCA_020350085.1 Acidobacteriota bacterium
CGGCCGGCGATGCTTCCGGCTCGGGCTGGCGAATGGCGACGATGCGGCCGCTGGTGGCATCGACGACGGCAAGCCCGCGGCGCGCCGCGTACTGGAAGCGCAGCACGTACAGCGGATAGAACAGCAGCACGCTCTCGCGCGCGATGACCGCGGTCGAGATCGTCGCGCCGGGCAGCAATCCGGAGATCATTCCTCGGCGATGTCGCTCGACCAGCTCGGAGGCATCGTGCTCCGCACGAGCACGCGAAACGAGCGGGTCGAGCACGGTTCCGCGAGATCGCAGTCGCAGGTCGAAGACCCCGATCCGTCCCAGCCGGTCGAGAGGGCGCGCGACGCCGAGCGGTCCGGGGCTCTGGCGTTGGCGGTCCAGGGTGGGCAGTCCGAGCTCTTCGAGCGGGCAGCCGGAGATGACGGCCAGATGACGTTTCTCGATCTCGCGCTGGACGTGTTCGATCTCCGCCTCGCCGTCGCGAAACCGGTAGACCGATTGGCCGCCTTCGAGCGTGACGCGCTCGAGCGTGCGGCTCGGGCGCTCGCGCCGGCCCTCGAGTCTTCCGACCAGCAGTGAAGACACCCGCCAATACGGCGCGAACAGCAGCTCGTCCGCATGCAGTCGCACCGCGCCCGCCTGGCCGCGCCGCGCCAACTCGCGACGCAGCGCGTCGAGTGCAAAGGCCCGATCGATCGCCGGCTCGACGGCGAGCCGGCACGCGTTGCCGGACGGCTCGTCGATGCGGCCGAGAACACCACACGAGCCGCAGCGCGCGAGATGACCGGTTCCACCCTCCGGGTCGGGAGCGCCGCCGCAGCGCGGACAGCTCAGCGCGGTCAGCATCCCGCCCGACACGATCGCGGTCGTCACCGCCTCGGTCCTGCTCATCGCGCAGCTGCCAGGCGCCACAGCGCCGCGGCGGCGATCAACAGGCCTGCCGGCGCCATCGGCGAGGGCAGCAGCAGTCCTCCGGCCAGCCCGGCGGCGAGCGAGCAGACCCACCAGCGCTGCAGCGCGTCCTTCGGCATCAAGCCGGACGGCGAACTCGCCGCCGGCGGCTGCAGGTCCTCGGGAAACATCACCTGTCCATCGACGGCGTCGCACCAAGCCGCAGAGTGGTGGGCGGGGTGGGCTGCAGACGGGGCTGCCGACCCCGCGTCCGCGCGCGAGAGGACGACGTGGACGAACGGGTAGTAGGCCACCGCACGATCAGGGGGTGTGCCGAGACTCGGCGGCACGCGAACGACCTCTGCCGCCTGCTGCTCGATGTCGGTCTCGTCGGCGGCGTGGGCAGCGACGACGAAGTCCGCGCCGGAGGCGCGCCATCCACGCTCGATCGCGGGCGGCAGACAAGCAAGAGGCAGCAGCGGCCGGCGCGCCTGACCGGTTTGAGCGAACGGATAGAACACCAGCTCGCCAGCCCCGGGCCGCCAGCGGGCGCCGCGCTCGGCCAGCGCGCTTCCGACGGCGCGACGCGCGCTGGCCACGTCGAGACGAGGGCGTGCCTCGAGCGGCCGGCGCCGCTGGGGATCGACGGCGAGCAGCGACGAGCAAGACCGGCAGCGAGCGAGCGGATCGGGCTGCTCGCCGTCGAACGGCGCCCCGCAGCTCGGACACGCGTAGGCGGGCATCCGAACTCCTTCGCCGGCAAACGTCGGGCGTGGCGAGCCGGCGCGTCAACTCGAGGGCCCGGTGGGCTGCTCGAGCGCGGCGGCTCGGGCTCGGGGCTGAGCAGCGGTGTATCATCAGCGACCTTCGTCAGCGCTCACCGCTTGCCAAACGGAGGGGGCGCGCTTACATCAGGGGGTCACGACAACCCCGCTGCCGGGTCTCCGGCGGCCCGAGAAGAGGTCAGCTGATGGCGAATCTTGCATCGATCACGGACGAGTCCTTCGAGCAGCAGGTTCTCAAGGCTTCCCATCCGGTTCTCGTTGATTTTTCCGCGACTTGGTGCGGGCCCTGCAAGGCGCTGACACCCGTGCTCGAGGAGCTGGCGGGCGAGTACGACGGACGGGTGCACTTTTTCAATGCCGATGTGGACGAAGCGCGGGCGACCGCGATGCGGTTTGGCATCGCTTCGGTGCCGACCGTCTTGATCTTCAACAACGGCGAGGTCGTCTCGCAGGCGATCGGTCTGCGGCCGAAGGAAGACCTCGCGGGCATGCTCGACAGCGCTCTGGCCGGCTGAGCGGCTCGTCGAGCGCCAGAGCTCGAGTCCTTGTTTTCGCTCGTCATCGCCGCCAACTTCTTGAACCGGCTCGAGGACTGGGTCGGCGCGGTGTCGAGCCGGCTCGCCGAGGCGGTCTCGGGCGCGTCAGATCCGCTCGCGCTCGGCATCTTTTTCGCCGCCGGTGTGCTCGCATCGTTGACGCCCTGCGTGTACCCGATGATCCCGATCGTCGTCGCGTACATGGGCGGGGCCGAGACGGCGGCGATGTCGAGCGGCGCCTCACGCCAGACCCGCAAGATGCGCGTCGTCGTGCGCTCTCTGGCTTACGTCGGCGGTATGGCGCTGGTTTACACGGCGCTCGGCCTCGTCGCGCTGCTCGCTCGGCGTCCGTTCGGCTCGATGACGCAGACGTTTTGGGGCTACGCCATCGTCGCCGCCGTGCTGGCGATCTTCGGGCTGTCGCTATTGGGGCTATTCGAAGTACGCGTGCCGACCTTCATCCTCGACCGCATCGGCACAGGCCCGCGCAAGGGCATGCTGGGAGCGGTGGCCATGGGCGCCAGCTCCGCGATCGTCGCCGCCCCGTGCGCGGCACCGATCGTGGTGCCCCTGGCGGCGATCGTCGCGCAGCAGGGCCGCGTGCTGTTCGGCACGATCGCGATGCTGGCGTTCAGCCTCGGTCTGGGCCTGCTCTTGATGCTGATCGGTGTCAGCTCGGGCTTGGCCGCCAGCATGCCGCGTCCGGGTGGCTGGATGGTGACGCTCAAGCGCATCATGGGCGTGGTGATGCTGCTGCTCGCAGCATGGTTCTTGTATCAGGGTTGGTGGCGCCTATGACCGGCGCACGGACGGCAGCGATGACGACATTGACGTCGGCCGTGTTGGCGGCGCTGGCTTGGCTGAGCGTGGGCGCGATCCCGGCGGCACCGCAGGCGGCTCCCGTCGTGCCGTTGGTGACGACCGAGGGCAAGAAGATCTCGCTGGCGGATGGGGCCAAGCTGACCGAGCTGGTGTTCGTGGCTCACTGGTGCCGGCCGTGCGAGACCGAGCTGACCGCCGCCCGCCGCCGGCTCGGGGCGCTGCGCCGGGAGGGCTACCGCCTGGTGCTCATCGGGGTGTCCCAGCGGCAGACCCTCGAGCAGTTCCGCGAGTGGGTCGCGGAGTACCGGTTCGATCACGATCTCGTCTACGACGCCCAAGGGAATCTCAAGCGAGCCTTCGGCGCCGCGCTGCTGCCGTGGCACGTCGTCATCGACGCGAAGGGGCAGATTCTCGTCCAGGGCGACACGCCGCCGGCCGACGACAAGCTTCGCACCTGGCTTTCGCCGTAGAATCTTTAGTGTGACCCCGCGAAGGAACTTTCCAGTCGTTGAGTGAGCGTTTGATCCGCACGGAGCTGCCCCCGCACGACGCCGAGAGCGCGCGGCGGGGCGGAGCCTACCTGGTTGGTGTAGTGCATCCCGCAACGAGTACGGCCGAAGTCGAGGCGCATCTCGACGAGCTGGCCGCGCTCGCCGATACCGCCGGGTTCGACGAGGCGGGGCGCGCCGTGTTGTCGTTGCGGCGCATTCAGGCGGCGACGTTCGTCGGCCGCGGCCAAGCCGATGACGTCGGAGTGATGGCCCGCGGCCTCGGCGCTGAGCTGATCGCCGTGGACGAAGATCTCACGCCGGCCCAGGTGCGCAATCTCGAAGCGGCGACGGAGCTGCCGGTCGTCGATCGCGCCGGGCTGATCATCGACATTTTCGCGCAGCACGCCCGCAGCCGAGAGGCGCGGACCCAGGTCGAGCTGGCCAGCTTGCAGTACTTGCTGCCGCGGTTGGCCGGCCGCTGGACGCATCTATCGCGACAGGTTGGCGGCGGCCCGGGCGGCACGAAGGGAGAAGGCGAGAAGCAGATCGAGCTCGATCGCCGGATCGTGCGCCGCCGGATCGACGTTCTGCGCCGCGAGCTGGCCCGAGTCGAGGTCTCGCGCCGCGTGCGCCGCCGTCGTCGCCAGCTTCCGACCGCGGCGATCGTCGGCTACACCAACGTCGGCAAGTCGTCGCTGTTCAATGCGATGGCTCACGGAACGGTCAAGGTCGAGGATCAGCTGTTTGCCACGCTCGATCCGACCGTGCGGCGCATCGATCTCGGGCAGCGCGGCGCGCTGTTGCTCAAAGACACGGTCGGCTTCATCCGCAAGTTACCTCACCATCTCGTCGCCTCGTTCCGCAGCACGTTCGAAGAGTCGGCCGAGTCAGACCTGATCGTGCTCGTTGCGGATCCGACGCACCCGGCCGGAGCCGAGCAGCTGGAAACCGCGCGGCGCGTGCTCGTCGAGTCCGGGCTCGGAGAGCTGCCGCGGTTGCTCGTTTTCAACAAGATCGACAAGTTGCCGTTCGACGCGCTGTTGGAGCTGAGCCAGCGTGATCCGAACGCGCTGCTCGTCTCCGCTCGCAGCGGGGCCGGCATCGACCGGCTCGTCGAGGTGCTCGCCGATCGGCTGCTCGGCGAGACGCTCGTCGAGACGTTCAAGATCCCGCACGATCGCGGCGACCTGCTCGCCGACGCGCGGCGTCAGGGCCACGTCGAAGCGTGCGAGGCCGACGACGGCATGATCTCGTTCACCCTGCGCGCCTCCGCGCGCGTGCTCGACGCCTTCCAGATCCGCATCGACGAGCTGCGCCCGCGAGGCCGCGCGTGAGCCGGCGCCGCCTGGCGCTCGTATTCGGCGGACGCTCGCCCGAGCACGACGTATCGCTCGTCTCCGCGCGGGCGATCCACGATCAGCTCGATCGCGACCACTTCGAGCTGCTGCTCGTCGGCGTCGATCGCCAGGGAAGGCCGCGCCTCGGCGGACGCGAGCTGCTCGCTGGCGGTCTCGATCGCGGCGAGGGGATCCGCGTCCGTTGGCCGGCCTCCCCGACCGATCGCGCGCTGCGCGAGGAAGCGACGGGAAGGCTCGTCAGCGCGCCGCTCGATGTCGTGTTTCCGATCATTCACGGTGCGGGCGGCGAAGACGGCGCGCTGCAAGGGATGCTGCAGCTTTGCGACATTCCGTGCGTAGGCGCTGGCGTGCTCGGTTCGGCGCTCGCGATGGACAAGGACCGCACGCGCCGCATGCTAGCTGCCGAGGGGATTCCGGTGGTCGAGGACATCGTGCTGCACGCTCGTGCGCGGCGGGAAAACCCTGATGCCGCCGGCTGGCGCGCGCGCGTTCACTCGCTCGGCTATCCGGTCTTCGTCAAGCCGGCGCGCACCGGGTCGAGCGTCGGCATCACCAAAGTCACCGCCGCCGAGCAGCTCGACGAGGCGCTCGAGATCGCCGAGCGCTTCGATGAAAAGATCGTCATCGAGCGCGCGGTGCCGGCCGCGCGCGAGATCGAGATCTCGGTGTTGGGGCTGGATCGGCCGGAGGTATCGGTGCCGGGAGAGATCGTTCCCGCCGCCGAGTTCTACGACTACCGCGCGAAGTACGAGGACCCAGAATCGAAGCTGCTGATCCCCGCGCCGATCGACGAAGCGCTCGTGGGTCGGATCGGCGAGTGGGCGAAGCGGGCGTTCGTGGCGCTCGATCTGGCGGGCATGGCGCGCGTGGACTTCCTGCTTTCGCGCGAGAGCGGCGAGACCGTGCTCAACGAGGTCAACACGCTGCCGGGATTCACGCCGATCTCGATGTATCCCAAGCTGTGGCAGGCCAGCGGCCTCACATACCCGCGCCTGCTCGACCGGCTCGTCGAGCTGGCGTTCGAGGCGGCCCGGCCGAGCTGATCAGGCACCCAATCCGAGCGCTCGAAGGCGGCGATAGAGCTTTTGTCGGCTCCAACCGAGCCGGCGAGCCGCGCTCGCTTTGACGCCTCCCGAGCGCTCCAGGGCCAAGAGAATCATCGCCGCCTCGAGATTGCCGCAGCTGTCGGCGCGGGCTGAGGCGTTGGGCAGCGCACTGGCCGGGATCACCGGTCCCGGGCTGAGGGCGGCGGCGCGCCGCAGCACGTTGTCGAGCTGTCTCACGTTGCCCGGCAGGGCGAGCCGCGACAGAGCGTCCAGCGCCCGGCAGCTCAGATGCCGGCCCGGCCCGATGCCGCAGCCGCGCAGCCGCGCGAGCAAGGTGGCGACCAGATACGGGAGATCGCTGCCGCGCGCCGCGAGGGCTGGCAGCCTGACGTCGAGGCCGGCGAGGCGGAAGTAGAGGTCGCCGCGAAAGAGGCCCTGCTTGACGAGTGCGGGAAGATCACGGTGAGTGGCGGCGAGCACGCGCACGTCCACGCGCTGCGAGCGGTCACTTCCCAACGGGCGCACCTCGCCTTCCTGGAGCACCCGCAGCAGCTTGGCCTGCAGCGCCAGCGGAAGCTCGCCAATTTCGTCGAGCAGCAGCGTACCGCCGTGTGCCTCGACGACGCGCCCTTTCCGATCGCTCGTCGCCCCGGTGAACGCGCCCCGGCGAGCGCCGAACATCTCCGCTTCCAGCAGGCTCTCGGGAAGTGCCGCGCAGCTTTCGGCGATCCACCGGCCGCGCCGTCCGGACGCGCGGTGCACCGCACGCGCCAGGACTTCTTTGCCCGTGCCCGTATCGCCGAGAAACACGATCGGGAGCGGCGTCGGTGCCACGCGCCGCAGCGTGTCCACCAAGGGTGCCAGCGAGGGCGAGGATGCCTCCACCGCCAGCATCGGGTCGTTCGCGGCGAGAGCGTCGAGCAGCCCCGAAGAGAGCCGCGCCGCGAGCCGGTCGGCGAGGAGGCGCAAGTTCGAAGGCGGCGCGCCAGGCGCCACGCCGAGCGCGATGCGCGCGGGGTACGGCCGATCGACCCCGAGCGCCAGCCATGCCCGGGCCGTCTCGTCGAGGATCCGGTGCACTCGGCCCGTCGCCAGCGCCGAGGCCGCCGCCGATGCGACCCGCCGCGGCACGCGCGCCAAACCGCTCGCGTCGACGAACGGCCGCCCCCCGACGGAAACCGCCGCCGTCAGCGTTCGCGGCA
>CP070706.1:417922-427374 GCA_020350085.1 Acidobacteriota bacterium
GACCACGGGCCAGTTCGGGTCCGAGCAGTCGTTGTTGACGCCGTCGCAGAGCTGACTGGCTCCCGGATAGACACTGGCGTCGGTGTCGTCGCAATCGCCGTCGCACTCGGCCGTCCCGTCGCTGTCGTCGTCGGTCTCGTCAACGGGCACCGCGGGCCAGCTCGGATCGGCGCAGTCGTTGTTGATGCCGTCGCAGAGCTGACTGGCTCCCGGATAGACACTGGCGTCGGTGTCGTCGCAGTCTCCGCGGCACTCGGACGTTCCGTCGCTGTCATCGTCCGTCTCGTTCGCGGGGACCATGGGCCAGTTTGGATCGGAACAGTCGTTGTTGATGCCGTCACAGAGCTGTACGGCTCCGGGATACACCATGGCATTCGCATCGTCACAGTCCCCGGAACACTCGGACAGTCCGTCGCTGTCGTCGTCCGACTCGTCGGCGGGAACGGTGGGCCAGTCCGGGCTCGAGCAGTCGTTATGGACTCCGTCACATGCCTGGGGTGCGCCGGGATAGACGGAAGGATCCGTGTCATCACAGTCTCCCGAGCACTCCGACGTGCCGTCGCTGTCGTCGTCCGTTTCCTCAGCGGGTAACGTGGGCCACAGTGGATCGTTGCAGTCGTTGTTGGCGCCATCACAAACCTGCGGTGCGCCTGGATACACGGCAGCATCGGTGTCGTCGCAGTCGCCCTCGCACTCGGCCGTCCCATCACCGTCGTCGTCTGTCTCGTCGGTGGGGACCACCGGCCACCCGGGATCATCGCAGTCGTTGTTGACCCCGTCGCAGGTCTGCGGTGCACCCGCGTAGACGTTGCCGTTCGCATCGTCGCAGTCGCCGGCGCACTCTGATGTCCCGTCGGAGTCATCGTCCGTTTCGTCCGGAGACACTGTGGGCCAGTTGGGATCATTGCAGTCGTTGTTCTTGCCGTCGCACACCTCTGGGGCGCCGGGATAAACGAGTCCGTCCGTATCGTCACAATCGTCGGCGTTGTCCACGAAGCCGTCCGGCCGCAGGCAGGCCGAGCGGCTGTTTGCGGCATCTCCGAAGCCATCCTCATCCGCATCTCGATACCAGAGAGGAGCGTTCGAGTCGAGGTCGAGAAGGTTGTACCAGGTGCGCGCCAAGCCCTCCGCGACGGCCGGCAGGGCTGTCTCGCAATCGACGCTGGCCTTCGGCAGCTGGACGTCGTTCAGATCGTCGCCCGGCTCGCCCATCGCCTCGATGGTGTCGCCGAACGAGATCGGGTCGATGGCAGATTGGCGATAAACGATGCGCCAGAAGGGTGCCAGATCGGTCCAGAACACGTAAACGTCGTCGTTGGTCTCGTCGACGACAAGCTGAGCTCGGGTGGCTGTGGAGACGTCGATGATCGTACGATCTCCCCAAGGCCCCCCCGGAAGCCGCTTGAAGAACACGATCTCATCGTCGCGAGTCTTGACGACTGCGAACACGTCTCCTGTGACAGAGTGACTGCGCAAGCACGCGTGGTCGTCGGCGGTCGTGTTGGTATCGACGGTCTCCGACAACCAGTCGGCAGGTGAGTCGCCGTCGTCGTCGTGCGTGCGAAAGGTGAGCCTCTGTGAGCCGGAAAAGTACAGCAGGCCCATCTGCGGCCCGTTTGAGGGATCGAGGACCGGTACTAGTGCAGGGCGATTGTCGAGATCGGTGGGTGTGCCCGTGGCGAGCGTGATCGTCGACCACGAGCTGCGCCGCGCGTTCGTGGAGTAGGCGAGGGAGACGACGCCGCCTGCTTCCCAGGACACGAAAGCTTGCCCTGTCGAGTCGACGGCGATGCAGCCGTCGTCCGGGGCTCCAGGCAGCGGTACGTCTCCGAGGTCGCTGTCCTGCACGTATCGTTCATCGGCCGCTGACCAGACGTACTCCTTGTAGATGACGTCTGATCCGAGCATGCGCAGTACGTGCACGACGTCGGTGGACGGAACATGGAACAGGTCGATCCTGGTACTGTTCCGAACGTCGACGTTGGTGGCCGTCTTGGACCAGCCCCCCTGCTCGCCGGCCACGGACGGCGTCGGTCCATCCTTACGGTAGATGAACCAGTCGTCGATCGAGTCGTCCTGCAGGATCGCCCACCAGGTGCCGTGGGCGTACCACAGCTTCGTGTTGTTGGTGTGCTCGAGAACTTCTCCAGACTGGGTGTCGACGATGTAGCCCGTCTGTGCAGAGGACATCCCCCCGAGAAACAGCCACCCGGCGACGGAGACAAACGTAATCCGGATCCAGTTCACAACACCCCTTCCGCCCCGCCGCAGCTTCTCTCTGCGAATGCGGGCGGCAAATCCCGTCCGGCGACTCAGGTACGACCAGAAGCTTTGACTTTCAATAGAGCTCTGGCCTCAAAGGGTCTGCTGTTCCGCCAGGCACGCAGCCCGCCGCGCTCTCGCCGCGGCGCTTTCGCGGTCGGTGAACGAAGCTTGAGAACATCCGCGAAACTGCGAGGGCTGGTTTGGAGGCAAACGCTCTGGCGCGAACTCACGGCAAGGTCGTTGCTGGCGGACGCCAGCCCCCTTATCTTGCCGTTGGGGAGAGAGCCTACGTGAGATCGCTGGCCAACCAGTCATCGTCAGAGGGCTCCCACGCCAGGTCCGCGACGGGGCATCTCGAGGTCTGGACTGGAAACGAGTCTGCGCGGATCTCGGCGAGTGCGAGCGACACGCTGGCGGCCTCGGCCCGGATCCCGATGCAGGACCCGGCGTGGGTCCAGGCCTGCGCCGCGACGCTTCACGAGCACGACCGACGGCGGTTCGTGAGCTGGTCCGATGAGGGCGGCTCTCATGCGATGGCCCCGCTCGTGCAGCGTATGTCGGGCGAGCGCGGGCGTTGGGAGATAGCAGGACTGCACGCTCTGAAGGAACCGTCCGATCTGATGTATCGCGACGCCGAAGCGCTCGAGTCTCTCGTCGCAGGCCTGGCCAGCCAAGGATACGCGTTGAAACTCGGGCGCGTGCCTGAGGACTCTCCCACGATCCTGGCCCTCAGACGGAAGTATCGGGGCCGGGGACTCGTGGTTTGTAGGCCGGCGGAGTCATACCCCTACATCACACTGGATTCCTCGTGGCGCGAGCCGGAGCAGCGTCTCACCTCCCGCAGAAGGTCCGATTTTCGGCGCTCGTGGCGGCGGGCCGAGAAGGTTGGACCAGTGAGAAGCGAGATCCTCGCTCCGCGAGGAGACGAAGTCGCACCATGGCTCGAACGTGCGATCGATGTCGAAGCGCGCAGCTGGAAGGGCGAGACCGGAACGGCCCTGGCACACGACCCGCGCCGAGCCGCCTTTTTCCGGCACTATGCACGACGAGCCGCCGAAGGGGGCTCGCTCAGGCTCGCGTTCCTGTTCCTGGGTGATCAGGTGGCCGCGATGCAAATGGCCGTGATCCAAGACCATCGCTTTTGGCTGCTGAAGATCGGCTTCGACGCGCAGTTCGCGCGCTGCTCGCCGGGGGTGTTGTTGTTGCGCGAGACGATTCGTTACGCTGCCGAGCAACAACTCGAGTCGTACGAGATGCTCGGTCGGACCGAACCGTGGCTCGCCGTCTGGACGCGAAGCGAGAAACGCTGCGTTGAAGTGAGAACGTATCCGTACGCGCTCAGCGGTTTACTGGCTCTGGCATGCGATTTGGGAACGTCGGTGTGGACTCGCTTGGCGCGCCGCTTCGGTCGGCGGCCGTAACGCCCATGCTCAAGCGCGCCATGTGGTCAGGTTGGAACTGGGCCGCCAAGAGAATGGCGCGCGCATACGTCGCTGGCCCGCACCTGAGTGATGCTCTTGCTGTTTGCCGGAGGATTGCTGATCGAGGGTTCAGGACCACCGTCGGGTACTGGGATGACGGCGAGGAGGACCCCAGCGCCGTTGCCGAAACTTACAGGGCGGCGCTCGACGCGCTGCAGACGGCGCACCTCGACGCTTACCTCTCGGTGAAGCTGCCGGCTCTGGCTTACTCGCGAGAGCTCCTCGAGCGGGTCCTGGACAAGGCCCGGCAGACAGGGCGGGGAATCCACTTCGACTCCCTCGGACCCGAAACGGTCGACGACACGTGGCAGACGATCGAGACCATCGACTCGCATGGACTCAGGCTCGGCTGCACACTGCCGGCGCGCTGGGCGCGCAGCCCCGACGACGCGCTGTGGGCGGCCCGCAGGGGTCTTTGCGTGCGCGTCGTCAAGGGACAGTGGGAAGACCTGTCAAGACCGCGCACGGATCCACGAGCCGGCTTTCTGGCCGTGATCGATGGTTTGGCCGGGGTCGCCCGGCAGGTATCGGTCGCGACCCACGACGCCGAGCTGGCTGAGAAAGCGCTGCAACGACTCGAGGACCGGGGCACGCCTCGGGATCTCGAGCTGCTCTACGGCTTGCCCGCCCGCCGCAGCCTGAGCGTGGCGGAGAAAACGGGCATCGCCGTGCGCTTCTATGTGCCGTATGGCGACGCGTGGCTGCCGTATTGTCTCTCGCAGATACGCCGTCGTCCCCGCCTCATCGCTTGGATCGCGCGAGACTACGTGGCGTCGGCATTCGGCAGGGGCGGGCCCGTATAGCATCCGCGCTCGGCTTCAGCGTCACCCACAGGGCGCTAAAGTGAACGCTGGCGGGTGTCGGCAGCCTTGAGCACAAAGCGGTGGACAACCGAAACCACGAATCGTAGAATTCCCCGTGTGGATATGGCAACGGGGAAAGACGGGCCGTGGCGAAGGGGGATTGCATGAAAGATCGCCGTCCATACGAAGCCCCGCAAATGACGGTCAAGCAGCTCGATCCAGCGACCTTTGCGGGCGCTTACGACGCCACCGATGTGCCTGAGGGGTACGTCATCAAGCCGTAACAGAGAAGAGAACTTCAGGCAGAAACGACCCTCCGCCGCGACGGCCGGGGTTTTTCGTTCTCGCGCGCCAGGAAGCTCAGGTGTTCGAAACACACTCAGGGCTTGCTCGTGCCGGTTCGAAACGAAGCCCCGCTCGTCCTGACGAGTGCCGTCGGAAACGCCTCTTTCGTGGTCGGCAGCTGAAGGCGGCCGTCTGAAACAGGCCGTCGGGCGCGGGTTTTCGCGCACACCCCCCTTTTCAAACGGCTCGACTCACGGTACATTTGACCGCGAAAGACAAGGGGGTTGCCTGTCAGGGGAGATGAGACGTTAGGGAAGCGTCGGCACGGATGCTGGCGGGGCGGACGATAGGCCTTCCAGCTCCTCTCCAGACAACTCAAAAAAACTGAAGCTGAGCACGACAACTGGGGCTCGCCCGACGCTCTGTGTGTCGGCGTGACCCGCGACGTCAGCCATGTTGAGCGTTCGCGATCACGGGTTACGCACAGCGGTAGTGCCGCTCATGTCCGAGGGGTTACTGACGCTGATTGTCTTGTCCGTCCTCTCGGTCATGACGGCGAACCTGTGGGCGGAGATCGCCTCCCCGCTCCCGATCCTGGAACTCGTGGCGATCGCGATTCCGTTGACGATCTGTCTCGAGATCGTTCGGCGGACTCGGCGTCGGCTCGGTGGTGGCGTCAAGCAGGAGATCGCTCTCGCCGGCCTGATGACATTCGTGCTCGCCAACTTAGCGGGAATCTCTTATCTGGCGGTGCACGGCAGCAGCGGCCTGTTGTTCGCTGCTCTGATGGTCGAAAGCTCGATCGCAGTCCCCGTGGCAGCCTTCGCCTGGCGCTGGGTGGCATTGCAGTGTCGACTGCCAGGTTTATGTGCAGAGCGGGTCGTGTTGCTCGGGGCGGGCGCTGAGGCGCGCGATCTCTACGAGTTCATCGACTCGCATCTGGATCTCGATTATCGCGTGCTGGGTTTCATCCCGGAGAACGGGCGTCGACTGGAAGGCGCGGGGCTTCCCGAACTGTCGTGGGACGTCTTCGCCGGCCCCTCCGGCTCGCTTCCCGATCGCGTGGTGGTGGCGCTCGAGGAAAAGCGCGGCCGGCTTCCGTTCGAGAAGCTTGTCGAGCTGCGGCTTCGCGGAGTGAAGATCGAGGAAGCGACCTCTTTTCTCGAGCGGACGACGGGGAGGATTCGGGTCGGGACACTCCTGCCGTCGTGGCTTATATTCTCTGATGGTTTCAGGACATCGGCTCGAAGGGAAGTCTTCAAGAGGACGTTCGATGTTGTGTGCGCGGCGGTGCTGCTCGTGCTCGCTTTCCCGCTGATGGCCCTCGCTTCTGCGCTGATCAAGCTCGACAGCACGGGCGCGATCTTCTACCGGCAGCGCCGCGTCGGACGCGACGGAAAGATGTTCACGATTTTGAAGTTCCGCTCGATGATCGAGAACGCCGAAAAGGACACCGGCCCGGCGTACGCTGCAGCCCGCGATCCACGGATCACGCGCGTCGGTCGGATGATGAGGAAGCTACGGATCGACGAGCTACCACAGATCGTCAACGTCCTCAGAGGAGACATGAGCTTCGTAGGACCACGTCCTGAGCGGCCATTCTTCGACGTGGACCTGCGCACGCGCTCTTACTTCTACGCGTTGCGGACGATGGTGCGTCCGGGCCTGACGGGGTGGGCGCAGGTTGAGTACCGCTACGGTGCTTCCGAGGAGGACGCCCTCGAGAAACTCGAATACGACCTGTTCTACATCAAGAACTGCAGCTTCTTGCTCGACATGTGGATCATTCTCAAGACGATCAAGGTCGTCCTATTCGCCAACGGGGCTCGCTAGCCCGCCGAGTTGTCGATGAGCCTCGCCCAGATCAGGCCAGCTGCGCCGGAGTCCAGAGTGGACGTTCGTGTCGCGGGCGCGAACGAGCACCGTCGCTGGGACGAGTACGTGAGTCGTTTCGGGGGCGATGCCCGCTACCACCGTTGGAAGTGGAAGGAGATCTTCGCGCGGGCGTTTCGGCTTCGCACACACTACCTGTTGGCCGAGCGAGGGGGCAGCGTGTGCGGAGCGCTGCCGCTCGTGCGGCAAGCCAACCTACTCACGGGAGTGTTCTGGACGTCGCTTCCCTTCGTCAACTACGGGGGGATCCTCGCCGACGACGACCACGCCGCCGCAGCGCTCCGCGACGAAGCCAAACGCCTCGTCGGGGAGACTCGGGCGGCATACGCCGAGCTGCGCAGCATTCCGGCGTGCGATCAACCGCTGCCAGCCTCGAACCGCAAGATCCGCGCCGTGCTCGATCTGCCGTGCGACCCCGATCAGCTCTGGAAGAGCTTTCGCGCCAAGCTCAGATCGCAGATCCGGCGTCCGATGAAGGAAGGGATCACGATCAGCGTTGGTCGGGACGAGTTGTTGGAAGACTTTTACCGAATCGTGTCGCTCAAGTGGCGGCAGTTCGGCTCGCCGATCTATCGCAAGCGGGCGTTCGAAACGATCGCCACCACCCTGCCCGAAGAGACGACGATCCTTCGCGCGGAGCTGGACGGCAAACCGATCGGGGCTTGCTGGCTGTACCGGTTCCAAGACAGCTCCGAGATCATCTGGGCTGCCACCTTACGCCAGTACGATCGCTTGAGCGCGAACATGCTGCTCTATTGGGAGGCGCTGAAAATCTCGATCGAGCAGGGCTGTCGCCGATTCGACTTCGGCCGATCGACGAGAGATTGCGGTACGCACCGATTCAAGGCGCAGTGGAACACAGAGATCGAAGATCTGCCCTGGCACTACGTGCTCGGCCGCGCGACGGAAGTTCCCGATTCGGCTCTCGGCGGGCGTTGGGCCAACGGTCTGCGGATCGCCTGGCGCCGAGCGCCGCTTTTCGCGACGCGCCTCTTCGGGCAAGCCTTGGCGCGCCGCGTCCCCCTCTGACCCACCCGCGAACGTAGCGACAAGGCTTGCCCTGTCCGAGTCGCGCGCAGCGCGCCGGTCTGACAACGCGAGCGTTGTCGCTACACGCATATTCAGCTCGATGGCGCGCAGCTTCAGCTGTCGTATGCCGCCGCCAGAACCTCAGCGACGTGCGCTACGGAAACGGCGAGCCCGCGCTGGCGAAGGCCGGCTTCGAGCTGGAGCTGGCAACCGGGGTTGGCGCTCACGACGAGATCGGCGCCGCACGCTTCGATCTGATCGAGCTTGCGGGCGAGCAGCCGCTCGGCCATAGCCGGCTGCAGCAAGTTGTAGATGCCGGCGCTGCCGCAGCAGGTCGCCGCGTCCGGAAGCTCGACCAGCTCAAGGCCAGGTACTTTTGACAGGAGCTCGAGCGGAGCCGCGGTCACACGCTGGGCGTGATGGAGGTGGCACGGCGCGTCGTACACGGCGCGTCGGCGAACGGGCCGCTCAGGTCGGCGCAAGCCGACCTCGGTCAGAAAGGCGGTCAGATCGACGACGCGCTCGGAGAATCGAGCGGCTCGCGGCTCGCCGTCGAGCAGCTCGCCGTACTCGACGAGCTGGGCACCGCAGCCGGCCGCATTGACGATGATCCTGTCGGCGCCGGACTCCTCGAACGCGCTCACGTTGCAGCGTGCCAGCTCGCGGGCGAGTGTCAGCTCACCGTTGTGGGCGTGCAACGCGCCGCAGCAGGTCTGCCCGCTGACGACGAGAACGCGAAACCCGTGCCGCGACAACACGGCGACCGTGGCCCGGTGCACGGGCGCCATCACATGATCCATCACGCAGCCCGTGAAGAGGGCCACCGTTCCCCGTCGCTCGCCGGGAGGCTCGACGATCGGGGCACTGATCGAGGAGAAAGCGCGCCCACGCACTCGTGGTGCGAGGGCTTCGAGCCGGCGCAGCCGACGAGGGAGCAGCCGCTGTGCCCACGCGTGGGAGACGAGTGCGGCGAGCCCGCTGGCGGTGTAGGCGCGAAGTGGCAGCACGGCCAAGGCCATCGCGCGTTGCGACGGCAGCAGGTGTCGGAACGCAAGGTTCCGACAAGCGCGCGACCACCACGAGCGTTGCCGCTCGGGCTCGAGTGCAGCGCGCGTCCGTTCGATGATGGCCGCGTAGCGCACCCCCGAGGGACATGCCGTCTCGCACGCGCGGCAGTCGAGACAGCGGTCCAGGTGATCGAGGACGGGACGCGTCGGGCCGATGCGCCCTTCGCTGAGCGCTCTGACGAGATAGATCCTTCCGCGCGGCGAGTCGGTCTCGCGGCCGAGCTCGACGTAGGTCGGACAAGCCGGTAGACAAAAGCCGCAGTGGACGCACTCGTCGATGAGCGGGCTGGCAGGCGAGAGCGCTGCCGTCAGCCCGGAGCGGCGCTGCTCGGTCTCACGCGTCGTCGTCATGCAACGGATCGTTGGACACCAAGAACGGCGGTGGCGGAAACCGGCCTTCCGGGTCCAGCGCCTGCTTGAGGCGCGCCATCATCGGCGCCGCGGCCGGGGCGGGCACGAGCGCGCCGAGGTGCCCATCGATACCGCTGGGCCGCCTCTCGACACGAGCCCAGCCATCGCAGGCGGCGCACGCATCACCGAGAGATCGAACGCGCGCCGACGCCTCCGCGGCGTCGATCGAAGGCCAGCCGAGGCGCGTGATGCCCGAGCCGATCAACGACAGCTCATGC
>CP070706.1:427474-432527 GCA_020350085.1 Acidobacteriota bacterium
CTGCGGCGTGCCTACAGGCACGCCTCAGTCGCGAATCCCTACGTGCGGGCCATCCAACGGGCATCTGCGACGTTTCTGCTCGAAGCTTCATAAATAATCCGGGCTAAAGTGTCTTGCCGAAGCGGCGGCAGACCGCCAGGGCGCTGTCAACCCCATCTTCGTGGAAGCCATAGCGCCAGTACGCGCCGCAATAGTGTACTCGGTCTACTCCGCTGATTTCCTCGTGACGCGCCTGGGCGGAGACGGCCTCGGGCGTGAAGACAGGATGGTAAAACACGACGCGGTCGTAGACACGTGAAGGGTCGATCGAATCTTCTCCGTTGAGCGTGACGAGAAACGTCTCGGCAGCATCCAGCGACTGGAGCATGTTCATGTTGTAGGTGACCATGACCCGCCGAGCCGGTTCGACCGGTATGTGATAGTTCCAGCTCGACCAAGCGAGCCGGCGACGCGGCATCAGCGTTGTGTCCGAATGAAGAACGACGTCGTTGCGCTGGTAGCGGATCGCTCCGAGGATTTCGTGCTCGCGCGGGGTGGGATTGTCAATGATCTCGAGAGCTTGATCGCTGTGGGTGGCGATCACGACTTCGTCGAATAGCTGCTTTTCGCCGTCTGTCGTGTGGACGCGTACTCCCTTCGACTCCCGCGTGACCCGGGAGATCGGACAGCTGAGCCGGAGTCGCTCTCGGAACTGCGACGTCAGCCGCTCGACGTAACGCATGGATACAACGCTCACGACGCACCAATGCGGAGCGTTTCGAATGTCCAGCACTCCGTGATGATCAAAAAATCGCACGAAGTAGCGAACCGGGAAGAGCTTCATCTGATCCGGGTCGGCGGACCAGATCGCCGCCCCCATCGGGATGACATATCGTTCGATGAACTCTTCTGAGTACCGATTCCGCACCAGATAATCGAGCAGACCGACATCGTCACCGACCGAGTCGATGAAATCGCGAGCTTCACGACCGAATCTCAGAATATCCCGGATCATCCGGTAAAACGAAGGACGAAACAGATTCCGGCGCTGGGCGAATACGCTGCTCAGGGTGCGGCCGCCGTACTCGAGGCCGGTTCGCTGGCAGCGCACGCTGAAGCTCATCGATGTGGGCAGCTTTGCGATTCCCAGACGAGCTAGCAGCAGGAGAAAGTGGGGATAGGCGCGTTCGTTGAAAACGATGAAGCCAGTGTCAACGTCCCAGCTGCCTTCACCGACATCCACCCGCACCGTCCTCGTGTGTCCGCCGGCATAATCGTTCGCTTCGTAGACCCAAACCTCGTGATCGTCGCTGAGCAGATGGGCCGCGACGAGCCCCGAGACACCAGCGCCGATGACACCGATCTTGCTCATTCCTGCCTCGCCTCTCGAGCCGCACGTCTCAGGCTCGGATCAGCCTTCGTAGGCACCTAATTCTAGAGCGGCCGCCGGGGGATGAGCCCCCGGCGGCCGCGAGGCAGAAGAATAGAAGTGGAAGGGAGACAGCTCTCTCGCTGCTACGGAAGCAACACCGCGTCGATGACGTGAATCACACCGTTACTCGCGATGAGATCCGTCTTTATGACATTTGCTCCGCCGACCTTGACCCCGCTCGACGAATCCACCGGAAGTGTCTTGCCGAGCACCGTTGGAGCCTCAGTGACGTTGATCACGTCTTTCGCCAGGACGCGGCCCGGCACCACGTGGTACGTCAGCACTCGCGTGAGCGCATCTTTGTCCGCAAGAAGCTGGTCGAGTGTGCCGGCAGGCAGCTGTGCGAAAGCCTCGTTCGTGGGCGCGAAGATCGTGAAGGGACCGTCTCCCTTGAGCGTCTCGACCAAGCCCGCCGACTTAACGGCGGTGACGAGAGTCGAGAAGTCCTCGGCACTTGCGGCGAAGTCCACGAGGTCCTGCACATCCGACGAGTACGCTTTGCTCGGCGCGTAACCGCTTCCCGCGGCGGCGAGTGTGACTCCGAGGACGAGCCCAACGACACTCAATGAAGCGACCCAAAGCGAACATCTCAAGCTCTTCATGTCATCTCTCCTTTTCTAATTGACCACGATATATCCTATACGATAGACGGACATCCCGTCTCTGTCAAGTTGATTTCTAGAAAAAAAGCCGACATAATCTCGGTCAAAGCATGAAACGAGGTGACAGACATGGCAAGCCAGCAGCGAACAGAAAACGTAAGCCAAGAGCCGCAGCACCCCATCCAGGTGGCGGCCCGCCGCACCGGGCTCACCGCAGATGCCATACGGGCCTGGGAAAAGCGCTACGGGGCCGTGGAGCCCTTCCGCACGCCTGGAGGCCGGCGTCTCTATAGTGACGAGGACATTGAACGCCTTCTGCTCCTGAGGCGAGTCACCGCCGCTGGCCGACGCATCGGCGAGGTGGCCGGTCACGACCTCGAGCAGTTGAGGGCGATCGTCTCCGCCGACGAAGAAGCCATGGCACGCGTCAGCGACATGCCGCTTTCGTCTCGTGGCCCGATCGCTCGCGGCCGGGGAACCGCTGCCTCGCACCTGACGGCGTGCATCGAGGCGGCAAAGCAGCTCGACGCCAGTCGGCTGGAGAGGGAGCTGGCCTCCGCGCAGGTCCAGCTCACGACACCCGTTCTGCTCGAGCAAGTGCTGTCACCCTTACTCGAAGAAATCGGCGATCGCTGGCGGCGTGGGTTTCTAAAGATCGCTCACGAACACCTGCTCTCGGCGCTGGTGCGCTCGATGTTGACTCCCGATCCGCTGACGGGCACGGCGAGTCCCGACGCGCCGGGCATCGTCATCACGACCCCGGCGGGACAGGTGCATGAGCTGGGAGCGCTGATGGTCGCCGTAGCCGCTTCGGCCGATGGTTGGCGCGTGATCTACCTCGGCCCCAACATGCCCGCGGATGAAATCGCCCATTCCGTGCGCGAGTCTGGAGCACGGGCTATCGGTCTGAGCCTCATCTACCCCAGCGACGATCCGCGCTTGCCGGAGGAGCTGCGACGGATTCGCCGACACCTTCCGGAGGATGTCGCCATGCTGGTCGGCGGGCGCGCCTCGCACGCTTACAACAGCGTCCTGGACGAGATCCGAGCCTATCGGCTCGACTCGCTCCAAGAGCTGCGAGACTCGCTCTCGCGTCTCCGCGATTGAGGCGCGAGGGTGTCGTCGCGCGCGACCCTCGTTTGGCTGCGACAAGACCTCCGAGTTGGAGACAATCCGGCGCTGCGGGCGGCTCTCGATCGTGGCGCAAGCGTCATTCCGGTCTATGTCTGGTCAGCCGAAGAAGAGCAGCCATGGTCTCCGGGTGCGGCCAGTCGCTGGTGGCTCGATCGTTC
Source organism: Acidobacteriota bacterium (assembly GCA_020350085.1). Classification (GTDB taxonomy): domain Bacteria; phylum Acidobacteriota; class Polarisedimenticolia; order J045; family J045. Next base: position 430,780 of record CP070706.1, read on the forward strand.
GCTCCACGCCCTCGACGAGCAACTTCGCCGCCGCGAGTCGCGGTTGACGATCGCCGTCGGGAGCGCGGAACACGCCCTACTCGAGATCGCACGCCAGACGGGCGCAGACGCCGTGTTCTGGAACCGACGCTACGAACCGACCATCGTCGAACGCGACAAGCAGCTGAAAACGGCTGTGCAGGCGGCTGGTCTCGAGGCACGCAGTTTCAACGGAGCTTTGCTGTTCGAACCCTGGGAGGTGAGGACGGGAGATGACAAGCCCTACCGGGTCTTCACACCGTTCTGGCGCCGCTGCCTGTCGAGGGCTGAGCCGGACAAGCCCCTTCCAGCTCCACGCGAGCTACCAGCGCCCGAGCGGTGGCCATCGACGCTCGAGATAGACGATCTCGGGCTCTTGCCACGAATCGATTGGGCCGAGGGACTGCGCCACCAGTGGTCACCGGGAGAGGTCGGTGCTCGACGACAACTCGAGCGCTTCGTTGGACGCGCCCTCAGGAGCTACGATGACGACCGCAATCGCCCCGATCTCGACGGCAGCTCGCGACTGTCTCCTTTCCTGCATTTTGGGGAGCTGAGCCCGCGACAGGTTTGGCACGCCGTTCGAAACCTCGCGAACCGAACGCGATCGAGGCGGCTTCGGCAGAGCGCCGAGGCTTATCTGCGACAGATCGGCTGGCGCGAGTTCGCCCATCACTTGCTCTACCACTTCCCGCACACGCCTGAAGCCCCGCTGCGGGAGGAATTCTCCGCGTTCCCCTGGCGCCGAGATCAGCGAGCCTTGCGAGCATGGCAACGCGGCCGCACCGGGTACCCATTGGTCGATGCCGGGATGCGCGAGCTGTGGACGACCGGGTGGATGCACAACAGAGTGCGCATGGTCGTCGCTTCCTTCCTCGTCAAAGACCTTCTCATTGATTGGCAGCGAGGAGCAGCATGGTTCTGGGACACGCTCGTCGACGCCGATCTCGCCAACAACACGCTTGGCTGGCAGTGGACGGCCGGGTGCGGTGCGGACGCGGCTCTTTTTTTCAGCGTTTTCAACCCAGTCGCTCAAAGTCACAAGTTCGACCCGGACGCGAAGTACATCGCCCGCTGGCTTCCCGAACTGTCTCGGTTGCCGGCGAAGCTCCGTCACGAGCCGTGGAAAGCGACCGCGTCGCAACTTTGCGGTGCCGGTCTTTCGCTGGGTAGTGACTATCCCCGACCGGTCACCGATCACGGTGAAGCGCGCCGTCGCGCTCTCGATGCTCTCGAATCGACGAAGCGATAGGCAGCATCTGTACGGCCTGATTGCGAACACTTCGCAGTACGTTGCCGCGCGCGTCCTGAGCGTAGCCTTAGCTGTTCTCATTTGGCTCTCGCGATGACATCAAAGGCAACAGATTCTTGAGGTCAGCATCACAATCGGATTGCTTGATGGGTTCAATCTTCGTACGCCTTCGGGTGTCATCACCTTTCTAAAAGGGGAGTTTCTGTCGGCCAGCTGAGTCGGGCGGAGCGAGGGTACTCCGCCGGCCGCACGGGCGGCCGGCGATTTCGGGTTCTCATGGGGCCCGAGTCTCGAACCCGATGGCAGTGGCACGGAATAAAGGAGCCATTCTATGAAGAAGGTCATTTACACCGCGTTCATCGCGGCCGTGGCCCTCTCGATGGGGTGTGCGATCACCAACTACCCGGTGATCACAGACAGCGCCGGTCCGTGGGGCGATGCCGTTATGGACTCGTACTACGACAAGGCGTACATCATC
>CP070706.1:432627-435547 GCA_020350085.1 Acidobacteriota bacterium
GGCTCGAGCACGAACGCGCGCTGGTGCAGCCTGGGGTGCGGGATCACCAGTTCTGGCTCGCGGATCAGCTCGTCACCGAGCAAGACGATGTCGATGTCGAGTCGACGTGGCCCCCAGCGGACCTCAGAGCGTGGTCCCTCCTGGCGCTCGATTCTCTGGCACACGGCGAGAAGTTGATATGGCGGCAGCGCGAGCGCTTCAACAGCAGCCGCCAATACCTGGTTGAGGTACTTCGGTTGGCCAGCGGGCCCTCCCACCGGCACGGTCTCGATGACGCGGGAGGCGAGCGCCCAGGGAACCCCTGCAAGGGACAGCTCGCGACGAGCGCGGGCCAGCGATCCCTCGCGGTCGCCGAGATTCGAGCCGAGTGCGAGCACGATCCACTCCCGCGCTCGGCGTCCGACACGAGGTTTGACAGCCTCCGCCCATCGACTTACCATCCGCCGCCTCGCGTTGGCCCGGGTCGTCTCATGGTGCGTCAGCTCGTTTTGCGACTGGTCGCACGGCGGCGCGAGCCCACCGATGGAGGTTGCCCGATGTCGGCTCGGAAAGCCAGCGGTCGCCGATCGACCAACCCGCGATCGCAGAAGTCGTCAGAGACATTCGTGGTGGCCGAACGCGAGTACGCCGCCGCGATGCGCAGCTTTCTGGAGCAGCACGCCTGGGCCAAAGCCCGAGACGAGCTAAGCGCGTTCGTCGAGCGCTACGCGTCGGAATCCGATGTGGCCGAGCTGGTCGACCGGGCACGCCTGCACATGCAAGCCTGCTCACAACGTCTCGAAGCCCCCACGAGAGGGCCGGAGAAACCGTCCGAGTGGATGCTCGAGGCGGTGGCGCTCGCCAACGACCGTCGGACGGACGAAGCGCTCACGGCGCTCGACAAGGCCACCGAGGCCGGGGCCGCTGTGGGGCGCGTCGAGTACGTCCGGGCGGCGACGCTCGCGGTGGCCGGAAGGCAACAGGAGGCGTTAGCTTCACTGGCACGGGCCATCGAAGCTGATCGGGAAAACCGTGCTTTCTGCCTGGCGGATCCGGACTTCGAAGGATTGCGGGAAATGGCCGGATACGTCGCTCTCGTCGAGCCTCCGTCGGATCAGCCCATCGCGCCCGCCAAGGAGTTCGCTAGCGATGCGCCGAAGATCCTCGGCCCGGAGCCGGAACTCGAGCCAGACCAAGACTGATCCTCCGATCGCTGCGGTGATCCTCGCTGCCGGCGAAGGGACGCGCATGCGCTCGCGCCGCGCGAAGGTGCTGCACGAGGTCGGAGGCCGTGCGCTCGTCGAGCATGTCGTCGGCGCAGCGATCGATTCGGGGGCGGCCCCGGTGATCGTCGTCGTCGGTGCGCAGGCCGCCGAGGTCGAGCGACGGCTGCGCGAGTTCGAGGATCGTCGGCGAAGCGGTGCCGAGCCGAGCTTGCTCGTGTTCGTTCGACAGACGGAACGGCGCGGGACAGCGGACGCTGTCTCGCGTGCCCGCGGCGCGCTTCGCCGCTTTGACGGCGACGTGTTGATTCTCTCGGGCGACGTGCCGGCACTGCCGGCTGCGGCCTTGCGGGCCCTCATCAGGCGCCACCGCCACACCGAAGCAGCGTTGAGCGTGCTGACCGCCGAGCCGGCTGATGCCTCTGGATACGGCCGGATCGTGCGTGGCGCCGATCGGCGGATCCGAGCGATCGTGGAGCATGGCGACGCGACAGCCGAGCTGCGTCGCATCCGCGAGATCAACAGCGGCACTTACTGCGCCCGTTGGACCGACTTGCGCGCGGCGCTGAGCAAGATTCGCCCGGACAACGCCCAGGGCGAGTATTACCTCACCGACGCGGTGCGAGTGCTTCTCGCAAAAGGCGAGCACGTCGAGGGAATGCTTCACGGTGAGCCCGCGGAGTTGCTGGGCATCAACTCTCGCGAGCAGCTCGCCAGCATGCATCGGCTGATGAACCAACGCCACCTCGAACGATTGATGCAGCAGGGCGTGACACTACTCGACCCCGCCACGACTTGGGTCCACACCGGTGTGCGTGTCGGGCAGGACACAATCCTTCATCCACAAGTCACGCTGGAGGGCCGAACTCGGATCGGCCGCGATTGTGTCGTCCGCAGTGGCTGCCGATTGACCGACGTCGTCGTCGGCCATCGTGTCGAACTGCTCGAGCACACGGTGGCGTCCGAAGCGCGAGTCGGCGATGACAGCAAGGTGGGCCCGTTCGCTCACCTGCGCCCTGGCACGACCATTGGCCCGACCTGCAAGATCGGAAATTTCGTCGAGACCAAGAAGGCGGTCTTCGGACGCGGCTCGAAAGCCTCGCACCTGAGCTATCTCGGCGATGCCGTCATCGGGCGCAACGTGAACGTCGGCGCAGGGACGATTACCTGCAACTACGACGGAGAGAAGAAGCACCAAACCACGCTCGCTGACGGCGTGTTCATCGGATCGGACACCCAGTTGGTCGCGCCGGTCAAGGTCGGCCGGCGTGCCTACGTTGCGGCCGGTTCGACGGTCACCAAGGATGTCCCGCCGAAGGCTCTCGCCGTCGCCCGTTCTCGCCAGACCAACGTCGAGGGCTGGGTCGAGCGGCGCGAGCAAAAGCGGGGCCGAGATTGACCCTCACCGATCGGTGCGTGCTTACGGCCTCGAGGTGAGACATATTCTTTCCTCGGTAGGCAAGAGCAGGCTTACGCAGGAATAACTTACATGTGCGGCATTGTTGGTTATGTTGGCTCTCGGAACGCCACCTCGATCCTCGTCGAAGGACTCAAGCGGCTCGAGTATCGTGGCTACGACTCGGCGGGAGTCGCCCTGCTGTGCGGCGGGCAGTTCCAGCTGCGGCGGGCAGCGGGCAAGCTGCGCGATCTGGAGTCGGTGCTCGAGAAGAGTCCGGTTTCCGAGAGCCGCCAGGGTATCGGCCACACCCGCTGGGCCA
>CP070706.1:435647-440206 GCA_020350085.1 Acidobacteriota bacterium
GCTCGGGCGCCGGCTGGCAGAACGAGTTCGAGACGATTCGCATCCGGCTGACGGATTTCCTGCGCAACGGGACGAGCCTCGACCTGACCGACATTCGCGCCGTGCGGTTCGATTTCGGTGCCTCGCACGGCTCCGCCGAGGGCCGTGTTGCCCTCGACGACATCGAGCTGGTGAAGGAGTAGCGGTGATGAGCGAGCGAATGAAGAAGTGGGTCCCTCTCAGCTGGCTGACGGTGCTTTGTTGCGTTATCGCGGCGATCTCGTTCGCGGACGTCGTTGTCGCCGCACCCCCGGTTCCCGACACGCCGACGCGGGTCGACGGCCTGCTCTATGCGAGAGCGTTTACGCTCGAGAACGGTTTTTCGTTCGACTGGCGCGCCGAGCGGCCGCTGGTGACAGAGGGAACCCTGCTCGTGCTGGAGGTCGATCCGGACCTGATCTTCCCGCGCGAGGTCGCCGAGCCGGTGCTCTTCGTCGGATCGCACACGGCCGAGCGCATCTCGCGGGGCAACGGTTCGGGACGAGTCGTCGCGTACGTACCGGCGAGGGTAGATCTCAGCGTCGAACCGATCTGGTTCGGCAGACCAGAGCTGCCCGAGCGCGTTGATGCGGCGACGATCGCCGTCGAGCGACAGCTGGCCCAGCAGGCCGGTATCGTGCCCCTCCATCAGAGCGTCGTCGTCTCTGCTCGCCAACGGGGCGGCGAGGACGCGTCGTTCGATTCGAGGACCGAGCTGCTCGCCGCCGCGCAGCGGCTCATCATCGAGTACGTCGAGCCGTTTGCGGATGAGCGGGAGTAGCCCGCCACCAAAGACAGCGACGATCTACAGCTCATGGTGGAGCGGAGATTGTTGGTGCTGATGGAGACTAGACTCGGTCCGAGAGCTCGACTCATGGGCCTGGTAGCAGAATCAGTCGCTGCCCTGACGTCTATGTAGGCGCGGACCGGCGGGCGAGCCGACACGAGAGCTTCCCCGACGACAGTTCGGAGCTCTGGTCGCGACTCAGAACGCGATCTTCAGCTCGCGGCGGCCGTTGTGGCCGATGGCGGGCGTATCGAGCTCGCGGCGGTAGAGTGTCATCCACAGCGCGTCCGTCGGCCGTCGCGGGGGAAAGAGTCTCTGAGCCAGCACCCGCGCCCAGCTCCAGCGCTCCTCGGCCAGCCGTAGCAGCATGGCGGGCGAGCGCCGCCAAGGACGTTTCTCCGTATGGTCGTCGAATCGGTCGTCGAGCCCGATGGCTCAGTGACTTCATCGAGCGACCTCGACCTCGTCTTTGCGCACACCAACAACGTGCTTCTCATCGGCGAGGAGTTCGACTACGACGACGAGTACAGCCGCGGACTCGGGCTCGATGACGACGACAGCAGCGACGAGCACGAGGACGTGAGCGAAGACGGCTGATACCGGCTCCACGAAGCTTCCCTCAGCCCTGCCCGCGACGAGCCCGGGCCATCGCGGGGCTCGTACGCGTTCCGAGACAGCCTGGCTGCTCCAGCGCCAGGTATCTGGACGATCGGGATCCGCTCCGCCCCTTGACCACCGTTGGTACAGGACGTTAGTGCGTCAGGACCGATGAGCCAGGGGGAGCCCATTTTGGGTTAGAATTCTCTCTTGATCTGACAAGTGCCTGTCGAAGGGAGAGTCCTTGATGAAAGAGAGTGTGCCGAGTCAGGAACGCCGGCGCTTCCTAAACTGGTTTCTGGGCGGATCGGTCACGGCGTTGTTCGGAGCGATCATTTATCCCGTACTCCGATTCATCAGTCCGCCCCGGGTACCGGAAGCAGCGACTGATCAAATCGAAGCAGGGGCGGCTAACGACCCGGAGCTGCTCGAGAAAGGATTCAAGATCGTGCCGTTCGGTTCGGAGCCGGTCATCGTGATTCGTGCGGCAGATGGTGATTTTCGAGCTTTCTCGGCCACTTGCACCCACCTCGATTGCATCGTGGAGTACCACAAGGACGAGCAGCGGATCTGGTGCAACTGTCACAACGGCGAGTACGACATGAACGGCCGGAACATCGCCGGCCCACCACCGAAGCCGCTCACCGCTTACAGCGTTCACGTCGCGACCAAGGGAAGCGGCCAGCCCGGCACGATCGTGGTGGCGAGGAGCTGAGCCATGAGGACAACCATGGAGCGGCTCTTCGACTGGCTCGACGAACGAACACAGCTCTCGACGCTCAGAGAGGTCGCGACGCACAAAGTCGTACCGAAGCATCGCTATACCGTCTTCTATTACCTGGGAGGAATGACTCTCTTCTTTTTCGTCATCCAGGTCGTCACGGGAATCTTGCTGATGCTCTACTACCGTCCGTCGGCCGACCAGGCTTTCGAGTCTGTAGAGTTCCTCATGACGACGGTGCCGTTCGGCTGGCTCATCCGCTCGATCCATTCCTGGTCGGCAAATCTGATGGTCTTCTTCGCCTTCGTGCATCTCGCCACGGTCTACTTCATGAAGGCATACAGGCCGCCTCGTGAGATCACTTGGATCACAGGCTGCCTGCTGCTGTTTCTCGCGATGGGATTCGGCTTTTCGGGCTACCTACTTCCATGGAATCAGCTCGCTTTCTTCGCCACGAAAGTCGGGACAGACATTCCGGGCTCGATACCTTTCGTCGGTGAGGCGACTCTCCGATTCTTACGCGGAGGCGACCAGGTCACGGGAGGCACGCTGTCGCGGTTCTACGGCTGGCACGTGGCCATTCTCCCAGCCATCACGATAGCGGTGCTTGGATTGCACTTGCTGCTGGTCCAACTCCAGGGAATGAGCGTGCCCCCGACGATGGAAGCCGAGGCTGCACGCCGTCGGCCGATGAAGTTCGTGCCAGGTTTCTTGCTGCGAGATATCTTTGGCTGGCTGCTTGCCCTGGCTGTGCTCGCGACCCTTGCCGCTCTGTTTCCATGGGAACTCGGCGAGAAAGCGGATCCATTTGCGCCAGCCTACAAAGACATCAAACCCGAGTGGTACTTCATGTTCATGTTCCAAACGCTGAAGCTCGTACCTGGAGGAGAAATTGCTGGAGTCGAGTACGAAGCGATTCCGATACTGCTCTTCGGCCTGGCGGGGTTGGTGATGATCTTGGTTCCCTTTTTCGACCGTGGCGTCATCACCTCGGGTCGTAGTCCGCTGTTCACAACGGTGGGCATTCTGGCGGTGATCTACATCGTCGCGATGACGGCCTGGGGCTATCACTCCTTTGTCCCGATCTATGCGGTCATTCTTACCGGACTACTGATCGGCATTCTCGCCTTCGGCACCCGAAGAGCAGCGAGGAGGGCACTCGGATGACTCGACGCATCTTGCTTTGTCTGCTCGTTGGGATCACGGCGAGCTTCGGTACTGCAGCCGAGGAGAACTCCTGCGTCACTTGTCACGGCAACAGCGACATGATCGACGATGCTCAGCTGCTGGCGATCGTAGAGAGCTTCGAAGCCGACGTTCATGCCGAGGCCGGGCTGTCTTGCCATGACTGCCACGGCGGCAATCCAGACCCCGTACTGGCCGAAGACATGTTCGCGGCGATGGACGAGGACTTCCAGTCGAACCCGTACCAGGGAGTCCCAGAGCGAACCGGCATCCCGGCATTCTGCGGAAGATGCCACTCGGATCCGCTCTACATGCGACGTTATCGGCCCTCGGGACGTGTCGATCAGGAACGAGAGTACTGGACCTCCCAGCACGGCGTGTTGCTCAAGCAGGGCGACACGAAGGTCGCCACGTGCACAGATTGTCATGGAATCCACGGCATTCGGCAGGCCAGCAACCCAGAGGCTTCCGTATAACCGACGCGAGTGGCGGATACCTGCGGCCACTGCCATGCCGATCCCGAGCACATGGCGGGATATGTGCTCGATGACGGGCGACCGCTGCCGGTGGATCAGGTCGCGAAGTGGACACGCAGTGTTCATGCTGCGGCGATGTTCGAGAAAGAGGACCTCTCGGCACCGACCTGCAACGATTGTCACGGCAACCACGGCGCCGCGCCACCTGGGCTCGAATCGATCGTCTTCGTCTGCGGTCAATGTCACGGCCGCGAGTCGACGCTCTTCCGCCAGAGCGCGAAGCACGACGGCTGGAACACCCACAACGAGGAGAACCTCCCTTCGATGGGGCCCGAGGGTTGCGACACTTGTCACGCCAGTATCGAGCCTCAGGCGGCAATCACGTCACTCAGTTCGCTGCCCGAGTGCTCGACATGCCACAACAACCATGGGATCGTTCGCCCGACGGTGGCGCACCTTTCTCCGTTGCCCGAGACGCCGTGCGCTTTTTGCCACGAGAATACGGGCTCGATAGCCGCCGAGTTTCCGGACCCCGAGCCGGCTCAGGCCTTGTACGCAGAACGCCGCGAGGTCTTGCTGGCAGAGGCGGCCGAGCTGGGACTTTCCGGAGACGATCGCTTCGACTGGCTTGTTGATCGGACTCTGGAGCTGGACACGCACACACTCTCTCCAGACGTAGTCGAGGGAAGCGAGACGGTGTTGCGTCCCGATTTCGCGAAGCTGTTTGACAAGTTTCGCATCGGCAAGACTTACTACACGTACGTTGATCCCGCGA
>CP070706.1:440306-444423 GCA_020350085.1 Acidobacteriota bacterium
AGCATGAAGTGGGGATAGCCCCCCTTTTCGGCCACCTCGATGGGCCCATCGTACCAGTCCTCCGCGCGCTCGATGCGCGCCCCGTCGTGGACGCCGTAGAGCTCCACCTTCTCGGGCGTAAGTACAACTACCTCCCCATCGTGGATGCGCACGATGCGGCGGGTGATGGGCAGAATGCTGGGCAGGTCCGACGATACACAGGTCAATCCCTCACCCAGTCCGGCCACCAGCCCGCTACCCTTTTTGATGGCATACAGCTTGTGCTCGTCGCGGTGGGTGATCACAAAGGCATAGTCGCCTTCCAGGTCAGCGTAGGCGCGACGGATAGCTTCGATAAAGTCATAACCGCGGTTGATGTAGCGCTCGACGGCATGCACGCACGACTCGCCGTCGTTGGTCGAGCGCACCTTCATTCCCTCCGCGATGAACTGCCGCCGCAGCTCGACGTTGTTGACGACGTTGCCGTTGTGGGCGCCGACCATCTGGCCGTCTGAGTCGAGGTGCGGCTGGGCGTTGAGCCTCGAAGGAGCACCGAACGTGGCCCACCGGAGCTGCACCATCCCGCGCCGGCCGGCCATCTCGGCAAAGCGCTGCTTGTGCGCGACGTCGTCGACTTTGCCGACGTCCTTCCTCAGGTCGATGCCGGTCCCGTCGCTGAGCACCGCGCAACCGACAGAGTCGTAACCGCGATAGGAAAGCCGTCGGCCGGCATCGGTTAGGATCTCACCCAACGGCCGGTCTCTCTCGACGACGATTCCGAAGATGCCGCACATCAGCGTTTCTCCTGCCCTTATCCCCCCGAGCCGGGAGATGATACTGGCCGAGCGCGGCCGCAGCGAGATCTAGGTTCGAGACCCCTTCCGGGGTGGCGCGGACCGGCGTGAAACGTTCGCTGAGCCGGGAGCCCGCCGTGATCCGCCTGGTCGTCGGTTATGATGGCTTCACGGCAACGTAGATTCATGAGCGCTCGATCGCCCGCCGCCGGAGACGGCTCGTTCAGTGGCGGTTTGCGCGAGATCGCGAAGACTCGTCCCGACACAGTTCTCGTTCGTCGACGAGTCGAGCACAAGCCCGACCGAGGTTCTACTCCATGAGGAAGACTGCCGATTTCGAGGCTGCCATTCTCGACCTAGACGGGGTCATCACCAAGACAGCCACGATCCACGCGCGGGCCTGGAAGAAGATGTTCGACGAGTACCTCGAGTTGCGCCACAAGCGGAACGGCGATGAGCAGCCGCCGTTCGACATCGGGAAAGACTATCGGCGTTACGTCGATGGGAAGCCGCGTTACGACGGCGTGAGGAGCTTTCTTTCCTCCCGCGGGATCGAGATCCCCGAGGGAACTCCCCACGATTCACCGGAGACGGAATCGATCTGCGGGCTCGGCAACCGCAAGAATGCGCTCTTCCAGCAGGTGCTCGAGCGTGATGGCGCGGAGGTGTTCGACGATGCCGTGGAGCAAAACAACGCGTGGCGCCGCGCTGGCTTGAAGACTGCCGTCGTCTCGTCGTCGCGCAACTGCCGGCCGATTCTCGAGACGGCCGGTCTCATCGATGACTTCGACGCGATCGTCGACGGAGTCGATCAGCAGCGACTCGGATTCGATGGCGAGCCGGCACCCGATGTCTTTCTCGAGGCCGCCAAGCGGCTCGGTGTGGCCCCGCGTGCGGCCATCGTCGTGGAGGACGCCGAATCGGGCGTCGCGGCCGGCCGCGCTGGTGGCTTCGGTCTCGTCGTCGGCGTCGTGCGCGCGGGTGGAGAGCCGGCCCGCCGCGCGCTGCGCGATCACGGGGCGGATCTCGTCGTCGGCGATCTGCGGCAGATCGACGACGCGCTCGATCGTCGCGGCCGGCGGCTCTACCTCGTCGACGAGATGGAACGCTTACACGAAGCGCTCGCCGGCCGCCGGCCGGCTTTGTTTCTCGATTACGACTGCACGCTGACGCCCATCGTCGACCGGCCCGAGCTTGCGACGCTCTCTGAGCCGATGCGGAACGCCCTGCGAGACACGGCGCGCCGGATGACGGTGGCCATCGTCAGCGGACGCGACCTCGCCGACGTTCGACAGCTCGTCGGGCTCGACGAGCTCGTCTATGCCGGCAGCCACGGCTTCGACATCGCGGGGCCGGCAGGGCTGCGCCGCGAGTACGAGCGCGCCGAGCGGGCGCTCCCCGAGCTCGACGCAGCGGAGCAGGCCCTGCTCGAACATCTCGAGTCGATCAAGGGCTGTCTCGTGGAACGCAAGAGGTTCGCGATCGCGATTCACTACCGTCTCGTCGACCCGATTGACGTACCGCAGATCGAGCAGACCGTCGACGAGATTCACGCGCGCTACCGCAATCTGCGCAAGAAAGGCGGCAAGATGATCTTCGAGCTACAACCGGATGTCGAGTGGGACAAGGGCCGAGCGGTGCTGTGGCTGCTCAGCGAGCTCGAGCTCGATCGCGATGACGTGCTGCCGATCTATGTCGGAGATGACGTCACCGACGAAGATGCGTTCGCGGCACTCGAGACGCACGGGCTCGGCATTCGTGTCGGCCGGCCCGATGAGCCTACTCGTGCTCAGTTTCTACTGCGCGAGCCCGAAGAGGTGACGAGCCTGCTCGACGCGCTCCGCGCCGGCGCCTCGCCCGTGTGAAGACGCGCGAGGGACTGTCACGATAGGAGGACCCCGTCAATTGGCCCAACTGGATTTGCCTGTCGTTCAGGCCAGAAGGCGGCGAGTGGCTCGATGTAGAGCAGGTCGAGATCGAGAAGTTTCGGCAGACGCTCGATCTTCGCCGAGGGCTGTTCGTGCGCGAACTCGAGTTCAGCGACTCAATGTAGCGAACCTGGCTGCGGCGCGGCCGGTGGCTCGTCCACATGGGGGGCCTCACCTCGCGGCCATCGAGTGGAAGCTGACCTGCAGCAACTGGAACGGCAAGATCGAGATCCGATCAGAACTCGATGGACACGTCGAGAAGAGGAAAGTCAGGTCCTTCATCTCAACCCCCGCTCCGGGCGCTGGAACCCCGACGACACTCACCTTGAGCGACACGTCAACGCCACGATATCGTTCAACGTGTGGCAGTAGTATCAGTTGACGGACGACATCGAGTTCCACGTGTTTTGCGGCGCGGAGCTGATCACCGATATCGCACACTTCTTTGCCTCGCTCGCGACGTACAGCCCGGAACGCCAGCGATACGAGATCCGCGGAGTCGTCGGCTCGGACGAGTTCCACGAAGCAGTCGACTCATGGGACGAAATCAGCCGCCGGATGTTCGTTCCTCTCCATGACGAAGAAATCATCATTCAGTTCGAAGGCTACAAGAGGCTCGAAGAGCTGGACTGGAATCGTTATCGGCAGAATTATGGTGACATTCGGCGTGTCGATCGCATTTTGGAGGCGGAGGGCGACACGCCCAATCGCTACAAAGTCAACAAGCAGGCCGACGTCTTGATGCTCTTCTTCCTCTTCTCGGCGGAGGAGCTCGCGGGGCTGTTCGAGAGGCTCGATTATGGTCTCGATCCGCAGACGATACCGCGCAACATCGAGTACTACATCGCGCGCACGTCCAACGGATCGACTCTGAGCCGCGTCGTCCACGCCTGGGTGCTGTCGCGCTCCAACCGGCAGCGATCATGGAAGGATTTTCAGCGTGCCCTGCGCGGTGACGTCGCAGACATCCCAAGGCGGAACGACGTCTGAGGGGATCCACCCCCTCGTTCGAGCGGGGGCCCACACCCGCGGTCAAGGCCGGCTTCAACGGACAGATCCACGAGATGACGACGGGCGAGACGCTCACGTATTCGCTCGACTGATATCGAGCGGGGAGCCTATCCGTCCGTCGTTGCTCGCCCTCGACAGCCCCTCGGTGTTTTTGCTCATGGCCGGTGGTCGGCCGTGACGCGTCGACGACCGTTCATCCCAAACAGAGAACCTTTTATGCAAAACAACAAATTCTATTTGTGTAAGCTAAAGAATGGTCGGTAGATTTACTTGGAGACGGAAGGACGACCCGAATGAAACCCTCGCTGCAGAAGCCGCCCCCGAGGAGCTCGTCGATGGCGATTCACGTCATGCTTGATCTGATGCTCGTGAAGAAAAAAATGTCGCTGACCGAGCTCTCGGAGC
>CP070706.1:444523-447701 GCA_020350085.1 Acidobacteriota bacterium
AAAACCGTGCCAACAAGCCGCCCGCCGCTCGATCGGATCGAGCACGCACCGTTGAGGGCTCACCTCACAAACAAAGAAAGGCGCCCACTCGCTGCGGGCGCCAGACAGGTCTGATTCGCGGCTCGGCGTCAGTCGGTAAAGCTCATCTCGCGCAGCAGCACGTTGCTCATGATCGTGCGCAGCTCACCACGCTTGATGTTGGCCTGATCGCCGGCGTCGTCGGAGCCGAACAGCTTCTTGGTGTGCTCGTCCCAGTACTTCTGCGGCGCGTCCATCATCGCTGCCGCCGAGGTCCACTCGACCAGCAACCACAGATTCGGCTCATCGACCCGCGCGTTGACATTCGAGAACATCCGGTAGCTCTTGACCTTGCCGTCCGTCTTGAGCATCTCGAGCGACTTGCGCCAGACGCGCTTGAGGTCGGCCATGTAATCGTCGAAATGTCCCGGCTTGGTATCGACGCTCGTGACAGTCCAGTAACTCCCCATCTCGTAGTCTTCGGCAGCCAGCGTCATGATCGGTAGCAGAAGAAGCAAACTTACTAGAAAGTATCTCACTCGCCCATCTCCTCTTTATCCGCGCTTTCCCCCCGAGACAGTCTCTGTTTAGCACGCAAGAGTCGTCCTGTCGATGCCGTCTCGGCGCGGTTGAACGACGATCAGTAGCGTCGCGTCAGCAAAGACGAGCGCTGGTGCGGCGTGACGCAGAGTCACCGACGAACCCGATCGTGGCGATCGACACTTCGCGCAGACGAGGCCCATCCAGCTCGACCAACAAGATGCGTTGCCAGCGGCCGAGCTGCAGCTCGCGGTCGATCACGTGCAGTGTCTCTGAGGCCCCCAACAGGATCGCGCGTGCGTGAGCGTCGCCGTTGACCCGCTCGCCCGGCGCGAGGTTGACGGTACGAAGATCCCAGCGGTCGTGCTGATAGGCGTCGCTGCGCGGAGCCCAGCGCTCGAGCAGGCGGCTGAAGTCCTCGTGAAGCAGCGGCTCGCCTTCGTTGATCACGATCGCCGTCGTCGTGTGGTGCGTCTGGATGCTGACGAGGCCCTGGCGGAGTCCGGAATCCGCCACGGCAGCCAGCACTTGCTCCGTCAGATCGACGATCTGAATGCGCTTTTCCGTGCGCTGGCGAATGCGTTCGATGCGGGTCGTGAATCCCAGCGGGGACAGAGCTTCGGCCACGTGGCTGTCGGACATGAGCTGGCTCCTGGCGCGCCGTGCGCGGCGAGGGGGTGCATGCGTGAAGATAGGCGCGCGAGCGTCGCAAAAGGTGAGCGAAAAGTGAGCAATCGATGAGCACTGAGTGAACAGGCTCAGCGAGTGCCCGAGAGCCCTCAGCGCGGCCGGTGAGTCAGCCCCAGCGCAAGGCCTGCGCCGAACATGCCTCCCTCCCACGCGCTGACGACGATGGCCGTCCACCGACCGGGCTGCGGCTCACCGAGCAATCGTGCGAGGGGATCGAGAGAGACCCGGGAATGCGGGAAGCTCTGCGCGAGAAAGTCGAGGCTCATGGCGCCGAGGTAGCGTCCCGCGGACGCCAATGCGACGCAGCCCGCAGCGCAGCACAGGCCGGTGATGGCGGCAACGAGCAGGCGCCGGCTGCCGCGTGGTGTGGCCATGCCTCCCTCGGCGCGCGGTGTTGCGATCGCATAGCCGAGGCCGGCGGTGGCACCGACGAGCAGCCCTTCGAGACCACCGCCGAGGGGAGAGAGGTCCTGGCCGAAGAGTCCTCGCAGCAGCGTCTGACCGATCGCGTGCGCCAGCGCGCCGATCCCTCCACCGCCGGCCGCGCCGAACACGGTCAGGGCAAGTCCCCTCGACGATCGAATCAGCGCCTCTGCGGCAGCGAGTCCCGCTCCCACTCCCGCAGCACCCAACCCACCGACAGCGGTTCCGACGACGACGAGTGCGAACACGACGCTGCTGTCCGCCGACGATCCCGGACCGAAGCGCAGAACCAGCCCGCCGACGAGCCCAGCCAGCAAACCCGCCCCGGCGCCGCCGACGGCGGCCGCCATCCAGCGCTGGCCGGCGAGCCGCAGCGCGCGCTGCAGGCGCAGCGCGACGAGCGCGAGCAGAGTCGCGAGCGCTCTCGGTTTCCCGAGGATCGGTACGGATCCTGCGCCGGGTACGTCCCAGCGCGCATCGCGAAGCAGCGCGCGCGCCTGGGGTGAGCCATGGCGTTGCTCGAACCGGCGCAGGGCCTGCTCGGTACCGAGCGCATGCAGCTTCTCCGCGGCATCGCGACGGCTCGTCTCAGCGCGACTCGCATCGCCCGGTGAGGGTCGCTCCAGCTGCATGAGCAACGGCTCGAACGGATCGTCGTCTTCGACGCGGTCGCGCTCTGGAGCATCCCGGGCGAGCGTCTCCTCAGTCGCGCCGGACGAGAGGCTCTCTTCCGCGACGACGAGAACGCCGGCGTGAACAAACTGATAACCGTAGCGCGGGACAGTACGGATGAACTTCTGCCCGCGCGAGTCGTCGCCGAGAGCTCGGCGCAGCGTGCGGATCGCCTGGCTGAGCGCGCCGTCCGAGACGATGACGTCGCTCCAGACGGTGTCGAGGATCTCGCGGCGTGACAGTGCCTCGTCTCGCCGCTCGATCAAGAGCACCAGCAAATCGAAATAGCGCGGGATCAGAGCGACCTCTCGCCCCTCGTGCAGCAGCAGACGTCGCGACGGGGAGACGATGAAGTCTGCGATCCGATAGCAGGATTTCGACCGAGAGTCGCTCACGCGCCGCGGATTATATCTCTCGGCGATCGAGCGGAGCGATCACGCTCGGTGCCGGACGGCGGAGGCCCGTTCGTCGTACCGAGTGTTCACCGATGGCTCCTGCCAGGAAACGCTCGCTGCGAAGCCGCCCAGCTCGTCGCGGCCGACACGGCAGGCCGGAAGCGGCGCAGCGTCCGTCGCGATCGATCGCGCCGCTTCGCGAAGCGTCGTCGTCTTCAGGCCGCGAGCGCGACAGCCGGCGAGCAGCTGCTCGAACAGCGATCGGTGGAGCAGGCCCTCGAAGTACTCGTGCACGCAGATCACCTCGGCCTGCTCGTCCGAGAGTCCGTTCAGCGCGCGTTCGACGCTTTCGCGCTCGCGAGCCAGCTGGCGACCGATCCGAACCATCGGTTCTCGTTCGGATCGTCCTCGTGCGTGAAGACTGCCTCGACCTGATCTCC
>CP070706.1:447801-453449 GCA_020350085.1 Acidobacteriota bacterium
AGTATGCGGGCCCCGGGATGCCCGCGGGCGTCCCGGGACCCGCTAAGACTAACGCTTAACAACCGCTCGGCGCGATCAGGCCTCCGCGTGCCTCCTCACATGGGTGCGCATCTGGCTCCACGCCACCACCGCGCAACCGGCCGCGATGAAGCAGAGCACTCCAGCGAACACGAACGCCATGATGTACTGCTGGGTGACGTCGAACAGCACGCCTCCGACCACCGGTCCGAGGATCCCGGCGACCCCGTAGGCGGTGAACATCAGCCCGTAGTTCATGCCGAAATTCTTGGTGCCGAAGTGATCCGCGGTCGCCGAGGGGAAGAGCGCGAAGTTCCCACCGAAGTTGAGGCCGACCCACGCGGAGGCGAGGAAGATCGCCGTGTGCGACTCGACGCTGACGAGCAGCATGAACGCCATCCCCTGGGCGAGGTACATCATCATCATCGCCCGCGGGCGATCGATGAGATCGCTGACTTTGCCCCAGAACACGCGCCCGAGCGCATTGAAGATGGCCAGAACGCCGACCGGCTCGACGAAGCGTCCGAAACCGCCCATCCACTCGGGAGCGAACGTTCGTCCCTGGAGGATCGCGCCCATCATCGGCTTCCACTGCCCGATCGCCATCAGACCCGATGTCGCACCGAAAATGAACGTCATCCACAGCATGCAAGCCAGCGGCCTGGCGAGCATCTCCTTCCACTCGATGTCTCGCACCGCGAGGGCCGCAGCTCTTTTCTCGGGCTGCCAGTCAGGCGGCTCCCATCCGGCCGGCGGGTTTCTCAGCAACATGGCACCGAGAATCACCGCCCCGGCGCAAACGATGCCGTGCAGGATGAAGAACGCACGCCAGCCGATGCCGAAGCCGGACCCCTTGGCAACGCCAAGGCCGACAAGGAGGACCTGCGACAGTCCGATCCGCTCGCCGCCTTCCGAGGGAGGCAACAGTAGCTCCGACGCTGGTCCGGCAAAAAACAAGGCACCGGCACCGAAACCAGCCACGGCCAGTCCGGTGATGAGCCCTTTCTTGTCGGGAAACCACTTGACGAGAGCAGCGATCGGGCAGACGTAGCCGAATCCGATCCCCGCTCCTCCGAGAATCCCGTACGTCAGGTACAAAGCCCATGGCCGATTTTCGGACACGAGCACGGAAGCCATAAAGAACGATAACCCGAGCAGAATACCGCCGATGATCGCGACCTTACGCGGACCGATGCGGTCCTGAAGTCGGCCCGCCGGAATCATCATCACGGCGAACGTCGCGAGGGCAAAGGAGAAAGCCCACTGCGTCGTGGCGCGATCCCAGCCGAACTCGATCTCGAGTGGCCTGACGAACACGCTGAACGCGTAGACCGTACCCAGGATGACCTGCACCAGCAGCGCACCCAAGATAACAGTCCAGCGGTGCTTGCTAGACTTGCCAGTCATGTTATCTGTCCTTTGTGTTGGGAGATGAAGGTGGTGCGGAGGGCTATGAATACATCAGCTGTGCTCGAAAGACAATCGCGTCACTCGCTTCTTCCACCGGACTCGCTTGCCTCGCTTCGCTCGACGACGACCCTCACCACTCAGCCGTCTTCTTCTGGTCTCGATTCGAGCTTACTCGAGCCGACGGCACTGACGACGGCCGCGTTCAGTGAGCGGTCACCGAGCGGCTTCGGCAGAAACCCGACCAAGCCTTCTCCCATCAAGCCGCGCAGCGCGGCACCGTCGACGGTGCCGCTGCTGAGCACCGCGCGCAGGGTCGGATCGAGCAGACGCATCCGCCTAAAGGCTTGCCAGCCGTTCATTCTCGGCATGTTCAGATCGAGCAACACGAGTTCGTACCGACAGCCCGCCTCGTAGAGCGAGACCGCTTCGAGCCCATCCTCGGCCGTGGTCACGCAGAATCCGCAGCGCTCCAGCGAGCGCTCGGCCACGCGGCACAGGTGGGGATCATCATCGACGACGAGAATTCGGCAGCCCGTTGCTTGCGTGTCGAACGTGGTCGGGGTGTGACCAGCCAATGCGCGAAGATCCAGCGTCAGCTCGCGCCGTTCACCATCCCAATGCGCCGCGCCGCCGTGAATCTCGGCTGCCAACTGCGTCAACAACAGCAGCCGACCGCACGCAGAGGGAGATCGCCCAGGGCTCTCGCCACGTGCGGTGAGCTGCAGCCGGATGCCCGGCACGCCAGCCGATGATGCGCGGGGCTCGAGAACGACGCGCACGGTGCCGCCGACACCGGCGATGCTGCACATGGCTTCGAAGCAACGATCGATCAGTCCGCCGAGCAGAGGCAACCGCACGCGAAGCCACGGTGCGCGGGGATCGATCTCGAGCTCCATCGACTGGGCGCGGCCGAGCCAGTAGCGCCACGCCGGAGCCCGCAGTGAAATCAGCGCTCCCGCGGGCAGGAGCACCGTCGACTCACCCGTGCGGCCGACATGCGTCAGCTCCGCGAGCTGGCGAGCGCCGCGCGTCGCCTGTCGCAGCTGAGTGCGCCAGGTGGACGCGAGGGCCTCGTCTGCCCGACTCGCCAGCAACGCGATCGTGGACTCGACTGCGTGGAGCTTGTGCTCGATGCGCTGGGTGAGATGACGCGCCAACCACCGGGCCAGCCGATCGAGGCTCTGTGTCGGTGTTTGCCTCCAGGCGGCCGCCACCTCACGCGATCGCACGCCGGGACGGGACGAGGGCCGCGCCGCCGGTGCGAAGCCCGCGTGGCCGGCGGCGAGATGCCGCAGCCGCCTTCGCCGAGCGCGGCGCACTGCTTGGGGAATCGCCGCGAGAAAAGACGCGCCGGCGCGCTTGTCGAGAACTTCGGCGCCGGGGAGCTGGTCGAGCAGCTCGATCGGCCACCTGTCTCCGGCGCCTTGCAGAACGACAATCGAGGGAGGCGGCTGGCGACATGTGAGGCGCTCGAGCAGCCCGATTGTCGGCTCCGGATCGGTATCGAGCGCGAGCAGAATCACCTCCGGGGCCGACTCGCTCGCGGAGGAGGCATCCTCCGCTCTCAGGACGGTGACGCCCGGAAAGGCGTGCTCAAGAGCGTCTCGGATCAGCTCCGCGTGATCGGGCTGGGCTTCCAGCAGCAGGATTCGGCCCGGCACGCCTCGTGGCGCTCCCGTCGGCGCGGGGGCGCCTGGCCTCACACCTGTCGGTGCGCCGGGCGTGCGGGGGACGACGCGTTCGAAGGCCATCGCAGCATGCTGCCGGATTTCAGCCTCGGCCGGCAACCCCGTGTCCCCTGCACGCCCGGGTTATGCTGCCTGCTCATGGACGCCTTCGGACTGCCCGCGTCGCTGTCCTCGCTCGGTTGGAGCGGCGTCGTGGCGGCGCTGGCGACCGGTGTTGTGGCCGGCTTCTTCAACGTCACCGCCGGCGGAGGTTCGCTGCTGACCGTGCCGCTGCTGATTCTCTACGGGCTGCCGGGCCCGCTGGCCAACGGCACCAACCGCGTCGCCCTCGTCGCTCAGAACCTGGTCGCCGTGCCGACCTTTCGACTCGGCGGCGTGCGGGGTTTGCGACACTCCGGCGTGCTGATGCTCGCGGCTCTGCCGGGGGCGATCGCGGGCGCGTGGACCGGCGCGGTGATCGACGATGCGCTGTTTCGCCGTCTTCTCGGTGGGCTGATGATCGCGATGACGGCCGTCGTCTTGATCCGCCCTCGCGGCGAGGCTGACACATCCATCGTGAGAACGAGATTCCGCTTGCTCACGCTGCTGGCGTTCGTGATGCTCGGCTTTTACGCCGGCTTCATTCAGGCCGGCATCGGCTTTCTGATCGTCTTCGCGCTGGTCGGCCTCGAGCGCTTCCCGCTCGTTCGCGCCCATGCGTTCAAGGTGGCTCTCGTGCTCGTGCTGCAGCTGGCCGCGTTGCCGGTGTTCGCAGCGCATGGCAAGGTGAACTGGCCGATCGGGATACTGCTGGCCGTCGGGCTCGCGATCGGCGGCTTCGCGGGCGCGCGCGTGGCCCTCAAGAGCAGTGAGCGGGTATTGCGCTGGCTGCTCGCGGCGGCGGCGCTGGGCCTGGCGCTTCGGCTGCTGCTTTTCCCGTGAGCCGGCCTGACAGGTAGAAACGATGTACCCGATCCTCTACGACTTCGGCATCGACATCACTCTTTTCGGCACGACACGCCCGCTCGTGATCGGCAGCTATGGGGTCGTCTTCGCCCTGTCGTTGCTCGTCGGTGGGCTGCTCGTGAGCTACCTGGGGCGCCAGCGCTACGCCGATGCGCCGTGGCTGGACCTGTACCTCTGGACGGTCGTGGCTGGGTTCATCGGCGCCAAGGTGTTCAACGCGATCATCATGCTTCCGCATCTTCTCGCAGGACGGGGATCGCTGATGGGAATGGCCCTCGGCGGCGGCGTCTGGCTGGGCGGTGCGTTGGCGGGTGTCGGTGCGTGCTGGTTTCTCTGTCGGCGCTATCGGCTGCAGCTCGGCGTCGTCGTCGATGTCTTCTTCGCCGTCGTGCCGCTCGTTCACGGTATCGGCCGCATCGGCTGTCTCTTGGGCGGCTGCTGTTTCGGCAGCGAGTGTTCCCTTCCGTGGGCGATCACCTACACCAGTCCGCTCGCCAGAGCGTTCAACGACACGCCGCTCGGCGTTCCTCTGCACCCCGCGCCGGTCTACGAGGTCCTGCTGGAGATGATCAACTTCGCGATCTGCTTTTCCGTCTGGCGACGGCGGCCGGCGCCGTGGACCGTCACGGCCCTGTGGTGCGGGCTGTATGGTGTGGAGCGATTCGCCCTCGAGTTCCTGAGAGCAGACCCGCGCGGGAGCTTCGGTCCGTTCAGCACCAGTCAGTGGATCTCGCTCGGCCTGGTCGCGGCGGCGACGGTCTATTTCGTCGCCGTCGCACGGCGAGGCGATCGCGAGCCGTCTGACAGGCGCGAGGAACCGGTCGCGGAGGCCTGAGCGGAGCCGATGAGCGCTGATCCTCTTCGTCCACCGATCGTCATCACCGGAGCTTCGAGCGGGATCGGCCGCAGCTTGGCGTTAGCGTGGGCGAGCTCCGGCACGACGCTCGTGCTCATCGCTCGGCGACGCGAGCCGCTCGAGCAGGTGGCCGGTGAGGCGAGGAAGCTCGGCGCCGAGACGACGGTCATGCCGGCAGACGTGACTCGCGCGGATGAGATCGGCCGCGCGGCACAGCAGATCGTCTCTCGATGGGGAGCTCCCTGGCGGCTCGTCTGCTCGGCGGGACAGCTCGAGGCGGGAACGGCTCATCCGCTCGACGTGGAAAGCGTCCGCCGGCTGATGGAGACGAACCTGCTCGGCACGGCGAGGGCCGTGGACGCGTTCGCGCCTCACATGACGGGCGGGACGATCGTGCTGCTCGCCTCGATGGTCGCGCGCCACCCGTTCGAGGGACTGACGCCCTACGCGCTGAGCAAGTGGGCGCTCGACGGCTACCATCGCGCGCTCTCGTCCGAGCTCGCCGCGCGCGGGGTGCGTGTGTCGATCGTTTATCCGTCGATCGTCGACACACCGATGGTCAGCTCACTTCTCGAGCGCGCGGGGGACGGCGCCCCCGCGGTCTACCGCGCGTTTCCGGCGCGTGACGCCGATCGCATCGCCCGTCGCATCATGCAGGGGGTCGAACGCGGCCGGCGACGGATCTTCGTGGCTGCCGAGGACCGATTCTTGGACGTGATGCTGCGCTTGGC
>CP070706.1:453549-458358 GCA_020350085.1 Acidobacteriota bacterium
CGGCGAGCGCGATCAGCAGCAATCCGCCGCGCAGCAGCAGCAACGCCCAGCCCAGCTGATAGTCGAACGACTGCTCTTCGACCTCGTAGCCGATATCGCGCAGCCGTTGGCTCAGCAGCGTGCGGATCCTTCGATCGCCCTCGGAACCCGCGGCGCGTGGGAAGCAGACCTCGTGAGCCTCGGCGAGCAGCCGCTTGCCCACCTCGCGTGGGTTCCGCTCGCTCATGGCTCGGCGACGAGAGTCAGCTCCACTATATCTATCAGCGGCACGACGTAGTTCAAGACGATCCGGCGAAACTCGATCGCACGCGCTCGCCGGCGCCGCAGCCGTTCGCGAAACTCGAACTCGTCGATGACCGCACCGTTTTCATCGAGCAGCCGCAGCCGCGCGGTCAGGCGCCAGGTCAGCTCCGACGGATTGTCGACTTCAATGACGTATCGCAACCAAGAGTAGCGACTCTGCCCACCCCGAGGCGGGAGCAGCTGCTCCATCAGGCTGGCACTGTCCCGCTCGATGGCGAAGTGAGCGACCTTCAGATCACCAATGGTCGCATCGAGCGCCCTGCGCGCGCCGATCTCGAATGACAGCTCTTCGCGAAGCGACATCGGAACGGCCGCCGGCTCGTCCGCGGCCAACGACGGAACTAACGAGCCCAGCACCATGGCGAGAATGAGAAAACGGATGATCACGTTCTTGCTCCGACGTCTCTTGTGGCCGAGCGCGGCAGCTGATGCCGAGCGCCGCCGATCCGACACCTTGTGCGCCGTCGAGATGCCTCACTCGTCGTCTGCGTCCCCCGAGACAACCACCAGTGAATCCTCGTCGTAGTAATCGAGCTTGTGAAGCGGCATGACGACGCTCGACAGCACGTTCAGAATGTGACCCCCAATGCGCTTGTAAAAACGCGTACCGAGCACGAGTGCCGTCGTCAGACCCGCGTCGTAGTCGCTGCGAGCGATCCGGCCGACGAGCACGTCACAGCGGTGTGCCACGTCCCGGCCCGCGCGAATCAGTTCGACGGCTCGCTCGTGATCGGCTCGTGTGAAGACCTCAGAGGCGGCCTGAAACGCCGAGTCGACACTTGTACGAATCTCCCTGAGCTCGGCGACGATTTCGTCGTCGGGCAGCTGCGCGATGTGAAAGTCATCCACTTCGGCGAGATTCTTCGCGTAGTCGCCGATCCGCTCGACGTCCTTGACGAGGCTCATCAGCAGCAAGCAGTACGGCAGGCTCGGCGTCGTTCCTTTCAGCGAAAGGTGGGCGATGACCTGCTTCCGAATCTTGCGCTCGAGCTTGTTGATCTTGACGTCCTGCTTGTAAATGTGTGTCCGCTCATCGGGGCTGGCCGGCCGGCCAAAATAGATATCCCCTGCTCTGATCGTCAGCTCGTACGCCGACTTCAGCATGCGGGCGAAGTCCTGGCCCATCGCGCCCAGCGGATCTTCGGACCGGAATATGGACAGCAGCTGCCGCAGCATCGGACCTCCCCTCAGCCGAAGAGTACCGCGCAGAGCGCGGGGATCACATAGAACAGCAGCGCGACGTAAATCAGCGCCAATAGACGCGAGCGAGATGCCGTCGCTGCGAGGAGGCGGGCCGCCTCGAGGGGAAGCTGGCGAACTCGCGATACGGGATAGATGAGCAACCCGCCGAACACGTTGAACAGCAGGTGAACCAGGGCGATCGTCACGCCTGCCATGGCGTGAGGCCCCGTGGCCGCCAGTGCTGCGAGCAACGCCGTCACCGTCGTGCCAATGTTTGTTCCGATCGTGATCGGGAACGCCTGCTGCAGCGTGATGACGCTGGCACCGGCAAGTGGTACGAGCAGCGATGTCGTGATCGAGCTGGACTGGACCATGACCGTGGCGACGATGCCGACGACGAGCCCTATGAAGGCGCTCTTTTCGAGCGCTCCGGTCATGTAGACTTCGACGCGCGACTGCATGCTCGCCCGCATTACTCTTACCAAAAGAAACAGCGCCGTGATGATCAACACCCCGCTGAATGCGATCAGCAAGACAGCCTTGAACTGGGAAGAAGCCGGCACCGAGTTGATCGCCCCTTTCACCGGCACGAGAGCGGTTTTGAGCGCGCCCTTGAGCGGACTCTCGTAGTGGATCCCGCCGAGCCCCGTCATGCTCGAGGCAAGCCATGTGGCGGCACGGCGAAGCAGACCCGTCGATAGCTCGAGTGGAAGCAGTGCCGCGACGGCAATGAAGTTGAAAAAGTCGTGGACCGTGGCAACGGCGAAGGCGCGTTGGAACTCCGCGCGCCGGCCCATGTGACCGAGCGAGACGAGCGTGTTGGTCACCGTCGTGCCGATGTTGGCCCCCATGATCATCGGCACCGCGCTGGCGATCGGCAGCGGATTCTCTGGAGCAGCCACCAAACCGACGATCAACGAGGTCGTCACCGAAGAGCTTTGCACCAGCGTCGTCGTCAGGATGCCGATCATCAAACCGACGAACGGGTTCTCCGTCGCGGCGAAGAACGAGTCGATCAAACCCTTGCCGAGGTTCTTGAAGCCGTCGCCGAGTCCGTTGACGCCGACGAGAAAGAAAAAAAGCAGCGCGATCGCCGCCGCGAGCCGCAGCAGCGGCGGCATGCGACGAGGCTCTCGCGGCGGAGTGGTAGGCGCGCCCCCCCTTTCGGATCGGAGGGGCGGTGCGCCGTGCTTCGTCGCGTGCTCGATTCGTTGCTCTGGCCCGGCGAGCGTGTCAGAGCTCGTCATCGCCGTCGTCTTCGCCTCCCCGTCCGAACCGCGCCGGGAGAACAATCTACCAGAAAGCGGTGTGGCAATTGAACCGCGTCGTATCCTAACCCCAATGAGACAATACCTTTTCGGCCGAAGGTGTTTCGACTCGAGCAGATCGTGTCTCATTGGGGCTAAGAAACGGCCTGTCAGAGACCGAAGCCAAATCTCCGTGCGTCGGCTCGAGGCTGCAAGTTCCCTCGTGTCAGCACGTACGGAGGACTGGTGAAGAATGGCTTGGGATCGAGGGGAGCATGGCGTGGGAGGGAGCACTGGGGTTGCCGGTCCGTTCTCCCCGCCCTGCCGAGAGGGCGGCGGCATTCAACCGCATTTCAGGAACTGATGAGGTCGCGATGGAACTTTCGAAGAAGACCATCCGCTGCCGGGGATGCCGAGCGCTCGTGCTCGACACAGCAGGCCCGACCCATCGCTATGTCGGCGCCTCACCGGGCTGCTGGCAGCTCTACGGTGAAGTGCTGGCCCGCGAGTACAGTAACGTCCGCTTCGCCGCCGTACACGGGTTGACCGTGGATTGCTATGCCGTGCAGCACCCTGGTACGCCCTCGCCGCAGACGATCCGATCCGTGGCGCGGCACCTGATTCGGTTGCATCTCGTGCTCGAGCGCGAGTTTGATCCGCGCCAGGCCACCCGTGCCATGCAGAACGCCGGGCTGAAGAAGGGCGATCTCAAGTGGCTCGAGCCCCCCGCCTCGCCCGGTTCGACGACCGTGCTCGACGTGCGTCGTGCTGCCGATCCGATCGAGCATCGCGATCGTGTCCTCGCCTGGTCCAGAAGCGTGTGGCAAGCATGGACGCCACATCATGCGACCGTCCGCCGGTGGGCCGACTCTTAGCCCGGACTGATCATGAGCCCCTCGGCCGAAACGCCGAGGGGCTCATGAACAGTCCGGGTTAGCGAGCCGATCCCGCGCTGCTCGTCGGACGGAAGAAATGACTCGGAAGTTGGGGGCGCGGGTCGCCAGCTCTCCGACCGCGTCAGCGAATATGATCGTCCAGGACGCGTCGGAACGCCGCGGTGTGCGCGGGCGTCGTGCCGCAGCAGCCGCCGATGATCGAGGCGCCCGCATCGAGCAGCGCCGGGAGGCGCTGTGCCATGAACTCGGGCGATTCGGGGTAGATGACCTCGCTGGCGCGCGTCTGTGGCAACCCCGCGTTCGGCTGCACGATCAACGGTAAAGATGAGTGCTCTTGGAATCCGGCAGTGATTCTCAGCATGGTCTCGATCCCCTGACCGCAGTTCGACCCGATGATGTCGGCGCCGGCCTCGGCGAGCCGTGCAGCCGCCTGCTCGATGTCGTGGCCCATGATCGTGAAGAAGCCGCGCGGTGTGTCTTCGAACGTCAGCGTGGCCGAAATGGGCACGCCGGACGCGACCTCACGCGCCGCTTGCACGGCCAGGACCGCCTCGTCGAGATCGGTCATCGTCTCGATGGCGATCAGATCGACCCCTGCTGCGGCGATGGCTCGAAGCTGCCGGCGGAAGCTGTCCGAGACCTCGTCCGGCTCGGTGTCCCCGTACGGCTTCATCAGCCGTCCCGACGGCCCGCAAGAGACGGCAATGAAGGCTTCATCGCCGGCCGCTTCGCGCGTGGCTCGAATGGCCGCCCTCTGGATCGCTTCCGTGTCTTCTGCGAGTCCATAGCGCTCCAAGCTCAGCGGTGACCCGCCGAACGTGTTGGCCGTGAGAACGTCTGCGCCGGCCTCGCGATAGGCCCGTGCGATCTCGACCAGCCACTGAGGCCTCTCCAGATTGATGCTCTCGGGACAGCGACCGGGGGCGAGCCCGCGGGCGATCAACATCGTCCCCAGCGCGCCGTCGACCAACAGCACCTCACCCGAGCGAAGCCGCTCCATGAGCCGTCGCACGCTATCTCGCTCCGACGAATTTCCTGACACACTCGACGGCATTGAGGCCATCGTAGCCGTACGCGTGCGCGCCGATCTGTTGCGCGTAGTCCGCAGACAGCGGCGCTCCGACGACAATGAACTTCGTCCGCCCGTAGACCCCGCGCTGCTTGGCCAGTTCGATGACCCG
>CP070706.1:458458-468657 GCA_020350085.1 Acidobacteriota bacterium
ACCTGCCCGCGGCGGTCGGTCCGTCGCACTGGGCGCGAGCTGCGGTCGATCTCTAGATGCTCGAAACTGCCGTCGGGGAAGGTAAGCCGCGTGAGCTCGTCACGCTCGAATGTGAAGCCGTAGCGATTCTGGTTGCGGTCCTGGAAAGTGGCGAGTCGCCCCGCATCTGTCAGCGAAAAGCGCACCGAATGGCCCTGCCCGTTGGTGACGGCCACCCATCGGCCGTGCTCATCGTATGACCACCGAGTCAGCCGTCCCTCACCGTCGTCCATCATCATCGGCCGGCCGAAAAGATCACTTCTCAGGACCGTGACACCTCCCTCGCCATCGAGAATCTTCGTGACATGACCGGTCGCATCTCGCTCGAATCCGTACGATCCGTGGACTCCTTCCGCTCGAGAGAGCAGGCCGTTCTCGTCGTAGCTCTGAGAGAGCACGCGCATGTCGTTGTAAATGATTCCCGTCACCCTACCGCGCTCATCGCGTTCGTAGCGCGTGCGCGCGCCCCAGCGATCGATCATCCCGACGAGCACGCCGTCGAGACGGAACTGGTAAGTCGTTCGCGCTCCCCGCGGATCGGTGACGACGAGCGTTTCTCCCCGGACGACCCATCGGAAGGAGGTCCTGTTGCCGCGCGCGTCCTGGTATAGCGCGAGAGAACCAGCGTCGTCGTACGTCCAGCTCTCCTGCTGGCCGATCGGTCCTCGTCGGGCGACGAGGCGCCACTGGTCGTCGAATAGAAGCTGGGTCAGATTACCGAGCGCATCCTGCTCGGTGCGCGATCGTCCGAATTGCCGCACGGTAACCGCCTTGAGAACGGTCCCCGACGAGTCGATCGACGATTGCCGGTAGCTGCCCGGTTCTGCTGGGGAGAGCGGAACATAACGAAGGATGAGGGAGCCGTAACCCTCCACGGAGAGCTCGGAGAGCAACCCGCGGCGAAAAGAGAATCGTCTGGCTGGACCTCCGAGCGGCTCGTGCCGGGTCAGCATCGATCGGCTGTCGTAGGCGTACGTCGTTTGGTGCCCCGAGGGACCGACTCGCCCTACCAGCTGTCCATGATCGTCGTAGAAGAAGACCGCCCTCGATGCTCCCGGTCCTTCCACTGAGGTGACTCTGTTCGCCTTCGTCGTGATGCGGACGGTGCGACCGAAAGGACCGCGTATGTTGAGAGGCATGACGCCATCGAGATCTCGCTCCACGGTCAGTTCGTTGCCCATGGCGTCGGCTTTCGAGATCAGCAGCCCCTTCGAGTTGAAAGTCCAGCGGCCGCCGTCGACGCGCAGCAGCACGATCTGACCGCTAACGATGAAGATTCGGCGACCGACGCGATGGCGGCAGGGCTCGACGGAGTAGCTCGACTCGCCGTCCGGCGTGTAGACCTCCTCGTGCCCGTCCTCGGCAATCAGCACCCAGCGGCCGTCAGCATCTCTGACGATGCGGATGTCCAGCGGATCAGCCGTCCAACCACGCCCGAACAGGCCGGTGCGCCGCGAACGGCTGTTGTAAGAGCGACGCAGCAGCAGCGGAGGCCCCACGTTCGAGGGCAGCTCGAGGTCGGTTTCCTGGAAAAAGAGGTTCCCCGCATGATCGGAGCCACGACCCAGCTGCAGCGGGACATCTTCGACCGCCAGTTCGGCTCCCAGCTCCGGCGTCAGCTCGGGCTGCTCGGGAGAGGTCTGAGTCAGGCACGGACTCGTCACGCCCATCGAGACGAGCGTCGCGACGATGAGGGCCTTGGGTCCTACTGGAACGCGCGGGCTCGACATCTCCAGCCCCTTTCTTGAAACGATGCACGCACACGGCTGAATCTAGGTAGAAGATCCTTTCCGGGCGAGCATCTTCCGGCATGACGATCCGCCCGCAAGCGCCGAGAAACGCGAGCGATTTGCATCGGGGGCAGAGTGGAGAAGCTCGACCAGATCGCGCATTTCGCCCTCACCGCGTGCGATGGCCCGCCATCGATTCGAAGATGCGCCAAAAAGCTATAGACTCAGCCAGTCACGAGCGGGATGTGGAGTCTGCGGCAATGGTTGTAGGATTACGCAGATAATGGACCATTGATGATCCGTTCGTGCATCGAACAGATTTTCCGCAGCAAGGACGCCGCGGGTTGTTCCCGGTTCTCGGGGGCGGTGAGCTGTGGAAGGAGGACGCAGTGATGAACCGATCGCGATTGAACCACATGGTGGCATCCGGACTTGGACTCCTGCTACTCGCGGCTTTCGTGACGGCCGGCTGTCAGTACGGTCAGCAAACATCGGTCGTCGAGCCCGAAAAGATGCCGGTCACGACGGCTTCCGAGCAAGCACGGGAGGAGTACATTCGCGGCCGGGATCTTTTCGAAAAGCTCCGCTTCACCGACGCCCGTGAACACTATGCCAAAGCTGTCGAGCTGGATCCTGACTTCGCTCTAGCTCATCTGGGAATGGCGAACACGTCACCCACCGCGACAGAGTTTTGGAACTCGCTCGAGGCGGCGGTGACGGCGGCGGACAAGGCGTCCGAGGGCGAGCGTCACTTCGTGCTCGCGGCAGACGCGGGGACCCGCGGGAAGGTCGCGGCTCAGAAGGAGCACCTCGACCGGCTCGCAGAGATGTTCCCCGATGACGAACGCGTGCACAACGCGATCGGGCAGTACTACTTTGGCCGTCAGGACTACGCGAAGGCCGTCGAGCACTATGACAAGGCGGCGTCGCTCAACGCCGACTTCTCGCAGCCCTACAATCAGCTCGGTTACGCTCACCGCTTCATGAATAACTACGATTCGGCCGAGAAAGCTTTCAAGAAGTACATCGAGCTGATCCCCGACGAGCCCAACCCGTACGACTCCTTCGCCGAGCTGTTGATGAAAACCGGCCGTTGGGAGGAGTCGATCCAGAACTACGAGCTGGCGCTCGAGAAAAACCCGAACTTCATCGCCTCGTACATCGGCATCGGCAACAACCAGATGTTCATGGGCCAAGGTGAGCAGGCCCGCGAGACGTTCGGCAAGCTGCTGGAGGTCGCGCGCAACGACGGTGAGCGGCGCCAAGCCCTGTTCTGGACGGCCAACTCCTACATCCACGAAGGCGACATCGAGGCGGCGCTCGAAGCGCTCGACGAGCGCTACGCAATCGCGGCAGAGACCAAGGATCTCTCCACACCGGCCGGCGATCTGGTGCTGATCGGCAACGTGTTGCTGGAGGCGGGTCGTGCGGACCAGGCCCTGGCGAAATACGATGCCGCGCTCGAGACGATGGATCGGTCCGACGCCCTCGGGGACAACAAGGACAACTTCCGCCGCAATCATCTTTATCGTGCGGCACGTGTGTCGTTGGCCAAGGGTGAGTTGAATGCGGCGGAGCAGGCAGCGAGTGATTATGGCAAACAAGTCGGAGAGCTCGGCATCCCGTTCGAGATCCGCCAGCATCACGAGCTGCTCGGCATGATCGCCTTGAAGCGCAAGGACCACGATACGGCGATCGAGCACCTCGAACAGGCCAACCAGCAAAACCCGCGCGTGCTGTACCTGACGGCCCTGGCCCACAAGAGCGCAGGCAACGCCGACTCGGCGCGGGAGATGTGCGAGCGCGCAGCCCGTTTCAACGGATTGAACTTCAACTACGCGTTCGTGCGCGGACCGGCGCTCGAGATGTTGGAGAAGCTCTAACCACGATCGTTCATGAGCCTGCGGCGGAAGGGCTCATGAAGGATCCGGGCTAAGTCGGGGGCGACCCACAGCGGCATGGTTCGTCTGGACGGCGCATCCTGTTGACTCGCGGACCCTGACGGATACACTCGGATGACGGTGCCGGGTCGAGGAGACGACCTATTGCCCGAGAGGTCAGGCTCGTTCCGTCCAGAGGCTTACTCGCCATGCCGCGCTGTTATTTGGGGCCCGCAAAGGGTTCGGTGCGGCGAGCGGCGACCCGTGCCGCTCTCGCGGCCATGGCCTGGTTGACCGCCGGCCAGCTTCCTGCGGTCGTACCGGTCGAGCAGACCTACTCCAACGCGCAGGCCATCGACCAAGACGATATGGCGATCTGGATTCACCCCCACGACCCGTCGTTGAGCACCGTGATCGCATCCGACAAGTATTCGGGTGAGATCTACGTCTACGACCTCGAGAGCAACAGGATTCAGACTCTTTTCACGGGTAAACCTGGCAACGTCGATGTTCGCTACGGCATCGAGCTGGGCGGAAGGTGCATCGACG
Source organism: Acidobacteriota bacterium (assembly GCA_020350085.1). Classification (GTDB taxonomy): domain Bacteria; phylum Acidobacteriota; class Polarisedimenticolia; order J045; family J045. Next base: position 462,657 of record CP070706.1, read on the forward strand.
TGGTGGCGTTCAACGAGCGAAGAGAGCAAGCGATCCTCGTCTACGAGGTCGATCCCGTCACGCGAACGCTCGAGAGGGTCGACAACGGGGAGATTGACACCGGCTCGAACTACGGATTCACCTTGTACCGCCATCGGGATGGATCGCTGTTCGGAATGACCGGTCCCGAGCTCGCACAGTTTCCTCAAATGCAGTACCGACTCACGGACGACGGTACGGGTCGCGTGATGGGCACTCGCACCGGCTGGGAGTTCCATCGAACCATCATCGAAGGCATGGTCGGTGACGACGAGACAGACTACGTCTACCTCTCAGAAGAAGATGTGGGCATCTGGAAAGTCCATGTGTTCGACGATGCGGACAGGACTCTGATCGCCGAGGTGGGCGATGCTAGCGGACTGACGGCGGACGTCGAAGGCATCACGATCTACTACGCCGGGGCGGGAGAAGGCTACATCATCGCCTCCAGTCAGGGAGCGAGCCGATTCACGATCCTCGACCGTCAGCCGCCGCACAGCCCGGCCGGTGAGTTCGCGATCGAGGCGGTGAGTTCTACCGATGGCGTGGACGTCAGCAATCTGAGCTTGAGCTCCGCCTTCCCCGAGGGCATCCTCGTCGCTCACAACGGGAGCGCCCCGTATGCGCTTTCCGCCGTACGTTGGGAGGACGTGGCCGTAGAAGCCGGCGGACTTCTGATCGACACGGACTCCTACGATCCGCGCGTGCGATGTGGGCCGTATCTGTCCGTGACGACGGCGCAGCTGATCTGGACACCGGGCCCGCAGGCTCGTGCTTACGACGTCGTTCGAGGAGACCTTGGTCTGCTGCGTGGCAGCGCCGGCGACTTCACCTCAGCCGTAGAGGAATGCCTGGCCGACGATCACGCCTTCACCTCGCTCGACTGGTCCGAGTCTCCGGCCCCCGGTCAGGGGCACTGGTTTCTCGTCAGACGAGTCCTCATTGACGGAGTCGGAACCTACGACTCGCTCTACCCCTCGCAAACCGGTACGCGAGACAGCGAACTGGACGGCTCTCCGCTTTCGTGCCCGGTGTCGACGAGCCGGTGACGCGCCGTCGTGGTTTGACTCGATCGCGGCTAACTGGTTATCTCGTCCCAGTTTGCGGGGTCGGCGGCACGCAACGATCGATACCGAATGATCTAATCTTCGTGTCGGCGATCTCGACCGGTCAGTTCATCGCCTACGAGAAATACTCCGAGAGCCGGGATGCGACCAACTGCCGCGCCTGCCACGGAAACTTCCGAGCGAACGACTACGTGTCCATGGTCGATGGGCAAACCTGGGCAGATCTCCACGAGCTGCACCAGGGCATTCTGAACGAGGACTGCTTCGTCTGTCACCAGAGCAGTCTTTTCCCCGTGCAGATCACACGCTCCCTGGGAGGGGATGGAGCGATCGAGCCTTATGCCTGCATGGGATGCCACGGTCGTTTGGAAGACGGGCCGATCACCCCCAGCGTGCGCGACTGCACGGAGGCCAACCCGTGTGTCGACGGGCCGGGGGCCGCGATGCGACAGCGTCATTTCCGCGCAGGCGAGACGGAGTGCGCCGCCTGCCACACCGATTCCAATCCTGCCAACTTCGTTCCTGTCGGAGAGAGCGCGCTGCCGGAGTACTACAAGAACCCGGGTGATCCGTTCCATCCCAATATTCCGAAAGATCCCTGCAACGCCGACGGCAGCGAAAACTTCGCCGGTGATCCCATCGGCATCGACAACGACGGCGACGGTGATTACGACGCGACGCTCGGCGATGCCCAGAACTGGGATACCACGGACCCCGACTGCGCCTGTCTGACCGACAGCCTGATCTTCTCCGTGCGAAGCCAGAGCGATTTCACGTGGCAACCACCGGCGAGCGACGCCTGCCCGGTGCTCTTCGACGTGGCCAAGGGGAATCTGTCAGATCCTCGTGCCACGGGGGCGTTCGGTGCCGCCAGCTGCTTCGAGAACAACGACACCGACCTTCAGGCGAGCGACGCGGCGACTCCGTCGTCGACGGATGGCTTTTATTACCTATCCCGTGTCGAAGGCGATTCATGGGACACCGGTACGGAATCGACCTCGAGGGACTCGTCACTGACGGTCTGCAGCACACCCTGAGGCCGTCCTATCACGAAGCCTTCTGCTCCCCGCGTCATGCACGCGTTCGGAGCAGAGGGCTTCGTCAACCAACCGGGATGACGGCAGCCGCTTCGCCGGTCCGCTCGTGAGCGAGTGAGCTGCGCTTCGGGACATCGGCCGGTGCGTGCATCATGGGGACACGACATTTTCCGGTGGTATCCTGAGTGCGCCATGGGATTCAATCCACTCGACGTCGTCTTCGGCGTGATTCTGGTACTGCTGACCATCGGCGGGTTGCTGCGCGGGTTCGTGCGCGTGGCGATCGGTCTCGCCGGTCTCGCCGTCAGCTTGGCGCTCGCGTTGAGGCTGGCCGACCAAGGACCGACCTGGTTTGCCAACGTGATGGCGACGCCGGAGCTGGCGCGGGTCGCCGCCTTCATTGCGGTCTTCGCCGTCGGCCTGCTGGCGACGGCCGTTGCGAGCTGGCTCGCCTGGAAGCTCGTCAGAGCGGCTCAAATCGGTTGGGTCGACCGCCTCATCGGGGGTTCTGTCGGTCTTCTCGGTGGTGCCCTGCTGTGCGCGGGTCTGCTCGTCGCACTGACGACGTTTCTTCCCCCAGCATCACCCGTCTTGCGCGAATCACGCTTGATGCCCGTCGCGATCCTCGTCACCGATCTCGCCGCCACGGTGTTGCCGCCCGAGATGGCCGACACCTACCGCGAGCGGCGCGAAGCGCTCGAGCCGTGGCTCGGCGGTTCCCACGAACACCCGCCGGCGGCAGAGCAGCTCCGATCGTGAGTCTCTTCTGCGGGTTGCCAAAGGCTGGCCTCGTGAGAGCGCTGCCCACCGCGGCCGTGTTGCTGGCTTCGATCGTCGTCACGCCGGCTGAAACGCGCGAGCCATCCGGACCGAAGCCGTCGCCCTCTAACGAACCGGTCGAGGCCGAGCTGGCGGCGCTGGTCCAACAGCTCGTCGAGCTGCGCGAGCTGCCGCTCAAGAAACCCGTCCAATTCGAGAGGATGTCCGCGTTCCGAGCGCGCGAGGCGATGGCCGAGCAGCTCGAGCGGGATCTTTCCGACGAGGAAGCGGAGCTTCAGGCACAGCTTCTTTCGGGCTTGGGGCTGATTCCCGACGATTATCCGCTCAAACAGGCGCTGCTCGACGTCATCGAGGAGCAGCTGGCTGGGTTTTACGACCCCGAGAAAGAACAGCTCGTCCTCGTCCACGCAGCGGCCGGCTCGCCGGCGGAGCAGGCCGGCCTGAACCAGGCCCTCATGCGAAGGCTGACGCTGATCCACGAGCTGGCCCACGCGCTCGCCGACCAGCACTTCGATCTCGAGAACATGCTGCACGAGCCGGTGGAGAAACGTCGCGACGACCAGCTGCTGGCGCGTCGAGCGCTGGCCGAAGGCGATGCGACGTTCGTGTCGTTGCTCGACATGCTCGAGAGTCAGGGACTGCCGATCAGCCCGGAGACGTTTCCCGACGCCGCCATGCTGCGCTCGATGGGCTCGTCCTCGATCGACAGCGGACTCTTTCCCGCCTACGAGGACGCGCCCGAATTCATCCGTTCACTGCTCGCGGAGCCGTACCTACTCGGCCTGATGCTCGTCGTCGATACCTGGCGCGAGGGAGGCTGGCCAGCGGTGAACGCGCTGTGGCGCTCACCTCCGGCATCCAGCGAGCAGCTTCTGCACCCCGAGCGGAGAAGCGATCAGCCGGTCGCCGTCTCCCTCTCGGAGATGGTGTCCGAGCCCTGGAAGCTCGCGACGTCGTCGGAGCTGGGAGAGCTGGGCATCAAGATGTGGCTCGCCCTCGAGCTCGATGAGCAGACCGCGGCGCGCGCGGCCGAAGGTTGGGATGGCGATCGGGCAGGGATGCTGGTTTCCATGGCTCCAGATGCCGAAAGCGACGAGACCCTCGCGCGCGAGCGCATCGTGTGGCACAGCGTCTGGGACGACGCCGACGAAGCGACGGAGTTTTCGCAAGCTGCCGAGGATTGGCTGCGCAAGGCCGGAGATCGCGTGCTCTCGTGGCTGATCGCGCAACGCGGCGCGCGGATCGAGCTCAGCGTCGAGCCGCGCCGGGCCGAGATCGTCACCGTGCCCGAAGATCCCTGGGAAGGTGTCGAGGTCAAAGGCTCGTCGCCATGAGTGTCCGACGAGCCCAGCCCGTGCAGCCCGGCCTGGAACGGCTCGTCGAGGAGAAGACGACTCTTGTTTCGGGCGCGCGCGTGGGACTGCTGACGCATCCCGCTGCGGTCGATCGAAAGCTTCGCCACGCGAGCGAGCTTCTCAGCCAGACCGGCGGCGCGAAAATCGTTCGCCTGTTCGCTCCCGAGCATGGCGCGGACGCTGCGCTGCAGGACATGGCGCGCGTCGAGCAGACGACGGATCCGCTGACCGGTGTTCCCGTCGTCAGTTTGTACGGAGAGAACGAGGCCTCGCTCAGCCCGCGGCGCGCCTGGCTCGAGGACCGCGATCTGCTCGTCGTCGATCTCGCCGATGTCGGCGCGCGCTACTACACGTTCGCAGCGACCGCGATCCGTGCGCTGGCCGTGGCTGCGGACGTCGGCCTGCGCGTCGTCGTCTGCGACCGGCCGAATCCGCTCGGCGGTGTGATCATCGAAGGAAACGGCGTGCGGGCGGATCACCACTCGTTCGTCGGCGAGCTGTAGATCCCGCAGCGTCACGGCATGACGCTCGGCGAGCTGTGCCGGCTCGCCATCGCCGAGCGGGCGCTCGATGTCGAGCTGGAAGTGATTCCCGCCGCGAACTGGCGTCGCGAGCAATGGTGGGACGAGACGGGGCTGGCGTGGATCGCGCCGTCGCCGAACATGCCGACGCTCGACACCGCGATCGTCTACCCCGGAGCGTGCCTCATCGAAGGAACGAACCTGTCCGAAGGACGCGGCACGAGCCGCCCGTTCGAGCTGATCGGGGCCCCCTTTCTCGAGGCCCGTGCGCTGGCCGAGCGGCTCGCGAGCTGGCAGCTCGAGGGCGTGCGCTTCCGTCCCGTGGTCTTCGCGCCGACCTTTCAAAAGCATGCCGGCCAGCTCTGTGGCGGGGTGCAGCTGCACGTGACGGATCGGCAGACGTTCCGACCCGTGCTCAGCGGCCTGGCGGTCATCATCGCGGCACGCGAGCTGGCACCCGAAGCGTTCGCCTGGCGTCGTGAGCCGTACGAGTTCGTCGCCGATCGGCTGGCGTTCGATCTTCTCGCGGGAGGGCCCGAGTGGCGCGAGGCGATCGAGAAGGGCGCTGGCCCGCGAGATATTGCTGCCGCCTGGACCGACTGCGAACGCGAGTTCGCGCAGCGCCGCCGCGCTCATCTCTTGTAAGAGGCATCTAGCGCAGCTAACCGACCAGCTAGTTAGCCGCCGCTCGCTCGTCCAGCGGGGCAGACACCAACATCTTGACCGGACCGTGACATGCGGTCCCCAGCATACGCTGCGATCTCAAAGGTGAGTCAGGGAGTCTCATGGGAGCCAGAATCATCGGCATTGGGTCGGCCATCCCGCCGATCAGGCTGACAAACTACGATCTCGAACAGAAGGTCGACACCTCGGACGAGTGGATCATCAGCCGCACCGGAATCTCGGAGCGACGGATCGCCCCCGAGGACGTGCCGACGAGCTCGCTGGTCACCGAGGCCTCCAAGCGCGCGCTCGCGCGGGCCGGCATCGAGGCGGACCAGATCGACGCGCTGATCGTCGGGACGGCGACGCCGGATACGCTGTTTCCGTCCACGGCCTGCTGGGCCCAGCCGAAGATCGGTCTGCGCTCCGTGCCCGTGTTCGACGTCTCGGCCGCCTGCTCCGGCTTTCTCTACGGCCTCGTCATCGCCGACAGCCTGATCGCGACGAGAAAGGCACGGTATGTGCTTCTCGTGGGGGCCGAGATTCTCTCTCGCGTCGTC
>CP070706.1:468757-474248 GCA_020350085.1 Acidobacteriota bacterium
ACGGCGCCGATGGCTCCGCCGGCGATGGCGCGACGCTCTCGACCGCGTCTCTCGGCTCGGCCGACGCAAACGTCCCGGATGTCGTCGCCGCCCCGGCGGTCCCCGAAGAGAGCGTTGCGCCCGATGAATCGGGAGACCCGGACGGGGGGGGGCCGGCGTCGGAGGCACTCGGTGCCGCCGGCGCCGTTTCGGAGGCCTGGGCCGATGGGGCCGGCGACGCGGTCGGGGCCATCCTCGCGTACGCGAGCCGCTCGACGCTCAAGCCGGTGATCTGGGCCAGGACCTCGAGCCCGGCCCGATCGAGCGGCGTCGCTGACGACAGCGGATCCGTGTACAGAATCCCGGCGACCTGGTCGCGGACGACAATCGGCAACAGCAGGGCCTCCCCGCGCACCGTCTGGCCGAAGTCGGGAACGGGGTGGGTGCCATGGATCTCGGCCAGCACCGGTCGAGCCGATGCGATCACTTCCGCGATCGCCGGTTCGTCCCGACTGATGGAGATCTGTTCCATGGAACCAGCGACGGCAGGGTCATCGTCGAAGCCCGCACCTTCCCAGCCGGAGAGGCTCTCCTTCCGCACGACGAACAGCGCGGCCCTGGCGTCCAAGGAGCTTGCCCCGGCGAGCAGCCGGCGCAGGGCATCGGCCTGGCCACCGGCCGCACGGATCGCGTCAACGGCCTTCGCCAGCGGGCTCGGTGTGGTCGGCGCTGGGGCGGAGAGTTCGATCTCCGACAGGTCCTGGCGAAGTCGCTCGTGCTGTTGCTGGGCCAGCCGGTCGATCATGTCGGGGGTCAGACGCAGGGATGGCATACTTTTTCTCCGCAAGCCTCGATCAGATCCCGATCCGTTCGGGCTTTCTCGCGAAATTGTGGGTCCTGCAGGTACCGCCGGTCAACCCGCGGCGGGAAGCTCCCGCCAGGGGCCCACCTCGATGGCAAGGTCGCCTAACAAGCTTTGGTCGCGGGCGCGCATCTGCCGCGAACAAGCACGTATTCGCCGATCTCGGCGCTCGAGGTACGAACGAGGACCGCTGCCGGTCCAAGCCGGCGACAACGATCTTCCTGACGACGTCTGCCCGCCCCTGCCCGAAGTCATGGAAAGGATGTCATGAATTCTCCGGGCCCGGCGTTACAATTCTTCGGATGAGCCGTCAGACCACGGTGCGCAGCCCGGTGGAGCTTGAGGGCGTGAGCTTGCATCACGGCGGTCCGGTACGCCTGCAGATCCGGCCCGCTCCGCCCCACACCGGACTGGTTTTCGTCCGTGAGGACCGAGGCGGGGCGGACGTGCCGGCCCTCCAGCAGTTTCGCGCGCCGATGCTGCACGCCACACGAATCGAGCGCGAAGGCCTGACGGTCGATACTCCCGAGCACCTGCTGGCCGCGCTCTTCGCACTGGGCGTGGACAATGCGTGGCTGCACCTCAACGGACCTGAAGTCCCGATTCTGGACGGATCGGCGCTTCCGTTTGCCTACGCACTGCGCGATGTCGGTCTCGAGACCCAGTCTGCGCCGCGTGCCGAGCTCGCGATTACCCGCCCGGTCGCTGTTGGAGACGAGGACCGTCGACTCGAGATCCACCCCTCGGATCGGCTGAGACTGACCGCTGGAATCGACTTCGAGCACCGACACCTGGGCTACCAAGAGCTGACCGTCGAGCTCGACGATCCGGAGGACTTCCTGCGCAAGCTGGCGCCGGCGCGCACCTTCGCGCTCGCGTCGGACGTGGACAAGCTTCGGCGGGCAGGACTGGTCCGCGGCGGCTCGCTCGACAACGCGGTCGTGGTCGGCGACGACGGCGTCGTCGGCGGTGAGCTGCGCTTCGCAGACGAGTTCGTGCGTCATAAGCTGCTCGACCTCGTCGGGGATCTGGCGCTGATGGGGTGTCGTCTGCGCGGACGCGTGATCGCATGGCGTGCCGGGCACGAGCTGCACGGTCGTCTCGTCGACGCGATACTGGCTGACCCGAGTGCATGGATCTACGAGGCTTCGCCCGGTGGACCGGAGATGCCTCGCGCTCGGCCGACGCCGCCGAGCCGGCTGCGCGCCGGCTGATCGACTCACGTGCCTGGCTCCCGCTTCCGATCCGAAAGACTCCTCGTCGTGGTCGTGGCGGTCTTTTTGTTGATTGCCAGTTTTATTTATTACATCATTCAACGCGGCAAGCTCGGTGACACGCGACTGGCGAGTGACAAAACACTCGTCATGACGCTGGCCGCGCTGCTGTTGGTCATCGCGGTCGCCCTCGCGTGGTTCATGTTCCGCCAGCTCGCACGAGTGCTCGCCGGACGGCGGCACGGGGTGCTCGGGGCGCGGTTACAGTCCAGGGTGGTTTTCTCTTTTCTGTTCCTGGTGCTGATACCCTCGCTGACGCTGTTCGCGGCGGCGATCACATTCGTGCTGCGAACGCTCAAGGATCTGGCGCCGGCAGAGCTGGAGCAGATCGTCTCCCGAGCCTCGGACGCGGGCGACGTGGTCTACGGTCAGGCGACGCGCCGGGCGCGGCATGCCGCTCAGGTGCTGGCGGAGGAGCTCGAGGCTCGCGGCATCTTGGACCGCGGCCGCTATCCCGAAGGGGAGCTGGCTCGTCTTCTCGAGCAGACGCGTCGCAGGCACGACCTGCCTGCCGTGGGCGTGCTTCGCGAGGGCCAGTCTCCCGTCAGCGTGGCCGAGATCAGGCAGACCGGTCCCGGCGCGGTTCGGCCGGCCGAGTTGGGGCGCCTGCCCGAGTCGCTGGCTGGGACTGTGCTCGAAACGGGTCGCGCAGCCGTACTCGACGAGCGGCTCGCCTACGGCTGGCGAGTGATCGCCGTCGAGCCGCTGGAGCGTCGAGGAAATGTCGAGGGGCTCGTGTGGGCCGTCGAGCACCTGGGCGAGCAGGTCGAGCGACGGCTCGAAGCGATCCAGCTGACGCGCGAGGAGATCGAGTCGTTCGAACGGCGGCGGCCCGCTTTGCAGCGACTGTACGTGGTGGTCTTCGCGTTGCTGACCGTCGTCGTACTGTTCGCCGCCGTTTGGACAGGCCTGTTCCTCGCGCGGCAAGTCACCGACCCCATTCTCGGTCTGATGAAAGGAACCGAAGCGCTCGGGCGGGGCGAGCTGTCGCATCGCGTCGATCAGTCCGGTGACGACGAGATCGGGCATCTTGCGGCGAGTTTCAATCGGATGGCGGCGCAGATCCAGCGCCAACAGGCTGCTCTCGAGCAGCGGCGGCGCTACATCGAGACGCTTCTCGAAGCGATTCCTGTGGGCGTGCTCAGCCTGGACACGTCGGGGCGGGTGTCGACCGCCAACCGCGCTGCGCTGGAGGCGTTGCGGCTGGAGTCGCTTCCCGCCGACAGGCCATTGGCCGAGGTGCTGCGCGAGGGGCGCGAACAGGTCTGGGAGGTGCTCCGGCCGGTCGTCGCAGGGCAGACGAGTCGCACGGCGGCCGAGGTGCCGATCGAGGTCGAGGGCGGCACCGTCTCGCTCGAGATCGCCGCGGAGCAGTTTCTCACCGGCGAGCGGGAGCCGGGGGCGCTGGTCGTGCTCGAGGACCTCACGCGCTTGCGTCGCGCTGAACGACTCGCGGCGTGGGGTGAGGTCGCCCGACGCGTCGCTCACGAGATCAAGAACCCGCTGACACCTATCCGGCTGGCGGCCGAACGGGCGCTGCGCCGGTATCGAGTCGACGCCAGTGCGGCCGGGCCGGTGATCGAAGAGGGTGTGCGCACGATCGTGCGCGAGGTGGAAAGCCTCAAGTCGTTGGTTGACGAATTCTCCCGTTTTGCTCGAATGCCGGAGATTCGCCCACGAGCGGCCGACCTCAGCGATGTCGTGCGGGAGGCGTTGTCGCTCTACGGGGCGAGCGATCCGCCGGTGAGGGTCGACACGGACCTGGCCAGTGAGCTGCCCGTGCACCAGATCGATCCGGAAGCCATGCGCCGCGTCGTGATCAATCTGCTGGAGAATGCCGTGGTCGCCGCGGCCGACGGAGGTACGATCTCGGTGCGAACCTTCTGGCACTCGGCGCACCAAACGGTGGTGCTGGAGGTGGCCGATACCGGGCCCGGCATTCCCGCTGCCGACCGCTCACGGCTGTTCCTGCCGTCGTTCACCCGACGGCCAGGGGGTACCGGATTGGGGCTGGCGATCGTGCATCGGATCGTGACGGAACACGGCGGTTGGGTGCGCGCCGAGGAAAACCCCGAAGGAGGAACGCGCATGGTCGTCGAGCTGCCCGTCGCAGCCGGAACGAGCGGCGAAGGACGATTCGAGCCGGCCCACACGACGGATCCGGGAGGCACGCAGGCATGAGCGACAAGCCGCGTAGCGAAGTGATCCTGGTGATCGATGACGAGGAACCGGTTCGGCGCGCGCTGGGGCAGATTCTCACCGATGAAGGCTACAGCGTCGTGAGCGCGGGCTCCGGAGAGGACGCGATCGAGACCGCCGTCGATAGCGGCCCGGATGCGATCTTTCTCGACGTCTGGCTTCCTGGAATCGACGGGCTCGAGACCCTGCGCCTGCTGCGCGAGCGCAACGTGAACGCTCCGGTGATCATGATATCGGGCCATGGGACGATCGAGACCGCCGTGCGCGCGACCAAGCTCGGTGCGTACGACTTCGTGGAGAAGCCGGTCTCCCTTGAGCGCGTCCTGCTCGTGACGGCCAACGCGCTCAAACAGGCGCGCCTCGAACGGCGCAATCGGGCTCTGCGCGCTCAGCTGCGCCGCGAAGCGGAGTTTCTCGGATCGAGCCGCGCCATCGAGCGGCTACGCACGGCGCTGGCTGAAGCGGCGGAAGGCGGGCCGGTGCTGCTCTTCGGCGAGAAGGGCACCGGCCGGCGACTCGCCGCGCGCTGGCTGGCTTTGCATGGGCCACATCCGGAGGGACCATTTCTCGACGTACAGGCCTCGGCGCTGCCTCGAGAACGGTTGATCCGCGCGCTCTACGGCGACCCGGGGCTCGCTCCGGGACAGGAGCCAGGCCGCCTGCTGCTCGCCGATGAGGGCACGCTGTACATCGAGAATGCCGACACGCTGCCGGCCGCCGTGCAGGCCTCGCTCGAAGCTGGCATCAAGAGCGGCACGTTTCCCGTGCCGGGGTCGCGGCGGACGGTGCGTTCCGAGCCGCGCCTCGTGCTCGCGCTGCTCGAGGCACCCGAGAAGCTGGTCGAGGCCGGCAAGCTGTCGGGGGAATTCCTCGCGTTGTTCACGCACACGATCGAGATTCCGCCGTTGCGCGAGCGGATCGCGGACCTTCCCGACCTCGCTGAGCGATTCCTCGACGAGATCAGTCGCGAGTATGCTCGTGACGATCTGACTCTTTCGCCCCAAGCCGTCGAAAATCTGCTCGCGTATGATTGGCCTGGCAACGTGGGAGAGCTCAAGCGGGTGATCGAACGACTCGTCCTGCTCGCCAGCGGACCGGTCATTCAGCCGCGCGAGCTGCCGGTGTTGATCGGCGGTCGCGGCGAGGAATCGAGAGGGCGACAGGGCGAGTCCTTGCT
>CP070706.1:474348-478901 GCA_020350085.1 Acidobacteriota bacterium
ACGCGGATGGGAAACCGTCCCTGCAACTCGGGAATCAGATCGGATGGCTTGGAGACGTGGAACGCGCCGGCCGCAATGAACAGAACGTGATCGGTTCGCACCGATCCGTGCTTGGTCTGAACGATCGTTCCTTCGACGATCGGCAGCAGATCGCGCTGCACGCCCTGCCGGCTGACATCCGGTCCGTGCCGGGAGCCTTCACCGAGGGCGATCTTATCGAGCTCATCGACGAACACGATTCCGTTCTGTTCGACACGACGGATCGCCTCGCGCGTGAGAACCTGCTCTTCGAGTCGCCGGTCTTCTTCCTCCTTCTGCAGCGCGATCCTGGCCTTCGCCACCGTCATCCGGCGCTTAGAGACTCTGGAGCCGAACATGCCGGGCATCATCTCGCCGAGCCGGACGTCGATCTCGTCCATCCCCGGTCCTCCGGCGATCTTGAAAGCTGGCGCCGATGGGGCGCTCAGCTCGACCTCGACCATCCGGTCCTCGAGTTCGCCCCCGCGCAGCTTGCACCGCAGCTCCTCACGCGCCTCGAGGCGCTCGTGGCGGTCTTGACGCGCCGGCTCCGTCGTGAAGCCTGGGGTGCGCACTTCGGTCAGAGCGTCGAGCAGACGATCCTCGACCGCCCGCTGGGCCGCGGCCGAGACCTCGCGACGACGTTCCTGGCGGACCATCTCGAGCGCGATCTCCACCAGGTCGCGAATCATCGACTCGCAGTCCCTGCCGACATAGCCGACCTCCGTGTACTTCGTCGCCTCGACCTTGAGAAAGGGACTGCCCGTCAGTCGGGCGAGGCGACGCGCGATCTCGGTCTTGCCCACCCCCGTCGGTCCGATCATCAGAATGTTTTTCGGCAGCACTTCCTCCGCGAGCGCCGGGGGGAGCTGCCGGCGCCGCCAGCGGTTTCTCAAAGCCACCGCAACCGCGCGCTTGGCTTGCTGCTGGCCGACGATGAAGCGGTCGAGTTCGCGGACGACTTCGCTCGGCCTCAGATCGTCCGCACCGGGTACCGGTGCGGCGCTACCGAGGGGAGACTCGTCCGAACGACCGGGCATGTAGAAAACCATCGATGGCCTCCTCCGCGGCCGGCTCAGCCGCGTGGCTCGAGAGTCTCGCAGATGATCTGCCCGCCAGTGTAGATGTCCAGGCCGGCAGCGATCTCGAGCGCTTGGCGCGCGATTTCCCCCGGCCCCAGGTCCGTGTGGGTCAGCAGAGCCCGCGCGGCGGCCAGCGCCGAGGATCCACCGCTGCCGATCGCTAGCACCCCGTCATCGGGCTCGATCAGGTCGCCCGTGCCCGACAGCAGCAGCGTCCGCTCGAGATCAGCGACGAGCAACAGGGCCTCGAGACGCCGCAACACGCGGTCCGTGCGCCAGTCTTTGACCAGCTCGACCGCGGCGCGTTCCAATCGGGAGCCGAACTCTTCGAGCTTGGCCTCGAAACGCGTAAACAATGCGAATGCGTCGGCCGCTCCGCCGGCAAAGCCGGCCAGAACGTGACCGCCGGCCAACCGGCGAATCTTCGTCGCCCCCGACTTGACGATCGTCTTGTCGAGGGTCACCTGCCCGTCGCCGGCCATGGCCACCGATCCGTCGCGACGCACGGCGAGGACGGTCGTTCCGTGAATGTTCATATTGTTCTGCTCCACTGGAAAGGACGTGGCTGGGCTGGAAACCTATATTCGCTTGCGAGAACTGCTCCGTAAAGGACCGAAACAGTTGAGCGAGCGCAAACTCAGCCGCGCGGCACTCGTCTGCATCGCGCTCGTCGAGCTGGCTGGCGCTGCTGCGGCGATCGACATGCTGCAGGCGTACGGCGGCGCTAGAGGCAGCGAGTTCCTCGAGCTCGCGGTGTTCTCGCTGCTCGGCATCGGCTGGTCCCTGCTCACGTTTCGGGTCGACAGGCGCCGCGGCGGCCGCACGGCTGTCTCGCTCGCTCCGGTTTCCTTCCAGGCGCTGTTTCCGCTGGCCGGCCGCGAGGTGGTCGCGACCGTCGCACTGCTGACGATCTTGATCGATTGGGTCGCGCACCGAAGGCGCCCGCTGCAAGGCTTCTTCAACACGGCTCAGGTCATGCTCGGCTCGTGGGTGGCGAGTCACGTCGCCGTCAGAGTGCTCGGCCTCGTCGACGGCCTGTTCGGCATCGTCGTCGCTGCGCTCGCGGGCGCGGTCGTCTACTCGTTGCTCAATCTCGCGCTCACGCAGACCGTGGTTTCTCTGGCTACCGGCCGTAGCGCCAAGGAAAGCGGGATCATCGCCTATTCGACGTTGACCAACGAGATCGTTGTGAGCTGTTTCGCGGCCCTCGTCGCGCTGAGCTGGGCGGCGCGTCCGGTGCTCATCGTCGTCGCCGTCGTACCACTCACGCTGCTGTTTCTCGTCTTGTCGCGCCTCGAGCAGCGCGAAGGCGCGCTGCGCCGTCGTCAAAGCGAGCTGCAATCGATCCAGGAGCTCGGCCTGCGCGTGAGCGCGCAGCTCGACGCTCAGCCACTGGCAGCGGTGATCACAGAGATCGTCGCCCAACACTTGAAGAGTCGTGGTGCCCTGCTGATCTTCGTCGGCGAGAGCGAGCACGAGCTTGAGATCGCTGCCGTACACGATCTGCGCCAGGATCTGAGCCTGCCGAGTCGGCTCCCTCGCGGCGGCCTCGACGAACAATTCCTCGAGAGCGGTCAGCCGCTGATTGGTGACGCACTCGCCGTGCACCGCTTCCCCGAGCTGGCGTTGTTCGCCGTGACATCTTTCCTGGCTCACCCTCTCGCCATTCTGGGTCGCCCGGCAGGTGCGCTGGTCGTCTACGACGACGGATCCCGCGACCCCTTCACCGAGCAGGACGCTCAGCGCCTCTCGAGCCTGGTGCGCTTCATCGAGGTCGCGCTGAATAACGCCCGCCTGTACGACGATCTGAGGCGCATGCAACAGCACCTGGCCCAAACGGAGAAGCTCACCGCCATGGGCCAGCTGGTCTCCGGAGTCGCGCACGAGCTCAACAATCCGTTGGCCACGATCATGGGAACGGCGGAGCTGCTCAATTCCAAACAGCTCACCGAAGAGCACGGAAAGATGCTGTGGCGCATTCGCCGTGAGGCCGATCGCGCCGCCCGCATCGTCCGCAACTTGCTCACCTTCAGTCGTCAGCACAAGCCGGAGGTCGGCTGGCACGCACTCAACGCGATCGTCGAAGAGGTCCTCGAGATCCGTCAGTACGAATGCCGCGTGCGCAACATCATGCTCACTATGGATCTCGATCCGAATCTACCACCTGTGAGGGTCGATCCGCACCAGATACACCAGGTGCTGCTGAATCTCGTCACCAACGCGATCCACGCCGTCGAGGGGACGGACCGCCCCGGGCTGATCCTCGTGCGCACGTATCGCGACGGCGACGGTGTACGGCTGGAGATCGCGGACAACGGACCAGGCATCCCCGAGGAGAACATCGGGAAGATCTTCAACCCTTTCTTCACCACCAAGCAGGTCGGCAAAGGAACGGGCTTGGGCCTGTCGATCTGCTACGGCATCGTGCACGAGCACGGCGGCACGATCCGCGTGCGGAGCGTGCCCGGACGCGGCGCCACATTCACCGTCGAGCTACCTGTCCCAGACCGCGCGCCGGAGATCGCGGAAGCGGCTCCAGTGATGAGCGAGGAGCACGCGGCGATCGCCGACCCGATGGACGGTGATGGGGGACGTGTGCTCGTGATCGACGACGAGATCGGCATTCGTGTCGTGCTCTCGGACGCTCTGTCAGCGTGGGGATTCGAGCCCGAACAAGCCAGTGACGGCGAGCAGGCCCTCGCTCTGCTGCGCGAGAATCGCTACGTGCTCGCCATCCTCGATCTCCGCATGCCGGGGCTCGACGGCCAGAGCCTCTACACGCGAGCACAGGACGAGCAACTGGCCTTGCCGCCGGTAATCTTCTCCACCGGAGATTCTGTCAGCCCGCAAGTCAGTGCTTTTCTCGAGCAGACCGGGGCACCGGTGCTGAGCAAGCCTTTCACGCTCGCGGCGCTGAAGGAGACGATCGAGTCCACGCTGGCGGCGGCGGCGCGGCGCTGATCGGGCCTCACTCCCCTCCAAGCGCTGGGGCTACCGAGTCCGTCACGGCGTTGAGTGAACCGGGGACGCTCAGCTCTCGCGCGAGGCGCTCACGCTGCTCTTGCAGCTCGCCGTCGGGATAGGCCTCTCGCATGCGGTCGAGCGTCAGGCGAGCCATCTCGACGTCACCGACTCGCTGATAGGACCTTGCCAGCTCGAGAAAGGCCCACTCGCGCCGGATCGAGCGCGGAAAGTTGTCGATCAGCCCCGTCATCCGTCCGATCGCTCCACGGAATTTTCGTCGCTTGTAGTAGAACTGCGCGTCGAGCCATTCGTGTTCTGCGAGCCGGTCTTGCGCACGCGCCAGCATCATCCGCGCCGCGAATCCCCACGGATCCGTCGCGGGCACATCACGGACCATCTGTTCGAAGTGATCGAGCGCACGCTGGGCGAAGTCCTGATCGTAGCCCGGCTTTTCGGCCTGCCGATAGAGGCATGCTCCGACCTGATATC
>CP070706.1:479001-484300 GCA_020350085.1 Acidobacteriota bacterium
GCAGCGGTTGTAGACCATCTGGTTCAGGCCTTCCTCGCTGTGCACGGTTGCCGCGACGGGGCAGACCTGTTCGCACGGGGCATTCTCGCAGTGCTGGCAGGTGACCGGCTGGAAAGCCGCTTGGGCCTGTTCGGGCTCGCCGGAAAAGTAACGATCGATGCGCAACCAGTGCATCTCGCGGCCGCGTCGGACCTCTTCCTTGCCTACCACGGGCACGTTGTTTTCTGCCTGGCACGCCACCACGCACGCGCTGCAGCCGGTGCAGACCGTCAGGTCGATCGCCATCCCCCACTTGTAACCCTCGTAGTCGTGCTCGCCGAACAGCGACTCGAGATGAGGCGTGTGGGTCACGTGCTGCGCGAAGTCGGGATGCTGCTGGTAATGCTCGAGCGTCGCCTCGCGGATCAGTTGGTGGACGCGACGAGACGTCTCTTCGGTGGCTCGTGGATTCATGTTCCAGTGCGTCTGCGTCGAGGCCAAAGGAAAGCGGCGCCCGGTGGGCTCGATGCGCAGCCCTGATGCAAATCCGGCCGCCGCCGACCTGCGCAGCGGATAAACGTCGAAACCGACGCCATTGCCGACGCGACCCGCAGCCGTGCGGCCGAAGCCCAGCCAAACGCTGACCGATCCGGACGCCTGCCCTGGCATCACGAACACCGGAAGCTCGACGCGGCGCTCACCGAGCGAGAGGCCGACCATCTGCTCGTGCTCGAGACCCAGTTGCTTGGCCGTCGCAGGGCTGATCAGCACCGCATTATCCCAAGTCAGCTTCGTCAGCGGTTCAGGCAGCTCCTGGAGCCAGCCGCTGTTGGCAAACCGGCCGTCGAACAATCGCGTGTCTTCCACGAACACAATCTCGAGCTGATCGGGTGCTCGCGGAATCGGAGGCGGACGCCACGAAGCGATCCGCTCCGCTATCGCGGCGAGATTCGGGCTCGGCACGCTGCGCTCGAGCGCGCTGCCCGACGCGAGACCGTCGTGGAGCAGTCGTCGCCAACCTGCCTCTGAGTCCGCACCGGCGACGATCTCACCGACGCTGCGCCGCACGATGTCGTAACCACTCGCTGGCTCGCCCGCCAGAAGCGCGAGCAACTCGATCACGCTCTTGCCGCCAAAGAGCGGCTCGATGAGCGGCTGGGCGACGCTCAGCGTGCCATCCCAGGCCCGCACGTCGCCCCACGTCTCGAGAAAGTGAGCGCGGTTCAGATGCCAGTCGCACACCTCTGACGTTTCGTCGCGATAGGTGCTGAGATGGATCGACGTACCCACCTTGCCGATCAGCGAACGGAGCTCGTATTCCGCCGGAGCATTGTAGATCGGGTTGCCACCGAGGATGACGAGCGTGCCGACACGCCCGCGCTCGATCTCGCCAACCAATTCGGAAAAGTCGGTGCTCGAGAGGCCGGTCTCGGCCAGGGGCTCGTCCGAGTAGCTGATCGTCGCTCCGCTGTTACCGAGCACGTGATTCATCGACGTCACCAGTGCGTGAACCTCGGCAGGCTGGCGCGGTCCCGCGAGGATCAGCGATCGGCCGCGATGAGCGATCAGGTCATGGGCGATGTCCGCTACAAATCCGAGCGAGTCGGCAGGTGGCGGTTCGAGAGCCCGAGCCATCCCCGCAGGCAGGCGCTTGACCAATCCGTGACGAACGTACAGCTCGTGGGCCAGAGCCAGCGATACCGCGGCGATCAGCGCCGAGGGCACGGCGTAGCGATGATCCGCCTGAGCGCCGGTGACCGAGTAATGACTCTCGACGGCATACAGCCGCGACATCGTCATGTCCTCGGCTCGCCTGCGGGAGCTGAACTCGCGAGCGTATCGAATCGCGGCCGGATCGGTCATCAACGGATCGGCGTCGAGGCAGACGATCACGTCGGCCTGCTCGAACGAAAGCTGCGGACGCTTCGGCTTGCCGAACGCGAGTGAGGTGCCTTCGTACTCGTTCGCACGAGAGACAGGCTCGTAGGTGTACCAGCGGGCCTCGGGATAGGCCGCGAGAAACCGCCGGCGCATCGCCGCCACGCTGGGCGAGCTCGAAGACTCGCTCAGCACGGCGAGGCCGCGGCCTCGAGCCTCACGCAGCGCCGAGAAGTGACTGTCGGCGAACCGCGAGAACTCCTCCCACGACTGATTCAGCAACCGTCCATCCTGTCTGCGCGAGGGATAACGGCTGCGATCCGGATCGTACAGCTCGAGCAACGACGCTTGCGCCATCGCGCTGCTCGCTCCGAGACTCGCGGGATGGTCCGGATTGCCCTCGATCTTGATCGGCCGCCCATCGTAGCTCGTGACCAGCAGGCCCGTCGCGACTCCCGCAACCTCCATGGCGGTCGCGTATTGCGACGGCACTCCCGGGACACGGCCTTCCGGCCGGCGAGAGTACGGGAGGATCTTCTGCTCGGGCCAACGACAACCTGTCATCCCCGCCAGCGCCAGCGAAGCCCCCATCAATTTAAGGAAGGTGCGGCGAGATGCCGGATCGACCACATCGGGCAGCAGGCTCGGGAACTCCCGCTCGATCAAGTCGCGGAAATCCGCCGTGTTGGCGTACTCCTCCAGGCTACGCCAGTAATCCCGGCCCGGGCTCGGCTGACTCGACTTACTCATCGGTGGCATGTCCAGCAGTCCACCCTCGGATTGACGTTGTACTGATCGCGCAGCTCACGACCGAGCGCGACTGGATCGTCCGCGACCCAGTCGAGCTGGGTGACCTTGTCGCGGGGCCGGATGTGGGGGTCTGGGTTCTCGTGACAGGCGAGACACCAGCTCATGTTCAGAGGGCTGACCGTCTGGACGACATCCATCTTGTCCACTCGTCCGTGGCACGAAACGCAGCTCCCGCCGGCCCGCACATGCGCGCCGTGGTTGAAGTAGACGTAATCAGGCAGATCGTGGACCTTGACCCAGGGAATCGGCCGGCCCGTGGCGTGACTGTTCCGCACCGGGGCCAGCTTCTCGCTCTGCGTGCGGATGTGATTGTGGCAGTTCATGCAGGTTTCCGTCGGCGGAATGGCCGCGTGCGACGCGGTCTCAACGGTGTTGTGGCAGTAGCGGCAGTCCATCCCGAGTTGGCCGACGTGAAGCGCGTGGCTGTACGGCACGGGCTGGATCGGGGCATATCCCGTGTTGATCGTCTTTGCTGACAGCCCGAAGGTGGCCAGAACGACGAGATACACTGGGCCCGCGAGCAGACCAACACCTAGCAAGGGCCGCAGGGAATTCAGCCATTTGGGGAAAATCCACCGTTTTTCTGGCGCAGCCTGGCTCATCTCGCCTGCGGATCGTAATGCGGTTCAGGGGAATGTCAAGAGTACCGAAACGGGCCGTTTCACGCCCTGTGCGAAGCCTTTCGACCTGGGAATTGGCGCTGTCCGCGGCTTACAGGGCCGAAGATCCTCGGTTTTCCGGGAGGGAATCCTCGACGATTCGAAAAAGGCGCTCAACGCCGAGCGCGACAGGCGCTAGAATACGGCCTTTGCGGCGCCGCGGCGCGACCCGCCGAGGATCGGTCAGAGTCTCGGTCTGCGTTCGCGCCGTCCCGCCTATGGCCCAGGAAGAACACACTTCCAGGAATCGAGGTTGCGATGATCGTCGGGGTCCCGAAAGAAACCTTCCAGGGTGAGCGGCGCGTGGCGCTGATCCCCGCGCTCGTCCCTGCACTCGAGCGCCGGGGAGTCGAGGTCCTCATCGAGCCCGGGGCGGGCGCTGGCGCCGGATTTCCAGATGAGGCTTCCACCAGCAAGGGGGCCAAGCTGGCTACGAGCCGTGATGACCTCTTCAGCAGGGCAGAGATCCTGTTCATGGTGCGCACGCCGGGAGCCAACCCGCATGGCGGCCAGCAAGACCTGGCACAAATGCGTTCCGGACAAGTCGTCATCGGTTTCGCCGAGCCACTGAGCGAGCTCGAGATGACACGCGCGGTGGCGGAAAAAGGTGTGACCCTGTTCGGCACGGAGATGATCCCGCGCATCACACGGGCTCAGAGCATGGACACCTTGTCCTCAATGGCCACCGTCGCCGGCTACAAGGCCGTTCTGCTCGCCGCGGAAGCGCTGCCGAGGATGTTCCCGCTGCTCATGACGGCGGCCGGAACCGTCGCTCCGGCCCACGTGCTGATCATCGGCGCGGGGGTCGCGGGACTGCAGGCGATCTCGACGGCACGCCGGCTCGGTGCGGTGGTGAATGCCTACGACGTCCGACCCGCGGTCAAGGAACAGGTCGAAAGTCTCGGTGCGAAGTTCGTCGAGCTGGATCTCGACACTCAGGCGGCCGAGGACGCCGGCGGCTACGCGAAGGCGCTTGGCGAGGAGTTCTATCGCCGCCAGCGCGAGCTGATGGGCGAAGTGATCGCGCACAACGAAGTCGTGATCACGACCGCTGCCGTTCCGGGCAAGAAAGCACCCGTGCTGGTGACGGCGCAGATGGTCCGCGGCATGTCTCCAGGATCGGTCATCGTGGATCTCGCCGCTGAGCGCGGCGGTAATTGCGAGCTGACCCGCCCCAACGAAACCGTCGTGGAGCACGGCGTGACGATCATCGGGCCCGTCAACCTGCCCGCCTCGGTCCCGTTCCACGCGAGCCAGATGTACGCGAAGAACTTGACCAATCTGATCGAGCTGTTCGTCAAGGACGGAAAGATGGACCTCGATGTCGACGATGAAATCGTCCAGGGCACGATGGTCACGCGCGGTGGGAGAGTCGTCCATCCCGCCGTGTGCGAGTTACTCGGCATTCCGGCGCCTGCCTCCCCAGATGCGGCCGCCAGTGGAAAGGAGGGCTGATGGAGGGCCTGCTTGCCGCCTTCACCATCTTCGTGCTGGCGATCTTCGTCGGCTTCGAGATCATCACCAAGATCCCGCCAACGCTTCACACGCCGCTGATGTCGGGATCCAACGCCATTTCGGGGATCACCATCGTCGGTGCGCTCATCTCCGCCGGTGCCGAAAGTGAATGGCTTCCTAGAGTGCTCGGGCTGTTGGCGATGATCTTCGCCACGATCAACGTGATCGGCGGGTTTCTGGTCACCCATCGCATGCTCGGCATGTTCCAGAAGAGGGACTGAGCCGTGTCCGCCACCGTACTGACTAATCTGGCGTATCTCATCGCTTCGGTTCTGTTCATTTTCGGTCTGAAGGGACTGACGCATCCCCGAACCGCCGTGCGCGGCAACATGCTCGGCGCTCTCGGCATGCTGGTCGCGGTCGTCGCGACCTTCTTCGTCACCGACGTCCTCGATGAGCGGACCATCGTCAAGTTCGAGCTGGTCATCGTCGGCGCGATCGTCGGCGGGCTGGTCGGA
>CP070706.1:484400-487201 GCA_020350085.1 Acidobacteriota bacterium
CAAGTACCCCGACCTGCCCGAAGAGCTGACCTTCCTTCACGCCGAGGAGATCCTCGAACGTTATCCCGACCTGCCCCGCAAGGCACGTGAGACGGAGATCGTGCAGGAATACCCGGCGATCTTCATCTACGGCATCGGTTGGACGCTCGAGGACGGCTATCCCCACGAGATGCGGGCGGCAGACTATGATGACTGGGTGACAGAGACCGTCACGAAGAACGGCCGGCTGATGCATGGACTCAACGGCGACATTCTGGTCTGGAACCCGGTGACTCGGCGTCGTCACGAGCTGACGTCGATGGGCATCCGCGTCAACGCCGAGACGCTGTGCCAACAGCTCGAGATGACCGGACAGACGGACTTTCTCGAGCTTCCCTACCACCAAGCGATCATCAACAACGAGCTGCCGCTGAGCATCGGCGGCGGCATCGGTCAGTCCAGGACGTACATGCTGTTGCTGCGCAAGGCGCACCTCGGTGAGGTCAGCGTGACCGTCTGGCCGAAAGTCCTCAAGGAGATGGGCGCGCGGAAGAACATTCACGTACTGGAATAGGCGGCGCGGGGGGGCGGGCGCCGCCTCCATCGGATGACGCTGATGAAACGGTTGACCCTACGCCGGCGCCTGTACTGGGTCCTGATCCAGTGGTTTCTGATTCTGGCGGCGGTCCTGGGAGTCATCACACTCGTCTCTTTCACTCGCTTCCGGCAGCGGGCCAGCGAAGAAAGAGTGCTGCTCGCCGACACGATCGCTCGAAGCCTCGATCACACGATCTCGTCGGTGGCCCAGCAGCTGAGCCGCTTCACGCAGGCGATGCCGGCGGTGGACGCTACGGCAGTCAATCAGCTGCATGCGATTCGATTTCAGAGTCCGTTTCGTATGTCGGCCTACATTCTGGATCAGAGAGGCTTGCTGATCGCCTCCGATCCCGCGGGAATCGAGCCGATACCGGCTGAGCGCTTGCCGCGCCACGAAACGGTCAGCCCTTTGCTGTACAAGAACGGTGCCGGGAAGCGGCCTTATCTCGCTTTCATACAGCCGTTCGAGCGCGGCGGAAGTCAGTTCTTCCTCGTCTTGGAGATGAACCCCGAGGACTCGATCGTCGCGGCGTTTCTGAGCGATCTCGCCTCGGACCCGAGCATTCACGTCGTCGTGGTGGACGAGCAGGGGTTGATCATCGCCGCGGCGGACCGGTCGCAGCTTTTTGAGCAGCTCCCCGAAGCAGACGAGTTCCGCGCGAGGATCGGGGCGCATCGCCCGTTCATTGCCGAGAACCGAATCTGCTCTTTTTGCGCCGAGGGGTCGCGCGCGAGGGCGCTGACCGTCATGGTCCCGCTTCGTCTGGCCCCTTGGGGCGTCGTCGTCCAGCAACACAAGAGCTCTGCTTACGCGGCCTACTACGTCCTGGAGCGCGGCTTCGTCATTGCGGGTGGGCTGCTGGCGCTGATCGGCCTGCTGCTTTCTCGAGCTCTGACCAAGTCGGTCGTCGCGCCGATCCAAAAGCTGTCCGATCAAGCTCAGGCGTTGCGCCGAGGAGATCTGTCGAGACCGATTTCCATCGCGGGCGACTTCGAGATCGAGTTGCTAGCGGGAACTCTGGACGACGCACGGACGAAGCTCGATTCCACATTGCACGCGCTCAAGAATCTGAATGAGGATCTCGAGGGCCTCGTCGAGGCTCGGACGGAGGATCTGGCCGAGCAGTATCAGAACCTGCGATTGCTTCACGCGGTCAGCCTCCTCTCGAGCCGTGAGCGCGACGTCGAACGGCTGATCCCGCGCATGCTGGCGTTGATCGTCGAGAATTACGAGCTTTCCGCCGTGGCGCTCGAGACCGCCGGCCATGCCGGCGAACAGAAGCTGTTCGTGCACCCGGCCGACTTTGCGCCGGCGTGGTTGAAATCGGGCGAAGAACCACCTGCTGACTGGTGCCAGCACGAGATCAGCCACCGCGGCGAGAAGCAAGCCGTGCTCTACATGCCTCGAATGAATCTGGCCGACGAGAGAGTCATGGAGGCACTCAAGCTCGAGCTCGCACTTTCACTGCGTGGGGCGTACCTGTGGCGTCGAACGCTGGCTCAGGACGAGCAACGAAGAGCCCTCGTTCGGCGTCTGCTGCGTGCCGGTGAAGAAGAGCGCACCCGCATCGCGAGGGAGCTGCATGATGAGATCTCCCAGCTTCTGACCGTGGTCAAGCTCTCGCTCGATGACGTGCCCGCCGACACGCCGGAGATGCGCAAGGAGAAGCAGTTGCTCTCACAGACGCAGAAGGAGATCCACCGCATCATCTACGATCTTCGTCCCTCGTCGTTGGACGATCTGGGATTGTCGACGGCGATCCGAGCGCACGTCGAGAATTACCTGCTTCCGCGCGGCCTCGAGGTCAGCGTCGAGATCGAGGAACTGAGATCGTCACGCCCAGAGGTGGAGATCACCGTGTTTCGGATCTATCAAGAGATCGTGACGAACATCCTGCGCCACTCGAACGCCGAGAGTGTGTCGATCGAGCTGTACGAGTCCGAGGAGAAACTGCTGCTGGCCGTCGAGGACGACGGCGTCGGGTTCGATCCGAGCCAGAAAGCGGAAGGGGCAGGCATCGTGGGCATGCGCGAGCGGGCGGCGCTGGTGGGCGGTAAGCTGAGCATCGACAGCGAACCCGGCATGGGCACCCACGTCGTGTTGGAGATTCCGATCGAGCCATGATTCGAGTGCTGATCGTTGACGACCACGATCTCGTTCGCGAGGGCATCAGGGCCATTCTCGAACGCGAGCCCGGCTTCGAGATCGTGGGTGAGTCCGGCGA
>CP070706.1:487301-496131 GCA_020350085.1 Acidobacteriota bacterium
CCAGGTTTCCTGTCGGCTCGTCCGCGAGCAGAATCCTCGGCTCGGCAGCCAGCGCTCTGGCGATGGCGACGCGTTGCTGCTCGCCTCCGGAGAGTGAACTCGGCCAATCGTCGGCACGGTGGGCCAGGCCGACCCACTCCAGTACCCTGCGAGTGCGCTCGCGACGGCGCGCTCCCGGCCAGCCGAGGGCACGCAGCACGAAAGAGACGTTCTCGCTCACGGTCCGCCGCGCGAGCAGCCTGAAGTCCTGGAATATGATCCCGATTCGCCGTCGCAGCAGCGGCACCTGCCGCCAGGTCATCTGCGCGACATCCTCGCCGTCAATGAGAACGTGTCCTTCGGTCGGGGTGATTTCGCGGTAGAAAAGCTGCAGCAGCGTCGTCTTCCCGGCACCGCAAGGCCCTGTGATGATGACGAATTCGCCCGCATCGATTCGAAATGAAACATCCAGCAAAGCGGGATGTAGCGGCCCGTAGAGTTTGCTCACGCGCTCGAGAACGATCATGCCGCGAGCATGATGCCATCGATCGTGCTTCGGGGCAGCGGGACGCTCCTCAGCAGCGTCAACCGGGGCCGAACCGCTCGTCCCGGCCCGTCTCCGGCGTGACTAGCTGATCGAGCGGAGGAGCGGGCCCTTCGGTCCGCTCCCACTCCTCGAGCAAAAGCCGGCGCCGCCGGCGCGCCAGAACGGAGGCCGTCACGACCAGAAATGCGATCAGACCGTTGATGGTCGCGCCGGCCACGACGATGGGTATCGTCAGGTAGCGCCAGCGGAGCCGTTTCCTCCACAGGTATTCGAGCGCTTCGGGCGAGAGCCCGTAGGCGCGTTCGAAGGCGCGCGCAAACCCCTGCCCCTCGGCAAGCCCGAACGTAAGCCGCCGAGCAGCTCCGGGGGGGGCGTTTTCCTCCGCCATCGAGACAAACGAGAGCGACTCGGCGTAAGCGGTGCGCGCGAACGACGCATCCGACGGCCAGCTGTGCGACAAGCGCTCGAGAGGCAACGGCTCGCCAAGTATGACCAGACGAGTCAGCTCGAGCGCGTCGTAGATCGATAGATCCCGTTCAACCACCATCGCGAGGCCTTCTTCGTACCAGCGAGGAACGCTCGCGCCCTCGGTCAGGTGGAAGCCAAAGACGATGTGCGTGGCTTCATGTGCGAGCAGACCGGTGAGACCGAGATGCGGGTAGACGCCGAATCGATCGGCGAACAGGACGACGCGCCCTCGCCTCGGTTGAGCGATCCCCGCGGACCAGACCGGTACATCACCCACTCCAAGCTGGTCCTTCTCGAGGCGAGTGGTCGGGACGGAGGGAGCCAGCAAGACGAGCACACGCGGTGGCGGCTCGAGCTGGAGTCGGTCCGAGACACGCTTCAGCACGGCTGGGGCGTCTCGTGCCAGACGACGTGCTTTGGCCTCCAGTGCCGGGGTCGTGGCGACGACCTCGATGGCGATCGAAGAGCGCTCAGGCTCGCCGCCGACGGACGCGGCCATGGCGAGTGCCGACGCGCTCGCCAGACACCCCGTCAACCTGAAGACGAAGGTGATCCTCACACCTCACTCCCGGCCCGTACCACCGGAGCACCCCTCCAGCAGCCGGGTGAGCATTTGACTCACCAGTGCGGGATTCGCCTGCCCGGACGTGCGTGCCATGACCCGACTGACGAAGTAGCCGAGCAGCCCGCTCTTGCCGCGGCGATACGCCATCACCTGTTCGGGGTGGGCTTCGACAATCTCCCGACAGATGTGCTCGATCAGTCGCTGGTCGCTGATCTGCCGCCAACCGTGCTGCTCGACGATCTCGGCCGGAGAGCGGCCGGTCTCACACGCGAGCGCCAGCGCTCGCTTCGCGATCTTGCCGGAAATCGTGTTGGCAGCCACGAGTTGAATCAGCTCTCCGAGCTGCTCGCCCGAGACGGGACTTTGGTCGATGCCCAGACCGCGGCGGTTCAGCTCGCCGAGTAGTTCGGTCAGAACCCAGCTCGCCGCCTCACGTGGCCGGCGCGAAACGCGCACGACCTGTTCGAAGTACTCGGCGAGGTCGGGCTCGCTGCTGAGCCGGTGGGCGTCGGGCACGGACAGTCCGCTGTCTCTGACCAGACGGTCGCGCCGCGCGTGAGGAAGCTCGGGCAGCTCGTGAGCAGCCTCGGCCATCAAGGTCTCGCTCACGACGAGTGCGGGAAGGTCGGGTTCCGGGAAGTAACGGTAGTCGTGCAGCTCTTCCTTGCCGCGCATCGGCCGCGTCTCGCAGCGCTGCTCGTCCCACAGCCGCGATTCGTGTTCAACCTCGCCGCCGCGGGCGACAGTGGCTCGTTGGCGATCGATCTCGAAGGCCAAAGCTCTGCGCACAAACCTGAACGAGTTGACGTTCTTGACCTCGACCCGGCGACCCCAAGGCTCACCTTCGCGGTGCACAGAAACGTTGGCATCGCAGCGCAAAGAGCCTGTTTGCATGTCCGCTTCGGACACGCCGGTGGCACGCAAGACCGCCCGCAGCCGCTCGAGATACAAGTACGCTTCCTGCGGCGTTCGTAGAACGGGTGCGCTGACGATCTCGACCAACGCAACACCGCAACGATTGAAGTCGATGCCCGACACCGTCTCGTCGCCGAGCGAGCCGTGCATTGACTTACCAGCGTCTTCCTCGAGGTGAATTCGATCGATGCCGATCGTGCGTGGAGGCTCGCCCTCCGGCTCGACCCGCAAGTAACCACTGGAGGACAGCGGCCGCTGATATTGACTGATCTGATAACCCTTCGGCAGATCGGGGTAGAAGTAGTTCTTCCGCGCCCATTGCGAGACGTGATGTACTTTCGCGCCGACGGCCTGCGACAATCTCACGGCGAGCCTCAGCGCCTCGCGATTGGCAACAGGCAGCGCTCCCGGCAGGCCCAGACACACGGGGCAGACTCGCGTGTTCGGCTCGCCTCCGAAAGCCACCGGACAACCACAGAATAGCTTCGTGCGCGTCGTGAGCTGAGCGTGGACCTCCAGCCCGATGACGACCCCCAAGCGAGTCAATGGCCTTCTTCGCCGCGCGTGAAGCCGCCAATGAACCACGAGACGATGCTGACGAGCAGCGCCCCGAGAATCGCCCATCCGAACGACGCAACGCCGAAACCTGGAACGAGCCAGGCCGCAAGCGCGAAAGCGACGCCGTTGACGACGAGATAGAACAGACCCAGCGTCAGGATCGTGATCGGTAGCGTCAGCAAGACCAGCAGCGGCCGTACGATCGCGTTGACGAAGCCGAGCACGACGGCCGCCACGAGCAATGCCCAGGGTGTCTCGATCGTGACGCCGGGCAAGATCCAGCTCGCGATCCCGAGTGCGATCGCTACCGTGATCCAGTGGATCAGCAGCTGTTTCATGGGGTCATTGTATCCAGCAGACGCGGTTTGCGCTGCTGCCATCAGCTGATCGTGTACGGACAGCGCTTGCCCTGTCCGACCGAGACGAAGCACCGGATATTCCTCGCGCTGCGCGCGAGCCGGACAGGGCAAGCCCTGTCCGTACATCATGAGCTCATGTCACTGCATGTCACGGATTGAGCAGCTCGATCGCCTTTTCGTACGACATCATCTCCGATCGCTGCACGCGGCTGAGTCGCTCGACGATGACCGACATCTTCAGCGAGCTCTTCTGCTCCCAAAACGACGAGGCCGTCTCGAGGGAAAGCGTAGCTCGCACGTCACACACCTCATCGTTCCAGAGCAGTCTCTGGCCGTGAATCGCGACGATTGAATCGCTCTGTGGCGAGTGTTCGTCTACTTCGTTGTCAGACTCACCCCAACGATCGTGCAGGACCTCCCGAATCGCCTCCCAGCGGACATCTCGCGGGTCCAAGTTGAGCCGGACACTGACGATTTCGCGCCGAAGCTCGTCACCTTCCGGTGTGCTCACCGAACGCTCGGCGACTATCAGCCGGTACTTGTCTGGATCTTGGCAAGAGCTATCGCTGCCGTCTTTGCCTGCTCCACACCAGGAGTAGACCGACTCTCGGTCAGCGACGTCCAGGCTCTCGACGCGACGGAATCTGCCCTCGCCGGACGCCAATTCCATGCGAACCTGTTCGATCGTCATGCCGAGCCGGAATCCACCGAGAGACCATCTTCCGTCACAGGAGACGTCGCCGAGCCTCCCCACGGCGTCCTGAACCGGTTGGCAAACGACCCCCGTTCCCGCCGATAGCAACAGGATCAGGCTTGCTCTGACGATCGCGTTTACGTTCCTTCGCATCGATTCGTCCTCGCTCCAAATTCCCACACGGACTCGGACCGAGATGTCAGTGGAACAGAAGTACGTCGCCCGGCCGTAAAAGGACGTTGTTACCCGTCGGCCTGCCGGCGAGTAGATCCTTGCAGTCGACCCGCTGCCATTCTTCGGTTTCTCCCGACCTTCGCACCAGCGTCAGCTCCTTTTTCGAGAACTCGGTCAGTCCTCCTGCCGCAGCAAGAGCCTGGAGCAACGTGGTCGGCTGGTAGAACGTGAGCACTCCCTGCGAGTTGACCTCGCCCAGCACGTAGATCTTGAAGCTGTTGATCTCCTTGACGATGACGGCCACGTTCGGGTCTCGAATGAACCGCGACAAACGGCGCGCGATTTGCTGGCGCAGCTGATCAGGCGTCAACCCCTCGGCCTTGATATCGTTGATCATCGGTAGGGAGATCTTTCCATCGGGGCGCACCCTCACGTCAAGCCGGATACTCTCCTCTTCGTAGACCGTGACGTACAACAGGTCCTCGACGCCGATCACGTAGTCACCCGAGATGTCCTCGACGGAACTCGTTTGCGTCGGCTCTTGGGCGAGCGACGTGGTCAGGCAGGCCAGGAAGACGAGCCCGGAAACTGCGAAACGCATCGGACAGCCTCCTCGGGGCGATTCCTTAGCACGAGCTCAACCCGGATCATTCATGAGCCCTTCGGCCGAAACGCCGCATCTGCCGGCTGGCCGGGCTCTTCGAGCCCGCTGGCATCTGTAACGTTTCTGCTCGAAGGTTCATGAATAATCCGAGTTGAAGCCCGCAGTTTGGTGGTGCCCTCGATTCTGATTATGGTGGCGGCAGATTCGAACGGCAATCGACGCGAGGCTGAACCTCTATGACTGATGCACGGGCCGGAGCAGATCGAACACTGTTTTCACGGGCGCGAACGTCTCTTCAGGCACCTCGACGAATACCGTGTTCCAACCGGCCATAGCCCCATTCCACAGCCCCGGCCGCTCGAGAGCCTTGATAGGCTGGCCGGCGCTCGATTTGCGCGCAATGAAAACCGCGAGTGGATCGACGAACTGGCCGAGGTCGTAGCCTCGCCCGGAGCGGCCTCGAACACCGCAGACGATATCGACAGGATTGAAGTGCGTCGAGCTTTGCCAGATCAGCCGCTGCTGTTCATCATCGAGATCGACCTCGGCGGACTCGACGATCTGCGTCGAAGTGTGCCCATTCGGCTCGCGCACCCAGAACGGTCCTCCTCCGGGCTCGCCGGCGTTGCGCACGACTCCGCACACGCGCAACGGCCGGTCGAGTCGGTCGATCAGGGCACGCTGCCGCTCCTCGACCAACTGCCCTGGCGAGCATTGGTGTTCAGGAACGAAGAGGTCGTCGACGAGAAGCGACGTCGCGCGGCGCAATACATCACTGCTCCCCGGTGTCGCGTGAAGCTCTTCGAGCACGTCAAAGACGCGTTGCTGGAGTGACACCAGAAAGCCGGCCAGCAGCCGCTTCCATCGCACGACCTCCTTTTGTCGCATTAGCGGCACGACGTTGTCGATGTTCTTGATCATCACCACGTCGCCACCGAACTGCTCGAGATTGGCGAGCAGTGCTCCATGCCCGCCAGGCCGAAACAGTATGCGGCCGCTCTCGTCGCGAAACGGTCGGTTGTCGAGACCGACGGCGATGGTGTCGGTCGATGGATGCTGGTGTGAGAAAGTGACGTCGAAGCGAGCTCCCCAGCGATCCTCCAGCTCGGAACGCACCCGATCGAGCAGATTCGTGAAGGCGCGCTCGTGGCTGACGCCGACGGTGAAATGCAGCCGGCACACGCCGTCTCGGTCTCTCAAGATCTGGGCGGCTTCGACGAGGTGCTCCTCAAAGGCTGTCTTGACGCCATCCCGACTGCGATGAAACGGGATAAGGCCTTTCGGCGCATCAGCGAGGCCGAGCCCATCCACATCGAACAAAGTCTGGACAATTACGTGCGGCAGCGCCGTTTCGATACTCGCCTTGCCTCGCGAGAGTTGCGCCTCCAGCTCGCAGTAAAACGGAAACGCCCTCAAGCGATCCAAAAAAGTGAGCGCGGCGGACGCGTCCGCATCATCTCCTTGCGCGGCTCGCTCGAGATCATCCCGCGTCCACGACCTGCCCTTCTGGTGCCAGCGAAGCAGGCCGGCAAACATGCGTGAGGCCGCCCCGGAAGCGGGCACGAACCTCGAGAGCCGACCCGCCTCGGCGGCACGGCGCCACATTTCGATGAGCGGTTCATGGACCGCGTCAGGCAACACGGCGATTCCGTCATCGACCCGGCACGGACGGTCGAGGCGAATACTGGGGGGCGGATCGGCGAACAGCGCTAGCTGACGCCGCACCTCTTCCGACGTTAAACCGCGCCGGCGGAGCTGATCGAGGTCGTTCTGATCGAACGAGATGCGACTCATGCGTCGTTCAGTCCTGCGCAGGCAGTGACGCCTCCCACCTGGCCTGAGCGATCTCCTGCATGAGAAACGAGACATCAGCGCCGAGTTGCTTGGCCTTCTCGGCCTGCTCGGCGGCCTCGTCCAACCGTCCCAGATAGAGCAGCGCCTCGCCATAGAGCAAGTGAAGATTCGCGTCCCCTGGCGTGAGCGAGATTCCCTTCTCAAAGTGCTTTGCGGCGGTTTCGTGCTCTCCCCGGACGAGATAGGCCGAGCCGAGCTTCACGCGAACGTTGGGATCTCCGGGAACGAGATCCGCAACCCTCGTCCACGCCTCGAGCGCCAGTTCCTCCATGCCTGCGATCTCGAGCGTCTGCGCTAGCGTGCTTTGAACGCGCACGTTGTCTGGATCGCTTTTCGCCGCGCGGTTGATCAGATTGAGCGCATCGTCCATGTCGCGCTGGCTCAGACGCCTCAGGCCGAGGTTGAGCAGCGGTCCCGGGTTGTCCGGATCGCGTTCGATCGCCTGAACCAGGTATGCTTCTCCTCGCTCGGGATCGCCGCGCCGAGTGATTGCCTCGCCCGCGACGAAAAAGGCCTCGGATGCCAGCTTGTTCGACGCCAAAGCCGAACGGGAGACTCTTAGCGCCAGATCGATCGCTTCGTCCGTTCTTCCCGCTTTCCACAAACCCTTGGCGTAGAGAAGCAACACTTCGGGATCATCGGGAGCAATGGCGCGCGCTCGCGCGAACGAGGCCAAACCCTCTTGGATCTGCCCGACGGCAATCAGCGCCCGTCCGTAGCGCGCCTGCGCCATCGCGTCGCTGGGATTCTGATGAGCCTCTCGTTCGAGCTGCTCCAGTCTGCGCTTAGCCTCCTCGTTGAGCATCACGACCCGACCCTGCGGCCGTTCGTCGAGTTGCTGGAGTTGATCCGCGACGACGCCCTGTTGTGCCTGAGCCGGCTGAGGTGGCGATGCGGCGCCGCTTTGGCGCTCGTGTTGAGCCACGCCTTCCGACCCGATGCTGAGCAGGCCCGCGAGAACTAAGGCGCGGACGACATCGATTCTCATCGTTTCTCTTCTCCTGATCGGCTGCTTGCTGCCCGCGCGAGGCCGTACGCTTCGAGCTTTTTGTACAGGTTCGATCGCGGTGTATCGATCGCCTGTGCGGTGCGGGTGATGTTCCAATCGTGTTGTTCGAGCTTCCGCAGCAGATACTCGCGCTCCGCCTGCTCTTTGAACTCCTTCAGCGTTGCGGCATCGAGCAGACGGCGATCAGCCGGGGTTGCGCTGGACTCCGCATCCGGTAGATCGGACCGCTCTATCTGTTCTCCGGGTGCGAGGATGATGGCTCGCTCCAGATAGTTGCGCAGCTCACGAACGTTGCCGAGCCACGAGCGCTGCACGAGCTGCTCCATCGCCTCGGCGCTGAACCGCCGGGGCCGGAAGTTGTTCTCGTGACAGATCAACGCCGTCAGATGCTCGACGAGCGGCGGCACGTCCTCGCTTCGCTCTCTGAGCGGCGGGATCTGAATCGGCAGCACGTTCAAGCGATAGAACAGATCCTCGCGAAACCGGCTCGCCTCGATCTCTTCTCGCAGGTCCTTGTTGGTGGCAGCGATGACGCGAACGTCGACACGTATCGGCTCGGGAGCACCGAGCGGCTCGATCTCGCCGTCCTGCAGAGCGCGCAGGACCTTGGCTTGCGTTCTGAGGGACATGTCACCAATCTCATCGAGAAAGATCGTACCGCGGTGGGCCCGTACGAAGCGGCCGCGCTGCCTGGCGGTCGCGCCGGTGAACGCTCCTTTCTCGTGGCCGAATAGCTCTGATTTGATCAGCTCGTCGGGAATCGCTGCGCAGTTGACCTTGACGAACGCTTTATCGGCGCGAGTGGACACTTGGTGGATCGCGCGTGCCACCAGTTCCTTGCCGGTTCCCGATTCCCCCGTGATCAGCACTGTGGCTTGTGTGGGACCCGCGCGCTCGATCAGCTCGCGCACCTGCCGCATCGCGGGACTCTTTCCCACGAGCCTCCAGCGCGCGTCCTCGTCGGCCTGCAGGTTCGCCACCTCTTCGGCGAGCCTTCTCCGCTCCAGCACGCTCGAGAGTCGACGGAGCACCACTTCTCGCTCGAGCGGCTTTTCGAGGAAGTCTTCTGCCCCGAGCCGCAGAGCCTCGACGGCCGTCTCGATC
>CP070706.1:496231-508173 GCA_020350085.1 Acidobacteriota bacterium
CCAGGCTCTATTATGTTCCCGGGAGCCGTCATTGAAACTTATAGAAGACAGCCGATCCCGGTTGCAACTCTCCGTTATGGTCTGTGAACTTCCGCCCGCGCGCCACGAGAACGACGTCCTGCTCGCCGCCAGCGGGCCGTTTGCTCTTCACCACCCGGTGCACCGCGCGGCCATCGAGAAACTCGAAATGAACCGCGCCGTCCGCCGTCCGTTGCATGTGGACCGCCACGCTGGGCAAGTCCGCCGGGAGTAGGCCCTGGCCACCGTCCAGCAACGCTCCGAGTCCTACCGCCGCGATCGTCAAACTCGCCGCGAGGGCGGCCGCTCGCAGGACGAAGTGGCGCCGCTGGGAGCGCTGGTGGCGCCGGGTGCTGGCGACGGACTGGCGAACGGACCTCCGCAGGCGCGCCAGATCGAACTCGGCGAGCTCGCCGCGGACCCCCGTTTCCGCGAGCGCGGCCTCGATCTCGGGCCACTCGAGCGGACTGTCGAACGGGTGTGGGTCGCTCATCGTCGGTCCTCGCATGAAGTTCGCCCTCGCCGGTGTATACCCCCGACGCCGTCGCGGCGTTCACTGGCCTCCTCAAAAAATGTCCCCGTCGGGCTGCAAGGACGGGCAGCAGGACCTGTGAGGCTCCTTTTTTGTGCCTTACTTTCGCCGTGCCGAGAATCGACCGCGCGCGCACTCGCGCGCCTCGCCTGGCCGGCCGGTATACTCCCCAGCCCTTCGACGGATGCCTATGACACGCCAACTCGCCGCCGTTCTGCTCCTCTTGCTGCCGACCGTGGCCTGCCGGTCCCAAGCCTCCGGCGCTCCGCGCCCGATCGTTCTCATCACGATCGATACCCTGCGCGCCGATCATCTGGGCCTGTACGGCGGTACGGGGCTCGCAACGCCGCACATGGACCGCATCGGCCGCGAGGGGGCCGTCGTCAGGACGGCCTACGCTCCGTTCGGCAGGACGACTCAATCGGTCGGCACGATCTTGACGGGCCTGCACCCTCTCCGACACGGTGCCTTCGGCCTGAGCCACGCCCTGCCCGAGAGCGTCGAGACGGTCACCGAGCGGCTTCGGGCAAGTGGCTACGCGACGGCCGCCTTCGTGACGAACGTTCACCTGCGACGCGGACAGGGCTTCGAGCAGGGTTTCTCGCTGTTTTCGAACGCACCCGAGCGATGGGAACGAGACTCTGCCTTCGCGATCACCCGCGAGGGGCTCGCCTGGCTCAGCCAACGGGCCGCCGACGAGCCGTTCTTCCTGTGGCTGCACTATCTCGACCCGCACTGGGCCTACGCGCCCGACCCCGAGTGGGCGCGCCGCGCGGACACGGACTGGAGCGGCGGCTTCGATCTGTTCGAGCGCGTCCGCTCCCGCCAGCTCGCCAAGGGTGAGATCATCTTCTCCGCCGACGAGGTGCTCACGGCCAGGGAAATCGAGCACGCCCGCCGGCTCTACGCCGCCGAGGTCGCGCAGACCGACGCCGCCATCGGGGAGCTCGTCGCCGGGCTCGAGCAACTCGGCTTGCTCGAGCGCGTGATCCTGCTGTTGACGGCCGATCATGGCGAGGCGCTCGGCGATCATCGTTATTGGTTCGCCCACGGTGAGATGCTCTACGACGACACGCTGTGGGTGCCGTTGCTGATCCGCGCACCCGGCCTCGTGCCGGCCGGCACCGAACTGATCGGCACCGCCCTCTTGGAAGACGTCGCCCCGACACTGCTCGAGCTGGCGACCGGCCAGGACGCGCGCGGCCCGCACGACGGACAGAGCCTGGCGGACGAGCTCGGCGCCGGTGGCAGAGTGCGCCTCGGCGAGCGGACGGCGCTGCACCTTACGGACCACGACTTCCTTCACGACGAGAATCCGCGCCGCTACCTTCCGGGACTCGAAGGGCGCTGGTGGGCGATCCGTCAGGGCGACTGGAAGCTGATCCGCGTGCCGCGCGGCGAGGGTCTCGCTCCCGAGGAGGAGCTCTACAACCTCGCACTCGACCCGAAAGAGCGCGACGATCGTCTCGCGCATGAGCCGCAGATCGCCGCACGCCTGCGCAGAGAGCTCGACCGGCAGCAGGCCTCGTTCGGCCGCGTCGAGGCCGCCGACGAGGCCGAGGTCGATGAGCAGCTCCTCGACGCGCTGCGCCGTCTGGGATATCTCAACTGACGGTGGAAGCGGGTCGATGACCCAGGCGCTCGTTTTGGCGGCTCGGATGTCTGGCGCACGCAAGTTCGTCAATCAGCGAACCGACTCGGGGTGAACAGCATGACCAACAAGGTTTGGGGCCGATTTCGCGGGCTCGTCGAGCGGATCGAAACGCTCTCCTGGGGACCCGGCACCGTTGCGCTCACGACCGCGGCCATCATCGCCGTGCGCCATCTGCTCGAGCTGATCGGGCCCCGCAATCCCGTTTTCCCCAGCTTGGCGGCGTTCGTGCATTACCCGCTGGCCTACGTCGGCCCGTTCGTAGCGTTGACGCTCGTGCTGGCGTTCTGGAGCGGGGTGGCCCCAGCGCGCGTCGCGCGTTTGATGGTGCTGGCCTGGACGTTGACGCTGATTCCACCGCTGGCGGATCTGCTGCTGCATCGGAGTGTCGAGGTTCCGACCGTCGCCTATCTGCGGGTCGATCCGCAGGACCTCGGCTGGGTCTACGCCCATTTCTTCGATCCGACGAAGACGCTCCAGGGAACGACCGCCGGGATTCGCATCGAGGCCGCGCTGGCCGTCGTGCTCGGCGCGGTCTACGTCCTGCTCCATCGCCGGGGCGTGCTGCGTGCGCTGGGAGCGGCGGCGAGCATCTACGTCGTATCGCTCGCCTTCTTTACGCTGCCGATGCTGGTGCTGAGCGTCATGCGGCTGTGGCGGCCTCGAACGACCACAACCGAGTTCACCTCAGGCGAGGGGATGCTGATTCGCGTGGACCGCGAGACCTCTTTCGACAGCCTGGCCGTGATGTGGCTCGTTCCGCTCCTCGTCGTGCTGTTTTTCTTCTGGGCTCGCGTCGAGCGCGACAAGCCCGAGCGTTGGATCGCAGGCCGCGGCGGCCCGGCGATCGTCCCGGGCGCCGGTCTCTATGCCGGCCTGATGCTGCTCGCCGGCGTGCTCGCCGCCAGGTGGCTGCACTTGCCAAGCGATGCTCCGCTGGTCGTGGCGCCTTACGACTACTTGGCGATTCCGGGCGCGGCCATCAGCATCACTTTGCTCGTCGAGGGCGTCTGCCGGCTCTCGCCGCGCATCGAGCCGGTTTCGGTCGGCCTCGTCGTCGCCGGCCTCGCGGGGTTTGCGGCTCTCGGCCGCGCCCCCCCCCTCGGCGCGGCGGCCGCGCTGGCCCCCCTCGTTCCGCTGGCCCTCGGCGTGGTCGGCGCGACGCTGCACAAGTGGGCCATCCCCCCCTTGCTCGGCATCAGCTCGCTCGGCGCTTTTTGCGCGGGCTACGGCTTGCTGGTCGGCCCGGAAGCGCCGGGGCGCGTACCGTGGCCGCTGCTGCTGTTCGCGCTGCTGATCGGCAGTGGCACCGGCGTGCTGCTCGTGCGCTGGCGCAGCCTGCTGAGACTGGTTCTCGCCGGGCTGCTGTGGACTCTCGCCGCGGCCGGCTTCGGCGTCTGGCCGCTGACGGTCGTCGCCGCGCTGCTCGGCGCGGGCCTCGGAGTGATCGCCTGGGGCATCGAGAGTCTCTCTTCCAGGTCTCGCGCCGCCAGCCTGCTGGCGCTGATCGCCGGGGTCCTAGCCGTCGGGTTGACCTACGCGGCGACGGCGAGCGAGACGCTCGGGCCCGAGCTGGGCGAGCAGGCGCGCTGCGTGGCGCGGCTGCTGCGCATTCGCGGCGAGCACTATCGGGACGAGAACAACGCCTCCTTGGCGATCAATGCGTTCAAGCAGGCTCTGCGCTGCGATCCCGACGACGTCGTCTCGCTCCGAAACCTGGCGTTGCTGATGCGCGAGCGAGGTCGCGATGACGATGCTTACGGGTTCATGAGCCGTGCCGTCGAGCTCTGGCCCCGATCGCCGATCGATCTGGTCAATCTCGCCGTGTTCGAGCTCGACCGTGCAAACCGAGAGCAAGCGCTGGCGCTTCTCGATCGGGCGGTCGCGATCGATCCGAGACACCTCGGCGCGCTGTTCAACCGCGCGCGTGCTCTCGACGAGCTCGGCCAGACGCCCGCGCGCATCGAGGCCTGGCAGCGCTACCTGCGCCTCGCGGAGGGCCGACCGGAGGAGGACGGTTTCGTCCGCCACGCGCGGCGCCGGCTGCGAGAGTTGCGTCGCAGCCCGGACAGCCCCGCTCCGCGGACAAGCCGACCCGCGACGCCACCCAATGCATCCGGGCTAGAATGACGCCCTTTGCCGAGGTAGCGTCGAAGTCGGCGCGGCCTCACGGGGTTTCAATCAAGACATGGACCGACTTCTGCGGCCGTTGGGGGCCACGCTCGCCCTGCTCGCGTTCCGCGGATCGGGTTGCGGCGCTTCGCAGCCTTCACTCGGGTTGGTCACCGTCGCCGGCTTGCGCGGCGACGCGATCTCCTCCGACACGACGCCCGAGCTTGCCCGTCTCCAACAGGGGGCCGCGCTCAGCCGGCGGGTGATCACTCCCGTGCCGGACACCGTGGCCGCCGCGGCAACGCTGATGACCGGGCGTGACGCGGATCGTCTCGGCATCCGCTACGGCGACCTCGCGCGGCTTCCCCGCGGCGCGCCGACGCTCGCCGAAAAACTCAGGGCCGAAGGCTATCGAACCGTGGCGTTCGTCGGACAGGGCAGCCTCTCGCCTCTCAGCGGTTTGCTGCGCGGTTTTCAGCAATCGCTGGTGCCGGTCAACGTGGGCGATGTCCCGGTGCTCGCCGACGAGTCGCAGCGCGCCCTGCCGCGAGCAGGGGGTTGGATCAGCGCCACGAAACTGGCCGACGCAGTCGGCGGGTACTTGCTCGACCACAGCCGCCGAGGCTTGTTCATCTGGGTGCACCTCGCTGATCTGTCGCTGGCGCTCGAGCAGGGCACGCGCGACCCGGAGGTGGCCTATCAGGAGGCGTTGGTCGAGATCGACGAGGCCATCGGTTACCTGCGCGAATCGCTCGAGACGTACCAGATGGCCGATCACACGGTGCTGGCGGTCGTCTCGCTGCACGGCGAAGCGTTGGGAGAGGCGGGCGAGCTGCGACACGGATTGTCGCTGACCGACAGCGTCGTCAACGTGCCGGTCGTCGTCGGCGGTCGCGGCGCGCGCACACCCGGCGACACGGGCCAGCGAGCCCAAAACGACACGCCGTTTCCGCTGGCGGGGCTGCATGAGCTCTTGCTCGAATCGGTCGGTCTCGGGCCCGCTCCAGCGGCCACGCCGACAACAGCTTTCGTGGCGACTTGGTGGCCGTCTCGTGATTACGGCTGGCCCGACCTCGCGGCGGCAGCCAGTCGAGAAGGCTGGCTGCGTCTCGATCCGGAGCCCCGTTTCGTGCCGGCGGGCTCGCCAGACGACCAGGCCGTCCCGTGGGAAAGCGCGCCGGCCGAACTGCGCCAGCGTCTCGAGCAGGCGGGTTTCCTTCCGAGCAGGAGTAGCGAGCACAGCGCGGCCGAGCGCGATCAGGTGCTGCGCTCGATGGCTCGCGCCCGGGCGGCGGCCAACGGCGGCGATACCGACGCGGCGCTGGAGACACTGCGGCACGCGGTCGAGCTGGCTCCGGGCGCCATCGGCCCTCTCAGGGCCTATCTGCTCGTGGCCCGGCAAGCCGAAAGCAGTGCTCCGCAGTCCCTGCTCGATGCACTGGCAGAGCCCACGACCAGCGCTCCCGCGCGCGTGATCGATCTGGCGCGCCTGCTGGTCGAACACGACCGCGACGAGCGGGCCGCAACATTGATCGAGGAGCTCTCTCGAAGCTCGCTTTCGAGTGGTGAGCGGTTGGCGCTGGCCAGGCTGTACGAGAGCATCGGGGCGCGTGAGGCCGCCGTCGAGCAGATCGAGGCCGCCGAGGCCGAAGAGGACTTCCCTGCCCCGGAACTCTGCGAGTGGAAAGCTGACCAGTTGCTCCGCGCGGGCAACACGTATCGCGCCCGGCTCGCGTACGAGCAGGCACTCGAATCCTCGGCACGGGTCTCGACACAACGCTCGCCGTACGTGCTGGCGAAGCTCGGTGATTGCCTGGCGTCGCTAAGCGAGCACGATCAGGCGCTGCAGCGTTACGCCGAGGCCGTCCGCATCGATCCGACCTATCGCTATCCGCACGCGCGGGCGGCCGACGTATTGCTCGAGCAGGGCCAGCAGGAGATGGCCGCCCACGCGCTGATCCTCAGCTTGCCCGAGATCAGCGACCCGGTGGCCCGCGCGCTGCAACGCGCCCAGCGACTGCAACAGCGCGGCCTGCTCGGGCACGCCGCCTCGGAGCTGAGCGCGACCCTCGAGCAGCATCCGCACGACGATGCGCTCGAGGTTCAGCTGGCCCGCGTCTACTTGCAGGCCGGCCAGCCCGAGCAGGCACGCAAGCTGGTCAGCGAAGTTCTCGCACGCAGCCCCGACGCCACGGCTGCGCTCAAGCTGGCCGAGCGCATCGAGTCCGGCGAGAGCGGCTCGCAAGGCGGCCGCGACGACGCGTCGGCAGGAAGCGATCGTTGACCGAGCGAGCCACCACCCTCGTCGCGCTGCTGCTGCTCGTTGCGGCGCTCGGTGTTTACCTCGTCCACGGCCTGTCGTTCGGCCTGTGCATCCAGGACGACGCGTTCATCAGCCTGCGCTATGCGCGTCATCTCGTCGAAGGTCAGGGGCTCGTCTACAACGTCGGCGAGCGCGTCGAGGGCTACACGAACTTCTCGTGGACCGTGCTCTCGGCGTTGCCGTTCGTGCTCGGGGCCGATCCGGTGGCCGCGTTGCGGGTGCTCGGCTTGCTCTCCGGCGTGCTGTCCGTTCTCGCCGCCGCCGCGCTCGCGGCACGCTTCATGCCACACGCACCACTCGCCGCCGGCGCCGCGGGGGTGTATCTCGCGAGCACGCCTTTTCTCACCGCCGAGTCCGTGATGGGGCTCGAAACGGCGGCGTTCGCAGCTCTTTGTGCCGCAGCGACCGCCGTGTTCGTCGGCGAACAGCGCGCGGGAGCGCGCATCCCGTGGTCCGGTGCGTGGCTGGCCTTGGCGGCCCTCACGCGCCCGGAAGGGTATCTCGTCGGCGGCTTGATCGGGTTGTTCGATCTCGGCCGCGCCGTTCGAGAGCGCGCTGCGCGGGGTGCTTTCCTCAGCCGCTGGGCGCTGTTTCTCGTCCCCGTCTCCGCCCACCTCGTCTTCCGCGTCGTTTATTACGGCGACATCGTGCCGAACACGTTTCACGCCAAAGTGGGCGGCGGTTGGGCGGCCCTCGTGCGCGGCTCGTTCTATGGGCTGGAGTATCTGTGGTACGCGTCGCCTCTCGCGCTTTTGGCCGTGATCGGGGCCGGCGGCCTCGTCGCTGCCGGAGGCAGCAGGCGCGGGGGGCGATCGGAGCTGCTCGCGCTCGTGATCCCGCTGGTCTACATCGCGTACGTGGTCTACGTCGGCGGCGACTTCAAGCTCACGTTTCGCTTCTTCGCCGTGCCGACGATCTTCCTCGCCGCGCTGGCGGGTATCGGGGTCGAGCACACCGCACGCTTGCTGACCCGCGCCGCCGCGACGGGCTGGATCGTGCGCGCGCTGCTGATCGTTCTTCCGGCCACCGGGCTGCTGGCTCTCGGCGGACCGGCGCGCGATTTCGCCGCTTGGCGTGCGCAGGAGCTGCCCGTGCACCGAGCGGCGGGCCGCTGGCTCGGCGAGCACCTCTCTTCTGACGCCTTGCTGGCTACGGGCAATGCGGGCGTGCTGCCGTACGAGTCGCGACTCCCCACCCTCGACATGTTCGGCCTCAACGACCGGCACATCGCCCTGCGCGAGATGCCGAGCATGGGTACGGGACCACCGGGCCACGAGAAAGGCGACGGCGTTTACGTCGTGGATCGCGAGCCGACGGTGATCCTGATCATGCGCGCGCGCTTTCAGCCGGTCCCGCGAACGAAGGCCGAGATCGGCCAGCTGAAGATGTCGGTTAGCGAGCGCGAGCT
Organism: Acidobacteriota bacterium; assembly: GCA_020350085.1. Taxonomy (GTDB): domain Bacteria; phylum Acidobacteriota; class Polarisedimenticolia; order J045; family J045. The sequence continues at coordinate 504,276 of CP070706.1, forward strand.
CTGGGCCGATCCGCGCTTTCACACCCACTACGAGCTGGAGCGCGTACGCCTGGCGGGATTCTATTTCCATTTCTTCAAACGCAAGGAGATCGCTTGATGCGCCCGCGCTCGGCCGGGATCGTGCTGCTCGCGGCACTCGCAGCGAGTGGGTGCGTCGAGCCACGGCCGTCGGTGCTGTTGATTTCGATCGACTCCTTGCGATACGACGCGCTGTTTGCCGAGCACGATGGGCTAAGCGTCGCGCCGCGCTTGGCCGGTTTGGCGCGCGAGTCCGTCTTGTACGAGCATGCCGTCAGCCCCGCTCCGTGGACGACGCCGGCCATGATGTCAATCCTGACCGGCCTGCCGCCGCTTGCGCACGCCGTCGAGGAACACGACCGCACGCTCGCTGCGGGTCTCGAGACGTTGGCGGAGCGCTTTCGCAGCGCCGGCTATCGCACCGCAGCCTACGTCCCCGCCGTCACGCTGCGCTCCGAGTTCGGCTTCGCGCGCGGGTTCGAGCAGTTCGATTACGAATCGTTCGGGCATACGCGCCTGTCCTCGCCCGGGCTGAGCGGCAAGGTGCTTCATCGCATCGCGGGCTGGAGCGACGAGCCGTTTTTCATCTGGGTTCACTTGTGGGATCCGCACTACAACTACAATCCACCGCCGACGTATGACGCTGCGTTTCGTCGCGGCTCACGGCCGGCCAGCGAGCAAGTGCAATCGCTCAAGTGGATCGAAAACGCCGTCACTCCCGAGCAAGCGGAGTACCTCCAGAGTCAATACGAAGGCGAGGTCCTCTACACCGACCGCTACGTCGGCGAGATGCTCGACGCCGTGGCCGAACGGGGTCTCGATGAGCGGCTGATCGTCGCCGTCGTCGCGGACCACGGAGAGGCATTTCTCGAGCACGGTTGGCTGGGACACACGAACCGGCTCGACGAGGTCCTGGTTCACGTGCCTCTGATGATTCGCTGGCCCGCGCGTCTGACGCCACACCGCGTGACGAGCGTGGTTTCGACCGCCGGCCTCGGCGCGACGCTGCTCGATCTGGCCGGCCTCGACTCCGAAGAGTTCGGCTCGCTCAACCCGCTACCGCTGCGAGACGCCCCGCAACCCGGCCAGGCGCTGAGCCAGACGATCCGTCGAGGCTGTCTGACGTCGCTGAACACGGGTCGGTTCAAGTACGTCCTCGATCATCGCGGCTGCGAGGAAGCGCTGTTCGATCTTTCCGCGGATCCGGGCGAAGGCACGAACCTCGCCGAGGCCGACAACGCCGGCTCCCGCGAACGCGTGCAACAGATGCGACGCGCGCTGGCGGAGCGGATCGCGACGGCCGAGGCCGCGGCGTCCGGCGCTAGATCGTTGCCCGCAGTCAGTGACGAGCAGATGCTCGAGGAGCTGCGCGCCCTCGGTTACATCGTCGACGGAAGCCTCGAAGAGACCGAGAAGCCGACGCCAGACATGAGTGCGGCGCCGGCCGGAGTCGACAGCTTCGGGGACGTCATCGGCGCACCTGCTTGCCCCCCGCGCGGCGCAAGAGGTTGCCTCGAGCGGCTCGAGTAGGCCCCGGCGTCGTTTTCTTAGGGGGTGCGCTCCCTCGGATCAGTCACCCAGCTCGAGGGGTATGCCATTGATCGGATCGATCGGGAATCGGTCGCGGACCTGTATCCCGCGCACTTCCAGAATGCGCCCTTCGGCACCGAGCGCCACGCGCCCGAGGACACGCCCCGCGTCGCCGAGCCTCAACACCGGCACCCCGGCCATCGCTCGCGGCCGCTCGTCGTAAGACGGGCCGGACGAGGTCAGCGCCAGATCGACGGGTGCGATACTCGGCAGCAGCCGTCGCAGCTCGACGATCGAGAAGTTGCCGGCCAAGACGACGAGGTCTGCGCTCTGACGCGCGCGCTCGACGGCGTTGCGGAGCGCCTCGTCGGGCTCGGTCGTCAGCAGCGTGCCGCTCGACGCATCACCCCACATAAGAGCCGGCCTGTGGGGCGAGGCACTCACGATCGCGATCGACCCGCTCGGCGTTTCGATCCGCTCGAACTCGGCAAAGGCTGCCGTTCCGGTCTCGAACACACGCAGATTGGCGGACACGAACGGCAGGCCGTACGCCGCGGCTTGAACCGCCAGCCGCTCGGCGCCGAGCATTTCGAGCTCCGCGGCACCGATGCCGATCGCGTCGTAGGGAACGAGCGACAGGTTCTCGAACACGAATTCGGCCGCGGCCGCCTCCGGATCGCGGGAGACCACGTCTCCGGTGGCGATCCAAACGCGTTGCGGCGCGTGCGGTTGGCCGGCGAGCCAAGCCTCGAGCGCCGGCCGGTAGTTCGCCCCGCCCCAAGCACCGTAACAGCCCCGGGGCAAGATGTAGCCGCGGTCGGCTCCGGTGACGAGCAGTACGGTCCGCGTCCCTTCCGGCAGCTCACCCCATTCGTCGGCCGCCGGCAGGGGCCCGCCCGTGGCGAGCGCCACGCTCGGCATGAGCGAGATGAAGAGAAACCGAGTTGCGCCGCGCATGTGGCTCAGGATAGCGTCGCTTGCCTGCACGGCGCACCTCGCGTGGGCGCGATTCAGTGCGTCAGATCGGAGCAACAGGCCGCATGCGCGCGATGGTTCTCGATCGTCAAGGGGATCGCTTGCACGAGCGCGAGCTACCCCTTCCCGAGCCGTCGCGTCATCAGGCCCGGGTTCGCGTTCGCGCCTGCGGTGTGTGCCGGACCGATCTTCACGTTCTCGACGGCGATCTGACTCAACCCAAGCTGCCCCTTATTCCGGGCCACGAGATCGTCGGCATCGTCGATGCGCTCGGCGAGGACGCGATCTCGCTCGCGCCGGGCGCGCGTGTGGGGATTCCGTGGCTCGGCAGTACCTGCGGACTCTGCGGGCCTTGCCGACGCGGGCGGGAGAACCTCTGCGACAACGCGGGGTTCACCGGCTACACCCTCGATGGCGGCTATGCCGAATTCGCACTCGTCGACGCGCGCTACGCCTTCCCGCTGCCGGATGCATACGACGACGTCCACGCGGCACCGCTGCTCTGCGCGGGGCTGATCGGTTATCGCTCGCTGGTGATGGCCGGCGATGCCGAGCGGCTCGGCTTGTACGGCTTCGGCGCCGCAGCACACATCGTCTGCCAGCTCGCGACGTTTCAAGGGCGCGAGGTCTACGCGTTCACCAAGCCGGGCGACACGGCGGCGCAAGAATTCGCACGCTCGCTCGGCGCCTGTTGGGCTGGGGACTCGGACGAGCAGCCTCCCGTCCGGATCGATGCCGCGATCCTGTATGCTCCGGTCGGCAGCCTGATACCGGCCGCGTTGGAGGCTCTGGTCAAGGGCGGGATCGTCGTCTGCGCCGGCATCCACATGAGCACCATCCCTGCGTTCGCCTATCGCCTGCTGTGGGAAGAGCGGCAGATCCGCTCGGTGGCAAACCTGACCCGCCGTGACGGCGAAGAGTTCTTGCAGCTGGCGGCTGAGGCAGCGATCGAGACCCGCGTCACGCGCTACCCGCTCGAGCGGGCCAACGACGCGCTGTCCGATCTGCGCGACGGCCGTCTCGAAGGAGCCGCCGTTCTCCTCGTCCACGAGCGCTGAGAGCCGGGGAGCGGCTCACTCGAGCCCGCGCGGGGGCAGGACAGCGCGCAGCGCGTCCGCGAGCCTCTCGTAGTCACTCGGCTCGTTGTACAGCTGCGCGGAGACGCGGATCAGACGCTTGGGGGGCGCGGGCCACGGGATGACCGGTACCTCGATCCGGGCCTGCTCGAGCAGCTCGGTCTGCAACGCGTCCGGGTTGACGGAGATGGATGCGGGACCGTGGTTGAGACTCTACTGAAAGAACTTTAACAACTGAAAACATATACCGCAGCCCGCAGGTTGTGCTTCGCCGCACGCGCCTGAGCGCAGCGCTGACG
>CP070706.1:508273-511399 GCA_020350085.1 Acidobacteriota bacterium
CCGCACGCCGATCAGGGGAATCAGCAGGAATCCGCCGGCGAACGCGCCGAGCGCCGAGCCGATGGTGTTGGCGAAATACGTCGCTCCGACGGCCCAGCCGACCCCCTCGCCCGCTTCCGCGATGGCACGGCTGGCCAGTGGGAATAGCCATCCCAGTACGAGTGTTGGACCGATCATCACCAGACTCGAGAGCACGAAGCTGGCCGTGATCATCGAGCTGCCCTCGAGCCCGCCCCGTCGGACGATGGCCAGAAAAGCGTCGGGTAACCGTCCGAAGCCGGTCATCGTGCCGAGCGCGAGCAATCCGAGCAGTCCGAGCGACACGGCGTAGGCAAACCACAGATCACGCATGCGGTCGATCCAGCGCCGCGCGGCGAGAGAGCCGAGGGCGATGCCGCCGAGAAAGGCGGCCAGCATCGCCGAGAAGGCGTAGATCGACGAGCCGAGCACCATCGACAGCGTTCGCGTCCAAGTCACTTCGTAGACCAGCGCCGTGAACCCGACGAGGGCGTAGGAGACCAAGCCGATCAAGACCCAAGCCGGAGCCGTCACGTTCGAGGCTGCGGCCGGTCTCGTCCTCTTCTTTTTCGCATGTTGCCGCCGCTCTTCGCGCGTGCGCACGGCTCTCGGAGCGATGAGCGCCGCGGCTATCAGGCCGGCGGCGATGTCGAGCCCAGCGCCGACGCGATTCGACCACGCGAGCCCGAGACGAGGAAACAGCAGGAAAGTTGCCAGCAGCACGCCGATCACCGCTCCCGCCGTGTTGATGCCGTAGAGCAGCCCGACGCGCTCACCCATGATGCGTTTGTCGGCGACGAGGGTCTCAACCAGCACCGGCAGCGTGGCACCCATCGCGAGCGTCGGCAGCAGCATCAATCCCAGCGAGCCGGCGAACCGCGCGAGGGTGACCGGCCAAAAAGAGCCGCTTGTCAGTGCCGTCGTCGAGAGAGCGCCGATGATCTGGAGCAGCAGTGGTACTGCGAGCGCGTAGACGCCGACGCCGATCTCGAGCAGCCCGTAGACGCGAACGCCGTTGCGCAGGCGATCCGAGATCCAGCCCCCGGCGAGAGCGCCGAGACCGAGGCCGAGCATGTAGGTCACGAGGATCGTACTGATGGCGAGTGTGGTCGAGCCGAACAGCAGCTTCAGATGGCGCGACCAGACCACCTCGAGCACGAGGCTTCCGGCTCCGGACAACACGAAGCACGTCGCCACGGAGTAGACGAGAAACCTGCTGTTGGGGCGCTGGCTCACGGGAGCGTCCTGCCCCTCGGCATGTTCTTCTCCGATCTGGGGCGGGTTGAAGGCTTCATTCTGCACGGACAGGCAGCGCGGTTTCCACGGGTCTATTCGGGGCATCGAAGCCGCCGGACTACAATGCCGCGCCGGAGGTCTTGACCACAGGAGGGCGGCTGGTGGAGCAGCTCGTATTGACGATCGGCTCTCGCAACTACTCGTCGTGGTCGCTGCGCGCGTGGCTCGTCATCGAGCAGACGGGGGCTCCTTTCACCGAGGACTTGATCTGGCTCGACGAGGATCAGAACCGTGCCGAGCGGCTCAAGCGGGGGCCGACGGGACGCGTGCCCGTGCTACGACACGGCGATGTCGTCGTCTGGGACAGCCTCGCGATCGCCGAGTACCTGGCGGAGCTCTTCCCGGCGGCGGGTCTCTGGCCGGCGGACCGCGTCGCCCGTGCCCGCGCGCGCTCGGTGTCGGCGGAGATGCACTCGGGCTTCTTCGCGATCCGCGAGAAGATGCCGCTGAACTGCCGCGCGCGGAAGGCTTTCATCGATCGCGGCGCCGACGTCGCACAGGAGATCCGGCGCGTCATCGCCCTCTGGAACGAGGCTCGCGGCCGGTTCGGAAGCGGAGGTCCGTTTCTGTTCGGCGCGCGGTCGATCGCCGACGCTTTCTACGCACCGGTCGTCTGCCGTTTCGACACGTATGGCGTGGCGCTCGACGGCGTGGCGGCCGAGTACGCGGCGGCGGTGCGCGCGATGCCGGCGATGCGCACCTGGCTCGAGAAGGCCGCAGCGGAGACGCACTCGGAGCCCGAGTACGACGACGTACCGTAGGACGGCTGGGGTTCGAGCGCTCAAACAAGAAATCGCCGCGCGGATTCGCGTGGCGATTTCAACTACTGACGACACTCAGCGATGGGTGCGCAGGTGCCTGTCGCCCAAACGGAGCTCGCGCATGCCCCAGCGGCCGATGAAGATCCCGGCCAAGGATCCTCCACCGCCGAGCATGGCGGGAGCCAGCGGCTGATCGATCGACCATGCAGCCGCGATAAGCAAGCAGGCCAGGCTGAGGAGCACGGCTGCCCCCAGAGCCAGCGCGCCGAGACCCTTGCGGCGTGGGCGTCGTTTCAGGAACACCGGTCGACCCTCCTCTACAGGCTGTCTCCACAGAATTAATCTGTGCCTCGCGCTGCAAGAAGCAAGTCACCGGGCAGTGTTTCAAAACGATACACGGGTGCGGATGCGAGACGGGCGCAGCTGCTTTCGTGCGACGAGAGCCGTCCCTCGGCCCGCGGCGCCCCTACGGTGATTTGAGGTTAGATGAGGCCCGAGGTTACCAGCGGTACAGAGCAGCAGCCCAGGTGAAGCCTGCGCCGAAGGCGGCGCTGAGGACGAGATCGCCGTGCTTGACGCGGCCCTCCTCGGCGGCGTCGGCGAGGGCCATCGGGATCGAAGCTGCGGAGACGTTGCCGAAACGGTGGATCGATACGTAGACCTTGTCCATCGGGATCCGCGCGCGATCGGCGGTCGCCTTCATGATGCGGATGTTCGCCTGGTGCGGGACGAACAGCGCGATGTCGTCGGCGGTGACGCCCGCTTGCTCGAGCACCTCCTCGACGCCACGCTGCATCGCCTTGACGGCGTGCTTGAACACCTCGTTGCCGCACATGTGAACCGTGTGCAGCTTGTCCTTGACCGACTGCTCGCTCGCCGGTGTGCGCGAGCCCCCCGCAGGCTGCCACAACAGCTCCGCCAAGCGGCCGTCCGCGCCCCAAGTGTGCGCGAGAAGCCCCTCGTCGTGACCGTTCTTCGGGCCGAGCACGACGGCCCCCGCCCCGTCGCCGAACAGCACGCAGGTCGATCGGTCTTCCCAGTTGACGACGCG
>CP070706.1:511499-515203 GCA_020350085.1 Acidobacteriota bacterium
ACCGAGAAACCCAGCGACGGCAGATCTAGCGCATCGACGAAATCCCGCACAAAACGCGCCGGATGGTCCGATCCAACCCAATCATCCAGCGAGGGTGGCAACAGGTACGTCTGACGATAGTCCGCTCGGATCTCATCACTCATCGGCTCGGCTCCCCATCGGTCAGCCTATTCTCGCAAAGATCGATGGGGTCTTGAGACAGCCTCCAAGCGTTGTCGCTACAGGCGACCTTAGAACAGAAGCGTTGTTGCGATAGGGGCAACCTGAGAACAGGAGCGTGGTTGCGATAGGCGCGGTCTGAGAACGCGAGCGTTGTTGCGATAGGGGTGACCTGAGAGCAGGAGCGTTGTCGTGATCGGTGCGGTCTGACGATGCGAGTCGAATGGTGCGAGCGCTCTCGTCACTCTCCGTAGTGCTCGACGATGCCGGAGTGGCCGGTCTGACCCTCGCTCGTGACGAGGAAAAAACGGTTGCCGGACGGCATCGCGATCTCGAAGGACGTGTTGGCACGGTCGCCGTCCAGATCGTCGATCGAGATGTCGCGAAAATCTGGATCGGAGGGGAACTGCCCGGCATCGTTCGCGGGAACGGACGTTTCGCTCTCGAAGACACGGTAGGCTGCGTGACAGGGATCGGCCGTAGGAGTCCAGCTCAACTGCAGCTCGTCGCCCACGGCTGACTTACTGACCGCGAGCCCGCTGATGGGGTCGCCCCCGTGGCAGGCCGGCCACGCACCGAACAGCAGCGGCCAGGCCCCGTTGCCCCCTTCGTCGATCTCACTGACGTCGTTGAACCGGTCGACCCTGATCGCCGAGAATTCTCGCCCCCCGCCGTACGTGTAGGTCCCGAGCTCGACGAACTGAAGCGTGTTGGCGTCGATCGGAGAAGAGGCTTCCACCTCGAGATCGCCGGCACCTCCGCCCGGAAGCCCGGCGACGTCGCGATCCCATGAGATCAGCGGCTGACCGACCGCCGCCGCGTCCCCGATGTTGGCGATGCCGCCCACGACTCGCACCGTCGTACCGGGCGTGGGATGAGGAGGATCGTGGCAGACTCCATAGGGGATGAGATCGGGACCCGATGGAGTCGCGAGGACATTGATCAGCACCGATCCTTCCGAGGCCGGTCCAGTGTTTCCTTGCTCGTCGATCGCCCGCACATAGATGTACTGCTGGCCGGGATTCTGTCCGCGAATGTCGTACTCGAGGGTGACGTCGAGGGCGCCGCCTGGCTCGACGCAATGCTCGGTGCTCCCGCCGCCGCTGCCCACGAACTCGACGTAGCCGACCCCTGAGTCAGCATCTTGGATCCGCGCTCGCACGTGAATGGGCTGACCGTGCATGAAGTTCTGGAAAAACGACGGCTCGAGGATCGTGACCGTCGGCCCGGTCGTGTCTGACAGAGGCGGCATGGGGTCGAAAAACGGCGAGCGGCTGAGCCGCTTCGCGTGGCAGTCCATTATCTTGACCCCCGGTGCCGGCCCGTGAGGCGAGACGCTGCGCGCGAAACGGGTCGCGCCCCCGCTCATGACGGAGAAATCGGCCTCCCGTCGTTCGTGCATGACTCCGAGCGCGTGCAGCATCTCGTGCAGCCAGGCGCCGAGATTCAGACTCGCGAGGCTTCCGACGGTGATCCCGGTGTCGCGCGAAGGCGCGCAGTCGTCGCTCGTCCAGCGCGACGGACGCGTCTCCGGCGTCGTGTCGTCGAAGAGGTACTGCTCGGCAGGAAGGATCCACGAGGTGTCGAATCGAGCGCGACCGCCTCCCTTGTTGAACGCTAGCGAGGGCGGAGCCGTGATCGGCCACAGAAGATGCTCCAGCGTGCCGTCTGGATGATCGAAATGAACGTGAGGGATGACGACCTGCGCCTCCCGCGACAAGTCGGAGAAGTCCGGGTTCGCATCCAGCTCGGCCTCGATCTCACTCCATGGGAACTCCGCATTTTGGTAGTGCGCCGTGTCGTACGCCCCGGGAAAGTGGTGGACCATCAACCGCCCGTCCGGGTGCTTCTCGAACCTCAATTCTCGACCAGCGTAGCCGTGGCGGACCATCTCGTTGTCGAGCCAGATCTCAAACAACCGCATCGCTCGGTCGAGCTCCTCATCCAGCCGAGGCCACGGCTCGCGATCGGTCGGCTTGAAGTAGATGATCCTTACGACCCAGTCCTCGACCCTGCTGGAATCACCCGCGGGCGCTGCGTCGGCGGCCGGATCCGTCGGTGGAGGAAAGACGAGATCGAAGGCGTCGAGATGACGCGAGGGATCCTCTTGCACCGCTTCCCAAGCTCGGCCACCCAGTGAGGAGCGTGGGCCGCCAGCATCGAGCGGTGTCCACGCAACGACCAGCACCACTGCGGCGTGAACGGCAAGCGCCAGCCGCCAGCGCTGAAATGGCAAGCTGCGACGGTCCTGCACCATGGGGACCCGGCGTAGCAGACGCATGCATCCCCCTATCGGTTCCATAGACGATCACTCGGCGAAACAGCCCGCTCTCGACAACTGAGGACAGGGGCGCGTCGCCGATGCCTCGACTATATCAAGCTCTACTCACATCTGAGCGCGGCGGCAGCGAAGCGGCCGGAGTTCGCCTCGGACGGCCGGGGAGCGTGGTTGAACGGTATCCGCTCTAGGGTCGCACGACGTCCAAGCCAGCCCCGTGCCACGCGATCATTCCGCCGGCGACGTTGCACACGTGCTCGAAGCCATGGTTTCGGAGCACGCTGCAGGCGGTGCTCGAGCGCCTGCCACTGGCACAGATCACGGCCACGCGCTGGTTGCGCTCCAGGGGGAGTTCGTGCAAGCGAAGCGGAATGTGCTTGAAATTGAGATGGACGGCGTTCGCGATGTGGCCAGCGCGCCACTCGGCGAGCTCTCGGACGTCGAGCACGGCGACGGACCGGTCGGTGAGCTCGCATGCGAGAGACTCCACGCTGAGCTGGGCCAGCGCGCCCGTCGGCAGGCCCTCGTCGCGCCACTGCCTGAGATCGATCGCTCCCACCACGCGTTGATCGAGCCCGACGAACGCCAGTTTGTTCAGCGCCGCCGCTGCCTGCTCGGCAGAACTGGCGACGAGCAACAACGGTTGCTCCGCCGGGACGACCCAGCCCACGATCTGCTCGAAGGCACCGTTCGACTGATCGACATTGAAGGCCTTCGGTATGTGGCCCTGCGCGTAATCGTGTTGGGATCGCGTGTCGACGACGACGTGTCCGTTCTCGATCAAGTCCAGCGCCGTCGAAGGCGGGACGATTCCCAACTTCGGCAGCTGCATCGAGTAGGGCCGTGCTCCCTGGTTGATGGCGACGATGTTGGCCATGTTCGCCGGTCGCGGCGGCTGCGCCTCGAGCATGTGGGCCACGAACGGTTCCAGCTCGGAGTACTGGAGCGAAGGATTGTAGCGGCGTTCGTAACCTATCGTCGTGACAACCTTGCCACTCGTGACACGTCCTCATGTCGAGCCGGCGACGTGTCCCGGGTAGACCTCGACGAAATCCGGCAACGACAGCAAGCGCGGGAGCGACTCGCGAAACAGCGTCGCGGCTCCCTCAGCGCCCTGCTGGGCCAGGTCTGGTCTGGCGACGTCTCCGACGAGCAGAAAGTCCGCGGTCAGGATGCACCAAGGTTCCTCACCGCGGCTGCGGTCGCGCACGAGGAGGTTGATCTGCTCGGGACGGTGTCCCGGCACGTGCAGCACTTCGAGCTCGAC
>CP070706.1:515303-518234 GCA_020350085.1 Acidobacteriota bacterium
AGGAAGGGAATGAGTTCACTTCAACCCCCGTCGATGTCTCGGAAGCCAACGGTCGCCGAGCGTCGTGGCTCGCGCTCCGGGGGGCAGCGGTGGTCGCGGCGAGTGGGCTTGCCCGGCGCCCTGCGTTGACACCCGAGTTGGCCCTTCCGTGATACTTCCGCGATCATTTCCCGGTAATGTCCGCTCCACGGAGGTGCTGTGCGACGCGTGCTCGTCATCGAGGATGATCGAGATCTGGCGCACCTGGTCACGGTGCACCTGGTCGATCTCGGCTGCGAGGTCGAGGCGGTGCACGACGGTCGCGAGGGGCTGGATCTGGCGCGCTCGCGGCCGTTCGATCTGGTGATCCTGGACCTTGCCCTGCCGGGGATGGACGGTCTCGACGTCTGCCGCCGCTTGCGGGAAGGGCCGGATTACACGCCGATCCTGATGCTGACCGCGCGCTCGTCCGAGGTCGACCGGGTTCTGGGCCTCGAAATCGGCGCTGACGATTACCTGACCAAGCCGTTCAGCGTGCGCGAGTTGCTGGCGCGGGTCAAGGCGCTCTTTCGACGGGTCGAGGCGTTGCAGGCGCGAGGGCAGCCGGACCGCAAGCCGCCGCTGCGGGCGGGAGAGCTGTTCATCGACCCTGAGAGCCGGACGGTGCGACTCGGAGATGAACTCGTCCATTTGACCGCCAAAGAGTTCGATCTTCTGTTGCACTTCGCCGCGCACCCCGAGCGTGTCTACACGCGCTCCCAGCTGCTCGATCTCGTCTGGGGCCCCGGGACGACCGGTTACGAGCACACCGTCAACTCGCACATCAACCGCTTGCGGGCCAAGATCGAAAACGACCCTTCGCAGCCGCAGTTCATCGTCACCGTGTGGGGAGTCGGATACAAGTTCAGCGACCAAGGATCACCCGAATCGTCGAGAAAGTGAGGCCTCGATGCCGCGCAGTGTGTACGCCAAGCTCGCCGCGATCCTGCTCGTGTTGCTGCTCGTCGTCAGCGGTGCGTATCTGTGGCTCAGCCTCTACGCCGCGCGGTCGTTCAACGAAGAGGTGACGCAGAAGCTCAACCTCGACTTGGCCGAGCATCTGGTCGCGGAGTTCTCGCTGATCCGACAGGGGAGAGTCGACGAGCGGTCGCTCGAAGAGCTGTTTCACCAGCTGATGGTGATCAACCCGAGCATCGAGATCTACCTGCTGGACGGCCAGGGCCGCATCCTGGCGTATTCGGCTCCTCCCGACAAAGTCGTGCGAGAGTCTATCTCGCTCGCCCCGGTGCGGCAGTTTCTCTCGGGACCGCCCCGGCTGCCGCTTTTTGGAGACGATCCGCGTGATCGCGCGCGGCGCAAAGTCTTCTCCGCGGCGCCGATCACGCACGACGATTCCCTGGAAGGTTACCTGTACGTCGTGCTCGGCGGTGAGCAGGTCGACACGGCCGCCGAGATGCTGCGCGGCAGCTACATTCTGCAACTGGTGTATGGCTGGATTGCCGTCGCGCTGGTGGTCGCGCTGCTGGTCGGGTTGGTGTCGTTTCGCCTGCTGACCAGGCGGCTGGGGCGGCTCTCCCGCGCGATGGAGCAGTTTCGGCGCCGCGATGCAGAGAGCAGCGATCGAGCTATCGAGCGCTCCCGCTGGCACGGTGGTGACGAGATCGACTCGCTGCAGGCGTCCTTCGAGAATATGGCGCGGCGCATCGAGAGCCAGCTTCGAGAGCTGCAAGACGCCGACGCGCTGCGTCGGGAGCTGGTGGCCAACGTATCTCACGATCTACGCACACCGGTCGCCGCGTTGCGCGGGGCGCTCGAGACGCTGCAGCTTCGCGATCAGCGGATGAGTCTGGAGGAGAAGCGACGCTTCGTGGAAATCGCACTGCGGCACAGCGAGCATCTGGCCGAACTCGTCGAGGAACTGTTCGAGCTGGCCAAGCTCGACTCTGGCGAGACCAAGCCGCAGTGCGAGCCTGTCGCGCTCGCGGAGCTGGTCCAGGACGTGCTGCAAAAGCACGAGCTCAAGGCGGCCGAGAAGCGGATCCAGCTCACGCTCGATCCTGCCCCGCGGTTACCGTTCGTGTCCGCGGACATCCGGTTGATCGAGAGGGTGCTCGATAACCTGGTTGCGAACGCGCTGCGCCACACAGCGCCCGACGGGCATGTTCGCGTCGCGCTCGTCGCGGAAGGCGACCACGTGCAGGTACGCATCAGCGACGACGGCAGCGGCATTGCGGCCGAGGATCTGCCGCACGTGTTCGAGCGCTTCTTTCGCGGACGTGACGGCAAGGGTGGCACGGGGCTGGGTTTGGCGATCAGTAAGCGGATCGTCGAGCTGCATGGCCGGGCGATCTCGGCGACGAGCAGACTGGGTCGAGGTTCGACCTTCAGCTTCGATCTGCCGGTCACCGTCGGCCGCCTGCCGGCGTGATCAAATCGTTAACTCTTCGTGAGAGAGGCGTGAAACCGGCTGGGCATCCTCCTCGAGTGGCGGTCCCGGGGCAGTGGTTGCTCCGAAGGATCGGCCCCAAACGAAAGGAGGAAGTCCCGTGTCAAGAGCATCCCGTCTCCTGATCGCGGTCGCATTGCTCTCGTCAGTGCTGCCGTTCACCGCGGCGCAAAGCGCCGAGCGCACGTACGAAGTCACCATCACGAATCTGACGAAAGGGCAGCCTCTCAGCCCGCCCGTCGTGGTCGTGCACGACGCCGCTTTCCGTCTGTTTGCCGTCGGGACACCGGCGAGCGAGGAGCTGGCGGCCGTGGCCGAGGACGCGAACGTGGGCCCGTTGCTCACGCTGCTCGACGGTGAGCCGGCCGTTCGCGGTTTCGCAGTGTTCGACGGCGGCCCCGTGCTGCCCGGCGCGTCGGCGACGGTCGAGGTGACGGCCAGCGGCGCGCTCGGGGTCGTCTCGGCGCTCGGCATGCTGGTGACCACCAACGACGCGTTCTTCGCCG
>CP070706.1:518334-523926 GCA_020350085.1 Acidobacteriota bacterium
ATCTGCCGAAGGTCCAGGTGCTTCCAGCTGCGGCGCTGAACGTGCGAGGCGTGCTCGCGCGCAAACACCTGATCATGACCGAGGCGGCCGTGCGCGCTGTCGTAGATCGGCTGGGCTAGGTGAACCGATGAGGAATCCAAGAGAGGTCATCTGGCGACCTTTGATCACGGAGAAGAGCACGATCGAGCGCGAAGTCTCGAACGTGGTGACCTTTGCCGTTTCACCCGCCGCCAACAAGATCGAGATCAAGGAAGCCGTCGAGACCCTCTTCGACGTCCGGGTCACCGATGTCCGCACCAGCCGCGTCCGAGGTAAGAAGCGGCGCGTCGGGAAGCACGTCGGCCGCAAACCGTCGTGGAAGAAGGCTCGTGTGCACCTCGCCGAAGGCGAGAACATCGAGTTCTTCGAAGGGGTCTAGCCGTGCCGATTCGGAAGTACAAGCCCACATCGCCCGGCCGGCGCGGCATGATGGTCCAGGAGTTCTCCGAGATCACTCGCGACAAGCCGGAGCGCTCGCTGGTCTCTTCGCTGAAGAGGAGCGGGGGGCGAAACAACCAAGGCCGCACGACGACCTACCACCGGGGAGGAGGGCACAAGCGCCGGTATCGCGAGATCGACTTCAAGCGCGGCAAGTGGAACATCCCGGCGCGGGTCGCGACGATCGAGTACGACCCCAACCGCAGCGCGCGGATCGCGTTGCTGCACTACGTGGACGGCGAGAAGAGATACATTCTGGCACCGGTTGGGCTGTCTGTCGGCGATCTCGTCACCACGAGCGAGCAAGCCGAAATCCACCCGGGAAACACCCTTCCGTTGCGCTCGATCCCGCTCGGGACCGTGCTGCACAACATCGAGCTGAAGCCCGGCAAGGGAGGTCAGCTCGCGCGCTCGGCCGGGGCGGCTGTTCAGCTGATGGCGCGCGAGGGGAAGTACGCGCAGCTCAAGCTTCCATCGGGCGAGACGCGCAGCGTGTTGGCTGAATGCCTGGCGACGATTGGGCAGGTCGGGAACCTCGATCATGAGAACGCATCGCTCGGAAAGGCGGGTCGCGCGCGCTGGCTCGGCCGCCGTCCCAACGTGCGGGGCGTCGCGATGAATCCCGTCGACCACCCCCATGGAGGCGGCGAGGGTCGGACCTCGGGCGGGCGGCATCCCGTCACTCCGTGGGGCGTGCCCACGAAGGGCCACAAGACGCGGAAGAACCGCAAGACAGACAAGTACATCATCCGGCGCAGGAAGAGGAAGTAGATGGCACGGTCGCTCAAGAAGGGCCCGTTCGTCGAGCCCTCGCTGATGAAGAAGATCGACCGCATGAATGCGTCCGGCGAGAAGCGCATCGTTCGAACCTGGTCCCGGCGTTCGATGGTCGTGACCGAGATGGTGGGCCACACGCTTCACGTCCACAACGGGAAGCTCTTCATGCCGGTGTTCGTCTCGGAGAACATGGTGGGCCACCGTATCGGCGAATTCGCCCCGACGAGGCGGCAGACCATGCACGCGGCGGACCGCAAGCTGCGGCAGAAGTGACGATCATGGAGGTTCGCGCCATCCTCAGGAATGTACGCATCTCGCCGCGCCGCGGTCGGCAGGTAGCTGATCTCGTCCGCCGGCGATCCTGCGGAGAGGCGCTGACCGTGCTGCAGGGAAGCCCGCGGAGGGCTGCCCGAGCACTCGAGAAGCTCATCCGCTCGGCGCTGGCGAACGCCGAGGAGCGAAACGCGCGCAGCGATGCTGGAATCGATCTGGACAACCTCTACATCAAGACGGTCACGGTGGACGAAGGCACCCGAATGTGGCGCACCCGGCCGCGCGCCTATGGCCGCGCGGCGTGGATCAATAAGGGCATGAGCCACATCACCGTGGTCCTGGACGAGCGTTAGGAGTCACCGTGGGGCAGAAGGTTCATCCATACGGGTTTCGACTTGGGATCATCAACGGCTGGCAGTCGAGCTGGTTCGCTCAGCGCAACTATGCCGAGATGCTCCACGAGGACCTCCGGATCCGAAATCACATCAAGAAGAAGCTATACCATGCCGGTATCAGCCGCATCATCGTCGAGCGGCGAGCCGACAAGATGTCCGTAAACATCCATACCGCGCGGCCGGGCATCCTGATCGGCAAGCGAGGCGCCGAGGTGGAGGCGCTGCGCAAGGAGCTGGCTGAGTTCACCTCGAACGAGGTCTTCATCAACATCCGCGAGATCCGGAAGGCAGAGCTCGATGCGCAGCTGATCGCAGAGAACGTCGCCCTCCAGCTCGAGCGGCGCGTGGCGTTTCGCCGGGCCATGAAGAAGGCGCTCGGCTCTGCGATGAAGTTCGGGGCGCAAGGCGTGAAGATCCGCTGTGCGGGACGTCTGGGGGGCTCGGAGATGTCGCGCAACGAGCAGTACCGCGAGGGCCGGGTGCCGCTGCACACGCTGCGCGCGGGAATCGACTTCGGGGTCGCACAGGCCAAGACGACCTACGGGGTGATCGGCGTCAAGGCATGGGTCTTCACGGGCTACGTACCGGATAGCGAGATCCAGCAGCAGCGACTCGGACAGACCGCGGAGCCGGTGGGGACGTAGAGGGGCGACGGGAATGCTGCAGCCCAAGCGGACGAAGTATCGCAAGGTCCAGCGCGGACGAATGAAGGGCAAGGCCCAGCGCGGTTCCACGCTGGCGTTCGGTGACTATGGCCTCCAGGCGACGGACCGCGGCCAGGTGACGGCTCGACAGATCGAGGCGGCGCGGATCGCGATGACGCGCCACGCGAAGCGCGGCGGGAAGGTTTGGATCCGCGTCTTCCCCGACAAGCCGCGGACGAAGCGACCGCCGGAAACCAGAATGGGCAAGGGTAAGGGCAACCCCGAGTTCTGGGTCGCCATCGTGAAGCCGGGCCGGATGCTCTACGAAATGGAGGGGGTAGCCGCTCCGGTGGCCCGAGAGGCGCTGCGCCTCGCCGCTCACAAGCTTCCGATCTCGACTCGAATCGTGGAGCGCATGGAAGGATGAAGGCACGAGATCTGCGCCAGCTCACCAACGAAGAGCTCGACGCCAAGGTACGAGAGATGCGGGACGCGGTCTTCAACGTGAAGATCAAGCACGCCACCGGTCAGCTCGACAACACCTCGAGCCTCAAGATCAGACGGCGTGAACTGGCTCGTGCGCTCACGCTGCAGGCCGAGAGGAGGCAAAGAGCGTGAGTGAACGAGGGCTGGCGAAGACGCGCGTCGGGACGGTGATTCGCGACAAGATGGACAAGACCGTCGTCGTCGAGATCTCGCGCACCGTGCTGCATCCGCTTTACAAGAAATACCTGGTCAGGCGGAAGAGCTATCTGGTCCACGACGAGGAGAACGCCTGCCGCGTCGGAGACAAGGTGCGAATCGCCGAGACACGGCCGCTCTCGAAGCGAAAACGCTGGCGGGTCCGGGAGAAGCTCAGGTGATCCAGGCAGAATCGGTGCTGCAGGTGGCCGACAACTCCGGCGCGCGACGGGTTGCCTGCGTGAAGGTCCTCGGCGGTACGCGGCGTCGCTACGCTTCGGTGGGGGACATCATCGTCGTTTCCGTAAAGGACGCGCTGCCCAACAGTCGCGTCAAGAAGAAGCAGCTCCACCGCGCGGTGGTGGTGCGCACGAAGAAGGAGATCGGTCGGTCCGACGGCTCCTACATCCGCTTCGACGACAACTCCGTCGTACTCATCGACCCGAACAAGGAACCGATTGGGACCCGCATCTTCGGCCCGGTTGCGCGAGAGCTGCGAGCGAAGCGCTTCATGAAGATCGTATCGCTCGCACCCGAGGTGCTCTGATGGCACAGAGGATACGCAAGGGGGACACCGTCGAGGTGCTGACGGGCAGGAACAAGGGTGCGCGCGGCGCCGTTCTCAGCGTCGATCGGGCTCGCAACCGGGTCCTCGTCGAGCGGATCAACCTCGTGAAGAAGCACCAGAAGCCGTCGTCTCAGTATCGGTCGGGCGGCATCATCGAGAAGGAACTGCCGATCCACATCTCGAATGTCGCCCTCGTGCACAACGGTGAGCGCACCCGCGTGGGATTCCGCGTCGTGGACGGAAGGAAGGTGCGCTGGAGCAAGAAGCAGAACGAGGCAATCGATGGCTGAAGCCCCGGCGGTTCCAAGGCTTCTCGATCGCTATCGGAGCGAGATCGCTCCGAAGCTGGCGGAGCGGTTCGCCTACCGCAACGTCATGCAGATTCCACGCGTCGAGAAGGTCAGCGTCAATGTGGGACTCGGAGAGGCGCTACAGAACGCCCGACTGCTCGAGGTCGCCCAGCAGGAGCTCGCTCTGATAACGGGCCAGCGGGCCATCGTGACGAAGGCGAGAAAATCGATCGCGAACTTCCGCCTGAGAGAGGGACAGTCGATCGGCTGCTGCGTGACGCTGCGACGTAACCGCATGTACGAGTTCCTGGATCGGCTGATCAGCGTCGCTCTTCCGCGGGTTCGGGACTTCAGAGGCCTCTCGCCGCGGGCCTTCGATGGCCGCGGCAACTACACGCTCGGCGTTCGGGAGCAAATCATCTTTCCCGAGATCGACTACGACAAGGTAGAGCGCATGCACGGGCTGAATGTCTCGATCGTGACGACGGCAAAGACCGACGAAGAGGGTCGTGCGCTGCTGGCCGAGCTGGGCATGCCCTTCCGTACGAGTTGATGGAATATGGCCAAACTTTCCAAGGTACAACAGCAACTGCGACTCAGGGAACGACGTCTTGCCGGGAGGCTCCGCTTCCGGAGTCGCTACTACAACCGGTGCGCCCGCTGTGGTCGGGCGCGGGCGTACTATCGCAAGTTCGACCTGTGTCGGATCTGCCTACGCCAACTCGCGCTCGAGGGAAAGATCCCGGGCATGACGAAGTCGAGTTGGTGAGGAGCGAGGCGTGCTGACCGATCCGATTGCTGACATGCTGACGCGAATTCGAAACGGTGGGCGAGCGCGACTCGCGCGCGTGTCGATGCCCGAGTCTCGCATGAAGCGCGAGATCGCGCGGGTGCTGCAAGAGAACGGCTTCGTGAAAGGGTTCCAGAGCAGCGGGGATGAGAAGAAGCCCGTGCTCAGCGTCGACCTGCGCTACGCGCGCTCGAATCGGCCGATGATTGAGGGAGTCGAGCGCGTCTCGCGGCCGAGCCGGCGGGTATACGTGAAGGCCGCGGAGGTCCGGCCGGTTCGCGCCGGGGCCGGGATCGCGATCCTGTCGACCCCGCGGGGGATTCTGACCGACGCCCAGGCTAGAGAGGCGAACGTCGGCGGAGAGATCCTGGCACGGGTCTGGTGAGGGACGATGTCGCGCATCGGTAGACTTCCTGTTCCGATTCCTTCGGACGTCGAGGTGACCGTGATTAACGGTCGGCTGCGCGTGAAGCGGGGCAATTTGAGCCTCGAGCAGGCGGTCGCTCCGCACACGCGCATCGAGATCGGCGATGGGTCGGCCGTGGTTCACCGCGACAGCGACGGCGCCGTAGCGAGAGCCGCGCATGGTCTGATGCGCAGTCTGCTCGCCAACATGGTGCACGGTGTCACCCAGGGGTTCTCCAAGAGCCTGGACCTGGTCGGGGTCGGGTACCGCGCGGAGGTCCAGGGGAAGGAC
>CP070706.1:524026-527553 GCA_020350085.1 Acidobacteriota bacterium
AGAACGTCGTCGAGCGCGCCGTCGTGCTCGCTTCGGACGAGGTCATCGACCTCAACGATATGGCGGCCGAGATTCGGGGCAAGGCCGTCACCGTCGACGGAAGCTTTCAGGTCAACACCGTCCGGCTCGCCGAGGTCGAGGAGCTGGTCATCCGCCGCGTGCTCACGAAGACCGGTTGGAACATCAAGCGCTCGGCCGAGCTGCTCGGCATCACCCGCGCGACGCTCTATTCGAAGATCCGCAAGCTGGGCCTCGACGCCGCCCGCTGAACGGTCCGCTGCATCCCCTCTCGGGCCCCTCTCTGACCCGCCTCTGGCCCCTGTGGTCGTGGTCCGCCGCTTGCAATACGTTTGCCCGTGGGCGGTGGGGATCAGCAACGTGCGGTCAGGGATGGATTTACGCCTCCGAGTGGGGGGGCGTGGTTACATCCTCGAAACGGCGCGGACGGGATCGAAATCGCTCCCGCAGCGGGTCGGAGGAAAGCGAATGAGTCGCTGGGCAAGATCGATCCTGTTGCTCGTGACCCTGCTCGTGCTCCAGCTCAGCGCCGCATCGCTCTCTGCCTCCGCCGCGACGTACTGGATCTCGCCGGAAGGCCAAGACGGCGCCGCCGGGACCCAGGCTGCTCCGTGGAAAACGTTCCGGCGCGCCTTTGACGTGGCAAGTTCGTCGCACGTCCGCTCGGGCGACAAGCTCGTCCTCGCCGACGGCCTCTACACGCCCTCGACCACCGGCGTGCTCAACACGGACCTCACCGCCGAGTGCTCGGGCTGCCCGGTTGACATCCCCGACGGCACGCCGCTCGACTTCACGGTGATTCAAGCCGAGAACCGCTACGGCGCGCGGCTCGACAGCGTGGCGCAAGGGTTCGACGCCTTGTGGCTGGGGACGAATCGCTCGAATGTCAGCATCCGCTACATCGAGATCGACGGGTTGATCTTCTACGGCGGCGTGACGTTCTACAACGCCGATCACATCTATCTGCACCACTTCGGTGCGTACTCGGAGCAGGAGGGCGTCGGCTCGATCGTCAGCATCGGCACGTCGGATCACAGCAAGAGCAACTTCGATCACTTCTTGCTCGAGGACGGGTTCATCTGGGGCCGCGAGCGCAAGCACCTGCTCAACTTCCGCACCGATCACAACGTGTTTCGACGGATCGTGATTCGACCCAACACGTGCTGTGGTTGTCACAGCAGCGGCAACGGACGCACGTCGGTCAGCGAGTACAACTCGCAGCACACCGTGTACCAGAACGTGATCGTTCTCGACGCCGATCGCGACGGCGCCAACGGCGAGTGTGAGATCTCATCGACTGACTTTAGCGAGAACTCGAAGGATCCCGTCGGGTCGTCGCCAGGCGAGCCCACCGGGCCGACGGGCTACTACGGCTGCATGTCGATCAATTCGGAGCGCCACTGTTACGACTCGGAGAAGTCGTACGTCAGCGCCGGCAGCCCCTCGACCTACAGTGAGAACTTCGTCTGCTGGGACGCCGCCTACGGGCTAAACGTCGGTGGCGGCAGCGGCAAGACGACCGCGGACCGGCACGTCAACTTCACGATCGGTGCGCTGACCCGGGGCGGCGGCAGCAGGGTGTACCGGCTCGGCGGCACGCCGAGCGGCGATTACGTCACCCGCAACGGCTTCGGCGACGGCTGGCTGTCGTGCGGCATCAGCGAAGACGCCGACCACCTCAATCTGTTCGATCGCGAGGGTGTCGGCTCGCCCACGTGCTTCGACGCGCAGTGTCTCGAGTGTCTCTCCTCCGACCCGCAGAACGACGCCGATGGCTCGGCGTTCACCAATGACTCGCTGAAGTATCTCGTTCGGGTCGAGGAAAACTCGCGTCTTTCTGGGACGGGCTCGGCGGACAGCACGTTCAGCCGCGACATCGGCGCCACGGTGCTGAAGCGCTACGGACGGACCGGGGCGGCTCACGGCGAGAGCGGCTACCTCGGGCTGACGGGCGAGGATCTCTGGCCGTGGCCGGACGAGGACGTCATCCGGGCAGAGTTCTGCGACGGGCGCTATGCCCTCGACCAGAGCAGCGCGTTCTGCAGCGCTCGCGCCCTCGGCGACGGCTCGCCGGCGACGCTGACGGAGTACATCTGGGAGTATCTCGGTCATCAGATCCCGCCGGAGGTGTACGGGCCGGCGAGCGGCGTTTGTGGCGACGGTGTCAAAGGGCCGGGAGAAACCTGCGACGGCAGCGATCTTGGCGGGCAGTCCTGCGAGAGCCTAGGCTTCACCGGCGGATCGCTGGCCTGCGCGGAGGATTGCCAGTCGTTCGACACGTCCGGCTGCCGCGTGGACGGTCCGCCGGCCGCTCCGCAAAACTTGGCTCGCACGGACGTCCGGCCTTGAGTGCAGGCCGTCTCGCGCGAGCGAGGGGGTCTGTTGCCGATGCCGTCGAGAGCCCAGGTTCCGAACGAGACCGACCGCCGCGGTTCGTTCGTCCGCCAAGAGAGCCGCTTCCGTCAATGGGTCACCGCGGACGGATCGTCCGACTACCCGGCTGAACGCGGCCGCTATCACCTCTACGTCTCGCTCGCCTGTCCGTGGGCGCACCGAACGATGATCTTTCGGAAGCTGAAAAAGCTCGAAGATGTCATTTCGCTCTCGATAGTCGATCCCGTTCGGGACGAGCGAGGCTGGGCGTTCCACGAAGGATTCGAAGACCCGGTCAACGGATTTCGTTTCTTGGCCGACGCCTACCGAGCGACGGAGCCGGACTTCGACCTACGCGTGACGGTGCCGGTTCTGTGGGACAAGCAGCGCGGGCGCATCGTCAACAACGAGTCGTCGGAGATCATTCGGATGCTGAACAGCGCCTTCGACGGCGTCGGCGCCGACGAGTCTGTCGAACTCTACCCGGAGCCTCTGCGCGAAGAGATCGACCGCGTCAACAGCTGGGTCTACGACAACGTCAACAACGGCGTCTACCGTTGCGGCTTCGCCACGAGCCAAGAGGCCTACGACGAGGCGTTCGACGCCCTCTTCAAAGCTCTCGACAAACTCGACGGGCGCCTCGGCCGCCAGCGCTACCTCGTCGGCTCGCAGCTGACCGAAGCCGACTGGCGCCTGTTCACCACGCTGGTCCGCTTCGACGCCGTCTACGTCACGCACTTCAAGTGCAACCTCAAGCGGATCGTCGACTACGAGAACCTGTGGCCCTACCTGCGCGAGCTGTACCAGCAGCCCGGCATCGCCGAGACCGTCAACTTCGACCACATCAAGCGCCACTACTTCATCACCCACACCCGCCTCAACCCC
This sequence comes from Acidobacteriota bacterium, assembly GCA_020350085.1. Classification (GTDB taxonomy): domain Bacteria; phylum Acidobacteriota; class Polarisedimenticolia; order J045; family J045. The sequence continues at coordinate 527,303 of CP070706.1, forward strand.
TGCGGCATCGTCCCCAAAGGCCCCGCCCTCGACTTCACGGCTCCCCACGGCCGCGAACGCCTCCCATCGTGACCCGCAGGCCCCCCTGAGGTATCCTCCTCACCCTCAGTCGACCAGAGAGCGGGCGTAGCTCAGTTGGTAGAGCATCAGCTTCCCAATCCTAGAACACGAAGCCGGCAACTGGTGACAGATCGCTAGTTGCCGGTTTTTTCTATCACTTAAGCAGACGGCGCTACGGCGACAAAGAGCGA
>CP070706.1:527653-531356 GCA_020350085.1 Acidobacteriota bacterium
GCCGAGCTGCTCGCCGTGCGCGCGCAGATCTACGGCCGGCCGCAACAAGAGGTCGCGGCCTGCGCAGCGCTCAGCGCGCGCTACCCGGACGATCCCGCACTCCGACTCGCCCTGGCCCACTCTCAGCTGAGGGCTTCGGACTATGCGGCGGCCCTGACGGCCGCCGAGGCCGCGCTGGAGCTCGACCCACGCGACCCCCAAGCGACGCTGGCCCGCGCCGAGGCCCTCACGTATCTCGAGCGTTTCGACGAAGCGGCCACAGCGCTCGCCGAGGCCGAGGCGCTCTACGACCGGCTCGGCTTGCTCTCCGGGACGGCTCGCGTCGCGGAGCTTCGTGGAGACCTCGAGTTCTCGCGCGGCCGCCTCGCGAGCGCGATGGAGTACTACGGCGCCGCGGCGAAGCTGTTTCAGGCGACGGGCCGTCCGGTGCGGGGGGCACGAGCGGAGAAGGCCCGAGCGGACGTACAGCTCAAGCTCGGCGATCTGACGGCGGCCGTGGCGACCTATCGCCGCATCGAGCCGACATTCCGCGAGGCTGGGTTCTATGCGGCCGTCGTCGAGATGCTCAGCAGCCTCGGCGGCGCGCTGTATCTCGAAGGCCGGCTCGAAGACGCCGAGCGAACACTCCGAGCAGCGCTCGACGAGGCGCGCAAACTCGACAACCGCGCGCTGATGCTGGCACCGATGCTGACGCTGGCCAACTTGCTCGGCTACAGCGGCCGCAGCGCCGAGGCGCGACCGCTGGCCGACGAGATCCTCGAGCTCGGGCGCGAGCTACGCGATCGCGAGGCGCCGTTTTTCGCTCGCACGCTGCTCGGCAGTGACGCGTTGCACACGGGCGATCTGGCGCGTGCGCAGCGGATCTTTCGCCGGATGATCCATGAAGCCGACGACGCCGGCTCCGCGGAGTGGCGGGCCTACGCGCTCGTGGCCTTGGCCGGCACGCTGCTGGCCGCCGAAAAGACCGGGCCGGCGCTCGAGGCGCTCGACGAGGCGATCGCGATCAACGAGCGGCTCGGGCTGGCCGTCGATCTCGGCTACGCGCTGGCTCTCCGCGGCCGCGTTCGCGCCGAGCTCGGAGAGGCGGCGCGCGCCATCGAGGATCTCGATCGCGCTGAAGAGATCGCCACCCAGGACGAAACGCCGCTCGGCGATCTGGAAGACACGGTTCGTGCGACGCGCGGCTGGGCGGCGCTGCTCGAAGCGCAGTGGGAACGAGCCGACGAGGTGCTGGCTCCCCTCGTCGAGCCCCAGCGCGAGCCGCCGAGCGCGTCAGTAGCGATGACAGCTCTGATCGGAAACGCCTACGCCCTCTCGCGACTCGGCCGGAGCGACGCCGCGATCGCGCTGGCCGAGCGCGCCGCATCGCACGAGCAAGCGGGCGCTCTCGAGCGTCTCGCGGGGCAGCTCTGTCTGGCCGACATCGCCGCTCGACGAGCCGCCGTTCCGACGGCACCCTCGAGCGTCGAGATCGAGGCTCAGCGCGTGCTCGAGCGCGCCGTCGACTGGGGTTTGCCGCTGACGCGCGCGCGGGCGGGAGCCTTGCTGCTCTCCCATCGGGCCGGCCGTGCGCCGCGGACGCTGCGCCAACACGCACGCGATGGTCTTCGCGATTATTTGCATGAGGTTCCCTCTGAGCGGCGCGCCTTTGTGCGCAGGCGCTGGGACGTCAGCGCGGTCGAGCAGGTTCTCAACGCTGAGCATTGATGTCACAATGCGGCCGAGTTCGAACCACTTCGGGAGGGAAGACGGATGAGTGCGTGGATGATGGGACTGACGCTTGCCACGACGGGCATGATCGCCTCCGGAGAGCCGGGAAGACGAAGCGCCCGAGCAACCTCTCGCCGCACGGGCCGCCGCGTCGAGCCGCTCGCCGCCCCGCCGCCCAAGATCGCGATCCGCCCGAAGAAGAAGGCCGGCACCGTGGTCGTCTCGTGGCAGCTCGCCGGTGCGGAAGCGCGCGCGGGCTCGCCCGGGGTGATACGCGCCGATCTGCTCGCGCGGCCGAAGTCGTTCGTGATGGAGATGGAGCTCGAGGGTGTGGTGTCGTCGTACCCGATCGAGCACGCCACGCTGTTCGTGCGCAACGCGCCGTCGAGCCAGATCAGCCGCGTGGAGATCGTTCGTACCCGACGCGGCGTGCTGAAGTGGCTGCTCGATGGCCATCAGTTGCCGACGTGCGAGCCCGGCGGCCGCCGGCAACCCTGCCAGCACAGCGGCTTGCCGCTGGAGTTTTTTGTCGAGCTGTACGGCATCTTCGCCGAGTGCTGCGACGGCGCGCTGCTGCCGCGGATCGTGATCGACTGGTAGCGAACCGAGCGGCCTCGATTCAGACTTCATCTCGGCGACGCCAGCGCCCTTGCCTCGGTTCGGGTCGGACGCGCCGCCTCGAGGTGGAGTCGGCTCGTGCTCGGTGCGAGCCCTCAGGGAGGAGTCGTAAGAGCAGCCATGCCGTATGAGCCGCATCAGACCGGGGCCGAGACGCTGGTCACCGCGGAACGCGGCCGGAGCTTCCGGGCGCTTCATCGCAAGCTGGAGGACGCGCTGGCCACGATCGAGCAGAGCGAAAACGTCTCCGAGACGCTGGAGAACATCCTCGATGAGTCCTTGAGAGCGTTTCACGACGAGCTGGGCTTCGACGGTGGCCGCATCTACAAGCGCGAGGGGGACGATTTCTACCTCTGCTGCGGATTCGGAAAATCGCGCCAGGCGCCGGTCGGCCTGCGCGTGCCGCGCGATTACGTCCCGCATCGAAGGACGCTGGCCGAGGGGGTCTTGGTCATGCGCTCCGACGAGCCGGGCATCGACCATGCGTTCGAACGACGCATCGGTGTCGAGTCGACGTTCGCGGCGATCGCGGTCGGGGCAGGCCACTCCCACGTGATCGCGTTCTCGGTGCGAGGAGAGGTCAGGGAAGAGCAGATCCTCTACTCCCTGTCGGCGATGCGACACGTGATCAACCTCAAGCTCCAACAGCAGAGGGTGAGCACGATGCTCGACGAAGCGCGGGCCATTCAAGAGAGCCTGCTCCCGACAGCGGCCCCGTCTTTCGCCGGCTTCGAACTCGAAGGTCGCGCTCGGCCGACCGAGATCGTCGGCGGGGACCTGTTCGACTACCTCCCGCTTCCCGGCCAACGGCTCGGCGTGGCGATCGCCGACGCCACCGGTCACGGCCTGCCGTCGGCGCTGCTCGCGCGCGACGTGATCACCGGGCTGCGCATGGGAGCGAGCGAGCCGTTGACGATCGAGCGGCTTATGGAGCGGCTCAACGAGGTGATCCACCGAGCCGCTCTCGCCAGCACGTTCATCTCGCTGTTCTACGGCGAGCTCTCGCAGGACGGCACCGTTCGCTACTGCAATGCCGGCCATCACGCTCCGCTGCTGCTGCGCTCGGGGTCTTTTCTGGAGCTCGATCGAGGCGGCATGGTCCTCGGTCCGATTCCCGGCTCGCGATTCGAGAGCGGCCGAGTGCGGCTCGTCTCGGGTGATCTGCTCCTGATGTACACCGACGGCCTGCTCGAGCGCGAGAACGACCTCGGCGATCCGTTTGGAGCGACTCGCCTGAAGCAGCTGCTGCTCGGTGGTCCGCAGCGAACGGCTCCCGAAACGATCGAGTCCGTCTTCGGTGCGATCGACGAGCACGCTCGCGGCGCCGCGCAGGGAGACGACATGACGATCGTCGTCGTGCGCAAGCTCTGAGCCC
>CP070706.1:531456-534684 GCA_020350085.1 Acidobacteriota bacterium
CAGCAGCTGGATTCCATCGAGAACCAAGCGGCCCGGAAGATCCGCAAACGACGAGCCACGGCCAGCGGGTCGTGAGCGCAGCCTCAACGCCCCGGGAGCTCGACCCCACTGCCGTGGCACGCTGAGGCGGGCGGCAATGCGTGCGAGCACGGCCAGATCGAAGTCGATCACGTTCCAGCCGGTGATGACATCTGGATCGAGCTGCTTGAGCCGCCGACCGAAAGTGACCAGCAGCTCACGCTCGCTAGCGCAGCGAACGGCATCCGGCGGGCAGTGGGTGCCGGCCGCAGCGACCAGCAACACCTCGGATGCGCTCTCACCGTCCAGCGCCAACGAAACGATCTGCCTTCCCGAAGGATCTGTTTCAATGTCGATCGACAGCACGGAAAGAGAGGGAGTCCAATCGGAGCTCGTGAGCTGCGGATCATCGAACACGCGGTCGATGCCGTGCAGAGAATGGCTTTCGCCCGCAATCTCGACGCTGCTCCGCACAGCGCGGTCGATCAGGAATCGTGAGACGAATGGCACGTCGGCTTCGTAGCAGAAGACTCCTCGCGCGCGCAGCGTCTCGCGCGCCCGTGGTACGTCGGAAGGAAAGGCGAGATCGACACGTGCTACAGGCTGTCCGTCCATCGTGGTTCGATCGGGACGGTGCACCGTCGCTCCTGGCAAAGCCCCCGCGGAATGGGCGTCGGCCGCTCTGACGAAGAAATGGGGCCGTGCGCGGTGATCCCGTATCTGGAAGCTCTCCCCCGTCTTGAGCTTTCCGTAAAGGTGAACGACGGCTCTGTCGTCCTGTATGCGATAACCGTGCTGGAGGATGAACCCCTGGACCGGTGAGGGTGGGCTCGACGCGTCGAACGCCGCCGACCGGTCTTCCGGACTGCTCAGCGAATTGCCCCGCGAACGGCTCAGCGATCGGCTCATCGGGTGAGCCCCCTCGTACCCCGGCCTCGGTTCGAAGCGGGCCGGCGCCTTTGATTCTAGAATCGATCCCTGTCAGGCACTTTTCGGATAAGGTAGCGTCCGCAGTCAGCACCGCTGGAAGGGCAGCGGGTAGAACGTCAGCGCGGCAAGCGACGATGGATCCCCCGCAGCCCAGCCCAGGCCAAGCGACGAGGAGCGGTCGATGACACCCAGGCCGGAGGATCAGCCGATCTTCGCCATCGAGAGGCCCGACTCGAGCTTGATGCTCTACTACTTCCTGACCTCGCTGCTCCTCGGGCCCTTGTTCTTCGTCGCCCTCGCGCCGCGCTTCTTCCGCTACCACACGCTGCGATACCGCTTCGACGACGAAGGTCTCTCGATGAGTTGGGGAATTCTCTTCCGGCGAGAGATTCACCTGACCTACTCCCGCATCCAGGACCTGCATCTGAGAAGCAACGTCGTGGAGCGGTGGTTGGGCCTGGCGCGTGTCGAGGTGCAGACCGCTAGCGGAAGTGCGAAGGCGGAAATGACGATCGAAGGACTGCCGCAGTACGAGCAGATCCGCGACTTCGTCTACGCCCGCATGCGCGGTCATCGTGAGGAGGAGACCCGGCGACCGGCGTCGCCGGCAACCCGCAGCGCCTCCGCCGCGGCCGGGGACGCCGAGCTCGCTGCGTTGCTGCGCCAGATTGCGGACGAGCTGCGGGCCACGCGCGACGTGCTCGCTCGCTCTGGCTTCGGGTCGCGCGATGGGTAGCGTCCTGACGCCCGTCGTCGAACGGCTGCTGCGGGTTCCCCCCGAGCCCTCGCCGCCGGCGGGCTCACACGCGTCGGTGCGCATCTTCCGTGCGGCGCAGAACTACTACCGCTACAGCTTGGCCCAGTGGGGCCTCAAGCAGCTCGGCGCACTGTTCGGCTTGTTCTGGCTGCTCGTGCTCAGCACGCAGATGAGTCCGCTGCCCGTGATCCCTTGGGAGCGCATCCCGCTGCCGGACACGATGATGGAGGTTCTGCAGCGCATCGGGTTGACCGGAGAGGGCGCTGAGCAGACAGCCTCCTCGACAGGCGTCGACCGCTTGTTCAGCGTGCTCGAATTGATTGGACTCGTCCTGTTCGTCGCTCAGATCCCGTTGACGTACGCCATGGTCCGTCTCGACTACCAGATGCGCTGGTACATCGTCACCGATCGCAGCCTACGGATCCGCGAGGGCATCTGGCGTGTGCGCGAGATGACGATGACTTTCGCCAACATTCAGCACCTGACGGTGGAGCAAGGTCCGCTCCAGCGCCTGCTCGGCATCAGCGATCTGAAGGTGCGCACCGCGGGCGGGGGAGCGAGCGAGTCGGAAGATGCCAGCTCCGGCCGCGGTCAGCGCGAGCGCGAGTCGATGCACGTCGGTTTTCTGCGCGGGGTGGACAACGCACGCGAGATCCGAGACACGATCCTCGCCAGATTGCGGCGTCTCAAGGACTCGGGGCTCGGCGACCCGGACGATGCGAGGGAGTCCGAACGATATCGGTCCGCCGGCCCGGGTCAGCCGATCGCGGCGCTGCCGGCCGCCCGGGATGTCCTCGGGGAGGCGCGGGCTCTTCGTAGGCTGCTCGAGACGAGCTTCCACCGCTGAGTCGGCCGCATCTCGAAGTTCTTGCCGCAGCGCGGCAGAACATCCCGGACAGCTTAAAAAAAGGCACTTTGGGGTTGCCATGAGCCTCGGGACACCGTATCCCGAACCCGTCCAATACCGGTTAATCAAAGGGAGGAGGTCATGAACAGCATCGAGATAAGGAAAGGGTACACCGTCGCCGTCGTCGCGATCTGCGCGCTGGTGTTCGGCGCGTTCTCGGTTGTGGCGGCCGTCGAGGACGCACCGCCCCCGGACTTCGCCGACATCGTCGAGCAATACGACGAGTATCCGCTCCGGGACAACCATCAATTAGACCGTTGCGATCCAGACGCTCCATTCGACGAGCCGTTCACGGATCTGCTCCGGATCGAGGGTGCTGAGTACCACACCGCGATGTCCGGAATCGGGACCAAGGACGGCGCGAGAAGCTTCACGATCGATGTGGGCGGTACGCCCGTTGCCGCTTGGTTGTATTGGAGCGGTGAGCTGCGTCCGGATTTCGGTCCGGACGAGTGCATCACACTCAGCGGCGGAGCCCTCGCCGCGCCCGAGGAGATCTGTGGCATCGAGGTCGGCCGTCGTCTGCAGCTGTTCAACGACGAGGATCAAGGTGGTGAATCGGTGATGCGCGGCGAGGTGCCGCTGTACGCCTTCCTTCAGGGCGCGAACACGTTCA
>CP070706.1:534784-550560 GCA_020350085.1 Acidobacteriota bacterium
GGAATCGCACAGGATCGACTGGCGGAAGCCCGGACGATCGTCGACGACAACCTCGGTGGTTGGAGCGTCAGTGTCCGAGAAAGCTCGATTCGCGCGCAGCTGTCCGCCGAGCGCGCCGAGCGTCTGCTCGCGCGTCAGCCCGCGGAACGGGCCGGAGCCGTCCGGCGCGTAGTACGCCAACCGCAGCTCGAGCTGGGCCTGAGTCTGGATCAGGTTCTTCACGCGCGAGGGGTCCTCGACGCCGGGAAGCTGCAGCAGGATCCGCTTCGAGCCGCCACCAACCCTCTGGATGATCGGCTCGGCCACGCCGAACTGGTCGATGCGGTTGGTGATCGTCGTCAGCGCCTGACGTACGGACTGATCGCGCACCGACTCCTGCTCGCGCTGGGGCATTAGCGCGCGAATCGAGCTTTCTCGGACACTGACGCTCCAACCACCGAGGTTGTCGTCGACGATCGTCCGGGCTTCCGCCAGTCGATCCTGTGCGATTCCAGTGACGATGACCTGGCCCAGGGCGCCGGCGGTCGAGCGCGCCTCGGTGAACCCCTCGCGCCGCAGAAGGTCACCGATCCGTATGGCTCTCAGATCGGTTTCGGCCTTGACGGCGTCGTCCGTGACGACCTCGAGCACGAGGTGCGATCCGCCCTTCAGATCGAGGCCGAGCCGCATGTTCAGCACCGGCCGCTCCTCGCGCGGCCAGGCCTGGAACAGAGCCCAAGCGAGCACCGCCAGCACGAGAATCAAGCGCCACTTGACCGATTTCATGAGAGATCCTCTCCCGCCACGCCGGCGACGTTGCTGCGCAGCACCGTCACTTCGACCTGCGGGGCCAGCCGGACGCGCAGGGTCTTCTCTTCCACCTTCATAATGGTGCCGACCAATCCCCCGGTCGTGACCACCTTATCGCCCGACTTGAGCGCGCCGATCATCGCTTCGTGAGCTTTTTGGCGCCGGCGAGTCGGCAAAATGAGCAAGAAGTAGAAGATGAGCCCGACCAAAAGGAACGGCAGCAGCTGGATCAGAAAGCTCGGCCGTTCGGCCGCCGCCTGGGCCACCAACGCGATCGACATCATGCCTTCCTCGAACCTCGGGCCGCCGGGAAAGAGCACGCCACGCCGCCATCCGCCGGAAGTGCAGCCCGGCTCACACACGACGACCCCTCCGCCACCGGCGCTACCCGGGCGGGTCGGGGCGCTTCCCGCGAGGCAAAGAGCGCCATTCTGGACCCGACCCCGCCGGGGGTCAAGTTGCCCGCGCCGCCAGGAAAGAGGTCGGTTTTGAGCCCCGTTTCGTTACGTTGTCGCCTGCTCGACGGCACGCCCCACGCCTTCGAAACCGGCTCGCCGTCTGAGCGCCGCGAGTCGAGCGCGCTGGCTCGCGGTCCCGTGTGGCGCCCTCAGCAGGTGCACGGGACGCGAATCGTCGAGGCGCGGCCGCAACGACCGAGCGAGCCAGCGGATGGAGCGTGGTCGAGTCGGCCCGGCCTGGGCGTGGCCGTCGTGAGCGCCGACTGCGTGCCGCTACTGCTCGCGTCGAAGGATCGACGTCTCGTCGCCGCCGTGCACGCCGGATGGCGCGGTCTTGCCGCCGGCGTCATCGAAGCGGCGGTCGCGGCGATGGCCGTGCGCGACGGTGGCCGCGTGGCGGCGGCGCTCGGCCCGGCCGCGGGGGGTTGCTGCTACGAAGTCGACGAGCCCGTCGTCGCCGCCCTCGCGCCGCGAGACGAACGATTGCGGCGCACGAGGCCTGGACGCTGGCTTTTGGATCTCCGCGGGGTCGCCGCCGACCGGCTCGCGGGTGCTGGCCTCGCGGCGAGCAACATCGAGATCGTCGGGCCTTGCACCATCTGCTCGCCGGATTGGCCCTCGTACCGGCGCCAAGGTGAGCGCGCGGGGAGGCTCCTGGCCTGGATCTTCCCGGCCTGATCGCGAGCTGCAGTTTCTCGCTCTGTGCCGGCGGGCCCGGCGCTCGTTGAGGCAGCCGTCAGAAGCCGTGGAGCAGATCCGTCATGCGCCCGGAAGCACGGGCGAGCCGCCCTCGAAGCCGCTTCAGATCGACCCTGCCAAATACAGCGCCACGCGTTCGTCGCGGGTCGCGACCCGCTGGAGGGCCTGCTTGTGACGCCGGTCGGGAGCGACACTCACCAGCTCGGAAGGCGCGTCGAGGAGTCCCAGCCGGATGGCGATCAGATCGTCGCCGATCGCGAGCGGTGACGCATCGCGTGTCGGTGCGAACCAGAGCAGTGAGGACACCAGTGCGAGCACGACCACAGCAGCCGCGGAATACGAGAAACGGGCCACCGCGCGCCGGCTCTCGCGGCGCGCCAGGCGCTCGCGAAGCGCCGTCAGGCCGCCCGGGGGCGGCTCGAGCTCAGGGAGCCAACGGTCGAGATCCGGTCCTTCGTTCAATGCGATCCTCCTCGAGCTTCTCGCGCAGCAAGCGCAGCGCCCGGTGCCGGCGCGAGCCCACCGTTCCCTCTGGAATCGCGAGCGCGCGCGCGATCGCGGCGTAGGTCAGCTTGCCGAACACGCTTAAAAGAAGCACGTCGCGCGCGTCGGCCGGCAAGGTATCGATCGCCTCGCGCAGCCGCGCCCGGTCTTCGGCAGCCATCGCATGGCGTTCCAGATCGTGCGGGTCGCGAAGCGACTCCGGCGCGGCGGCTTCGATCGGCAAGAACCGGAGCACTCGACGCCGACGCAACCGCGAACGGGCCACGTTCAGCGCGATGCGATAGGCCAGCGGCTCGACGGTTTCCGGCACGATGCGCCGGCGCATGGACCAGAGCTTGAGGAACGCCTCCTGCACGACATCGTGCGCCTCTTCGGAGTTCCAGAGTCGACGGTACACGACGTTGTAGATCGGCTTTTCCAGTCGGACGTACAGCGCCTCCAGATCGTCCTGGGTCCACTCGCCCATGCATCATGCGTCTTCGGCAGCGATCACGTAATAGAGGAGGATTCCGTCCGACGGTGACCATCCGGCCGGAAGACCGCCGCCGCGGGGATTGTATGCGGTTTGGCCCAGCACGATGTACTTGCCCGTCTCCAGCCGGACGCGGGTCTCGAGCGAATGGGTGATGCCCTTGGATCCGAACGAAGCGATGGAGATGTCCGCCACGGGAGCGCCAGCGTCTGTTTGCAGCACACGCTGTTTGATCTGCAGCCGCTGGCCGCGCGTTTCGGACCGGTCGCCCTGATCGAGCGAGGTCAGGCGTACTTGCTCCACGATGGAAAACTCCAACGGTCCCTGCGTCGCGACGAGTTCCTCGAGCACCACGCGAAGCGGCTCGCTCGCGTACGGCGAGTCCGGGGCAAAATTGATCGTCTGACGCGTCCCAACCGCTGCGGGTCGGGCGATGACCGCCCAGTACCGCACCGCCACCATCGACGCGACCGGCTCGGAGGCTCGTGGTCCGGTCTTCTTCAGGTCGCGCATCAGCTGCTCGACGCCGCGGTGAACGCCCGGTGGGGCGGTGACCACCAATCTTCCATCGGGGTACGCGACCACCGTTCCCATCCTGGTCTCACCCCGGGAGAGGCTGCTCTGTAAGTACTCGCGAAGCTGCTGGACGTCGAATCCGTCCGGCACGCTGTAGGAGCGAAGCTCCAGGGCTGCCTCGTCCGACACCGCCTGCTGCGTGCAGGACGGCGCGAACAGAAACAGGATCAAGAGTGCGATGCAGCCGAGTCTTCCTTGGGTCGTCACGAACAGGCCTCCTGTTGGCTCCGGATCTTTCGACTGTACCTACGCCCGGAGCAGGAGATCCTTCACGAGTCTCGCACGGACGACGCGCGGCTCGGGAAAGTCCCCCCAGCGGAGGACGACCCTGCGGCTCGAGCCCAACAAAAAACACGAAAACAGGACGAAAACAGCGGCGCGCGGTGCCGAAGTGGGGCGAGGCACTCGGCAACGAGAAGCACGGTGTGCTCAGGCACAGCCCCCGGTCTGTCTCCGTCATCGTGACTTCGAGACGACGATGCGCTATTTTCACGTCCGCCCCGACCTGGGCCCCTCGCGGGCGGAGAACCGCCACCTGGTGTATGCAAGGTGCGCAGGCAACGGCGGCAGACCGGGGGCCACGCGGCGCGTGACCGGTCCAGAACGGAGAGGTGCTCGAGTGGCTTAAGAGGACGGTTTGCTAAACCGTTGTAGGGCTTAAACCCCTACCGTGGGTTCGAATCCCACCCTCTCCGCCAGAAATCATCAGCGTCGGTCTCGCCCCGGCGAGGTAGCGCTAACCGGCCAGCTTGCCGGGCGACGGAATACCCGCTACACATCTCGGTCGTTTCAGGGCATATAAAGGGTTCGGGCCTGGCTCGCGGACCTGGAAAGTGTTGTTGTGCGCTGAGCGAGAGCCTCGGCCGATTCCGGACCCGTCCGGAGGGCCGAGAGCGCGAAACAGAGAATGGCTGCCGGGGGGCTGGAGGTTTTCGTGATCGGTTTGGGTGCTCGTGGGGTCCATGGTGCGCCGAGAGCGTGCGCGCTGGCTTGTCTCGTCGTGATGCTGGCCTTTTTGATGCCGCCGGCCTCGGCGCAGGTGATCCAGATCGCCGACGAAGAGATCGAGACGATCGAAACGCCGCATCCTTACCCGCCGGGGAGCCCGCCTGGGACGGTCGTCTGGTCCGAAAGGCTGCACTGGCCCGGCGCGTCCTACATCGCGGTTCACTTCAGCCGTTTCGAGCTGGCACCCGGCGATCGGCTCGTTCTGCACGACCCAGCCGGGCGATACCGGCACACCTACACCGGCCGAGGCCTTCGTGATCAAGGAGGCGACTTTTGGGGCCTGTCGATCCTCGGCGACACGATGTTGCTCGAGCTGATCGCGACGAACCCGAACGAGCCGGCGTTCGGCGTCGTCATCGACCGCTGGGCCCACGGCTATCCGCATCGATCCAGCGACCCGTCCGACGAGCCGGGCACCGATGCTTTGTGCGGGACGGAGGACTTTCGCGACGTCGAGTGCTACGCGAGCAGCTATCCGACGGAATACGACAAGGCACGCGCTGCCGTGCGGCTGATCAAGAACGGATCCGCTCACTGCACCGGCTGGATGGCATCGTGCGAGAACCACATCGTCACCAACGAACACTGCGTAGGATCACAAAGCGAGCTGAATCAGATCGAGTTCCAGTTCGATTACAAGCGGCCCTCGTGCGGTTCGGGCTCGCCGACGGTCGACCTTCAGCTCCAGGGCGGCACGCTGCTCGAACTCGACGCAGGGCTCGATTACGCGCTGATCATGCCGGCCCTGGCCGGCAACGACCCGCAGTCGGTTTACGGCTTCATGCAGTGGGATCCGAGGCTGCCCGACATCGACGAGCTGATGTACATCCCTGGACACCCCTCTGGTGATCCGAAGCGCTTGTCGGTGGAAAGCACGCACTCACAAGACGAATCCGGGCGCTGCGAAGTGTATTCGACCAGTCAGCCGGCCTGCACGGGCGGCCCGCCCGACATCGGCTACTACTGCGACACGGAGGGTGGTTCGTCCGGCTCGGCCGTTCTCTCGGCCGTCTCTCACAAGGTCATCGCGCTGCACCACTGCGCGAACTGCCCCAATCGCGGCGTGCCGATCCTCGACGTGTACAACGACATCCAGGCCTCCTCTCATCCTCTACCGGCTTGCGTGACGTGCGAGACCACGGCGGATCCGACGGACCTCGTTACCTCCTCGCCGGCGGAAAACCAGGTGCTGCTCGATTGGCAGCCGGTTGTCGGAGCGGTGAGATACCACGTCTATCGTTCGACGGAATCGTGCGCGGCCGTCACGACGAAGATCGCCGAGACAACGGAGCCCACGTACTTGGACGAAGACGTCTCGGGCGGGGTGACTTACTACTACAAGGTCACAGCCCTTTCGGAATGCCTGGCCGAATCGGGCTTTTCGAATTGCGCCTCGGCGGAACCTTCGGGCAGCTGCACCGAGCCGCCGCGGTTTTCCGGGCTGCTGGCAGCGACGAGCGCGCGGATGGCCTCGTGCGGAATCGAGCTGGACTGGGAGCCGGCGACGGCACGCTGCGGCAGCGTGCGCTACAACGTCTACCGCTCGGTGTTCACCGATTTCGAGCCGAGCCCGGGCAACTTGGTCGCATCGTGCCTGAGCGGCACGTCATACGTCGACAACGAGGTGCTCTCGCAGATCGACTATCACTACATCGTACGCGCCGAGGACGACACGGGATTCGGCCAAGGCCCGTGCTCGAGCGGTAACGAAGACGCCAACAGGGTCGAGCAGGCCGCGAGCGCGACCGGACCGGACATCGTGTTGTACTCGGAGAGCTTCGAGCGTGGGGGAGCCGGCTGGAGCTTCGGTGGCGAGTGGCAAATCGCCGCACCTCAGGGCAAGGGTGGCACGGCCGGCGGCGGGCAGGGACACCCCGATCCGATGCAGGCCAGTGACGGGATCTACGTGCTCGGTGTCGACATCAGCGGCTCGAATGCGTTCGACGGCAATTACGAGAGCGGGATCAGCACGCCGGAAATCGCTCTCTCGCCCGTGTTCGACGCTTCGGGCCACGAGAGCGTGTGGCTGCGGCTGCAGCGCTGGCTGGGTACGCACCGCGCACCGCTCGACCAGGCGACGATCGACATCTTCGACGGCAACGGCTGGGTGACCGCGTGGAGCAACCCCGAGTTCCCGCTCTACGACAACGAATGGGTCGGCATGGACCTCGACATCAGTGAGGCCGCCGCGGACTTCTCTGGAGCACGCATGCGCTTCACGCAGTCGAGCAACGACGACAACTTCGTCGCTTGCAGCTGGAACGTCGACGAGATCGAGGTTTACGCACCGACGGCGTGCGAGAGCGGTACGCCCAACGTGCCACCGGTACCGGACGGGCACTTTGCCGGCGGCGTCGCCATGACCGCCGAGGATGCGGGTGGCACTCAAAGCGGCCAGGGAAGCGTCCTCGTCAGCTGGGACGTGAGCAGTTGCCCGGAGGAGTTCTACCACCTGCTCGAGGGAGACTCTGACGGTCTGCCGAGCTACACGCTCACGGGCGGCGTCTGCAACCTGGGGGTTTCCGGGCAAGCCGAAGTTCCCGTCACCGACCCGGATCCGGGGCACTTCACCTGGTGGGTGATCGTCGCCGCCGACGGGCTCACCGAGGGCGTGCACGGATTCGACTCCGGCGGAGGGGTCCGTGCCTCATCGGCCGACGGCCTGTGCGGCTTGGTCGAGCAGTCGCTCGCCGGTGTCTGTCCGTAGCCAGGCCTAGCCCGGGCCCGTGCGGGTGACAGCCGCGCGAGCGCACGGCCCTCGGCCGAGACGCTTGGGAGACCGTGTGGAGGTGGTCTGTGGCGCGCGTGTTGATTCTGCACACCGGCGGCACGCTGGGCATGCGACCGCGGCGGCCCGATCGGGCGCTGGCTCCCGATGAGTTCGGGCCGACGCTGCTCGAGAATGTGCCGGAGCTGACGACGATCGCCGACGTGGACACGCGCGTCTTGTTCCAGCTCGACTCGTCCGACGTGCACCCCGAGCACTGGGTCCGCCTCGGGCGGGAGATTGCCGATTCGATCGCCGATTACGACGGGTTCGTCGTCACGCACGGCACGGACGCCATGTCGTACACGGCGGCGGCCTTGTCATTCCTGCTGCGAAACCCGCCGGTTCCGATCATTCTCACCGGCTCGCAGCGGCCACTAGCCGATGCCCGCACCGACGGGCGTGCGAATCTGGTAGGGGCGGTAGACCTGGCGACGCATGAGTTTCGGGAGGTCTGCATTTACTTCGACGGCTTGCTGCTGCGCGGCAACCGGGCTCGCAAGCGCAGTTCCTTCGCGTTTTCGGCGTTTGATTCGCCCAACTTCCCACCGCTGGCCGAGGTCGGTGCGGGCCTGCGCAAGATCGCCGAGCCGCTCGCTCCTAGGGGCCCGTTTCGGCTCCACGGAAGCTTCGATCCGTGCGTCGCCGTCGTACGGTTGTTGCCCGGACAACCCGCGTCGGCATGGCAGGCGCTGGCCGGCGCAGGCCTGCGCGGGCTGATCGTCGAAGCCTTCGGCGTAGGCAATCTCCCCGTCGGCGACGGTTCGATCGGCGAGGCACTGCGGCATCTGATCACCCGCGGCGTCGTGCTCGTCGTCGGCTCTCAAGCGCAGAAAGGGCGCGTCGACTTCGGCTTGTATCAGGGAGGTCGCCTCGCCGAGCAGATCGGCGCGCTTGGCGCGGACGACATGACCCCCGAAACGGCCAGCGTGAAGCTGATGTACCTGCTCGGGACGCTTGACGATGCCAAGCAGGTCAAGCGCGCTTGGCACGAACCGATCGCTGGCGAGCTGACGGCGGCTGAATAGAGGGCGCGCCGGTGAGTCTCGAGGAAGACCTCGGCGCGCCCCGTACGGCTCTCAGTGGTGCTCTGCTAACCCGTCGCCTGATCCATCACCAACGCGACCCGCACTCGAGCAGAACGAGGGCACGCCGATTCTGCGCATGCTCGGCAACGGTGCGCGCGTTGGGAATCACCGGCTCTTCTTCTCCCTTGCTGAGCGTCTCGATCGACAGGCCGCTCAGAGAAGCCTTGGCCAACAGCGCGTCGCGGACCGCACTCGCGCGCCTCGCGCCGAGGGCCAAGTTGTACTCCAGCGTGCCCCGCTCGTCGCAGTGTCCCTCGATGACCACGCGTCCGATCTCGCCGCGAGCGCCCGCCAGACTACCGGCCATCTGTCCCACGACCGACATCGCCGCCGCGTCGAGATTCGACTTGTCGAAGGCGAAGTAGGCCCGCAACGCATCCAGCTTCTTCTTGGCCGCTTCGCACTGCGCGTAGCTCGGTGCCGGCGGTGCCGCTTCGGCCAGCGTCAGTGCCCTCGACGAGACGAGACGCACCGGCTCGCCCGTGAGCGTGCCGGTCAACTCGGCCTCCAGCTTGTACTGGCCTGGCGGCAGCGAGGCGTCGGGGACGAAGCGGGCGGTATAGCGCCCAGTACCATCGTCCACGAGATCGATCACCTTCTCCACACCCTCGGCCGCCCCGTCGAGACCCACGAGCCGCAGCTTCGCCGTGCGTCCGGGCGTGCCCATGACGGTCACCTCGACCGGCTCTCCTTGGCGTGCCGACCAGGGTTGGACCTCGATGTACTCGATCCGCTCCTGCTCGGACGGCTCCGCCTCGACGACGGCCTCGACGGTGCGAGGGAAATCCTCGTCGATCGTGCTCTCGGCCGTCTTGCACCCAGTGCCCCAGATGATCCAGGCACCAGCCGCCACTGCGATCCAGATCCGTGCGTTCGATGCGATTCGGCTCGGGCTCATGACCTACCTCTCGTTCCAGACGATTACTCTCGCCGGAGGAAGGGCTGATCATCGTCAACTCGGCACGTTGGTGTCAATCGCTCCCGCTCGGCGCTCGCGCGCGCGGGGCGATGCGCCGGGCCGCAGCGGGGCGAAAACCTGCGCTCCGCCTCGCTCCCGCCCGGACCCAACGCACCGACCGGGCGATGACCGGACACTCGCGCTACACTCTCCGACCTCCCGGAGTCCTCATGCGCTCGCACGAATCATCGCCCTCGACCGACGAGATGCTGCTCGAGAGCCTGCGCCGGGGCGAGACGGGAGCGTTCGAGCGGCTGGCCGAGCGCTACAGCGACCGGATCTTCGGCTTCGGTCTCAAGATGTGCGGCGAGCGCGAAGATGCTCTCGACGTGCTGCAGGACACGCTGCTTCAGGCTTTCCGCTCGATCGACAAGATCGAGCACGCCGCCGCGCTGCGCTCGTGGCTGTTTCGCGTCGCCTCGAACGCGTGCCTGATGAAACGAAGGAAAGGCAAGTACGAGCCGGCGCGTGAGCTCTCGCTCGAGGAGCTCGCTCCTCGAAACGCCGAAGAGGCGCGCATCGAGATTCCGGATCCCAGCACGCTTCCGGACGCAGGTGTCGAGCGCGCGGAGATTCGCCGCCGCCTGCGCGAAGCGATCCAGCAGCTGCCCCAGCACTATCGCGTCGTGCTCGTGCTGCGCGACCTGGAGCAGATGTCATCAAAGCAGGTCGGCGATGTGCTCGATCTGCCCGAATCGACGGTGAAGATGCGCCTGCATCGCGCGCGGCTGATGTTGCGCAAGCAGCTGGCGCAGTATTACTCGCGAGAGTCGGACGCCGTATGAGCCACGCTCACCAACCCGGATCGGAGCACTGCCGCGAGCTTCTCGCGCGCTTGTCGGACTATATCGACGGCGAGCTGGCGGCCGAGTTCTGCGAGCAAATCGAGCTTCACTTGGCCGACTGCCCGCCGTGCGCCGCGTTTCTCAGCTCGCTCGAGCGCACGGTCGCTTGGCTTGGCGATCTCTCAGAAGAGAGTCTCTCAAACGACCTGAGAGAAGACCTCGAGCGTTGCCTGGCCGGTATTCGCTCGCAGCAACGCAACTGACCTCTTCTGGCCCGCGATCGGCGCGAGCGACGACTCGTCGCCGCTACCCGTCGTGACCGGTCGCTACTGCTCGGCCGTCATCGCCTCGAGCGCGATCGGCCGAAGCGCTCGCGCGCGTCGGCGGGATCGAGCGCATGCTGCCCGCGCGTCGCGGGTCGCGCCTCCGGCGGCTGCTCGGCGAAGAGCCGCTCGAGCGCGCGGCGGCGTAGCAGCCGTCGCGGATGCTCCTCGTAGCCAGCGCCCAACGTGTCGAGCAGGGCGTGGCTGGCCTCCGATGTCATCAGCACCGATGCCGGATCGACGTTTGCAGCCGGGGCCTGTTCCGAGCCGAATACGAACGGCGTGAGGCTGACCGGCGTCAGGCCGGCACCGAACGTCTCGTTGATCACGCGGATGAACTCGTTGGCCACGAGCGCGTAGCCGAGCGCGGTCGGGTGCACGCCGTCGAGGCTGAACAGCCCGCCGAGAATGTACTCGGTGCTGTACGGGATTCCGGCCAGATTCAGGCCTTGCTCGGAAAGCCGCGCGAGATACTCGCCCGTCGGCACGTACGCCGCACCGACCTCATCGGCCTTGGCTCGGATGACTTCATTGAGCTCTTCCGTGCGCGCCTTCACCAACCGCGCCTCGACCGCACCGAGCACCGCATGGTTCGGTAGAAACCCGAACGGACAGATCTCCACCGAGCCGGGGCCGAGGCAATCCCGGATCGCGCCGACGGTGACATTGGGGGGCTCTCCCACGAATGGGACAGCGATTCCGAAGCCGCATCCCTGCGCCGTGTAACAAGAGGCCGTCAGCAGCACGTTGTCACCCTCGCGAAGCTGGAACCCGTCGGGACCGAACAACGGCAGCACTTGGCCGATCAGCGGCTCGGCGTCCGGGGGCGTCTCCTCACCCCTGCCCGGGTAGACGGCGAACCGCTCGAGCGTTGTCACGAACGGGATCGTCGTCACATCGGGAATGCTGGCCACCGCCATCTGAGCGCCGCTTGCCGCGACCGCATCGACGACCTGACCGTAATCTTCCTCGAACGACGCCCGCGTCGTCAGCGTCACGCCGTCGATGATGATCCCGCTCGTCGCGGCACCGAGGACATCGTTGTTGCCGAGCCACAAGGTGACGAACGTCGGCTGGTTCAAAAGTGCGTGCTCGAGCGCCGTGAACGGCAGCTCGGTTTGGGGATTGATGAACGCCGATGGACGAACGATGAGGTCGTACAAGCCCGGCACGTCGTCCATCTCGCCGAGCTCGACGCGGTTGCGCACGAAGTGACGCACGCTCGCTCCAGGGATTCCCATGTTGTCGTACGGGCGCTCGAGTCCCAGATTGAGCGGAACGCCCGGCTCTTCTCCTTTGGGCCCGATCACCGGTCCCGAGAGCAGGCTCAGCAGCTCGAGCAGCGGCGGGATTCCAGGCTCGCTCACCAGCGGCTGCTCGAACGGCGCCACCGATGAAAACCTCTCGTGCAGCAGCGCCGGATAGCTCGTCTCCTGATACGTCTCGACCAAGCCGCCGTCGGTAAAGCCGGCCGTCAGGCTATCGCCGATCGCTACGTACTTGGTCAGGTCGACGTCGGCCCGCGTGAGAGCCGGTGCGAGCGCCAGGATGACCACCGTCACCGTGAGGCTCTTCACGAAGACGGGGCGCTTGTCGGGGGTGTTGTTCGCAGGCCTCAGCATCGCTTCCTCCGTTCGCCGTTGCGCTTCAGAATCCGAGCGAAGCGGCCAGCAGCCACGTCGATGTTTCATATGTGCCGAAGAAGTTGTTGTTACTGACGCTCGGTGTACGCTTCTGATACGGCGCGTACTCGAGTGCCAGGTCGAAGTTCACGTGCTGCCCGACTCTTCCGTAACCGAAGGTGAACCCTCGGCGGTCGGCGTCTTGGATGATCGGACCGATGCTCTCGTCCGGCTGCGGGGACTGGTCGTAGATGAAGCCCCAGCGGATCTCGTTGCTCGAGTTCAGAGACCAGTTGACACCAATCCGATAGTGCCAGACGTCGACCCAGTTCTCCACGCGCACGAAATCCTGCTCGGGATACTCGGGAAACTCGGTCGTGATCCGATCGAAGCGACCCCACCCCGTCCAGTTGAAATCGACCTCGGCGATCACGTCGTCGTTGAATCGGTAGGCGATGCCCAAGCTGAGCGAGTCTGGAAAGTCGAAGCTCGTCGTCATCGGCAAATCGACGTCGAACGGTTGCTCGAATGGGCTGCCCGGCACCACCAGTAGCAGATCCAGCTCCGGGTTGCCGGTTGGGATCTGCGTGAGTCGGCCGTACCCGTCGAGTTTCACGTCGATCGGAGAGCGATACGTCAGACCCACGCTGAACGTCTCGGTCGGCCGGTACAGCAATCCGACGTTGAAGCCGACGTCGACGTCCGAGTCGGTCTCCATCACCAAACGAGCGAATTCGACGATGCCGGTGTTGCCGAACGGATCGGGAATGGCGAGCCGGCGCTGCAGCTCGACCGAAGCCGCGCGCGCGGCGATGCCGACGCCGATCGAGAAGGAATCCGACACGCGTACCCCGACGGTCGGAACCAGATCGACCGCATTGAGTTCGGCCTTGGTAGCAATGAAGCGACCGGCCCACGCGTCGGGGTTCTCCCACTCGGTCGAGAACAAAAACGGAGTGTTGATCCCCAGGCCGATCGTCAAGCGTTCACCAAGCGGCCACAGCGCATACAAGTGAGGTGCGTGAACGATCCTATCGAGTCGCGTGCCGCTCGCGGAGCTGTCGGGAAACGGTGGCAGGCCGCGAAAGTCAGTATCACCGAGCGAGATCGACGACACCCCGGCCAGAAAGGACCTCTCGCGCTGAAAAGCGAGGCCGGCTGGATTGTAGAATATGGCCGACGGATCGTCCGCCTGGGCCGAGAAAGCCCCGCCCAGACCCGTCGCCTTCGCGCCGTGGGTGTAGATCTCAAAACCGCCAGCGAAGACCGGCACCGCCACGCCGGCCAACGAGAAGACCAGCGCGACGGCCAGCTGTCTGGCGAGTCTCTTCGAGCGCATGCGGGACCTCCTCGAGACAACGGCCACACGAAGACTCGCGCCCGGACAGGGGCCCGAATCGGCCTGAAGCTATGCCAGTTGGGCGCCCGCTGTCAAACCACCGCAGCCACTCGTGCCGACATCGGGCGTGCAAGCTGTAGAATCTGGATTTCCGGCGACGGTGGCTGATCTCGAACGCCTGCGCTGTATCGTCCCGCGCCCCGTCGCATCTGTGCGAGATGTCAGTCGCGGCCCCCCGCCGCGTCGTCTCGAGGAGCGGTCCAACATGCGCTGTCCACGACTGGCGCCCGTCGCCTGGGCCTGGCTCGTCATCCTGCCCTGGGGCGGCTTCGTTGCTGCCCCCGACGTCTTCACGCTCGAGCGTGCCATCGACATCGCTCTCGCGAACAGTCCCCGTCTCGTCGCGGCCGACTCGCGCGTGGATGTGGCCGGTGCGGCGCTCGATGCCGCTCGCAGCGCGAGGCGGCCGCGCATCGGAGTGGACGAGATCGCCAGCCGCAGCACGAATCCGGCGCTCGTCTTCAGCCACCTGCTGGGCCAGGAAGCGTTCGGCGCGGACAACTTCGCAACCGAGCGGCTGAACGAACCGGATGCCCTGAACAACTTTCAGACGCGGTTGCGCATGAGCCAGCCGCTGTGGACCGGCGGCCGGCTGAACCGTGGCATCGAGGCCACGCGACAATCACTCGACGCGTCCACGGCCGCCCGCGAACGTGTGCGCCAGCAGCTGATTCACGACGTGATCAGCAGCTACGCCGACGCGGTGATCGCGCGCGCTCAGCTCGACGTCGCGCGCCAGTCGCGTCAGACGGCCGACGCGCACGTCTCGCTCGTCGACGACTTGTACGCGGGTGGTCTGGTCGTGCAGTCCGACCTGCTCCAGGCCCGCGTGCGAGCCAGCGAGGTGCAGGAGCAGTTGATTCTCGCTCAGAGCGCCGTCGCGATTGCGGACGCGTCATTGAGTCTCGTTCTTGGCGTCCATCTCGATCAGAACCTGGTGCTGCCCGACTCACTCGGCCCGCGATCGGGCGGTATGCCGGAAGATCTTGCCACGCTCGTTGAGCGAGCGTGGCAACAGCGGCCGGATCTGGCCGCAGCTGAGCGGCGCGTGGCCGCGGCGGAGGCTTCGCTGCGCCGCGCGCGAGCCGAGCGGCTGCCCGAGATCGGGCTCGCGGCCAGTTTCGAAGCCAACGCCGAGTCGTTCATCGGCGCGGACGGCTCGAATTGGACGGTCATGCTCAATGCGAGCGTCGATCTGTTCGACCCACTCACGAAAGCCGAGATCCGCGGCGCCGAGGCGCGACGGCGCGGTGCGCTGAGCGAGCGCGACCAGCTGCGCCGGATGATCGATCTCGAAGTGCGCCAGGCGTATCACGAAGTCGAGGCGGCGCGCCAGCGCGGCTTGCACGCGCGCGCGGCGATCGCGCTTGCCGAGGAGAGTTTACGCATCGTCGAGGACCGCTACCGCGAAGGGCTGACCACGTGGGTCGAGCTGCTCGACGCCGAAACGGCGCTCACGCGCGCGCGGGCGCGGCAGCTCTCGGCCGACCGCGATCTGCTGGCGTCCGAAGCCGCGCTCGACTTGGCCACCGGCCGGCTGGGAGGAGCACGATGATTCGACGATCTTGCGCCGTTGCGACCCTTCGGGTGCGGCGGCGGCGATGCAGGAACGAGCCTCGTTCGCGCGGCGCTTACGGGCCACGGC
Source organism: Acidobacteriota bacterium (assembly GCA_020350085.1). GTDB lineage: Bacteria > Acidobacteriota > Polarisedimenticolia > J045 > J045. The sequence continues at coordinate 549,878 of CP070706.1, forward strand.
TCGCTGGCGCCGGCGTGCTCGGGGGCCTGCTCTGCGCGACGGCGCTGCTCGCGAGCACGGGCTGCCGCCACGGCACCGAGGAGCCGCGGGCGGCTTCCGAAGCGGACGCGGTCGTGCAACCGGCCACCGACGCGCACGCGGCGCTTGCCGTCGAACAGGTGCAACCGATCTCGATGCCGGACACGGTCAGCCACAGCGGATTCGTCCGCGCCTGGGCCCGTGTCGAGCTGGCGAGCAAGATCATGGGCCGGATCGAGCGGCTGAGCGTGCGCGAAGGTGACCGCGTCGAGCGCGGGCAACGGCTCGTCGTACTCGAGCAGCGCGATCTTCAGGCGGCCGTCAGCCAAGCACAAGCGGCCGTCGCGATGGCGCGCGCCCAGCTCGACAACGCGAGCGTGCAGCATCGCCGAATGGAAAGCCTGCATCAGCGCGGCTCGGTGACCGACAAGAATCTCGAAGATGCCCAGGCTGCGCACCGCGTGGCGCTCGCTGCCCTCGAGCAGGCGGAGGCGAATCTCGCGGCCACCGAGGTGCAGCTCGGCTACGCTCAGCTCGAATCACCGATTTCCGGTTGGATCGTCGCGCGGCACCGAGAACGAGGTGACGTTGCGACACCGGGCAGCCCGTTGCTGACGATCGAGGACCTCTCGCGCGTCAAGATCGTTCTCGACGTCGCGGAGTCC
>CP070706.1:550660-553200 GCA_020350085.1 Acidobacteriota bacterium
GCGAGATCGAGGTCGCCATCGTTGTCCACGTCGCCCCAGGCAACACCCACCGTCCACTCTGCCTCGCTCGAGGTCCAGGCGAGTGCCAGAGAGCTGCCCGTGTTCTCATAGACGCGATTCACGAAGTCGCCGCGGCCGTTTCCGACGGCGAGATCCAGGTCCCCGTCGCCGTCCCAGTCGCCCCAGGCGACGTTCTCGCTCCACTCGCTTTCAGAAGATGTCCAGACGCCGACGAACGTCCCGCCGCGGTTTTCGTAGAGCTTGTTGTTGTAGCGGCTGGCCACGGCGATATCGAGATCGCCGTCGTTGTCCCAGTCTCCGAGCGCGATGCCGTACGCGGTCGGCCACCCGTCGGTGGAGGTCCAAACGAGCGCGAGCGTGCCGCCCGCGTTCTCGTACACCCGAATCTCGTAGTAGTTACCGGACACCAGATCGAGGTCCCCGTCGCCGTCCCAGTCACCCCAGGCGACCCCGCCCGTGTAGTCGGGTTCCGGTGACGACCAGGCGGCGTCGGCGAGCAACGGATCGACGGCGACCGGATAGGCAGCGCCTTCAGCCTCGATGACGATTCGGAGTATCCGGGTCGCCGTCTCGGGGTCCGCGCTCAGCTCGAAGCGCGACGGAAGCCGTTCCCCGTTCCGGTCCGTGACCTGGAGATACCCGTAGCTCAGCCTGGCGAGCTGCTGGCCCGGCACCGTGAAGTGCACCGTCTGCCCCGCGTCGTCGAGCATGGCCGCCAGATCACCGTCGAGTCCGAACTCGAGGACGAGCGTGGCCGGCGCTCTCTCGTCCGGTTGTTTCTGCCGAGGGGGTTTCGCGATCGTGAATCCCTGCTCGAGACCGCGGGAGTCGTTGAGATACCACTCGGTCATCCCGCGCCGCGAGATCTCGACGCGCTGCCCGCCGGTGATCACAGAGCCGGGAGCGATCTCTCGAGGATCCTCCGCATCACCCCAGCGCACGATCCGCATCCCGAGCTGCCACGAAGAGGTTGTCGGCGCTCGCGGCACCACGCGGATCCCGTTCTCGCTGAACCAGGTGCGAAATCCGTGCGCGGGGTTGTCGGCGGAGTGGCCCGCGATCCCGTCCGGTGCGCTCGCCCACTGGACGACGTATGCCGCCGGATCAGGTGGTGGGGCAGGTGCGGGATCGTCGCTCGCCACGGCGGGCAAAACCGCCGAGATCAGGGTGAAGGCTGCGGTGACGGTCCAACGGAGAGCTGGTTTCGCGTTCATGACGTCCCTCTTCACCCTCTCGCAGGGCGATGGCTCAGGACGGCTTACGGATCGGGGTTCGACATCGGCGTCGTCCGTCTCCGCTCAAGGTCCGGGAATTGCCGGCGGGCGCGGCGCGTTGCCGCGGCGCGCGACCCCTTCGGGTGGAGCGATCCAATCGAGAAGCTCGGGGTGCCGCTCGATTTCGGTGTTAGCTTCGAGTTCGGCGTAGAAATCGCGTTCGATGTGTCGCTTCTTTTCTTGAAGCAAGCGATGGCGGATGTTGGCGCGCAGTGGCTCGAGCGGCTGCAACGTCGCCGGCTCGCGTTCGATGAGCCGCAGCAGACAAAACGCGCGCTCGGTCTCGACGAGCGGGCTGATCTCGCCGGCGTCAGCGAGCGCGAACATCGCCTCGACGACCGACTGCGGCCAGCGGTAGGAATCCTGCCCGCGCGCGATCCAGCCGACATCGCCCCCCAAATGACGGCTCACGGGATCGTCGGAGACCTGGCGCGCCAGCGAGCCGAAGCCGGGGATCTCCTCGCCCAGCTCGAGCGCCGCGGCCCGCGCCTGCTCGGCGCGCTCGCGCAGTTCACCGAGCCGCTGCTCGCTCGCCCCAGCCGGCAGATCGATGGCGATCATCGCCACCCGCCGCCGTTCGGGAATCGTGAACGCGTCGCGGTGCGCGTCGTAGTAGTCCTCGATCTCTTCGTCGCTGACCGAGACCGCCTCGAGCCGCCGCTCGATGCGGTCCTGCTTGAACCGTCCGACGATCAGCCGCTCGATCGTGCGTCGAACCTCCGGGTCGCGGTCGGTGCCCGCGCGCCGCGCGTGCGCGAGAAGCAGCTCGAACGCGACCATTTCGTTGAGCAGGTCAGTCCATGCTCGAGAGGTGGCGCACGTTTCGTGCGCTGCGCGGCAGCGGAGCTTCATCTCGTGGCGAAGCTCGGCGGCGGTGATCGGCTCTCCGTCGACGACGGCCACGGCCGCGTTGTCGGCGATCGTGATCGATCCGACGCCGTCGTCGTCGGGCGTACCGGCGAGAAGGAGTGACCCGACTGTCCCGACGACGAAAGCGACGAGCGTCGTCGTGCAAAGACACGCGACGCAAGTCAGAGCGGAACACAGACGCCTCGCGCAGGGACGACGAGCTGCCGCCAAGTGAAAGGCGGGGGTGCGCATGGACGCGTCCTTACCGACACCGACCCCCCCGTGTTGCCGCGCTTTGGGCAGCATCCAGGCGGTATCGATACGAAGTAGACGTCGGACGACAGAGACTGTCTATGGATCAAATGATTCATTTTGATCGGTTGGCCGACCCGAGAC
>CP070706.1:553300-561693 GCA_020350085.1 Acidobacteriota bacterium
AGCTGATCCGCGGGCACCGCTCGACGATGATCTTCGTCAACTCCCGCCGGCTCGCGGAACGACTGGCGGCGGCGATCAATGAAGTTGCTGAAGAGCCGCTGGCGGCGGCTCATCACGGCTCGATCGCGAAAGAAGCCCGCGCCGAGATCGAGGACCGACTCAAGCGTGGCGTGCTGCCAGCGATCGTGGCGACGTCTTCGCTGGAGCTAGGCATCGACATGGGCGCCGTCGATCTCGTCATTCAGATCGAAGCTCCGTTGTCTGTCGCCTCCGGCATACAGCGAATCGGTAGAGCAGGACATGACGTCGGCGCGGTCTCGCGTGGCGTCATTTTTCCCAAGTACCGCGCCGATCTACTCGCCTGCGCTGCCGTCACTTCACATATGCTCGAGGGAGATGTCGAGCACAGCTCTTATCCTCGCAATCCGCTCGACGTTCTCGCGCAGCAGATCGTCGCGATGGTCGCTCGGGATTCGATTCATATCGACGAGATGTTTCGCCTCGTGCGCCGTGCGGCACCGTTTGCCGACGTGCCGCGATCGGCGTTCGAGGGCGTTCTGGACATGCTCTCCGGACGCTATCCATCCGATCGCTTTGCCGAACTCAAGCCGCGTATCACATGGGATCGATTGAGCGGCATGCTCCACGCACGGCGTGGCGCGCGCGTCGTTGCCGTCACGAGCGGCGGCACGATCCCCGACCGCGGCCTGTTCGGCGTTTTCCTCGCATCAACTGCGGGTGGAAAGAGCGTGCGCGTTGGTGAGCTCGACGAGGAGATGGTCTTCGAATCGCGGCCGGGCGACGTTTTTCTGCTGGGCGCGAGCTCGTGGCGCATCGAGGAGATCACGCACGAGCGCGTGATCGTCAGCCCTGCACCGGGCGAGCCAGGGCGAATGCCGTTTTGGCACGGTGACCGTCCTTCGCGACCCGTCGAGTTCGGACGCGTGATCGGTCAGCTGACGAGACAGCTGCAGCACCGTTCGCGTGAAGATGCGCTTCGGCTTCTCCGTGAGCAGCACTGTCTCGACGAGCGGGCGGCACGAAATCTGATGGACTATCTCGACGAGCAGGCTGATGGCACGGGAGAGATCCCCAACGACCAGATCATCGTGCTCGAGCGATTCGTCGATGAAGTCGGCGATTGGTGCGTGACGCTGCTCTCTCCGTTCGGTGGGAAGATCCACGCGCCGTGGGCGATGGCCGTGGCCGCAAGGATTCGTGACGAGCTGCAGGTCGAGGTCGACATGCTGTGGTCCGACGACGGGATCGTGTTTCGACTGCCGGAAATGGACGAGCCGCCGGATCAGCGCCTGTTCTTCCCCGTCCCGGACGAGATCGAAAGGCTCGTCGTGGGCGAGCTGGCAAACACGGCGCTGTTTGCTGCGCTGTTCCGAGAAAATGCCGCGCGCGCGCTTCTTCTTCCGCGCCGGCGACCTGGCAAGCGCACGCCGCTTTGGATCCAGCGGCGCCGCTCGGCGGACCTGTTGAAGGTCGCCTCCGATTATGGCGACTTCCCGATCGTCCTCGAGACCTACCGCGAGTGCTTGCGGGACGTGTTCGACCTGCCGGGTCTCGTCGCGCTGCTCCGAGACATCGAGGCGCGCCGCTTGCGCACGCATACCGTCAACTCGCGTGTTGCGTCTCCGTTCGCTGCATCGCTGATGCTCTCATACGTCGCGAACTTCCTTTACGAAGGTGATGCGCCGCTTGCAGAACGCCGGGCGCAGGCTCTCGCCCTCGACCGTTCGCAGCTTCGGGAGCTGCTCGGAGAGCCTGAGCTGCGCGAGCTGCTCGCTCCGGAAGCGATCGAGCAGACTGAACGGCGACTGCAGCGACTCGAGCCATCGACTTTGGTCAAGCACGCAGATGGTCTGCACGACCTGCTGCTGTCGCTGGGCGAGCTGACATTGGAAGAGATCGCGGCTCGCACGGAAGTGCCAGACGCCGTCCCGAGCTGGCTGGACGAGCTCGGCCGCTCCCGTCGCATCATCGAGATCACGCTAGCGGGTGAGCGCCGCTTCGCCGCCGCTGAAGATGCCGGAAGATTGCGCGATGCGCTGGGAGTCGTTCCTCCTCCCGGCCTGCCACGAGCGTTCCTCGATCCGGCCGAGGGCGCTTTGGAAGAGATTCTGGCCCGCTTCGCTCGAACGCACGTGCCTTTTCGCTCTGAGAGCGCAGCCAAGCGGTTCGGTCTCGGCGTCGGGCCGGTTAACGACGCTCTCGAGCGGCTCGTCGAGGCGGGCCGGCTCGTCGTCGGCGAGTTCTTGCCGGGCGGTCGCGGCCTCGAGTTTTGTGACGTCGGAGTCCTGCGCACGATCAAGCAGAAATCGCTCGCTGCGCTGCGTAAGCAGGTCGAGCCGGTCGAGCGGAGGGCGTTGGCACGGTTCCTGCCGCAGTGGCAGGGGCTCACACGGCCACGGCGCGGCCTCGAAGGGCTGCTCGGCGTCATCGAGCAGCTTCAAGGTGCCGGCCTTCCGGCCTCGATTCTGGAAAGCGACGTTCTCGCGGCGCGCGTTCAGGACTACGACAAAGCGCTGCTCGACGAGTTGTGCGCCGCTGGAGAGGTGATCTGGCGCGGTCTCGAGCCGCTCGGGCCAGCCGATGGTCGCCTGGCTCTCTACCTCACCGAGGACTACCCGCGGCTCGCGCCCCCGCCCGTGCCGGCCGGCGGCGAGCTGGTCGGTCGGGTGCGGAGGCTGCTGGGAGATCGGGGCGCGCTGTTTTTTTCGGAGCTGGTCAGGAAAACCGCCGCATTCCCTCCCGACGTGCTGCAAGCGCTCTGGGACCTGGTCTGGGCCGGTGAGGTAACGAACGACACCTTGGCCCCGCTGCGAAGCCTTCTCGCTGGCTCGAAAATTCGGCGTCTTCGCGGCCGTCGCGGGCGAGATCTGCGTTCACGCCGCGCGGGCCCCGCGGGTTCGGAGGGGCGATGGACTTTGCTGCCGGACTTCGATCAATCCGGAATCTCCCACACCGAGCGCCGGACGGCGGAGGCGACGCAGCTTCTCGAGCGCCACGGCGTGCTCACGCGCGAGGCGATCCGCTCAGAGGGAATCTCCGGGGGCTTTGCCGCGCTCTACCCGGTGCTCAAGGCGATGGAGCAGGCCGGTCGGGTGCGGCGCGGGTACTTCGTCGCCGGACTCGGTGCGACACAGTTTGCGATCGCCGGCGCTGAAGATCGCCTGCGTGCCGAGTGCGATACCGCGGCCGGCGAGAACGAGCCGCTCGTACTATCCGCTGCCGATCCTGCGAACGCTTACGGCGCCGCTCTCCCCTGGCCGGATCGCGAAGGCGCGCGCGCGGCACGGATCGCCGGCGCGCGCGTGATCCTGATCGCCGGCGAGCTGATCGGCTACCTCAGCCGCAGCGAGCACCAGCTGCTGACTTTTCTGCCCCTGAGCGACCCCGACAGGGAGCAGGTCGCTATGGCAATGGCCGCCGCGCTCGCCTCGATGACCGAAGCAGGCGATCGAAAGGCCGTATTGATCACGAAGATCGACGGTCTTGCCCCCGAAGAGTCGCCGCTAGGACCGTACTTGCGCGGGGTGGGCTTCGACCGATTCACTCGCGGCTTCGTCCGTCGCCGGCGTGCCGACGATGCCTGAGGGAGACACGATCTACCGCACGGCGAAGACGTTGCGTGCCGTGCTCGAGGGCCGCGAGTTGGTACGTGCCAGCAGTGCCAGAACGGACCTCGCCTCGAGAATCGCAGCGTTGGCTGGCAGGTCGATCGTATCGGTCGAGTCCCGCGGTAAGAACTTGCTGATCCACTTCGACGACGAGACGGTTCTCTACACGCACATGAAGATGACCGGTTCTTGGCATGTCTATCGGCCCGGTGAGGTCTGGCGTAAGCCACGACGGCGCGCCTGCTGCGTCTTGGAAACCGACGCTTTCGTCGCAGTGTGCTTCAGTGCACCGATGGTCGAGTTGCTGACCCCGTGGCAAGTGAAAGCTCATCCGGCACTTCGTCCGCTCGGCCCCGATCTTCTCGCCCCCGAACCCGACATCGACGAGATTCTCACGCGGCTCGAGGCGGCGGACGAGCTTTCGATTGGCGAAGGTCTCATGACACAGAAGCTGCTTGCCGGCATCGGTAACGTGTACAAGTCGGAGACGCTGTTCCTGTGTCGCGTCGATCCGTTCGCCGTGATCGCGTCGCTGGATGATTCGCAGCGGGAACAGCTGGTCAGGACGGCCCGCGCGCTGATGATGGCCAACCTCGACTCCGGCCCGCGACGTACGCGCTTCGAGTTGAGCGATCGCGGCCGCAAGCAGCGCCATTGGGTCTACGGCCGCCGCGGTCGGCCGTGCCGTCGCTGTGGAACGAGAATTCAGATGCGACGTCAGGGGCTCGCTGGACGCTCAACTTACTTCTGCCCGCGCTGTCAAAGCGTCGGTAGGTATTCTTGCGCCGACAGACACGCTTTCGCGCGCATGTTGCGTGACCCGGCGCGTCACCTTCGTGGAAAACGTTGACTGGCGTGGCTTCTCGGCGGCCCTCATCGGCAGAGCAGGTGGCAGCGCCGAGTCCGGTCAACCAGCGGTAGGGGCGGCTCGGGCGCGACGCACCCTCGCGTCGCGCGCACGGAGTCCCGCCCGCTCCTCGCCCTTTGCGTGTCCATCGAAGCCAGGCGTCGTCGCGGTGCGATCTTTCCACGCGTACGCCTGATCGGAAGCGGGCGCGGCTCCATGCTCGCTGCGAGAGCCGTCCCTGTGCCCGCAGCGTCCCACCGCTTGTGTCTTCCTTGCGGCCTCACACGCGACGCAGGGGTGGCGGAACCGAGCACGATCAAACGTTGGAGGTTCGTCCGCTGCGCCGGAGGTGCTTTGGGCGCGGGCGACGGCGTCGCGCGAGTCGGACGCGGGAAGCCTCACGCGGAGGGCTTTTTCGTGCGAAATTCCGCGAGAAACTCGGGAACGTCGGTGGCGGTGAGAATGGTCGGACTCGTCGCGGCGTTGGTGGCCGGTGCCGCACCGACCGTTGCGCAGACCTGCGACGAGAGTTCCTGGAAGGAAGACCCGGCGATCGGCGAGTCGTCCTACCGGGAAGGTGATCCGGGCAACACGTGCAGCTGCGGGCTCGCTTCCACGGGATTCCCACGGAGCTCGCGTCGTCTCAGTACGCTAGACGGTGTCGCCGACGACGTCCGTGTGTGGTTCTGGCTGATCGTGCTCGAGGCGCTCAACGAGATCGTCGTAGTTACTGACGATTCTCAGCCCGAGATAGTTCTTCATCACGCGTCGCCGAGCGTTTTCACCGAGACGCGCTGCCAGACCGGGATTGTTGAGCACTTGAACGATCGAACCCGCGTAGGCGTCGAGATCGGCCGGGCGCTTGAGTAGCAGGCCGCTGACCCCGTGCTCGATCTGATCCTGGATGCCGCCGACGGCGCTGGCAATCACCGGCTTGCCTTTCCACATCGCCTCAGTGACCGTCAGGCCGAAGCCTTCGCGCAAGCTCTTTTGGACGACCGTCGTCGCGTAACGCTGGAGAGCGTTGACCATCGCGGCATTTTCCTGTAGGTCGTCCATCGGAAGATTGACGAGATGGACGCGGCGCCGCTGCTCTCTTGGCAGTGCGCGCCAGCACTGCACGACCTCCTCGAATACCTCGCCACCCTCCGGATCATCGGCCACCGCCTTGACCGACGGCCCGGCGAGGACGAGCGCCGCATCCGAAGGCGCCCCGAGCGAGATCGCACGGCAGAAGCCTCGAAGCACACCGACGGGATCTTTGAGGCGGTCCCAGCGCGAGACCTGGACGACGAGCGGAGCCGAGGCTGCGGGTGGGGGGCCCTCTCGAACGATGTCGGCGCGACGGTTGACGGTTGCGATCGATCCGTCGCTGCGTGTGAAATGCCGGGACGCGTTGTTACCGGTTTCAGCGATCACGTCGATGTGACGGAGAATCGCACGCGCCGTCACGTCGTCCATGAGTTGGTTCTTCGGCGAGAACGGATCGATCGACGGCGCGGAGATGAGACACCGTCCGTGGTAGAGCTCGTCGGGAAGATACGCGAATCGCGAGAACACGAACGCCCGGGCTTCGGTCAGATACGGCGCCAAGAACTTCCAGGCTGCGCTCGCTTCTGCGCTCGGCTCGTCCATGCCGATGTGACAACGCCAGAAAGCACCTATACCACGGCGCGACAGATAGGGAATCAACCCAGCCGTCTGCGGATCGTGCAGTATGACGATGTCATCGGAATCGATGACGTGCTCGAGTTCTGCCGCGTTGGCAGCGGTCACTTCGTCGTAGATCTCGTGCGCTGTGCCATCGAGTCGAGAGCCGTCGCCGCGCTCTCCGTGTAGTGCGTTGTGCAGGCGTTTGGTCACACGAAAGAACTCGGGTGAGCCGCTAATCACCAACCAGCGCGTGTCGACGCCAAAACCGCGAGCGTATGCAAGTAGGGTGTGGAGCATCTCCGCAACGCCACCCCCAGCGGCCGTGCTGTTGATGTTCCAGATGCGGCGCCCGTTCAGACGTCGCGTGAGGCGAACGGCCTGCTCTCGCGCTTCGCTGAAGCCACTCTCGCCGAGGAGCTGAATGAACAACTCGGCCGGGCGGGGACGGATCGGGACGACCTGTACCAGTGGCTTGCTCAAGGCACTCCTCCCGCGCGACGCGCGTCACACGAAGCGGCGGACCGCCCCCCACGACGGCGGTCCGCCTCCCAGCGAAAATACGTTCCGCACTCTTCCGCGGTCAACCGTTAAATGGCGCCGCCTGACCTAGAATGGGTGGCCGACAGAGGCCCTCTACAGCGCGCCCGAGGAGGGCCCAGTGGACCACCTCGAGCGCATGCTCACGCAGCGCTTCGCTTCGAGGGGAGCCAGACGATGGCCAAACAGAGGCGCAAGAGCGGAAAAAAAGGGCGGTCCAGGAAAAAAACGAGCAAGCGGCGTGTGGTGCGAAAGGCGCCTCCACTGCCACCGATCGTCTACGCGCAGGCATCGCCCCTCTCGGTCGGTGGGCGATCCCTGTTCGGGGCGCCGCTGCTGTCGGTGTCCGAGGTACCGTGTTACGTGTCCGAGGACGCCGTACTGCGACGCGCGGTGACTCAGCTTCAGCGCGCGGGGTTTCACGTGATGCAAGTCGGAGCTTGCACGGTCAACATCGCCGGTCCTCCCGAGCTGTACGAAAGTGTCTTCAGCACCAAGCTCGTCACAGAGGAACGTCCCGTCGTCAAACCTTTCTGCCGAGAGGATGTCGCCACGTTCATCGATTCAACCGACACGGACATTCCCGGCTTGATCAGTCCGCGCCGCAGCCGTCTGTCCGAGCTGATCGAGGGCGTGGCCCTCGAGGAGCCGAGCTTCCCGTTCTTCGCGCACCCGTTCGCGCCGCTGGTGGACTACTGGCACTTACGCGTGCCGGGCGACGTCTCGCTCGGAGTGAACGCGGACAAGGCACATCGCGCCGGCGTAACCGGGCGCGGCATCAAAGTCGTCATGACCGATACGGGGTGGTATCGCCATTCGTACTTCACCAAAAGAGGCTATCGCTCATCGCCCGTCGTTCTCGGTCCGGGAAGCGACGATCTCGCCAACGATGAGGTCGGACACGGTACCGGTGAGTCGGCGAATCTGTTTGCGGTCGCACCGGACATCGACTTCACGATGGTCAAGACGAACTTCGTCAACTCCACCGGCGCTTTCAATGCCGCGATTGCGCTCGAGCCCGACATCATCAGCAACAGCTGGGGCTCGGATGTCCGACAGCCACCGCTCAGCCCCGCGAATCAGGCGCTGGCTGCCGCGATTGCGACCGCAGTGGCCAAGGGGATCATCGTCGTGTTTTCGGCGGGGAACAGCCACTTCGGCTATCCGGCACAGCACCCCGACGTGATCGCGGCAGGCGGCGTGTTCATCGAGCAGGACGGCAAGTTTCGTGCCTCCGACTACGCCAGCGGCTTCGCGAGCTCGATCTATGCGGGACGCGTGGTGCCCGACGTCTGCGGCTTGGTCGGCCTGCAGCCGCGAGCGATCTACATCATGTTGCCCCTCGAGCCGGGCGATGAGATCGATGGCGGCAATGCTGGCTCACGGCACCCCGACGGTGACGAAACGATGAGCAACGACGGCTGGGCCGCGTTCAGCGGCACCTCCGCCGCGGCACCACAGGTGGCGGGCGTCTGCGCGCTCGTAAAGCAGGCGTGCCCCGAGCTGGCCCCTGCCGCTGTGCGAGAGATCCTCGACAAAACGGCGCGCGACGTGACCGAGGGACACTCCCACCCGCGCACGGGTGGACATCCGGCGACGAGCGGCGCGGATCTCGCGACCGGACACGGGCTGGTCGACGCCCACAAGGCGGTCATGCTGGCCAAGTTGGAGTCGCAGACCTCCGTTCGCGATCGCGTCCCCGACGATCAAGGCGCGCGGTCTGCTCG
>CP070706.1:561793-569551 GCA_020350085.1 Acidobacteriota bacterium
AGAGCGCGAGCGCGAGCGATCGACGCAGAGCGTGTGCGCGCGGCGGCTTGACCAGGACGTCGACGACCCCATGCTTCATCAGGTTGACGGCATCTTCGACGCTAGCCTGACCCGAGACGACGAGGAAAGTCGTGTCCGGCGCGACCTCGCGCAGAGCGAGCACCAGCTCCAGGCCGCTCATCCCGGGCATCGCGAAGTCCGTGATCGTCACCGCTGGAGCGTCTAGCCGTCCCGCCTCGAGCGCTTCCTCGGGCTTGGTGAACGTGCGCAGATCGTGTCCTTCGCGCTTGAGCGTCGAGGCGATCGCTTCGCAGGTTACGGGGTCGTCGTCGACGACGAAAACGAGGGACAAGGTGACAGACCTCCCGCCGGTGAGCGGCCGGGCAGCTCGGCGCCCGGTACGACTCGTCGAGGACGATTATTGTCGAATCGACCGCGAGGGGCGAAGGCAGCCAACCGGCGGCCAAACGGCGGCTGACGGGGCCCCGTCAGTGACGCGTCGATTCGTCGCCTCGCTTCACCTCTTGCGCCGCCCCGCCGTCGCGGAGCTTCCCACTCGCCGGCAGCAGCGACGACGCCTCGCCGTAGCGATTCTCTCGATGCACGAGCCGCACAGCGAGCCACTCGTCTCGGCACGCGACACAGCGGCCATGCGGATCGCGCTGCTCGAGGGTGCCCGGAGGCGCGTCGCTCGGTTCTCCGGTGAGCCCGGCCTTGACCACGCCCAGCCGCTCGCCGCCCAGCCACGAGAAAGGGTGCCCCCACGGCGAGGGCAGTGGATAGTAGTCGGCCGCGCGAACGAAGGCTTCGATCTCGCGCGCGGGACGGTCCCACGACAGCGCGCCGTCGAAGGGTGTCTCACGGCCGAAGTAGCTGCGCTGACTTGCGTCCTGCTCCAAGCGCGGGATCTCAGCCGGGGCTCTCGCGCCGCTGTCCAGCAGCCGCTCGAGCAGCTTCAGCCCCTCGCGAATGCAGCGTGAGGCGACCTTCAGTCCCGTGTCGTCGGGCGCGATCTCGAACATCGTCTGATAGGCGATCGCAACCGTGTCGATACCCGGCTCCATCCAATGGATCGTCACGCCATGCGTCGTCTCGCCGTGGAGGATGGCCCAACTCGGCGAGTTGAGCCCCGCGTAGCGCGGCAGCGGTCCCGGGTGAAGGTTGAAGCTTCCGATACGCGGAGCCGCCAGGATCTCGCCGCGCACGATGTAGAGGGAATGCACGTTGAGCAGCAGATCGACCTCGAGCCGCTCGACCTGGGCTGCAAACGACCGCTTGCGCACGTTTCTCGGCGGCAGAATCGGCAGGTCCATCGAGTTGGCCACATGCCAGACGGTGGCGCCCCGGACCGCCTCCTTGTCGTCCGGCTCCGAGGTCAGCACCCCGACCACACGATGCTCCGAAGCTCGTAGCCGGCGCAGCAGCTGCACGCCAGCGGACTCCTCGGCCACGAGCAGCACGTTCAGGGGCCGGCGCAGGTTCATCATCTCCTCTTTCAACCGAGTCAGGCGCGTGGATGAGTCTTGTCGTAAACGTCCAAGATGTGTTCCAGCGACAGGCGAGTGTAGCGCTGAGTCGTCGTTAGGCGGGCATGGCCGAGCAGCTCCTGAATCGCTCGAAGGTCCATTCCCGACTCGAGCAGGTGGGTGGCGAACGAGTGGCGCAGTACATGTGGATGCACACCGCGTAACAAAGCCGCGCGCGCGACGGCCTTGTCGAGAACCCTGCGTACCGAACGAGCACTGAGTCGGCCGCCCCGCAGGTTGAGAAACAACGCCTCCTGCCCGCTGCGTTCGCGCAACGACCGCGATCTGTCCAGATAGCGACGCAGCGCCTGCACAGCTCGGCGGCCGAACGGAACGACTCGCTCGCGCCGGCCCTTGCCAACGACGCGTGCGGTACGCTCACCCAGCAGCAGATCGTCGACATCTAGCGAGACCAGCTCCGACACCCGAAGGCCGGCGCCGTAGAGCAGCTCGAGCAACGCGCGGTCACGACACGCGGCGATGCTGGTCCTGGCGCCGCCCTCGTCACACGCTTCCATGATGGCCGATACGTCGTCGACGTCGAGCCGTTCGGGCAGGCGGTCCGGCCGGCGAGGCATCGGCACTTCTGCCGCGGGATTCGCCTCCAGTTCGCCGATTCGAACGAGCCAGCGATAGAAGGAGCGTGCCGCAGAGAGACGGCGTCCGATCGTCGTCGCCGTCAGCCCACGTTCGTGCATGTCCGCGATCCAAGCCCGAACCTGGCGCGGCGTCACTTCTTCGGGACGCGGTGAGCTGCGATCCTGCCGTCGTGACAACAGAAAACCGATCATATCGACGAGATCCCGGCGGTACGCGCGCACCGTTTCGACGGACCGGTCTCGGTCCAGAGACAGGTGATCGAGAAAGCGCTTGACGGCGTCGGTCACATCAAGAGGATACGGGAGGACCTTCCGGGCAGCCCGCGTCGATCCACAGGATCAGTCGCTCAACCTGATCTGTCGCAGCCACCGCCCCCGGCCCCAGCCGGCGCTCGTGCTCGCGGTGCCGGGGAAGCGCGTCCGAGAGCACCTCCCGCACCTGCCGCGTGCTGAGTCCCGCCTCGATCAGCTTCACTGCCACCCGCCAATCGGGCAGTGGTGCCGACTGCCAAGATCCGAACGCACCGGTCAAGTCGTCTTGGGCGAGCAGAGAGCGAGCCATGAGCGAGTGGGCGCGCGAGAGCAGCTCCGCCAGATCCGCGTGCTCCTCGCGCTCGCACCACTTGAGGTCCAGAGCGGCGTGGTGCGAGGCGCGCTCCGCGTTGTCCAACAGCAGCAGATACCCCTCTGCGAGCAGTAGCGCGGTTTCGGATTCTTGCGGAAGCTGCTCTTCCATTTCCTCGAGCACTTGCTGGGTCGCCGCGGGATCATCCATCCGGGTGTGGCACAGCGCGATCTGAGACAGCAGGAATCGCCGCCCGGCGATCTCGTCAGTGTCCTGTACACGCTCCAACTCGCGGCGCAGGATCTCCACCGCCTCGTCGCCACGGCCTTCGGCGAGCCGCCGAGCCCCCTCGAACGACGCCGTGAAGTACGCCTCCGCGCGCCGGCTGGTCGGATGGTCGTGCGAGCTCGTCATGCGTCGAATCCTCGCGGTCGGATCACAGCCCCGCCGCTCGCGGCCGAAGATCGACGGCGAGCGGCTCGAATGCCACACTCTTAAGATAGGTACCCAGCGCCCGAATCGCCCGCGCTGCGGTCGCCTTCCTTCGTTCCCGCTTCGATTTAGGGGGTGTTTCCAGTCCGGGCAGCAGCCCGAAAGCAAAGTTCGTCGGCTGGTAATTCTCGGGGTTCGCATGGGCGACGTAGCGCTGCAGCGAGCCGAGAGCCGTCTGAGGCGGGAAGACAGGCGGAGCATGGCCCTTGACGAGAGCTGCGGCTCCGATGCCGGCGATCATTCCCGACGCCGTCGACTCCGTGTACCCCTCGACGCCGGACAGCTGGCCGGCGAACAGGAGGTCGTCTCGCCGCCGCGTCTGAAAGGTCTCTCGCAGAATCCGCGGCGAGTTGATGTAGCAGTTGCGATGGATCATGCCGAGGCGAACGAACTCTGCCCGCTGGAGTCCTGGAATCATCCGGAACAGGCGCTTTTGCTCGGCGAAACGGAGCCGGTTTTGGAACCCCACCATGCTCCAGTGTGTCGCGGCCAAGTTGTCCTGGCGCAGCTGCACGACCGCCCACGGGCGCCGGCCGGTCCGGGGATCGGTCAATCCGACCGGCTTCATCGGACCAAAACGCAGCGTATCGCGCCCGCGGCGCGCCAGCTCCTCGATCGGCAGGCATCCTTCGAACAGCAGCTGGCGATCGAAATCGTGCAGCTCGGCAGCATCGGCGCACTCGAGGGCATCGTAGAAGCGCTCGTAGTCCGATCGATTCAGCGGGCAATTGAGATAGTCGTCCCCGGATCCCTTACCGTAGCGCGACGCTCGAAACGCCACCTCCCGGTCGATCGTATCGCCGTCGATGATCGGACTGATGGCATCGTAGAAGGCGAGATTGTCCTGGCCGGTGAAGCCGCAGATCGACTCGGCCAACCGCTCGGAGCACAGCGGGCCAGTGGCGAGAATCGTCGGACCGGCGCTGGGGATCTCGGCGACCTCTTCGCGTTCCAACTCGATCAGCGGATGCCCCGTGATCCGCGTGGTCACTCGCTCGGCAAACGCCTCGCGATCGACGGCGAGCGCGGCCCCGGCGGGAAGCCGCGCGTCGAGGGCGCAGTCGATGATCAGCGAGCCGACGAGCCGTAGCTCCGCCTTGAGCAACCCGTGAGCGTTCAGCGTTTCGAGTGACTTGAACGAGTTCGAGCAGACCAATTCGGCGAGCCGATCGGTCCTGTGAACCGCCGTCGGTGTCTGCGGTCTCATTTCGAACAATGAGACCGGCACCCCCCGGCACGCACACTGCCAAGCTGCTTCGCTACCGGCGAGACCGCCTCCAACCACGATGACCCGGCTTCGCGCCACGGCTTTCCTCGATTGCGTGGGATGGTAGCAGGCACGCGACGGTTCGCCAGGGTTGACGCGGCGGCGGTGTCCCACGCTGGCGCTCGGCGAGTTGTGGCGGCGGTCAAACGAAGAAGATGAAGGTCACCAGCAGGAACGCAGGCAGCAGGATGGGCACCGACCAGCGGAACATGTACCCAAAAAAGGACGGCATCGGGATCCCTGCCTCTTCCGCGATCGACTTGACCATGAAGTTCGGTGCGTTGCCGATGTATGTGAATGCGCCGAAGAAGACAGCCCCGGCCGAGATCGCCAGCAAGTACACGTTGTTCGACGCGATCAGCTCGGCAACGGCCGTCGGCTCGGCCATTCCGGGGTAGAACTTTCCGAGCGCCGTGTTGAAGAAGGTCAGGTAAGTCGGTGCGTTGTCGAGGAATGCCGACAGCGATCCGGTGATCCAATAGTACTGCCAAGGCTGGTTACAAACCCGCACCAGACCGGCCAACGCCCCTTGCTCACCCGCCTTGAGTATTTCGAGCGCCGGAATGATCGTCATGAAGATGCCGGCGAACAGATACGCCACCTCTCGAATCGGTCCCCAGGTGAAGTCGTTCTCACGCCGCAGCTCGTGACGGGTCGTCAACAGCGAGAGCAGCCCACACATCACGATCAGCCCGTCACGGACCGTGTTCTGGATCTCGACGTGGACGCCGAGCAGCGTGTAGTGGCCCGGCCTCCACAAACCGCTCATCAGCACCGCGCCAACGATGCCGGCGAGAAACAAGAAGTTGTGGGCACCGGCGATGCCGAAACGGATCTTCTCGGTGGGCTCGGCCGGCAGCTCATCGCTGTTCTCGCGAGCTGCAATCCAGCGGTCGAGCAGGTAGAACAGCGCCAGCAACAAGGCGGCGGCGACGAACATCGGGGCCGGCATGTGCTCGAGCGTCCAGAAGAAAGGCACGCTGTGCAGAAAACCGAGAAACAGCGGCGGGTCACCGAGCGGAGTCAACGAGCCGCCGATATTGGCCACCAGGAAGATGAAGAAGATGATGATGTGCATCTTGCTGCGCCGATGCGCATTGGCTCTCAGCACAGGGCGGATCATCACCATTGCAGCGCCGGTCGTCCCGACCCACGAGGCCATCGCCGTGCCGACGAACAACAGCAGCGTGTTCATTGCCGGCGTGCCCCGCAGCGAGCCGCGAACCACGATACCGCCCGAGACCGTGAACAGTCCCCACAGCAGGATGATGAACGGGATGTAGTCGATCAGATAGATGTGGGCGATCGCATAGAACGCCTGTCCGTGATAGGCGAGAAGAAACGGGACCGCCAGAACGACAGCCCAGAAAAGTGAGACCTTCGGGTAGTGCTCGTGCCAGAAGTGGCCGGCGACGAGCGGGAAGATGGCGATCGAGAGCAGGATTCCGACGAAAGGAATGACCGACCAGAGCGGCAGGGCGGCCCCCAACTCGCCTCCATGGTCCCCGCGCTCCCCGTTGCCCCCGTTGCCGCTGTGCGCGCCGTGCTCGTCATCTGCTCCAGCTTGCCCCATCTCGTGTGTCAGATCCGGCGCGGCGGCCCCCGCTGCCCCTTCTTCCCCATCGGCGGTCAGCTCTCCAGCGGGCTGAGCCTCGTGAGCTGTAGGGCTCGCTGGCGGACGGGTCTCGTCCAGATCGGTCTGCGGGTCACGCTGGCCGGCGATGCCGTTGCCGGTGCTCGCCGCGAGAGAGATGGCGACGATGGGGACAATGGCGCCGGCGGCGATGACCGCATTGATGGCGGGAGCGATGGAACGGAAGAGGGTCAGGCAGACGAAGCTCCTTGTGAGCGTCATGAGGCCGTCTCCTGCCGGGTGGCACGCGGCGCCAGATACAAGCGCGGAGTATCCCGGAGCACTGCGGAAGCAGCATTGTATAGACTGAGACGACCGGCGGGGCGGCGTCAATGACAGACTCCGCGACTTGCTCCGGGCAAAAAGCCGGGTGGGCGGCCGTCCGAGCGCCGCCACTCGCCACGGGCCACGGACCGCCGGTCAGCCGACGCCTCACGGGATCGACAGCTGATGCTATCTTCGCCCGCCATGGGTCACGCACCGCTACTGGTCGTCGAGAATCTCCGGGTCGAGTTCCCGCGGGCTGACGCCATCGTCCGCGCCGTCCAAGGGCTGACGCTCTCGATCGGCCATGGTGAGATCGTCGGCCTGGTCGGAGAGTCCGGGTGCGGGAAATCGGCAGCGGCCCTCGGACTGCTGCGGCTGGTGCCGCCACCGGGGCGCGTCAGCGCAGGCCGGGTGTCGCTCGATGGGGTCGAGCTGCTCTCCCTACCCGAGAAGCAGCTTCGCCGCTATCGCGGCGCCGGCCTGGCCTACGTGCCTCAGGAGCCGGGCTCGGCACTCAATCCGGTGCTGCGCGTCGGCTCTCAGATCGTCGACGTCATCCGCGCCCACCGGCCGGTCAGCCGCAAGGCGGCGTGGGAGGAAGCGGTCGGCGCCCTGGTGCGGGTCGGAATTCCCGATGCCGGTCGGCGCGTCCGCGACTACCCTCACCAGTTCTCGGGCGGGATGAAGCAGCGAGTGCTGATCGCGTTGGCGCTGGCGGCAAGACCCAGAGTGCTGCTGGCCGATGAGCCGACGACGGCGCTCGACGTCACGGTACAGGCCGGCGTGCTCGACCTGCTGCGCTCGCTGATCGATGGACGAGAGCTGGGCGGCATTCTGCTGATCACCCACGATCTCGGTGTGGTGGCCGCACTCTGCGATCGCGTGCTCGTGATGTACGCTGGGCGCATCGTCGAACAGGCCTCGGTCTCCGACCTGTTCGACGATCCGCGCCACCCCTACACGCGGGCGCTGATCGCCAGCCTGCCCCAGCCGGACGCGCGCCGAGAGCGGCTGCCGGCCATCCCCGGCCAGGTGCCGGATCTCGGCCATCTGCCTGCGGGCTGCGCTTTTCATCCCCGTTGCCCACTGGCCGAAGCTCAGTGCCGCGTAGAGGTTCCGGCGCTGCAGTCGCGCACGAACGGACGTGCGGTAGCTTGCCTGCTCGAAGAGGAGGCGGTTGCCGGAGCGGCTGCCCCCAGGAGCGCCGAGTGAACGCGCCCTTGGTCGAGGTACGCGACCTCGTCAAGCACTTTCCCGTCAGCGAAGGCTGGTGGGGCGGCGGCTATCTGAGAGCCGTCGACGGCGTCGATCTCGACGTGGGGCGCGGCGAGATCGTCGGGCTCGTGGGGGAGTCCGGCTCGGGCAAGACGACGATCGGACGGGCCATCCTGCGACTGATCGAACCCACG
>CP070706.1:569651-574412 GCA_020350085.1 Acidobacteriota bacterium
CTGGTGCATGATCAGCAGGTCGAGCTGATCGACCGTCGAGCCGTTGCGCTCCAGCAGCTGCTCGACGACCTCCGGCATCAGCTTGACGGCCAGCTTGTAGACCTCGCGCCCTTCCACGATCGGCACGGTGGCACCCGCCCGGATCATCTCTTCCGTGAAGTAGGGGCGGAAGGCGCTGCCGCCAGCCGGAGCGTGAAGTTTCTCGGCGAGCTCTCCGTCCGTGTAAAGTAAGAAGTCGATCACCCCGCGCTCGCCAGGCTCGCCCTCCTCACCGCTGACGACGAGCGCGCCAGCACCGTCACCGAACAACACGGCCCTGTCGCGAAACTGTGTGCTCCAAGCGATTTCCTCGTCCGTCACCTCTCGCTCGACGCCGTCGATGACGACGTCCCAACACTTCCAGGGCATGAAGCAGCCGTGCTCTTCGGCTCCGATCAGCAGCACGTTTCGGAATTGGCGCGCGCGGATCAGGGCGTCGGTCAACTGCAGGCCGTAGATGAAGCCGGCGCACTGCTGGCGGATGTCCAGACACGGTACGTGATGGATGCCGATCTTGCGCTGGAAGTAGGGCGCGGCACCAGGGAAGTAGAAATCGGGCGTCATCGTGGCGAAAACGATGTAGTCGATGTCATGGACGCTCAATCCGGAGTCCTCGATGGCTGCGCGCGCGGCGGGCACGGCGAGATCGCTCGTCGCGACGCCTGGCGGCGCGAAGTGCCGCTTCACGATGCCGGTTCGCTGCAAGATCCACTCGTGGGAGGTGTCCATGACGCGCGCCAGGCGGTGGTTGTCGACGACCTGCGGTGGGACGTACATGCCGGTGCCACGAATCACGCTTCGCATCGAATCGCCTCTCACTCCGCCACGAACCGGTGAGTTCGCGCTCGAGAATGGGACCGGCCTCCCTTCAGCCTGCTTCCGCGCGGCGAGGACACCGGCCGACGGGCCGGTTTTTCCTAAACTACGCCGATCGGCCTTCGGAAAAAAGGGGCGCGCCAGCTCGCGGCGGCGCTGACGGGCTTGTCGATGGCTCGGCACTGGTGTTAGATGGATACGCTCACTCGAGGTCGACGGGCCCGTTTCGACCGAATAACGCGCAGGAGATGTCCGATGTGGAACAAGGTCCTGCTCGCTTCAGCAGCGGGTCTGCTGGCAGTGGTCATGATCTCGTGCGACGGGGTCAGCAACGACGACACGGGAGCCGGCATCACGAGCGCGGGCGATGGCTCTCTCAGCGACCCAGCGTTCGGGGCTGTGACCGTTTCCCTGCACACCGGTCCGAGCTCAGCTCCGGTCGCCGGCATGGCGTCAGCCCCCGTCGCGCCCCCCGAGCAGATCAATGTCACCTTCAACTCACTGGAGATCTGGAACAGCCGCCAGGCCGGCGAGCCAGTGTCGCTGATCGAGCAGCCGATGACGGTCGATCTGATGGCGTTCTTCGAGAATCCAGGTGAGCTTCTGGGCGGCGTTCCGATCCCGGACGGGACCTACAACTGTCTGGGCGGCGAGATCGTTTCGGTCGAGCTGATCGATGCCGACCAGAACAGCTGCGCCGTGGCCGCCGCGTCACCGAACCCGTTCGAGCAGGGGATCTGCCTCGGTGTCGATTTTCTCGAGGTCGAGGGCGAGGCGCGCGAGTTGCTGATCGAGCTGCCCGTGCTCGGCGCTCAGTGCGCGGCACTTCCGGTGGTTTCGCTCGGGGAGGCCAGCCTGAAGATCGTCCGCTGACGGCGTTCGACGGCGCCTGCTGGCGCGCTCTCGTCGCTGCCGACGTGTCACGGCATGCCACCCGGCCGTTGGGGCCGAGGGCCGGGGCGCGAGGGCGGCCGGAACCGGCCCGCTCGCGGCCGTGCTTGTTCGCGCGACGGCCGGGCTCTAGATATAAAGGGGAGCGTCTGTGCACCCCCGACACAGAACTCGAGGGAGAAAAAGAGATGGCTAGAGCATTGATCGCTGGTTTGATCGCCGTGATGGTCCTCGGCGTGGTTGGCTGCGACATCTTCGACGACGATGACGAGACGCCGATTCTCGGCGGCACGGGCAGCGTATCGGTCAACATGGACACGGGCCCAGGGCCGGTCGCGACCCCTGGTGTGTCTGCCGGCGTGGGAGCGCCCGCAGGATCGATCCTCGTCACCATCGACTCCATGACGATCTGGAACAGCGCGACCACCGCGGATCCAGTCACCCTGTTCAGCGAGCCACAGCAAGTCGATCTGATCGCCTTTTACGACGCTCCCGCAGCCCTGGTCGAGGACGTACCGATCCCGGACGGACGGTACAACTGTCTCGGCGGGCAGATCGGCGGGCTCGCGATCGATCTCGAAGGAGACGGGACGTACGACTGCTCGCTTCCGGTGGACGAGGACCCGCTGGCCGCCGGTGACTTCTGTCTCGATGGCGAGTTTCTCGACGTGCAGAACAACGTGAAGACCGTCCTGATGCGGATCCCGCTGATCAGTGCGGACTGCGAGGGCGGGATCTTCGTCGACGATTCCAACGCCGGTCTGTTCATCTTGAACTGATCGCTGGGACGGCCCCCAAAAGGCACGTGGCTGCCCGCGGGGGCCGTCTTGCGTCGTCTCGATTCGTCTTGCCGCTTCTCGCGGCACCTCGATTCCCCGACTCGGATCGTCAACGCATCCGTTCGATCCGCGCTCCAAGTGCGGCGAGCTTGGACTCGAGCTGCTCATAGCCGCGATCCAGGTGGTAGACGCGGTGCACGACGGTCGTCCCGCGCGCAGCCAGCCCAGCCAGCACGAGGCAGGCCGACGCCCGCAGGTCCGAGGCCGTGACCTCGGCTCCCGTCAACGGCGTGGGGCCCTCGATGGTAGCGACGTGGCCAGAAAGCGCGATCGCGGCTCCCATTCTTTCTAGCTCGGGCACGTGCATGAAGCGGTGCTCGAAGATCTGCTCGCTGATACGCGAGACGCCGCCGGCCTGTGTCATCAACACCATGTACTGCGCCTGCAGATCGGTCGGGAAACCGGGGTAGGGCTCGGTGACCATATCGTGGGCCCGCAGCGGCCGACCGTTGCCCAGCCGCATCCAACGCTTGCCGCACTCCAGCTCGAGGCCGACCTGCCTGAGCCGGGCAAGCACGGCTTCGAGGTGCGCCGGCTCGACGCCTTCGAGCGTCACACGGCCGCCGGTAATGGCCGCCGCGATCAGAAGCGTTCCCGCCTCGATCCGGTCGGCGATGATCGCGTGCTCGGCACCGTGCAGCTCGTCGACGCCCTCGATGATGATCGTCCGCGTGCCGTGACCGTCGATCCTGGCCCCCATGGTGATCAGCAGCTGTGCGAGATCGACGACCTCTGGCTCCCGGGCGGCGTTTCGCAGCACGGTCGTTCCGCGGGCCAGACAAGCGGCCATCATCACGTTCTCGGTCCCGGTGACGGTCGCGTCCTCGAAGGTGACCTCCGCGCCCCGCAGACGATCGGCGCGGGCCTCGATGTAGCCGTGCTCGAGCTTGATCTCGGCGCCGAGCCGCTCGAGTCCGTCGAGATGCCGATCGATGGGCCGTGCACCGATGGCGCATCCGCCGGGAAGCGAAACGCGCGCGTGCCCATGCCGCGCGACCAGTGGGCCGAGAACCAGCACCGACGCCCGCATCTTGCGCACCAGCTCCCAGGGTGCTTCGTGCGAGAGAATCTTCGTCGTGCTCAGCGCCCAGCGGTGCCGGCCAAGCCGTTCCGCTCGGCAGCCCAGATCGGACAGCAGCTGCAGCAGCGTGCTTACGTCACGCACGTCCGGCACGTTGTCGAGGCGCAGCTCGTCGCCGGTCAGCAGGCTCGCCGCCAGCGCCGGCAAGGACGCGTTCTTCGCTCCCGAAACGCGCACTGTCCCGCTGAGCGCAGATCCACCCTCAATCACGAGCTTATCCACGAGAATCCTCTCGATCTCGAATGGTCCGCAGGTGGTCCACCTTGCGCTCGAGCCATGCGCGCAGCACGGGCCCGAGATCCGGCCGTGACAGCGCCATGTCGATCGTGGCCTGCATCAGGCCGATGCGCGTGCCGGCGTCGTACCGCTCGCCGACGATCTCCACGGCGAGCACGCGGTCCTCGCGCGCCATCGTGCGCAGAGCGTCGGAGAGTTGAATCTCTTCCCGCGCTCCCGGCGCAGTGCGCTGCAGCCGCGGGAAGATCTCAGGCGTCAGCACGTAGCGGCCAACGACGGCTAGATTCGACGGCGCCCGTCCTGCGCGGGGCTTCTCGATGACGTCGGCGACGTCGTGGAGGCCGCCCGAGGAGTGGTTCGCCTCGATCACGCCATAGGCCCCGACCTGTTCCGGCTCGACGCGCTTGACCGCGATGACCGTACAGCCATGCTGCTCGTAGACCTCGAGAAGCTGGCGGATCGCGCGGCCTTGACCCCGCGCCGCAGCCCGTGGACCACCGCCGCCCTGTCCGCCGTTCTTCCCGGCCTGGGACAGATCGTCTCGGGGTACTACTGGGACGGGCTCTCGGCCCTCCTCCTCTCCGGCGCCGGCGTCGCCGTCGCGGTTGCCGGTCACCGGGAGGGAAGGACCTCCCTCAGGAACACCGGCGTCGCTCTCTTCGGCTTGTGGTACTCCGCCGGAGTCTATGGCGGGTACAACGCGACCCGGCGGCGGGAGCGGCAGATCGCGGCGCGTATTCTCAGCGAAGCGGATTCCCTCAACGTCCTCTCACTGAACTAGGAGCCGACGGGGAGTTCCGGGATACGAGTTCGCGTTCCGGGAAACGGCCGTCTCTCGGAACTCGCATCTCGCATCTC
>CP070706.1:574512-586782 GCA_020350085.1 Acidobacteriota bacterium
CACCGAGGCGCGCACCGTCGGGCATCGCGAGGACGCGCTCGGCAGAAGACTGTGATGCAGGCCGGCCGATGAGAGAGATTCTGGGCGCACGCCGAAGGTTGTCGGAGGTCAGCTCACGATCGAGCAGGATGCCGCGAGCGGGCACTCCGAGCGAGCGCGCCAGGTTGCGGCCGGCGGCGAGGTTTCTCTCGCCGCGACTCGTGCCCAGAACGGCCAGATCCGGCGTGCCGGAGAGTATGTCACCGACCGTCCAAGCGAGCTCGGCGGGATCGATGCGGCGCAGCAAGTCCGCCTCTGGATCGATCGTCAAGCGTCGCGGGGAGAACGCGACGCGCACCACCGTTTGCAGATGCCCGTCCTCGAGCCGCGCCGCCCTGCGCTGGCGCTCGCCCGCAGCGCCGAAGACCTCGAACGGGACCTCGAATTGCCACGGCCCCGGCGTCTCGAGCCGGAGTCGCAGTTCGTGCTGCCCGTCGAGTGATATCGCCGTCGCTTCGTCGATTCTCAGCTGCGGTGCACCGGCCACCTTCAACCAGAGATCGAAGAAACGATCGAGATCGCGTCGCGCGGCCCGTTCGAAGGCTCGCTGCAGGTGCGACCACGACGCTCTGCGGTGGCGACGTTCGGCGTACAGCATGCGCAGTGCCTCGTCGAAGGCCTGCTCACCGACTTCTCGTCGCAGCATGTGAAACACCATCGCCGCCTTCGCGCGGAGCAGCGGCTGGTGCTGCGCGTCGATCGGCTGCGCGAGACCGGCGAGAGCCGGCTCCTCGCCAGCGACCGCCTGCTGGGCGTCGGCGGTCACTTCGTCGCTGGTGTGCACGCTGTAGACGCGTAGCCACTCGCGGCGCAACGCCTCGTCAGTGGGCGGTGACTGCTCTCGGGCGAGCGCGTGCTCGGCCATGTAGGAAGTCAGCCCCTCCGACCAATCCCCGCCCTCACGCTGGAGGTACACGCCGTGACCCCACCACTGGTGGAGCAAGGCGTGAGCCAGGGGTGCTCGCAAAGATTCCGCACGACTCAGCACGGCCGGCGTCAACAGCAAGAGCGAGGGCCCGCTGGTGTGCAGGCTCGAAGGCCATTCGAACAGCGACACCCGCCCTGATGGGTAGGGACCGATCCGGGACGTGAAGCGGTCGATGAACCCCGCCGTCGCGAGCAGCCAGCGCTGCACCAGCGTGCGAGACGCCTGCTGGTCGTGATACATCGCGATCTGGATGCCGCGGTGCTCGCGCGTGGTCAGCTCTCGGGCGGCGGCTACCAGCCAGAGCCCCTCGAGCTGCTCGCTCGCGTTGAAGACGCTTCGGCGCGATCTCTCGTCGAGGATCTCGTCCACCTCGAGCCGTCCCGCGCTCGCGACGCGCCACGACGCCGGGCCGAGCACCGCCAGACGGAAGCGTGACGTCGAAGACGCTCCGTAAACGGTAGGGAACCATCCCGCTCCGGCCGCGAGGAACGCCCCGCTTGCGTCGAGGCGACTGGCCACGCCAACGGGTGGCGACCCGGTCCACGAAACGCGCACGAGCGCCTTCGCCTCGACCGGCGACAGTCCTTCGAGACGCCAGCGCTCGGGCAGACCGTTCGCGGGCGCGCTGACGGCCAGCTCGCGGGCGGCACCGCTTGGAGAAAGCTGCCACGCGGCTTCGATGCGGAAACCACGCCCCAAGATCAGATCGAGCGTGGCGGCAGGTAAGCGATCGGCGACGAGCTCGGCCGTGCCCCGCAGGCTCCCTGGCTCGAGCGAGATCTCGATGCGGTGCTCCGTGATCTGCGGCCGCGCGGCGTCGCCAGGGGGCGCTGCCGTCGGGCTGTCGATCGCCGCGGCCACGAGTGTGAGACCGATCGCGGTGGCGGCGGCAGCTCGTGCTGTCGCGAGGTGCACCATGGGGCGGATGGTAGCGGCAATCCCGGTAACGAGCACCCGCGCGCCGGCCACCGGTATCATCGATGAGAATTTCTCGACGAACCGCTGCTCGGAGAACACGACGATGCGACGAAAATGCGGCGACAGCGTCTTGGAGCTCGTCCTGGGGGACATCACACAGCAGCGCGTCGAAGCGATCGTCAACGCCGCCAACAGCGCTCTCGCGGGCGGTGGAGGTGTCGACGGCGCGATCCACCGCGCGGCCGGCCCGGAGCTGATGCAGCACTGCCGCAAGCTCGGCGGCTGTCCGACTGGCGATGCACGACCCACGTCAGCCGGACGGCTGGAGGCCAACTGGGTCATCCACGCCGTCGGCCCCGTGTACCGCGACGGCCAGCAGGGCGAGCCCGAACAGCTGGCCTCGGCCTATCGTCGCAGTCTGGAGGTCGCCGACGAGCTCGGCGCGCGCTCGGTCGCCTTCCCTTCGCTGTCCACGGGTGCCTACCGCTTTCCTCTCGAGCAGGCCGCCTCGATCGCGCTGGCCACGGTCAGCGACTATCTCGGCGACGCCGCCACGGGATTGGCGCTCGTTCGCTTCGTGCTGTTCGACCAGCAGACGCTGGAGGCCTTCGAGCGGGCACTCGAACATCTCTGAGCCCGGATCTGGTACGCCGCTTGCAAATCGCAGATCGTCAGAGTCCACGGCCTGACCGCACGTGCGCGGCCCGCCTTCTCGAGACGAGAGGCCTCGGCGAAGTCTCCGCTCGGGCCGTGGGCGCTGCAAGCGCTCTCGGGTAAGGCAGGAGAAGCCTCGATGACCACACGCCTCGTCGCCCTGATCAGCGCCGTGTTACTGCTGAGTCTGGGCTCTTTCGCCTTGCTCATGCATCGGCATCAGGCCGGCGTGATGGACGAATTGGCGCGCACCGTCTCGGAGGTGAGTCGCGCCACGCTGCAGACGCTCGAGCTGCGCGCCGAGGACCGGCTGGACGCCGCGGCCGGACCCGGCGGGCCGCATGCGATCGCTATCGAGGGCCACCTGTGCGCGGACGGTGAGCTACGAGGCGAAGCGCCAAAGGTTGTGGTTGCCGAGCGTGTGGACTCCGAGCAGCGATCGGATGCCAGTCCTGCGACCCGCCGGCTGATCACCGTGCGGATCGACAGCGTCGATGCCGTCACCGACCCAGAGCACGGACTCGTGCTGCGCATACCGACCTACGGCCTCGGTGCGGCGGCAGCACACGAGTCGGACGGCGATGGATCGACCGTTCGCGTCGAGCGCTCGTTCCAGCAGACAAACATCTTGCTGCCCGTTCCCACGGCCGAGTTCCGGTCGCTTTATGGATCGCTGCACCGTCATTCACTGCTGTTGCTCTTGGGGGTGTTCGTCGTGGGTACGCTGATGGCGACCAGCGTGGCGAGCCGCTTCACGCGGCCGATCCGGCGGCTGGATCACGCGCTGCAGCGGCTGACCGCAGGAGATCTCGAGGTCTCGGTCGATACGCGCGGCCGCGACGAGCTGGCCCGCCTCAGTAGAGCGTTCAACGAGATGGCCGCGTCACTGCGCGCCCATCGTGCCAGAGAAAGAGAGCTCCGGCGCAAAGAGAAGCTCACCGCGCTCGGCATGCTCGCGGCGGGCGTGGCACACGACGTGCGCAACCCGCTGCACGCGATCAATCTCACCCTCGACCACCTGCGGGATGCCTCGGCTCCCGACGAGCCGGAACGGCGCCGGCAGTTCGACCGCGGCATCGAGATCATTCGCGACGAGATCGCGCGGCTCGACAGGCTGGTGGAGAACTTTCTCGCCTTCGCCCGCGGCGGCAAGAACGAGCGAGTGGAGGTCGACGTGGCGCGGCTGCTCGAAGAAACGGGCGAGCTCGTTCGCAAGGAGGCTCAGCAGCGCCGCGTCGTTGTGGAGCTGGCGGTCGAGGACAGCCTGCCGCTGATCTGGGGCGATTCGGCGGCAATCCGATCGTCGATCCTCAATCTCGTCGTCAACGCGTTCGAAGCGATGCCTGACGGCGGCCGGCTGGAACTGGTCGCGCGACGCGCAGACGGTGGCGTGACCGTCGAGGTGCGAGATACCGGTCGCGGAGTTCCCGATCAGATGAGAGAACGGCTGTTCGAAGTCGCGCAGACGACGAAGGACCACGGTTGTGGGCTCGGCCTGGCGATGGTCCATCACGTCATCGTCGAGGAGCATCGCGGTCGCGTCGAGTTGCTCTCTGACGAAGCTGCGGGGACAACGGTGCGGCTTCTGCTGCCTGTGGGCGATGCCGAACGGGGTGAGCCGTGAGCCCCGAGAGCCCGCCGGCCGCGTCGCGCGCGCGACGACTACTCGTCGTCGACGACGAGTCCCATCAGCTCGAGATGCTGGCCGGCATCCTCTCGCGGGCCGGCTATGAAGTCGAGACCGCGAGCGATGGCGAGCAGGCCATCGCTTTGCTGGAGCGAGCACGCTTCGATCTGCTGTTGACGGACCAACGCATGCCGCAAATCGACGGTTTGGAGCTGCTCGAGCGGGCACGCGCGCTCGAAGAAGGCCTGCCCGTCGTGCTGATGACCGCCTACGGGTCGGTGTCGAACGCCGTCGCCGCCATGAAAAGAGGCGCGTCGGATTATCTGACCAAGCCGTTCGACAAAGACGAGCTGCTGCTCGTGCTGCGCAAGGTGTTGCACCAGCGCCT
The DNA here is from genome assembly GCA_020350085.1 of Acidobacteriota bacterium. Lineage (GTDB taxonomy): Bacteria > Acidobacteriota > Polarisedimenticolia > J045 > J045. Next base: position 579,067 of record CP070706.1, read on the forward strand.
GCTCGAGCGTGAGGTTGCCTCGTTGCGAGGCGCTTTCAGACAGCGCGAGCGGTTCGGCGGACTGCTCGGCGCATCGGCGCCGATGCAGGAGTTGTTCGGCACGCTCGAGCGAGTGGCCCACAGCGACGTCGCCGTGCTGATTCGGGGCGAGAGCGGCACGGGCAAGGAGCTGGCGGCCCGCGCGCTTCACGCTGCCGGCCCGCGCTCCGGCGGTCCGTTCGTGGCGCTCAATTGCGCGGCTGTTCCCGAGCACCTGCTGGAGAGTGAATTTTTCGGCTTCGAGCGCGGTGCTTTCACCGGTGCGGTCAAGCCTCACACCGGTCGCTTCGAGCAAGCCGACGGTGGGACATTGTTTCTCGACGAGATCGGCGCGATGCGGATCGAGCTGCAAGCCAAGCTGCTGCGCGTTCTCGAAGAAGGCCAGGTGCAGCGACTCGGTGCCCACTCCTCGCGGCGTGTCGATGTGCGGATTCTCGCGGCGAGCTGCGAGGACCTCGAGGAAGCGATACGCGAGCGGCGTTTTCGCGAGGATCTCTACTACCGCATCAACGTCGTCTCCGTGGAGCTGCCGCCTCTCCGAGAGCGGCCCGAGGACGTTCCTTTGCTCGTCGAGCATTTCCTCGCGCGCGCAGCGCAGCGGCTGAATCGTCCACTGCCGGTCTGTTCCGCGCGCCTGCTCGACCGATTGTCCGCGTATGGTTGGCCAGGAAACGTGCGTGAGCTGGAAAACTGTATCGAGCGCATGATGATCCTCAGCGGCAGCGCACGGCTCGAGGAAGACCATCTGCCGAAAGCCGTGCGCCGTCCCTCCGAGAGTGCCGCTTCGGCCGCTTCGCGCTTCGCGCTGCCGGCCGAAGGCGTCCGGCTCGGCGATGTCGAGAAGGCCCTCATCGTGCAGGCGATGCGCAGAGCCCGCGGCGCCCTGGGTCCGGCGGCGGCCCTGCTCGGCATCTCGTACAAAACGCTGCAGTACAGACTTCGCAAGCACGCCCTCGAGCGAGCGGACTTCGAAACGGAATAACGGACCTCATTTGAGGCGAGCGGTGCCCCATATGAGACCAGCCGCGGACTCGAGCCGGCCCCGAGAACCGGCTGTCAGCCCACGGGCGCTTCAGCGCCGCTCGCTCGTCGAGTGGCGCTGCTTGGCAAGTTGTAGCGCTCGCTCGAGCTCCTGCGGGTAGCGCGCGCGAGCCAGGCCTTCGCCGAGCTCGGTTTCCAGCAGCAGCTTGCTGAGCGCAGCCAGCATCCGCAGGTGGATCTGGCGCTCGGCGGGGGGACCGACGGTCGCCAGACAGACGCGGACCGGCTTGCGATCGACGGCTTGATACTCGACCGGCTCGGCGGTCGTGAAGATTCCGAGCATCGTTCGAGGCGCTTCGGGCAGCGTCGCGTGAGGCAGCGCCAGGCCCTGACCGAGGCCGGTGTTTTGCGTCCGCTCGCGCGCCAGGAACGCGGCTTCCACCCGCTCCAGGGGCAGCCCGAGCTCCTTGGCAAACGCGCCGGCGATACAGGCGATCAGCTCGTCTTTGGTGCTGATGCTGAGCTGAGCCAGCAGGGCGCGCCGTGCCAAAGCGGCATGCAGATCGAACGCTGGCGTCGACTCGGCCATGCGCTCGACCGTCTGATGGGTCTGCTGTCGCGGTGTGCGCAGCAACAGCACCGAGCACAACGCCCTGTTGGCGATCCGATCGTTCGTCGTCGGGAAGAAGATGTTTCGCAGTGGCCGTTCCTCGCCAGCGGCGATCACGAGCATGTCGTAGCCGACCGAAGCATGAACGATGGCCTCGACCTGATCGTCAGCGCGGAGCACGCGGCTGGCGCTGCTCGCACGACACATTTGCCGCAGCTCGTCGTGGTAGGCGGCGATCTGGCGCCCGCGCGCTTCGGGCTCCCGCTCGGCGAGCACGTCGATGAACGTCAGGTCGGCGCCGTGAATCCGTGCTAGCTCGTCCGCCGTGCGGGCGACGAGCGCGTCGTGCGGACCGGGATGGGCCATGACGAGTATACGGCGGTAGACGCGCACCCCCGCGTCTCGAAACACGGCGACATCGCAGTGCAGGTGATGCAGTAGCCACTCGAGTGGACGGTGGACGAAGGCGGCATTGCGCCGGCGTCGGTGACCGACGATCACCCACTGACAATGAGCCTCGCGTGCCTGATGGTAGAGCGCCTTTCGCGCGTCGTGAGTGACGATCGTCTCGAACGAGACATCGAGCTGGGCCGCAGAGGCCAGCGCCAGCACGCGGCGTCGCACCGCCGCGATCCGATCGTCCTCGATCAGAGCACCGGCCAGCTCAGTCTGTGCCGGCAGCTCGCGCATGTAGAGCACGTCGATGCGGTCGGCAGGCGTCGGCCGCAGCGAGGCACCGATCTCGACGAGCGCTTCGGGGCTGCGTTCGCCGCCGAACAGTGCGACGACGGCCTTGGCCTCGGGAATCGGCACGTCATCGACGACGAGTCCCGCGGGGGCGAGCAGATCTGCCCTCTTCCATACCTGCTGGAGTAGGCCGCGGCGTCGCGCGCGGCTCTTCCCGTACAGGCCGTGCCAGATCGCGGCCAGCACCGAGAACAGCGCGATGCCGCCCGCGGCCACCGTCCCGAGCGAGAGGATCAGCGCGAGCCCACCAGCGATGCCGAGCAGCGGCACCCAGGGATACAACGGTACGCGGAACGTCGGCCGGTACCACGACGCGCCGCTCTCGCGGAAGACGATCAGCGAGAAGTTTTCCAGGCAGAAAATGAAGATCTGAAACCCGGAGGCGAGCTTGGCGATCTTGACGACGTCCAACGCGGTCAGCGCAGTCGCCATCGCGAGGCTCGAGGCGAGAATCGCGCCGATCGGAGTCAGCAGTCCGGGCGAGACTCTCCCGAGCCAGCCCGGCAGCAGCCGGTCGCGACTCATCGCGAACGGAAAGCGCGATCCGGCGAGTAAGCCGGCGTTCGCCATCGACGCCAGCGCCAGCGAGGCCACGACGGCCACGATCGCGGCCAGAAGTGAGCCTCCCAGCGCTCGCGCGAGAGTGGCGATCGGCGTCACATCGGAGCGCATCGAGTGGTATGGAACGACGCCGACGAGCACCAGCGCGACGAGCGCGTAGAGAGAACCCATGATGCCGAGCGAGATCAGGATGCCGCGCGGAATGTTGCGTGAAGGATCGCGAACCTCCTCGGCGACGGCCGCGATGTTCGTGACCCCGGCATAGGAAACGAAGATGAAGCCGGTGGCGGCGAACAGGCCGGCCGCTCCGGCAGGAAACTGCGGCGTGAGCAGCGGCCCGCGCAGCGCGCTCGCACCGACGGCACTGAGCAGAAACAGCACTGCCAGCGAAGCACCGACCAGCCACGTCTGAACGCGCCCGACTCTCTTCACACCGAGCAGATTGAGCACCGTCACGAGCGCGAGCACACCGAGCGCGATCGATCGCTGCCCTGCGTCGGCAGCTTGCGAGTCGAGCGGCACGAGCAGCAGCAGGTAACCGCCCAGGCCGATCAGCGCGAAACAGGCCTTCAGCAGCAACGTCAAGCTCGCGCCGACGCCGGCGACGGTGCCGGCGAACGGACCCAAGCTGCGCTCGATGAACAGGTACGTCCCGCCGGCGGCGGGCATCGCCGTGCTCAGCTCCGCCTTGGCCAGTGCCGCCGGGATGACGAGCAGTCCGGCAAGCACGTAGGCCAGCCACAGCGAGGGACCCGAGATCGCGGCGGCCATGCCCGGCAGCACGAACAGACCGCCGCCGATCATCGCACCGATGCTGATCGACACGACACTCGTCAAGCCGAGGCTGCGATCGAGCTTCATTCAGCCCGGCCTCGTGTGCGCCGGCCGGCGGCCGCGCGCGATCTCGTCGCTGACCTGATCGTATCGGAGCATCGCGGCGGATTATCCATGGAGCCCGCTCGAGGAGCGAGAATTGCGGCCCCGCCCCCCAACATCGTGCCTGACGGCGGCCGATGGCCACGACCGAGCCTGCCCCGCGCCGCTGCGGACTCGGCGTCGGACCGCCCGTTCTCGATGAACCCGTATGAGACCTACCTTTCCGCGTTGAAACGCGGCAGAGTGCGCCAGCTACGGTGTTTTCGGCCGAAACTCTATTGTCTTATTGGGGTTGACCCGGATTATTCATGAACCTTCGAGCAGAAACGTCGCAGATGCTTGCTGGATGGCCCGCACGTAGGGAGGGCCCCGCTTCCGGCTTGGCCGGCTCTAAGCGGGCTACAGGGCTCGAAGAGCCCGTCCAGCGGGCAGATGCGGCGTTTCGGCCGCAGGGTTCATGAATAACCGGGTTTAAGGACAGACGTCCAAGGCGCGGGGGCTGGGGCGCTCGGCGCCCCGCGAGTCGAAACCGAAGGAGCCGTCACCGGCGAGGTTGTGGCCGACCACGATGAAACCGTAGCCCTGTGGCAGATACGAGAGGACCGCCGAGCTGCCGCTTCCCAGCTCGGTCTCGCACTCCGGCCGGGCCCGGGCCTCGGGCGCGTCGAGGCGGGTGCGGTAGAGATAGTAAGTATCGACGGGACCTCCGGTCGGCGGCACCGACCAGCTCAGCTCGTAGGCGTCGGCGAGCCGGCGGATCGAGAACGGCGCCCCTGCGCCGCGCGGGTCCGAGACGGTGCCGGGCGGTGCCAGGTCGAACAGATCGACAGCCTCGAGATCGTTGGTCACGTCGTAGCCCGCAGCGAGGATCTCCTGCATGGAGCTGTCGAGATAACGGCGAAACGCGCTGTTCGGATCGTCCGGGTCGGCGCTCGGCTCGGGCCATGGCGGCGTGTGTCCGTTTTCGATGAAAGCCGGTACGAGGATGTTCTTCACGGCCCAGATATCGGCCGCCACGGGGTCGATGCCCGCCACCAACGCATCGCGCCGCGTGGCTTCCGCGTAGCTCGTCGCCGGGCCGGAATAAGGATCGGCGTTGATCCACACCGCGTCGAGAATGTGCAGCTGTGCAGGTTCCAGCTCGCCGATCACGCTCCCCATCAGCCCCTGTCCCATGGCCCAGTGGGCGTTCGTTTCGAGCTCGCAGGTGACCAGGCCCATGTAATTCTTCACGCAGGCCGTCGCCCCGTACTGCGCGTGGTGCGACTTGAGCACGGGCACGTTGATCAACGCCAGCCGCTCCCGATCGTAACCTGACGACTCGGTCCACGTGCCGTACTTGAGGCTGACGTACGATCCGTCTGCTGTCTTGAACTTCGGGTACGACGGGCGACCACCGATCGCCGGTTGGTGCTCGCCAAGAACGTAGCCATCCGCCATGTCTCCGGTGGAGTACTCCCCCACCGGCGTCGAGGCGATCGCGCGCCAGTCGGCGATCGAGACGCGACGTCCGCGAGCGCGGAACGACTGCTCGATGTCGCGCGGGGACAGACTTATGTCCTGGGCGTTGTTCGTGCTGCGGTCGAAATTCTCGTTCGACCGGTTCTGCGTGTTCTCGGCGATGACCACCTCACCGGTGAATCCGTCGGGGTGGTCGATGATCATCCGCACGAGCCCGCGCAGTACGTCCGTATTGGTCCCGCCACGATCGGTCCACTGATAGTTGATCTTGATGACGACGACGTCGTTCGCGCCGATGATGCCGTCCGGTCCGGCCGTGAGCGATGTCGTCTTGGACGCGTAGAGCTTCAGTCCGTTCGCACCCATCGTCGCCACGAGCTCCTCGAGTCCGACGAAGCGCTCGCCGATCGGGTTCTGCGCACAACCGGAACGAAGGTAGACCTTTCCCCGGTAGCCGGCCGAAGCATCGGGGCCCGCTGTCAACGGAACGCTCGCCCCACCCACAGACAGCGTCGCGGCGAGCCCGATCAGTGCCAGCCGCGTGAGGCACGCTCGGCCGACCGCGGCACGCTCGGCGCATGCCGAGATGGCTTCTGATTCTGATGGCGTGACGCGCATTTTCCCGCTGATTCTCTCATATAGGATCTCGATCGGCCTTGATCGGGGTCCATTGCCGGGCAAGCACGTCGGGGAACCATCTTGCAAGAGGACGGACAATCGAGAATCGTCGTGAAACTGCGCGCAACCTCGTTGCGGTCGCTCGGTCCTTTCTCAGAACGTGCGAAAGAAAACGTTGAAGCGTTCGCGCGAGCCGATGCGTGCGAGCGTGTCGCGCATCGAGCGGCCGATCCGCCGTGCGTCGGGCAATCGCCGTCCCGCGAGCACGACGCGATTGTCGTAGCTTCGTCCGCCGATCACGACGGCGCGCCGATAGGCCGCACTCACCAGCTCGAACGTCCTCGCCCAGCTGAGATCCGGCACCGGCAGCAGGTTGACGATAGCGATGCCTCGCGGACTCAGGCGCGACGGGATCAGCTCCGGCAGCCCGTCCAGGCTCTCCGGCGGCTTGATCTGCCCGTCGATGCCCGCAACGGACAGATCGTCGACGATCACGTCGAAGCGGCGCCGCGTTCGATGGAGCCAGCTGAGCGCGTCTGCCCGATGAACGCGCACATCACCGGCCCAGGCACCGCAGAGCTGGCGAAAAAGTCCGAGGCCTGCTCGCGAGAGATCCACGGCCTCGATGCGCCGTGAGAACCCGAGCGCCCTGAGCGGCGCGACCATGCCTCCCCCGGCGAAGCCGAGAATCAGCACGCGCGGGCCGGGAGTCAGCGCGCAGACGGCCGCGGCGAGCACGTCGAACAGATCGTGTGTCGGTCCTGGGTGATCGAGAACGTCGCTGAGAACGTCGGCACCGTCGACGATCAGCGCTCGACCTTTCTTTCTGACGACCTTCAGCCCCATCCGGTCCGTCCTGCCCCGATCAGCGATACTCCCGATTCCAGTAGACCAGCGGATCGGCCTTCTCGCCGAGTTCGATCGATCTGACCTCGCCGACGACGATCTGATGATCGCCCCCCGGATAGCTGGCCCACAGGCGGCACGCGAGACCCGCGAGGGCGCCGCGGATCAGAGGGTCTGGGCTGCCGTTGAAGTAGCTCTCTTCGGCAATGTCGGGTCGATCCTTGCGTGCGAAAAGCCGCGACACGGACTCGGCTCTGCGCTCGAGAATGCTGACGGCAAAGCGCCGCGTCGCCTGGATACCCGCGAGCACGCGGGCGTCGTTGGCGATCGAGACGAGAACGAGCGGTGGGTCCAAGCTGACCGAGCAGAACGACGACGCCGTCATGCCGCTGATGCCCTCGGGCACACGTACGGCGACGATCGCCACACCGCTGGCCCAGCGTGCCAGCGCGTCGCGGAACTTCCCCGCGAAGCCGTCATGCTCGCCACCGTGGTCCCATCCGTCGCTCAACACGCACTCCTTGCCGCTTCTCGTCGCTCGTCGTCGATCCTCGGCGGCTCGCTCTCGCAGGCCAGAAGGTCGCATCCACGACCGCAGCCTGTCAAGAATCAGACCCGTTCTGTTCGTGGCGATCGGTCCTCGAGAGACGCGAGCCTGCCGTTGACATTATGATGCGCTCATGTGGGCGACGTGTCGCGTCGCAGCCGCTACATGGGCGGCCACGCTCTCGCTGCTGAAGGTGTCATCGAGTCGCCGAGAGCACTGTGGGCCCTCGAGGTGAAGAGTGGTCGTCTCGGTCGTCCCTCAGGCCTCCAGGCGTTCAGACGGAGGTATCCCAGCTCGAATGTGCTTATCGTGGGAACAGGGGGCATGCCTCTAGAAGAGTTTTTTTCGACTGATCCGAAGCAGCTTCTCGAGTCACCAGCTCATGATATGCGCTGATAAATGGCGGGGATCCCAGATGCTCTTGTTTCCC
>CP070706.1:586882-591612 GCA_020350085.1 Acidobacteriota bacterium
GCCCGCTGATCTTGCTGGGCGCCGTCGCAGGAGTGCTGGCCGCGTTCCTGCAGGGCTTTCTCGCCGTCAAGGAGCGCGCTTGGATCGAGAACGTCATCGTCACGGGGCTCACGGCAGGGGCTCTCGCCCTTTGCTGGGCCCTTGGCTGGGGTTGGCCCGGGGTCGTCGCGGCGATGCTCGCAGGGCCGACCGCTGGGATCGCCTGCGCAGCAGCTCTGCTCTCGAGGCTCTCGCCCGGAGTGCTGCGCTCGCGCGAGAGCGGTCATCCGCTTCCCGCCGGACCGCTTCTCGCCTACTCCTGGCCGCTGCTCGGAACGTCCATGCTGGGCTTTCTGTTGATGTGGTCCGACATCTTGCTCATGGGCTTTCTTCGTCAGGCGAGCGAGGTCGGCGTCTACGGCTTGTGCGCCCGGTTGGTCACGGGGGTTTTGTTGTTTCACGAGAGCATCGGGCAGGTATTCATTCCCAAGTTGAGCGACCTGTTCGATGCCGCGGACCGCGACGGCATGCGGCGCCTGTACCACCTGAGCTCGCGCTGGGCTGTCTGGCCAGCGTTGGTCGTCGCCTGGATGTTGATCCTGTGGGGTCGTGAGCTGCTCGCTCTGTTCGGTCCGGACTTCGCCCGTGGGGCGGCTCCGCTGGCGGTGCTCGCCGCAGCTAAGGCGATCGCCGCCTGTGCCGGAATGAGCGGGCGCGTCTTTGCGGTCACGGAACAGGCACGGCTCAACTTGGTCAATCTGCTTCTGATGGTGACGAGCAATATCGTGCTCAACCTGCTCTGGATCCCGCGATACGGGGCGTTGGGCGCCGCAGCCGCCACCTGCGTCAGTCTCGGGGGTATCAAGATTCTGCAGGTCGTGCAGGTCGGCGTCCTGTTCCGGCTCCTGCCCTGGGATCGCAGGAGCCTCGTTCCGATCGGAGGGATCACCGCTCTGGCGCTCGGCATGGCCGCCTTCCGTGATGGGCTCGGCGGATCGTGGGGATGGCTCGTTCCGCTCTCGACCTTCATCGTCGCTTGCCTCGCGCTGTTTCTGTTTTGGGGCGTCGCGGACGACGAGCGAGACGTGTGGCGAGCCGCCCGAGGGCGCCTGCGGAGCACGGCAGAATCATGATCGTCACGGACCGCTTCGTGTTTCTCGCCTTTCCCCGGACGGGAACCACGTTCGTACGAAACGCGCTCAAGCAGCTCTACCGACGGCGAGGACTGCCGCTCCTGGCACGACTTGGGATCGGGCATCGTGACCAGCGCGGGTGGCTGCGAGAGCTGAGCACGCCGATGACGGACACCGCCTCGGCGGAATTCGAGGGAAGAAGGAGCCCACACGGCAGTTTCCGCCAGATCCCCGCCGAGCATCGCGGATTGCCCGTGTTCAGCTCGTTTCGCAATCCGTTCGACCTGCTGGTCTCCGGCTTCGAGCACCGGTTCTGGCAGCAGCATCCGATCCGTGACGTCGCGACGTTGCAGCACAAGTACCCCGGTTACCCCGATCTGAATTTCGAGCAATACGTGGGCATGATGCTCGACGACGGTGTGCAGGACATCCTCAGAGGCAAGCCGAATCAGGCTCGAGTGGGTCGCCTGACGCTACGATTCCTCAAGTTCTACTGTCGCGAGCCGGACGCCGTCATCGACGCACTCAGCGACGATGATGTCGACGGGCACGACTTCAGTCGTGACCTGGCCCCGGTCCGATTCGTGCACTCCGAGAACCTCGTTGCGGAACTGCGGCAGGTGCTCGCCGACTTCGGAGTCCCGCCGGAGCGAACGGAGTTCATGATCGGCCTGCCGCGGGTCAACGTTGCCGAGGCGAGACGGGATCGACCCTGGACGGACTACTACAGCCCGAAGCTGCGGGAGAGGGTGCGTCACGCCGAGCGACTCCTGTTCCGACTGTTTCCGCGCTACGATCGCTGAGTTGATCCGGCCGGATCTCGCTCGCTCGTCTGGAGTCGGCCCGATGTCGGAAAAGTCCACAGCGCTGCTCATCGCCGGGATGCACCGTTCGGGCACGTCGCTCGTCGCGTCGGCCGTGTCACAGCTGGGCGTCGAGATCGGTCGCCAGCTCGTCCCCTCCGATCACCGGAACCCTCGCGGATACTTCGAGGACGTCGAGTTTCTCGCGCTTCAGCGGAAGGTCCTGCAGCAGTGCTCGCCAGCCGACGACGGTGGCCACCCCGACTGGGGCTGGACGCCGAGCGAGCAGTTGGATCGGAAGCGGATCGCGCGTTTCCGTGACGAGGCGCAGCGGCTCGTCGATGCGCGCTCGGGTCGGACGCGTGTCGGGGGGTCGAAGGATCCTCGGACCACGCTGCTGCTCGACTTCTGGGACGAGATCTTGGACGACGCCCGGTTCCTTCTCGTGTACCGCGTTCCGTGGGAAGTTGCGGACTCGATGCAGCGAACGGGCGAAGAGGTCTTTCTGCGACATCCGGAGTGGGCGTTGCCCATCTGGTGTTTCTACAACCGACACCTGATCGATTTCTACCGGCGCCACGCGGAGCGATGTCTGCTCGTCAGTGCCAACGCAGTGCGTGGCGCTTTGTCGCGCGTTCGGGCGCTGATGAGCGAGAAGCTCGGGATCGAGTCTGGGGAAGCGCCGGCGAGCGATCCGTTCGATCCGATGCTGTTTCGCACAAGAGACCTCTCCGACCCGATGGTCTCACTGACGGTCGCCACCTCACACGGGGCGATTCAGCTGCTGGAGCAGCTCGAAGTGCTGGCCGACATTCCCACCGTTGCCGGGGGCTGGGCAGCGTCGAGCAGGCCGGCCGTCCGGTTCACGCAACGAGCGGTGGAGTTGACGGAGTCGCCGGTCGAGCTCTCGATCGTCGTCCCCTGCTTCAACGACGGCGAGTTGCTGCTTGATGCGGTCGCCAGCGTGGAACGGCACGCGCCGGATGGCTGCGAGCTGATCATCGTCAACGACGGCTCGACGGCGTCCCGCTCGCTGGAGATCTTGCGGGCTCTGCGCCGTCTCGGTTACGTCGTCATCGACCAAGACAACGCGGGACTCTCGGCAGCCAGGAATACCGGGATGCGCGCGGCGCGCGGCCGCTATCTGCTCCCGCTCGACGCGGACAACCGGCTCCGAGAAGGTTTCTTGGAAGCGGCGAGCGCGTGCCTCGACCGCCGTCCCGAGGTCGGGGTGGTGTTCGGCGACCGCGAGCTGTTCGGATGGCGTACCGGGCGCGTCGCCGTGGCTGAGTTCGACTTGAAGTCCATGCTCGCGTCGAACTACATCGATGCCTGTGCCGTCTTTCGCCGAAAGGTTTGGAGCGACTGCGGTGGCTACGACACGAACCTGACGGGTTTCGAGGACTGGGAGCTTTGGATTAACGTCGCGAAGCGCGGTTGGCGCTTCCATCACCTGGACGCGGTGACATTCGACTACCGGGTGCGTCCGGGCTCGCTCGTCGAGGGCAGTCTACATCCGAAGGTCCTCGCGACGTTGCTCGCCCACATTCACAGAAAGCATCGCGACGTTTTCGCAGCCCATTTGCCGCTTTCGCTCCGCTGGCTGGGTGGCAGCGGGGCTCAACAGGTCTCCCCGAGCCACGGCGTGCGGGAGCGGATAGCCGAGCTCGTTAACGTCGCCTTCTGGCGCAGCAGGTGGTTCTTCAGACGCCGCGCGTGGAGACGCCATCGCCAGGTTCTGGGTCGTCCTGCCTGGCGCTCGCTGGAGCGGGCGTGAAGATCCTCCTGGTCTCCGACTACGGCAACCTCGCGGGAGGCGCCGAGCTGCAGCTGGAAATGTTGCGCCAGGGCCTGCGCGCGCGTGGCCACGATGCGCGGCTGTTCGCCAGCACGGCGCGTCCCGACGGGAGCGCGAGCTTGGCCGACGACGAGTGTGTGGGAACCACTTCGCGCTGGCGCACGCTGCTGCAATCTTTCAATCCCTGGGCCTACCTCGCGCTGCGTCGCGTGCTCGCGGACTTTCGTCCCGACGTGGTCCACGTCTTCATGTTCCTCACGCAGCTGTCCCCCGCGATCCTGCCCCTTTTGCGAACAGTGCCCAGCGTGTACTACGTCGTGTGGTACCGGCCCATCTGCCCGCTGGGTACGAAGATGTGGCCGGACGGGTCGGAGTGTCACGTCGCGTGGGGACGCAGCTGCCTGCAGAAGGGCTGCCTTCCGTGGCGCGACTGGCTGCCGCTGATGTTGCAGATGCGACTGTGGCAGCGCTGGCGGAATGCCTTCGACGTCATCGGGGCCAACAGCGCCGCCACGAAGCAGCGCCTGCAGGAGTCCTGCATCGATGCGACCAAGGTGCTCTGGCCCGGCGTGCCGGTCGAACCGCTGAGCAGGCCGCTCTCGCCGGAGCCGACAGCGGTGTTCGCCGGGCGTCTGGTGCGCGAGAAGGGCGTCGATGTGCTGGCCCGCGCGTTTTCCGACGTGGCGAGACAGGTCCCGGCGGCACGTCTCGTCCTGGCCGGAGACGGGCCGGAACGCTCGGCGATCCAGGAGCAGATCCGCAGGCTCGGCCTCACCGAGCAGGTGACGATGCCTGGCCAGCTCGCCCGCGAACCATTGCAGCGAGCTTTCGCAGGCGCCTGGGTTCAAGCGGTCCCTTCCCGTTGGGCAGAGCCATTCGGAATGGTCGCAGCTGAAGCGATGATGCGCGGTACGCCGGTCGTTGCCTCGGATGCCGGCGGGTTGCGCGAGATCGTTTGGGAAGGACGGACCGGCTTTCTCGTGCCGCCCGGCGACGCTCCCGGACTCGCTGAAGCGC
>CP070706.1:591712-596280 GCA_020350085.1 Acidobacteriota bacterium
CCAAAGCCCACTGCCACCGTCGTTTCGATCGCGTCGATGGGGAGTCCAACCCCGCGGCCCGCATCGAGCGCACCCTCGTCCACTGACTCATCTTCAAAGCCTCCGCTGTCGCGCGGCCGCCGGCTGATCGAGGTGCTGACCGTATCCGTCGTCGGCGGGCTGGTGCTCTATCTCGGCATCCGGTTTTGGTCGACCGGCCCGCTGGTGGGCGTCGGTTTCGCGATCATGATGCTGCCGAGTGTCGTGCAGAGATGGCAGGCGCCTATGCTCGGCTTCGTGCCCGGCTTCACGCTGTTTGCCTTCGCGGCGAACTACACGCTGAGGAAGTACGCCTGGTATGCGGTCGCGCTTCTGGTTCCGTTGCTGCATTGGCACTTGGTGCTGATGGCTTTGTATGCATATGTGCTGTATCGCGCGACGCGTTGGCCGGCGTATGTCGTCTACCCGCTGGCCATGGGCGCCGAGGAGTGGCTGCGCACCTGGATCGGTCTCGGCAACTTCAACATGTATCAAGCCGGAACGTTCTTGTTCGCATGGCCAACGCTGACACAAGCCGCCGACCTCGTCGGAGGGCTCGGACTCACCGTGCTCTACGCCGTTCCGCTCGGCTTTTTGGCCGAGCTGGCGCGACGACGCATCGACGGGCCGGCTCTGACGGGTGGTCCGCCTCTGGTCTGGGGTGCCGGCGCGGCGCTCGCCGTGCTCGTCATCGTGCCGGGCTACGGCAACTGGCGGCTCTCGCAGGAGCCATTTCAGAGCGGTCCTCGCATCGCCATCGTGCAACCCAGCCAAGAGCATGGCGTGGGCAGGACCCAAGCCGTCGTGCAGTTCCAGCAGTCGTTCACGGCGCAGAACGTCGCCGCGGGGGCGGCGGATCTGATCGTATGGCCCGAGAACTCGATCCTGCGGCCTTACGAACGCTCCGAGGACTACCAGAACGTCGTCAAGTGGCTGACCTCGACCAAGAAGACGCCGCTGCTGTTCGGCGCGCAGTCGACCGACGAGCGGGGAGAACGGCCTACCGCCAGCTCGCTTCTCGTCGACGAGAGCGGGGAGATTCTCGGGCGCTACGACAAGATGTTCTTGTTTCCGTTTACCGAGCGGCGTGTGTTCACGTGGCTCGATCACGTCTGGCCACAGCTGTCCGTGCAGATTCGCGAGCTGACCAGAAGAGCGTGGGGAGTGGCTCCCGATGGCCGTCCGGGCCGGCACGCCTCGGTCCACACGCTGCCTGTGGACGGGCAAGAGTGGAAGTTTTGGACGCCGCTTTGCTACGACAGCTGCTACTCGAGCATCGGCCGCGAGGCCGTCGCAAACGGGGCGCGGTTTTTCATCAACATGACCTCCGAAGGCTGGAACGGCTGGGGCGTGCTGCACAATCAGATGGCGGTCAACACGTTGCGCGCCGTGGAGAATCGCGTCGGCGTGGCCCGAGTCGGCAACACCGGCATCTCGTGCTTCATCCTGCCGGACGGCCGGCTGGAGAAGGTGCTCATCGGCGAGCTCGGCCGGCGCGTGCTCGACAAGGGCGTGCTGATCGGCCGGGTCAAGGCCGACGAGCGCTGGCCGACGTTCTACGCGCGGATCGGGGATCTGCTCGATCCGCTCTGGCCCGTACTGTGGCTGTTGGCGACGGTTTTCGGGTTTGCCCGCAGAGTGTGGGTCGGCTAGCGGTGTGAACGCAGCGCCGATCGACGGCGCGCGGATGCCGGACCGGGGCCTCGGCTGCTAAGTTCTTGCCGACGATATCGGCTAACAAGCGCACGAAGGCGTCGGGGATTGAAAGTGAGACTAGCAACGCACGAGGCCAGCGGCCCAGAAGGCGGGGCGCAGACGATCTTCGAGCTGTTGACGGCTTACCATCGCAGTCTCGATGCGATGAAGCAGTGGCTCGACGAGGCGGGCCTGAGCGACGTGGAGCGCATCAGCATCGCGGACGCGTGGCAAGCGGAGATGACCGACTGGTTCCGCGAGCAGGGCTACTGCTTCGCGTGCAACCGGCCGCTGCGCCGCTGCGGGTGTGCCGTCTGACCAAAACAACGTACCGTCGGTCGACCCTGTCTCGCCCCATGTACCGACAGGACTTCCCCTGTTGGACCTCTTGTAGCGACAAGGCTTGCCTTGTCAGACCGGCGCGCAGCGCCGGATCTTGCTCGCGCTGCGCGCGAGTCTGACAGGGCAAGCCCTGTCGCTACAGGCGGTCTGAGAATGCGAGCACCGACGCCTCGCGGTCAGTTTGGTGACGCGCCTTCGCGGCTGGCGCTGAGCGGGACTTCTTCACGTCGCACGCCGCGCATCGGGAGTTTGAGGACGAACGTCGTGCCGCTGCCCTCGATCGAGTGGAACTCGATCGTTCCGCCGGCAGCCTCGACCAAGCGCTGGCAGATCGGCAGCCCGAGTCCCGAGCCTCCCGTGCGCGTGGTGAAGTGGAAGTCGAACACGCGCTCTTTCAGCCGCTCCGGAATGCCGATTCCCGTGTCCTCGATCGTGATGTCGATCGTTTCGTCGTGCTGCCGCGCGCTGAAGGTCAGCTGCCCGCCGTGCGGCATCGCTTGGAGCGAGTTGAGGGCGAGGTTCAGCAGCACCTGCCGCAGCCGCGCCGTCGATAGAGCGACTTCGCCCAGCTCGCCGCGTTGCTCGACGATCAGATCGACCTTCTGGTGACGCGCCTCAACGCGCAGCAAACGCGCCACGGAATGCAGCACCTCGCTGACGGCCGCGAACGCCGGAGCGCGCTCCTCGGGCGAGGTGAAGCTGAGCCACTCGTTGAGAATCTGCTCGAGCCGGCCGATCTCCTCGTTGAGCACTTCGATGCGCTCGCCGGCCGCCGGATCGGCCTGCTCGAGCTTGGCCACCTTTCGGCGCAGCTGCTCGAGGTGGACCCGAATCGCCCCGAGTGGATTCTTGACCTCGTGAGCGACGCTGCCGGTCAAGCGCACGATCGCCTGAAGCTTGGAGGCTTCGCGCAGATTGCGATCGAGCGCTTCGATCGAAGCGCGGTCCTTGAGCAGCACCAGCACGCCCGCCACACGCTCGCGGTCTTGGAGCACGTACGAGGTCGCTTGCACGGAGGTCAGCTTTCCGTCCGCCGTGTGCAGCTCGAGCGGCCGCTCGCGCACGGCGCGCCGCTCTTCGATCGCCTGCTTCACGACGGTCAGCAGCGGAGGATTGGTCGCGAGCCAGGAGCGCCATGCCTGCTCGCGCTCCTCGGCAAGCCAGCGCGAGCCGCCGAGCATCACCACGGCTTGCCGATTGGCGATCACCGGACGCGCCTCCGGATCGAACAGAATCACCCCCTCACGCAGCGCCTCCGTCAGCGAGGTGACGAGAATGTCGTCGCGCCGCACGGCATCGCTGAGCGACTCGAGGCGGGCCTCGATCAACGAGAGAGCTTCGCGGCCCGGCCCACGCGTGGGCGGCGGCAGGCGCATCCCCTGCGCCATCGCCTGAATGCGGCGCGTGAGCGCGATCACCTGAAAGGTCGCCACGGCACCGAAACCGACGCCGAGCACGGCCACCAGACCGGCGAGGATCGGACCCCAAAGCCGCGGCTGGGCCGTGACCTCCAGGGTCGGCGTGTCGGGAAGTTTGGAGATCGTTCCTCCGACATAGCGCAGTCGCACGACGCCGATCGGCTTTCCTCGGGCGTTCGGCACACCCACGGAGACCTCGACGACCTGCTGGCCGTCGTCCCGCGGTTCGCCGCGCGGCATCACCTGCGGCTCGTGCAGGGCTTTTTCCAGCATCCGGATCTCGTGCGGGTCGGTGAAGCGCTGATCGACCGTCAGGCTGTCTGAGGCCGCGACGATACGATGGGAAGGATCGATCACCACCACCGATTCGAGCGGTCCGACCGGTTTGAGCGCCAGGGCCGGCTCGCGGTCGCGGCCGTAGACGAACTGCCGCATGCGGGTTTGGAGCCGCTCGAAGTTGGGATCGCCCTCGTCGAGGCCCTCGAGTGAATCGACGTCCCACAGGAACGGCGCCGCAATCTGGCGCGCGTGCTCCTGAGCGACCTTCTCGTACCACTGCTCGATCACCCGTTGCTGCTCGGCGACCTGCTGCTCGATATTCTCGTGAACGCGCGCTTCGAGAGCACCCGCGTCGAGATGTGTCAGGTAGACCACGCCCGCGAACAACAGGCTCAACAGCACCAACACGGCAGCGAGTCTGATGCCGAGCGTGAAAGGCTCGCCTCGCCCCATCCATTCCTCCCAGCGAAGGCGGCGACGAGGGGCAGCGCGCGGGGCAGCGCGGAAAAAGACCGGCCCCACCGGTGGCGAGAGAGTAGCACGCGGATCGGCGCACCGACGAGCCGCCATCGGGCGAGACGACCTCGAGGCGAGGCGAGTGAACGGTTTGTTCAGGACGGGATCGCCGGACTATGCTGCGGCGCTGTTTGATCCCTGCGTGTGGAGGAGCTGATGCGTCAGAACCGGATCCCTCGCTGGTCACGTCTCGCGGCGCCGTGTTGGTGGGTGCTCGCCGCCATTCTCGCCGGTTGTGGCCACCCCCCGCCGGTCTCGCCCGCCGCGGGGCAGGCGCCGTGGAGCGTCGTCGACGATCTC
>CP070706.1:596380-599326 GCA_020350085.1 Acidobacteriota bacterium
GCACGACCTCTACGGTGCGCCTCGGACATCTGTGCACCGATCTCGCTGTACAAGCAACGCGAGTTGGGCAGGCCGGTCAGCAGGTCCGTCATCGCGCGAGAGCGTGTCTCCGCATAGGAGCGGGCGTTTTGAATCGCCGCTGCTGCCTGCGGTCCGACCAGATCGAGAATACGCTCGTCCTCGATCGAGAAGTGCCGCGCGCGGCCGTCGTAGAGGGTGATCGTTCCCAGGCACAGTCCACCACCGACGAGCGGAACCACCGCAGCGCTCTGATACATTCTCCCGACCGCCAGCTCGTTTCCGTAAAAGTCGAGCTCCGGCTGGGCGTTGATGACGGTGCGCACATTCTCGACGGCCCAGCCGGTGATGCCCTCTCCCCGGCGCAACGTCTTGCGACGCAGCATCTTCTCGTTATGCCCGTCGACCAGAGCGGGCAGAATCAGACCCGACTTCTCATCAAAGAGGAAGACGACACCCGTGTCGAAGGCGATCAGGCTGCGCAGCTTGTTCATGATCACCCTCAAGGTCTCGTCGAGATCCAGCGACGAGCTGAGATCTTTGGCGAGGTCGTAAAGCGCGAGCGCTTCCTTGCGTGCCGCGACGATGTCTCCGAGCACATCGGAAGACCCCCGTCGCTCGTAAAGGCTCGCCGTGTGCTCGCGGAGAATGGCGCTTATCTCCTCGATCCCACCCTGTTGGGGCAGCTCGACCGCCTCAGCTCGCGCATCGAGTGTGTCGAGGTTGTCGCAAAACAGCGCCACCAGATTCGGGTCGAAATCCGATCCCGACTTGTTCTCGAGGCTTCGCAGCGTTTCTTGATTCGAGAGCGGGCTTCGCCAAGGCCGCGGCGAGCGCATGGCGTCGGCACAGTCGGCGAGATTGATGATGCGCGCTCCGAGCGGAATCTGCTCACCAGCGAGTCCATCCGGGTAGCCGGAGCCGTCCCACCGCTCGCGGTGATGCCGAATGATCGGAACGACCGGATAGGGAAAATCGACCTTGCTGAGAATCTCGGCACCGATGCGCGGGTAAGTCTCGACCTTTTTCCGCTCGGCGGCGGACAGTGGTCCCGGTTTGTTGATGATGTAGTCCGGAACGGCCAGTTTGCCCACATCGTGCAACAGCGCGGCGGCGCGAATCGCCTCCAGCGTCTCTTCTTCGACGCCCACCAGCTCGGCCAAGCCGACAGCATACGCCTGCACGCGACGCAGATGACCCTGCGTCGACTGGCCCTTCGCGTCGATCGACATCGCCAGCGCTTCGATCGTCTGAAGGTGGACACGATTCATCGCGGCGATGTGTCGATTCTGCGACTCGATACGATCGAGATAGATCCGGTAGCTCGCGTAGGTGATCAAAACGATCGGCAGGAAGACGATCGCAACGGCCCAACCAAGCTGCCGCAAGAGCACGTACGTCAGGCCGGCGGCACCCGCTCCCGCGAAGAACGACATCGACGTCCAGACGTAGCTCTCCATCCAGGTGCGGAAGATCGACATCCGCCGGGCCAGCGCCGTCAACGTCGCGACCAGCGACGAGTTGAGCAGGTAGTGCACCAGGGCCATGGCGCCGAGCGGAGTGATCAGCTGATCGAGACGAGGATGGCCTTCGACCGGGTCCCAGAACATCGGCAGCAGGCTCTGATAGATGACACCGGCCACGGCGACCGAGATCGACATCACGGACAGGCTCGTGAACGCCGACAGCAGGCGCCCCGTGTGTCTGCGGGTAGCGATGAACCCATCGGCCCCTGCGATCAGCACGGCGGGGAACGGCCCGAAGAACAAGACGGCGGAGAACACGAACGCGTCCGACAGCGAGATCAACGAGTTGAGCCCCGGGATCTTGACCGAGATCCAGCCCCCGCCGATGGTCAGCAGGAAAAGCAGCACGTACTGCAGAGACAGCGTGCTGAGTTCGGTTGTAAGCACATGGTAGGCGACCCACGAATACGTGACGATCCCGGCCAGATTGACCAGCGTGAAGGCCACCTTCCCGGCTCTGCTGAGCGGTTTGATCATCGGTAGAATGCGGGCTCTCGTCTGCCTTGGAACGAATATGAGGTTGCCTGGACGGCCGGACCACGATGCCCAGGAACTGAACGCGGCACTCGCTGCCGAGAGCAACGCGGCGCGGACGATGATCGGACAGAATGTCCGATGCCGTCCCGACGAGACCTCACTTCGGTGCCGTGCTTCCGCATCGTGCTTCGTGAATAATTCGGCTCAGGAGGTACCCGATGCCGGACTTCGATGTCATCGTGCTCGGCGGCGGATCCGCAGGCACGTCCGCAGCCCGGGCGGCGCGCCAGGCTGGCGCGCGCACCGCACTGATCAACGATGGGGAGCTGGGCGGGTTGTGCATCCTGCGCGGTTGCATGCCCACGAAGGCGATGCTGGCCTCGGCTCACGCCGCGCACGAGGTCGAGCATGCGGCCCGGTTTGGTGTGCACGTCGAGGGTTCGGCTCGTGTCGACTTCGCGCAGGTGATGGCGCGCAAGGACGCCCAGGTCAAACGCTTCCAGCGCGCGAAAATAGCCAGCATCGAATCGCAGGACTACGAGGTTCTGCTCGGGCGTGCGGCGTTCGCTCCGGGTGGGGGTATCACCCTCGATGGGCGCCGGCTCGCCGCCGAGCGTTACGTGATCGCGACCGGTTCCGTGCCGTGCTTGCCGCCGGTCAAGGGCCTCGCGTCCGTGCAGGCGCTCACCAGCGACGACGTGATGCGGCTCGAGGGTCAGCCGGCGTCGCTGATGGTTTACGGCGCGGGGCCGATCGGTCTCGAGCTGGCGCAGTTTTTTGCGCGGATCGGGACCGAGGTCGTGCTGGTCAGCCGCTCGCCGCTGCTCATGCGGTACGACCAGGAGTGTGGGACGGAGCTTCGCCGGGCGCTCGAGAACGAGCCTCGGCTCGAGCTGCTCATGCCGGCGCGGTTCGAACAGGTCGA
>CP070706.1:599426-602231 GCA_020350085.1 Acidobacteriota bacterium
AGTCCGGCAATATCGGTCCGACGGGCACCCGTCTTCCGAAGCCTGACCTGCTGCTTTTGTCCTACACGGGCTGCTACACGTTCATGAAATGGTTCGAGCTGCTCAGGGAAGAGTACGACTGCCCGACGGTCTTTTTGCAGGTCCCGTACCAAGGTGACGGACAGATGACCGCCGAGCACCGCGAGTTCATGGTCCGCCAGCTCCACGACAGCGTCATTCCCGCGCTCGAGAAGGTCACCGGCCGCAAGTATGACGAAGAGCGGCTGCGCGAGAATCTCGCGCTGAGCCGGCAGGCCGAAGACGATCTCGTCGCGGTGCTTCATGCGGCGAAGAACAAGCCGAGCCCTATCGATTCGTACTTCGGCGCCGTGTACTACGTAGGGCCGATCTTCAGCGCCTTTCGCGGCACGCCCGAAGGGGTCGAGTACTACCGCGCGTTGCGCCATGAGGTCGAACAGCGCGTTGCCGCGGGCCGCGGGCCGGTGACGCCGGACGGACCTCTCGACGAGCAGAAGTACCGGCTCGTCGTCGAGGGTCCGCCGAACTGGACCAACTTCCGCGAGTTCTGGAGCATGTTCGCCGACGAGGGCGCGGTCGTCGTCGCCTCGACCTACGCCAAGGTTGGGGGAGTCTACGATTTCGGCTTCCGCCACGACCCGGGCGATCCGCTCGGCACGCTCGCCGATTACTGCAGCGGCTGCTACACGAATCTGAATCTGCCGGATCGGATCGAGATGCTGGTTACGT
Organism: Acidobacteriota bacterium; assembly: GCA_020350085.1. Lineage (GTDB taxonomy): Bacteria > Acidobacteriota > Polarisedimenticolia > J045 > J045. The sequence continues at coordinate 600,174 of CP070706.1, forward strand.
ACCTCAGCGAGTACGAGGCCGACGGCTTCATCATCAACTCCGTCAAGTCCTGCAACTCGTTCTCGGCCGGCCAGCTGATGATGCTCAGAGAAGTCGAACGGCGCACGGGGGTGCCCGGCGGCTTCATCGAGTCGGACCTGGTCGATCCACGCTACTTCTCGGCCGCGAACATCAAAAACCGCCTAGAGAGCTACTTTCAGATGATCGACGCGCGCCGCGCGGGGGTGAAAGCATGAAATGCGTCGTCGGCATCGACCTCGGATCGACCACCACCAAGGCGGTGATCCTCGACGAGAATCGCCAAAGCCTCGGCCGCGGCATCACCAACTCGCGCTCGAACTACGATCTGGCGGCGAAAGTCGCCCGCGACGAAGCGTTCATCACGGCGCGATTCAACCTGCTCAGGCGCCACGCCGAAAAGACCGCGAACAGCGCGGTTCTCGAGCACCTGCAGCACGCTTTTCGTCTCGAGCAGCATCTGCATCAGCTCAAGCGCTTGCGCACTCTGATCGAAGAAGAAATCGATCATCAACAACAAAATGGCCTGCGGGCGCCGATGAGAGCCGCGATCGGCCAGATCTTCGAGAAAATCGAGCAGGAAGAACAGCTCCGTTTCGAAGATCCGGACCCGCCACGCCGCTCGGACTTCTTCCGCGACGCGGCTGGGTCGGCCTACACCAGGCTGGCCGAGCAGATCGGTGATCCTTCCGCTGTTAGCTTCGACATGCTGCTCGGGCTTTACGACAAGTGCATCATTCGCGTCGAGAACGAGCCACTGGCGCTCGGCTTTCGCGATCACATCGGTTCGGCACTGAGGAGGATCGGAAACCCCGCCGAGGTCAGAGCCGGCGTCGAGGCGGCGGCGGAGACGCGGCTCGACGAGCGGGCCAGCGTCGGCACGGGGTACGGCCGCGCTCGACTGCCGTTTCCCAAAGAGCAGATTCGCTCGGAGATTCTCTGCCACGGCCTCGGCGCGCACGCCATGTTCTCCGACACGAGGACCGTGCTCGACATCGGCGGGCAGGACACCAAAGCGATCCAGGTGGACGAGCGCGGCATCGTGACCAGCTTTCAGATGAACGACCGCTGTGCCGCCGGCTGCGGGCGTTACCTGGGCTACATCGCCGATGAGATGAACATCGGCCTTCACGAGCTAGGGCCGCTGGCTTCGGGCTGCCAGCGCTGCGTGAAGATCAACTCGACCTGCACCGTATTTGCGGGAGCCGAGCTGAGAGAGAGGCTCTCTCTCGGCGAGCGGCGCGAGGACATTCTCGCTGGCCTGCACCGCGCGATCGTGATCCGCGCGATGAGCCTGCTGGCACGCTCTGGCGGCGTCTTCAACGAGTTCACCTTCACCGGTGGTGTCGCGCGGAACGAGGCCGCGGTCGGTGCGCTGCGTGAGCTGATTCACGAAAACTACGGCGAGATCACGATCAACATCTCGCCCGAGAGCATCTACACCGGAGCACTCGGGGCGGCACTCTTCGCCTGGGAGGTGGCGAACTGATGGCCATCACAGCGGGAATCGATGTCGGCAGCGGCGCCGTCAAGGCCGTCATCATGCACTCGACGGAACAAAGTGACGAGGTGCTCTCGCACGTCTCCTCACGCGTGCGGCGCCGCGACATCGCGGCCGTCGTCGAGGAAGTGTTCGGTGCGGCGGTCTCCGCGGCCGATGCTGACGAGATCCACTACGTTGCCACGACCGGCGAGGGGGAGGACATCCCGTTCGCGACCGGCCATTTCTACGGCATGACGACCCATGCCCGAGGAGCGCTGTACCTCGAGCCGAAGGCGCGAGCCGTGCTCGACGTGGGCGCGCTTCACGCACGCGCGGTGGCGATGGACTCCAGGGGCAAAGTGCTCGGCTACAAGATGACGAGCCAGTGCGCGTCCGGCTCCGGGCAGTTTCTGGAGAACATCGCCCGCTATCTCGGCGTGTCCCAGGCCGAGGTCGGCGAGCTGTCACTTCGCGCCACGCAGTCGGAGAAGGTCAGCTCGATCTGCGCCGTGCTCGCCGAAACCGATGTCATCAACATGGTCTCGCGGGGCATCGCC
>CP070706.1:602331-606060 GCA_020350085.1 Acidobacteriota bacterium
AAAGCCAGCGTGCGGCGCGCAGCGTCTTCGCCTGTGAGCCGGCGATGCGTGTGATGGCATCGTGCTGGCTCGGATCCATAGAGAACAGCGACATCTCGACGCCGAGCACACCGGCCTCGGCGATCGCCTGCACGTGCCCGGGCGTCAGCAGCGTGCCGTTGGTGAACAAGCGCAGCGCGAAGCCGAGCTCGCGCGCCTTCCGGATCAACCCCACGGTGTCTTTGCGCGTGAAGATCTCCCCGCCCGTGAAGGTCAAAAACAGCGTGCCGGCTTGCTTGAGCTCGCCGAGCACGCGCTCGACCTCTTCGCGCGTCAGCTCGCCGTCGACGTCTCCGAGATCGACGTAGCAATGACGGCAGTCCTCGTTACAGCGGTTCGTCAGCTCGAACAGCACGCTGATCGGTATCTGCTGCTCGAGCGCTGCGGCGAGAACGCGCGTCAAGTGGGAGGACATCAGTGATCTCCGCAGTCGCTCGGCGCGAGCTTCGGGGCAGCGGACGAACCCGAGCGCCGCAGCGGAAAGACCGCGCTGGCTGGTGTGGCCGGCCGCGCCCGCCAGAAGGAGAACTCGCTGAGCCGGTCGATGGCGGCGAAAAAGCCGCCATCGGGGGCGAACCGCAGCCTGTAGGCCGGCACCCGCCGCAGCACGGCCGCGAGCGCTTCGAAGAACGCTTGCTGAATCGTTGGGAGCTCGAGCGGGGCTCCGCCGGCGCGCATCAGCGGCGCGAGGGCATCTGCAGGGGAGAGCCGTTCGACCGCCGGGCCGTCGGCCTGCTCGAGCACGAAGATCGCCGCCGCGGGAGCTGACGTTCGGCAGCCGTGCCACAGCGGCGTTCCGTCCAGGCGCGTACCGGCGCCGTCACGCCGAACCACGAGCATCTCGTCGGCGAGCACCGTGAGGCCCTCGCGACGACAGATGGCCGCGATGGTGCTCTTGCCGGCACCAGAAGGACCGCTGAACGCGAGACCCCATCGATGGCGGACGATGCCGGCGGCATGAATCAGCGTCGCGTCCCCGCGCCGCAGCAGCGCGACACCGAGCACCACGCGGACGAACAGATCGACGTGCGCCAGCGAGTCCGGGACGACGATCCGTCCCGAACCGGCGGTCCAGCTCAGCTCGCCTGAGAACTCCGCTCCGTCGATGACGACGGCGTCGAGGTCACCCTCGGCGCGGTAGCGGGGATTGGCGACCCACTCGCGATGCAGGCCCGGCGGACGACGGTGCGCGTCGATCTCGACGCACAGACGAAACGCCGGTGGGTCAGCTTCGGCCGACGGTGGCGATGCCTCCTTCACGAACGCGCCGTAACGCTGAACGATGCGCTCGGCCATCGAACGGGAGTCCGTCTCGACCCGCACGCTCGCGCGGCCGATGGAGATCGACAGCGTCCTCATCGTTACGGAAAGTAGAGGTGAGGGCCCGAGAAGAGACGCACTGCTCTGGCCTCACGCGCCGTCCCGCTCAGCGATCAGCCCTGCGCGCCGGCGCCGCAGTTGAACGGCTGGCTGGTGCAGGAGGCGGCGAAGGCCACCGGCTCGTAGGGCTCTTCCCACTCGACCGCCGGCGGCTGCCAGCCGCGGCGTGCCGCGTTGGACTTGCGTCTGGGCTGGCTTTGCTGGGTCATGTCGTCTGTCTTCGCAGTCATCTCGGCCCCTCACTCGAAATCGATTCCGAGCTCGAAGGTGGTCTCTCCGCTGGAGAACGTCTCGCCGCCGCGCACCGCGGAGATCTCGGCCTTCCAGACACCGTAGAGGTTGTGCTTCGTAATCCACGTGCCGCTGACGGGGAGCACGACGGATGTGTAGGTCGCGTGGCGGGCCTGCGCCCGAGTGATCGTGCCGGACGGTAGCGAGCGGGACAGTCGCCTGAGGCGCGGCGTGCTCTGCACGCGTGAGGGGGCGGGGTCGAGATCCGCCCGGTTGACGGCATCGCCGGGCAACGAGGCTGGATCGATCGGCGTAACGCGCCGCTCGTACAGGCTGCCGTCGGGCAAGATGAAGCGGGTGACCTGATCGAACGGCTCGCGACCGACCGCTCGCCGGTCGTACACGGTGATGATGTACAGGTTCAGCGTTTCATGTGCGTTGAACGGGCCGGTGCTCAGCGGCTGGGCGACGTATCGGCTGCCGGGCTGAAACAGGCTCGCCGGGTCCGTGTCGGTGACGACGACCGCCACCACGGCCGCTTCGGTGACGACGGGCTCGACCGGCGATACGTCCGGAACGGTCGGTCTGATCACCACTGTTTCCGGCCGTACCGCCACGGCCTTGGAGCCGCCCGCCAGGTCCGGTGCGGCGACGAGGACAACGAACGGCATGGCGAGCAGCGTACGGAACAGTCCGAGGCGTGAAGAGGGGGGCTTGACTTTCCTCATCGTTGTCCTCTTTCGAAAAGAGTACCGACTTCCGTTGCCTCGGCCGTTCCCGGCTCGGGGCCCTGCTCGCCGCCCTCGACGCTGACGAGCAGATCGCGATCGGCGAGCGAACGAACGAACTCCAACACGTCGGTGTCGATCTCTCGAGCCGGCAGTCCAAAGTGGGCCGCCAGCGCATCGACGAGCTGGCCGATCGAGCGGCGCCCGTCCAACAGGTTCCAAACCAGCGTGCCGGATTCGTTGAGCCCGAGGATCCGCCGCCCCTCGTAATGCAGGACCACGGCCTTGCCCCCCAGCGTCTGATCGGCAAGCCGGGGGTTTCTGCGCCACCGATCGTCACGCTCGGGTCGACGAGCGTCCCTCTGCTCCACCGTGTCTTCTCCGCGCCGGCCGAACGCCAGTCCTGCGCCCCAGGCCGGTCCCCGGTCGAATCTAAGTCCCCGCTCACGCCGAGCAAGCCGGCCGTCCGGATGGTGCCGGTTTGTCCGCCCGTTTTTCGCTACCTGGGCGGAGGACTTGCCCGATGCGGGGCCGCTCTGCGACATTGAAAGGGGAAGGTTGCCCTGACCTTCCCGAGGGGAGGTGGCGTGCGCCACCCGCACCGGCCGATTGTGGTCCACGTGCTCACCCGCGCGGTCCTCGGAGGACCGACGCGACCGGTGCTGTCCCTGCTCGAGCGGCTCTCGGCGCGGGGCTTTCGAACGGTACTCATCACCGGCATCCCGGAGCGGTACGAGGCCGAGGCTCGCGAAATGCTCGCGGGCTATCCGGATCTGCCCGTGTTGCGGCTGCCGTGCTTGGTGCGGCGCCCCTCGCCGCTGCATGACGCGCGCGCGCTGGCAGCGCTGCTCGGGGCGATTCGGCGCTTGGGGCCGGTGATCGTCCACACGCACACGGCCAAGGCCGGCGCCCTCGGGCGCGTCGCGACGCGTCTGGTGGGCGGCCGGCAAGCGCGAGCGATCCACACGTTCCATGGCCATTCGCTCGACCCGGCGGTCGCAGGCCACCGCGCCAGCCTGTGGCGGCTGGCCGAGCGCATGCTCGCGCGCCGCAGCAGTGACCTGATCATCGCGCTCTCGCCTGGACAGCGGCGCGAACTCTGCGGTCTGCTCGGCCGGCAGGCCGCGGATCGGATGCACGTCGTTCCGCTCGGCTACGATTTCGCGCGCCGGAGCGGTCTTCCGGGGACCGCGCCGGCGGTCGCGTCGAGCCGGCCGCACGGGGGGCGCTTGCTGGCCTTCATCGGGCGCGGTGTGCCGGTCAAGGGGCTGGACGTTCTTGCCGCGGCCCACGCGCGTCTGCAGCACCGCGATCCATCGCAAGCCCAACGCTTGCGCGTCGTCGTTGCCGG
>CP070706.1:606160-611775 GCA_020350085.1 Acidobacteriota bacterium
CGGGCATCCGCACACCCGGGGCGAGAAGATCGCGCTCGTTTACGGTGTCGGATCGGTGATGCGTGGCGAGGGCGGCTACGACCCCTTGGGGGGAGAGTTCGTCATGGGTTCGGACACCGTTGCGAGGGCGCTTCGCGCTGCCGCGGACGACGAGGATGTCAGGGCGATCGTCTTTCGCGTCAGCAGCCCGGGCGGGTCTTACGTCGCGTCGGACACAATCTGGCGCGAGACCATCCGTGCCCAGCAGCAGGGAAAGCCGGTGATCGTCTCGATGGGAGACGTCGCGGCATCAGGCGGTTACTTCGTCTCGATGCACGCGGACAAGATCGTGGCGCAGCCCGGTACGATCACCGCTTCGATCGGCGTTCTCGCCGGCAAGCTGATCACCGACGGCTTGTGGAGGAAGATCGGCATTCACTGGGACGACGTGCAGGCTGGGGCCAACGCGTCGATATGGAGCCCGACCCACGATTACGACGAGAAGGAGTACGCGCGCTTTCAAGCGGCGCTCGATCGCATCTACGAAGATTTCACCAGCAAAGTAGCCGACGGACGGGGTCTGCCGCTCGAGACCGTGCAACAGATCGCCAAGGGTCGTGTTTGGTCCGGTGAGGACGCGCTGCGGCTCGGGCTCGTCGATCAGCTCGGAGGCTGGGAGACGGCCCTGAAGCTGGCCCGAGATGCCGCGGGTATCGAGTCGGCTGCCAGCATAAGGCTCGAGCGCTTCCCGCGCCGCAGGGGGTTCTTCGAAGCGCTCAGGGACGAGGGACCGCCGAGCGGCGAGCGGGCGGCGCTGGCAGCTCTCGAGCGCCTGCTGAGCGAGGTTCGTCCTCTCGCCCGACTGGCCAAGCGGCTCGGGCTTCGCGAGCCTCGCGGCGTGCTGACAGCGAGCGATCTGCCCGGCAGCGAAGAGACGGTGACCTCGCGGTCGAATTCGCCGCGCTAGCGCGGCTCAGCCGGCAAGAGTGCGCCACGACACGTAGCCCAAGTAGAGCGCCAGCAACAGCAGACCTTGCCAGCGCACGATGCGGCGCCGGCCACTGGCAGCGAATAGGTAGACGAGCAACGAAAGCGCCGCGTTGACGATCAGATCGCCGTAGCCTCCCCGAGGCACGGGTACCGTGCGGACCGTCGATGTCACGCCGAGCACGAACAGCAGGTTGAAGATGTTCGATCCGACGATGTTCCCGATCGCCAGATCACTCTGGTGCCGAACGACGGCAACCAACGATGTGACGAGCTCCGGCAGGCTCGTGCCGACGGCGATCATCGTCAAACCGATGATCGCCTCGGAAACTCCCCAGGCGCGCGCGATGCCGACGCCACCCGCAACGGCAGCCCGGCCGCCGGCAACGAGAGCCGCCAGCCCGGCGATGGTCAGCAGAAGGTTGATCCAGATCGAGCGGCCGGCCCGGGACGGCTCCATCTCCTCTACCTCTCGCACGTAGGGGTCGGTGCGCCCGCCGTAGAGTACGTCGCTGAGCGTGTAGTAGACGAACACCGCAAACAGCAGCAACAGTAACAGCGCGTCGTAGCGGTCGAAGCCACTCGCGCCACGCTCCAGCCACTCGTCGAGACCCATCACGATCACGGCTCCGGTGGCCAGCAGCATCATCGGCAGCTCGCGCCGCACGACCGGATCCTCGATCGCGACCGGACGCACGAGCACCATCAGCGCCAGGATCAAGCCGACATTGGCCATGTTGGAGCCGAGGACGTTGCCGAACGAGACGTTCTCCTCACCAACCACGGCGGCGATGACGTTGACGGCCAGCTCCGGCGCACTGGTGCCGAAGGCGACGATCGAAAGGCCGACGATCAGTGGCGAGACGCCGAGCTGGCGCGCCACCGCGGACGCGCCACGCACGACGAGGTCTCCGCCGAGGAGCAGCGAGGCGAGACCGCCGATCAAGATCAGCGCGTCGAGTGACACGGTCGGCGAATCGCGGTGCCGCGCGCGCGGCCCGCGGGCGGCTAGCGGACGATCTCGAGCAGCTCGACGTCGAACACGAGCGTGGATCCGGGCGGAATCGTCGGGCGGCCCCGATCGCCGTAAGCGATATCGGAAGGACAGTACAACCGACTCTTACCCCCAACACGCATCTTCTGCAGCGCCTCGGTCCAGCAGGGAATGACCTGCGATAGGCCGAAAGTCGCCGGCTCGTTGCGCTCGACCGAGCTGTCGAAAACGGTCCCGTCGATCAGCGTGCCGGTGTAGTGGACCTTGACGGTGTCGGTCGCCGCCGGGCTCTCGCCCATACCCGGCTCGAGCTCGAGCATTGCCAGTCCCGACTCCGCCCGCACGGCGCCTTGATCGCCGCACGCCTTCTCGATGAACGCCGCCCCGGCTTCCTTGTTGCGCGTGGCAAGCCGCTGAGCGCGTTCGGACTGCAGCTTCGGAATCTCGCGCTGGTACTTCTCGTCGTCCACTTTGCTCGGCTGGCCGAGCACGCCGTCGGCGAGACCGGCTTGTACCACCTTCAGCTCCGCCTCGCTCAGATCGAAGCTCTTCAGGTTGCCGGCAATCGCCCGACCGAGCGCGTAGAGCGTCTTTTCCTGCTCGGTTTCGAGACTCATGTCGGCACAGGCCAGCGTAATCATCGCCAGCAGGGCAATAAGTGCCAAAAGCAGGCTCGTGGAGTGTCCTCGCCTCGTCATCGACTCGTCTCCTCTCGACAACCGCTCGATAGCTGCACTCGAACCTCGGGGCAGTCGCGGCAGCATAGCAGGGGCTCTTCGAGAAAGCCCGATGGTACCGTGCGCCTTGACGGCCTCGGGGGGCCCTCTTACGATCCCCATGTTCTCAGATCCCTTGAGGCGGTGTAGCTCAGTGGTAGAGCACGCGGCTCATAACCGCGTTGTCCCCGGTTCGAATCCGGGCACCGCTACCATTCGTTCTTCCCGGATCGTCCTTCTCGGCGAGACTCAACGCGGACCGGCGCCCGGGGGGCAGGGTTTTCTCTCGCGTGTCACGAACGGCTCATTCGATTCTGAAGCTGACGCCAGCGACTCTGCTCGGTGAGATGACGCGGCCTTGGGCGCCGCGGCGTGGGGATTGCATCTTGGCCGCCGTGTCTGCCGGGGGCGATTCGGTGGCGATGCTGCATCTGCTGGCCGCCCTAGCACCGGGGCGCGGCTGGCAGCTCGAGGTGGCCACGCTCGACCACGGGCTCAGAGGTGACGAGGGAGCGGCCGACGTCCGCTTCGTCGAGCGCCAGGCATCAGGTCTCGGGCTGGTTTGCCATGCCGAGCGTCTCGAGCTGGTCGGCGCACGCGGGTCGGTGGAAACGCGAGCGCGGCAGCTGCGGCGAGAGTTCCTGCGGCGCACCGCCGCGAGCGTTGGCGCAAAGGCCATCGCGCTCGGACATACGCTCGACGACCAGGCTGAGACGGTGCTGTTTCGGCTCGGCCGCGGCTGCGGCCTGCTCGGCTTGGGCGCCATGGAGCGCTGGTCGGCACCGTTTTGGCGGCCGCTGCTCCGTGTGCGGCGAGACAGCCTTCGCCGTCTGCTGCGGGATGCGGGGCTAGCGTGGCGAGAGGACAGCTCCAATCAGTCGCTCCGACCGACCCGCAACAAGCTGCGCCATCGGCTCGTGCCGGTCCTGATCGACGTGTTGGGGCCGTCAGCAATCGACGCGCTGGGACGTGCCGCAGAGCTGGCCCGCGACGATGAGCGGCTATTGGCCCACTTGGCCGACCAGTCGTGGGTGAGCATCGTGTCGGTGCGCGGCGCGCGGCGGATCGAGCTGGACCGTAGGGCTCTTGGTGCGCTCCCACCGCCGCTGGCACGGAGAGTCGTTCGGCGAGCGATCGAAACGGCGTCGAGCGGCCGGGGGCGGCTCGCGGCGCGGCACATTGAGGCGGCGCTGGCCCTGGCGAGGGCCCAAACACCGGGGCTCTCCGCAGATCTGCCCGGCAAGGTGTGCGTCTTTCGCGAGGGGCGGCAGCTGGTGGTCGAGAATCGCCGGAGCCCTTCCGAGGAGACGGTGCCCCGGCAGGTTTCTCGCCACGCAACGAGCCTGGGACGTTCCTCCGGAACCTCCTCAAAGCGCGGAGAAGGACCGGCATGCTGAGCGCAGCCGCTTCGCCGGGGACGTCCTTTCCAGAGGACGGCATGGCGATCGACTGGGCGCCAACATAGAATGAGTTTTTGAGGGCGACCGTCCCCGCCGGTGGAGAGCCATCGTGAGTCAGCATCTCAAGACGATCTTGGTGTGGGTCGTCATCTTGATCGCCTTGATCGTGGTCATCCGGTTCTTTTCGGACACCGGCGAGGCTTCCGAGCCGCTGGGCCAAACCGAACTCTATCAAGCGATTCGCAGCAAGAAGGTCAAAGAAGTCGTCATCACCGGGGATGCGTTCGGCTACCAGATCGAGGGCAAGCTCAGGCCTGACGACGCGCCGTTTTCGGCGTACCTCGTCAAGGACGAGGGCTTGATCGCCCTGCTCGAGGAGCACGAGGTCGCCGTCCGGGCGGAGAAGCCTCGCGACGGAACACTGTTGATCAGTTTGCTGAGCTGGGCGCCGATCCTGCTGTTCATCGGCGTGTGGATCTTCTTCATGCGTCAGATGCAGACCGGCGGTAATCGCGCGCTGTCGTTCGGCAAGTCGCGTGCGAAGCTGCTCACGGCTCAGGGCAAGAAGGTCACGTTCCGCGATGTCGCGGGCTGCGAGGAGGCCAAGCAGGAGCTGCAGGAGATCATCGAGTTTCTGAAAGATCCTCAGCGTTTCCAGCGGCTCGGCGGCAAGATCCCGAAGGGCGTGTTGCTGATGGGCCCCCCGGGCACGGGCAAGACCCTGCTCGCGCGCGCGATCGCCGGGGAAGCCAATGTCCCCTTCTTCTCGATCTCCGGCTCCGACTTCGTCGAAATGTTCGTCGGCGTCGGCGCGTCGCGCGTGCGAGATATGTTCGAGCAAGGCAAGAAGAACGCACCTTGCATCATTTTCATCGACGAGATCGACGCCGTGGGGCGCCATCGTGGGGCCGGTCTTGGAGGCGGTCACGACGAGCGCGAGCAGACCCTCAACCAGCTGCTCGTCGAGATGGATGGCTTCGAGTCGAACGATGGCGTGATTCTGATCGCGGCGACCAACCGTCCCGATGTTCTCGACCCGGCGCTGCTGCGGCCGGGCCGCTTCGACCGGCGTGTGGTCGTGGACCGCCCCGACGTCCGCGGGCGCGAGGAGATCCTCAGGGTCCACACGCGCAAGATCCCGCTCGGAGAAGTGGAACTCTCGGTCGTCGCTCGCGGCACGCCGGGCTTCTCGGGTGCCGACCTGGCGAATCTCGTCAACGAGGCCGCTCTGTACGCAGCCCGGCAAGGCAAGAAGAAGGTCGCCGCGGAGGACTTCGAGATCGCCAAGGACAAGGTGATGATGGGCGTCGAGAGGCGCAGCTTGATCATCTCCGAGGAGGAGAAGAAGAACACGGCGTACCACGAGGCGGGCCACGCGCTGGTGGCCTACTTCGAGCCGAAGGCCGACCCGCTGCACAAGGTGACGATCATCCCGAGCGGGATGGCCTTGGGCGTGACGCAGCAGCTTCCCGAAGACGACAAGCACACGCTCACTCGCGACTACTTGCTCGCAACCCTGACGGTGATGATGGGTGGTCC
>CP070706.1:611875-615157 GCA_020350085.1 Acidobacteriota bacterium
CTCGCGGTAGGCGACGTCCATGTCTGTACTCTGCCGAAAGGTCAGAAAGCACAGCGAGCGACCCGTGACGGAGTACGAGAGAATGCGGTCGAGGCCGCGTACCGTGCTCAGCTCTTCTTCGAGCGGCTCGGTGATCTTCTCCAGAACCTCGCGCGAAGGGGCATCCTGCCAGGGCACGATGACGCGCAGGAACGGCTCGTCGAAACCGCGCGGGATCAGCTCGACCGGGATCAAGAGCGTGGCCACCGTGCCGACCACGATCGTCGTCAGCAACAGCACCAACACCGTGATCCGCCGCTCGAGCGAGAAGCACGGCAGTCGCGGCTCGGTTTCGAAGTCGCGGGGAGTCATCAGACGGCCGGCTCCGTCTCGCCGACCTCGGGTGGCAGCGCGCGGGATCGCTCGCGTTGGCCGAACAGAGCGGCCACGGCGCGGTCGACCAGGTCGTAGAAGGTCGGCACGACGATCAGCGTCAGCGCCGTCGACGAGAGCAGCCCGCCGATCACGGCGATGGCCATCGGCGTGCGCAGCTCGGCGCCCTGTCCGAGGCCGATGGCCAAAGGCAGCAGGCCGAGCACGGTCGTTGCGGTCGTCATCAGAATCGGTCGCAGGCGCACCCTTCCGGCCGTGAGGATCGCGCTGTGGCGGTCGAGGCCGCGACGGCGCAGCTGGTTGATGTAGTCCACGAGCACGATCGCGTTGTTCACCACGATGCCGGCCAGCATGATCATGCCGAGAAAGACGACGACCGACAGGCTGATCGAGAGCCAGCTCAGCAGCGCCAGCGTGCCCACGAACGCGAGCGGAATCGAGAACATGATCACCAGCGGGTGGACGAGCGACTCGAACTGAGCGGCCATGATCACGTAGACGAGAAACACCGAAAGCCCCAAAGCGAGCCACAAGCTGGCGCGGCTGCGCTGCCACTCCTGGTTCTGGCCCGCCAGCGAGAAACCCATGCCAGCCGGCCAGTCGATCCGCTCGCTCAGCCGCCGATCGATTGCCGCCGTGACGGACCCGAGTGAGCCGGAAGCGATATTGGCGCTCACCAGCGCCACGCGTTGGCCGTCCACGCGGCGAATCTCGCTCGGACCTTCCCCGAGGCCGACGGCCGCGACGGCCTCGAGCGGAATCGGGGTCGACGCGCCGGGATTGACGACCAGCCCGCGGACGTCGTCGAGGCTGCGCCGATCCTCTTCGAGCAACCTGACGACGACCGGTATGCGGCGGTCCTTCAAGTTGTAGCGGGTCGCTTCGGTACCCTGAATCTTGTCGCGCACCAGCCGCGCCACCTCGCCGATGTTCAGTCCGTAGCGCGCGAGCCGCGCGCGATCGTAGCTGATCTGCACCTCGGGGGCGCCGCTCTTCATGCTCAGCTTCACATCCGCCAGCTCGCGCATCGCGGCCATTTCGGCGTGGACCAGCTCGCCGTAGCGGCGCAGCTCGACGAGATCGTCGCCGTAGACCTCAACCTCGATCGGCGTCTTGAAGCTGAACAACACCGGACGCGTCACGCGCGCATCGAGGTCCGGGATACTCTCGAACTGCTCCCGCAGCCGATGGACGACGCGATCTTCGACCAGCCGGTGTGTGCCGGCGCTCAGCAGCACCTTGAATCGCGCGCTGTGCTCGCCCTCGTCCGAGCGCTCGCTGCGGGTCGCGTCACGCCCGAGCGTCAGAATCAACGAGTCGATGTGATCGCGCTCGGCCAGAATCGCCCGTTCGACCGGTGCCAGCACGCGCTCGGTCTGCTCGAGCGGCGTTCCGACCGGCAGCGCGACCTCCACGGTGAACTCGCCTTGGCGTACCTCGGGCAACAGCTCGCTGTCCATCGTGCCGAGAAGCTGCCAGCTGCCCCACAGGCAGCCCGCAACGAGCAACACCACGGCGAGGGGGTGCGCAAGAGCGAGCCGCAGCAGTCCTGGGTAGCCGTCCGCCAGAGCGCGCATGGCGAGGTCGGTCAGCTTGAGCGGCAGCCAGCCTGCGCCGCGAAGAAACAGCGTGCCCAGCGGGCGCAGCACGTAGTACACCAACGCCGCGATGCCGATCACGAGCAGGAGCAACACCTTGCCGATCATCTCGAGCGTCGCGTGAAGCAGAAAGCGCACCAGCCAGTACGGGCCGAGCAGCGTTCTGAGCGTCGATCCATGCCCGAGCCATGCGTTCTGAAGCGTCTGCCAGCTGGCAAAACGCGCCAGCGAAGCTCGCGACGTCGGCTCGCGGCCCCGCGACTCTTCGAGGCCGGCCACAGCGCGACTCGCCAGCATCGGGATGAACAGCAGCGCCACACCCGCTGAGGCGAGTAGCGAGATGACGACCGCGAGGCCGAGGTCGCCGAAGGCCTGGCCGGCGATGCCCTGCACGAACACCATCGGGAAGAAAACGGCGATCGAGGTCAGCGTCGAGGCCATCACGGCGCTGCGTACCTCGGCCGTGCCGCGAATCGCGGCGTCGACGATCCCATCGCCCTCCTCGCGGCAGCGATGGATCGACTCGAGCACCACGATCGACGAGTCGACGAGCATGCCGATGCCCAGCGCGAGACCGCCCAGAGACATCACGTTCAGCGTGACACCGAGCAAGTTCAGCGGCGCGAACGTGATCAGCAGCGATATCGGAATGCTGATGGCGACAATCAGCGTCGTGCGCACGTTGCGTAGAAACAGGAACAGCACGAATGTCGCCAGCAGGCCGCCGAGCACGGCCGTGTTGCGTACCTCTTGGATGCTGCCTTCGATGAAAACGGAGCGATCGGCGACGATGCGCAGCGTGGCGCCCTCGTCTTCGAACAACCGCTCGGCGAGTCCGGCGGTGCGCCGGCCTTCAGCCGTCTGCGATTTCACCGTCGAGGAATCGCTTACAGGCACGGCACCGACCGCAGCGCGTACCCGCTTGGCTAGCGCGACGATGTTTGCGTCCGCCTCTTTGTAGATCTCGATCTGAACGCTCGTCGCACCGTCGGTGCGGGTCAAGACCTGGCGCTCCTTGTGGCGGGCGACGACCGAGCCGAGGTCGCGCACGCGCACCTCGCGGCCATCGATCAGGCTCACCACCGTCTCGCGGATCTCGCCGATGTCGTCGAATTCGCCCACCGTGCGGACCATGTACTCCACGCGCCCGTCCTTGATCGTTCCGCCGGCCAGATTCACGTTCTCCTGGCCCACCCGCTCGATCACCTCGCGGATCGACAGCCCTGTGCGGCGAAGCTGCTCCTCGTCGAGCAGGACGTGGATCTCTTCCTCGAGACCACCGCGCACGCGCACCGCGGCCACGCCCTTGATC
>CP070706.1:615257-621954 GCA_020350085.1 Acidobacteriota bacterium
GCGGGAGACACACGCTGATGGACACGGCGCGCCGCTTCTACGTGACGACCCCGATCTACTACGTCAACGACGAGCCACACATCGGCCACACCTACACGACGATCGTGGCGGACGCTCTGGCCCGCTATCACCGACTGATCGGCGACGAGGTCTACTTTCTGACCGGCACCGACGAGCACGGGCAGAAGATGCAGCGTGCCGCCGAGCAGCGCCGGATCAGTCCGCAGCAGCTCGCCGACCAGGTCGTCGAGAACTACCAGCGCCTGTGGCCGGCCCTGGGCATCAGCTACGACGACTTCATCCGCACCACCGAGGCGCGACACCGGCGCGGCGTCTACGCGCTTTTCGAGAAGATCCGCCGCGAAACGCCGGACGCGCTCTACAAGGGCACGTATCGGGGTTTGTACTGCACCGGTTGCGAAGCGTTCTTCGCGCCGGGGCAGGTCACCGACGGCGTCTGCCCCGAGCAGGGACACCCGGTCGAGGAGGTCGAGGAGGAGTCGTGGTTTTTCCGGCTCTCGGCCTTCGGCGATCGGCTGCTCGAGCTCTACGACACGCGTCCCGAGTTCGTGCTGCCCGTCACGCGCCGCAACGAAGTGCGCGGTTTCGTCGCAGAGGGACTCAAGGACCTGTCGATCTCCCGCAGCCGCAGCCAGGTCTCGTGGGGCCTGCCGTTTCCTGGCGATGAGCAGCACGTGGTCTACGTCTGGTTCGACGCGCTGACGAACTACATCTCCGCGCTCGGCTACGGCCAGGACGGCGCCGCGCCGCTGTATGCCCGCTACTGGGGCGAGGCTGCCGGTCAGCTGCACCTGATCGGCAAGGACATCTTGCGATTTCACGCCGTTTACTGGCCGGCGTTCCTGATGGCGGCCCGCGAGCCGGTGCCGACCAGCGTGTTCGCCCACGGCTGGTGGCTGCGCGACGAGGCCAAGATGTCGAAAACGCGCGGCAACGTGGTCAAGCCGTGGCCGCTGCTCGAAGACTTCGGGGCGGACGCCTTGCGTTGGTTTCTGCTGCGTGAGATCAGCCTCGGCCTCGACGGCTCGTACTCGGACGAGGCCCTGATCGAACGGACCAACGCCGATCTTTCCAACAACATCGGCAATCTGTTCTCGCGCGTTCTCGCGCTCGTCGCTCGCCACGAGGCCGGCACGGTGCCGGCGGCCGAGCCGCTCGTGGACGAGGAGCTCGGCGAGGCGATCGAACAGGCTCGGGACCGCTATCGCAGCGGCTTCGATCGTCACGATCCCGGCTCGGCGCTGCGCGCCCTGACCGAGTGGGCCGATGCGGTGAACCGCTATCTCGTGCGAAAGGAGCCGTGGCGACGCGAGGGCCGGGAGCAGAGTTGCGCGCGCGTGCTGCGGACGGCATGCGAGCAGCTCGCGCAGCTCGCTTTGCGACTGCACCCGGCGATGCCGCAGGGGGCCTCGCGCCTGTGGTCCTCGCTCGGTCTCGGCGAGGACCCCGCCGCGGAGGCCCGTCCCGGCCAGGACCTTCTCGATGCCCGCCGCTGGCCCGTCGCCGGCTCGAGCGTCCGCGCGGGCGAGCGCGTGTTTCCCAGACTGGACAAGAAGAAGCTGCTGGGCGAGGCCGCGGCAACGGGGAGCGATGAGCCCACCGCCGGGGGCGCGGCTGAGACTGAAACCGAGGAGACGGGCATGATCGACATCGACACTTTCCAGCAGATCGACCTGCGCACGGCCAAGGTCGTCGCCTGCGAGCCGCACCCCGATGCGACAAAACTGTTGCGGCTCGAGGTCGATCTCGGCACCGAGAAACGTCAGCTCGTCGCGGGTATCGCCACGGCGTACACACCCGAACAGCTCGTGGGCCGCACGATCGTGGTCGTGGCCAATCTCAAGCCGGCCAAGCTGCGCGGCCTGCTCTCGGAGGGCATGCTGCTCGCCGCGAGCGGTCCCGACGGTCGGCCCTTGCTGCTGAGCGTCGACGGCGATCTACCGCCCGGCAGCAAGGTGTCGTAGAGACGCGAAACCGGCGGTCGAAGGGGCCCCTCGGCAAGCCCCTCGGCGAGCCAACGCTCGGCGAGCTGCGCGTCGAACTCCTCCAGCACCAGCGTCCGCTCGGGCGACAGCGCCCGCGCCGCGTCGCGCAGCCGGTCCGGCACGCGCACGAGAACGACGGCCGACGCCTGATCGGGCAGCTCCAGCACCGCCTCGTCGACGAGCGTAACGATCGTCTCGCCGTCGAGGACGAGCCCGAGCCGGCCCGCATCGACCCACGGCTGCGAGCCGAGCGCCTCGAGCAGCGCCGAGAGGTCGCGTCGGAGCAGGTCACCGCCGATCAGCGGTGAGGTCGGCTGGTCGCGCGGAGCCGACTCGACCCACCAGACCGAGCGACCGTCGCGGTACCAGCGCTCGAGCGCGCCCGACAGGCGCCTCCCCCGGCGCGGCTCGTCGGACCAAACGAGGACCGCGGAAAACCGTCCCGCACGAGGATCGCAGTGGATCTGCGAGACGCTCAGCGCCGCCGCGTCATCGGAATAGACCGTGAGCTGCTGCCGGCACGTCTCGGGCAGCGCGACCGGCCTGTAACGCCAGAGGAGAGCCACCACCGCCGCCAGCACGATCAACACGGCCAGCGCCCACAGCACGGGGGCCGCCGTGCGCCCCGTCTCGATCAGCGGACGATTCGATCCCATCGTCGTTCCTCGCCGCGCGACATCTTACAGGCAGGTACCGCGCGCTCGGGCGGCTGCGCCGGGTCGCCCGTAGAATCATCTTCATGGCTCGTGGCACGGCAAAAAAGTCCTCTTCGGCGGCCTCGCGCTCCAAGAAGGAGACAGACGTTCAGGTGCTGGCGGTCAACCGCCGGGCACGGCGCGAGTACGAGATCGAGACCACCTTCGAGTGCGGTCTGGTTCTGACGGGAACCGAGGTCAAGGCCGCGCGCCAAGGGCGGATTCAGCTCAAGGATGCCTACGCCAAGCTCGAAAACGGCGAGATCTGGCTGCTCAACTGCCATATCTCGCCCTACACCCACGCTTCCGCCGCCGCGAATCACGATCCCGAGCGGCGACGCAAGGTGCTGCTGCACGCTCACGAGATACGCCGCTTGATCGGCAAGACCGAGCGGGCCGGCTACACGCTGATTCCGCTGCGTGTCTATCTGAAGGGGCCGTGGATCAAGATCGAGCTGGCGCTGGCCCGCGGCCGTGCGCGCCACGAGCACAAGGAAGAGCTCAAGAAACGGATTCAGCAGCGCGAGATTCAGCAGGCACTTCGCGAGCGGAGGTGAGCTCGTCCGGCTCGCCGCCGTCGGCCGCGGCGTGTGGGAGTGTCACGTGCAGCCGGCCGATGCCGAGTCCTCGCTCAGCGCGAAACACGAGCGTCTCGCTCGTCGGCGGCGGCTCGAGATCGACCAGCAGCAGCCCCTTGTCGTCGAGCGTATCGTCGAGCAGCGTCAGCGCCTCTGGGTCGTCTCCGAGCGCGTGAGCGAGGATGCGCGCTCCGGCTGCCGGAGCGCCGCCGGCGCCGCTCGTCACGAGCAGCTGACCTCGCACGCTGCCGCCCGGTAGCGGATCGAAGCGGATCCTCAGCGGCGCCATCTCCGCATCCGAAGCGATGAATTCGAGCAGCAGCTCTTCCAGCGGTCGATCCTCTTCGATGAGCGATCTCAGGCACGGCGGTCCGCCCTCGAAGAACTCGCCATGTCTCGCGCGTCGCAGAATGTCGCGATGTTGGTGTTCCAGGCGTGCCGAGAGCACTCGTTGATCGGCCTTGCCCTTGCGAATCAGATCTTCGTAGCCGGTCCGGAGCTGATGCAGGATCCGCCCCCCACAGTAGACCAGCGTCTCGATGACCGGGTTGTTGACGCCGCGGTCCTCGCTCTGCACGTGGAACGTGCAGTCCTCGAACACGACGTCGCTGTTGTAGCCGGTGAGCACCGATCTTCGCTCCCGCTCCCGATGCGGCCACACGGGCGGCGTGCGCCGCGAGCGTCTCGCCCGGACGCATGGCTCAATCTCGATCGGCGGGCCGAAGCGGTCAACCTGCGGCCCCGCTCGTTGCCCGGCGGTCTTCGACGGGCCGATAATCATGGGCTCGTCGTGCCGGGCTGGTCTCGGCCCGCAGGAGGAGGCGATGGCGCGGCTAGCCGTTGAAGACGCTCTCGACATGTTCGGCATCGCGCGCTGGGGAGACGGCCTGTTCGGCATCTCCCCTTCCGGGCAGCTCACGGTGCGCCCGACGGGCGATCCGCGGCGCGAGGTCGTGCTGGCCTCGGTGGTCGAGCAACTCAGAAGCCAAGGTTTCAACACACCGCTCGTGTTCCGTTTTCCGCAGATTCTCGCCCGCCGTGTCGAACAACTGACGACGTCGTTTCAGCGCGCGATGCGCGAGTTCGCCTACGACGGCGCGCCGTACTTGCCGGTCTACCCGCTGAAGGTCAACCAGCTGCGCGGCGTGGTGGACGCGCTGCTCGCTTCTGGCCGCGAGCACCGGCTCGGGCTCGAGGTTGGCTCACGCTCGGAGCTAATGGCCGCGCTCGCGCTCGAGCTGCCCGATGGGGCACTGACCGTCGTCAACGGCTACAAGGACGAGCGAACGTTGCGTCTGGCGATTCTCGGCGCGCGGATCGGGCGGCAGATCGTCGTCGTGATCGAGAAGCTGCGCGAGGTGGACGTGATCCTGCGCATGTTCGAGGCCGCCGGCGAAGGCCCGCTGCCGCGGCTCGGAGTGCGATTCCGCCTGTTCGCACGCGGCTCGGGCAAGTGGTGGAAATCCTCAGGCACGACGGCCAAGTTCGGTCTCAGCACGGCGGCGCTGCTCGAAACGGTGCAACGACTGCAGGCTGCCGGACGGCTCGATCGGCTGGCGATGCTGCACTTTCACATCGGCTCGCAGATTCCCGAGATCCGCCGGCTCAAGAGCGCCATTCGCGAGGGAGCGCGCGTGTACGCCAAGCTGCGCCAGCTCGGTGCGCCGGTCGAGATTCTCAACGTGGGCGGCGGACTGGCCGTCGATTACGACGGGTCGAAAACGGCCTCGGACGCTTCGATGAACTACTCCCTGGCCGAGTATGCCAACGACGTCGTCTACACGGTCAAGGAGGTCTGCAGCGAAGAAGACGTTGCCCTGCCGATACTGGTTTCGGAATCCGGCCGCGCACTGACGGCCTCTCACGCGCTGCTCGTCACACACGTTCTGGGCCGTATCTCGTCCGACCCGCCACTGGCCGCTGAGTTGACGGCGGGGCCGGATGCCCCGCGCGTCGTCAAGGAGCTGAGGGCCCTCAGAGACGAAATCATCGCCAAGACCTACCGCGAGTACTACCACGACGCGGTCGAGCTGCGCGACGAGATGGTCACGCTGTTCAACATCGGATTGATCGATCTTCAGCAGCGGGCGTTCGCCGAGCAGCTGTTTTGGCAGATCGCGCGCCGCGCACTCAGCCATGCGCGGCGCGAAAAGATCCCTCTCGAGGAGTTCGAGCAGCTCGAACGGGCGCTGCACGACAAGTACATCGCCAACTTCTCAGTGTTTCAGAGCGCTCCGGACCACTGGGCCCTCGATCAACTGTTCCCCGTCGTGCCGCTGACGCGCTTGACCGAGCCGCCGACTCGCAGTGCGACCTTGGTGGACATCACATGCGACTCGGACGGCGAGATCGATCGGTTCGTGGACGTCAAGGAGGTCAAGGAGGTGCTCGAGCTGCACGATCCGGAGCAGCAGCCCGAGCGACCGTACGATCTGGCGATCATGCTGCTCGGCGCTTACCAGGACGTGATGGGCGACATGCACAACTTGTTCGGGGCGCCGGACGACGTGTACGTGATCGTCGACGAGGACGCCACCGTGCGGGTGACGAGAATCGAGCGCGGCGACACGTCCGGCGACGTGTTGAGGGTGTTCGGTTATCTATCGGAGGAGCTGGCTGCTCGCGTCCGTCATCGCCTCGACGCGCGCGTGGTCGAAGGCGTTCTGACCGAGGCCGCCGCCCGCAAGCTGCTCGAGGAGTATCGCGCGCTCTTCGACGAGGGAACGTATCTGACGGACGCCTAAACCGGATTATTCATGAGCCCTTCGGCCGAAACGCCCAGAGGCTTGACCGGAGCGCTCGGCCGAGCGCTGCTCGCGGACATGTCCCAGGCGGCTGACGGCGTGATGGATCCGCTTGCGAAAGCCCTTCAGGTCGGACGCGTCGAGTCGTTGCGAGGCCTCGGCGAGAATCTGCTCCACCTCACTCAGGCCCAGCTGGGCGCTCTGCTCGCGCGCTTGCCGCAGCCGACCCTCGAGCGTCGACAACTCACCGACGCTCAGGCTGTTGAGCGCAGCGATCAAGCTCTTGATGCTCATGGGAAGCCGATTGTACAAAGTCGCTTCGTTAGCGCAAGCAGCTGCCGGCGTCGATGCTATCCTGTGGCGCGATGACGACGACCACACCGACGACGATGGGTAGCGCATCCGGCAAGAGACGAAAAGCGGCGCGGGCCACGGCGAGGCGCTCCTCTCAGGGATCGCTGTTCGAAACGCTCGCGAGCGAGAGTCCCGCACCAGCCGATGCTGGCGAGACAGCGGGGAAGAAGTCTCGGAGCGGTCGATCCGGATCGTCTTCACGCTCCTCCTCGCGATCTGCCGCGAAGCGGCGCGTCGGCGCCTCGGAGATGGCCAGCCGCCAGCGAGACATCTCCGTGTCGGAGTTCTTCACGAAGAACCGGCACCTGCTCGGCTTCGAC
>CP070706.1:622054-627670 GCA_020350085.1 Acidobacteriota bacterium
CGAATCGGCCTCGATCGCGTCCGCCACGCGGCGCGTCAATCCTTCCGGAACGGCCGGCACGGGCTCGTTGGCAATCGCTGCGGCGAGCCTCTCGAGCTCTTCCAGCAGAAGACGACACGAAGAGCACTCTGCCAAGTGAGTGGTCACCGAAGCCAGCTCCGATCCGCTCAGCTCGCCGTCGGCGTAGGCCGAGAGCAGCTCCGTGGGGTGTCGATCATCGTGGTGAGTCATGCCGCCTCCTCCTCGAGGCAGCGCCGAAGCGCGGTGCGTGCGCGTGCCAACCGGGATCGTACGGTGCCGAGCGCCAAGCTCAGCGTGCGCGCGATATCCTCATAGGACAGTGACTCGCCGTCGCGCAAAGTGAGCACGGCGCGCCAAGTCGCCGGCACGCGTTCGAGACAGCGAGCCAGCCGCTGCCACAGCTCTTTGGCCTCGAGTTGCTGGAGCGGGGAAGGCGTCGTTGCCGAGGGGGCGGGGAGCTCTTTTGCCGGAGTGTCGTCCGAATCCCCCACAGGTGCGTCGACACTGATCGAAGCGCGTCGGATCTTCTCCGCGGCACGGCTGACGTGGTTGAGCGCACGCGTCACGGCGATGCGGTGCAACCACGTCGCGAGACTGGCCTCGCCCCGAAAACCTCTCAGACCTCGGTAGGCGGTCACGAAGACGTCCTGAACGACGTCCTCGGTGTCTTCGTGGTGGCGCACGATGCGCCAGACGACCCGCCAAACCTGGGGCATGTGCCGATCGACGAGCTGAGAGAACGCGTCGCGGTCCCCGCGTCGGGCGCGGGCCACGAGCCAGCTCTCGTCCGCCGCTTCGGCAGGCCGCTTAGCGGACTCGGTCGGCTCTTTCATCGCAGTGACGAGCATGCCACGACCTTTCGGCGAAATCCGCACCTCGCCGCTCCTTACATACGGTTTGACAGCTGGATCGCCGAAAAGTTCCCGGGAACTTTTCGCAACAGGCGCTGTCCAACCCGGGTACAGACGGCTGCGGAAGCACCTGGCAGCCCGTGGAGGCAAGACGATGAACACTTATCGAAGACGATGCCGGCGGTTGCTCGGGCTCGCCTTACTGGCTCTCGGAATCCTCTACGGCGAGGCCCTGGCCAGCGAGGGTGTCCTGATCCCGGAGGAGAATCCTCCGGAGCTTTGCTCTCCGTTCCTGCTCGAGCAGACGGACGCCGAGATCAAGATCTCCGGCCCGATCGCTCACGCCGTCGTCACGCAGACGTGGACCAATCCGAACGCCCATCCCGTCGATGGGCTCTACATCTTTCCCCTGCCCGAGAAGGCGGCCGTCACCGACATGAGTCTCAAGATCGGCGATCGCTGGATCCGCGGCGAGATGAAGCGTCGCGAGGAAGCACGCGCGATCTACGAGCAGGCCAAGCGTGAAGGGCGCGTGGCCGGGCTGTTGGATCAAGAACGTCCCAATATCTTCGCCCAGCGCGTCGCCAACATCATGCCGGGAGTGCGTATCGAGGTCATCATCGAGTACGACGACGAGCTCGGCTGCGAGGCCGACTCGTGCGAGTACGTGTTCCCGACCGTCGTCGGACCGCGCTTCATCCCCGCTGATCAAGAAGATCCCGGACAGATCGACCCTCCCGTCGTCGAGCAAGGCCAGCGAACGAAGCAGCGCCTGTCGCTGCGGGTCGATCTCGAAGCCGGCGTCCCGATTCGTGATCTGAATTCCCCCTCTCACCGGGTGGTGGTCGATCGTTTTGACGAGACCCGCGGGCGCGTCACCGTCGCCGAAGCCGACCGGGCCACGCTCGACAGGGACTTCAAGCTCAGATGGCGCGTCGGTGGTGAAGCGCCGGAGCTGGGGCTCTTGGCATGGCGTGATCCCGAACAAGCCGGTGAGTACGGCGTGTTCTCGCTGATCCTTCAGCCCCCGCGGGCGACGCCCGACGAGCTGGCGGCGCGCCGCGAGCTGGTGTTCGTGCTGGACTGCTCGGGATCGATGCGCGGCGCGCCGCTGCGCGCGGCCAAGAACGTCGTGCGCCAAGCGCTCGCCGCCGTCAGGCCCGGCGACACGTTCCAGATCATTCGCTTCTCGGAGCAGGCTTCGGGCCTCGGTCTGGAGCCGCTCGCCGCCAACCCGGAAAACCGCCAGCGAGCGTTGGCCTATCTCGACAGCCTGACCGGCGGGGGCGGCACGCACATGCTGGCAGGCATCCGCGCAGCGCTCGACCGGCCGACCGATCCCGAGCGCGTGCGGATCGTCGCGTTTCTGACGGACGGTTACATCGGCAACGAGCAGCAGATCTTTGCCGAAGTGCGGCGCTTGATCGGTGAGGCGCGGTTGTTCTCGTTCGGCATCGGCTCTTCGGTCAACCATTACCTGCTCGAAGGCCTGGCTGAAGAAGGGCGCGGCGTGGCGGCGTTTCTCGGCCCGCGAGAGACACCCGATGAGATGGTCGAGAGATTCGTCCGCCGCATCGAGACGCCCGCGCTGACCGACATCCGCATCACGTGGGAAGACGTCGAGGTCGAAGATCTCGAGCCGGCGAACGTTCCCGATCTGTTCGACGGCCAGCCGCTGCTGGTTCACGGCCGCTATCGCCGTCCCGGCTCAGGACTGGTGATCGTCGAGGGCAAGCAGCGCGGCCGGCCGGCCAGCTTCCGGCACGTGATCACGCTGTTCGATCGCGCCGAGGACAACGAGGCGCTGGCTCGACTCTGGGCACGGGCGCGGATCCACCGGCTCGAGCGGGAGCTGCACGAGGGGGATCGCGACGACGTCACCGAAAGAATCGTCGATCTCGGGCTGCGCTACCGGTTGATGACACGTTGGACTTCGCTCGTGGCGGTCGACAGCGAGATCTCCAACCAGACGGGCACCTCGCAGTCAGTGACGGTACCGGTCGAGATGCCGGAGGATGTCTCCTACGAAGGTGTGTTCGGCCATGGACGGGCAGCGATGGCATCGGGGAAGATATCGAGCCTCCTCACTCCCACATCGCCGCCGCCTGTTGGGTATCGCGAGCAGGCCCGCATTGCGGACGAATCACGAGTACGTGCCGAGTACGAGCGACAGGACAGAAAGGTTCCGCCGCCGCCGCGGCCAACCCAGACAACCACGGTCGAGTCGTTCACCCGCGTGACGCTCGTGCGAGCCGACGGTACCCAGATCGTCGTCGAAGAGGACGGCGAGCTGTGGCGCATCAGCGATCGGAGGCGTCAGCTCGTGCGGGCGCTGAGTGCCGCACAGCTCGTCGAGCTGCGCACCGCGCTGAAGGCGGTCTCGACTGCGAGCTGGAGCGGTGCCGCGCGAGGACCGCGCCTCGTCGTCGAGCTCGCCGGCGTCGAGCGAAGCGCAGCACTACCTTCCGGCTCGGGTGCGATCGACACCATCGCGGCCCTGATCGAACGCTGGGCCGGGCCATAGACCACGCCGGCCACGGCCGGTTCGCCCGAGGCATACCCAGCGCAAAAAGAGGGGCGGCCCCAACCGGCCGCCCCTATTCGTTCTCGTCGCCGCCGCGCTGGCGTTTGAGAGCGCTGCGACGCCGCTTCTCCTCGAGGCGTCGCTCGACGGAGGCCTTCGTCGGACGGGTCGGCCGGCGAGCTCTTCGCCGTTTGAGTGCGCGCTCGACGAGGCTGCGGAAGCGCAAGATGGCGTCTTCGCGATTGCGCCACTGGCTGCGGGTGCGCTGCGAGACGACATGCATCACACCGTCCTGGTCCAGGTGCGAGCGCAGCTTGGCGAGCAACCTCTCCCGCTGTGCTTCGGTCAGGCTGCGCGAGCGCGCGACGTCGAACAGTAATTCCACACGGGTGGCCGAGCGGTTCACATGCTGGCCTCCAGGGCCGCTGCTGCGCGAGAAGCGAAATTCGATCTCGTCTGCGGGAATGACGAGAGCGTCGCTGATCCTGATCGGCTCTCCACGGTCCATCCGAGAAGGTCCCCGTCGAGATGTTAGCAGCCGCGAAGACGGCCTTGGACGGCGGCCCCTGATTTCGTGAATAATCCGAGCGCGGGGTGCTTCCTCGCGCGAGGAATCGCCGTTGAAAGTCCTCGTGACCGGTGCGACGGGTTTCTTGGGCCAGCGCTTGTGCAGCGTGCTTCGCGAGCGAGGCCATCAGATCTGCGTGCTGTCGCGCGATCCGAGCGCTGCGCGCCAGCTGCTGGGCGATCTGGCGGGGGCCCACCCGTGGATGCCGCAGGCCCCGCCACCGAAACAGGCGCTCACCAGTGTCGATGCGGTGATCCACCTCGCGGGCGAGACGGTCAACGGCCGCTGGACGGCGGACAAGAAGCGCGCCATCCGTGACAGCCGGGTCCATGGGACGCGCCACCTGGTCCGCGGTCTCGAAATCAGCGGTGCTCATCCGAAGGTGCTCGTCTCGGCCAGCGCGATCGGCTACTACGGTGACCGGCAGGACGAAAAGCTGGACGAGGACTCTTCGCCGGGAAATGACTTCCTGGCGCAGGTCTGCATCGAATGGGAGCGCGAAGCGGCTGCCGCCCGCCGACTCGGGCTGCGTGTCGTGCCAGTGCGCCTCGGCGTCGTTTTGGGCCGGGGCGGCGGCGCGCTGCAAGAGATGCTGACACCCTTCCGGCTCGGACTCGGCGGGCCGCTCGGCTCCGGCCAGCAATGGTGGTCGTGGGTGCACATCGACGACGCCGTCGGCATTCTGCTTCACGCGCTCGGCGTCGAGGCGAACGGGGCGCTCAACGCAACCGCTCCGACAGCGGAGCGTCAGCGAGACTTTGCCAAGACACTGGGACGCGTCCTCGGCCGACCGACCGTGATTCCGACACCTGGATTTGCCCTCAGGCTGGCCCTCGGTGGCTTCGCCGCCGAGCTGCTTTCCAGCAAGAGAGTGCTTCCTCGCCGAACGGAGCGCCTCGGCTACGAGTTCCGGTACCCGCAGCTCGAACCGGCCTTGCGCGGGCTTCTCGGTTGACGGCACAGGAGAGGGCGTGAGTAGATGACCGAGCGCCACGAGTATCCGTTCAAGACCCATCGGCTCGAAGTCGAACAGCTGTTGGCCCGACCGCTCGAGGAAGTCTTTCCGTTCTTCTCCGATGCCTACAACCTCGAGCAGATCACGCCTGACTTCCTGAAGTTTCGAGTGCTCACGCCGAGGCCGATCGAGATGCGTCCCGGAACGCTGATCGACTACAAGTTGCGCGTGCGGGGACTTCCGCTTCGGTGGCAGAGCGAGATCACCGTTTGGGACCCGCCGCTCCGCTTCGTCGACGAGCAGCGGCGCGGCCCGTACAGGCTCTGGCACCACGAGCACCTGTTTGAAGCGCGTGCGGGCGAGACGCTCGTCCGCGATATCGTCGACTACGCCGTGTGGGGCGGCGCGCTGATCGACCGTTTGTTCGTCCGGCGTGATGTCGAGAGGATCTTCCGCTTCCGCCAGCAAGTGCTCGCTTCGATGTTCTCGTAAATCATCGGGGCTATACCAGCTCGCCGATGTAGCGCTCCTTCGCCAGGCGCCAGAAAACGACGAGAAACGCCGTCAGGGGAATGGCGAGAATCATCCCAGAGATACCGCCCAGAGCCGAGCCCCAGAAAAAAACGGCGACGATGATCGCCACCGGGTGAAGACCGGTCCGATCGCCCATGATCTTCGGCGTCAGCAGGTAGCCTTC
>CP070706.1:627770-631727 GCA_020350085.1 Acidobacteriota bacterium
AACTCTCCCGGCCAATCGACGAGGACCTTAGCGCTCCAGTGGCCGACATTGCTCTCTTGAGGCAAGGGTTCGACGCGTCGAACCTTCAGCGCACTGTGAGCGAGGCGGTCTTCGAGACGAGAGATGCTGAGCGCTTCTTCTCCCGGCGGTAGATGAGCCGCGAGCCAGGACGGCACGTCGATCTCGCCGGTGAGAAAGGCCTCGCAAAGTCCCTCGCGACGTTGGCGCACCAGACGACTCCTCTGATCACCCCGCGACGCCGGCGAAAGGAGCGCCCGGATGCTGACCGTCTCGTCCCACCCGGCGCACGGAGGGTATCGCCGCGAAGATGTGTCCCGGCTTGGTCGCCATCAAGCCCCTCGCTGGCGCAGCTTGTTCGAGATCGGTCGGCTTTGGTTCTCGTGGGCCGAAGCATCTCGGCACGAGTCAGCGCCGAGACACGAGCTCGGTCGAGCGGCCCATTCGCGGCGAAGAAGACACTCGACGCAATGCTTCTTCCACGCCGCGCGGTCGTGAAGGCCGTCGAAGATCATCGCGTCGCCGAAGGCGGTCCACGTTTGCTTCACGAGGGAATGGGGTTAGACTGCGCGGATTCGGGATTCAGCCAGAGCAAGCAGTGACGAGTCGCCCGGGGGTGCATGGCGCTCCCGCGAACGAAGACGATGCGGAGGTGTCCGGTGGAGATGGTGACCAGCGCGTTGAACTGGTTCGAGATCCCCGTGAGCGACTTCGAGCGCGCTTACGGTTTTTACAGCAAGATCTTCGATTTCGACATGCCGACGCATCAGATGGGCCCTGTGATGATGGGCTTTCTGCTGCACGAGCAAGGCAAAGGGGTCGGCGGTGCGATCTGCAAGGGAGACGGCTACGAGCCGTCCGAAAGCGGCACTCTGGTCTACCTCAATGGCGGCAAGGACCTGAGCACCGTCCTCGACCGCGTCGAGGGGGCCGGCGGCAAGGTCTTGCAGGCCAAGACGCAGATCACGCCGGAACTCGGCTACTACGGCATCTTCAAAGACACGGAAGGCAATCGTCTCGCCCTGCACTCGATGAGCTGACGAGCCGCTACTTCATCCAGAGCTATCCGGTTCGGCATCCTGCTCGGGGATGAGGGTGATCTCGCCCCCGTCGTCGAGACGAACGGTCAGCTCGGTCAGAGCCCACTGCCCCTGCCGGCGGTCGGCACGTCCGCGCACCGTGGCCTCGCCCTTCGGCCCCACCAGCGGAATTCTGAGTCGGGCCTCGTCGTTGTCGATCTTGAGCTCGAGCTGGTGAGTCCAGCGGGTTTCAATCGGCTCGCCGAGCGCCTCGATGACTTCGGGGCTCGCCCGCACGCGCTCAACCGCGAGCCGGTAAGGATCGAGCGCACCGGTGTAGCCGATCAGCCCCGCGATGAGCCCCCCGCAACAGCAGATCGGTAGCGCGACGATCGCCAGGCAACCGACCGGAATCGTCCACCAGTAACGCTCCCAAAAGCTCTTTTCCTCGTGCGCAGGCGGCACTCCGACCTCCGTCGTGGTCTGCGCGTGACCACGGAGCATCACTTTACCGCAAGCGCCCGGGTGTCGGCGGCGGCACTGGCACGCGGGGTCGATGCCCGTCGGAGCTATACTCAGTCGGTCAAGCCCGCCGCCACGCCGGAAGGTCGCAGGGCGCGAGGGGCTCAGATGCGACTGCCCGGCTACGTCGTCCTTCTCCTTTGTTTTCTCGGCGCGAGTGTCGGCTGCACGCGAGAAGATCCCGCAGCGGCGCCGGCCGCGCCTCGGTCCCGCCAGCACTGGCCTGACGAAAGAGGAATTCTGCAGACCAGCGCGAGGGCGGCGGAAGGACTGGTGCTGTTTGCTCCTCTCCTGTCATACACGACTTATCTCATCGACAAGAACGGAGACGTCGTTCAGACGTGGGAGAGCGATCATGCCCCCGGCGCCTCAGCCTATCTGCTCGACAACGGACACCTGCTTCGTTGCGGACAGCATGCGAGGCCTGCCTTTCACCGTGGCGGACACGGCGGTCACATCCAGGAGTTCAGCTGGGATGGTGAGCTCGTGTGGGACTTTCTCTTCAGCTCTGAGGATCGACTGCAGCATCATGACATCGAGCCGCTGCCCAACGGTCACGTGCTGTTGATCGCGTGGGAGTACAAGACTCCCGAGCAGCTGCTCGAGGCGGGACGAGACCCGACGCAGCGTCCCTCGCGGGGACTTTGGCCCGACGCGGTGTACGAAGTGCAGCCTGTTCCTCCCAACGACGGACGAATCGTCTGGGAGTGGCACCTGTGGGACCACTTGATTCAGGATCTCGATCCCGATCGCGACAACTACGGCGACGTCTCCCAGCATCCGGAGCTGATCGACATCAATGCGGTCCAGGCTCCGCCGTGGTTTTCTGATGCCGTCGTCAGCAGACTCAGGGCGTTGGGCTATCTCGGAGCGGACTTGCCACCGTCTGATGCGAACGCCGACTTCACACACATCAACTCGATCGCCTACCATCCTCGACTCGATCAGATCGTGCTGAGCGTGCTGAACTTCAACGAGATCTGGATCATCGACCACAGCACGACCACCGAGCAGGCCGCCAGTCACAGCGGCGGACGTGCTGGCAAGGGTGGTGATCTGCTCTACCGTTGGGGCAACCCTCGCTCGTACGGTCGCGGCGGCGCCAGACACCAGCAGCTCTTCAACCAGCACGACGCGCGATGGATCCCGGAGGGATATCCGAGCGCTGGCAACATCACCGTGTTCAACAACGGCTCTCATTCGTTCGGCAGGCGCTACTCTTCCGTGACCGAAATCGTGCCGCCACTTACTCCCGATGGAAGATACGCGATCGCGTCCGACCAGCGCTTCGGCCCCGTCGAGCCCGTCTGGGAGTACACGGCCGCGAACAGGGGAGATTTCTTCGCCGATTTCATCTCGAGCGCACAGCGCCTACCCAACGGAAACACGCTGATCTGTGATGGTCCCGAGGGACGCTTCTTCGAGGTCGCCGCGACAGGCGACATCGTCTGGGCCTACTCGAACCCGTTTACGGGCAGCGCTCCCAACCCCCACGGTGATCCGCCCTACTCCGTGTTCCGAGCCACTCACATCCCTCTCGATCACCCAGCACTCCCTCACGAGAATCGCATGTAGCGACAAGGCTTGCCTTGTCAGACCGGTGCGCAGCACCGGATATCCCTCGCGCTGCGCGCGAGTCTGACAGGGCAAGCCCTGTCGCTACACGGATTATCGATATGGCAGCTTCAGCCTGTCGGCGTGTTTCTTGCGCAGCCTGGAGGCCTTCGGTGAGATGACGAGGCGGCAGTAATCGATCTTCGAGTTGCGAACATAGGATGCTTCTTGGATGCGATATAGAACGCCACGAACGGTACGACTGCGGTGACGATCGGATCCGGAACAGACCTCGTCTCGAGTGAACCGATCGATCAGCACTCATGAACAGTCGGCGCGCCGGTCGAAGTCAGAATAGCCGTGGAGTGCTCCTTACGCCCGTCGGGGATAGCCCGGTGTGCCGACGGCGTCTCCCGCGAACCAGCGTCTTCGGAAGTAGACCGCGACGTTCACCAGCCCGATCAAGACCGGCACCTCGACGAGCGGCCCGATCACTGCCGCAAACGCCGCGCCGTGATCAATACCGAAGGTCGCGATCGCGACCGCGATCGCGAGCTCGAAGTTGTTTGAAGCAGCGGTGAAAGACAACGTGGCCGAGCGCTTGTAGTCTGCGCCCATCTTCTTGCTCATCGCGAATGAGACGAGGAACATCAGTACGAAATAGACCAGAAGTGGAACCGCTATCCGAACCACGTCCAAAGGCAGCTCGACGATCACTTCGCCCTTGAGGGAGAACATGACGACGATCGTGAACAGGAGCGCGATGAGTGTCAGGGGAAGTCTGTTCCTGTGAGGGATATGGGAGGTCACCTGTTCTGCAAAGGCAAGGATGACGCCAAAGAGT
>CP070706.1:631827-637430 GCA_020350085.1 Acidobacteriota bacterium
GACGAAAACGACGTGCGGGAGCTGGCGCGCGTGTTCACCGGCTGGGAAGTGTGCAAGAAGACCGTTGCGGACAGGGATGATCCCCTCGCTCCCTGCATCGACCCGATCTTCGGCGGCGAGGGACGCTGGACGTCGAACTTCAACGCCGCAAACCACGACTCCGGGCAGAAGGTTCTGTTTGCCGGCACGCTTTACGAGACGATCATTACCGACACGACGGCGAACCCCGACGAGGGATTCAACGACGTGCAGATCGCGCTCGATGCGATCGTGGCGCATCCCTCGACGCCGGAGTTCATCTGCTGGAAGCTCTTGCGGCGCTTCATCACCGACGAGCCGACGCAGCAGATGGTCGATGCCGTGGTTGCGGAGTGGAACCTGACCGGGGGCGATCTTCGAGAGGTGACGCGCGCCGTGCTGAGCGCCGAGAATCTGCTCGATCCGGACATCGTCGGCGAGAAGATCAAATCACCTCAGGAGCACGTTCTCAGCGCTTACCGCGCCATGCGCGGCAACACGCAGATCGCACAGCCGTTCTTCTTGGCCTATGCGAACCTTTACAACTGGATGGCGCGGATGGGCCATCTGCCCTACAACCGGGTCGAGCCCGACGGCTACCCGGAAAAGGCGCCGCCGTGGCTGGGCACGAACCAGTTCCTGGATCGACAGGACTACGGGATGTTCGCTGCGGCGGATCCGTTCGCCTACGGCACCAACATCACCCAGATGGTGGCGGATTACGGGCTCGACACGGCGGAGAAGATCGTCGACTTCTTTGCGGAAGTGCTTCTCGGCGGGGCGATCACGCTGGCCGAGCGCGCGCGCGCTATCGAGTACCTCAATAAAGACGAGTTCGGCAACGAGACGCCGTACGACGACGCGCGCGTGCGCGATACGGTCGGGTTCTTGCTCGGCCACGCGCAGTTCATGGAGCGCTGACGGTGCTCGGCAAGAAGGGAAGGGCGATGAGAGGCAATCGGGACCGACCGAACACGGGCCGCAGGATGTTCCTCAAGGGAGCCGGGCTGACGCTTACGGGCGTGGGGCTCTCGTCCCTGTTCCCGACGCCGTTCATCCATCACGCCATGGCCGGACCAACGTCGAACAAGCGGCTGCTGTACATTTTCTTGCGCGGCGGAAACGACGCTGTCAACACGGTCATCCCGCACGGCGACCCGGATTACAACACGACCAACCGCCCCACGCTCTACATCGCGCCCGAGGTTGCCATCGATCTGAACGGATTCGCGTCGCTGCATCCGAGCTTGTCGGATCTGATGGACGTCTACAACGCCGGTGATCTGGCCGTCGTGCATCGCGTGGGCTATCCCGAGATGACACGCTCGCACTTCGACGGCCAGGTGATCTGGGAAAACGGTGATCCGACCAATCCGCTGCTGTTTGAAGGCTGGCTGCAGCGCTACATTCACGAGCATCTCGCAGATGGCTTCGGGCGTTTCCCGGCCGTCGGCTCTCCGAACTCGGGCGTGCTCGTCACGGGCGAGCAGACGTACAAGATCGACGTGGCCAACCCGGACAACTTCGACTACGGGGCGTATGCGGGCTCGCCCAAGCGGGACAAGTACCGTGCGGGCTGGCGCGCCCAATACGAGCAGCTGTCGCTCAACGGCCTTTACCGCTCGATCCTGTCCGAGACGGAGATCAAGCTCCAGGACGCGATCGACGAGTACGCGACGTGGGATCAGGCCAACTGGCATCCGCAGGACCCGGTCTCTGCCGACTACCTGTACCCGGTCGACGCCACGACGGATCCGGGCGGGATCTGGCCGGATAACTCGCGGGCGTTTTTCAAGAACCTCAAAGTCTGCGCCCTCTCGTTGCTCGAAAGCGACGGGCTGTCTCCTAACGGCACACGCGTGGCCGGAGCTCAGTTCGGCGGCTTCGATACGCACGAGACGCAGGACGAGTCCGGCTTCCATGGCTCGCTGCTCGCGGCGCTCGGCTACGGGATCCGATCTCTGTATCTGGTCCTGTCCGGCCAGGCGAACGAGCCGCGCGGCTACCCGTCGATCTGGGACGACACCGTGATCGCGACCATGAGCGAGTTCGGCCGCACGTCGATCGAAAACGGCAGCAAGGGAACCGATCACGGCAACGCGACGGTCATCTTCGCCGCCGGCGGTTCGATCAACGGAGGCGTCTACAACGCGGACGCAGGCTCCTGGGAGCCGGGCGCGCTGTTTGGTGATGAGGGCCGCGACCTGTCCGAGGTGACGGACTACCGGGCGGTGTTTTGGGAGATCCTGCGCGATCATATGGGCGCTGAGCCGTTGGCCGCCGACGCGATCTTCCCGGGCTACTCGCTGCTCGGGCTGACGGAGCCCGGCATCGTCGGGGTCTGATCCCCGCACGCTGCGGGCGAGCACGTGATCGGCGGCGCGTCGAGCGCTCGGCGTGGGGCGAGATGAACGTGGCGCGCTCGAGCCGAGAACGTTCAGATCTGCGCATCGCACTGTTCGGCCATCCGCTCGGGCACAGCCGCTCCACGGAACTGTTTGCAGCTCTAGCCACCGCGGGCGGGCCGCGAATCGACTACCAGCCGGTGGACATCGCGCCGCAGCGGTTCGCGGCTGCGATCGAACGGCTCCGCGCGGGCGAGTGGGACGGGGCAAACGTCACCATCCCGCACAAGCGGCGCGCGGCCGAAAGCGCGGACGCGCTCGATCCGATCGCCGCCACCGCCGGCGCGGCGAACGTCCTCGTACGAGCCGACGAT
Organism: Acidobacteriota bacterium; assembly: GCA_020350085.1. GTDB lineage: Bacteria > Acidobacteriota > Polarisedimenticolia > J045 > J045. The sequence continues at coordinate 634,565 of CP070706.1, forward strand.
GCCACGCTCGTTGGCGCGAACACGGACGGTCCCGGCTTCGTGGCCGGATTGAACACGCTCGGTGATGACAATCCGCTACGAGAAGACGCGCCAGCCGCGAGCGCCGTCATTCTGGGCAGCGGTGGCGCGGCCCGTGGCGTGGCGGCCGCGCTGGCGAGCAGGACCGGGCGCGTCGTGCTCGTCAGCCGCAATCCCGACCAGGCCGTCTCGGCGAGCCGATGCAGACCGGTCTTGGGTTGGAACGATCGGCGGCTCGAGCGGACGGTCCGCGAGGCGCGCCTCGTCGTTCAGGCCACCCCGCTCGGCATGGCGCCGCGCGTCACCGAAGCTCCGCCGCTTCCCCCGCAGTGGCTCGGTCCTCACCACGTGGTGGTCGATCTGATCTATGCGCCGTGGGAGACGGTCTTCCTGGCGGCTGCGCGTGCTCGCGGAGCGGTCGTTCTCAACGGCTGGCCGATGCTCGTCGAACAGGCGGCTTTCGCACTCGAGCTGTGGGCCGGCGCCGGCACGGGACCCCAGCTGCGCGACGCCGTTGCGAGGCTCGGCGTGGGCAACGACTGACCCGCGACGAGCGCGACGCTCGACCTCTTGGGTGCGCTAGTCCGCAGCCTCTTCCGCCAGGGGTTCCGGCGGGGGTTCTGGAATCGGCATTGAGCTGTGCTCGTGCAGAACGACCCACTCGCTTTCTCTCATGCCGTAGATGCGAGTGAAGCGCCCTTCGGCCCGTGTCGGTGGTCCGCCCTCGCTGGCCGCGTAGACCATCGACCACAGTCCCCATGATGCCGCGAGCCGGCCGCTGCCTTTGTTGTGCACCTCGGAGAACTCCAGGCTCTCGATGTTGTTCTTGGCGAAGAAGTCCTCCCAGGCCTGCTTGATCTCGTCCCAGCCCTCGCGATTCGAAGCGGTATAGAAGCCGTCCGGGTTCGGAGTCTGGACGTAGTTCGCCATCAGCCCGTCGATATCCTCGTTGATGATCTGCTGCTTGAACTGGTCCAGCTCCTGATCGAGCTGTTCGAGATCCGCCGTCGGGACATCGACTCCCCGGCACGCCGGAAGTGCGGCCACGACCAGCAGCAACAGGCCGACCATCGTCCACGAGCGCATGATCCATCTCCTTTCGCGGGCGAAGAACGCGGACGCTCTCCCCACGCGGCGATATTTCTAACACAAACGATCATGTCAGAGAACCCCCCGCGGGGCAGACGTGGACGGCTGCCGGTAGTAAATCGGATGCCCCAGCGGGTGGGGGCCGAAACCGGCGTTCGGGGGCAAAGACTCGTGACAGCCGATGACCAGTGGACTTTCCGCGCGGGCCTGTGCGGACAGCTTTGCAAGGAATCGTCGCTGTCCGGCCTCATGGAGATATGTGAATACCAGATTCCGGCACAACACCAGATCCGCTCCCGCCAGCGGCGGGGCGCGTTCAACATCGTGCTCGACGAACGAGACGGCCTCTCTCAGCGAGTCCGCGATGCGCCAACTTTGGCCCTCGGGGCGGAACGACGCTTCCCGCCAGTGGCGCGGAAGTTCTCTGAGGCTGGACGCGTCGTACACCCCGTCGGCCGCGCGTCCGAGCACCACACGATCGACGTCAGTACCGACGATCCGACACGCGATCGCCGGCCAGCGCCAGGCGAGATCGTGCTGCCAGGCGAGCGCCAAAGTGTAGGGCTCCTCGCCGCTCGCACAGCCGGCGCTCCAGAACAACAGCTCTTCGTGCCCCGCGCGGACGGCGTGCTGGACGATGTCGGGCAGGAGGTGGCGGCGAAGCTGCGCCCACACGCGTCGATCTCGGTAAAAGCGCGAGATCGTCACGCGACACATCCTCGCCAACCGGCGCCACTCGTCGCTTTTCGGATCCGGGCAGGCTTCGAGCAGCAGCCGATAGGCCGCGAGGTCTGCCACGCCGAGCTCCTGGAGCCGGCGCGACAGTCGCCGGCCCACTTGGCGCCGCACCCGCCTGAACCCGCGCCAGCGCAGCCCGGCCCGAGGCAGCGCCCACTGCAGGAAACCGACCAGTTCCTCGTCCCGCATGATGGATGAACCGTTGCCGGTTGGCAGGCTCCAGACCCTGGAAAGAGGCAGGGACCGATCAAGAGTACAATAAAGCGTTTTCGCTCCGCTTCAGCGCGGTGGTTTCCTCCGCCGATCTCGGACAGGGTGCAGCCATGAAGATTCCTTCCCTCGTGCTCCGGCAACTCTACACACACGGATCGCTACGAAACACCGGCGCGGGCGTCTGCTTCAGCTTGAAGAACCGGCTCAGCGACGCCGTGCTGACCGGTCTCGAGAAGGTCGCGATCAACGACAAGTCCATCCCGATCGATCGGCTCAGAATCGAGCTGACGGGCGGTGCGACGATCGGCGCGGCCGAGGTCGGGCCGGAAAGACCGGTCGACTTCCCGCTGAGCCAAGTGGTCTCGATTCAGGTGCCCGGGCTGGCGCTCCAATCCGGCCGGCATCAGATCGCGCTGGGCTTCGTGACGAAGCCGTTCGGACGACTGAGCTTCGACGTGCGCGATTCGATCTCGAGCGACATCCTCGAGCGAGCCCGCATCCCGTACTCGCGCGAGGACGACTACACGCCGCAGGTCGTGGCCGAGCGGTTGCGATACGTCGAGAGCTTCTCGGGGGTCAAGCTGGAGCATCTCGCCCGTTATTCGTTCGAGGCTGGCTTGGCGCGCGGCAACATCGAGAACTTCACCGGCGTCGCGCAGGTGCCGATCGGATTTGCAGGACCGATCGAGATCGACGGCCAGCACGCAAGGGGCGATTTTCTCATTCCGCTGGCGACGACGGAAGGCACGCTCGTGGCTTCGTACAACCGCTGGATGAAGGTGCTCAACCTCTCCGGAGGCGTCAAGAC
>CP070706.1:637530-641794 GCA_020350085.1 Acidobacteriota bacterium
ACGTTTCGTGCGCTGCGCGGCAGCGGAGCTTCATCTCGTGGCGAAGCTCGGCGGCGGTGATCGGCTCTCCGTCGACGACGGCCACGGCCGCGTTGTCGGCGATCGTGATCGATCCGACGCCGTCGTCGTCGGGCGTGCCGGCGAGAAGGAGTGACCCGACTGTCCCGACGACGAAAGCGACGAGCGTCGTCGTGCAAAGACATGCGACGCAAGTCAGAGCGGAGCGCAGACGCCTCGCGCAGAGATGACGAGCTGCCGCCAGGTAAAAGGCGGGGGTGCGCATGGACGCGTCCTAACCGACACCGACCCCCCCGTGCAGCTGCGAGTTACGCCGCTTCCAGGCGGTATCGATACGAAGTAGACGGTGCCGCGCTGAGACTGTCTATAGATCAAATGATTCATTTTGATCATTCGCCCGATCCGAGACAGCGCGCCCGTTTTCGCCCGCGGATACCCCTGTTTTCGGGTTCTTCCATCCAGGACTTTCGCCGTGTTAAACTACTGCCAAGATCGAGCCGACGAGTTCTCGCGAGAGATCGGCAGCGATCGCGCTTGTTTGTCCCCTCAGGAGCAAGTGCTCGCTGTGGAGCGTGTGTTCCAATCGCTTGCCAACACTGCGGACGGTGTCTGCGCCGTCGATCTGAACCAACGCGTCGTGTTGTGGAACGAACCCGCCGAGAGGCTACTGGATTTTGCCGCCGAAGAAGTGCTCGGTAAGCATTGCTACGGCGTCATCGGTGGCACGAATGAGCAGGGTTGCACGCTGTGCCGCAAGCAGTGCGCCGTGATGCAGCTGGCAGCTGAAGGAGTGCCGAGCGCGACACAGGACGTCTACGCACGAACGAAGTCGGGCGATCGCAAATGGGTCAACGTCACGACGATTCTCGTCTCGTCGGGACTCAAAGAGCTTGCGGTGGTGGTTCACTTGTTACGTGACGCGACGAAGAGAATCGATCTCGAACGCGAGCACTCGCAGCTTTTGGCCCGCTTGGCCGATTGGACCGAGTCGCCTTCGGTGCGGGACTCGAGCAGCCAACCATCGCCAGCGCTTCTCGAGCGGCTTACGGAGCGGGAGAGACAGGTTCTTCACCTGGTCGCTCGCGGGACAGACACGGACTCGATTGCCGGTGAGCTTTTCATCAGCAGCGCCACCGTTCGCAATCACGTCCACAACATTCTTCAGAAGCTCGGGGTCCGCAATCGCCTCGAGGCGCTGGCCCTCGTCGTCAACGGCATCAGTCACTGACGGTTTCACGGTGAAACCACCGTCCCGACCCGCCTCGTTTCAGCCACAGAACTTGTAGCCGACGCTGTGGATCGTGACGAAGAACTTCGGGTCGCGCGGGTTGTCCTCGAGCTTTTTTCTCAGCTTGGCGATGTGCATGTCGACGGTGCGGGTGACGGCGACCTTGTCGTAGCCCCAGACCGCCTCGAGCAGCTGCTCGCGCGAGAGCACCTCCCCGCGATGGGCGTGCAGATGCTGCAACAGGCGGTACTCGAGCGCAGAAAGCTCGACCGGCTCGCCGTTCTTGCGCGTTTCCGAGCCCTTGAAATCGACGACGACGTCGCCGAACTCACACACGTCCGCGACGGACTCCTGGCCGCTACTACGGCGCATGACCGCTTCCACCCGCGCCATCAGCTCCATGAAGCTGAACGGCTTGGTGACGTAATCGTCGGCCCCCATCTTGAGCCCGACGACCTTGTCCATCTCCTGCCCGCGGGCGGTGAGCATGATGATCGGTACGTTGTTGCCGCTCGAGCGTGTGCGGCGACAGACATCGAGCCCGCTCATTTTCGGCAGCATGACGTCGAGGATCACCACGTCAGGCGACGAGTGCGTCAGCTCATTGAGTCCGGCGCTGCCGTCACGGACGAGAGTGACGTCGTAGCCCTCGTACTCGAAGCCGTCGCGAAGCGCGGCGGCCATCGCGTCATCGTCTTCGACGATCAGGACCTTGGGCATGCGTCTGTCCGCGATGTCCGTCGCGCGCGGGTCATGGTCGCGCGGCCTCGGGGGTTGCCGACGGCTCGCTCGCTGGTGACACGTCGGGAGAGATAGGAAGCTGCAGCGTGAAAGTGCTGCCCTCGCCCGGCTCGCTGCGGAGCATGATCTTTCCGCCGTGTGCCTTGACGACGTGCTCGACGATGGCGAGCCCCAGCCCGCTGCCCTTGACGTCGTGCACGAGTCCGGTGCTGACGCGATGGAAGCGTTCGAAGATGCGTCGCTGTTCGTCGCGCGCGATCCCGATCCCGCGATCGGACACCGAGAGCGTTACGAAGCCGTCTTCTTGTCCCAGCTCCACGCACACGGCACGCGCGTCGCCCGAGTACTTCACGGCGTTGTCCAGCAAGTTGTGAACGGCTTGGGCGATCGCCTGTGGATCGGCGTTGATCGGCGGTAGGGGTTTCGCTGGCCGTTTGAAGTCGAGCTCGAATCCGTCGTGCTTGAGCCGAACCTCGAACGTATGCAACACGTCCTCGACGATCTGCTCGATTCTGATCTCTTCCAGCTGGTACGTCTTGCGGCCGGACTCGATCTTGGCGAAGTCCAAGATGTTATCCACGAGCTGCGTCAGCCGGCGGCTTTCCGCTTCGATGTATTCGCCGTACTCGCGCGACTTGTCCGGCGTGTCGGCACGGCCCCATCGCAAAAACTCGCCGAAGACTCGGATCGAGGCGATCGGTGTTCTGAGCTCGTGGGAGACGTTGGAGACGAAATCGGATTTCATCGTCGAGAGCTTCAGAGCGCGCGATGCCGTGTGCAGCGCGAGGATGATCCCGGCGAGCAGCACGACGGCGATCATCGCCGACAGCCCGACGTTGAAAGCGAAGTTCGTCTTGGCCCACGCTTCGGGCGTCAGCGAGCGGCTCTGCAGCCCGATCTTCCAGTCCGTGAAGATGAACGGGAAGCTGATCTCGATGTCGCTTTCGACGCGCTCCGCGCCTTGGGACGCGTGCGCGGTGCGGCCTTCTTGATCGCGTACGGTGACGATCAGATCGGTTTTGGACCCTTCGGCGAAGAAAAACGGCAGCGACTTCGAGATCACCGCCGGCAGTAGCTCGTTCTCGAAGTACTGCTCGTCGACGATCATGCCGGCGATGGCGACGACGTACGACGTGTCATCGACGATCGGATTGAGAATCATGCGGTTTTGCGGATCGCGCTCGTCGACGGAGAGAGCCACCGAGTCGAGGCCGGTCCGCTTGCTGCTGATCACCCTCAGCGGTGCCGAGGCGATGTAGGCCGCACGAACCTCTGGCGACCACGATCGGGCCACCATCTCATCGCGGTCGGCGTCATAAAAAAGAAACTGGGGTTCCAGCTCGACGAAGCTGATGACGAACAGCTCCTTCGCACCCTCGATCTTCTTCGAGCCGAAGTGACGGGCGGCCATCGTCGGACAGCCTTCGACGAACATCGATGCGGGTAGATTGAGCGCCCGCTCCGCGTTCGACGCGTAGAAGTAGCGCACCTTCGTCGCCACGGCCTGCAAGTAGTTGTTCAGATGAGCAGTGTGAGCGATGGCGGAGGTCTTCTCGAGCTTGACCAGCCACGAGTATTGAAGGCCCAACAGGGCGGTCAACGGCACGAGCACCGCCAGCAGGCCGACCCACAGCGTGTGGCGCGTGATGAATTGTCGAAGTCCTTGCACCGGCCGTCCGTTCCCGCTCGAGCGCGGGATCATGCTCGAATATACACGCGCAGGCCGCCCGCTCGAGAGTTGCGGCCGGCGCGGTTTACGCGGCGTTTACAAGTTTTACCAGAATTTACGAGAGGGTCCGCACTCGTCCGAAAGCTTTCGGGTCCACGGCCGGCTCAGCGTGAGGGGCCGGCGCCGGTCGCAAGGCAGCCGCGACGTGCATGTCGGGACCCTGTTCGTCGAGCGCGAGTATCTGAGTGAGGACGATCTGGGACAGGCGCTGGCCGAGCTGCATGATGTCCGCTGCGCGGGCCGAGAGCAGATCGAGCTTCCACCGGCCGAGCTGCTGAAGAGGTTCCCCGAAGGACTCGTGCGAAAGCACAGAGTCATTCCGCTGCGCCGGCTCGCAAACAAGCTTCACGTGGCGATGGTCGACCCTCACGATGTCGTGGCGATCGAAGAGATCTCGTTCGTCACCGATTGTGAGGTGATCCCTCAACGGTGCGTTGTATGCCGCAACGCGTTGTCGCCGGGGACGTTTTGCTCCGCATTCTCGGATGCGGGAGGCGCTGCTGTCTCGGGCCCGGCGGGGGGACGGCTTTCGGGTTTTCCTTGATGCA
>CP070706.1:641894-644799 GCA_020350085.1 Acidobacteriota bacterium
ACGGCGATCTCGGTGCGATCCTCGGCCTCGGCTTCCCGCCGTTTCGCGGCGGACCGTTCTGTTTCGTCGACGCGCGCGGGATCGGCGCGGTCGTCGATCGGATGGAGCGACTCGGCGAAGCGTGCGGGCCGCGCTTCACACCGGCGCCGCTGCTTCGCGAGATGGCGCGTGAGGGCCGCCGCTTCTATCCCGGCGGCCGGGGAGGCTGAACGGTGCGCTCGGTCTACTTCCGTGACGAGCACGAGCAGTTCCGACTCGAGGTGCGGCGTTTCGTCGAGGAGCAGGTCGCGCCGCACGTCGACGCGTGGGAGGCCGAAGGACGCATTCCGCGCGAGATCTTTCGCCGCCTCGGCGCGCTGGGATTTCTCGGTATCACCGCGCCGGAGGAGTGGGGCGGCTCGGGCGGCGACATCTTCTTCGCGATGGCGTTTCTCGAGGAGCTGCCGCGATCGATGTCGGGCGGGTTTTGCGCGGCGGTCTCGGTGCAGCAGTTCATGGCGACGCCTCACATCCTGCGTTACGGCTCCGAGGCGCTTCGCCGCGAGTTCGTGGTGCCGTCGATTGCCGGGCACAAGGTGGGCGCGCTGGCGATCACGGAGGCCGACACCGGCTCGGACGTCGCGTCCATCCGGACCGCGGCCGCACGCGAGGGCGACTCCTATGTCATCCATGGCGAGAAGACGTTCATCACCAACGGCGCCGACGGCGACTTCTACACGCTCGCCGTGCGCATTGGCGATGCCCCTGGTGCAGCGGGTCTGAGCCTGCTCGTCGTCGACCGTGCCACACCTGGCGTGACCGTTGCCAAGCGGCTCGACAAGCTCGGCTGGCACGCGTCCGACACCGCGGAAATCCGCTTCGACAACGTGCGCGTTCCCGCCGAGCGTCTGATCGGCCGCGAAGGCGCCGGCTTCGCGATGCTCGTCGAGTCGTTCGCGCTCGAGCGGATCGTCGCGGCGGCGATCGCGGTCGGGAGCGCCGCCGTCGCGCTCGAGACGGCGCGGGGGTACATGAGCGCGCGCCGCGCGTTCGGCCGCACGCTCGACACGTTTCAGGCGTTGCGCCACCGGCTGGCCGATCTCGACGCCGAGCTCGAAGCGGCGAGGCAGCTGACCTACCACGCCGCGTGGCTTCACGAGCAGGGCGAGCCGGCCGGGCGCGAATCGGCGATGGCCAAGCTGGTTGCGACCGAGCTGGGTCAGCGGATCGCCGATGCCTGCGTGCAGGTTTACGGCGGCTACGGCTTCATGGAGGAGCTTCCCGCCGCGCGGATGTTCCGTGACGCGCGTGGCGCGACGATCAGCGCCGGCACCTCGGAGATCATGCGCGAGATCATCGCCAGGGCGCTGTTCGACACGAAGGGCGAAGGTCGCTGAAGACCGGCCCCGTTGAGGTGGGCGCGGCGTCCGTTTCTCGTTACACTCCTCGATCGGCTGGAAACGGAGGCGAGCATGGAAACGTGGCGTCGCGGAAGTCTTGCATTCGGCCTGATGATCTCGGGAGCCATCGGTTGGCTGTTGATCTCATGCGCTCCGAGCGGGCCGCCCGCGGATCTCGCCGAGCGGGAGGAGATCGTCGAGACGATCGAGGGCCTCGAGATCGCCGATCCGTATCGCTGGATGGAGGAAGGCGACAGCGAGAAGGTCAAGGCCTGGGACCAAGCCCGTGTGGCCGCGTTCGAGCAGTACACCGAGCCGCTCGCGCAGCGGCCGTGGCTCTACGATCGGTTCCAGCATCTGTGGCGCTACGACGACGAGTCCCCGCCGCAACCGTGTCTGCTGGCGGACTGCATCGTTTTCCGCACGAAGAAGGCCGAGCAGGACAAGTGGGTCGTGCATCTGAAGGACGACGCTGAGGCCGAAGGACGTGTGATCATCGACCCCAACACCTGGGAGCAGACCGAGACGCTGGCCGGCTTCTACATCTCACCGGATGGACGCTACGCCGCCTACGGCAAGGCACGCGGCGGAGACGAGAACCCGGTGCTTCGCGTGCTCGACCTCGAGACGATGGAGCATCTGCCGGACACCGTGCGCGGCTGGCGGCAGGGTGGGGTGTCGTGGCTTCACGACAGCTCCGGGTTTTTCTACTCCGCGTGGCCGCTCGAAGGGGAAGTGCCGGAGGGCGAGCATGAGTACTGGCACCGGTCGTGGTTTCACAAGCTCGGGACCGATCCTGAGCAGGACGTGCTCATCCACCACGACCCGGAGGTCAAGGAGACGTTCAACGGGGTGTCGGTCAGCGAGGATGGGCGCTGGTTGCTGGCCAGCCGCTCGAAGTTCAACAAGAACGAGCTGTGGCTCGAAGACCTGAGGAAGGGCCGGCGTGTGCCGGTCGTGACCGGCATGGATTACGAGTATCGCGCCGAGGTGGTGGCAGATCGGTTGCTGATCCGCACTGATTGGGAGGCGCCGAACTACCGCGTGATGGTCGCCTCGGTCAAGAAGCCGGGCCGCGACCACTGGCGGGAGCTGATCCCCGAGTCTGAAGACAAGCTGTCGTACATCGCTCCCGTCGGTGGGCATTTGTACGCCGTCTACCAGCGTAATGCCTCGACCCGCATCGCCGTTCACAAGCTCGACGGGACCTATCTCAACGACGTGGAGCTGCCGACGATCGGCTCGGCCGGCGTCTGGGGCTACTGGTCGAAGCCGACGGTGTGGGTCAGCTTCTCTTCGTTCGCCCATCCGACGTCGATTCACACCTACGACGTCGCATCGAACTCGCTCGCGCTGTACAAGGAATCGCCGATCGACATCGATGCGTCGCACATCGTCGTCGAGCAGGTCTGGTACCCGTCGAAGGACGGCACGAAGGTCAGCATGTTTCTCGTGCACGACGAAAACGCGGCCAAGGACGGCAGCGTGCCGTACCTGCTGACCGGCTACGGCGGGTTCAACATCTC
>CP070706.1:644899-650423 GCA_020350085.1 Acidobacteriota bacterium
AGCCACATCGCCTCGACGTACTCGCCGGCGAATCCCCAGTCTCGACGCGCCTCGAGGTTGCCGAGATACAGCTTGTCTTGCAGTCGATGCTTGATGCGGCCGACGGCACGCGTGATCTTGCGGCTGACGAAAGTCTCCCCGCGGCGCGGTGACTCGTGATTGAACATGATCCCGCAGCTCGCGTGCAGGCCGTACGCTTCACGATAGTTGACGGTCACCCAGTGCGCGTAAGCCTTCGCTGCGGCATACGGGCTGCGCGGGCAGAAAGGCGTTGCCTCCGTCTGGGGTACCTGCTCGGCAGCGCCGAACATCTCGGAGCTCGAGGCTTGGAACACGCGAACCCGCGCTCCGCTCCGCCACCTGCCCTGCCGTTGGTGATCCCGAACCGCCTCGAGCAATCTCAGCGTCCCCAGGCCAACCACCTCGGCCGTGTAGACCGGCAGCTCGAAGCTGACGCGCACGTGCGACTGGGCGGCGAGATTGTAGATCTCGTCCGGGTCAATGAGATCGACCAGAGCGCGCAAGCTGTTTGCGTCCGTCAAATCGCCGTAATGCAGGTGCAGCCGCGCGTTCGGCTCGTGAGGATCTCGATAAAGATGCTCGATGCGCGCGGTGCTGAAGCTGCTCGAGCGACGGATCAATCCGTGAACCTCGTAGCCCTTCGCGAGCAGCATCTCGCTGAGGTAGCTGCCGTCCTGGCCGGTGATGCCGGTGATCAAAGCGATGGGTCGGGGCACGGCACGATTTCCTCAGCATCGCAGGACCCGCGAGGCTCGTGAGCCAGGACGTTATCCCGCCCCGGCTCGCGGTGTCAAAATGGCTGGCGAGGACGGTTCCCGACAGCGTGTGGAGCCCGGGCGTCGTCGCTATCTCGTTGATGCCAAGCTCGTTGACGATTATGTTCCGATGCGTCGGGCTTTGTGCGGCGCCCGATACTCGAGAGGTTGATGCCCGTTGAAGCCCCCTCGATGGCAGCCCCGGTCGGCCGGCTGACCGGCCGGCGCGTCGTCATCGTGCTCGAAAGCCTTCGCATGGGAGGCGCGGAGCGCCAGGCACTGCTGCTCGCGCGCCACCTCGCCAGCCGTGAGGGTGCGATCGTCGCGGTCTGGGGACTCGGCCCACTCGGTGAGCTGGTCTCTTACTGCGAACAGTACGGCATCAGATGGCGACGCGTGCCGCGGCCGGTCGTATCCGGTCGGCTCAAGCGTTGGTCGCGGTTGGCCGGCTTCGCGTGGCGCTTGCGGCGGGCCGGCGTGGATGTGCTGTTGCCGTTTACGAGCGTGCCGAACGTTTCCTCGAGCGTCGTCGCCCGTTGGGCCAATGCCCGTCTTTGCATCTGGAACCAGCGCGACGAGGGCATCGGCAGACTCGGCGGCCGGCTCGAAAGGTTCGCCGCGCGTCGCGCCGATCTGTTCGTTGCCAACTCCGAGAGCGGCGCCCGCTGGCTGACCAACTCCTTCGGCGTGCCGGACGATCAGATCCAGCTCGTTCCGAACGGCGTCTGGCTGGAAGCTCCGCGTGATTCCCGCTCCGCGTGGCGCGAGCGCCTGGGCGCGACCGCATCGGAATTCCTCGTCGGCATGCTGGCCAATCTGCACGCGGCCAAGGACCACGAGACACTGCTCAGCGCGTGGCGACTCGTTCTCGATCACTGGCAGTGCGCCGAGTCGATGCCGCTGCTGATTCTCGCGGGGCGTGAAGGCGACACGGCGGAGATGCTGCGTGCTCGGGCCGCCCAGCTCGAGCTGGGCGATCGCACGCGATTCTTGGGCAGCGTCGGCGACGTAGCTGGCTTGTTGAGCGCGTTGGATCTGCTCGCTCACAGCGCGCGCTCGGAGAGCTGCTCGAACGCGGTGCTCGAGGCGATGGCGCACGGACGCCCGATCGTTGCCACGGACACCGCCGGGACGCGCGTCGCGCTCGGCGACGACGAGCAACTCGTCCCGCCAGCGGATCCCGCGGCTCTGGCCGAGCGCATTCGCCGGCTCGCCGACGATGAGCCGCGGCGCTTGCGTCTCGGGGCCGCCAATCGAAAGCGCGCCGCCACGTGCTTCAGTCCTGATCAGATGTGCGAGACGATGACACGTATCATCGCCGACGGGCTGACAACCCGTCGTGGAGCCTCTGGTGCGACCCTCGGTCACCATGCCTCCGGCTCAACGGGCCGCTGAATCTGCCGGCGAGCCGCAGTCCGTCCGGAGCGATCCCACTCCGGTCGGCCGAGCGGCTGATCCGACGCGCGGGCGAGACGCTGCGACGCCGTCGCCGACCATCGTTCGGCCGGAGCGTGGCTGGCGGCTTCCGGACTTCCGCGAGGTGTGGCGCTACCGCGAGCTGCTCGCCTTTCTGGCGCTTCGTGACATCAAGATCCGCTACAAGCAGACGCTGCTCGGCGCGGCTTGGGCCGTCTTGCAGCCGCTGCTGACGATGGTGATCTTCAGCATCTTCTTCGGACGGCTGGCCAAGATTCCCTCCGACGGCGTGCCGTATCCCGTGTTCGCCTACACGGCATTGCTGCCCTGGCAGCTGTTCGCCTATTCGCTGACGCAGGCCAGCAACAGCCTCGTCGCCAACGAGCGGCTGGTGACGAAGATCTACTTCCCGCGGCTGTTGATTCCGCTGGCGGCGATCGTCTCGAGTCTGGTCGATTTCGGCATCGCCTTCGTCGTGCTGCTCGGTATGCTCGCCTTGTACGGCATCGTGCCCGGATGGGGCCTGCTGGCGCTGCCGCTTCTGGTGTTGTTCGCGATGACGACGTCGTTGGCGATCAGCCTGTGGCTTTCGGCACTGAACGTGCAGTATCGCGACGTGCGTTACGTGATTCCGTTCCTGACGCAGCTTTGGCTGTTCGCGACGCCCGTAGCCTATCCCAGCAGCCTGCTGCCCGAGTCGTGGCGGCTGGTCTACGCGCTCAACCCGATGGCCGGCGTCGTCGAGGGCTTTCGCTGGGCGCTGCTCGGCACGTCCAGTTCGGCCGGACCGATGATTCTCGTTTCTGCCGCGGCCGTGGCCGTGCTGCTCGTCGCAGGCTTGTTTTACTTCCGCGGTGCCGAGCGGCACTTCGCCGACGTCGTGTGACGACGATGAACTCGACCACGTACACAGCCATCGAAGCCCGCGAGTTGGCCAAGCGCTACCGGCTCGGAACGCGGTCGCGCTACCGCACGCTGCGCGAGTCGCTGATGGGCGCGCTGGCCCAGCCGTTCCGGCGGGGCAACGGCGCGAGGTACCATTGGGCGCTCGACGGCATCAGCTTCGACGTCGCGGCGGGCGAGGTCGTCGGCATCATCGGCCGCAACGGCGCGGGCAAGTCGACGCTGCTCAAGATCCTCTCGCGGATCACCGAGCCGACGCGCGGTCGGGCCGCGATTCGCGGGCGAGTGGGCAGCTTGCTCGAGGTCGGCACGGGGTTTCATCCCGAGCTGACCGGCCGAGAGAACATCTTTCTCAACGGCGCCGTGCTCGGCATGCGACGCGTCGAGATCGAGCGCAAGTTCGAGGATATCGTCGCCTTCGCCGAGATCGACAAGTTCCTCGATACGCCGGTCAAGCGCTATTCGAGCGGCATGTACACGCGGCTCGCGTTTGCGGTCGCTGCGCCCCTCGAGCCCGAGATCCTTCTGATTGACGAGGTGCTCGCCGTCGGCGACGCCCAGTTCCAGAAGAAGTGTCTCGGCAAGATGAGCGACGTCGCGCATCACGGGCGCACCGTGCTGTTCGTCAGCCACAACATGCAGGCGGTCCGGCAGCTCTGCTCACGCGCCATCTGGCTCGATGAGGGGAAGATCGTTGCCGACGGTCCGGCGTCCGTCGTCACGGGCCAGTACCTTCAGAACGCGCCGGTCGGCACCAGCCCGGAGCAGATTCACCAGCGCATCGATGCGTTGCCGACAGATCCCGTTCTGAGACTCCGGAAGGTCGCCGTTCGCCAGAGCGGGGAGCCGGTCTCGACGGTGCTCAACGGCCTGCCGCTCGAAGTCGAGATCCACTACGAGGTCAAAGAGCGCACGACCGGCCTCCGCGTCTACTTCGATCTTTGCGACGAAAACGGCGAGATTCTTTTTCGCAGCTTCCACGACGAGCAGGCCGATGGCATTCCGACGGTCGAGCCGGGCGGTTACGTCACGCTCGCGACGATCCCGGCCGACCTGCTCGCCCCGCGCCGCTACGAGATGCGCGTCAAGGCGACGATCTTCAACGTGCGCGCCTGCGTGCCCGAGCCCGGCGTGAGCATCTTGCTCGATGTCGAGGCCACCGGCCGCGCCAACCGCGCCTATGTGAGCGAGCCGATCCGCGGCAAGCTCGCACCGTTCGTCGCGTGGACGACGAGGCGGACCTCCTAGCGACGCCACGTCACCCGAGCCCGGCCGCCCCGAGCACACTCGGCGGCTGAGCTCCAAAGCCTTGCATTTTGTGCCGGCGAGAGCACTTCAGGAGAGGAGGGATTCCTCTAGGCCTTCCACTGCGACGCCGGGGCTGACGGGCCCGGGCGCTTTTCTGGCTGACCGACGGCGTAAAACGCGCGGCCAGGGAGCGCAACACCCCGGCCGCGCGTGATGACTACTACGGATTGCCGTCGCACGAACTCGCGTGCAACTGCATATTGCCTTTGGTGATCTCGATCGGATCGACCGTGTTTGGATCGCCGTCCATGTCTACGAGCAACAAGGTGTTCCCGTCCGCATCGAAGACGTGGAGGAAGTACCGATCGATCCTCGAGCCGGCGAGTGCGTCACTCGCGCCCGGCTCGTTGCGATCCTCGGCTCGGGCGAAGAAGCTGACGGCTTGCTCGCCGCCGGAGCCGTTGTCTTTCTTCCCGTTGCCCGCGATCGGCTTCAGAATGCCCGTTCCGCGGAACTCGATGAAGTTGAAAGGAGTCTCTGGAGACGTCGATCCCGGATCGATACCCTCGACGTTGCCACACCGGACGACCTCGATCTCCCTGCCCTGGAACCTCAGGTCGTCGCCGTGCGCGATGTGAGTCCACTGTCCTCCGTCACCGGGCTTTGGATCGCAGCTCGGGTAGACGTTGCCTCCCCAGTTGTGCCTGGGCCCGCGCTCACCCATGTAATGGTTTGCCTCTTCGTCGAACTTCACCCCGCCTCCTGTGAGCCAGCAGTCGCGCCTGACGCAGGTTTCACTGCTGATCAGGAAGTTGCGCACGGGATTCGATTCGGAGTAAGTGTCGAAGGTGTAGCTTCCGGAGGCCGGAATGACGAACTCCGCATCAGCCGGCATGCCGTTCGGATCACCTGCTCCGTCTGCGTTTGTGCGGAGGAGCGTCACCGTGTATTCCTCGGGCGTGTCGAGCAGTGAGAACCAGTACCATCCGGTCGAATCGGTGCGGCGCTTGTCGAAGTAGGGCGCCGTCACGCCGTTCAACTCGAGCCACGCGTGCTCGACGATCTCATCGACCCCCGGGTCGATCTGCCCGTTCTGGTTGTTGTCGCAGTAAACGTAACCCGTGAGAGTCCATGCGGCAGCAGGGCTCATCCCGAGCATCGCCAAGGCAAGACACCAAGCT
>CP070706.1:650523-653742 GCA_020350085.1 Acidobacteriota bacterium
CGCTCGAGGAAGCGCTCGAATACGAGGCGGCGCTGTTCGGTGTCACGTTCGGCACGGAGGATCGACTCGAGGGAATCAACGCGTTTCTGGACAAGCGGAAAGCAGCGTTCCGAGGGCGTTGAGACCGAGCCGGATTATTCTAGAAGACTCGAGCTCGAAGCCCTTCGGGTCCCCGCGGAGGTCGGCTTGACCGGACGCAGGCGCGCGCAGCTACTCGTGGTTCTCGCCGTGGCCAGTACCGCGGCGGCAGCCGTCTACGAGAGCTTTCGCGAGCGCCCCCCCGAGGCCGACCCCGTCTCCAGCCCGCTGCCGGTGCACGAAGACGAGACGGAGCGCATCGAAGGCGGCTTCGAGTGGATCGCGACCCGCGACGGCCGCAAGCTGTTCGAACTCGTGGCCGGCAGCTTGTGGGGCATCGAGGGTGGGGTTCATTTCTTGCGCGACGTCGATCGTCTGCGGCTGTTTCTCGAAGACGGCCGCGCCGTAGACCTTCGCTCGCGCGCCGGCAAACTCGAGCAACGGGCAGGTCCCGGCTCAGAGCCGGTCGTCGTCCTGGAGGGCGACGTTCTGGTGAGCGATCCGGACCGGCTCACGCTGCGCACGGACAAGCTGGTTTACGACGCGGCCTCGCGTGAGATGCGCTCGCCCGCCCGCGCAGAGGCCAGCGGCGAGGATTTCCGGGCGGTGCTCGGCTCGTTCACGTACCGGCCCGACGGCCGGGTTCTCGAAGCCCACGACATGCTCGAGCTCGACCTGGGGGGCGGACTGCCGCTCCGGCTCGAGGCGGCGAAGGCCCACTACCGGCTGACCACAGGCGAGCTGGTCTTCGACGCGCCGTTCCGAGTGCGACGCCCGGACGAGACGCTGATCGCCGGGCCGGCGACGTTCTCCGTTCGCCGCGCCGAGGCGTCGGAAGAACCTTTGCGGGCCGCGGGACCGGTGTTGCTGCTCCACACCACGGGCGACCGCGTGGCCCAGCTCGCCGCGGGGTCGATCGAGTTCGGGCGCACGACATCAGAAGCCGGCCCGGTCGAGAGGATCGTGGCCGGGCCTCCGGCGAGCCTCGCGTTTCGCTCGGACGGCTCTCGTCCCGAGCTTTGGACGGTGCTCGAAACGTCGCGCATCGTCGTGACTGCCGGTGAGCACGAGGCGGGATCGACGGTCAGCGCGGGCCCTGGCTTTCGCGTGCGCTGGCCAGGCGCCCAGGAGCCGTGGGAGCTGCTGGGCGAGCGACTCACGGCTTCGAGAGTCGAGCCCGAGCGGCCGGCGCAGGTCCACGGCGTGGGGGGCGTGGTTCTGCGGGGCCCGGATTCCGTCAGCGCCGAAGCGGACGAAGCTCACTGGAACGCTGCGACGCCCGAGCGGCTCGAGCTGAAGGGGGCGCCGGCACGCGCCCGTCAGGGATCGGACCTCGTCGAGGCACCGCAGCTGATCGTCCTGCGCCGTCCCGACATACTGATCGGCGAGCAGGGTGCCGTGACGGAGGTCTACTCGCTCGAGGGCCGGCAGGACACCTTGTTCCGTGCTGCCGACGACGGCGAACCGGCGCGCGTGCGCTCCGAACGGGTCGTGCTGCCGCGCGAGCGCGAGCCGCTCGAGTTCGAGGGTCAAGTGCAGGCCTGGCAGGGTACGACCTCGCTGCGGTGTCAGCGGATGCGCGTCGAGCGCGAGCGCGAGCGGCTGATTGCCGAGCAAGATGTCAATCTCCGACTCGAAATCGAGGATGCGTCGGGAGAGCCGCAGACGGCTCGATTGCTGGCAGACCGGCTCGACTACGCGTCCTCGACCCGAACGGTCGTCCTGTCGGGCGATGCGCGCTACGAGGAGACCAGCGGCTCGCGCGTGAGTGCAGCGGTGCTTGCCATCCAGCTCGATGCCGAGGGCGACGTGGAGCGGCTCGAAGCAACCGGCGCTGTCGATCTGGCGATGGGGGACGCGCGCGGCTCGGCCGATCGCATGACGTGGGAAGGCGGCTCGCTGGGTCGGATCCTGCTGATCGGCGATCAACGGCTCGCCGAACTCGAGACGGCAGAGCAGGGCATCCTCAAGACGCGCCGCGTGCGCTACGATCTCGCCACGCGACGGGCGGAGGCGGACAGTGGACCCGGGCGCGGCAGGATCGAATCCACGCCCAGCCAGCCATCGAACGAGGAGCGGCAACAGTGAGCACGGCATCGACAACGGATCTCCGCATCGACTCGGGTCGGTCTGAAGAAATACTCGAGGCCGAGCGGCTCGTGAAGTCGATCCGCGGCCACCGCATCGTCGACGAAGTCAGCTTGAGCGTCGCCCCGGGCGAGATAGTCGGCCTGCTCGGACCGAACGGCGCCGGAAAGACGACCACTTTCACGATCGTCGTCGGGCTGCTCGATGCCGATGCGGGAACGATACGGCTCGCGGGCGAGGACATGACGGCCATGCCTCTTCATCGCAGGGCTCTGGCAGGCATCGCGTACTTGCCGCAAGAGCCGAGTGTCTTTCGCCGACTGACCGTGCGAGGCAACCTCGACCTGGTTCTCGAGGCGCTCGGTCATGACGAGGATGAGATACACGAGAGCGCGCATCGACTGGCAACCGAATTCGGACTCGAGCATGTCGTCGATCGACCGGCGTACTTGCTCTCTGGCGGAGAGCGCCGACGTTGCGAGATTGCGAGAGCCATGGCGATCCGGCCGCGCTTCCTGTTGCTCGACGAGCCGTTCGCAGGAATCGACCCGATTGCCGTCGCCGACATTCAGCGGATCATCAAGCGACTTTCGGCCCAACGGATCGGCGTCTTGGTGACCGACCACAACGTTCGGGAGACATTGCAGATAACTGACCGCGCTTATATTATTCATGCTGGCAGGATTTTTCGTGGTGGTTCACCGGATGCGTTGGCGAGCGACGAGGAAGTGCGCGCCATCTATCTCGGTAAAGACTTTCGCCTCAAGTGACGCGGCGGCGGGACCGGACGAAAGGGACATCTGCGGTGCGGCCGCGCGGCGAAGGAGTGAGACGACCGGTTTAGCCCGGATTATTCATGAACCTTCGAGATGAACCGTCGCAGATGCCTACTGGACGGCCCGAAGGGCCCGGCCAGGGAGCCGATGCGGCGTTTCGGCCGAAGGGCTCGTGAATGATCCCGGTTAGCGATCCCGATTCGGAGAACACGACCGAGAAGGCAGGTGAGAACGCAGGCGATAATCGACCCGCCGGCGCAGCCTGCCGAGCCGCCAG
>CP070706.1:653842-657203 GCA_020350085.1 Acidobacteriota bacterium
ACGCGATGCGCCGGGCGATCATCGAGCTGCTCGCGGAGGCCGACGCGAGAGAGCGCTGGACGCGGTCGCTTCACGAGCTTTTCCTTGCCCGCTTCACGGTTTCAGCGATGGCCGATCGAATGCTCCGGATCTACCGTCGCGACTTGGGCTGAGTGGGCCCGAAGCGACGCGCGCCCGTTCGCGGACGCTCGCGGGTCGTTACTGGACGTCCGTGCGATCGACCGATCGTGGGCTGGGAGGGAAGCTACTGAGGTTGAGCGCAGGGTCCACATACGTCGTACTGACGATGATGTCGTCCCAGTACTGGCTCTGCTCGGCGGGAGCCGAAGGCCAGGCGCTCGCGTTCAGCATGACGAAGTTGAGACCATAACGGGTGTAAAGACCTCGCACGTCGACATCGTCGTAACGAGCCTTTCGTACGTTGTCGATCCAGACCTCGATGATCCCATCCGCCTGCCCGGGCGAGTTCAGACTGACGTGAAGCTGGAGCTCGTGCCACATACCCGGTACGAGGGAGACCGGAAGCCCGTCGTTTTGCTCGAGCGTCATGTCCTCCGAAGTGCCGCTCGTCCGGTTGGCTAGTGTTGTCTGCACCTCGAAATTCTCGTTTGCGGAGAGCGTCAAATAGTATGGAGACCACGACATGGGAGACGGGTAAGTCGAAGACCAGTCCTCGAAGGCGCCGAGAACCAGCAGCCACTGCGAACCGTTCGACGCGATCGTCGTGTCGGGGTCAAGCCGTATGAAAGCGTTGACGTAGACGTCGTTCTCCATCGCTCCAGGGCCCCCCGGCATCAGCGGGTGATCCCCAAACCACTTCGAGGCCCAGCCCGAGGAATCGCCCAGGTGGTGATCTTGCACCGCGCCGAAGTCTCCCAGCCGCGAGGGCTCGCCGAGGGCGACTCGAAGGTCTCCGTTATCGTCATCAACGTCATCCCAGTCGTTGAAGTTGCCATCCTCGAAGTTTTCGCAAATCTGCCAGTCCGGGCTCGGGTTGTCGCAGTCGAATGAGCTCGGCCCCGTGCATGCCAGAGAGTCGAATTCACAATCGGGCGTGCAACTCAGGACACCGTCCTCGAAACCGCGCGACTCACACGTTTCTCCACCCAGGTTCGTGCCGTCGCACTCCTCTCCGCACTGCGCCTGGATTTGAAGATCGCCACAGCGGCCAGCCACGCATCCGGTCCAAATGAGCTCGCAGTAACTATTGCAGGCGACCCTTCCGCAGTAGAATCCTTCGGATTCGCACGTCGCGTTGCCGATGTCATTCCCGTCGCACTGCTCTCCCGGATCAATGATCCCATTCCCACAAAACGGCTCGGCGCTCACGCATCCGATGCGAGAGGTGGACACGACGAAATTGTCATAGTAGACATACTGCTGCGGATGGTCCGGGCCCGGGTTGCCGCCGTAGTGCGTAGTGACCCAGGGAACGACGTCCCAGTCGCAGGTTGAGCAATTTCGCGTTGTCAAGTTTGAGTGATCCATGTACGGCTCATCATCGAGCCAGACTGCGATTCTTCCATCTGCAACGCCAGCTGCAGAATTTGGCTGAACCATGGCTTCGATGCAGTACCAGCGGTCGGCGAAGATGAACTGCTCGGCAGTGCCGTTGTAAAAACGAACGTTCTCGTGAGAACCGAGACTATTGGTGATCTGCGCCCTGTCGCGTTCGCTCCAGGAAGGAGCCTGAATGAAGAAGCGGTTGATGGTGCCGCCGGAACCGAGGAAGTAGAGATGTTTCTGTCCGTCGGAGTAGTTGGGCATGAAGACGTAATCGGGAGAGAACTTCGCGTACCATCTGACGTAGAGCGTCGCACTACCGTCATAGGTGAGAGGCACACCTGGGTAAGCCGTGCTCTCCTGGTTCTCTAGGATGGTCAGCCGCAGCGCGTTTCGTGAGGCGTGGCCACCGACGTCGACGATGCAGGTCTCGTGATCCGGCGCACCGCAGGTCCACTCGCTGTCGAAGTCCCATCCTATGCGGTTGCCGTCTTCCCAATCCTCGCAGAAGAGAACGTCGCTGCGCGTGCAGACCGACTCGGAAGAACAGGCCCGACCCGCACCTGGGCAGAACGGTTGGCCGAAAGTCGAGCTCGGGACGAAAGACAGTACGACGGAAAGCGTGAGGCCCCATCGCGACCAGCGGGTCATTATGTGCTCTCCTCGAGACGTCTTAGTGACGATCTCAAGATAATCTCGGCCGAATCGACGGACCACGAGGGTGGCAGCGGGTCAGCACATGGCTTTCCTGAGCAAAAAAAGTGCCAAGTGATCGCTTGAGTGGGCGCTCATGTTGTATACCGTTGCTGGCAATTCAATTCAGCTGGTGATGGTGCGCGCGGTGAGCCGGTTGGAGCGACAGAATCGTAATCCTGTCCGCAATCTGGGCCGGTGTCGAGGCCACTCGCTGCGGCCCGGCCTGGGCTACCTTTGCGGGCTGCGAAGGAGCGGCGAGAAGCACTAGATTTCCACTCGAGCCGCGCGCGTCCGTGTCATGGGCGCTGGGGCGATGTCGCTGCCACGTCGCCGGAGAGGATCGGTCTTGGACTGGAAGGACAGGCTGTTCACGAGGCTACCGCGATGGGGCCGCACGCTCGCGTTTAATGCGTATGCGGCCCGTCTCCGGCGACTGCGCGAGGGGCCTGCCCTCGAAGAGGCGATGGAGGCTCTCGACACGGTCGATCGGGCCCCCGCGGGCGAGGTCGAACGTGCCCAGCTCGAGCGGATCAACGAGCTGCTGGATTGGGCGTGCGAGCGCGTCCCGTACTATCGCTCGATCCTGTCGGCGCAAGACGCGCCCCGGCGGCCGCTCACGAGCCTAGCCCAGCTCAAGCAGATCCCGACCCTTCCGAGGGAGACTCTCCGCCAGCGACCCGACGACGTCACCGTGCCCGGGCTCGCGCGCGCCACGGGCTACACGAGCGGCTCGACCGGATCGCCGATGCCGATCCGCTACGACGAGCGGCAACTCGTGTGGAATCGCGCTGCCGAGATGCTCGTGCGTCGCCGTGCGGGCTTGGAGCGGCGCGACCGGGTGGCCGTCCTGTTCGGCCGTTCGCTCGTGCCGCCCCGCCGTCGCAAGCCCCCGTTCTGGATTCACAACCGAGTCAGCGACGAGCTGTGGCTGTCGCTGTCGCACCTCGGCGAGAAGACTGCGCGGCACTACCTGGCTGCACTACGAGATTATTCTGCAGCGGCCCTCGACACATACCCCTCGATGGCATATTTGCTGGCTTGCCTGTCGCGTAAACTTCGCGAGCCGGTCCAGCTCCGCCGAGTGATCACCAGCTCCGAGCCGCTTTACCCATTCCAGCGGGCTACA
The DNA here is from genome assembly GCA_020350085.1 of Acidobacteriota bacterium. Classification (GTDB taxonomy): domain Bacteria; phylum Acidobacteriota; class Polarisedimenticolia; order J045; family J045. The sequence goes on from CP070706.1 coordinate 657,168, forward strand.
ATTGAAGAGGTGTTCCGCGCAGAGGTGTTCGAGTTC
>CP070706.1:657303-663438 GCA_020350085.1 Acidobacteriota bacterium
GCATCGGCCCGGCGCTGGCCGAGCAGCGCTGCCCGCTCGACAGCAGAGAGCGACTCGTTGTGGCGCCCCAGTCTCGCCAGCACCCAGGCATGCTGCAGCGCCGCCTCGGCCCGCTCGGGGTCGATCCGACGAACGCGGCGAAACAGCCGCTCCGCTCGTTCGAAATCGCCGATGTTGCGAGCTTGCTCGGCCCGCCATCGCCACCAGTCGGCGCGCCGCTGCTCATCGAAGAAAGAGCGCGGGTTGCGGACGATGAGCATGCCGCTGCTGCTGCGCACACATCCGCAGGTGGCGATCAGCCCCAGCAGCCATAGCAGTCCGAAGGCCAAGAAGAACGCTCTGTTGCGTCGTCGCGGCATCGCCCTGAACTCCCGGCTCGCCGCAAAAGTATAGGCGAAGCCGGCGCCAAAACGGCCCGATCGGCCGCAGCTACAGCTCAGGCGGACAGTTTCGAACGGCTCGGCACTCGCGGAAGCCTCGGCCGACGTCTCCCGATAGGACCGGTCACGACTCGTCGGCTCCGTGCACTCTGCAGGAGACATCTCGGGCAGCTGCGGCTCACGCGCGGGAAATGTCAGGCTCAGCTGGTCGATTCCTGATCGCACGCCGAGAGGAGACGCGTTCCGGCAGGACGATCCGACGCGGCGGAGCGTCCGCCGCGCGGCGGGCAGGATGTAGTACCAGACGCTTCACCTGGCCCCCCGCGCCCGATCTGGGTTACGCTCTAAACTCAAGACGTTCTGGGCTGCCCGGGCCCCACGGCGTCGGAAGGAACCATTCATGAGAATGCCGCGGCTCGTCGCCTCGCTGGTTGGTCTACTGCTCGCTTTGGGGACCGGTTTCGCCGACACGTACGTCGTCGAACAGCTGCACACCGACCCGGTTCAGATGATGGGCAAGACTCGGGGCGGCAAAGACGTGCGCAACACGCTGTGGATCGGCTCGGACCGCATCCGACGAGACGAAGGTGGAGACTCGAGCGTCATCGTTCGTCTCGACCAGAGCAAGATGTACATCGTGAATCACAAGGAAAAGAGCTACGTCGCCACAGATCTTCCCCTCGATGTCGGAAAGCTGTTTTCTCCCGAGATGGCGCCGATGATGAAGGCGATGCTGGAGGGCATGAAGTTCGAGGCCAAGGTCACGCCGACCGAGGAGAAGAAGAAGATCGGTGAGTGGAACTGCAGCCGCTACGACGTGGAAGTCAAGGGCGGCATGATGAACATGACCAGCACGGTGTGGGCCACGAAGGACGTCCCGATCGACCTCGATGCGATCAAGGCGATGTACGAGGCGTTGAGCGGCATGCAGCCTCAAATGGCCCCACTGATAAAGGAGATGGCCCGCATCGACGGTTATCGCGTGCTGCAGGAGTCGGAAATCTCGCCGATGGGGATGAAGATGAAGACGACGGAGACGTTGGTCTCCGTCGAGAACAAGCCTGCCCCCGCCGGGACGTATGATCCACCCGAAGGCTACAGCTTGAGCCCGTTCCTGGTTCCCACGAAGTAGTGGGCACTTCCCGGAGCGGGTCGGGGCAGGGTTTGGCACAACAGGCTGGCGATTGATCGGCGCCATCGGTCATGAGACACGTGCGAGGCGCGCGGGTCTCGCCGGCCGCCGACGATGACAATGCCGACTCTGGGCGAGAAGCTACGCGGCGAGCGGGAAAAACGCGGCGTCGACCTCGAAGACGTCGCTCAGGTCACGCGTATCCGCGAACGCTTTCTTTCAGCGCTCGAGCGAGACGCGCTGGCCGAGCTTCCCGGCGGCGCGTTCAACAAGGGTTTCGTGCGCGCCTACGCCCGCTATCTGGGCCTCGATCCGAGGCTGCTCGTTCGCAAGTACATCGCGTTGGAGGACGAGCAGATCCTCGCGGGTAAGCTTCCTCCACGCGGAGACATCCTCGAGAAGCTGCGTCAGAGTGCCAAGTGGGGGCGCGCGACGCGGGCTCGCCTGGGACGGCGCGCGCTCGCCATCGGTCTGGCCGTCGGCGCGCCGTTGCTGGTAGGCGTCGGCGGTTTGGCGCTCGCTGCGTGGTACGGCGTGCTCCCGCTGCCGAGGGCACTGACCGATCAAGACTCCTCCACTCGATGGCGAAGCACCGTCACGCAGGCCGCGACGGCTCGCGAGGCTCAGCCTGATACGCTCGAAGATGCGGCTGTCTCATCCGAGGGTGCTGCGAGCACGGCTCGTGCGGATCAGGAGGCGACTCGAGCAGCCGACGCGGCAGAGACTGCGTCATCACCAGACTCGGCCCGAGAGCCCGTGGTTGAGGACTCATCCTCTGGTGTACCGGAGCAGGCTCCTGCTCTGACTTCGCCGGCGCACCAGCGTCAGCGGCCGGCTCCCGTACCAGCGCGCGCCATCGAGCCGGCCGATGCGACCGCCGATGCTCCCAGCGAGAGTCATCTTTCCGTGATCGACTCCGGCGTGGGTACGGGTGTGGTCGACCGTCAGCTAAGCGGCCGCGCCGAGCGCTTCGAGGAAGGCTCGATCATCGTCTTCTGGACACGCGTCGTCGGTGGGCGGTCGGGAGACAGCATCCATCACGTCTGGATTCACGAGGGCGAGCGGATCGGTCTCGCCGTGCTGCCGCTCGGGGGCGCGCACTGGCGCACGCACAGTCGCCGCGCTCTGGTGCCCGGATCGAGCGGTCGCTGGACAGTCGAGGCGCGCGATGTAGAAGGTCGACTACTCGCCACGCATACGTTCTCGTGTGAGCCATAGCGCTCGCGTTGGGCCGACGACGGCAGTAGACGGTCCTGCGGCCGAGCGCGTAGAATCCGCCCACTTTGGCGCCGAGGCGCGGAAAGGAGTGCCATGAATGCGATCGTCAAGTGGGGGCTGATTCTCGGCGTCGCCGTGGAAATCTGGACGTACATCTGGGGCTTCACGGGCCTTTACAGGACGCCGACCGGGGCGATGATCATCGTTCCGCTGTTCATCCTGACCCAGATCGTCGTGCTCGTGCTCGGCCTGCGCCACACAGCCCACCAGGGCCGCTCCTACTGGCCCCAGGTCGGTGCAGGCACGGCGATGTCGCTCGTCGCGGCGGCGGTGATCTTCGTCGGCGCCATGCTGTTTACGACCGTGGTCTTTCCGGAGTATTTCGCCGAGGTCCGTGCGGCTGGCGAGGAGTTGATGCGGGCCCAGGGAGCGAGCGAGGATCAGATCGCTCATCGCCTCGGTGCGCCCGGTTCGCAGTCCTCGCTGGCCAACGCGCTGGCGGGCGCCGTCGGCACGATCATCACCGGCTTTGTCGTCTCTTTGGTGATCGCGATCTTCGTTCGCCAGCGCGCCTGAAACAAGACGCGCTCGATGATCCACACACGCCGATCGTGAGAGGAGCGTGGGGTCGCGACGGGCGGAGGAACGGCTCCCGTAGCGACGATCTCGCTGCGCCCGTTTCTGGGGTGGGGTACGGTCGCTGCGAAGGCCCAGGCGATGGTCCTACGAACGATTGCCGGTTCGAAACTTACTCCCGAGGAGCTGACCGGCGAAGTACGCCGCCGCTAGCAGGGGCAGGCGCGTCCAGCGCCATTCCACTCCGGCGAGCAGTCTGACGAGGATCACCAACGGCACCGGCACGTGGACGGCAGCAAACCAACGTAGCGAGAACTTGCGTGTGCCGGCCCGCCAGAACCCGAACGGCACATTCACGAGCAGAACAACGACGGCCACCGCGATGAGCTTCAGGCTGACTTCCACGAGTCTGCGGTCTCAAGCGAGAAGAGACGGCAGGTAATCTTCTGGAGGCTCGAAGCCGAGAAGCTCGAGCACCGACGCCGCGACGTTGGCGAGGCCCGCCTCGGGAAGATCGTCGCGCAGCGTGAGGGGCGGGCCGCTCTTGCGGTAGATGATGAACGGCACCGCGTTGAGGCTGTGGCTCGTGCGCGACTTTACCCGGCCGTTCTCGTCGCGCTTCGGCTGGCCCTTCTTGTCGCGCTCGGCCATGTCGTCGGCGTTGCCGTGATCGGCGAGCACGATCAGCGTGGCGTCGGTCGCATCGACGCCCTTCATCAACCGCGCCAGGCACAGATCGACCGTTTCGACGGCGATTACCGTGGCATCGAACCGGCCGGTGTGACCGACCATGTCGCCGTTGGGGTAGTTGATGCGCAAGAAACGGTGCCGGCCCGACCGGAGCTCCTCGAGCGTCTTGTCGGTGATCTCGGCGGCTTTCATCCAGGGCCGCTGCTCGAACGGCACCCGATCGGACGGGATCTCGACGTAGGTTTCCGTCTCAGCGTCGAATTGGCCGCCGCGGTTTCCGTTCCAGAAGTACGTCACATGACCGTACTTCTGCGTCTCGGACAGGGCGAACTGCGTCACGCCCGCCCGCGCGAGATACTCCCCCAGCGTACGATCGATCGCTGGCGGCGGCACGAGATACGTCTTCGGGATCTGCAGGTCGCCGTCGTAGAGCGTCATGCCGGCGTAGAGCACATCGGGTCGGCGGCCCCGGTCGAACTTGTTGAACGCCTCGCCCTCCTCGAAGGCCCGGCTGATCTCCAAGGCTCGATCGCCGCGGAAATTGAAAAATACGACAGCGTCCCCGTCGCGAATCGGACCGACGGGCTCATCCTCATCGGTGATCACGAACGGCGACATGAACTGGTCGATCAGGTCGTCCTGCTCGCGACGATACGTCTCGATCGCTTCTGTGGCCGAGGCAAACCGGCGGGCCTCGCCGTGAACGTGCGCTTTCCAGCCGCGCTCGACGATGCTCCAATCGGCCTCGTAGCGATCCATGGTCGTGACCATCCGTCCGCCGCCCGAGGCGATGCGGTAGCGCCGATCGACGCCGCCATTGAGCTGGGCCAGCAGCCGCTCGAGCCGCTCGACGTAGGTCAGCGCCGAGCGCTCGGGAACATCGCGGCCGTCGAGCAGCGTGTGCACGTAGAGCTTCGGAAAGCCTTGCTCGTTGGCTTTCTCGATCAGGGCGTGGAGGTGTTTTTGGTGGCTGTGGACGTTGCCGTCCGAGAGCAGGCCGATCAGGTGCAGCGCGCCTCCACGCTGGCAGCGTTCGGCAATCGCTCGCCAGACGTCGCTTTCGAAAAGCGAGCCGTCGGCGATCGCTTGATTGACCAGCTTGGCTCCCTGATCGACGATGCGTCCCGCTCCGAGGGCGTTGTGGCCCACCTCGGAGTTGCCCATGTCGTCGTCGGAGGGAAGACCGACGGCGGTGCCGTGCGCCCGGAGCGAGCGCGAAGCGGCGTTCTCGCGCAGCCAGTCGAGCGTGGGCGTGCGCCCCACCTTGACGGCATCCCACGCGTCGCCCCGCCCGAGGCCGATGCCGTCGAGCACGGCGAGCAGCAACGGTCCGGTTGTTCGTTTGATGCGACGAGAAGGACGCAGCGTGAGGCTCATCCGCCTGGACCTCCGTGGAAGGCACACACGATAGCACCGGTGGGCTGCAGCAGTCCGCTCGCGCCCATCAACGTGATTCGGGGTCAGGCCGGGTCAGTGGGCGGCAGCGATCTTCTCGCCCTCCACGGTAAGGCCGTAGCGCTCTCTGAGCGCCAGCTTCACGGCCTCGAGATGTTCCGGCGCAGACCACTTGACGAACTCGAGGAAGCGCGGATCGGTGACGATTCGCGAGACCTGCCGCTCGTCGAGCTCCAGCTCGGCCGTGCTGCCGTCGGCGCAGCGGATCGTGACGGTCGTCGGGCTGTAGATCACACCGATCAGGGCCGCCACGAGCCCGTTGAGAAACGACGTCTCCTCGTGGATCGTCGCGTTGCCCGACGGGCAGATTCTTTTCAAGTCGAGGTTTTCGTCACCGATCAGCCCAAACAGCCAGTGGTGATGCCAATGCTCGTAGACGATCTCGCCTGCGGGCGCACCCGCGCCGACGGTGTAGGTGTGCTTCATGCATCCGGCCATCACGACGACACACGCGAGGCCGACGACGACGACGAGCGGCCGAGTCATGAGATGTCCTCCCGTTCTGGGACGGCAGCAGGCCAGGGGAGGGACCGCTCCGCAGACTACCACGAAGCGCGGCGCCTTTGAGCAGGGGGCAGGGCCCGCGGCCCGAGTCGTGTGAGGTGATCCCCGAACGGTGCGGCCAGACGCGTAAAACACTGCAAATATTGGACGTATGGCCATGGCCGGGTCGTTTCGCCGCGC
>CP070706.1:663538-668506 GCA_020350085.1 Acidobacteriota bacterium
AGGCGTCTCGCGTTCCGGAGGTCGGGGGCGGCCCGAGAGTTTCGATCTTCACGTCTGGGAGCGACGAATCGATTTCGCTCCACTTCTTGTAAGGATTCGGCTTGAGTGTACCGTTTTCGGTCGGAATTTCTTTAGCCAACGCGAGGAAGATCTGCTTGCGAGTCAGACTCAGTCGCGGTGCCTTCTTGGAATTGGCGACGACGATCCCGTCATAGCCGATCTGTACCTCGGTGATGTCTTTCACGCCGGCTTGCTGGCACTGCTCGATCTCCGACTTCTTGATCCGGCGCGAGGCATTAGTGATGTCGGGATGCTCGACTCCGACACCCGAGCAGAATAGCTTCAAACCGCCGCCGGATCCGGTGCTCTCGATGACCGGCGTCTTGAAGTTCGTCATCTTGCCGAACTGCTCTGCAACCTTCGTCGCGAACGGATACACCGTCGACGAACCGACGATGCGGATCTGATCGCGCGGCGCAGCGGTGGCGGGCGCCACGGCGCACACGACGAGCGCGCAAAGGACCGATATTCTTTTCATCAACCTGATCTCCGTGTACGCGAGCGAGCCAGCGGCGCCGCTCGCCGAGTTTTCTGGGTAACCTGCCGAGCTCGAAGGCTAGACGGCGCGTGCGAAAGCTTTGTGACGAAGATGTGGAGATCGTGTGACAATCCGCCGCTGCGAGCCGATCCCAGATCCCGCGATCGAGAGCTTAAGTTTTTAAGAGAAAAAGACTTGCCCGGTCCGACCGGATGGCTGGCCGACCACCGTCAGTGTGCGGGAGAGCAGGCCGTGAGCGACGTCGACCGAGGCCGGCCTGCGCCCTCGACAGGACTCATGGGAGCTACCAGCGGTACTCGACGGTGTAACGGATCGTCTGCTCCTCGTTAGGCTCGACGTGCAGCGAAAAGTGAATCACGCGAGCATCGATCTGCTCGTAATCGTGAGTCTTCTCCGTGAGTTTCCAGTTGCTCCAGCGATACAGCCGCTCGACCACCAGCACTTCGACCGGCTCGGATTTGTGGTTCCGCAGCTTGATCTCGATCGTCTCGGCCATCCAGCGACGCGGCGCCTCGAGGCGGAATCCAGCTTGCGTGCGTTCGCCCACGACGTCGAAGGCGCTGCCCAATCGAATCAACACGCTTTCATCTCGAGGTGTGTGATCGATGACGTCCTCGCCAATGAACTCGAGCGAGGAATCGGCTGCGTCGAGCTGTGAGACGCGAATCCTGCCCGAAGGAAGCGGGATTCCCAGACCAGTTTCGCGCGAGTTCTCGAACCGCAAGTAGATATCTACCTTGCGGCTCGATTGCGTGCCGAACCCGCGATCGACCATGGGCTCGGAGAACACGCCGCGGAAACGCGCGGCACCGTCGTAGAGCAGGATCTTGCTCGCCGGCACACCATGCGCCGCCTCGAAGAGCTCGATCTGCTTGGTCGAGTTGTCGGGAATCGTCGTCTCACGCGTCAGCGTGTAGAGGTGGTACTCGAAAAACTCCTTTTCTTCGAACTCGGGCGCACGGGCAGCGGCCAGCCTCGGTACGTCCTCGTACGCGGGCCGGCCGGGTGCCGGGGCCCTGTGGACGTCGCCCGCGATCAGCTTGAGCCGCGCGTTGTCATAGCTCGCCCCGGACTGGTTGAGAAGACTGACCCAAGCCCCCACGTCGAGCAGCCCGCTGTTGGCGTCCTCGCCAGGCCTGAAGACGAGATTGTAGTCCGCCCACCACGTCAGTCCCTTCGTCTCGTAGTTGACACGCACACGCTGTGTGCCGCCCCGGGCGGAATCGATATCCCAGACGAGAGTCGGCCGCGTGATCAATCCGCCCGGAAGCTCCGGATAGATGATATTCGCAAACTCGCGCAGGCTTCTGAGACGGCCATCGCTGCCGCGAAGCACCAGAGAACCGGAGGTGCTCAGCAGTGTTCCGGTGAAAGCATCGACCTCGTGGCCACGCAATCGCTCGACGGTAATCTGCTGATCGACGAATCGTTCGAGCAGCTTGTCTGCACTGACGAGATCGAATTGGAAGCTCTGCTCTCGGACGCGAGTTCCTGACGGATCGGTCAAGGACTCGAACGATACGGTCGTCGGGTCGATCTGCGCGGCGACATCCGTGAAGCGAACGACACCGACCCCCTTCGACAGCCCGATCATCCGCTCGTCCTTGACGATGCCGACGCCAGGCACGCGTCCCGCGTGGGCGGTGCCCAAGTACTGCTCCGGAGAGATCGCCCCCGGGCGAGCGGTGCTGTAGATGGTCAGTGCGGTCGAGGGCGCATCGTCGGGGACTGCTGCAGAGTGCGGGTTCGCGATCATGGTCAGCGGCAGCAGCCATACGAGAGGCGCCGGCCCGAAACAGAGCCCGCGGACGCCGCCGTCCAGGCGCATGGTGCTATCCTCCTCGGCGCCAGTATACGTGAGCTGTCGAACGGGGCCGCATGCGCTATTCTGAGGCTCTGCGTTGCGGTGAGAACGGAGCGAGACGATCCCCAGGCACGCGACCACGATCACATGCGATCACAGGCAGACGACGACCTATGCCGATCTACGAGTTCTACTGCCCCGATTGCCACAAGATCTTCAGTTTTTTCTCGCGAGCGGTGAACACACGCAAACGGCCTGCGTGCCCCCAGTGTGCACGCGAGCGCCTGACGCGGAGGGTGTCCCTCTTCGCGATCTCGCGAGGGCTGTCAGAGTCGGCCGAGGACGAGATGCCGGACATCGACGAATCCAAGCTCGAGCGAGCCATGGCCTCGATGGCGCAGGAGGCAGAAGGCCTCGACGAAGAAGACCCACGTCAGGCCGCTCGGATGATGCGCCGGCTCAGTGAAGCCACCGGTCTGTCTCTGGGCGGGCGCTTCGAAGAAGCCTTGAGACGCATGGAAGCCGGCGAGGATCCCGACGCGATCGAGGAGGAGCTCGGAGACCTCGAAGGGGACGACGACGATCTTCTCGTGCCCACCGGGCGAAAGAGGATCAGCGCTTTGGTAAGGAAGCTGAGAGCTCCGGAAAAGGACCCGAAACTCTACGAGCTATAGAGGATTCGGGCTCAGGTGACGAGGGGCGTGGAACTCGTCGCGGCACCACTTGATCTAGATCAAGTCTTTCCCGTCTGCATTTCGGTATTCTTTCGAGGACATGTCGCCTCGTGACGAGCAATCGAGGCCAACGGGGAGCGTGTCGAGCAAGGATTCTCATCCGGAGTCTCAGCGGGACGACCTTTCGAGCCTCAGTGCGCCTTCGAGCGAGCTGCGCTCCCGAGCGTCCCCGAGAGGTGTCGAATCAGTGAGGAGGTCGGGATGAAGCGGCTCATCGTCTGGGCGATCATGGCGAGCCTTGCGGCCATGGCGTCCGCCGAGGAAGCAGGACCGCTGCTGGTCCGAATCGAGCGTGAGACACGAGACGATCTCCGGCAGCTCCGCGCCCAACAGCTGCCGATCGTCGGCGAGATGCGCGCGTGCCTGTTCCTACGCGGTCAGCACGAGGATCTGAACTGGCTCGAGCAGCACGGCTACTCGATCGGCATTCTCGATGCCGAGGCGAGGGATCACGATTACCTGATCATCGGCCTGCTCGCGAGCGACAGCGAACAGGCGCTCGCTGGTCACGGTGATGTGCTGCTGCGCGAAGAGAACTGGGTGCTGCTGAAGGTCGAACGGGGGTTCGATGTCACGCCGCTCTACGGGGCGAAGGTCATGTTCAGCTGGCTCGCGCGCGAACCGGTAAGCCTTCCTCAGCCCCGTTCAGAGCGCCCGGCTGATAGCACGGATGCTCTTGAACCGGACCCTCTCGTACAGCAGGTCGTGGACGCCGTCGACACGACCGAGATTGATGCCATCTGGCGCGACCTGACCGACAATCCGCCGACGGGGACGCGCTTTTCGAGGAGTCAAGGCTGCCGCGACGCAGCGGACTACTGCTTCAACTATCTTGCCGGTCTCGGCCTCGAGACGGAGTACCACGACTGGAACCCTGAGCACGCACCGAACGTGGTCGCCACGCTCCCAGGAGCCACGCATCCGGATGAGATCTACGTCGCCGTCGCCCACCTCGACGACTTGCCGAGCTCGGGTCTGGCGCCGGGAGCGGACGACAACGCTTCGGGCTCGGTGTTCGTGCTCGAATCGGCGCGGGCGATGTCCTGCTCGGCCTATCGCAACACAGTCCGCTATCTGACGGTCACCGGCGAGGAACAGGGGCTGCTCGGCAGCGAGGCGTACGCCGAGATGGCCCACCTGCGCGGAGACGATATACGCGGCGTGATCAACATGGACATGCCGGGTTGGGAGGGGAACGGAACGCCGGATCCGGAGGATCTCGATCTGGCGTACAACGGCCCCTCGGAGTGGCTCGGCCTGATGTATGCCGACATCTCGACCAAGTACAACACGGGTCTGGCTGTCGATGCCTTCTACTGCCCGAGTCTGACGGCTTCCGATCACGCCTCGTTCTGGCGCGAAGGATACTCGGCGATCATCGGCATCACCGATGCCCAGGGCTACTGTGGACATAGCGGTACGTATCCGCACTACCACGACAGCACGGACACGATCGAGAACTGCGGCGATCCGAGCTTCTTCTACGCGACGGTTCGCACCTCGACGGCAACGCTCGCCGAGCTGGCCGAGCCGTTTCGAATCACCTTTGGCGAGCCATTCTATGCTTGCTCGTCGGTGGCCACGATCGTCGTCGGTGATCACGACCTGAACACCGACCCGGGCTCGCAGGAAACGATCTCGGTGCCCGTTTGGAGCGACACGGAAGCGACACCCGAGACGATTGTGCTCACCGAGCGCGGCGCAGATTCGATGCTGTTTGACGGCACGATCGCGCTGACCACGGCTTCACCGGTTTCGGGAGATGGGCAGCTGAGCATCGTGGAGGGGGATACGATCCATTCGGAGTACACGGATGCGCTCGACTGCGACGGCTCGCCTGACGTGACGTATTCGGCGACGGCCACGATCGA
>CP070706.1:668606-675326 GCA_020350085.1 Acidobacteriota bacterium
CCCAGCCACCCTCGAAATGGCGCCACAGCTGCCCGTGCAGAAAGTTGAGCAGATGCAGGAACAGGTAAACGAACATCACGCTGCCGCAGATCCTGGCCAGACCGAGCACGATCCCGTTGTGGGAGCGTACGAGCTCGGGCGAGAGGCGATTGTGGAACACTCTGTGTGAGATGCTGCCTTCGAAGATGACCATCGACAGGCCCGCGAACACACTGGAAACGAGGAACAGCAGCGGAATGAACTCCGAGTACCACAGCGGGTGAATTTTCGGTTTCGCCATCATGTACAGCGCGCCCAGGCCCGACTGATGCAGCGTCGAAAGCGTAATACCGAGGATCACAGCGCCGAGGGTCATGCCCTCCAGCAACCGGTGAACTCGCCTCAGCCCGAGCCACTCGGCGATCGCCGGGGAGAACTCGATCAGTTCGACGATCATGTACAGCATGAAGTGCCAGGCAACGAGAAACAGCACCGAGCTGAGTCCGAACGAGTTGCCGATGATCGGGTTGACGACGTTCCACGGCCGGCCGAGATCGAGCAGCAAGGCGCCCGCGTAGAACACATACGCGAGAAAGCCGTTGAGAACGGTCACACGGACGATCGGCCGATACTTCTCGACGCCGAGGATGTAGACCATGAAGGTCAGGACGTAGGCACCTCCAGCGAACGCCACTCCTGCCATCACGTCGAAGCCGATCCACAGACCCCACGGAAACTGTTGGTCGAGGTTGGTGACGGCGCCGAGCCCGAAGGCGAAGCGATAGACGAGAATGACCGCTGTGGTCAACATGATCGCGATCGAGATCACGTTGAACGGCGTGAAGCGCTTGCCCTTGGGGCGCATCTCGCTCTTGATGAACCCGAGTATCTGACCGCTGCCCGCTGTCGAAGGCGCTAGAACGCTCATCTCATCTCTCCCTTCATCCCTCGAGCGTGGCGGAAGAATCTTCGTCCTCGTCGCGAACGTCCCGACGCGTTGCCTGGTGCAGTCCGAGCATCAGTGCCGGCCACAGCGTCAGGATCACGGGAACCGCCGTCAGGAAGTCACGCGTGTACTCCGGATAGGCGCTTTCACCAAGATCGGTCCGGAAGCCGAGCTCCTCGAAGGGCACTGGAGAGATGTAGAGCCATCCCGTGCCTCCAGCCTCGTGCTCGCCGTAGATCTCCGGAACGTACTGGTCGGGATTCGTGTGAATGCGCCGACGAGCGATCTCGAGCAGCTCGCTCCGTTTGCCAAAAACGATCGCCTCCGCGGGGCAGTTCTCGACACAGGACGGTCGCTGCCCATCCTGCAGCCGCTCCCAGCACATCCGGCACTTCATGATCTTCGGCACCGCGGAGTGGTATTCGAACTTCGGTGCGTCGAACGGACATGACACCATGCAGAAGCGGCATCCCATGCATTTGTCCGCGCGCCAGATGACGGGCCCCTCTTCGGTCTTCAGCATCGCCTTGGTCAAGCAGGCCGCAGCGCAAGCAGGCTCGACGCAATGCATGCACTGGCGACGCACGTAGACGTCACCCTTGCTCGTCTGGTGACGATTCACCGTCACCCACTGCTTGTCGGACGTCTTCCTGTGGAGATCGTCAACCGTGGCGAAATCGAAGTCGGGCTCGGGTAGCCCGTTGGCCTCGGAGCACATGTACTCGCAGGTCCGGCAGCCCTCACACAGAGTCAGATCCACGAGCGCAGCGTATCCCTCAGGACGCTCCTCGGTGGATGATGCCTCGCTGCTCATTCCGACGAGACAGCCCGTCCCGCTCACTGCAGCCACTTTGAGAAAGCTCCGTCTGTCCATCTTCACGGCCTTTCTGTGAGAAAGAAAGAAAGTGTTCGAGTCCTTTGAGAGTCAGACTCTGGATCAGGCTCGTGGCTCGGCCTGCTCGCTCGCCGCGAAGAAGCCGCTTTGGAGCCTCTTCCACGCCGCATCATCGACGTGTTGATAGAGCCCTTCCACGAGAACTCCGCCGTCGGCCACCGCTGGCTCGAGCGAGTGCTCAGCCAGCAGAAGCGCGATCAAGCGGTCCACTTCTTCGCGGAACCATTCGCGCGCCCTCTTGCCGCGCAGGAGCTGCTCACGTTCCGCGGAGAGGTCCTTGCCGCGCAGTCTCACGGCCCAGCCTTTGCCGAACGGCTCCTCGTTGACCAGCGTCGGGCGGTCGCGCAGGTCGGTGTTCGTGCTCATGACCGTCCCCGATACGGGCGAGCGGACGGTGACGTCCCGAGCGCCGCGTCGAAGGACGAACAGCTGCTCGCCTCGGCGCACGCGGGTGCCCATCGCGGGAAGCTCGACGGCATCGACCGGTCCGAGGGTCGCCTGCAGCAGATCGTCGGCGCCGATTAGAGCCTCGTCGGCATCGATGCGAGCCCAGGCGTGACTGCGGTCGAGCGACACGGCGGCGTCCATCCGCAGTCCCTTGTGCGCGAGCGCCGGCTCGGTGTGCGCGTTCAGCCACTCGCGAAACTGAGGACTGAGCGCGAACAGGACGCTGCCGCCGACGAGTGCCCCAACCACGGCCACGAGAAACGCCGCCCGGGTGACGAAAGCCATCGCTCCGAGAAGCGGGAGGCTCAGCACCACGGCGACGAGAATGGCGCCGATGATGAGAGCTTCTTTGAGCCAACTATGGTTGCGTGCCATGGTTTCCTCCGATACTCGGGTCGGGGTTCCAAACCCCGCCCGTGAATCGTTCTTGCAAGGAGCGCACCACGTTCGAAGTGCCGCGTCCGCTCTTCTGCCCAAGCCCACAAACACTTGAAAAAAAAAGAGTTCTGTCAGGAGCTCGACACAGCCCCCGTTGAGGAATGATGAAATTATCCAGCGCGAGCGAAGAATTTCTCATCAGTAATGTTGCTATTTTCAACACAGCGGCCTCAGTGGATGAGCTCGCGCAGCAGCCTGAGGTAGCCCGGCGCTCCGAGCATCTGGCGCACGTCGGTCAGTCGCTCGCCGCCGTCGGCCAGCACCTGACCGAGCCCACCGCCGTCGGTCAGCATCTGGATCGCGGCGAAGCGGCGGAACCGCTTCAGATCGAGCTGCGACTGCTCGCGAGCATCTCGCGCGGAGAGCAGCTGATGCTGGTTCTCGGCATCCGGCACGCTGAGCTCGGCGATCCAGCCCGCGCCGTAGGGGTTCGATAGCAGGCGTCTGGGGTCGCCATCCAGCTGCTCGTTGCGCGTGACGAGCCGGCCTGATTCGGGAGCACTGAGCGGCAAACGCCCCACGTCGAGCTCCAGCTCGCAAAAAGCCTCGCCGCTGTCGAGCTCGCGCGGCAGCTTGCCCCAGCGCACTCGCAGGCACGTCCCGAGCAGGGCTACCGCCAGCGCGTCGAGGCCAAGCCGCATCAGAGTGCTCCCGTCGCGCTCGCGCGGCTGGATCCAGAGGTGGCCGGAGGAATAGAGCCGGTCGGTGGGAAAGCTCCAGGTCATCGGAGCCGGCTCGGCGTCCGCCGGGGCGCCGATGGCCCTCGCGTCACCGCGCAGCGCCGCGTCCAGGGGACAGTGCTCACAGTCGAAGTCCCGATCGCAGAGCTTGTAGGAGACCAGTCCCGCGCTCATCCAGACGCACGGCTCCGCACCGCTGGGAAGGATCGGATGGAGCCTGCTCATATCGAGCACCTCGGAGTGCGCTCATCGGTGCGCGCGGGAACGGTCCATCACGGCCGACCGCGGCGCCGAGGACGCCTCCGCGAGCTTCCTTTGCAAACTCGGAACCAACCCGGGCTGTAGCTAGAAAGCGTTGAGGAGAAAGGCTTTCGACGGCTGTGCCTGCAACATTGCATCACCGGCGGGACGTTTTTTCGTTGAAATACTCAACGAGGCGATGAATTTTCCAGCACTCGATGGTATTGTAGTGCTGAGGCCTCGTCACCCGTCGGACCTAGGTGCCCAAGGGAGGGAAGATGAGGCGGAGGATCTCAACGCTCAAGCGTTCCCTCGGCATGCGGCTGCTGGTGGTGCTGCTGTTGTCGATCGGCGTCGTTCTGGCCGCTTACTCGATCATCAACTTCCACGCCTCTCGCAACGAGTTTCTCGCGTTCGTCAACGTCGCGACGGAACGCTCGAGCGATCTGATCCGGCGCGGCACGCGCGATGCCATGCTGTTGAACCGTCTCGATCGCGTTCAGGAGACTCTCGGCGACATCGCGGCGAGCCCCGACGTTGCTGCCGTACGCGTGTACGACAAGAACGGCGTGATCGTCCTCTCGGCACAGCGTGAGGAGATCGGTCAGCGCATCGGGCTCGATTCCGACACCTGTGAGAGCTGTCATCTGAAAGACCACACGATGGATACCGGCAGGCTCTCGCGCAGCGGACTCGTCGACATTGGCGGCGAGGTGGAAGTGCTGCGCCATCTCGCCGTCATCGAGAACGAGCCCTCGTGCTCCGCGACGGGCTGCCACCCCTCGCCCTCGGAACATCGCGTGCTCGGCGTCTTGGACGTCGAGATGTCGATCGCGCCCGTCGAGCGAACGCTCGAAGCCACGCAGTGGCGAACCCTGTGGACCACGGCGGCGCTGTTTCTGATCGTCATCGTCGTAATGGCTTTGTTCGTCAACCGCGTCGTGCACAAACCGGTAGCGGAGCTCGTCGAGGGAACCCGGCGAGTGGCGAAGGGCGAGCTCGACACCCGACTCACCGTGCGAGGTCGCAACGAGCTCTCGCGCCTCGCTGAAGCGTTCAATCAGATGGCGGGCGATCTGGAGGTTGCCCGCAGAGAGATCACCGATTGGTCGGAACGGCTCGAGCAGAAAGTGATCGAGAAAACCGACGAGCTTCAGCGCGCCCAACGCCAGGTGCTCCACATGGAGAAGATGGCCTCGATCGGAAAGCTCTCCGCCACGGTGGCCCACGAGCTGAACAACCCGATCAACGCGATGCTGACGTACACGCGGCTGGTGCAGCGCGAGCTCGCCGGCCAGCCGCTCGGTGATGCGACGAAAGAAGAGCTGGGACGATATCTGGACCTGCTACAGAAAGAGTGCAGTCGATGTGGGGACATCGTCCGCAACCTGCTTGCGTTCGCACGGCGTTCGGGAGCCGAAATGGCACCCGTGGACGTCAACGATATCGTCGAGCGCAGTCTGATGTTGATCCAGCATCATCTCGAGATCAGCGGCATCACGCTCCACAGTCGACTGCTGGAAAGAAACAGCCAGATCGTTGCCGACGCTGGTCAGCTTCAGCAGGCGCTCGTCGCGCTGCTGGTGAATGCCGTGGAGGCGATGGTCGGACCGGAGACCGACCCACGCGAGTTGACGGTGAGGCTCAATGGAGACGCCGATCGGGTACGGATCCAGGTCACGGATACCGGTACGGGGATAGATCCGGATGTGCTGCCGCACGTGTTCGAGCCGTTCTTCTCGACGAAGCACAAGGAGAGCGGCGTCGGTCTGGGGCTCTCCGTCGTCTACGGGATCGTTCAACGTCACGGTGGCACGATCGAGATCGACTCGAAGCCCGGCCTCGGCACGACGTTCCGCGTCGCGTTGCCCCGTCGTCCGCCGCGCCCGTCTGACGAAGCGGCAGCATCGCAAGACGCGACACCAAGCTTGTCCGGAGAGCAGTCAGATGAGTAGTCCCGAGTTCAGCATCTTGATCGTGGATGACGAGTTTTCCGTCCGCGACTCTCTTCTCAACTGGTTCCGAAAGGACGGCTACCAGGTTCGTGCAGCCGCGAACGCGACCGAGGCTCTTCGCGCGCTCCAAGACCGCTCTTTCGACGTCATTCTGCTCGACATCAAGATGCCTGGCATGGATGGAATGGAGCTGCAGGAGCGCATACACAAGATCAACCCCAAGATTGCGGTGATCATGATCACCGCCTTTGCCACGGTCGAGACGGCCGTACAGGCGCTCAAGCAAGGTGCTTTCGATTACGTGACGAAGCCGATCGATCCCGACGAGCTGAGTCATCTCGTCCGACGAGCCCTCGAGCAGCGCCGGCTCGAGCAGGAAAACGTTCAGCTTCGAGAGACGATCGACGAGCTCGTCTCCGTCGACACGATCGTCGGTGAGTCTCCACCGATGCAGAAGGTGATGGAGCTGATTCAGCATGTGGCCAAGACCGACGCCACCGTGTTGATTCTCGGAGAGAGCGGCACCGGCAAGGAGTTGATCGCTCGAGCGATTCACGCGACGAGTCAGCGCCGCTACTTCCCGATCGTCCCCGTCAACTGCGGCGCACTGCCGGAGAGTCTGCTCGAGAGCGAGTTGTTCGGGCACGAGAGAGGAGCCTTTACTGGCGCCCAACATCGTCGCAAAGGCAAGCTCGAGATGGCGAATGGGGGAACGTTGTTCCTCGACGAAGTCGGGGCCATCAGCGCCAAGATGCAGGTCGACTTGCTCCGCGTGCTGGATACGAAGGAGTTCACCCGAATCGGCGGCTCACGTCAGATCCAGGTCGATTTCCGCACGATCTGCGCCACCAACGAGGACCTGCAGAAAGCGGTCGCCGATGGCAGGTTTCGCGAGGACTTCTTTTACAGAATCAACGTGTTCACGATCGAAGCCCCCCCGTTGCGCGCTCGGCGCTCGGACATCGCGCCGCTCGCGCGTCACTTCCTCGATCGTTTCGCGCGCCAGATGGACAAGCGGATCACCGAGATCAGCGACAATGCGATGCAGAACCTCGAGAGCTACGACTGGCCTGGAAACGTACGCGAGCTTTAGAACGCGAACGAGCGTGCGATGGTCGTCGGTACGCCCCCGGCCATCCG
>CP070706.1:675426-678296 GCA_020350085.1 Acidobacteriota bacterium
CCTCGATCGTTCTTTCTACGTACCTCTCTGCACCATGGTCGCGAGAGAATCCTTGGGGGCCGTTAATCCGAGGGGGAACTGTGACGACCTACGAGCGTATCTCAACGGTGCTGGCCGTCGCCTTGCTGGCATTCTACGTCTCAGCCGGCTGCGGTGACGAAGAGCCGACTGACCCGGCCGACGAGGCGGGCCTGGAGTTCACATATGGGGGCGACCGGACGGGCAGTTACGCCAGCGAGGGCGTCCGCAGCATCGGTTCGGGTGGCCTGCCCGAGGTGGGCTCCTGGGCCATCGCGCGTCCCGACTCGCTGGGCGGCCTGGTGATCGCCGCCTTCGAGCCGAGCGGTACCACCACCGGTGATCTGTTCATTCTGCAGCTGCACCCGATCCGCACCGGCGTGTTCACGCCCTGCAGTATCTCCGGGGGCGAGGGCTGCCACGGTCGGCTGGTCATCGGCGTCGACATTGAAGACTTCACCGTCGTGGAGGAATGGTTCGAGATCACTTCCGGCAGCGTGACGCTGACCGAGGCGAGCAGCACGCGGGTGCGCGGCACGTTCTCGATCACGCTGGAGAACCAGGATGGAACGGAGACGATCACGGTGGACGACGGCGTGATCGACGTACCGTTCTCCAGCGATCAACAGCTGAGTCACGGCCTCTCTTGCCTGGCGCGCAACCTGAGGGACGGCACCAACGAGCCCTGCTGAGCCGGCGCCGCCGTTAGAGCAGCGTGCCGCGCAACAGGACGGCCGCCAGCCCGAAGTAGATGATCAGGCCGGTGACGTCCACCAGCGTGGCGACGAATGGGGCGGAGGCGCTGGCCGGGTCGAAACCGAGCTTCCTCATCAGGAACGGCAGCATCGATCCCATCAGCGTTCCCCAGAGCACCACGCCCACCAGGCTCAGCGCCACCGTCAGGCCGAGGGCGAAGTAGTGCTCGCCGTAGGAATGGCCCAGCGCCTCGCCCAGCACGACGCGCAGCAGGCCGAGCACCGCCAGAATGGCGCCCAACCCCAGACCGGTTAGCACTTCGCGCCTGAACACCCGCCACCAGTCGCGCAGCCGTACCTCGCCGATGGCCATGGCTCGGATCACGAGCGTCGTCGCCTGCGAGCCGGAGTTGCCCCCACTGCTAATGATCAGCGGCAGGAAGAGCGTCAGCACGACCGCCTGGGCGATTTCGGCTTCGAAGTAGCCCATGGTGCTGGCCGTCAGTAGCTCGCCTAGGAAGAGAATGGCCAGCCAACCGGCGCGCGACCGGATCATGTCACGCGCCCGCACCTCCAGGTACGGTCCCGGTAGGACGCTGGAACCACCGAGCTTCTGAATGTCCTCGGTCGCCTCCTCGCGAACGACGTCGGCGATGTCATCGAAGGTGACGATACCCTGCATGCGACCCTCGGCGTCCACAACCGGGATCGCGAACAGGTCCGTGTCTACGTATAGCCGCCCCAGCGCTTCCTGATCGAGGTCGGGCGGCACCGTGATGACGTCGGTGTGCATGACGTCGCGGACCAGAGTGTCGTCTGGATACTGGAACAACTCGCGGAACGAGATGATGCCCGCCAACCGTTGGTCGGCTTCCAGCACGTACACGTAATGGATCGCCTCGACCCGGCCCGCTTGCTTGCGCAAGTAGCGGATGGCTTCAACGACCTCCATGTCTGGGCGCACACGGGCGAAGCGGGGGTTCATGAGTCCCCCAGCCTCGTCTTCCGCGTAGGCCAGGAGCGCTCGGACCTCATGGCCCGTGGGCGGATCAAGCATCGTCAGTAACGCCGGCCGCACTTCTTCTCCGACGCTCTGGATCACGTCTGCCGCATCGTCCGGGGCGAGCAACCTCATCCAGCGTCGCGCATCGGCCGGCGCGACGGCTGTGATCAGCATCGCCTGATCTGCCGAGCTGAGCATGAGGAAGAACTCGTCGGCCTCCGCCGGTACGAGCAACTGGAAGCCCTCGAGACGCTCGTCCGACGACAGGATCGGCCAGGCGTCCCGGAGTTGGTTGGCGGTGAAGGCTTCGGCTTGCAGCATGAAGACCTCCAGGTGCGTCGTTTTCACAGCCGGGCTATCGCGACGGAGGTATTACCAGCTCTGGCTCGCGACCGCCTCATTTCAAGCGGCTGGCCCGGTTCAGCTTCGCGTCGGTGCCGGCGACAATGAGCGTGTCCGAGTCCTTGAGCGGTGCATCGGGGTCGAGTACGGGTTGAAAGCGGTTGGTGAGAACGTCATGAACCGCGACCACCGAGATACCGTGCCGCCGTGGCAGCTCGAGCTCACGCAGGGACTTCCCGATCCACGATTCCGGCACTGCCATCTCCTGTAATCCGAAGTCCAGGCCCAGTTGCACGTAGGTGAGGAGCAGGCGTGTCGATATCCGTTTGGCCAGTCGGACTCCCGATTCCCGTTCCGGGAAGATCGTTTCGGTCACGCCGATCTTCTCGATCAGCCGCGCGTGGTCGGGGGAAGCTACTTTCACGTAGATCTCCTCGACTTTCAGATCTCGCATCATCAGCGTGGTCATGGCGCTAGCGGTGATGTCATCGCCGGTGCTGATGATCGCCGCATCAGCGGCGTCGGCGCCTAGGCGGCGGAGCGTACGGATGTCGGTGCCGTCGCCGACCGCGGCTCGCGTCACCAGGCTTGCCATGGCGTCCACGCGCTCGGCCTGCCGATCGAGTGCCGCGACCTCATGTCCTATCGCTTGCAGCGTCTCCGCCACGGCGGCACCGAAGTTACCCAAACCCACAACGACGAATCTCTTCATTTCCGTTCTCTCGTCAGCCTATGATGACGTCTTCATACGCGTACCGGAATTCACCGGCCTTCTTCGGTTCCTTCAGAGCGATGGCTGCAGCGAGTGTCAG
>CP070706.1:678396-681571 GCA_020350085.1 Acidobacteriota bacterium
CGCACGCATCGCGCCGCGCTGGTCAACCTGGCCTGCATCAACTCGGTACAACCAGTCGAGTCGGGCAACTTCCTGCTCGAGCTGAACGATCCGGAACAGACGCGCGTTCCGCTCAGCCGCCGGCGGGCGAAGCTGCTGCGGCGCGAGATCGGGTTTTGAGCCCGCCGAGAGCCGGCCGCCGGCCGCGCGAGGGCGACCGCTGGGATCCTCGCCGCCAACCGTTCGCCCGAAGCCGCACGCGAACGCGGCGGGGATGGGGGATGTTAGCCACGACGATCTCGCCGCAAACGAGCGCGACCGAGCGTCAGGAGCGCTGCATGAGAATCTCCCCGCGGATGTCACGGCCGATCGCCTCGAGCATGGCGACGAAGATGGCGATCGCGGCCTTGCTGATGGGGTCCGCTGGCACGGCCCTCGCGGGGCCCGTTCACGGTGTGTTCCGTGGTCGGGACGTCCATCTCTACAGCCTCGGCGGGCTGCACACGGCCGCCGGAGATCGGCTCGAGATCGGCTCCGGCGAGCTGATCGAAGGCGATGTCTACGCGGCCTTCAGTGAGGTCTCGACCGACGGCACGATCGACGGCGATCTGTTCGTCGCCACCGGTCAGGCTCGCTTGGGCGGCTTCGTCCGCGAGGATCTCGCCGTCGGCGCGGCCGACGTCCAGCTCGGCGGAAAGGTCGGGGGCGACGTCCGCGCCTTCACCGGCCAGCTGCGGATCGACGCCTCGATCGGCGGCGATCTGGTGCACATCGGCGGCGCGTTGAGACTCGAGCAAGACAGTCAGGTCGAGGGCACCGTGCTGTCGAAGGCCGGCCAGGCCGATCTTCTCGGTCTGATCGACGGTCCGTTGAACATCGGCGGCGGGCGCGTGTACATCGACGGTACGATCCGCGGCGACGCGTTCGTCGAGTGCGATCAGTTCTCCGTCGGACCGAACGCCCGATTCGAGGGCGACCTGACCTACCGCGCGCGCAACGAAGTCGAGCTCGCCGAGGGGGTCGTTGCCGGGACGGTTTCGAAGACGATCCGCACGAGCGGCCGGGACGTGGACTTCGACGACGGTCTTCCCGCGGGTCCCGCCGCCGTCGTCTCGGGCGCCTGGCGCGCGTTCCAGTTCCTGCTTGCGCTGTACCTGGCCCTCGTGGCGCTGGTGGCCGGCTTGCTGCTGTGGCTGTTTTTCCGGCCGCTCGTCGAAGGCTCGCTCCAACGCGCCAGCGGAGCCACCTCGCTCGGCGTCTCGTTCGGGATCGGGTTGGTCGCTTTGTTCGCGATGCTCGTGCTCGGGTTGCTGTGCCTGCTGCTGTTCCCGCTCGCGTTCGCCATCTGGTCCGCGCTCGGCGCACTGCTGTACTTCGGCGGGTTGATCGGCAAGATGATTCTCGGCCGCTTCGTGCTCTGGCCGCTGCTGCGCCGGGCAGCGCATCCGCTGCTCGCCCTACTCGTCGGCGTGGTGCTGATGCTGCTGATCAGCATGGTCCCGCTGCTCGGCAATCTGATCTGGATGCTGGTGACGGTCACCGGAATCGGCGCGGTGCTGCTGCAGCTACGCGGCCAGCAGCTGGCGCCGCTCGCCGTCGAGCCGACCGCGCCCGCGGTGACCGCGCCGGCGTAAAGCGCTCGAATCCACGCGGTGTTGTTCCGCAGACCGCTCCCGACGCTCACCGAGGCTCGTTGTGGCCGCGCGGCGATCATCGGTAATCTTCCTGCGGAGCGATGATTCGACTGGACAATGTCGGACGCACCGTCGTCGGACGCACCTTGTTCGAAGCCGTCACTTGGACGATCCATCCAGGGGATCGCATCGGGCTGATCGGAGCGAACGGATGCGGCAAGACGACGTTGCTGCGCGTCATCGCCGGCCGCGAGGAGCCGGACGCGGGCACCGTTTATCGCCCGAAGGGCACCCGCGTCGCCTACCTGCCGCAGGAAGTCGAAGCCGAGCTTCCCGGCGAGGTGGCGCTGATCGAGGTCACGCTCGCCGCGGCGGATCACGTGCGCCGCCTCGGACGCGAGCTCGCGGAGCTGGCCGATCGCATGGCGCGCGCGAGCGGAGGCCAACAAGAGGCCGGCGGTGAGACGCTCGAGCGGCTGTCGGCGGCCTACGGCGAGCGTCGGGCGATCTACGAATGGTTCGGGGGCGACGAGCTCGAAGCTCGCGCCCGCATGGTGCTCGGGGGATTGGGATTTGCCGACAGCGATTTTTCCCGGCCGGTGAGAGAGTTTTCCGGTGGCTGGCGCATGAGAGCTCTGATGGCGCGGCTGCTGCTTTCCGGAGCCGAGCTACTGCTGCTCGACGAGCCGACGAATCACCTCGATCTCGACGCGCTGGCGTGGCTCGAATCGCACCTCGCGTCGACGCCGGCCGCGCTCATCGTCGTCAGCCACGACAGGGTGTTTCTCGATCGCGTCGCCGAGCGCACGGCCGATCTCGTGCGCAGCCGCGTGCGGCTGACGAGCGGGGGCTACAGCGCGTGGGCACGCGCGCGCGCTTCCGAGCGCGAGCAGCTCGCGCGGCGCGATCGCCAGCTCGCTCGCGAGGAGGCGCGCCTGGCGCGCTTCGTCGAGCGCTTCGGCGCCAAGGCCTCGAAGGCATCCCAGGCCAAAGACCGCGAGAAGAGTCTCGAGCGCGTCCGCGGCGAGCGGGCCGCGCTCGTCGCCGATCCGGCATGGGAGTGGTCGATTCGCTGGCCGGAGCCGCCCGCCGGGCCCGATCCGCTCGTACGGCTCGAGGGGGTGGCCAAGCGCTTCGGCGAGCGGCGCGTGCTCGAGGACGTCGAGCTGACGCTGAGGCGCGGCGACCGACTGGCGGTGCTGGGGCCGAACGGTGCCGGCAAATCGACGCTGCTCAAGCTGCTCGCCGGTGAGCTTGTCCCGGACGAGGGGAAGTGTGAGTTCGGCCGCGGCGTGCTCGTCGCCCGCTACGCGCAGCATCAGCTCGACGAGCTCGATCCGCGCCGGAGGGTATTGGACGAGGCCGGCCGGGCCGCCCCGGGGCATCGCCCCGAACAGCTGCGCGCGGTGCTCGCCGTGGTCGGACTCACGGCTGGCCACGTCGAGCGCACGGTGCGCACGCTCTCGGGCGGCGAGCGAGCCCGGCTCGCGCTGGCGCAGCTGCTCTTGCGTCCGGCGCATCTGCTGCTGCTCGACGAGCCGACGAACCATCTCGACCTGCCG
>CP070706.1:681671-685698 GCA_020350085.1 Acidobacteriota bacterium
GACGGTGTGATGCGGCGCGCGAAACGGACGCTCCGTCACGAGGCCGGCGCCCGCGGCCACGAGACCGGCGGCGGAGTGAACACGCGTGACTCGCAGCGCCTCGTCGCGCGTCAGCGGCGGGAGAATCGTCGGCATCCGCCGAGCGAGCAGCGTCTTGCCCGAGCCGGGCGGGCCGATCAGCAGCACGTTGTGCGCGCCGGCCGCGGCGACTTCCAGCGCACGCCGGGCCCCGTGCTGGCCCTTGACCTCGGAAAGATCGAGATCGGGCGAGAGCGCGGGGCTGGCTCGCGGCGGCCAGGCAGCCAGCACCGAGCGGTCACCGACGACGAGCTTGACCACGTCGGCCAGCGTGCGCACCGCGAGGACGTCGAGCCCGTCGACCTCCGCCGCTTCGCGGGCGCACGGCGGCGGAACGAGAATTCCGGCGAAGCCGAACCGGCGCGCCATCATCGCCGCCGACAGCGTGCCGTGCGCGGGCCGCAAGCGGCCATCGAGCCCGACCTCGGCGTAGGCCAGCAGCCGTTTGAGCCCTTCGCGAAGCTTGCGGCGCCGCAGCGCCGCGATCGCGAGACAGATCGGCAGGTCGAGACCCGTGCCGGCCTTGCGCACGGCGGCCGGTGCGAGGTTGACGATCACGGCGGCCTCGGACTCGTCGGCCCAAAGCTCTTGAGCCTGCAACGCGACGCGCAGCCGATCGCGCGCCTCGCGGATCTCGCCGCCGGCTTGACCGACGATCGCCGCGCGCGGGATCCCCTTGGACTGAGCCGCCTGCACCTCGACCTTGATCGCCTCGATGCCGAACAGCGCGGCACCGAACGCGCGCCCGATGAGAATCGTCATCAAGCCTCCGGGGCCAGAGGCTAGTGGCGGTCGCGGTCGACGGGGCGTGGGCCACGGGGCACGCATCCCGCAACCGAGAGTCAGGCTCGAGCGGGGCCGAAGGATTCGGACTTTCGGCCGCCTCATACTTCTCGGGCAGCCTCGCGTGCCCCATCTTGCCTGGCCGCGCGATCTGATCGACTCTGGCCAGCGGGAGAACGATGAGACGAGCCGCGGAGGACTACGAGCTGGTCCAGCGGATGCTGGCGGGTGACGAGTCCGCCTTCGACGCGTTTTTCGACGGCCACTTCGATCGGCTCGTCCGCTTCGCACTCCCGCGTGTCCACCACGATCCGGATCTCGCCGAGGAGATCGTTCAGGAGACGTTGGCCCGAGCGATCCACAAGCTTCACTCGTTTCGCGGCGAGGCGGCTTTGTTCACGTGGTTGTGCACGTTCTGTCGCCGAGAAATCAGCGCGCACTTCCGGCGCCGAGGACGAGAGCCGAGCCGGGTGAGCCTCGTCGAGGATCAGCCGCAGATCAAACAGGCTCTCGAAGCGCTGTCGCGAGAAGCCACCAGCGCGGAAGACGAGCTGCGCCGGCGCGAGATCGTCCGGCGGGTGCACGTGACGTTGGATCACCTGCCCGACAAGTACGGCCGGGCGCTGGAGTGGAAGTACATGGTGGGGCTTTCTGTCCACGAGATCGCCTCTCGGCTCGGGCTCAGCGGAAAAGCCGCCGAGTCGCTGCTGACGCGTGCGCGCCGCGCGTTCGAGAGGGGCTTTCGCACGCTGAGCGGTGAACTCTCATGAGCCAAGACGATCGAGACCGTCACTCACCCCGCCCCGGAGGCAGCTCGCCACCGGATGCGACCGATCCTCGCGATCCCGTCGCCCAGCTGCTTCGGCGGGCCGGCCCGCGCGCGTCGCTCGACGCCGCGCGCCGAGAGCACGCGAAGCGACGGGTGCGCGAGGTGTGGCTCGCCGAGGTGGCACGACGCCAGCGACGGGCGCGCCGGGGCGCCGGCATGGCGATCGCCGCCTCCGTGCTCGTCGCGGTCGTGGGAGCCTTGATGTGGAGAGCTTCCTACGGACCCGACCCTGACGTGTCGCCTCGAGCGCGGGTGGAGATGGCGAGCGGCCTTGCGTGGGTGGGCGGGCAGCAAGGCCAGCCGCTGTCGCGCGGAGCCCAGATCGGTCCCGGAGACGAGGTGCGCACGGGCCCGGACGGCCGTCTGGCGATGCGGCTCGCGGGCGGCGAGTCGCTGCGCGTCGGCGGAGACACCCACTTCGTTCTGAGGGCCGCGGCAGACCTGGAGCTGCTCTCGGGGTTGATCTACATCGATGCCGGCGGCGCGCAGCCAGACATCGTCCGCGTCGAGACTCCCCTCGGTCGGATCATCGACATCGGCACGCAGTTCGAGGTGAGGCTGAGCGATGACGCTCTGCGCGTGCGCGTGCGGGAGGGCGCGGTCCGCGTCGAGCAGGACGGTCGCGGCACGATCGTTCGGGATCGCTCCAGTGTTTCGGTCAACCGAAACGGTGACGTCCAGACGAGCGACATCGCGATCTACGGCGCGAGCTGGAACTGGGTCGTGACGCTCTCACCGACCTTCGAGCTCGAAGGACGTCGGCTCTCGGAGTTTCTCGTGTGGGTCGGCCGGGAGACCGGCCTCAGGGTCGAGTTTGCCGAGCCGGAGCTGGCGCGCGCCGCGGGCGAGATCGAGCTTCACGGATCGCTGGCCGGTACGAGTCCCATCGACGCACCGGCCATCGTGCTGCCGACCTGCGGGCTGACCCATCGCATCATGGAGGGCAAGCTGCTGATCGAGAAAGGCCGCTGACACGACGCTCGCGGTCAGAACTCCCAACTCAGCCGCAGCGACGGCGTGATCCCGAGCCATGGATCGACCGTTCTGAACACCGTCACCGTGCCGTCCGGTTGTGGTTCGAGTCCGAATTCGTCGACGCAACAGACATTTTGCCGGTCGAGCAGATTGAGGATCTCGATCTCGAGGCCTAGCGTGGAAGACTTTCTCAAAAAGTCGCCCCGCAGCTTGGCGTCCAAGCGGAAGTAATCGGGAAACCGATCGGAGTTGAGCTGGCCGAGCACCCGCTCGGCCGTCAACGATCCGTCGGGCTGCTCTCGAAGCTCTCCCGCCACCGGCGTCGTCGGCCAGCCGCTGTGCGCCGAGCCGCTGACGGACACCGACCAGCGCTCGTTGATCTCGTAGCCGATCAGAAAGTGCACGGCGTGGGTCTGGTCCCAGCGCCGCGGTATCGACTCGCCGTTCAGCTCGTCGTCTACCGACGAGAGACTGTAGCTGGCCCACCACACGAGAGGCCGTCCGCGGGCCGAGCGCAGCAGCAGCTCGAGACCTTCGGCGCGCCCGCGATCCGGCGCGATGCGGATGCGATCAGGCTCGGTTTCCGGAAACAGCTCGATCGGATTGAACAAGTTCTCGTAGCGGGGCCTGACGCGAGACAGCTTTTTGACGTAGGCGTCCACGCGCAAGACCAGACCGCCCGGCAGTCGCTCGTCGTACGTGAGCACGGCTTGATGCGAGAGCTGCGCCGGAAGAAAGCTCGTCTCGCCATCCTCGACGCGCAGCTCGTGAATTCTCTGCGACTGGTAGAAGCGTCCCCAGCCGAAGCGAAACGTTCGCCGATCCGAGGCGTGCCAGACGGCGTTCACGCGCGGGCTGAGCTGATGATCGTCCGTGTAGTTCTGCGCGTCGTATCTCAGGCCCAGCTCGACAGCCAGCGCCGGGCCGAAGCGCACGCGGTCCGCAACGTAGAGCCCCACGGTCGTGCCCTGGGGTTCGAGAAAGACCTGCCTCGATTCGAATTCCGGGCCGGTGGAGCCCGTCGACGAGGATGCATACGAGTAGTCCGAAGAGAGCCAGCGCACGTCGGCGCCCGCCTTGAACCGATGGGCCCGCAGCGGTTCCCACGTCCAGTCCTGCTTGAGCCCGTAAAAGGTGACGTTGCGCTCGTCGTCGACGTCGATCTGCTCGGCGTCGGGCTCGGAGACCCCCTGCCGCTCCCACTCCAGCTTGCCGATCGACGCCACGGACTGCGAGCTGAGCGCCGCCGTCCATTGATTGACCGCGCTGAGCCAGAAGTACACCCCGCGATTGGCGACGCGAATGCGCTCGTTGTCCTCGCGTGAGGCGTAATCGACACGATCGCGCGTGAGCAACACATGC
>CP070706.1:685798-691031 GCA_020350085.1 Acidobacteriota bacterium
CGAGTGGCGCGCCCGGAGGGACTCGAACCCCCGACCCGCTGCTTAGAAGGCAGCTGCTCTATCCACCTGAGCTACAGGCGCGTGGGACTTCTGCCTGGATCGTTGCTGCAACCGGTCGCTGCGGCTGCGCTGTGTCGAACCCGCCTCGAATCCGGGTCGCATTCTTGCCGGATCACGGCGCGCACCTCGGCGACCGAAACACCTGCATGCTCCAGGCCCGTGCGCCTGATTCGGCGTGCGAGCTTGCCGGCCGGGTGGCAGATGATAGCAGCACACTCTCCACAGCGTCGAGCCGCGGCCCGCACCCACCCGGATGAGAGATGGCGCGGCTGGCTGGATTCGAACCAGCGACCCCCAGCTCCGGAGGCTGGTGCTCTATCCACTGAGCTACAGCCGCTTGACAGGTCGTGCGTGATGCGGCGGACGCCGCCGCTGTCGCGCGGACCGCTTGGTCGGGGCGGACGGATTTGAACCGCCGACATCCTGCTCCCAAAGCAGGCGCGCTACCAGGCTGCGCTACGCCCCGTCCACCGCCTGCGTCGACGGCTCACCGTGCCGCGCGGCACGCGCGTGCAGGTCGTCGCCTCTTCATCGCCGCCCTACCTCGGACTTCGGGACGGTCCCGCAGAGCCGACGCATGCTAGCACTGCGCCGAGAACAGATTCAACTTTTGGCCCGATCCGGACGCTCGTTCGGTGGGGATTGAGAGTGTGCCGTCTTGCGGTCGACGAGGTGCTCGCCAGCAACGATCCGACGCCACCACGGCTCGTGGGCAACATACCAGCGGACCGTCGCTTGCAGCCCCTGCTCCAGCGATATCGTCGGGCGCCAGCTCAGCTCCTCGCACGCCCGCGAGGCGTCGACGGCGTAGCGACGATCGTGTCCGGGCCGGTCGGCCACATGGGTGATCCGTGCCTTCGTCGGCGCAACCTGTTCAGCAGTGAGTCGCAGCACCAGCTCGGCCAACTCGAGATTCGCACGTTCGTCGCCGCTGCCGAAGTTGTAGGCGCGTCCGCTGCGACCCTCCCGCCATGCGGCGATCAGCCCGCGGCAGTGATCTTCGACGTGCAGCCACTCGCGCCGATAGAGTCCATCGCCGTAGATCGGCAGCGGCTCGCCACCCAGAGCGCGCACGATCATCAGCGGCAGGAACTTCTCGGGGAACTGGTACGGGCCGTAGTTGTTCGAGCAGCGGGTGATGACGACGTCCGCGCCGTAAGTTCGCACCCACGCGCGGGCGAGAAGGTCACCGGCGGCCTTGCTCGCAGCGTAGGGCGAGTTTGGCGCCAGCGGCGAGTGCTCGGTAAAGGGCGCGTCCTGCTCGTCGGCCAGCGCACCATACACCTCGTCGGTCGACACGAACACGAGCCGCACTCCGCGCCGGCGCGCCTCGTCGAGGACGACTTGCGTGCCCAGCACGTTCGTGCGCACGAACGCCGATGCGTCCTCGATGCTGCGATCAACGTGGGACTCGGCGGCCAAGTGAAGGATCGCGCAAACACCATCGCTCGCCTCGCGCACCGCCGCTGCATCGGCCACATCTCCGTGGACGAAGCGATAGCGCGGGTACTTGTCGAGGTCCGCGAGGTTCTCCGGGTTTCCAGCGTAGGTCAGCAAGTCCAGGTTGGTGACGGCGACGTCTTCCCGTTCGATCAAGTAACGGATCAAGTTGGAACCGATGAAGCCGCAGCCCCCGGTCACCAGGACGCGCCCGCTCAACGATCCCTCCGATCCCAGTCGAACGGAATCTCGTTCACCAGCGGATCGAGACGATCCTCGTCGGGATCTCTCGGGTCGAACGGCTGGCTCGTCAGCACGACGATGACCGCCTCGTCGGTGCCCATGCCTTTGAAACCGAACCAGACGCCGGGGGGGATCGTGATGCGCATCGGCGCGTGAACCCCGAGGAAAAACTGGTTCAGCTCGCCCTCGGTCGCCGAGCCTTGCCTCTCGTCGTAGAGGCCCAGCCTCGCCATGCCCGCAACCACGGCGATCACGTCGGCGCGGCGTCGATGTCGGTGCCAGGCCTTGACGACTCCCGGATACAGGGTCGTCACGTGTATCTGACCGTAGTCTCTGGTCGCCGGATCATCGCGGCGGAACAGCTCGACGAGCCGCCCACGCTCATCGACTCGCGGCTCGAGCCGGTCGACGCACACGCCTTCGATCATTCGCTCTCTCCGTGACCGTCGAGTGGCCCGTCGACATGATTCGCTCCGGTCTCGGCGACGAGCCGGCCAGCGCGCAGCAGCGACTCGAACGTCCCCGCATCCGTCCACCAGCCCTCGAGAACATCGTGGCACAGCGCGTCTCGGGCGAGATAGGCGTTGTTGACGTCGGAGATCTCGTACTCGCCGCGTGCGGAAGGTTTCAGGCCGCGAATCAGCTCGAACACGTGATTGTCGTAAAAGTAGATGCCCGTCACGGCGTACGGGGAGCGCGGCTGTTGGGGCTTTTCTTCGATCCCGACGATCCGCTCACCGTCGAAGACCGGTACGCCGAACCGCTCGGGGTCCGGAACTCGCTTGATCACGATGCGCGCCCCACGCGGCTGTCTGGCAAACGCTTCAGCAGAGGCCCGCACGTTGCCTTGAATGATGTTGTCGCCCAGCACGACGATGATCCGCTCGCCCGCAGCAAACGGCTCGGCGAGTCGCAGCGCATCGGCGATGCCGCCTTCTCCCTCCTGATACGCGTACGTAATCGAACGCAGACCAAAATCCCGGCCGTCCCCCAACAAGCGCATGAAATCGCCTGCCGACGTGCCTCCTGTCACGAGCAGCACGTCGACGACGCCAGCGTTTTTCAGGCACTCGATCGGATAGAACACCATCGGACGGTCATAGACCGGCAAGAGGTGTTTGTTGGTCACCTTGGTCAGCGGAAACAGCCGGCTGCCCAGGCCTCCGGCGAGCACGATCCCTCTCATCGTCGTTCAAGCTAAACCTCCCCCGCCTGAGGATCAATCGCTGCTGAGACCGGTGGCACCGCGGTCGGCGCCCAGTACCGCAGCGGGCCGAGACCTGAGATCGCCAGGGGCGCTAAGACGACCTGCTCGTCTGCCGCGCCGCGACAGTTCGCCACGCCCGGCCGATCCGCTCGGGGACGAGCGTCAGCTCCTCGTCATCGAGCGTGCGCGGATCGAGCACTAGCGCCCCGTCCCATGCCCGCGCCACGATCGGGGGCTCGCCGTGGCGAAGGACGTTCAGCACGCCGTCGATCGAGACTTCTCGTCCTTCAACCCGAACGAGCCAGGTCGGTAGGTCCTCTTCCGGTGCCGCGCCGCCTCCGACCCGTGACACGCCGCGGACGACGCTCACGGTGGCTCCGTCGGTGTGCCGGCCCACAGCGCCGGCGAGGGCCCGCGCCTTCTGCTCGAGCAGCTCGTCAGACATCGACAGCATGCGCGAGGCCGGCAGCACGGCGGCCGGCCCGGCGGCGGAAAGCCACGCTCTGAGCGCCACGACGAGAGCGGCGAACGTCAGTTTTCCCGGTCGCAGCGCTCGGGCGAGTGGGTTTTGTGCGCAGCGGCGGACTAGCTGCTCGTTTCCCACCAGTAGCCCTGCCTGCGGCCCTCCGAGCAACTTGTCACCGGAAAAGCACACCAGATCGGCGCCAGCCTCGAGCAGCGACTCCACGGACGGCTCCGAGGAGGGCCCGGGCGAGTCCTCGAACGGCCGGCCGCAGCCCTGATCGACGACGAGCGGCACGTTTTCTCTTCGACTGAGGCTCACGAGCTCGGGCACCGGCACCTGACGCGTGAAACCGACGATGCGGAAATTGCTCGGCCAAACCTTGAGAATGAGCCCCGTGTCGGCCGTGACGGCTCGCTCGTAGTCGGCCGGGTGCGTGCGATTCGTGGTGCCCACCTCGACCAACCGAGCGCCCGAGCGCTCGAGGATCGCCGGCACGCGAAACGACCCGCCGATTTCGACGAGCTCGCCGCGGCTGATGATGACGCTCTTGCCTCGAGCCAGCGTGTTCAGAGCCAGCAGCACGGCAGCGGCATTATTGTTGACGACGAGACTCGCGAGGCCGGGGAACATCAGCGCGAGCAAGCCCCCCACCTGGGCTTGCCGGCTTCCCCGCTCCCCGCGCTGGAGGTCGTACTCCAGATCGTCGTACCCATGCGCCGCGTGGGACAGCGCTTCGGCCGCAGCGGGCCCGAGGGGGGCCCGGCCGAGGTTGGTGTGGATCACCACGCCCGTCGCGTTGATCACCCGGCGCGGGCGCGGACCGGCCAGCCGCTCGAGCCGTCGGACACAGTGCGCGGCGAGTTCATCAGCGTCGCCGACGGTGGCCTCTTGCGCCGCCAGCCGCGCGCGGGCCGCGTCGAGCTCTTCGCGCACGACCTGACGCAGGGCTCGCCGGGACCAGTCGCGCTCGAGGGTAGCGAGCCGCGGGTTTTGCAGGAGCCGATCGACGGACGGAATCGAGCGGCGACGGTCGTTCACGGGCGGTCTCCTATCACGCGAATTATGCACGATGCCGCTTTCCGCTCGCCGCTGTTGTCGACCCGCCGCCACAGCGCGGTCGGAGAGCGGGGCCGCGGCGTCTGGGGGCAGCTAGCGCGGCTGGCCGCCGCTCGGACGGGGCGCCACGTTATCCCCGAGACGCCCGGCTCGAGTTCCGGAGTGAGCCGCGACCGGAACGCCGTCCGGCACGCCCTGCTCTGCCGGCAGGGGGCGGAGACCAAGCCGGCCGATTCATGGGCTCGTGGAGGGTTGCTCCTTCTCGACGTCATGGACGGGCCGAGCCCAAGAGGGCGCACCATGCCTGATGCCATCTTCGTGCCCGGTGACGTGACTCACGACCTGCAGAAGCTCGAGCAAGGCCTGCGGCGCCTGAGAACTCAGTACGAGCTGTTCCTCTCGCGCACGGTCCGCTGGCCACCCAACGAGCAGAAGGCGGAGGTCGACGCGATCATCCGCCACTACGCGAAGTATCCGCCGCAGCGCACGATCTACCGCTTCCGCTTCAACACGCTCGTTCATCGCTATCAGACGTCGATGGAGCGCTGGCGCCGGCGCATGCGCGCCATGGAGACCTCGGGTCCGGGGCCCACGGGGCCCGGCCGTTCGAACGAAACGGATCCGCACCGCCCGCACACGCTGATGGCGCTGAAAGGACGCAGGGGTGACTTCACGGGTGAGCAGCTGCGGGACGTCTACCTCGCTTATCGTCGGGCGCGCAAGGCCCGCGGTATGGCGGTCGCGAAAATGACGTACGGCCA
>CP070706.1:691131-696951 GCA_020350085.1 Acidobacteriota bacterium
CCAGTCTCCCGCAGCCGGGACAGCGCGGATTCCACGGCGACCAGTCCGCATCGACGGCGCGACCGGTAACCTGCTCGAGGATTTCCGCGATCACGTCGCGCCGCTCGAGCGCCGTGAAGACGACATCGATCATGCGCCCTGATGCGTACAACTCACGTCCGTGAACGACCTCGACGTCGACATGCAGCCGCTCGAGAGCGCTCAGGAACGGGTCGAGGTAGTACCGCTCATACGTGCCCCCTCCGCACGGCGCGGGAAGCTCGTAAAGCGAGCGGCCGACGAGCGGCGCGTACACGTCAGGATCCAAGAACGGGTAGACCTTCCTCAGCGGATCGACGTCGTCGACGACGAACAGCCCTCGGGCGGCGATGCCCCGCTCGCGAAGCGCGCGCACCAGCGCGTCCCCGGTGATGATCTCGCGCAGATGGCCGACATGAAACGGTCCGGACGGTGAAATGCCGGTGCAGACAACGGGCTCTGCTACGCCGCGCGCGGCGATCTGCTCGGCGGCGCGGTCAGCCCAATGACGATCGGCAGCGACAGGCTCAGCCATCCGAGGGCTCCCTCCAGGCACTGATCGCGCGAGAGCGGGATCTCGTGCATGATCCAGCATCGGCTGGTTTCGATCCGCGATCCAGACGAGGCAGAATAGTGACACGTGATCCCACGCTCAAGCGGTCACGAGCACCGGGCGGGTCGTCGAACGTCCAGCTCCGGGTCCGCCTCAGGAGTTTGCATGGAAGCTCCCGTCACGCTGATCGAGCACATCACCGCCAGCCAGCGACAGTACCCTCTCGCTACGGGGGCCTTCACGATGCTGATGGAGGCGGTCGCGCTAGCGGCCAAGATCATCGCTCACGAGGTCAACACAGCCGGCCTCGGTCGTCTGATCGGCCTGTCCGGCCGGCGGAACGTGCAGGGAGAGGAAGTCGCCAAGATGGACGAGTTCGCAAACGCCACCTTCGTGCACACGCTCACGCGCTGCGGCGAAGTATGTGCGCTGGCGTCCGAGGAACTGGCGGTGCCGATTCGGCTCCCGGGTGTACCCGACCCGGCACACTACGCCGTGGTGTTCGATCCGCTCGACGGCTCGTCAAACATCGACGTCTCCGTCCCGGTGGGAACCATCTTCGGAGTCTACCGCCGCGTGAGCGCCGCGGACGGCTTGGGCGCCGTGGAGGACATGCTCCAAAAGCCGCGCGCGCTGGTGGCTGCGGGTTATGCGCTGTACGGATCGAGCACGAACTTCGTCTATTCGACGGGCCGAGGCGTCCACGGCTTTACCTACGATCCGACGCTGGGCGAGTTCCTCCTCTCGCACAGCGATATCAGAGTTCCCGCACGCGGCTCGATCATCTCGGCAAACCTGGCCTACCGCCCGCGCTGGGAGCCGGACACGGAACGCGGCATCTCATCGCTGTTGGAGCCATCGGGCAGCGACACGCGCTACTCACTGCGCTACGTCGGAAGCCTGGTCGCCGACGCCCACCGCACACTTCTGAAGGGGGGCCTGTTTCTCTACCCAGCGGATCGCAACAGTCCGCAGGGTAAGCTGCGACTACTCTACGAAGCCGGACCGTTCGCGTATCTGTTCGAGAACGCGGGTGGCAAAGCCACCGACGGCCGGCAGCCGATTCTCGATAAGCAACCCGAGACTCTGCACGATCGGACGGCGCTGATCATCGGCGGACGCGAGGACGTCGATGCTTTCCTGAACGGTGCCCAATCGACCTGATCCGGGCCACGGCATGCGCGTGGCTCGGGCATCCCGTGGGTCGGAGCAGGCTCTTCAAGCGATGTCGCTGCAGTTGAATGCCGGCGCGCGGTTGTGATACCAAGGCCATCACGTCGCCCGTCGCCGCGCCAGGCGCGGCTCGTGGAGACGTCCAGCGGATGGCCGACAGGGCTGGAGGGGACGAGGTGACGGACCCTGACGGAGTCGACACGGGGATGATGACGCTGCGTCAAGCGGCTCAGCGCACGCACCTGTCGGCGACGACGCTGCGTCGCTACATCAAGTCGGGGCGCTTGCGCGCCCGGCTGGTTCCCGGCCGCTACGGGCCCGAGTACGTTGTCGACGATCACGATCTGCAAGCTGCCGGGCTGTCGGCAAAGCTCGACAGCGACCTCGCTGGCCAAGATGCCGACCAGCCGGCCGTCCGCAAGCGGCCGCCGACGGCCGTCGAGCAGCAGGCGTCCAGCCCGCCGCTCGCCGCCCAAGACCTCATTCCCGGGATTCTCTATCGAGAGCTGATGATGAAGCACGAGCAGCTGCTCGTTCACTACGGGATGCTGCGGGTCAGTGGACAGCAGCTGTACGAGATCCGCCAGGAGGCCGAGCGGCGAGCGGAACAGGCGCGCGACAGCGCCCGTGAGCTCGAGCGTCTGCGCGACAGGCACGCGCGCGAAATCGGTCAACTTCGGGCGCGCCTGCGCAAGGCCGAGCTCGAGATCGCCTCGCGCGAGGAGCAGATGGGTCTGCTCGAACGGAAAATCCGCCAGCTCGAGATTCGGCTACGTAACCGGGATCGGGCTTCGTCGATCGAGCAAGCGTTTCAGAAGGCGCTCCGCTCTCCGCCGGAGGGCGACTCTTCCACCGCAGCCAGCCCACCGCAGGCCTCCGTGTCCACGTCGGCGGCGGGATCAACACGTCCCGCCGACCACTGAGCCCGTCGCTGGGTGCAATGCCGGGCCCTTTCGCGCCTGCTAAGCTTTCCGATGTTCGCCTGCTGACGCTTGCGGAACACGATCAATCGCGTCAGCTTGAGCATGTTGACGCGTCGATCATCGACAAGCTCCAGACCCGGAATACCGAGAATCGTGTCCAGCTGCAGATCGAGCCGAAACCCGACGTGATGCGTCAACGGCGTCAGACGCCGCTCCAACCAGCGTCCGATCGGGTGTCGGGTGCCGAAATGGTTGACGACGACGACCCGGCCGTCCGGTTTACAGACGCGCCCCATCTCCGTGACGACGTGGCGCGGGTCAGGCACCACAGAGACGACGTGCGGCGCGTAGACGACATCGAAGCATACGTCGGGAAACGCCAGCTTCTCAGCGTTCATACGCGCCAGACCGACCGATCGCCGTTGCCCGCTCCGGGAGTTGCGTTTGCGTGCCTCCTCGAGCATCGGCGTGGACAGGTCGATGCCGGCCACGCGAACGTGGCGCGGATAGAGCGGCAGGCTCAACCCGGTACCGATGCCGATCTCGAGGACGCTATCACCCGGCGCGAGGCGCATCGCCTTGACCGCTTCGAGCCGGCCCTCGTGGAAGACCTGATCGAAGATGAAATCGTAGAAACCGGCGCATCTGTCGTAAAACCGCCCGACGGCTCGCTGGTTCATCGATTCTCCCCCCTCACGACGTCATCGATTCGCTCTCCACTTGCGATCCGCGCCAGCCGGTCGAGCGCCCCGGGCTGACCCATCACGATCAGCATGTCGCCCGCCACGATCCGTTCGTCCGGGCTCGGGTTGAATACCCAGTCACCGCTCGCCTTCAGCATGGCGGCGACAATGATATCAAGATCCCGACGGATCGGACTATCGCGCAGCGTGACACCGGCGAGTTGCGATTCGGCGCCCACGTGAATCTGCTCGAACACGATCTCGAGCCCTTCTCGGCGAGACGCTTCTTCGAAAAAGTCTACCACCTGAGGCCTCACCATCATCTGCGCAATCAGAGTTCCCGTCCGCCTGTACGGACTGATAACCCGCTGCGCTCCGGCGGCGAGCAGCTTC
The DNA here is from genome assembly GCA_020350085.1 of Acidobacteriota bacterium. Taxonomy (GTDB): domain Bacteria; phylum Acidobacteriota; class Polarisedimenticolia; order J045; family J045. The sequence goes on from CP070706.1 coordinate 694,875, forward strand.
TTGTAGCTGCGCGGCTCGCTGCATCGCGAAACGATGAACAGGTCTTGACGCAGCGAGCGCGCAGCCAGCACGATGTAAAGGTTCTCGGCGTCCGAGCCGAGAGCGCTGACGAGTCCCCGAGCGCGCCGGATTCCCGCGCGCAGCAGCACGTCGTCGTCGGTCGCGTCACCGACGATGAAGTGTTCCCGCTCCGGTCCGGCCGGCTCCTCTTGTGCGACGACCACGAAGGGAACGCGGTGCTCCCGAAGCGCCCGGCAGATGGCACGACCCACGCGGCCGTAGCCGCAGACGATGAAATGATCGTTCATCTTGCTCACCGCTCGCGACACACGCCGTCGCGCGAAGATCTTTCCCTCGATCAGCACCTCAGCGAGGGTACCGGTGACGTAAACGGCAATCCCGACGCCGCTGAGCATGACGGATACGGCGACGAGTCGTCCGCCTGCCGTCAGAGGGTGTACCTCCTCGAAACCGACCGTGGTGACGGTGATGACCGTCATGTAGAACGCGTCGAGAAGTGTCCACTGCTCACCGCCCACGACCTTGAAGGCGAACGTTCCGCACAGCAACAGCAACACCCCCGTCGCCACCGCAACGCGCAACTGGGGCACGATGAGGGACAATGACGTGTGCTCGTCGCGGGCCACCGCGGCAGATGCTAGCACGCTGACGCGGGCGTTCCGACGGGCGGCAGCGGACGGCGCGCGAGGCCCCTATAATGGCGTCTTTGCCAGCTTGATACGCGTTTCTTATCGATCCCTCGAGCCAACGAGCGAACCATATGAATCCTCCCACGCAGGCCGCGATCCGACAGGCGCTTCGAGCGGTGCCGTACCCCGGGTTTTCGCGTGACATCGTCGATGCGGGTGTCGTCGAGAGCATCGGCATCGAGCACGGCGAAGTGACCGTGCGCCTCGCTCTCGCCAACGACAACCCTCAAGTGCTCGAAGCCATTCGTGAGCAGATCCGCCGAGTCCTCGAAGCGATCGACGGCATCACCGCCGTCCACCTTCCCGCGGCGCGCGGCGGACCGACCCGGCTGCCCGTCGCCGGGCAACCGGCGCCTGGCCGCCCGTCGGTCCAGTCGGCGTCGGCTCGGGCGAAGATGGTCCAAGCCAAGAGTGTGATCGGCGTCGCCTCGGGCAAGGGCGGCGTGGGAAAGAGCACGGTAGCCGTCAACTTGGCCGTGGAGTTGGCGCGTCGAGGTCATCGCGTGGGGTTTCTCGACGCCGACGTGCACGGGCCATCCGCCCCGTTGATGTTCGGACTGGAAGGGCGTCGGCCCGAGCGCGCCGATGCCGATGGCCGGCCGTTGCCGCTCGAGGCTTTCGGCGTGCGCGTCATGTCGATGGGCTTCTTCGTCGAGAGAGACAGTGCCGTGATCTGGCGCGGTCCGATCGTTGGCAACTTCATCCGACAACTGCTGTCCGAGATCGCCTGGGGCGAGCTCGACGAGCTGATCATCGACTTTCCGCCCGGAACGGGCGACGCACAGCTGACGATCTCGCAATCGCTGCGGATGACCGGTTCGATCGTCGTCACCACACCCAATGACCTAGCCCTGATCGATGCCCTCAAGGCGATCCACATGTTTCGCAAGGTCGAAGTGCCCGTGTTCGGGCTCGTCGAGAACATGTCCTTCTTTGTCTGCCCGCACTGCGACAAGCGGACGGACATCTTCGGTGAAAGCGGCGTAGCCCGTGCGGCACGCGAGCAAGAGATTCCACTGATCGGTCGGATACCGATCGATCCGCACGTCGTGAGACTCTCCGACAGCGGCCGGCCGCTCGTGCTCGAACAGCCGGAAAGTCTCGCGGCACGATCCTATCGCGAGATCGCAGCAGCCGTGCTGGAGCAGGCACGCGAGGCGAGCACCCAGGCATCTGGTGGACTCGGATCCTTTCTCGACCGTTTCGGCCGGCAGAGCTGAGCGGCCACAGCAGGCCGCGGGAGAACGCGTCGATGAAGCGCAGCAACCTCTCCTCGAGGGCCGTGAGGGTCCGGAGCTCCTGGCTCGTGCTGGCGCTCGTCTGGGTGCTGCCGGCGGCGGAGTCGCTGGCCGTGCCGGACGACCAGC
>CP070706.1:697051-701260 GCA_020350085.1 Acidobacteriota bacterium
CCGATCGGCGAGCTCGAGCTCGGCGAGGAGACGTTGAACTTGAACTCGTGGTATCTCGGCGGGCTGCTCGGTCCTATCCGCGCGATTCGTTACGTGCGGGGCGCCAAGAGCGGGGTGAATACGATTCATCACGACGTCGTCTACAGGAACTTCTGGATGCGGCGCATCAACCTGCGCGTGCATCCGCTCGCCGAGTTCAAGTTCTACTTCGATTGGCGTTCGACGAACCAAGCGATGCTCTATAGCTCGCGCGAGCGGGAGGGCCTGCCGATCGATGGGCACCAGGATCCAGGCGTCGATCCTGCTTTCGAACCGTGGACGGTGGTCAACAGCCCCGACGGCGGTTTCGGTGTCGTCTACTTCTTGCCCGAATCGCCGCTCTTTGACGAAGCCCGCTTTTTCTACACCGACGACGCCTCGTTCGACGACGCGCCCCCGACCAATCCGAACTACGGTGACGAAGACGATGCGGCCTACGGTGACCACGGACTGTGGGCCGTCGATGTCAACGGCTCGAACGTCGACCCGATTCCGTTGTCCATTCGAGTCTATCCGGTCTGCATCGACGAAGGCAGCGCGACGTTGGGCGACGCCCTCCAGGAGTTGGCGCAAAATCCGATCGAGGTCGATCCCACCATGCAGGACATCTCGCAGAATGCCGTGCGCAGCTTGAACGCCGAGCGTGACGAGGATGATGTCGTTCTGAGTTGGGACTCGGTCGCGCTCGCAGATTTCTATCGCGTCTACGTGTCTGCCTGGGCCGATCTGGCGCCGGAGTCCTGGCAGGTGCTGGGCGAACCGGTCGAGCCGACTTTTTGCGACGCGGAGGCAGCGCTGGCGGCTGAAGCCTGCTTCTACAACGTCGTCATCGTCGGGCCCGATGGGTCGGAAGGTGGGTGGTAGGGTCCTGCCCGACCAAACACCCAAAGAGCACCGGCAACGCGAGCTTTATCCCGATATGCCAGTAGCGACAGCGCTTGCGCTGTCAGACCGGCGCGTAGCGCCGGATATTCCTCGCGCTGCGCGCGAGTCCGACAGGGCAAGCCCTGTCGCTACATTTTGTTTAGCGACGATAGTGCGCCCGCTGGCGCAGGAGATGGATCGTTCCCACGAGCAGCAGTGCGAGCCACACGAGAGCAAACACGATCACACCGATGTACACGCTCGCCGGCACGAGGTCCCAAAACGTGCCATCCGGCGGCAGCGTCCCGGACCTTTTCGCCCAGTTGACGGCCGATGAAGCGCGAAAGCGCAGGTCGTCCCCGGGCCAAATGGCAAATCCAGTAAACAGCACGGCGCCCCAACCGCCCGCGATGAACAACGGAACTGCAGAACGTCTTCGGGATAGCGTGGACCAGCCGGCGACCATCAACAGCAGCGCGCTGACGAGCAGGACCACCGTCATCGGCGCACGATCCACGAGCGCAAGCCGATCGAAAAACGGCAGCGGTGGCACTCTCCTCGCCAGGGCGGGCTGAAACACGATGGCAACGCGTAGCAGCAGCAGCAGCACACCGACACTGAGCGACGTGGCACCGATCAATCGACCGACACCCAGACGAGGTGCTGGCGGCGCTTCCGGGGGCTGGGTTGGTCTGTTCAAGCTGGTTCTCGACAGCGATGCCCGTCAAAGATGCCGATCAGGCCAGCTTTTCGGTCCAAACACGGTCTTCGAGTCGCTGCAAGATTTCGTCGGCAACCTGCTCGGCATCACGTCCTAGGGGCTCGATCAGCACGTCGGCTTCCTCGTACTGAGAACGCCGCAGCTCGAAGAGCGAAGTGAACCGTTCGTTCGCCTCGTCGTCCGGGCGCAGCAGGCCCCTTTCCAACGCTCCCTCAAGACACTCCTCGAGCGACGCGTCGATGAAAACCGACACGCCTGAGAGTTGAATGGTGCGCCTGTTGCCGCGATCGACGAACGTGCTCGGACCCGTAACGATCACGCCTGGCGGCCCGGTGGCGACCGAAACCAGGGCCCGGCGCTCTCGCTGGCGAACGCTATTCTCGCCCTCCTTGCGGTAAATCTCCGTCAGCGGCATCCGAGCGCTCGCCTCGATGACGGCTTCGGTGCTGAACATCGGCCGGTTGAGCTTGGCCGCAAGTGCTCGACCGACCTCGTGCGTGCCAGATCCGATGAAGCCGACGATGAATATGCGGTCTGTGACCATCTTTCCATCACCTCTCGTTCGCGCGAATCTTTCACGTTAACCCGTGGGCCGCTCGTGGTCGACCCCACCCCGCTCGCCCGCGTGCACGGCGAACGGGAGGCGGTTTTCCGGGGGTGTTTTGGGACAGCGATAGCCGCTGCCGCCGTAGGCGCAGTACGGATAATAAGCCATGTTGAAGTCGAGAACGTACCAATCTCCTTGCCCGCCCTCCAGTTCGAGGTAGCGACCGGCTCCGTACGTCTCTCGGCCCGTCGTCTCGTCGACGAACGCCAGAAACATGTCCCCCCACACCTCCGCGGAGAGATCTCGAAGCTGGTACACGGCGAGGCGGTGGTGCTGACCCCGGAACGACCAGCCGACCCAGCCGAGCTTGACCGCCGGTCGCACCTCGCCCGTCGTGGTGATCAACGGCTGAGGGACCGGATCGTCGTAGCGCTCGAGCCGCACCTTGAATCGCAAATCGGGGTTGAACGGGTAGTACTCGAGGCCTTCGAACGACGCCAGCGCCTGACGAGGAATCGGCGATTCGGGGTCATTTCGGCACCACTCGTCGCGCTCGGCACGGTAGGCGAGGACCTCCTCTTCCGAGAGAAACTCGAGCCCTGACGGGGGCTCGCTCAGCCCGCGGGAGGACTCGCTCGCCGAGCCGGTACAACCGGCCGCTCCCGCGAGAAGGGCGAGCGTCAACGCGCCGGCGCTCGCCCGCAGCGGGCGTCGCCGGCCCGGCGGGCGGAGCTCCCCGGGCGCTCGCAGACGGTTGTCGACCTCGGTCATGGGGACCATCGGTAGCACGGAGCGGGGCCGCCGGCCACCCGCCGGCTTCTCACTCGCGACGGGCCGGTCCCGTCACGAGGCCGTCTTCGCAAGTCCCGCATGGCGCTCGGGCTACCAGGAGACGGGGATCCGCACTTTCAGCCCGTCGCGATTTCGAAACAGAACGTAGCCGTGTTGGCGGCCGTAAGCCCACAGCGCAGCGGTCAGCATGACGTCGTCACGGCAGTACCTTTCGATCTCGTCGAATCGCCCCTCGCGCACCCACTGCAGCGACTGCAGACCGTCGGCCGTCTTGGCCACCCCCAGCGTCTGCTCGACGAGGTGTCCCAAACCCAGCCGGAATCCCAGCCTGTCGCGGATCCGCTTGAGCAGATCGAGCGTGCGGATGTTCTTGACGCGCCGTCCGATGTAGCCGGAGAGCACCGCCAGATCGAACCGCTCGACGTTGAAGCCGACCACGCGGTCCGCTCCGGCCAGCCGTTCGAAGAGCCGTTCGACGTCCCGCTCCCAGAAAGTCTCGAAGCGGCCTTCGCGCGCCTCGAGCACGACGGCCAACGCGAGTCCCATGTCGGCAATGTGGCCCCAGCCCCCGACCTCCTCCGCTCCGCGCAGCGTCTCGACGTCGAAAAACAGCCAGCTTCCCTCCTCGGGCCCGAGAAGCTGGGAGGGCGGCGGCAGTGGCGCCGGCCAGCCAGCCTGATCGAGTCCTATCGCCTCGCAAGCCGTGCTCGAGCCGTCCGGCTCGCCGGGCGCGACACTCGTGCCGGCACCAGCGAAGAAACCGTCGGGAAGCGGTTCGCCGCCACGCACGCCCACGTGCCGGACCCGCCGGTGGCGGCTGAGCGCTTCGGCGAGCCGATCCTCGGCCGCGAGCGCCGCCGGCTCGAGCTCCACGACCCCGCGCAGCACGTCGAGCAGCTCGACAGCCCCGAGCTTATCCAGTGGCGTGTTCCCGGAGCCGCACTTCGGCGAGTGAATGCACGCCGGGCAGCCGTCCTCGCACGGGCAGTCAGCGATCAGCGCGTGCGTCCTGTCGACGAGCGACTCGGCGCGCTCGTAACCCGTCTTCGCAAGGCCGACCCCTCCAGGCCACCCGTCGTAGATGAACACGGCCGGGACATCGATCTGCGGATGATGGGCGTAGGAGATGCCGCCGAGATCCCATCGATCGCAGATCGCCAGCAGTGGAAACAGGCCGATCGCGGCGTGTTCCATCGCGTGCAGCGAGCCGGCGGGATGCCGCTCGCTCGCGACGAGCCATCTGAGG
>CP070706.1:701360-705108 GCA_020350085.1 Acidobacteriota bacterium
ACAGGGCGTCGATCACGTCGAGCGGAACACGAACCTTGACCTTTTCCGGCTCGTCCTCACCGCCCTCGACATCGACCATCAGAAACCCGCCGCGCTTGAAGACGTACACGCTCTCGCCCTTGCCCTGGACGGTCACGTACTCGCCGTCTTCCGAATCCCGCAGCGCGCTCCAGGCCGACTGAAGGTCGATACCCTCGGATTCGAGCTCGGTGGTCACCTCGGTGAGGGCCTCCTTGAGCGCCTGCTTACCGACGGCCGGAGCGACGTGAAGCATCAGATCGAGCGGCAGGTTGACCTTGACCAGCTCGGCGTCCTCGCCGCCGCTCTCGACGCGAATGTGGAGCCACTGTCCGGCGGCATGGGCCACGCCCGTCAGCAGCGCGATGGTGGCGATGACGACGATCAGCTTTCGCTTCATCTTTTCCTCCGTGCACCGTTGGCGACGGGTCGCGCCCGCCCGCACACTCCATAAAACGACACAAGGGGCGGAAAGATTCACCGGCAGCCGCCGAAAGGTCATCCCAGATCCCCGAATGGGCGGGCCCAGCCGACGAGCGGTCGTCGCGATCCGCGGCTTCGTGAATAATCCGCCCTCCGGTGCGGAACGAAGATCAGAACCAGGGAGCGGCCGTGCCCGATGTCGTAGACGAGGCAGCCGAGGTCCGAATCCTCCGCAGCGAGGCCGAGCTCGACGAGCTGGCCCCGAGCTGGGACGGGCTCGTGCCGCGCCGCGGCGAGCACGCCGACCTGTTCGATACCCATGGCTGGCTCGCGGCTTGGATCGCCGCCGCCCCTGAGCAGCAGCGGCAGCGGCTGCGGGTGGTCGCGCTCGCTGACGGTTCGAAGCTGCTCGCCGCTCTCCCGCTCGTGGCCCGCTCTCCGCGCAGCTGGCAGGTCGCGGGGCTCGGCTACCGGCCTCGCTTCCGCCCCGTGATCGACCCCGATCAGCCCCCCGGCGAGCTGCTCGGGCGGCTGGTCGAGGGGGCCCGCGCCGCCGGCGCGCGGGAGCTGTCGTTTCCCGTCATGCCGCAGCGCGACCCGGCAACGGCCGCGCTGATCGACGCGCTGAAAGCCACCGGCTACGCCGTTCACGTGCGCAGCGGCACGAGCGATTGCATCACGCGCGTCGAGGGCGGATGGGACGAGCAGCGCCGCCGCTTCAAGAAGTACCACCGGACGGTCAACAACTTCGCCAACAAGGCTGGCAGACTGGGGGAGCTTTCGTTCGAGACCTACGCGGCGCCGGCAAAATCGGCCGCTGAAGCGTTCGACGTCTATGCCGCGCTTCACGAGCGAGGCTGGAAAGGCCCACTCCGACCGCCGATGAGCCAGCATCGCGCGCGATTGCTGGCTTGGGCCGACCGCACGGGTTGCTCTCGGCTGCACGTGCTGCGGCTGGCGGGCGTTCCCACGGCAGCGCTGATCTGGTTTCGCATCGGACCGGTCGCGATCGCGTACTCGACCGTCTACGATCGCCGGCTGGCGGCTCTCAGCGCCGGCACGATCGCGATGTGGTGGTCGCACCGCTACGAGTTCGAGGCGGAACCGCCCGAGCTGTTCGACTACCTGCCGGGTCGTGGCTCTCAGAAGAGCCAGCTTGGCATCGACCGCCCGCCCTTGCTGACCGTCGAAGCCGTGCAGCGACGATCCCTGAACCGGATGCTTCACCCGATCCGGCGCAGCACCCGCCGGCTGACCGGCGCGCTGCGCCGCCGCCGCCGCGAGAGCGAGACCCCGGGCGGTCAGAAACGGACCAGCGTCGCCCCGAGATCGCTCGTCATCGAGCCGTCCGGCGACGCAGCGCTCGGGCGGGTCCCGGTCGCCGAACTCGATCTCGACGCTCGTTTGCTGCTGTATGTCGCCTGCGCGGGCGGGCACCCGAGCGTGGAGAAGATGCGCGCGACGTGGGATGACGCCGACCACTGGTGGCGCGTCGGCGATGGGCCCTCTCTTCTCGTTCGGCTCGGCGAGTCGACCGAGCGCGGCGTTCCCATCCGCGAGCTGATTCTCATCGACGCACGTCTCGAGCAGATCGCCGCCACGCTCGAGCCCCTGGCATCGCGTGTCTCTCAGCCACTGACGGCCAAAATAGAAATCGAGCCGGATGACGGTACACAGGGAGCGGAGATCACACGGGTCACGCACGCCCCGCTGCCCTGGCCTGGTCAATCCGCGAAATGACGGGCGTGCCAGCCTCGGAGCTCATGGATAATCCGAGCTAGAAAGGATCGGTTCGCTCGCAGCCCTCAAAGTCGTAACCTAGGGTCCCGACGCCACTACTGTTCCGCGCCCGTGCGACGTAGCTCCAGGCGACGCCGGGCAGCGGCACCTCATCGTCCAACAAGGAAGGCGAGGTCAGTCCAAACCACGATGCGGACCAGCCCGCGACCTTTCCCGGCAGTCCGACCGGATCGTGCAGAAGTTCGTACGTCGTTCCGCTGCCGGCGTCGATCGGATCCCAGCTCACCGTCGTGTCCAACTCGACGAACGGGTGCTTCACTTCGCAAGGAAAGGCGAAGATCGTCGGATCGAGCGGAGCCGAGTCGAGGAAGTCGACGACACCGTCCCGATCTGTATCGTCCACGGTCGGGATATCGAAGTGCAGTCCAATGAACCCGAAATCGAGATAACCTGACTGCTCGCCAGCAACGAGCACGTCGCTCCCGATCGAAAACGGGAATCGAAGAGCATCCGTAAGCAGCAACGACCCACCTGCAAACTACGACTGCTCGGCGAGCAACGCCTCGTCCGCCGCAGGGGTGGCGAGCGGCTGCGACGTGCTCGGGATGGGCGGTGCGCTGAGATCGCCGTCCTCAGAACCCGTGCTCATGGCGCGCAAATCGGGACTGCTCGCTGGCGCACTTGCGCCGCCCGTACTGCTCGCATCCTCGGCGACGATCACGCTCACAGCGGTCAGCACTTCGCTGGCAACGGGTCGTCCACTCCAGCTGTCGGTGACATTGCCGTGCGCCAGCGATGCTCCGTCTGAAAACGCCACACTGGACGCATCGAGCAGTCCGTCTGGAGTCATGCTCGGAAGAGACTCGGCGAAGACCACCCGGTTCGCCTCCAGCATACTTCGTTCCGCCAAGATGATGCCTTCGGCGAAAAGGTCCCCTTCTGCGAGATTGTGCCTCCTTCACTTGCCGATCGAGACTGACAGCGCGCATGGCCCCGTGTGCACGAACCCTTCGGAGGTCTGCCGCCGTCAGCTCGCCCGTCAACTGTTCAGCTGTGGAAGCTCTCGCATCGGCGGAAGACCGAGATCAGAGATCAGCGTTCGATACTGGGCTGGGACATCGGCCGAGGTCTCGAGCTGAACGATCACCGGCACAGCGGCTCGGTCATCCGCTGACTCGAGCCACGCTTGCAGGTCTGCAGACAGATGCGCTGTCAGCGCCGGTGTCGAGCCGGCCACCAGCGTGATGACGAGTAGGCGAGCGAAAATCATTCGATTCGGAGCCCCTCAGTCCATGCGCGGGCGCAGCAAGGCTATCGAGGTGTGCTGGAAGCAAGATCTGTACCGTGCCTCTGCGAACCGTCCTTGAGAACTTCGAAACAGACTAGCTGACATGTTCCGGTAAGAACCTTCGAGATCTAGAAGATCGGTCGGGCCACCCGACGACACAAACACAACTATCGCTCGCAAGTCTTTTGAGGTGAGCCCTCAACGGTGCGTGCTCGATCCGATCGAGCGGAGGGCGGCGTTTTGGCACGGTTTTTCGGTGGTTGTTTCAGGCGGTGATCG
>CP070706.1:705208-710358 GCA_020350085.1 Acidobacteriota bacterium
GCTGGTCGTTCACGCCACGAGCGCCGGCGACGGCCACGGCGCCTACCACGCCGTCGCCGACACCGGCGTCCTGCTCGCTGCGGCCGCGGATCTCCAGCAAGCACTCGATCTCGCGCTCGTCGCGCACCACGTCGCCGAGCACGCGCTGACGCCGGCCGTCGTGCTGACCGACCGCGCCGAAACCGCGCGCGCCGTGCAGGACGTTCTGTTCCCCGAAGACGAGTTCATCCGCGAGTACCTGCGCGATCCCGCCGAAGAGATCGAGAGCCCCACGCCCGCGCAGGAGCTGCTGTTCGGCATCAAGCGCCGCCGAATCCCGCGCTGGTTCGACCCCGACCGCCCCGTCGCTCACGGCGCGCGCCTGCGCGGCGAGGAAGCCGCGGCCGCCGCCTCGGGTCGGCGCGCGTTTTTCGCCGAGCACCTGACCGAGCTGGCGCTGGCCTCGATCGAGCAGCACGCCAAGCTCACCGGCCGCCCGTCCGGCTTCATCCGCGCCCACCGGATGGACCGCGCCAAGCAGATCATCGTCACCCAAGGCGCCGCCGTCGTTCTCGCCGAGCAGGTCGCCGACCATCTCGCCACATACGAAGGCGCGCGCCTCGGCGTGTTGGGCCTCACGTGGCTCAGGCCTTTCCCGACCGAAGCCGTCCGCGAAGCGCTCGCCCGCGCCGAGCTGGTCACCGTGCTCGAGCGCGTCCCCGGCGATATCGCCGGCGCGCCGCCGCTTGTACGCGAAGTCCGAAGCGCGCTCGGTCGCAGCGGCCCGCGCTTGCTCAGCGCCACCTTCGACGGCCACCACGCTCTCGATGCCGGCGATCTGATCGCGCTGTGGGCCAACATGCAGCGCGGCGACGCCGCGAGAAGAAGCGTCGAGCTCGGCGTGCGGCCGCCGTCGCGCCGCTCGCGCTTCCCGCACCGCGAGGCGCTGCTCCAGCAAGTCCGGCGCCTCTACCCGAGAATCGGTGAAGCCAGTCTCGACAGGCGCGAAGCCACCGGCGTGCGGCCGAAGGACACTCGCACCGTCGCGCTCTACGTCGCCACGCACCACGACGCCGCCAAGCACTTCGACGCCCTCGCGCAAGCCCTCGGTGAGCAGCCGTCGGTACACCTCCGCGGCCGCAGCGAAGAGCCCGAGCCGGACCTGACCGTCGCCCGCTTGAGCCTCGCGTCATCGCCCCCGCTCGATCCCGTCCCCGACACCCCGATCGACCTGACGCTGATCGCCACGCTCGATCTTCCCGGCATCGATCCGTTCAGAAACGCGCGCGACAACACGACCGTCGCCATCGCGACGACGCTCTCTCCGAAAGACCTGTGGCGTTCGATCCCCGCAAAGTGGCGCGATCGCATCACGAGCCACGACCTGCGCCTCGTCCGCATCGAAGGTGGCCCCGCCGAGCTCGTCGCCGCCGCACCGGCGCTGCTCGCTGGCCAAGACGTTGGCGAGCCGGTCATCGCCGCCGAGAGCGGACCGCCATCCGCACGCGAGACCGCCCCCACGTCGTCCGATCCGGAGCTGCCGATCGCCATCCGCCGCTTCGCCGAAGACTCCGACGCCTACGATTCCGTCCCGCGCTTTTGGGGCGAGCTTCTCCAGCCGCGCCTCGCCGGCGAGACCGACATCGCCGCCCCCGAGCCGCACCTCGCCGTCGGCTCCGTTCCTTCCGGCACCGCCGCCGCGCACGACATGACCGCGCGCCGCGAGCGGATGCCGGAGATCGACGCCGAAAAATGCATCGGCTGCGGCCACTGCTGGACCGCCTGTCCCGACAGCGCCATCGGACCGCTGTCGATCACCACGCAAGCGCTGCTCGATGCCGCCGCTGAGCAAGCGATGATCCGGGCGCACATCGACGACGCCGACCGCGACGCCGCATCGAAGCTCCAGCGCGCCCACAAACAGCTCGCCGCGCGCCTCGACGGCCAGCTCGCGAAGAGCGACGCGCGCGTGTTCTCCGCCAAGCTGCTCTCCGACGCGTTCACGTGGCTCATCGATCAGCTCGGCGCCGAAGGCACCGAACGGGCCGCCATGCAGCGCGTGCTCGATCAAATCGGCGCCGAAGCGATGCGCCTGCCCGCCACCGTCACCGCCAGCTACTTCCACGAGCGTCACGCGAAACAGCGCGGCACGGGAGAGCTGCTGCTGCTCGCGATCAACCCGTGGAACTGCCAAGGCTGCGGCGGCTGCGCGGCCGTTTGTCCCGAAGACGCGATCGAGGTGAGACCCGCCCGCACCGACACCGAGCGGACGATCGAAAGAGTCCGCAGCCAATGGCGGTTTTGGGAGCAGCTTCCCGACACGTCGGGCGCTTCGATCACCCGCTCCGCCGAGCGCGCCGACATCGGCCCGCTGCCCGCGATGCTGCTCTCGCGCCACTGCCTTCTGGCCGTCACCGGAGGCGACGGCGCTGAGCCCGGTTCCGGTGAAAAAGTCGCCGCGCGACAGCTCGTCGCCATCGTCGAGCACGAGCGGCAGATGCGCAGCCTCGCTGCCATCGAACGGCTCGAAACGATCAGCAAGCGCTTGCGCGAAGCGATCCGCGAGTCGCTCGCCGAAGCGACCTCAGCCGAAGACCTCGGCCGCCTCGCCGACGCGCTGTCGTCTCTCGGCGGCCGGCACGCCACCGGCGGCGAGCTTCTCGAGCGCATGCACGAGCTCGGCGAAGAGTCGCGCATCGACACCGAACGCGTCGAAGCGCTCGTCGAAGCCGCACGAGACATCGAGCAGCTCGCCTGGCAGCTCGGTCGAGGCCGAAGCGGTGCCGGCCGCGCGCGCTTCGGACTCGTCATCGCCGGGGAAATGGCCGGCGCCTGGGCCACGCGCTACCCGCGAAACCCGTTCGTCGTCCCGCTGACCGTCGATCTCGCCGGCGACGGCGCGGATCTCGCGCTCGGCCTCGCGCAAGGCCTCGTTGCCGAGCGCGTCGCCGACGTGCGCATCGCACGCCGCGCCGATCTGCTGCTCGAAAACCCACCGGGCCTCGTCGCCCGCCAGCGCGAGATCGACCAGCTCGGCTGGGATGACCTCACCCCCGACGAGCGCGCGCTGTGCCTGCCCGTTTTCGTCTTCGCCGGCGCCGACGCGCTCGAAGGCGCCGGGCTCGCGGGCCTGTCGCGACTTCTGACCAGCAAGCTGCCGGTCAAAGTGCTGCTTCTCGACGAGCGCGATCTTCTGAAAGAACGCGCCGAGCCAGCATTGGTCGCGCTAGCCCACCGTACGGCGTTCGTCTTGTCCTCGTCGATCGCGCATCACGAGCATCTCTTTAGCGGCATCGTCGCCGCGCTGTCGTTCGACGGTCCGGCACTGATACATCTTCACGCCCCGAGCCCGAGCCGCGACGGCTTTGCCACCGAAGCCACCGTCGCCCGCGCGCGCGAGGCCGTCGCCGCGCGCGTGCACCCGCTGCTGCGCTACGACCCCAGCGAAAAAGGCGTCTTCGGCCTGCGCCTTTCCCTCGAAGGCAACCCCTCGCCCGACGACGCCTGGGTCCGCGACCCCCACGGCAACGCGCTGACCCCCGGCATCTGGGCCCGAGGCGAGACGCGCTATCAAGGTCTCTCGCTCGAGCCGGCCGACACCCGCTGCGCCGAGATCTGGGCCATGCTGCGCGAGCTGGCCGGTATCACGACGCCGTTTACCGAGCACGTCGAAAAGCGCGCCCGCGAAGACGTCGCCGGCGAGATCGCCGCCATGCGCGCCGACCACGAAAGACAGCTTCAAGAGATGGCCGACGAAAAGCTCCGCCAGCAGGCCGGAAAGCTCCGCGATCGGCTGCTGCAGCTCGCCGGCTACAAGCCCGGCGCGTCTGCGGAGAGCGACTCGTGAGGCGCGCGCTTTCCGTCGCCAAGCTCGGCACCTTCCGCCACGGCGTCCGCCCCGACGAGCGCAAGGAAGCCACCGAGCATCTTCCGATCGAACGGATGCCGTTCGTCAAGACGTACGTGCTGCCGCTGAGCCAACACACCGGAAAACCCTCGAAGCCGATCGTCGCCGTCGGCGATCGCGTCGAGCGCGGAGAGCTGATCGCCGAAGCCGACGGCTTCATCTCGACCGCGCTTCACGCCCCTGTCACTGGAACAGTCGTCGCCATCGAGCCGCGCCCGCACCCGAACGGCCGCAAGATGCCGGCGATCGTGATCGAGATCGATCCGTTCTCGAGCCAGCAGATCACGCAACGACTCGCCCACGGCGAACAGGTCCTACTGGATCTCGTCCAAGGCGTCCAGCAAGCCGGCATCGTGGGCTTGGGCGGCGCCGCCTTCCCGAGCCACGTCAAGCTGCAAGTTCCCGAAGGAAAGATCGTCCGCTTCGTGATCATCAATGGCTGCGAGTGCGAGCCGTACCTGACCTGCGATCACCGGCTGATGGTCGAGCGCGCCGACGACGTCGTCAAAGGCCTGAGGCTGATCATGAAGCAGGTCGGCGCCGAGCGCGGCTACATCGGCGTCGAGATCAACAAGAAAGATGCCATCGAGGCGCTCGAGCGCGAAGTCGGTGACGACGCGGCGATCGAGATCGTCGCGCTCGCCGTCAAGTACCCACAGGGCGCGGAAAAAACGCTCATCGACGCGATCTTCAAGAGGGAAGTCCCCGCCGGCGGGTTGCCGCTCGAACTCGACATCGTCGTTCAAAACGTCGGCACCGCCGCGTCGCTGGCCGATCTCGTCGATGAAGGCATTCCGCTCATCGAACGGATCGTCACCGTCAGCGGCCCCGGCATGCGCCGCCCGACAAACCTGATCGTCCCGGTCGGCACACTGCTCGAAGACGTCGTCGAGCACTGCGGCGGTCTTCTTCCCGAAACGCGTCAAGTCATCTTCGGCGGCCCGATGATGGGCCAAGCGCAAAAGCGGCTCGACGTGCCCGTTTTGAAGGGCACCTCCGGCATCCTCGCGCTGACCAGCCCCGCCGCGCTCGTTCGAGAAGAGCCCTGCATCCGCTGCGGGCGCTGCCTCGAAGCGTGCCCGATGTTTCTCAACCCCTCGCGCCTCGCTCAGCTCGTCAAGCTCGAGCGCGCGCAGGAGCTCGCCGATCTTCATCAGATGGACTGCTTCGAGTGCGCGAGCTGCTCGTTCGTCTGTCCATCGAACATTCCGCTCGTGCAGATGATGCGCGTCGGCAAAGCCATGGTCCGGTCGATGAAGCAGCC
>CP070706.1:710458-724633 GCA_020350085.1 Acidobacteriota bacterium
CGGCATGGCGGCGATCGGCTGGATCCTGTTCCGCTCCCTGCGCGGTGACTTCAGCTCAGCTTACTTCACGCCGGTCGACCTCGTCGGGCTTTACTGGCATCTCGTCGACTTGATCTGGATCTTTCTCTTCCCACTGCTGTATCTGATTGCATAGCGATAGGTGAGCGCCATGACACATCACCACGACGACGCGCAGGCCGGGCATCCGAGGGTCGGCCATGTCAGTCCGCTCAAGACGCTCGCCGGAGTCTGGGCGGCGCTGATGGTTCTGACGGTAGTCACGGTCGCGGCCGCTCAGGTAAACGTCGGTGATCTCAACATCTGGATCGCCCTGGTGATTGCGGTGGTCAAGGGATCTCTGGTCGTGCTCTACTTCATGCACCTCAAGTACGATAGCCCTTTCAACGCGGTCGTCTTCATTTCAGCACTCGTTTTCGTCATCTTGCTGATCGGCCTGACGCTGCTGGACCGCGAGACCTACACTCCGGACCTGATCCCGGGCTACGCTCCGGCGATGGAGCAACAGCAGCCTCCGGCTTGATGGGTTCGCAGCCAGTCCGCGGCGGAAAGGTGCGGCCGTTTCAGCGGCGAATCGTCGAGACATCAGCACAGCCGCGCTCCTTCGATGCAGGCCTGTTCGGCATGATGCTGTTTCTCGCCTCGCTGACGATGATGTTCGGGGCCGGCTTGGTGGCCTATCTGGCAATCCGGTGGCAGGCTCCCCAGTGGCCACCGCCGGCAACGCCGCCACTACCGCGCGGGATGTGGCTCAGTACGGTGGTCATCGTCGCTTGCAGCGCAGCGCTTCACTGGGCTCTCATGCGCGTACGCGCGCGAGATCCGAAAGGGCTCGTGCGCGGCCTGACGCTCGGGCTCGTGCTCGCCGGCGCCTTCCTGCTGTTCCAGACGGTCAACTGGGTCTCTCTCATCACGCGCGGGGTGACGGCGCGAGCGGACCTATTCGGCTTCACGCTGTTCGTTCTCACGGGGCTTCACGCGGCGCACGTCATCGGCGGCCTCGTCCCGCTGGTGCTCGTGAACTACCGCGCTCGACGTGGCTTCTACACGCCGTCGAAAAGCAGCGGTCTCGTCTACTGCGGCCTGTACTGGCATTTTCTGGGTGCGGTATGGTTGGTCATGTTCAGCGTGTTGTACATTGCGGGCTGATCGTCGATGGCTCATCCGCGACGTTGAGGGGAAGCTTGACCATGCACGGGGAATCAGCTGACAAGTATCCCGCGACCTCGCGCAGGCGCAGATGCGGCGAGAGAGCAGTGCAGGCGCTGATCGGCGTCACCACCGGCTTTTCGCTGCTGCTCGTGGTTGGATGCGGATCCGGACCACGAGGGGATGCGGCGCCGCCAGTCATCAAACAGCTTCCCGAGTTTTCGCTGACCAATCAGCTCGGAGAGTCGTTCGGCAGCACCGAGCTCGAAGGCCGGCCCTACGTCGCCAACTTCTTCTTCACGAGCTGCGTGACCGTTTGCCCGAGACTGATGCATCAGACGGCGACGCTGCGCCGACGCTTTCGAGAAGCTGGGTTCGACGGGATCTGCTTCGTCAGCATCAGCGTCGATCCGGAAGTGGATCGACCGGAGAAACTCCGTCGCTACGGCGAACTGCGCAACATCGATTCAGCCGATTGGGTGCTGCTGACGGGAGAGAAACAGTCGATTCGCACGCTGCTCACCGAAGGATTCATGGTGGCCGTCGGCCAGCGCGAGCCGCTCGAGGAGGACCTCTACGAGATCGCTCACAGTGCCAAGCTGGTGCTGGTCGATCGGCAAGGAGCCGTGCGTGGCTACTACAGCACGGACGAGCAAGGTCTGGCGGAGATCTTTCGCGACGCAAGTGTCCTGCGCTGAGCGTGCGGTCCAACGTGTAGCGACAGGGCTTGCCCTGTCAACCTCGCGCGCAGCGCGAGAATCATCCGGCGCTGCGCGCCGGTCGGACAACGCAAGCGTTGTCGCTACAGAGGGTTCGCAGAGCGGCGCGCGATGCGGGAGATGATGATCAGTGCTCCGCCGAGAAAGGCGAGCGAGACGCAGGTCGCGACGGGGACGCCAAAGCGCATGTCGGCGAGCACCAGCTTGACGAGCCCGCCGCCGAGCAGTACCCAGGCTAGCCAACGCAGCTCGCTGATCGCGGATCTCGCTCCTGTCCAGGCGTAAACGACGGTCAGGATCGAGACCAGCGCGGTACCCCACGTCGCGACGGCAGCGCCTCCCGTCAAGCCCGTGGCGGAGAGCGCGTGGGCTCCTGCCCAGACCGAAACCGCGAGAGCATTCCAGCTCGCTGCGAGCGCGACCAGCAGCTCGGGAGCGAGCCGCCAGGCGGACACTCCGTCACCGCGGCGACGGGTCAGCAGCAGAAGAAGGCAACCGACGCTGGCCGCTGCCGCCATCAGGCCCGGCGCGCCGAGATTGCTTACCTTCTCCAGCGGGCCGCAAGCAAACAGCCGAAGGCCGGTCCGAATCAGGCCAGCCGATACCGTCGCCACGACCGCGTAGACGGCTCCGTGATAGCGGAGCGTGAAACGATCGAGACGTCGGCCGAGTGTGACCGTCACGAGCGCAAGCACCGAGCTGACGACGGCCAGCTGCGCAGCGCCGAAGGCGATCGGCGTCCCGCCGAGAAGCAGAACTCCACCCAGCGTGGAGTAGAAGTAGAAGTTGCGCTCGTGTCCGCGCCGCCGGTCAGCCAGCGAGAACGCCGCAGCGTAACAACCCGTGCCGAGAACGAGCACCAGCAGGCCGACCGCGGTGAGCACGCTGGAGTTCTCGCGAGCCAGAATCAAGGCGCCGACCAGGGCGATCCCAACGGCGAGCACCGGCTGGGCCAGACCGAAGAGCCCGGCCGGCCGGCCGGCGATCAGGGTGCGGTAAGCGAGACCCCCGGCATAGACCAATGCGGTGACCACGAGCAGACCACCAACGACGGCAACGGGAAGTGGCGGGTTCGTCTCTGGCCAGCCATGCGAGATGCCCAAGATCAAGACGATCATCAGCAACATCGCATCCAGAGTCAGTGCCACCGGCCAGCGCAGGTGCTTCCACACTCGGGAGCCGGCCAGCGGCTCGAGTACCGCACCGATAACCAGCAGTGCCACGGTGACAGCGAGCAGGTGTCGGGTGCCGGAGGCGAGCACGAACAGCGTCCCAATGCCGCCGAGGATGCCGATCCAACCGATCGCCGCGAGCTGTAGCCAACCCGTCAGCGCGACGCAGGCCAGCGCGAAGCCGGTCACGATCGCCACGGCGAGCGGTGCAGGAAAGATGGTGAAGCGCAGCGTCGCCTCGCCGACGAGCGGATACGCTACGAGCATCGCTGCCGTGACGTGGAGCACGGCGCTATCCGCCCGACTGCGCTGCTTGGCTGCGACAGCCAGCCAGAAGGCCGCGTACACCAGCCCCGCGACGGCGGGGATCCAGGAAGGCACGGCTCCGGTATCCCGCAGTGCGCGGATCAAGAAAGCGCCGGCCATCACGAGCAGTGTGCGCCCGATCAGCGACACCCACCGGACCGTGGCGGATTCCCTCTCAGGCCGCGGCTCGGTGGCGACGGCGAACGACTCGGAAACCGCAGGCTCGAGCTCTATCTGAGCTTGTTCGCCCGAGAGCCCCCCCAAGCGGCGCTCGATCGCCTCGAGGCGGCGAGCCAGCTCCGCAACGCGTGCGACGAGTTGCTCGAAACGCGCTCCGTCGACAGGGCCTGTCGGTTCGACGCTCACACGCTCGACCTCCCGAGCCTAGCCTGATCAGCTCTGGCTGAACCGGGCCGTTGCGAGCGCGCGTCGCCGCCGTCACGACGGATCGAGTTCAGCCTCCTGCTCACCACCCGTCTCGGGCTCCTCCGTGTCCGAGGCGCTGTCGGGCACGAGTTGTTCGCTGTCCGCCTCCACGGGATGCGCTTCGTCGTCGGCAACAGCGGCCCAGGGCGGTCGATATGTCCCCGGCCCCTCCGCGCGCGTCATCGTCTGCTCGATGACGTGAAGCTCATCCGGCTCACTCGCGAGTTCGATCACCAGCACCACAGGTCCGAGCAGGGGCAGCAGAGCGAGAACGAGCCCGAGCACCGGCACGCGGGATCGGCCGCTGTCGTCCGATCGACGACCGGTAGG
This sequence comes from Acidobacteriota bacterium, assembly GCA_020350085.1. Lineage (GTDB taxonomy): Bacteria > Acidobacteriota > Polarisedimenticolia > J045 > J045. The sequence continues at coordinate 714,579 of CP070706.1, forward strand.
TTTCTCATGGACCGTACGTTTTGACTCGAGGCTCATGTCGGCACCCCATCACTCTCCGGGGCTTCATACCAAGGTGGCAAGATTTTCGCGAAAATAGCAAACAAAACGATGGGCAACACGCAAATCAAGACTGCGCTCGCGAGCCCCTCGCGTCCCATGAACTCCCACTTGTAAATCGTGAAGCCTCGCAGGCTCTTGGAGAACAACTGACCGCCGATGACGACGTTCCAGCGCATGGCGAACACACCGATCAACACGAGAATGGCCATTTCGGCCGAGAGAAAGATGCGCCAGCGATCAGGCATGCGAACCACCTGCAGCACACCGAGCGCTATCAGCGGGACGAGTGATCCCATGATGATCTGAACCACGACAACGCTGGTAAACATCTTGCCATGCATCAGCGCTTGAATGATGTCGATCGATTCTTCAGCTTCGTACGTGCGGTGGATCGTATCGAGAAGCTCGAGCGTGAAAGCGACGAGTAACGCATAGAACAAGAACGTCGCCATCGCCCGAACGCAGTCGGTGTCGATTCGCACGCGCCGGATGAGGCACGAGGCCATGTAGATCAGCATCATCAGCGCGATACCCGAAACGGTCGCCGAGAACACGAACACGACCGGCATCAGCACCGACGACCACCAGGGATTGGCCTTCACCGAGCCGAAGATGAAGCCGACGTAGCCATGTAGCAGAATCGCTGAAGGAATGCCGAGGATGGTGACCACCGTGGCGATGCGATGATCCGTGTGTCGCGCTTCGTCACTCGTGTCGGTTACACCAAGACTGAGGGCGTAGTAGAAGGCGCGAACCATTCCCTTTGCCGCCTCGGCCTTCTTGACGATGTCGACTCTGAACTCGAGCCAGATCTCGACCAGCAGAATCGCGGTCAGATACCACAAGTAGACGAAACCGAACACCGCCATGGCCGAGGTCGGGTTTGGAGTCGCCATAATCTCGTAGCCGCGCAGCGGCTGGTGGAGATGAGCCAGCAGTGGCAGCGGAGCCGCCAGCAGGAACGCCAGTGCTGCGAGCAGGCTGATCCGGTATGTCGGCCGCAGTGCCTTGACGTCGAACACCTTCTCCAGCGAAGCGAGAATGAACGCACCAGCAACCAACCCGGTGATGAACGGGTAGACGGCGATCAGCACGCTCCAGGTCAGCTCCTGCTCATTCGGATAGACGTATCCTTCGAGCCCGCCCATGGTCACCTCACCTCTTGGTCGAGGTTGCTGTAGAAGACTTTCGGCCGGGTGCCGAGATGCGGCTTGAGCACTTGCACGCCTCGCGAACGCATGAACTCGACATAATCGGGGTATTTGGCCTCCGCGATGTCGCCCTCGAGCTCACGCATGTCACCAAAGATGCGCGTTCCCGTCGGACAGGCTTCGACGCAAGCCGGCCGCAGTCCGCGATCGATGCGGTGATAACACAGGGTGCACTTGTCGGCGACCTCGGTCTCGGGGTTGACGAAGCGACATCCATAAGGACAAGCCTGGACGCAGTAGGAGCATCCGACGCAGTAGAGGGGATCTACCAGCGTCACACCGTCAGGTGCATCGAAGGTGGCGCCGACCGGGCAGACCTGTGTGCAAGCGGATGCGTCGCAGTGATTGCACATCTTGGGCACGTGAAAAGCTCGCCGTACCAACTCTGGCTCGGCGATTTCCGGAAAGCCGAACTCGCCACCATTCGGGCTGTCGACCAGCACCCTCCCGTCGTCCATGATCACGTAGCGCTCGATCCACGTCCGATATCGCGTGACGGGGACGTCGTTTTCGGCACGACATGCCGCAACGCATCGGCCACATCCGATGCAGCGGTCGATATCCATCGCCATCGACCAGGTGTGCGCGAATCGGGGATCTCGCGAAGGATCGAGCGTTGCTGGCATGGATCCGAGCACGGCTCCCGTCGAGGCGACGGCACACACCCCGAGGAAAGCGCGCCGCGTCATCCGAGCGGCCTGCGGCGGCCCGGCAACCGGCAGTCTCCTCTCACGCGGCCTTCCGGCGGGCTGCGTACCGGCGGAATGAGACTTCGACTTGCCGGGTGACGCGGGTGGGTGCGGGCGGCTCACATCGCCTCCGCAGCGTGTGGGTCGTGACATTCGGTGCACGTCATCCCCTCCATGTGCTCCTCAATATCCACCACGGGAAATGCCGCCGGCCGGCCTGTGCGCTTGTGGTGGCACACTCCACAAAAGTGAGGTATGTCGTCGAGCTCAGGGCGTTTCATCTCTGCCTCGCCGAAACTCTCGACGTGAGCTTGGCCGACACCATGACAGGACTCGCACGACAGGCTCGCGTGCCGACTCGCCGCCACCGACTCGACGGTATCCTCGTGGCATTCTGCACAGGCGCTGTTGCCGATGTGACGGGGCTCGCGCTCGCGTAGCTCGTGAACGGCCGCGGCGCGGTAACGACCATACAAGCCGTAGCTGCGCGGGATCACCATCGGGCGCACCACGAAGTACCCGAGAAGAATCAGAAGGAAGAAGCCGATCAGGCGGGTGATCTGTTCCGGCATGGATTCTCCTCGCTGTTGGCGCCGGGACCGGCGCTTGCCCTCGGTCGAGACCCCGCCCAGTCCGCCGAGTCCCGTGCGTGGAACGTGATGTGTGGTGAGCTTATGAGAGCGGCAAACAGCGTGTCCAGCGTCATTTCTTGACCTATGTCAAGTCAACGCCGGCTCGGCGCGTTGCCCACCTTCTTGCCGATCGTCTGGCCGGCCTTGTGACCCCCGCCAAACCGAGGTGCTATCTCGTGTCCGGCCGCCAGAGCGTACTGTCCGGGTGCGACGCGTACCAGGCGAACCAGAAAGTCGGGATCACGGAGACCGGCGTGCCGTCCTCGGCATCGACGAACGCCGTCGGGGGGCGCTTTCGGTACGCGAAGCGCAGCGGGACACCCCCCAACACCGTACGCCAGACGCCGTTGCTGTCCGCGAGCCGTCCGATCTCGTGCAGCGATAACACGGCCTGTTCCCCGCCAGCCTCCACCACCAGCACGGGCCTCTTGAGAGGCTGGCTCTCGTCCGGCGGCAGCGGACGGACCGGAAAGCGGAGCAGGTCCGAGCCGCGGTAGCTCGAGTACGGGCTGCGGCTGTAGCGCTTGAGCCGTACTCGGTCGGGGGCGAGGACCGTCGTCTCGGGGTGACGGGCGCGCCACGCATCCCAGCGAACGACAACGGCGGGCAATACCTCGAGTGATTTCCCGCCATGCACGGCGGGACCGGCGACAGCTCGTGCGAGCAGCTGGCTCCACAGGCTCTGTTGCGCAGCCGACTCGCGCCGGTCGTAAAGCAGCGTGTGCGAGTTGAACAGCAATCCGCTGATTCCGAACGACAACTCCTGCTCGTCCACACGGCGAGAGAACACCACTGCGCTATCGGAAAGCGGGCTGTAGGACACGGCGATCGGCTCGTCACCCAACCGATCGTTGACGATCTCGTGCCAGTTCAGGACCCGCAGGGGATAGGCCCGCACGTCTCGGTCGATCACGACGCCGATGACACGGTCCTCGCCGACCAGGTACTTGCCGCGCACTTGCTCGTTGAAGCGGTCCACTTCCCCCGCGGTCATCACGGCGGGATCGTCGAGCGTCGGCAAGCCGTCCCGGGGCATACCGGAGCCGACGACGAGATCTCTCGGCACTCGGAGGTGAGTCAGATCGAAACCGTACGTTTGCGGGTCGGTGCCGTCTCCAATCGCGCGCGAGCGAGGGTGAAGAATTATCGGCACGACCCGCCACGCGATGATGCCGGCTCCGAGCGCGGCGGCGACCAGGAGCACCCACCCGCCGCTGGCAAAGTCCAGTCGACGGCCGGACCGTGAGGGTTCGGCAGACGCTTGCTCAGACGCGGCGCGACGATGACTCACTTCTAACGCTCGAGCGGATCGAGACCCCGAGCGGCCGGCGAAGCGAGCGTTTCGGCGGCCTGAGGCTCGATGACCAGAACCACCGACGATTCGATCGGCCGCGCATCCACGACCATCAGCCCGAGAAGCAGCGGTAAGTACGCCAAGCTCGCCAAGAAGACCCAGCGCGCCTGCCGGCGGGTGCGCCGGCGCAGCAGGCCGAAGCCGACGGCGGCCATCGCGGCACCGAGCACGATGGCGCCGACGGCGAACGTCAGGCCTGTGACGCCGATGAGTGTGGCCATCAGCGCGAGGGGCACCAGCGCGAGGCTGTAGAGCACGACCAACGAGCAGGTCAGCAGGCCTTCGCCGTCGATCAGTGGCAGCATCCGGTAGCCGCCCCGCTCGTAGTCTTCACGATGAAGCCAAGCCAGCGCCAGAAAGTGAGGCATCTGCCAAACGAAGAGGATGCCGGCGAGCACGAACGCGCCCGTCGCAAGCTCGCCCGTGGCCGCCGTCCAGCCCATCATCGGAGGGAGCGCTCCACAAATCGCGCCGACGACCGTGTTCAGCGTGCTGCGGGTCTTCAACGGCGTGTAAACAAACATGTAAACGGCGACGACGAGCGCCGCGAGCAGAGCCGTCAGAGCGTTGACGAAAACGAGCAGGACGACGAGTCCCGCAGCTGTCATGACGTAGGAGACGACAAAGGCATGAGTCGGAGACATGCGGCCACTGGGCAGCGGGCGATGACGCGTACGCTCCATCAGCGCGTCGCGATCGGCCTCGAGCCATTGGTTGAGCCCATTGACGCCGCCTGCCGCCAACGCTGTTCCCATGAGCGTGAGGATCAACAGCCAGGGCTCAGCCTGGCCGCGCGCCCCGAGGAGGAAGCCGACGAGCGTCGTCCCCACGACGAGTGTACTCAACCGCGCTTTGGTCAGAGCCAGATAGAGCCCGATATGTTCGCCGATCTTCGGACCCGATTCCGGACTCTCCCCACCGGTGTTTGTTTGCAGGTGCATCTCACCGCCCGATCGGACCCTGCCACACTGGATCGGCGCCATGGTAGACGACCACCTCGCCAGCGGCCACCCTGGACCCGGCTGCCGCGCGCTCGCCCTCGGATCGAGATGCGTCCATCATCCTTTTTGACGCCTCTCGGCTGACGTCGATACAATCAACGGGTTAGTGCGCGGCGTAAGGATCGTGGCAAGACGGTGGGTGTGAGTTCGGCGCGCAGGGACGTCTCCATGGGCGAGCACGAGATTAGGGGACAGCTCTCCGGCGAGCAGCATCGTGCGTTCATGCGATGCCTGCTCAGAGACCTCAGAGCGCTCGAGTACATGATCGGCCACGGCATGATCGAGTCGGGCGTCCGGCGGATAGGCGCCGAGCAGGAGATGTTTCTCGTCGATCGGAGCTGGCGGCCAGCACCGACGGCGCTCGAAGTGCTCGGGCTCGTTGACGACCCGCACTTCACCACCGAGCTCGCTCGATTCAACCTGGAAGTCAATCTCGATCCGTTGACATTCGGCGGTGACTGCCTGAGCCGCATGGAACGCCAGCTGCAGGACCTGCTCGAGCGGGCTCAAGAGGCCGCCTCCGCATTCGGCACCCAGATCATGTTGGCTGGCATCCTGCCGACCCTGCGCAAGTCCGACCTCGGACTCGAGAACATGACGCCGATGCCGCGCTATTTCTCTCTCAACCGTGCGATGAGCAGCATGCGCGGTGGGGCTTACGAGTTTCACATTCGCGGCGTCGATGAGCTGTTGGTCAAGCACGATTCGGTGTTGGTCGAGGCCTGCAACGCCAGCTTCCAGGTTCACTTCCAGGTCGGTGCCGAGGAGTTCGCGCGGCTGTACAACATCGCTCAGCTCGTCGCCGCACCAGTACTGGCGATCTCGACCAACTCGCCACTGCTGTTCGGCAAGCGACTGTGGCGGGAGACTCGCATCGCCTTGTTCCAGCAGGCGGTCGATACGCGTAGCACGCACCACCACCTGCGCGAGCGGAGCCCGCGCGTTTCGTTCGGTCGCAAGTGGATCGACGAGTCGGTCATCGAGCTGTTCAAAGAGGATATCGCCCGCTTCCGCGTGCTGATCTCGACCCAAGAGCTGGACAATCCGCTCAAGAAGCTCGAGCAGGGCGAAGTGCCCGAGCTCAAGGCGCTGCGGCTTCACAATGGCACGGTCTACCGCTGGAATCGGGCTTGCTACGGCGTGAGCAACGGCAAGCCTCATCTACGCATCGAAAACCGCGTCATGCCTTCCGGCCCTTCGATAGTCGACGAGATCGCCAACGCAGCAGTCTGGTACGGGCTGATCGCCGCGTTCACCAACATGGACCTCGACCCGCGCCAGGAGATGGAGTTCGCGGAAGCGGTCGAGAACTTTCACGCTGCGGCGAGACTCGGCCTGTCGGCCGAGTTTCACTGGCGCGATGGAGAGACGTACCCGGCACGCGACCTGACGCTGCGCGAGCTGCTGCCGATGGCCCGCCAAGGACTTGCCGACGGCCACATCGCCGCCGAAGACATCGATCGCTACCTCGGCATCGTCGAGGAGCGGGTTCGCTCGAGGAACACCGGCTCGCGCTGGATTCTCTCGTCCTTGGCCGGAATGAAGGAAAAGGGAACCACAGGCGAGCGACTCAACGCGATCACTGCGGCGACCCTCTCGCGCCAGGCCACGGACGATCCCGTACACCGCTGGGAGCCGGCTCGGCTCGCGGAGGCTGGTGGATGGAAACACAATTATCTGAAGGTCGAACAGTTCATGACGACCGACCTGTTCACGGTACACGACGATGAGCCGATCGATCTCGTCGCCAACCTGATGGAGTGGGAGCACATCAGGCACGTGCCGGTCGAGGACCACCAAAACCGGCTCGTCGGTCTCGTTTCCTACCGCGCCCTGCTGCGACTCTTGGCGAGGGGACACGAGTTCGAAGACAAGCGCACGATTCCCGTTGCGGAAGTGATGAGGAAGGAGCTGATCACCATCAGCCCGGAGACGACTTCGCTCGAGGCGATGGAGCTGATGGAAAAGCACCAGATCGGCTGCGTGCCGGTCGTCAAGGATGAGCGGCTCGTGGGTATCGTCACCGAGAGAGACTTCATGGACATTGCCGGCGAACTGCTCGAGGAAAAGCTCAAAGAAGACTAGGCGTGATGGGTACCGAACTCGAGAAGCGAGACGGGACCGCTGTGGAGTATCCACGGCTGATCGGTCGTTTCCAGGGCAGCGCGGACGGCAAGAAGATGATCGTCGTCGGAGGCATGCATGGGAACGAGCCCTCCGGCATTCTTGCAGCCCGCAGAGTGCTCGACGCCCTCGCGCGGCAACAGCCCCGATTCCGTGGAACACTGGCTGCTTACACCGGCAACCGCGAGGCACTCGAGCGCGGTCAGCGTTTCATCGACAAGGACTTCAATCGGATCTGGACGACAGGACACATCGAGCTGAACCGACAAAGCGGCGCAGCGGAGAGTACCGAGGATCGGCAGCAGCGTGAGCTGTTGGACGAGCTCGAAGTCGAGATCGGGTCGAATCCCCACGACGTCGTTTTCATCGACCTGCACACGAGCTCTGCCGCTGGCCCGCCGTTCGTCACCATCGGTGATACGCTGCGCAATCGTTACTTTGCGCGTGTTTTTCCGCTGACGGCAATTCTCGGGCTCGAAGAGCAGATCGATGGCGCCTTGCTCGAGTACATGAACAATCTCGGTTGCACGACGATCGGGATCGAAGCCGGCCAGCACGACCAGCCGATTTCGATCGACATTCACGAAGCGGCGTTGTGGGTGGCGCTGCTCGCGGCGGGGATGCTCGAGCGCGGCGACGCGGCCCAGATAGAGCGTTCGCTGCGGTATCTCGAGCAGCAGCGAGCCCAGCTGCCGGAGCTGGTGGAAGTACTGCATCGGCATTCGATCGATCCCGAGGATGGTTTTCAAATGGAGCCGGGGTTTTCCAACTTTCAGCTGGTCGAGGCGGGCCAGCGGCTGGCCAGCGACCGCCGAGGGAGGATCGAGGCGCCTTTTCGCGGATTGCTGTTGCTGCCGCTTTACCAGGGGCAGGGAAGCGACGGCTTTTTCATCGGCCGCCGCGTGCACCGCTTTTGGCTCGAGGTGTCGGAGAGAGTTCGCCGCCTCGAGCTGGGAGACTACGCGGACTGGCTTCCCGGAGTGCGCCAGCATCCGACGATTGCGGAAACGCTCGTCATCGACACTCGCGTCGCGCGCTTCTACCCGTTGCAGTTCTTTCATCTGCTCGGTTTCCGCAAGCGGAGAGCTCACGGATCGGTGCTCCTCGTCGGACGCCGCGCTCACGATCGTCTTCGCTAGCTTCTTGCAGGAGGATTCATGAGCGATCTCGCCAAGAAGAGATGCACGCCTAGCCGCAGCGGTGACGTGCCGATTTCGGCTGCCGACGCACGGCAGCTACTCGGTCAGCTCGACTCAGGTTGGTGCGTCGTCGACGAGGGCGCCGCACTGCGGCGAGAAATCCGATTCAGCGACTATCTGCGGACGATGGCGTTCGTCAATGCCGTCGCGTGGATCGCCCATTCCGAGGATCATCACCCCGATTTGGAGGTCGGCTACAATCGTTGCCTCATCCGCTACGCGACGCACTCTATCGGCGGTTTGTCGGAGAACGACTTCATTTGTGCGGCCAAGATCGACGCTCTGCTCGCAGCGGAGAAAGGCTCGCCGGTAGCTGCCGAGTGAAAGCGGCGAGACGCAACAAATGACGACAGGCCCGCCATACCGACCGGATCGGCCGCTGACGGGCGGCGCGCGGCTCGCGGCGTTGATCGGCGTCGCCGCCTCGAGCCTGTACTTGATCAATCCGACGGCCGGGATCTTCGAGCTCCTGCCCGACAATCTGCCCCTGATCGGCAACATCGATGAAGCGGCGGCGGCGGGGCTGCTGCTGTTTTGCTTGCGCGAGCTGGGCGTAGACGTTCTCGAGCTGTCACGCCGCCTTTTCGGCCGGTCCAGCTAACGATCACACAGCACGGCCTGGTGACTGTCGGAGTGAGCTCAGCGCGGCATGAGCCGATCGCGCAGGCCGTCGCCGAGCACGTTGAATCCGAGCGTGGCCCACGCGATCGCGGCACCCGAAAAGACAGAGATCCACCACTCGGAGCGCAGGTGCTCAAATCCTTGCCAGACCATTCGGCCCCACGTAGGTGTTTCCTCCGGAACGCCGAGTCCGAGAAAGCCGAGAGAGGTTTCGAGTAGGATCGCGCTGCCGACACGGAGAGTCGCCGAGACGATCAGCACTGGCGCGACGTGCGGAAGCACGTGTCGGATCGCGATGCGCCAGCTCTCCGCTCCCGCCGCGAGCGCCGACTCGACGAACTCCGCCTCGCGCAACGAGAGTACCTCGGCGCGGACGAGCCTGGAGGTCGTCATCCACGTCGTCATCCCGATGACCGCGATGACCAGGCCACAAGATTTTCCACCCCACAGCGCCGCGATCGTGATCACGAGCACCACCTGCGGAAACGCGTTGACGAGATCGACGAATCGCATCAAGAGCGCGTCGGTCGTGCCGCCGAGCTGTCCTGCCGCCATGCCGATCAGTCCGCCGATCAGCGTGGCGAGCAGCACGGCGACCACGGACACCATGAGCGTCGTGCGGCCGGCCGCGAGCACGCGGGCGAGCAGATCATGTCCGAGATGATCGGTACCGAACGGATGGGCGATCGAAGGACCCAACGATCGCTCGCCCATCGCCTCGTGATCGACACCGACGGCGAGCGGCACGAGAGCAGCCACGACCAGCGCGACGACGAGCAGCGCTCCGCACGCGATGCGCCGATCGATCACGGCCGAGCCCGCCGGGGCCGAGCGGAGATGCGAGGGTCGGCCCACAGGTACATCAGATCGGCGAACAGATTGCCGGCGACGACGAACACGGCGAACAGCAAATTCATCGCCATGATCACGGGAACGTCGCGCTCGCTGACGGCGTTCGCCGCCAGCGAACCGAGCCCTTGCCAGCTGAAGACCTTCTCGACGATGACGGCGCCACCGACGAGATTCGGAAAGCTCATGCCAAAGATCGTGATCAGTGGAAGCAGAGCGTTCCTCAGCGCGTGTCTGAACAGCACGCGTGAGCGAGTGATGCCGAAGGCTCGGGCGAGCAGCACGAACACTTGACTCAGCGAGTCGAGCAGTCCC
>CP070706.1:724733-733276 GCA_020350085.1 Acidobacteriota bacterium
CAGCGTTGTCGACCAAGTTGACCACGGCACGCCGCAACAATCGCGGGTCGGCCTGAATCGACGGCATCTCGTCCTGTCCCTCGAGAACGATGCTCACACCCGCTGGGGGCGCCGCGCGATAAGCGTCGAGCCAGCGCCGCAGCGAGGTCGGTAGGTCGAGCGCTTCTGGGCGGGCGACGAGCAGTCGCGCGTAGTCGCTGAACTCTCGCGCCGTTTCCTTCAACACGTGCACCTGGTCGGCGATCGTGCCGAGACAGCGATCGAGCGAGGCGACGAGTCGAGGGTCGTCCGTTGCCGCGAGCTTGCGGACGTGATCCACCATCAGGCTGATCGGCGTCAGCGGGTTCTTGATCTCGTGCGCGACGCGGCGCGCCATTTCGGCCCACGCGACGAGCCTCTCGGCGCGGACGGCGTCGGTGAGGTCCTCGATGACGATCAGTCGCACGGGCTCCGATTGCGCGCGCCCCGGAAGGTCGATGCCCGCCGCGCGGAGCCGCCGCGTCTCACCCTCGCTCCCTGCCTCGACGTCGAGGGTGTGCTCGCCCCGCGCGGCGGCCAACTCGCGCACGGCATCCGGAAGCTGCCCGGTCTGATCGGACAGCCTCTCGCCGGCATCGAGCGCGATCAGCGCGCGCGCCCGCGGGTTCGCCGCCCACACCCTGCGCTCGCCGGTCAACGCGATGACCGCGATCGGCATGCTCGAGATCACGGCCTCCATCGCCGCCCTTCGGCGTTCGAGACTCAGTTGCTGCGCGGCGAGCGAGTCGGCCATCTCGCGGAAGGCGCGCGCGAGCGCGCGCGTTTCCGCATAGCCGGTTTCGGGCACCGGAGCATCGAAATGGCCTCCCGCGATCTGACTCGTCGCGCGTTCGAGCTGCGCCAGTGGCCGTGCGAAACGGCGCGCCGTCGGCACGAGCAGCAACGCGGCGAGAAACACGAGCAGCGCCGCACTGACGAGCAATGCACGGTCAACCGCCGCGAGCGAGTCGGCGAAGCGTCGTCCCGCGCCGGCGAGCGGCAGACTGAGCACGCCGACCTCCCCAACCGCCGCGCGGTACGGACCGTGAACGACCGTCGTCCCGCTCCGTTCGGGATCGACCGCCAGCGACGTCCTGTCGATCAGAAGCGGGCGCCGACTGACCGCGATCGCCTGCAGTGCGTGGCCGGGCAGCCGCTCCGGCCACAGACCCGCGCGGACCAGATCCGGACGGCTGGTGCCGACGAGCAGTCCGCGTTCCCACGCGAACAGGTCCTCGCCCAGCTCACGCGAGAGCCAGGCTGCCACGCGGTCCGAGGAGTCCGGGTCGTCGCCTCCCCAGGCTTGCCCGGCCTCGACCGCGAGGTAGTCCTCGAGCAGGCGCCGCGCGACCTGGGCCGCACGCGCCCCTTCCGCCGTCAGCTGACGGACGGCCTGCTGTCGGGCGGCGGCCCTTCCCGCGCCGCCGAGCACGAGCAAAGGCAACAGACCGGCCACGACGAGAGCGAAGGCCAGCTGCACGCGAAACTGCGTCGCGAGGCCGGCGAGCAGCGCGCGAAAGCTGGCCATCGTCGCGGCGGGCCTCGCCAGCACCGCGCGCCCGAGCGCCAGCGCGAGGCTGGCGAGCAGCAGCGTCAGAGCCCAGCCGATGGCGAAGGCCATGCGGGTCAGCCGGTCGGGAGGATGCAAGACCGCCGTGATCGTGCCGATGCGATCCGGCATCTCGTAGAGTCGGGCCTTGCGTCCTTCGAGCTCGACGCTGCGCCAACGCGGTTCGGTGGGCGGCGCGCGGGGCGCTGGCGGGCTGGCCTCGACGTCCGACGAGAGCAGAGTTCCCGCCTCGTCGAACCAGGCCAGACGCGGCTCGAGACCGCCCGGCGGTGCTGGAGCAGAGGCGCCCGAGCGCAGCGCTCGGGCCCACTTCAGCGGGTCGTCGCGATCGCGGCCGGGCAGGTTGTTCGGTTGGCGCAGGATCGCAGCCACCCAGCTCCCGCCGTCCGGACGCTGCGCCTCGGCCAGCAACAGATCCAGGCTTCCGCTCATGAAACGGAAGGTCTCGATGCGAGGCACGCTCGTACGCCGCGGATACGGTCCGGCCGTCTCACCGGCCGTCGAGAGCAGAAGCGGCACCGGGACCACGGGCGGCAATCCGCTGAGGAACACGTCTTCGGGCTCTTGATCGTCGCCGGGTGCGAACTTCCAAACGCCCGAGGCCAGCCCCATGCGACCGAGCGGGGAGTTCCACCATAGGTCGATCGCATCCCGATCGCGTGCCAGCACCTCCTGCTCGGGTGGCGGCACGGCGATCGCGAGCGTGTCCCACACGGCGCGTCGCCAGAGTGCCTCGCGACCGGCTACGCGTGAGGCCAGATCGGACTCGACGGCGCGCTCGGCCGCATCGACCAGCGACGCACCGTGCAGACTTCCCGCGAGAAGTCCGGCTAGGAGGCCCGACGTCAGCAGGGCCCGCGTTTCGCTCCAGCCTCGGCTCCGGCCGAGGAGCAACAGGCCGGCCCAGGCCACGCTGGCCAGCGAGAGGGCGACGCTGACCCGGTGCGGCAGCCCGTCGAGCGATCCCAGCAGCGCCCCCTCCGGCGCCGGAGCGCCGGCGACGGTGAGCGACCAGGTCAGGAAAAAACCGGCCAGCGCGAGTCCCGCGGCGCCGGCCGCCATCGCGATGCGCCCCACCCGGCGAGCGGGCAGCGGTGCGAGCAGGGCCAGCCCTACGAGCGTCAGTCCCGTCAAAGTGGCATCGAAGGGCGACTCGAACAGATGCCAGACGGTTCCCGACAGTGCCGCTGGCGCGTTATGCTCGCCGCCCCGCAGCCAGCCCCATGCCTCGTGCGCGGCGCCGAGCGGGCCCCACGCCGCGCATCCGGCTGTCAACGCCAGGCGGGCGGGAATGAGTCCCCACCAAGGTCCGGCGCCGACGAACGCCAGCACCCCGAGCAGGCCCGCAAGTATCAGCCCGGAAGCAAACCGTCGTCGGGCCATCCGCGCCGCGCGCCGCTGGGATTCGCTGACGGCGCCCAGGCTGACCCGGGCTGCCGGCTGGAACACGCGATCCATCAGCGGCACGAGCGACCACATCGCCGCCGCGTCGAGCGAAGCGTCCTCCTCGTCCGAGCCGAGCGCCGCCCGCACGCCCTCGCCGATCGACTGCCTGCGTACGCGGGCGAAGATCGAGGGCGTCAGGCCGCTCGCCAGAGCACCGGCGTTCGGTTCGGCAGGAAGAGGACGCTCGGCGGCGACGATCAGCGGTCCGGGATCGGCTCCCCGGCGTGCGTAGAGCAGCCGAAGCGTCAGCCCACGCCGCAGCACGATGATCGCCGGCGGTGAACGTAGTCGTTCGACGAGCGCCTGCTGCTCGGCAGCCGTCAGCGGCGTCGTCCATCCCGACCACACGTGCGCGCGCGAGCCGGAGGCCGAGAGCACGGCGAGTCCGGCTTGCGGACCGAGCTGCCGGCGACGCTCTTCGACCCAGCCGTAGTCACCGCCGGCCGGCGGAGGATCGCTCACCGCGATATCCAGCTCGTCGAGCCAGCGCTTCCACTGACCCTCGACGCGGACCGCGGCCGACGCGAGCGTCTCGGTCGGCGTGGGAGCGGGGCTGACCTCCCGAAGACAAGCGGCGACGATTCCGGCGACGGCGACGAGCAGCAACAGCTGCCACGCGGCGATCCGGCGCGAGCGAACGAGCGCGGCGATCAACGCCACCGAGGCTGCCGTGGCGAAGCACAACGCGATCCAGCCCGCGCGCGCGCTCGGGACGAGTCCGATCACGGCGGCGACGACGGTGGGGACGACGACCCACAGCGCCGCTCGCGGCAGCGGCCAGCGCCATGGCTGAGTGGCGGACATCGCCCTGGAGTTTCTCACCGGAGACCACCTCCACGCAGCTCGAGGTCCACGATCACGGGAAGATGGTCACTGGCCACGCGCGAGACCTTCAACCGGCAGCGACGGCTCGAGACGACGTTCAGCGGACCCCGATAGTAGATCCGGTCCAAGCCGCCGGTCGGCGAGAACGATGGATACGTCCGGATCGCGCGCGGGGGCCGCGCTCCGTGGTCCGTCGCACAAGCGAAATCGAGCACCTCGGTGAAGATCGGCCGCAGCAGCGATCGCCAGTCGTTGAAGTCGCCGCCTACCATGCAGGATACCGTCGATGGCAGCTGCGCGAACTCATCCGAGCACAGCAGCATCCCGATCTGCTGTTCGCGCTCACGAGCCGAGAGTCCCAAGTGAAGGTTGAACACCTCGAGCGTGTGCGCCTGTCGGTGGCTCGTCTCGAGCTTGAGCGTCGTGTGCTGGCAGCCACGGCGCTTGCGCGAGCCGACGGTCAAGTCGATGTTGCGCTCGCGCTCGATCGGGAAGCGGCTCAGCGTCGCGTTGCCGTAGCGGCCCTTGCGCAGGCTGACGTTGTGACCGATGGCGATCTCGGGATAGCCGAGCGCGCTCGCCAGCTCGCGCGCGAGATCGAGTTCGCGCGATCGCGGCACGCCTTCGTCGACCTCTTGGAGCAGCACGATGTCGGCGTCGTGGTGCGCGAGCACCTCCACGATACGAGCGGGCCGGAATCGCCGGTCGACCCCGACGGCGCGGTGGATGTTGTAGCTGACGACCCGGAAGCGCACCCGCTGACCCTCGTCTGATCGAGCATGCAGCCCGGCGCGCGAAGCAACAAGCCCTTCTCGGCAACGAGCCCCCACACAGCAACAAGCCCGCCGGGGCGGCGGGCTCGCGCTCTGATCGGGTCACGGAATAAAGGAGCGAATCTAGGTCGAAGTCCGTCGTCGTTTCAGAACGCCTGGCTTCGGCGTTCGAAGGTTCCCGACAAGGGGCCCGGAGGATTGGGTGGGTCGATCTGACCCTGGTTTGGGCTGGGCGCTGCTTGTATCCATTTTTTGGGGGTTTCCATCCTCCGGTTGCCCCTGTCGGGTCTTTCCGCCTTCGCGCTCTCGAGTAAGTGCAAGCGCGATGCCAACCCAGCGCACCACGCCCCACGCGCGATCGCGAATGAGCGCGGTAGCTTGCGAACAGATCGTCGCTCCCGCGACGATCTGTTCGCTGTTGCAGACGGCAAGACCGTTGCAACTTGCCACAGGCGGCACGACCCGGCTGGCAGCGGCTTGGTGCCGCGGCCGAGCGCCGCTGGTCAATCGATGACGTTGACGAGGCAGTGCAGACCGCCCTTGAGCTCGCCGGCCCTGGTCGGGACCTCGGTCACTTCGAAGTCGAGTTCCTCGAACACGACGTTCCGGCGGCGCCGATTCGCAAGCTGGTCCGAGCGGCCGTCATCGTAAACGGGCACCAGCAACCGCCGCTGTCCCGTTTTCGCATCGATGAACGGGATGACGTTGATCGGATGGCGGTAGGCCACGAGGTCCTCGACGGTCATCTCGATGTCGACCAGCCGGTAGCCCAGCTCGCTCAGCGTATGCCGAAGCTCGTCGAGGAATCGTCGGACCGCCTCTACCGCCGGAGCGCTCGCGAGCCGCTGCGCACCGGAGTCGACGAGGCGCACGACCCCGGCGACGCCGCCCGGGAGCAGGACCAGGGCCTGATCGAGGTGGTACATCAGGTCGGGTTGGGGCGCTCGCCCGCCGACGAGAACCACGTCATCGACGCCGAGCGCGCTCTCGAGCTGCTGCCGGAAGCTTTGCTCCGACGGCTCGATCTCGCCGAAGCTGCGAGCCAGCGTGCCTGTCTTTCGCAGCGCGTCCGCACCGACGAGGGCCAGCTTGCGCCCGTTGAGCTCGTCGACGAACAGATTGCCGCCGTTAAACGCGAGCGGGATCACGTGCAGCCGCAGTCCCGCAGGGGTGAGCTCGTCGAGAAAGCGCGTGTCCGCCACGCCCGCGCGCGGATGAGCGCCGCGCCGATCGTACAGGTGACGCTGCACCCACGTGGCCAGCAGAACGTGCTCCGCGCGCGCGTCGGTGACCACTTCGAACAGGTCCTGAGCCCAGCGCGTGCCGTAGACGTTCGCCAGCTCCTCGTCGTCGGCCGGGACTCTGATCAGCAGGTTCTTGTCCGGACGCAGCAGGAAGAACGCGCGCCACGATGCCGTCGGTCGCTCGTAGGGCTGCACCCGCACACGAGCGCCGTGCGAGACAGAGGACAACGCCCTCTCGATCGCCGGCCGCCGCTCGCGCGGCACGAGCAATGTGACCTCGCTGTAGTCGGGCAGCGCCTCGAGCAGCGCCCGATGCAACCTCAGGTCTTTGTCGATCGATCCGAGTGTCATGATCACGCGCCGCAAGCCGCGGTCGTACTCGGGCCGGCTGTGCGGATCGAGCACCACGCCGGGCTCCCATCTTGGTCGGTCGGCCTCGAAGCCACCTCGAGCGAGCCACCCGCAGCCGACGAGCGTGACCGCGCAGGCGGCGAGAAGCAGCCGCGCCGCGGCGCGCCCGGTGACGGTGGCGCAGCTCATCCGGTCCGTAGCGTCTTTTCCCACGCGGCCCTCAAGCTCGCATGCCCGCCGAGAGCCGTCACGTAGCGGCGTTCTTGCGGACAGCCTTTGGCTCTCATCGTGCGCAGCAGGCGCTTCTTGTCGGCTGGTGTCCAAGAGAGCAGATCGTCGATCAAGCCGACCAGCAGGCTCAGCCGCTCGAACGCCTGCCGCTCGGGGGCCGACCAGCTCGCGATCCGCTCGGCGCCGAGAATGCGTGCCAGCCGGCGAGCTTCGCGGCGGCGGGCCGCATGGCGGTCGCCCGCGTGCTCGTCGCCGATCCTCCGGCTGACGGCCAGTCCCAGATCGGCGACATCCGGCGGCAGGCGAGCCTGCTCGGCCCCGGATTCGAGCGGGAGGCGCAGCCGCGCCCGTGCGAGCCGACGCAGAACCCGCGCCGGCGTGCGGTACGCGCGGTCCGCGAGCACGAGCCGCCATTGCTCGGCCGCGAGCTCGCACAGCTTCGGCTCGATCGGACGAAAGCCGAGCCGGTAGTAGAACCAAAACGCTCCCGATCGGATCGCTTCCGGATTGCCGGCCCCGAACTGATACGGATCGACGAGCGCGACACGGACCCCGAAAAGCTGCCGATAGGCGCGCAGGATCTGCGCGAACGCGAAGGCCGACTCGCCACCGCGAAACGTGTCGAAGATGTTGGCGCCGATCTCGAGACGATCGAAAAACACCCAGCCGCCGCCGTAGCCGATCGGCACCCGGTTCTTGGCCAGCACGAAGCCGAAGAAGCTCTCGATCGGCAGCCGCCGCTCGGGTCGAAGACCGAACACGGCCAGATCCAAGCCCCGCCCCAACGCCACGAGCAGCACCTCTTCAGGGTGAGCGTAGGTCAGCGCGTCGGTCTCTCGGCCGCGCACGCCGACAGCGGCGCGCCCGATCTCAATCAGCTCGCGCGCCTGCTTGCCAGGCAGCGGACGCACCGGCGACAGCGGCACGTCGAGCCAGCGCTTCGGGTCGGTCCGCCGCTCGAGATCTGTTCGCTGATACGCGATGCGGCGCGAGGGGAAGCGGTTGAAGGTCCGCGAAGCGATCGGGTCTGAAAGCCGCCAATCGAAGCACAGCTCGAGCGGTTCGTAGAGTTGCTCGAGGAGCTCCGGTGACGCCGCCAGGCGTCGACACTGCTCCAGTAGCCATGCGGCATCGCTCGCGTGTCCGCGCCCTCTGGCCGAAACGATCCACTCTCGGGTGCTGATCGCCTCGTTCATCATCCCGTCGCGCTCGACGCGCGCCATCAGTAACGGAAGAAACTCGTCCAGCGCCTCGCCGGCGGACTCGCCGTTCCAAGCCAGCTCGACGTCGTCGGGGAAGCGTTCCGTGAGCCAGCTCGCCATCTCGAGCGTGAACGAGACGCGAGACACGGTGTGGGCCACGCCGCTATCGCCCAGCATGCGCCGGCTCCCGCTGGTGGCCCCGACCAGTCCGCGCGCCATCTCCGCCACCCGCTCGAGCTCGGCTCGAGCGAGCCGCCTGACCGAAACGCAGTCGGGGTAGGCGGCGCAAAAGAGCAGCAGTTCGTGGTACGCGAGCGCGGCCCGCGGCGACATCGTTGGAATCCGCGCTGCGCGCTCGAGCAGATCGAGCTTGTCGCGCGCTGCGTGCGCGCCAAAGCGGGTGCGCACGCGCTCGAGCGCTTCGATGATCGGCTCGATATCGCCTCGCGCACGCCGCCCCACGATGCCCTCAGGACTCGCCGAGCTTCTCGCCGTACTTGCGGATCTTGCGGTAGAGCGTCGAGCGGTCGATACCGAGCATCTCGGCGGCTCGCGTGCGGTTGCCGCCGGCCGAGCGCAGTGCTTGACGGATCTGCTCGAGCTCCGTCTGCTCGAGCGTGCTGACGGAAGACGACTCGTCGGCCGACTCGACGCGGGCCTGCCGCCCGCGGACGCGCTCGAGGAACGCGGCGTTTTCGAGCACGTCGACCTCGGTGATGATGTCTCCTTCGCTGAATGCCGCGAGCCGCATGACCTCGTTTTCCAACTCGCGCACGTTGCCCGGCCAGTCGTAGCGCAGAAACAGCTTCAACGCGGCCGGCTCGATCGTCTTGCGCGGGCCATCTCCGGCCTGTTGCTCGAGGAACAGATCGACCAGCAATCC
>CP070706.1:733376-740090 GCA_020350085.1 Acidobacteriota bacterium
CCGGAGACCACGTCTCGCTCGAAGCTGGCCCACACAATCGCCCCTGCGAAGCCAGCCGCGGCGAGTAAAGCGATCAGCGCCAGCGATCGAACTTTCCAGTTCATCGGAACTGTCCCTCCGGAAAGCGAATTCGCATGCCTCAGCGAGCGGCACACTGATTGCGCCAGAGCGGACCGGTCAGAAGGACCGAAGCCGCGATGGCTGATCGCCACGTGTCTCTCGTCCGAGTAACGCTCGGTCGATCGGACCGTTTATCCGCTCACCGTGGGCCCTGCGGTCAGCCGCATCTTGACGCGCGATCATGAGCATCGCGACGAGCACGATCACCGTCACGACGAGACCGATGATGAATAGGATGACATCCGGCATCGGCTCACGCCCTGCGTCCAGCGAGAACAAATGCGCCGAGGGCCAGAATGCTAGGAACCCAGAGCCCGACGAACTGACCTTGCTCTTTATTGCCCGTAAACCACAGGCCTACGGACAGTAAGAACGAGACTGCCGCACCTGTGCCGAACAACCACTTAGCGCGCGTCACTGTCGACATTCAGACCACCTCCTCTGTGAACAACGTTATCCTGACGAAGCCCTTTTGTCAACCATTTGTCAAGAAAATATCTGGACAATATTGGGACAGCGACGGCGCCACGATTGTCGGCAACAGCAGGCTTAGGCGCGCAAACGCGCCGCAATAAAGGAGATATCGTCGTCGAGCTGGGTCAGGTCCTGATGTCGAGTCACGAGGTCGAACAGAGCGCACGTCAGGGCTTCGGGCGTCTCGAAACGTTCGCCCAGAAAGGTCCGCAGGCGACGCTGCTCCAGCGGATTCTCCGGGTCGTTCAGCGCTTCGAGCAGGCCATCCGTGTAAAGCAGCAGTGTCTCGCTTGGTGCCAACCGACACGCCGTCTTCCTGTAGCTGGCCCCAGTCACCATCCCGATCGGCATGCTGTTCGACCCGAGCGCCCGAATGTCGCCGTCGATCGTCTGCACGAGCATCGGCTGGTGCCCGGCCGACGTGTAGACGGACGATCCATCCTCGGCGATGGCGATGAAGAAGCGGGTGATGTAGAGCGTCTCATGCTCGGGTCGGATGCACGCCATCAGCACATCGTTCAGCTCCCCGGCGAGAGCATCGACTCGGCTTCTTTGGCGCAGATTGTCGATGACGACTCGGAGCATCGCCGAGGCAAGCCCTGCGCGCACGCCGTGTCCCGAGACGTCGAGAATCCACAACAGCAGCTTGCCGTCAGAGAGTATCTCCCAGCCGAACAGATCGCCGCTGAGGTGACAGTACGACTCCATGCAAGCGGCGATAGATACCGGAGCGTCCTCGGGAAGCTGGCGCGGCAGCAGATGAAACTGAAGCTTGTGGGCCAGCCGCAACTTCAGATCCATGTCGGGAAAAAGGTGCGGCGTGTACCGGAAGGCGATCGAAGGCTCTGTGATCGTCTCCAGGCGATCCGAGCGGCCATGCTCTCCCCAGTCGGGGAGCGTGTGGAGGTCGATCTCGTGGAGCGCACACTCGATCAGATCTCCGAGACGGCCCGTTGGGAGTCGGTGGTCGAGGTCGAACAAGGCGTCGAAGTCTGCCATCAGGCGGCGCATTGTGGTCGTCAGTCCTGAATGCGAGCGAGCAGTTGTTTCATACCTTCTTCGTAGCTCGAGCGGAAGTCGGCATAGCTCTTGTCCTGCAAGATGGCCGGCACCTGGTCCCAGACGTCGTCGATCAAAATCGGCAGCACGATCACCTTCTGCTTGGTGATCTCATGCTTGATCGCCAGCTCGATTTCCTTCTTCACCCAGCCTGATTCGAGCGCGCTTTTTGAGATCACCACACCGAGGTACTCGCACTGCTCGATCCCTTGAGCGATCTCCTCGAAGAACAAGTCACCGACGAGCAGGTTCCTCCGATCGAACCAGTTGCTGATCTGGCTCTCGTTCAGCTCGCGAGCGAGTCGCTCCACGAACCGGGTGTCGTGACTCGAGTAGGAGAGGAAGATCTTGTAGTTCAGAACGGACTTCGGTAGTAGCGGCTTTTGCCAGCCACGTCGGTCACCAACCGATACGGATCGGTTGATACGAGTGCGGGGGTCACCACCGATGAGCGCATTCAGAATCGGGTGGATCAGATAGAAATCGAGCTCCCTCGACTCGGGTTGAGGCAAGCGCAGGCTCTCGTCGCCTGGAAGGTCTCCGGGCGCCAGGAAAACCTGCATCGCCGTTTGGGTGCGGTAGTCGTAACGGACGAGCCCAAGCAAGCCCAGTCGATACAAGTCGCAGAACGGGACCAACTCGTCACACGTGTGACCACCCATTTCCTCGCACCGATCGGCGAATGCGGCACAGATCCTTCGCAATGCGTATGAGTCGAGGATATTGTGAGGAATGAGCCTCAGAAAGCTGATCAACTGAGCCTCGTCTTTGAACTCCGTATGTGGCAGGACTATCTTGATGTAATCAAGTGCGATCAGCGTGGCGACGTGGTTGATGGTATCCCGGATTGTCCGCTCGTCTCGTTCCTCATGATCGAGAGTGGCCAGAGCACGGCCGATCCTGATGATGTCCCGAGGGCGCTTGAGAGTGTGGCGGTAGATGTAATCGAACAAACGCTCCGTCTCACCGACGGTTCCGTGGCGCAGGACATCGATGCCGCAGAGAGCCTCGAGTGGTCTTTCTCTTTTCAGTGCGGGGTCAGTCAGGAGACGATCGTCGGTCTTGGCGACGTTCCGAGAGAAGATCTCTTCCAGCTTGGATCGGGAGTAGTCGATATCCTCGAGGCAGTAACCTCGGATGTTCTCGACGGTCGTGCCGTCGAGGCGGTGGTACGCCTCCTTGCGTATCGACGCGTAGATGTCCAGATGGTGGTTGTTCCGACACAACGTCTTGACGGCGAACATCAAACCTTGCTGAGAGAGATACCACATCGTCGTGTCGAACATGCCGCGCAGCGATGGGCCGTACTCGTGTCGCGCCTTCTCGAGGTGCTCTTCGAAGTACTCATCGACGTTGTCGATGAAGATGGCGATCGGCGTGTGGAGCCTC
Organism: Acidobacteriota bacterium; assembly: GCA_020350085.1. Classification (GTDB taxonomy): domain Bacteria; phylum Acidobacteriota; class Polarisedimenticolia; order J045; family J045. The sequence continues at coordinate 736,419 of CP070706.1, forward strand.
GTGATCAGCTCGTCCAGATATTCCTGCTCATGCACGAGAGCGCGCAGCTCTCGGATCCCGCAATCACGAAGAATCGCGTTCATGAAGTCTAGTGGCGTCGTGAGGTGCTCGTTCTTCAGCAGGCGATTGAGATGCGGAATGGGCGCAGCGGCACCACCGTCCCGCTCATTGCCGCCAAGCGCGCCGAGCAGCTTCGAATCGTCGGCCGAGGCGCTGCCGTGTCGGAGGGCGCGGACGATCGCCAACGACAAACAAGAGCGCCACAGGCTTTCCCAATGATGACGATCGGACAAGAAGCGCAGCGATGCCTTGCCGAGGTCGAGATTCGCAGCACCGCTCTTGGGCACATCGACCAGCAGTCCGTGACTGGGTACCAGAGTGAAGCCTGAACGCGACGGATCGTGGTACTGCATCCGCGTCGCGATCAGCAGCAGGGTTTTGCCGAACCCCTTGGGCGCGACGACGAAGTTGATGTCGTCACGCTCGAGGAACATCCGGATGCGGTTTGTCGTGACGACGTCGTCCGTGTCGAGGGGCGCCGACGTGCTCGGGAGAATCTTGGCAGCGTCGATCGTCCACGCCTTCATCGTCGACTCCGTGGGAGGGCCTTCCAGCCCGACCCCGGCTGAGCGCCGGAGAGCGTCTTCATGAAGCCAGCGGAGTATAGCAGCGGCTTGCGGCTCGCAATTGACCGCCAGCTCAGTTCAACGGCGCCGTCGCCTCGTCTTGTCGACCGGTGCGTGCGTATTCGCAAGCGAGGTTGTAGCGCGTCGCTTGGCTCGCGGGGTTGGCCGCGAGGGCCCGTTCTGTCAAGGTCGTGAAACGCTCGGAATCGCCAGCCTGGTAGGCCGTTGCCGCCTCTTGCTGCAGCCGCTGGGCCCTGATGATGTTCTCCTGGGTCATCGACGCGGGCTGAGCGATCAACAGCACCGCCCGCACGGAGCTGAGCGAATGCATCGCGCACGAAACCGGCTCTTAATCAGCGTCCGCCTCCTCCCGCCACTTTCCGAGAGGGCATTGTGTCATCGAGGTTTGCCCGGATTATTCATGAACCTTCGAGCAGAAACGTCGCAGATGCCTGCTGGGTGGCCCGCACGTAGGAATTCGCGACTGAGGCGTGCCTGTAGGCACGCCGCAGGGAGACGGATCCCGAGTACGGGCCAGAGGGCTCGAAGAGCCCGGCCAGATGCGGCGTTTCGGCCGAAGGGCTCATGAATAATCCAGGTTAGACTCCTGCCCGTTCTGAGAGGAAGATCGACATGCTCTACGACCATCTCGGCAAGCGCCCGTTCATCGATCCAACGGCCCGGATCGCACCGAATGCCGCGGTCTGCGGTGATGTGACGGTCGGTGCCAACAGCTCGATCGGCTTCGGTGCGGTGCTCACGGCAGAAAGCGGCCCGATCGTCATCGGCAGGAACGGCGTGATCATGGACACCGCCGTCATCCGTGGCATTCGCGATCATCCGGTCCGGATCGGAGCCAACGTTCTGGTCGGCCCGCGCGCCTACCTCACCGGCTGCACGGTCGACGACGACGCCTTTCTGGCGACAGGCTGCGCCGTGTTTAACGGTGCGCAGATCGGGGCGCGAGCCGAGGTCCGCATCAACGGCGTCGTCCACATCCGCACGGTGCTGCCGCCGGATGCCGTCGTGCCGATCGGCTGGATCGCCGTCGGCGACCCGGCCGAGATCCTGCCGCCCGAGGCCTGTGACCGCATCTGGGCCATCCAAGAACCCCTCGACTTCCCGCGCACCGTGTTCGGCGTCGAGCGGCGCCCCGCGGGCGAGTCGATCATGCCGGACGTCATGCCGCGCTACGCTCGCTTCCTGGGCAAACATGGCAGCGACCGTGTCATCGACTGAGTCGATCTCGACGAAAGAAACGACGCTGAAGCGAGCCATCCGGACGTGGCGTGGCGGCGGCAGAGAGGGCAGGCGAGCCTGAGGAGAAATGCTCCAGACCGAGGGCGCGCCGCCGCCGGCTCTCGACCGTGGGGACTCGGAGGCGGCACAGGCCGCCGCTCGACCCGCGGCGGCGCCCCCCGGGGGCTTGATCCCGTCGGGCACACGTTTAGCCGCAAGAAGGCCAGACCGGAGTAGTCTAGGAGGCCTGCGGGGGCCGCGGAGTCCGGCGGTCCTCCTCCAGCCGCTCTGCTGCATCCGTTTCGCATTCCCTGCCGGCCGCCAACGAGCGCCGGTAGGCCGGGAGGAGCCGATGAGAAAGGAAGAGGGGCTGTTTCCCCGCGCCAGGATTCCGTACGGCACGTGGGGCAGCAGCTACTTTCCGGCGTGGCAGACGTCCGCTCTCGCCGAGGTCAATATCGGGCAGTTCGCCGGCGAGGCGATGAGTCGGATTCTCGGCAAAAGAAAAGTCCGCAAAGACCAGCTCGAGTATCTCGTCATCGGCTCGACGATTCCCTGGCACTGGAAGTTTTGGACCGCACCGCTCGTGGCGAGCTGCATGGGTCATCGCGTGCCCGGCTATCACATGGAGCAAGCCTGCGCGACCGGGCTGCAGGCGGTCGTGCTCGCGGCCGCGGAGGTTCAGGCCGGTGCACAAGACGTCGTCGGTGTGCTGACGTTCGATCGCACGAGCGACTCGCCGGTGGGCGTTTTTCCGGAACGACGCGCTCACGAGCGGACGATCGCGCTCAGCGACGTGTGGGACAACTTCGGCTTCGACCCGGCGACCGGAAACGCGATGATCTCCACCGCCGGCATCGCCGCCCGCAAGTACAAGATCGACCGGCGCGAGGTGGACGAGCTGACCGTATGCCGCTACGAGCAGTACTTCGACGCGAAGGAGAGCGGTTTTCTCGACCGCGTGCTCGTACCGCTCGAGGTGCTCAATCTGCAGGGCAAGAAGATCGGCCGCATCGACGCGGACGTCGGTGTGCGCAAGCTCTCGCTCGATAGCCTGAGTCAGATGAGGCAGCTCGACACGTGCGTATCCGGCGGGACGCAAACACACGCCTCCGACGGGATGGCTTGTCTTCTGGTCTGCAGCGAGCAGCGCGCGCGCGAGATCAGCCCGCGGCCCGAGATCGACATTCGCCTCGTCGCCAAGACGGAGGTCAGGACCTCGCCGAGCCTGATGCCGGAAGCGCCGGCGCTCGCCGTCGAGAAGCTGCTCGATCGGACCGGCTTGAGCATGAGCGAGATGGCCGTCGTCAAGAACCACAATCCGTTCGCCGTCAACGATGCGATCTTCTCCAAGGTTCTGGACTACGACTGGCGCCGGATGAACAAGACCGGGTGCTCTCTGGTCTGGGGACATCCCCAAGGGCCGACGTTGACGAGAATCTTGATCGAAGCGCTCGAGGAGACCGTCGATCTCGGCGGTGGTCACGCGCTCGTTTTCGGCTGCGCCGCAGGAGACGTCGGCATCGCCGCGATCCTCGAAGTCTCGGAGGGAGGTCGTCCGTCATGAGCCATGCGATGAGGCCTTCGACGCTGGAGACGTTGGGACTGGGCTCGGTGCTAGAAATCTTCCAGCGCGGCCGGTTGCCGGCCGCAACGAACGAGCTGGTCGATCGGGTGTTCGGCAGCGCCGGTCAGCGGGGAGCGCTGGTCGTTTCGGGCGCCAACGGGATCGTCGGCGCCGGCAAGTTGATGCAGCTCGGCGCGCGGCTCGAGCCGTACGGCGTGCCGATGGTGGCCCTGGACTTCC
>CP070706.1:740190-743687 GCA_020350085.1 Acidobacteriota bacterium
AGCCGAACGACGTGTCGCTCCAGCCGGCGATCACGCTGGCGTCGGCAGAAATCACGTTGGCGCGGCTCGAGCGATCCGCGACGATGGAGCCCAGGTCGACCATGCCGGTCTCCTCCGTCCACTCGAAGGCGTGCGCGCCGCCGGCACAGCGCATCCCGATCCAGGCCAAGCCGACGACCTTCGTGCCCGCCTCGGTGACGGAGACGTCATAAGAAGACGTGTAGCTCGTGCCGCACGGGCTCGTGTTCGGCAGGCCGCCCAGCGCTTGCCACTCGTCACCGCCGAGCCAGATCGCCGCCTCGAAGCGAGATCCCAGCGGCTCGTCGGTGAGAAAGACGTTGCCGACCACGGTCGAACCGTCGTCCGAGAGAGCGGTCACGACAAACCCGGTCGGAGGACCGCCAATCATCTGCATGCCGCCGCTCGCGGTCCAGATTCTGTCTCTGTAGAGGATCGTGTTCCCGTCGCCGGACATGTCGACGACGCAGAACGTGGGGAAGAACGCCGGGCCGCACGTGACGCCGAGCGGCTCGAAGTCCACCTGCGCCATCGCCGGCGTCGCCAGCGTGATCAACGCAACGAGGGCCACCGCCCTCAGGCCGAAAGAAACGGAACTCCGCATCACAACCTCCTCCTGCTCATCAGGGGACGATCAAGGAAGCAGTTCGGGGACTCTCCGCTGAGCCACCCACGCTCTTGGTTGTACGCCGGGACGCGGCGCTGTCCTATCGGGGAATCCCGGGGTTCCGAAAGATATTTCCCCGAGAGCCACTGGCTTGTCTTCAAACAAAAATGAACATTTGAAAACAAGATGCAATAAGCGGGAACGCCGAGGCAGCAGCGGGCGACTACGGGCACGAGCCGATCATTTGGGGCAGGCAGGCGCCATCGTTGGGCGTCCGCTGCGCGTCGGCGCTCGTCCGACCGTAAGAACCCTCGGCCTCGCTCACCGTCGCGACCACGAGGTAGAACCGGTCGGACGGTGACGGTGTGATCGTCGCAGAGGTCGATCCTCCAGTACTGCACTGAATCGGCGACTTGCTGTTCGGTTCGCTGAGCAGGCCCTCGTAGATCGCGTAGTCCGTCCCGTCACCGCAGGCGACCTCCCACGTCAGGTCGAGGTCCGAGCCGTTGACGTTCTTGGTGACGATCAGCGGCGTGCCGGGCACACCCCGACTGCCATAGATCGAGCCGGCACTCGCAGCGCCACCACCCGGTCTGATGCCTGACGCGTAGATGTCGACCGAATCGCCCGGCTCGGCGAGCTCGCTGCGGTTGTCGGTGTAGATGGCGATCAGGTCGTTCATCACGATGTCGAGCCCGATGTAATCGCCGTACTCGAACACGTCCTCGATGTTGGGCGAGGTCTCAGCGGTCACGCGCTGCGGGGCGGACCAGGTCTCGGCGCCATCGGTGGAGAAGCTGTAGTAGATATCAACGCCCGACCGATCCGGCGTGTTGCGCGTGTCGTAGAAGATCACGTGGACCGTCCCGTCGGGACCGACGGCGAGAAACGGGTGCCAGCGATCGACCTCGAGCACGTCATCCGTGCTGTGAGGGGTGGTGACCGTCCAAGTCGCGCCGCCGTCTCGCGAGGCCGCGACCTGAATGCGAGAGTGGTTGGTGACCGCACTACCAGACACCGGTGCCGTCGTGTCGGACCAAGCGAGATAGACGCTGTCGCCGTAAGGACCATTGCTGAGGTCCGAGTCCGCCGAAACGTATACCCGGCACTCGCGAATCTCCTGCGCGGGGATCGGGTAGCTGTACGCCGCTTCCGTCATGGCGACGACGGACGACGGCCCGAAGCTCGCGCCACCATCGGTCGATTTCTTCAGTCGGATCGTGCGGCTGTTGTAGGCGGGCCAGACGAAGTAGATGTGGCCGTTGCTGTCGGTCGTGATGTCTCCCGCAATGCCGAGCTCCTCGTCGGCCGACGAGAAGCGCAGCCCGATCCAGCCGCTGCCGAAATCGTCGGAGCGTGCGAAATGGAGCACGTTCGATTCGTGATACGTCAAGTAGATGCTGTCTTTGAAGGGGGAGCTGGCATGCTGATCGACGTGCAGAAACTCGCGGTCAGCGTTCTGTGAGACCGAGCGCCGCGGGTCTCCCGGCGTGTCGTCCTCGAGATCCGTCCAGGTCATGCCCCCATCGTCCGAGCGGTAGAAGAAAAGCTCGCAGCGGAAGAAGGCACAGTGGGCGAGCGCCGTGGCGTAAGCCAGCTGACCGTCCGCGGACCAGGCGACCGATGGGTCGCAGCAGGTCAGGCCCAGCGGCAGCTCGGTCTGCGTCCAGGTCTGTCCGCCGTCGGCCGAGTAGTGCATCCGCACCTGCTCGTCCGGACCGATCGACCCGGCGACGAGCTTGTTCGTATCCGCTGGGCTGATCGCGACCGCCGACTCAGAGGCGCCCTCCGGACTCGTGACGCGGACGTCTCCCGAGACGAAGCCCGTTCCGGCGTCGTCCGCAGATCGCGGCTCCATGACGCTGGCGAGATCGACGTAGTAGCGGCCGTCTTGGCGCGTGGCCCTCTTGTGGTGGAGGCCTTCGACCAGGTACCCGACGGCCTCTTTACGGAACAGGTTCAGCGCATGGAGCGGATAGCGTGCCCCGGAATCCCGTGAGAGCTCGGGCCGCGCACGCCGCAAGGCGACCCTGAAGTAAGCGGGGAGCGGCTCCCGAATCTCGACCTCGTTCGCCGCCAGCAACGACAAGTCGGCCCTTGTCAGCTCGTAGTTCCGATCGTCCCACGGCCCGAAGAAGACCAGCGAGGCGTAGTCCACCGTGGGGTCTGCGCCGCGGTCCTGATCGATGGTGACGGTCTGGTCGAGGTCGACGAAGGTCTGCGCTTCAGCCACGGGAGCAACGAGCAAGGCGAGAAAGAGCGATAGTCGAGCCGTCCGCGGTCGAGACATGAGGGACACCTCCTCTTTCTTCGGGGCGCGCGGTGAAGTCAAGGCGGTGGACAAGCCGCGTTCTGCCCGTGTAGGTGGCTCCGTACACGGCGAGACCCTACGGCGGCCCGGAGGGCTCCGCTACCAGGAAAAACCCGAGTTGGGCGTGTGAAATGCCCGGTGCGGGCAGCGCTCGAGCGCGGGTTCCCGATCCGATCCGGACTCGCTTACAGCTTCGGTCTTATCTCCGGGCGGGTGTCCTCGACACGCGCCTTACCTCGAGCCCGTTGATCGATCCTCGCTGCGAGACCACGCCCGTCAGCGTCACATTCTCTCCCGCGAGCTTTTTCGCCAACTCGAACGGTGCGATATCGACGCGATGGGCATAAAGCACGTAGAGCGTTCCGTCCTGTGCCAGAAGGCCGATAGGCTGGCCGTTCTTGGCGCACTGTTTGGCGCTCGGCGCCCGGCCGGTTCCTGTGGCACCGGCAGAGAGGTAGCAGCACAAGTCGACGATCTCTCCGGAAACCGTCGATTGATCCGGCTCGTCCGGTGGGTGAGCAGTGGCGCCGCCGGGCATCGCGACGAACACGAGAACCGCCG
>CP070706.1:743787-748490 GCA_020350085.1 Acidobacteriota bacterium
CCGCGCGCAGTCGTGCGATCCGCTCGAAGCGCGAGCGGGCATGGTCGAGCTCTGCCCTCGCTGCACGCACCGCCTCCCGTGCCAGCTCGATCTCCTCGACGAGCGGTCCGCGAGCGAGCAACGCCAGCTGCGCCTCAGCTTGCTCCACCCGCGCGCGCGTCATCTCGAGCTGGCCACGAAGATCTTTGGCGTCCAGCCGCGCGACCACTTGTCCCTCACGCACCTCGTCGCCGTCTCGAACCAGCACCGCGGCGACGATCCCGGGCTGCTCCGGACGCACACCGACGACGGCCGCGCTCGCGAGACGCGCCGGGCCCGACACCTTGAGCGGCCACGGCACCATCGCCAGCGCCGCCAGCGCCGCCAGCGACAACGCCAAGCCGGCCGCACGCCGCGGCGTCGGGCGGCCGATCCAGCGGCCGACGCGGCGCGCCAATACCAGCAACGGGCGGCGCGCGAGCAACCCCGCCACGAGCAGCGCTGCCACCGGGCCCCACACCCCGGCCAGTGCCGCCGAGCGGCCGAGCGCGAGCCAAGCGAGTCCCCCCAAGATCGCGGCCAGATATGCGAGCGAGAGCGCGCCGTAGACGGCCAGCATCGCCCGAGGGCGCCGGCCCCGATCCGCAAGCGGGCCGTCGCCCGTGCGGCCGAGCCGCAAGAGCCTCGAGAGGGCGTTGCGCACCGCAGCCCAAGCGGCACGGCGCAGGTTCGGGGTGCGGGCCAGATCCGAAAGCGCGTAGTAGCCGTCGAGCCGCAGCAGCGGATTCATGTTCAGAACGAAGCTGGCCGCTCTCGCGAGCACGACGGACAGCGTGGCCAGCTGCAGCGGCCCGGCAGCCAGCACGCGCCAGCAAACCAGCCCCGCTGCGGCGGCGCCCAAGTCGAACAACGGACCTGCCAACGAGACCATCACCCGGCGCCGTCGATCGAACAGCCACGCCTCGGAAACATCGACGTAGGCCGCGGGAACGACGAAGACGATCAGCAGCAGACCGGCCTCGGGAACGCGACCGCCGTAGCGCTTGCAGGCGAGCGCGTGGCTAAGCTCGTGGCCGATCGTCAGCGCGATCGCCGCGACGACGATCGTGGCGGCACACGATGACGGCGCCTGAGCCGCCAACGCGGCCTTCAGCGTGTCGGCGTGCCGCGCCGCGACCCACGCCGCCGCGGCGAGCAGTCCGATATAGATGCAGGCAAACGACCGCGTCCAGACCAACCGCACCATCGGTTCGATGCGCGCGAGCCATCGATCGGGATCGAACAGCGGCCAGCGCAGATACAACGGGCTGCGGCGTGATGTCCGCGGCGCCGGGTCGGTCTCGCTGCTGGACGGTGGGGCTATCTGGTGTAACAGCTCGTAGAGTGCGCGGGCGCGGCCGTTGTCCGGCTGGAGCAGCAAGACGCGCTCGAGCGAGCGCAGCGCCGCGGGAAACCTTCCCGATTCCAGCTGCGCGATCGACTCCTCGAACGCGCTGGTGGCCGGAACATCTCGACGGCGGTCCGGCAGCGGACGCAGCGGCGGGCGTCGTGCCCGGTGCCGCACGCGAAAACCGCCTGCTTCCAACCGCGCCATCATCTCGACACCGACATCCGGTGCGTTCGAAGGCAAGCGCGGCACGGTGTCTCGTATCAGCCCTTTGTCGCGCAGCGCGTCCAGAAACCCGTGGATTTCCTCGCCGGTGAGCGCCTCGCCCAGCTCGTCCGAGAGTCGGTGCTGGATCTCGGCGACACGGGACCGCCCGTCGAGCTGGCGCAGGATGAACAACTCGATCGGACCGAAGCGATAAAAGCGTCTCGTCCGTCGATCTTGGACGACGCCGCCCTCTTGCCAGTCGGCCTCTGGTCGGATCCGCACGCCGTCGGAAAGACGTGGCGCGGTCGTCGTGACGGCCCCTGCTCTCGTCACCGCCGGCAGCATCCTCGTCGTGCCCTCATGCGCGCCGATGCTCCGGTACGCCCTTGCGAAGGGGGTCACGCCTCGCGCTGTGCAGCTTCGCCCGTGCCGCCTCGACGGCCGCGTGGCTCGTGACGCGGACAAACCTTTGCAAGTGCGGCGCCAACGTGCCGCGTGTGTGAAGAGACGCGCCAGGAGCCGTTTCCGTGTGCAGAGCGCGCACGATCATCGTCCGACCGTTTCAAATCGGACCATGCGGTTACGGATTCGAAACCGGCCTCAGGCCATTCTCGACAGCCTCGGATTGCGTTAGGCTTGTTCCGGTCCGGTCCGAGCTCGCCCGAGGAGGATGCCGTGACGATCACCCGCAAGAAGGTCGCTGTGCTCACGATGTGTGTTCTCGTGCTTGCAGCCGTCTCCTACGCCTCGTCGAGAGGCTCAGCTTCGTTGCCATCCGACGTGCGGCCGTCCGCGACGTGCGAGGCGGGCTCGCTGCTCGAGGGCAGCGATCCGCTCGAGCTCGTCGGTCACGCTAGAGGTAAGCCGCCCAAGGGAGACGCCTGCTGTGACCCCGATCTCGAGCCGGGGGTGAACGGGAACCCGCTGTGCTTCGAGGGCCACACCTGCTGCAGCGACGGCGTATGGCGCTGCAACAACCCCGACGGCTCGCCGAGCTGCTCGGCTGGAAAGGTGTGCGAGCCGGGCTGTGCCGGCAAGGGAGAGTCTTGCAGCTCGAACGAGGACTGCTGCTCGGGGACGTGCGGGAAGAACGGCCGCTGCCGGTGAGCTGTCTCGTCTGGCAACCCAGCTGATGCGGTCTCGAACGTGAGCGACTGACGGAGACCCTCGCGCCGAAGGGGCGGCTTTGTTGCCAGCTCGTCAGTTTCGTCCGGGCAAGCTCTTCGCGGACGGAAGCCGAACGGGGACCGGCGTGAAATCGACCGTGCCGCTGTCGCGGTCGACACCGACGCTGAAGTTTCTGTCCTGCCAGTTCGGCGAGTCGGGAGGGTCGAGCCACTGCGAGTCGTTGTCCAGGCCCTCCCAGTAGCGATCCTCGCCACCGATGTCGAGAAACAGTCCCAGCGACGTGGTGTCTGCAAAGTACGTGCTGACGCCGTCGCGCGCTCGGAACCTCTCGTCGTTTCTAGCGAACCCGGGCCGGACGATCGCCTCGGTGCGGTACGCATCGTCACCGCCGCTGTCGATCAGCATGGAGACGCTGCGATTGATCGAGTAGCCGAGCCCGCCGTCCTTGACGCTGTACGTGTCGCTGCCACCGATGTTGACGAGCAGCGCGATGGTGAAATCGTGAGCCCAGGCTAAGCTGCTGTGGGAATTCTCCTCTGACAGGTGCTTGTCGTTGCCCTGCTCGTCGATCAGAGCACCGATGCAAAAGTGCGCGCCGCTCGCTTGCGAGTACGCGACGCCGTGGTACTCGTCGTCACCCTCTTGATCGTGCAGCACGCCGATGCCGAACCAGTAGCCGGTGCCCATCGCCCAGTTGCCGGCCGTGTAGACATCGTCCCCGCCACCATCGAGCAGCGCGCCGAGCCCTCCGGCCCAAGAGTGCCCGTCTCCCCCATCGCCGCGCCTTCCCATCCCACAGCCTTGGGCATTGGAAACGCCGACATCGAGCCCCGGTGAATGGTAAGAGGGCCGGCCCGTCACGGAATGCTCCCGCACGGCCGTGTAGCGATCGTTTCCGCTCCGATCGGCGAGAACGCCGACACCGTGAACGCCCCCGAGTCCCTGCCCGTCCGCGTGAAGCGTGTACTCGTCGTGACCGGAGACGTCGAACAGCAAGCCGATGCCGAAGAAGCCGGCCCCCTGGCCACTGAAGCGGTTGACGTAGCGATCGTCACCGCCGAGATCCGCGCACAGGCCGAAGCCGAACTGGCCCGCTCCCTGAGCGTAATGCCGCCCCGTGTAGCGATCGTCGCCCGCGACGTCGAGCAACACGCCGACGCCCGTCATGCCGGCGCCCTGCGCCGGCTGCTCGGAGACGTACGTGTCATCGCCTCCCAGATCGAGAAGCAGGCCCACGGGCCGTTCGGCGCTCGAGGCGGCCACGCCTCCGGCGTAGCGATCATCACCGCCTAGATCGACGATCAGCAGCGCGTTGGTGCCGTCGATGACGTCGTTGCCGCCACCGCGGACCCGAACCCAGCCCCAGGGAGTCTCGTAGTCAAACGTGAACGGCGCGCTCTCGCCCAGCGAGGCCAACGCCAAGCGGGCATCGTCGAGGGCCTGGATGCTCTTTTGAGCGGCGTACCACAGGCTGGCCTCATCGAACACACGTGCGACGTCGTCGATCTCGGGACAGTAATCGAACCCATCGATCATCTCCTCGCCGAGGTTGTAGCGGCGTGCGACCACCGAGCGATCCTTCGCGTCCACCTTGCGAAACGCCAACTCGGCCCAGCGGTACGCTTCGGCCACGTTGAGCACGAGTTGGCCGAGGATCTCCGATACCTCTCGCGGGACGCGAGCGGCTTGGGCGACCAGCTCCGCGGCCGGCTTCGGATATGGAAGATCGCCGCCGAAGGTGAAAGCGCGTGTTGGCCGGCGTGCCGTTTCCACGAGCTGCAACACGGCTTCATCCAAAGGCGTTCGGGCCGCGGTCAGATTAGCGCTGTAGCCGCGAAAACCGCCGAACTTCGGATCGATGCCGAGCCGTTGGGCGGTTTTCAGCAGCCAGCCGGCTCCGCGGCTGTCTTGCTCGTCGATCTTGCCCGGATCGAGACCTTGACGAGCCGTCTGGGCCAAAGACCGCGTGAAGGTCACCGTGTCGAGCGGCTCGGCAAACAGC
>CP070706.1:748590-751799 GCA_020350085.1 Acidobacteriota bacterium
CGCGCGAGTACCTTCAGGGACGCATGGCGTTCATGATGGGCGGCCGCGTGGCGGAGCAGCTGGTCTTTGACCAGTTGACGACCGGCGCGGGTAACGACCTGGAACGGTCGACCGACCTGGCACGCCGCATGGTCTGCGAGTGGGGCATGAGCGACAAACTCGGCCCGCTCACCTTTGGTAAGCGCGAGGAACAGATCTTCCTCGGCCGTGAGATCGCCAAGCACAAGGACTACTCCGAGAAGACGGCGATCGAGATCGACGAAGAGGTCCGCGGCATCGTCACGCGCGCGTACGAGCGGGCCAAGAAGCTGCTCGACGCGCATCGTGAAGCGCTGATCCGGCTCGCAGAGACGCTACTCGAGCGCGAGGTTCTCGATTTCGAGGAGATCCAGACCGTCGTCGAAGGGGGCGAGCTGCCACCGCTGTCCCCGCTTTCGGGCCCGGACGACGTTCCCCCCACCGAGGAGCCACAAGCCGGCGATCGGAAGCGAAGCGAGGGACCCGATACCGTGCTTGGAGACCCGCTCGGACAGCCTAGCTGATCTTCGTCGCCCGACCTGGTCCGCCCGGTCAGATCGTCGCCCCAGCCCGCGGGGCGGAGCGCCGGGAGAGTCTCGAGGAAGAACTGATGGCGCCTGCTCGCGTTCGGGTCTGGGATCTCACCGGTCCCGCGGACGCGCGCTCTTTTCTCCGGGCCAGCGGGGTCGGCAAGTCCCCCGAACGGCTGCCGCTTCCTTGTCGCGCGGTCCTGATCCCGATCCCGATGGGTTTCAGCCCGAACGAGCTTCAGCAGCGGTTGCCAGCCGGTGTGACGATGCTCGTCGGCACACAACAGCTGCTTGTCGCCGGCTCGCGTCAGGGGGTCTGGCAGCTTCGCGACACGTGGCCCGAGCCGATCTCGTCGGGATTGGGCCAGGCGCTGAACGGCTACGAGCGGCGCGATCTTTCCCTGCGCTTCTCTGATGGCGAGCGCTGGCATCTCGCGGCGCGGACCCGGGTGATGGGCATTCTCAACGTCACCCCGGACTCCTTCTCTGACGGGGGACTGTTCGCCACGCCGCCGCGCGCACTGCGGCACGCGGCCGAGATGGCCGAACAAGGCGCGGAGATCGTCGACGTCGGCGGTGAGTCGACGCGACCCGGAGCCGAGGCTGTGCCCGTCGAGGAGGAGTGCCGGCGGGTGCTGCCCGTCATCGAGGCCATCCAACGCGAGCGGCTCGGCATCCGCGTGTCGATCGACACGCGCCGCGCGGACGTCGCTGCGCGAGCGCTCGACGCCGGAGCCGACATGGTCAACGACGTCTCCGGCCTCGGCGACCCACAGATGCTCCCGCTGGTGGCCGCACGCGGCTGCCCGATCGTCATCATGCACATGCGCGGTAGACCACGAGACATGCAGCTCGACACGCGCTACGTAGATCTCGTCGGCGAGATCCTGGCCGCTCTCGGCGAACGCGCCGATCAGGCCCGACGAGCGACGATGACGGATGATAGAATCGTCATTGACCCGGGCATTGGCTTCGGCAAGTCGGCCACCGGAAACGAGGAGATTCTGCGGCAGCTGGGATCGATTCGAACGCTCGGTCTGCCGATCATGATTGGCGTGTCGCGTAAGAGCTTCATCGGCCATCGCACGGGCATCCGGAATCCCGGGCAGCGGCTTTCGGGAAGCCTCGCTGCCGCGACGGCCGCCGTGCTCGCGGGTGCTTGTCTGGTTCGAGCGCATGACGTCGGAGCGACGCGGCAGGCGCTCGACGTGGCGGACGCCTTGCGACCGTGGGTCGAGTCGACGTACACGGCGGAGGCCGGCTGATGGAGACCCTGCTCGGCTACTTCAGATTCGGGCAGCTGAGCGATCCGTGGGCGATCCTCCAGATCGCGCTGTTGTGGTTCGGCATCTATCAGGTGATGCTGCTCGTTCGCCGGACCCGTGCGGTGGAGATGGTCTACGGGACGTTGGCGGTCGTGCTGATGTGGTGGCTGACGTCGCCACAGGGGCTGAATCTCAAAGCCGTCAACTGGGTGCTCTCGCAGCTGCTGTTCTACGGCCCGCTGGCGCTGATCGTCATTTTCCAGCAGCAGATCCGGCAGGGGCTGGCGACCTTCGGCCGCTATCCGTTCGAGCACTTCCGTCAGCAGGATTCCTCGCGCCGCCTGATAGACGAGGTCGCGCTTGCCTGCTCGTCGATGGCTTCCGCTCGCACTGGCGCGCTGATCGTCTTCGAACGAGTCCAGGGGCTCAGAAACTTCGTCGAAACCGGAATCAGCCTCGATGCCCGCGTGAGCTATGACCTGCTGATCAACGTCTTCTCGCCGCGCACGCCGCTACACGACGGCGCGGTGATCATCAGCCAGGAGCGCATTCAGGCGGCAAGCTGCTTTCTGCCGCTCACGACGGATCCGTACGTCTCGCGCAAGTTCGGCACCAGACACCGAGCTGCCATCGGCATCACCGAGGAGACCGATGCCGTCGCCGTCGTGGTCAGCGAAGAGCGCGGCATGATCTCGATCGCCGTTCACGGGCACCTGCACGAGGATCTCGACACGCGCTCGCTGAGGAGGAATCTCGAGCGACTGCTGTCCACGGAGCGCTCGTCGTCGTCAGGGTGGAGGTCGCTGATGACGCGCCAGCAACAGAAGAGCCAGCAATCGGGCGCGGTGGCGGAGTCGACGCGGTGAGGGGCTTTCTGCGCAGAAACCTCGGCCTGAAGCTGTTCTCGCTCGGGCTGGCCTACTTGACCTGGGCTCTCGTGGTCGGTCGACCGCCGGTAGTGCGGCAGGTGGAGCTGCCGCTGGTGTTCGATACGAACGAGAACTTGATCGCGGTGTTGTTCGAGCCCAAGACGATCAAGGCCACACTCACGGGAGACGAGGTCGCGTTCCAGCGCATCTCTCTCGATGAACTCTATTCCAACATCGACGTGCGTAACTTGCCGGAGGGACAGCACGTTCTGACGATCCAGGCATCGGATGTTCGGGGCTTGCCTCCGACCATCCAGATCGATCTTCTGGACAGCGAGGTGACCCTCACACTCGAGGAGAAGCGTGCTCGAGCGGCTCGCGTCGAGGTGCAGACGACCGGGGCACCCGCGGAGGGTTTTGCCGTCGCCCATGTTCGCACCGAGCCCCAAATGGTCGAGATCACCGGCCCGCGCAGCGCGCTCGACCGGCTCGAGGTGATCAAGACCGAGATTCTCGACCTGACGGGC
>CP070706.1:751899-754512 GCA_020350085.1 Acidobacteriota bacterium
CGAGCGGCTCGCCGGTAATCGCGTCCCAGAGGCGCACCGTGTTGTCCCACGCGCTCGACGCGATGAGCGATCCGTCGGGGCTGAAGGCCACAAGGTAGACGAAGCTCTCGTGCCCTCGCAGGACGAGACGAGCATCGTGCATCAACCCCCAAAGCCGCGCTTCGGCGGACGAGGCGGCCGCAAGGAGCGTGCCGTCCTCGGCGAATGCCAGAGACGTCGCATTGCCACCGGCGAGCACGCGCAGCGTCTCGCCAGTGGAAGAATCCCAGATTCGGGTTGTGCCGTCGCTGGACGAACTCGCCAGGTATGCCCCATCCTCTGAAAAGGTGATCGCCGTAATAGACGCGGTATGGCCGTGAAGAACATCGAGCACCGCCAGCGTGGATGCATCGAGGATTCGGATCATGCGCTGCAGGTGACCCACGGCCAACCGCGTGCCGTCAGGACTGAACGCAACCGACGTGCAGCCGTCCTGAAGGCTCGCTTCAGCAAGGCGATCGGCTGTGGATGAGAACAGCAGAACGGAGCCGCCGCTGGGGACGGCAAGGCGCTCAGCACCGGCATCGAAGGCAACCGGGCCTGCGGGCCACGGTCTCGCCGGGATTGGGAATCGCGTTTGTCGCGTCTCGTCTGCAATGACCGACAGTCCCTCTTCCGCTGAGCTGATCGCGATCAATGACCCGTCGTCGCTGAATCGCGTGTACCGCGCGTCGATGGAACCGGTCGGCAGTTTGAACAGACGCTCCTTCTCCTGAACATCCCAGACGATGATCTTGTCCTGTGCGGAAGACACCGCCGCCAGACGCGATCCGTCCGGCGACAGGTTTGGAATAGTCAGCCCGCCCTCTTCGCGGAAGACTGCGTCCACGTCGCCGGACTCCATGTCGATCAGCTCGATGGCGCCGTCTCGCTCCATCGCGGCGACCAGCGTGCCGTCATCGCGGCGGCCGATCGTCGATGCATATTTGTTAAACCGACCGCCCGTGTACTCAGCCTTATGTGACTCGAATCGAGCGAGCAGATGACGCCACTCCCAGCCGCGGAACTCCGGCGGAGCGGCTTGCAGGTGCCTCAGCGCCTGCAGCGGGTCCAGATCCCCCACCGCCTCGGCGGCGGCCAGACTGAAACGATACGCTTCGCGACGCGCGGCAGCCTCGCTGAGCACGGCCCGCTCCTCGTTCTCGCGTGCGAGTCTCTCTCCATGCAACGCGCGTGTGGCGAAGATCAGCGAGGTCACCGTGCCAGCGACGAGGAGCAGGAACGACAGCGCCAGCCCGGCTACCAGTCCCTGGTTGCGCTTGGCGAACTTCCTGAGCTGGTAGAACGTGCTCGGCGGATGGGCGGCGATCGGTTCGTGCCCCAGGTAGCGGCGGATATCGGTCGCCAGCTCCGCCGCCGACTGGTATCGGCGCGCGGGGTCCTTCTCCAGGGCCTTCGTCACGATCGTCTCGACGTCGCCCCGGAACACCGGCTGGAGTGAGCCCAGGCGCTTCGGCTCATCATCGCGGATCATGCGCGCCGCCTCGGCGATCGACTTGCCCCTCAGATCAAACGGCAGGCGCCCGCTCAGCAGTTCATACAGGATCACACCCAGCGCGTAGATGTCGCTGCGCGTGTCGAGCTGGCGCGAGTCGCCGGCAATCTGCTCCGGGCTCATGTAGGGCAGCGTCCCGACGAGTTGACCGACGTCGGTCTGCAACGTCGTGATCTGCACGTCGGAGTCCGTCGCGCGGGCCACGCCGAAGTCCAGCACCTTCGGCAGTCCGAGGGGCACGATGCTGCCCGGCGTCGTGGCGCTCGTCGTCGCCGGTTCGTCCACGACGAGAACGTTGTCCGGCTTGAGATCGCGGTGAATAACCCCTTTCTGGTGCGCGTGGTGGATGGCGTCGCAGATCCGCGCCACGAGTTCGAGCCGTTGGCGTGAGCCGAGATCGTGCTGCTGGGCGTAGCGGCGCAGCTCCAGACCGTCCACGTACTCCATCGCGAAGTAAGGCTGTCGCCCGGACTCGGTGTCGATCTCGCCGGCCTCATGAATCTGCGCGATGCCGGGGTGCTGCAGCCGTCCCAGCACATCCTCCTCAAACCGGAAGCGCCGCAGGAGATTGCGCGACAACACGCCGGGCCGGATCATCTTCAGCGCAACGCGCCGCCGCGGATGATCCTGCTCGGCGAGGTATACGGTTCCCATGCCGCCCTCACCGATCCGACCGAGAATGCGGTAATGGCCGATGGTCTCCGGCAGCGGCGGAGCCGTCTCGGTGGACTCGTCGCCCGCGGTCAGATCGGCCTCTACGGCCCTCGCCAGCAGCGCTCCGCCGGCGCCGATTCTGGTCTCACCGAACGCATCGTCGCCTTCGTGATCGTGCCCGAGGAGCGACTCCACTTCGCGGCGCAGCTCCTCATCACCACGGCAGGCGCGTTCCAGAAACGCAAGGCGCTCGTCAGCCGGCAACTCTGCTGCCGCGTGGAAGATCTCCTTGAGCCGCTCGCGATCGACCGGGCTCATGATGCCGGCTCCTCGCCGAGCTCGCGGCGGAGCCACGCACGCGCCATGCGCCACTCGCGCTTCACGGTCGGGCTGGAGATCGCCAGGACGCGCGCTGTCTCCTCCAC
>CP070706.1:754612-763664 GCA_020350085.1 Acidobacteriota bacterium
ATGCGATGGTCATAATTCCATAGATAGTATAGTGAAAGCATTGTGCAATAGATATAAGCTGACACATAAGGAAGCGGAGACATCCCTGCTGGCATACTTCCGCAAGCTGGGTAAAAGGGGAATGATCGCGTTCGCGATGCCCAAGAAGGCATCACAGGAAACCAAAGAGGAGGAAGCGGGGCCCTCACTACGTGCGGGCCATCCAGCAGGCATCTGCGACGTTTCTGCTCGGAGGTTCATGAAGAATCCGGGCTAGCCCCCATAAGACGACCCTTTCGGCCGAAAAACGCCGCGGACGGCGTGCTATCGAGTCACCGGCGACGAAAAGCCTCGGACGGTGGCAGCTCGTCGCGGAAGCGGCTGTCGATTCGGCGACGGGCGAGCCCGCGTGTCAGTCGGTATATTCACTCGGCAGC
Source organism: Acidobacteriota bacterium (assembly GCA_020350085.1). Classification (GTDB taxonomy): domain Bacteria; phylum Acidobacteriota; class Polarisedimenticolia; order J045; family J045. The sequence continues at coordinate 755,029 of CP070706.1, forward strand.
TTCGTCGCAAAGGCGCGACGAGCAGTGTGTGTCCGCCGCGTGGAGGAACGGTCACCATGCAATCTGGGATGTCGATGGGAATCAGGATCCTCGCCGCAACGTTGTCGGCTCCCCTGGCACTCGCGGCACTGGCAGCGACGCCCGCGCACGCAGCTGCCAGTCTGGTGGTGCCGAAAGCGACGGTCGATGCCGGCAAGATCCAACTCGGCAGTGTCTTCGAGCATGAGTTCGTGTTCAAGAACGATGGTGATGAACCCGTGTCGATCACGCAGGTGCGGCCCTCCTGCGGCTGCGCAGTGTCGGACTACCCGGCGGTGATCGAGCCGGGAACGGATGGTCTCGTCAAGCTGCGCATCGACACGAAGAACCTCCGCTCTGGAAAGCAATCGAAGACGGCCACCGTCGTGACAACCGCACCCAACTCCGAGCGCGTCGTCTTGCAGGTGAATCTCGACCTCTACACACCGCTCGAGTTCCTGCCAAAGGCCCTGGTGTACCTGAGGACGAGTGCCGGCGTGCCTCGCGAGGAGACGGTTCTCGCGCGTCCTCACAGTCCGGCGATGTCGATCACCGGTGCCAGCTCCGACAACGAGCACATCGAGGTCACGCTCGAGCCCGCAACCGCGCTCGGGTCTGCAGCGTCGCGCCAGAGTGACGTCGCTTCCGTGTTGCTGCCACGCGCCGGCGACGCGTGGATCAAGATCGCGCTCAAGAGCACGGCGCCGCCGGGAATCCTTCGCGCTGAGGTGCGTGTGCAGACGACGGATCCGGACTACACGGAAGGCGTGATCAAAGTCAATGCCGTCGTCGGCGAAAGGCGCGACGAGACCGCGATGTAGCCATCCATAGCCGTCCTGAGTGGGCAGGGTGCAGAGAAGGCACGCTGGGGCGCGGATGAGGCACGGCTGGGGCGCCTGGAGATCGGGGTTAGAATCGCCACGTGCTCCGGGAACTTGCCACTGCGTTCGAGTTCGCTGTCTGCGTCCCTCGCGCGATGCAGTGCGGTCTTTCGAGCGGCATGGACGTCGAATTCAAGGCCGGCGCGACGAGATTCTGGCGCACTCTGGCCGTGCTCTTCGCCTTGGGGAGCGTGTCGCAGGTCGCGATCGGTGCTGGTGTTGACGATTCCATACTCTGGTCCGTACACCCGGGACGCGCACGCGGTCTGGCACTCACCGAACTGGGCACGGATGCGTTGCAGAACGACCGGACCGAAGAAGGGTTGACGCTGCTGCGTCAGGCGGTCGTCGAGGATCCGCTCTTTGCACCCGCATGGGTCAACATGTCCGCCGCGTGCATTCGAACCTGTCAGGTGCGTTGCGCGCGGTTCGCGGCGTTGATCGCCCGGCTACTCGCACCAGAGGCGCCGCAGGCGGTGAGAAACCTCCAACTCGCGATGGATCTCGACTGCCCTGCCGGGGAGCAGGCGACCGACGAGGTGGCGAGCGCGGAATCGAGAGTCTTCGAGCGGCAAGGCGATCCGGCGAGCTGGGTCGAGGCGGCAGCGGCGCGTCGCGAGCGCGGTCATCACCTGCTGGCCGTCCTGTACGAAGAAGCGGCCGTGACGCGAGGCGCGGAGCTTTCCGCGAGCGGCGCGCGCATCGTCGAAGACCTCGCGGCCGTCGGCATGTGGCGGGCCGCGGGCGACTGGATGGACGCGTTCGCGGATCAATTGCCCGAGGAACCGTGGCGCAAGCGGCGGGCGGCGAGCGCCTCACGACTTGCCACGATCCGACCGATCGCCGAGACGATGGGGGAGAGCGCGGCCAGGCTGGCCGGTCTCGGCGGAGACGAAGAGATCGAGGGCACGATCCGCTTGGCGGAGATTCTGCTCGCTCGCGGCGAGACGGCGGAGCAGGCGGCCGCGAGGCTCGAAGGTCTGCTCGGAGTGGGGCAGCCGCACCGCTTCTCCGGAGCGTGGGGTGAGGTCACTGCCGATCCGGAGTGGTCACCCGTAGAGATTCCCCGAGATCCGGGTCTGCCGCTGATGGCTCTGCGCCGATTTCCGGGCGATACGCAGATCGCCGCTTACGCCTGGCCACCGGGCGTCCCTGTTTCCGCAGCAAGCGACGTGATCGTCGAGCGCTTCGCGCAGATGGGAGCCAGTCTTGCCGCCGAGTGGGCGGACTGCGGAACGGGCCGATCCGAACACGACGAGAATGCCGGCATGGCGCGAGAAGCGTCGGCCTGCCACAAGACGGTCCTCGAAATGGAGCTCGGCACGGAAGGACGCGCCAGCATCGATGCATACCTGCTCGGAGTCGAGGCCGCGACGCCGACGGTCTTGTTGGTTGCGCTCGCCGGCGACGCGGGTTGCGGGCCGAGCTGTCTTGCCGAAGCAAGCGACGCGCTAGAGCGTCTCCTAGCGAGCTGGATGCCACCGGTGAGTGCGCCGAGCGAGGCGGCAAGCGCCCGCTCGTGGGTCCTTCCCGTGCCGCGCGCATGGCAGGCCCAGCGCAAACATGATGAGCACCACGATCCGTGGCGTACTTTCTCATTGGGCCAAGGACTGCTCATCGATCTGCCGCCCGGTATTGTGGCGACCGCCATCGAGCCGAGCTGGCGCGACGCCAATGCGTCGCCTTCGACGCGACTTTGGCTGAGAGGTGCCTTCGAAGATCAGCGTGGCGTCAAGGTGCGCGTCGGTAGCGAGCGGTTTGCCGGCTGGGTCGACGTGAGGACGCGCGTCCCGGGCGCACTGGGGCGTGACGAGCCGCGGAGCTTCGTCCCGCGCCTCGATCCCGGCGCGCAGTTCCGAGGTTCGACCGACTTGGGTAAGCCGTTGAGGCGCGTTGGAACCGCGGCCGACGGTGTCGTGGCTCACTTTCGCGGCCAGCAGTTCGATGGCGCCTGGCTGATCTCGCGTGTCGTCCTCGAAGATGATCTCGTCGAGATAGGGCTCCCCGTCAGCGAAGGGTCGAGCAGCAATGCCCTGTTGTGGATGGCCTTGACGGCGCGACGAGAAGGAGCGGCGGGGCCGCCGGCTCCGGTCGATCTGAGCCACCTGTACGAAGTGAGCTACAAGCGATTCGACACGCGCGCCTCGAGGACGGACCCTCGCGAGGGGATCCTCGTGACCAGCGAGGTGGAGATCGGGGTGCCGAGAGGTTTTCGTGTGAGCCTCAACACGTCCTCGATAGATGGGTTTCCGATCACTTTGCGCGCCGAAAACGGCGGTCTGTGGCAAGCCGAGCGCTGGCACCCCGCGGCGAGCGCCGATCTGCCCGTTCGCCAGCGTCAGGCGGAGGCCAGCCTCGGCGGACGCCCACCGGCAGGATGGAGCGATCCGAAGCGCATCCGGGGCGGCGTCGTCTCGACCGCCAGCTACGCCGCCAGCGGTGACGAGCAGCCCGCGCGCTGTGTCGCCGTGGCCGTTCCCGAGGACGCTGGCTCGAGATCGGCGTTCTTTATCGTGGCTCGCCGGGGCGAGGGAGTGAGCGACTCGCAGTGGAAGTTGCAGTGCCGCCTGGCTCGCGACGCGATTCGTTACCGTCGTGGCAGATAAGCGCAAAAAAAGCGCGGACGTGCTCCGTCCGCGCCTAGCAGCTTCGGACTGTCGATCTGATCAGATCACAGTCCCAGCGCGCGCCGCACTTCGTCCAGCTCGCCCATGATCTCGCGCGGCTCGACGGAAGTGGGAACGCGTTCACTCGTGGCTGGGAAGCCCACGAGTCCGCCGAAAGAAGCTGGTGTCGCCACTGACGCTCCGCGACCGGTGTTCACGGGTACGGCGGAACCGGAGGGAACTCCGGTTGCCGTGGCCACCGTCATCGGCTCGACCGGTTGCACCTCGGGCGGGCGGATGTGGCGGACCGGTCCGCGGTAGATGACCGCGTAGATCGGCCGGCGCGCATGCTCGAACCCGTCGACGAGAGCTGGACCGGGGAACCGATCATCGAGGGGCCTTTCGGGTGGCACCTCGAGCGCGACCGCGGGCAACGCCGCGACCAGAAGAGCGCACAGAGCGATCAGCGTCGCTGTACGGACGGTCATGAGACCCTCCTAGCTGTTGGGGGTGACCAGCTAAATGGAGTAGTACCACGATTTCGCGCGTTGGTCAATGCGGAATGCCGCTCGCTCGCCGCGGGTCGTGCGCAAGCAAGTGGGGCAGGGCCGTCAGGCGGGGGATGACCCGCGCGCCCGGGCAAGCCAAAAGCTCCGACACAGTGGCACTACCGCCGATGACGAGCCAGGTCTCGACGCCGGCGGCTGTGCCCGACTCGAGGTCGAGGGGCATGTCGCCCACGTAACAGCAGCGGGCGGCCGGGGCGCCGAGAAGCTCGCGCACCCGCGTGATCATCGTCGGCTCCGGCTTGGGAGGAATGCTCTCGTCGGGCCCCAACACCGCGCGCACGGCTGCGGACAAGCCGAGGCATCGGACGATGCGCTCGCTGAACACGGCGGGCTTGTTCGATGCGATACCGATCGCGTACCCGGTCTCGTGCAGCTCGGTGAGCACTCGCCGTGCGCCGGGCATCGCGCGAGTGCGATGCTCCAGCACATCCGAGTACGTGGCCCGAAATATCTCGATCCCGCGCTGGAGTCGTTCGCGCCCCAAGTGCCGTTCGACGAGATTCGCGAGCCCGTGACCGACCTCGCGTTTGACACGCGCGAGCGGGACAGGAGCCAAGCCACAATCTCGGCGCGCTGCGTTCAGCGCGTCGGTGATCGGTTCGTAAGAGTCGACGAGTGTGCCGTCGAGATCAAAAACGATCGCCCCGAGGTGCGGCATGCGCAGGATGCTATCATGCTGTCGCATCTAAGCCTGTTGTCGGTTCCGCGCGCACGTCTTCGAAGAGAGAGTACGTCTCGGGACGAGCGGAGCCGCGAGGATGGTCTCCGAAAGGCCTCGTCCGATGGCACCATCGCGCCGCAACAAGATACCGGTGGCTGTGCTCGGAGCGACCGGAATGGTGGGCCAACGGCTTGCTCTGCTGCTGTCCGACCATCCGTGGTTCGAGCTGGTCGAGCTCACGGCATCGACGCGCAGCGCCGGTCACCGCTACGCCGACGTCGTGCCGTGGCGCCTCGAGCGGCCGCTTCCCGGCGCGATCGGGGCATTGACGGTGCGAGAGACGTCCGTCGCCGACGTACGAGCTCCGTTGGTCTTTTCGGCGCTCGATGCCTCGGTCGCGCGGGAGATCGAGCGCCCGCTGGCCGCGGCCGGTCACCTCGTCGTCAGCAACGCCAGCGCGCATCGCATGGATGACGACGTACCGCTCGTCGTTCCGGAGGTCAATCCCGATCACCTCGGCCTGCTCGGCGCGCAGCAACGAGGCGGTGATGGGGGACTGGTGACCAACCCCAACTGCTCGACGATCGGTCTCGTTCTGGGGCTCGCACCGCTGCACCGGGCCGCGGGGGTGCGGCGCGTCGTTCTCAGCACGCTGCAGGCCGCCTCGGGAGCCGGCTACCCTGGTGTGTCCTCGATCGATCTCGTGGACAACGTCGTGCCGGGCATCCCTGGTGAGGAAGAGAAGATCGAGGCGGAGCCGCGGAAGATCTTCGGATCGCTGGACGATTCCGGGGCGGGCGGCGTCATCGAGGCCGGCATCGAGGTTTCGTCCCACACCCACCGCGTGCCGGTCATCGACGGTCATCTGATGGCGATTAGTGTCGAGACCGACGAGGGTCTGAGCGTGGCACGGGCCACAGAGCTGATGGCATCGTTTCGAGGCGAGCCGCAAGAACGAGGATTGCCGAGCGCGCCGAGCTCTCTGATCGAGGTGGTGTCGGCTCCTGATCGTCCGCAGCCGCGCCTCGATCGCGACGCCGGCGGCGGCATGAGCGTGACCGTCGGCCGGCTGAGACCGTGTCCCGTCCTCGGCCTGCGTTTCGAGTTGCTCAGCCACAACACCTGGCGCGGAGCGGCCGGAGGTACCGTACTGATCGCAGAGACGCTCGTCGCGCGGGGGTGTCTGCCGTGATCGTGATCAAGTTCGGCGGGACATCCGTGGACGGGTCGCAACGACTGCTCGCCGCCGCGCGCATCGTGGAGGAGCGCCGCGGAGAGGGTCCGGTCGTGGTCACGTCCGCGATGGCCGGTGTGACCGACACGCTGACGACGCTCGTGACCATGGCGCGGGAAGGCAACAAGGAGGGCGTCAACGCCGGTCTATTGGGATTGCAACAGCGGCACTCCGCTGCCGCCGAGGCGATCGCTCCTGACGACCCGGAGTTGGCGCGGCGACTCGAGGAACGACTGCGCGAACTGCGCGTGCTTCTCCGCGGCGTGCGGCTGCTCGGCAATGCAACCCCGCGCTCGATCGATGCCGTGCTCGGATTCGGCGAGCTTCTCGCACAGGAGCTGCTGCACGCCGCTTTGGTGCGCCAAGGCGCACAGGCGTGCGTTGTCGATGCGCGTGAAGTGATCGTCACCGACGATCACTTCGGGGCCGCGCGACCAGATCCGAGCGCCACCGCGACAGCTGCCACGCGTCTGGTGCGTGGGCTCGTCGAGCGCGGCAGGATCCCAGTGCTGGGCGGTTATCTCGGTGCCACACCGGACGGGATCCCGACGACGCTCGGACGAGGCGGGTCGGACCTGTCGGCCTCCGTGCTGGCGGTGGCCCTGCGAGCAGAGACGGTTGAGATCTGGACCGACGTCAACGGACTGATGACCGGCGATCCGCGTCTCGTTCCCGGGGCGCGGCTGCTCGAGGCGGTCACGTTTCGCGAGGCCGCCGAACTCGCCGGTTTCGGCGCCAAGGTGCTCCATCCGGCGGCGATCGACCCGGCCGTTCGAGCAGGGATTCCCGTCATCGTTCGCAACGCGCTCGCACCGGAGGTGACCGGCACCCGTATCGGCGTCGTGGGGCCCAGCGCCTCGCGCGCTCGGGCCGTGGCGCAGCTGGGCGGGCTGGTGCTGGTCTGTATCCGCGCGCCGGGAAGGATTCGCGAGAGCGGCTTTTTGCCCGGCTTGCTCGGTGTCTTGGAACGAGAGCGGTTGTTGCCGTTGCTGATCGCTCCAGGCCCCGAAGGCGTCGATCTCGTCTTTTCGGGCACCGAGCGGGCCCCACGCGTCGCCGAAGGACTGGCGAAGTGGGGCCCGGTGCGCACACGCAGCGGGCTCGCTGTCGTGGCCGTGGTCGGAGAGGGACTTTCTCGTCGCGTCGACCTGTGGGCAAAGGTGCTGGAAACGGCGCGCGGAGTGCGGGTGCAGCGTCTGCTGCAGGGGCCGCGTGGCGTATCGCTAGGACTTCTCGTGCGCGAGCAAGACTCTCCAGAGCTGGCTCGCACGCTGCACCGGGAGTGGGTCGAGAAGCGCCGTCGCGACAGCGTGGCACGCGTTTGAGGTGATGATGGCTAGGTCGTTGAAGCTCGGGTTGGTCGGCACCGGAAGAATGGGCCGCGCACTCGAAGCCGTGGCCGGCGATCGCGGGCACCAGATCGCCGTCAAATGGGACGGAAAAGCCGCCAGCGAGCCCTCTCGGGCCGCGCTCACGCAGCTCGACGGGGCGCTCGAGTTCACGCACGCCGACGTCGCGGCGGAGCTATGCCGCTGCCTGCTGGACTGCGGTGTGCCCGTCGTCAGCGGCACCACCGGCTGGCAGGCGCGGCTCGAGCAAGTGCAAGCCGTCGCCCGCGAGCGCCGCGTCGGGTTTCTGTGGGCGCCCAACTTCTCGCTCGGGATGCAGATCATGTTTCATCTCGCGGAGCAGGCCGCGGCCGCGTTCTCGGCACTCGACGGTTACACGCCGTACCTCGTCGAGTACCATCACGAGCGCAAAGAGGACGCCCCGTCCGGCACCGCCCGGCGTCTCGCCGGGCAGGTGCTCGAGGTGACCCCGGGACGATCGCGATGGGGAACGCCGCCCTCGAATGGGCCGTTGCCGGACGATCTGATGCCCGTCGCGTGGGTGCGCGCAGGCACGATCCCCGGAACGCACCAGCTCGGCTGGGACGGACCGGCCGAGAGTCTGGAGCTGATTCACCGCGTGCGCGACCGCGCGGTGTTCGCGCAAGGCGCGCTACGCGCCATGGAATGGCTGGTCCGACGCGAGGGGCCGCATACACTCGACGAGATGCTCGACGTGCGTGGATGAACCGGCCCAGTGCGGACACAACGCGGCCGATGGCCTCATGAACCACTCGAGCAGAAGCGACGACGAGGAGGACGGATGGCGAGAACGGATTGGCAAGGAGTGTGGACGGCACTGGTCACGACTTTCCAAGAGAGCGGTGCCCTCGACGAAGCCGCTTTCGTCAGGCTCGTGGACCGACAGATCAGTGCGGGTGTGACGGGGTTGGTGCCGTGCGGCACGACCGGGGAGACGCCGGCGCTCGACGGAGCAGAGTGGGAGCGGGTCGTGACCCTGACCATCGAGCGGGCAGCGGGCCGGGTCAAGGTCGTGCCCGGAACCGGGTCAAACAACACGCCGCTGACGATCGCCCGAACGCGGCGCGCGAGGGAGCTCGGCGCCGACGCAGCGATGGTCGTCAAGCCTTATTACAACAAACCGAACCCGGCAGGCCTTCTCGCGCATTACCGCGCGGTCGCCAGCGAGGGAGGGCTGCCCGTGCTCGTGTACAACGTTCCTTCGCGCACCGGTTTGAACCTCACGCCCGAGGTGTTGGCTCCGATCGCAGAACTCGACGGCGTCGTCGCACTCAAGGAGGCGTCCGGAAGCATGTCG
>CP070706.1:763764-771482 GCA_020350085.1 Acidobacteriota bacterium
CAGATCGCCTATCAGTGGGAGCGTGCCGTCCTGCTTCGCTTCGGCAAGTTTCGCGGTCTGCGGGCTTCTGGCCTGTTCGTGATCCTGCCCGTTATCGACAAGGTGGCGCAGTACGTCGACCAGCGCATCCGGGTGTCCGATTTCTCCGCGGAGACGACGCTGACTTCCGACACCGTGCCGGTCAACGTGGACGCCATCGCTTTTTGGATGGTTTGGGATGCGGAGACGGCCGTGCTCGAAGTGGCCGACTTCGAGGACGCCGTGGTGTTGTCCGCCCAGACGGCGCTTCGCAACGCGATCGGCAGGCACGATCTGGCGGTACTGCTTTCCGAACGCGATCGGCTCGGCCAGGAAATCCAGTCGGTGCTCGACGAGAAGACGAGTGCCTGGGGAATCACGACTCAGGCGGTCGAGATTCGCGACATCATCATTCCGAAAGATCTCGAGGACGCCATGTCGCGTCAGGCACAAGCCGAGCGAGAGCGCCAGAGCCGCATCATCCTCGGCACGGCCGAGACCGAGATCGCGGAGAAGTTCGCCCGCGCCTCCGAGCACTATCAGCAAAACCCGGTCGCCCTGCATCTGAGGGCGATGAACATGGTCTTCGAAGGCCTGAGAAAGAAGGGCTCGATGATCATCGTGCCGTCCACGGCTGTCGAGACGATGGGGCTCGGCGCGTTGGGCGGTTTGACAGCTTTCGGAGGGGCGGCAGCGGGCGATGCGAGCGCAGGGGTGGCGCTTCCGCCGGGTCCGGACACGTCGGAGGATGCGAGTGCTTAGCCCGGGTCATTCGTGATACCTCGTAATGAGGGCGTGGAGGTGAGACATGAAACGCGCTGCTTTCCATCTTCTGTTGGTGATGACGACTCTGCTGCTCAGCGCGTTGGTGCGGACGGCTGACCCACCGGCGGCGCGAGAAGTCTCGACAGACCGTTCGGCGGCGTCCGTGCAGCCTCTGGAGCTGCTGCCGAGCCGCACTCTCGCAGCCGTCGAGCTGCGCGACCTCAGTACTCGGTGGCCCGAGGTGACCCGCCACCAACCTCTCGTGACGATGATCGAGCGCATCGCAGGAGAGTTCGGGGTGACCGGCGAAGAGATCGCCAAGATCGCCGGTGAGCATGCCGTCATTGCATTCGTACTTTCGGACGATGCCCGCTCCGTTGTCCCAGTGGCGCTGGTCGAGCCGTCCGCGGAGGCACTGATTGCCGCGGTCCGGAATCGTGATACCCGTTGGGGAGCCTCGCTCGTCACCGAGAGGGCCCGCGGAACGCTGTGGCTCACCCGAATCGGATCTTCCGCAGCCTTGAAGCGCTGGGCGCGCGGCGACGGGACGAGCCTCGTCGAGAGCCTTCCTCTCGAAGAGGTCCTCGAGTATCTGCCAAGGGGTGGTCTCGTCCGCGGCTGGCTCAACCCCGAGGCGGTCCGAGACCTGCTGAACGAGCTGCGATCCGAGGCTCAGCCGATGGCGACACAGCTCTTTCTGGCGCTCGCGTGGGCCGAGATCAACCCGGTGCGCTTCGCGGCGCTTTCTCGCGATCTGAGCCCCGATGGCGTCGTCACCGATGCAGTGGTGGGAATCGACACCCAGGCGCTTGCGCCAGAGATGGCGCTGGCACTTTCTTCGCCTCCTGGGCGTCCCGTGCTACCGGCTGAGCTTCCCGCGGGCGTAGCCCTCGCGGCTTCGTTTCGCCCGCAGCTCGAGGCGGTCGTCGCCTGGCTTCGACAGGCTGGCGAAAACGATCCGCGCGGTCCGCTGCGCAACTTTGGCTTCTGGCTCGACGAGATGCAGGCCCGTACGGGTCGAGACCTCGCATCCGATCTCTTCGATCCGCTCGACGGGCAGGCATCGGTGTTGCTCTTGACTGGCGGCGAGGCCGAGTCGCCTGCGCTCGTCGGACTGTTCGAGACCAGCGATCCGGATCGCGTCAGGCAGACGCTGCTCGACATCCTCGCGTGGAGGCGCGAGCAGGGATGGGGCTGGACGCTCGGTTTGACGCTGCCGAGTACGTTCGAGATCGAGGTCGACGATCGCGTTGGTTTCGCTGTGCGCTGGTCGAGTTTGGTCGGCGCATTCGAAGGACCGATGTGTATCACGACGGATCGACACCTCATCGTCGGCACGAGTCGAAAGGCACTGCTTCTCGGTCTTCATCTGAGTGAAGAGACAGTCCGGTGGTCGCTGCCAAACATGGCCGAAACCAACTCGGCGATTCCGCATGAGACGAAGATCTTCGCGGGTAAACAGCTCGCGCAGCTGCTCGATAGCCTCCTCGGCAGCTCCGGCAATGCAGACCGAGGGTCGGTGCGAAGCGCACTGCTCGAGCTGATCGGCAGCATCAAACGAGGGACCGTCGCCGTCTGGTACGAAGGAAATGTCGTCAGGGTGCGGTCTGAGGTGCGCTTCGTCGCGGTGCCGACATCTTGACCGTCCCCGAGTCTGTGGGCTCGCGGGCTTCTTGGCGCGGACACCAACGTACGTGCACGCCGCAAGCGAACGGTCGTGGGATTCCGTTCCGATCCATGAGGAGAATATCGCCATGCCTGCGCACGCGTTCGAGTTCGAGCTGGAGACGAAAGGGTTTTGTGATGTCGTCGACGTGACGGGGCGCATCAGCAGACTGCTCGAGCAATCGGCCGTCACCAACGGCTTATTGACGATCTTCACGCCGGGCGCCACCGCGGGGGTCACGTGCATCGAGTACGAAAGCGGTGCGGTGCGCGACCTGAAGCGGGCCATCGAACGCATGGCTCCCCAGGATGTGCCCTACGACCACGACGCGCGATGGGGAGACGGCAATGGTTTTTCCCACGTGCGGGCGGCGTTGATCGGCCCGTCGATGACGATTCCCGTGAGCCATGGCCAGCTCACTCTCGGAACCTGGCAGCAAGTCGTCGTGATCGACTTCGACAACCGCTCGCGGCAGCGCCGGGTCCGCGTGCAGATCGTCGGTCAATAGCTGGTTTGCGATGACGTGGCGATCCGCAGCAAGAGCTGATCCAGCTCACTCCGGAACGAGAACGACTCGCGGCTGCGGCTCGAGTTCCAGGACGACGGGCGTGCTACCCGCCGCGTCTCCGTCCAGCTCGGCAGCGACAGGCGGCTCGGAGTCGATCTTCACGCGGGATGCATCGAAGGACTCTACGCCGCGCATTTGCGGAAGACGACCGCTCAACAGGCCGATCGCGTAGCGCAATACGTGTCGGCGGCGGCCGCCGGCGAGAACCAGAACGGAAAGACGGGCCTGCCGGGGATCGGCCCCGGGGAAGATTCGGCGTGACCCGCCGAAATAGGGCCCGCGGCCCGCGAGGATCGAGATCGCCTCTCCGGTCCACTTCTTGCCGTCGGCTTGCACGAAGAACCGGCGCGGTGAGCAATGCATCAATCCGCGCACAGCCTCGACGGCATAGGCTCCCTCTTGGATCCAGCGCTTGAGCGTTGGGTTGACGCGCGCGACGACCTCCGCGTCGTAGCCTACGGACGCGACGCTGGCGAACGGCCTGCCGTTGCAGCGACCGAAGTAGACCGGCGCCGTTCGACCGGCATCCAGCATGCGGAGCCACGGGGCCGTTTTCCGCGGGATATGCAGACTGCGGGCCAGCAAGTTGACCGTTCCCACCGGGAACTGCCCGATCGCCAGCTCCGCGGGCAGCTTCTTGATCAGCTCCAAGAGCGTGCCGTCCCCGCCGAGTACGATGGCCGCCGTATAGCTCTCGCGCCTGGCTGCTTGCGCGAGATCGATCGTCTGTCGCGGCGCTGCGGTGGTCACGACGCGGTAGCCTCCGCTTGCGAGCCTGCCGGCCAGCGTTCGCGCGCGGGCACGGCCTCGTGGGCGTCCGGCCAACGGGTTGTGGACGATCAGCGTGCGTTCGCTCGAGAATCGATGCGGAATTGGCAAGTCCTCGTCCGAACTTGGATCCGCTCAGACCGGACGCGTGGAAAACGTCGCGGCCAGCAAGGATAATGCCGATCATAGCGCTCGTTCTCGCGAGGCGGTCATCCTCCGTCACTTGAGATCGGCGGAAAGGTCTGCCATGGGGATTCCGCACCCTGCGCCGGACGGTCTTCTCCGCGCCTTGATCCACGCTGTCGATCAGCTCCCCGTTGCAGTGATCGTGACCACGGCCGATCTGTCCTCTCCCGGCCCTCAAATCGTCTATGTCAATCCGGCCTTCTGCCGCCTGACCGCGGCTTCGACCGAGGAAGTCTTAGGCCGACCACTGTTGTCATTTCAAGATCAGGACTCTGCTGCGTCGTCCATCGACGAGTTCGTTTCCTCGGCGGAAATGCACCAAGGATTCCCACTCTCTACTCGACATCGCCATCACGGTGGCGAACTGATCTGCATCGAGTGGATGATACGGCCGATACGCGACGAAGTGGGGCGTTTGACTCACTTCGTGGGTCGTCAAGACGGCACTGGAGTGTGCGAATCGCCCGAGAGGGCGCTCGAAGATCTGCGAGCGTTCGAATCCCTCGCGGCGTCGATCTCGACCGAGTTCATCAACTTGCCCCCGTCCGACGTCGAGAGAGGCATTGATCGGACGCTCGAGAGGATCGGCTCTGCCGCGGAGGCCGACCGCTGCTATCTGTTCATGCTCTCCGATGACGGAGCGGCGATGAGCAATACGCACGAGTGGTGCGCCGACGGAATCGAGCCTCAGATCGATGAGCTGCAGACTCTGCGAACCTCTTCCTATCCGTGGTGGATGGAGAGGATTCGACGGCTTGAGATCATTCATTTACCCGATGTTTCCCAGCTTCCCGCGGAGGCCGCCGCGGAGCGGGACACGCTCAGAATGCAGCAGATCCGTTCGCTGGTTGTCGTCCCCCTCGCACTCGAGAACCGTGCGATCGGCTTTCTCGGCTTCGATGCAGTGCGCGAGCAGCGTACTTGGTCCGAAGACGCCATCGTCTTGCTTCGCATGGTAGGAGAGGTCCTCGTCAGCGCCTTCCAGCGGCGGCGCGCCGACCTGGCACTGCGAGCGTCCGAAAAACGCTATCGGTCGTTCATGAATCTTGCGAGTGATGCGATCGTCGTCTTCGACTCGAGCACCGGCACCGTCGTCGACAGCAACGTCGAGGCGAAGAAGCTGTTTGACAGCCCACTCGGTGAAATGAGCGGAAAACATTACTCTGAGCTTCATCCCGCATCCGAGCGCGAGCGAGCCCAGGCGATGTTCGAGCTGGTCGCGAGCGGTCAGTCATTGAGCGGCACCGAGATCCACGTGCTCGGACGAGAAGGATACCGCGTGAGCGTGGAGGTCAATGCGACTGTGGTCGAGATCGACGGCAGCCGGCTCGTTCTCGGCATCTATCGAGACGTCTCGGAGCGAAAGCAGCTGCAGAGCCAGCTGCTTCAGGCACAGAAGATCGAGAGCATCGGGCGGCTTGCGGGGGGCATCGCGCATGATTTCAACAATTTGCTGACGACGGTCCTGGGCCATGTCAGTCTGGCTGAGATGTACATCCCACAAGAAGACGTGGCCCGCCCGCACCTCGCTGGCATCCGGCGCGCGGCGGAAAGGGGTGCCGATCTCACCCGCCAGTTGCTCGCATTTGCACGTAAGCAGGTCATCGCGCTGCGCAGTGTGAATCTCAACGAGCTGATCGACGAAGTAGCCAGCATGCTTCGCTCGCTGATTGGCGAGACAGTCCAGCTACTCACCGTTCCAAAAGACGGTCTGTGGTTTGTCGAAGCGGATCCGACTCAGCTCACACAGGTGCTGGTCAACCTCGTCGTCAACGCTCGCGACGCCATGCCCGGCGGCGGGGAGCTGATGATTGTCACCGACAACGTCGTGCTCGACGATTCGTTGACGCGCACTCGTCCCTACGTCACACCGGGCGAATACGTGTTGCTCAAGGTCTCCGATACCGGCGTCGGGATTGCCGAGCAGGATCTCGATCTGATGTTCGATCCTTTCTTCACTACTAAGGAAGTCGGCAAAGGAACGGGTCTCGGTCTTGCAACCTGCTACGGCATCGCCAAGCAGAACCATGGCTACATCTGGGCTGAAAGCCAGATCGGACGAGGGACGACGTTCTTCATCCACTTACCGCGTTCAACGAGCTTTCGCGAGCAAACCGAACGCACCTCTGAATCGCCCGAGCACTCGGGGCAGGAGACAGTTTTGCTCGTGGAGGACGACCCGAGCGTCCGCGGTGTGATTGAGAACGGGCTGTCTGCGCTCGGCTACCGGGTGTTCTCTGCAAGCGGGGGAAGCGAAGCGCTCGCTATCGCGCGAGATAACGACGGCGTCATCGATCTTCTGCTCACCGACGTGGTGATGCCGGGAATGAGCGGCGCAGAACTGGCCGCACGCGTGCGCCGACAGCGCCCTGAAGTGAAGGTTCTGCTCGTTTCGGGCTATCCGGAACTGAACGCCACATCCCCCACTTCGTCCGAGCGAGCTGCATTTCTCCAGAAACCGGACACGCTCAAGACGCTGGCACGAAGGATCCGCCAGATACTGGATGAATCCTGACGCTAATCATGCATGCGTCGTCGTTACGAGGTCGAGTCTATGTGGGACCGGGGCTGGCCTGTCGACGTTCTGGATCGTGTCGGGCGAGTTCGGTCTTTACGGCGCGTATTCGTAGCGCTCTCTCCAGCGCACATCGAGACAGGCATCTACCACTGCAGCCGATGTGAGCGCGAGCTCTCGGGCGAGAGCCCGCACGTTCTCGCTGGCTTGCTCTTCGACGCTTACGGTGAGACAGGCAGGTGCTCGATACCACTTCGTCGGCGCGGCTTCGTCCTGCAGAAAACCGGCCTCGATGAGAATCTCCTCCGACGATGCTGCTGCGTCCCGCAGCCCGAGGGCCACCGATCGCCAGTCGCGTCTCTTACCCAAAGACTCGTTGGTCGCCAACGGGCAGCGGCTCGGCGAGCGACGAGACTCGAGCGTGACGGCCCTCATTCGTCCACGGACGCGGCGACCGATCTCCGGCTGTTCGAGCAGCCACGCCACGGTGCGGACGGCAAGCGGCCGGTCGAGTACCAGCTCCGCCGATGAGCGGTGCGGGTCGGGAAGTGGTGGCACGAAGCGGTAGAAGCCGATCTGATCCCTCTCCGGCTCGTAGGCCGGCATCAGCGGCACCAGCACGCGCGCAGACGTCGGCGCCCCGAGCAAGCTCACAATCGATCGCCATCGTTCCACGATCTTGTCGATCTCGGAGCGCATGGGCTCTGGCTCTCGATCGGCAGCGAGCAGCGAGTCGACCAGCCTCAGCTCGAGCGCTGCAAGCGCGTCGAGTACAGGGATGTCCCCGAGCCACGCAGCGAGGAAACGTTGCGGTTGAGGTGGAGAGGCCGAGCGCGCCTCGATCAGATCTCGCAGCACGATCTTCTGTTCCGCTGTGATCTCTCCGCGCTGTTCAAACTCGGCAATCCACGGACCCCCCGCACGTTCGAGATCTGCTAGATACGCGATAGCAGCATGAGAGCCGTAGCGAGCGTGGTAACGCTGCAGAAGGTGACCGAGATGGGGACGGAGCTCGAGCCACGTCCTGCCGTGGACCCACATCGGATGACGAATGTAGGGGTCCTCCTCAGTCGGTGCGGACGGCTCGCAACCAGCCATCAGAAACGCGAGTAGCAGATCCTCCGGTGCGCGGAGTTGCGTTCTCAGCGTGTCGAAAGGCGGGCCGGCCAGAGCGATCGGTCGCGTGAAGTAGCTACCACCGCGGTCGGCGACGAACCGCAAACGCCCATACC
>CP070706.1:771582-784124 GCA_020350085.1 Acidobacteriota bacterium
CCGGCCGGAGGTCATTTGTAGCGGTAGACGATCCGGCCCCGCGACAGGTCGTAGGGCGAGAGCTCCACCAGCACGCGATCCCCCGGCAAGATCCGGATGAAGTGCTTGCGCATCTTGCCGGAGATGTGCGCCAGCACCTTGTGCCCATTGTCGAGCTCGACGCGGAACATCGCGTTCGGCAGCGTTTCTGACACCACCGCCTCGACTTGAATCGCTTCTTCTTTGGCCAAAACTCGTTCCTCGCTACAGTTTCGCCGAACCATCCGGCCCACCGAGGACCAGGGGCCCGTTCTTCATCGCGGCGACCACGAGCTCCCAATGGGCTGCTCGCGAGCCGTCTCGCGTGACGGCTGTCCAGCCATCCTCGAGCACTCTGACGCCGCTGTTTCCCGCGGTGATCATCGGCTCGATCGCCAGGACCATCCCTTCTTCGATCCGCGGCCCACGACCTGGCGCACCGAAGTTCGGCACCTGCGGCTCCTCGTGGAGCCGCGTACCGATGGCGTGGCCGACGAACTCCCGCACGACGCTGAAGCCGGCCGCCGTGGCGTGCTGTTCGACGGCGTGGCCGATGTCGGAGATACGACGGCCCGGCTGCACCTCTTCCACCGCGAGGCGAAGGCACTCCAAGGTCACCCGGGACAAGCGATCATCTTCCGCCGACACTTCACCGACCGGGCAGGTGATGGCGCCATCCCCGTAGTATCCATCGAGCAGCACGCCGAAGTCCAGGCTGATCATATCCCCGCTTCGCAGCCGGCGCTCTCCCGGAATCCCGTGCACGATCTCTTCGTTGATCGACGTGCACAGGCTCGCCGGATAGCCCATGTAGCCCTTGAACGCCGGCCGCGCCTCCATCTGTCGAGCTCTCCGCTCGGCATAAGCGTCCAGCTCCGCCGTCGACACCCCCTCGGCAACGCGCTCGTCGAGCTCGCGCAGGATCTGCCGCACGACCTGGCACGCGCGGTCGATCTTCGCGATCTCCTCGGAGCTGCGCCGGGCCATCAGCCGGCCACCTCCACCAACAGGCCCTGGATGCGCGCAAAGACCTGCTCTACCGTGCCGGTGCCGTCGACGTCGGCGAGAACACCCCGCTTGCGATACACGTCCGCCACCGGCTCGGTCTGCTCAGCGTAAACCCGCAGTCGCTCGAGGATCGTCTCCTCGTTGTCGTCCGCGCGCTGCTGTCCCTGGTCTCCGACTTCGCGCCGGCCGGCGAGCCGCTCAGTGACGATCTCATCGGGCACGTTGAGCAGGATCACCCGATCGATCTCCGCGCCGAGCCGCTCCAGCACGCGATCGAGAATCTCGATCTGGTGGGCGGTCCGCGGAAACCCGTCGAGCAGGAAGCCACCGCCCGCGTCATCTTCCGCCAATCGCGCGGCGACGACCTCGCCGATCAGCTCGTCCGGAACGAGCTGACCGCGCTCCATCAGCTCGCGGACCTGACGGCCCAGCTCGGATCCGGATGCGACGGCCTCCCGCAGCATCTCACCGGTGCTGATGTGCGGAATGCGCCAGGCATCGGCGATCCGCTGCGCCTGCGTGCCCTTGCCGGCACCGGGAGGGCCGAACAAGACCAGACGCATCATCGCCGCCCCCTGATCCGCGTGCCCTTGAGGAAACCGTCGTAGTGCCGCATCACCAGCTGGCTTTCGATCTGCTGCACCGTGTCCATCGCGACGCCGACCACGATCAACAGCGACGTGCCGCCAAAGTAGAACTGAACCCGCAAGCCCTCTTTGATGAACCTCGGCACCCAGCCGTCGAAGAACTCTCCGATCGCCGCCGGCTCGATCAGGTGCAGTGGGAAACCGCTGATCAGAAAGATCGGCAGCAAGGATACTGCGCCGAGATAGATCGCTCCGGCGAACGTCAGCCGCGTCAGCACGGTGTCGATGTACTGGGCCGTCTGCTTGCCCGGGCGAACGCCGGGAATGAAGCCGCCGACCCGCTTCATGTTCTCGGCTGTATCGAGCGGGTTGAAGATGATCGACGTGTAGAAGAAACAAAACGCGATGATCAAGAGCAGGTACGCCAGGTCCCACAGCGGCATGTTGTACTGCAGCTGGCGCGACAGCGCCCCCAGGAACGGATTGGTGAAGTTCTGATACAGCAGCTGCACCATCGTCATCGGCAGCGCCAGCAGCGACGAGGCGAAGATCACAGGAATGACGCCACCCGTGTTGACCTTCAGCGGCAGGAACGTCGCCGTGCCGCGCATCATGCGCCGACCCCGCACCCGGCTCGCGTACTGGATCGGAATTCGGCGCTGCGCCCGCTCGACGAACACGACGGCAGCCGTCGTCGCGATCATCACCAGCACCAGGCCGATGGCTGTGAACAATCCCCGCTCACCGGAGAACAGCTCCCGGATCAGGCCCGCCACGGCGGGCAGCGTGCCGGCCACGATGCCGGCGTAGATGATCAACGAGATGCCGTTACCGATGCCCCGCTCGGAGATCTGCTCACCGAGCCACATGATGAACGCCGTTCCGGTCGTCAGCGTCAGCACCGTCGTGAACCAGAACAGTGCCCCCGCGTTCGGAACGATCGGCTCGTCCGTGCCGCCGATCTTCGTCACCCACAAGCAGATGCCCACGGCCTGGATGATCGACAGCGCCACCGTGCCGTAGCGCGTGTACTGCGTGATCTTGCGCCGGCCGACCTCACCTTCTTTCTGCAGCTTCTCGATGTAGGGCCAGACCACGGCCAGCAGCTGCAGAATGATCGACGCGGAGATGTACGGCATGATGCCGAGCGCGAAGATCGTCAGATTGGCGAAGTTGCCACCCGTGAACAGATTCACCAGTCCGAACACGCCGCCCTGGTTCATCTCGAAGAACTGCTTCAAGGCGTTGACGTTGATGCCCGGGATCGGAATGTACGCGCCGATACGATACACGCCCAGAATGGCGAGCGTGAACAGCACGCGATGCCTCAGATCGGCGATGCGAAAGATGTTCTGCAGACCCTCGATCATGAGGCGTCGGCTCCGGCACCGATGATCTCGACCTTTCCACCCGCCGCTTCGACTTTCTGCCGCGCGGAGGCGCTCACGGCGTGCACTCTGACGGTCAGCGCGGTGGTCAACTCGCCGCGGCCGAGCAACTTGACCGACGAGGTTTCGGTGCTGCGAAGCAGGCCGCTGCTCGCGAGCAGGTGCGGCGTGACCTCCGTGCCGGTCTCGAAGCGCTCGAGCTGGTGGACGTTGACCGTCGCGTGCTCGTGGCGGAACAGGTTCGTAAAGCCGCGTTTCGGCAAGCGGCGCACCAGGGGCATCTGACCGCCTTCGAAGCCCCAGCGGCGCGAGTACCCGGAACGAGATTTCTGCCCGTTGTGGCCGCGCCCCGCCGTCTTGCCCAAGCCCGATCCGGGTCCTCGACCGACGCGCTTGCGCCTCTTTTTGGCCCCCGGGGCGGGGCCGATATCGTGCAGCCTCATCGCGTCCTCCGCTCGCTGTCTCGGCTAACTGCGCGCCGATGCGGACGGTTCGTCGACAATGCGCACCAGGTGCGGGATCTTGCGCACCATGCCGCGTATCGCCGGGTTATCGGGATGCTCGACGATCCGGTGCATCTTGCCCAGCCCGAGGGCGGTCAAGATGCGCTTGTGCTTGGCGGGCGAGCCGATCCCGCTACGGATCTGCTCGACCGTGACAGTCTTCTTGCCGCGCGTCACGACTCACCTCCGACGCTCGGTTCCGGCGGCGGTGGCGGCGGAGCAACCGTCGCGGTCGCTTCCGGATCGAGATCTTCGATGTTCTTGCCACGCAGGCGCGCCACTTCTCGGACGTCCTTCAGCGCGGCCAGCCCCTCGAAAGTGGCTCGCACGACGTTGTGCGGGTTCTGCGTGCCTATGCATTTCGTCAACACGTCCTGCACTCCGAGAGACTCGAGGATCGCGCGAACGGCACCTCCGGCGATCACGCCGGTCCCGGGAGCCGCGGGCTTGAGCAACACGCGCCCAGCGCCGTGACGGCCCACCACCTGATGCGGAATCGTCGTCCCCTTGAGCGGGACGCGGATCATCTCCCGTTTGGCCCGCTCGACTCCTTTCGAAATCGCCGACGGAACCTCCTTCGCCTTGCCCATCCCGTAGCCGACCCGGCCCTTGCCGTCGCCGACGACGACGAGCGCCGAGAACGAGAAGTTCTTCCCGCCCTTGACGACTTTCGTCACACGGTTGATGAAGACGACCTGGTCCCGCAGGTCCGAAGATTCGCGCTCCCTGTCGAAAGCCACCTCTTCCTCCGCCGCTCGCTAGCCCGGATTATGCATGAAGCTTTGAGTAGAAACGCCGCAGATGCCTGCTGGATGGCGCGCACGTAGGGATGCGCGACTGAGGCGTGCCTGTAGGCACGTCGCAGGGAGACGAATCCCGAGTAAGGGCCACAGGGCCCGAAGAGCCCGGCCAGCGGGCAGGTGCGGCGTTTTTGCCAAAGGGCTCATGCATAATCCGGGCTCGGCTAGAACTTCAGTCCGCTCTCGCGGGCCGAATCCGCGAGCGCCTTCACTCGGCCGTGATAACGGAACCCGCCGCGATCGAAGACGACTCCCTCGACTCCGCGCGAGCGCAGTCTCTCGGCGATCATCTGTCCGACGATCTTCGCAGCCGACACGTTGCCACCGCTCGCATCTCGAGCTCGGAAGTCCGTCTCCAAGCTCGACGCGGTGACGAGCGTCTGACCCGACTCGTCATCGACCGCTTGCGCGTAGATGTGCTTGCTGGTGCGGTGAATGGCGAGCCTGGGGCGATCCGGGCTGCCCGACAAGCGGGCCCGAATGCGCCGGCGCACCTTCACCCTCGATGCTTTGCGGTCTTTGCGCGCGTACATCGTCGTGATCTCCCCCTTACTTGCCGGCCGCTTTGCCCGGCTTGAGATGAACGATCTCGCCCCGGAAGCGCACGCCCTTGCCCTTGTAGGCGTCAGGCGGGCGCAGCCGCCGCAGGTTGGCCGCGACCTGACCGATGGCCTGCTTGTCGATCCCGTTGAGCACGATCACGGTCCCGCGCTCTTCGACCTTGGCCGAGATGCCGTCCGGCAACGAGAACGACACCGGGTGGCTGAAGCCGAGCTGGAGCGTCATCTCGGTTCCGCTCGCCTCGGCACGGTATCCCGTGCCATGGATCTCGAGCACGCGCTCGTATCCTTCACTCACGCCCTTGACGGCATTGGCCAGCAAGGCGCGCGTCAATCCGTGCAGCGCACGCTGCTCAGGCGAGTCGTCGCGGCGCGACAGCGTCGTCGTCTCCTGATCGACCGCGACGGAGATCCCGTCCGCGATCGACACCGTCAGCGAGCCCTTGGGGCCTTTCACCTGTGCCTGACCGCTGGCGACGGCGACGCCGACGCCTTTAGGCAGCGGTATGGGCTGGAGTCCGATACGCGACATCCGTGCCTCCTACCATACGTTGCACAGCCACTCACCGCCGACGCCGAGGCGTTTTGCGGTCTGGCCGTCCACGACGCCCCTCGACGTCGACAGGATCGTGATACCCATCCCGCCGAGCACTTCCGGGATCTCCCGGCGCCCGACGTAGACACGTCGTCCCGGGCGAGAAACCCGCTCGAGGCCGGTGATCACCTGCTCACCGTGAGGACCGTATCGAAGTTCCAGGTGCAGCGAGCCTTGCCGACCATCTTCCTCGTGCCGGAAGTCGACGATGAACCCTTCCTCTTTGAGGATGCGCGCGATGTCGCGCTTCATCCGCGAGGACGGAATCGACACCCGGTCGTGGCCCGACATCAGGGCGTTACGAATCCGAGTCAGCAGGTCGGCGATCGGATCGGTCATCGACATCTGCAGTACCTCTCCCCTGGCCTACCAGCTGGCCTTGCGAACCCCGGGCACGAAGCCCTGCAGGCTCAACTCGCGGAAGCAGACGCGGCACAGCTCGAAGCGCCGCAAGAACCCACGCGGCCTGCCGCAGCGGCGGCAGCGGTTGCGCACGCGGACGGAGAACTTCGGCTTCTTCAACGTGCTCGCGATTTTTGCGGCGCTCGCCATCGTGCCTCCTCGTCCGCGCGCCTCAGCGCGCGAACGGCATTCCCAACTTGGACAGCAGCAACTTGGCGTCAGCGTCGTTACGGGCCGACGTGACGATCGTGATGTTCATTCCGGTCGCTCGTTGCACTTTTGCGTAATTGATCTCGGGAAAGACCAGTTGATCACGCACGCCGAGCGTGTAATTCCCGCGACCGTCGAAAGCCCGCGCTGAGACGCCACGAAAGTCTCGTACGCGCGGAAGAGCGAGATTCATCAAGCGGTAGAGAAAATCCCACATACGGTTGCCGCGCAACGTCACCGCGACCCCGATCGGCATTCCCTCGCGCAGCTTGAAGTTGGCGATCGACTTGCGGGCACGGCGCACGGTGGGCCGCTGTCCGGAGATGTCCGCCAGCTCGGAGCTGGCCAGGTCGAGCAGCTTAGGATCGCGCGAGGCCTCGCCCAAGCCGATGTTGATCACGTCCTGGTGCTTTCCTGGCGCGGCCATCGGGTTCTTGATGCCCATCTCTTCCATCAGAGCGGGCCGAACCTGCTCCTCGTAGAGCTTGCGCAGTTCTGGGTAGTACGACATGGCGTTCCTCAGCGATCCAGCTCGGCGCCGGAACGGCGGGAAACCCGCACCTTGTGCGGTTTGCCGTCCGCCCGTGTCAAGAACTTGTAGCCGACGCGTGTCGGCTGATTCGTTTGCGGGTCGATCGGCAGCAGGTTCGACAGGTGTACCGGAGCTTCCTGCTCGATGATGCCACCCTGCACACCCATGCGCGGATTCTGCTTCGCATGCTTCTTGACGAGGTTTACGCCCTCGACGATCGCACGCTGGGAGCCGCGAAATAGGCGCAGCACCTTGCCGCGCTTGCCGCGGTCCTTTCCGCTGATGACCTCGACCTGATCGCCTTTGCGAATACGCATCGCTTCCTCACAGCACTTCGGGAGCAAGCGAGACGATGCGCATGAAGCGCTTCTCACGCAGCTCCCGAGCCACGGGCCCGAACACGCGTGTCCCGACCGGCTCGCCGGCGTCGTTGACGAGCACGGCGGCGTTCTCATCGAAGCTGATGTAGCTGCCGTCGCGGCGACGGTGCGGCTTGCGCGTGCGCACGATGACGGCCTTGACGACGGTTCCCTTCTTGACCGTTCCGGCCGGGCTCGCTTCCTTCACCGAAGCGGTGATGACGTCGCCGAGCAGTCCATAGCTGCCACTGCTACCGCCTCGCAGGCGGATCGCCATGATCTTCTTCGCACCGGAGTTGTCGGCGACGTTCAGAACGCTCTGCATTTGGATCATGGCGACCTCCTAGACCTGGGGCGCTTCGCCCTCCGCCCGGGCGATGATCTGACGCACGCGCCAGCGCTTCCGAGCGGACAATGGGCGGGACTCGCGAATCTCGACCCGGTCACCCACCAAGCAGTCGTCTCGCTCATCGTGAGCGAGGAATCGCTGCGATCGGCGAACGTAGCGCTCGTAGACCGGATGCTTGACCAGCCGCTCGACGAGCACCGTGACGGTCTTGGCGCCAGGCCTGCTCACCACGACGCCCACCTTGTGCTGGGGCATGCCCCGTTTGCTCTCGGTCATGAGCGCTTCCTCTTCTTTCTGCTCGCTGCCGACTTGCGCGGTCGATCGACCGCCTCCTCGCGCCGACGTTGGTCACGGATCGTCATCACGCGGGCGAGGTCACGCTTGGTCTCCGTCACCTGGTGTGGCTTCTCCAGCTGACCGATGGCCTTCTTGAGCCGCAGATTGAACAGCGCCCGCCGCAGCTCGAGCTCCTCGGTGGCCAGCTCGGCATCCGTCATGTCGCGTAGCTTGCTCGCTCTCATCGCCGTCACCTCCCGCTCACATGGCGCGGCGCGCGACGAAGCGGCACGGGACGGGCAGCTTGGCGGCAGCCAACTGCATCGCTCGCTGCGCCAGCTCCTCGGGCACGCCGGCCAGCTCGAACATCACCGTGCCCGGCTTGACGCGGGCAACCCAGTGATCAGGGGCACCTTTGCCCTTGCCCATGCGCACCTCGACCGGCTTCTTCGTCACCGGCTTATCGGGGAAGATCCGGATCCAGACCTTGCCGCCACGCTTGACGGAGCGCGTCATGGCAATACGGGCGGCTTCGATCTGCCGCGCCGTGATCCAGCCGCAGGCCATCGACTTGAGGCCGTACTCGCCGAACGAGATCGAGGAGCCACGATACGCCAGACCCCTCATGCGGCCGCGCTGAACCTTGCGATGCTTGACCTTTGATGGCTGCAACATGGGTCTCTATCTCCGGGGGGTCACCGCTGGCGGCCGCGCGTGGCGATGACTTCGGTCTGCTCGCCGCGATAGATCCAACACTTGACGCCGATCACGCCGTAGGTCGTGCGCGCCACGGCCTGCCCGTAGTCGATGTCGGCGCGCAACGTGTGCAACGGAAGCTGGCCGTTGAGATACCACTCCGAGCGCGCGATCTCGTGACCACCGAGCCGTCCCGAGCAGCGGACCTTGATTCCCTTGGCCCCGAATCGCTGAGCTGACTCGACCGCTTTGCGCATCGCGCGGCGAAACGCGATCCGGCGCTCGAGCTGGCTGGCGATGCCCTCGGCAACCAGCTGCGCATCGAGCTCCGGCTTTTCGACCTCGAGGATGTTGATGAACACGTCGCGGCCGGTCGTCTTCTTGAGGTCTTCCCGCAGCTTGTCCACCTCGCTACCCTTGCGGCCGATGATGATCCCCGGCCGCGCGGTGTAGAGACTGATCTTCAGCTTGTGCTCGCCGGCACGCTCCAACTCCACACCGGAGACTCCGGCGTGATAGAGCCGCTTTTTGAGCCGGTCGCGAAGCGCTAGATCCTCGTGGAGGAAATCGCCGTAACGCTTCTTTTCGATCCAGCGGCTTTTCCAGGTTCGGTTATAACCGAGCCGGAAACCGTAGGGATGTACTTTCTGGCCCATCTCGCGTCCTCTTTGGACTTCTGTGTGCTCGTGCCGTGCAGCGCTCGGGTCGTCCGGCCGGGCAAGCCCGGCCGCTACAGGTTTGGCTATCCTCGCGTGTCCAGTTGCAGAGTGACGTGGCTGCGGCGTCTCAGCATCGGCATGAAGCGACCCATCGGCCCGGCCCGTCCGCGGCGCTCGCGCGGGCCACGATCGACCCAAGCGCGAGAGACGTACAGCCGGTCCACGTCGACGCGCTCCTCGCGCTGCTGCGCGTTGGCGATCGCCGAGTGGAGCACCTTCTCCACGTGCCGCGCCACGCGCCGGCGAGACGCCTTGAGTATCGCGAGCGCCTCCTCGACGTTGCGCCCACGGATCTGGTCCACGACAAGGCGCGCCTTCTGAGGGCTCGTCTTCAGGAACCGCAATGTCGCCTTCGAGATCATGATTTCTCTCTCGACCTCTCTCGTTCCCGTCTCGTTCCCGATTCGTTCCCGTACCGGGGGCGTCAACGCCTCGCCCGCTTGTCCCTGCTTCCAGCGTGGCCCTTGAAGGTCCGCGTCAGCGCGAATTCGCCGAGCTTGTGGCCCACCATGTTCTCCGTGACGTAAACGGGGATGAACTTGCGCCCGTTGTGCACGGCGAGCGTGTGACCGACCATGTCGGGAGTCACCGTCGATCGCCGCGACCACGTGCGGATAACCCTCTGCTCGCCGCTCTTGTTGAGCAGCTCCACCTTCTTGGCCAGGTGGCTATCTACGAACGGGCCTTTCCAAACCGAGCGCGCCATGCATTCCTCCGACGCCTTACCGCTTCCATCGTGGGTGGGGCAAGCCCCGCCCGAGGGTCATTTTTGTCCGCGGCGACGAACGATGAACTTGTTCGTCCGCGGGTTGTTGCGTGTCTTATGTCCTTTCGTCGGGACGCCCCACGGGGTGACCGGATGACGCCCGCCGGAGCTCTTTCCCTCGCCGCCCCCGTGGGGATGATCGACCGGGTTCATCACCACACCGCGTACCACCGGCCGCCGGCCGCGCCAGCGCACCCGCCCTGCCTTGCCGATGCTGACGTTGCCGTGATCGACGTTGCCGACCTGGCCGATCGTCGCCCGACAGACGATGAGCACCTTGCGAACCTCTCCCGACGGCAACCGCACCTGGGCGTACTTGCCTTCCTTGGCCAGAATCTGCGCCGACGAGCCGGCGCTGCGGACGAGCTGCCCGCCCTTGCCGGGCCGCAGCTCGACGTTGTGCACCATGGTGCCGAGCGGAATGCTCTGGATCGGCAGGCAGTTGCCGACGAGGATGTCCGCTTCGTCCGAGGAGATCACTTGCTGACCCAGCTGCAGGCCGTGCGGCGCCAAGATGTAACGCTTTTCGCCGTCGGCATAACTGATCAGCGCGATATTGGCCGACCGATTCGGGTCGTACTCGATCGTGGCGACGCGGCCCGGAACACCGATCTTGTCTCGTTTGAAGTCGATCAACCGGTAACGGCGCTTGTGACCGCCGCCGCGGTGCCAGATCGTGGTGCGACCCTTCGCACCCCGCCCGCCGCTGCGCTTCCAGGGCCGCAGCAACTGCTTGTGCGGACTGTCCGTCGAGATCTCCGCAGACCGGACAACTTCCATCTGTCGGCGACCCGGCGACGTCGGCTTGAACTTCTTGATCGGCATCTCGTTTGCCTCGCTAGCACGCTCGATTTCGGCGTGCTCATCCTTCCAAGAAGTCGATCGTCTTGCTGCCTGGCTTGAGCGTGACGTACGCCTTCTTGCGCCGAGCACGCCGGCCTTCGAAGCGGCCTTGGCGACGCTTCTTACCGCTGAGGTTCATCGTGCGCACGTGCGCCACTTCCACCTCGAACACGGTCTCGACCGCCTCGCGGATCTGGATCTTGTTCGCGCGCGGATCGACGTCGAACACGTACGTCTCGCCGCTGTGCTTCCAGCGTTGCGCCTCCTCGCGAAGGCGCGTGGCCTTCTCCGTAAGACGCGGCAAGCGCAGGACATCCCATGCCGTCATCTCGCTCATCGGCTCAGCACCTCACCAAGCTGCTCGGCGGCAGCACGGCTCATGACGAGCGTCTCGCAGTCGAGCACGTGGAAGGCGTGCAGCTGCAACGCGCGCACGGCTGCCAGAGCTGGATGGTTGCGAGAGGCCAGCTCGAGGTTGCCGTTCTCACCGTCGTAGACGAGCAGCGTCTTGCCCTTCAGCCCGAGCCCGTCGCGAACGAACCCCGCCAGTGCTTTCGTCTTCGGCGTATCGAGCTGCAGCTCGTCAATGACGAGCAGCGCGCCCTCGCGCCGCTTGTCCGACAACGCCGAGGCCAGCGCTCGCCGGCGCGCCTGCTTCGGGAAGCGGTACGAGTAATCGCGCGGGAGCGGTCCGTGCGCGACCCCGCCACTGCGCCACAAAGGCGAGCGGATCGACCCGTGCCGAGAGCGCCCCGTGCCCTTCTGCCGCCACGGCTTACGCCCTCCACCGCGAACGTCGACACGATTCTTGGCCTTGTGCGTGCCGCGACGCCCGCAAGCCAAGTAGTGACGCACCGCCTCGTAGAGCAGATGGCGCTTGGTCGGATAGTCGTACGCACCGTCGGGCAGGTCGATCGAGGCGACCTGCTCGCGTTTCATGTTGACCACGGAGATCTCAGCCATTGCTCGACTCCGCTTTCTCGGTACCGTGCTGGTGACGGATCATCAGCACGCTGCCCCGCGCACCGGGAACCGCTCCGCGCACGAGCAGCAGATTGCGTTCCTTGTCAACCTGGACGACCTCCAGCCCCTTGACCGTCACGCGCCGATGGCCCATCTGACCCGGCATGCGCGCGCCGGGAAACACGCGGGCAGGGAACGCCGACTGACCGATCGAGCCCGGCGCGCGGTGAAACATCGAACCGTGACTCGCGCGGCCGCCGCCGAACCCATGTCTCTTGATCACACCCTGAAACCCGCGTCCCTTGCTCGTACCGACGACATCCACGCGCTGGCCGGCGGCGAAGATCTCGCACGTGATCGTCTCGCCCGGTTTGGGATCGGAGTCGGCAGCAAGACGAAACTCGCGCAACACGCGCACCGGCGGCACGTTCGCCTTCGCGCAGTGCCCGGTCCGCGGCTTGGTCGCCTTGCGGGCGGGGCGCTTTTCGACCAGCCCCAGCTGCGCCGCCTCGTATCCATCCCGCTCGGCCGTCTTCCGCTGCACGATGACGCAAGGGCCGGCCTCGATCACCGTCACAGGGACGACCCGGCCGCTGTCATCGAACAGCTGCGTCATGCCCACTTTCTTGCCTATTAGGCCGTTGACCATCGCTCCGCCTTCCGAGCTACGAACCGTCATTAAGAACTGAACGCCTTGATCTCGACGTCCACGCCGGCAGGAAGATCGAGCTTCATCAACGCATCGACCGTCTCGGGTGTCGGCTGGAGAATGTCGAGAAGCCGCTTGTGAGTGCGAATCTCGAACTGCTCACGCGACTTCTTGTCCACGTGCGGAGAGCGCAGAACCGTGTAGACGCTGCGCATCGTCGGCAGCGGGATCGGACCGGCAACGTACGCACCCGTGCGGCGCGCCGTGTCGACGATCTCCGTGGCCGACTGGTCGAGGAGCTTGTGGTCGTAGGCCTTGA
>CP070706.1:784224-791671 GCA_020350085.1 Acidobacteriota bacterium
CACAGTGAGCACGTCAGTGTGCGCCGGCCGCCGTTCGGTCCGCTTCGCTACGGAAACGCGGTCCTGTCTCGCCATCCGATCGATCTCCACCTCGATCACAGCTTCGGCCGGCGATGGACGGGCAAGACGGGTTTTTGCGCCGCGAGCATTCGCGTCGGCCGGGTCCGGGGGGACGTGGTGAGCGTTCACCTCGACTTTGTCCGATCGACGACCCGCAGCCGTCAGCTGCGCGGGATGATCAGAATGTTGCGAATTCGCTCGGGCATGGTGTCATCGATTTCGAGTCGCACGACGGAACCGAAGTGGCGTTGGCCGACGACTTCCTGCATCGCAGTCAGCAGATCAGCAGCCTCGTCTTCTTCAATCTCGAGATCTGCGGCCCGAGTGATCCGAAACGGATGAGCCGCGACGATGTCGACGCCGCGGAACAGAAGATCGAGATTGGCAGCGACGACCTCTTCGAGCCACACGAAGTTCGATGAGCCGAGCTCGCCCAGCCCCAGCCTCTCGTAGCCGTCGGCTCTTTCCTCGCTCGGCACGCGCAACAAGCGCGGAAACATGTGCGGGACTTTCACGCGCGCGAAGCGCTCGCCAGCTTCCGGATCGTTGATGACGACGGCGAGGTTGATGCTCAGATTCGAGATGTGCGGGAACGGATGGCCGGGGTCGAAAGCCAGCGGCGTCAAAGCCGGGAAGATGTCGCTCTGAAAATGCCGCTTGAGTAGCTTGCGCTGCTTGTTCTTCAGCTCATCGTAGGAAAGAACGTTGACCTTCTTCTCACGCAGACGCGGAAGCAACTCGCTTTTCCAGCACGTTTCTCGCAGCGCCAGCAGCGGCAGCAATCGCTCGCGGATCTCCTTGAGCTGCTCGGCCGGAGTCATGCCATCCGGCGGCGCCTTGAGAACGCCGGCCGTCAGTTGTCGCCGGAGGCCGGACACGCGCGTCATGAAGAACTCGTCGAGGTTGCTCGAGAAGATCGCCAGAAACTTGATTCGCTCGAGCAAGGGATTTCGCTCGTCGAGCGCCTCTTCGAGCACGCGAGCGTTGAACTGCAGCCAGCTCAGCTCACGATTGATGAAGAAGCGTTTCTTGTCGAGACTCTCTTTTCTCCCTGCCGGGGGCTCTGGGCCCCCGACGGCTCGCCGTGGCGTGGACATCCGATGCGTCTCCGATTTGGCCTGTTCGAGTTCTCGCGCTCGAGAGCTACTTTTCAATGTAGCATTCTTCCCCGAGGTCAGACTTCGAGCCAGCCCCATGGAGGTTCAAGATGAAGCACATTCTGCTGCTGCGCCATGCCAAGTCCGACTGGGAAGCGGATTTCGGCGCGGATCACGAGCGACCGCTCAACGATCGCGGCCGCGCGGCAGCGAGACTCATCGGTCAGTTCGTCTCCACACTCAAGGAGCCGCCCGAGCTCGTCCTGACTTCCTCGGCGGTGCGGGCGCGAGCGACCGTCGAGCTGGCAGCCGATGCAGGACGCTGGCGCTGGCCGATCGAGCGTCGCCGGGAGCTTTACGAAGCCGATCCGGAGACCGTGTTGGAGCTCATTCGAAGCCAGCCCGCCCGGATCAGCTCGTGCTTGTTGTCGGGCCACGAGCCGACCTGGTCCGGCTTGACGGGCCGGTTGATCGGAGCAGCGAGAATACGATTTCCGACCGCCGCTCTCGCACGCATCGACTTCCGCGTCGAGAAATGGAGCGAGATCGACTTCGGAACCGGAGAGCTGATCTGGCTCGTCACGCCAAAGCTACTCAAGCGTGCGACTCGTAGCTGAAGGGGTGCGATCGCGCGGATCGGCCCACTTCGTATCGAGCTGGCCACTCACAGATGCCGTCACATCGCCATGCTAGACTTCTGCCGCTGACTTCAGCGCCGCTGTGCGCCAAAGATCGATGACCGCGAAGACGACGACGTTCGAGGCGACACGTGACGCCTCCGACAAGCAGACTGCCACGCTGATCGCAACGTTGCTCGGGGCGCATGGGACGGTTCGGTCTCGCAGGTATCACTGTTCCCGAGTCTATTACGACACGTTCGATTGGCGCGTGTACCGTGCGGGAGCCACGCTGGCACACGAAATCAACGACGATGCCCAACTCATCGTTTGGGAGTCGTTCGACGGCGAGCGTCTACATCGGTTAGCTTCGAAAAGCGCTCCCGAATTCGCCAACGATCTTCCGGACGGATCGTTTGGCCACTCGCTCGCCAAGCTGATCGATGTGCGACGCCTGCTTCCGATGGTCGCCGTCGAGAGTCGCGGAACGCAGTGGAACCTGTTGGACAGCCGGCAGAAGACGGTCGTGCGGGTTCGGTCAACGTCGACGAGAGCCTCGAGCACCGACGGTACTCGCCGAGGAAAGCCTGCACGCACCGTCTGTGTGCTGCCCGTCCGAGGATTCGACGACGATGCGCGCGCCGTGACCGAACTGCTGCGCGAGGGACTGCGAGCCGTGCCGGTCGATGGAACAGAGCTCGACCGGGCGCTCGCGGCCATCGGGCAACAGCCGGCCAGTTACAGCTCGAAGCTCCGCGTTCAGCTCAGCCCCGATCAGAGCAGCGACGAAGCCATGAAGGCAATGCATCGGGAGTTGCTGGACATCATGTTGGCCAACGAAGACGGTGTCCGACGAGATCTCGATGTCGAGTTTCTCCACGATTTCCGCGTCGCGGGACGCCGCATTCGCTCCGCGTTGACTCAAGTACCGGGCGTTTTTCCGGATGTTCCGGCGACCGCTTTCAAGGACGGACTGGCATGGCTCGCGCGTTTCACCGGTCCGTTGCGAGATCTCGATGTCTACCTGCTCGAGCTGCCAAGCTATCGATCTTCGTTGTTGCCAGAGGATCGCGAAGCACTCGATCCTTTCGAGCGGTTCCTGCGACAGCGCCGGGAGAGAGCTCTGAGGAGCGTCATCGAGGCTCTCGATACGACACGCTACGGCAAGCTCATTTCCGACTGGAGAGCGTTTCTCGACGGCGAGCTGCCAGCCGACGGCTCGGGGTTGAATGCGACGCGTCCGATCGGCGAGATCGCTGCCGAGAGGATCACACGTCGCTTTCGCAAGGCCGTCAAGCGCGGCCGGGCGATCGATGACGGCACGCCAGCGAACGTTTTTCACCGCTTGCGGATCGACTGCAAGAAGCTCCGGTATCTGATGGAGTTCTTCCGCAGCCTGTACCGCGTCGAAGCCATTAATCCGTTGATCCGCGAGCTAAAGCGCTTTCAGGACAACCTCGGGCTGTTCAACGACTACGAAGTGCAGCAGCACGCACTGCGCCGCTTCGCGCGAGAGATGTCCGATGAGCGAGGGGCTCCGGTCGGCACGCTGCTCGCCCTGGGCCAGCTGATCGACAAACTGCGAGAACGCCAGCTCGAGCAGCGGCGAAGATTCAACGAGCGATTCGCGAGCTTCAGTGACAAAAAGAACGTCGGGAAGTACCTCACACTCTTCGCGAGAAAAACAACCGGTGGCGGGTCGACGTCATGACCATTTTCGCGCTCTACAATCTCAAAGGAGGCGTCGGCAAGACGGCGGCCGCCGTCGCGCTGGCGTACTTGTCGGCGCGGGACGGGGCACGCACTCTGATCTGGGATCTCGATCCGCAAGGGGCAGCGACGTACTGCTTCCGAGTTCGAGCCGACATCGAGGGCGGTGCGAAGCGCTTGATGGCGAAGCGACGGCGGCTGCGCGGCGTGATCCGGGGCACCGACATCGACGGGCTCGATCTGGTCCCTGCAGATTTCTCGCTTCGCAGGTTGGACATCGTTCTCGATGCCCGCAAGCGGCCGCGCCGACGAGTGACCCGCATGCTCGAGCTGCTCGAGCCAGACTACGACAACGTTTTTCTCGACTGCCCGCCGAGTATGTCGCTCGCCTCCGAAGCGGTGTTCGCCGCTGCTGACGTGTTGCTCGTCCCGACGATGCCGACCCCGCTGTCGCAACGAACACTGGAACAGCTCGCCGGATTTCTCGAGCGAAAGGGCCCGCAGGGGCTCGAGGTGCTGCCGTTTTATTCCATGGTCGATCGCCGCAAGGCTCTCCATCGCCAGACGTGTGAGTCGCCGGACGGTCTCGCGTACCGGCCGCTGTCTGTGCGGATCCCGTACGCGAGCGCCGTGGAGCAGACTGTGACCTACCGCTCGCTGGCACCTCTGTTCGGCCGAGACGGGGAGGCGGGGCGAGCCTTTCGCGCACTGTGGGAAGAGGTCAAGCAGCGGTTGGCGGACCGGCCAGCCTGACGAGAGGACCGCTCGGCGCGACGTCTCGGGCCTCCCGGGCGATCGCGATCGGCACCACCTAGAATAGGAGGTCGCTCCGAGGGGCGGCCGCTAAAAATAAGGATCGCCCGCCATGCTTCTGGCTCGTCCGTCGCCGTTCGTTCCAGCCCTCGTCGCTCTCCTCGTCTCGACGACCGCCGGCGTGGTCCTCGTCGGTTGTCACGGCGCGGCGGACGGCGCCCCCTCCGGCGCAACGGCCGAGCAGCAGACGCGGCCCAACAAGCCGGCGAAGGACGCTATCGCCGTGCGAGTCACGTCTGCAGAGCGCCGCGCCGTTTCGTCGATCTATGCGACGAGCGCGACGCTGCGGGCCGATAAGCGGGCCACCGTCATCGCGCGCACGCAGGGTGTGATCGAAAAGCTGCTCGTCGAGGAGGGCGATCTCGTGCAGGCGGGCCAGCCGTTGGCCGAACTGGAGGACGATGAGCAGCAGATCAACGCCGAAATCGCGCGCACGACGCGCGAGACGACGGCGCGAGAGTTCGAGCGCGCGCAGCGCCTCAAGCAGCAAGGCCTGATGAGCGATGAGGAGTTCGAAGCCAAGAGGCGGCTTGCGGAGGAGGCCGAGCAGTCGGCCCAGCTCGCCGAACTGGAGCTAGAGCGAACCGTCATCGACGCGCCGTTCAGCGGACGGATACTGGTGCGTCATCTCGACGTCGGCGCCACGGTCTCCAACGGCACCGCCGTGTATGACCTGGCCGATCTGCAGCCGCTTTATGCCGACGTCACCGTTCCGGAGCGTCACGTCGAGCGAATCTCTCCGGGGCAGAGGGTCCGAATCACGGCCGAGACGATCGAGGACCACCTCGACGCGCGCATCGAACGCATCGGTCATCTCGTCGATCCACAAACGGGAACGGTCAAGGTCACCGTCGCGGTGCCTGGTGCCGGGCCGCTTCGTCCCGGGAGCTTCGTGCGCGTCGGGATGATCACCGACACGCATCACGACGCGCTCGTAGTCGCGCGTTCCGCGTTGGTCGCCGAAGGCCGGCGCTGGCATCTGTTTCGGCTCGCCGAGGGCGGCGACGAGGTCGAGATGCTCGAGGTACGCCTCGGTTACGAAGAGGGCGACATCGTCGAGGTGCTGGAGACGCTGGTCGATGCTTTGCCTGATGTCGGCGACGGCGACGGCGACGGCACGCAGACGCCTCTGGCGAGCGCGCAGCTGAGGCCGCTGATGGAGGGCGAGCAGGTCGTCGTCGTCGGTGCGTCGGCCCTCAGCGACGGAGCACCGGTTCGAGTGATCGACGCAGAAGGCGGCGAAGTCGAGCGCCCAGAGGACCAGGCAGCCGCCGACGGTGAAGACGGTGGCGCTGTCTGAGACCTCGGTCCGACGTCCGATCACCGTCTCGATGGCCGTGATCGCCGTCGCGGTCTTCGGCTTCATCACCGCGCGGAAGCTCCCCGTCGAGCTGTTGCCCGATCTGTCCTATCCCACTCTGACGATTCAGACCGTCTACCCGGATGCAGCCCCGGTGTCGGTCGAGCAGTTCGTCACGCGTCCGGTCGAGGAAGGCGTCGGCGTCATTGCCGGCCTGAGGGACATGCGCTCCGTCTCGCGTGCCGGCTTGTCGGAGATCATCCTCGAGTTCGAGTGGGACGAGCAGATGGACTTCGTTGCTCTCGACGTGCGGGAGAAGCTCGGATTGGTCGAGCTGCCGCGCGAGGTCGAGCCGCCGCGCGTGCTGCGCTACGACCCTTCGCTCGATCCGATCGTGCGGCTCGCGTTCTCGGGTGATCGGCCTCTCGATGAGCTCAGGCAGCTCGCCGAGCGCTGGATCAAGCCACGCTTCGAAGCCGTGCGCGGTGTGGCGGCGGCCAAGGTGCGCGGCGGTCTCGACCCCGAGATCCAAGTCGAAGCCAACGAGGACAGACTGGCTGCTCTCGGTCTGACGCTCGTTGATCTGGCACGCGCGCTGCGGGCGGAGAACATCAACCGACCCGGCGGGACGCTCAAGGACTGGGGCTCCGTCTATCTCGTCCGCACGCTGCACGAGTTCGACGATCTCGAGCAGCTTCGACGGACGGTCGTGCGTGAGACGCCGCACGGTCGGGTTCGCGTCGAAGATGTCGCCGAGGTGCGACGCGGCCACCGAGACCGCGACGAGATCACTCGTAGCGCCGGTCGCGAGATCGTCGAGATCGCGCTGCACCGGGAGGGCTCGGCCAATACGATCGCCGTCGCGCAAGCCATCCGCGCCGAGCTCGGCTCGTTGGAAAGCGAGCTCCACGACGACCTGTCACTGACCGTGCTGACCGATCAGTCGCGCTACATCGGCGAGGCAGTGGGTCAGGTCTGGTCGGCGGCGCTGATCGGCGGGATTCTCGCCATTCTCGTGCTGTATTTCTTCCTTCGCGATCTGTCCTCGACGCTGATCATCGCGCTGACGATTCCGGTTTCGGTCCTCGCGACGTTCGTGGCGATTTTTCGCGCCGGCGTGACGCTCAACATCATGTCCCTAGGCGGGCTGGCCCTCGGTGTCGGCATGCTCGTGGACAACTCCATCGTGGTACTCGAGGCGATCGATCGAAGGCGACGAGCGGGCCACTCTCGTGGCGAGGCCGCGATGCTCGGAGCGGGCGAGGTTGCCGGTGCCGTGACTGCCGCCACGTTCACGACCGTATCGGTTTTCTTCCCGATCATCTTCGTGCAGGGCATTGCGGGGCAGTTGTTCTACGATCTTGCGGTGACGGTCTGTCTGTCACTGCTGGCTTCTCTGGTCGTCTCGTTGAGCCTGATTCCGGCGCTGGCAGGAATCGACACGCAAACAGTTGGCACCCGCGGCGCGCCAACGCTCTTTCGCTGGGACCGAGTGACGTCGACGGACGAGCTTCCGCCGTGGAGCTTCAAGTTTGCGGGGAACGTGTTGTTGCCGGTGGGCGATGGCAGACATCTGTTCAGCAAGCTGCTCACGATCGTGACATTCCCGGTACGTGTGTTGATGCTGCTCGGATTGCTGCTCATCACGACGATCTGGTGGCTCTTGTCGTGGGCGTTCCATTTCGTCTCCTGGCCGCTGGCCAAGCTGTTCGATCAGCTCGGGGCCGGCTACCCAGGTGCGTTGACGGCCGCTCTGCGCCTGCGGTGGCTCGTCGTCGCGACGACCGTAGTGCTGTTCGTGCTCTCGATACTCGTGCTTCCGCGGCTGGGTACCAACTTGGTGCCCGATC
>CP070706.1:791771-795926 GCA_020350085.1 Acidobacteriota bacterium
GCTTCGTCGCGCCGGCTCGGCAAGAAGCGCGGTCCAGCCATCGGACCCGAGCAGCTGTTCGCCGACACGACGCCGTGGAAGGCGCCTTGGCAGACGGCGCTCGTTTTCGGGCGCGAAGCGCACGGGCTCTCCACGGAGGAGATCGATCGTTGTCAACGGATACTGTGGATTCCGTCGGACCCCGCTGGGCCCTCTCTGAATCTCGCTCACGCCGTGTCGGTCGTCGGCTACGTTCTGGCGCGGATGACGCGCGAGGACCTCGAGCTGCAGCCGCCACCGATCCAGCTCGCCCCGGCGCCCCAAGCCGAGACCGAGGCGATGTACCAGCACGCGCGCCGGGTCTGGTTGCGGATCGGATACCTTCACGCGCAGAATCCCGACGCCATTTTGCGGCGCTGGCGGCAGCTGCTCAGCCGTACGTTGCTGACCGAATACGACGTGAGAGTGGTGCGGGCGCTGCTGCACCAGACCGAGTGGGTCGCCAAGGTCGCGGGCATCCCGCCAGGTGGGCCTCCGGACGCTCCGCCGGGGCTGTTCGACAAGCACCGCCGCCTCGACGAGCAGACAAAACGGAACGACGAGCACACGACGGAAGCAGCGACAGACGGTGACGACTCGCCCTGACGCCGACCCGGCGGGGCGGGCGGCCGCCACCAGCGTGTGAAGCCCCTGCAAGCCGTGCTCGAGGAAAAGCACTGATGCACAAGGCGAGCCTTGAAGTACGAACACGAGGCATCGGGCTTTACGACGTGACGCGAGAGCTCGAGCTCGTCGTGCGCGAGTCGCAGATCGTCGATGGATTGGCGATCGTGTTCGTGCGCCACACCAGCGCGAGCCTGCTGATCCAAGAAGCGGCGGACCCGTCCGTGCAGGAAGATCTGCTCGAGTTCTTCGCCCGCCTCGTGCCGGAAGGCCACCACTACCGCCACGGCAGCGAGGGCTCCGACGATATGCCGGCCCACATCCGCTCCGCGCTGACACACTCTTCGGAGGTGATTCCCGTTGCCGAGCGCTCACTTCAACTCGGCACCTGGCAGGGGCTCTACCTGTTCGAGCACAGGCGATCGCCTCACCGGCGTCGCCTGGAAGTTCGCGTGCTGGCCGGCTGAGCGGTCGAGCATCGGCGATAGGTGAAAGTGAGCGAGAGCCGCAGTCTGCGCCAGCACAAGGCGACGGTCGGTACGGTGTTCCTGATCGTCGCGATCGATCTGGTCGGTTTCGGGATGGTGATTCCGATTCTGCCGCTCTACGCCAAGCTGTATGATCCTTCACCTCTCGTTTTCGGCATCTTCATGGCGGCCTACTCGGCGATGCAGTTCATCGCGGCGCCGATCTTGGGTCGCCTGTCGGATCGCTTCGGCCGGCGCCCCGTGCTGCTCGCGTCGTTGTGCGGATCAATCATCGGTTATCTGATCCTGGCGTTCGCTGGCTCGATGCGGTGGCTGATCGTCTCGCGCATCATCGACGGCCTTTCGGGCGGCAACATCGCCACGGCCCAGGCCGTCATCGCCGACATCACCGGAGCCCGCGAGCGGGCCAAAGGAATGGGTCTGGTGGGGGCAGCGTTCGGGATCGGCTTCATCGCCGGGCCGGCCATCGGTGCCATCCTCGCCAGCTTCGACAGAATGTGGCTCCCCGGAGTGGGGGCGGCGCTCGGCTCGGCGCTCGCTCTGCTGATGGTTCTGCTGCGCCTGCCCGAAACGCGGGATCCGGCCGTGCACCGCGAGCCCAAGCGCCACCCGCTGCGGCCCGAGCGACTGCGCTCGGCGTGGCGAACTCCAGGGCTCGCACACTGCTTCGCGATCGTGTTCGCCGCCGTGCTGGCGTTTTCCGCGTTCGAGGCCACGTTCGCGCTGTATCTCGATCAGCGCCTGGCGCTGCCGCGGACCTGGATCTACGGCCTATTCGTGTATGCGGGTGTTCTCGCCGCGGTGATTCAAGGCGTTCTGATCGGCCAGCTGGTCAGCCGTCTCGGCGAGCCCGCGCTGATCCGCACCGGGAGCGTGCTGTGTGCGCTGGCCCTGCTGGCGTTGCCCTTCGCGCCGTCGATCGCGCCGATGATGGGCGTGCTCGCCCTGCTCGCCCTGGGGCAGGGAGTCCTCACGCCCGCGCTCGCGGCAACAGCATCGAGGCGAGCGCGTCGCGAAGACGTTGGTGGCGTGATGGGGATCTATCAAGCGCTGTCGAGCTTGGCCCGCGTGTTCGGCCCCCTCGGTGGCCAGCTGGCCTACGGGGGGATCGGGCCGGGCTGGCCGTACTGGGGCGGTGCTGCGCTTTACGCGGTCGCCGGCGCGTTCGCGATGCGTCTCAGGCCGGAAGCAGGCGGCAGCGCGAACGACGGCGCGAACGACGGCGCGGACAACGACGAACACTGACCGGGAAAAGGATTGACACCTTTCTCGCGGGGCCGATAGTCTGGCGGCTCGGTATCGACAGAGGCTTTCATGCCCGCTGACGCGGCACGCCTTCAGCCAGCCAGAGTGTTCGAGGTCGGCCCCCGAGACGGGCTGCAGAACGAGCGTGTGCTGGTGCCCGTCGAGCACAAGCTCGAGCTCGTCGAGCGGCTCGTGGCAGCCGGTCTTCACGACATCGAGATCGGCAGCTTCGTGCATCCGAAGTGGGTTCCGCAGATGGCCGACACCGAGCAGCTCGCACGGCGCATCCCGCGCCGGCCGGGCGTGCGCTACTGGGCCCTGGTTCCCAACTACAAAGGATACGAAAGGGCGGTGCGTGCCGGTATCGACCACATCGGTGTCGTGTTGTCGGCGAGCGAGACGCACAATCGCAACAACCTCAACCGCTCGCGCGAGCAAAGCCTGGAACAGATCGCCCGGGTGGCCCGCTCGGCGGTCGATCGCGGACACACATGGCGCGGCTACATCTCGACGGCGTTCGGCTGTCCGTTCGAAGGAGCGATCGCCCCCGAACAAGTGATCGAGATCGCCGATCGGCTCCGCGCCCTCGACGCCGCGGAGATCTCGTTCGGCGACACCATCGGCGTGGCCACTCCGAGACAGGTCGCGGCGCTGTGCCGGCGACTGATCGAGCGATTCGGTGCGCGTCGCATCGCGATGCACCTTCACGACACGCGTGGCCTCGGTCTGGTCAACGCTTACGCTGCGCTCGAGTGCGGCGTGAGGATCATCGACAGCTCCGTGGCGGGACTCGGCGGCTGTCCGTATGCGCCGGGAGCGGCGGGCAACATCGGCACGGAAGACCTGGTCAACCTGCTGACGGGATCCGGCTTCGATGCCGGCATCGAGATCGAGCGCGTCGTCGATACGTCGCGCTGGCTGCGCGATCGCGTCGGTGTCACGCCGTCCTCGAAGTACTTTCGCTACGCATCGGCCCGATGTTCCGCATGAGTTGTCCGGGCGCGAACTGCCCGAGACAGCGTCGGCATGCGGAGCCTCGCGGAGGACTTCTCGTGAGAATCACGCTTGCGGAACGGCCTTGCTCGCTCGGTTCGCTTGCGCTGCTCGTGTCGGCCGTGCTCATGGTGGGAGGGCACACGGCGCGAGCGGCCGACCGTACGGAAGGACAAATGTTTGCCACGCGCTCGGTGAGCTACGCTCGCGGAGGGATGGTCGCCGCCGCGCACCCGCTGGCCGTGCAGGCGGGCCTCGACGTGCTGAAGGCGGGAGGCAATGCGATCGACGCGGCGATCGCGGTCAACGCCGCGCTCGCGGTCGTCGAGCCGGTCGCCTGCGGACCCGGCGGGGATCTGTTCGCCATCGTATCGGATGCGGAGCAGCAGCGGCTGTTCGGTCTGAACGCCTCGGGTCGCGCGCCGCGCGAGCTGTCGATCGAGAAGGTCGTGCCGACCGAGGACGGCACGATCCCACTCTACAGCCCGTACGCCTGGACCGTGCCAGGCGCCGTCGACGGCTGGTTCACCCTGCACGAGCGGCTCGGCAAGCGGCCGATGAGTCAGCTGCTCGCGCCGGCGATCCGGCTCGCACGCGAGGGCGCTCCTGTGCCGCAAGTGATCGCCGCGGCTTGGGCGCGCGCGGCGAGAGTGTTCGGCGACAAGCCGGGGTTCGCCGACGTGTTTTTGCCTGGCGGACGCGCCCCCCGCGAAGGAGAGGTCTTTGCCAACCCAGCACTGGCTCGCAGTCTCGAACAGCTCGCTGCGGGCGGGCGCGAGGCGTTCTA
>CP070706.1:796026-798973 GCA_020350085.1 Acidobacteriota bacterium
CGACAGCGTCAGCGTCAGCGTCAGCGCGGCCACCAGTGCCAGCGCCAGCCGCCTCGGCCTCCTGCTCTGCTCTCTCTTACACGAAGACATCATCGAACATCTCTATGGCACCAACAGCCCCACGAATGGGGCGTGCTTGACGCCGCTTTTCGGACCGAGAGTCACACGCTTTCCCAACAGCGCCCCCCGCACCTCGGCGCGCCGCTCCACCTGAATCCCGCGTCCGGCCGCGAGGACCGTTCCGGAGATCCACGCCGAATCGCCCAGCACGACGTCGCTCCCAGGCCCCTCCAGCTGCCACAGGACTCGGTTCGCCGTGAGGCCGCCCGTCACCACGATGGCTGCCCTCGCCCCCACTTCGATGCCACCGAGGACGCGCACGACGAGCACCGTATCTGGTTGACCCGCGAGGACGACCTGCGCCCCGCGCTCGATGACGACCGACTCGACGGCGAGCACCTGCAGGCCGCTGCCGAGCGTGAAGGTGACCGTCGGGCACATACTCGTGGAATCCTGCACACACGGACTCTGCGCCGCGCTTCGGTCCACGACCATGTCGTCGACCGTCTCGTTCGTCACGGTCAGGCCGGCAACGTATGCCGCGAGTGCAGGGAGGTGCTGGCGCGCCGTCTGACAGAGCACGGGATCGGCCTGGTCGCCGTCGATCCTGACATCGTTGCCCAGTACGACCGACGAGGAACACACCTGCGCCCGGCTCGGCCCACTCGGATACGAAACACCTGGGGGGCATTTCCCATTGCCCGGCAAGGCCACCACGTAACTTTGTCTATCGAGGACGAGCCCTGGCGCGGGTGGCGCCGCCGTCGCGAGCAGGCCGTACGGCGCTTCCAGCCTCAGCGTCGAACAGTCGGTATCGTCGCTGTCCACGAGCCCGTCTCGATCGGTGTCGAAGCAGTCGTCGCACGAGCCGCATGCCGCACTTTCCACACTGGCTCCCTGGCACAGGCCGTCGACGCAGGTTTCGATCGTGCACGGGTCTCCGTCATTCGAGGGACAGTCGGCGTCGCTTCCGCATGCGGGGTCGGAAAACGCATCCAGGCCGAAGCGGGCGACCCGGCCCGTATTGACCGACGCGACGAGCAGGCGACTGAACGGATCGATCGCCAACCCGACCGGCGTGCGGAGCTGTCCCGGCCCATCGCCGAACTCGCCGATGGGCCCCAGGGCGACGCCCTGCGCGTCGAACACCTGAACGTGACCCCGGAAGGCATCGGCAACGTAGACGCGTCCGAGCGCGTCGCCAGCGAGGCCAAGAAGACTGCCGAACTTCCGCGAAAAGCTGAAGCTCGATCGTCGGCCGAAGCAGCGGAGGAATCCGCCGGCCCGGTCGAACACCTGAACGCGATCGTTGTTCTGGTCGGCGACGAAGATCTCGCCGGCAGTGCTCACGTGAATCGCGGCCGGAAAATCGAACGAACCCGGGTCCGACCCCGGGCCCCCGAATGCGAACTGGGGCTCGCCGGTCGGTGCATATACCCGCACGACGTGCGCTTCACTGTCGGCGACATAGATTTGACCGAGGAGGGCGTCCGGGTCGATGGCGATGTCGTTCGGCATGACGAATTCGCCCGTCCCCTGGCCCAGCCGACGGCGGAGGTTCCACGCGGCGTCGAAGACCGAGACGGCACCCGTGTGACGCTCGCCAACGTAGATGTGGCCGCTGTGATCGATTGCAATCGACGATGGAGTCTGAAAGCCATCCCTGACGTCGATCACACCACCGAACCGGTTCGTGACCACGATGCGGCCGAGTGCCGGCTCGGTCGCATAGACGTTTCCGGCCACATCGACGGCGATTCGGCCGGGGGCACGGTAGAGCATTCGCTGCGACCGGAGTGTGACCGTCGTAGGCGGATCGATCGACGGCGTCCCACCCCACGTACACCGCTGGGCGCGCGCGGGAATTGCCGCGCAAGATACGATCGCCACTGCCATGCCGAAACGGAAGGACATGTTGGCGAGTCGTGGCGTGTTCTGTGTCTCGTGTCGATGCATGATCGAACCCGCGCGCTCACTCCGCGAGGCTGCGAATGCGTGCGATCAAGTCGTTGATGTCCCCGTCGCTCAGGGTCTTCGCCGGGGGCATCGCCGGCGATCTGCCCAGAGCGGCCCCGCCTCTCTTGATGACGGCGGCGAGATACCCGTCTGACAGCGTGGCCATGAATGCCCTGTTCGTATGGTCGCGAGGTCGCGGTGCGAGGATAGCCGCTGCAGGGCCATCCCCCTTGCCACTCGTGCCGTGGCACCCGGAGCAGTACGTCTCGTAGAGAACCTTGCCGTTCGCCGGGTCTCCAGCGGGCGCCTCCAGCGCGCGCTCGGTGGACGCCACTTCCGGTCCGGACAGCCCTGAGTGGACCTCGGGCTTCGATGCCTGCCCCCGCATCGGCTCGACCTGGCCGACCGCCCCGGAGCGGCCGAGCATGAGCAGGGTCGCCACTAGAAACTCTCCTGCCAGTTGGCTGATATTGGAAAGCATCGAACGTCGCTCTGGGTGCGTGTCTACCCATCGCGACTGTGCAAACTTCGTGCCCTGGAAGAGCTGTTTTTCTATTGCAATTTCATACGGTTAATGGGATGGAGAACCGCCGGATCGGAGCTCCCTGCGGGAAACCGCTCACCACGTGCGGGAAATTACTCATCCAGCGAGGCTGAACTTATGCATCCTGTTACGCAGCGCGTCGCGGCTGATGCCGAGCAGTTGCGCCGCCCGGGTCTGATTTCCCCCTGAGATCTCCAGCGCCTGGCGCACGAAGTCCTTCTCCACGTCCTCCAAGCGGATGCCCGTCGCCGGCAGCCTGTATTGCTGTTGCATCATGGAGCGGGCCGGAAATCGTATCTCCGGCGGCA
The DNA here is from genome assembly GCA_020350085.1 of Acidobacteriota bacterium. Classification (GTDB taxonomy): domain Bacteria; phylum Acidobacteriota; class Polarisedimenticolia; order J045; family J045. Next base: position 798,895 of record CP070706.1, read on the forward strand.
GGTGTTCCAGGAGGATGGTATCGCCCCGTTCGAGGATGAGGATCCGTTCGATCATGTTCCTGAGCTCGCGCACGTTCCC
>CP070706.1:799073-811674 GCA_020350085.1 Acidobacteriota bacterium
CCGCTCGATCGGATCGAGCACGCACCGTTGAGGGCTCACCTCAGAACTGATGAACCTCGCGTGCAAGAGCGCTGCTGGACCGTGGCCTCTCGCCCTTGATCTTCCCCGTTGAGGCCCAGACCTTGCCGTCTTCGCAGCGCTGACGCGCGCGGCGCCCGAAAATGCGATCTCGTGCGTCAACGTGGGCAACAACATGTACTCCTTCGGTCGCTACTTCGAGTGTGTCGGCCAGTCCATTCTTGATGTCCGGGTATCTCGGCTCGATCGGCTTTGCGCTGCCCTCCGCGCTCGGTGCGTGGGCCGCGACTCAGGAGGAGGATTCACGCTTCGTCGGTCGCAAGTGATCTCCGTCTCCGGTAACGGCGGCTTCGGCCAATACATGGCCGAGCTGACGACGGCGGTCAAGTACGAAATGAATATCGCGCATCTGCTGCTCAACAACGGCGAGCCGGGAAAGATCTGCAAGGAACGGTGTGCAGGGCGGTGGCATCTCTGGGAGACCTCGCTCGTCAATCCCGATTTCTCTCACTGCGCCGAACTCTGTGGCGCTCACGCGATCCGTGTCACGACCCACGAACAGCTCGAGGATCTTACCGATCCCGAGCTGGCCTGAAAAGATCGCCAACGAGGGCAACAGCCGGACCACCCCCATCGGTCGTGTCGCCGGGGCGCCTCGCTCGTGATCGTCCTCAGAGGGCGCTTCTTCCGAGACGCGGCGACTGGTATGCTGAAATGAAAGAGGGACTTCGGCATGACTCGTCGGAAGCTCGAGATAAGCGTCGAGAACCGCGATGAGGGAGCGCTGGTTTATGCTCTGTCAGGCGACCTGCACGGATCGGCGGAAGCATACGGACTGCAGGAGGAAGTCCGGGGCCGGATCGCCAAGGGTACACGCAAGGTCGTGATCGACCTGGCCCACGTTCGTCGGATCGACAGCTCCGGAATCGGCATCCTGGTGGCGATGATGTGGTCCGCTTCGCGGGCTGGCGGCAGGCTGATCCTGTCGGCGGTTCCCGACCCCGCCGAGCGGCTGCTCAGCATCGCGATGCTGCTCGACCACATCGAACACACCGACACGGTGGGAGCCGCGCTCGCTAGGTTGGCCGAGGGCTGATCGTACGCTCGGCGACGCGCTGAGCGTGGACCAGACAGTCGATCGCGATCGCCTCGCCTTCCCCGGTATCGACGGAACGCTCTCGGCGTCCTGCCTCGATGATGCGCAGATCTTCGAGCTCACCGAGGACATCGGTCACTTGACTCGCTACGTAGAGCACTTCCGGACTCTTGGGCCCGCCGTGGCCGTGGTCGAGGTTGGACCTGTCGTGTCCCACGAGCAGCAACTGCCCGCCCGGCACCGTGGCCCGGGCGGCGCGGCGGATCACGCCCGTCATCTCGCGCCACGGCAAGTGCAGATAGAAGATGATGACCAGCTCGTAGCCCGGCTGCTCGAAGCTATCTCGCGTGACGTCAGCCAGAACCCACTCGACGCTCACCCCCCGCACTTGCGCCAACCGGCGCGCCTTGTCGAGTCCCACTCCCGAGTAATCGACGGCCGTGACCTTCCAGCCCCGCTCGGCGAGCCACACCGCGTTGCGACCTTCTCCGGTGGCCACGTCGAGCGCGCGGCCTGCGACCAGATCCGCAGCCTTCTCGACGAGGAAGCGGTTCGGCTCAGCCGTCCAGACAAACTCACTCGTCGCGTACCGGCGGTCCCAGTCTTCGCGCGTCATCGAGCCACTCACCAAGCTTCCCGCCAGCCTACTGTTCGCCCATAGGGATTCACTCCCGCACCGTGTTAGAAGCCGCGCGGTCCCATCCGATTATGGCGGCGGCTCCTCCCCGGAGCTGCCAGCAGCGTTCTTCGCCGAGACCAGGTAGCAGTAGGTTCCGTAACTCGGATCAGCGGCGTCGAGGTCGCGCCAGCTCGTTCGGGTCGGCTCTCCGATCTGTTCGAACGGCTGTTGCGGGCTCGGGGTGCGGAAGACCGGATAGAAGCGCGCAGCGTCGTGCTCGGCATCAATAGGGGGTGCGGGCCAGGTCAGGACGAGATCGCGCCCGGACCGCTCCAAGGTGAGGTTGTCTCCGATCTCGTTCGGCGGCGCGCCGTCGGCAGGAGCAAAGCTGCTGCAATCGACTTTGCGCCGAAAGACGGACACCTCGTCGACGAGTAGTTCGACGAGAGGGTCGTCCGGTGTCATCCGCACGCTGTCCGTGGCTTCGAAGCGGAGTTTCATGTTGCTCGTCGGCGCGACGTGAGACGCCAGATCGACGGCCCGCTGTACCCAGCGCGAGACATTCGCGTCGAGTCGCTAGAGGTCGATCCAGCTCTGACCGCCGTCGTTGCTGACGCGGGCGCGGTACGAACCTTCGTTCAAGTATGCCACCGCTGTTCGATGAAACCATCGCCAAAATCGTGCCTGTAGCCGGCCTTCACCGGTGCCATCGAAAACCGGCGAGACGATGTAGGTCGTCCCGTTGTCGAGATCGCCAGCGCGCGGATCGAAGCCGCCACCCACGGAGGGATTCCCCGTCACCCAGCACAGCGCGGCATCTTGATCGGTCACATCTTCTTCAGGCTGGACCGGACCGACCCAGCCGTCCGTCACTCCGTGGGGGTCCTGTCTGACGAATGCTCCTCCTGTAGGGCTGCCGCCGACGGCCCAGCCGCGGTCGCTTTCGAAATCGTCCTCGAAGACGCCGATCTCGGTCTCGAGACCGGCGACGAGCTCGAACACGCTCACATCCACCAAAGCGTCGTCGTGCCGCACTTCGAGTCGGAACGCCGGCCGTTCGCCGCAGCCGATATCGAGCGTCACCGTGAACGCTTCGGACACGTTCTCGGCCGCCTCGCCCGCCGGGATGTCGTCCCAGCGAGCCCAATGGTCGTGAACGCTCACGCCGGGAGTGCTGCTCGAGAGCCGCGCATCGATCCCCTGGGCCGGCTCGCTACCTTCGTTTATCAGCGAGATCGCCAGCTTCACGGTCTCGCCGGGATCGGCAATGCCGTTCGCGTTCGCGTAGGCGGGATCGCCGTCGATGACACGATGCGTCGCATAGCGCAGAGCCGTTCGCCGGGCCTGAATCGGAGTCGCCGGGTCCCCGTGGAGATTCGTCTCGAGAAAGCAGTAACGGGAGGTACCGTCAGTCTGCGCGGAGCCGGCGTTGTCCTCACGGGAATCGTCATTCGCCTCCCCGAGCGTGCCGAGTCCTTCCGTGAAGATGGCGTCGAAAAACTCGTGCGCGTAGCGCTGGCTCAGGCAGTACGGCCACCCGACACAGTACCAGCCGTATCGTCCGTTCATCACGACCCCGAACGCGGCGTGCTCTGCGCTCAGGAAATGCTCGGAAATCGCCTCCTCATTGCCGCTCACGCCCTGATCGAACGCCCCAGCGTAGCATCCCTGGCTGTAGGAGAAGAACGGTGTCTCGTTGGCCAGCGCCTCGACGTCGGAGATACCGATTCCCATCACATAGTTGGCGCCGGCATGGCCTAGATGATTCGTCAAGTGAGGTCCTCGGTGAAGACTCGCCATCACGTTCGCGTACTGAAACGTCTCCGGTCGCGCGAAGAGCCGCTCGACGTCGTACTCGTTCTCGTCGATCAGCGCGGCGGTCTCTTCCATTGCATCGTCACCCCAGGTCGAATCGTCGAGCGTCTCTCCCATCAGGACGATGTCGCAGCGGCGCTGCTCCGACAGGCCCGACTCGTAGGCGATCAGCTTATCGATCCAGCGATCGGCCTCTTCGGCCGTGTCCACCGTCGCACGACCGATATGCACCTCGGCATAGTAGTCGACCTCTTCCGGCTCGCAGAACGTGCCGTCGCCGTCGCCGTCCCAGTCGCCATCGAGAGCGCCGAAGTAGTAATCGGAGGGCGTGTTGTCTGCTCCGGGGCAGTGTCGGATCGGGATCAGCGCCTGGCCCTCGTCATCGACGTCGTCGCCACCAAGCAGGGCGAAACTCGTTCCGTGCTGCTCATAGCGCTCGGCTATCGCGTTTCGCAGCTTCTCCGCCCGGTCCCGCCCCGCGTAGCCTTCGTCAATCGCCTCGATCGTGACCAGCTCGCCGTTCAATCCGTGCGCACCGCGGTGCGCGAGCAGCCTCTCGAACGGTGCGCGCAGCCTCTCGGCCGTCACGATCAGATACGGGACATCGGCCGTTCGGCCGGCCTCTGGCCGGCCGTGGCTGAACGCCGTCTCGGGGTTCAACACCACGCGCGCCAGCTCGTCGATGTCGTTCTGCAGTCCCCGAGGCGCCGCAAGCGGCGCATCGGCCGCCGGCACCAATCGAATGCGCGCCTCGAGATGCCCCCAAGCCCACAGCTCGCCGGAGAGCGGACGCACCTGCAACGGATGGACCGTGATCGTCGCCAGCTTGTAGCCGCGAAACGATCCCGAGCCGCTGATCCTCGCCGGTTGGCGCGGGTATGGATCGCCGGAGCCGTAAACGGCCGGGTCCGGGCCCGAAGCCGGAAGCGGAGGCTGTCCCACAGGCCGCGGCTCGCGCCCCCAGGCGACCCGAATCGTCCGATCGAGAACTGTCGGTGAGCCGGCGAGCCGTACGGCCTCGGGACTCCTGCCCGGTGGCAGCGCGAGCGTGTAGCTGGCCACCGGCAAGATCGGATGTCCCGGCGTTTCGGCAAGCGACGGTAGCTGCCCCACGACCGGCACGGTCCCTTCGGCTATGCGCTCGAACTCGGGCGCGGGGAACGACAGCCGCACGACGATCTCGTCATCAGTGACTTTGACGTCTGGCACGAGCTCCGCGGCGGAAGCGGCGAGCAGGGACAGCGAGATCGCGGCGGACGCGGCACCGGCGATGGTGCGGAGCGTCATGATCCACCTCTTCGATGCACTCCCTCCCGCACCCGGACCTAGAATGCTACCGCGTTCAGTGGCTTTATCTGATCACAAGACATCAGTAAGCCGGTTGTAGAGGACAAGCTTCAGGCGGAGTCTGAGGTCATCGCCCACCCACAACTCGGATCGAGTCGGACTGGCCGATCTGGATCAGAACATCCTCGAAAACTGAGGTTGTAGAAGAAATCGTGCGCCGCGGGAAGGTTCTCACCCGCGCTCGCCGACGCTGCATCGTGAAAGACGAGCTGCACCTCGAGGTCGTAGCGTTCGATCTTGCGATCATGGCGCTGAGAAGGCTCGTAGATCCTCCCTGCCCGCAAAAGAATCTCGCGGTCCACCAAGTTCAGCGCGTCACCGGGCGCCAATACGAGGTCGGCCCCGGAGGACGGGCAATGCTCCGGTTGAGCCCAGGCGACAGGGACTTGTGTAACGATGGGAACAAAAAACAACAAATACGAAACGTCTAGAAGACTTCTTCTCTGCTGCCGAACACGCATGCCGACCTCTTCCGCCCCCCCGGACTCGTGGCCTGGAACAACGCACCGCGGCGCGATGCCGTCGTCCCGTCTCTTCCCGGACTCGTTAATCAGCGCGTCCCCCGAGTGACCGTGCCGGAGCTTGTTTCGCCAGCCGCGCAGGCGCAGAAGAAGCGTTGTGGCCCGCCTGCTCGCCGCGTCCCTCACGCGCGCTCGGACGCCCGACTCGGCCGCGTGATGCGTCTCGGGTTAGCATCTCGTTCTCCTGGGATCCCGCCGGCGGTGTGACATCTTGCCGGAGCGCGCAGCAGTGCGCGCTCAAAGGAGCGCCCCATGAACAAGCAGCTCAGCCTGGCTGTGGCAGCCATTCTGATTCTCGCGAGTGCGTGCGCGCCGAGATCCCCCGAGACCCCGGGTGAGCTCGCAGAAGCCCCTCTGCTCGAGAACGGCTCGTTCGACGTCGTTCTCGACGGCATCGCGATTCATTACGAGGTGCACGGCACAGGGCCCGTGCTGATGACGGTCCCCAACTCGTGGGGCTTGACGCTCGAAGGCTTGCGGGCGGTGTATCGCCCGCTCGAAGAGCACGTGACGATCGTCTACTTCGACCCGCGCGGAATGGGCCGATCGGGACCGATTCGCGAAGCTGCCGACATGGGCCTCGAAGCCGTGCGGGAGGACTTCGATGCGCTTCGCCGGCACCTCGGACTCGACCGCGTGCATGCGATCGGCTGGTCGAACGGTGCCACGAATCTGATCCTTCTCGCGCTCGAGTATCCGGAGGCACTCTCCTCGGCGATCTTCCTGCATGCGGCACCGAGCTTTACGGAGGACGATGCCGCCGCGCTGCAAGCCGATCACCAGGAGATGTTCGCCAGCTGGGCCGAGTTCGAGCAGTTTCTGTCACGCTCCGAAATGACGGCCGAAGAGTCGAACGAGCAGATGAAGCAGTTTCTGCTCGAGAAGTTCTTTCCGCAGCTGTTCGCCGACGAGCAAGCTGCGCGCGCGCGTGTCGAACTGCTGTTTAAGGAGGCAGGCTTCAGCCTCGCGCACTCGCAATACAGCGATGCGGAGATGCCGATCTACGACTTCAGGGATCGTCTCGCCGAGATTCCCGTCCGCAGCCTGGTCATCGCCGGCCGACACGACCTGCTGCCCCCGGAGAAGGTCGCTGAGCTGAGCGACGGGCTCGCCGACTCACAGTTCGTCGTCTTCGAGCAGAGCGGTCACTTCGCACCCGTCGAGGAGCCAGAGAAGTTCATCGCCGCAGTGGTCGAGTTCCTCGACACGGGCGCGTAGCCCGAGTCGTTCGGGAAGCCCTCTGCGTCGAGCTCTGACTGGGGGCGCGCCGCTCAGGGGCAGCTGCCCGTGGCCGCTTCGATCTCCTCGTCGCGAACTCCTTGCTGCGAAAGTGACAGCGACTGATAGGTCATCGGCCCGGAAAGCGCCACGCCACGGACGAGCATCCAGAATCCCTCCCCGGGCGCCGGAGCATCGGCGTGATCGAGCGTCGTGCCCGCGTGATCGTCTGCCAGGCAGGTGTCCGTTGCCTCGGCAAAGTTACCGCCCGTCGAGAGCAGCGTCACGAGATCGCCGCGAACCACGTCGTAGCTCGTCGCTCCGTGAAGGTCCGACCAATTCAACCGATCGCGCTCGACGAGCAGCTCGACCCGTGCCGTCGTCTCGCTCAGACCGTTCAGCTCGATGTCGTCAATGTTCCATCCGCTGCCCATCAGTGGCAGCTGATGCGTCACGCCGTAGCCCCAACGCACGTAGAACGTGTCGCGATTGTCCGCTGAGTTGGATACGTCGAAGCTCTGCCGCGACCAGGCGCCATCAGTCGTCGTCTCGCTCATGATCCACGTTGAGTACCAGATCGAACCGTTGTTCGACACCTCGACACTCGCCGAACCGTAGGGCGGACCGGCCAGATTGAGCCAGCGCTCGAACTCGAGCTGTACTCCACTGACGTTTTGGAGATCGAACGGCCCTGCTGTCAGATAGTACGGCCCTCCGAGCATCGGCGTGATGTTGCCGAGCAGATTCGTGCCGTAAACGTTGTCTCCCGTGCAGCCGCCGTCGGGGTCCGGGTTGAGAATCGCTCCGCCGCCCTCGCCGGTCGGCCTGCCGAACTCCCACTCCCCCTCCAGGCTCCAGCCGGGGTCCTCCTCGAGCGCCATTCGATACATCGCCAGTCGCTGACCGATGTTGACCGTCACCGAACGTGTCGTGTCGCCGTCGTGATTCGTCAGGTTCACGAAGGAGACCTCGCCTCGATGCTGCCCGTTGTCGAGATTGCGCGCGCCGTCATTGAGCTGGACCGTCACCGGTACGCTGCCGCCGGCCTCGATCGTCCCGCGGGAGGACGAGATGCTGATCCAGGGCTCGTCGGCCAACACCTCGTACTCGAGGGGCGTCTCGTCGTGGTTCAGCAGCGTGTAGTCGATACTCAACGGTGCGAGCGGCCCACCGGCCGGCCCCTCCGAGACCAGTCCCGTGCTGGGCTGGACCTCGAGTCCCGTCCGCGGCCCCACCGTTCCGACGACCCGCAGCGACGGATCGCCGAACACGATCCAGGTGTCGAACATCTCGACCCCGCTGGCACTGTAGGCATCCATCATCGACGACGAGCCGGCGAAGTACAGCGCGCCGATGCTGTGATACGGCCGCGCCGTATTGGTCAGCAGCAGGTTGAATTCGTCCTGGGCCTCCATCGGCGGCGCCCAGCTTTGCAGGATCGACGAGCCGTACATCGCGATCGCACCCGTCGGCGCTCCGGTGGTGTCGTTGGTGGCCCGCAGCCAGGCTTCGGCAAAGCACGCATTGGTGGTGTCGAACTCGCCGTTGTTGCAGGCGACCGAGAAGATGAACGGCAGCTCGTCGTCGTTGACGAGGGCGTTCACATCCGCATTGTTGAAGCCGCTCGTGCCCCAGCCTGTCTGCGATCCGTGACCGCAGTAGTTCACGATCCCGCGGCCGGCGTTGACGGCGTCGGCGACGTGACTGTCCCTGGCACCCGGATCGTAGATCTCGTCGACGAGGGTGTAGTCATCCGCCAACAGCCAGCTGCGAATCTCGGACATGTGCTGCTTGTCAGACTGACCTTCGTCACCCTGCCCGGCACCCTCACTCGAGGCGATTCCCGTGCCGCGTTTGAACCAGTCGGTCTGCGTCGCCTGCGAATCCTCGTAATCGATCGTGCGATCGACTTGTGTTTGCAGCTGTTCGACTGTCTGCGCCGAAAAGCGGCCCACGAGAATCTCAGGGTAGTCGTCGTTGCCAGCGAGCTTGGAGTAGATCGGATCGGCAGCGCCGCCGTGGGCCTGCGGCGTGGCCACCTGGGCTGCATCACCGACGAGCAGCACGAACGCCAGATCACGCGTGTCGTAGGCGTTCTGGATGTAGCTCTTGATCGAGCTGGCATCGTTGCCGATCGTGCCCACGCCGACCAATTCTGTGGTAATCCCGATCGACTGCTTGTGTGAGACGAATTCGGACATCTCACCGAGCCACGGGTCGTGGCAGATGATCAGCATCTCCCCTTCCTCATCGATAGGATCGTAGTCCTCACTGCTGGAGGGTGGAGCGTAATTCAAGAAGTGAGCCTCGTAGATCTCCTGGAACGAGCGCACCTCCCCCGTTTCGGCATCGCTGCGATGGAAGACATTGATCTTCCCGGGGCCGATCGAGACCACTTCCACGACGATCTCGCGAAACACCCGCAGCACCTTGCTCACGGGGTTGTACTGGAAGGGGTAGACCGTGATGACCGCTCCTCGATGGTCTCTCATGATGTAGGGGCTCGAGAGACTGGCGAGTCGACCGGGCAGGAACGCGTCTACGTGATAGACAGCCCCGAATTCGTACGGGACCGTCGCCGGATCCACTCGCCGGCTCAATGGGCCTTTGGACGGCGCGACCGAGATCAGCGTTTCTTCGTAGCTGGACGAAAGAACGTTCAGCGACATCTCGGCATCGTCCGGAACGATGATGCTTCGAGCGGCGTAGGGAAGCGCGGGTGCGCCCTTTTCGCGAGATATCGGCTCTCCGGGCATCATGACCCGTTCGTAGAGTTCACCTCCGATCGAGACGGTCTCCGTCTCGTAACCATGAAATGTGAACTTGACGACCGTCCGCTCGCCGTCGTCGGAAATCACGTCGGTCGTGACGGATGCTCCGGCGAATCCATCACCAAAACTGCCTGCCACGACACATACTGCTGCGCAAACGGTGGCGCAGAGACGGAGCAGAGCCTTCCTCATCGCACGTGCCTCCTCGCAGTCTCTCGGAAGAACCTGCGCGGACTCGCGCGACGGGGCTCTGCGGTCGCAGGCGCTTGGAGCCGAGCGCATCCCTGTGCCGGCGCGCACATTGGGCGGCCGGTGGCGTGTCTGTGGCCGCGCCCCCGTCGCCCGCCGCGCTACCGTGCGGCGCGCACTCGCGCGGAACTTCGAGAGGCGGTTCCGGACCAGCCCTCGCAAGCTCAGGGCGGGGGGTCACTCGTTGTTATACAGGTTTTTTGAGGGGTTGGAGTCTAGGCAAACTGGCTAAACGGCGATTGTTAGCAATGCAGAGAGGTGTCACCGGCTTCTTCTCACGCGCACGAAACCCACCGAGACGATCGAAGGCATCAACTCGTGCCGAGCGCGCGATCGAGATTGAACGCGGCGCTGATCAAAGCGAGATGCGTGAAGGCTTGCGGGTTGTTGCCGAGCGCCTCGCCGCAGCAACCGGTCTGCTCGGCGTACAGTCCCAAGTGATTCGCATAGCCGAGCATCTGCTCGAAGATCAGTCGCGCCTGATTCAAACGCTTCGGATCCACACGTCCGGCGCGCGTCAACGCCTCGACGAGCCAGAATGTGCAGATGTTGAACGTACCTTCGTCTCCAGCCAGCCCGTCGGGAGACTCCGAGACGTTGTAGCGGTAAACGAGGCTGTTCGAAACCAGGCCTCCCCGTGGTGGCGGCTGCAAGGTCGCGTCGAGCGTCTTCAGCATCCGGCCGTCCGTCGGCGAGAGGAAGAACACAAGCGGCATCATCAGGTTGGCGGCATCTAGCGAATCCGCACCATAGTACTGCGTGAACGCCCTGCGCCGGGGATTCCAGCCCTCGCGCATGATCTGCTCGTAGATCGTGTCGCGCGTTTGCAGCCATCGATTCCTTTCGGCCGGAAACGAACGCCGATCGGCGAGCCGCAGACCTCGATCCAGAGCAACCCAGCACATCAGCTTGGAGTAGACGAACTGCTGCCGCCCTCCGCGGACTTCCCAGATTCCTTCGTCCGGCTGCTGCCAGTGGTGCGCGACCCAATCGAGCAGTCTGCGAAGGTGAACCCAAAGATCGAACGAGATCGGGCTTCCGTACTTGTTGTAGAGATAGACCGAATCCATCAGCTCGCCGTAAATGTCGAGCTGGAGCTGGTTGTAAGCGCCGTTGCCAATTCTGACCGGTCGCGATCCCTGGTAACCCTCGAAGTGGTCCAGTGTCTCTTCGGTCAGCTCGTGTCGCCCATCGATGCCGTACATGATCTGCAGCGAGCCGTCCGGCTCGAGCTCGTGACAGCGCGCGTCGATCCAGCTCATGAACGCTTCGGCCTCCTCGATGAAGCCGATGCGAAGCAGTCCGTACAGTGTGAACGCGGCATCGCGAATCCAGGTGTAGCGGTAGTCCCAGTTCCGCTCGCCACCGATGCCCTCGGGAAGACTGCAGGTCGGCGCGGCGACGATCGCGCCCGTCGGCTCGAAGGTCAGCAGCTTGAGCACGAGCGCCGAGCGACGGACCATTTCCCGCCATCGCCCGCGATAGGCACTTTGGGAAAGCCAACGACGCCACCACTCCACGGTCAGCTCGAACCGCTGCTCGATCTCGTCCTCCGATACGGCGGTATGACACTCCCCGGAAGAACCGAGCTCTTCGAGCACGAACGTCTCGCTTTGACCCTCCTCGAGCGTGAAATCGGAACTGACACCTCTTTCGAACCGCTCTAGAGGTACCTTCGTCGAAAGACCCAGGCCGAGCGCGGCGGAATGGAAACAAGCTCCTTGCGAAGTGATGTGCGTTTCGTGCCTGTCACGCGCGTAGTTGAACGCGGGGCAGCACTCCATCCGGAAACGCAGCGAGCCTCTGACGGCACTCACGCGACGGACTAGCTGTCTTCGTCCACCGCGGGGCGCGCCACGTCCCACAGGCATGAAGTCCGTCAGCTCTCCCACCCCGTCGGGTGCGAGGAATCTGGTGACGAGGACGTTCGTGTCCGGCCAGTAGAACTGCTTGTGCCGTGGCTTGTCGTTGGCTGGCACGATGCGGAAGTGGCCTCCCTTCTGGGAGTCCAGCAGCGCCGCGAACACGCTCGGTGAGTCGAAGTGCGGGTAGCAGAACCAGTCGATCGATCCGTGCATGCCGACGAGTGCGACCGTATGCATGTCGCCGACGAGGCCGTAGTTTTCGATCGGCGCGTAAGGCATTGATCCGCTCCCTGAGACTCCGTCTGCGAGGGTCGCAGTATGCCGCCGTGCCCGGGGCCGTGTCAGTCGGGAAGCGGCCTCGGCCGCCCGTTCAGAACCGGTTTGGGCACCGCGAAATACGATAAAAAGGCGGAAGTCTGGCAGGCCGGCCATCCACGGCTGACTTCGAATGTCGGTCCCCCCGGAGGGCGGTCCCCGGGCTGCGGCCCACCCCGCGGGTGACGCGAAGCGGCCTCTCCGACAATAATTTGATACTCATACTCCCCACAGCTCTGGGTCACCCTTGTGCCACGAGAGGTGGCTCAGCAGGATCGACGCATGATCGACGACAAGCAGCGCAGCACGACCTCGGACGAAGCCCTTCCCGCCGAGCCGCCTGCGCCCGCCGACAATCCGGGCCCCGATGAGAGCCCGAGCACACCGGAGAGCGAGGCAGCCCCGAGCGAAAGCGAGCCGGCTGGCGAGCCGCCGGCCGAACGCTCGAAAGCGGACGCTGCGGACGACTCGGACGACGACGTTTCCAGACCGGAAGGACCGCCGCCGCGAGAGCCTTCTGCGGCCGAGACCTCTGAACCGCCCGTGGAGCCAGAAGAAGCGACCGCCGGTGCCGCACCCGTGGGCTCTGCAGACGACGGTTCGGCGCAGGCCGCCGGGGCTGTATCCGAAGAGAAGCCCCCGGCACCCTCCGCTGTCCCCGTTCCCGGCGAGGAGTGGGGCTTCATCGACGACGAAGGCAAGATCCATCAGCGTGACGGGGTGCGATTCGAGGGCCGCGTCATCGGTCGCGCGCGCGGTCGCACCAG
>CP070706.1:811774-816110 GCA_020350085.1 Acidobacteriota bacterium
AACTGTCGGAGGTACTTAGCTACGCATACGTGGGGTCGAACGGCGACCACCTTGCTCCGGGCGAGCTCGTTGATGGCGCCTCCGGCGTCGTGCCCGTCGGAGTGCGGTCTTTAACGCGCGCGACAGTCTAGTTTCGTCGGGATCGTTGAAGGCAGATACGTGGTTGTCGATAATGCGAGAAATGCTCAACGCAGCGAGATCGTGCTTCTCCGATCCAGCGTGGCACTCCGCGATCGCGCAACTCATCCGCCGCCACTCGACGAACAGCGCCGATGTCCGTGATGTATTCCTGGGTGATGTCGAGTTATCGTCCGTGAAGAGGGTTCTCGATCTAGGTTGCGGCTTTGGCTTCATGACGGAGTTCATCGCGAAGCGCGTCGCGCACGATGCCGAGATGACGGGTGTTGACGTCTTTCCAGCCAACGAGAAGCCTTATCTCGACGCTGTTCGGTCGGCAGGAAGACGAGGGCGATTCATCTGTGCCGCACTCGAGCAGTCATTGGATTGGCCCGATCGCTTCTTCGATCTCGTCGTCGCCTCTTACTCGCTCTACTACTTCAGGCGTCTCTTGCCCGAGATAGCACGCGTTTTGGCGCCGAGCGGCCTGTTCTTCGCATCGGCGCACTCGACGCGATCCTGCCTGGATATGCTCGACAGTCTCGGTCTTTCTCCGGCAGCCACAGATCTGACTCTGCTCGCCCTCGGTTTCTCCGCTGAGAATGCCGGTGACCAGCTTCGCGAACATTTCGAACAGACCGTTCGGATCGACTACCACAATACGCTGCTATTCGACGGCAGTCCCGAAGGAGAAGCAGACTGGCTGGCGTTCGTCCGCTTCAAGTTGCCCCTGCTCGTCCCTGCTTGCCAGCAAGAAAGTGATGCGGCCGCAGACGCTGTCATCGAGAAAGCTCGTGCTTTGCTCGCTCGCGAAGGAACAATCATCCTGGACAAGAGCGATGCCGGCTTTCGATGTTCGGGGGCACGATGCCGATGAAGCGGCTGTTCTGCTCTCAGTGCGGTCAGTCGGTGGCGCTGCGCACGATCGACGATCGTGAACGCATCGTCTGCACCAGATGCGACATCATTTTCTATGACAATCCGTTGCCAGTTGCGGCTTCGATCGTCCTCAATGAACAGCGTGAAGTGCTGCTGGTCAAGCGCAAACGCGGCCCTTATCGAGGTGAATGGTGCCTGCCGATGGGATTCGCGGAGACTGGCGAGACGATTGCCGAGGCCGCCCTGCGCGAATTGAAAGAGGAGACCGGGATCGATGCCCGGGTGCACTGGCTGATCGACACCGACTCGTTCGAGAGCGAGATCTACGGCGACCTGTTGATTGTCACGTTCGAAATGGAAAAGCTCCACGGTGTCGAGAGCCCCGGTGACGACGCCGTAGATGTCCGCTACTTCGCGCTGGATGATCTGCCGCCTCTGCCGTTTGCCTCTAACCAGAAGGCGCTTCGCACGTGTGCGGATCTGCACTTTGAGAGCTGGGCCATCGAGGACTCTTTCATTGGTCTCGAGACCGGGGTCGGTAAGACGCTGCTTTCGGACAACGTCCTGAGGCTGATCACACGAGGTGCCAAGCGAGTGGCGCAGACCTGGCTAAGCGACGTTCTTTCCAACCCCACGACCCCGGCGTATCGGGCGCTCCCGGCCGATCAGCTCGCGCAGCGCGCCGCGGCAGTCGTCTCACAGCTCGGCCGCTGGCTCAAGGGAGACGAGGCCGCCGAAGAGATCCGGGCTTTCTATCACAGCATTGGAAGGGAGCGTCAGGCGCAGGGCTTCGAGCTGTCCGAGATCGTCAGTGCGCAGACTCTGCTGAAAAAGCACGTGTGGGAACATGCGCGTTCGATGGGCCCTCGACACGGACCGCTCGAGGCATACGGGGTTCTGGAGCTGAGCGTGCGGATCTCCGTCTTTTTCGATCGAGCGCTCTACCACACGACCCGCGGCTACTACGCGTCCCGACGAGAACGTTTCTAGCTCAAACGAGCGCGCTCACGCGGCTTGCGGCAGAACGTAGAGCAGGACGGCAAAAAAGTGTAGCGCGCTGCCCGTCAACACGAACAGGTGCCAGATCGCGTGATGATACGGCCGGTTTGACGCGTAAAAACCGACACCGGCAGAGTACGTGATGCCGCCGAGAATCAGAAGCACGAAACCGCCGGTCGCTAGCGAGTTGATCAGCGGCTTGATCGCCAAGAGGCCGAGCCATCCCATAGCGATGTAGAAGACGACCGAAAAGCGCGGGTATCGTCCCAGCGCCCTGAGCTTGAACAGCACGCCGAGCGCGGCGAGGCCCCAGATGGCGGCGAGCAGCGTCCAGCCCCAGGCGCCTCTGAGGCTGATCAACGTGAACGGCGTGTACGTTCCGGCGATCAGCAGGTAGATCGATGCGTGATCGAGCAGTCGCAGCAGCCGTTTGGATCGTACGCTCGACACGCTGTGATAAAGAGCGGATAGCGAGTACATGGTGACGAGAGTCGTGCCGAAGATCGTCGCGCCGACGATGCATAACACGCTGCGAGTGGTGATGGCCACAGAAACCAAGGCCACGAGCCCCGCGATGCTGAGCAAAGCGCAGAGACCGTGCGTGAGTACGTGCACGATCTCTTCGGCAACCGAGTAGCTCTGCACAGACTCTCGTCCCGTCATACAAGCTCTCCGGCGTTTCTGACGGCCACGAGGGCTCGTGCAGAGACTGAGCTGTCGGAGAGAGAATGCCCCGAAACCGCTCGGCAGACCACGAAAATCTCCGCCCGAGTCATTTTTCGTTTGGACGCCAGGATTCTCCGTCTTCGCCTTCAAGAGATGCTTACAAATCGGTTATACTCACCGCACATGCGAATTCGCAATGCGGGAGGTCAAGCGGTCATGAGAGTCTACGTCGCCCTCAGCGCGTTCTTGCTCGCCGTCTCGCCCGCACTGGTCGCGGCCGAGACTCCGAGCATGGGGTCGTCAGTGCTGATCGTCGCCGAGCGAAAAGCCCGCGACGATCTGTACACAATGCTCAGCGCCGGGCTTCCCGTGATCCATGAGAGCTCCTTTAGCCTCTTCATCGAAGGTGACGAGAGCCATCTGAGTTGGCTGCGCGAGCGAGGCTTCGCGGCGCGCGTACTGGACCGGAGTGCTTGGGCGTGGGACTACTTCGCCGTCGGTACGAGGCCGGATACGGACCTTGGACAGCTCGCCGCCGCTGGCGACGAACTCTTTCGAGAGGAGAACTGGCGCCTAATCCGTGGCCCGCGCGGCCAGATTCCGGAGGCGATTCGTGGCGCCCTCGTGTTCTGGACGCGATTGCCGCACGAGCCGTTGGCGTTGCCGGTCTCCACTCCCCTACCCCGCGCGCCAGGAGCGGGAACGGATGAGACCGGACCAGATCCCTTGATCCAACAGATGGTCGCTGCGGTTCGTCCTGCGGAGATCGATCGGTACTGGGGCGATCTCACGAGTAACCTGCCAACCGGAACGCGATTCACAATCAGCCAAGGTTGTCGCGACGCGGCTCATTACAGTCACGATGAGCTGGAGGCTGTCGGCGTTCCGGCTCAGCTGCAGTCCTACAGTTCGTTGCACGCGCCGAATGTCATCGGAACGCGCCTTGGCGCGATCACACCCGAGCAGGTCTACATCGTCATCGGCCATCTCGATGACATGCCCTGGTCCGGTCTCGCCCCCGGCGCCGATGATAACGCCTCGGGCACCGTAACGGTGCTCGAGGCCGCGCGGGCGATGAGCTGCTTCGCGTTCCGCAGCACCGTCAAGTACATCGCGTGCACGGGGGAGGAGCTTGGACTTCACGGGAGTGACGCCTACGCTGCCGATGCCAAGGCGCGGGGCGAGGACATCCGTGGCGTGCTCAACTTCGACATGAACGGCTGGGAGGGCGACGGTCTGCCGAATCCCGAGAATCTGGACCTCAACTACAACGACGCCTCAGAGGATCTGGCGCTGCTGTTCACGCAGTGCGCCGCCGACTACGACACGGGGCTCGCCGTGAACGCGTTCCTCTGCCCGAGTTTGACGGCATCCGACCACTACTCGTTCTGGAGACGCGGCTACAAGGCATTGTGCGGAATCACCGACAACGAAGGCTACTGCGGCCGCGGCGGACATTATCCCTACTACCACAGCCGTAACGACACGATCGCCAACTGTGGCCAGCGATCCTTTTTCTACAGCACCATCAAGGCCACGGTAGCGACGCTGGCCACGCTCGCTGAACCATTCAAGATCACGTTCGCCGAGCCGACGTTGACGTGCGACACGACGACAACGGTGCTCGTGGGTGATCGAGATCTCAACCTCGATCCCGCGATCGTCGAAACTGTCA
>CP070706.1:816210-819071 GCA_020350085.1 Acidobacteriota bacterium
CCGCGGAATCAATCTCGCCCCGCCGCCGACCCGTTCTCAAAACGACCCGGTCGCAGTACACTTCACCAACACAGCCGCGGGAGATGGCGAGAATGAGATCATGTGGCAGGCTCGGTTGTTGGCGCTCGGCGGGGGTCGTCGCCGCCTTTCTGCTGCCAGTGCCGTTCGTCTCGGCTCAGGTGCCCTACGTCTCACAGGTGGCGGGGGAGGTCAGCCAGGCTGAAGTCACGAGCACGATTCAGACGCTTCAAGATTTCGGCACGCGGTACTCGCTGACGAGCCAGTGCGATGACGCCGCCGACTGGATCTTCACGACGATGGTGGACTACGGCCTCGAGGTGTCGTACGAGGAGTTCCAGTTCGCCGGCAAGACGCTGCGCAACGTCGTCGGACGACTCGAGGGTTCGCTCTATCCGGACGACGTTCTGATCGTCGGTGCGCACTACGACTCGACTTCGGAGTCACCGCTGACGTACGCCCCGGGAGCCGATGACAACGCGAGTGGCGTCGCGGGCGTGCTCGAGGCGGCGCGGATTCTTTCGCAGTATCGCTCGGAGAGCACGATCGAGTTCATCTGCTTCGGCGGCGAGGAGCAGGGACGCCTCGGCAGCAAGCACAACGCGGCCGAAGCGGCCGGCGCAGGCAAGAACATTCTCGGCATGGTCAACCTGGACATGATCGGCTACTGGCCGGAAAGCTCCGACAGAGAGCTCGACATCGGCAAGAACGAAGCGAGCAGCTGGCTGGCCGACGTGGCCGAGAACGCCGCGTTGACGTACGCGTCGATTCCGGTGCACAACTGGCCAGACACGGGAGTGTGCTACGACGATCAGGTCTCGTACTGGGAGCAGGGCTACGACGCGATCGTGCTGATGGATTGCTACGAAGCGCACCTCGATCCCGGCGGATCCGGCGAGAGCACCCCGCACTACCACCGTACGAGCGACACCATCTCGACGCTGGATCTCGCGCAGACGACCGAGGCGGTGCGCACGACGGTGGCGGCGATGGCCCTGCTGTCGTCGACGTTTCTCGACGCCTCCAAGCTGCCGGCGACGGCCAGCGTGCTGCTGACGTGGGACGGCGGCGTGCCTCCCTACGTCGTGGAAGCGTGCACGGTCAGTGACTGCTCGACGGGAGCCGAGGAACTCACGCCGCCGGGCGGGACCCTGGCGACCGAGTGGACGCACGAGGGCGTGCTCTACGATGGCGTCGATTACTACTACCGCGTGCGCACGTTCTAGGCCAAGCCGACCGACGGGTCAGATCAGCGCCTGCTCGCTCCATCCCAACCTGACGAGGTCGATGCGCGAGGGGTCCGCCACACCGAGGCCGAACTTCTTCTCGGCCACCTCGATATGCTTCGGTGACACGTACAGCGGCTGATCCGCACCGAAGAACTCCCGGCGCTTGGCCATGATGATTCTCAGCCCCGTGGCATCGACGGAGGTCGGATCCAACCCGACGAGCAGCCCCTTGTACGACCAGACGTACTTTCTCGAGAACCCGTGCGGGCCTTTGCTGTGAAACTGCGGCGTGAGCATGACGAGAATGTTGAGCCGCGTCTTGCCCTTGACCTGCGGCAGCTCCCACAAGCCGGCCAAGTTGGCGCAGCTGTCGCCGTGCCAGGCCGATGGCTGCTCGGTGAACATGATGTAGTTCTTGATCAGGCTGCCGACCCCTGCCCAGTGGTGGGTCCGCATCGGGCGCACGTTGATCAGCGCGGTCGCCTTCTCGAAGACGGGATGGCGGAGCACGCCGCGGTCGGAGATCGCGATGCGGTCTTCCGCGACGCCGGCATTGATCAGGCGCTGTCGAATCGCGCGTTCGAGCTCGCGCGGGGTCGGCAGATAGCTCCATTCGTTCGACTTGATGCCGACGGTGTCGGAAGGTGCGACGAGCCGCCTCCACGCGACGCTCGTCTCTTGCTCGTCGAGCAGCGTGCTCACCGCCTGATCGAGCATCTGCTCGAGACGGCCAGCATCGAGCCGACCGTCTTCGTCGAGCACCTTCTCGTCGCGCACGAGGATCACTCGGGCCCGTTTCGGCCGGACGGTGGCGGCCGCTTTCTCCGACGTCTCCCGCTCGCCCGCGGCGGCACCGATCGCGCCGAGAGCCGCCACTCCGGTGGCGCCGAGCAGAAAGTCTCGGCGGGTCAGCTTTTTCGTGCGTCGGCCCATTTTAGCGCTCCGTCTCGCCCGTTCGAAGGCGCGGCTTTCAGTCTGCTCCCGTCGAACTGCGTCGCGCCACCCGCTCGATCGCCTGCCGGGCTTCGTCTGCAGAAGCCGCGTCGAAAACAGCCACGATCACATCGTCGATGACGCGGGCCGCAGCCCAGCTCTCGTCTTTCATCCGCGCCATCCCTTCAGGGTCCACTCCACCCAGCAAGACGCGCCGCAGCTCGTCGAGCGCTTCGCGCGCGCGGCTCGCCGACGGATAGCGCACGAGCAGCAGCGCATACGGCTTGGCCGAGGCCGCCCGAGCTGGCCGGTAGCGGCAGATGACGCCCTCGGTTTGCTGATCGAGGCGCAACGGATTGTCCACACCGCAGGAGTGGTAACGCTCCAGCGATGAGTGGTTGTGAAAGTAGCGCAGCTGCTCGCCGAGCATGTCTTGCTCGGGAAGCCACTGGACCAGCTCGGGCGGCTCGCCGGCCTCACGGATCGATTGCGAGATGCGGCGACCCAGCTCGAAAACCATCTCGGTGACCTGTGGGCTGTCCTCGAACGCGATGATCGAGACGAAGAAGCGGCCCTTCCAAAATGCCAGAGCACCATCGCCGAATTCCGATTCCTGCCCGATCCCGGCCGACTCGCCGTCTCGCAGATCGTGATGATACGCACCGAAAGCGTCGCTAGCGG
>CP070706.1:819171-821721 GCA_020350085.1 Acidobacteriota bacterium
CGAGCGAACAGCTGTGGATCCGACGGGGGCGCGCGCCGACGCGGATCGCTGCCGCTGCGCGAGTGGGCGTGGCCTACGCTGGCGAGTGGGCCTGCTCGCCGCTGAGGTTCTACGATCCGGACAGCCAGCACGTCAGCCGTCGCGTGCCCTCGCCCCCGACAGAGGAAGGCAGGAGATGACGAACGCACCGATCCGTCTCATCGTCGCGACGCTGCTGTTGTCGATCAGCTGTGCGCCCTCCTCTCGGCAAGAGGCCGGGACGAACGCGCCCCTTCACGATCGCGTGGTCCTCGTCACGGGCGCGACCGGCCGGCAGGGAGGCGCGGTGGCGAGGCATCTTCTCGCGCGCGATGTCACGGTCCGCGCGCTGACGCGACGACCGGACTCCGAGCGGGCGCAGCGGCTGGCGGCGGCGGGTGCGCAGATCGTCAAGGGTGACTTCGACGACCGCGCCTCGCTCGCGCGGGCCCTCGAGGGCGTGTACGGGGTGTTCTCGGTCCAGGACTTCTGGGAGCACGGCTACGACGGTGAGGTTCGCCAAGGCAAGGCGCTGGCCGATGAGGCGAAGGCGGCGGGCATCGAGCATTTCGTCTACACCTCGGTTGCCAGTGCCGATCGCGGCACCGGCATTCCGCACTTCGAGAGCAAGTGGCAGGTCGAGCAGCACATCCGTTCGATCGGGCTGCCTTACACGATTCTGAGACCGGTCTCGTTCATGGAGAACTGGGAGTGGCAGCGCGAGCAGATTCTCGGTGGCAAGCTGGCCATGCCGCTGCGGCCCGAGACGAGGTTTCCGCAGATCGCCGTCGACGACATCGGCCGGTTTGTTGCCGAAGCTTTCGAAGATCCCGGAACCTGGATCGGCAAGGAACTCGACATAGCAGGCGACGCGGGCTCGGTGCGAGACGTGGTGCAGATTTTCAGCCGCGTTCTCGATCGTTCGATCAGCTACGAGCAGATCGCCTGGGACACGTTTCCCGAGCAAGCCGGCGACGAGCT
This sequence comes from Acidobacteriota bacterium, assembly GCA_020350085.1. GTDB lineage: Bacteria > Acidobacteriota > Polarisedimenticolia > J045 > J045. The sequence continues at coordinate 820,171 of CP070706.1, forward strand.
GACCGCCATGTACCGCTGGTTCGACGAGGTCGGCTACGACGTCGATGTCGACGAGCTCCGCGCAGAGTACCCGTTCTTGACAGGCTTCGAGACGTATCTTCGCGAGAAAGAGTGGTTGTCCGAGCGGTAGATCATCGAGCTCGAGAGCCACGTCATACCCCTCGTCGTTACTGGTTAGAGACTCCGGCTTCAGCGGCGTCTCGCTTGATCCGTGTCAATCGAGAACATGACGGTTGTCATAGGAGCACACTCGCAACCGACGGACAATTCTCCACACGATCGACCCTGAGTCGACTGGGCGAAGGCTCTGCAGCTCAACCTGCAACCCACGCGGCGGGGCGGGCCGTGCAGCGTCCAGACGGTTCTCACTCGCATGCGGGAAGGGGAGAGGACCGATGAAGAGAATCGTAGGGACGTTGGTCAATCTCATGCTGCTGTTTTGCTGCGTCGCTGTCTACGCAGGCGAGGGGCGCACGCCGATCTGGCAGCCGCGAGCGATCGGGCCGGGTCAGGAAGGCCACTACATCCTGACGCGCGACGTCACGGCCGCAGCCGGAGCCCCCGCGATCGATATCCTGCCGGGGACGGCGGCCGTGGATATCGATCTGAACGGCTTCACGATCTACGGCAGCGATGCGGATATCATCAATGCCGGCGGCGTCGATAGCCTCACCGTCCGAAACGGCACGCTGACCGGAGGTGCTCGGTCGGGCATCCGCGCCCAGGACTGCCGCAAGGTCGTCGTCGAGGACTTGAAGTTCCAGGTGCAGGAAGCGCGCGGCGTCGAGCTGCTCGATGTCGCGACGTTCGCGCTGCGGCGCAACATCGTGTACGCGACGGGAAGCGTCGGCATCTTCATCGACAACATCGCCACCGGGGGACCCGCCGCAGAAGGCGTCATCGAGGATTGCATCATCAGGGAGTGCGGGGAGGGCATCGTCCTTCTCAACGGCTTGAGTGTGGCGTTTTCAACAATCGCGTCGAACAAACGACGATCGGTGACGGCATCCGCGCCAACGTCTGCTACGGCTGCCTGGTCGCCGATAACACGGTCCAAGCGGCGGCAGCGTTCGGCATCGTTCTCGATGAGAGTCGGGTCTGCAAGCTGTACGACAACGTCGTTTACCGATCGCAGGCGGAAGGAATCGCACTGCTGCAAGCGACAGAAGATTGCCTGGTGCTCAACAACGTCTCGAGCCAGAACGGCGCCAACGGGTTCATCACGGACGGCTTCCGACACCACATCGATCAGAACGTGTTCAACTTCAATGGGCAGTCGGGGCTCTGCATCCCCGGTGCGGACAACACGTTCGGCCGGAACACCACGCGCGCGAACGGGGCCATCTGCGGCCCGTGCTCTTCCAACCCGCCAGCCTGCGTCCCGCCCGATGTCTGCCTGTATGGGCCGGGCAACTCGTCGTTCGGCGACAACATGGGTCCCAATCCCGGTTGCTGATGGCCAGGAGATCTCACCCGGATTATTCATGATCCCTTCGGCCGAAACGCCGCATCTGCCCACTGGCCGGGCTCTTCGAGCCCTGTGGCCCGTAC
>CP070706.1:821821-827386 GCA_020350085.1 Acidobacteriota bacterium
AAATCATGTAGCGACAGGGCTTGCCCTGTCAGACTCGCGCGCAGCGCGAGGACTATCCGGCGCTACGCGCCGGTCTGACAAAGCAAGCCTTGTCGCTACACGTTTGTGCGGCCGACGGGAAAGCGCTGTCGGCCGGTCGTCGTTGGTCCCTGTCAGACTCGCGCGCAGCGCGAGAAGTATCCGGTGCCGCGCGCCGGTCGGACAACGCAAGCGTTGTCCCTACGCGCCGGTTTGATGACGCGAGCGTGGTCGCAGAAGGGTGCCGCTGACGACCTGTCGGCTGGTGACTGTTTCTTCGTTGTCGTGCTCGAATCGGAGATCGATCTCGATGGATACCTTGAGACGATCGTCGACGATTCGATAGCTCTCCGCGCCGCGCCCTTGTCCGGTGCCCACGGCATCCGGCCACGGGGTGGCGTTGATCGTCATCTCGAGAACGAGCAGGAAATCCGGGTCCTGGCGAAACTCGGTCGTGGTGAATCGCGCCTCGACGCCTTCGTCGCAGCGCAGCGTCACCTCGGCCCCTGCGGCCAGCAGACTCTCGGCGCCCGACTGGGGACAGCGTTGCTCCTCGACGAGTCGCGATTGCACATACGAGACCGTCGGTTGGCCGGCAAAGGTCTCCAGCCTTCCGTCGTCTCGGAACCGAATCGTGGCTTCGGAATCGCTCGCACTCGCCAGTGAACCGTCGAGGAAGACCTCCTGACGAACAGTCCCCACCCATTCCCCCGCAAGCGGATGAGGGGCGGGCCCCGAGCCATCACAGCCGGCCAAGAGCGCGGTTGCCAGCAGGCCGGCGAGCCACTGCCAAGGGTCGATGGGCGCCAATCGACGTACCGAGCACGGAGCGGGCATCGATTTATTCTAACGCGAATCGATCCAAGGGTTGGTTCTCCCCCTCGAGCCGTATGAGCACCGTGCCAGTTTCCGCGGGTAGAATCTCCAGGGTGATTCTGCCCACCGCTCGCGATGAGCTGCGGGCGGGTGAGTCGCAGGCCAACGCGTGTAGGGTTCGGGAGCGCGATGCCCCAAGCACCAGCGGCCTCCGTGCTCGAGTCGTCGCCGGCCTTGCCGGGGAGTCAGTCATGACGAGACGGAAGAAGTGGCTCCTGATCCTCGTTATCGTGGCCATCGTCATCGGAGCGACCGTCGTGGCGGCTGTGATGTCACGGCGCGATTCTCGTCCGAGCCCGGTCGAGACGGCGAAGGTCGAAAGGCGGCAGGTGATCCAGACGGTCCACAGCACCGGCCGCATCCAACCGGTCACGCAGGTCAACATCAGCGCGGACGTCAGCGCCAAGATCACGCGGCTTCCCGTCGAGGAAGGCGACTGGGTGGAGAAAGGTACTTTTCTGCTCGAGCTCGATCGCGAGCGGTACATCGCGGCCGTCGAGAGCGCGGAGGCCAATCTCCGCGCGGCCGAGGCCAGCGTGAATCTCGCCTACGAGAACATGCAACGCGCGATCAAGGACCACGAGCGGATCAAAAACCTGTTCGAGCGCAACCTCGAGTCACCCTCGGCGATGGACCAAGCGTTCGCCACGGCCGAGGTCGAAAAGGCGCGCCACAAGGCCACGCAGGACCAGGCCGAGCAGGCGCGGGCAGCGCTCAAGCAGGCGAAGGACGATCTGTCCAAAACGCGCATCTACGCACCGATGAGCGGCACCGTCAGCGCTTTGTACAAGGAGGTCGGCGAGATCGCCCTCGGCTCGCAGTTCCAAGAGGACGTCATCATGGTGATCTCGAATCTCGCCGGCATGGAGGCACAAGTCGATGTCGACGAGAACGACATCGTCGCTGTCGGCCTCGGCGATCGGGCCACGATCGACGTCGATGCGCTGCCGGACACGGTTCTCGAAGGAGCGGTCACGGAGATCGCCAACACGGCGAAGATCACCGGGGCGGGCAGTACCGACCAGCGCACCGAGTTCGAGGTCAAGATCGGGATCATCGATCCTGACCAGCAGCTTCGCCCCGGGATGACGGCGACGGCGGACATCGTTACGGAGGTCAAAGACGACGTCATCGCCGTGCCGATTCAGTGCGTGGCGGTCCGCACGCCGGAGCAGATTCTCGGCGGTGAGGACCCTTCGACCGGAGGCGCTGGCGAGGCGACGGATCCAGCGGGGAACCCGCCCGAGTTCGTCGTCGACAAGGACGGCTTCGTGACCGTCGTGTGGGTTGTTGAGAACGGACGCGTGTGGGCGAAACCGGTCAAAACGGGCATTCAGAGCGAGGAGCACATCGAGATCGTCGAAGGCCTCGAGGAAGACGAGGTGATCGTCGTCGGCAGCTACCGCGCCATCAGCCGCGACCTCAGGCACGGGGCGATGGTCGAGGAGAGCCGATCACGAGACCGCGACGCACCTGCCGCCAGCGGCTGATCGGATCGGAGTCATGGCGCTCGAGCTGCAGGAAGTGACCAAGACGTACGGCAGCGGTGCCGCCGAGGTGCCCGCCTTGCGCGGCGTTTCGCTACAGATCCGATCAAACGAGTACGTCGCGATCATGGGCCCGTCCGGGTCGGGCAAATCGACGATGATGAACATCATCGGCTGTCTCGACGTGCCGACGACGGGGCGTTACGTCCTCGACGGCGAGGACGTCAGCGATCTTTCGGAGAGCCGGCTCGCGAGGATTCGTAACGAGAAGATCGGGTTCGTGTTTCAGACCTTCAATCTGCTCCCGCGCGCGGACATCTTTCACAATGTCGAGCTGCCACTGATCTACGCCGGAATGCGTCCCGGCAAGCGCCGAAGCTTGGCCCGGGAAGCGCTGGAGAGAGTCGGGCTCGGCGATCGGTTGCGTGCGCGCCCGAATCAGCTCTCGGGCGGTGAGCGCCAGCGCGTGGCGATCGCCAGGGCGCTCGTTTCCCAACCGTCGATTCTTCTGGCTGACGAGCCGACCGGAAACCTCGACACCGTGACGGGGGGAGAGATCATGAGCCTGCTCGATCGGCTGTTCGAACAGGGTCACACCGTCGTTCTCGTCACGCACGAGGCGGAGATCGCGCGCCACGCTCACCGCATCGTGCGGTTGCGAGACGGCTTGATCGAGAGCGACGAGCGGCAGAGCGAGCCGAAAAGAGGTCTGGCGTGAGGATCGTCCAGCAGATGATCGAGTCCGTGCGCCGGGCCGGCGCGGCGATCGTCGCGAACAAGCTGCGCGGCGGGCTAACGACGCTCGGGATCGTCATCGGTGTCGTGGCGGTCGACACGACGATGACGGCCGTCAACGGGCTCGCCAACAACTTCGCACGCAGCGTGGCGGTTCTCGGATCCGACGTACTCTACGTCTCGCGCATGCCCTGGGTCTTCCAGGGGACGTTCTTCACATTTCGCAACCGGCCACCGCTAACGGTCGACGAGGCGGAAGAGCTCGAGCGGCGGGTCGAAAGCGCCGTGGCAGTGAACCCCACGGCGCACACGTTCAAAGACATCAAGTTTCGCTCGACGGTGCTGGAGAACATGGACATCGTCGGCACCACCGACCGCCACATGCTGGTCTCGAGCGCGGTGCCCGAGCTGGGCCGCTTCCTGACCGCTCCCGAGGTGCGCTATCGCAAGTTCGTCTGCGTGATCGGGTCGGACATCCGGGATCGACTGTTCGAGGACATCGACCCGATCAACAAGACGATCAAGATCGGCCGCTTTTCTTACCGCGTAATCGGCGTGATGGAGAAGCAGGGCGGTGCCGGTATGATCGGCGGACCGAACTTCGATGCGATGATCTACATCCCGATCCACACGATGATCAAGGCTTACGGGGGAGAAAGACGGGACTTCGACATCGCCGTCAGAGCGCGATCGCAACAAGCGCTCGAAGACCTCCGCTACCAGGTCATCGGCGAGATGCGCAAGATCCGGCGGCTGTCGCCCGCCGAAGAAGACAACTTCACCATCAATCAGATGGACACCCTGGTCGGCATGTTCAACAACGTAATGGGAGTGGTGCTGTTGATCGGCATGTTGATCACTGGCATCGCGCTGTTCGTCGGTGGGGTCGGGGTGATGAACATCATGTTCGTCTCCGTGACGGAACGGACGCGCGAGATCGGCATCCGTAAGGCGCTCGGAGCGCAGCGCAGCACGATTCTCGTGCAGTATCTGTGCGAGTCGGCAGCGATCTGCCTGTTCGGCGGGCTGCTCGGGCTGTTGATCGCTTTGGGTGTCACCGAGCTGATCGATCGCCTGCTGCTTCCGGCGAGCATCTCGCCGCCGATCGTCGCGATCGCGATCGTCGTCTCGATCGGAGTGGGCGTCGTCGCCGGGCTGATCCCGGCGGTGCGCGCGGCGCGCCTCAACCCGATCGAGGCGCTGCGCTACGAGTGAGGAGGCCGAGATGCGCTACATCGAGATCTTCCGCATGGCTCTATCAGCTCTGCGCGCGCACAAGCTGCGTTCTTCGCTGACGCTGGTCGGCATCGTCGCCGGCGTGGCGTCGATCATCTCGGTCATGACCGGGATTTCCGTCGTGCAGGTGACGATGGAAAAGGAGATGAGCGTTCTTGGCTCGCGCGTGTTCCAGGTTCAGAAGTGGCCGGCCGGCTTCGACAATACCGAGGCCTGGCGAGAGATCCTCAAGAGGCGGCCGATCACCGTCGAGCAGGCCAACGCCATCCGGGAGCGGGTCAAGACGGTCGATCTCGTCGGTGGGGAGCTCTGGAAGTGGGCCTCCCAGGTCAAGTACCGCCAGGAGTCGACCAACTCGAACATCATCGTCTGTGGAGGAACCCCCGAATATCCCGAAAACAACACCCACTTCGTCCGGCTCGGAGCCAACATCACCAACGAGGATGTCGCGGTCGGGCGACGGGTCGCCGTGATCGGCCATGCGATCGCCGAGGAACTGTTCCCGTTCATCGATCCGATCGGCCAGACCATCCGCCTCGACGGTATGAAGTTCACGGTCAAGGGGGTATTCGAGCAGAAGCAGTCGGCGATCGGCGGCGGCTTCGACCAGTACGTGCTGATCCCAATCGGGGTGTTCAAGCGCACCTACGGCATGTGGGACGAGCGCGGCCGCGGCGAGCGCTCGGTCAACGTCACGGTGCGTGCGGTTTCCCCGGATCGGCTTCAAGACGCCATCGAGGAGACACGCCTTCTGTTGCGCTCCGTGCGGGGTGTCAAGCCTGGCGAGAAGGATGATTTCACGATCTTCACGAACGACTCGAACATCAAGACGTTCAACGAGAACACCAAAGCGGTTAAGATCGGCGCATTCGTGATCGGCATCGTCGCACTGATCGTTGCCGGTATCGGCATCATGAACATCATGCTGGTCTCGGTGATGGAGCGCACCCGCGAGATCGGCATCCGCAAAGCGCTCGGCGCCCGCCGCAGCGACATCCTGTGGCAGTTTCTCGCCGAGGCCGTGATCCTATGCAACATCGGCGGCCTGCTCGGCGTGGCGGTGGGTTTTGGTTTGGGAAACGTGGTGACGCTGTTTACCGATTTTTCCGTGACGACTCCGATCAACTGGGCCGACAACGGTCTCGTCTTCTGCACCGCGGTCGGCCGCGTGTTCGGCATGTGGCCGGCGCTGCGAGCCTCGGCGCTCGCGCCG
>CP070706.1:827486-832008 GCA_020350085.1 Acidobacteriota bacterium
AATATATCCTCCATATCCTCTAAAAGAATTTTCAATTTATCTCCTAGCTTTGTTCCTTTAACGAAATTTAAAGCGTTTCTGGCAATAATCACCAAAGGCCACTCCCCAGAGGACAATTGTCCCCAGCCTTTGGCGGCCTCAATGATATTATGCAAATCCGTCGTCCAGGCCTGGCTGCGCCGAATCTCGTCTCCGCGTCGATAGTACACACTGTGACTGCCGAGATCTTCCAGTCCGGCAGGCGTCATGACGCGGCCGACGAGGCGTCTCGTTTTCCTCACGCCGCCGACGGCCAGCGGCTCGACGATCTCCTCCTCGTGCAGCCAGACGACGTCCGTCGTCGCCTCTTGGATCGGGCGTGCGGCCGCCTTGCGCACCCAATCGGGGACGTCGACGGCGTCCTTGCTCTTCTGGGCGGCCTCGAGCGGAGTGCCCGTCGCGATCACGAGTGCGAGAACTGCTGGTCCGAGCAGCCAGCGAACGTGCCTCCACGACCTCACGCTCAGCGCTCCAGCTTGACCACCAGCGCTTGGTCGTCGGCCGTGGCGATGTCCGAGAACCAGCGTGAGAGTCCAGCGAAAGACTCCGGCGGGAAACGGTACATGTTCAGACGCATGTGACGCTTGGCAACGACCGTGTTGCCTCTCTTCTCGTACGACGCGGTCAAAAAGCCGACCGGACCCGCATTGAGATTCGCCGGCTGCGGCAGGTCGACGGCCTGCACCCCCTCTGGCAGCTTGAAGGTGACTTCGTCCCGCTCCTCGTAGGCCACCCTCAGATCGATTGGATACTGGCGATCCTTTCCGCTCCAATCTTCCGCGTAGATGCGGCTGAACAGATGAGGATTGACCAATATTCTCGAGCCGGCACTGGCAGCGTAACCGCCGGCCTCCCACTGGCAGTTGACCGTCAGCTTCGGACCGGTCCCATCGAGGTTTTCGACGCTAACGTCGCCGATGACCACGCCCGGCATCGTCTCCTCGAACTCGCGCTGGAGCCGCTCGCGCCGCTTCTGATCGTCGAGATCGCGCAGCCGTCGGCGCCAGCTGTCCGCCGCGGCTCCGTGGAACACGTGAGTGCTCTCGCCAACGAGCTTGCCGTCAGCGGTGAGCTCGACGCTCGCCGTGCGCGCGACGGCGTTGTCCTCCGCGGCCACCTCCGGAACGACGACCGGTTTTTCCGTCTTGCCATCGAACGGGATCGTGATCAGGCCGGTGCAGTCCCAGGGCAGCTTGCCGATCGGCAACGACGATGCGGGGCTAAAGTAGATCGGCTCCTTGCCTGCCCGAAGCTGAATCAGCACGTCGTCGACCAGCGCCGGGACCGGCTTTTCGATCGGAAGCAGCCCACCGCTACGGCGGCGGATGCCTGTCATCACGGCGGCGACGTTGGCCGAGCGCAACATCGCGAGCGTCAGTCCTGCGATATCGGCGGAGGTGCCGTGGCCCTTCTCGAGGACCTCGTCCGGATGCTCATGCATCGGGTAGTCCCAGTTGCGGTCGTTGCGCACCCGCTCGCGGACGGCCGCGTGAATCGCCTCCGCTTTAGCCTTCGGCGAGGATTTGCCCGCGGTGACGCTATCAGCCAGTGCCTCGGCCTGCTTGTGCGACCTCTTGATCCATTCGTCCCAGTACTCCTCCCTTCGCTTGCTGTACTGCTTCCAATCTCTGGCGAATGCGAAATACTGGAAGTCGTCCTTGTACGACTCGAGAAAGATGACCAGCTGCTCGGCGATGTCCTCCGAGGGCGGAAGGTGCGCGAGGTCTGGAAGTGGCGGCACGTTCTCGAAGCTCCAGACGACCGCTTTGAGCAGTCCCTTGGAGCGCTTGTCCGGCTTCGTCGGTTTGCCCGACTCATTGAGCACGGCCCACCCGTAGCGAAGACCGGTAGGCGGCACCATCACGTAGCGGCTTTCGATGACGGGCAAGGATTCCTGAACGATCCAGGGGCTGACGTTCAAGGCGTCGACATTCATCTCGACATTCAAGTCCAGGATCGCACCAGGCACCACTTGAGGAAACGCGATATTCACCACTTCGAGCCCGCTGTCTTCCGACTTGTCGCGAAAGATGTTCTCTCCGTCTTTGGCATCCGCGACGGTACCGTCCGCAAGCACGGTTCGCGCTTTGACCGACTGCAGCCGCCAATCACCATACAATCGAGACTCGAAGTCCCCGTGCGCCTCCACACCAGCGTCGTTGAGGATCTTGATACGTCTGAAGTAGCGCACGCGCTGGTACTTCATCTCCTGCCACTCGACTTGCTTGGCCACGAGCAGTACGACCGCCGGCGCGCCTTTGGCGAACTTCACTTCGGACAGGGATTTCTGCTCGTCGGTGATGACCGGGAACCCGCCCGAGAGAAAGACGTCCTTGCTCTTGGCCTGCGCGGCGTGCGTTAGGCAGATGGCGAGGACGGCGAGCAGAACCAATGTCTTCACGGTGCGACGATGAGCGGACATGGAAGGAGCCTCTCGAACCGATCAATCGAGCAACGGCGGATGCTTTTGCTGCGGGACGGATTGCGGCACCACGGTAGATCCAACGAGAGATCGAGCGGTGGGAGATGGTCCGCGTGAGCTTACCACACCCTCGATGCGGCTCGGGGGACCGTGTAGCGACGGGGCTTGCCCTGTCAGACTCGCGCGCAGCGCGGGAAACGTCCGGTGCTGCGCACCGGTCGGACAGCGCAAGCGCTGTCGCTACATTGTGATCAGAGGCGACTCTCGAGGTAGGGTTCGAGAGCGGAGGGGATCGCGAACGTGCCGTCGGCGCGCTGGTATTGCTCGATGACCGCGACCAGCGTGCGGCCGACGGCGAGGCCCGAACCGTTCAGTGTGTGCACGTAACGCAGCTTGCCGCCGCCGGAGGGACGAAAGCGGATGTTCGCGCGGCGGGCTTGAAAGTCCTCGAAGTTCGAGCAAGAAGAGATCTCGCGAAACCGCTGTTGGCTCGGCAACCAGACTTCCAGATCGTACGTCTTCGCCGCCGAAAAGCCGAGATCGCCCGTGGCGAGAGTCACGACCCGGTAGTGCAGGCCGAGCCGGCGCAGCACGTCTTCGGCATGACCCGTCAGCTGCTCGAGGATCTCGTAAGACTCGTCGGGGCGAGCGAAGCTCACGAGCTCGACTTTTTCGAACTGGTGTTGACGGATCATCCCGCGGACGTCCTTGCCATACGAACCGGCCTCCGATCTGAAGCACGGTGTGTAGGCGACGTAACGCAGCGGAAGCTGGTCCTCATCGAGGATCTCATCGCGATGTAGGTTGGTCACCGGCACCTCGGCCGTCGGCACGAGATACCAATCGTCCGGGGACGTCAGACGGAACAGATCCTCGCCGAACTTCGGCAGCTGACCCGTCCCGGTCAGCGAGACGCTGTTGACGATGAAAGGAGGCAGCACTTCGGTGTACGCATGCCGCTCGGTATGCAGGTCGAGCATGAACTGCGTCAGAGCACGTTCGAGCCGGGCGCCGATCCCGGTCAGCACCGTGAAGCGGGCGCCCGTGACCTTGGCGGCGCGCTCGAAGTCGAGCGCACCGCTTAGCTCGCCGACTTCGACGTGATCGCGCGGTTCGAACGTGAAGCGCGGCGGCTCGCCCCAAACGCGCTCTTGCCGATTCGCCGACTCGTCAGCTCCGACGGGACACGATGGGTGCGGCAGGTTCGGCAGCCCGCTGAGCTGCTCTCGTAGCTGCTCCTCGATGCCGCGGAGCTGCTCGTCGAGCTGCTTCACCTGCTCGCCGATCGTCCGCACGCTCTCACGAGCCGGGCTGGCATCTTCACCCGCCTTGATCATCGCGCCGATCCGACGCGAGGCCTCGTTTCGTTCGGCTTTGAGCGTCTCGACCCGCGCGATCCGCTCGCGCCGCTGCTGATCGAGCTCGACGAGCGGTTTGAGGTCGATCCCGGCCCCACGCGTCGCAAGCCGCTCTTGCACGCGGTCGAGATGGGCGAGTACGTACTTGAGATCGAGCATGCCGGCCTCCACTGGCGGGCCAGTCTACCAAGCCCTTGCCGGGCGTGCTCTAATGAGCGGCGCCGAGAGCTTCGACAGCTTCGACGGTGGCGAGGTGACGGGCTCAGCCGGAGACGCGATCATGCAGAGAGTCCGTAAAGGAGTCTTTCCTGCCGCAGGTTTGGGCACGCGCTTCCTGCCGGCGACCAAATCGATGCCGAAGGAGATGCTGCCGATCGTCGACAAGCCGGCGATCCAATACGCTGTAGAAGAAGCGATCGCGGCGGGAATCGAAGACGTGCTGATCGTCACCGGCCGCGGCAAGCGTGCAATCGAGGACTACTTCGATCATTCGTTCGAGCTCGAGTCGATCCTCCGTGAACGCGGACAGGAGGATCGGCTCGCGTTGGTGCGTCAGGTGGCCGGCCTGTGCCGGATCGCCTACGTACGGCAGAAGCGTGCGCTCGGCCTCGGTCACGCGGTGCTGTGCGCGCAGAGCCTGGTCGGTGACGAGCCTTTCGCCGTCTTTCTCGCCGACGATCTCGTGTTCGGCAAGGTGCCCGCG
>CP070706.1:832108-836617 GCA_020350085.1 Acidobacteriota bacterium
CGCCGTCTTTCCTGCCGAGCCGATCCATTGCAAGCCGGCGCGGCGAGACATGAAGAAGCGCGCGACGTACGCCACGGCGAGAAGCGGCAACGCGGCGCCGATGCCGAAGACGGACATCAAGCTGGCAGCCTCGAGACCGCCACCGGCTTGCGCGACGAGACCGACCGCCGCGCCGAGCGTGGGGGCCGTGCACGGGCTCCACACCACGCCGAGTAGTCCGCCGAGCAGAAACTGGCCGCCCGGCCCGGAAAGCCGCTGCGAGCCGGCGAGCCGTGAGGCGCGCTGTGACAACGGAGAGAGCAAACGGCTGATGAGCGTCTGCAGGCGCGCGCTGAGCAGGACCGCGCCGGAAGCGACGAGCAGTACGGCGGCCGTCAGGCGCAACGTGCTGCCGGTCACGCCGAGCAGTGTCCCTGTCGATGCGAGGGCCACCCCGAGGACCGTAAAGGCGCTGATCATCCCTCCGGCCACGGCGATGGGCGCAAGACGATGACGCTGCGCGGCGCTCCCCACCACGATGGGGAGCGCCGGCAGCACGCACGGGGAAAGAGAGGTGAGGAGCCCTGCCACGAAGCTGAAAATGTAGGCCAACATCGTTGCTCATCCTCGAGAAGTCGCTGTCGCGGCTCGTGGTGTCGGGGCGGATCCGGTTCAGAGGGCCCGGCCGATGAGCGCACGGATGTCGTCCTCATCCGTCAGCCCTATGGCACGGGCTACTTCTTTGCCGTCTTTGAGGACGATCAACGTCGACTGGCGCGCGACTTTGTGCTCTTTTTTGAGCGCACTCGCTTTATCGTAGTCGACTTTGAAGACGGCCACGTTGTGTTGCATCAGATCCTGAGAGAGGCGGGCTAGCGTGGAGGCCTGCTTGCGGCAAGTTCCGCACCAGCTAGCATGAAACTCCAGCACGACGACTTGACCGTCATCCTGCGCCTTCTGCACCGCTTCGGCGGAGTAAGAATGAGCGCCTCCCGCCAGCAGGGGCGAGCCGGCGGCGACCAGGGCGCTGAGCGTCAGAGCGAGAAAGAGCATCTTGGTCTGTGTCTTCATCGAGATCTCTCCTTTCGCGATGTCCTTCGCTCGAGTCTCGCGACTGGTTACACTGACCGCGTTGGAGTCATGGATGGAAAACTCTGGTAACCGGCAGGCAGGCAGAGACGAAGAAAGAGGGGGACGGACGGCCTGATGACGCCTGAGCGAGAACGCCAGCTCGGCGAGTGGATGGGCCGGGCGCAAGACGGCGACCAGCAGGCCTACGAGTCGTTGCTCAGGGAGCTGGTCGGTCTGCTGCGGGCGCACGCGTTGCGCCGCGGTGCCCGGGCAGACTGGGTAGACGATGTGATTCAGGAGACACTGCTTTCGATCCACCGCGCGCGTCACACCTATGACCCGCAGCGCCCGTTCTTACCCTGGCTGTACGCCATCGCCGACAGGAGGCTCAACGACGCCTACCGGCGCCTGCACCGGGTCATGCGGCGCGAGTCGGAAGAAGATTTCGAGTTCGCCGATGCGGCCGTCCTGCCCCAGACCGGCGACGACGAGCTGACCGAAGAGGTCCGGCAGGCCGTCGCCGAGCTGCCCGAACGCCAGCGCGAGGTGATCGAGCTATTGAAGCTCCAGGAGATGTCGGTCAAGCAAGTGGCCTCGCGGCTCGGGATGAGTGAGAGCGCGGTGAAGGTGACCGCACATCGCGGCTACAAAAAGCTCAGAGAACGGCTCCGAGGGCTTATCGGTGGAAACTGACCGTCTCATTGAGGACTTGGTTCGACAAGCGCAGCCCGTGAAGCGGCTGGCGCGACCTAGCATGCGTCTGATGCGCTGGGTAGGCGCGGCGGTGCTGTGCCTGATGGCAGGACTGACCGCCTTCGGGGTGCGCCCCGATCTGACCGCGTCTTTGTCGGATCCTCTCTACGCCCTTCAGGCCCTGGTGACTCTGTCCGCGATGGTGCTCGCGGCAGCCGGCGCGCTCATTCTCACCGTTCCAGGACACGCGCGATCGGCCTCCGCCCGATGGCTGCCGATCGCGGCGCTCGCGGTTTGGTTGCTGTCGCTGGCGCTGGACTTCGCCGTACACAGCGCCGCCGGCCAGCCCGCGCTGTGGGATCCCGGTCACGGGGCTCGCTGTGTGCGCGAGATCGCAGCGCTGGGGTTGCTGCCCGGCGTGATCCTGTTCTTCATGGCGGCCAGGGGTGCGCCGCTTCGCGGCGGCTGGACCGGCTGGCTGGTCGCCATCGCCCTGGCCTCGCTCGGAGCGCTCGGCACGCAGCTGAGCTGCACGAGCGATGCGCCGGCTCACGTCTTCGTGTGGCACTTCCTGCCGGTGGTCCTGGCCGGCGGGCTGGGCGTCGCCCTCGGCCGCTGGCTGCTGCGCTGGTGAGCCGAGGCCCGCGCTGGTGGCGGGTCTACTCGATCTCGAGGAATCTCCGATCGCGTGTAACCGATCCCCGGTCTCGATCGAAGACATCTGACGAGAAAGGAGAGCAGAGATGAACTCGCCCGCCCGCTCCATCGAAATCGAGACCCGCGGCGTCCTGCGCGCCGTTGATGGCGACGCCGTCCGAGGCGTCCGGAACGACTCCCGCCCGGTCCTCGTCGCCTCTTGGCTGCTGCAGCTCGTCGTCGCTGCGATTCTGGCGATGGCGTCCTTCGCCAAGCTGTTCGACTTCACGCCGACGGGATCGAAGCCGCTCGCGGATGCGCTCGGGGTCGGCTACGGCACCGTCGCCGCGATCGGAGGGGTCGAATTGTTGGCCGTGGTGCTGATTCTCGTTCCCCGCACCCGAGTTCTCGGAGGGCTGTTGGCCGCGGCGACGATGCTTGGCGCTTTGTTCAGTCACGCGAGCGTGATCGGCTTCAGCGGCAGCCCCGCCGCCGAGATGTGGCCGCTGGCGCTCTTGGTGCTCGCCGCCGCGGTCGCGCTCGTCGCGCTGCGCCGGACGGAAATCCCCCTCGTCGGATCGAAGCTTGCCCCTTGAAACCGCGTCGGGCCGCCCTCGTGCGCTCCCTACCCCTCCCTCACCCCGGGGCGGCCCGACGCGGTCGGTTTCCGGCGCCTCTCGCACCTTGGCCGCCGCGCCCTTGCGCAGCCCACGACTCCGTTTCAAGACGACCTCACGCGGGCATCATCGTCTTCTTGTAGGTCGCTCCGACGACGCCGTTTAGGCAGCTATCGCTGACCATGAAGGCGCCGGAGTGTTTCGCCTGGATCTCCAGTGCCGCAGTGAGCGGCGCACCGCAAGCGCCGTGCACGCAGTCTAGAATCGCTTTTCTGGCAGCGCGTGTCGCGGGGCTGCCGGGATCGTCGAGGGAGATCGCGATCCCTGCAACTCCTTCGAGCGCGTTCGCGGCCACGGCTCGCCGCTCGAGCGGGTGATCGTCACCGGCGGCCACCTGCCAGCTCATGCGGATCGACTCCTCGAGCGAACCGGTGTAATCCACGAGCCAGCCGACGGCTCGTTTCGCCGGGACGGACTTGCCCTCCAATAGCAGCCGGAGCACGTCAGGCCAATGCTTCCGCGCAGTCTTTCGCAGCAACCAGTGGCACCCCTCCATGCCGGGAACGACCGGCAGGGTCACCTCCGGCATGCCGAGCGCCGCGTCGCTCTCGGCGATCAAGAAGTGGCAGTGCGAGAGCAGCTCGAGCATCCCGCCGAGACAGCGCTTGCCGTTGATGAACCCGACCGAGGTCGCGAACTCGTCGTTCAGCCGGCGCGCTGTGCGCGACCAGGAGCTCGCGATCTCGACACCCTTGCCCGAGTCCTCGAGCGCGGAAAAGAAATCGTTCGTGTCCGCGCCGACCATCTGCGTCGACATGTGAAAATCACCCGTCACGATCACGCGCTCGATGCCCGCGGCTTTGAGCCAGTCAATCGCTCGATTCAGCTCCTCGTCGACGTCGGCGTTGTAGCTCTCGCGCGAGATGCTGACGATCCCAACACGGCCGTCGTGCTCGGCGTTGACGTACAGCTGCTGCCATGCGGGGGACGAAATCTGCTCGAACACCACTGGGTACCAGCCGGCCTCGGCTGCCTCGGGATGCAGCCTGTGATACGCCTCGACCCTGCGGATCACCCCTTCGGCCCCGTGACGGCGCGCCACGGCGAGGACGCCGCGCGTGAACTGCGCGCACAGCTCCCCGATGGCGTTCATCTGCGCCAGGTGAGAGCGATTCTCGTGCAGCATCAAGCTCGTCATCTGAAACAGTGGGCCGAGGATCCACGCGCGAAACTCGTCCTCTTCCTCTGGCTCGAGCGTCCAATCGACGAGTGGACGGAAATGATTCGGCGGGTACCAGTTCTGCCCGCTGTCCTTGCGCTCGACCAGGCTCCGCGCCGGTTCGAACACGCTCCCGTAGTGCCGGCTCAAGTGGTGGAGACAGGACCAGGTGAGGAAGTTGGCCCCCTTGGCCCCGATCGCGTCGTGCGCGCGAAACGGATTCGCTCCGGTGATCTTACGGATGTACTTGTCCGCCTTCCAGAACGGCATGTTGGACGCCGCGTGGTAGCGCAG
>CP070706.1:836717-839423 GCA_020350085.1 Acidobacteriota bacterium
CGCGGAGCCGGACGGCGCGCGTCATGCACTACGGGGGACTACTCTCGGGTGTCCTCGGCGTCATGCTGCTCGTGGCGACGCGCAGCCGCGGCGGTTGGATGGCGGCGGCGGGAGGGTGGCTCATCGCTCTCATCATGCTGCTCGTCGCGATGCGCGTCCGTGGTGGCCGTGAGGCGAGCGCCACGAAGCGCGTTCTCGTTCCCACACTGGCGCTCGGAGCGGCGCTCGTCGTCGCCTCGTTCGTGCCGGTCGTCGGACGCGAGCCGCTTCCCTCGGTGGGCCGCTCTGTGGAGCTTCTCGCGACCGGCGTGGAGCAGACTCTGAGTATCCGCGCCGCACTTCAGCTCAACAGCCTGGCGCTGATCGGCGAGCAGCCGCTGCTCGGCGCCGGCGCCGGACGCTTCGCGGCGGCGTATCCGCCGTTGCACGCACGCTGGCGCGAGACGCCCGGCTTCGGTCTCGAAAAGCGCCCGGAGCACGTGCACAACGACTTGGTCGAGTACGCGGCAGAGCTGGGCCTCCCGGCTGCACTGGCCCTCGCCGTGGCGCTGATCGTCGGATGGTTCGGAGCGGCACGGCGGCTGTGGAAGGGAACAGATCTCGACGAGGTCGTCTTTGCGGCAGCGATCGGTGGCGGTCTCGCCGCCGCACTGCTGCACTCGCTCGTGAGCTTCCCGCTCCACTCGCCGGCGAGCGCGGTCGCGGCGTGGGTGCTCGCGGGCCGGGGTTGGGCGATGCTCGGTGAGTCCCCCAAGGACCCGTCTTCGATCGAGCACCGGCCTTGGGTCGCGCGGGCGATCGCCTCGGCGCTGCTCGGCGTCGTCGCGCTATGGATGATCTCGCGCGACGCTCCCGCGCAACGTGCCGTCGGTCGTGCGCTCGACGCGATGCACGCTGGTGATTGCCAGGCGGCGATCGCCGAGGCGCGCCGGGCGGCCGCGAGCGCGCTGCGCCGCCGCGACGTGACGCTCTCGGCGATGATCGCATTCGAGTGCGAGAAGGACCCGGAAAGATCGCTCGAGCTGATCGAGCCGGCGCTGGCCATCAATCCGCACCATCTGAACGTGCTGCTCGCAGCAGGCGCTCGCCGGCTCAAAGCCGATCGCGTGGACGATGCCGAGAGCGCCTTCCGTCACGCGCTCGAGATCAAGCCCGACCTCGGCCGAGGCTGGTTGGGGTTGGCCATGACCCGCGATGCGCGCGGTGACAGGACCGGAGCGACGCAGGCCTGCAGGCAGGCGCTCTCGGCGAGCGATCCGCTGCCAGCGGCCAGGACATTCTGTGTCGGCAACGGTTACGTCTCTGCCGTTGAGGCAAGCTCATCCTGACGGGCTGACGCTTCTTGAACACCTGCGGGCGAGCGATAGCTGGCACCCGTCAACGCGCGAGCTCTACGTCGAGAGCCGCTCGACCAGCCAAGCTGACATTGGTGTTCACTTCCGAGCTGACCGTGAATCCACCCTCGAGCAGCGTGCGCCGGCAGCGCTCGATCACCTCGAAGCGCACCTGCGGGAGATCGGTCCCGGTGCTAAAGGTGTCGCTCCAAAAGCCGATCTCGAGCTCCACGTACTGCGGGCCGAGCGAGGCAACCGTGACCAGTGGCGCCGGCTCGTCGAGCACGCCGTCGACGGCCGACACGGTCTCGAGCAACAGCTCGCGAGCTTTTCGCGCGTCGTTGCGATAGTCAATTCCTGCGTTAAACGACAGGCGACTCAATCCGTCTTTGGTGAAGTTGATCAGCGGGCTTTCGAACAGGCGCGCGCTGGGGATGAAGACATCCCTCCCATCGGCGGTGCGGATGTGCGTCGAGCGCAGCTCGATGTCCCGGACTGTTCCCTGCAGCTCGCCGGACTGGATCAGATCGCCCATCTCGAACGGCCGACTGAAGGCGAGAAACAGACCGGCGAGCAGGTTTTCGCCAATTCCTCGAAAGGCGAAACCAACGACGATTGCCGTGACGCCGCCTCCAGCCAGCAAGCTTGCCGCGATCCCCTTCAGTCCGAGCAGATTGAGCGCGAGCATCAAGCCGACGAGACCCAACAGCCACACTACCAGCGTGCGGAAAAACTGCCGGTGCGTGCGCGTCAGAGCGCTTTTTTCGAGCACACGCACGAGACCCCGGCCGAAAAGGCGGCCGAGCAGACTGCAGACCAAGAACACGATCAGAGCGACCGGAATCCGCGGCGCGATACGAAGCAATGCTGACCATTCCTCTCTCAGGCTCTCCAACAGGATGTCCATCATGATCTCCGTGGCTCACGTGACGCAGGCCAGAATGTCTCGAAACGCCGGAGGATGAGAATAGCCGAGGGCTGCTGCGTGATGTCCCGTGACGCGCGCCGTGTGCGGCGTACAATCGCGCGCGACCCGTGGCGAGAGCGAAGCGGTCTCAGGAGAAGCATCGTGACGATCAGCCGCCGCAGTCGAACGCTCGTGCTTCTCGGCGCGACCCTGTCCGTGCTGAGCTGCTCGTCGCGGGGTCCCGCGTCGGATCAACTCCGAATGGAGCCGATCGCGTCGCCGGCCGCCTCCGGAAGCTCCGCGCCCTCCATCGCCGCAGGAGCCGATGGCGGGCTGTATCTGAGCTGGATCGAGCGCGTTGATCAGGTGGAAGAAACCGGCGCACACGCGCTACGCTTCTCCGTCTGGGAGCGAGGGGCGTGGTCGGCACCGCGCACAATCGCGAGCGGTGACGACTGGTTCGTC
>CP070706.1:839523-842635 GCA_020350085.1 Acidobacteriota bacterium
GCTAGCATCTCCGCACGGTTCAGCAGGTCGGAAAGCCGCGCAGAAGCCCACATGCGAACGGCGCTCAGTGGCAAGGTCATACCGAGCAGAATCTGCAGCTCGAGTCGGTCGCGCTGCTCGCTCTCGGGCAGACGGCGCATCAGCTCGAGCGCCGTCTCGAAGTGCTGCAACGCCTCGGAAATAGCGGACACCCGCCACGCCTCACGCCCCGCGCCACAGGAATGCTCGATCGCCTTCTCGATGCGTCCTGCGCGCGTGAAGTGGAGCGCGAGCTCTCCGGCGACCTGTTCCAGCGCGCCCGCGAAAGCATCCTCGAGCGCGGAGCCCACGGCTTCGTGGAGGTAAGCTCGTTCCGCCTCGTCCTGGCCGTTGTAGAGAAAATCGCGAAACAGTACGTGACGGAACCGATAGCGTGAGAGCCGCCTCTCCCCAATCCGCTCGATGCTCCCGGGGCCGACCAGCCGGCCGTGCCGGCCCAGCTCTTCGCTGAGCATGTGCACGACTTCGTGCGGCTCGATGCCGAGCGCGCGAGACGCGATCTCCGCCGTGACTGTCTCCCCTTCGATGCTCCCGACCGCGAGCACTCGGCGAGCGCGCGGCGAGAGAGCGCGCATCCGCTCGCGAATCAGCGCGTCGATGCGCGGAGGAAGCAGGTTCCAGTCCAGCTCTTCGATCTCGGTCCAGGCGCCGTCCTCGCCGCGGCGCAGCAGCTTGCCGAGCTGCATGGCCCGCAGCATTTCGACGGTAAAGAGCGCATGCCCACCGGTCAGCTCACAAAACCGCTGGCGGAACTCCTCGCCGAGGCGGTTCGGCTCGAGGTCGATGACAGCGTCGACGAACTCGCGAGGCCGCGTTCGTTCGAGGTCGATCTGCGCGCCGTCCTCTCGCTCGATCTGGGAGAGCAGGTCGGCCAGTTCACGAGGAGCGCTCTCCCGCTCAGCTTCGGACGCGCGGTAGGTCCCGACGATGAGCAGCGGACGTACCGCCAGACGCTGCACGAGGAACCCGAGCAGCGCAACGGAAGCGGCATCGCACCAGTGCAAATCGTCGATCGTCAAGAGCATGGGCCGTCCGTCGACGAGGCTCTCCAGGAGCCGTGCCGACTGCTCGTAGATCACGGGCGGGTGGATCGCTTGAGCCACGCGATGGGCCAGCGCCCGCTCTGCGGCGGAGCGGAGCCGCTCAGCCCACGGCGTTCCGGGCGCGGCGATCTCGCGCAGTCTGTCGAGCAATGACTTCGGCTCGACCATCGTCGCCAGCAGATCCGAGCATGGCTCGGCGAGCAGCATGGCGGCGGACGGAAGCACGGACCACAGTCGACCGGTCTGCTCTGCGGACAGCAACCCGGCCCGCCGAGCAGGCTCAATCTCTCCCGTGAGCTGAGCGAGCGCCTGGCGAAACGGCCCGAACGGCATGGCAGCGTATCTCGATCTGCCGCAGTTGACGGACAGGGCCACGAGTTCAGGCCACCCATCGAGCGCTCGGCGCACGAACTCGCCGGCAAGCGCCGTCTTTCCCGTCCCAGCTTCTCCGCGAACGAGGCCGATTCGTCGGCGCCCGCTCAGCGCGGCGTCGAGCCATCGGCTCAGTTCGGCCAGCTCCGCTTCGCGCCCAGCAAACCACCTCGTCTCGTCCGCGTCAGAGATCCTCGGCTCGACGAACGGAGGGGCATACGATTCCCGGCTCGCTGGTCTGTCAGCAGCCTCTCCCGCTGCCGTTCTGGCGAGTCGGCCGAGCGCGGCGCCGATCTCCTCGTACGATCCCGGCCGAGCCTCCGGCGCCTTGCGCGTCATCCACTCGACGAGCGCCGCGAGTTCCTCGGACACCTCGGGCCTAAGGGCGCGCAGATCGGGCAGCGGCGCGTGGATGTTCTTGAGCACGACCGCCATCGCGTTGCCGCCGCGAAACGGCCTCTCGCCGGTGAGCATCTCGAACAGGACGATACACATCGAGTAGATGTCACAGCGGAAGTCGACCTCGACCTCACCTCTCGCCTGCTCCGGCGACACGTAGTACGGCGTGCACATCAGCAAGCCTGCATCGGAGAGCGAAATCTCGTCCTCCCACTGGGTGGGCTTGGCCAGACCGAAGTCCGCAACGCGCACGCGGCCGTGCTCATCGAGCAGGATGTTGGACGGCTTGACGTCGCGGTGGACGATCCCGCACTGCCAGGCCGCCTGCAGAGCCTCGACGCATTGACCCAGAATGCGCAGCGCGTCGTCGATCGCGAGCCTCTTTTCTCGTGAGATTCTCGCGGCGAGACTTTCGCCGGGAACGTACTCCATGACGAAGTACGGCTGACCGGAGACCTTCCCGGCAGCGTAGATCCTCAGCACGTGGGGATGGACGAGGGTGGCCATCACCCTGGCCTCGCGCAGAAAGCGCGCCTTCGCCTCCGCGTCGAGCGACAGGTGCGGGGAGACGATTTTGACCGCGACCTGGCGATCGAGAGCCTCGTCGTACGCGAGGTAGACGCACCCCATGCCCCCTTCGCCGAGCAGATGAAGGATGCGATGGCCGGCAATCTCTTGGGGAATCTCCCCCGCGACGTCTGTGGGATCCGGGCTGCCGACAGCCTGAGCGCGCTCGCCGCCCGTCACGGACGAGTGCATCGCTTGAGAAGATCCTTCCCGCGGTGGTTCGCTCGGAGGCTGCCCACCCATGACCCCCCATCATACAACCGTCTGTCAATAGCTCAGGAAGAGATGAGCCGGAGGATTTCGGACTCGAGCGCGGCCGCCGATTCGAGCCGCCCCGCAGGGTCTTTGGCCAGGGTCCGCGACAGGATTCGCTCGATCTTCGAAAGCCTCGGATCGTCGAGCTCGGAGCCCGCGCCCAGCACCGCGCGAAGACGAAGTGGCTTCTCCTCCACGACGAGCCGGCGCGCTTCTTCGCGCGATCTCGAGCCGCTCGGGATCTCCGGAAACGGTGGCCTCCCCGCGAGCAGCTCGAAGAGCATGACCCCCAGCGCGTAGACGTCGGCGCGAGCGTCGATGGACGAGGCGGCAAGCAGCAACTCGTCCGGACAGAAGTAGGCGGGATGAACCAGCGGCCGGCCGAAGCGGGAAAACAGTACCCACTCCGTGCGACGCTGGGCCGTTGCTGCGGCAAC
>CP070706.1:842735-848442 GCA_020350085.1 Acidobacteriota bacterium
GAACTCGGCCGCCGCCTCGACGTACTTGCCCTGCTTGAAGTAGGCCATCCCCTGCTCGTAGTCGGCAAGGGCGGGTCCGATGACGAGGACCCCGACGAGGGCCGCCGAGATGGCGAGAAGGCGACGTGGGGCGAGGGCGAGAATCTTCATCAGGTAGGTCTCCAGCTCCATCGGCGGCCACCGGGGGGGCCGCCCTGCGGCGCGTTTTGGGCTCTGTTCTCAGTGTGCCTCGCAAGCTCGCCGGTTGCACATACAACCGCAAGGCCTCGCGCGGCATCGAGCCCGCAAACCAGCAGGGAGCAGCTCCAGGAGCAGGTTCGGTACAGTGCGCAAGTGGACTGAGATCTGCGGCCGAGTTTGTCAAGGCCCAAGCCGGCAACCCTTTAAAATTCAACAGCTTGAATCTCGAACCCCGAGTTAGTCCAGAGTGAAGTTGACCGTCACCGTGAAGTAGACATCCACGGGTCGGCCGTTCTGCATCGCGGGCCGATAGCGCCACTGCTTGACCGCAGAGATTGCGGCGTCGGAAAAGCCCAAGTTGGCCTGCGGCTCTCGAAGCACCTCGATGTCGGCCACAGAGCCGTCCTTCTTGATGACGGCTCGCAAGATGACGCGGCCCTGAATACGCGCCCTTCGCGCCAGCTCGGGATACTCCGGCTCGACCCTCGTCTCCGGAATCAGCTCCGGCTCGGACACGCCGGCCAGCCCAGGCATCAGCGGCCCGGTGACGGGTGGCGGCTCGGGCTCTCCGATCAGAATCTCGACGTCCTCGGGCAGTGGCTCCGGCTCGGGCGGCGGCTCGGGCTCGATGATCGGCTCCGGCTCCTCAGGTGTGGGGTCGGGAACCGGTACTTTTTGAGTGATCTTGCGCTCGATCTGCTTGCGCGGCTGCTGCTTGGGCGGCGGAGGCGTGTACTTGCGAACCGTGAGCACCTTGCGATCGGTGGACACGGAGCGGGTCTGATACTTGATCTCGGGAAAGGTGATCATGAAGACGATGCCGTGCAGGATCAGCGCGATGAGAATAAAGGCCCAGTTGTGCCGTAAGCCGGTCTCCAGGAACTCTTCCTGCAAGAACACTTCGCTCGCCAGAGGCTGCGGGACCTGCGCCGTGCCCTCCGCGGACGGGCGGGCGCCTCCGGCAGTGGGCTGATCAGCTTGCTCCGGCATCGGGCTCTCCTAGCACTGCTTCTCGAACGGGTTCTGCCCGAACAATCGCTCGTACTCCTTCACCTCGGTTTGCGTCGGTATCGAGATGTTGGGAGCTTTCTGCAGCAACCCTCGTCCGCCCTGGTCCTTGGGCTTGGAGGTTTCGATCAGGATGTCGTAGACCTCGACCATGGCTCGATAGGGTGCGTCAGGTCGAGTGTAGATGATGATGGGCTTGTCCGGCCAACGCTCGAGCTTCGGGACGATGTAGCCGGGCACGTCTTCACGCGTGGCGGGCTGACAGTCCATCAGAAACGATCCATCCTCCAGCACCTTGAAGTAGATCGCCTCCTCCTCCTCGACCGGGCCTTTCTGCTGCTCCTCACTCGGGAGCTTGAAATCGAGTCCCTTCGTCGCCGAGAACACGGCCGTCACCATGAAGAAGATGATCAACAAGAACGCGATGTCGGCCATCGAGGCCGACGAGATCTCGGCCTTCGGTTTTTCCATCTTCTTTGAAAGGTTCATCGAGCCTCCCTCGGGCTCAGTTCTGCACGGTCCGCTGCTCGGTCAGCAGAACGATCTCCTCGACACCGGCTCTTCGCAACATATCGATCACGTCGTCGATCAGCTGGTAAGGCGTGATCCCTTCGGCCTTGATCACGAACGGCTTTGTCGGGTCGGTTGCGGCGACGTTGCTGACTTCGATTTCCATTCCAGACAGATCAGGCACGGGCTGCGACATGTCGTCGCCGTTCGAGAACTTGTAGGCCCAGTTCCGGCTGTTGGGAGGGTCCTCGTGGATGACGACGTATGCCGAACCCTTCGGCACCTCTTCGCGATACGCCGAATTCGGCAGTGCGACGTTGGTTCGATCGACGTGAAACTGCGTCGTGACCATGAAGAAGATGATCAGCAGAAAGGCGATGTCCGCCATCGAGGCGGTCGGGATCATCGCTTCGATCATCCTCCGCCGGTGTTTGATCGCCATGACCTGATCGGTCCGTTATCTGCGCCCCTGCTCGTGGATCTCGAGCAGGATGTTCGCGGTCGTCTCCATCTCACGGATGTAGCCGGCCACCTTCGTCGAGAAGAAGTTGTAGAACGGAAGCACCATGACGGCGACGATCAGTCCGCCGGCCGTCGTCAGCAGCGCGACCGAGATTCCTTTCGCCACCGCCCCGGGATTGTTCAAGCCCTGGGTCGCAATGACGTCGAAGGACATGATCATGCCGACCACCGTTCCGAGAAAGCCGATGATCGGGGCGATGTTGGAGATCAAAGCCAGCACCCAGATCCCTCGCTCGAGACGGGCGATCTCGTGCAAGGCGGCGTTCTCGAGCAACTTCTCCATTTCATCCTTGCCAGCGTCCCAACGCAGTAAGGAAGCTTTGATGATCGCGGCCGACGGGCCCCGATACTCGTCGCAGGCCTTGATCGCCTTGTCGACGTGACCTGCTTGGAGCTGGCGGCGGACGTTGGCCACGAGCTCGGCCGTCCGGGTTCGGGCGCGGAAATAGAGCGTGAAGGCACGCTCGAGGATCACGATCACGCCGATGATCGACAGGATCAGCAACGGCCACATGACCGGGCCGCCTTGATTGAAGTAGAAGACCAGTGTTCCGCCAAATCCTCCGGTCACGATGCCTCCTCAGATCTGCTCGAGATCCATTCGGCCCCGCAGGCCGCCTCTCGGACGTCGCGTGGCGGTGAAGACAGCCCCGACCGCCGACTGCCGAGACAATTCTATGATGTCGTGCGGGACGACGGCCCGCTGCCCGCTCCCGTACGCCGAACGCCATCTTTCAGCGCAGGGGGCGGTTTTGCGGGGCGAGAATACGGGCGGGTTCAAGAGGTGTCAAGCGAGGCGCAAGGACGCCTGCGGGCCGTTCTCCGGCCGTTTTGCGGCAGAAAAACAGCACTTCGAGACCGGGCCTCTAGACAGCTCGCGGACCCCTTCGGCCCCGCGGCTCGCGTGCGGCTAACCGCCGTCAGGACATGTCTATGCCCCGTGCCTCGAGCAGCGTCGCCTTGACCCGGTCGAGGGTCGTCAGCGCCTTGTTGTACGGAATGATGGCGGCGATCTCTCCCCGCTCAGCGTCGATCAGCGCGTTCTGAAACTCAAGTACCTGGAAGGCGGTCGACAGGCCGTTGTCATAGCGCTTCTGCTCGGCATCGAGTTTCTTCCGCTGCAACTCGAGGTTGGCCCGGGCGGCGGAGACCTGCCGGGCCGCGGTCTCGGCCGCGCGCACCGCCTGACGGACCTCGACCTTGACAGTCTGACGCACCGAGTCGAGCTGCAGACGGGCCTGATCCACGGCAATCCTGGCGCGGGCATGGTCGGCCCTGGCCCGGCGGTTGCCGATCGGGATCGAGAACGTCGCGCTGACCGTCCAGTTCGTGTTGTCCAGATCTGCGATCTCGGACAACGAGTCACCGCGGCTGCCGCTCGTGAGCGTCGTGCTCGAGACATCGACGGATGCGAACTGGGGGGCATCGCCCGGCGCGTAGAGAAAACCGCCACCGACCGGGTCGAAGAACAACAGCTCGCTCTGCTGAGCGGCCACCGACGCGAGCTCGAAGTCGTTCCCGCTGGCCGTGTAGTCGCCCGAAACGACCAGGTCCGGCCGCAGCTGGTTGCGCTGAAACCGTTCCGTCAGCTCTTGATTACGGACCCGAAGCTGGGCCTCGGCGACCTCGTAGCGCCGCTCGAGCGCCTCGCCGATGGCTTGCTGCGTATCGATCGGTACCGGTGAAAAGCCGGGCTCGTCCGTCGGCCGGACCGGTCGGTCCCAATCCGGCGAACCGTCTGGCACGCGAATCAGTGCGCGAAGGATGTCCTCGGCGTCGCGGACCGCGTTCTCGGCTGCAATCACGACCTGCGAGCGTTCGGCAACGGCGGCCTCTGCCTGCGTGATTTCGATCGGAGGCAACGTCCCGACTTCCACACGGATCTTCGTCTGCTCGAGAAAATCCTGCGCCAGAGTCTGCGATCCGCGTGCCACCTCGAGCTGTTTGATCGCTCCGACCAGATCCCAGTAGGCGTTTTCCACCTGCTGCACGACCGCGATGACCTGATCGTGGAACTGCTCCTGAGAGATGCGCAGATTGTTGCGCGCCTGCTCGATGGCCGTCTCGTTGATGCTCAAACCGAAGTTGCGCAGCAGCGAGTGCTCGACGCTGAGTGTCAGCGACGAGCTGGTGACCTCGGGAAGCGCCACGACGACGCCGGCCGGAAATTCCTGCTCGAAGTCCGCGTGCGAAAGCTGTGCGCTCCACTGACCGCCGGTCGCGAGCGGGTCAGAGTAGCTCGCTTGCAGCTGCTGGCGCGAGGACGACGTCTGCGAGAAGTTGCTCGTGGGCTCGTCCTCACGCTCGTTCCAGAAGAAGCCCGAGCTGAACGTCGGATCGAAGACGGCTTCCTCGGCGTTGACAGCCTCGCTCGCGCTCGCCGGCCCGAGCCGGGCGACGGCAATGTCGAGATTGTTCTCGATCGCGCGCTCGACCGCCTCAACGAGCGAGAGCGTCCAGGAGCCCCTCCCCTCTTGGGCAACGGTCGAGGTGATCGGCAGCGTCAATACAAGCACCAGCGCGACGCGCAGCAATACGCAACTCAGTGTCTTCATCTCGCACCACCTTCCTCAGAAGCAGTCGAAGCGGGCGGCTCCGCGACCGGAGACCCGCGGCCTTGGTCCCCGTTTCCGCGCGCCCGCGGCGGCGACGGGATCTTCTCGGCAAAGTGACAGGCTACCCGTTGACCCGAGCCCATCTCCCGAAGAGCGGGCTCGTCGGCGCGGCAGCGATCGGCGACATGGGGACATCGTGTGTGAAAACGGCACCCTTCCGGAATGGTTACGGCGGACGGCATCTCGCCGGGAATCGGCGCCCGCACTCGACGCGCGCGCTCGGGATCGGGCGGCGGCGAGGCGGCGAACAGCGCCTGAGTGTACGGATGCAGCGGGCGCGATGTCATGTGCTCGGCCGGCCCCTGCTCGACGATTCGGCCGAGGTACATCACGGCGATGCGGTCGCACAAGTGCCCGATGACCGACAGATCGTGGCTGATGAACAGGTACGCCATCGAGTGCCGGCGCTGCAGATCCATCAGAAGGTTGATGATCTGCGCTTGCACGGACACGTCGAGCGCCGAAACCGGCTCGTCGAGAACCACGAAGTCCGGCCGCAACGCGAGGGCTCTGGCGATGCCGATCCTTTGGCGCTGGCCGCCCGAGAACTGGCGCGGGTATCGGTCCATCGCTCCCGCATCGAGTCCGACCTCCTCGAGCAGCGCGGCCACCCGATCTCTGAGCACGCTGCCTCGGGCGAGGCGGTGGATGACCAGTGGCTCGCCCACGAGGCTCTTGACGCGCATGCGGGGGTTGAGCGCCGTCGAGGGGTCTTGAAAGACGATCTGCATGCGGCGTCGCAGGCGGCGCAGCTCGCCAGCCCCGAGCGCCAGCACGTCGCGGCCGTCGAAGATCACCCGCCCGCCCGTGGGTTCGATCAGTCGCAGGATGGCCCGGCCGATCGTCGTCTTGCCCGAGCCGGACTCCCCCAC
>CP070706.1:848542-852240 GCA_020350085.1 Acidobacteriota bacterium
GCGCTGTTCGCCACGACGGTGCTGAGGACCTCACAGATAGGCTGCACGCCGCGCTGGCTCGCCGAATCAGCGCTCTCGAGCACCAACGCCGAGCCGCCCATGCCGAGCAGCAGGCCATGCCGGCGCCGATCAAACGGGATCGCGGCGTCCTCGAGCCGCTCGTCGGTCGCGGCGGCGCCGCTCGCCAGGAAGCCCGCACCGATCCACTCCAGCATGTGCTCGCTGGTGACATTGTCGGAGGAGACGACGACGACGCGCCGACAGCGCCCCGTACGAATCCAGTCGGCCGCCATCGCGACGGCTTGCGTTCCGCTGGCACAAGCTGCATTGACCTGAGTGTTCGGCCCGCGCGCACCGATCAGCTCGGCAAACTGAGCGTGACCCATCGACAGCACGCGGAATAGGAACCTCCGATCGAAGCGGTGCGGCTGACGAGCGATCTCGGTCTGGAGATCGCGAATGCGCCGCTCGAGCTCGCCGATCAGCTCGCTCGAGCCCGAACCACCTTGCGCCACCTGCTCGCGAAGCGCTTCGAGTTCCTCCAGCCGCTCGCGGCGCGCGCGGTCGGTGTAGAAGCTCTCCAGCTCTTTGGCAAACGCATCGTAGCCGGGGAAGGCCGAGGCGAAGATGACCCCGGTCTCGTCCCGCACCTCGTGGGGAAGTCCCCAGCGCTCCGGCAGCTTCGTCCTCTTGGTCGTCGTCTTGTAGCGCAGCGTCAGCGGGATGCCGGCATCGCGCAGGGCATCGATGCCGGCACCGATGGCGATCTGAGTGGTGATGTCGAGGGCAGCGAGCCGCTCCTCAGGAACGCCGTACTCGCCGACGAGATCGATCTCCCCGGGAAGACCGGCCAGCTTGATCGCCTCCGAGGGATCTTCGATCGTTTCGAAGCGACCGCCACCGCCGTGGTTCTTGACTAGGCGCGTGACGTGCTTGTCCACCATCGCGCGCCGGAAGCGCTCTGGAATCTGTCCGATCAATCGGTCGCCACGCAGGATTCTGGAGATGTTTTCGTCGTCGAGAATCTTGTTCGTACCGGGCAGGCCGAGCGCGGCGCCGGTGATGACGACACGCGGTTCGGCCGCGACCGAGCGATCGCCCGCATAGAGCTCCATCCCTCGCTCGAGCACGTCGGCGAACAAGCGCCCCAGCTCGAGCAGCCGCGAGTCGGCGGCCACCACTCTGCCGGCATCCCCCGCAGGCAAAGGCGCTGGTGCCACTGTTGCCGGAAGTGGCGGCTGCAGCCGGGCCGGGGCCGCGGCTCCGGTGCCGTCGGGAGCTCCAGCAGCGGACGGCGGCGTTGCGGCGAGCGTCACGGTCCCCTGCTCGCGCGCCTCGGTGAGGCCGACACCGAGCCCCGCGGCGTAGAGGCCGCAAAGAGCGTGGTTGAAAGACGCCGCATCGCCCGGTTTGGGATGATTCGTGTGCAAAGCGACGACGCCCTCGCGCTCGCCGAGGACCTCCTTGACGAACCCTTGCAGCGCATTCTTGGGGCCCAGCTCAACGAACACGCGCGCGCCGGCGTCGTAGAGAGTCTCGAGTCCCTTGATGAACTGCACGGGCGAGGCGACCTGCTGCGACAGCAGCTCGATCATCTCCGGGACGACACCCGGTCCCATCGGGTAGAACTCGCCGGTCACGTTGGCGACGACCGGTATCTGCGGCGAGTCCAGATCCAGCCGGGTCAGCACGCGCCGCAGCTCCTCGGTTGCCGGAGCGACGATCTTGGTGTGGAACGCGTGGCTGACGTTGAGCGGTTGAACCCGCAGGCCGGCGTCCCTGAACTTGCTGATCGAGCGCTCGACCGCCTCGTGGACGCCTCCGATGACCGCTTGCTTGTGGCTGTTGATGTTGGCGACGACGACATAATCGTCGATACCGGCGATCACGGCCTCGATCTTCTCAAGCGGGCCGAAGACCGCGGCCATCATCCCTTGGTCATCGACCAGCACGTTGGCCATCCCTCGGCCGCGAGCGCTGACCGCTTCGAGCGCCTGATCGAACGGCAGGGATCCCGCGGCGACGAGCGCACCGTACTCACCGAGACTGTGGCCCATGACCATGTCGGGCGTGATCCCATAGGCGGCCATCAGCCGCGTCAGCGCCAAGTCGACCGTCAACACGGCCGGCTGAGTGATCGCCGTCTGACGAAGTCTCTTCTCGGCGTGCGCCATCGCGTCCTTGTCGGCCGGGTCGGCGTAGATGAACGCGGTGATCGGCTTGTCGAGCAAGGGAAGCGTGGCCCGATCGGCCTCGGCGATGGTCTGAGCGACGATCGGCTCCGTGCGCCGCAGCTCTGCGAGCATGTTGGCGTACTGCGAGCCCTGTCCGGTGTACAGAAACGCCACCTTCGGGGCGGGCCCGGCGCCGTGGAAGATTCCCTGCGCAGCCAGCGCCAGCCAAGCGCGAGCATGGCCGCCCTCGAACGCCTGCAGCGCCTTGGCAATCTTGGCCGCGAGCTCGTCCGGGCTCGCGTAATCGATCGCCATGCGTACGGGCGAGCGCAGAGCGGCCTCGGCCGGAACGCATCTGTCCGGGGCGCGTCCCGATCGAGCTTCGCGCTCGATCTCGCGCAATCGCGAGAGCAGAGCCTCACGCGACGTCGTACCCAGCACGAGCGCACCGCGCAGCGGCAGCTTCGCATCGGAAGCCCACGCGCTCGCTCCGGCAGGCGAGGCCTGCGCGGGGATCGACGAGTCGGCCGGAACGGCAGCGCTAACGGAGGCTCGCCGGCCGCTCTCGAGCCGGCCGGGGATGTGTTCTTCCAACACGACGTGAAAGTTCGTCCCGCCGAAGCCGAACGCGCTCACGCCCGCTCGGCGGACTTCGCCGCGCGTCTGCCATTCCCGCAGCTCGGTGTTGACGAAAAAGGGCGAGCGATCGAAATCGATGTTTGGGTTCGGCCGGTCGAATCCGAGACTCGGCGGCAGCAGCTTGTCTCGCAACGAGAGCACCGCTTTGAGCACCCCCGCCGCTCCGGCGGCCGCCTTCAGGTGACCGATGTTCGATTTGACCGAACCGAGCGGGATCGACCGCAGCGGAACTCGTGCGCTCGCGAACACCTCCGTCAGGCTCTGCACTTCGACGACGTCTCCCACGCGCGTCGAAGTCCCGTGCCCTTCGATCATCGTCCCGGCGTCGGGAGGCACGCCGGCATCGTCCCAGGCGCGCTGCACGGCGAGTCGTTGGCCGACCGGGTTGGGCGCCGTGATGCCCTTGCCTTTGCCGTCGCTCGAGCCAGCCATGCCACGGATCACGGCATAGATCCTGTCGCCGTCGCGCTCGGCGTCCTCGAGCCGCTTGAGCAGCAACAGCGCCGCGCCTTCGCCCATCACGAAGCCGTCCGCGCCCTCGGAGAACGGGCGCGTACCGGTTGCCGACAGCGCTCCGATCTTGCAGAACTTGGTGAACGTCGGCGCGCTCATGTTGGCGTCGATCCCGCCGGTCAGCACCACGTCGAAATCGTGCTCCGCGAGCCCGTCGATCGCTGAGTCGATCGCTGCCATGGCCGATGCGCAAGCGGCGTCGCAGACGTAGTTCGGGCCATGGAAGTTGAACACGTTGGCGACGCGGCCGGCGATAATGTTTGCCAGCTCGCCCGGCATCGAGTCTTCGGTGATTTCGGGAAATTTCTCAACGATGCGAGCGTGCAGCTCCCGACTGATGGCGGCGCGAGCCTCCGGGGGAAGCGCGGAGAA
>CP070706.1:852340-860813 GCA_020350085.1 Acidobacteriota bacterium
AGCGAGTCCACGCTGGGGCTCGTCGGAATCGTCACCGGCTCGCAGCGAGAGGCGATCTCGTCGGGGAGTCCGGCGACTTCGCTGCCGACGAGCAACACGATTCTTCCCCCCCAGTCGATGCTGGAGACGGATCGGCCATCCCGCGATACGGCGGCCACCGGGCGGAAGCGATGCCGTTGCCACAACGCAGGCAAGGCCTCCGGCTCGTTCGCGCGCGCCACGGCGAGCTGGTGTAGCGCGCCGGCGCTGGCACGGACGGCCTTGGGGTTCCATGGATCGGCCCCAGCCGCAGAGATGAGACCGATCGCGCCGAACGCCGTCGCGCTCCGGATCAGAGTGCCAAGGCTGCCGGGGTTTTGGAGATTCCAGGTCACCACCACGAGACCTTCGCCCTGTTGCGCGAGCACCGTCTCGGGCTGATCGGCCCGAGGCGGAAGTCTGCAAGCGGCGAGCAGCCCCGAGCTCTGTTCTGCGGGCGCTAGCTTGTCGAGCAGCGCGGCACGAATCGGCTGGACCGGCACGCCCGCCTCGAGGCAGCGGATGACCAACGGGTCGGCTCGCGCCTGCTGGGTGCGCTCGGCAGAGATCAGCACCCACACCAGCGCGGCGCCCCCATGGAGCGCTTCCTTGACACCGCGCGGTCCCTCGACCAGAAACAAACCTTCCTCACGGCGCTGCCGCGGCCCACGGCCCAGCGCGCGCGCCTGCCGCGCCAGCGGGTGAGACGTCGAACTTAGAATCCGAGGGAGCTTCATCGGTCAAGCCAGCATACCCTGTAAGGGTCCGCGCAAGAAGAACGGGGAGTTCCTCTCGCGCAGGCCGTTGCGCGAATGCGAGACATGGAAACGAAAGACGTCTTCGATGCAGAAAGGATCGAGCAAGCGACGATCGCGATCCGCCGCGGCGGGCTCGTCATCGCCCCCACCGAGACCTTTTACGGGCTGATGGCCGATCCGCGCCTCGCTGCGGCGGTCGACGCCGTCTTCGCGACGAAGAATCGGCCCGGTGGGAGAGCCTTGCCGCTCGTCGCCTGTTGCGCCCCTCAGGTGGCGCTGGCCGCTCCGGGATGGGATCGATCACTCGTGGCGCGAAAGCTTGCCGAGCACTTCTGGCCCGGCCCGCTGAGCCTCGTCGTGACCGGCAGCGAGCGACTCTGCGCGGCGGTGAAAGCAGCTGATGGGACGACCGCGATTCGAGTGAGCAGTCATCCGCTGGCGAAGATGCTGGCCGAGCGGGTTGGTTTTCCGCTCATAGCCACCTCGGCGAATCGCTCTGGGCGCCCGCCTGCATGCCGAGCCGAGCAAGCAAGGGCAGGGCTGGGCGATCTCCCCGAGGTCGAGATGGTCGTCGTCCTCGACGGAGGCGAGACGGCGGGCGGCGCACCATCGACGATCGTCGATACGCGCGGCGACGAGCCGAGAATCGTCCGCGAGGGGGCCATCTCGGCCTCCGCCATTCGCGCGGCGCTCGCCGAGTCGGGCCGTTGACCTGGATCACGCGGCATCCGCGGCCCGCAGCGGCTCCGCACCGGCTATCCTGTTCCCGCGCGCGGTCGCGACCTCGCCTGCTCATGCGTATCGGCTATCCCGTACTGTTTCTGATCCCATTTCTGGCCGCGCCGGTGGTCGGAGAAACCGGCGCATCCGAGCCGGCTCCCGTCAGGAAAGACAAACTCGAGCAGGAGATTGCCCGGCTGACCGCGGAGCGGGCCCGATTGCTGCGTGAAGAGCAGGGCGTGCTCGACCGGCTGGAGGTCCTGGCGGCCGACGCGCGGCTGCTCGATGCCAAGATCGAGCGGATAGCGATCCAGCAGCAGGCGTCCAGCTCTGAGCTCGATGCGCTGCAAGAACAGATCTCCGTGGGCGAATCGCAGCTGGCCCAGAGTCGCGAGCGGCTGCGCCGCACCGTGTTGCTGCTGCACAGGCTCGGTCCGCTGGGAAGATTGCGGCCGCTACTCGACGCTCCCGATGCTGACCGTCTCGCTGCGGGGTTGCGGTTGGCCCACGAGCTGACGGTCGAGAAGAAGCGACAGACGACCGTGATCCGTGACCGTCTCAGCGCGCTGACTGAGTTGACCGACGAGGCGAAGGCGCGCGGCCAACAGCTGCAGCAGCTCGCCGCGCAGGCACAGCAAGCGCGTCGAAGGCTGAGCCAGATCATTCGCTCACGTCAGCAGCTGCTCGCGGACCTGCGCACGCAGCGCGATGTGCGCACCCAGGCGATCGCGGAGCTGGCGCGCGGAGCAGAGCAGCTCGCTCGGCTGACCGGAATCGGTGAGTCTCCCGCGCGGCTCGATCTCGACGTGCGCAAGTTTCGCAGACTGCTACCGATGCCGGTCGCCGGCCAGGTGGTCACCCCCTACGGCGAGCACCGGGACCGGCGTTTCGGCACCGTACTGCCGCACCCTGGCTGGGACATCGACGCCAGCTTCGGCGCCGAGGTGCGCGCGATCTTCGATGCCGAAATCGCCTGGACGGGCTGGCTGCGCGCCTACGGCCTCGTGATCGTGCTCGATCACGGACAGGGCGTG
This sequence comes from Acidobacteriota bacterium, assembly GCA_020350085.1. Classification (GTDB taxonomy): domain Bacteria; phylum Acidobacteriota; class Polarisedimenticolia; order J045; family J045. The sequence continues at coordinate 854,871 of CP070706.1, forward strand.
CATTCGGTCGTCTCGCATCTCTCGGCGGTGCTCGTCGAAGAACGCGAACGCATCGAGCAGGGCCAGGTCGTGGGGCTCGTCGGTGACACGGGCTCGTTGAGAGGGCCGTATCTGTACTTCGAGATGCGCGAGAACGGTCGAGCCGTGGACCCCTCGATGTGGGTCGATCGTTCGAGGCCCGTCACCGCACCGTGACCCGGCGTCGTGACGCCGTACGGGCCCTCGTGCGATACTCCGGCGGCCTGGAAGCCGATCTCCGAAGCGAGGAAGGAACAGCGCGATGGTCCGCAAGGAAGTGCTGTCCAACGGGCTGACGCTGCTCGTAGAGCAGGTGCCTGGCGTCCGCTCGGCCAGCATCGGCGTGTGGCTCAGGATGGGCAGCCGGCACGAAACCGACGCCTTATCGGGCATCTGTCACTTCATCGAGCACTTGGTCTTCAAGGGCACCACCAACCGCTCGGCGCGGGAGATCTCGCTGCTGACGGATCGGATGGGTGGCAACCTCGATGCTTTCACCACGAAGGAGATGACGTGCTTTTACGCGCGCGTGCTGGACGAGCACGTGCCGATGGCGGTCGACCTGCTTGGCGACATCGTTCGTCACCCGCTGTTCGACGGTGAGGAACTGGAGCGCGAGCGCCGAGTGATCCTCGAAGAGATCCGCATGGTGCTCGACTCGCCCGAGGATCGCGTGCACGACCTGTTCTGTGAGGAATTCTGGCCTGGCTCGCCACTCGGCCGGCCGATTCAGGGCACCGAGCAGACAGTCCGCGGCATGAGCCGTCAGACCGTGCTGCGCTGGTTTCGCAAGGCGTACGTGCCGCAGAACCTCGTCGTCGCGGCATCGGGCCGGCTCAGGAGCGCGGACCAGCGCGCGTTGCGCGAAACGTTTGGCGCGCTGAACGCTGGAAAACCGGCTCGCACCGGCCGCGGCCCGCGCTGGCGGCCAGGAATTCGACTTGAGCACCGCCGCGAGCTGGAGCAGGTGCATCTCTTGTTCGGCGTGCCCGCACTGCCGGCCGGGCACCAGGACCGCTTCGCGATGCACATCCTCAACACGATGTTGGGTGGCAGCATCTCCTCGCGGCTGTTTCAGCGCGTGCGTGAGGAGCGAGGACTGGTCTATTCGATCGCCTCGCACGTGCAGGCTTTCAGCCAGGCGGGGCTGCTGACGGTGTATGCGGGGACGTCCCCGCACAACGCACGCGATGTGCTCGAGCTGTCGCTCCAGGCGATGCGGGAGCTGGCGAGCGAGGTTCCACCGGAAGACGAGCTCGATGTCGCGCGCGATCATCTCAAAGGCAACCTGCTGCTGGCGCTCGAGTCGACGACCAGCCGCATGTCGCGCGCCGCCCGCGAGCAGATCGTTCTCGGCCGACAGATGTCGGTCGACGAGATCGCCGAGCAGCTAGCGGCCGTGGGCCCGAAAGACATTCGCCGCGTGGCACGCAAGCTGTTTCGCGACAAACAGTTGGCACTGGCCGCCGTCGGGCGCACGCGCGGGATGCGCCTGCGGGAAAAGGAGCTGCGGCTTTGAGCTCGGCCCCGACAGACGTGACCGTCCGCGTGCGCGTGCTGTCGCACGGCCGTGGACTGCAGCTGCCCGATTACGCCACGCCGGGTGCCGCGGGGCTGGACCTGCGCGCGGCCGTTGACGACGAGCTGATGCTCGCACCTGGTGCTCGGGAGCTGGTGCCGACCGGCTTGCAGCTCGAAATTCCCCGCGGCTACGAAGGCCAGGTCCGCGCGCGAAGCGGGCTGGCGTGGCGCCACGGTTTGGGCCTGCCGAACGCGCCGGGCACGATCGACAGCGACTACCGCGGCGAGCTGAAAGTGCTCATCATCAACTGGGGCGATCGGCCGTACACGATCCATCGCGGCGAGCGGATCGCCCAGCTCGTCATCTCACCGGTAGCGCGGGCCGTGATTGCGCCGAGTGATGCGCTCGCCAACTCCGAGCGGCAAGGTGGCGGATTCGGGCACTCGGGATCGTTCTGATGGTCGAACTTATCGTGCTCGGCTCGGGATCGCGCGGAAACGCGACGCTGATCCGCTGCAACAATCGCGCTCTGCTCGTCGACGCCGGCTTTTCCGCTCGCCAGCTGGTGCACAGGCTCGAGGCGGTTGGGCAGGACCCGCGGCGGCTGGAGGCGATCGTCCTGACCCACGAGCATGGCGACCACGTCGGCGGTGTGCGGGTGCTGACGAAGCGCTTTCAGACGACGGTGTTCGCCAACGAGGCCACGTACGCGCAAGCCGGCGCCGATCTCGACACACACGGGCCTCGCGAGATGTTCGTCACCGGCGAAAGCTTCGATATCGGGCCGTTTCGCGTGCGCTCGTTCGCCGTTCCCCACGACGCCGTCGAGCCGGTCGGGTTCGTGATCGAGGCGGAGGGCCAGCGCGTCGGCTATGCCACGGATCTGGGGCACGTCACGAAGCTCGTCTCGACGCGGCTTGGCGACTGCGCGGCGCTCGTTTTCGAGGCCAACCACGATCGCGGTATGCTGATGGAAGGACCCTACCCGTGGGAGACGAAGCAGCGCATCGCCTCGCGCTTCGGCCATCTCAGCAACGAGCATGCTGCCAGCGAGCTGTGCGAGATCATCACCGACAGCACGCGTCACGTCGTCGCCGCGCATCTGTCGGAGAACAACAACGATCCGTTGCTGGCACGTGCCGTCATCGAAGGCACGCTCAGAAGCGCCGGCCACAGGCGAGTCAACGTGGCGATCGCCCACCAGCACCGCCCGCTCGAGGCGATTCGCCTGTAGCGACAGGGTTTGCCCTGTCAGACCCGCGCAGAGCTCGGGAAAGACGTTTCTTCAACGAGGCCGACCGCAGCACACCGTCATCCAGCAAGGAGACCGACCGTGATCGAACGCTACACGCGCCAGCAAATGGGGCGGCTGTTCACCGACGAAGCGCGACTGAACGCCTGGCTGCGGGTCGAACTCGCGGTCACGGAGGTACTCGCAGAGCGCGGAGAAGTACCCAAGAAGGCTCTGGCGGCAATCAAGAGACGCGCGCGCGTGGACGTCGAGCGTGCCAAACAGATCGAACAGACCGTTCACCACGACGTGATCGCGTTCGTGACGTCGGTCGCCGAGAACATCGGACCCGAAGGCCGCTACCTGCATCTCGGTCTGACCTCGTCGGATGTGATCGACACGGCGCTGGCGTTGGTGCTGGTCGAAGCGTCTGATCAACTGCTCGTGGGCATCGACGGCCTGCTCGAGGTGTTGGCGGAGCAGGCACGCCAGCACGGGGGCACGCCGATCGTGGGGCGGACCCATGGCGTTCACGCGGAGCCGATGACCTTCGGCTTGAAAATCGCCAGCTGGCACGCGGAGATCGAGCGCGGCCGCGCGCGGGTGGCCACGGCCCGCGAGACGATACGCTTCGGAAAACTGTCCGGTGCCGTCGGCACCTATGCGCACCTGCCACCCGTGGTCGAGCGGGAGGTGATGCGGCGACTGGGTCTTCGCGTCGAGCCCGTCGCGACGCAGATCGTGCCCCGCGACCGTCACGCGGAAGTGCTGCTGGCGCTGGCGCTGCTCGCCGCGGGTCTCGAGCGCATCGCGACGGAGATTCGCCACCTGCAGCGCACGGAGGTGCGCGAGGTAGAAGAGCCGTTTCGCAAGGGACAGAAGGGATCGTCCGCGATGCCCCACAAGCGCAACCCGATCGCTTGCGAGAACGTCTCGGGACTCGCGCGGCTCGTTCGCTCGAACGCTCTGGCAGCGCTCAATAACGTGGCGCTGTGGCACGAGCGCGACATCTCGCACTCGTCCGTCGAACGGGTGATCATTCCGGACAGCTTCGTGCTGCTCGACTTCATGGTGGCGCGCATGACACGCGTCGTTCGCGACATGCACGTCTACCCGCAGGCGATGGCGCAGAATCTCGAGCGCTCGCGCGGGCTGGTCTTCAGTCAGGTGCTGCTGCTGGCTCTCGTGGGTACCGGCCTGACGCGCGAGCAGGCTTACTCGCTGGTGCAGGAGAACGCGATGGCCGTCTGGTCGGGCGAGCGGCCCGATCTGATGACATCGTGCCTGGGTGACGAGCGGATCACGAACCGCATCGGCGTCAAGGGTGTGCGGCGGGCGTTCGACCTCAAACGCTCACTGCGCCACGTGCCGGTGATCGTCAGGCGAGCGGTGGGCCGCTGATTTGACGATCTGGAACCTGCGTCGATAGACTGCCGGGTCCGTGTTCATCCCGCCTCAGCATCGTCCGCCGGACCAGGCAACGGAGGGTTACCCGTGAACTCATCGCGACTGTTCGCGCTGCTGGCTGCCACGACGCTTTTGTTCGGATGCATCCACATCTATGAGCCCCGTCCGAGCGCCGCTCCGTCACCGGCGAAGAAAGAGGACAAGGAGAAGGACAAGCCTCCGTTAAAGCCCTGGAAAGAGGTGCTCAAGGATACCGAGGAGATCGAAGGGCTGCTGCCGATGCACCTCAAGCGCGATCGGACGCTGTATCTCGAGCTGGCTCCGGATCAGCTGGGCCGCGACTACGGCATGGTGCTGCACTACAGCCGTGGCCTCGGCGACTTCAACGTGCACGATGGACTGCAGCTCAGCTCGACACGCTTGATCCGTTTCGAGCGCGTCGGCGACACGGTCTACCTGGTCGATCGCAATCCTCGTTTTACGGCGGAGCCAGGCTCGCCGATGCGCCGATCGATCGACGACAACACGGGGCATTCGATTCTCGATGCGTGGAAGGTGGCCAGCGAGAAGAAGGACTCGAAGCACCTGCTCGTCGACGTGACGACGTTCTTCGTTTCGGACTATGCGAACGTCTCGGAGCGTTTGAAGTTCTACTACGGCAACAAGCCGGTCAGCTTCGACAAGGAGCGGAGCTACGTCGCGAGCGTGAAGGGCTTCCCGCGCAACGTCGAGCTGGATGCGATGCTGACGTACAAAGCGGGTGACTTTCCCACATATGGGGGCGAAGGGGTCTCAGATTACCGCTCGATTCCCGTCAGCGTGCGCTACTCGCTGTTCGCGTTGCCCGACCAGCCGATGCCGACCCGATTGGCCGACGATCGTGTCGGTTACTTCTTGAAGGCTGTCGAGGACTTCTCGCGCGACCGACAAGAGACCCCCTACATACGGTACATCGAACGCTGGCGTCTCGAGCCGAAAACGCCCGACAAGCTGCCGTCCGAGCCGGTCAAACCGATCGTCTTCTACGTCGATCGGAGCGTTCCGCACGAGTATCGCCCGTACGTCAAGCAGGGTATCGAAGGCTGGAACAAGGCGTTCGAGCAAGCCGGGTTCAACAACGCGATCGTGGCTCGTGAGGCGCCTGAGGACGACGCGTCGTGGAGCGCCGAGGACATCCGTTACTCCACCGTGCGCTGGACGGCGGCTCATCGGATGGGCTACGCCATCGGTCCCTCTCAGGTCGATCCGCGATCGGGCGAGATCCTCAACGCCGACATCCTGATCTCCTCGTCGTTCGTGCGTGGGTGGCTCTACGCGTGGCAGCAACTGGGGCCCGGCGAGATGGCGACGCGTCTGCTCGAGTCGCAGCGGTTGCCCGGAAACCTGCCCCGCGAGATGGCCGAGCGGGTCTGCGTGGCCGAGCTCGGCAAGTCGCACCAGCTCGGCGTGCAGTACGCATGGCTCGCGGCGCTGGGGAAGATCGAGCCGGGGGCCGAGATGCCGGAGGAGTACCTCGGCGATGCGATCCGCGATCTGGTGCTGCACGAGGTCGGGCACACGCTCGGATTGCGGCACAACTTCAAGGCTTCGTCGGCGATCGCTCCGGAGAAGCTGCACGACACGCAGTACACGAAACAGCGCGGCATCGCCGTGTCGGTGATGGACTACCTTCCGGTCAACATTTCCGCCGATCCCGCCAAGCAAGGTCACTATTGGGACGTCACCGTGGGTGACTACGATCTGTGGGCGATCGAGTACGGATACA
>CP070706.1:860913-866521 GCA_020350085.1 Acidobacteriota bacterium
AAAAGCTTCTTTTCCCAGCAGCTTCTCACCCTTGATACTCCGTCCTTGTCCCCACAGGAAGACCAAATAATTGTCGAGCACACCAACATCAATCCCAACAAGGCTGCCCACATCGGCCACCTCAGAAATGCCGTGCTCGGCGACACGCTCGTGCGCGTGCTGCGCGGCCTGGGCCATCGCGTCGAGGTGCAGAACTACATCGACGACACCGGCGTCCAGGTCGCCGACGTGGTCGTCGCGCTCACCGAGATGGAGCGCCTCAGCGAAGATCAGATTTCACGCCTGTTGGCCGTAGGCGCCGAGCGGCTTGCGGCCGCGGGCCACGGTGTCGATCACGATCTTTGGGACCTGTACGCCAAGGTGACGACTTGGTACGAGTACGACGCCTCGCGGCTCGCGCATCGCGGCCGCGTGCTGCACGCCCTCGAGCGGCGTGAGGGCCCGCTCGCCGAGCTCGGCGCGCGGCTGGCCGCCGAGGTCGTTCGCTGTCATCTCAGCACGATGCAGCGGCTCGGCGTGCACTACGAGCTGCTGCCCAAGGAGAGTGACATCCTCGCGCACCGCTTTTGGGACACGGCGTTCGCGCGGCTGCGCGAGAGCGGCGCGATCCGCCTCGTCGACGAAGGCAAGGCGGCCGGCTGCTGGGTGATGAACCTGCCGCACGACGAGCAGGCCGACGACAGCCTGCAGTACGAGAAGATCATCGTCCGCTCGGACGCCACGGTGACCTACGTCGGCAAGGACATCGCCTACCAACTGTGGAAGTTCGGTCTGCTCGCGGCCGACTTCGAGTACCGCCCGCTCACCGGTTTTGCCTACGAGAGCGCCGAGCCGGTCTGGGAGACCGCGCGCCCGGGCGAAGGCTCATCCCCAACGCCGGCTTTCGGTCGCGGCGAGTGCGTCTACAACGTGATCGACGTGCGCCAGTCCTATCTCCAGCGCGTCGTGCGCCAATCGCTCGAGCTGTTGGGCCACACGGCCCAGGCCGAACGGTCGGTCCACTTCTCCTACGAGATGGTCGCGCTCTCGCCGCAGACGGCATTGGAGCTGCAGCCGGGGCTCGAGCTGAGCGACGAGGAGCGCTCGCGACCATGGCTCGACATGAGCGGGCGCAAGGGCCTCGGCGTCAAAGCCGACGATCTGATCGATAGGCTCGCGACCAAGGCGCTCGACGAGATTCGCGAGCGCAACCCGCAGCTCGATGCTCCGGCGCAGGAAGCTCTCGCACGCCAGGTCGCCGTCGGTGCGCTGCGCTACTACATGCTGCGCTTCACACGCAACAAGATCGTTGCCTTCGACATCGACGCGGCGCTCGCCTTCGAAGGCGAGACCGGGCCTTACTGTCAGTACGCGGCGGTGCGCGTGGCCCGCATCGTCGACAAGCTCCACGAGCGGCTCGGCTGGGGCGTCGGCGAAGTCCACCAGCGAGCGCTCGGTGCCCGCTTCGAGGCGATTCCCGATCAGATCGCCGTCGATCACTGGCGGCTCGTACACCAGGCGGCGCGTCTTCCGGAAGTGGCTCGCGTGGCGATCGAGAGCCTGGAGCTGGCCACGCTCGCCAAGTACGCCTTCGAGCTGGCGCAAGCGATCAACGGTTTCTACCACCGCTTTCCCGTGCTGCAGGAGCGAGACGGGGCGCTGCGTGACGCGCGGCTCGCCGTACTGCTCGTGGCGGATCGCAGCCTGCGGCAGGCGCTGGACCTGATGGGAATCGAGGTGCCCGAGAGAATGTAGCCCGGCCGGCGGGCCGTGCCCGAGCCGCTGCGTCGGACCCGCACGTGCCGACGGGTGCCGATGCGTCCCCTCCGGCCAAGCGGTAGACTGCCCCTCTCGACATCGACGCAGCGTGCAGTCAGCGTCAAGACAGCCGAGTAAGAGCTCTACGCGTTCGAGGGGAGAAGTCCGATGATCTCGATCAGAGCGGCGCGTTTCCCCTCGCAGCGGTTCAGCGCGATGTTGATGTCGGCCGTGATGGCGCTCGCGGCCGGAGCGCCGCTGTGGGCTCAGAGCGCGAGCGCGGATGCCTCCCCAGATGCCACTGCCGATCCCGTCACGCCGACGGCCGCCGCCACATCGAGCCCGACGAGAGAACGATCGATCAGTCTGCGCTCCCACGACGATGTCCTACTCGAGGGTGTGCTGGTGCTGCCCGCGGCCAGCGCGGAGAGCGGTACGGGAGCGTCCGCGTCGAGCTACCCGCTCGCGGTGCTGATCCACGCCTTCGCCCGCGACCGCGATTCGCTGCTCGGCTTCGCGGACCGGCTCGCGGCAGCCGGCATCGCCGTGGCGCTGCTCGACCAACGAGGCCACGGGCGTTCGCGCAAGAAGGGCATCGACGTCATCTACACGTTCCCCGTCGTGCCCGCAGACCAGTGGAAGCTGGCCGTGCAGGATCAGGGCGATCTGCTGCGCGAGCTACGCGAGCAGCACTTCGACGCATCGATCGACTCGAGTCGTGTCGCGTTCGTCGGCGTCGGCGAAGGGGCGTTGGTGGCCATCGCGGCGGCGAGTCGCCGTTCGGAAGCGCGCGCTGTCGTTCTCGTAGATGCTCCGCTCGGCGGCTCTGGATTCCGACCCGAGTCGGACATCGGCATCTATGGCCCGCGTCCGGCGCTGCTCGTCTCGTCCGCCTTGCCTCACTCGGCGGCCGTGGCGGACTCGCTCGCCGAGTACGGTCACGGTGAGCGTCGCCGGCTGATCATCGACAGCTTCGAGCAGGGACACCTGCTGCTCAACGAACCGGCCGCGCAAGAGGTGATCCAGTGGCTCGCCGCGACGCTCGGCGTGGACCCGAACTGAGTCGGCGGCGCGTTCGCGGCCGACGTCAGCGGGCGTGGGCCCGCCAGAGCGCGGTACTCGTCGCGGCACTGTGTGGCGTCGGGTGCCTTCCGGGCGACTCCGATCGAGGTTCTGACCTCGATGCCGGGCTCGATGAGGCGCGCCCGGTGCGCTTCACGATCAGCGCCGAGCCGGCAACGCTCGATTTTCTGGGCGCCTCAGACGTGTGGTCGCTCACGATCGGTGAGCTGATCAGCGATCCGTTGGTCGTCTTCGACGAAGATCTCAGCATCAGACCCGCCGCGGCGGCCTCCTGGGAGTGGTCGGCCGATCATCGTGAGCTGAGGTTTCATCTGACGCCCGGGCTGAGCTGGCACGATGGCCGGCCGGTGACGAGTGCGGACGTGGTCCACACCTACCAGCGCCTGATCGATCCGCTGACGGGCGACGCGACGCGCGCCGCGAGCCTGAGCCTCGTCACCGACGTCATCGCCATCGATCCGGAGACGGTCTTGGTGCGCTACGCGCAGCCTTTCGCGCCGGCACTGAGCGCGTGGGCCGTGGTGCCGCTCGTGCCAGCCCACACCGATCCCGAGAGCTTCCCGCCGATCGGCTGCGGTCCGTGGAAGCTCGCCCGCTGGGATCGAGGCGAGAGGCTGATCCTCGCGGCGTATCGCGATCATCCGCGCAACCCCCCGCTCATCGAGCGGCTGGAGCTCGAGGTGCTCGCCGACTACTCGACGCGCCTCGCCGCGCTCGACGCGGGTCGCGTGGACATCAGCGGCCTGCTTCCCAGCCAGTGGCGTGATCGAAAAAAAGACGCCGATTTTCTCGGGCGATTCAACATCACTGAGTTTCGGATGCTCTATTATTGGTATATCGCCTGGAGGATGGACGGCAGCAATCCGTTCTTCGCCGACGCGCGCGTGCGGCAGGCGATGACGCTCGCGATCGATCGGCAGGCATATCTCGACAGCCTCGGCGCTGACGCCAGTGCGGTCGCCGTCAGCTCGTTTCATCCCGAGAGCTGGGCTTTCGATCGCTCGGTCAGCCCGTGGCCGCACGACCCCGCACGCGCGCGCGCGCTGCTCGACGAGGCCGGCTGGAAGCTCGGTGAGGACTCGCTCGTTCGCGAGCGTGGCGGCGTGCCGCTTCGATTCACGCTCACGTATGCGGCGACCTCGGCGGAAACCGAGAAGATCGCCGCGTTCGTCAAGGCGTCGCTGGCCGAGGTGGGCGCCGAAACCGAGTTGCGGCCGCTCGAGTGGGCGGTCTGCCTCGACGCGATCCGAAGGCGAGACTTCCAGGCGCTGATGTCGGGCATGCATCTCGACCCGGACCCCGACCCCTACGACCTGTGGCACTCCTCCCAAACCGAGACCGGGGCGAACTACGCCGGTCTCGCCGACGAACAGATCGATGGCTGGATCGAGCAGGCGCGCGTGAGCTTCGAGCGCGAAGAGCGCTCGCGGATCTACCGGCTCGTGCAGCGGCGTCTGCACGAGCTGCAGCCGAACACATTCTTCTTCTACCCGAATTCGCGCTCGGTGGTGGTGCGAGAGCTCGCAGGGGTGAGCGCCGGTCCGCGCGGCATGCTGCGCGTGCGGCCCGGTCCGGCCGCGTGGCACTGGCAAGCGCCGCCGCCGTCTGCCGCGCGATGACGTGGTTCGCGTGAGGCCGCCGCCGCGAAGACCGCGCGTGATGGCGCGCTTGCTGCGCCGGGTGGGGGTGGCCGGCGCCACGGTGATCGGCGTGAGCCTGATCACCTTCATCGTCCTCGACGCGCTGCCCGGCGATCCGCTGGCGGCCTACGCCCCCCCGGACGTCACGCGGCGCTTGGATGATGCTCAGCGCGAAGCGCTGGCCCACGAGCTGGGGCTCGACCGGCCGCTGCTCGTGCGCTACGCCGAGTGGTGCGGCGGGGTGCTTCGGGGAGATCTCGGCCGCTCGCTCAGGAGCCGGCGCCCGGTTGCCGAGGAGCTGGCCCGCCGCCTGATTCCGACCCTCGAGCTCAACCTGGCAGCCTTTGCGCTGGTCTTGATCTTCGGCCTGCCCCTCGGCTGGTGGGCGGCGCGCCGGCCGGGCACGCCGCTCGAGCGCTTCACCAGCCTCGGGCTGCTGGCGTTGTACGCGGCGCCGTCGTTTTGGATCGCGATGGTGCTGCAGCACCTGTTCGCGGTGCGTTGGGGCCTGCTGCCGCTCTACGGCCGCACGCCGCCGTCGGGGCCGAGCGGCCCGCTCGTGCGCCTCGCGCACCTGGCGCTTCCGGCCTCCTGTCTGGCGCTGCACGGCCTGGCGTTTTACGCGCGTCTGGCGCGCAACACCGCCCGCGAAGGCCTTTCCTCCTGGCATGCCCTCGAAGCCCGCACGCTCGGCGTCACGGAGCGGCGCGTGTTCTTTCGCCACGCGCTGCGTCCTTCGCTCGTCGCGCTGGCGACGCTACTCGGACTGGTGCTGCCGGCCTTCGTCTCGGGCTCGGTTTTGATCGAATCGCTGTTCGGCTGGCCGGGACTCGGGCGACTTTACGTACAGGCCGTGTTGAGCCGCGATTTTCCGGTCGTGCTCGGCCTGACCGTGCTGACCGGAAGCCTGACCGTCGCCGGCAGCCTGCTGGCCGACATGATCGCCGGGCTGATCGATCCACGCTGGCGCGCGGGAGACGAGCGATGAGGACGGTGGGGCGCCTCCGGCCGCGGCCGCTCGCCGCCGGGGCCAGCTTGTTGCTGCTGCTCGGCTCGATCTGCCTCGCGGCCCCGTGGCTCGCCACGGAGCGACCTTGGCTGGCCCGAGACCGCGATCGGTGGCGCGTGCTGCCTCAGCCGCGCGCGAC
>CP070706.1:866621-871394 GCA_020350085.1 Acidobacteriota bacterium
CGGACGAATTGCGCGAGGCCCTCTCCGCCCTGCAGACGCATGCCCAGCCGATGCCGTTCGACCAGGTCGGTGGGATCCTGACCGCCGAGCTCGGCGACGCCGGGCGCAACCTGCTAGACCGCATCGAGCCGCAGCCGGTGGCCGCGGCATCGATCGGCCAGGTGCACCGGGGGGTGCTGTGCGACGGGCGCCAAGTCGCCGTCAAGATTCAGTACCCCGAGATCGATCGGATCGTCCGTGCCGATCTGAAGAACCTGCGGCGGCTGCTGCAGTCGCTGTTCGCACTCTTTTCGGATGTCGATTTCGCGCCCGTGTGGCGCGAGGTTCGAGACAGGCTGCTTGAGGAAATCGACTACCGACACGAAGCCGCGAACATGCGGCGCATGGCACAGCTTCTTGCCGCCACACCCGAGATCATCGTCCCCCGCGTCGTCGATGAAGCGAGCACTCGTCGCGTGCTGACCATGGAGTTCACGGCGGGCGTCTCGCCGGATCGAGCCTGCTCTGAGCGGTATCCGCAGCAGCTCAGAGACAAGTGGGGCTGTGTGCTGTTCGAATTCCAGCTGCGGGGCCTGTTCCAACACCGCCTGCTTCACGCCGACCCGAACTTGGCGAACTTCTCGTTTCTCGAGGACGGCCGAATCATCGTATACGACTTCGGCTGCGTGAAGGAGATTCCCGAGCCGTTGAGGAATCGATACGCTGAGCTCGCCCGCGCGGGAATCGCGGGCGATTATCCGGAGATTCCGCGTGTGCTGGAGCGTATGGGAGTCGTCAAGACGGGCGGCTACCCGCTCGACAGTCGCCTGACGACGCCCTACGTCGAGCTGATCCGCGAGGTCTTCCGACCCGAGCCCCCGTATAGGTTCGGGGAAGATCAAACACTCTACGAACGTCTGTTCGAGCTGGGACTCGCCAATTGGACCGAGGCATCGGATATCGAGTTTCCCGAAGACATCGTCTTCATCGACCGCTCTCTCGCCGGACACTTCGGCAATCTGGGACGATTGAGGGCCACGGGACCGTGGCGCGAGCTGCTGCTGCGTTACGCCGGCTTCGGCCCGAGCGAAGGCGGTATGGATGCCTCGCGATCAGATTGAGGATGGCTCTCATGGCGAGAGGAGTTGACGGTCGAAAAACTCGGTCATCCGTGCGAGAAAGTGCGTCATCGCCTTGCCGCGGAAGCCGTGCTTCTGACGGGGGTAGATCGCCATCTCGAACGGAACGCCGGCATCGATCAGCTCTTCGACGAGAACGAGCGTGTTCTGCCAGTGCACGTTGTCGTCTGCCGCACCGTGGACGATCAGCAGCTTGTCCTCGAGTTTCGCGGCATGGGTCACCGGCGAAGAAGCCGTGTAGCCTTCGGTGTTGTCCGTGGGCGTACCGAGGTAGCGCTCGGTCCAGATCGAATCGTACAGCCGCCAGTCCGTCACCGGGGCTACCGACACGCCGGCGCGCCACGTGCCGGGGCTCTGGAGCAGGCAGAGCAGCGTGTGTGTCCCCCCGCCAGACCAGCCCCACAAGCCGACACGCTCCGTATCGACGTAACCGAGGCTGTTCAAATACGCCACGCCGGCAAGCTGGGCGGCGAGGTTGACCTCGCCGAAGCGGCGGTGGGCTCTGTCTTCCCCCTTCTTGCCGAAAAACCGAGACGCCTGGTTGTCGACGCTGAGCACGACGTAACCACGCTGGGCCATCATCTTGTGCCACAGACCGAGCCCGCGTCCCCAAGCTCCGACGACGACCTGAGATCCCGGACCGCCGTAGTGGTACATGATCGCCGGATAGCGCTTCGTGGGGTCGAAGTCGTCGGGCTTGATCATGCGTGCCGGCAACCGTGATCCGTCCGGCCCTGGGATCGTCATCAGCTGCCACTTCGGCAGCGCCTGCGCCTGGTAGCCTTCAGGTGGCTCGGACGGAAGGGAGAGCTCGCCACCGTCGCCCGTTCTCACGACCTGCTGGGGCCATTGATTCGCATCGCTCCACGTATGGACCCAGTGGCCGGTCTTTTCCGCGACGAGAGCCTGATTCCAGCCCGGGCGGCGCGACAGGCGCTCACGATGCTCGCCCTCGAGGTCGACGCGATAGATCTGCCGTTCGGCGGCTCCCAGCGCTCCGGCACCCGTCGCAACATAGACGATGCCGTCCGCGCTCGTCGCGGCAAGCTCGACGACGGACCACTCGCCAGAGGTCAGCGCACGGACCGGCTTTCCGTCCTCGCCGTAAAGGTAGAGATGGCGCCAACCCGTTCGATCCGAGCCCCAGATGAACCTCCCGTCATCGAGGATGGCGAAGTCGTCGGAAAGGTTGACCCAGGTGTCGTGCTCCTCGCTGACGAGCGTGGCACAGCTTCCGTGCGGCAAGACACACCTCAGCAGATCGAGCCGATTCTGCTGTCGGTTGAGTCGGTGCACGAACAGTGCATCGGAACTGCTCATCCAGTGCACCCGCGCCAGATAAGTATCTGCATCGGACCCGTGATCGAGCCATGTCGTCTCGCCTGTCTCCAGCTCCAGCACACCGACGCGCACGACCGGATTGCTCTCGCCCGCTTTGGGATACTTCTGCCAGCTCAGTTCCGGATACGGTACGGACGTGTCGACGAGCGGAAAGCTGCGCACAGGAGTCTCATCGAAACGGTAAAAGGCGAGCCGCTTGCCATCCGGACTCCACCAATACCCCTTCGCGGCGCGACCCCAGAGCTCCTCCCAATACACCCAATCCGCCTTTCCGTTGAGCGTCACGTTGTGGGCGCCGTCGGTCGTCAGCGCGCGCTGTTCACCCGTCGCGAGCTCGATGACGTGAAGATCCTCGTCGCGCACGAAGGCGATTCGCGATCCATCGGACGAGAACTTCGGATCGGTTTCTGTCGATTCAGTGTCGGTCAACCGTCGGAGCCGCCCTTCGCCGAGTGACCGTAGGTACAAATCGCCTCCGGCCTCGATCAGGAGAGCGTTGCCTGACGGTGCCCAGTGGTAGCCGGCGAGGGTCGGTCCACTCTGGCCGTCGTCGTCTTCTTGATCGGGTTTGAGATCCGTCTGACGGATCACGACGCGCGTCTGTTGGGATCTCACGTCGAGCACGTGGATGGCCGGTTTCTCCTCGACATCCCACACGTAGGCCAGCTTGGTTCCGTCCGGACTCCACCGAAGCTGCGAAGGGCGCCTGCCGGACGCGTCCTCGGCCGTGATCAGCTCCACGGTCAGCCGGCTGGGCTGGGCAGCTTGGCTGGCCCAAACTGGGATCAGCAGCGAGATCAGCAGGATCGTCAGGCTGCTCGTCATCACGGCTAGGGATCGCATTGTTCCTCCTCGTGAGGAGCGGATGATGCCGCGAGCGGAGCGATCGCTCAAGCGACACCCGGCCGACACCCGGCCGACACCCGGCCGACACACGGCCGACACACGGCCGATACGCGCCGATGCCCGCATGCACGCCCGGACAGAATCTGATACGGTCGAGAATCGTTCTTGGCTAGGGTCTGTTCATGTTCCGTCAGCCTGCGTTGGAAATCGGTGGACGAGTGCTCGTTTCCGCGATGTTGTTGGCTTCCGCGTGCGCGCGGACGAGTCCGGATTCCTACCTCGAATCGCTCGAATGGGACGATCTGACGCGTGACGTCTACGTCGACGGCGTCGTCGATCCCCAGGCGCAAGTGCTACGCTCGCAGGATGCACGCTGGACGGCGGTACTCTCGACGCGTTGGCCTGAGATCGCCGTCGTGGAGGCCGAACGGGACGTGCTGTTCCGACTGCCTCCCGGCAGTCTCGAGCTGACTGCAGATCGCCTGCGCGCGAGCAGCGCGGGTGACACGCCCGCCCGCGCCGCTGGGCGTGTGATCGAGATCGACGATCGTTCGTTTGCGTTCGAGATCGACGGCCGATTCGTGCTCGTCTCGCGGCACCGCGGCCTGAGCGGCGACGTGGATCCTCACCAGCTGTGGGAGGCGATGCCGGTCTGGGCCGCGTCGAAGGCTGCCTACGAGCCTGACGCGAGTGCTGTCGATGCGCTCGCCAGCGTCGATGAAGAGCTGCGGCTGACGGTTTTCCTCGGAACTTGGTGCGGCGACAGCAAGCGCGAAGTACCGCGCCTTCTCAAGACTCTCGAGCTGGCCGGTAACCCGTTGGTGAAAACGCGACTGATCGCCGTTTCGAGCGGGTTCGTCGAGCCGCTCGAAATGCTGCAGCGGAAAGCCATCACGAACGTGCCGACGGTGATCGTGGAACGCCGGGGGAGCGAGATCGGTCGCTTCGTCGAAACACCTGCGGGCCCGTCGATCGAGGCAGACCTCGCGGCCATCGTCGGCGGACGACCGCTGATGCATCCCGGACATCCGCAGCCCGGTGAGCTGCTCGCGAGTGGGCGTTACGAGACGAGGGGACCTCGCGGAAGCGATCAGGCCATGGAGAGCTGGAAGCTGTTTCGCATCGAAGAGGGCGGTCAGCGCCTGCACAGTCAGCTCGTGAGAGGATCGATGCGTGCCGAAGTGTGGCTCCGGGTTGATGCCGAAGGACGGCCTCGCTTCTTCGAGACGACCATCAGAGAGGACGGCACGCTGGCAAGAACGCGAGCGTGGCTGCGCGAGAATGAGCTCGAGCTTCGCACGAAAGGTACGCATGGCGGCATGCGCGAGCAACACTTGTACGTCCCCGACCCGGGCATCGTCCGGCTCTCGTTCGTGGCGGCGGACGGCTGGGCCGTCCGATCGATCGCGTCGGCCCTTTCTTCGGCTTCTGACGGGGCGAAAGCGACCGTTTGCCGATTCAGCGCGTC
>CP070706.1:871494-880121 GCA_020350085.1 Acidobacteriota bacterium
GATGGTAGATGCCTACGACCACGAGACCGCGGTCCGCATATCGCTGCCGCAGCTTCTCGAGCGCCGGCAGGCTCGCTTCGCAGTAGGGGCACGTGTCCGTCCACCAACGAATGAGCATCACCGGAACGTCCGAAAACCGCAACGCTTCGCCCCCGGCGGTCAACCAGCGGACCGTGCCCAGCCCGCCGAAGGGAGTCTGCAGAAGATCTTGACCACCTCGCTCGTAAGGCAGTGTCTCGAGCTCTGCAGCAGGAGTGGATCCGAGCAGCAGGCAGAGCAGCACAACACCCCAACAAGCCCGGACGGTGATAGAGTCAAAGGCTGGCTGTCCGCTGGGATTGCTCATGGAAGAGTGATACCACGGATTGCTGTTGATTGCTGATCGGCGAAGCGCCGTGGCGCGGCCTCCCAGCGAGGGTGGGGACATGCAAAAGGCACTCACGATAGCAGGATCGGATTCTGGCGGAGGCGCCGGGATTCAGGCCGATCTGAAAACCTTCGCGGCGCGAGGCGTCTACGGCATGAGCGCGCTGACGGCGATAACGGCCCAGAATACGCGGGGGGTATCGTCCGTTTTCGAGCTACCTGCCGAGATGGTTGCCGCGCAGATCGACGCGGTCATGGACGACCTCGGGGCGGACGCGTGGAAAACCGGCATGCTGTCGAGTGCTCCGATCGTAGCCCTGGTCGCCGATCGCGCGCGCCGCTATCGCGTCGAGCGGTTGGTGGTTGATCCGGTGATGGTCGCCAAGAGCGGTGATCCGCTGCTGGATCCCGACGCTCGTGCGACGCTGACGTCCGAGCTGCTTCCACTCGCGTTCGTAGTGACGCCCAATCGCCAAGAGGCGGAAATTCTCACCGGCATCCCGATCCGTTCCGTGCGTGACGCCGCAGTTGCGGCTCAGGCCTTGTGTTCGAAGGGTGCGCGGGCGGCTATCGTCAAGGGAGGCCATCTCCCGGATGAGAATCGCGCCATAGATGTCCTGTTCGACGGGCAGGAGATCATCGAGTTGGCTGAGCAGCGCATCGAGACCGTCAACACCCACGGCACGGGGTGCACCTTCGCGGCGGCCATTGCGGCCGAGCTCGCCAAGGGGCGTGATCTAATCGCAGCGGCTCGCAGCGCGAAGGCGTATCTCACGGCTGCGCTGCGAGCGGCGATCGACCTTCGTTACGGAGAAGGACACGGTCCGGTCGATCATTTTCTGTCGCAGCGGTTCGTTCTCCCCTGAGAACAACGCCCGCCGATAATCCGCTGTAGCGACAGCGCTTGCGCTGTCAGACCGGCGCGCAGCGCCGGATGTATCTCGCGCTGCGCGCGAGTCTGACAGGGCAAGCCCTGTCGCTACGCGGTTGAACGACCGACAGAGCGAGCAGTGTCGATCGCACGTCGTGTGGCGCTCTCGTTAAGGTTTGATCGGTCCGGTTTCACGGTCCCATTCGGAAGTCGGAATCGTGCGCAGGCCGAGGGCGTGGATCTGCCGACCCATCATCTCACCGAGTGCGCGATGGACCATTCGGTGCTGCTCGAGTCTCGAACGGCCCTCGAACGCATCCGAGACGATGACGACGTGGTAATGGCCGCCGCCGCTGGCAGCTCCTAGGTGGCCAGCGTGCCTGGCAGTCTCGTCGACAATCGCGAAATGCACGGGATCGAACTTCGCGCGCAGAATCGATTCTATCCGAGCGGCGGTTTGGGTCATCCTGGACTCTTCTCTGGCACCATTCATCCGTGTAACGACGTATCATTGTCGCTTGAAATGACTCCACCGCCAGTCGAAGCCAGGCGGCTCCGCCAGGCGGCATTTCGCCAGCCGATCGAGGTGGCATGACTTCGTCCATCGATTCACGACCCATCTGGACCACACCTGCGGCCAGAATCGGCCTGTGCGTCGTGACCGTGGGGCTCGTTTTCGCCTACTACGCAACCAGCTGGAGAACGATCGACGAGTTCGTCCGTTCGGTCGATCACTGCGAAATCTTGTTCAACGACTTCGTTGTCTATTACTACCGCACGGCAAGAGCCGTGCTGGCCGGTACCAGTCCGACAAAGGGCTACTTCTACACGCCGTTCTTCGCGCTGCTCGTGATGCCCTTCGGCCTGCTCACGCCTTCGGCAGCGTACATGATGTGGGCTGCTCTACAGGCAGTGGCCGCGATCGGTTTGTGGATCGTACCAGCGGTCGACTTCTGGCGCCGCTCGTTTGCCCTTTTCTACGTCTACTTGCTGCTGAGCGTGTCGAGTTTCCCTCTGCTGCATAACGCGGCCTGGGGCCAAGTCAGCGTACCGTTGACGCTGATGGTGATCGGCGCGCTGTTTTTCTACAAGCGCGGCTGGAAGGCGACGGCGGCCGTGCTGCTGGCCGCAGCGACCGCGATCAAGTACTACCCAGTCTTGTTCATCGTCTACTTCATGATGCGACGGGAGCTGCGCTTCCTCGTCGTATTCTTTGTGGCTGTCGTGGCTTTCTTTCTTGTCGTGCCAGCCGCGGCACTCGGCGTTCAAGAAACGCTCGGCTTTTACCAGGTTGTTGGTAAAGGGGTCGGGCAGGCGGCGGAGTGGGTGCCGCGCGATTTCAACTCGCAGTTCGTCGTCAACGTGCTCGATCGGGACTTGTCGCTCGTCGCGCGTAGGCTCGGAACAGAGCTGCCGAGCGAGTCATGGAGACCCGTCTTCGCGACGATGGGTGGAGTGATCTTGCTGATCAACGGATTCCTGGTCTGGCGCACGACGCCACGAGGTGACGGCGAGGCCTGTGACTTCGCCTTCATGCTGATCTTTGCCAGCCTGCCGTTCGTCGTAACGACCTCGTGGCCGCACTACTTCGTCCATCTGCCGTTTTGTCAGGTCGTGCTGCTGCGCTCGCTGATCGGACAGACGGGTCTACGCCGTCGGCTCGTCGCGTTGCTGCCGCTCGTGACGTCGATGTTGCTGTCGAGCAGCGTTGTGTTCAACATGTTTGGCCGCTGGCAGCTCTACAGCTACGTTGGGTGTCTGTTCTTCGCAAACTTTCTGCTGCTCATCGCAACTTACAGCTTGGTCCTCATGAGCATGCGACCATCCAGTCGGAATACAGACCCGGATCATCCATGAAGTCCGCAGTGGAGCGAAGTTCTGCGGCCGCGCAGCTGTCTACTCGATCTGCCGATGTCGAAAGCAGTCGATGACGTGATCGTTGACCATGCCGACCGCTTGCATGTGCGCGTAGCAGATCGTGGAGCCGACGAACTTGAAGCCGCGCTTTTTGAGGTCCGCGCTCAGGGCATCTGATTCGGCGGTTCTCGCTGGGATGTCTTTCATCTTCTTCCAGCGGTTTCGGAGCGGACGTCCACCGACGAACCGCCACATGTATCTGTCGAAGCTGCCGAACTTGCGCTGAACCGCCAAGAACGATCGTGCGTTGACGACGGTCGATTCGATCTTCAACCGGTTGCGGACGATTCCCTCATCGTGGAGCAGGCGATCGAGCTTACGTCGGTCGTAGCGCGCGATCTTTCGTGGATCGAAGCCGCTGAAGGCGCGCCGATAGTTGTCGCGCTTGCGGAGGATCGTGATCCAGCTGAGCCCAGCCTGCGCGCCCTCGAGCAGTAGAAACTCGAACAGTTTCGAATCGTCGTGCACCGGGACGCCCCACTCGTTGTCGTGATACGCGACGTAAAGAGGATCCGTACCGACCCAGGCACAACGATGCCGGCCATCCGGGCCAGTGATCGTTCCAGACGAACTCATGAACCGCGCCAGTCCGGTTCCCGCGCCGGCTTGTTGTCGAGGATCTCGTTGATGCGATTCATGATCGTATCGTCGAGTTGGCTGACGATCTCGAGCGCTCTCATGTTCGCGTGTACCTGCTCGGGCTTCGAAGCACCGGTAATTACGGTGCTGACGTGGGGGTTGGCGAGGCACCAGGCGATGGCAAGCGCGGCCATCGAGCAGTCGAGCGCGTCGGCTATCGGCTGTAGTTGGCGCACCTTTTCGAGGCGTCGGCGGCCCTCTTCGCTCTCGTGCCGAGTGCGAAGCCAGTCGTACTCGGCAAGCGAGAGCCGGCTGCCAGCCGGGATTCCCTCGTTGTACTTGCCCGACAGCACGCCGCTGGCGAGCGGACTCCAGATCGTCGTGCCGAGACCGATATCCTCGTACAACGGCTCGTAGTCTCGCTCCACGCGCTCCCGGTGGAACATGTTGTACTGCGGCTGCTCCATGGTGGGCGGGACGAGATGCTCGCGCCGGGCAAACTCCCATGCGTGGCGGATCTGCTCGGCGCTCCACTCGCTCGTACCCCAATAGAATGCTTTGCCCTGATCGACGAGCCAGGACATCGCCCGCACCGTTTCCTCGATCGGCGTGTGCAGATCCGGCCGGTGGCAAAAGACCAAATCGGCATAGTCGAGCTGCAATCGCTCGAGAGCGGCCTTCATGCCCTCGACGACATGCTTGCGAGACAGGCCGCGGTCGTTCGGTCCGTCACCGCCCCAGAAGATCTTCGTCGAGATGACCAGATCGCCGCGCTTCCAGCCCGCGCGTCGCAGGACGTTACCCATGACGATCTCTGCTTGCCCCGACGCGTACACTTCGGCGTTGTCGAAGAAGTTGACGCCGTGCTCGAAAGCTGCGCTCATGCACTCGTAGGCGACATCCTCGCCGACTTGGGCGCCGTAAGTGACCCATGCACCGAGAGAAAGGGCAGAGACGCGAAGTCCCGAACGGCCCAGCCTACGGTATTGCATCGCGTGGCTCCTTACGAGTCGCTGGGGCACAGACGGAACTGGCCCATGAAATCGGCAATCGCTCGCGCGTCCGCGGGAGTTCCCGTCAGATCCAGCTCGGCCGCGCGGGCGTCCGGGTTCGGGTCTGGTCCAAACCAGACCGCCAGGCGCATCCGCTTGTCGATGCCGCACTCGACGAGCACCAGGGTCGTGATGCCGCGACCAGAGTGGCCGTGCGCCGTGACGTTTCCCCGTTGTGAGACATAGAGCAGCTCCGCCTCGTCCTGCTGGACGACACCGCGGTCGATGAGCTCGTCCACGTCGATATTGATACCGCTTTCCTCGAGCACGGACGGATCGTCTCGTCGGCCTTCGAAAAAATCGCGGAGAGCGGCTTCTTTTTGCCCCAACTTCCGGATGAAATCGACGTAGATGAACCCTCGCTCACCAAACCCCGATATCTTACCGGCTTCGTTCGGCGCGCGGTCCGAGAGCATGGCGACTCTTGCGATGAAAGGCAGCTCCATGCCGAGCATCGCGTAGTAACCGTCGGGGATATCGTCGATGCCGAGCAGCTCCTTGACGCGCTGCTCGCGCGTGACCGGATCTTTGATCGTCTGCTCGAGGTTTCTTGCCCAGCGCATGAAACCGAACAGACCCACACCCACACACGTCACGGAGACGAGCACGAGAGCGAGGCAACCGATCCCGACGTATACCCAAGGCGATGTCTTGCCCGCCATGCGTCCTCCTCGCCCAATCAGTCATCGAGCTGCAGCACGGCCAGGAACGCCGCCTGCGGAACGTTGACCTGGCCGACCTGCTTCATCCGCTTTTTCCCCTCTTTCTGTTTTTCGAGCAGCTTTCGCTTGCGTGTCACGTCACCACCATAGCACTTCGCGAGTACGTTCTTTCGCAGCGCTTTGACGTTCGTCCGCGCGATCACGCGAGATCCGATCGCCGCCTGGATAGCAACCTCATACTGCTGGCGCGGGATGAGGTCTTTGAGCTTGCTCGTCAGCGCTTGGGCCCGATGTCGCACCTTCTCGTGGTGCACGATCATCGACAGTGCATCGACGAGCTGGCCGTTGACCAGCAGATCGAGCTTGACCAACTCAGAACGCTGCCAGCCGATCAATTCGTAATCGTAGCTCGCGTAGCCGCGCGAGACGGACTTGAGTCGGTCGTAAAAGTCCGTGACCACCTCGGCGAGCGGGAGTGCATACTCGAGCAGAACTCGCTGGGAGCCCACGTACTTGAGCGTTTTTTGCCGGCCGCGCCGCTCCTCCATCAGGTGGATCAACCCCCCGACGTGCTCCTGCGGCGTCAGTACCGTGGCGCGGATGAAAGGTTCCTCGATCCACTCGACGGACTGGAGCTTCGGCAGCTTGGTCGCACTGTTGATCTCGATGAAATCGCCGTCCTTGAGCTTGACTCGGTAAGGTACGCCGGGCGCGGTCGTCACCAGATCGAGATCGAACTCGCGCTCGAGCCGCGACTGAACGATCTCCATGTGCAGCAGCCCGAGAAACCCACAGCGATAGCCGAAACCGAGCGCCTCGGAAACCTCCGGCTCGAACACGAACGAAGAGTCGTTGAGTCGCAGCTTGTCGAGTGCGTCGCGAAGGTCCGTGTACGCCGCGGAGTCCGACGGATAGAGGCCGGCAAACACCATCGGCTTGATCTCTCTGAATCCCGGAAACGGCACGCTCGTCGGACGCCGGGCTTCGGTCAGCGTGTCGCCGATCTTGACCTCGTGAACGTCCTTGATACCGGCGATGACCCAGCCGACCTCACCAGCAGAGAGCCGATCGACCTGTTTGGACTTCGGCGTGAAGATGCCGACTTCTTCGATCTCATAATCGCTTCCGGTCGCCATCAAACGAATCTGCATCCCAGGCGTGATCTGTCCATCGATCACGCGCACCAGCGTGTACACGCCCCGGTAGCTGTCGTACCACGAGGCGAAGACCATCGCCTTGAGCGGACCGTCTTCGTCGCCTCGTGGTGGCGGGACCCGCTCGACGATCGCATCGAGGATCGCGTCGATCCCGACTCCCTGCTTCGCTGATGCCAGGATCGCCTCTTCCGGTGGCAACCCGATCACCTGCTCGATCTGGGCTTCCACACGCTCCGGATCGGCGGCCGGCAGGTCGATCTTGTTGATCACCGGGATGATCGTCAGGTCGTGATCCACGGCGAGGTAGGCATTGGCCAGCGTTTGCGCTTCGACGCCCTGAGCCGCATCGACGACGAGCAAGGCTCCCTCACACGCGGCCAGCGAACGCGAGACCTCGTAAGAAAAGTCGACATGACCCGGAGTGTCGATCAGGTTCAGGCGGTAGACATCGCCGGAACGGCTGGTATAGGGCAACATCACCGCGTGAGACTTGATCGTGATCCCGCGCTCGCGCTCGAGATCCATCGAGTCCAGCGTCTGTTCGATCATCTTCCTCGGATCGATAGCGCCTGTCCGCTCCAGCAACCGGTCCGACAGCGTGGTCTTGCCGTGATCGATGTGCGCAATGATGCTGAAGTTGCGAATTCCACGTCGGTTCATCGAAAGTCCTGACCGGCAAAGGGTTGGCGACGCGGGCCGCCCGCTGCGCCGGGGATTATAGGTCTGGTCCCACGGCCTGACACCACGGCAGGCGGACACCGACGGCCTTGCGCGGGGCGCCTCTCCGGTCTCTGCTGGCGAGCATAAGTCTTTACATATCATTAAGTAAGAAGCTCGACCGGGTTGACGGCCCGGGCTTCACGAGGTACGAGGAAGGGACGGAATAGCCCCACACGGTCGCCGGCTTCCGGCCGACGAGTGGGTCGCCGCCGGGAAACTGCCGGATGACCCGGCGGGAGACGCTCGGGAGGAGGCGAAGAATCATGACGAACTCGAAATGGTGCCTGCTAGCGTTCGGTCTGCTCGTCGCGCTGCCGAGGGTCACTCTCGCGGACGCGCCGGAACTGACGCGCGTCACGCCGAGTGTCGGCCGTCCCGACGCACCGACCCAGATCACGCTCAGCGGAACTCGACTGACGCCTCAGACTCGTCTCGGCTTGCTCGACGGCGGGCCTTTCCTCGTCGGGCAGTTCCTGATGCCCAGCAACAACGACGCGAACGGCATCGCGCTGGCGGGCGAGCGTGCGATCGTCGCCTACTTCGACAACTTCGCGAAAATCGGTGGGCTGCGCGTGCTCGACATCAGCGACCCGGTCCGCCCGGAACAGACCGCGATCGTGGAAACGGTCGACGTCGGGCTCTCGATCGACTGTGAAGGCGGGCTTGCCTACCTGGCGTCGCGCAACCCCTATACGTTCGTGCCCGGCCTGCGCATCGTGGATATCTCACGCCCTGATGAACCGAGAGAGGTTTCCAACTACTTCAGCGAGGGGTTCTTCTGGTCGATCGACGTCGAGCAGGGCTACGCGTACATCGCCCGCGGAGGGGAGGGGCTCGAGATCGTCGACGCTCGCACACCTGAAGCGCCGGTGCGGGCCGCGGTCCGTCCCATAGAAGGCGTCGCGCTCGAGGTCAAGGCACAGGGCAAAGCGGCCTACGTCGCGGCCGGGCCGGCCGGTCTCGTTACCTTCGACGTTGCCGAACCGACTCGTCCCGAGCAGACGGCGTCGCTTTCTTTTGGAGGTCTGGCGCTCGGAGTGGCCATCCGTGACGATTTCGCCTACGTCGCGGATCCTTTCCTCGGTGTCCACGTCGTGGATCTCAGCGATCCGTACCACCCTGTCTGGCGTGACACCGTCGCCAGCACCGGCTCGCCCAGCGGCGTGGCCTTCGCGGGGGACTATCTGCTCGTTGCGGAAGGACCCCAAGGACTGAGGCTCTACGATCTCGATGACCCGCTTCGCCCACGGCTGGCCAGCGGCTATCAAGACACGAGCAGTGCTGCTTTCGCGTTCGACGTCGC
>CP070706.1:880221-885217 GCA_020350085.1 Acidobacteriota bacterium
CGATCCGAAGGGTCCGAGCCGCTCCCGTCTCGCCGGGACGAGCTCGAAATCGGCGGCCAGCAAGGAGACGGTCATTTCCCTGAGGGCTTGAAAACGGACCGCTCTTGGGCTGCCTGTCGCGGATTCCGAGCTCGTCACACATGGGTCTGGCCACGCTCCTTCGTCGAATCCTGGGGCGGGCGCCCCATCCCATGACGCTGCTCAGCGGTCACACGCGATTGCATCACCGCGCCTCGGGGTCTATTCATGACACCTTGCGACGAGAGACGAACGGCGGGAGCAGGCATTATCTGGTCCGGCCGGGCGGGCTGCTGAGTCCGTGAACCAGACCAGCGGACGGCCCTTCATGATCTTTGGGCGGGAGGCCAAATGTCCGTCGAGTACTCGGTCGATGTGTGCCGGAAGATGGGCGAGAGGTTTCGTGCCGCCGAGCTTCATCGGCCGCAGCGCGTCGAGCGCTACGACCCCGGCACCGAGCTGACGTACGAGATCACGGGAGTGCTACCGGCTCGGCGCGCCGTGGTGCGCCTCGTCGTCGAGAAGTTCGTCGGGGGCGGGTTCGCAGGTCAGGTCTACCGAGTCAAAGTGCTCGAGGTCGACGCACCCGAGGGTGCGATGGCCGGGATCGAGGCCGGAAGCGTTCTGGCGATGAAAATTCTCGTGCCGCCGTCTGGCTTCTCGCGGCTGTTTCGCAACGTCATCTTCGGGATCGGGTTTCAGGGGCCGTTCCAGCTTCAGGTCAATCCCGCTGCAGCTCGCGCTGGCGCGCTGTGGCAGAAGTTCATCCGACGTGCGGCTGGGTTGCGATTCGGTGACGAGCGCTCTGTCGTCGACATCCACGCCACCTTCGTCGATGAGAATCTCGGCAGCTGCGGCGAGCTGAGCGAGTGGATCGACGGACGGACGTGGCTTCTCGAGGTGGACGACCGGCTCGACCTTCTGCGACGCTGGCGCCGTGGCAAGCCGGTGGATGAAAAGGAACTCGGCTCTCCGGAGTATCGCGCCAAGTACGAGTTCATGACCCGATTCATCGAGCTGCTGCACGAGATGGGTGCGGTAGAGTTCGGCCGGCAGTACGAGTGGTCCACCTGCAAGAGCCAGCCGAACTGCTTGAAGCGCCTGGAGTCAGAGAACGATCCGGCGGGGGGGATCGTGGCGGTCGATTTTCGTGCCGGGCTCGCGCTGCTCGCCTTTCTCCCGATGAGCCCAGGCGATGTGATGCTCGTCCTGCGCGGCCTCGCGCGCGGCAGCCTGGTGCAGTTCGATCGAGGTGATCTCGACAAGCTCGCACGGTTTCTCGATGCGCACCCCGAAGAGTTCGCGGACATGCGCGACGCGTACGACCAACTCGCGGAGGCCGAGCGGATCTATCGCGACTCGCTGCCCGACGTCACCCACAACCACGTGCGCCTGCTCTACAGCGGCAATCTGTGGTCGACGATTCTCGGAAGTGCCGTGACCGGCTGGCGGGTGCGCAACATCGCCGATGAGGCGTCTGCCGCGAAGCTCCGTCGCAGTCGCATCGGTACCCTCGTCTTCCTGCTGCTCGGCCTGATTCCCGTGCTCGGCAAGCTCGTCCGGCGCCTGTGGGCGCGTGGGGATTACCGCCGGCACTACGGAGCCATGCTGACGAGCTGGAACTACCTGCGCCGTGGCGTCCGCGGGCGGGTGGCGGAGTGGGTGACGGTGTGGCATCGTGCCGGGCGGCTTTCTGCTGCTCGCGCGATGATCCTCGGTAATCGTCCCGGACGAAGTCTTTTCCACCTGCCGCTTTCGATCCTTCCGGTCGGCCTGCACCGATTCCTCACCGACGGGCAGTACGCTCGCGAGAAGCTCGACTTCATCTTCATCCGTCCGTTACGCCTCTACTTCAATGCCGAGGTTCGCGAGCAGTGGCTGCGTGACATGGTCACCGAAGGCCGGCAGAAGCGGCTCGTCTCGAAAGAAGACGCCGAGACGATTCTGGGCCAGCTTCACGAGCCGTACATTCAGAAATATCTCAAGAGTCTGGCGGTTCACGTCTGCACAGTACCGGTCACTCAGATCGTATCGGTGATCGTGGCCTGGGTTTACGTCAGGCTGCACCCCGAGATGTCGCCGGCTCAGAGTGCGGCGGCTGTGGCGGCGATTCTGGTGCTATTCCAGATCACGCCGATCTCGCCGGGGTCGATGGCGCGCGGTCTCTACGTCGTCTACGTCATGATTCGGGACCGTAGCTTCAGTGACTACAACATCGCGGCGTTTCTGAGCTTTTTCAAGTATGTCGGCTACCTCGCCTTCCCGATCCAGATGGCCTACGCGTATCCCGTGATGGCCCGCTTCATGGCGGCGCACTGGGCCACCGGAGCCGTGAGTATCGTGCCGGTATTCGGAGAGAGTGGTGCCCTGTTGGAGCACGGCGTGTTCTCGGCGACCTACAATCTCCCCCTCACGCTTCGACGTCGTATGACCCTTCGCGAGACGATGCGTCTCTCCCGGCCGAGTCGCAGCTGGCACGTCGTTCCCACCATTATCGGCGGTGCTGCGGCGTTCGCGCTGATCGACTATTTCTACTTGCGCACGGGAGGAGTCCTGCCGGCGCTGAAACAGGTGTGGTGGGCCATGCTCGCCATTCCGCTGCTGGCCGGATCCGTCGTCACTCTCGCAGCTGCCGGCACCGCGCTTCCGAGACGGATCATTCAGGCCGCTCTCACCGGGTCCGGCATCGGCCTGTTGTCGGCGGTCGCCCGCGCCGCACTCGAAGCGCAGTTCGGTATCGTCACCGGATCGCAGCAGTTCATCGTCCTGCTGCTGTGGAAGGTGTTCGTGTGCACGATCTTCTCGTCGGTCGCAGCGATGCTGACCGAGCTGCTGCTCTCCGAGCCCACGCCGTCGCGCTCCTACCCCGGGTCGCCCACAACGGGAGCGTCAGGGCAGGCTACCCCTTGATGATCCTTGGAAGCATCAAGTGGTGCTGGGGGCAGATCGAGCGCGGGTTCTGGTATGCCGCGCCGGCGAAGGCCTGGACGTAGCGACGCAGGTCGGGCATCGGGACGACCTCGTCGACGAGCCCTTTCTTGGCACAAAACAGCGGTCGTGAGTTGTCGTGGTACTGCTTCGCCAGCTCGTTCATCTTCTCGACGATCGGGTCGAGTGGCCGGCCGGCGTCTTTTTCTTTGATCAGGCGGCGCGAGTAGGTGGCTACGGCCGCTGTCTCGCCATGCATCACGTAGATCTCGGTCGTCGCGGCGCCGAGCGTGAACGCGTTGTGCCTGTTCGCCGTCGGCCCGCCCATCACATAGTGTGCGGCTGCCGTGCCCTTGCGAAGCACGATCAGCATCATCGGTACGTCGGTCTGCTGGATCGAATAGATCAGCGATTGGCCGAGGCCGAGCAGCTCGGCCTTCTCCGCAAGATCGCCGACGTCGATGCCGGAGGTGTCCTGAATCCAACAGATCGGGACACGATCCCGCCCGCAGTGGGTGACGAACTCGTTGAGCTTGATCAGACCCTGGCGATACAGTTTACCGCCCATCGCCGGGTAGTCGGCATACTCCGGATAGCCTTTGCCGAGATATCCCTGCCGGTTGCCGACGAAGCCGATCAGCAATCCGTCGACTTTGCACAGACCCGTGTAGACCTCCGGACCGTAATCGGGCCGAAACTCGATGTGCTCGCTGTTATCGACGAGTCGAGCGAGGACCTGTTCAAACGAGTACACACGCTTGGGATCGATCGGAACCAGCCGGTAGAGATCCTCCTCCGGAAACTTCGGCCGGACAGGCTCCGCGACGCGATAAAAGCGAGGGTGGTAGGCCGGCATCTCGCGCATGTACTCCTTGAGCGCATCGAGGACACCTTCCTCGGTCTCGAAAACCTGCCGGAAAAAGCCTGTCTCGCCGAAGTGCGTTTCCACGCGGCCTGGCGGCTGCGCCTTGAAATGCCGAGCTTTTTCGATCAATCCCTCGGCCCCCTCGACGTCGAATTCCCCCTTGGGCGCCATCCCGCTGACGATACCGGCACCGCCGACCGCGATGTTGCATTTCTCGTGAGCGAACAAGATGGTCGGGCTGATTCCCTGGTAACCACCGCCGGCCGGGTTCGTGCCGTAGATCCCGGCCAGCACGGGGATGCCCATTTGCTCCAACTCGGCGTGGCGGAAAAACGGCGTTCCCGCACCTCGACGGTTGGCATAGAACTTCTCTTGGTCGGGCAGTTTGGCGCCGCTGCAGTTGACGAGCCACACGAGCGGCACGTTGAGCCGCTTGGCCACGTCCTGCGCGCGCAGGATGTTCTCGGGCTGGCCGGGCATCCACGCCCCTGCCAGGACCTTGTTGTCGAAGCCGATGACGACGGCCCATTTGCCCGAGATGCGCGCGAGACCGTCGATAACGTTCGTCGTGCCTTCTGGATTGTCGAGCGGGTTGTAGAGCGTGTGCAGGGGGCACCACGTGCCGGGGTCGACCAGGTATTCGAGCCGCTGCCAGACCGTCAGCTGACCGCGCGCGTTGATCTTCTCCGTCGGAAAGCCGGCGTCCTTGACGTGTTCGACGGCAGCGCTGATCTCGGCCTCGACCTGTTCGATCGCCTTCACGTTCGCTCTCGCGCGCTTGATCTCCCCCTCTCTCAGCGCGTGACCGAGGTCGTCCATGTGTTCGAAATAGGGTCTCATGGCTCCGCTTCCTCTCGCTGTTTCCAGCGTGGCGGGTCGTCGCTCAGCGGCTATTCCGTCACGATGATGGCGAGAACGTCGTCTTCTTCGACGTCGTCTCCTTCCTTGACCTTGATCTCCTTGATCGTGCCATCACAAGGAGCAAATACGGGCGTCTCCATCTTCAACGCCTCGATGACGAGGACCTCTTCGTCCTCCTCGATTCTCCCTCCCGCTTCCACCTGCAAGCGGAGAATCTTCCCGGCCAGCGGGGCGAGCAGCTTCTGTTCCATGAATCGATCCTTCTGTTGTCGCTACAGACTGCGCAGCAATGTCAGGAAGATACCGGCCGCGATCACGGTGCCG
>CP070706.1:885317-895608 GCA_020350085.1 Acidobacteriota bacterium
CCACGAACTGACCATCTTCCTCGCGAAAGATCAGCTCCTCCGCGTCACTTCCGTCCGCGGCCTTCCACGCAATGCCCTCGCTGCCACCGCGCGTGACGCCGAACACCACCCTTACGCCGTCCGGCGTCCAGATCGGGGCGATGTAGTCGCTCTCGAACGTCAGCCGCGTCGATTTGCCGGCCGCAAGATCGTGAACCCAGATGTCGCCATCGCCGAGGCCGGGGCCGACGCCGACGACGAGCTTCGTGCCGTCGGGAGAGAGACGCGGCGCCTGAAACGGCCTCGGCATGCGAAAGAGAGTCTCCGCTCGACCGTCTCGATCGACCCACGCCACCGTGACCTCGGGCGACTCGATCCCCTCCGGGATGTACATCAACGTGCCTGCGCGAGAGATCGCGTAGTGCACCGCGCCACTCGTGGTGTCACGTGCGACGCCCTCTAGCACGGGGCTCGGCGGGCCGGTGACCGTGAGCTGCTGGGCATCGAACGGCACCGCCAGCAACGATCCTTCCCGGGAGTAGACCAGATGTCCACTGCGGGAGTAGCGGGCGAAGCTGCCGCCCTCGATCAGAGTACGCACCTCGCCCGATTCGAGATCGACCGCAGCGATGGTGGCGTCTTCGTAGTAGCCGGGCTTGTCGAGGGTCCCGACCGTGAAAACGATAGCCTTCGCTCCGGGCAGGACATCTGGCCAGCGATGGGTGCGCTCGTTTCGCGAGCTGTCCGGCACGGTGATGATCTCCGGTTCTCCGCCGCTTGCCGAAACGCGGGCCAATCCCGACGTGTACAGAGGCGTGAAGATGATCGTCTCCTCGGAGATCCACGTTCCACCGCGACCGCTCGGGGCGTCGCAGAGATCGACCGGAGTGCCGCCCTGCACCGAGACTTTCTTCAGCTTGCCCTCGGCGAAGAACGCGACCCACTGTCCATCGGGCGAGAAAAACGGCGACGAAGCGCCCTCGGTTTCGGGCACCATCGAGACTTCGGGCGAGTCGAGTGACCGCAAATACAGACGGATCGTGTCTTCCTCGCGGGCCGCGAACGCGAGCCTCTTTCCGTCTGGAGACAACGCCGCGATCAGTTCGCCGGAGAGCGCCGCGTGCAGCTCGAGCTTCAGCGGCAGCGCGACAGCGAGGTGGGACGATTCGTGCACCGATCGATCCTCGACCGAGACGATCGCGATGATGGCGAGAAGCGCAAAGAATGCCGCCACTGCCCAAGGCAGCCAACGCCTCTTTGCCGGCCTCAGAGCGACGCTCGACGGTGGGGGTTCGTCGTGCTCGGACAGCGCGTCATCGATCTCGATGCGGGCGTCGAGGGCGCTATGAAGACGCCGCTCGGGGTCCTTCTCGAGACAGCGGCGCAGCAGGCGGCGAATGGCTCGTGGGGTGTCCTGTGGAAGTGCGTCCCAGTCGGGGTCTGCACGAAGGACGGCCGCCAGGGTGTCCGACGTCGTCTCGCCTTCGAATATCCTGCGTCCCGTGAGCATCTCGTACAGCACGCACCCGAACGCCCACATGTCTGCGCGCTGATCCACGGGAGTGCCGCGGGCTTGTGCCGGGCTCATGTATGAAGCCGTGCCGAGAATGACGCCCGCGCCGGTCCTCGTCGAGGTCAATGTCGGAGAAAAAGACGGATCCGTGCCCTCAGACACCGGTTCGGCTTCCATCGCCTTGGCAAGGCCGAAATCGAGCACCTTCACGCTGCCGTCTGGTGTGATCTTGATGTTGCCCGGTTTCAGATCGCGGTGGATGACGCCTCTCGCGTGCGCCGCCGCCAGCGCGTTCGCCACTTGGCGTGCCAGGTTCAGCGCCTGCTCGAGAGGAATCGGCCCGCTGGACAGGCGCTCGGCGAGGTCCTCGCCTGCAACCAGCTCCATCGCCAAGAATCGGGTCCCTTGCGACTCGTGCAGGCCGTGGATGGTCGCGATGTTCGGGTGGTTGAGCGAGGCCAACAGCTTGGCCTCACGCTCGAAGCGGGTGAGGCGGTCCGGGCTTGCAGCGAACGCCTCTGGCAGGATCTTGATCGCCACCTCGCGGTCCAGAGTCGTGTCGACCGCTTTCCAAACCTCTCCCATGCCGCCCGCGCCTTTTTTTTCGAGCAGCTGAAAATGGGCAAGCCTCTGGCTCGGAGAAACGCTCACTCCCTTGCCCCCATGCGAAGAACGGGTCTCATGCCAGATCCTAACCCGGAATATTCATGAACCTTCGAGCAGGTGCGGCGTTTCGGCCGAAGGGCTCACGAATAATCCGGGCTAAGTCTAAGCCGAAACGGACACCCGCAGGTGCAGCGCGTCCCACTCGCCGCCGTCCAACGGATCGACGACGTCGATTGCCGAACGCCGGTACCACTCCAGGACATCGATCATCGCCTCGTCCTGCCCGTGATCGAGATCCCACTGCGCTTGCGAGACAAGCACCGTGAAATCGGTCAGCCGACACATGCGGTCGACGACATGGCGGATGTGGGCTGCGGCTTGCTCCGGCTCCGAGGCCAGCACACGCGCGATGCGTGCCGCCACGTCGGCGTGTAGCTCGCGCGCGCGCGCCGCCTGCTCTGCCAGCGCGGCGTGTGTCAGCTCATCGATCTCGGCCTTCGCCTGACGCAGCCACGGGACGTGGAGTCTGCGAACGGCGAAGTCGCGCAGCACCTGCGCGCACAGCGTATTGTGCGTTCCCTCCCAGCTCTCGATGACGATCGCATCCCGGTACAACCGCGGTAAGACGGAGAACTCCTCGATCGTCCCGTTGCCGCCCAGGATCTCGATCGCCTCGCGGACGGTCAGCGTGCTCGCGACCGAGGTCCAGTACTTGTTGATCATCACGGCGATCCGCCGCGTGGCGACGAGGTCGTCTTCGGCCTCGCCAACCGCGAGTCGGTCGGTCAGGGCCAGAATGCGGAACGTGGTGAGCAGGGCGCAGGCCGTACGCACCCTCATGCGGGCCAGGATCTCCCGCACCGCGGGAAAGTCGACGATCGGGCGCTCGAAGGCGCGGCGGTTTTCGGCGAACCGCAACGCCTCCACGTACGCGCGTCGCATCAGCCCACAGGCGGCCACTGCGTTGTGCGCCCGAGACGTGTCGAGCACGATCCCGACCAGGTTCCGAAAGCCGTGCTCCAGCGGCCCGATGGCCTCTCCGAGGGCGCCGTCGAACTCCACCTCGCCCGTCGCCATGGAGCGGGTGCCGAGCTTCGTCTTGAGACGTCGCAGCGAAAACCCGTTCGGCCGGCCGTCGATCACGCGTGGCACGAGGAAAAGCCCCAGCCCCCCGGTGCCGCCAGGCGCGTCGGCAGGCCGGGCACTGACCACGAACAGGCCCGCATCGGCCACCGAGCAGAACCACTTCTCGCCGCTGATGCGGTACCAGCCGGGCTGCCCGGGCTCGGGGAAGGCGAGGCAGGCGTTGCTCCCGACGTCGGAGCCTCCCTGCACTTCGGTCACGAACTGGGCAGCGTGTAGCCTCTGGTCATAATCGGTCTGCAGCAGCGAGGGCAGGTAGCGCTCGCGCTGATCGTTGGTGCCGACCTTCTGGAGCAGCTTGATCGCGCCGGCGGTGCAGGCAACGGGGCAGGCATGGCCGGCCTCGCCGTGCTGGTCCAATAAATAGGCGATGGCACCGCTCGCCACCTCGCACCCCGGTGTAGCCAATACGGACAGCACTCCGCTGGCCCAGAACACTCTTCCAACGGCGTGGTAGCTCGGATGGAAGACGACTTCTTCGGTGGGCCGGCCGTCTGCATCGTGGCGGCGCAGCACGGGGAGGTTCTCCTCGTGGTTGCTTTCCGCCACCCAGACGCCGAAGCGAGCGCCGCTGTCCTCGGCCACCTGACGCAGTCGAGGCACCCAATCGTCGAACCTGTCAGCGAGGTGGCGGCGAAGCAGCCGCTCGAAGAACGCATCGGACTCGAACCGATTCGCGACGGCGGCGCGTCTCCAGCGACGGAGGTCGGATCGTGCAGAAGCGGTGGGCTCGCCGTCGCTCATGGCTCGTTTCCAGAACGAGGCCAGACTACCATGGATGCTCGAGCCGTCCCCAGCAGTCGATCATCGTCTGTCGTGGATGAGGATGAGCCCCGATGAACCCCGAAACGCGCTACGCCCGAACCAAGGACGGCCAGTACGTGGCCTACCAAGTCTTCGGCCACGGTGCCGTCGATCTGGTCTTCATCCCGGACTGGGTGACGAACCTGGAAATCATGTGGGAAGAGCCGACGCTGGCCCGCTTTCTGAATCGGCTCGCCTCTTTCAGCCGCGTGATCTGCTTCGACAAGCGCGGCAGCGGCGTTTCGGATCCGGTTCCGCTGGGTGCGATCCCGACCTGGGAAGAATGGATGTACGACGTGGGGACCGTGATGCAGGGCGCGGGCAGCGAGCGGGCCGCGATCTTCGGCCATGGCGACGGGGGGCAGATGGCGCTGCTGTTTGCGGCCACGAATCCTGGCAAGACGTCGGCGCTCGTTCTGGCCGACGCGTATGCGCGCCGCGCGCGGGCGCCAGACTACCCGTGTGGCATACCACCGGAGCCGGCCGAGCGAACGATCCGCGGCATTCTCGACACGTGGGGCACGGGAGAGATCACCCACCGCGGCGGCGCCCCGAGCCTGGCCGACAACGCGTCGTTTGTCGCCTGGCGTGGCCGCTACGAACGATTGGCGATGAGCCCGGGTCACTTCCTGCCGATCTACCCGCGCACGTACCATCTCGATTTCCGCTCCATCCTGCCGTCGATCCGCGTGCCGACGCTGGTGCTGCACCGGACCGAGAACAACTACATTCGCATCGACAACGGACGCTACCTTGCCGAGCACATCCAGGGCGCGAAGTTCGTCGCCATCGCGGGCGCCGATCATTTCTTCCACGCCGGCGACACGGAGGCGATGCTCGGTCCCGTCGAGGAGTTTCTGACCGGCACGAAGGCCGTGCATCAGGAAGACCGCGTCCTGGCCACCGTCATGTTCACCGATATCGTCGGCGCGACCGCCCACGCGGAGCGTCTGGGTGATCGCGGCTGGCGGGATCTGCTGGAACGTCATCACGAACTGGTGCGGGCAGAGTTGGCCCGCTACCGGGGACGGGAGATCGACACCGCCGGCGATGGGTTCTTCGCCACCTTTGAAGGACCGGCACGCGGTGTGCGCTGCGCGCTGGCCATACGAGAGGCCGTCCAGCCCCTCGGCCTCGAGATCCGCGCCGGCCTGCACACCGGAGAGTGCGAGCTGGTGGGAGGCAAGGTGGGCGGCATCGCCGTTCACATCGGCGCACGCGTCATGAGCCATGCCGACGCCGGCCAAGTTCTGGTCTCTCGAACGGTCAAGGACCTGGTCGCTGGGTCGGACCTCGATTTCGTCGAGCACGGCGTTTACGAGCTGAAAGGCGTGACGGGGGAATGGGAGCTGTTTGTGGCCAGCTAGACTGATCGGCCGAGCACTTGCAGAATCAGTGCTCCCATCCGAGTCCCAGTCTGAGCTGCTCGATCCACTCCAACGTCGCCGGATGGACCGTCTCGCCGCCTTCGCGCTCGAAGAACAGCGGCTGGCGCTCGACCTTTTCCGGGGCGATCTGGTTCATCGTCGCGGCCTCGTACAGCCGGCCGTTGAGCATCGTGTAGGCGACGTACTCGGAGCGGCTGAAATCTTCGAGCGGGTTGCCGTCGATGATGACGAGGTCGGCGAGCTTGCCTGACTCGATCGAGCCGATGTCGCCGTCGAGGCCGACGTAGCGCGCTGAGTCGATCGTGGCGCCGCGGAGCGCTTCCCACGGGCTGAAGCCGCCCTGGTGCATCATCCACATCTCCCAGTGGGCGGCGAGGCCCTCGCGCTGGCCGTGAGCGCCGATCTGAACGGAAACGCCGCTGTCGCGCAGCTGCTTCGCATAGCGCGCGACGGGGATGTGGTTGTAGTGCTCGTCTGGAGCCTTGGTTCGGCGCATCGCCCGCGGTTCGATGACGAAGCGCGGCGTGTAGCGCCGCAGCCGCTCGTTCTTCCAGACATCCGTCCGGTCGTACCAGTAGTTCTCGCCGGAGATACCGCCGTAGGCGACGACGAACGTCGGCGTGTAACCGACGCCGGTCTGCGACCACAGCTGTGTGAGGTCCTCGTAGCCCGTCGCGATCGGGATCGCGTGCTCGATCCCGGTGTGACCGTCGACGATCTCGGTCAAGTTGTGCTGCAGCTTGGCGCCTCCCTCGGGAACCACCATGATCCCCAGCTCGCGGCCGGCGGCGACGACCTTCTGGCGCTGATCGCGCCGCGGCTGCTGGTAGCTCTTGACGGAGA
Source organism: Acidobacteriota bacterium (assembly GCA_020350085.1). Lineage (GTDB taxonomy): Bacteria > Acidobacteriota > Polarisedimenticolia > J045 > J045. The sequence goes on from CP070706.1 coordinate 891,594, forward strand.
TCGCGCCGAGGTCCTTGAGGCGTTGAACGTGGAACTTGGCGTCGTCGTAGCTCTCGATCGCGGCCGTGTAGCCGGGGTAGTGGGCCCCGTAGAGGATCGTTCCCGTCGAGAAGACCCGCGGCGCGATGATCTGGCCCGTGCGCTGCATCTCGGCCGCGGCGAAGATGCTGCTCGTGTCGTTCGACGGATCGTGGATCGTGGTCACGCCGAAGGCGAGGTTCGAAAGCTGCATCCAGTTTTGCTCGGGGGTGATCTCCGAGCGCGCCATGGCGCCGTGGGCGTGAGCGTCGACCAGCCCGGGAATGATCGTCATCCCCGAAACATCGACGATGAACGCATCCTCGGGCACCAGCAGCTCGCCGGCCGCTCCGACCGCTTCGATGCGGTTGGCCCGGACGAGCACGACACCGTTTTCGATGATCTCTTGCGTGCCATCCGCGTCACGCATCGTCACGATGCGCGCGCCGACGAGCGCGATCCGCCCCGTAGGCCGGTCCGCGGCCACGCGAAAGCGCAGATCCAGCCCCTCCTCGACCGGCTCCGGCAGCGCGTCGGGAGCCCCGGCCAGATGCGAGAAGGCATCGCTCAGCTCTCGCGTGAACAGCGTCGCCCCGTGAGCCCAATGCAGCTTCGAGCTGTCCGCGGACCAGCGCAGAAACTCCCCGGAACGCTTCGAGACCTGCTTGACCGGAATCGACTTCGTCGACGGGCTGATCTCGACCTTCTTTCCCGTCGCCGCAAACGGCGTGACGTAGGCGTTGTACTGCTCGGTGAACGCCAGCCAGCGTCCATCGGGCGAGACGCTGAACTCGGTCGCCTTTGCTCCCTCGAAGTGCGTGCGCTCGTCATGGCCTTCGAGATTGACGCTCTTGAGCACGAGCTTGGTGGTGTCGACCTTGTCCGAGAAGTAGATCCGATCCGGTGCTGCCGCGAAGTGAGGATTGAAGCCGGACTTGCTGACCCGCTTCGGTTCCCCGCCGGAGCGCGCGGCGACGTAAAGGCCCGGATCGAGCGACCATCTGCCGGAGAGTAAGTAGCCCCCGGTGATCTTGCGGTAAGTGACGAGCTTGCCATCGGCTGAAAAGCGCGGTTCGACGTAATGGCCGGGCTCGGGGGTCAGCACACGGCTCGCGCCACCGCCCACGCCGACCACACGCACGCTGCCGAGCTGCTCGTCGTCCCACGTCGTGTAGACGATCTGTTTCCCGTCTCGCGAAAACGAAGGATAGAACTCGAAGTGCTCGTTCTGATCCGTCAGGCGGCGCGGCTTTCCGCTGGCGAGATCCTTGACGTACAGATGACCGAGGGCCTGAAAGACGACCTTGGTCCCATCAGGCGACATCTGCGCCCAGCGCAGCATCTTGACCTCGACCTCGTCGGGGGCGACATCGACGGGAAAGCGCAGCGCGGGCTGGATCTGCTTTTCCGCACGGACGTGGATCGGAATCACGCTGGCCGTTTTCGTTTCGACGTCGACGCGACGCAGCTTGCCGGCGGCCCAAAAGACGATCGAGCGGCCATCGGGCGTCCACGAGAAGGCCGTCGCGTTGCCCTGAGAGCCGTTGGCTTCCTGTAGATCGCGATCGAGCGGATCGTACAGTCGCGCTTCCTCGCCGGAGCGCAGGTCCTTGAGATAGATCGCGCTCGTCAGGCCCGGCAGCCGTTTGATGAACGCGAGATAGCGGCCATCGGGCGACGGCACGGGCCGCACGGCGCCGCCAGGCGAGTTGACGAACAGCTCGACCTCACCCGTTTCGCGGTCCAGACGCTTGATGACGAACACGCGGCCCGTCGAGTCCTTGTTGTACTGCCAGACGTGCCCCGGCGTGTTGTCCTGGCTGAAGTAGAGATAGCGCCCGTCGGGCGAGAAGCTCGGCTCGGCGATGTTCTTCTGTTCCTTCTCCTTGTGCGGTCGCTCGATGACCTGCAGGCCAGAGCCTCCGCCGACGTGAAACAACCAGATCTCGCCGGCGGGGATACTGCGCGTCGAGGTGAACCCTTTCTTGGCGGCGATGTACTCACCGTCAGGGCTCCAGAACGGGTTGTGGACGAGGTGCTCCTTCTCTTCCGACACGGCCCGAGCGCCCGTGCCGTCGGCGTTCATGATCCACAGATTGTCGCCACCGGCACGATCGCTGATGAAGGCGATCTGTCTTCCGTCCGGGCTGAAGCGCGGCTGGAAGCTCCAGTCGATGCCGCTCGTCAGCGCGTGTGCCTCGCCACCCTCGATCGGGACCGTGAAGAGGTCGCCCAGCATGTCGAAGACGATCATCTTGCCGTCCGGGCTGACGTCGACGTTCGACCAGGTGGTCTCCGTCGTGTCGATGGTGATCGTCACCCGCTCGCCCGGAGGGTTGCGGACATCCCAGTCGTCCTGCTTCTCGAGGTCCCTCTCGGCAGCCGCTTCGTCTGCGACAGCCCCGATCGGAGCCGCTGCCAGCGACAGGGCCACTCCGCAGCAGGTCCAGATTCGTCGTGCTCGTGTCGGTTTCATCGGCTCGGGTCTCCCAGGCCAGGCCCGCGCAAAGTGCCCCCAGGAGATAACCCAAGTCGGACGAATCGGCAAGGCAAACTGGGTTCGGGATACCACTAGAATCTGTAGATCAGTGCTGTCTGAAGACGCCCGGCATCCCCGCTAGCGAACGTGTTGTAGTCCGTGTCCCAGTATGAAAGCTCGATGCCGAGCGCGAGCTCGGGAAGAATGCTGTAGACCATGTTGCCCCACACGGCGACGTTTTTCGACCGGCTGCCGCCTTCGAGATCCTCGTCGTCCGGATCGTCGATGCCGGCGCCGAGAGACAGCGTCAGGTCATCCTGCGGCTTGAAATCGACCGCAACCCAGCCGCCCGCGGACTCGATCTCCTCCAGACTATCGAAGTTGATGCCCTGGCCGATGCCGCCGAAGTAATCGTCGAGGTTCGCGCCGGTCCAGCCCTCGGCTTGAAGCGTCACCCGTTCCCCCAGCGGCAGCTTCAAGTCGAAACCGAGCGACCAGGAGTCGAGCTTGGCATCGACCGGAGAGACGTCGCGGTGAAGATGCTCCTCGCCCCAGTGGCCCCAAAGGCCCAGCTCTGCCTTGCGGTCGTCTCCCTGTTTCCAACCGTAACCGACGCGTCCCTGGATCGAGGGCACGCCCGAGTCGGCACCGCTGTCGCCCGGCTCCAAGCCAAAGTCGTCACCGATCGTGCGCGTCGCAGCCACGGCGGCGACGAAGCCGGAGCCCGAGGCGTTCGTCGCCCGATGGGTGAAGCGCACCTGGGGACGGCGGTAGCCGATGTTTCCGACCCACCAGGCCACCGTGTAGTTGATCGTGCTCGGCACGAGCGGCGAGATCAGATCCGACGTCTGACCGGCGATGACACTGTGGCCGCGCTGAGGCCATGTCAGCTCCACGAAGCCGTGACGCATCTGCAAGCGGTTCTTGTTCTCGTCACCCCCGCCATAGAAGTCGATCTCGACCTTGCCCGCGAGGCGGAAGCGCTCCGTGCGGCGACCGGTGAAGCGCAGGCCGAGTCGCGTTTGCCGTGCCGTCAGGTTGAAGTGACTGTGAGATTCGAACACGTCGGGTGACTCCACCCAACGCGCGAAGTTACCAGTATCCACTAGAGCCGTATCGAAAGCGGCGTCGAGCTTGAGGTAGCCGTAGAAATCGAGCTTCGGCTTCGCGGGATCCTCACTCACGTCAGGGGTCCCCGTCTCTGCTGCGGCGAGACCGTTGACGAGCAGGAGCGCGATGACGGACAGAGCAAAGAGATGTGGCCGGGACATGTTCGACGTCTCCTGACACGGAAAAGAAGAAAGATCGCGAGTCGGTGATGGGCGAGCGGAAGGAGCAGCGAGGCAAGAGGCGAATACTAACACGCCCGTCGGCTAGCCCGGATTATGCATGAGCCCTTTGGCCGAAACGCCGCATCTGCCCGCTGGCCGGGCCCTTCGGGCCCTGTGGCCCGTACTCGGGATTCGTCTCCCTGCGGCGTGCCTACAGGCACGCCTCAGTCGCGAATCCCTACGTGCG
>CP070706.1:895708-899793 GCA_020350085.1 Acidobacteriota bacterium
AGAGAAGAGCGCCCCACTCTCGTCATCGCCTGCAGCGACCGGCCCACGCGCGCGCTGGTGCTCTGTGCCAAGTGCGCAGGGGCCGACGGCTTTCTCGTGCTGCCCGCGAGCTGCGAGCGCCTGCTCGAGCTACTCGGCAAGCTGGCTCTCAGTCCTGCCTGACCTGCTGATTCATCAAGACTCCGATGGACCTGAGACGTACCCGACCGATCACCATCGGCTGACCGTGCTCCGATCGCCGTGCGGCGCACGAGAATCGGGCGGTCAGAACAGATCGTCGTCTTCGTGGGCCGTTGCGGGGACGGGAGGCTCGTCCTCGTCGATCTCGCCGCCGGCGTTCCACTCGTCCTCGCCCTCGCCGGCCTCGGCCAACATCTCCGTTTCCGCAGCTGTCAGCTCTGGCTGCGGCTCGGGGTCGAGGCCGAGTGCGTGGGCAATCGACGACTCCCACGGCGGGCGGGCGATGCCGCGCTCGGTGATGATGGCCGTCACGAGCTCCGAGGGCGTGACGTCGAAGGCCAGATGGCGCGCCGAAACACCCTCCGGTGCAATCGCTCGGCCGGCGAACTCCAATACCTCTGATGGATCACGTTCCTCGATCGGAATCGCGGACCCGTTCGGCGTGTCGGGGTCGATCGTCGAGGTGGGCGCGGCCACGTAAAAAGGAACTCCGTGCCGTCTTGCCAGCACCGCGAGCACGTAGGTGCCGATCTTGTTGGCGACATCGCCGTTGTGGGCAATGCGGTCGGCGCCGACGACGACGACATCGACCTCGCCACGCGCCATCATCGCCCCGGCCATGCTGTCGGTTATCAGCTGTACGGAGATACCATCCTTCTGCAGCTCCCACGCGGTCAGTCGGGCCCCCTGCAGAAACGGCCGCGTCTCGTCGGCGATCACCGTGACCTTCTTGCCTTCCTCGTGGGCCGCGCGGATCACGCCCAGCGCCGTCCCATAGCCCGCCGTAGCGAGGCCGCCCGCGTTGCAGTGTGTCAGCACGCGCGCGCCGTCGGGGATGAGTACCGAACCACTCTGGCCGATGCTGCGATTCGTATCGATGTCCTCAGCATGAATCGCTTGCGCTTCGTCGGTGAGCTGGCTGGCGATCGCCTCGACCGCGAGTCGCTCGTCCACGGCTTTCTCGAAGACGCTTCGCACCCGCTCGACCGCCCAACTCAGGTTGACCGCCGTCGGTCGGGCGGCCAACAAGGTGCTCGCAGCCCCCTCGAGCGCTTTGCGAAGCTCGTCGGCTGACGCTCCGGCGGCTCGCCGCGCCGCGAGCGCCATGCCGTAGGCCGCGGCGACTCCGATCGCCGGTGCGCCACGCACGACCATCGTCCGGATCGCTTCAGCGACAGCTGTCGCGCTCTCGCAGCGAATCCATGCTTCTTCGTGGGGCAGGATGCGCTGGTCGAGCAGCAACAGCGCGTCATTCTCCCACTTGATCGGCGTGATCATCGTCGGTCTGTCTCCCGTGGCCGACGGATTCTATCAGCACGTACGGCGTCGTAGCAGAAGATCGGTGACGCACCACAATCCGACAAGCGTTCCGGCGGCGTAAGGAGCCAGCGGAAATCTGGTCGGAACGCCACCGCTGATCACCAGCCGCTGATTGTTCAAGAACGCCCCCAGCAGCAGTGCCAGCGAGACCGTCGCGCCGACGACATGAAACCAGCGCACGGGCGAGATCAGGCTTCGCTCGCCGCGCCAGTACAGAACGCTTCCCGCACCGATCAGCGCCACGGCGATCAGGCACGGGGACCAGACCGGACCGGTCCAGACCCCCGGAATCAAGAACAGCACGTCCCACTCGCACAGCGAGGCCGGCCATCCGATCGCGACGTACAGACCGGCGTAGTAGACGAGATCCCAGACGCCGAACGCGACGGCGAACAAGCCGAAGCGCCCCCAACCCCGGCGAGCGCCAAGACGCGCCACGGCCAGCAGCATGACGAGCGTCGCCGCTTCGCGCGCCACCTCGAGCAGCCCCTCGCGGGCCGGAAGCATCTCGAGCGGAAAGGAAAACCCGTCCGGGTAGTAGAGCTGGCGCAGGTAGACGACCACCATCGCCTCGACCCAACCGAAGGCGATCCCGAACAGAGCGAGCCACACCAGTGCGGACGCGCGGGGCGCGGTCTTTGCGCCGGTCAACGGAGTGGCGGACGAGGCTTTCATCAACGACTCGGGCTCGCGTGCATCACCCGCAAGGCTCCATCGCGAAGAGGCAGAATCGCCTCCTCAGCAAATCAAATAGAACGAGATCGAAACAAAGCGAACGAGCTGGTGTAGCCATGCAGGTATGTCGTTCCGTGGACGGGTCCGATTTCGCCGTTGCAGAAAAAGCCACCGAGCGGCACCGAGCCGAACTCGTGGCGGAAAGCATCCGTGTCGTGGTCGGGTTGGCCGTAAAGGCCGATGCCGCGACCCAGGCAGGAGAACAACAACGCGCCCGCTGGCGCCTCGTCGCGGCACGCCGAGTGCTCGGATGACAACATCGCGGCCAGATCCTCGGCCGAGGTGCGGGCATCGCGAAGGTGAAACTGCACGATCTGGCTGTTCTTGAGCTGCGCGCCGACAGCCAGCGCGCCACTCGAGGGATCGAACCCGAGCAAGTTACGGATCAAAAAGTCTCCCTGCTCGAACTGCTGCTTGCTCTCTCGCATCGCCAGGCCCAAAAACAGCGACGTGCGAAACAGCTCCTGATCGCGGCTGCCGAGTCGCTCGTGTAGCTCGCGAAGCACCTCGACGACGGGTTTGCCGTTGAGCTCGCGCACGAAGTGGCCCGAGCAGCTCGTCACGAACAACGGTTCGCCGATCGGCCGGCAGCCTTGCGCCACGACCGCATCGACCTCGACGAGACCGCTCATGGCCAGTCCGACGAGCCCGGAGCGATACACGTGCTCGCCGAGAAACAACGCGTTCCCGCCCGGCTGCTGGCCTCCGCTCGCCAGGCCGCCGATTTTGCGACCGGCCGGAAACGCCGCGTCGAGCCCCACCAGACAGCGCTCGATGTCAAAGGAGAACGGGTCCGGCAGCAGCAGCAGATGCGTGCGATCGTCGACGGTCTCCAGCCGAAGTCGCGCGGCCCACTCGACGCGGTCCGCCTCCGGCGCGGGCTGCTGCTCCATCTGGAGCCGGAACGGCGCCAGCGACACGCCCTGCAGGATCGCGGCGGTCACCGACACGCCCGGCCGATGCTCGATCTCGCGTCCGGCACCGATGACCCCCCCGCCCGAGCAGCCGATCAGGCAGCGCGGGTCGAGGGACGCTTGAATCAGCGACGGGACTCGGTCGTAGCGCTCGCGGTGATGCCGCGAGACGAAGGCGACGACGAGATCGGGGCGGCGCTCACCGAGCCGAGAACGAATCTCTTCCGTCAGCTCGGCGACCGCTTCGTCCAGATCTGGCGTGCCTGAGACGGTCGAGAACCATCGCATTCTGGGTCGCTCCGAGACTGAGACCACGAGGCGATCTTAACCCCAATGAGACAATCCTCGGCCGAGACCGCTGGGCTCGCGCGATCGCGCCGCAGATGGCCCCACTCTCCCCCCTCTCGACTCGAAAAAGGTCTCGTCTCATCGAGGCTGAAGAGAATGTCGGGCTCGCCTGCTCAGCTCAGCCGATTCCGTGTCAGCGGCGCACGCCGTTTGCCTCGCTCGGCTCGTGGCGCGCCGCTTTGTTCTGATACATGCGCTCGTCGGCACACTGCATCAGTCGCTCGAAGGTCTCGCCATCATCGGGGAAGATGGCCCAGCCGGCGCTCAGTCCGACCTTGACCATGCGTCCGCTCGAGGTGGCGATCTCGAGCTCGTCGATGAGTTGCTGAGAGCGATCGACAATCTCGTGAATCAGCCCGCGATCTACCGCAGGCATGACGACGACGAACTCGTCTCCGGCCCAACGACAGACGGTGTCCGTGTCGCGAAACTGATTCTCCAGCGCCTGGGCTACTTCCCGCAGCACCTCGTCGCCGATGTGGTGGCCCTATGGCGCGTTGATCGGCTTGCAACGATCGAGGTCCAGCACGACGACGCCGAGGGCCCGACCGCTCCGGTGCGCCTCGGACAGCGGTGCACCGAGCTCGC
>CP070706.1:899893-905042 GCA_020350085.1 Acidobacteriota bacterium
ACACCTTCGGGATCATCTTCTCTGCTGGTATCTCCGAGCCTCAGTGTCGCGGCATGCTCCCGTGCGGCGAAGGTATCGCCGGTGATAATGGACCGATTCAAGACGGTCTAGTAGATCGCTTCGATTTCACACGCGAGACAAAGGAGGATTTCCACGCTTCGTTCCAGAGCAACTCGTGGAGCAACGGAACGGGAGCCTACGATGTTTACTCGTACGAGCTGGACGAGATCGTATGGCGGCTTGACATGGCGATCGTTCAGTCCGCGGGCAACAGCGGTGACTCTCCGCTGCCGAACCTGCGCGTCGATGCCGAGGCGAAGAACGTCATCAGCATCGGAGGCACTCACCACGAGGACACTCTGGATCTCGCTGACGACTGGTGGTGTGGGGCCGAGATCGACTGCTCCGCTCATGCCGGCGACCAGGCGGCGTGCGACGCAGATCCCAATTGTCGTTGGCTCTTCGGATCCTGCTTCGATAACTGGATCTGTGCTTCGTGCGGTCCTACGACCGACGATCGAATCAAGCCGGACCTCGGCTACTGGGTACACGGGATCTTCACGACCGATATAAACAACGGCTACACGACCAAATTCTACGGCACGTCCGCGGCAGCACCAATGGCAGCGGGTGCGCTCGGGCTGCTTCTCGAGATGTGGGCCGATACTTCTAACGATGGATTGAACCCTTGGGGCCACTCCCCAGCGGGTAGCTCGGTGTTCGACAAGCAGCCTCACGCTGCGACGATGAAGGCTCTTCTGATCAATAGTGCCGAACAGTACCAATTCTCGGGCGTCGATCACGACCTGACCCGTATGCATCAGGGCTGGGGCAGACCGAACGTACAGAACGCAAAGCAGCGCGCCGCCCGAAGTCTCGTCGTCGACGAGGAGCACGCACTAGAGGAGGGCAACGAGCACTCCTGGAGGCTCGAGGTCGAGCCGGGAGAGAAGGAACTCAAGGTGACTCTGGTCTACCTCGATCCTCCGAAGACACTCGCTTCGGGCGGCAAGCAACTCCTGAATGATCTCGACCTAAAAGTCGTCTCGCCGGAGGATGTCGGCGGCGATGTGACTGTCTACTGCGGCAACTACAGACTCACGGAGGGGATGAGCTCTGTCGCCGCGTGGACTGGTCCCGGCCCGGCGGAGTCGGCGCCGGACTGTGATGACCCGGCGCTCTCGAGCAGTCGAGATGCTCTCAACAATGTCGAGAACGTGTATGTTCGCGAGGCGTCGCCTGGCAGCGGCGTCACTGCGGGTAGCTGGCTGATCGAGGTCAAGGCGTATGCGGTAAACGTCGACCAGAACGCTCTCGCGGCGTGCAAGGAGATTGACCTCGATCCGATGAATCCGTCAGCCGGCCAAGCTGCTTGTGAGGCGGCGGGTTGCGAATGGGATGGAACGCACGGTCTATGCGGTGATTTGACCGACGACGTCGTCTTCGGCCTTGTCGTGACCGGCGCGGCGGAAGGCGTGCCCGGAGTTTCCAACGGGCTCACAATCACAAGAGCCGGTGAAGACAGCCTCCACCTGAGTTGGAATCCGGACTGCGGAAACGGGGCAGCATACGGCGTTTATCGGGGCGATCTACTCGTCGGCTACTCTTCGATGGCTCCGGAACCGGGTCAATGCGACGTCTCCACGACGAGCGCCACGATACCGCTGGGACCTGGGACGGCTGACTTCTTCTTGGTCGTTCCGAACACGGGAAGCGCAGAAGGCTCATACGGTCGCGATTCGGCGCCAGCGCGCCGGCCGCAGGCCTCGGCCGCATGCTACCCACAGGAGCAGATCCACCACTGCGCACCATAGGTGGTTAAGCGAGGCTGTCAGGGCACTCTTTCAACGTAGGCCTGCTGCCCTGAACCAAGGACCTCCTGATCAGTTTCGCCGGTCCTCGACGTCGCTTGTGGTGCTGCTGCCCCTCGACGTGGCGCTGAGGCAATTTCATCGTGGCGCCTTGCAGGGAGCGTCGCCGACTCGCCGAAGGTGAGTGTGTCGCCAATGTGGTTCAGACATGGCGCCGCGATGTGCGAGGCAGAGAAACCCAATGCTTTGGTGCCGACTTTCCCTCGACGCTGATCGTCCGGCCGGCGCAGAGGGCAGATAAAACGTTGACATGAGTTCCCTTCCGGCTGAGAATCGTGCGACTCTCGAGGGCAGCGCTGGATGCTCTTCAACTCCCTGACCTTCGTCGCGTTCTTCGCGATCGTGCTCGCGCTACACCACGCGCCTTGGGGCTCCTGGCGCGCCAAGAAGATCCAGCTGCTCGTCGCCAGCTACCTGTTCTACGCCGCCTGGAACCCGCCGTTCATCCTGCTGCTGTGGATCTCGACGGTCGTGGATTGGCACGTCGCGCAACGGATTCACGCGACCGCGGCACGACGCCGCCGGCGCATCTGGTTGCTGGTCAGCGTCGCGGTCAATCTGGGCATCCTCGGCTACTTCAAGTACGGCGGCTTTCTGCTCGACAACTGGGTTGCCCTGGTCGGCGCGCTCGGCATCGAGTGGCAGGTGCCGAGCTGGACGATCGTGCTGCCAGTCGGTATCTCGTTCTACACGTTTCAGACGATGGCTTACTCGCTCGACGTCTACCTGCGCCGGGCTGAGCCTGCTGATTCGCTGCTCGACTTCGGTCTCTTCGTCACGTTCTTCCCGCAGCTCGTCGCCGGGCCGATCGTGCGGCCGACCGACTTGATCCCCCAGTTCGCGAACCGCCCGCCACCCCGTGCTGGACGGTTCGCGTGGGGCCTGTCGCTGATGGTGCTTGGGATGTTCCAGAAGATCGTCATCGCCGACGGCGCGCTGGCGCCGGCGGCCGAGAAGGTGTTCGAAGCTGGCGACACGCTCGCCTGGACCGACGCCTGGCTCGGCACGCTGGCGTTTTCGGGTCAGATCTTCAGCGACTTCGCTGGCTACTCGACGACGGCGATCGGCGCTGCGCTGGTGCTGGGATTCTCGCTGCCGGACAATTTCCGCTTTCCGTACGCCGCGGTCGGCTTCTCGGATTTCTGGCGGCGCTGGCACGTCAGCTTGTCGACCTGGCTGAGCGATTATCTCTACGTGCCGCTAGGGGGTAACCGCAAGGGACCGGCGCGGACCTACGTCAACTTGATGCTGACGATGCTGCTCGGTGGTCTGTGGCACGGCGCGAGCTGGACGTTCGTCGTCTGGGGCGGGCTTCACGGGACGTACCTCGCCGTCGAGCGCTTCATCCGCGAGCGGGTCGGGCCGACTCGTTTGTCGCGGACGCTGCCGTTTCAGATCGCGCTGGCGATGCTGACGTACTTTCTGGTCAACGTGACCTGGGTCTTCTTCCGCGCCCGGGAGTTCGACACGGCGTGGCGCATGATCGGCTCGATGCTGACGTTCGGCAGCGGCAAGCGGGTGTTGCCGGCGGTCGACATCGCGCTGGTCGGTGGCACGATCTTCGCGATGCTTCTCGTTCACGGACTGATGCGCGAGCGGCGGCTCGAAGAGGTCGTCGCCCGCACGCCGTGGTGGGTCACAGCGACTGTCGTCGGAGCGATGCTGGTCTCGATCGTCATCACTCAGGGCTCGACCAATGCCTTCATCTATTTCCAGTTCTGAGCCGGACCGGCTGGGCGGCCGGCGCGCCGAGGCGCCGTGGCGCGCTGTCCCGGCGCTGCCCTGGGGCCGAACGCTCGTCCTCGCGCTGATGCTGTTCGCCCTGGCGATGGTCGGCTGGGAAGTCTTCTGGCGCTCGGAGCAGTTCCGGCCGTCGTATCGCAACAGCGACGGGCTGTGGGCGATGACACGTGCGCGGCTGGATCGCGAAGGGCCGGGTGGAACGGCCATCATCGGTTCCTCGCGCGTGTTGTTCGACCTCGACCTCGAGGTGTGGCGCGACGAGACCGGCACGATGCCGGTGCAGATGGCACTCGAGGGGACCAACCCGCGGCCGGTGCTGGCGCACCTGGCGAACGCGTCTGATTTCAACGGTCTGCTCGTCGTCGGCGTCACGCCTCCGCTTTTCTTCACGCCCGGTTTCGGCTACCGCGAAGCGGCGCTCGAGCACTACCTGACCGAAACCCCCTCCGAGTGGCTCGGCCAGCGGATCTCGATGGTGATCGAGCCGGTGCTGGCGTTCTATCACTTCGATACCGCGCTGTTTACCGTGCTACGGCGCCAGGGCTGGTGGCCGGAGCGCGAGGATGTTTATGTCGAACCCGCCGTGCGCAAGCTGGCCAACATGCGCACCACGCGAGAGGCCCCACTCTGGTCACGTGTCGAGCAGGACGAGGCCTACCGCGAGATCGTGTGCAATACCTGGCTAGCCATCCTCAACGCGCCGCGCGAGATGCCGACCCCTGAGGTGGCGAAGAAGATGTTCGAGGAGCTGCTCGACGAAGTCGACGCGAATGTCCGCAAGATCCGCGAGCGCGGCGGCGAGGTCGTCTTCGTGCGCGCTCCGTCTTCGGGGCCTTTCCGCGAAGTGGAGAACAAAGCCTTCCCGCGCGAGAAGACCTGGGATGTCCTGCTGCAGCACACCGGCGCGGTGGGCGTTCACTTCGAGGACTACGGCGACCTCAGTGACGTACAAACGCCCGAGTGGTCGCACATCCGCGCCGGCGAAACGGAGCGATTCACCCGCGCGCTGATCGCGCACCTGAGAGAGGCGCTGGCCGCGCGCGGCGCGTCTCGGCCGGAGCTCTCACCATGACGATCCTCGTCGCGGTCGACCTGTCCGACGTCACGCGCAAGATGCTCGCCTTCGTGCGAGGCATCGCGCGCGAGGCGGCTCACAAGGTGTTCATCGTCCACGTCGCCGAGCCCGAGCCGGAGTTCGTCGGCTGGGAAGCCGGTCCCGGCGTGGTGCGCGATCAAGTCGCGAAAGAGTTTCAACGCGAGCACGCCGAAGTGGAGTCTATGGCTGTCGAGCTACGCGCCGAAGGAGTCGATGCGACCGGCCTACTGGTTCAAGGCCCGACGATCGCGACGATCCTCGACGAGGTCGAGCGGCGCGGAGCGGATCTGTTGGTCGTCGGCTCGCACGGCCACGGCGCGGCCTACGATCTCGCCATCGGCAGCATCTCGGCCGGTCTGATCCGCAAGGCATCACTGCCGGTCCTCGTTGTGCCGGATCGCTGATTCGGTTCGTTCACGAAGCACCAGCCGCTCACGGG
>CP070706.1:905142-909149 GCA_020350085.1 Acidobacteriota bacterium
AGGTTGATCTCGGGAACGACGAACGCCTTGACGCTCGACGCGAGCTCGCGAATGCGTTTTTCCGGAAACGGCCAGGCAACGACAAGCCGGATGTGACCGACCTTGATGCCCTCATCTCGGGCGAGAGCGATTCCCTCGCGAGCGATTCGCGACGTGATGCCATAGGAAACGACGATCACGTCGGCGCCGTTGATTTCTTCTTCTTCGAAGCGGACGATCTGATCGGCGTTGTCGCGGATCTTGTTCACAATCCGGCGGACGTTCTCGTCCTGGCACGCCGCGGACATGACCGGGTAACCGCGTTCGTCGTGCGTCAGACCGGTCGTGTGAAAGCGATAGCCGTCGCCTGCGCGCGCGAACTCGGGAATCATGTCGTCGTTGGTGTGATAGGGGAGATAGTCTTCGGGACCTCGCGAGGTCAGACGGCGGGGCACGACCGTGATCTGATCGGCGCCGGGGATGATGACCTTCTCCGTCATGTGCCCGACGCACTCGTCGAGCATCACGAACACCGGCGTGCGATAGGTCTCCGCCAGGTTGAATGCATCGATCGTCAGATCGAACGCCTCCTGAGGCGATTGCGGCACGATAGCGATCGGCTCATAGTCTCCGTGCGATCCCCATCTGGCCTGCATCATGTCGCCCTGGCCGACCATCGTCGGCAAGCCGGTCGAGGGACCTCCTCGCTGCACGTCGACCACCACGCACGGGGTTTCCATCATCGCCGCCAGTCCAATGTTCTCCATCATCAGACTGAAGCCCGGTCCGCTGGTCACCGTCATGCTCTTCGTGCCGGTCCACGCGGCACCGGCGACGGCGGCCATGCTGGCCATCTCGTCCTCCATTTGAATGAAGGTGCCGCCCACGAACGGGAAGCGGCGCGAGATGCGCTCGACGACCTCGGTCGATGGCGTGATCGGATAGCCGGCGACGAATCGACACCCCGCCGCCAGCGCTCCTTCCGCGCATGCGAAGTCACCGTCCAGGTAATGGGCGCCCGTCAACACACCGGCTGGATCCGCTTTCATGGTGATCCTCTTCGCCTTTCTAGTTGGCGCTGCTGCCCGCAGTGGAGCGCTGAGCCGATTCCACGGCTCCTTCGATAGCTGCCGCGGCCTGTGGGGCATCGACGGAATCCGCCGGATCTGGCTCTGGCAGGGAGAAAATCGCGAAGTCTGGGCAGATCATCTCGCACAGGTTGCAGTTGACGCACAGCCCCGTCTCGAGCACCTTCGGGTAGTGATAGCCCTTGCGGTTGTAGTCTTCCGAGAAGGCGAGTACGTCTTTGGGGCAGTACTCGATGCAGAAGCTGCAGCCCTTGCAACGCTCGATGATGATGTGCACGGTGCCGCGCGGGATCTTGACTCGATCCAGATCGAGAGGTGTACGCCAGTACTTCATGTCGTGTCCGCCTCCTTCGGTCTCATTGCGCGAAGTCGCTGATATGGGCAGCCACCTCGCAGCCGACCGATCGGACAGTTGTTGTCGATGTACGCCCCACAGCGCAGGCAGTAGCCGCGCCGCGGAAGATGCTGGGAGAACAGCTCGACGGCGAATCGCTCGAGAGACTGTGAGAGTCGATCAACTTCGTCCGCGGAAAACTCGTCGAGAATCGGCTGAAGACGCTGCCTCTTGAGCTGCTCGTACGCAGCCGCCAAACGGCGTCCTTCGTCGCTCGCCGTGAGGATCGTGACGCGCCGGTCGCTCGTCGACGGCGTTCGTGCGACGAGCCCGAGGGCTTCGAGCTTGTCGATGCTCTTGGTGGCCGCGGGGGAGCTGACGCCGAACAGAGCTGCGACGTCACCGATCTTGTGCGGACCACCTTCAGTGATCAGCGTCAGCAGCTGAAGCTGCGAAACGGTCACGTGATGGTCGAGGTTTCCTGCGAGCTGGCGGACGTCGATGATCTCTTGCAGGGCGGCGCTGAAGATGTGGCTACAGCGAAGAAACTCGCGCAGCTGCGCTCCATCGATAGCTGGCCGCTCCGAGCGGCCAACTTCCTCGTCGGGTCCGCTTCCCGGAGCCATGATCTTCACCCGTTCGAACGAACGTTAGACAAGTTAATTATGTACCTCTTAATCAACTGGAGGAAAGAGGCTTATTGCAAATAATCGCGGTTTAGGTTTCGCGGAGCTGCACCGAGATCGTTCAGATCTCACTGGACCAGCCCGAGCGAGTCTCTTCGGGCCGTGCGTGACGTCTGCAGAACGAGCGCTGGTAACGCCGACGCGCTGCGACGCCGTCGCGTCTTGCCGCTTCTCGAGATCGAAAACACGGGGCTGAAAGAAGCTCCATCGGGGCTGCGACTCCGATCAGCGTGACGCCAAGCACCGTCGCGAAGAGCGACAGCGAGCTCATCATCTCCCGGCACGTCCTCGCGCAGCTGCGGCCCGATGCCGGCCACGGCCGCGCGTTGCCCCGGGACTCTTCGACGGCGGGAGGCCGCCTTGACCGCGACGGGAGGTGACGACCGCTCGGCCGCCGCTCGCGCTTGCCGTGAGAAAGCACCGAGCGGCTTGAAACCCCTTGGGGCAGGTGTGAGAATCATCAACGATGCGTCCGGCACGGGTCGCCGTTGACGGGCTTGTCGCGGGACGCCATGTATAACTTCGTGTAGCTTCGAAGCCTGTATCTTCCACCCTCGGCCCGGATTGAGAGACCGTCCTCGGGGCGCTATAACTGAGGCGAGCAGCTCAGTTCGGGAGATTTCCCGCGGCGGGAAACACAGCAAGGTCTGACCATGCTGGTTTTGACGGCCGTCGGCACGATCGGCGGGATCACTTTCGCTCTGGCCTCGCTCCTCGTCCTGGCCAACAAGAAGCTGTACGTCGAGGAGGACCCCCGCATCGACGTGGTCGAGGAGATGCTGCCCCACGCCAACTGCGGGGCCTGCGGGTTTCCCGGTTGCCGGCCGTTTGCCGAGGCTCTCGTCGTCGGCGAGGCTCTGCCCGGAAAGTGCACCGTCAGCAGCGATGAAGACCGCTCCATGATCGCTTCGTACCTCGGCGTCGACGTCGGCGCTGAGGAGAAATGGGTGGCGCGACTGGCCTGCGCGGGGGGAACGAACGTTGCGCGCCACCGCGCGCGTTACGACGGGATGATGACGTGCGGCGCAGCGGCTCAGGTTGCGGGCGGCGGCAAGGGCTGCTTCTGGGGTTGCCTCGGCCTGGCCGACTGCTACGAGGCGTGCGACTTCGACGCGATCGAGATGAACGCCCACGGGCTGCCGCTCGTCGACGAACAGAAGTGCACGGCCTGTGGCGATTGCGTGGAGGCCTGCCCGAAGGACCTGTTCTCCCTCCACCCGGCCAGCCACCGGCTGTGGGTCGCCTGCAAGTCTCTCGACGCCGGTGACGAGCTGCTCGAGCAATGCGAAGTGGCCTGCACGGCGTGCGGCCGCTGCGCGATGGACGCGCCTGGCCTGGTCACGATGACGGACAATCTTCCGGTCGTAGACTACGAGAGATATCACGCGACCCAGGTGCCGATCCAGCACTGTCCCACGGGGGCCATCGTCTGGATCGACCCGAAGACCGGCCCCATCAAGGGGTCAGCTGCGAAGAAGATCATCCGCAAGGGGGCGCTTCCCGCGGCCCCGACGTAGACAGATGCGAACAGAGGTACACAGACGTAGCGAGATGAACAACGGTATCGGACCCATCTCTGCACCTGAAGGCAGTCATTCGGCCCGGACCTGATAGGGGGTTTCGATGTCTTTGCTGACGCACGGTCGGAATTCGAAGGAAAACCGCGAGGAGAATCGCCGCCGCTTCAAGTATCCCGGGACGCGGGAGGCGATGGACGGTAACACAGCGGTCATCATGTGCGAGCGCGAGTCGAGCGATGCGGCCGGTGCCTACCCGATCACTCCCTCGACGCAGATGGGCGAGGGGTGGGCTGTCGCCATGGCGGCCGGCAAGACCAACGTGAACGGCAAGCGACTGCTCTTCTTCGAGCCCGAAGGAGAGCATGCCGCTGCGGCGGTGACCGCGGGCATGAGCATGACG
>CP070706.1:909249-911821 GCA_020350085.1 Acidobacteriota bacterium
GGAGACAGGGGCGTTGCTCGGTGGGGAGATGAGCGGACACATCTTCTTTGCCGATCGGTACTTCGGCTACGATGACGCGATCTACGCGGCGTGCCGCGTCTTCCATATCCTGGCGCGCGGAGGTAGGTCCGTTGAGGAGCTGCTCGCCGATCTCCCGTCGGCGTTCACGACTCCGGAGATTCGCGTGGACTGTCCAGACGACCTCAAGTTCTCCGTCGCCCAACGGGCGCGTGACCACTTCCGGGACAGGTACGAGATCATCGACGTTGACGGTGTCCGCATCCGGTTTCCCGAGGGCTGGGGACTGATCCGGGCCTCGAACACGCAGCCGGTGCTCGTTATGCGGTTCGAGGCGCGCTCGGCTGAGAAGCTCGCCGAGTATCGGCGGACCGTCGAGGACGTCGTCGCAACCATCCGTGCCGATCTCGGCTGCGCCTGAGCACGGGCGCTGCGGCGGAGCAGGAACCGTGCCTGCGGCGATCGTCATCCGGGGAGCGCGAGAGCACAACCTCAAGGGCATTGACCTCGAGATTCCGCGCGATCGCCTCGTCGTGATTACCGGGCTGTCCGGCTCGGGCAAATCTTCACTTGCGTTCGATACGATCTACGCCGAGGGGCAGCGGCGCTACGTGGAATCCCTCTCCGCCTACGCGCGCCAGTTCCTCGAACAGATGGAAAAGCCCGACATCGACGCGATCGAAGGGCTCTCACCCGCTATCGCGATCGAGCAGAAAAGTGCAAGCCGTAACCCTCGTTCTACAGTTGGTACGGTCACGGAAATCTACGATTTCGTCCGTTTGTTGTTTGCTCGGATCGGTCGTCCTCACTGCTTTCGGTGCGGCAAAGCGATCACGTCGCAAACCGTACAGCAGATGGTGGATCAGCTCGTCGGACTGGGACCGGGGACCCGGCTTGATCTCTTTGCGCCGGTCGTCTCCGACCGTAAGGGGGAATTTCGAAAAGAGCTGCATGCGCTGCGGACGGGCGGTTTCGTGCGGGCCCGGATCGACGGTGAGCTCCGCGATCTCGGTGACGAGATTACGCTCGCGCGCACTCGAAAGCACACGATCGAGGTGCTGGTCGATCGTCTTGTCCTGCGGGAGGCGATCGAGCGGCGACTCGCCGACTCGCTTGAGGTCGCGCTTCGCCACGGTGGCGAGGTCGTGCGAGTCGAAGTGCAGCGCGAGGGGGGTGAGGCGGCGGGCTTGCTCTTCAGCCAGCGCTTCGCGTGCCCGGCCTGCGGCGTCTCCTATCCGGAGATCACACCGCGCTTGTTCTCCTTCAACAGCCCACACGGAGCCTGTCCCACGTGCAGCGGGCTCGGCACGAGGCGGTACTTCGATCCCGATTTGCTCCTGCCGGACCGGTCGGTGTCGCTCCGCGAAGGGGCGCTGGCAGTCTCTCGGCATCGGCTGCTCGATGACCTCGACGAGCGCCTCGAGGCCATCGCGATCGAGGCGGGTGCGGATCCTGCTGTGCCCGTTGCAGAGCTGCCAGAACACGTGCTGCTGACGCTGTTGTTTGGAACAGACCAGCCGGACGGCGCGGTGCACGCGCCACAGAGAGCGGCGCGGGTGGTCCCGCCGCGCACCAGGCCGCCCGCTGCGCCGGTGGCGAGCAGCCCCGCGGATCCAGATGGAGCACCGGTTGGTGGAATCGTTCCCTTACTCGAAAGCGTGTACCGCGAGACGAGCTCCCAGTGGCTTCGCGAGGAGCTCGAGCGGTTCATGAGCACGCGTCCATGTAAGCCCTGCGGTGGCACCCGGCTGCGGCCGGAGGGCCGGTTCGTGCGGGTTGATGACCGATCGATCGATGCGGTGATGGCCTTGCCAGTCACGCAGGCACTCGAGTTCTTTCGCAGCCTCTCGCTCTCCGAGCAAGAGGCGGACATCGCACGCCCCGTGCTCAAGGAGATCGGGGGTCGGCTCGGGTTTCTCGAGAAAGTGGGTCTCGACTACGTGACCCTGGACCGTCCAGCGGTTTCATTATCGGGAGGGGAGAGCCAGCGGATCCGGCTGGCTACACAGGTAGGATCGAGTCTCGTTGGGGTGCTCTACATCCTCGACGAGCCATCTATAGGTCTCCACCAGCGCGACAATGCGCGGTTGCTCGAGACACTCATCCGACTCCGAGATCTCGGCAACACCGTCCTCGTGGTTGAGCACGATCGGGACACGATCCTTACCGCAGACCACGTCATCGACATGGGGCCTGGCGCGGGTACCCGGGGCGGCGAGCTGGTCGCCCAGGGCACCCCCGCGGAGATCATGGCGGCGCCCACCTCGCTCACCGGACGCTACCTTCGGGGAGAGCTCGAGATTCCTGTGCCTTCCCGGCGGCGCCGGGGGACGGGCTGGGCGCTGCGCATTTCCGGCGCCAAGCACAACAACCTGCGAAACATCGACGTGAGCGTTCCGCTCGCGACGTTTACGTGTGTCACTGGGGTGTCGGGCTCCGGGAAGAGCTCGCTTGTTGTCGATACGCTCTACCCAGCGTTGGCGCACCGCCTGCACGGCGGCCCGCATCGGGCTGGGGCCTATGCGGATCTCACTGGGTGGCAGCTACTGGACAA
>CP070706.1:911921-917087 GCA_020350085.1 Acidobacteriota bacterium
CGCAGGCCGTGGCGCCAGACGACGGAGCCGGCTTCGTCTCCGACCGGATACGGATGCGGTGTTTCCACGTGAAGCGGCGCGGTCTCTCCGACGATCAGCGGCTCTTCCGCCCACGCGGGCGGCGCGACCGCCAGCGCAGCGCCCAGAAAAAGTCCAACGAGAAGTCGCGAGATTTCCCGTCGATAGTCTGCAAAGAAGTTGGGACTCGCCCCCGTCATCCGTGAGACCTCCTGCTCGACCCCTGCTCGCGGTGCGCGTGACTTCCCAAGTACGCGGTTTGGCGCAGGAAGGCAACCGCACATGGACCATGCTAAGAAGAGGATCTTACGACGGCCACCAGCCGCAATTACCAGTAAATAAAGGAGAAGCTCATGAGAATCCGCTCCGTCCTGGCGATGCTCGCCATCTCGGCGCTGGCCGTGGCCGCGCCCTGTATCGCGCAAGAAATGACCGGCAACGGCGAGAGCATCATCGTCGACATGCCGCCCAAGGAGACCGCGCTGCCCGACGGCTACAGCTTCGTCGAGCTGCAGAGCCGGCAGCTTCTCGTCTCCGCCGACACGGACCACCCGTTCCATCACGCGGCCATCATCTGCTCCGGCACGTGCACGATGAAGCCGGGTGGCGAGAGCGGCTCTTGCTCCGGTGGCTGCACCGGACGAGACCCGGACGGCGACGTGATCACGTTCAGCTGGGACGGGATGGATCAGGGTGGCTGGAAGCTGCTCGGCGGCTCCGGCAAGTGGTCCAAGGCGAGCGGCTCGGGCATGTGGAAGAGCATGGGCCCGATGGGCGCCGGCTTCACGCGCAGCACCTGGAGCGGCACGATCCGGATGAAGTGACGAGCCACGAGCGGGAGTTCGAGCGCGGGGCGGCTCTATGCTGCCCCGCGTCAGGCCGGCTCGGGCCGCAGGACCGCTCCCGCGACCAGACCGGCGAGCGTCCAGCCGACGAGCTCCTGGACGGCGAACAGGACGGCGGTGCCGAAGGGATAGCCGCCGAGGTCGAACTGCCTGAACTCACCAACGAGCGCGATGATCAGCCCCAGCAGCGCGAAGAACAGCACGCGCCGGGCGTAGCGAGAGAGAAACCAGCCGCCGCTCGTAGCGAGCATCCACGCGGCGACGATCGGCGCGATCAGCGCGATGGCAAAGTGAGCGGCAGCCACCTGTCCCGCGTTCTCATGGCCCAGCCCGCTGAACTGAATACTGAACACCGGCTGTTCGAGCAGTTCCGAGGGCAGCTCCGGCGGCGGCGATGACGAGGAAGTCTCGCGAGGACGGAGCGGACAGACGTATCTTCCCGGTTCGGCGAGGCGCTCTTTGAGCTGGTCGTGCAGCTGCCACTCGTTCGGTATAGGCTTCATCGCATAACGGCTTCTGAGTCCGAGAACTCCGTTCGTGACGAGGACCCAGGCCATCAGAACGATGGCGCTGAGCAGCCCGGCGGCCATCACCTTCTTCCACATAGCCTCCTCCGTCGTTCGAGCCTGGCCGGCGAGCGATGAACCCAGGATTCGGGTCAGGGCGCCGGCAGCGGAAGATCGAGATCGAGCATGCCTTGTTCGGTCTGCAGCACGACCTTGCTGCCTTGCAGGACGCAGCGGCCGAACGGCTGGCCGTCGCGCAGGATGGCTCCGTCGGTGCCGACGATGCCGGCGCTCCCCTGCCCGCCCCGGCCCTTGACGTCCGTGACGACCTGGACGCTCTCGAACTTGTAGGCGCGCTCGGCTTCGTGCAGCACGCTGTTGATCGTCACCTGCGTGCGACTGGCGCTGCCGCGTTGAGAGGGAAGCAGCCGCAGATTCGTCGCCGCGACGAGCGAGGAGACATGTTGCTCGTCGACGTCGATCTCGAACTCGTCGGCCGTCACGGTGCCCTGCAAGCTGTACTCGGTACGAACGTCCTGGCCGTGATAGTCGCGCGTGCCCGCTGTCTGGCCGTGTGCGACCAGGCTGACGTTGTAGCGCGCGCCCGCGACGCGCGACCAGCCTTCGACTTCGGTTTGAAAGTGCTGCCCGTCGAACTGGACGGCGATCTTTGCTTCGGCCTGGTCGGCGAGCCTGTACGTGTACTGCAGCACGTGGGGAGAGAGCAGCCACTGCGCGGCCGTCGGCGCCATGTTGTTGCCTTGTGCCGTGTTCACCGAGAACTCGTGTGTCTGCTCGCCGAGGTGAACCACCAGCCGATCCGTGGGTGCGGGCTGATACCGGAGTCCCATCGGCGTCAGCGAGAGGGTGCCGACGTTGACCACCTGGCCGAAGTAGCCGCCGCCGGACAGAGCGGTGGCTTGGTAGACCGCCTCGACGAGCATCGCGCGCGACATGTAGGTGTTCATCGCGACCACGCGCGGCAGCCCGAACGCGATCGGCAGCCCGCTCGGCATCGTGTCTTCGCCCGTCACCGGCATCTCGGATTCGGTCGACGGGTTGACGGCCTGCGTGGGCGCCGGATCGCCCGGCCCCGCGCAGGCACTGATCACCACCGCACTGACGAGACAGACCCACCCGGCGCTGACAGCGCGCGTCGTGAGACGCCTTGGACACATGGGACACCCCCTCGCTGGGTCTCAGGCTGATTCGGCCGCCGGCACCCGGGAGACTCGCCGACGATTCATTATCGCTCACTGCGTGGTTTTTTTGCTTGACAAGCGTTGCTGGACAGGGTATTGTCCTGGATATCGTTAAGACAAAAGCGAAGTGGGTTGTTCCGTGTCTCGGGACAGCTCATGAAACTGACCCGGGACAGCCCGAGTTCGTCCCGCAAAAAATGAAGCTTAACCGGAGGAGAAAAACCAATGAAGGCAACGAGATGGAGTGTTCTGCTGCTTGCTGTCGCGCTGTTCACCATCGGCCCGGCTACGGCCAACCCGGACGTGGGGAATGTGTGGGTAGTCCACGGTGTTCCGGGGCTCGACGTCGATGTTTACGTGAATTACCCGGACAACGCTGAACCGGCGCTTCCGGGGTTCCAGTTCGGGCAGATCGTCGGGCCGGTGGAGCTGCCGCCCGGAGACTACACGTTTGATATTTATGCGGCCGGTGCGGACCCGTCGGCTTCCGACCCGGTTCTGAGCAAGTCAACTTCTCTCATGGCGGGTCAATACGTCTCCGTCGTTGCGCAGCTGCTCGAAGATGGCACGCCGACGATTTCTCTCTTCGGGCTCGACCTGCGCGAAACGGCCAAGAAAGGCTCGCGCCTCGGTCTTCGGCACACGGCCGCTGCGCCGGCTGTCGATGTCGTCACGGAGTCCAGCAAGTACCAGTATCGGGGCGTGTTCGGCACTGAGGCTGCGGCGGGACGCTCGAGCTTCAACAGCGGCGCGGGTGCCTCTTCGGACATCCCCGCGGGCGCTTACTCGCTGTTTCTCAACTTGGCGGGAACCGACCTTCAGGTGTTCCCGGCTGATGGCACGATCGACCTGATGTTCGAAGAGGGGAAGGTCTACTACTACTTCGCCGTCGGCGTGTTCCCCGACAGTTTCACCCTTCTCGAGCTGAAACTCGACCCGGTCGAGGGGGCGGGCAACGGTGACTATGATGATGATGACTCGTCCGACGACGACTCTTCAGACGACGCGTCCTCGGATGACGACGACAGCCGTGAGTGGCAGCGTCCTCGGTACAAGCGGGAGCTTTATCGCCGCTGATCTGCAGCGTTGACGATTTGATTCAAGCGCGGCGTCCTCGGTGGGCGCCGCGCTTTTCTTTGAATCTTCTC
Source organism: Acidobacteriota bacterium (assembly GCA_020350085.1). GTDB lineage: Bacteria > Acidobacteriota > Polarisedimenticolia > J045 > J045. The sequence continues at coordinate 915,641 of CP070706.1, forward strand.
GCCGTCACGGACATGCCGGGGCCGTTGGTCGCTCCGTACCGTCCGAGGCCCGACCGAGCGTCGAGCTGCCGCGACACGTGACGGCGGCCGCGGCGTAGAAAAACGACGAGCCGGTGGGCGGCACGGCTCCGTCGTCCGTGATGCTGGTCGCTTCGATTCCGCTCAGCAAGCACGCCAGATCGCTCAGGTCCGCCTCGAGACCGCGGTGGATCGCGTAGCTTTCAGCGCCCGTCACCGCGTTCCACGCCAACCTCGCGATCGCGGATCCGGGCGTGTCGGGCTCGAGCCTCAGAGCGCGCACCTCGCGCGGAAGACCGCGCGCGCACACGAACGAGCGCCCGTCCAGACCGGCTGCGTGGATCGCGGCGATCTCGTCGAGCGTCAGCTCGCGGTCCCACATCGCGATGTCGTCGACGGTGGCGCGCAGATCGCCGTTGGTGCTGCCGAAGCGCGCCCGCGGCAACGGGATCGAGCGCGCGATCGTGTCTCGAAGCGCGCCATCGACGTAAAGCCGCGTCTCGCTCGCCGTGCCGACGAAGACCAGATGCACCCACGTATCGATCGGCGCTTCGTAATCGAAGATCTCGTCGGCCACGCCGTACTCGGTCAGGCCGACCTTCTTCTGGTCGTACCACTGCTCGAGCCGAAGAGACGCGCGGCCGGAATCGAAGAGCCGTGCCTCGGGCCCTGGGCTCGGCCGGCGCTTGACCCACAACGACGCGCTCCAAGGCGGCTCGACGTCACCGGCTTGCGGCAGACTCAGCCACTGGCCAGCACCGTCGAAATCGATCGCGCCATCGATCGGGCCGGCGACCGACGCCGGCTCGCCGTAAGGGGAGCCGCCCGCGAGCAGGCCGGCGTAATCGAGCGTCGTCAGATCGAACGGCAGAAGACCGACGAGATCGGCCTCGAGCGGATCGACGGTGGAAAAGCGCCAGACGTCACCCGCGAGTGTGCCACGTCCCGACAACAGTTCGTCGACGCGCCAAAAGTAGGTCTCGCCGACGGTCAGATCGGGATCGAAGCTCGTGCCGGTCTGCCGGCCTTGGTACTCGGGCGAGGAGGTATCGGCGTTCGCCACGGCCGTCTCGTCCGTGCCGAGATAGACGTCGTGCTCGACGGCCTCGCCTCCTCCCGCCCACGTAAGAACCTCGTCCGGCGACGCGCGGCGGTCCTTGTCTCTCGGGCTCGGCGCCGTCGCCCGACCGCCGTGGTAGAGCTCCTCGATCGCCGCCGCGTCGAGCTGATAGCTGAACACGCGCACGTCGTCGAGAACGGCGCGCAGCCCGTCGTTGCCTCCCTTACTCAGTGTGCCCATCGGCGCGTGGTTTTCGTGGGCGATGGTGTCGGTCATCTCGACGTTGACCCACAGCGACTTCTCGGTCTCGGTGACGACGAATTCCAGATGCTCGAACTCACCGATCGGCGCGGTGTAGTTGAACGAGAA
>CP070706.1:917187-931560 GCA_020350085.1 Acidobacteriota bacterium
CGCTCTCATCGCTGAAGCGGCGGCCCGGACGGAGAGAACTCGACCAGCGGTGCGTGGTGCGTCGCGATCGCAGCGCTTCACCGTTCTCGTCGTAGGCCGTCCATTCCAGCTGTATCAGCTCGATTCTGCGCTCGGAACTGTTGCGGGCGCGGACGCGATAGGTCAGCAAGTTGCGAGCCGTCTGCCGAAGACGTGGGTGAATCTGCGCCGGCAACTCGGGCCGTTGAACGTACGTGCCGTCCAAGAACTCGATCGGGCATCCGTCGGGACGTTGGATGTCCAGCTCGATCTTGTCCAGTCTCGTCCACCTCGGACTCTGCGCCCAGCTGGTGAACGTCACGCTGAATGCCAGCACTCCCGCCGCGGCAGCGGAGAGGATGACGACGCGTCGCAACATGGATCGGCGAGCCCTTTGCTCTCTTCGAGCCTCTTCCCCAGTGTTTGCGTCAACTTTAGCTGAAATCTTACCGAACGGAACAGTCCTCCGCTTCGGCGTGTGCAGCCTCGGGCAGTCGCGTGCTGGCTCGGGCATTCTCGAACGCGGTGGCGAGCTCACCGCGTGCGCGCGGTCGGCAGCCATTGCCCTCGCCCGCATTCAGCGCAGGCGGCGCTGGTCGAGTCTCCGGAGCCCAGCGCTCGCGGCCGCCTCGCAGGCCAGGCGAAACTCGCTGGCCGTCAGCGGCCTGTCGAGGGGCGGATACTCGTCCGCGCGGTAGCACGGATGGTACTGAGCCATCACGTTGACGTACGTGTCGGGCGAGATCTCGCGGGAGAGAAACGACAGCACGTCGGCACTGTTGGCGAGATCTCCGGGCAGCACCAGATGCCGTACGAGAAGTCCCCGCTGGGCGATCCCCTGCGCGTCGAGCACGAGATCGCCGACCTGCCGGTGCATCTCCTTGACGGCGGCACGGTTGATCTCGACGTAGCTCTTGACGATCGAGTAACGGCGCGCGGTCGACGAATCGCCGTACTTGACGTCCGGCATGTAGATGTCGATCACGCCGTCGAGCAGCGCCAGCGCCTCGAGGCTATCGTACCCGCCCGTGTTGTAGACGAGCGGGAGGCGAAGCCCCAACCCGGCCTCGATCTCGTCGTCAGCGAGAATCTGCGACACGACGTGGCTGGGAGAGACGAAGTTGACGTTGTGGCAGCCTTGCTGCTGCAGTTGAATCATCATCGCTGCCAGCTCGGCGGGCTCGACCTCGCGGCCACGGCCCTGCTGGCTGATGTCCCAGTTCTGACAGTAAACGCAGCGCAGGTTGCACCAGCTGAAGAAGATCGTCCCCGAGCCGGCCCATCCGCGCAGCGGGTCTTCCTCCCCGTGATGGGCTCCGTGGCTGTTGACCACGGCACGCTCGCCCGTCCGGCAGACCGCTCCCTTTTTCATCTCGAGCCGGTTGACACGGCAGTGCCGCGCGCACAGGTCGCAGTTCTCGAGCCGCATCCACGCGCGCTCGACGCGCCTGGCGAGCTCGCCGGAGCGATGCAGCCCCACGTACCCCGGTTCATCCATAAACCCTAGTGTACCGACAGCGCTTGCCCTTTCAGACGCGCGCGCAGCACCCAACGAAGTCCGGCCGAGCTCGCTCGGTCGCCCCATCCTGTAGCGACAGGGCTTACCCTGTCAGACGCGCGCGCAGCGCGAGACTCAGCGGGCGCTGCGCGCCGGTCTGCCAACGCAAGCGTTGTCGCTACACATTTGTGCTGATGACAGGAAAGCGCTGTCGTCCGGTCGTCGTTGGGCCCTGTCAGACCAGCGGGACGACGTAACGCAGCGGCAGTCCGTGCTTGGCGAGCCAGGCTTCGACTTCGTCGCGGGGTCGAGCGGAGGTGAAGATCCAGTAGCGGAACGTGCCCTGCGGCAGCTCGACGCAGTAGACCATCACGCCGGCTTCGATCCACGGCATGACCATCATCCGGATCGCATGCGGGGGGTATGGACGCTCGAACAGGAAACGGTTGTAGATGTCGACGAGCATCACCCGCCGCGCCTGCATGTCGGACCACTCGGCGTGGCGCTGGTGGAACAGCACCGACTCCGTATCGAACTCGCGGCGGGCGATCTCGGGGTCGTTGAGGCCCCACGGATCGAAGTGCCAGACGTCCGTCACATACGGCAGCGCCCCGGCCCATCCGGTCGCCAGCCGGTCCTGTGGCGTCAGATACGGTGCGAGGGCGCGCCCTTCGCGCAGCCGATCGTCGGCGGTCGCCTTCAGATGCTCGGCCGAAACGACCAGCAGCTCCGCCACGTCTTCACTTTCCATCTCGGTGAACAGGCGACCGAAGGGACGAAACGGCGTGAACACGGTACTCGCTTGGCTGAAGACCAATGCGCCGGTCAAGGCGAGCGCTGCCAACAGGCGCCACCGGCGCGTGAGCTTACCGCGAAGCAGGTGCACGGCGAGACCGATCAGAAGAGCCAGCGCCGGCAGCAGCGTGGCCATGAAGCGAAACTCCCAAGCACCGCCGCCCTCGATCGCTATCCACGCGCACCAGATGACGATCTGCGCGACGAGAGCGCCGACGAGGATCGGCGCCCCGCGCCGGATCGTCAACACCACGCCGACGAGCAACACCGGTAGCCACAACCAGCCGTGGGTCTGCATGACGAACTCGACCATGTAGGCCAGGCCGCGTCCGAGCTGCAATCCACCGACCTTTGCGTAGAACGTGTTCGGCAGCGGATACCCGAAGTAGGCCAGACGCCAACCGATCAGCCCCGCCAGCAAGACCCCATGGGTCAGACCGGACAACACCACCGCGCGCCAGTGACTTACGTTGCGCCTGACGCCAGCGCAGCCCACGCCGGCCGCCAGGTGCATCAGCGGCGCTTCGGGACGAAACAGCGTGGCGATGAAGAACAGCACGCCGCTGGCCCACCATCCCGGCCGCTCGCGGGACTGCTCGCGCACCATCATCAGCGTCGCCGCGAGCATCAAGACGATCGCCGCGACCGTCTCGAGGCCCGAGACGCTCCACAGCACCCATTGGCGATGCGCGGCCAGAAGCGCTGGCGCCACGAGCGCCCAACCGGGCGGAAGACCCAGCCGGCGGCGCCCTGCCGAATACAGCACGGCGAGTCCGAAAGCTCCCGCGATCGCACCCAGCCCCTGAGAGAACGGCACGGGGTCGAGGCCGGCGGCGATACCCAGCGCGTTGAGCAGCGACCATGCCAACGAGCTGCTGCCCTCGATCGGCTCGCCATCGACGGCGTTCCAGACGAAGCCGTGACCGGCAGCGAGATGCTTCGCGTAGCGGAACGTGATGAACGCGTCGTCGTTGTACCAGCCCCGCGGCAGCGCGAGCGCCACAAAGACGATGATCAAGAGCGCCAGCACGAGGCGTGCGCGACGCTCGCCACGCGTCACGGGCGTTGCCACCGGCTGCGCTCGGCGACTCACACCAGCTCGGCGGCGGCTCGCAGGCCGGCCTCGAAGATCGCGAGCCCCAGCGGCCGGCTCGACGGGGGGTCGGGATGCTGACGCCACGACGGATGCTGCCAGGGATGGAGGAAAGCGTCTGGATGAGGCATCAAGCCGAACACGCGTCCGGATCGATCGCAGACTCCCGCCACGCCGCGCGGTGAACCGTTCGGATTGTGAGGCCAGATCTCAGTCGGCCGGCCAGCATCGTCAACGTAACGCAGGGCGAGCTGGCCGCGCTCTTCGAGCTCGTCGAGCGCGGCGTCCGGGCCGACGAGGAACTTCCCCTCCCCGTGGCGCGCCGGAAGATCGATGCTCTCGATGCCGCGTGTCCAAATGCAGGGGCTGTTGCTGTCGGCCTGCAAGCGGACCCAGGCATCGCGATATCCGAGCTGGTCGTTCGGTCCCAGATCCGCACGCGGGACCAGATCGTGAGGGCCATCGACGGGGCCCGGAAGAAGCCCCAGCCGGACCATCGTCTGGAATCCGTTGCAGATCCCGAGCGCGAGCCCGCCGCGCTCGAGAAAGGCCTGGAGATCAGCTGCGAGATGTGCACGCAGGCGCGTGGCGAGCACGAAGCCGCCGCCGACGTGATCGCCGTAGGCGAACCCTCCGATCAGCATCAGCAACTGATAGTCACTGATTCGGCTCGGGTGGCGGTGCGTCAGCAGATCGGTCAGATGGACCAGCTCGGGCTCGACACCGAGCCGGCGAAACGCGTGCGCCGTCTCGGCTTCGCAATTCAGACCGAGCCCGACGGGGATCAGCACCCGGACCCGGCGCTGCGCGGTGGCGCTCATCTCCGCTCTCCCTTCTCCTCTGCTCGCGCCCCGTCGTTCGTGGCCGGCTTGCTGCAGCCGCGCTTCCACGCAGCGGTCAGTGCGTCGAGCGTCGCCCTCACGAGCGCGCTCTCGCCGTCGCGGATCACGAACCGTCCGCTCGAGTTCAGCTCGCCGATGACCTCGACAGGCTGGCCGGCGAGCCGACGGCGCCATGTGGCCTCCTGCGAGCGATCGATGACGAGCAGCAGCCGGCCGCACGATTCACCGAACAAGCGCGCCTCCCAGCCGGTCTCGGCCTCGGCCGGAAGCTTGGCGAGATCGACGTCGAGACCGGCGTCTGCCGCCCGCGCCACGCGGAACAGCGCCGGTAGCAAGCCGCCGCGTCCCGGAGCGTGTGCCGCCCGCACGAGCCCGTCGCCGATCGCGGCGGCTACGAGGCGATAGCGCTCGGCCCACGCCAGCGGCTCGCAACGTGGCACGCTGCTGGGTTGCTGCGCGACGTGCTCGGCCCACTCCGATGCGCCGAGCTCGTCACGCGTCTCGCCGAGGAGGACCAAGAGTCCGTCGCGGCTGCCGGTCTCCAGCGTCATGGCGCGGCGAACGTCTTCGACGAGCCCGATCGCGGAAACGAGCAGCGTCGGCGGAATGCTGATCCGCTCGCCGGCGATGACGGCATCGTTCTTCATCGAGTCCTTGCCGGAAATCAGTGGCACGCCGTAGGCGAGGCAGGCCTCGGAGAGGCCTCGACAGGCCCTGACGAGCTGAGCCGCCTTGTGCAGCGCGTCCGGCTTGCCGGGCCCAGGCAGCGGATCGGGCCAGCAGAAGTTATCGAGCGCGGCGATGCGGTCCGCGCGCGCGCCGGCCCCGATCAGCCGCCGGACGGCGAGATCGACCGCCGCCTGCGCCATCGCGTGCGCGTCGATGTCGGAGTAGGTCGGGAAGATCCCCTCTGCGAGGGCGTAGCCGACCCAAGACTCGTGGTCGATCTGGAACACCGAAGCGTCGGCCGGAACGTCCCGGTGCACGCCGATCCATGGCTTGACCACGGTCAGTCCTTTGACCTCGTGATCGTAGTGGCGGTGCAACACCTCGCTCGAGGCCAGGTTGTGCCGCGCGAGAAAGCGCGCGGCGAGTTCGGCCCCCGCCAAAGGATCTATCGGCGGTTCCGAACGGCGAAACCGCTGCGCACGAGGGGCCGACCACACCGCTTCGACGTGCATCTCCGGCAAGCCGTCGTGAAGAAACGCCAGCGGCAGGCACGCGACCGTCTTCTCTCCGTGAGTGACGTGAAGCTGCCCGTCGTCGGTGAACTGACCGAGGTCGGTCGCCTCGACCTCGCGCCGCCGGGCCAGCTCGATGAAAGCGTCGATCTTGTCCGGGGGGACGGCGACGGTCATCCTCTCCTGTGCTTCAGAGAGGAAGATTTCCCACGGGGCGAGGCCGTGATACTTCAGCGGTGCTCGCGACAGCTCGAGCCGCGCTCCACCGGGCATCTCCGCCATCTCGCCGACCGAGCTCGACAGCCCGCCGGCGCCGTTGTCGGTGATGGCGCTGTAGAGCCCGAGATCACGCGCCTCGATCAGGAAGTCGAACATCATCTTCTGTGTGATCGGATCGCCGATCTGCACGGCTTGGATCGGGCTCTCCTCGGTCAGCTCCGCGCTCGAAAACGTCGCCCCGTGAATGCCGTCTTTGCCGATCCGGCCGCCGACCATCACGATCCGATCGCCCGACCGGGGGTGCTTTTCGTGCCCGGCGCGACCCGTGACCGTCACCGGCATCCGCGCCACCGTTCCGCAGTAGACGAGCGGCTTGCCGAGATAGCGCGGCTCGAAGATCTCGAAGCCGCGGCCGTAAGGGATGCCGGATTGGTTTCCGCCGTCGATCACGCCGTGGTGCACGCCGTCTCGGATGCGCCGCGGGTGCAACAGGCCGGGCGGCAGCTCGCGCTCGATATCGGGCGGTGCGAAGCAGTAGCCCCACACGTTCGCCAGCAGCTCGGAGCCGAGACCGGTGCCGAACGGGTCGCGATTGACGCCGACGATGCCCGTGATCGCGCCGCCGTAGGGGTCGAGCGCCGACGGGCTGTTGTGCGTCTCGACCTTGAAGACCAGATGATGCCGGTCGGTCGCCGCGACGACGCCGGCGTTGTCGTGAAACACCGATACGAGCCAGCTCGAGCCGGTCTGCTCGCGCATCTGGCGATCGAGCGTTTCGGTGGTTCCTCGGATGTACGTCTTGAACAGCGAATGGATCGTCTCCGTCGTGCCGCCCGACTCGCTGTAATGAATCGTCGCGTTGAAGATCTTGTGCTTGCAGTGCTCCGACCACGTCTGGGCCAGACACTCGAGCTCGACGTCGGTCGGCTGACCGGAGAGGCCTTCCGTGCGCCGGCGGCCGTCGTCACCCGCGCGGCGGAAGAAGTCACGGACGGCGCGCATCTCGTCGAGGCTGAGCGCCAGTAGACGGTCTCGACTCAGCTCGCCCAACGCTGCGTCGTCCAGCTCCAAGTCGATCGTTTCCACGGGGGGCTCGGCCGTCTCGATGACGTGCGGCACGGTCAAGTCGGGATCGGAGGCGCACCACTGCTCGTAGCTCTGCACGCTGATCCGCTCGATGATCTCGTTTGCGAGAAGCTCGCTCGCGATCCGCTCGCCGGCTTTTCGATCGACGCCCGTGAGCAGATACAGCCGCGAGGTGTAGACCGTGCGCGTCTCGTCGTGCGCGAGACCGAGCAGATCTTCGATGGCCACGCGTGCGCTCTTTCCGATCGGATCGGTCACGCCGGGCCGGTAGCCGACGCTGACCGCGACGTCGAACGGGCCATCGTCGATGCGGCCGATGGCACCCTGCTGCAGCACGGGTCCGGCAAATGCTTCGGCGACGCAGCGCGACTGCGCTTCGCTCAGCGCGGGCTCGACGTGGTATACGTCACGCGTGCGCACACCGCGGATGGCGATGCCGAGATGCTCGCGGATCCGGCGCGCCGCCGCGAGCCCGCGGCTGTCGGTCTGACCCGGCCGGGTGCCGATCTCGATCCGCGTGACCATCTGGACCCTCCACCCCGGCCGTCCACGGACGGCTCTGAGCGCGCAGTCTATCCCGAAATCGGTCAGGGTGGACCAGTCGTTGAGGCCTGCATCGAGACGCCCGCGAAGCCGCGTGAGACCGAGCTGGAGACTTGTCTCCCGCGGAGGGGTCCGTTACGCTCGCGGACTCAGTTCTGCACTCGTGGGAGGTCTTCTGCCATGGCCGCGATGGGACAGACCGTCGTCGAGCGCTTCTTGCGCTATGTCCAGATCGACACACAATCGAACGAGAAATCGTCGGCAACACCAAGCACGGAAAAGCAAAAGGACTTGGGACGCGTGCTCGTCGAGGAGCTGCGAGAGCTGGGCCTCGACGCGGAGATGGACGAGCACGGCTACGTCTATTCGCTCGTGCCGTCAAACAGCGACAAGAACGTGCCGACGATCGCGTATCTCGCGCATCAGGACACCTCGCCGGAGGCTTCCGGCGCCAATGTCAAGCCGATCGTCCACGACTACGAGGGCGGCGACATCGTGTTGCCGGGCGATTCATCGGTCGTCATTCGCGCCGAAGACAATCCGGAGCTGGTCAAGCTCGCCGGCGGCCAGGTGATCACGAGCGATGGGACGACGCTTCTCGGCGCGGACGACAAGGCGGGCGTCGCCGAGATCATGGACATCGTGCACTATCTCGTGAAGCATCCGGAAATCAAGCACGGTCCGATCCGGATCGTATTCACCGTCGACGAGGAGATCGGTCGCGGTGTGGACAAGATCGACCTCGACAAAGTCGGTGCGGTAGCTGCCTACACGTTCGACGGCTCGGAGGCCGGCACCTACGAGGTGGAAACGTTCTCGGCTGATCTGGCCGTCGTGACCTGCATCGGCAACAACATTCATCCCGGCTTTGCCACGGGAAAGATGATCAACGCCATCAAGATGGCCGGCGCTTTTCTCGACCGGCTGCCCAAAGATCGTTTGAGTCCGGAAACGACAGCCGGAAGAGTCGGTTTCGTTCACCCCTATGTGCTCGAGGGCGGGGTCGACAAGACGACGTGCAGGGTCTTGCTGCGCTCGTTCGAGACGCCCGAGCTGCGCGAGCAAGAAAAGTTGCTGCGCGAGATCGCTGCCGAGGTCGAGAAGTCGTTTCCCGGCGGCAGAATCGAAATCGAGGTCAAAGAGCAGTACCGCAACATGCGCGAGCAGCTCGAGCACCATCCGGAAGTCGCCGAGATCGCGCGCGAGGCGATCGTCCGCGCCGACCTCGAGCCGGTCTCGGAACCGATCCGTGGCGGCACTGACGGCTCGCGACTGACCGCGATGGGGCTTCCGACCCCGAACATCTTCGCCGGCGGGCTCAACTTCCACTCCGTGCGCGAGTACGCCGGCGTCGAGACGATGAAAAAGGCCGTGGAGGTCGGCGTCCACATCGCTCGGCTGTGGGAAGAGCGGGCCTGACGGGATCGGCCTCACCAGCAGACGCCCTTCGCCTGTGGCCGCGGCGGCGGGACGCCCGGAGAGGCCCCCCCGGCCCGGCCGCAATTTGACGGCCGGGCCGTTTTGAATAATTATCCGTCATTCATTTTCCATTCACCCGGCGAGCGGGCCGGGCAAGCGAGCCGGGAGACGCTCGATGCGCGTGGTGCTGGCCTTTTCTGGCGGTTTGGATACGTCGTTCTGCGTGGCGTACTTGAAAGAAGAGCGCCGCGCCGAGGTGCTGACCGTGACGGTCAACACCGGCGGCGCGAGCCGGGCCGACCTCGATCTGATCGCCGAGCAGGCGCGGGCGCTCGGTGCCGCGCAGCATCGCGAGATCGACGCGCGCCAGGCCGTTTACGACGGCTATGTCGCCACGCTCATCCGGGGCAACGTGCTGCGCGGTGAGGTGTATCCGCTGTGTGTCGCCGCCGTGCGGACGCAGCAGGCGATCGAGGTGGCGAGAATTGCGCGCGAGATCGGCGCCGACGCCGTGGCCCACGGTTCGACGGGAGCGGGCAACGATCAGGTGCGCTTCGATGTCGCGATGCACGTGCTGCTGCCGGGCGTGCCGATCCTGACCCCGATTCGCGACCTCGGCCTGTCGCGCGAGCAAGCGACGGCGTATCTCGAGCAACGCTCGCTACCGGTGCCGGAAGGCTCGGGACGCTTCTCGATCAACCGGGGACTGTGGGGCACCACGCTCGGCGGCGAGTGGACGCACGATCCGTGGTCCGCCCCTCCCCGAGACGCTTGGGACGAGCCCGCCGACGAGCCCCTCGCTCAGACCGAGCGGCGGGAGATCGTCATCGGCTGGAAGGACGGCTTGCCCGTACAGCTCGGCGGCAGGCCGCTCGCCGGTCCCGATCTCGTCGAACGGCTCGGTCGATTGACCCACGCCTACGGAATCGGCAAGGGGATCCATCTCGGCGAGACCGCGCTCGGCATCAAAGGACGGATCGGGTTCGAGGCCGGGGCTGCTCTCGTACTCATCGCAGCGCATCGCGAGCTGGAAAAGCTCACGCTGACGCGATGGCAGCTGTTCTGGAAGGACCACCTGGCTCGCTTCTACGGCGACCGGCTGCACGAGGGACAGGCTTTCGATCCGGTCATGCGCGACATCACGGCGATGATCGCCTCTTCGCAACAGCGCGTCGCCGGCGAGACTCGCGTGGAGCTGTCGGCGCGCCAGTTTCGCGTCCTCGGCGTACGGAGCCCCTTCAGCCTGTTTGATCCTGAAGTCGCGCGCTATGGCGAGACGAACGCGCTGTGGGACGGCGAGGAGGCGCGGGCGTTCTCCAAACTCGCCGCGATCCCTTCGATGCTGGCCTTCCGGGCGGGCCATGTCGACGAGCGTCTTTCGAATGAGTAGCAGCCGCTGCGCCGGTGCGCCACGTACCGACGGTGCCGACGGTGCCGACGCGGAGATCTGACGATGCACGCGACGCGCCGTCTCCGGCTCGACAGAATCGCTTCGGCGACCGCGAATGCCAAGATCAAGCGCGACGTGATCCTCGGACCCGACATCACGAGCCGCGCCGGCTACGTCATCGCCGTCAAGATTCTCAACGACAAGCCGGTCTACAACACGATCGAGGAGATCAGCGGGCGGCTGGTGCCGGTGCGTGCCGGAGACGTTCTCGCGGGTGTGCTCGGCTCGCGCCGGGCCCTGAAGGGCTACGAAGGGCGCGTCCCTCCGAGGCTCGTGCCGGGCGAGCGCGTGCACGTTCTCAACCTCGGCGGCGTGCTCGGCGAGTGCACGTCGATCCACCCCGATCTCGGGGCGCCGTTCGAAGGCGAGGTGCTCGGCGCGGTGCTGGATTTTCCCGCGATCGAGGATCGGATCGGGCGGCCGGCCCACATCGGCCGCGGAGCGATCGCCACCTCGGACACGCTCGAGGGCGACGTCCCGATCGTGTTCGTCGCCGGGACGTCGATGAATGCCGGCAAGACCGTCGCCGCGACCCAGATCGTGCGCGGACTGACTCGAGCGGGGATGGCCGTCGGCGCGGTCAAGCTGACGGGGGTGGCGCTGAGGCGTGACGCGCTCTCGATGCTCGATGCGGGCGCCGTGGCGGGGCTGACGTTTACCGACACAGGAAGCGTTTGCACCGACGAGGAGCACGTGCTGCCGGCGGCGCGCGGGCTGCTCAATCACCTGGCTCGGGTCTACTCGCCCGACATCATCGTGGCCGAGCTCGGCGACGGGATCCTCGGTGATTACGGCGTCAAGACGTTGCTCGGGAATGCGGAGCTGATGGACCGCTCGGCCGCATTGATCGTCTGCGCTCCGGATCAGGTCGGTGCCTGGGGTGCGTGCCGGCTGCTCGAGCAGAACTACGGACTGAAACCCACGCTGATCGCCGGGCCGACGACCGACACCCAGGTCGGCTGCCGGTTCGTGCGTGATGAGCTCGCGCTGCCGGCGTGCAACGCGCGGCGCGACCCGGAAGGCCTGGCGAGCCAGGTCTTGGAGGTGGTCCGTGGCCTCGACTGAGCCTCGGATCCGCGTTGCCGTGCTCGGTGGTGCCGGCTACGTCGGCGGAGAGCTGCTGCGGCTGCTGAGCCTGCATCCTCTCGTTGACGACGTGCGGGGGTTTTCGACCAGCCAAGCCGGCCGACCGTGGAGTGCGGCGCACCCCTCGCTCGCCCACCGCACGGAGGCAGCCTTCGAACAGCCCGATCTCGAGGGGGCTGCGGCGTGGGCGGATGTCCTGTTTCTCGCGTGGCCACATGGCCGCTCGCAGCAGGTGATCGACGCGCTGCTCGCATGCGAGCCGAAGCTGCTGATCGATCTCGCGGCGGATTTCCGTTTGGAGGACCCGGAGCTCTACTGCGCCGCCTACGGACCGCACCGTTGTCCCGACCGCATGGGGGACTTCCGCTACGGTCTGGCTGACGTGGCGGGAACCGGTCTGGCGGGCGAGCGGCTGATCGCCGCACCCGGTTGCTTCGCGACGGCGGCGCTCTTGGCCGCCTACCCGGTCGTCACCGAAGCCTCGCTCGACGCGGCGCCGGTTTGCTTTGCCGTCACCGGATCTTCAGGCGCCGGCGTCGAGCCGCGCCGAACGACGCATCACCCCGTCCGCGCGCACAACCTGTTCGCCTACAAGCTCACCGGCCACCGGCACGAAGCCGAGCTGACCGATCAGTGCCGGCGATGGGGCGCTGCCGACGGATGCCGCCTGATCACCCACTCCGGCCCGTTCGTGCGCGGCATCCACGCCACGCTTCATGCGAGGCTGCGCGAGCCTGTCCGAAGCGCGCGAGAGCTGTTGCAGCGCGCCTACGAAGGCCGGCCGTTCGTCCGCGTGCTCGACGAGCCGCCCGAGCTGGCGAGCGTCGTCGGTACGAACTTCGTCCATCTTCATGCCGCCCAGCGCCGAGGTGGCCGCGAGCTGATCGTGACCTCGGTGATCGACAACTTGACCAAGGGCGCCGCCGGACAGGCCGTGCAGACAATGAACCTCGCACTCGGTCTCGACGAGACGGCTGGGCTCGACTTTCCGGGTCTGTATCCATGCTGAGCCGACTGGTCGAGCTTCCTGTCTACGCGCGGTGGCCGTTCCAGCCCGTGCGCGGCGCGGGCTGCTACCTGTGGGACGCCGAAGGCCGGCAGATGTTGGACCTTTACGCAGGCCACGCCGTCGCTCTGATCGGACACGCGCACCCGGCGGTGGTCGCCGCGGTGAACCGGCAAGCGAGCGAGCTGATGTTCTACTCCAACGCGCTGCCGCTGGCGATCCGCGACACGTTGGTAGCCCAGCTCGCCTCGCTCGCCCCATCCGGTCTCGACCGCGCGTTCTTCGTCAACTCCGGAGCCGAGGCGAACGAGCAAGCGGTGGCACTGGCGCGCCGTGCCACGGGCCGGCGGCACGTCGTCAGCATCGACGGCGGATTTCACGGCCGCACGCTCGCCACGCTGTCGCTGTCCGGGATCGACGCTTACCGCGAGCGCGCGCGCCTCGCTGGGGGCGAGCCTCTGATCGCGCTGACGAGGCATTGTCCTTTCGATGACGCGGGCGTGCTCGAGCAGCTCGTGGACGAGGACGTGGCCGCGGTGATCGTCGAGCCGGTGCAGGGGTTGGCCGGCGCACGCGATCTTTCGGCCGAGTTTCTGCACCGCGCGAGAGAGGTCTGCGACGCCACCGGCGCCGTGTTGATCTTCGACGAGGTCCAGACCGGCTGCGGCCGCACGGGAGCGTTCACCGCGGGGCAGCTCTACGGCGTCGTTCCCGATGCCATCACGCTGGCCAAGGGGATCGCTTCGGGCTTGCCGCTCGGCGCACTGCTCGTCGGCACGCGGCTCGCCGAAGGGATCGGCCTCGGCGATCTCGGCACGACGTTCGGCGGCGCGCCGGTGCCGTGTGCGGCGGCAGCGGCGACTTTGTCCGTGTTGGCCGGCGAGCGGCTGGCGGCCAACGCGCAAAGCATGGGGACGACGCTGCGCGAGCGGCTGTCATCGATACCCGGTGTGAGTCGCGTCACGGGCCGCGGATTGCTGCTCGGCGTGGTTCTCGATCGCGCAGCCAAGCCCGTGCAGCGCGCCTTGTTCGAGCGCGGTGTCCTCGTCGGCTCGGCGCATGACGCGCACACCCTGCGATTGCTTCCTCCGCTCGTGCTGGAGGCGGACCACCTCTCGTCGTTTTTCGAAGCGATAGAGGAGATTCTCGGATGAGCGAAAAGTCGCACGGAAACGGCCCGCGTCACTTTCTGGCGACGGACGAATGGTCCGACGCCGCGATTCTCGAGCTTCTGGACCGCGCCGAGCGGCTCAAGCGCGGCGTCGAGCACGGCTCGCTGGCCGGCAAGGTGCTGGGGCTCGTGTTCTTCACCCCGTCGTTGCGCACGCGCGCGTCGTTCGAGGTCGCGATGTCGAGGCATCACGGCTCGGCCGCCATCATCGAGCCGGGAAAGGGTGCCTGGTCTCTCGAGACGCGTCGTGGGGTGGTGATGGATGGTGCCGCGGCCGAGCACCTGATCGAAGCTGCGCGAGTGCTCGGCCGCTACGTCGACGCTTTGGGGGTGCGCGCCTTTCCGTTCGAGGACACCTGGGAGGCCGCACGTCGCGATGCGATCGTTCGCGGCTTCGCCGAGCACGCCGGCGTGCCGGTGATCAACTTGGAGTCCGCGCGTCGCCACCCCTGCCAAGGCTTAGCCGACGCGATGACGCTCGACGAGAAGCTCGACGGCGAAACGCACGGCAAGCGATTCGTGCTGGCCTGGGCCTGGCATCCCAAGGCGTTGCCGACGGCCGTTCCCGTCAGTGCCGCGATCGCGGCCGCGCGACTCGGCATGAACGTGACGATCGCGCATCCCCCGGGCTTCGAGCTCGACTCGGACGACATCGCCACGATCGGTGCGATCGCCGAGCGTCGCGGAGGCCGTCTTTCGATCGATGACGACCTCGACCGGGCCGTCGAGGGTGCCGACGTCGTCTATGCCAAGAGCTGGGGCAGCCTGTCGCGCTTCGGCGACGAGCGGGGCGAGTCGGCGCTCCGGGCCGACGGGCGCAGCTGGATCATCGACGAGAGACGGATGCAGTCCACGCGGGAGGGCCGCGGAGTGTTCCTGCACTGTCTTCCCGTGCGTCGCAACGTCGTCGTCACGGATGGCGTTCTGGACGGTGTCTGGTCGGCCGTCGTCGATCAGGCAGAAAAC
>CP070706.1:931660-940312 GCA_020350085.1 Acidobacteriota bacterium
AGCGAAGAAATGGATCGGGAGCAACGCGAGTACTACCTGCGCCAGCAGATGAAGGCGATCCGCAGCGAGCTGGGGGAGGGCTCGGAGCTCGAGGAAGAGATCGAGGAGATCCGCGAGAAGATCGAGAATCGCGACCTTCCCGACTACGTTCGCGAGGAGATCGAACGCGAGCTGCGCCGCTTGGAGCGCATGCACCCCGACGCGGCCGAGAGCGCGACGATCCGCCATCACCTCGAGTGGCTCGTCGAGCTGCCGTGGGACGTGGCGACCGAGGACAACCTCGACCTCGGTCGCGCGCAAGACGTGCTCGACGAGGATCACTTCGGACTCCAAGAAGTCAAAGAGCGCATCATCGAGTACCTCGCGGTGCGCAAGCTCCGGCCGAGCCATCGCGGGCCGATCCTGTGCTTCGTCGGGCCCCCCGGAGTGGGCAAGACCTCCTTGGGTCGCTCGATCGCCCGCGCCACGGGCCGGCGGTTCGTGCGTGTCAGCCTGGGCGGCGTGCGGGACGAGGCGGAGATCCGCGGTCATCGCCGGACCTACATCGGCTCGATGCCGGGACGGATCATCCAGTCGATCCGCCAGGCCGGCTCGCGCAACCCGGTGATGATGCTCGACGAGGTCGACAAGCTGGCCAACGATTTTCGCGGAGACCCGCAGGCGGCGTTGCTGGAGGTGCTCGACCCGGAGCAGAACAACAGCTTCCGCGACCACTATCTCGGCATCGCGTTCGATCTGTCCCAGATGCTGTTCATCGCGACGGCCAACCTGATGGACACGATCCACCCGGCGTTTCGCGACCGGATGGAGGTCCTCCGCATCCCCGGCTACTCCGAAGAAGAGAAGCTCGAGATCGCCAAGCGCCATCTGATTCCCAAGCAGGTCGAGGAAAACGGTCTCGCCCGCGAGCAGATTCGCTTCGGTGACGCGGCGTTGCGCGAGCTGATCACGCGCTACACGCGCGAGGCCGGCCTGAGAAACCTCGAGCGCCGCATTGCCGCGTTGTGCCGCAAGGTGGCGCGCCGCGTGGCCGAGGGACGCCGCAGCGTCAACCGCATCGCGCCGACGAGCCTCGAAAAGTTCCTCGGCCCGCCGCCGCCGCAAGCCGAGGAGAAGCTCTCCGGGGCGATGGTCGGCGTCGTCACCGGTCTGGCGTGGACGGCGGCGGGCGGCGACGTGCTGTTCGTCGAGGCACTGCGCATGTCCGGCAAGAATCAGCTCACGCTCACCGGTCAGCTCGGCGGCATCATGAAGGAGTCGGCCCAGGCGGCGCTGAGCTGGGCGCGCAGCCGCGCATCGGCACTCCGGCTCGGCCCGTTCGATCTCGCCGAGCAAGACCTGCACGTGCACGTGCCCGAGGGCGCGATTCCGAAGGACGGTCCGTCGGCCGGCATCACGATCGCCACGGCGCTGGTCTCGGTGCTGACCGACCGGCCGGTGCGGCGCGATGTCGCGATGACGGGGGAGATCACGTTGCGCGGCCGTGTGCTACCGGTCGGCGGGATCAAAGAGAAAGTGCTCGCGGCACGCCGGGCGGGAGCGCGGCTCGTCATTCTGCCGCGTGCGAACGAAAAGGAACTGCGCGAGCTGCCGCGCCCATCGCTCAAGGAGCTCGAGGTCCACTTCGTCGAGACGATGGACGAGGTGCTGAGAATCTCGTTGGTCGATCCCTCGCCGCACGGCGAGGATCGCCCACGCTCCCAGAGCGAACGAGCCGCACCGGAGCCCGCGCTGAGCATCTAGGCCGGATTCTTCGTCAACCTCCGAGCTCGCTTCTCGAGCGCCGAGCGTCGATCGCCAGCAGTTCCGGGGAGTCCCCGCGGCGGTTTCGCGACCGGGTCGCTGCACTATTAACTCGGCATGACGGCTCTATAAAGCCTGGACGCCGGCCCAGCGATCGACGTACATTCTCTCTCGCCACTAGACTGACATGTCAGTTCAGCCCAGGCCCTGAGACGGAAGCTTCGGAGAGATGGAGCGCAAGCAGCGCCGGCGACAGATTCTCGAGGCTGCGCGGAGCGTCTTCGCGGCGCGCGGCTTTCACCAATCGTCCGTCGCCGACATCATCGAGGAAGCCGGGATCGCTCGCGGCACGTTCTATCTCTACTTCGAAAGCAAGCGGGCCATCTTCGGCGAACTGGTCGATCAGTTCCTCGTCGCGATGAAAAACAACGTGCGCCGGGTCGAGATCGGTGCCCACCTGCCACCGCCCTATGAGCAGTTGCGAGCCAACTTCTCTCGGGCGGTGGCGCTTTTTCTCGAAGACCGCGACATGTCGGTCATTCTTCTCAATCACGCGCAGGGACTCGACGAGGACTCAGATCGCAAGCTGCAGGAGTTTTACGACGCGATGGCGCTCGCGCTGCAGCGCGCGGTCGAAGGCGGCCAGGCGCTCGGGCTCGTCAGCATCGAGGACACCGAGATCGCGGCACGCGTCATGCTGGGTGGCATCAAAGAGGTGATTCACTACCTCGTCGTCCAGGACGCCGAGCCTCGTGAGCGCGAGCAGCTCGTGGACGATCTGGTGCAGCTGATATTTTGCGGCGTGATCGACGGCGGGCTGAAGCAGTTGCGCGAGCCCGTTTCCCGCGTGCCTGACTCGATCGCCCACCTCGAAAGGGGCGGCACGTGATGAGCGTCGTCGGCGGACCAGGCGGATCGAGCCACTCGCAAGCGCGTGAGCCGCTGAGCGAGCAGGAGATCGCGCGTCTCGTCGAGCGCGAGCGTGCCCGTCTGTTGGCCGAGGCGGGCCTCGAGCAGGAGCCGGTCGAGCACTTTCGCCGGCCCGTCGAACTCCCCTTCACCAGGCCACAGCGCGAGCACGTCACCGTGCTGACGGGCGGGTTCTCGCGCTATCACGACCTGTTCTTCCGGGCGGGGCTTCAGGGGCTCGGCTACAACGTCGATCTGGTCCCGATGCCGACCAAGGCGGACTATCAGGCCGGCCGCGAGTACGGCAACAACGGCCAGTGCAGCCCGGCTCACTTCACGGTCGGTGCGCTCGTCAACTACCTCAAGCACCTGCGCGACGAGAAAGGGATTCCGACCGAGAAGATTCTCCGTGATTACGTGTTCATGACCATGGGTGCGTGTGGTCCGTGCCGCTTCGGCATGTACGAAGCAGAGTACCGGCTCGCACTCAGAAACAGCGGCTTCGACGGCTTCCGCGTGATCAGTTTTCAGATGAAGGGAGGACTCGACCAAATCGACGGCGCTCGTCCCGGGTTCGAGTTCGATCTGAACTTCTTCCTGACGCTCGGCGTGCTGATCATCCTCGGTGATCTGATCAACGAGATCGTCTGCCAGATCCGTCCCTACGAGATGCAGCCCGGACAAACGGACCGCGTGTTCGAGAAAATCCGCGCGAAAATCGAGACCTACCTGCGTGAGATCGACCTGCGCTCCATTCGAGGAGGCGCTCTCGCGCGGATGCTGGCGCCAGCTGTTCCGGTAGACGGTCCGGATCAGCTCGCGAAGTTCTTCCACGTGCTGCGTCACGACGAGCTGCAGCGCGTGCTGGGGCACTGTGCGCGTTTGATCGACGAAGAGATCGAGGTCGACTACACGCGTCCGAAACCGCTGGCCAAGATGACGGGAGAGTTCTGGGTCTGCCTGACCGAGGGTGACGGGAGCTTCAACCTGTTTCGCTTCCTCGAGTCGCAGGGAGCGGAGCTGATTCGCGAGCCGATCACGACCTGGATCAATTTTCTCCTCGCTCAAGGCAAGCTCTACGCGCGCGACGCACGAGGACTCGCCAGCGCGTCGGTCCCTGATCGTCTCCGGCGGCTCAAAGCCAGAGCGGGCGAGGAGGTCTCCTACGGCAAGAAATGGCTCGCGTTGACGCTGCTCGAGTGGGTGGTTCACCGCGTCTACGAGCAGGTGCGCGGTGCGCTCGGCGGCACCGCCCAGCAACAGGTTGACCAGCGCGAGCTGCAGCAGATCGGCCACCCGTTCTACAACTGCCGCTCGCAAGGTGGCGAAGGCCACATGGAAGTGTCGAAGGCGATCTACTACTCGACGCGGAACCTGGCCCACATGGTGCTGAGCCTCAAGCCGTTCGGTTGCCTTCCTTCCACGCAGTCCGACGGAGCGCAGGCGGCCGCGTTGTCTCGTTATCCGGAGATGATCTTTCTGCCGATCGAGACCTCGGGAGAGGGGGACCTCAACGCCTTCAGTCGGGTCCAGATGGCGCTCTCTGAAGCCAAGGAGCTGTGCGGGGAAGAGTTCCGAGCGTGCGTCGAGAAGACGGGATTCACGCTCGAGCAGATACGCTCCTACGTCGCGGAGCATCCCGAGCTGCGGCGGCCGCTGCAGCGCATCCCGCGCGAGCAGGCCGTCACCGGCCGCGCCGCGAATTTCGTGCTGCACGTGGGGCGACGTATGAGAGCCGATCGGCAGCGCGGCACTCGAGCATGACGCAAGCGCCGGCAGCGCACTCCGAGCCCGTTGCCGGGCCGTCCGGGACTTCCCCTACGCGCCAGTTGATCGTCGGCCTCGATGTGGGAAGCACCACCGTCAAGGCCGTTCTCGTCGATCCAGCCACCGACGAGATCCTGTGGAAGGACTATCGGCGTCACGAAACGCGGCAGGCGGAGCTGTGTGTCGAGTTTCTGAAACGGATCGAGGCGCACCTCAGCGAGCTGCCGCGGTGGGCGTTTCGGCTGTTGGTGACCGGATCGGGGGGCGCCGAGATCGCCTCTCATCTCGGCGTCGGTTTCGTGCAAGAGGTGCCCGCGATCAGTCTCGCCGTCGACAAGCTGTATCCCGACGTGCGCAGCGTGATCGAGCTCGGCGGCCAGGACGCCAAGATCGTCGTCTTCAAGGAAGACTCCAAGACGGGCCGCAAGAAGAAGTATCCGTCGATGAACGACAAGTGCGCCGGAGGTACCGGCTCGGTGATCGACAAGATCTCGGCGCGCATGAACGTCACCCAGGAGCAGCTCGGCTCGATGCGCTACACGGGCATTCGGCTGCATCCGATCGCTGGCAAGTGCGGCGTTTTTGCCGAAACGGACGCCAACGGGCTGCTCAAGCAGGGCGTGCCCAGCGACGAGCTGATCGCGTCGCTGTTCGAGAGCATCGTCCAGCAAAACCTCTCGGTGCTCACACGCGGTCACACGCTGTTGCCGCACGTGCTGCTGCTCGGCGGCCCGAACGTCTTCATCCCCGGTCTCGTGGAGTGCTGGCGCAACAACATCCCCCTGATGTGGCGCCAGCGAAACGTCGAGCTGCCGGCCGGAAAAGCGCCCGAGGAGCTGATCATCGTGCCCGACAACGCCGAGTACTTCGCGGCGATCGGCGCCGTCGAGGTGCTGCGGCGGGAGCTGGCCGGAAGCCCGCTTCTCGGCACCTATCGCGGGACCGAGAAGCTTCGCTGGTACATCGAGGAGGGCCGTTCCCGCCAAAAGCACTCGCTCGGCAGCGTCGGTCTTTGTCGGGACCGCTCCGAGCGCGAGCGGTTCGAGAGCCGCTATCAGCTGCCATCGTGGCGGCCCGCTCGGTTCGAGCCGGGCTCGAGGGTCGAAGCCTTCATCGGCCTCGACGGCGGATCGACGAGCACCAAGGCGGTTCTGCTCGGCCGGGACACCGAGGTGTTGGCCAAGGCCTACAAGCTCAGTCGCGGCAACCCGATCGAAGACGCGAAAGAGATCCTCGGCAGCCTGCACGAGCAGATTCTGCGGCAGGGCTGCCAGCTCGAAGTGCTCGGCGTCGGCACGACCGGCTACGCCAAGGACATCCTCAACGAGGCTCTCCAGGCCGACGTCGCTCTGGTCGAGACCGTCGCTCACACCCATGCCGGCCTGCACTACGCCGCCGGCACGGACGTGATCGTCGATGTCGGTGGCCAGGACATCAAGCTCATCTTTCTCAAGAACGGTGCGGTCAACGACTTCAAGCTCAACACGCAGTGCTCGGCGGGAAACGGCTACTTCCTGCAAGCGACCGCCGAGACGCTCGGCTTCGACGTCTCGCAGTACGCGGACGTGGCCTTCAGCGCTCAGGCCATGCCGGAGTTCGGCTGCGGCTGTGCGGTGTTCATGCAAACGGACATCGTCGATTTCCAGCGCCGGGGATGGCAGGCGAACGAGATCATGGCGGGGCTGGCCGCCGTGCTGCCGAAGAACGTCTGGCTCTACGTGGCGAAGATCTCCAACCTGCCGCAGCTCGGGCGCAAGTTCATCCTGCAGGGCGGCACGCAGCGCAATCTGGCCGCCGTCAAAGCTCAGGTGGACTTCATCGAATCGCGCTTTGCGGGCACCGCAACGACGCCCGAGATCGTCGTTCATCCCCATTGCGGAGAGTCGGGCGCGATCGGCTGCGCGCTCGAGGTCTTACGGCGGCAAGCCAAGCTCGGGGCCGAGACGCGATTCATCGGCATGAGCGCCGTTCAGACACTTTCATATCGCGCGTCTCGCGGTGAAGAGACGCGCTGCCATTTCTGCAAGAATCGTTGCCTGCGAACGTTCATCGACGTCTGGACCGGTGAAAAGGAGCACGCGGCGGAGCCGATCGAGCTGGCCACGCACGAGTTCAAGTCCGGCCCCGAGCCGCCGCGCCCCACGCGCGTGAAGCACTCTCCGAGCTCGCCCACCGCCTCGCGAGACGGCCAACCGCCCGCTTCCCCTGGTGAGCCGCTGGCGCTGCGCCGGCCCGGTCACAACAGGATCATCGTGGCGACCTGCGAGAAGGGCACCGTCGAAGACGTCGGCGACATGCGCAAGATCAAGCGCGAGCTGGACGCCGCCAAGAAAGACAACCCCAATCTCGCCGAAGTCTGGGCTCGCGAGGCATTTCAGCCGGTGACCATCGAGCTCGTGGCCGATGCCCCGCCGCGCGCGCACGCGCGTCGGATGGCGCCCGGCAAGCGCCCCGGCCGCTCGGCGCTCGTCCGCCGGCGCCAACAGCTGCGCATCGGCATGCCGCGCGTGCTCAACATGTACTCCCTGGCGCCGTTTTTCAGTGGGTACTTTCAGAGCTTGGGCGTACCGGCGAGCCAGATCGTCTGGTCCGACTACACGACGGACAAGCTGTACCGCAGCGGATCACGCCGCGGCAGCATCGACCCGTGCTTTCCCAGCAAGCTCGGCATCCCGCACATTCACAATCTGCTGCACGTCAAGCACACGCCGCAGCATCCGCTCACTCACATTTTCTTCCCGATGGTTGACTCGCTGCCCCCCACGTTGCACGAGACACTCGGACATCGCGCCTGTCCCGCCGTGGCCAACACGCCCGAGGCCACCCACGCCGCGTTCGTCAAAGAAGGCGACCTGTTTGCCGCGTCCGGAATCGTCTTCAAGAAGACGTTCGTCAATGGTGATCAACCGCTGCTGCTGGCGCGTCAGCTGTATTTGGACTGGAAGGACGAGCTCGGGCTGAGCGAGGAAGAGTCGCGCCGGGCGGTCGCGCAGGGCCTGGCCGCCCTCGAAGCCTTCTCGCGCGCGCGCCGGCGAGAAGCGCGCGAGATTCTCGACCGCTTGGAAGCGGAAAAGCGCATCGGCGTCGTGTTGCTGGCGCGGCCCTATCACAACGATCCGGGCGTCAACCACGGCATCTGCAGCGAGTTTCCCAAGCTCGGCCACCCGGTGCTGACGCAGGACTGCCTGCCCGTGGACGAGGATCTGCTCGAGCGATTGTTCGGCGAGGAGCTGGCGCGCGGGGAGATCCCCGATCCGCTGAGCATTCAAGACGTCTGGAAGAACAGCTACTCGGAAAACTCCTCGCGCAAGCTGTGGGCGGCCAAGTTCGTCGCCCGGCACCCGAATCTCGTCGCGCTGGAGCAGTCGAGCTTCAAGTGCGGTCTCGACGCGCCGATCTACAGCGCCGTGCAGGAGATCATCGAACGCTCCGGCACGCCGTACTTCTCCTTCAAGGACATCGACGAGAATCGGCCCACCGGCTCGATCAAGCTGCGCATCGAGACCATCGCCTACTTCATCGAGAGATATGGCGAGCGCTTCAAGACGAAGGCGGCCCAGCGCGAAGCGATCGACCGCCGCTTGCTCGAGTTCGAGCGTCGGCTCAGATGGTTGCCTCAGACGGCTGACGCGCAGACCCGTCCACCACTTCCTTGACGCTCAGCGGCGCCGGCGCTTGCGCTTTTGCGACCTCGCTGCGGGCTCGGCGATCGGCGCGTTCGCCGCAGCGGGCTGCCAGTCCGGCTGGCCCGAGGCGCGGTGCCGGCGCGACAGCACGTAGAGCGTCGTGCCGGCGGCGATGAACGCGACGACGCTGATGAACTGCGACGTGCTCAACAGGCCCTCGATGACGAACCCGCGGACCGCGTCGCCGCGCACGAACTCGATGAAATAGCGCGTCACCGCGTAGAGCATCAGGTAGACCATCATGATCTGCCCGTGGAAGCGCTTGCGGCGGTACAACAGCACCAGCAGGCCGAAGATCACGAGCGAGTTGAGCGAGAGGTAGACCTGGGTCGGGTGGATCGGCACGGCGGGCAGGCCCGCGTGCAGCTCGCGAGCGATCGCGGGAAACGTCACGCCCCACGGCAGGTCGGTCGGATTGCCGTGGCAGCAGCCGGAGAAAAAGCAACCCCACCGCGCGATGCCCATCGACAGTGCGCCGGTCAGCGCCAGCAGGTCGAGGCCTTGAAGCAGAGGGATCTTGACGTAGCGAAACCAGAACAGGCCGAAC
>CP070706.1:940412-943648 GCA_020350085.1 Acidobacteriota bacterium
CCGCCGGCGCAGCCTGCCGAGCCGCCAGGAACTCCGCCGGGATCAGCACCCGAAACGCAGCGGTGAGTGGCATTCAACGAGCGATGAGCCGTTCCCACGTGAAGGTCGAGAGCGATCGGCGAGGGGAATCGTCTTCTTGGACCGCGCATGCCTAGCCTCGAACAAAAACTGCAAGCACGGCTGGCGCAAAAGCTCATCATCACTCCTCAGCTGCAACAAGCGATTCGCTTGCTGCAGCTGTCCAAGCTCGAACTCGTCGGTGAGATCGCGCAGGAGTTGGTGGAAAACCCAGCTCTGGAAGAGGCGGGCACACGCCTCGAAATGGATGGTGAGGGTGGCGGCGAGAAGTCTGAGCGCGAGGTAACCGCCGGAGAGAACGCCGAGCGCGACGCCGACGATTTCGACTACGTCGGCTACATCGAGCACCTCGAGGACAGCTATCGCCCTCTGCAAGGAACGCGCGAGTATCGGCCCGACGACCTGCCGTCCTTCGACCAGGTTCTGCGAAGCCAGGATCAGCTCGCCGATCACCTGTTGTGGCAGCTCGAGATGAGCGCCGTGACGCCGCTCCAGCAGCGGATCGGTGAGGCGATCATCGGCAATCTCGACGATCGCGGCTATCTCGAGGCCACGGCCGAGGAGCTGGCCGCGATGGCTCCCGAGCAGGAGAGCTGGACCGCAGGGCAAGTCGAGCATGTCCGACGCCTGATCCAGCAATTCGACCCCGTGGGGGTCGCGAGCCGCGACTTGCAGGAGTGTCTGCTGGCCCAGCTCGATCTGGCCGGCTTTGCCGACTCGAAGGCTTCGGAGGTGATCCGTGATCACCTGACACTGCTCGAGGCCCATCAGTACGCCGAGCTGGCCAAGGCGCTGGAGGTCAGCGAGGACGAACTCGACGAGATTCTCGATGTCATCCGCCACCTCGACCCGAGGCCGGGCGAGAAATACAACCCGCAGACGACGACCTACATCGCGCCTGACGTGTACGTGATCAAAGACGGCGACGACTATCGCGTGCTGCTCAACGAAGAGGGGCTGCCTCGGCTACGCATCTCACCGGCCTACCGTCGCATGCTCCGGCAAGCCTCGCGTGCGGACCTCTCGGATCCGAACGCGCGCAGCTTCGTGCGGGAGAAGGTGAAAGCGGCTTTCAGACTGATTCGCAGCCTCGAGGAACGTCAGCGCACGATCGGGAAGGTTGCCAACAGCATCGTCAAATTCCAACGGGAGTTCCTCGACTACGGAATCGAGCACATCCGACCGTTGGTGCTGCGCGACGTCGCCGAAGATATCGGAATGCACGAGTCGACGGTCAGCCGCGTCGTCAATCAAAAGTACATTCACACACCGCGCGGCCTGTTCGAGCTGCGATTCTTTTTCCACAGCGGCTTGTCTTCGGACGGCGGTGAAGCCGTCTCGTCGTTGACGGTGAAGAATCGGATCAAGAAGCTGATCGGCGAAGAAGAGTCGGCGCGGCCACTGAGCGATCAAGCGATCGCGGAATCGTTGCGGCGCGAAGGACTCAAGATTGCGCGGCGCACGGTGGCCAAGTACCGAGAGGAGCTGCGAATCCCACCCTCGACCCAGAGACGGAAACGACGTTAGTTCGGAACAATCATGAATCCTCGTCCGGGGATGTTTGCGAAGTGAGACGAGTCGTAGCGCGGAGCCGGCGACGTCGATGGCGGCGCTATCGCGTCGGCGGTCATGCGGTGAGGCGAGGAAAGGCAAGACGGAGGCGAAGATGACCATCGAAATCACGGGACGCCATCTCGATCTGACTCCGGCGACGAGAGCCTATGCCGAAGAGAAGATTCGCAAGCTCGGCCGGCTCGTCGACGCCCTGGAGATCCAAGTCACACTGGAAGCGGAAAAGCACCGCTACACCTGCACGATCGTCTCTCGCGGTCACGGCGCCACGCACACCGGAGAGATCACCAGTCCCGATCTGTTCGCCTCCATCAATGAAGCAGTCGATGTTCTCGCCAGACAACTTCGCAAGTCGAAAACCTCGCGACTCGCGGCGCGGCGCGAAGGCGCCGCGACCATCCGCCATCTCGAGGAGACGGATGGCAACACAGCCGGTGGCGAACACGCCTGACGCGCCTCGGGACGGCTTGCCGGCCGCTGCCGGCGCTTCGATCGGGCTGCGGTCCCTCGAACGGGCGCACGAGCGCGTGAGGCCGACGGTCACCGGGCCGACGAAATGGCATTGAGGAGAGCCTCGTGAGCGACGGCGTTGACGGTCGGCCCGCTTGCCAGCGGCTGACCGAGGCTCTCGAGCGAGCCGTTCGTTCGCCGGACCCCTGGGTGCTCGATCTCGACCGGCTCGCAGGCCGTTCCATCCCTCAGGGACAGATCGCGCCGGTAGAGCCCCTCGTCGAGGCGCTGGCGGTGCGTCCCGGCCTGGCCCTCGTCGGCGGTCTCGTCGAGGGCATCGTGCTCGAGGTCGCTCTCGCCGCCCAGAGCATCGTCGCCGAGCCGGCCAGCCTTTTCCGGAGCGCAGGCGGTGGCGCTCATCACCTCTCGGGTACGCCGTGGCGTCTTTCCGCTCGGGTCGGCCCGGCAAGGGCGCTCGCCTTCTGGCTCCACGAGCGCGGCTGGCGGGCTCGCCGAGCGCTCGCGGCAGGGCTCGTCGACGCCGTATCGGTCGATCTCGGAGGGTTCAGCGAACGCTGGGCTCGGGCGGCGGCGAGCCGCTCGAGAGCTTTGGAGGCGCTGCGGCTGCTTCAGCGCTCGGGCGGAGCGCTGTGCCAATCTGCCGCGCTCGGGCTCGAGCGAGCCCTCTTCGCGCTCGCGTTTGCCGACGAGGCGCCCCGTCGCGGAGCGCGAGCGATCCTGCAGTCCGCACCATGTCGCGACGAGGCGGATCGCGGATCCTGAAGCGCACTCACCCGCGGCAGCGCGCGCGCGCAGGGTATCCTGACGGTATCTTGCTCGTCGGAAGGCGGGGCCAGGCTGACGGGGCCTTGGCCGATCACGTCGAGAGCCGGCAGAGACTGAGGAGCAGAGATGAGTCGAAGCGAACAACAGTCCGCACAGCGGTCCACGCAGCGGTCCACAGAGCAATCCACCAGCCACAAACAGTGGGAGGATTCCACGCTGCACAGGGCACGCGAGCGCTCGGCAGAGCGTCCCGTTCGCTTCACGACTGTTTCGGACATGAGCGTTCCGTTGCTCTCGACACCCGAAAGTCTCGATCCCGACTGGAACTACCACGAGCGGCTGGGCTTCCC
>CP070706.1:943748-947734 GCA_020350085.1 Acidobacteriota bacterium
CCCGTCGTCACTCAAGTGTTGGCAGATCTCGAGCGTGATGTGATGCGCACGGGCAGGCAGATCCAGCAGATCTACCGCGCGAGATATTACACGAACGGCTCCGCGCTTCGGGCTGCGTGGAAGATCGTTCCGCCACCTGGGGGAAGCCCCCAGGACCGTTGGCATCCGATCGAAGGGAGCGCACCAATGCATGCGCCTCGCGATGCGGTGCACTCCGGATTGCACGGCGCTCGAAGCGTGGAGACTGCGGATCCAGAGCTCGCGGAAAGAATCGCCGCTGCCTGGACAGAGCTTCAACGGGCGTGGCGATTCCAGGATGCACCCCTGGCCAATCAGGCCCTCGACTCGCTGGCCACCGAAGTCGCCGGTGTGGATCCAGCCTCCTATCCATCGCTGACGAGGCGATCCTGGGAACTCCGGTATCACGAGCACCACAAGCTCACCGGCACGTGGGTGGTCTATTTCTTCGCGATCCCTTTTTTGCTGATGTCCGTCGTATACCGATTCCGATGGGCCCGGCTTGCAGGGTTTGCCCTCTTTGGCATCGGATTCGGCCTGCACAGCGCAGCGATCGTTCTTCGCTGGTATCTGGCGGGGAGAATACCCAACGCCAACATGTTCGAAGCCGTGCTGGCATCCGCTTGGCTTGGTTGCGTCGTCGCGATCGCGCTCGAGATCGCTCTAAAGCATCGTCCCGTTCAATACCTTCCGGCGCTGACGGCTTCCGTCTACGGGATGACGGCCATGATGGCGGGCCGTTTCATGCCCGTCAGTCTCAACAGCGATATCACCACGGTGATGCCGGTTCTCGATCGAACGATCTGGCTGTACATCCACACGAACATCGTCATCGCCTCCTACGCGCTGATCTTCTTTGCCGGTTGCACTGCGCTGCTGTATCTCGCGGGACGCGCGGGGCGCATTCTGCCTCGAGCAACGCAGAAGGCCGCACCCCCACTCGCGGCACGTTCCGGCGGGTGGGAAGCCGCGACCGATTCGGCGCGGCAGATACGACGGCGAGCACCTGGCTACTCGACGGGCACACGCCACGACAGAATCGGGCTCGGAGGAGCGCTCGACGGTGCCACGATGATCTTCATGCAGCTCGGCTTCGTCACACTCTGGATCGGCACCATTCTCGGCGCTGTATGGGCCGACGTTTCATGGGGCAGGCCTTGGGGATGGGATCCGAAGGAGGTGTTCGCCCTCAATACATGGCTCGTCTTACTGCTGCTCGTTCACACACGCGTGACCGTGCGCGACAAGGCTCTGTGGACCGCTGTCCTGGCACTCATCAGTTGCGCCGTGATGCTGTTCAACTGGATTGCCGTAAATTTCGTCATCGTCGGGCTTCACAGTTACGCGTAGCGGGGAGGTCCGCCGCTCGCGGTCGGTGCGGCCACTTTCCTTGGCAAGGACTCTTGTATTCTCTTCGCTGAGCGCGGCGGTTCGACGAATCTGGTCCCGAGAGCGGATCAGGAGGTGGCTGGCGAAGACGGAGTCGCTATGATAACGGTTCGTGTCTCATCAGACGCTTCGGCACGGGCTGTTCGACGGATCAAGACTCACTGACCGGCAAGGAGAGAGGCCATGTCCGACCACTGGGCTGAGCTGCTGATCACGGATCACGAGACGACGGAGAAGGTTTTCGACGTGATGACCCAGGCGCTGGCGACGCCGGAAGGACCGACGCCGGCGATGGTCGCGATGACGATCACCTACCTGGCCGAGTACGTGGATGGTTGCCACAACCTCAAGGAGCAGGATCATCTGTTCCCGCTGTGCGAGAAGCGGGGTATTCCGCGCGAAGGTGGCCCGCTGGCCGTCATGCTGCAGGAGCACGAGCAAAGCCGAGCGCTGCTGGGCGAACTGAAGCCGCTCGACGAAGCCTACGCGGGCGGTGACAAGAGTGTCTTGGGCTAGTTGCGGAGAACCTTCGAGGCCTACACCAGTCTGCTGAAGAACCACTTCTGGAAAGAGACCGACATCCTCTACCCGATGGCACGGCGGGTACTTTCGGCCGACGACAATCGCGCGGTCCTCGAGGGAATCGAGATCACCGAGGCCGCGTTGGGACCCGACACACGCGCGCGCTACTACGCGATGGCCCAGACGATCTGTACGACCGGCGGCCTCGAGGACTTGTCGAAAGGTCTCGATCCCGACGTGCTGGCGGCGATGCTCAACACGCTGCCGGTGGAGCTTTCGTTCGTCGACGCCGGCGACATCGTCCGCTACTTCAGCCACGAGAACCACGATAAGATCTTCCCGCGCACGCGCGGTGCGATCGGCGTCAACGTGCGCGAGTGTCACCCGGCGAAGAGCCTGCCGCTGGTCGAGCGAATTCTCGAGGACTTCAAGGCCGGCCGCCGCGACGTGGCCGAGTTTTGGATCGACTTCGAAGGCAAGAGAGTGCACATCCGCTACTGGCCCGTGCGCGGCTCCTCGAACGAGTATCTCGGCTGCCTCGAGACCGTGCAGGACATCACCTCCATCCAAACGCTCACCGGCGAGCGCCGCCTGCTCGACGAAGCCTGAGCTGCGGGCAACGCGTTGGCGGCGATGGCAGGATTGCTACCGTCAGTCGACGGTCAGCGTCTTGCTGAGGTTGCGGGGAAAGTCGGGGTCATAGCCGCGCGCGACGCCGTGGAAGTAGGCCAGAAGCTGCAGCGGGATCGTCGCCAGCAACGGGTTGAGCAAAGCGCCCGCTTGGGGTAGCAGGATCAGGTCGTGCGCGTTGACCTGTAGGCGCGGGTCCTCTTCCGCGATCGCGATTGCCCGGCCGCCGCGACATGTCGTCTCGTTGATGCCGCTGACGAGCAGCGGGACGTTGTCGGGACCGCCAACGAACAGCACAGGATAGTCCTGAGTCACCGCCGACAGCGGGCCGTGCTTGAACTCGGTCGACAGCATCCCCTCACAGTGCGCGTAAGTGACCTCTTTGAGCTTGAGCGCGCCCTCGAGCGCGATCGGATACGTCAGCCCGTAGCCGAGGACGTACAGATCATCGTGGCCCTTTAGGCTCGGTTCGAGTGCGCGCACCTGCGGCTCGACCTCCTCGAGCGTTTTTTCGAGCAGGTGCGGCACCTGAGCCACGATGTCGCTCGGATGGCGGCCCATGCGCAGCGCGAGCGCGAGAAACGCGACCACCTGATTCGTAAACGTCTTTGTCGCCGGGACGCTGATCTCGTAGCCGCACGCGAGCGGCAGATAGACCTCGCTCTCGCGCGTCAGCGTCGATCCGAGCACGTTGACGAGCCCCAAGATGCGCATCCCGCGCCCGCGGGCCGCCTCGACGGCGTTCAGAACGTCCTTTGTCTCACCGCTCTGGCTGACGAAGATGCCGACGTCACCAGGCTCCACGGCCGGGCAGTACTGTGCGATGAACTGCGGTGCCAACACGGGAATTGCCGCGCGACGCGCCAGACGAGCCAAGTACACTGATCCGAGCAGGCACGCGTGATAGCTCGTTCCGCAACCGACCAGGTACAGATGCCGCGCGGTCGTCATCGCCTCGATCATCGGCGTGACGTGCGGGCTCGCCTCGAGCAGGTGCACGAGGTCTTGAGCCGCTTTCGGCTGCTCGCTGATCTCCTTGAGCATGTAGTGCGGGTAGCCGCCCTTTTGCGCCGCGTCCATGCTCTCGTTGTCTTCTTCCGGTTCGCGTTCGACCACGCGGCCGTCCTCGACGCGGTGAATCTCCACGCTGCCGTGACGGAGCGCGACGATTTCCCCGTCCCGCACGCGCACGATGCGCCGGGTCAGCGGCAGAATCGAGGGAAGATCGGACGAAACGCACGTGAAGTCTTCTCCGAGGCCGATCACGAGCCCCGAGCCTTTCTTCAGCGCGAACAGCCGCTCGTCGTCGGCGCGTCCGATGACGAACGCATAGTCTCCCTCGAGATCGGTGTAGGCACGGCGGATCGACTCGATCATGTCGAACCCACGCTTGACGTACCGCTCCACGGCGTGCACGCACGACTCGC
>CP070706.1:947834-953176 GCA_020350085.1 Acidobacteriota bacterium
TCGAGAAACTTCTGGCGCACGCTCACACCCCACGGCGTCAGCCGCGGGCGCGGGATCATCAATCGCACCGTGTCGCCCGGCAGCGCGCCGAGCTGCGCGGCGAGCTGCTCACCGAGGACAATCGCCGGCCGGCCAGAGGCGGTGGTCTTCGTCAAGTCTTCGAGCGAGCCGTGCTGCATGCTCTCGTGAAGGCGTGTGACGGCCGCAGGACGCTCCGCGTCGATGCCGCTGATCGAGGTCCACTGCACCCGCTGGCCCGCAGCGACCAACCCCCCGTAGCCGTGAACGACCGGCTCGCACGCCGCCACGCCATCGATCTGACCGAGCTGGGCGATGAGCGGCTCCGGATCATCGATCACGGTGCCGTCCTCGGCGAATACCAACAGGTGCGCGTTCGAGCCGATGATCCGGTCGATGACGTCGCTCTGAAAGCCGGTCATCAGGGCCAGCGCGATGATCAAGGAGGCCACCCCGAGCAGGAACCCGAGCGCCGAGAGCAAGCTGATCAACGAGAGGAAACCCTGCTGGCGAGCGCGCAAGAAGCGCAGTGCGATGAAGCCAGCGTAGGCGTCGCGCTCTTCGCGTGGCCTGATGAGCATCTTCACCTGCCGCGTGTGAGCTGCGCCTGTCGCCTCAGCGGACGCGGCGCGCGACCCAGTGCCCGTGTGGCAAGCCGCCCTGCACCAGCTCGTAGGCCTGCCACGTCCCGCGGATCCGTGCGCCGTCCGGATCGACGAAGCCCTCGAGCTCGGCATCTCGACCGCGCTGGGAGTCGATCCGCTGCAAGAACAGCTTGCCGCCAACGAAGGTGCCCTGCAGGCTGCCATCGCCGATCGTGCCGAGCCGGTACTGGCCCGTGATTAGCGTGCCCGACTGATCGAGATAGAAGGTCCCGACCGATCCGGCCGGCAACCAGCGGACTTCCCACACACCGGTGAGCAGCTCCTGTTGAGCCGGCAGTCGCGCGCGAAGCGTCGCGATCCGGCGCGCCATCGCGTCACGTGATCGAAGCAACCGTCTCAGGTCCGCCAGTCGATGCGACGTCTGCTCGACGAGCGACTCGTGACGCACCTCCGCGCGGAGCAACTCGTCGGCGAGCTCGTCGAGGCGATCGGCGCTGATTTCCCGCGGGCGGGCCACCTCGCGATCCAACCGTGAGCGCGTCGCGACCAGCGCTTCCAGCGCCTCGTTTCGTTGAATGACGGCTTCGCGATACGAGCGCACGGCACGGGCCAGCTCCGTTTCGTTGAGCTCCGCTTGCTCTTCGAGCCCCGCGATCGCGGCGGCGAGACGCTGCTGCTCGAGCGGGTCGGCCTCGGCGAAGGCGTCTCCGGTCTGCTCCGCCGGGTCGGCGGCGAGCGGCTCTTGTTCTGCTTCCTGCGCCAACGGCGGAAGAGCAGCGCATGCCAAACCGAGCGCCGCCGCGGCCCAGAGGGTTCGCCGAGCTTGCCGGCTCAAGTGGCTGCGCCCGATTCGGATGGCCCGCCCGACGCGCATGCGCGCCTCCTCGCCCGGAACATTCGACGTGCTACGCCGCGGCAGAGAATCCCGAGCCATTCCGTTCCCGCGGTGTTCGCCGCTGTCGGCATCGTAACGCCCGCCACGACAGCCGGGCAAACCGGACTAGCCGGCGCCCGAGCGCCGTTCCGCGCTCGAGAGCGGGACCGTCCCGCGCTGCGCGTCGAGGTCCGACTCGCGAGACGACGTGCGGCTCGCATCACGATCCGGCTCGCGGCCCGGACTGTCGTCCGCGCCGCTTCGCGCGAGTGGAGCCGCGGCCGCCGTTCGCGAGCGCCACGGCCGATCCCGCAGCCAGCGCGCCACCGGCGTGAGCAGGTAGCCGAGGATCAGCGCAGGCACCATCCACTCCCAGAAGGCGAGAAAACCGGCGAGGATCGCGGCCCACAGCGCGAGCACGCGGTAAGGCTTGGGACCGAACTGCAGCTGTTTGAACGCCGGGTAGCGCACGCGCGAGACCATCAACAGAGCCGTGGTCAGCACCACGCAGGCGTGCAGCGGAAGGTACAGCGGCGGTATCGGCGCGCCTCCGGTCAGCAGCGCCGGGACCGATGCCACAGCCGCCGCGGTCGGAATCGGCACGCCGATGAAGTCGCCCCCTGCCGGAGGCGCGGCGTTGAAGCGCGCCAATCGGATCACGCCGCACGCCGCGAACAGAAAGCACACCGCCCAGCCGACGCGGCCGAGCTGGCCGAGTCCCATGTGAAACGCGAGCAGCGACGGAGCGACGGCGAACGAGACCGCGTCGCACAGCGAATCGAGCTCACCACCGAAGCTGCTCGTCGTCCCGGTCAGCCGCGCCACCCGCCCATCGAGGCCATCGAGTGCGGCGGCGATGAAAATCAGGACGCAAGAGACGAGAAAGCGGCCCTCGCTGGCCATCAGGATCGCGGCGTAGCCGGCCAGCAGATTCCCGAGCGTCAGCGCTCCCGGTAACCATCCCGCAACCCCCTGCAACCGCCGGCGAAACCGGCGCGGCTGACGGTGGCGTCGGGACCTGCGTCGTTCTCTCACGGACGATCGGCCTCCCCAGCTGACCACTGCGCCACGGGCGTGGTACCGCCCCGGACCTTCTCGCCGACCGCGACGAGAGGGCGCGTCCCGGCGGGCAGAAAGAGGTCGGTGCGCGAGCCGAATCTTATCAGGCCGAACCGCTCGCCCTTGGCTAGCCGGTCTCCTGGCCGCACGCGACAGACGATGCGGCGCGCGATCAGGCCGGTGATCTGGCTCACCTCGACGCGGCCCTGCCGCGTGTCCAGGGTCAGCTCGTTGCGCGCGTTGAGCGTGCCGGCGCGCTCGTCGAACGCGGCCAGGAATCGTCCCGGCTTGCGGTGGACGCGGCGCACCACGCCCGCCACGGGCGAGCGATTCACGTGCACGTCGAACAGGCTGAGGAAGATGACGATGTGGAGCCCGCTCGGCGCCTCGTCGATCTTCGTCACGCGGCCGTCCGCCGGAGCCACGACGAGCCGCGGATCGTCTGGGACGATGCGGTCCGGATCGCGGAAGAAGTACGCGCAGAACAGCCCCGCGGCCAGCGCCGGAATCGCCGCCCACCACCAGCCGATCGCCGACGTGCCGGCCGCGACGCCCAACGGCACGAGCACGAAGGCCCGTCCCTCACGAGCCAGCCGCCACCGCCGTCGCCACGGTCCTCGCCGGCAGGCCGGAGCCTGTTCGACCGGCCCTGCCTCGCTGTGCCCTACGTCCGCTCTCATGCCTCCGCCCCAGGAGCGTGCACGATGGTGTGTCGCCGCTCAGCGATGCACGAGCAGGCTCATCAGCACGGCGTCCTCTCCTCCCGGATAGTACCCCGGACGGCGGCCGACGCGGACGAAGCCCTCGGAGGCGTACAGCGCCAGAGCCGCTTCGTTGCCGGCTCGGACCTCGAGATTCACGCGGCCCAGGCCCCGTGTGCGCGCCTCGGCGACGAGCCGTCTCGTCAGCGAGCGAGCCAGGCCACGTCGGCGATGCTCGGGATCGATCGCCAGATTCAGCACCGACATCACCGGCCCATCGGCGCGGCTGAGTGCGTAGCCCAGCAGCCGACCGCCGGCCGCTCGGATCCCGAACGCGACGCGTTCCGATCGCTCGACGGGCCCGTCGAGTGACTCGGGTGGCTCGAGTTCCTCCGCCAGCTTCTCGATCGACCACGGCCGCGGATAGCTCCGTCGTTCGATCAGCGCGAGCTCGCGACAGTCCGCGCCGCTGAGCCGAACGAGCCTGCAGCCAGCGGGGAGGCTCGGGGCTCTCGCGGGAGCCACGGCGTCCGGGGCCACGAGGTAGGTCGGCTCCAGCAGGGCGAGCTCGGCCAGCTCCCCCGCGAGGTAGGCCGCCGCCATCGCCTCGAGAATCGGCCGCTTCGTCTCCAGCAGCTCGACTCCCCGGGGCCAGCGCTCGGACGCCAGCTCGGAGGGAACGACGACGCACCGGCCGACGAGCCGTTGGCACGCGATCAGGCTCGAACGCGGGATCAGACCGGGCTCAAAAAGCTGCGGACCCTTCTGACCGGCCGTGGCGAGCAGCACGCGCAAGCGCCCCCACGGCAACGCCGTCAGCACCGGGCGGGCGGCACCGGCGGCCTCGGCCAGCAGGCGCGGACTGTCCGCTCCGAACACGGCCAGTGGCTGCTCTGAATCGTTCTTCAGACCGCGCTCGAGGCCGCGGATGACGCTCATCGCGATGCGCAAACCGGTGAACGAGCCCGGCCCCGTGCCGACGACGACCGCTGAGAGCTCCTCGGGCGCCACGACCGAGCGCGCGAGAACCTGCCGAACCGCCGTGAACAGGTCCTGCCGAGGCCGGCGAGGAGAGTCGAGCTGCTCGCAGGCGATGATCCCCTGCCCGGCGACGAGCGCCGCCCCGGCGGGCCACAACCCGCCTTCGACGAGCAGCACCGCCCGCCGGCGACGGCCCTCTGGCGTTCTGGCTGTGTCCCGTTGGTTCCCGCGTGTCTGCATTGCCTGCCGAAAACCCTCGGCCCTATGTTGGCCCAGAGCCGCGACCTCAGCGAGGGTCGCCGGAGCGCCCCAGCGCGGGCAGAGGTGGCGTCGAATGACGATAACCGATAGCGGACAGCTGATCCTCGACTCGCTTCGTCAAGCCCAAGACAGCGAGCAGTACCGCCAGCAGCACTGGAACGGCAGCTTCTCCGACTACTTGGGGATCGTGCGCGCGCAACCCCAGGTCACGCGCTCGGCGTACGAGCGGCTCTACGACATGATCCTCTCCTACGGCACGTCGGAGTACATCGACAACAAGAAGCGCATCGTTCACTACCACTTCTTCGACGACCCGGATGCCAACGGACGAGATGCCGTCTATGGCCTCGACATTCCGTTGATGAAGCTGGTCAACATTTTCAAATCCGCCGCCAAGCGCTACGGCACGGAAAAACGCGTCATCTTGCTGCACGGACCTGTCGGATCGGCCAAGAGCACAATCGTCCGCCTGCTCAAGCGCGGCCTCGAAGCGTACTCTCGCACACCGCAGGGAGCGCTCTACGCTTACGGCTGGCTGGAGGAGCCCGGAAGATCGGAGATCGCCTGGTGCCCGATGAACGAGGAGCCGCTGCACCTGGTGCCTAACGAGCTGCGGCCGATGCTGCTCGAGCAGATCAACACGGAGCGGTCACCCGGCGAGTATCGAGTCACGATCGAGGGTGATCTCTGCCCGTACTGCCGGCAACAGTTCCGCGAGCTGATGGGGCGTTACGAAGGCGATCTCTCGCGGATCTACGAGCACGTGCGCGTTCGGCGTCTGACGCTGTCCGAGAAAGACCGCGTCGGCATCGGCACATTCCAGCCCAAGGACGAGAAGAACCA
>CP070706.1:953276-958867 GCA_020350085.1 Acidobacteriota bacterium
GGTGCCGATCTGCGCCACGATCCCGGCCAACCGG
Organism: Acidobacteriota bacterium; assembly: GCA_020350085.1. Taxonomy (GTDB): domain Bacteria; phylum Acidobacteriota; class Polarisedimenticolia; order J045; family J045. Next base: position 953,311 of record CP070706.1, read on the forward strand.
CTGCTGCTGTTCGCCGGATTCGGCGGCATGGGATTGCTGGCGCAGTTCTTGGGCAGTCTGACGAAAGGCGCACGGGCGACGTCATCGAGCGGCGTTGACGAGCAGGTGGACGATCAATCGGTCTGGCCTGCAGGAGCAGGACGCTGGCTCGCGGGGGCGGTGGCTGTCCCACTGATGCTGATTCACTTCGTTCTCGCGCCGTTGATGTTGCCGATCTCGGCCGTCTTGATTCTTCTGGCTGGCGAGCCGGTCAAATCAGCAATCCTTTCGATTCCTCCCGATCCACAGCTTGCAGAGCAGGATCTCGTCGTCGTCAACGCGCCGGATTACGTGTTCACCGTCTGCGAGATCTGGGCGCTGCGAAGACTCGAGGCTTTTCCCACGCCGCGCCGGCTGCGCGGTCTCGTTACGGCGCCGGTCGCTTTAGATATCACGCGTGTTGATCAGCACTCGCTCAGCCTGCGCTTCGAGCAAGGTCTGTTTCAGGGATCGACCGGCGAGCTGTTTCGAGGCCCGTCTCTTCCGATGAGCGCCGGCGATCGACTCGAGGTGGCCGGCATGTCGGTTGAGCTCACGGAGGTCACCGCGAAGGGCGAACCGACGGCAGCCACGTTCCGATTCCCCGTGCCACTCGAAGACCGCTCGCTGCGGTGGGTGCGCTTCGACGATGGCTTGTTCGTCCCGTTCGATCCGCCACCGATCGGCGAGAGCGTCCAGCTCGAAGCCGCCCGAGGTCCGCTCGAGATGACGGATCTCTCAGAGATCGTTGACGGCTATCGCCGTGCGAGCCGGCGGCTTGAGGCGTTCCGCGCGACGCGTGATCGGTGAGCTCGCGCCGAACGCTCGAGCGCCCGAATCAGGTCGTGCTGGCGATCTCGCCTCCAGCCTGCTCCGGGGCGAGCGCGACGCGTGGCTCCGGCGACCGTCTCACCGTCGTCTTGGGACGGCATAGGCGAGGCGCTCCGAGCGTTTCGAAGCAGGCCACCTCGGCTCCCCAGAAGGTGATTTTCAACGTCGCTCGCGCCAGCATCACCGCCTGCTGCGCGATCAGCAGTACGACCACGCCGAGCGCGCTCGCCACCGTCCAGCGACTCCGCACCGCGTAGTAGAGCGCGTGGAGTGCCAGCGGCATGATGACGAACGACAGATACAGCGGTGCGAACAGGGCCGGTCGCTTGACGACGAAGCCGAGCCCGCGAAGAAATCCGCGCAACGTCTTCTTGTCGCGGTGCCGGACGGCCGCGATCCGGCTCAGGTCATAGGCCAGATCGATCAGTGCGAACAGCAGCAGGCCGACTGTGGCGCCAACGAGCAGCCCCACGACGTCGTACCAGCCGTTGCCGCGCGCGCTCGCGAGGCGGCGGAATGCGACGAAGCAAACAGCCACGATGCCCCCCACGAGTGCAGCCGCGATAACGAACCAGAACGCGCTGCGCACGAAAGTCCACGCGTTGCGCACGACACCGCTGACGAATGGCGTCGCGCCTGAATCCTCACGCCGGACGAGAACCTCGACGATACCGGCCGCCAAGAGAATCTGAAGCACCGCCGCGAGAATCAGTCCGATCAGCGTTCCTCGTTCAAGCAACGGGACTAGCGCGGTCGCCTGCGAGCCCATGACGTCGGTCCAAACGCTGAACCAGCGCCCCTCGAGAATCGCCCGCGCAAACAGCGAGTGATCCAGCGCCGGGGCGAGGTTCCCGCCGACGAGGGTAACGACGATCAGCGCTGGCAGGAGACAGACGGCATACGCCAAGAAGATGAGCCGCGGCTGCCGGACCGCGCGGCGAAAACCATGGATGAGCAGTCGTGCGAACGTCATCTCTCACCCCAAGAAGGCCGTTGCCTCGAATAGGTTCTGCAGCCAGAACAGCAGGTGGATGAGCAACTTTCGGCGTGGCGCCTCTTCCGCCTCCAGCCGGTAGCTGTTGTTGAGCCGATCGACATCGAGCACCATCCATCCGTCGGGATCGACCTCAGCCGAGACGAGCTTCGCGCGCCGATCGATCGTCCACCGCATCCAGCGATCCGCGCCGTCCCACTCCCGACGTTCGACGTGTCCGTCGTCGAAGACGAGCTCGACCGTTACCGGGTGGCGGAACTCTCCTTTGCGGTACACCTCGATCACCGATCGGTAGATCTCACCCAGCTCGCTCGATCCCGTCTCGGTCGGATCCGTTTCATCCTGGACATCGCCGGAAGACTCTTCATCTTCCGAAACCAGCCGGCGGGAATCTCCCTCGCCGAACCAGCCCTGCGCCGGCTCGCGCTCGGTGCTGGTCGCCCGTCGGATCGAGTAATCCAGTGCGCGCGTGCTGTGCAAAGCTTGCTCGAAGAACCAATCGAGGTTCTGGCCGCTCGATTCGTTCATCCATCGCTCGAAGTCGGCTGTGGACGGGTGTCTGAAGCGCCAGGACTCGAAAAAGCCTCTCATGGCCCTGTGAAACGTCTCGTGACCGAGAAGGCCCTCGAGGTGCGCGAGCGTCAGCGCCGGACGCATGAAACTGTTGCGCGCGAAGGCACCGAACGAGCGAAATGTCCAGCCGGGCTGGACCACCGGTCCGCTGAAGCGGCCTCCCGAGACCGGCGCACGTCGCAGATCGAAATCCGATACTTCGAGACCGAGCAGGCTTGCGAAGCCAGGCTCGTACGTCTCGTCCATGACGATCGTTTCGTAGAACGTGTTGATTCCTTCGTCGATCCAGGCCTCCTCGAACTCGTTGTTGGCGACCATGCCTTGCCAGTACTGGTGCCCGTACTCGTGCACGACGACGTTCTCGGGCAGACGGACGCCATCGAAAGGCCAGATGTCGAACCCAACGTGCGTGCCCACCGTGACGAAGGTCGGATACTCCATCCCGGCCGATCCGCTCGCGCCGCGCGGCGGATCGACCATCGTGAATGTCTCGTACGGATAGGCGCCGAGTCGCCATCCGTAACCGCGGATCGCCGCCTTGGCCGCCTCGACGTACCGGTCTGCCTGCGAGCGGTGCGCGGGCTGCAGAAAAAGAGAAATATCGATCGGCGGCAAGGCGAGCTGCGTTTCGTCGACGCCGAGCAGCGTGGCGAATCGTTCTCGCTCGGCGCTCGGCACATCTTCGCCAGGCTCGAACCGCTGCTCGATCAAGATGAAGCGCGGATCGGCTCCCCAGGCGAAATCGTGGACTCCGTGCTGCACGAAGCGAGCTGTCACCTCGCCGTTTTCGACCGCCTGCTCGAGCATCCGCCCCGTGGCGGCGATCTTCCCTCGATACCGCTCCGGCAGCGTGAGAGTGACATCGTAGTTACCAAAATCGGCGTAATACTCGGTATAGCCGTGGTACTGGTGAGAGTTCCAGCCCGGTTGCTCGCGGCCGCGCTCGCCAGCCTTCTCGAGGACACAGATTTTCGGGAACCACTGACCCGCGAGGACGTAATCGCCCTGAACCCCGGTCCGAGCAAAGATCCCCGGAAGATGACTTTCGAAGTCGATGTCGAGCTCGATCCACTCCCCGGGCCCGAGTGGATCGGCGAGCGGATAGCGCACGAGGGTACGATCCTCGGCGTTGCCGTCGTCGGGAGCGATGAACTGCGCGTCGTGGGTGAGATCAGCCCCTCCGACGATGCGCATCGAGGTGACCTCGATCCACCCCCATTCTCCCTCCGGCATCTCGTCGCCACGAAGCGTCGCCCCCGCCTCCTCGACGAACGTCGAGCGGTTGTTCTTGAAGGCGTTCAAGTACAGATGAAACCGAAGCTCGTCGATCGGAACGCTCGAACGGTTGTGCCAGCTCAGCCGTTCGGTGCCGCAGATCCGGCCGTGCTCGGGCTCGTAGCGAGCCCGCAGCGTGACGTCAGAGACCGGCTCGGGAAGCTCGACCGATTGGCTGAGGCAGACTTGCGAGACCCCGGCGACGAACACACCGGCCGCCGCTAGAACGAGCATCGGTCGGTGACGACAAATCTGCATGGCGACCTCCGCATCCGCAGCTGGGGACGTTCATCCTCGATGAGGCGGGCGGAACAGTCAACGACGTTTGCTCCGTTGTCTCAGGGAATCGCCTCGCGACGAAGCCATCGGCTCATCGATCAAGGTCAGCAGCCGGCTCGAGTCCCAGCAAGCGCGCGGCCTCCCGTCTTCTCATGACGTTGCGAGGTTCCCAGGGAAACGTGGCCTCCAAGCGCGCGACGGCTCGGTCGTAGTAGCGTCGCGCTTCTTCTCGGCGTCCGAGCTGCCACGAGGTCATCGCGAGATAGAAGAGATCTCCTGCCGCGTCGCGCGACCGCAGCTCGCGCAAACGCAACAGGCCGCGATGCGCTTCGTCGTACCGACCCTCTCTATAGAGCACCTTGACCAGATGGCTCTGAAGGCTCGCCACATCCTCGATCTTCTCGACACCGCTGGTCGCCAGCTTCAGGGCCTTCCGCCCGTCGTAGCGATCGGGGCAGTGATGAAAAAGCTCTTCGGCATGTATGCTCGCCAGCTCGGACAGCAGATCGAGCCCGAAGTGGGGTGGTATGGTCTGCTCGACCTGATCGAGGTCGGAAACGGCCGCATCGCAGGATTGTGAGCGATAGAGCATGCACCTGGCGCGCGAGAGGTGGAGTTGTGCGACGAAGTAGGGAGGCGCACCGGACGCGGCAGCCGCTTCCAGAGCGCGCTCGACGGCCTCTTGCGCTTCTTCCACTCGACCGAGCATAAGCAGCGCGTCGACCTTCGTGAGGTGGGCGTTCGTCGACTGCGGTCGGTGCTCGAGCGCCTCCTCGATCAGCGAGAGCGCTTCCTGCGGCCGGCCCAATCGCAGGTGCGCCATCACGCGCGTGAACAACAAATAGCGCTCTTCCCACTCGAACCAGCTTTCCACTCCGATCGCAGCGGCCCGCTCGAGATCGGCCAACGACTCTTCGAAGCGCTCCAGGTCGGAAAGTGTCATGCCGCGTCCGAGGTAGCCCGCGCCCCATACTGGCGCCAGCTCGATTGCGCGGTTGAAATCGGCGAGAGCATCCTCGAGGCGACCGTTCTCCCGGTACAGTCCACCGCGGTATCGGTATGGATCGGCCCACCACGGAGCGGCGTCGATCGCCTTCGTGAAGTCGGCTTCGACGAGCTCCGGCTTGTGGCAGAAGCTCCTCAGAAGGACGGCTCGCTCAACGAGATCCTCAGGGGCGGTGAGGGCGAAGGCGGCAGCGCGCGTGCAGTCCTGCTCGGCGCCTCGCTCATCGCCGGCGAGTTCGCGAAACGACGCGCGGTGGAGCCAGACTTGCCAGCTCTGCGGCGCGATGGCGACGGCTTGCTCCGCGGCGGCGAGGGCGCCCTCGCGGTCGTCCTTGCTCAGATGAAGCCACGCCCGCGCGAGCTCGAGGCTCGCTCTCGCTTCCGGCTCGATCTGGTCGGTCGTCAACTCCTCATAGTGCTCGAACAACTCCTCGAGCTCGTCGAGTCGTTGCATGCCGTAGAGCGTGTTGAACAGCAGAACCGCCGCCTCCTCGTAGTCCAGCTTGAGATCCACGGCCCGGCGGGCGTCAGCGATCGTTTGCTCGAGACGATCCTGTGCGTGGTACACACGCGCCCGCTCGA
>CP070706.1:958967-962832 GCA_020350085.1 Acidobacteriota bacterium
CGCTCGATTTCCTGTGGGGTAGCTGGGCCTCAGCAATCCGCGCCGCTTTCGAGCACGACGCACACTGTAGGCGGATCCATAACGAAGTCGCCTCGGTGCAACGGAATCGCTGACACACGGAGTCGCATCGTCGTGCTTCCGAGTGTGAACACTTCCGTCGCCGTCAACTCGTGGGGCTGAAGCGACGCGCGGACGATCACCGACGCATCGTCGATCGATTTTCCGTCGGGAAAGAGGAAGGGGAACCCGCAACCACGGAAGACGCGCCGCGCTCTGTACGCGGTCTCGAGCGGCAACGGCCGCACCGCACAGCGTCTGCGGCGCGGCGGCTCGCTGAACTCGAAGAAACCGGCAGCGCAGCAGCGGTCGCTCGTTTGCACGAACCGGAGGGCGGCGGCTTCGAGCGAGACGCCGAAGCTTCGGGCGAGCTCGGGAATCGCGCCCGCACGAAACCCTGTCCTCTCGACGGCCTCGCGAAAGCTCGCCTCCGGCATCAGCAGCTCCGCCGCGCACAGATCACACAGCCGCTCGAGCTGCAGCGCGGCATCCGTGGGGTAATGCTGGGCGCGGTTCTGGCTCGTGCGCATCTGATACGTCGCAAGCGTGTTGTCGAAAAACGTGTGTCCCAGCTCGTGCGCGATCGAAAAGCGGCGCCGGCCGGCAGAGTGGACGTTGGCGTTGCAGACGATCTTGAACGTGTTGCCGAGGGGGATCAGCAGGGCGTCCCAGCGGTCGAGCTCGCGGCTCATGGTGATCGGGATGTCGAGTACGCGGGCGTAGACGCGCGGGTCGAAGGGGGGCGGTTGCCAGTCGGGATGCGCGGCGCGGGCGCGCTCGATCAGGGTGCGGCAGCGCGCGAGCGCTTGCGTGCGGGCGGCGTCGAGGTCGTCGAACGGGAAGGGGATCGGCCGCGGGGCCTCGGGGTGCTCGTTCGGCATGGAGAGGCTCCGTCGTGCTCAGAACACGTTTCTTCGGAGGAACTCGTAGAGGTAGTTCCAGTCGGAAAGCGAGCGCGGGGGGCGGCCGCGCCGGCACATGCGGGCGAGGATGTCGAGCGCTTCGTCTGAGACCGGGTCGCCTTCGGCGGCTTTCTTGGCGACAAACTCCTGCAGGCTGGGCGGCAGCGGTCGGGGAGCCGACGCGACGTCCTCGTCCTCGCCGAGCAGGGTGGACAGGGGCAGCGCCATGGCGGCGGCGATTTTTCGCAGCACGTCGTAGCCGGGATTGACCGCCTCGCCGCGCTCGAGCTGGGAAAGATAGCCTTTCGAAACGCCGGCGGACTCGGCCAGAGCGTTGAGGCTCAGCCCGGCGGCATCGCGAAGCTCGCGGATCCGCGCGCCGAGGGCCTGGATCTGCGGGTCGGTCATGAGCAGGCTACCTCTACTATCCGGGACGCGATTCGGTCGCGGGACTTCCGCCCTTCCGAGCCGCATGGCATCCTAGCACCCTGTTCTCTTCAGCGAAAGGACTGTTGCCCGATTGTTCTCTCTAGTGTATGTTCTCTCAGCCGAACAGTGAGGCGCGAGGAGTTCTCTAAGAAGAACGACGCCCGATCCCTCGCGCGCGCCGCCCACCATGCCCTTCACCAACGCCCAACTCGAGATCCGCGTCGGCAACGTGGAATCGCTGCTCGTCGGACCGGCACCGACCGACCTGCTGGACCGCACCCTCAATCCGCACCTCGCCGGGGTGAGCTCCGGCTCGCGGGCGGTGGTCTACGATCCGGCACGGCAAGCGTTTCTCTCCGGAGCGCTGCCGCAGGTCAAACGGCTGCTGCGCCAGCACGGATTCCGCTGCCGGCTGCGCGATCGGAGGCGCACGCGCGGGCGCCGGTTTTCGTGGCGTGTGCGCGGCGCCACGCTGCGCGATTACCAACGAAAAACGGTCCGAGCGGCGCTGGCGCGCGGCCGCGGCCTGATCGACGTCGGCACAGGAGGCGGCAAGACACTGCTCGCTGCGGAGGTCATCGCGCGGCTGTCGCGGCCGACGCTAGTGCTCGTGACAACGCGCGCGCTGCTCGTCCAGACCGTCCGCCACCTGCGGCGCTGGCTCAATGTCGAGCCGGGCGTCATCGGCGAGGGGGAGTGGCGCATCTCTCCGCTGACGGTGGCGCTCGTTCAGAGTCTTCGACGGCGGCTTCACAACGACGTCGTCGATCTTTCGCCCTGGCACGGCGGCACGCTCGTTTTCGATGAAGGACATCACGCGGCCGCGACGACCTACGTGGAGCTGATTCGAGCGATCGACCCGTGCTACGCCTACTACCTGTCCGCCGTGCCGTTTCGCGCGGGGGCGGATCAGATCGTTCTCGATGCGCTCGCCGGTGAGCGGCTGACGGGCGGGCGCTACGCGGCGCGTTATCTGATCGATCACGGCTACGCCTGCCCGGTAGAGGTGCGGATCGAGCGCTGCCGCATCGACGGCGCGATGGCGGAAAAGCCTTTCGATGAGATTTACCGGGAATTCATCGTCGAAAACGTCGCGCGCAACGAGCGGATTGCGTCGATCGCGCGCGGGGAGACGGCGCTAGGCCGGTCCGTGCTCGTTCTCGTCGATCGCGTGCGGCACGGCGAGATACTGCAGCGAAGGCTGCAAGGACGCGATAAACGCGCCGGCTCCGAGAACAGCCGTGATGCCGTCGGCTTCGTTCACGGCGGCACCGCCAAGCGGCGCCTCCGGCGCGCGATCGATCGCTTCGCCGCGGGCGAGCTTTCTTGCCTGATCGCGACCTCGCAGCTTCTCGCCGAAGGGATCAGCATCGATCGGATCGAGGTGTTGGTCCAAGCCGGCGGCCTCAAATCGCGGGCGAAGCTGATTCAAGCGATCGGCCGCGGCGTGCGGTGCGCGCCCGGAAAGTCGACCTGCCTGTTCGTCGATTTCTGGGATGACGACGAGGCCGGCGTGCTGCGCGCTCACAGTCGGCAGCGGCTGGCCGTGCTGAAAGCCGAAGGGTTTCGCGTGCCGGACGCGCCGCCGCGCGAGCGGCTCGCTCTTCTCGAAGACGACGTCCCGGCGAGTTGGGCGCACGTCCCGCGTTCGAAGCGTTTTCTTCTGATCGGCGCCGACGGGACGATCCGCGCCAAGGCGGAATGCGTCGATCGGAGGCCGGTGCCGAAACGGCTGTGCGAAAAGTGCAACGACCCGAGCCTGTGCCATACGGGAGGGAGGATTTCGTGGCGAGAACACCCGGACTGAGAACGATGCCCATCAAAGAAGTCGCGCGCCAGCTCGAGAAAGCGCGCGCCGATCGCAGCGACCTTTACGCGCCGCTGTCGGCCGTGCGGTTGAAGCTGCGCGACCCGCTCGGTGTTGCTGAGCAGCGCTTCGGTCTTTCAATCGAGAATCGCCACGGAACGGACGATCTCGCGCTGACGCCGACGGCGCTCCAGCAGCTATGCGCTATCAGCAACATGCCGCTCGCATTCCTCGAGCGCGCGCCGGCCTCGGTGGGCCTCCAGGCGCTGCGTACGATGCTGAGCGTCGCCGCCGAGTCGAACGAGAAGCGCTTTCTCTGGCGGCTGCAAGGCCAAAGACGCCCCAAGAAGGGCAAGCTGTGTGCCGTGCTGCCGCAAAGCTACGTGCGGATCCGCGACGAGGAGGTGTTCTCCGCCGTGGCCAAAGCCAGCGACGGCATGCCGCTTCGCGTCAGCCACGTCACGATCGACGACGACACGCTTTCCGTGCGTTTGCTGCGGCCTGAAAAGCTCGACATCGGCCACACACGCGACAGCGATCCGGCCTACCCCGGCATCCACATCATCAGCTCGGAGACGGGCCAGCATCCGCTGCAGGTCCGGCACGTCTTGCTGCGCGTCGTGTGCCTGAACGGCATCACTCAGCTCGCCGACGCCCAGCAGACGCTCAA
>CP070706.1:962932-977279 GCA_020350085.1 Acidobacteriota bacterium
AAGCGCTGAACAGCGCCAGCGCGGTGAGGGCGGCCGAGCCGATGGCGAAGCCCTTGCCGATCGCGGCCGTCGTGTTGCCGACCGCGTCCAGCTTGTCGGTGCGCCCGCGGACTTCCGCGGGCAAACCGCTCATCTCGGCGATTCCCCCGGCGTTGTCGGCGATCGGTCCGTAGGCATCGACGGCGAGCTGAATGCCGGTCGTGCTGAGCATCCCGAGTGCGGCCATCGCGATGCCATACAAGCCGGAGAAGTTATAGGAAACGACGATCGCGATCGCGATCCAGATCACCGGCAGCGCGCAGGAGACCATACCGACGCTCAAACCCGAGATGATGTTCGTCGCCGCTCCGGTGCGCGAGTCGCGCGCGATGCGCTGTGCCGGGCCGCGGTCCTTCGAAGTGTAGAACTCCGTGGTCAATCCGACGAGCGTGCCGGCAATCAGACCCGCCACCGTGGCGGCGAAGATCCCGCCCCAATAGACCGGCTCCGCGCCCTCGCTGAAGACGATCCCACCGCGAGGCGCCATGCCGCGGATCAAGCCCAAGGAGCCGACGATCATCACTGCGCCGGCGACCAGCGAGCCGACGTTGAGCGCCATCTGCGGGTTGCCGCCCTCCTTGACCCTCACGAAAAAGGTGCCGATGATCGAAGAGACGATCCCGACCGCCGCGAGGTATAGAGGCAACAGCGTCGCGTTGTGATAGCCCTCGACGGCAGCGGCGCCAATGACCATCGACCCGACGATCGCCCCGACGTAGGATTCGAATAGGTCGGCACCCATCCCGGCGACATCGCCCACGTTATCGCCGACGTTGTCCGCGATGACGGCCGGGTTTCTCGGGTCGTCCTCGGGAATGCCCGCTTCGACCTTGCCAACCAGATCTGCACCGACATCGGCTGCCTTGGTGTAGATCCCACCGCCGACGCGTGCGAACAACGCGATCGAGGATGCACCCAGCGAAAAGCCGGCCAGAACGGTGACCACGTCTCGCAGATGGCGCCCCTGGGCGGGCTCGATGCCGAGAATGCCGGTTCCGAAAAACAGCATGAACAGCAGCCCCAGACCCAACACGCCGAGTCCGACCACGGACAGTCCCATCACCGAGCCGCCGTAAAACGCCACCTTCAGCGCCCCGTTGAGGTCCTTGCGGGCGGCTTGCGTGGTGCGCACGTTGGCCGCAGTGGCCACGCGCATGCCGAACAGGCCCGCCAGTCCCGAGCAGACGGCCCCTGTGATGAACGAGAGCGCGATCAGTGGATGTCGGAAATCCGCGTCGCCGGAGCCGCCGAGATTGCTCACCACCAGCAGTATGGCGACGATGACGACAAACAGCGCGAGCACTTTGTACTCGCGCGCGAGAAACGCCATGGCCCCTTCGCGAACCGCCGCCGCGATCTCCTGCATGCGCGCCTCGCCGGCGTCCGCCTTGTTGACCCAGGCCGCCCGCGACCAGGCGAACAGCAGCGTCACCACACCCAGGCCGGGAACGATCAGCAGCCTCCAGTCCATGATCTCTGCTCCTCTCGTTCAGCTCAGTCAGCTCTTGTCAGCGTCCTGAGCAGGGTCCGCCGGCTGGCGGCGGTTGAATCTGCGCATCGCTGCTTCGCAGCCCTCCACGATGACCGCCTCGACAGCCTCGACGCCGGCCTCGACGGCCTCGGCCAGCCTCGCGCGTTCCGCCGCCGTCGGACGAGACAGCACGAAATCCGCCATCTCCGCCCCGCCCGCTTCCGGCCGGCCGATCCCGACGCGGACGCGGATGAAGTCCGCGCTGCCGAGATGGCGAACCAGCGAGGTCAGCCCCTTGTGGCCGGCGACGCCGCCGCCCGATTTCACCCTCACGGTGCCCACGGGAAGATCCGCCTCATCGTGAATGGCGATAAGATCGCTCTCCGTCAGTCCGTGATACGCCAGCAGCGGCCGCGCGGCCTCGCCAGCGAGGTTCATGTAGGTCAGCGGGCGAGCTAGCAGCACGCGATGACCTTCGAGCAGGCCGCTGCCGTACTGCGCGCGGTGGCGTTGGCGATCCAGCGCCAGCCCGTGTCGCGCCGCGAGCGCATCAAGCACCTCGAAGCCGACGTTGTGCCGCGTGCCGGCGTACTCGGGCCCGGGATTTCCGAGGCCGAGTACGAGCCACACCCTCGACGAGTCCTGACCCACGTCTGCCCGTCGACTACTCGGCGTCCTTGTCCTGTGCGGCCTCCTCTGCGCCCTCGACCACTTCCGCCGCCTCGGCCGCTTCGGCGACCTCCGCAACGGGCTCCTCGACAACGGCCCGGCCGATGACGGTGATGATCGTCTCCGTGGGAGCCGTCAGCAGTTCGACGCCCTGCGGCAATTCGAGGTCTTTCGCTTCGAGGTGCTGGCCGATGTGCAGTTCGGACACGTCTCCGGCGAGGTGCTCTGGGATCCTGTCCGGAAGCACGCGAACAGTCACTTCTCGATGGACGTACTCGATGAGCCCGCCCTCGTTCTTCACACCGAGCGGCGTGCCGACCAATTCGACGGGAACCGACACGTCGACCGGCTTGTCCAGCTCCACGCGACAGAAATCGGCGTGGAGCAGCTTGTCGGTCGTCGGATCGCGCTGGATGGCGCGGATCATCACGAGCCGCCTGAGGTCGCGGCCTTCCAGGCTGAGCTGGATCAGGGTGTTGAGCCCCAGCTCGCTGTCGAGCACGGCCTCGACCGTTCTGGGATCCAGCTCGATTCCGACCGATTCACGACCAGCCCCGTAGATCACGGCGGGAATGCGTCCGGAGCGGCGCAGACGACGAGCCTCGTTCTTGCCGGAAGTCTCTCTCGTGTTGACGTCAATAGTTACGTGCTCAGGCATCGTTGAAAGCCTCGACGACGAAATCGCGTTCTGTGCCGCTGATCGATCAGACGAACAGCGAGCTGATGGAAGAATGAGTGTGGGTCCTCTTGATCGCTTCTCCCAGCAGTGAAGCGGTCGACAAGACATCGATCATGCCGCTCGACAGGCGCCCGTCGTCGAGCGGGATCGTGTTGGTCACGGTGATGTTGGCCAGCGGGGCTCGGGAAAGATTCTCCATCGCCTTTCCGGAGAGCACGGCGTGCGTGAAGCAGCCTCGCACCGAGCGAGCACCTGCCTCCATCAGCGCCGTCGAGGAGCTGAGCAGCGTACCTCCGGTGTCGATGATGTCATCGACGATGACGCAGTTGCGATCTTCGACGTTGCCGATCACATGCACCGAGCGGGCGACATTGGGCGCCGTGCGGCGTTTGTCCACGATCGCCAGGCCGCAGCCGAGTCTTCCAGAGAAGAAGCGGGCCCGTTCCACACCGCCAGCATCCGGCGAGACGATCGTCAGGTTTTCCAGCTCGAGGCGGCGGATGTGATCGATCATCAGCGGCGCCGCGTAAAGGTGATCGACGGGGACGCTGAAGAAGCCCTGAATCGCCGGCGCATGCAGGTCCATCGTGAGCACACGATCTGCGTTCGCAGCCTGGATCAGGTCGGCTATCAGTCTGGCGCTGATCGGAACACGCGGCTTGTCCTTACGCTCCTGACGCGCGTAGCCGTAGTACGGAATGACCGCCGTCACGCGCGCAGCCGACGATCGCTTGAAGGCGTCGAGCAATAAGAGCAGCTCGAGGATGTTCTCCGCCGGCGGAAGCGTCGGCTGGATGACGAAGACATCCGCCCCGCGCACGTTCTCGAGCACTTGCACGTAGACTTCGCCGTCACTGAACCGCTCGACCTCGACGGCTCCCGGCTCCATGCCGAGATACACACAGATATCGCGCACCAGATCAGGGTGCGCCGTACCCCCGAACACCTTCAAGGGACCGAGGGTGGTCACGGGCGTCGGGTTGTGCACGTGTCAGAATCCTGGTGCGTCCGGGTGCGACGGATCGGAAGCGTCATGTCCCGACACGGACGAGCGCGCCCCAGCGGCCCGCGGCTGGGGAAGATCGGCTGGCTGCGCCTCTCGCGGACGGCGCACCCGCCGAGGAGTGGAACCCACGGCGAGCACCTCCTCGTACTTGACGAGGATCCTCTCCTCGATCATCCGACGCGTCTCGCTGTTGAGAGGGTGAGCCACGTCTCGGTACGTCCCGTTCTTTCTGCGCTTCGAGGGCATCGAAACGAAAAGGCCGTTGTTGCCGTTGATGACCTTGATGTCCGAAACCATGAAGCAGCGGTCGAAGACGATCGTCACGTAAGCTTTGAGTTTCTCCTCATCGACGGGAAACACCCTGATGTCCGTGATCTCCATGTCGCCGCTACCTCCCCCTGGGATCTGTGCCGCGTCTGAGTCTGGCGGTCTCGTCTCGAGTGATGGTCCGCGATCGGCGAATCCACGCTCCCGGTATGCGTCTGCCCAACCCTTCCACGGCTCGCCGAGCCTGCTGCTCGGTCGCGAACAAGGCAAACACCGCCGAGCCGCTGCCGGTCATCGACGCCCGGCCGCCGGCGGCCTCGAGCCATTGCACGAGGCGAAGAATCTCGGGATCAAGTCCTGCCGCCGCCGTCAACAGCATGTTACTGACCGGAGGAATCTGCTCCGGATCCCGACGGAAGTGGTTCAGGAACCGGTGGATATTAGGCGGTCCCGGCTGGGTAGTCAATCGAGCCCGGGCTCGAGCGTAAACCTCCGCGGTCGCTAGCGGAGGCCCCGAGCGAACGAGCACCACGGGAAGGCTCGGCAGTTCGCCGATCCACTCGAGATCGTCGCCCCTGCCGCGGCCGACAGCCAGACCGCCGTCGAGCAGGAACGGCACGTCGGCCCCGAGATCGCGGGCCAGCGCGAGGATGCTGTCGCGGCCCAGTCGCGCGTCGCTGAGCCGCTCGAGCGCGCAGAGAACAGCGGCGGCATCACTCGAACCACCTCCGAGGCCCGCCCCGACCGGGATCCGCTTCTCGAGCCGAATCGCGATCTGATCGTCGAGTCCCGCGACCGCGCGGTACCGAGCCGCAGCACGGTAGGCCAGATTGTCTCGAGCCGGGCAAGGCTCCTGTCCCGCGACGGTCAGCTCGACCCCTTCGTCGAGGCCCTCCGATCCGCGCTTGCTGCGTTCGACGACCAGATGATCGCTGAGGGCGATGGTTTGAAGTACGGTCGCAATCTCCGTGTACCCGTCCCCACGCACGCCGAGCAGATCCAGCACGAGATTGATCTTGGCGGGCGCGGAAACCAGAACGCTGTTTGCCACTGACCGGGCCCCCCGCGGCGCCGGCCGCCGCAGTTCACTGCCGGATTATTCACGAAATTCCGTCGACGACATCGCGGCCAGGGCGTGCAGACCGGCTCACGGAGCAGGGCTGAACGAACGATCCGAGCCGTGCCCCTTCGCAACGGTCGTCTCGAATCCCTCCGGGATGGTGGGCCACGCGGCGGGACCTAGCGCCGGGCGTTCGGCCGTCTTTCTCAGCTCGAAGCGATCGCCAGAGACGTGCACAGCCCGCCAGCCTGAGGGCAGACGACCCTCGGTAGCGCCCGAAACCGGCCGCAAGCTCCAGCCGGACACGTGCGTTTCACCGCCCGACCCGCTCGCCATGCGGCGGAGCAGCGCGCCACTGAGCGGCAGGCCGATCTCGCGCGTCCAGAACGTGGTCGCGTCCGCGGGCCCGGTGATGGCTCGCCGCTCGCGCGGGAGGATCATCAGAGCACGAGGGCCCTCCACCGCCACCACCAACGCGGGACCGCCGACGATGCCGCGCAGTTCCACGACGAGTCGACCGGCTTCGCACACGCGCGCGCGCAGCTCGAAGCGTCGGGGCTTCTCGTCAGCATGCTCGGCACTCGCGGGGAAGTAGCGACCCTTGAACGCCCCGTCGAGGCACCCGCTCGTCGGCGGCGGAATCACGCGGGCCCGCGCGGCGCAACCGAAGAGCGAGACGCATACAAACAGCGCGCTCAGACGCGCGAGGCCGTGGATCACCGCGCGCTCGGTAGCGGCTCGTGGCGTTCGATTTTCTCCTGCAATCGTTCGGGTGGCACCGACCCGTCGAGCCGACTCAGCCCCACGGCCGCACGCCACTCCGCCACGGCTCGATCGACGTCGCCCAGGGCTTGATACACGTCGCCCAAGTGCTCTCGTATCTCCGCCAGGCTGGCCTCGGTGGCGCCTCGGACCGCCCGCTGCAGCAGCGGGAGCGCCTCGTCAGATCTTCCGGAGCGGTGCAACGCCCAGCCGAGGCTGTCGAGGTAAGCCGGCTCCTCGGGCCGCGCTCGGAGCGCCTTCTCGAGCATCCCGATCGCCTCGTCGAGCGAGCGTCCGGCCGTCGCCAGCAGGTAGCCGAGATCGTTGAGCACGGCGTCGTTGTCCGGATCGTCCTCGAGCAGCCGCCGGAAGGCCGCCTCCGCCTCGCCGAGTCGGCCCGCGGCGTGAAGCGTCTCTGCCCGGGCCCTCAGCACGAGCGGCTCGGGCTGTTGCGGCATACCGATGGCATCGAGAAGACCGGCGGCGAGCCCCGCCCGGCTCCATCTGGTGAGTATTCTCGCGACGTGGGCGGCGGCCATGTCCTGCTGCGGGAGCGGCATCAGCAGCTCCAGGGCACGATCGAGCGCAGACGCATCGCCGAGACGCTCGGCCTCGAAATCGATCTCGAGAGCGACGAGCACCGGATCGTCCGGCCCGCTCGCGCGACGCTGAGCGAGGATGCGACGCGCCGGCTCGTCCCGGCCGAGCGCGCGCATCGCCTTCAAGCGCAGCCGGAGCACGACGGCGTCCTCTTCGATGTCTTCGATCAGCTGGAGCGCACGACGGGGCTGGTCCGCTCGGAGCCAGTTCCGCGCCGCCCGCACTTGGAATGCGGGGCTGAGATCCGCACGATCTTGCCGCCGAAGGTCTGCGGCCACTTCCTCGAACTTCTCCGCAGCCAGGCGCCATGAGCCCGCCTGCTCAGCAGCCTGAGCCCAGACGACCAGCAGATGCGGTGTCACGAGTAGGTCGGGCGTCCCTTCGAGCAGATCGAGGGCCTCCTCGCCGCGCCCCATCGAGACCAACGCACGGGCCAGGTCGCGGCGTATGGCCGGGTCTCCGGGCCGAAGCGAGAGCGCGAGTTCGAGAGCGCTGACGGACCCGTAGCTGTCCCCGAGTTCGAGGCGACCCATTCCCAAGCGGTACGCCACCTGCGCGTCCTCCGCCCGCAGCCGGCTGAGCCGCTCGAGCACCTCGACCTGCCCTGCAACGTCCTGCCGATCGCCTTTGAGATCAGCCAACATCTCCAGCAGCGGGATCGCCGCCCTCCCGGTGACGTCGAGATCGTCCAACAACGCGATCGCCTGCTCGACGGCGCCTCCCGCCACCAGCGCCCTAGCGAGCGCGAGCCACGGGGCGGCGGGATCCACTCCGGGCACTGCTGCTGCGCGGCGCGCCTCTTGCTCGGCCTCCTCGAACCGCCCCTCGCTGCCGAGCACCCGAATCAGGTATGTCCAAGGAGCCATGTCGCGGGGCTCCGCGTCGGCCGCTCGGCGCAGATGGGCCACGGCCTCTTCGAGTGAGGCGGGCTCTCTGCGGCGCCGGTAGCGCGAAAGCGAGATCTCCGCGAGCAATAGGTGACCGTCCGCGTTGTCCGGCGCGAGCTCGACGGCGCGGTGCGCCTCCTGCTCGGCACACAGCCCATCCCCCAAGCGAAGACACAAGCGAGCGAGCGTGGATCGCACACGCGCCGCCCCGGGATCCAGCTCGAGAACTTGCTCGAGCAGCTTGCGCGCTTCGTCGAGCCGGCCCGCCGCGCCGAGCTCGTGCGCGCCGAGGTATAGCTCGTAAGCGTGCGCTAGCGGCGTGGTCCCCGCTCGAAGCGTCTCGTCCGCCACCGCAGTCGCCATCCCGAACGAAGCGATCGCCGCGATCGCTGCCAACGCGCGTCGCACTCGGCGTGAAGCGAGCGACCGAGAGTTCGTGGCGATCGTCACCGACGCCAGCATCGTCCGGATTCGACTCGCAGAAAGCATGCTCTGAGTAGCCTCTTCCATTGCGCGTGCGCAGAACACTTCGGTGTTACGCTGATCGAGGCGGGCGGCTCTTAGAGTCATTCTAGCGGCCACCGGGCGAGATCACAGGAGGACCGCAGGCAACGCCCGAGTTGATGCCGCAGCGGAGCCGCTCAGGCGGCCGGTCGCTGCGCACGCTCCTCATCGGAGGCATCGCGATCTCCGGAGCGAATCCATTCCAGAGCCTCTTCGAGCAGCCGATCCGCGGATCCATCGTCTGTTCTCGGGCGCCCGACCGATGCCAGGATCTTGTCCGGCTCGAGACCGTCGGCGGCCCAGCTCCTTCCCGCCATCGTCTGGATCTCGTGGGTGGTGAGCATCACGCTCGAACCGTCCTCGAGCGGAATGATCTCCGGCACGGCCCCCAAGCCGTAAGTGCTCCGGCCGCAGATGCGGGCGCCGATCTTCTCGGCGAGCAGCGCGGCCAATGCCTCCCCGACGCCGGCGGTCGTCCCGTCGACGAGCGCAAAGACGGCGCGGCCCGTCAGCAGTGGCGTTCCCTGCCGCGGTGCGCTGACTTCCGAGGCGCGGCCTTCTCGCGGCACGAGCCGGAGCAGCGGCCCGCCGGGAATCATCACGCCCGCGAGACGGGTCACCTGCTCGGGCTGAGTCCCCACGACACCGCGCAGGTCGACCACGACCGGCGCCTGCGAACGCTCGGCGAGGACACTTTGCAGCTCACGCCGCAGCGCGTCGGTATCGACCCGGGCGATCTCGGAGAGCGTCAGTCGGATGATCGGTCCGGACACGAGTTCGAGCTGGTAGCCGGAACTCTCGTCGATGGCCAGTGTCATTTCCACCTGGCGGCGTTTGAACTGACTGCCATCGAGCACGGTGAGCGGGAGGACCGTTCCGGCCTCGCCGCGCAGCAACTGCTCCAGAAGCGGCAGAGGAAGCTGCCGGGTGGGTTTGTCCCCGATGCGCCAGATCTGATCGCCGATCTCCAAACCGGCTTTCGCCGCCGGTCCGCCTTCTTTGACACGCACGACGACGGGGATGCCGGCGGACGGCAGGAGCTCGAGCCCTGCGCTTGCAGGCCCGGGCGTCATCCGCATCAGAGCCGATTGCTCCGGGTTCAGGTAGCCGCTGCCGGCGTCGAGCGAGCTGAGCATCCCCTGGTAGGCGCCCCGCAGCAGAGCGTCCTCATCCACGGGCTCGACGTAGTTGGCCCGCGCCAATCGCCAGACCTCTTGGAAGACCCCGAGAAAGCGATAGGCGGACCGCGCGTGGAAGCCGGCGGCCAGGGCCAGCGAGGCCGTCAGAACGAGAGCGGAAGCGTACAGAACACGGCGGTGTATCGACTTGGCGCGCATGGTAAGGCTAAGGATAGGGCACAGTCTCACATCGAGCCATGCAGCCGGTTCCCCGCCGCCGCGGCCCGAGCCGATCCACCGGCTAACCGGGCTTCTTCACGACCAGCACGGGGCAGCCAGCCGTACGGACCACTCGCTCGGCGACCGAGCCGATCAGCAGGTGCATCGCGCCGGTCCGACCGTGCGTCGAGATGACGATCAGATCGGCCGCCTCCTCCTCTGCCACGCGGGCGATCTCCGCGTGGGGCATCCCGAGTTCGACCCTGAACGACACGTCGGCCAACCCGCCACGGTCGGCTTCGGGGAAGAACTCCGGCAGTTCCTTTTTTGCTTGCTCCTCAAGCGCGCGCACCAGTTCGCCGTAGCTGAAGCCACCCAGATCGGGCAGCGGTGCCGGGACCGCATCGACGACCACGTGCAGCAGCACCAGCCGTGCTCTCGACTCGAGCGCCAGATCACGCGCCATGGCCACGCCATGACGCGAAGGCTCGGAGAAGTCCACCGGAGCGAGAATCGTTTTCCAGCGTGGCATCGCCGGGTCCTCCGAAATCGTGACCGGCCTCACGCACCCGGTGCCGACGCTGCCGGCAGCAGATACAACAGCACGATCACGGTCAGTCCATACAGCAGCACGTTAATCACCAATGGCTTGTCGGTCATCAGCTCGCGCGAGGGACGACCTCCGCCCCCACGCACGTGAACGAGGTAGAAGTAGCGGAATATCCCGTACAGCACGAAAGGCACCGTCAGACCCAGATAGGGAGTCCCGAGCTTTGCCGCAACATCGTCTGAGAGCGCGTAGAACATGTAGGCCACGACCGTCGACGCCGTCACGACGGCGATCATCTGATCGAGAAAAGGCTCGGTGTAGCCGGCGAGCACCGAACGATGGGACACCGCGTCGTGACGAAGGCTCGTCAACTCTTGGCGTCGTTTGCAGAACCCGAGGAACAACGCCAGCAACGTCGTGCACAGCAGCAGCCAATCGGAGAATTCGACCGCGATCGCTTCCGCTCCCGCGACCGCGCGCAGCGTGTAGCCGACGGCCAACACCATCACGTCCAAGATCACGATCTTCTTCAGCGCGAAGCAGTACGCCAACGACAGCAGCGCGTACGCGAGCGCGGTCAGCAGGAACCAGCGGCCGACCCCAACCGCCCCGGCCAATCCGGCGACGAGCAGCACGACCGCAAGTCCCACCGCGACCGGCAGCGGCACGACCCCGGAGGCGATCGGCCGGTATCGCTTGACGGGATGAAGCCTGTCGTGCTCGCGATCCAGAACATCGTTGACGAGATAGACAAAAGAGCTCAGCAGGCAGAAGATCACGAAGCCCGCGCTAGCGAGCAGCACAGCACGAACATCGCCCATCTTCTGCGAGAAGACGAGAGCCGCGAACAGCAGGACGTTCTTGACCCACTGGTGCGGCCGCAAACTGCGGACGACGCCCTCTATGACGCCAGGCGGGTGTACGGCCGCGTCACTCGTCAACTTCTTGTCCCGATGCCTCGCTCTCTTCGGCATCGAAAGCACGGTCGTGAATCGTGATCAGTTCGACGATCTCCAAAACGCGCTCGCCGCCGGGCGTGCGTACGATAACCTCGTCGCCCACCTGCCGGCTGACGAGCGCCTTGCCCAGCGGTGACGTCAACGAGATCCGGCCGTGGGCCGGGTCGCCGTCATCTGCGACGACGATTTCGTAGGTCTGCTGCTCTTCACCGTCTAAATCGCGCACCGTGACCACCGAGCCGAACGCGGCCCTGTCGTGCGGGATCTGATTCAAGCGTACCGTGGACAGCTGGCTCAGACGCTTCTTGAGCTGTGCAATGCGCGCTCGAACGTAGCTTTGCCGCTCGAGAGCCGCGTGATACTCCGCGTTCTCGCGCAGGTCTCCGAGAGACGTGGCGCGCTCGATCTCCCGCGGAAGATCGTAGCGGAGCTCGCGCTCGAGCGATTGGAGTTCCTGTTCGACTTTCTCCTGGATGCGACGCATTCGGTGACACCTCCCTCCGTCGATCCCTCACGCCGAAGAGTGTACCGAAAGCCGGTCATGGTCGGTAATTACGCCCCGCCACTCCACAAGAAAATGGGGGAGGCCAACCACCCGGCCGGCCTCCCCGCGAGCAAGGGGGGGTCATGAAGCGTCCACGGTCGAATGTAGGCCTGGCCGGCTGCGGGTCAACCCGACGGCTGGGATCCCGGTGCTGGCGCCGGCTCGTCGCGCGGGGGAGGTGCCGTGTCGAAGATGCCGAAATCGGCCGCCTCGATGCGCTCCCGATGCTGCTCGAGCCACGCTCGGGTGTTCGCATCGATTCTCGAAAGAACCGCCTGCTTGTCCTCGGGGGTGTCCAGAGCGAACGGCTTGATCGACCGCAGATGGTGCGCCACCGCGTCGCGCAGATCGGTGACGCCCGCGAGCCGCTCCGGGTCGCGCGGCGGGTTGAGACGCAGCTGCCGGTCGAGCCCGATGTAGCTCTCCCGCAGCAAGCGAACGACGCGCACCTCCTGCGACGGCTCATCACGCACCGCCCGCAGCCAGCGGCCGTAGACCAGGCGTGTCAGACGCTGGTAGTCGGCGAACTCGATTCCGGCCTCATCGATCAGGTCTTGAAGCTGCTTGCGCATGAGTGCCACTCGAAGCACACCGGTGAACATGCCCATCGTCCCCAGCTCGCGCAGCGCCCAGCGCGTGACCTCGTCCTGTGCCTGTTCGTACGTCGGCACGAGCTTCTCGCGGATCGTCAGGTAGGTCTCCAAGAGCTCGGGGCTCTCCGGTCCCCAGCCGGCCTGCTGAGGGCTGTGGCCGGAGCGGCACCCGATCAGCGCCGCGACAGCCATCAGCGAAACGGCGAAGGCGGCTCGAGTCTCTGTTCGCGAAAGCATCCCCTCCTGCCTCCAGGGCACCCGTTCCGGCCCGATTCAGCCCGATTCAACGTCGTGGCCCGACCACGGGTCAGCGCGTCGCCAGCTCCGCTGACTCACTGCTTTGCGGGCCCAGCAGCTGCGCCAATCGTTCCTCGACGGCGTCGAGATCGCTGATCCCGACATGCACATCCAAAACGGTGCCGTCCCGGTCGATCAGCAACAGCGTCGGGACGCCGGGGATGTAGCCCCACTCGCAACCGAAGCGCTCCCCATCGTCGTCGTAGAGAACCGGATACGGAATGCCTCGCTTGCTGACGAAGTCCGGCCCGATGTTGCTGGCGTTGACGTCGACGAGGATGCCGACGACCGTGAATCCGCGATCGCGATACTTCTCGTTCAGGTCGCCGAGGCGGGGCAGCGCGAGCAGACATGGCTGGCACCAGGTCGCCCACACGTCGACCAGCGCCACCTTGCCGTCGATCAGCGATTCGATCGCGATCGGTGTCCCATCGGCTCGGGCCAGTTCGAGACTCGGGACTTTCTCTCCAAGACCGGGAAGGTCCCTCTCCGGACAAGCATCGCCCGCCGCGCATCCGGACAGAAGCGTCAACCCGGCCGTCAAGCCGACCATCAAGCCGACCGGGGCGAGCACGCTGAGCAGGCGCGCCGGCCCCGGCCCGGTGGGCGCCGTCCTCCGCGCGGGAACCGACGGGATCGTTCCTCGCCGTCTCGTCATCTCGTCAACCTCCTTCGGCGCATCGCCGAGCGGATCGCTATGGTAACCCGGAACACCCATCAAGCCCTCTTCCGCGCTCGCGCGTGCTCGCCGCGACGTACTGTTCTAAGATCCGTTGCCGTCGGGTCGACGTGAACATCGGCTCGCACCCCTCGGAGGTCATATCGTGAGTGAGCGCGAAGCGTCCCCGCGCGAGCGAGTCGGACCCAAGTCCACGAAGGACGACGCCGCGACACGGGCTCTGCCGCCGAAGGGACCGCTGCGGGACTATCTCGAGACTATTGTCGTCTGCGTGTTGTTCCTGATTTTCGCGCGCACGTTCGTTTTCATGCAGTCGAAGATCCCGACCGAGTCGATGCTCGACACGCTGCTCGTCGGCGACTACATCCTCGTGAACCGATCGCTCTTCGGAGCTGCTTCCGATCGGCCCGTCTCCTGGCTCGGACAGCGGCCCATCGCGCGTCAGGACGTGATCGTCTTCCGCTACCCCGAGGATCCCGACGTGGACTTCGTCAAGCGCGTGATCGGGCTTCCCGGCGATACCGTGGAGATCATCGCGGGAGACGTGTTTGTCGATGGAGCACGGCTCGAGGAACCGTACGTCAGCGTTGAAAACCGAGATCAGGCAAGTTTCTTCGGCCCACTCACGGTGCCTGACGGCTCGTATTTCGTCCTGGGAGACAACCGCACCAACTCGCGCGACAGCCGCTATTGGGGACCGGTCGAGCGCTCGCTGATCAAAGGTCGCGCGTTCTTCATCTGGTTTTCCTACGAAGAAGACAAGAACGATCATCTGCGCACCGGAGCCAAGCGCCTGTATTCCATCGCGAAGAAGCTGCGCTACCTGCCGACGCGCACGCGATGGACGCGGATCTTCTCGGGCATCGATTGACGCACGGCTCTGGCTCGGCTCACGTCACGTCGGATCCGGTCCGCGTCGCGTTCGAACGAAGTCGGTCTGTTTCGATTTGGGGCATAATGCTCTCGGGGCGTCCGCCGATGCCGCCCTTCATCGCGGACACGCCACGGAGGGAGCGCCGATGAGCCCTGATAAGACGCCTGACGAACCGCAGAAGAAGGACACAGGCCCGGATCGACTCGCGGACTCGGAGCCTCGTTCGAGCGCCGCCGATGAGCTACGTTACGAAGGTCCGATCACTTTCGATGACCTGCCCGACGAAGAGCACCTCGGCACGGAGACGTCGTCCAATACGAGCCGCACGTTGGTGATGTTCGCGCTGATTTCCTTCGTCGTGTTCGTCATCGTGGCCGCGGCGATCTACCTGCGCGACGACACCAGCCGATCCGAGCTGCCTCAGTTCGTGCGGTCCGAGCCGCCACCGGCCATCGGAGAGCAGACCGATCCGGCCTTGCCGAGCCTCGAGGAGGCGCTGCCCACGAGCGCCGGATCAGAGCAGACCCTCGCCAATCCGAAGACAGACGCGCTCTCGAGCACCGGTGGTGT
>CP070706.1:977379-998185 GCA_020350085.1 Acidobacteriota bacterium
AAGCTCGAACGGACGGGCGATCTCGCGAGCGGCTTCGGCGGGGCTTTCGACCGGAGCGTCGAGCTCGATCAGCGAGCTGCTGGGCTCGAAGCGCCGCACCCGCGCGGTCGCGATCTGCTCGTCGAGCCATGTGAAACGCCCGCCGTGAACGAGCTCTGGCGGCCCGATCCAGCCGGCGTCGACCTCGAAGGCATTCTCTGCGACGCGCCGGCGGACGCGGCCGCGCAGCGCGCCCGAGCTGAGCACCTTGACCCGACGACGTCGGCCTTCGGGATCGACGGCGACGGCGTCCGTGAACGTGCCCCCGGTGTCGACGGCCAGCCGCCAGGGTTTTCCAGACGAGCCACTCATGAGCGTGGTGTGGATTATGGCCGAAATCGGCACCGCGGCGGAGCTGTCACGAAACGCTGACACTTGCGCGCTGCGGATCTGCTACTATCCGCCGGCAAAAACATCCGAACGACTAGGACGGCGGCCGATGCCACGGTCGGCGTCGAGACGTTGGTTTCTGTGGAGATATCGGCCATGAGCAGTCGTGAACGTGAGACATCTAGCGATGACGTGCGGTGTTTTTCGCCGTGGGCGCGTTGGATCTCGCTGGTGCTGGCTGGGCTGGCACTGGCGCTCGGATCGCCGTGGCCTGCCGTCGGCCAGCCCTCCGCCGCGGAAGAGGAAGAGCAAGAGAAAGCCGAGCAGCAGGGCGAGCCGGACGAAGACGGAACCGTCGAGGACAGCTACTACTACG
The DNA here is from genome assembly GCA_020350085.1 of Acidobacteriota bacterium. Taxonomy (GTDB): domain Bacteria; phylum Acidobacteriota; class Polarisedimenticolia; order J045; family J045. Next base: position 978,125 of record CP070706.1, read on the forward strand.
AGATTACCGTCACGGCCACGCTGACGGAAAAAGACACCTTCACGGTGCCGCAGCCGGTGTCCGTCGTCTCCAAGCAGCAGATCGAGCGCAAGGCGCCGCAGACCGCGACGGACTTGCTGCGTGATCTCCCTGGGGTCGACATCAGCGGTGCGGGTGCCAACCAGTCGCGACCGATCATGCGCGGCCAGCGCGGCCAGCGCGTGCTGCTGCTGCAAGATGGGATGCGGTTGAACAATTCGCGTCGCGACTCGGACTTCGGTGAGATTCCGGCGCTGATCGACGTGTCGTCTCTCGATCGGTTGGAGGTCGTACGCGGGCCTGGCTCGGTCCTTTACGGCTCGGACGCTATCGGCGGCGTGCTGAACCTGATCACGAGTCGGCCGCAGATGCGTGTCGGCCGGGGAGAGTTCGACGGTTTCGTCGGCTTCCGCTACGACTCGGCAGCGCGGGCACAGAAGGGATTCGTCAGCTTCGCCGGGAGGCTCGGAGCGGTCGGCTACGCCATCGAGGGCTCCTACCGTGACGCCAAAGCCTACGACGCGCCGGCGGGTTCATTCGGCAACATCACGCTCGGAACGGAAACTCGCGTGCAGGACACGGGTGTGCAGGACGATACATGGCGCCTGCTGCTCGGCCACGACTTCAACGAGCGCCACAGTGGAATGCTCGAGATCAAGCGCTACCAGGCCGATCAGACCGGTTTCGGACGCGTCGATCCGGCAGCTTACGGCTCGCCGAGCCCGGTCGAGATCGGCATCCTCTACCCGTTTCAGGACTTCGAGCAAATCACGTTGACTCACACGGGCCAGCAGCTCGAGAGCGCGCTGGCTGATCGCTGGAAAACGAGCGCGTGGTTGCGCGACAACGAGCGCGAGTTCGTGTTCGATTTCTTCCTGCCGCTGTCCATCCCGGGCTTCGGGACTGGATTCACCGAGCAGGTTCGCACGAACTTCACGGATATCGAAACTCTCGGACTGCGTTCCGAGGCCTCCAAGTCGCTGGGCAGCCGTCACCTGCTTACTTACGGCCTCGACTACTTCGAAGACGACTCGTTCAACACCGACCAGGTCGTCGACACGTTCTTCATCAGCACCCCTTTCGGTGATATCGAGGATGTCGAGATCGACAATACGCCGTCGCTGCCCAACGGAAAGTACACGGGCCTCGGCGTGTTCGTTCAGGACGACATGAAACTCGGCGAGCGCGTCGGCATGATCATCGGAGGTCGCTATCAGCGCACGGAGGCCGAATCGCAGCTGACGCCGAACCTCGAGCTTGCGCCGTTCAAAGCCAGCGACGATAAGGTCGTCGGCGCTGCGAACTTCATGTTCGATGCGTCCGACAATCTGAAGATCATCGCCAACTTCGGCCAGGCGTTCCGCTCGCCGAATCTCGTCGAGCGGTTGTTCGAGGGCCGCTCGATTCTGGAGCCGGCGTTCCAGCTCAGAAACCCAGATCTGGAACCGGAGGAAAGTTTCAACATCGACCTCGGCGTCAAGTACCGGCGAGACAACGTCTATTTCGAAGCGACGGCGTTCCGCAACGACCTCGACAACGGCATCCGGATCGGTGAGATTCCGGGTCTGTTGATCGACATCGACGACGACGGAACCGGTGATTTGCAGGCCGTCCAGTACATCAATGTCGATGAGTTGCGTTACGAAGGCTACGAAGTGGCCTTCAACTGGACGTGGGAGGGCGTCATCGACGTCGCACTCAACTACACGCACATCACCGCGGAGGACGTCAAGTCCAAGGTTCCGGTGGCGGACTCCTACTCGGACAAGTTCGCTCTGATGCTGCGTCACAACGATCCCGAGGGTCGGATGTGGTTCGAGTATGCGTTGCGCTACGTCGGGGAGCAGGATGACCTGTTGCTCACGATGAATCCGATAGGAGACGTGATTCCCTCGTTCACGGTGCACAGCCTCCGCAGCGGCTACCGACTGTTCGAGTTGGCCGATACGTCGCACAGGCTCGAGGTGGGTATCGACAACCTGACCGATGAGCTGTACGCCGAAGTGAACAACGCCAGTGCTTTCAGGCCCGAGCCCGGACGCTCGTTCCACCTCGGCTGGCGCATGGACTTCTGAGCGGGCTACGCTCTGGCGCTCACAAGAAGTACCGCTCGACATGAGGAGAGGACCATGCTCGATTCGAAGCTGGAGCAGGCGATCAACAAGCAGATCAATCACGAGTACACGGCGGCGTTTCACTACCTCGCGATGGCGGCCTATTTCGAGACCCAGAACCTCGGCGGGTTCGCCTCGTGGATGATGGTTCAGCACCAGGAAGAGCTGGACCACGCTCAGCGGTTGTTTCGCTACCTGCTCGATCGGGGCGGGCGGGTCGAGCTGGAGGCGATCCCCAAGCCGCAGTCCGAGTTCAAGTCGGTTCACGCCGTCTTCGGTCGGGCGCTGGAACTCGAAAAGCAGAACACGCGCGCGATCAACCAGCTGTATCGACTCGCGGAGGAGCTCGAGGACTACCCCACGAAGAGTCACCTACAGTGGTTCATCGACGAGCAGGTCGAAGAGGAAAAGACGTTCGACGAGGCCAAAGGATTGCTCGAGTGGGCCGGAGACGATAAGGGCGCGCTGTTGATTCTCAACGACAAGCTCGGTCAGCGGTCGGCGGAGCCCGGGTCGAAGTAACGCGAGCCTCGACCGACAGAACTCTCGTTGCCAGAGTGAGTGTAGCGACAGGGCTTGCCCTGTCAGACCGGCGCGCAGCGCCGGATTGCTCTCGCGCTGCGCACGAGTCTGACAACGCAAGCGTTGTCGTTACACTGTTAGTTGATTCCTTGCCGAGCCGAAACGACGATACCGTCCTCGAGCTCGATATCGGCCGGAGTCGTCAGCACCCAGTCAACACTGGCGGGCAGGCTCGCGTGGCTGACGTGGTCGCCCTCGGGCAGCACGTCCACCATGCGCTGCTGATCAGAGTCCGCGGGCTCGAAGATCCTGATCAGCACGATCGAGCGGCGGGCGTCATCGGTGGCGGCGAGCTCGAACAGGTGCTCCGCACAATGCTCACAGCTTTGCCGGTAGAACGTGTACAGCCCCGTCTCGGGAAGCACGGACAGGTCGAGCCAGCGCGCGAGGGGGGTCTGCGCGAGGGGCGTTCCCGTCCAATCCTCGGGTGTCAGTACGACGTATCGAGGCAGGGCTGACGACGCCGCATCGGGCAGCGCCACGGCCTGCCGGTTGACCATCCACGGCGCCGCGAGCGCGGCGCCCAGCGACACCGCGAGCGAGAAAGTCAGCGCCGGTGCCGCGAGCCCAGCACGAGAGTGAGCCATCCCGCGCCACGGCCGTGCGGCGAGCAGCGCGGCGAGCAGCGCACCATCGATCGGCAGCATCAGCCACGGTGGTGCCTTGATCTTCGAGCCGAAGCAGCCGCAGCTCGAGGCGCCCGTGAAGAGCAGCACGAACACGATGACGACGAAAACTGCCAGCGTCGCGACCAGCAGCGGCCACGCCCAATCCGGCCGGAAAAGGGCGAGCGCGGCCAGCGCCAGCTCCATCGTAATGACGAATCGATACGTCAGATCGAGGCCCAGAGGGAGCTGCTGGAAGATGACCGGCAGATCGGCCGGTGTGCCGAGCAGCAGCTTGAGCAGCGCACCGGCCAGGATCCAGACACCGATCCCCCGAATCACCCAGGGCGCCCACGGCGGGGCGGCGGACTTTTTCGACACGTCAGCACTCCGCGGCGACGACGAGGCGTCGATCCTCGCTCGCACGGGGCATTCTGCCGGCGTATCGACGGATGTTCCAGCAGCGATGAGGCGACCGCTCGGAGGCTCGTTTCAGCCGCTGATCGCTCGGGGACAGTGGTGTTCGCTCCGAGACGCTACCGCCCGATCCATGATGGTCACTCCCCCGGGGGTGCGTGGCCACGTCGGGCACATGGACGCAGGCCAGGGTGACCGGACCGGGCCCGGTGCGGCGCGCACCCCCGATTCTGTCGGCTTCTCTCGGCGGCTAACGGCGCATCGAATCGAGCAGCGGGCACTCCGAGCGCTGCGTGCGATCGAACGCGGCGCGCGTCTTCACGCTCCGAAATCCCTCGGCCACGATGATCTGCCCGACGACCCCGCCCAGCGTGTTGCCCGGCCCCGGCAGCACGATTCGCTCGGGCGCGTACTCGCGAAGCATCACGCGCACGCTCTGCGTGACGTCGTAAGGCGTCACGACCTGCGTGCGCAGCGTGTAGTCGCGAAGCTCCGCCGGATGGGTCGACCAGGGCGTGAAGCGCACCCCGCGGCCGTCGACGAGAGTGACTCGCGGCTTGCGAAACGAGAGCTCGGCGAGCAGCTCGGCCGCGCGGGCGGCGACGGGCGCGGCGAGGGGCGTGTGGTACGCGCCGTGCCGGACGAGCTTCAGCGGGTACGAGACCGATCCGCGCTCGAGCGGTGGCAGCTCGGCGAGCGCTCGCCGAAGAGCTTGGTCCGAGCCCGCGAGCACCCGGTAGCCTCCCAGCTCGATCGAGGCAAGAAGCTGACCTTCACTCGCTTCGAGCAGCTTCTCGACGGCCCGAGCCAGCTGCGGCGCGGCCCGCCACTTCTCGTCGACGATCGGGTAGATCAGCTGCCCGCCGATTGGGTGCTGCTGCTGCAGGAGCGACATCTGCTGCACCAGGCGGAGTCCGTCGTCGAAAGTCAGCGCGCCGGATGCGGCGAGCGCCGTGTACCAGCCGAGCGAGTTGCCGCCGATGCAGACGATCTGGTCGCGCGTTCGCGCCAGCTCGCCATCGAGCATCGAAACGAGGTAGATCAGCGGCGAGACGTTGGCCGGCTGGAGGTGCACGGAGGCTCTGAGCTTGGTGGCACCGTCCAACTCGAGCAAAGAGCCGAGGCCGAACTCGGCGCGCAGCTGCTCCGCGCGGAGCACCCAGGGATGGTCGGCGGGCAACGAGCCGAGCGAGCTCTCGGTGTACGAGCCGCGTCCCGGAAAAAGCAGCGCCGCGCGGATCACGTGCAGAGCTCTCTCGCGGCGTCCACGATATCGTCCTCGCTGACCAGCACCAACTCGGCTGCCGGTCCGAGCGGTACGTAGCTGTCGGCGGCGCGCACCGACTTCCAAGCCGTGGCGACGGACTGCTCGGCGAGCGAAGCGATCACGGCCTCGGCGATGCCGCCTCCAGTGTGGCGACACTCGTCGACCACGAGCACCTTGCGACACGCCGCGGCGTGCGCACGGACCGCCTCGTGTGGTAGCGGGTTGAGCCAGCGAAGGTCGATCACGCGCGCTGCGATGCGATGCCGCTCGCGCAACAGCGCCGCGGCGCGCAGCGACAGGCGCACGCCGTTTCCATAGCTGACGATCAACACGTTCTCATGCTCTTCGTGGTAGACGGCGACCTCGCCCGGCAGCAGGGCGGTGCCCGGCGGCGGGTAATCGAACAGCCAGCCACGATCGCCGCTCTCGTACAGATCGCGCTCGTGGTAGAGCGCGATCGGCTCGAGCAGGCAGACGATGCGGCCGCACTCGCGCGCCAGCGCGACCGCGCCGCGCAGCATCCGGGCCGCATCGTCGCCCCGTGCCGGCGCCGCGAGCACCAGCCCGGGAATCTCCCGCAGCGCACCGATCCCGTTGTCGTTGTGAAAGTGGCCGCCGAAGCCTTTCTGGTACGCGAACGAAGCGATGCGCACGACCATCGGATTGCGAAACCTTCCGTCCGAGAAGAAAGACTGCGAGCAGGCTTCGCCCCGTAGCTGGTCGATGGCGTTGTGGACATAAGCCAAGTACTGGATCTCGGGAATCGGCAGCAGCCCGATCTGCGCCGCCCCTTGGGCGACGCCGAGAATCGTCGTCTCGTCGAGCAGGGTGTCGAACACGCGCGCCGGGCCGAAGATCCGCTGCAACTGCTGCGTGACGTTGTAAACGCCTCCCGTGCGACCGACGTCCTCGCCGAAGACGACGATTTCGGGACAACGCAGCATCTCGTCGATCAGCGCGGCATTGATGTGCGCGGCCATCGTGCGGCGGGTGGGTCCGGTCGCCAGCTCGGGCAGCGTGCCGTCGAACAGCGCTCGCCGGCGCTCGTCATCGAGCGTTTCCGAGGCCGCCTCGCGGCAGCGCTGCTCGTCGTAAGGGGCGAGCGGCGCGACGATCTGAGCGCGCGAGCTCAGCCGTTGACGGCAGGTGGCTTCCTCGGCGGCTGCGGCGACGCGAGCGCGCGTCTCGTCGACGAGAGCACGCAGCGAGGCGGGGCTCGCGGCACCGGTGGCCATCAGCCGCTGTGCGTTTCTCAGCAGCGGGTCCTGCGCCTCGGTGGCTTCGATCTCGGCCAGCGTGCGGTAGGAAGATTCGACGTCCGTTCCGGCGTGACCCCACAGCCGTACACACGGCAGATGGACGAACACCGGACCGCGCGTCTTGCGACAGGTCCGGATCGCCAGCGAGACCGTGTCCCAGACCTCGTCGATCTCGCCGCGTGCGGTGAAGAAGGACAAGTGTCGCATCGGTGCGAACAGGTCTTCGATCCAGCCGACCGGCGTCTCGACGGAAATGCCCCGCCCGTTGTCCTCGCAGACGAACAGAATCGGCGTCGGCTGGCCCTGTCGAAACGAGTACCGCGCGGCGTTGAAGCCGGCCAGCGCGGCGGCGTGGTTGACCGTCGCGTCACCGAAGCTGCAGCAGACGATGGTGTCGCGGGGCAGCGCGGAGTCCACGCGCAGCCGGCGCGCACGCGAAAGCGAGAAGGCGAGCCCGACGGCTTTCGGCAGATGCGAGCCGATGGTGCTCGTCTGCGGCGGCACCCACAGCTCGCGACTGCCCCACACCTTGTGCCGCCCGCCGCTGGCGGGGTCCTCTGCGCAAGCACAGAAGCTGAGCAGCGTGTCGAACGCGGGCGTGCTGCCCGGCAGCTTGCGCGCCCGCGCCATCATCAGCGCCCCTGACCTGTAGTGCAGAAAGCACGGGTCGGTCCGGCGCAGCAGTGCGCCGAGAACGGCGTTCTGCTCGTGTCCGGCGCTCGAGATGGTGTAGAAGCCGAGACCGCGCTTTTTGAGCTCACGGGCGGCGACGTCGAGCGAGCGGCTGAGAACTTGATCCTCGAACAGCTCGATCGCCTTGGACGCCGTCAGGCTGCTGCCGGGCGCCAGTGGCGCCTCGGGAGCCAAAGCGGCTGGCGCCGCCCGGGCTTCGTCGATGAGGCGGTCGAGGTTGCGCTCGACGATCTCCACACGATTGAAAGCCGTCACGGCTGCGATGCCTCCCCGATGTCGGCCGATTCTAGCGGGAAAGCCCGCTCCCGCTTGACCGGACCCGGGGGCGGTGATCAGCTAGCTCCTCGTGGCCGGGCCGCCTATGCGATCACTGGGTCTGCTGCACCCGACGTTCGAGCGTTGGGGCGGGGCGGAGTGGTACATCCACCAGACGCTGTGCGCCATGCTGGAAGGTCGGCTGCGCGAGGCCGTCGTCTACACCCACCGCTACTCGCCCCCGCCCGGTGAAAAGCGGCTGCCGTACCGCGTCGTCGAGCATCGCTACGGCGGCCTTCTCAGTGCCCCCTGGGACTGGAGCCGTGTGGCGCGACGGCTAGCTCCCAGTTGGCGCGAGCACGACGCGCTGCTGATTCACAACTACCCAGCCACGATGTGGCTCGCGGCCGCGCGTCAGCAGGCCGATCTCCCGCCCGCCGTCTGGTACTGTCACGAGCCGCCGGAGCAGCTTCATGGACAGCACGAGTCCGCCGCCGAGCGGCGCTCGACGAGCTCGACGCTGTCCGCGCTGCGTTTCTATCGGTTGCGTGCGGGATGGTGGCTCTACAGCCGCTGGCGCGAGCGCCGCGAGCGAGCGCGTCTCGGCGAGCGGCGTTGGCGAGAGGCCCGCCGCGCCGCGGAGCGCGAGGCGGTCGCCGCCATCGAGACGATTCTCGCCAACAGCCGCTTCACCGCCGATCGCGTGGCGTCGATCTACGGCAAGAGCGCCGAGGTCGTCTACCCCGTACCTGCGGACTTGGACCGGCTGGCGCCTTCGGCCGCCGCCGAGAAAGACAGGACCGTTCTGTGGGTCGGCCGGCTCACGCCGGCGAAGCGTCCGTTGATGATGCTCGACGCGTGGGAGCAAGCGCGCCGCAGCGAGCCCGAGCTCGAGTGCTACCGGCTGCGGCTGATCGGCGATGGGCCGCTGAGGTCTCAGATCGACGGCCGCATCGCGGCTCTCGGCGGGTCGATCGCACGGGACGCGGCGTTGTCGCGTGCGACACTGGTCGAGGCCTACCGGCGGGCCGTCGTGACCGTGCATCTCGGCCGGCAAGAGCCGTTCGGACTCGTCCCGCTCGAGGCGATGGCGGCCGGAAGCGCCGTGATCGCGGCCGGAGAGGGCGGCGTGCGAGAGACCGTCATCGTCGGCGAGACCGGGTGGCTGCTCGAGCCATGCGAGCGGCAGACGCTCGCCGCCGCGCTGGCGAAGGTTCCGGCGAGACACCAGGACCTGTGCGAGATGGGCCGGCAGGCCGTCGCCTCGGTGCGGGCGCGCTTTTGCTTCGAAGACAGTCTCGCCGCTGTTTGCGAGAGTCTCGGATCGACGAGGACGGCGCCGTAGAGCGACGATCGGCGCGGCCCGCCCCATTTTTCAATACGTGATCCGCGGGTCGAGTATCTTCGACTGCGCGATCCAGCTCTCGACGAGCGAGAGGGCAGGGGAGTTTATCGCCAACTTTTTGGAGCCGTTGATCTCGCGCAGCTTGAGGGCGAGCGGTTCCGGGCTGCGATGGCGAAGTTCCTTGACGGTATCGACACCCGCCGCCTTGAGCAGATCGTTCGTGGTCGTGACGTTGACGGCGGCGAGCTTGGCCGCCGAGGGGCCGCGCCCGTTTCGGCGCGGCCCTTCACGGTCGGGGTCAGAAATTGACGACGACGGAGGCGGAGAGAATCGTGTCCGTGTCATCCAGCTCGAACGGCAGGCCCTCGACGTTGATGAGCACCGGCTCGGCATCGTAGAGCACCATGTAGCTCGCCTTGAGCGCCACCTTCTGCGTCACCGAGGCGGTTACCGACGTCAACCACCTGGCGCGCATGTCGTCGGTCTCGTCGAGGTTCTGCAGCAGCTCCAGCTCCGTGTCGAACGTGGCACTCTCGCTCAACACGCGGTGGTAGCCGAGAAAGCCGCGCGCGCCAAGGTACGAGTTGCCCTCCGGCTGGCCCGGCGCCAACGGCTTGACGTAGGTCTCGTCCGTGTACGTCACGCCGAACTCGCCGACGAGCGAGTGCTTGTCGTCCTCGAAGAAGCGGTAGCCGATGCCCGGGGAAACGTAGTAGCGGCTGTTGATGCCGGCCGGCTCGTTCTTGTTCCAGCCCGCGCCGACGTACCACAAGAAACGATCGCTGATGTTGCGTCGGTACTTGCCGTCGAGAGCGTAGGTCTCGGTGGTGACCTGCGACGTCTTGTCGACGACGACGACATCGCCTTCCCGGCGGCGCGCGAATGTCGACGATTCCGTGCGCAGCGCCAGCGCCGTGACCGTCAGATCGGAGTCGGTCCAGTTGTAGATGAACTTGTTCGAGAAGGCGACGTTGGTCGATTCCGAGTTGCCCGTCGTGTTGATGAACGAGAACTCCGCCGTGTCCGACCACGGGCGCTCGGGCTCGCCCTCCTCGGCGAGCAGCGGAGCCGCCGGAGCGGCCAGCAACAACAGGGCGGCAACCAGAGGCGAGATTCGACGCTTCATCGGGAATCCTCCGTGGGCGCCCCTTCGCCTAAGCTTTGCCTGTGCCATTTGTTCAAAATCGTTCGGCACGATCCGCGCTTTGGCGCCGGGGCGGCGAGGGGTGGGGACCCGTTCGTGTCAAGCCCCGGGTCCCGAAGACAGGGTCTGGCTCTCCAGAGTCGCATCGGGCGCGAGAGGATAGCCTCTTTTCCGCTCACCCTCACGCGCTCTCGGGCCACTGCTTGACCGTCTCGTCGAGAAAGACGCTGTTGGCGACGGCCACGGTCCGATCCTCGACTTCGTCGACGGTCTGCACCGCACTGATCGCTTTGAGCCCGCCGCGCTCGCCGCGGATCTCGACCGCATCGCCGACGCGGAAAATCTTCTTCGCATAAAAGCCGGCGATGATGTTGCGCTTGATGTCGCGCGTGCCGAGCCCGAACGACAAGCCGAACGCGAGCGAGAAGCCGGCGAGCAGACGGTCAAAAAGAGCGTCGTGAAGACCCTACCGAGCGTGCACAAGATCGAAGTTCCCGCCCGCTGCGAGACGCTCAAGGTGCGCCGACTCGCCGGCCCGCCCGAGACGAGGACGGTCCACGTCCCCGCCGATTACGAGACCGTGACCCGCACCGTCAAGGTCAGCGACGGCAAGATGGCCTGCGCGCCGGTGCTGTGCCAGACCAACGCCACGGCGTCGATGATCACCAGGATTCAGTCGGCGCTCAAGTCCGCCGGCTACGATCCCGGTCCGGTAGACGGCGTGATCGGCCGCCAGACGATGGGGCCGCGCGTGCTTATCAGAAATCGAAGGGACTCTCGCAGGGTTACCTGACGCTCGAGGCGCTCGGCGTGCGCTGATCGCTGGCACGGCCGAGAAACGATGGCGGGGGCCCACTCGGGCTCCCCGCGTCTGCTTCGGCTCGAGCTGCTCGCCGCGCGCCGGATCTTCGTCAATAATCCGGGCTGATCATGCCCGCGCTCGACGAGCTGACGCCGGCCCAGTTCTGCCGGTTTCTCGCGGATCGTGCGATCCGGCGCTGCTACTTCGTGTGGCACGACGAAACCGAGACGGTGAACAGCTCGCATCCTGATCTCGAGCCGCTCGGGCGCTGGCTGGCGGCCGAGCGGCGTGACTTCGATCGGCACGAGGGCGTGTTCGTCCAGATCGGTGAGAGCACGGGCGCGCTGCAAGGGGCCTTCGTCCACCGCACCTGCCGTGGCCAGGCCGCCGGAGGGGTGCGGCGGATGCGTTACGAGACCGTCGCGGAGTACCTGCGCGACGGGCTGCGTCTGAGCCGCGGCATGACGCACAAGAACGCCCTCGCGGGCTTGTGGTGGGGTGGCGGCAAGGGCGTGATCGATCCCGGCCCGGGTCGCGAGCCCGACGGTCGTGGCTTGCGACCCACGCTCTACGAGGAGTACGGCTGCTTCATCAGCTCGCTGAAAGGCTGCTACGTGACGGCGGAAGACGCCGGGACGACGGCCGAGGACATGGCCGCGGTGTTCAGCGCGACGCGATTTACGACCTGCATTCCGCCCGCCTGCGGCGGCAGCGGGAATCCTTCCGCGCCGACGGCGCGCGGTGTGGTGCGCGGCATGGAAGCGGCGCTCGCGCACCGCGGTCAGGGGGATCTGCGCGGCAAGACGGTCGTGATTCAGGGGCTGGGCGAGGTCGGCTCGCGCCTGATCGGTCTGCTCGCCGCGCGTGGCGTGCACCGGGTCGTGGGCGCGGACATCCGAGCCGAGCGGATCGCGAAGCTCAAACGCGCTCATACCGAGATCGAGCTCGATCTCCGCGTCGTCGCGACCGACGACGATTCGATTCTGGCCGAGCCGGGCGACATTCTCTCCCCGTGCGGCGTCGGCGGTACGCTCAACTCTCGCAGCATCCCTCGCATTCGTGCCGGCATCATCTGCGGCGCGGCCAACAATCAGCTCGAAGATCCGGACCGCGACGATCGGCGGCTGGCCGAGCGCGGTTTGCTCTTCATGCCGGATTTTCTCGTCAACCGCATGGGCATCGTCACCTGCGCGGACGAGCAAGCCGGTTACATCAACGGTGATCCGATGATCGAGGCGCATCTCGACCAGCAGTGGGAGAACGGCATCTATCGGCTGTCGTTGGCCGTGCTGGCGCGGGCGGACGAGAGCGGCTCGACTCCGGCGAGGATCGCCCTCGAGCTGGCCGAGAGACGCTCGCGAGAGCTGCACCCGATCTTCGGCCACCGCGGGGTGGAGATCATCCGCTCACTGATCGCGGACGGTTGGGCCGCCTGATGCCGGAGGCCGGGCCGATGCAGCCGCCGCGGGCCGGCTCGCGCCATGCGGACCTCCCAGAGCAAAGCGAGGGCCTGCTGGCCCGGGTGCCTTTTCCCGTGCTGCGCGTGGCCCTGCTCGTCAGAGATCTCGCCGTCGATCGCCATGATCCCGACCTCGTCGGGCTGCGCGGCATCGACGATCCGGAGCGGTTCGTGTGGGCCATGTTGCCCCACGCAGCGCGCACCTTCTCCTCGTGCATCACCTTGCTGCCGGGCCGCGCAGCGCGCATCTCCGCCGTCGCGTACCTGTACTGTCGCATGCTCGATACGTACGAGGACCTGCTCACCGATCCGGCCGCGCGTGACGCGGCGCTGGAGCGCTTCCCGCTCCGGCTGCTCGCCGACCCGGCAGCGGCGCAGGCTCTGCCCGAAGCCCCCCGGATCGCGCACGCGCACGTGGTCGACGAGCGCGATGCCGCCCACTTGCTGCTCGTCGAGCGCTGCTGCTTGGTCGATCGCGTGTTCGCCCGCTTCGCCGCCGAAGAGCGGCGGCTGATTTACGATCTCGTCGCCTCGATGGCAGCCGGCATGAGATGGTCGTCGAGCGTCTTCGCCCGCCAAGGAGGGGTTCTCGAGAACGAGCATCAGCTCACACGGTATTGCCGGGAAGTGATCGGTCATCCCGTCGTGTTCTCGCTGCGATTGCTGCGGCTGCTGCGCCGCAGGTCGACCGAGTTGCCCGAGCCGGCCCGGCAGGACGCGATGGTCGTCAGCGAGATGATCCAGCTGGCCAATGTCACGCGGGACATCGAGAAGGACCTGCTGCGCGGCGTCGCCTACCATCCCTTGCTCCGCGAGGACCTCGGCCGCGACGTCTTCGCCCAGCGCGACGCGGCGCTGACGGAGCGGGTTCGACGGGTCCGAGAGCAGCTGTTGACGATGGCCCTCGAGCGCGCGCCGGCCTACCGCGAGCTGCTGGCTTCTCTCGGCTCGCGTCGGCTGAGCTTGGCGCGGGCATCGGCGGTGTTGATGCTGCTGTTCACGGACGGCTACTACCGTGGCTGCGGGCGGCGAGTCGGCTGGCCGGGGTGGGGCGCGCGGCGTTCTGGAGTCGGGCTGTTGATCGGCGCGCTGCCGGCGCTGTTCTCGGAGCGCCGAGCCGAAACAGCCGTCGATCGCATCGTGCGCGCTTTCGCGGCCGCAGCCCGCGAGGCCCGTGCGCGCGGTGTGCCGCTCGCGTTCGACACGGTGGGCAGCGCTGCGATCCCGGCGGCGGCGCCCGAAACGGCCCCTTCCCGGTTAGCGTCGCCAGCGCGCTGAGATCAACCGGTCCATCCATCGATCAGGCAGAAACGAGAACAGACGCAGAAGCGTGGCCTTGTGAGCGACGAGCAGGCGGGTCGGTGGCCGGCGCGCCTCGAGCGCGCGGAGCGCCTCCTCAGCCACGTCGGAGGCCGGCAGCGCGGTTTGCACCGCCCGCTCGACCTGCCGCTGAAACTCGCTGAGCGCAGCCTCGTAGACACCGCGCTCGAGCCGGTGCGAAGCCTGCTCGCGGGCCTTGGCCCAGATCGGAGTCGTGATCGGGCCGGGTTGGATCACGACGATCTCGACGCCGTGCGGGGCCAGCTCGCGGCGCAGGCTATCCGAGAACGCCTCGAGCGCGAACTTGGAGCTCGCGTACGGCCCCATGAACGGCCCGGCAAGCCGGCCGGAGATCGAGCTGATCATCACGATGCGTGCTCGCGCGGCGCGCAGCGCTGGCAAGAACGCTTTGGTGACGGCGACGACACCGAAAAAGTTCACGTCGAACAGGCTTCGCACGCGCTCGAGCGGCACCAGCTCCCACGGCCCGCCGGTCGCGATGCCGGCATTGTTGATCAGCCCTGCCAAGGGTCGGCCATCGAGCCGCTGCTCGACGACGTGCCGCGCGGCCTCGATGCTCTCGGCGTCGGTGACATCCATCAGCACCGGCTCGCCGCCGGCGCGCTCGAGCGGGCCGGCATCCTGCTCGCGGCGCACCGTGCCGAACACGCGATAACCGGCCGTGGCGAGCCGCTCGGCGGCGGCGAGCCCGATCCCGCTCGACGTTCCTGTGATCAGCACGGTCTTCCGATTGGCGTCTGCGCTCACGAGACCTCCTTGTATGAAGAGGCCGATCATAGTCGAGTGCCGCGTGGACAGGGTGGCCTCCAGCGTGTATACGAGACCGTTCCCCAGGGACCCTGAGATGCCATTCAGCGACAACGTCAGCGTGCTTCAGGCCGATGGGCGGGAGATCTACATCGTCGGTACGGCGCACATCTCTCGCCAGAGCGCGGAGGAGGTCGACGCCGTCATCGAGGCGGTCCGGCCCGAGACGGTCTGCGTCGAGCTGGATCAGAACCGCTACGACGCGCTGACCGACGAGGAGCGGTGGAAGAACCTGGATGTGTTTCAGGTGATTCGCCAGCGCAAGGTCTCGTTTCTGCTCGTCAATCTCGCTCTGGCAGGCTACCAGCGCCGATTGGGAGAGAAGCTCGGCGTGCAGCCGGGAGCTGAGATGCTGGCCGCGATCAGAAAGGCCGAGCAGATCGGTGCCGAGCTGGCGCTCGTCGATCGCGACATTCAGATCACTCTCAAGCGCACCTGGAGGAGCCTGTCGTTTTGGGGAAAGATCCGCCTGCTGGGTGCGGTGGCGGGGGGGGTGGTCAGCGAGGACGAGCTGACCGAGGAGAGAATCGAGGAGATCAAGCGCGGCGAGTCGCTGGCCGACATGATGCAGGAGTTCGCCAAACAGCTGCCGCAGGTCAAACGGCCGCTGATCGACGAGCGCGACGCTTACATGATCTCGCGCGTGTCCGAGGCCCCCGGAAGAAAGGTCGTGGCGGTTGTCGGTGCGGCCCACGTCCCCGGCATGCTGGCCCAATTCGGCCAGGGCGTCGACAGGCGCGAGCTCGAGACGCTCCCGCCGGCCGGCAGACTGCTCTCGCTGCTGAAGTGGCTGCTGCCGACGCTCGTCTTGGCCGCGTTCTACATCGGCTACCGCAAGCACGCCGGTGAGGGTCTGTACGAGATGGTGTGGGCGTGGCTCGTTCCCAACGCCGTGTTCGCGTCCGTCTTCAGCCTGCTAGCAGGAGCGCGCATGCTCTCGGCCCTGACCGCCTTCGTGGCCTCTCCGATCACCTCGCTCAACCCGACGATCGCGGCGGGAATGATCGTCGGGCTGGTCGAGGCGTGGCTGCGCCGGCCGACGGTGGAGGACTGCCAGCGAATTCGCGAAGACGCGCAGACGGTGCGCGGACTGTTCCGCAACAGGTTCACGCGGGTACTGCTGGTCTCGGTGGCGGCCAGCCTCGGCTCGGCACTCGGAGCTTGGGTCGGCGGCACCTGGGTGTTGATGCTGATCGGCCGCTGATCTCACGCCAAGCTGGCGCCGAGCGAGCAGCCGGCTGGGCTATGATGGGCCTCTTTTCAGCGGGAAGCAGCGCGAAAGATGCCCAGCGACCGACCAGGAACGAGTGACCGCCCCCTGCGGGTCGCTATCGTCGGATCGGGACCGGCCGGCTTTTACACCGCGGACCATCTGCTGCGGCGCGACGTCCCGGTCCGGATCGACGTGTTCGAGCGATTGCCGGCGCCGTTCGGGCTCGTGCGCTACGGTGTCGCTCCGGATCATCCCAAGATCAAGAACGTCGGCCGCGTGTACGAGAAGATCGCATCGCGTCCGGAGTTCCGTTTCTACGGCAACGTTCAGTTCGGCAAGCACGTCACCGTGGAAGATCTCTGCCGCCACTACCATCAGATCTGCTTCGCGACCGGTGCCGAGAGCGATCGAAGACTCGGTGTTCCCGGAGAGGAGCTGACGCGAAGCCACACGGCGACGGAGTTCGTCGCCTGGTACAACGGCCATCTCGACTATCGCGAGCGGCAGTTCGACTTGTCGGTCGAGCGCGTGGCGGTCATCGGCGTGGGAAACGTCGCCGTCGATGTGTGTCGGATTCTGTGCCGAACCGTGGATCGGCTGGCGAGAACGGACATCGCGGATTATGCCCTCGACGCGCTCGGATCGAGCCGCGTCCAGGAGGTCACGATGATCGGCCGTCGCGGGCCGGCGCAGGCGGCCTTCACGAACCCGGAGTTGCGCGAGCTGGGCGAGCTGACGGCGGCCGACGTGATCGTCCGGCCCGAGGATCTCGAGC
This sequence comes from Acidobacteriota bacterium, assembly GCA_020350085.1. Classification (GTDB taxonomy): domain Bacteria; phylum Acidobacteriota; class Polarisedimenticolia; order J045; family J045. Next base: position 994,221 of record CP070706.1, read on the forward strand.
TCGATCCGTTTACGCGAGCCGAGCTCGAAAGCGACCCCGATCGCGACACGCTCAAGAAGCTCGAGATTCTCGCCGAGCTCGCCGCGAGGCGCCCCGCCGGTCGCGCGCGGCGGCTGGCGCTGCGTTTCTGCCTCTCGCCGGCGGAGCTGATCGGAAACGAGGCCGGAGAGGTCACTTCGCTGAGGCTCGTGCGGACGAGGCTCGAACCGGGACCGGGCGACCGACTGCGCGCGGTCGCGACGGCCGAGATCGAGGAGCTCGAGGCGGACATGGTGTTTCGCTCGGTCGGCTATCGTGGCGTGGCCTTGGCCGGCGTGCCGTTCCACGAGGAGTGGGGTGTTGTACCGAACCGGAGGGGACGCGTGCTGACCGGCGCGAACGGCGCACCGGTTCGCGGTCTGTACGTCAGCGGTTGGATCAAGCGCGGACCCTCGGGCGTGATCGGCTCCAATCGGCCTGACGCTGAAGAATCCGTGCTCGCGATGCTGGAGGATCTCGAGCGAGGGTCGGTTCTCCAGCCCGCCGAGCCTTCCTGCGAAGCCGCCGATCGGTTCGTCCGCGCGCGCCAGACGGCAGCGATCTCGTTCGAGGTCTGGCTCAGACTCGACGCGCTCGAGCTGGCTCGAGGAGAAGCTTTCGGCCGCGCGCGCGTCAAGTTCACGGCCGTGGACGAGATGCTCGCAGCGCTCGAGCGATAAACTTCTCTCATCGCACCTGTTGTAGTTGTAACCGGCATGTAAATCGCCGCATGCAATCTTTTTACAGCGATGAACCTGACACGGCGAGGTGGCGCCGACTAGACTGCCCTCATCGAGTTTCCCAGCGCAGGGGAGCTTGCTTCACAAAGGAGGCAGCGATGAAGAGATTCCTGGTTGCGGTTTCGATTCTCGGACTGGTGATGGCAACTGGCTTGACCCTCGCGGGCGAGAAGGAGAAGTGCAGCCACGCGACGCAAGATTGCCTCAACAAGATGGTCAAGAACATGAAAAACAAGGGCCTCGTCGGCGTGGATGGTGAGTGGGACGAGGAGATCGGCGGGATGGTGATCAAGTCGTTCATCGAGGGGACGCAAGCCGAAGCGGCGGGCGTCGAGCTCGGCGACGTGCTTATCGCTGTCAACGGTATTCCGCTTGCCGACAAAGAGGCCAGCTACGCTGATGCCGCGCAGCGCACACCGGGTGCCCATGCGAAGATCACCGTCCTGCGCGACGGTGGGAAGCACTCGTTCAAGCTCGCGCTGATGGGTCTCAACGAGACGCAGATCGCCAAGTACGTCGGCATGCACATGGTCGAGCACCACGCGGCCGTGCAGCTGGCCGATGCGGACTGATTCGAAGCGCGATTCCTCCCGCGTTCCGATGTAATAACAGCGAGCCGGCTTCCGTGTGGAGCCGGCTTTTTTCTCGCCAGCGTTCAACCCGGACTATTCATGAACCTTCGAGCAGAAACGTCGCAGATGCGGCGTTTCGGCCGAAGGGCTCATGAATAATCCGGGCTTACGGCCGCCCGAGAGCAGCGCGTCCATCGGCGAAGGGAAAGCCCCTTCCTCGTGCATCGACTCGGCGTAGATGATCCCTCAGGCAGACAGCACGCCCTCGGCGATGACCTCGTCCGAGAGGGCATCGAGCAACGTTCCGTGACCGAGAGCCGCATCCTCGGTGAACGGAACCGCGGACGCGTCGAGCAAGCCCTCGGGGGTCATCGGTGCGGCGGTACCGGGCGCCATCACCCCCGCGGCCTCGAGTCGGGACAGCTTGGCGAACAGCAAGCCTTCCGCAGAGATCACTCCTTCGGCAACGAGGATGTCTTCTGCGTAGATGATCCCCTCGTCGAACAAGACGCCGCCTGCCTCGACCAGCTCCCCTCCTGGCGCATCAGCACGAATCCGCGGCTCCAAGCGACCAGCTCGTGTGCGATCAAGGACCACGGTGCCGGGCTTTTCGAGGCCGGTATCGGCGTCTCGCCGGCGGGAGGAGTGCCGCAACGTCGACACCAGGCGCCACGATCTCGGGCTTGAGCAGATGATCGTACCTGCCCGCCTGCTGATCGTAGCCGCGCGTCGGGCCGCGAGACGAGAAGCTGGCGACGACATCGTCGGTTCTCGTCAGCGTACCGCGGTGGTCGGTCGCACCGACGGAGATCACCCGCGGCGAGGTTGCCGGGGAGGTGATCGAGCCGTAGACGATACTCGGCTCGCCGGTGTCGCTGCCGGGAGCCTGACCAAAGTTTCCGGCCGAAGCAACGGTGACGATCCCTGCTTCGTACAGCTTGCTCGTCGCCTGACACAGCGGATCGTCGAGGTACGACTGGCTGGCCCTCATGCTGAGGCTCGCCACGCGGCAAGCTTCGGCGCAATCTTGCTCTTTCTTGGGCTTCGCCGGACACACGCCGACGAGAAGCAGTATCGTCAGCCCTGAGGCGAGCATACGGCGCATCGAACGGTCCTCGTTTCGTCCTCGGAGACACGACGGGACACGACGGAGGTCGGCCCCGAGACGTTGCTATCGCAAGAAGCACACCAGGACGAACGCCACACGATTGCAGTCTGTTGCGACGAAGTGGCTGTCTCGACCAACTTAGACAACAGACACAACGCCCGGAAACGAGCCAACGTGCCGCCTCGAAACGGGCATAGATGTCATTCTGTCACCGGCTCTGGCCGGCAGCACGTCACATCTTGCGAGAGCGCTCGAGAACGTCTTTGAGCTTGTCGACAACCCTGTCGCGCTGGCGGTCCTGCAGTGCCAGGATGTCCTGCAGCGCGATGCCGATCTGCGGGATGTAGCGCGAGATGTAGCTCTTCTTCTTCTCCTCGGCCGCGACGCGGGCACGCCGTCTGAGAAAACCGCCCAGTTTGCGACCGACCTCCATCAGTGCGAGGCGCATCTCCTTGATGATCTCGGGATACGAAGCGATCGCCTCCTTGCTCTCCGAGGTGAACGGCACCCAAACCGAGGCCATGTGGACGAACAGCAGCACCGGACCGGACGTAGGCGCCCCCCTGGACTGACTCAGCCCGTAGCTCTTCCAGTTGGTCTGAACCACCGCCTTGGTGATGGCGCAGCCGCCCGACTGGTAGACCAGCGGCACACGATTGGCGAAGCGGGTGATCTCGATCAGATCGTCGGCCGAGAGGTTTCCCCCGTGAGCCAGACCCACCTCGACCAGAAACGGATTGCCGCGATAGACGGCGGGCGGACGGCTGCACGCCGCGAAGTAATCCGCGTCGATGCGTGAGCGGAGCGCGCGCTCGATCAGCTCCGCGCCGATCGGCACGAGGCAGTTCGTCGGCGGCGCCATGATGCGCACTTTGGGGATCGTTCGATACAGCCGCTCGACCTCCCGCGTGTCGAGCCGGCGTGGACTGGACTTGGCCGACACCTTGGCCCGCTCGCAGATCTCGGCCGCCACTTTGGCGGACACGCGCGAGAAGTTGCCCATCAAAGCGCCGGCCAGGTAGCGCTCCTTGCTGTCGCGGAGAATCTTGATCAGATTGCCCAGCTCGACGCCGTGCGGGTGGGGCTGGATCTCCTTCGGCTCGGGCGGCAGCTCCTCGGTGACGCGCAGCCAGTCGGCCGGCTCGCCCTTGGGGGGGCGGTAGCGGATCGTGGCGTGCGGGTTGGCCAGCGCGGTCAGCTCGAGGTACTCGTCCACGCTACGCCGTCCGCGCGTGAACTGCCCCTCGAGGCTGATCGCCACTTCGGTTCCCTGCGTGAAGGGCGGCTCCTCGAGCACCTCGTCCTTGAGGATCTCGGGCCTGTTGCGGCGCGTGTCGATCGCCAGCTCGTAGTGATGGGCGGCGCGGCGCGGTCCGGTCCGCGACGTGATGACCACCGGCCGGCCCGTCGTCAGCAAGCCGTACATCCCGGCTGCCGAGATGCCGATGCCTTGCTGGCCGCGCGACTGGCGGTAGCGGTGGAACTTCGAGCCGTAGAGCAGCTTGCCGAAGATCTTCGGGATCTGCT
>CP070706.1:998285-1001600 GCA_020350085.1 Acidobacteriota bacterium
CCGACCTGCTCGTCGATGCCGACGCCAGTGTCCGAGATGCGCGGCCGCACATAAGCCCGCTTCGGGTCGGCATCGCTCAGCGGGACCTCTCCCGGCGCGAGTTCCGCCGTCTCGATCGCCAAGCAGCTGTGGAGTTCGTCCGGCGAGCGTCGCGAGCAGCTCGAGCAGTGGCGTCTTCGTAGCCCGCACGCCGACGCTTACGCGCGCTTCCGCGCCGTCGTCGCACACCAGCGCAAGGTGTGGTCCGACTGGCCATCCCACCTGCGCGAGGGTCGCTTGGAGCAGGCCGAGTTCGACCAGGCGGACTATCGCTACCATCTGTACGCGCAGTTCGCGATCGACGAGCAGCTCTCCGGGCTGGCCCAGGCCTCGCGCGACGGCTTGGCCGGACTGTATCTCGATCTGCCGGTCGGCGTTCACAGGGACGGTTTCGATACCTGGCGCGAGCAGGAACTCTTCGTCCCCCGAATATCGGCCGGCGCCCCGCCCGACTCTTTCTTCCGCAGCGGTCAGAACTGGGGCTTCCCGCCGCTGAATCCTGAGCGTTCACGCCTGCAGCATCATCGCTACTTCAGAGCCTGCCTGCACCAGCATCTTCGTGTCGCCCAGGCGCTGCGCATCGACCACGTCATGGGACTGCACCGGCTGTACTGGATCCCCCCCGGCTTTCCCGCTACCGAGGGCGTTTACGTGACCTATCCGGCGGAGGAGCTGTACGCGATCGTGACTCTCGAGTCACACCGGCATCGTGCGCGCGTGATCGGCGAGGATCTCGGTACGGTCCCGGACGAGGTACGCGAATCGATGTCGCGTCATGGCCTGCTTCGCATGTACGTCGTCCAGATGCAGGCGCAAGACCGAGACGAGGCGCTCTCTGAGCCCGCCGCGGACACGGTGGCCTGCCTGAATACCCACGACATGCCGACGCTGGCAGCCTTCTGGCAGGGACTCGACATCGACCGGCGTGTCGGCCTCGGCTTGTGGGAGGCCGAGCTGGCCGAAAGCGAGCTCGAGCAGCGCGATCTGACGCGCAAGGCGCTCGAGTCCTTCCTTCGGCGTCTCGGTCTGCTCGACGAGATCACATCACCACAGCTCGTGCTGCGCGCTTTGCTGCGCTATCTCGGCTCCAGCCGCGCCTGCCTCGTGATGGCGAGTCTCGAGGATCTGTGGCTCGAACCGGAGCCGCAGAACGTCCCGGGCACGCACTCTGAGCAGCCGAACTGGAAGAGAAAGGCGCGCGTGCCCGTGGACAGCCTCGAGAGATCAGCGGAGGTGATCGAGCTGCTCGACCTGCTGAGCGCCGCTCGCGGTGAGAGCCGCCATGCCGCTGGAGATCGCAGCTTCGATCGCCCCGAGCCACGGCGCAGCGACCCGCTTGCCGACCCCGACCGAAAACCGCACGAGCCGTGATCCCGGGGGGAAAGACCGCGCCGATGCGTGAGCGAGAAGGCCCCGACTCGCGACCGTCCGAAACAACCCGAGCGGGTCCCGTGTGCGCGCGCTACGAGGCGCTGCTCGCCGAGGTCTCCGAGGGCGTCCTTTGCTATGACCTCGACATCCGATTGATCGAGCTCAGCGACTCGGCCGCGATTCTGTTCGGACTCGAGGTGGAAACCGCTCGCGGTTCGCTTCTCGCTGACGTTTTGCCAGCTGCAGCCTGCGAAGGACTGCGCGAATTGACGGCTCAGCTCGGAGACAGGGGCGGTCAGGCCGGCGGCGAGCTGAAGATCGTGCGAGACGATGTCGGCGGTGTCGACGAGCTCGCCCTCGAGCTGAAGCTCCGGTCGGTCGACGAGGAAGATGGCCTCAGGCTCGTCATGGCGCTCGCGCGCGATGTCTCGATGCGCCGCTCGTTCGACCGAGCGCTAAGAAGGATCGGCAGCTCGATCTCCGGGCTCGCGGGGAACGGTTTCTTCCGCGCCCTGGTAAGAAACCTCGCGCAGGAGCTGAATGTCTCTCGCGTGATCCTCGCACGGGTCACGGACCCATCGGCTCGCCGGATGCGCGTGCTGGCGTTTTGGAATATCGATCGGATTGGCAAGAGCTTCGAGTACGACCTTCCCGGAACACCGTGAGAGCAGGTCGTAGGCAGAGAGTTCTGCTCCTGCCCTTCGAGCGTGGCGCAGCTGTTTCCCGAAGACGGACTGCTCGCCGAGATGGGCATCGAGAGCTACGTCGGGACGCCGCTTTTCGACTCGGCGAACCGGCCGCTGGGGTTGCTCAGCGTGCTCGGCAGGCAGCCTATGACGGATACCCGGCGCGCGGAGACCATGCTTCGCGTCTTCGCCGTGCGCGCGGAGGCCGAAATCGAGCGTCTCGAGGCGGAGCGGACGTTGCGCGACAAGGAGCTGCAACTTCGACACTCCCAGGAGCTGGAGGCCGTCGGTCAGCTCGCAGGCGGGATCGCCCACGATTTCAACAACGTGCTGACCGTGGTGCATGGCTACGCGAAGCTGCTGCTCTCGCAGCTCGCCCCGGAAAGCCCGCTGCGACCGCTGGTTGTCGAAATCGAGGACGCGGGCCGCCGTGCGGGACAGCCCACCTCGCAGCTACTCACATTCAGTCGGCGACGCGCGACGCAGCGCGAGCTGATCGACGTCAACGACATGATCCGCGGCATGGAAAACCTGCTCCAGCGGCTGATCGGCGAGAACATCGAGCTGGTGTTGGCGCTGGCACCAGAAGAAGATGCGGGCACTGGATCGAGATGGGTCGAGGTGGATCTCGTCGAGATCGAGCAGGTGATCATGAATCTGGCGGTCAACGCTCGCGACGCGATGCCCGCTGGTGGCCGCTTGTCGATCGAGACGGCGGAACTCGCGCCGGGAGAGGTCCCGCTGAGCGATGCCGACCCGAAGCGGGCTTATGTGCGGCCGCGCATCTCGGACACTGGCGTCGGCATCGACGAGCAGGTCGGGTCCCACATCTTCGAACCGTTCTACACGACCAAGGCTCCCGGCCGTGGAACCGGCCTGGGGCTCGCGACGAATCAGGCGATCGTGCGCCAGAGCGGTGGACTGATCAGCGTCATCAGCCGTCCCGGGCAAGGAGCCAGCTTCGAGGTCGATCTGCCGGCCCATCCCGTGCCGATCGCGGAGCGCTCGCAGACCGCGACGGCCGCTGCCGGCATCTCGGGCTCGTAGTCGATTCTTCTCGTCCAGGACGATGATCTCGTCCGCAGCTACATCCGCTCCGTACTCGAGCGCGAAGGCTACGAGGTTCATCTCGCGCAGGACACTCGCGAGGCGCTCGCCCTCGCCGAACAGCTCGGTCCTTCGCTCGATCTGCTGATCACCGACGTGATCATGCCGGGCA
>CP070706.1:1001700-1005938 GCA_020350085.1 Acidobacteriota bacterium
CGAGCTGAAACGCCGCATCTGCACGCCGTCCATCCCGCGGCCAGACAGTCCACTGGACTGTCTGGCAAGCCGTTTGGCCGGCGGAGCGCCGGCCAAGCCGGAAGCGGGGCCCTCCTTCGGGCCCTCCGGCCCGTACTCGGGATCCGTCTCCCTGCGGCGTGCCATACAGGCACGCCTCAGTCGCGAATCCCTACGTGCGGACCATCCACCAAGCATCTGCGACGTATCAGCTCGAATGTTCATGAATAGTCCGGGTTAGCCCCAATGCCCGCAGACGGGGCGGGTGTACGCTGTTGACCATGAAAAACATCGAGATCAAAACACCGATCGACGATCGTGCGCGGATCGAAACGAGGCTGCGCGAGCTGGGCGCTCGCTATGAGGGCACCAGCCAGCAAAAGGACACGTTTTTCGCCGTTCCCCGCGGGTGGCTCAAGCTGCGCGAGCAAACGGGCCGGCCAGCGGAGCTGATCAGTTACGTGCGCTCGATCGACGACGCCGGGCCGCGCGGCTCGGACTACGACGTCGTGCTCGTCGACGATCCGCGGCTCATCGAGTCGCTGCTCGTGCGGGTCTTGCCGGGCGGGTGCGTCGTTCACAAGCAGCGCTCGCTGTGGCTCGTAGGCCACACGCGCGTTCACCTCGACGAGGTCGAGGAACTGGGCGAGTTTCTGGAGCTCGAGACCGTGCTCGACGGCATCGACGAAGCCGCGGCAAGAGCGGAAGGCGAGCGTGTGATCGACGCGCTCGGTCTCGATCGCGCGCGTTTCGTGTCGCGACCGTACGCGGAGCTGTCCGCCGGGCGATCGGGCTCCGAGAACGCTGACGATCGCCGGTTCATGGAGCTCGCCTTGGCCGAGGCGCGTGCGGCCGCCGAGCGCGATGGAGAGGTCCCGGTCGGGGCGGTGCTGGTGCGCGAGCGGGACATCCTCGCCCGCGGCCGCAACGAGCCGCTCGGCGAGCGCGACCCCACCGCTCACGCGGAGATCCGCGCGCTGAGACGGGCCGCCCGAGAGCTGGGCGCGGCGCGGCTTCCCGGCACGACGCTGTACGTCACCCTCGAGCCGTGCCTGATGTGCTTCGGAGCGTTGATCCACGCGCGCGTCGAGAGGCTGGTCTTCGCAGCATCGGATCCGAAAGTGGGCGCGAGCCGGCTGCTGGCGATGGTCCCGGTCGGGTTTTACGGCCTGAACCACCGCATCGCGGTCGAGGGAGGCCTACTGGCCACCGAGTCGGCGGCCCTGCTGCGGGAGTTTTTTCGCCAGCGACGATAGCCCGACTGATTCATGGGCCCTTCGGCCGAAACGCGGGATGTGGATCCCCTTCCGCGGATCGGCATAATAAGCCGGGGTCATTCGATAGGGAGAGATGACCGAGTGGCTTAAGGTGCACGCTTGGAAAGCGTGTGTACGGGTGACCGTACCGTGGGTTCGAATCCCACTCTCTCCGCCAGAATGACGCCATGAGCCGGCACCGGGTGCCGGCGCTGTGGGGCTCGCACCTGTGCGACCCGGCCCCGTGAACCCCGTCAGGCCCGGAAGGGAGCAGCGGTAAGCGGATCGCCGGGTGTGCCGCAGGCTCGTCGGGCCCCTCCTTCGAACCCGGAGGGATCGGCAGGTGTCCCGTCGTCCGCTCGCGCGAACGTATCGACCTCAGCGCTTCAGCGAGGTCATCGGCCAGCAGGCCCCCGTCCGCGCGCTCGCGGCCGCCGCAGCGCGCGGCGAGGTCGCCTCCGCGTACATCTTTTCCGGCACGCGCGGGATCGGTAAGACCACGATCGCGCGCGTGTTCGCCAAAGCGCTCAATTGCGAGCAGGGCCCCGCCGAGGATTGCTGCGACGCGTGCGGGCCGTGCCAGGAAATAGCCCAGGGGCGCTCGCTCGACACACTGGAGATGGACGCCGCGACGCACACCGGCATCGACGATGTGCGCGAGCTGCGCGAGGCCGCCCAGTACCCGCCGAGCCGCGAGCGGTTCCGCGTGTTCATCATCGACGAGGCGCACCAGCTGTCGCAGTCGGCGTGGAACGGCCTGCTGAAGGTGCTGGAGGAGCCGCCCGACTGGTGCGTGTTCCTGCTGTGTACGACAGAGCCACACAAGATCCCGCCGACGATCGAGTCGCGCGCGCTGCACTTCGCTTTCAGGAGCCCGCCCGCCGCGCTGATCCGCGAGCATCTGGCCCACATCGCGCATCAGGAGCAGCTGACGATCGACGACGAGGCGCTCGACCTGTTGGTCAAGGCCGCGGACGGTTCGGTGCGTGATGGGCTCTCGGCTCTCGATCAGGCGCGGGCGTACGCCGGCGAGACGATTTCGAAAGATCAGGTGCGGGACGCCCTGGGACTCGTCCCGGGCGAGGCGATTCGAGATTACGTAAAGGCGCTCGGTGACGGCGACGCGACGGCCGGCTTGGCCGTCGTCGCGCGGCTCGACGAGCAAGGCCAGGACCTGCGCTCGTTCATCGCCGAGGTGCTCGAGCAGGTGCGGCGGCTGTCGCTCGTGCTGGCAGCCGGAGAGGGCGTTTCCGGCACCGAAGGCCTCTCGCCGCAGGACGCGGCCGCGTTCAGCGTCGAGCAGCTCGTTTGGCTCGGGCGCGTGCTGGATCAGACCGAGGCACGGCTGCGGCAAGGCGGCCCTCAGCGCACGCTGCTCGATCTTGCCACGGTGCGGATGACGGCGATGGCGAAGATGACGCCACTCGACGATCTGATCGAGCGGCTCTCGGACGTGCCGGCGCCCGGAAGCGAGCCTCCCCGGCCCGGTCGTGCTCCGAAACGCAGCGCCGCGCCGTCCCAGCCCGCTCGCGCCCGAACCGAGCCACCGACGCCGGCTCCGCCCGCAAACCGCCAGACGGGCGCCGGCGGAGATCTGTTGGCGCGGCTCAGCTCGGCCGTGCAGCGCATCCGGCCCCCCGTCGCTTCGTACCTTAGCAAAGTCTGTGAGGCCCGCGTGGACGCTGAGGGCGTGCTCACGCTCGTGCTGCCCCAGGACAAGCAGCTGTGGGAGCGCAAGCTGAGGGACGGTGCGGGGCGTCAGGCACTGGCGGAGGCGGCTCGAGAAGTGATCGGCCGTGAGCCGAGCAAGATCGCGATCGCGCTCGAGGGCGCCGCAGCAAGCCCCCAGCGTGCCGGCCCGACGCGCCGGCGCGCCTCACCGAAACAGCTGCTCGATCGGACCCGGCGGGATCCGCTCGTCAGGGGGATCTTCGAGCGGTTCGGGGCCGTGATCCTCGAGAGTCAGGCGCTGGATGCTCCGGCGCCTGCCGACGAGCCGCCAGAGACGACGCCGCGCTCTACGAATCATCCTCACCCTGATCTTGGAGGATCGGACTGATGTCGATGGGCAAGATGGGCAAGATGCTCAAGAAGGCGCAGCAGGCGCAGCAAAAGATGCAGGAGGAGATCGCCGCCATCCAACGCGAGGGAAGCGCGGGCGGCGGCGTCGTCACCGCCGTGGTGGATGGCCAGAAGAGCCTGCTCGCGCTGACGATCGCCCCCGAAGCGCTCGAAGAGCCCGATCCGACGATGATCGCCGACCTGGTCATCGCCGCAGTCTCCGACGCCCAGCGGCGCGTGGACGAGGAGATCGAGCGCAAGATGGCCGCGCTGACCGGGATGCTCGGCCTGCCACCCGGCCACGGCGGCCTCTGACCCCGGCGCATGACCGACAAGCCCGATCCGATCGACGAGTTGACTGAGCGGCTGCTGCGGCTGCCGGGGATCGGTCGCCGCTCCGCGCAGCGGATCGCCTATTATCTGGCGCGCGCCGCGGCGAGCGAATCGCGAGGCCTCGCCGACGCGATCGCGGCCCTGCCCGAAGCGCTCGCCCCGTGCGAGGTGTGTGGGAATCTCGCCGGCGCGAAGTTGTGCGCGATCTGCCGCGACGAGGGGCGTGATCGCAGCCAGCTGTGCGTGGTCGAGCACGCCGACAATCTGGCCTCGATCGAGCGCACGGGCGCCTATCGGGGGCTGTACCACGTTCTCGGCGGCGCGATCGCGCCGCTCAAAGCGATCGGTCCCGAGGACCTCAGCATCGAAGCGCTCGTCGAGCGCATCCAAAGCGGCGGGATTAGCGAAGTCATCATCGCCACCAACCCGACGCTCGAGGGCGAGGCGACGGCGTTGTTTCTCGCCCGCCGGCTGAAGGCCCTCGGCGTTCGCGTCACCCGACCGGCCACCGGCGTGCCGGTGGGAGGAGAGCTCGAGTTCGTCGATCGCTCGACGCTGACGCGGGCGCTC
>CP070706.1:1006038-1012721 GCA_020350085.1 Acidobacteriota bacterium
CGATCACCACCGAGATCATCGAGGTGGTCAGCGGGGCCGAGGCTCTCGGCTAGGCCGGCCCGCACGGGAATGATAAGAGGACCCTATGCAGAACGTCGGCAAGGTCATTCAGGTCATCGGCCCCGTGGTCGATGTCGCCTTTTCCGAGGGACGCGAGCCGGAAATCTACACGGCGCTGGACGTCGCAGACGATGGCAAGGACACCGGCATACCCGTCAGTGTGACGCTCGAAGTCCAGCAGCATCTCGGCGAAGGGCTCGTGCGCTGCGTGGCGCTGCTGCCGACCGATGGCATGGTCCGCGGCATGGACGCCGTGGATACGGGCGCGCAGATCACCGTGCCGGTCGGCCGTCAGACCCTCGGCCGCGTGCTCAACGTGTTGGGTGACCCAGTAGACGAGATGGGGCCGGTCGAGGCCAAAGATCGCTGGCCGATTCACCGGCACGCTCCCACCTTCGAAGACCAGTCGACGCAGATCGAGATGTTCGAGACCGGAATCAAGGTCGTCGATCTGCTCGAGCCGTACATGAAGGGCGGGAAAACGGGCCTGTTCGGCGGTGCCGGCGTCGGCAAGACCGTCCTGATCATGGAGCTGATCCACAACGTCGCGATGAAGCACGGCGGATTTTCCGTCTTCAGCGGCGTCGGGGAACGCACCCGCGAAGGCAACGACCTGTGGATCGAGATGCAAGAGGGTGGCGTGATCGTCGCCGGCGATCCCGAGAACTCGAAAGCCGCGCTCGTCTACGGCCAGATGACCGAACCACCCGGAGCGCGCCTCCGCGTCGGGCTTACCGGGCTCACGGTCGCGGAGTACTTCCGCGACATGGAGGGCCAGGACGTTCTGCTGTTCATCGACAACATCTTCCGCTTCACCCAGGCCGGCTCGGAAGTTTCCGCGCTGCTCGGCCGGATGCCGTCCGCGGTCGGATATCAGCCGACGCTGGCGACGGAAATGGGCGAGCTCCAGGAGCGGATCACCTCGACAAAACGGGGTTCGATCACCTCGGTGCAGGCGATCTACGTGCCGGCGGACGATTACACCGACCCAGCGCCCGCCACGACGTTCGCGCACCTCGACGCCTCGACGACGCTCAGCCGGCAAATCTCCGAGCTGGGAATCTACCCGGCGGTCGACCCGCTGACGTCGACGAGCCGCATCCTCGACCCGCGGATTCTCGGCGAGCAGCATTACCGCACCGCGCGCGACGTGCAGCAGGTGCTCCAGCGCTACAAGGAGCTGCAAGACATCATCGCGATTCTCGGCATGGACGAGCTGAGCGAGGACGACAAGATCACGGTGGCGCGCGCGCGCAAGCTGCAGCGCTTCCTCAGCCAGCCGTTCTTCGTCGCCGAGCAGTTCACCGGTCTCGAAGGGCGATACGTCGAGCTGGCGGACACGATCAAGGGTTTCCGCGAGATCGTCGATGGCAAGCACGACGATCTGCCCGAACAAGCGTTTCTGTACGTCGGCACGATCGAGGAAGCCGTCGAGAAGGGCAAGAAGATCAAGGCAGCCTAGTTAACTGCTGTGTTGCGGCGGGGCTTGCCCCGCCAGCGACTTGAGGAAACGCCGAACGTGCTACCGCACAAGATTCAGCTCGAGATCGTCACCCCGGAGCGACGCGTCGTCTCCCGGGAAGTCGACGAAGTCATCCTGCCGGGCGAGGTGGGATCGTTCGGTGTCTTGCCGGGTCACGCTCCCCTGCTAGCGGCGCACGCACCCGGCGTGGCGCGGGTTCGCGGCGGAGGCCGCGACGACGTGATGGCGATCAGCTCGGGATACGCGGAGGTCCTTCCGGACCGAGTGATCGTCCTCGCTCAGACGTGCGAACGGGCCGAGGAGATCGACACGGAGCGCGCTCGCACTGCGGTCAGCCGCTATGAGAGAATGCTGAGAGAGAACCCGGAGTCCGACCCTGACGTCATCCGGTTCAAGTTGAGCAAGCATCTCGCGCGACTTTCGGCTTCACAAACGAACCCGTGACGGGGTCGTGGCTCGGGCTTCCATCGAGGAGGTCTGACGTGACAACCCGCCGATTCGTCGTGCTGGCCCGCAGAATCTCCCTTATTCCCAAGCTCGGTGTAGGCACTCTCGCACCGGTCGCGCCACTCGCGATTCTCGTAGCCCTTGCCGGTCTCGCGATGATTTCGTGCGGGCCGCCGGCGCCGCTCGTCATTGGCGGCCTGATTCCGGAGACGGGGACTGCCGCCGTGTACGGTCGCCCGATCCGCAAGGGAATGGATCTCGCTGTCGAGGAGCTGAACGCTGGCGGCGGGATCCTGGGTGGCCGGTCGCTGTTGGTCGACTACCACGACACCGGCACTCAGGGTGAGATTGCCGAGCGAGAGGCGATCGATCTGCTCGATTCAGGCGTCGCCGCCGTGATCGGACCGGCAGCCTCGTCCGTCGCGCTGCATCTCGTACCGCTGTTCAAGCAGCGTCAGATCGTCTTGCTCAGTCCGGCGGCCTCGAGTCCCGAGCTGACCTCGGAAGGCGGAGACTGGTTCTTTCGCGTTTACCCGAGCGACGTCGGTGAAGGCATTCGGATGGCGAATTTCTGCCGTGACATGGTGCTGTCGAAGGTCGCCGTCGTCGCGGTCGAGGACAGCTTCGGCAAGGGCGTCGCCGACATTTTCACGGACAGATACCAGGCGCCGACGAGGCGCGTCGTGTACCGCGAGGATTTCAGCGGGCGCCTGACGTCGGCGAAAGCGCGCGAGATCGCCCGCGAGCTGGCGCGCTCCGAAGCCGAGGCCGTCTACATCGCCGCCTACGTCGATGACATGGCGGACCTGCTGAAAGCTATCGATGCGGCCAAGCTCAATATCGCGCGGTTGGCCACTTCCGCCGTGACCAAGCAGCTCGTCGCCAAGACCGGCGAAGCCGCGGAAGGCCTGGTTTTCCCGCGCCCGGCCTTCGAGCTCGATAATCCTGCGCCTCAGTTTCAACAGTTCCTGTCTTCCTACCACGCGAAGTACGACGAGGAGCCGGACACGTTTGCCGTGCACGGCTACGATGCCGTCAAGGTCCTCGCTTTGGCGATCGACAAGGCCGGCGCACCGCGGCCGGCGGAGATCCGCAAGGAGCTGCTCAACCTCGATTACGACGGTGCCAGCGGCCACATCAACTTCGATCTCAACGGCGACGTCGTGCAGCACCCGCGCTTGTACGCCATCTATCACGGCGAAATCGTCTCTTACGAACGATTCCGCGAAGCGATGGTCGGCAAGTCTATACTCGCTCGTTGACGCGGTTTAGTCTGGATGACCGATCTCGTGAGCGCAGGTCGTCTCCTCAGTCTCGAGCACGCGATCGCGTGGCGAGCCGATCTGCGCCATCGCTCACGGCGTCTCGCCATGACGAACGGCTGCTTCGACCTGCTGCACGCCGGACACGTCTGCCTGCTGACAAAAGCTCGGTTGCTGGCCGACGCGCTGATCGTTGCGCTCAACGACGACGCGTCTGTTCAGCGACTCAAGGGCCCGTCCCGCCCGCTGGTCAACGAGGCCGAGCGGGCGGAGTTGCTCGCTGCTCTCGAGTTGGTCGATGCGGTCGTGCTGTTCGGCGAGGACACGCCGCTCGAGACGATCCTCGCGCTGCGACCCGACGTGCTGGTCAAAGGGGAGGACTGGCCGGACGAGTCGATCGTCGGTGCGGAGCAGGTGCGTCGCTGGGGAGGAGCCGTGGTCCGCGTCCCGCTCGCCGAGGGAATCTCGACCAGCGCCATCATCGAGACCATCGTCGAGCGCTACGGATCGTGAGCGACAGGTGAGGTGGCGCGCCTTGCTGGCGCCCCCGCCGTCAGCTCTTCATGGTTTGGCGACCGCGAACTGCACGGACTGGCTCGCTGACGTACCACTGTGATTGTCTTTGACCTGGATCTCCAGCTTGTAGTCCGTCTCGGGGTACTGTGCGACGATCGGCAGCTCCCAGGCTCTGACCAGCGCGGTCTGATGCTCAGCTTGGACGGGTCTCGCGACTTTCTGCCAGCCGGCCGCCAAGTCGCCCGGGTTCTTGGCGTAGAGCTGATAGGTCACGTCCACATCGGGCTGGCCGCTTTCTGCTTTGGCAGCGCCCAACACGACGTAAAAGATCCGCAGGCTCTCACCGTGCCGAACGGTGCTGCTCGCGCGCGGGACGACCTCGAATCCTCCGACGCGAAACGGCCCCGGTGGTACGTTCGTATCGAGCTGCTCCAGCGATTCGGCGATCACGACATTCGAGACGCGAAGCTGGTCGGAGCCGATCCGAGGAATGACCGCGTTTTCGGTGAAATGAGCCGTGAACTCCCCCGCGTCGGTCGCGAGTCCCGCGACGCCGACGTAGCGGCCCGGCGGGATCGAGCGCGAAGCCTGCGCGAGAACTCCAGCCGCCGTTTTTCGCGTGGCGAACGGGAAGTCCTCGTTGCCGAGCACCAAAGCCTCCTCGCTGTCATCGCGCCTTAGCATGGCGACCACCCGCTCGCCGTCGGAGAGCGACCTGTCGAGCGGGATCGTGACCGTCGCGAGCGTGGCCCCTTCCGCAGCGGGGTAGAACTGCCACTGGGGTTTCCACGGCGAGCCGATTCCGAGCTCCTCGCCGTTAAGCACCGCTTCAGCGGCCTCCCACAGAGGCAGCTGCCAAGCGTACGCTGCGGCCGCTATCAGGTCTTCACGCGACGGATCCTGGATGCCCGATGCGGTCTCCGACTCTGCCGCCTTCTCGCACTTCGTGTCGGGATAGAACAGCAGGGTCAGAGCGTCGCAGCGTCCCTCAGGATCGACAGTCTTTCGATCCTCTCTCGGAACGTTACCGAGCTCCGTCGTCCTGTCCGGATCTTGAGCGGCCGCCGGTGCCACTCCGAGCGGCCCGAGTGCCCCGAGTGCGACGAGGACGACCCTCACTACCGAAGACAAGACAAGCCGCCGTTTTTCACTCATGTGCGAACACCGGATCATCGGCCAAACCTCACGGCGATGGCGGCCCGCTGCACAGTCACCGCACGCGACCGTCCATCAGCGACCAGACTGTACCACCGCAGCGTAGATTATTCATGGCTGTGGTCCCCCTGCGCGGCGCTGCGCGGCGAGGAGGCGAGCCCAGGTGACGACGAGGCCGTGGCGAGGCCCAAGAAAGCGCCTCGGCAGAGAGCCGGGCAGGCCGTGGGGACCCCAAGCCTCATCGGACGGGGCTCGCATCGGGGCGGGCTCGGCCCGCAAGGAGGGAAGCCCGGCTCGGACGTCTTACTTCCTGGACACCTGAAGTGCAGCGTGGAATCATACGAGAACCTGCCGCCGTCTCCGCGGGAGGACGCTCGACGGCCGATCGCCGCGGGCTCAACGCTGAGCTCGGAGCCGAGCTCAAAGCAACGAGGAGTACGCCATGCGCGCGCCAAAGAGAATCACCCAGCTCGTCCTCGTGACGATCCTCGCTTTGGGGGTCGCCGCGATCGCTCCGACAACGCCGGCAGACGAGGAGATCCCTCGCGACGTCAAGAAGGCGCTCGATGCCGTCATCGACGCCAAGATCAAAGACCTCAAGGAGCAGAAGAACGAAAAGGATCGCCAATACTTGCGGGGCGTGTGTGCCAAGAACTACCGGCCCCAAGAGGACGGCACCTATCGTGTGACCTTCTACAAAGATACGATCTTCACCGAGAAAGAGGTCAAACGCGAACGATTCGATCTGACACTGGCCAGCAAAGGCGAAGACGAGTGGGAGGTCACCAACGAGGAGCTGGTGACGACGCTTGAGGGATTCATCCGTCCAGCGCCCGGCGACGAGACGTACTACACGTTCGACAGCTTCGAGTTCTCCGAGGAAGGGCTGGGCGTCAGCAGCGGCCCCGGCAGCCTCGTGGTGGACTATCGCGGTGACGAGAAGTTCATGCTGATCCTCACGGGCGAGCGCTTGAGCTACGAGTACGCTCCGCCCAGGGAGGGAGCGGATTACTATACGAAGGTCGAGGGGGCTGATTTTCACGCGGTGCACGAGCTGGTCAAAGAGGAGGAGAAGAAGGACTTCATCTTCACCCCTGCCCGCGTGGAGATCTCCTGTGTGCCGCCCATTTGCGAGAAGTTCCTCGAGACTCTGTTCTCCGGGCTCAGCACGTCGACGAGAGACGCGATGAACCGCGACATGATGGAGCACATCGAGGAGCAGTTCGAGGAGACCGACGAGAACCGCGACAAGAACAACTTCCGCGACTTCTACCCCGTCTACGATGCCGAGGAAGGTAACCTGATGTACCGCGTCGAGGTCTACAAGGACCGGGGCGATCATTGGGTGGCGCTCGATTACGACAACTTCGAGGCGCGCGAGGTGTCGTTCATCGTGAAAGGCTACGGTCCGGTGTTCCGCTACTACTCCGCGGAGACGCGCGCTTCGGACATCGACCTCAGAACTCTCGAGGTGAGACCGGACAAAGGCTCTCGCTTCTATGACATTACCTCGGTGGTCGGCGAAGTCGAGATGGGGACGAAGAACCCCGAAGCGATGGACGGTGACGTCACGTTCGAGGTGCGCGCGCACGTGCCCGTCGACCGCGTCGAGTTTTTCCTGTGGCACTTCCCGTCCAGTACGGACACGTTCGATTCGTTGTCGAAAAAGCAGGTCCTTCGCGTCCAGTCCGTCACGGACGACAAGGGCAACGACCTGACCTACATTCAGTACAATCCGTTCCAAGGGCTGATTTTCATGC
>CP070706.1:1012821-1026813 GCA_020350085.1 Acidobacteriota bacterium
GAGGCCGCGATGACTTGGATCGGGTGGCTGAGCGGAGGCCCGGAGGATGGCGGGCGGGCGATGTCCCGAGACGAGATCCTCGCGCGCCGTTTCAGCGAGCAGGATGCCGGATCCAGAATCGTACGGGTCCACGGCTGGCTGCGACCGACGTTGAGCTATGGCCGCGGGCAGCGCCTCGCGCCTGCGCGGCTCGACGAGCTGCGCGGCGCGGGAATCGATAGGGTCCGACGTCCGACGGGCGGGGGTTGGCTGCTGCACCTGCCGGGAGATCTCGCCGTGACGCTGGCGGTGGCCGGACCGCTGCGAGCCGGGCAGCTGCGCGGCGCAGCGCGTTTCGTCTCGCGCCTGATCGCGACGATGCTGCAGGAAGCCGGACTCGCCGCCGCGGCGAGCCTCGGCGGCGGCCCGGAGCGTCGCCGGGAGGAGATCTGCTTTCAGCGTGTCGACCGCGACGAGGTCACGGTCGACGGCATCAAGGTCGCCGGGGTCGCGGTCGCGCGTTTGGGGCGCTCCGGCCTGGTCCAGGCGGCGATGCCGCTCGAGCCCGCTCCGCCGGAACTCGAGCAGCTGGCCGCGCGGTGGGACCCGAAACGGGCCGCCGCCGCCGCGGTGACGCAGGCCGTGGACCGCGTCTGGCTTCGTCGGGCGGCACGAGCGGCGGCTGGCCGGCTGGCGGGCGCCGCGGTGCGGCGAGCGAGCTGGTCGCCGGATCTGCTTCGCGAAGCCGAGCGGCTCGTCGGCCGTCTCGATCGAATCCCAGCTGCGGCGCGGGAGCCGTCGTGACGGCGCCCCGCGCGGCGTGGGCCGCTCTGATCTTTCTCTCGGCTCTGCCCGCAGCGCACGGCTGCCGCGGCATCGGGGGAGGGCTCGCGCACGACGATCCGCGGACCGACCGCGCAACTTCCGCTCCGGCGACGGGCCCTGTGCTTCAGATCATGCACCGCTCGGCGCGCTCGCGCAGCGGCGAGCTGTATCCGTCGGCGATCGCCACGGCGGCCGACCTGGCGATGGTCGAACTCTCGGGACACGAGCTGCCCTTCGAAGCGTGGGCGAGCCTGGCGGACGCGAGCGGCGCGCCGCCGGTGATCGTCGATCTTCCGGGGGGCTCCGCGCTGGCTCGAGCCGTGCGCGAGCGGCTCGCGATCGCCCTCGGTCTCGAAGTGGAACTGGTCGGCGATTGGCCGCTGCCAGCGGCCAAGGAGTCCTGGCGTCGCTGCCTCGTCGTGATCGCACCGGTATGGAGCGCCGACGGGACCGAGCCCCGTCTCGAGGCGATCGCCGAAGCGCTCGAGACGCGCGGCTATCCGCAGCCGGACCTCGTGCTTTCCGATCTGTTCACGCCGAGGATCGGGGCCGAGTCGTGGGCGGCGGACACTCTCGTGGCCGCCTCGGGGTGGAAGCCGGTCGCGCTGGTCAGCCGCTACATTCTCGAGGCACGAGCGCGCGGTCGCGTTCCCGACGCGGGTGCGCTCGCTGCGGCGCTCCAGATCAGTCTCGACGAGCTGGAGTGGAAAAGAAAGGCCCTGGCGCGTTGAGTGAGCGTCGCGTTCGATGGGAGCAAGCCAAAGGCAGGACAGTGATGATCTACGACAACATCCTGGATGTGATCGGTAAGACCCCGCTCGTGCAACTCCGCCGTGTGGGCGCCCAGCTGCGGTGCCGGCTGTTCGCGAAGTGCGAGTTTCTCAATCCGGGCGGTTCGGTCAAGGACCGCATCGGTTACCGGATGGTGCTCGACGCCGAGAAGCAGGGCCGCATCAAGCCCGGCGACACGCTGATCGAGCCGACGAGCGGCAACACGGGCATCGGCCTCGCGCTCGCGGGGGCCGTGCGCGGTTACCGCGTCGTCATCACGATGCCGGAGAAAATGAGCCGCGAGAAGCAGGTCGTGCTGGAGGCGCTCGGGGCGGAGATCGTTCGAACGCCGACCGAGGCGGCGTGGGACTCGCCGGAGAGTCACATCAGCGTCGCGCGCCGGCTGCGCGATGAGCTCCCTAACGCGCACATCCTCGATCAGTATGCGAATCCGTCGAACCCAGACGTCCACTTTGACGACACCGCCCAGGAAATCCTCGACGATCTCGACGGCGACGTGGACATGGTGGTCGTCGGTGCGGGCACGGGGGGAACTATCAGTGGCGTCGCGCGACGGATCAAGCAGGAGCGGCCGAGCTGCCTCATCGTCGGCGCCGACCCGGTCGGCTCCATTCTGGCTGGCGGCGATTACGTCGCACCGTACAAAGTCGAGGGCATCGGCTACGACTTCATCCCGGACGTACTCGATGGGAAGCTGGTCGACGTGTGGGTCAAGACCACCGATCGTGCGTCTTTTCTGCTGGCGCGGCGGTTGATACGCGAAGAGGGACTGCTTTGCGGAGGCTCGAGCGGTTCGGTGCTCTACGCGGCACTCAAAGAAGCCCGGCGTCTCGGTCCGAGCCAGAACTGCGTCGTCGTCCTTCCCGACGGCGTGCGCAACTACATGACCAAGTTCGTCGACGACAAGTGGATGCGCGACAACCGGTTCCTGCGGGCCGAAGCGCAGCACGGCACCGTCGGTGACCTGGCTGCCGCGCGGCCGGCTCAGCAGCTGGTCACGATCGGTCCTTCGGACACACCGCACAGTGCGATCGAGCTGATGCGTCGGACCGGCATCTCGCAGATCCCGGTGGTGCAAGACGGTCGGCTGGTCGGGCTGTTGACCGAAGAGAGCCTGCTCGAGTTCCTTTCCTCCGGCCAGACGACCGGTGGCGCGAGCGTGGCCGGCATGATGAAGCGCTCCGTGCCGACGGTGGAGCAGACGTCTCCGATCGACGCGTTGCAGGATGTTCTCCTGCAGTCCGATTGCGCCGTGCTCGTCGACGCGCATCACCGACCGACCTCGATCGTGACCAAGATCGACCTCGTCGAGTGGATGGTCGCCAGGCAAGGCGAGGGCGAAGAGATCTGATGGCCGACTTACGGATCGACCGGCGTCGTCAGGGGGCGCACCGTTCGCGACCGATTCGGCTCCAACACCTCGACCGGCCAGCCGTCGACGCCGGTGCGCAGCCGTGCCGGTAGCGCCTCGTCGGGCTCAGGCGCTTCCGGATCGACGGCTTTCTGATCACGCAGTTCGTCGAGCACGTCGTCGCGTTCTTCTGCTCGCAGCTGCGCCTCGGTCATCGCCAGAGGCAGCCGGCTGAGGTACTCGGACCACTCGGCCGCGCCCCATGCGAGGGCGACGGCGCCGCTCATCTTCTCGTTCCATCGAAACCGCAGCCCGCGCCCGCCACCGATGACTTGCAGCTTTTCCGGGGCGAGGCTGACCCAACGCGCGACCTCGGCAGGCGGCACGACCAGCGCGCCGTCAGAGCGGATCGGGAACGCCTGAAGCGGGTAGGGAAGCCGTGCGCGCAGGTGCTCGCGTGGTGAGCAGCGGTCCAGGTTCTCGCGACCGAGCGGCACCGATTCCAAAGCGAGCGGCGCGCAGCTGATCTCGGAACGAGCCGCCAGTCCGGTGCGCTGGTCGATCAGCGTGCGGCGCACCCCGGGTGGACGGATGAACTCCTCGATCGGCTGGCCGGCGAGAGCTTCCTGCAAGAACCGGATCCAGATCGGCAACGCCGCCCGCGCTCCGGTCTCGCGTTTGCCGAGCGTCTCGCGCAGATCGTGTCCGACCCACACACCGACCGCCATCGAGGGTGTGAAGCCGATGAACCAGGCATCGGTGTAATCGTCGGTCGTGCCGGTCTTTCCGCCCACGGGCCGGCCGAGCACGCGCGCCGCGCGACCGGTGCCGCGCAGCACGACGCCCTCGAGCAGAGAGGCCATCTGCGCCGCGATCTCTGGCGAGAGGACTTCTTTGGCCGTCGGGTTCGACTCCCACAGCGACTGGCGCTGCGCGTCACGCACGCTGCGCACGAGCTGCGGTTCGACGAGCACGCCGCCGTTGACGAACGCGCCGTAGGCGGCGACGAGATCGACGAGGCGGACCTCGAACGACCCGAGCGCGGCAGAAGGGTAGGGGCGGAGCGCACTGGCGATCCCGAGCCGGCGCGCCAGCTCGATGGCCGGGCGATAGCCGAGCGTATCCAGCAAGCGTACGGTGGGGATGTTCCGCGAGTGTTCCAGCGCGTGTCGCAGCGTAACGTACCCCTCATAGTCGCGCTCGAAGTTTTCGGGCTGGTAGGGGTTCTCGCCGGCGAGCGCGGGCACCGCGAACGGTGCGTCGTAGATCCGCTGAGTCGGCAAGAAACCTTGCTCGAACGCGGCAGCATAGACGAACGGCTTGAACGCCGAGCCAGCCTGACGCCGCGCCTGCATCGCACGATTGAACTCGCTGGCGCGGAAATCCTTGCCGCCCACGAGCGCCAGCACATCGCCCGTGTTGGCGTCCATCGCGATCAGCGCTGCCTCCGGGTTCGGCTCGGACGCCAGCTCGGCGCGCGTCACGGCGCCCGTCTCGTCAACCTCGAGCACTCGGATGGGGACCAGGGTGTTCGGGCGCAGCAGCTTGTCTGCTGCGCGCACGCCGGTCCACTCGATCTGCTCGCGGCCGAGTTCCAACTCGGCGCCAGTCACCCTCACCAGCGCACGCTGGGCGGTCACATCGATGACGACGGCGGGCAGCACGTCATCGACGCGCGCCGGCTCGCTCCACGCGGCATCGACGTAGTCGGCGGCCGTCGTGTCCTCGGGGAGCGGCTCGCCCGCCGGCAACTGCTTGTAGCGCCGGCCGTACTCGTCGAGGCCCCACGCGACGGCGCGCTCGGCAGCGCGCTGCATGTCCTGATCGATCGTCGTTTGCACTTCGAGGCCGTCGCGGTAGACCGCCGTTTGGCCGTACTGCGCGACGAGCCAGCGCCGGACCTGCTCGACGAAGTACAGGCCGCGCTCGCGCGAGGAGATCCTCTCCGTCAGCACGATCGGCTCTTCGCTCGCCGCGCGGGCGGCTTCGGCGGGCAGCACGCCCTCGGCCACCATGCGCGCGAGCACGTGATTACGCCGCCGGAGGGCCCGCTCGGGATGGCGCACCGGCGTCAGGTCTTCGGGGACCTGTGCGATGCCGGCGAGCAGCGCCGCCTCCGGAAGCGTCAGGTCCTTTGCGGGCTTGCCGAAGTAGAACCGCGCCGCGGCTTCGACGCCGTAGCGGCCATGGCCGAGATAGATGCTGTTGCAGTAGAAGGTGAGGATCTCTTCCTTCGAGTAATGACGCTCGATGTGGGTGGCGAGAATCGCTTCCTTGATCTTTCTGACGAGCGCCTTACGCCGGCTCAGAAACTGCTGGCGTGCGAGCTGCATCGTCAGCGTGCTGGCCCCCTCGACGCCGAAGTCCAGCGTGCGCACCGTGGCCCACGTGGCGCGCACGACGGCGCGAGGATCCACGCCGAAGTGCTCGTAAAAGCGCGGATCCTCCGTGGCGAGCAGCGCTCGGACGTAGTGCGGGCTGATCTCATCCAGCGTGACGAGTACGCGGCGGTGCTCGGCGAACGAGTGCAGTGACTGCCCGTGACGATCGTTGAGCACCGTGACGCGCGACAGGCTGCTGAGGGTCAGATTCTCGTTGAGGTTCTCGATGCCCGGCAGATCGCGGGTCAGCGCCACGCCGGTGACGATGCCAGCGACGAGCGCGACCGCGTTCACGATCGCGAGCGCCAGCCAGCCGCGTCGAGTCAGGTTCCACATGTGGTCCATTGTAATGTTCGTTTGCCGGGGAGTCCGGGGGAGCCTCCCGCCGCGCTGTGCGGGCGGGCTCTTGCTTTCGAGCGGCGTTGCCCCGAGCATGGCGCGTTGGCCACGAACCAACGTTGTGGAGGGTGAATGCGAGACCCCGGCCACTATCAGCAGCGGACCGTCTGGTCCTGGGCGCTGTACGATTTCGCCAACTCGCCGTTCACGACGCTCGTCGTGACGTTCATCTACGCGACCTACTTCACTCAAGCGATCGCTTCGGATCCGATCCGCGGCACGGCGTTGTGGTCGCGCGGCGTGACGGTCACGGCGCTCGTCGTGGCGTTCTTGTCACCTGTGTTGGGTGCGCTCGCGGACCGCGGAGGATACCGCAAGCGGATGCTGGCTCTCGCCACGAGCGTCGCGATCGCGGCGACGATCGGCCTGTATTTCATCGAGCCCGGCCAGGCCGCGGCGGCGCTGATCGTGTTCGTGATCGCCAACATCGCCTTCGAGATCGGCGGCGTGTTCTACAACGCATTCCTGCCCGACATCGCACCGCCGGACAAGATCGGCCGCGTGTCCGGCTACGGCTGGGGTCTCGGCTACGTAGGTGGGCTCGCCGCGCTGGTGCTGGCGTTGGTGCTGCTCGTGCAACCGGAAACACCGGTCTTCGGCTTTTCGAAGACTGCCGGCGAGAACGTGCGCGCGACGAACCTGCTGGTCGCTGTCTGGTTCATCGTGTTCAGTCTGCCGCTGTTCGCGTTCGTCAGCGAGGACAAGTCCCAAGTCTCCAGACGGGGAAAGATCGTTCGCGAGACGATCGTGCAGCTGCGAGAAACGATCACGCACGTGCGCCGCTATCGTCAGATAGTGCGCTTTCTGATCGCGCGGCTGGTCTACAACGATGGACTGGTGACGATCTTCGCTTTCGGCGGAATCTATGCCGCCGAAACGTTCGGCTTCACGCTCCAAGAGGTCATGATCTTCGGCATCGTGCTCAACGTCGCTGCGGGCCTCGGCGCGTTCGTGTTCGGCTATCTCGACGACGTTCTGGGCGGTAAGCGCACGATCGTCGTCACGCTGATCGGCCTGATCGTGGCCACGCTGATGGCCGTCGTCGCGCCGACGAAGCCCTGGCTGTGGGCCGCCGGCGTGATCATCGGCATCTTCGTCGGACCGAACCAGTCGGCCAGTCGCTCGCTGATGGGCCGCTTCGTCCCGGCCGAGGCCGAAAACGAGTTCGTCGGTTTCTTCGCGTTCTCGGGGAAGCTGACGGCGTTCGCCGGCCCGCTGTCT
The DNA here is from genome assembly GCA_020350085.1 of Acidobacteriota bacterium. GTDB lineage: Bacteria > Acidobacteriota > Polarisedimenticolia > J045 > J045. The sequence goes on from CP070706.1 coordinate 1,019,770, forward strand.
CTGGGCATCCTGACCGAGGCCTTCGGCTCGCAACGCGCGGGCGTGTCGATCGTGCTGGTGATGTTCGTGGTTGGTCTGGTCCTTCTGGCATTCGTCGACGAGCGAGAGGGCCGCGACGCGGCGCAAAGGCAGGCCGTGACGGCGTAAGCACCGAGCAGAGCCGGGCACCGTCGTCGGGGAGTCTTGGGGTTAAGGGCGGCGGGTTCGACTCCGGCGGCCTTCGGGAAACCGCGACACAATGGTTCCCTCCCGGTTACGGCCCGCAAAGCGTTCGCGTACCGCTTGCGGTGTTACTGCGAGCGTGTCGCCATTACCCCGGTTTCATGGAACTCCTACAAGCGACTGCCTCTACGCCGTACCATTTCAATTCGAGGATGCGCGCGATTTGCAGGTGGACCCAGTTCAGGGCCTCCGGATGGAATGCCGTCCAGTCTGGAGGGGAAGGTCGTGGTCGATTCCATTCGTCTTAATTTGCAGGTCAAGAGAGACGGACCTTCCTGTCTGGAAGGAAGTTCTTGGGGAAGAGAGAGGAGGGAGTATTGAAAGACGGCGTCTTCGCACGCCAGGAATGCTCTCCACAGAGCAGATGGATTGTTGACAGAAGCGACGGCATGGAGAAGAGAAAAGAGGTGGCAGATGAGAAGCCGTTTATTGTTTGTGTTGTTCACCGCGATGGCCCTTTTGGCGTTTCCGGGCGTGGCATTTGGAGCAAAGAACGTCACGAGTTCTGATTCCACCCAGCCTCGTGGCCTTGGTGGACCCGATGATCCGCTGAACGATTGTTCGGAAGGGCCGGTATATAACGACCATGGGCAGGACCTCTGCCCGATAGACGGAGGGATCTGGACCCCTTTCTACTATCTCGGCAATCCCGATGACGGTCAGGGAAGTCAGGCCCGTTATTTCGAGACCTGGAAGGGCATGGCGATGGGAAACGGCGCCCGGGATCCGGCGTTCTTTGCCATGCTTTCCACGGTGAACCGCGACCAGATCAACCTGCTGAACGCGGCGGCGCTGGCCTGCTACCCGGACGGCCTCAGGGAGCCAACGAACGATGAGCCGTGCGCGTCGGCCCAGGAGAAACTCTGGAGCCTGCTGGGGGACCCCGGAACCTCCGGAAAGCTCCCGCCTGTGGCCGCCCTGAATTACATCGGGCTATACGTCGACGAAGTCGACGGACTCGACCCGGTCATCCACGTGGATCTCAGCAAGTATCCCTATGTGCTTCAACCCGAGGACCGGCTTCCGGTTGCTGCGGACCTCTGCCTTCGCTGCCACTTTACAGGAGACTGGCTCGAGGGACGGTCGGAGCCGCCCACGTCCCATGCCCCCTATCTGCGAGGACAGTTCTGGGGCGCCGCCTTCCGGGAGTACCCGGGCTGGCCGGGCGATCCGGAGCTGCTGGTGCCCGAGGAGCATATGTTCACGGACATCCAGGCGCCGGACTCCGAGGCGGGCATGGAGGGGATCCAGTGCATGTACTGTCACCGGCAGAACGACAATTACAAGCGCACCTCCCTCTATGACGGATCAACGATATCGAGAGGCATCGGGGGGTACTTCATGATTCAGCAGGACCCCTACTGGAGCAACGCGCAGATCCGGCCCACGTCGGATTTCCAGAAGGACCCATTCCTATGCGGGACCTGTCATGATGTGACAAATCCGCTCATCAAGGAACAGAACACCGCCCTGACCTCGGGTACTACGACCGACTATCCGCACCCCATCGAGCGGACCTTTACCGAGTGGTACTGGAGTGACCACGGACCGGGTGGCGGTTCGGGCGGGGGCCATTGCGAGCGCTGCCACGAGCCCATGGTGTTCCAGGGCGCCCAGACCTGGCTGCTCGAGGGACTGGACGAACTATGGGGCGAGGTGGACCGGAAGTGGAAGGAGGCCCCCTACTACTACAATGCGCACTATGACTTCAGCTCTGATCGCGGTGACGCCTACTACGCGGCAGCCCAGAGGAGCCGTGACCTCGTCGCCCACCCGAGCGACGGCGCAGAGGTGGATATCGAGGACGCCCGCCTAAAGAAGGGCACGGCTACAGTGACCGTCCGAATCACAAACAACGCCGGTCACAAGATTCCGACGGGATTCGCCGAAGGTCGCCAGATGTGGGTTAACCTGAAGGCCGTGGACGAGGCGGGAAACGTCATCTATGAAAGCGGCATCTGGGATGACATCGGGGACGTGAAGGGCCTGTACCGCTATTTCGATATCGTGAATGGAGAACTGGTGGCGCGCAGCGAGTCCATCAAGGTCTACGAACACGTGTCATTGGCCAAGAATTACGACCCGTTCACCCTGCCGGATCAGAATGGTTGCGACAACTGGAACATTCTCGATTACACGACCGGCGACCCCTTTGACGGGAGCCTGGCATGGGAAGCAGACTGCAGCATGAGTCATTTCGACAAGGAGTTTCACTTCGTGCTCCTGAACTACGTTGAAAAGGACAACCGCATTCCTCCCAGGGGATGGATTCCCGAGGCCTATGCGGCGGATGGTGCCTTTGTCGTGGACAATGGCAACCCCGATTACGGACGCTACCTTGATGACCGGGGAAGGCCCATCAATTACGACGACACGACGTTCACCTTTGACACGAGCCAGGCCGAGGGCGACATCACTGTTACGGCAAAGGTGATGTATCAGACCTTCAACGAGCACTTCATGGAGTACCTCGAGCACCTCGATAAGGAGAAGATGCTGCACGCGGGCGGACGGGCGCGAAATGCACCGTGCACGGATCGCAATCCGCGAGATGGCTCAACCGCATTCTGTGGCTACGAGACGTGGGGCACGATTCTTTACGATATCTGGGCGGGCAAGAACTTCGGACAGCCCGTGCAGTTCGGCAAAATGGATGAGAAGGTGATCAAATAATCTTTCGTAACACGAAGCCGGCGGATGTTCCCGCCGGGGGCATCGGGAAGGGGCGGAGCCTCCGGGCTCCACCCCTTTTTCTTCGCAGGCGAACGTAGAGGGATTGAATATCTTCACCTGCCTACTGTGTTGCGAAGTGAGGGTCGCTACCCACCAGCACCTCGAGATCGATTTCAGCCCCGGCCTCCTTCATGGCGTTCTTGACGAAGGCGTCCACGGCGTCCACTCTCTGCATACGGGTGACGCGCTCCTCGATGGTGCTGCGGACTGCCTCCAGAGGCTTGGGAGCGGCCTCGCGACGCTCGTCCAGACGGATGATGTGATATCCGAACTTCGTCTCCACGATGTCGCTGATCTCGCCCGGCTTCAAGCTGAACACTACCTCATCACATTCCGCAACCATGCGGCCGTGGCCGAACCAACCCAGGCTGCCGCCCTGCCCCCTGCTGCCCGGATCAGCGGAGTATACGGAGGCCAGCTTCTCGAAGCTTTCGCCCCCGCGTATCCGTTCAAGTAACTCGGCGGTTGTCTGACGGGCGGCGGCCTTGTCGGCATCCGAAGCGTCGCGGGACACGCTGATGAGAATGTGGCTTGCCTTTACCGCCTCCTTCTCCAGGAACTGATCCAGGTTTCCTTCGTAGTAGCGACGGATATCGTCGTCCGAGGCTTTGACCTCCGCTGCCACGACCTTATCCAGGTACTCGAGGGACAGGAAGTTGTTTACGAGGTGCTCGGTCTTTTCCCGAACGTCGGGTCGTCGATCAAAGCTTTCTTTCCGGGCGATATCCGCCACCACCATCCCGGTGATGATCTGGTTCAGCATGTTGGCCTTTCGCTTATTGTCTTTCTGGACAGCCTCGCGGCCGGCTTCCGGATTGTAAGTCACCCAGCGGTTGAAATCTGCAACCGTGAAGCTTTTCTGGCCGATCCGGGCGAGCACCGCATCGTCTCCCGCTGCCATGGCCAGCGGCAACATGAGCAGGATCAGGATCATCGGCAAAAGCACACTTCTTGCGTTCGTCATAAAGCCAATGCCCTCCGATCGAGTCTGTCCCGATTTCCGTGAAAAGAGGGAAAGCGGCGTGACCTCCTGCTAGCGAAGCAGATCGCCCACCATGGGCGAGGAGGGTTTCGCCATGAAGAACGGTACCACGCCCGAGGTCGAGATGGCGGCGTTCAGTCGCAACCTCGAGGAACTCCTTCGAAGCCGCATCCGGACGGCCATCGAGGCAGCAGTGGAGGAGGAGCTGACGGACGCGTTGGGTGCAGTGAAAGCGGCGAGGAAAACCACGAGACGGGGCTCGCGCAACGGCACCGAGGAGCGCTCGATGACGACTGAAGCTGGAACGAAGCGGCTGCTGATTCCTCGCGGGCGCGTGCACCGGCCTCACGGTTCGGCCAAGGAGTTCGAGAGCCGGTGTCAACGCCGTTTTCGTTTTGGACAGAAACGCCGGTTGAGATTTGACACTTTCATCGGTCGTCGCCACGGTGTCCTCGCTGGCTCACCTCCTTGTCTTCTCCCGAGTTTTGAGCATCAAGCCCGGCCGGCGGTGCTGGCGTAGCCTGTAGCTTTCGCCCTGGATATCGAGCGTGACCGAGCGGTGGAGCAGCCGGTCGAGGATCGCCGCGGTCATGACGTGATCCAGAAGGATCTCGCCCCGAGCGCGCCAGCTCTTGTTGGACGTGACGATGATCCACTTGTGTCGATCGTGGCGCTTGGCGGTCACGTCGAAGAGGAATGTCGCTTCGGGCCGCTGGACCGTAAGCACTCGCCCTAGCCCGCCGCGAAGAAATGGCGCGAGTGCACGGGCTTCCGCACGTCACGGGCCAGAGGATCTCCGCAGGACGCCGCAAGCCCGCGAGCGCCGTCTCGCGCAGGTCGTGACGAGGGTCGATGCCGTGCAGGCGGACCGTGTCGATGAGGCTGTAGAACAGCGCTGCGACATCAGTGCCGCGTCGCGAGCGCGAGCCGTAGTGATTCTTTCTGCCGAGGACCACACCTCTGAGCTTACGGTCGACATGATCCTTGTCGATCGGAAGGCACGGCTCGTCGAGAAACATCGTGAGCCCTGGCCACAGGCTGAGCATGGAGTCGAAGGCCTTGCGCAGCCCCCTTTCTGGCGCCGCACGCTGGGCGAAGGCCCACTCCTTCAGATTCTCGACGAGCGTGTTGCCCTTTCCGAAGATCATCCCATGTTTCGGTGATAAACAGGTAGAGCAAAAACGCTTCTTGGGCCGTTTCGCGGCGGTTCCGCCGGAGGAGAAGAAGCGATGGACGAGGAGCGAGAAAGATCTTTTGACGGTGTCGCTGGAGCGTGTGGCTCACCGCCCGCGAGGCCTGGCCCCGGCCTTTGCAGGGCTCGACCCCGCCGTTTCGTTCGCGGCTTCGGATTGCTGCCGAGTGCACGGAGGAGAGGTTTCGGCGTCAGTTCCTGTCCGCGGCGTTTTAGACGGCGTTCGTCGAGAACGCGACGGACCGCGGCACATTTTCTGAAGAAGAAGAGAAGGCGGGGTTACCCCCGCCTCCTCGATGACGACAATAGAGTTGCCCCGAAGGGCCCCTTGGTCAGCTTGACTCGATCATCGTGTCGACGTCAAAAGGACGACCCCAAGTTGACGTTGAAATTCGCATCGGCCTGGGGCGCCAAGACGTCTTCGCTCGGAGCAATTGGCTCTTCAGGCGAGAGGTGCTCGCAACGGCCGAACGTGGCGCCCTTCTCGAGCATGTCGAACAGGCCGTTCGGGAAGCCGGTCTGGACGCTGTTGCCGTTCCAGCAGACGAAGACCTGATCCATGTTGACGAGCCAAGTGTAGGTCGCTCCGGCGAGGCCGCCCACGATCTCGCTGCCCGAGGCGCTAATCGAGATCGGGTTGTCCATCGGCAGGTCCTGCGCTTCGGCGACGCCCTGCTTGAGGTAGAAGTCCCTGAGGTTCATCCAGCCGACCGGCTCCATCCAGATCGCGCCGACGAAGCCGGTGAAGAACGAGCCGGCGCGGCCGATGATGATCTTGCCGTCGTCGGTCATGTCGGTCGGCAGCACAGGGATCGGGCCGAACCGCTGCTGGACCCATTCGGGGCCGAACAGCTCGCAGTAGTTGCGGCCGAAGAAGTCGGTGTAGTCGAGATCGACGCACCACGTCAGGCCGCCGATTGGGCTGAACGCGTCGTCACCCTCGATCGTCGGGTTCCACAGAACAACCTCGGAGCTCGTGCCGATCGCCACGCGGGTACCGTCGTAGCTCGCCGCGTAGACATCCCGCGCCCCGGGATACATCGAGCTGAGATCAACGAACTGCCCGTCGATCCATGCGAGCGCGTAGCGGTTGCCGTCCGTGCCGAGAATGACGCGGCCGTTGCCAGAGATGCCGTGGGCCCGGATGAAGGCCGGCGTGCGGCTGTAACCGTCGATCGGGAGCGTCTGCATGCCGTCCTTCTTGGTCCAGACGTAGCCGTTGATCTCGGGCGGGTTCAGCCGCTGACGTTGACAGAACCCGTCCCCGTCGCGGTCCCAGTACCCGATTCCAACGACCACGCTGGCATCGTCGCTCATGGCCCAAGCACTACTGCTGTTGACGCCTGCGGAACCGGATCCGCCGCACTCGGTCTCTCCGAGGAAGCCGAACGGCCTAAATCCATGCGCTTCAGTCCAAAGCCCCGAGCCGCCGATGCCGTTGCCGTCATGGTCGGACTCGATCGCGACGACGGTGCCGTTGCGGTTCATGGCGCCGCCCGTGATCGTGGCGTCCGGAATCACCGAGATACCCTTCTTCTCGTCCCAGATAAACGGTGTCGTGCCGGCGGAGCCGAGCGACGACGCACCGTTCTTTGCGAGATCGGTCAGGAAGAACGGACCGATCGGCGTGTAGTCGATCCCCTTGAGGTAGCCGTTGAAGATGAAGTCGGCCGTCTTGGCCACGCCGGCCTCGGCCAAGATCGGCGTTGCGTCGCACGGGTCGTCTGCGGCGTGATTGCTATCTTCGCCCACGTTCCAGTACTCGGCGACAGAGACCAGGCGGGACGGCGACGGCGAGTACCCGCCGGTGTAGATCTGCTCGATGTACACGACGTACTGCTCACCCGGGGTCAGGCCGTTGATCGTGTATCGGCCGTCCGGTCCGAGCTTGCCCTGGGTCGCTTGGCCCGTGAGC
>CP070706.1:1026913-1029711 GCA_020350085.1 Acidobacteriota bacterium
CCCGTGCCTTTGAACTCCTCGTAGATCACCTCGTCCATGCGCGAGCCGGTGTCGATCAGCGCCGTCGCCAGAATCGTCAGCGAGCCTCCCTCCTCGACCTTGCGTGCCGTGCCGAAGAACTTCTTCGGCCGCGATAACGCGGCGGCGTCGATGCCGCCAGAGAGGATCTTGCCGCTGGTCGGCTGCACGGCATTGTAGGCGCGGGCGAGTCGCGTGATCGAATCGAGCAGGATGACCACGTCCTTGCCGAACTCCACCGTCCGCTTGGCGTGCTCGAGCACGATCTCGGCGACCTGCACGTGTCGCGACGCGGGCTCGTCGAAGGTGGAAGCGACGACCTCGCCCTTGACCGTGCGCTGCATATCGGTGACCTCCTCGGGCCGCTCGTCGATCAGCAGTACGATCAGCGTCGTATCCGGGTGGTTCTCGGCGATCGCATGCGCGATCGCCTGCAAGAACATCGTCTTTCCGGTTCGAGGAGGCGCGACGATCAGCCCGCGCTGACCCTTGCCGATCGGCGCGAGCAGGTCGATGACGCGGCCCGTGAGATTGTCAGGTGTCGTCTCCATCCGCAGCAGTGCGTCCGGATGCCACGGCGTGAGCTGCTCGAACGTGAGCTTGCGGTTGGCGGAATCCACCAGCTCGTCCTGGAGCTGCTCGACCGCGTGCAGAGCGAAGTACTTCTCTCCACGCCGCGGCGGCCTGAGCGGCCCGGCGACGAGGTCCCCGGTCATCAGCTTGTGGCGCCGAATCAGGCCGGGTGAGACGTAGATGTCGTCCGGGCCTGGCAGATACGAATGCTCCGGCGAACGCAGGAAGCCGTAGCCCTCGGGAAGCTGATCGAGAACGCCGCGAGCGCGGACCGGCTCTCTGCGTCTGATCCGCTCGGAGAGAACCTTGTGAACGAGCTCTTGGCGACGGAAACGGTAGACGCCTTCGATCTGGAGCGAGCGGGCCATCTCGGCCAGCCGACCGATTCCCATTTCCTTGAGTTCGTGCAGGTCCATCGCTACACCTCGTTTCTGATGGCAGCGGCCGCTCTGACACTGTGCATCAGCTCCGCCACCCCTCGGCCCGTTCGAGCAGAGGTCACGATCACCGGCGCGTCCGCGGGAAGTTCCAGTGCTCGGCGCGCCCGGCTCACCGCACGGGGGATCTCGGAGCCCGACAGCTTGTCCGCCTTGGTCAGCGCGACGATGAACGCGACACCGTGCGCCGCGAGTGAGTCTTGGAGCATCACGTCGAGCGGGGTCGGCTCGTGCCGGGCGTCCACCAGGTGTATGGCCATCCGTAGGGTCTCCTCACGCCCGAGGTAGGACTCGACGAGCCGGGCCCACTCGCGTCGCATCCGCTCGGAAACGCGGGCGTAGCCGAACCCGGGCAAATCGACGAGATAGTAAGCGGCGTCGACTTGGTAGAAGTGGATCTGCCGCGTGCGTCCCGGAGTCTTGCTCACGCGCGCCATTGCTGTACGCCCCAGCAGTCGATTCAGCAAGCTGGACTTGCCAACATTCGATCGCCCCATGATGGCGATCTCCGGCCGACCGTCGCGCGGAAAGGCGCCGGGTCGGGTGGCAACATGCGTCAGCTCGACGTGTCTCGGCCTGAAGCGTTTGTTGAAGCGCGTTCTCATGGCATCGCAAACGGGTACCAGCATCAGTAGCGACCTGGATCCTGTCGTCTCGCTTCCAGGCGGGCATAGGTTGGCCCGGATGATTCATCAATGATCCGGGCTAGTGTGGTCGCGTCGAATCTCCGTCCTGCGCTTCGCCAAACAGCGCCAGCGACGAGGGCGCGCGGTGCAGGGCGCGCGGCAGGACATCATCGAGGTGCTCGACCAGCACGATTTCGATCGCGGACGCGACCTCCTCGGGAATGTCAACCAGGTCCTTCTCGTTCTCCAGCGGGAGGATCACCGTTTTGATCCCCGAGCGGTGCGCCGCCAGCACTTTCTCTTTGATTCCGCCGACCGGCAGCACTCGGCCTCTCAGCGTGATCTCTCCCGTCATCGCGACGTCGCCACGTGCCGGGATGTTGGCCAGCAGCGAGACCAAACCGACAGCCAGTGCCACTCCGGCCGAGGGGCCATCTTTGGGTATCGCTCCCTCGGGGACGTGGATGTGCAGGTCGTAGCGGCGGTAGAAGCCAGGCTCGATCCCCAGCTCGGCGGCACGGGAGCGCACGTACGTCAGTGCCGCTCGGGCGGATTCTCTCATCACGTCGCCCACTTGTCCCGTGACTTCCAGCCGACCCCGCCCCGCAACCGCGGACGTCTCGGGAACCAGCAGCTCGCCTCCGACTGGCGTCCAGGCCAGGCCGATGGCGACGCCGACCTCGTCACCGCGAGTGTTCCCCGGTCCTCTAAAGCGCGGTGGGCCGAGCAGCTCGGTGAGCTTCTCGTCGCCGAGCACGAACTCTCCCCGCCACTCCCGCTCCACGTACGCGCGCGCGATCTTGCGGCACACACGTGCGATCTCACGCTCGAGCTGACGCACGCCGGCCTCTCGCGTGTAGCGCTCGACGATCGTCAACAGCGTCGGATCGGCGAACTCGACGCGGCGACGCGCCAGCCCGTGGGCTTTGAGCTGTTTGCTGATCAGGTAACGACGAGCGATGGCGAGCTTTTCCGGCACCGTGTAGCCGGCGATGCGAATGATCTCGAGCCGGTCGCGAAGCGGTGCGGGAATCGTGTGCATCACGTTCGCCGTCGCGATGAAGAACACGCTGCTGAGATCGAACTCGACATCGAGATAATGATCGAGGAAAGCCTCGTTTTGCTCGGGGTCGAGCACTTCGAG
>CP070706.1:1029811-1033248 GCA_020350085.1 Acidobacteriota bacterium
CATCGGTGATCTCGTGACTGGCCGGGAAATCGGTCGCCGGAGAGACTCGATCACTGAAATGAAGATCGTCGAGGGGCATCTCAGAAGTGTGGATCGCACGGGTCAGTCCCGCCTCGTGTATGTCAGCGTGCGTGTGGATGTCCGCGGGATCGTTGGCGTTGACGAAGTACTCCTGCGTGACATCCGCGCCCGTGATCCTGCAGTGCCAGTAGAGAGTCTTGTTCGGCAGCATGGAGAGCTGCACGGCGTCCAGCTCGACGATGAGCCCGAACTCTCGTTTGAGTCGCGCCCGCGCTTCGGACCGGCCGACGGCGAGTAGTGACCGCCGCGCGACGAAGGATGTGTACTGTTGCCACCGGCCCGTTATCGCATCGATCGCGATCGAAGAGACGATCTGCTCGTCGTCGGTTTCGACGGCGACGAGGTAGTAGTGGGCCACACCATCGGTGTAGCCGTGAACGAGCACGGGAGACCCTGCCGACGCGCCGAGCCAATCGAGCCGCGCCGCTGGGGCCTGCGGGTGACGCTCGGAGTAAGCGGCGATGTCGTCGATCAGCTCCTGTGCCCTGTGCCGGGCCTCGTCCGCGGAGACCATGGCGAAAGCCTGCCCGGGCGCTGAGAAAACGAGGATCGGCGTCAACAGCACGAGCAAGATCGATGCGCTGCGCATGGTCTTTTCCGTGGGACGCCAGACAGGGGGGTGACACCGGAGTCAGAGTACGCGGAGTGGGGCGTATGACGAGAGCCCGTGAGCCCGCTCGTGCGGCATGAGCGCCGCTCGGGGGTGCGGTGCAGGTGCAGAGCACCTCGGCTTACTTCGGAGATCGGTCGGGTTGAGTCTGGTGAAGAGACGATTTCCGGCGTCACGCGACAGCCATCGGGCGCCGCGAGGGCGGGTCCGATCCTTCTCGTCGCCGCGTCGCGGGCGAGCGGCGAAGGCGCTCGAAAGGCGGCGGTTGCTCGGGGGGCCCTTCTCCTCGTATATGACGGGGTGCCCACTGAGGGGGCTGCTCGGAGGTCTCGTGGTTCCGCACCGTTATCGTGCCATGTCGTGTTGTTTGTCGATCGCCGTGTGCTTAACGCCCTGGGCCGTGGCCGCCGTCGATCAGGGCCCGGGCGGAGCGATGCGCATCGCCGTCGGGGCCGTTTCGGGTCAGGTCGAGACGCTCGAGCGGTGGGACCCCGCTTCTCCACAGCGGCTCGTCCGGATCGAAGGGGCGCTCTTCCAGGAAGACGCCGGCTTTTACTACCGCGTCGTACCGGATCGACTCACGGTCCGGCTCGCCGACGGGATCGAGAGCTGGCAGCAGCTGCTCGATCGGGCGCTCGCGCGCGAGCCGCAGGCGTTTGGCGCGCTTTCGAGCTTGGAGGCGCTCGGTCAGAACCGGCTCGGCATCGTCGATCTGGCAACGCCGCGCGGGGCCGATCTCGCCGGCCTGTGCGAGCTGATCTTCCGAACCGGGCTCGTGCGCTACGCTGAGCTTGCCAGCTACGGCGTCTGGACGGCCACGCCGAACGATCCGCGCTACCCCGAGCAGTGGGCGCTGAACAACACCGGTCAGACAGGCGGCACGCCCGGAGCCGACGTCGACGCCGAGGCGGCCTGGGATCTGACCGCGGGTGATTTCTCGACGATCGTCGCAGTGATCGATTCCGGCACCGACGTTGATCACGAGGATCTCGCGCTCAACGTCTGGCACAACGAGGACGAGACTCCAGGAAACGGTATCGACGACGACGGCAACGGCTACATCGACGATTGGGAAGGCTGGGACTTCGACAACAACAACAACGATCCGCGCTCGGGCTACTTCCACGGCACGCATGTGACGGGGATCGTCAACGCGGCGACCAACAACGGCATCGGCATCGCGGGGCTCGCGGGCGGCTTTGGTGGACAGGGCGTTGCCGGCATGGCGCTCGGCGTCGGCGAGAGCGCGCCGAACGGCAATGTGCTCGACGATGCGATCCTCTACGCTGCCGACAACGGCGCCGACGTGATCACGCTGAGCCTCAGCGTCAGCGAGACTCAGGCGATCAACGACGCGCTCGATTACGCCTACAACACAAAGGACGTCTTCATCGACTGCGCGGCAGGCAACAGCGGCTCGAGCGTCTCGTATCCGGCGCGCCGGCCGGAGGTGATGTCGGTCGCTTCGACCGATCACAACGATGCCAAGAGCGGCTTTTCGAATCCGGGACCGGAAAACGAAGTCGCCGCGCCCGGCTCGAGCATTCTCTCGACCCAGATCGGTGATGCCTACGGGACCAGCTCCGGCACGTCGTTCGCGGCACCGCACGTGGCCGCCGTCGCCGGCCTGATCCGAAGCCGCAACCCTGGCCTGCCAGCGCCCGAGGTGCGCCAGATCCTGATCGACTCGGCCGAAGACGTCGGCCCGGCCGGCTTCGACAACGGGACCGGCTGGGGCCGGGTCAACGCCTTCGAAGCGGTGACGCTGGCCGCCGACTCCGACGGGATCGTGCGGCTCAATAAAGATGTGTACTCCTGCAGCGACGAGCTGGTGATCACGGTCTCAGACATCGACCTCGCCGGCGATGGGACGACCGTCGTGACGGTCACGAGCGACACCGAAACCGGTGGCGAGTCCGTCGCGCTCGACGAGCGAGGCGAAGCGTCCGGCGTGTTTCGCGGTTCACTGCCGACCGGCAGCGGTGCCCCGGCCGCCGATGGCGTGCTGCAGATCGTGCACGGTGATGGGATCGTCGTCGAGTACATCGATGCCGACGACGGCAAGGGCGGCACGAACCTGAGCAAGACCGACACGGCCGTGGCAGACTGCAAGTCACCGTTGACGTCCGACGTCGATGCGGTGGACATCAACGACACCTCGGCGCGCATCGTCTGGACGACCGATGAGCTTTCGACCAGCTTGGTTCGCTACGGTCCCGTCCCACCGCCCAGCAGCGAGAAGTCAGTCTCCGGTCTCGTGCTCGAGCACTCCGTCACGCTAACGGGCTTGACCGACTGCACGATCTACAAGTACGAGGTCGAATCGGCCGACGCACAGGCCAATCTGACCGTAGACGATAACGGTGGGCAGTACTACACGTTCGAGACCTACGGGAACTTCCCCGATATCGGTGTGATTCCGTGTCACCGCGGTGAGGCTCGGCTCGATACCGATCCCTACGATTGTGACGACACCGTCACGGTCACGGTGACGGACATCGATCTCAATGCCGACCCGGGGCAGGTGGAAACGGTCACGGTGCTGATGACCTCATCCAGCGAGCCCGAGGGCGAGTGGATCACGCTCACCGAGCTCGACGCCGACAACTCGCGCTTTTCCGGCGAGATCCAGCTCGATACCGGCACCGCTTCCGAGGACGGCCTGCTGCAGGTCACGCCGGATGACCTTATCTCGGTGACGTATTACGACGAGGACGATGGCGAGGGCCGGCCGCGTCAGAGCACC
>CP070706.1:1033348-1038157 GCA_020350085.1 Acidobacteriota bacterium
CATCTGCCCGCTGGCCGGGCCCTTTGGGCCCTCTGGCCCGTACTCGGGATTCGTCTCCCTGCGGCGTGCCGTTCAGGCACGCCTCAGTCGCGAATCCCTGCGTGCGGGCCATCCAGCAGGCATCTGCGACGTTTCTGCTCGAAGGTTCATGAATAATCCGGGTTAGGAAGGCAGATTCCAGACTGAGAGGTCACCATGCCGTTTTGTCCTGCTTGCCGCGCGGAGTATCGCCGTGGATTCGAACGCTGTGCGCACTGTGACGAGGCGCTGGTTGCCGAACTGGAGCCGGACTTCCGCTCGCCCGAGGAGATGGCACGCTCGCTCGTAGGCCGTCCCGTCGAGCCGGTGTTGGTCGGACCGCTGATGACGCTGCAGAGCGTGCGAGACGAGCTGGGAGCCGCTCGCATCCCGTGCGTTATCGGGCCTCCGCCTGGGGAAGAGGACTGCAGGACCCGTAGCTGCACACCACGGCTTGCGCTGTACGTGGCATCGGACGACGTCGGTCGGCTGCGTAAGCACCTCGAGTCAGGGCTGCGGAATCAGCTCGCCTCCGAGCAGCTGGAGCTGATCGAGGGGCAAAACGCGCCGTTCGATCCCGCCGGGGCGGCCTGTCCGGCGTGCGGCAAGCCGCTCGCCAACGAGACGACGACGGAATGTCCTGAGTGCGGGTTGTTCCTCGGAAAGTGAGTCTCGCTGGCCTCACGGCGGTTTCCAATCGAACGAGTCGAGATGCTTACGAAGATGACCCGCCGTGGGGAACTTTCTCGCGATGAGGTCTCTTCTCAGCCCGCAACAGATGCTCTTGATCTCCGCGCGTTGAGAGGCGTAGAAGCGTCGTCCGCCGAGAATGTCGTAGAACAAGCGGATCAGCTGCAGCACGTCTTCTCGAATCTGGGAGCGATCCGCTCGTCCGTGCGCGTACAGGTCGAGCAAGCGCACATCGAAGTGGACACCGCGACGCTGCACCAGAATATTGTCGTCGTGAAGATCCCCGTGATACTCCCTGAGCAGATGAACGTGCTCCAAGCCGGCTGCCAGCGAGTGGAGCAGGTGCATCGCCTCGAACACCTGCATCCTCCCACCGGGTTGAGCGGCGACGAGACTGCTCAGCATGTGCCCCTCGACGAACTCACTCACCAGGAACGTGACGCGCTCTCCGTGGAACCAAAAAGACTCCGTGTGATGGTACTGAATGATGATCGGACATGAACGAAGTCGTTCCAGCTTGCGTGCGTAGAACTTCACAGCTCTGTCGTTTACGTTGCGGTGAGGAAAGAAGAATTTCGCGGCGCGAGTGATTCCCGTCCTGGTCTCGGTGACTTCGTAGACCTCACCTTCCCAGCCGCCGCCGAGAAACCGCTGAATCTCGTACTTTTTGGCCAGCCGTCGGCCCGGTTCGAACCCAAACGATTCGATGATCGAAGCCTTCTGCTTCCTCGGCATGGGACCCCCTCGGGCGGCCGGCGTCGGCGACTGCACTGGACAGTATTGCCGAACGTGTCATTCTTCGCGATGCTGCACGGGAGCGCGCGGGCGTCCCCGTCCAGGCGAAGACGACACACCCCCAGATGCTGCGTTCGCGGCTCGGGGTCCCGTCGCAACGAGTGAGAAGGACGATCACTGCCGATCCGGAGGTCCTCATGAATTGGCTTAGATAGAATCTAAACCTCGACGTCGGAGCCCACGATTTCCCGTTGTTCATTCTCGCAGGAACGCCCGTGACGGTCGCCACGCTGATCGTCTTCGGAGTCATCGTCGTTCTGACTTTCTTGGTGTCTCATCTCATCCAGAAGGCGCTGACGCGTGCGCTCAAGCTTCGGAAGGTCAAAGATGAAGGCACCGTAGAGGTCGCACGGAGACTGCTTCATTACCTCGTTCTCGCCACCGGATTAGCCATCGGGCTGGAGACGATCGGGGTCAATCTTTCGGCACTTTTCGCGGCCGGTGCGGTGTTCGCCATCGGTTTGGGGTTCGCGATGCAGAACATCATGCAGAACTTCGTCTCTGGAGTCATTCTGCTGACCGAGCGAAGCATCAAGCCAGGCGATGTCTTGCAGGTCGAAGGACGATTCGTCCGCGTGCAGCGCATGGGAATTCGCGCGACCATTGCGCGGACGCTCGACGAGGAGGAGATCATCGTCCCCAACTCCTCGATCGTGCAAGCCACCGTGACGAACTACACCCTACAGGACTCCCTCTATCGATTGCGCTGCACCGTCGGCGTCGTCTATGGCTCCGACATGAGACTCGTCAGAAAGACGCTCGAGCAGGTGGCGACCGCTGTACCGTGGCGGGTCGAACAAAAAGAACCTGTCGTGTTGCTGATCGATTTCGGCAGCTCCTCCGTCGATTGGGAAGTGTCGGTGTGGATGGACAACCCATGGAGGGTTCGCCGAGCGAAGTCCGAGCTGAACGAGGCCATCTGGTGGGCGCTTAAACAGGCTGGGATCACGATTGCGTTTCCCCAGCTCGACGTGCACTTTGACCCCCCCGTGACGGAGGCGCTACGCCGGGTCAGCTGACGAAAGATCAGCGGAAGGACCTCCTCCTCGACGATCTGCTGCCCGAGGTGGCCGAGCACGATCCCGCAGTGGAAGATCACTACGCTTACAGCGTGTGTCCACCGCGGGCCGTCGCCCCGCTCGGACGACCGAAGTGTGAGGCGCGACGCTGCAAGCGATTAGAACAAGCCGGAGCGCTGCTCTCCGCTCTTCCAAGCGGGAGAATATCGCAGCCCGAGTGTGATCAGCTTTTGAACGAACAGCTCGTACTGAATCCCGGCGGCCTCCGCCGATTCCGCGACCACCTCGCCGTACGAAAGATCGGCGTTCGGATTCGCCTCGAGCACGAAGAAGCGTCCTTCCGGAGTCAGCCGCAAGTCGATCCGCGCGTAACCCGAGAGCTCGAGCGCGCGATAAACACGCTTGCTCACCGACTCGATCCGTCGAACGAGGGGTTCTGAAAGGTCTTCTACGCGCGCCAAGGACACATCGAGCTTCTTGCGATACTTCTCGTCCCACTTGACACGACGAGTGGCCACCGGCTGAGTTCCTTCCGGGAGGCTGCCGAACTTCAGTTCCCAAAGCGGACAAGCCTGCAGTCGCCGATTGCCGAGAATCGTCACGTAGAGCTCCCGCCCTTCGATATACTCCTCGACGAGAGCATCGGTTCCCACTCGCTCGTGGATGAACGACACTCGGCTTTTCAAGCTCTCGACGTCGCGCACGATCGATGCTTGCGCTACGCCTAGCGAAGCATGCTCAGCAGCCGATTTGACGAACAGCGGGAAGTCGAGACGCTTGGGCTTCCGCGCCGTTTGGCCGCGGCGAAACAGCACAAAGCGCGGCACCGGAAGTCGGTGCCACATCATAATCTTCTTCGACAACGCTTTGTGATCGGCAAACAGCAGACCTCGAGCGTTGCAGCCCGTGTAAGGAACCTTTAGCAGCTCCAGATAACTGACGACGTAAGACGTATAGATGGCCTGGTGGTGAAAATGGGTGAGGAGATTGAAGGTGATGTGTGGCTGGCTGTCCTCGATCGCTCTTCGGATGATCGATAGCTCGTCACCGATTTCAACCGGAAACACTTCGTGCCCCAGTTCCTGCAGTGCAGAGATTACGTCGAATTCGAGCTTGATCGGCTCGAGCTGCTCGTCCGGAATGTGATCGATCGATTCGGGAGGGAGTCTCCCTTCGTGAATCAACACCACGACTCGTAGTTTTCTCATCGATGATACTCGGGGTGGCCGCCATGAAGAAACGTCATCGTCAGTGTGGTAAGTAACACGGCAGCATCAATCCGCGACTCGCGTTCTGAACGCATCAACCGCAAGTTCATCGCCCGGCAACGCAAGATCATTTCCTTGAGCATCTGATCGATGACATAAGGATGCTGTCCCGTCACTGCCGAAACGCGCCGTCTCAGCTCATCCCGGGAGCGCTCGAGGAACGGGCCGGCCCGGACCCGCCGGTAGTGAACCGCCTCGTCTGAGAACAATCTCCGCAGCGATTCGTCGAACTCGATTCCGCGAACGGAAAGATAGCGAGCACGTTTCTTGCGATAGTACGATCGAAGCGTGTCATTCAACGTGGGGAGTGAGTCATACCGCTCGCGCGTCCGAACTCGTGAGCGCTCACCGCGAATCTCCTCCATCAACGCATCGACGTACTCGAGCTTCTTCAGTGCTGGCCAGTCCTTGTAGCGCTCGCGCCAGTTAGAGCGCGGTTGCAGCCATATTGAAAAAGTCTCGGCAAAGTCCTCCATCGGATGGCTTTGGGCGTACCAGAACTCCAGATTGTGTACATACTTGCGGCTCGTGGGTCGCGGTGTGTAACGATTACGGTACGGTTCCGAGAACCGCCCGAAAATCTCTCGCCAACGCTTCTTGCGGTGAAGACGATAAGCGTTATCGATCGCGTGACCTGTCTCATGGCGCAGAAGCTTCATGCAGTCAGTGTGTGACCCACCCTCGATCTCGAGCATCTGACGACGCTCGAGCCGCGCGAGGCGAGGGTGTGCGAGATAAAACGGCACGGCGAAGCCGGTCGCGCCCATCGGCGTGAAGAAATCGGTCGAGAGCCAGATGTAGGGTCTGAAGCGCAAGCCAGCGCGTTCGAGCTCGCGGTAGAGTCTACCGATTCGGGCCTCGAGCGCCGTCCCTTCGATTCGAAGTCTAAGCCGCGACAAGCGAACGTCGAGCAGCTGCTCTTGGGAAAGATCGACCCACCAGGGCTGCTTCGTCTTTCGGCTCGCGGACTGAGATCGCTTGGAGCGGCGCATGCCGTGTCGAAGACTAGTACAGCCGGC
>CP070706.1:1038257-1041268 GCA_020350085.1 Acidobacteriota bacterium
GCAACCCGATGATCACGTATGGCGGCTGCTATGGCGGCTCCATCGAACGCCACGACCACACCACGGGTCACTCCAAGGAGATCATGGCCTGGCCGCAGATGGCGGTCGGCCGGCAGGCCTCGGACCTCCGATTTCGATTCCAGTGGAACGCGCCGATCCGGATCTCGCCGCACGACCCCACCGTGCTCTACCACTGCTCCAACGTGGTTCACCGCACCCGCGACGAAGGCCACAGCTGGCAGGTGATCAGCCCGGACCTCAGCCGCAACGATCGCTCCAGGCAGGGCTATGCCGGCGAACCCATCACCCGCGACAACACGGGCGTCGAGGTCTACGGCACCATCTTCGCATTCGAGCCCTCGCCTCACCGAGCCGGCTTGCTGTGGGCGGGCACCGACGACGGTCGACTCCACATCTCGGACGACGAAGGCGCCCACTGGCGAGAGATCACTCCCAAGGCGATGCCCGAGGCGGGCCAGGTAAACATGATCGAGCTGTCCGCGCACGGTGCCGGTCGCGCTCTGATGGCGGTCACGCGCTACCGCAGCGATGATTTCGCGCCATACATCTTTCTCACCGACGATTTCGGCAACAGCTGGAAGCCGTTGACCAACGGCCGCAACGGAATACCCGAAGATTATTTCGTGCGCGTGGTGCGCGAAGATCCCGACCGCAAGGGCCTGCTGTACGCCGGCACGGAGTTCGGTCTTTTCGTCTCATTCGACGAGGGTCGCCGCTGGCAGCCACTTCAGCTCAATCTTCCAGCTACGCCGATCACGGATCTCGCTCTGAGTCGACGCGATCTGGTCGTCGCCACTCAAGGACGTGGGTTTTGGATCCTCGATGACGTGACGCCGCTTCACGAAATCAGCCCCGAGTTGGCCGCCGCGCCGATCTTCCTGTTCGGCCCTCGCGAGACGTTTCGCTGGCGAGCCGGCGGCGAGCCGGCGCGCGGCGCGGCGGTCGGTAAGAACCCGCCCGCCGGCGCCATCATCCACTACGTCCTGGCACAAGAGCCCGACGCGGAGCTGATGCTCGAGATGCTCGACGACGGCGGTCACGTCCTGCGTCGTTTCTCGAGCGTCACACCCGAGCGGCGCGCGCCAGACCCCTGGGCCCGCTACGTGCCGGAGCGGGCCGAGCCGAAGCTGCTGCCGGCCAAAGCCGGAATGAACCGCTTCGTGTGGGATCTCCGCCTGCCGGACGCTGAGATCGCCAGCGAGGCGGTGCTCTGGGGCTCGGCGCGCGGCCCGTTGGCTGTGCCCGGAGCCTACGAGGCCCGGCTGACCTTGGGACAAACCCGTGTTTCGCGACGCTTCACCGTCGTGGCCGACCCACGCCTTTCCATCAGTGCCGAGCAATTGGACGAACAGTACCGCTTCACGCGGCGGGTTTGGAAGCTTTTGTCGGAGAGCCACCGCGGATTGAAGCGCGTTCGCGACCTGGGACGGCAGATCGACGAACTCGTTCAGCGTTTGGATAAGTCTTCGCAGGCCGCTGCCCTGGCGACGGCCGCCGAGGCTGTCCGGCAGCGGCTTGACGAGATCGCCGGGCGGCTTCATCAGGGCTCGAGCGAGGCCGCCCAGGACGTTCTCAACTTCCCGCCGCGCCTCGACAATCAACTCGTGGCGCTGCTCGGCGCAATCGACAGTGCCGACGCGCCGCCCACGTCGGGCATGATCGAGCGGCTCGCCGAGCTCGAAGCGGAGCTCGAGCACGCGGTGCGCGACATCGACCACGTCGTCGCCAACGAAATCGCCGCGTTCGACGCCCTCGTGCGCAAGGTGGCTCCTGGGGCCGTCATCGATCCCGCGCGCGTCGATTGAAACGACCGCAGCGCGGCCCGTTTGCCTGGCGCTCCTGCTCGAGAGTCTGTCCGACCCGCGTGCCCAGCTCGTCTGCCCCGCGCGACGGGGGGCGTAGTGGCCGGACATCGCGGCCCCCAAGACCGCCTGCAGCCGCGCCGCACAGCGTGCTAGACTCCTCGCCCGGCCCGGGTAGGCGGCCCTCACGAGCCACCCCCATCAGACACGAAGCCCTGCTCGTCGCTTCCACGGCCGCGCGCGAGCACTGGCGTAGGACTCGACACTCGCGGATCGCGGCGGCGCCGATGCCCTGACGAGAAAGCGGCGAGCCACGAGCAAGCGATGTCGAAGCATCTCAACGAGTAACGACCGAGGGACTGAACGATGACCGAAGCGAGACCGACTCCTCCGGCTGATGGCGAGAAGATCACGAAGGTCGAGGGCGCTCTGCGAGTCCCCGACCACCCGATCGTCCCGTTCATCGAGGGCGACGGCACCGGGCCCGACATCTGGCGGGCCACGGTTCGCGTGCTCGACGCGGCCGTGGCCAAAGCGTATGGCGGCGAGCGTTCGATCAAGTGGATGGAGGTCTACGCGGGCGGAAAATCGCACGAGCTGTTCGGCACGTGGCTACCCGACGAGACGGTCGAGACTTTTCGCGAGTATCTCATCGGGATCAAGGGGCCGCTGACGACACCGGTCGGCGGAGGCATTCGCTCGCTCAACGTGGCGCTGCGGCAGATGCTCGATCTTTACGTCTGCTTGCGGCCGGTGCGTTGGTTCGAAGGGGTTCCCTCCCCCGTTCGCGAGCCGAAGCTCGTGGACATGGTCATCTTCCGCGAAAACACCGAGGACATCTACGCCGGCATCGAGTTTCGCGATGGAAGCGACGAGAACGAGCGCTTCCTCGCGCTGTTCAAGGAGACCTTCCCCACGGAGTATCGCAAGATCCGCTTCCCAGCATCGACCGGCATCGGCATCAAGCCCGTCTCGAGGGAGGGCACAGAGAGGCTCGTGCGCGCCGCCATCAGGTACGCGCTGGCCAACGGGCGGCGAAGCGTCACCTTCGTACACAAGGGCAACATCATGTAGTTCAGCGAAGGCTCCTTCTGCAAGTGGGGATTCGAGGTGGCCACAGAGGAGTTCAGCGACGAGATCGTGACCGAGAAATACCTCTGGGACGAGCTGAACGGCGAGATGCCTGAA
>CP070706.1:1041368-1045147 GCA_020350085.1 Acidobacteriota bacterium
GGCAAACCGCCTACGGCGAGGAGGCGCCGCCCCGGCCGCGCCTGGACCGCGCCGACCTGATCGTCGGCTTCGGGGCCGAGTTCATCGACCGGCCCGCGGATGGAAGACGAGCTCGCCGAGCGCGGTCTCGCGTAGCGCCGAATCGTCGCTGATCCGGTCCCGCGGGTCGACTACGACACGCGCGCCGGTCGGCGTTCGAGCAACTCGCCCACTTTCGTCATCAGCGTGTCTTCGATGTTGATCCCCTTGTGGACGACGTCGTCTGCGCCGAGCGCCTTGAGGGTTTCCCACTCGGGACCCAGCAGGGACGTCTCATCCCGGCTCGTGTAGAGCAAGACGGGAATATCCGGCCTCGGCAGTGCTCGCAAGACCTCGGTGCCTTCAGCATCCGGCAGCGTCAAGTCGAGCACGACGAGATCGACCGGCCGCGTCGCCAACACCTCGCACGCTTCGGCCGCCGTGCGCACTCCGAGCGTTCCATAGCGCGACCCCAGCACGTCCGTCGCCAGCCGCAGGAAGAAGTCCGTGTCCTCCACGACGAGAATCGTGCGTCGCGCTTCGTCGCCCATCGCGGCGTCGAACCGATGACCACAGGCGGGGCAGGTGACGGAGCCGTCGCCGGTGACCTCTTCGTCTTCCCACTCTTCGATGCGGATCAGCGTCTGATGGGCCCGGTTCGGTGTTGGCGCGTCAGAGGGGCGCGGCTCGGAGGGTGCGGCTGCCGAGCGGCTCGACGACCCCGCCCCCCGGCCCTCCACCGGTGTCACCGCCGGCGGGCTGGTCGCTCGGGCGGCGGGCGAAGACGGCGCCGAGCGAAACGCGATCAGATCGCCGCACTCGGGGCAGGTCAACTCGCCATCGGCCGGCACGAGGTCCTCGCGCAGGCGAATCAACTTTCCGCACGCGGTGCAGGGGATTTCGAGATCATGCTGCCAACCGCTCAAGATGCCTCCGGGACGGCGGGTGCCCCCCCGGAAACGATCGGTCTGCGGGTCCACCCCGCGCAACTTCCCGAGGCCGCGAACGGCGCCGCGCCGCGCCGCCCTAGCTCAGAGGCAGGAATAGGACCGGATCGAGCGGCCGCCCGCGCCGGCGCAGCTCGAAGTGGAGATGAGGTGCCGAAGCGTTGCCTGTCGCCCCGCTGCGGGCGATGACGTCCCCCTTTCGGACTCGTTCGCCGGCGCGGACCAGCAGCTTTCTGCCGTGTCCGTACCAGCTCGAATAGTCTCCGTCGTGATCGATGACGACGAGCAGGCCGTAGCCCGAGCGCTGGCCCGCGAAACGCACTCGGCCGTCGCGCGCCGCCCGGATCGCGGTGCCGCGAGGCACGAGGATGTCGATACCCGTGTGGGGGCCGTGGCGTCGCGGCGCGCCGAATCGCGAGCTGATCGGCCCCTCGACGGGCCACACCCACTGGCCATCGACGGGGCTTGCATCGGGGCCCGGCGCCGGTCGAGGCATCTCGCGCTCGCGCGTCGCCCCGGGTATCCACAGCCTCTGCCCGACGGCGATGCGGTTCGGGTCGTCAAGGTGGTTGGCTTCGACGAGAGTCGACAGGGCGACTCCGTATGCGCGAGAGATCCGCCAGAGCGTCTCGCCGCGGCGGACGACGTGCACGATACCCGCTACGCGGGGCGCCTGTTCCAAGATCTGTTCCGGCACCTCTTCGTACACCTCTGCGGTCGCGCGCGGTGCTGGCGGAGGACCCGACTCGCGGGACACGTAGCGCGCCGGGCCACAGCCGAGGCTCCAGCACGCGAGCGCGGTGAGAGCGAGCAGGCCGAAGTCCCCCAAAGACACCCTTGAAGGCCATCCATCGCGACGCACGGCGCGGGCGAGCCGCTCGCCGACGGGCCCGCCACGCCTCATCGCGTCACCCGCTCTGGCAGACCCCCGAAATGGTCGACGAAGTCCTTCGGGGCGGGCGCCCGGATCGTGATCTCGTGCTCCCGTCGGCGCGGATGTTCGAGCGCCAGCAGCGTGCTGTGGAGCATCGATCGGTCCGCCCGCAGCTTGGCACGGAGCGCGGGGTCGAGTCGTCCCGTGCGCAGGAAAGCAGCGTAATCGCCATCGTCGAGCGTGTAGAGCTTGTCGCCGAGCACCGGATGGCCGCACAAAGCGAGATGGGCGCGGATTTGGTGTCGACGACCGGTCACGGGCTCGGCCAAAACCAGGCTCGAGCTCTCGCGCCGCTCGACGAGTTCGAAGCGCGTCTCCGCCGGCTTCGCGACACTCGACTCAGGAGCCTGCCGAAAGACGAACTGGTCGCGGCTGAACGGGCCGAGCGGCCAATCGGCCGTAAAGCGGTCCCGCTCGACGCGGCCGGCGACGAGGGCCAGGTACTTCTTCCGCACCTGCCCGCGCTCGAAGGCCGTCTGAAGCCGCCGCGCCGCCCAACGATGCCGACCCAGCAGCAGCACACCGGTGGTCTCCGCGTCGAGCCGATGCGCCAGCGTGAGGGCCGGCTCACCGCGGCTTCGGCGGAGCATCGAGATGACCGTGTTGGAGCGATAGTGATGGGTCGGATGGACGACCCAGCCAGCGGGCTTGTCGATCGCGAGCAGGTCGTCGTCTTCGTAGAGCACCTGCGGGTCGAAGGGACGCTCCTCTTCCGCCAGCCGCGGATCATCGATGTAGACGATCTCTCCGACCCTGACCGGCGTCGAAGGCTTTACGGGAGCCTCCCACGAGAGGCGGACTCGCGCACGGATCGCCAGCTGGATGCGGTTGCGTGACAGCTTGGGAATCATCCGCTGCAAGAACTGGTCGAGCCGGAAGCCGGCGAACGCCGGCCCAACCCGGAACCAGGCCGCGGAATGCGTCGGCTCGTGGCTCGCGGCACTCATCGGCCAACACCATACCCCACTCATGCTGGTGCCACCGCGGAGCGTCCCTATAATCACTGAGCTGCGAGGAAGGCTCACCATGGCTCGACGGATCTGCATCTTCTCGGCGCTGTTCGCGATGGTCGCCCTGCCGGCATTCGCGCAGGGCGGCGCGCGGGCGCTCGTGGCACCGGGCGAAGCTGTCCCAGCCATCGTGTTGGACTCGGAGGCCGGCCCGGTGGGCAGGGCGCTGGCACCCCTGATCGGCATGCGACCGGTGCTGGTGGTGTACTGGCGTCCAGGGGATGCGCTCTCCGAGGCCGCGCTGGCCGGTGCGGCCGACGTGGCGGGCGATGCCGCACCGGACGCCGTGCTGTTTCCGGTGGCGGTACTGGCCAGGAGTCAACGCTCGAACGACGTCGTCGAGCGCCTCGGTGCGCTCGGTCTCGGGCATCTGCCCGCCCATATCGAGAGCTCGGGGGCTCTGGCGACCATCATTGGCGTGATGCGGGTCCCCTCGTTCGCCTTGATCGACGTCACCGGGACGCTCCGGCTGGTGGGCGGCTCGAACATCACCCAGGCCAATGAGGAAGGGATCTCGATCCTCGAAGCGCTGATTCTGGCCGGCCGCGCACAGCCCGTTCCTACGCTGGGCGTCCTCGCGCAGCAGCCGGTCTATCGGCTGTTGGGACGCCAGCTGCCGGGTCTGGCTTTGACGAGGCTCGATGGCTCGACGTGGCGCAAGCTGACCGACTATCTCGAGCCGAACAAGAAGCTGCTCGTGTTTTATTGGTCTCCGTCCTGCTCCCACTGCAAACAAGCGCTACCCGCGCTCAGAGCGTGGTACGAGAAGGATCGCCCGCAGGACATCGTCGTGATCGATGTCGCGCGCGCCGACGTTCCGGCGCTGAAGAATGCCGTCGCCCCGATGATCGAGTCCTATCCTTGGCCGCA
>CP070706.1:1045247-1048303 GCA_020350085.1 Acidobacteriota bacterium
ATCCATCACACGGACGACGAGCGCGAATGGGCCTACGACCGCGACTCGCACGTCGGTCGACTCGACAGAGGCCTCGACGAGGCCGACGATCGTGGCTGGGTCGTGGTCGACATGAAGAACGACTGGAGCAGGGTACACGCCGCGCCGCCGCAGTAACGGGCGGCCGCACAGCGTCGCGTCTATGACCGGCTCGGTGGAGGTGACGGATGACACCTCATGAGAGCATCCTCGAGCTGCAGGGACGCGCATCCACCGGCATCATCGCTCGAGAGAACATCGCCTGCTGATCGGCTTGCTGATCAACGCCAGCCTCTGCCCGAGGCGCAGAGGGACACGTACTCGGGCGTCAGGTCATGTCGGGGCCGCCCCAACTTGCCGGTCGGGCAACGAGCGATCGCGGGCCTGAGCGATCGCGTCGGTGCTCCCTCGGCCGCCGGCGGATTCGATCATGTCACCGACGTCGTAGGTCGATAGATCAGGATCAACATCTCGGCGGCAGAATTCGCAAGCGTGTCCTGCAGCGCAAAGCCGAGGATGAAGCCGACGATCCCGAGGTTGGCCAGCACGGGGCCCAAAGAGATCCCGGCCTGAGCCAAAGCCAAGAGGATGCCGAGGCCCCACACAGCCTGCTTGACCGTGTTGACAATCATGTGCTGCAAGGTAAGCGGTCAGGATTCGGCGTTCTTCCCCTCGTCCTGAATTTCGTCTACGAATAGACCTTCACCGACGAGAGCCGCGTTTTGAAAGCGGACGAGGAGGACGCGATGAAGATGACGAGCAACAGCCGTGTTCGCCGCTCTGAGCGGGAGTGGAAGAGCATTTTGGACAAGTATCGGAGGAGCGGCGTGAGTGTCCGGGCTTTCTGTCGCCGCGAAGGCGTCGTGCTGACGAGTTTCAAGCGTTGGCAGAAAAGGCTCGAGGCCGGCAACGGGAAGCCGGAGTTCGTCGAGCTAATGCCCCCGTCCGAGACATCGAGAGACTCCTGGGAGCTCGACATCTCCTTCCCGAACGGCGTGCGTCTTCAGTTCCGAGGCTGAGCCGTTGTTTCTCTCGTCTGCGTCGCGTCGGATTCTCGCTTACAACCAGCCCGTGGATATGCGCAAGAGCTTTGACGGGCTCGTGGGTGTCGTGCAGAACGCGTTGAGAGAGGACCCGCTCTCCGGCACGCTCTACGTGTTCTTCAATCGTCGAGGAAATTACCTGAAGCTGGTGGCGTGGGACCGCACAGGCTTCGTTCTCTTCGCGAAGCGACTTGAGCGAGGCCGATTTCGTTTGCCGGCGGATGGCGTGACGCAGGAGCTGAGCGAGCGCGCATTTCGTTTGATTTTGGACGGAATAGTTCTTGGCACACGGCGAAGAATATGATAGAACAATTGCATGTCGAGAGAAGAGCGAGCTGCAAAGATGAAACGCGACGAGGTCGTCGCTCTTCTCGCGGCGCACGACGCTCTTGCCACTCGCCACAAGGAGCTCGCCTCCAGTCACGCCGAACTTGCTGCCGTCAACGAAGAGCTGACGCGGCAGATCGAGTGGTTCAAGCGACAGCTATTCGGGCCAAAGTCGGAGCGACGAGTCGTCGACTCCGACGGAAGGCAGCTGTCATTGGGCGAGTGGGCCAACGGCGACCAGCAAGCGGAGAAGATCACGGTCGGCGAGCACGTTCGCCAGCCGCGTAGCAAGCGGCACGAGGAGGACGAGAGTGAGCTTCGGTTCGACGAGTCCGTGCCCGTCGAAGAGATCCTCCTCGGTGAGGCTGATGGCGAGCCCGGCGCGGAGGTCGTGAGCGAAAAGGTCACTTACCGCCTCGCTCAGCGCCCTGGTTCGTACGTCGTGCTCAGGTACATCCGGCTGGTCGTCAAGAAGAAGGACGGCACGCTGTCTTGTCCGCCAGCCCCACGAGGCGTGTTGGGCAAAAGCTTCGCGGACGTCAGCCTTCTGACGGGAATCGCGATCGAGAAGTTCCGCTATCATCTCCCGCTTTATCGCCAAGATCAGCGTCTGAAAGCCGCTGGCATCCGCTTCGCGAGGTCCACGCTGACGGACTGGATGCAACGGACGGCGAGCCTGCTCGAACCGATCTACCAAGCACAGCTCGAGTCGATCCTTTCAAGTAGCGTGCTGGCGATGGACGAGACGCCGATCAAGGCGGGACGGAACAAGCAGAAGAGGAGAATGAACACGGGCTACTTCTGGCCGATCTACGGTGACAAGAAGGAAGTGGCGTTTCCGTTTTCGCCGTCCCGATCCGCCGGCATGGTGCGGCAGGTGCTGAGCGAGTACGCCGGCGTGTTGCTCAGCGACGGCTACAGGGCGTACGACAGCTTCGCGGCGCAGCTCAACGACGTCGTGCACGCTCAGTGCTGGTCGCATGCGCGCCGCCAGCTGCTCAAGGCCGAGGGAGTCGAGCCTGAGTTGACCGCCCAGGCGTTGGACTGGATCCGGCGCCTCTACGAACAAGAGAGAAAGCTGTCGAGCCTCGCCGGCGCTGCGAAGCTGCAACAACGCGCCGAGCGTAGCAAGCCGATCGTGGATGGATTCTTCGCCTGGCTCAAGCGCGAGCTCGTCGAGCGGGTGTTGCTGCCTTCAAATCCGTGGACGAAGGCTGCCCATTACGCACTGGATCGTGAAAAATCACTGCGCGTCTTCCTGGAATACCCCGACGTGCCGATCGACACGAACCACCTCGAAAGAGAGATCAGGGTCATCGCAATCGGTCGTAAAAACTGGATTTTTGCGTGGACGGAGCTCGGCGCGAGAGACGTCGGAATCTTCCAGAGCCTGCTGACGACGTGTCGCTTACAGGGTGTTGATCCGTACACCTATCTCGTCGACGTCCTGCAGCGCATCGACGAACACCCGATGTCCGAGGTGGACACACTGACGCCGCGGCTGTGGAAAGAGCACTTCGCGGGCGATCCCCTTCGCTCAGACCTGGAACGGCTGACAAGTCAATAACGCCGAATTCTGACCGCTTACCCAGCTTCAGGTAATTTCCTCGACGATTGAAGAACACGTAGAGCGTGCCGGAGAGCGGGTCCTCTCTCAACGCGTTCTGC
>CP070706.1:1048403-1051897 GCA_020350085.1 Acidobacteriota bacterium
AACGGGCCGTTGCGATGCAACGGGCAGTTGTCGTCACAATCGATCGTCTGACCCGAAGGGCAAGGATCGGAACTTCCGTCGCCGTCATCGTCGACGACGCCATCGTCGTCGTCATCGCTGTCACACACGTCCCCCAATCCGTCGAGGTCTGTGTCTCGCTGGTCGGGGTTGGCTTGCAGCCAGCAGTTGTCGCAGATGTTCCCGACGCTGTCGCGATCCTCGTCTTGTTGAGCCGGGTTGTAGTCGCCGGGACAGTTGTCGATCTCGTCGGCAACGCCGTCGCCATCGCGATCCTGCAGGGCCAGCGCCGCGGTGCTGATGAGGCCGACGAGAAAGAAAGCGAGCAGCCAGCGGGCCGGTAGCGCTCGCGTGGGCGATGAGGAATGTCGAGACATGGGCAAGCCCCCCTCTGCGCTGGGACTCTCGCAGCGCCTTGCCCATCTGACGATCCGACCGCCTCCCACACATCCGGTCCACGCGGCCGGTCTGACGTCGTCCAGTGCTCGCAGTATACCGGGGATCCCGGCCCGCTTCAGCCGGGAAGACGCATCTCGGCGGGTGCCCTTCGCTTTCGAGACAAAGCCGGATACGATCGGCGCGATGTTCCCCGCGAGCGAAATCGCGCTCGAAGCACGCCACCTCACCAAGCGCTTCCCGGGAGGAGTCGAGGCGCTCCGCGACGTCTCGCTGCGCGTCGGCTCGGGAGAGACCGTCGCACTGATCGGCGAGAGCGGCTGCGGCAAGACCACGCTGCTGAGGATGTTCAATCGGCTCGAAGAGCCGTCCTAGGGCGAGGTGATCATCTCAGGCCGCGAGGCCGAAGAGCACGATCCGATCCGACTGCGGCGAGACACCGGCTACGTGCAGCAGGACGGCGGACTGCTGCCTCATTGGAACGTCGGACGCAATGTCGAGCTGGTTCCCGCACTGCTCGGCTGGGATGCCGCGCGCCGGCGTGCACGTGCCGACGAGCTGTTCGATCTGGTCGGGCTCGATGCGGCAGAGTATCGCGCGCGCTATCCCGTTCAGCTCTCCGGGGGACAGCGCCAGAGAGTCGCGTTCGCGCGTGCGTTGGCCGCCGATCCGCCGGTGGTCTTGCTCGACGAGCCGTTCGGTGCGCTCGATGCCCTGACGCGCCTCGAGCTGCAGCGCGAGTTCGTCGAGATCAAGCGCCGGCTCGCGAAAACGATGCTGCTCGTGACGCACGACCTGCACGAGGCGCTCCATCTCGGTGATCGCGTGGCCGTGATGCGTGAAGGGCGGGTGCTGCAGATCGACGCACCCGAGCGCTTGCGGGCCGCGCCTGCCGACGATTACGTCTCCGCGCTGTTGGCGATGGCTCGCCGCGGGCAGCAGGACGACTGGGCATGAACCTCGCACACTCACGTCGAGCTCGTCCGCTTCGCATCGCGTTCGCACTCCTCGTGTGTACGGTGATCGGCAGCTGCACGAGCTCGGCGCGGGCCGCAGCATCGGAGCCGATCGTCGTCGGGTCGAAAAACTTCGCCGAGAACCGGCTGCTGGCGGAGCTGTTCGCGCGGCTGATCGAAGCGCGCACGAGGCTGAGCGTCGAGCGGCGGCTCAACCTCGCGGGGACGCAGGTCTGCTTCGAGGCTCTGCGGACGGGCGCGATCGATCTGTACCCGGAATACACCGGCACCGGCCTCGTCACGCTGCTCGGCGAGGCGCCCCGCGGCGGCGCGACCGAAACGCTCAACTTCGTGCGCCGCGAGTTTCTCGATCGGTTCGACTTGTGGTGGCTCTCGCCGCTCGGTTTCGAGAACGCCTACGAGCTGGCCGTGCCGACGGAGCTGGCCGAGCGTGAGGGGCTGCGCACGATCTCGGATCTGACGCGGATCTCTGGCCAGCTTCGCGCCGGGCTGGGTTACGAGTTCATCGAGCGCGCCGACGGACTGGCGGGGCTTCGCGAAACGTACGGGCTCGCGATTCGCGACGTCCTCGCCCTCCAGCAGGCGCTCAAGTACCAGGCGGCGGCCGCGCGGGAAATCGACTGCCTCGACGTCTACACCACCGACGGGAGGATGCTCGTTCACGAGCTCACCGTGCTCGAGGACGACCGCGATTTCTTCCCCCCGTATCAGGCAGCGCCGCTGCTGCGCGGCGAGACGCTGCGCCGCCATCCCGAGCTCGGCGCGGTGCTGAGCCTGCTGGCCGACGCGATCGACGAAGACACCATGCGCCAGGCCAACTTGAGAGTTCAGGAGCAGGGCGAGCCGATCGAACGCGTCGCACAGCAGATGCTCGAGCGACTGGGGCTCGTCGGCGAAAAGGAGATCGAAGCCGTTTCGACGCGCGAGCTGTCGCTGATGGCCTACATGCTGGCGCGGCGCGGTCAGCTCGTCCGGCGCGGCCTCGAGCATCTCGGATTGACCGCGCTGGCGCTGGCGCTCGGCATCCTGGTCGCCGTGCCGCTGGGCCTCTATCTCGAGCGGCGGCGGCGCGTGGCGGAGTCCATCATCCGCGCGATCGGCATCACGCAGACGATTCCCTCGATCGCGCTGTTGGCGTTCATGATTCCACTGCTTGGCGTCGGCGCCGCGCCCGCCGTCGTCGCGCTGTGGATCTACTCCATTTTTCCGATGCTGAGAAACACCTACACCGGTCTTCGTGACGCATTCCCCGCGGCGGTTCAGGCGGCATCGGCTCTGGGGATGACGGACGCGCAGGTGCTGCGGCGCGTGCGCCTGCCGCTGGCCGTGCCGGTCATCCTGGCAGGCGTGCGCACGTCCGCGGTGTTGACCGTCGGCACGGCGACGCTGGCGGCGTTCATCGGCGCGGGCGGCTTGGGCGTTCCGATCGTCGCCGGTCTTCAGCTCGCCGACACGACCCGCATTCTCTCCGGAGCGCTCCCCGCCGCCGCTCTCGCGCTTCTCGTCGACGCCGCCCTCGCCCTCATCGAACGCGCTCTCAGACCCCGCGGGCTCGTGTGACCATCGCCTCTGCCGTGTCCGACAGATGTCGCGACAAGGCTGCCTTGTCAGACCGGCGCGCAGCGCCGGATATTTCTCGCGCTGCGCGCGAGTCTGACAGGGCAAGCCCTGTCGCTACATGGGTGAGCGAGCGAGCTTGCTCGATCGGATGTCGTTGAGCGCGAGTCTGAGAGGGCAACCCTCGTCGCGACCCGCCGGTCAATCGACGAGATAGAAGTACGTCACGCCGTCGGCGAGCACGGGATCGGCGTGGGAGATGTCGTCCTGCTCGTCGACCAAGGTCTCGACCGCGCCCGTGAAGGTTACGTCCTCGTAACGCCTCAGCGTGTAAGGACTCACTCCACCCGACCATTCGAGCAACACCTCACCCGCCGCCACGTTCTTGTCCACGGTCAGCTCGATCGGCAACCACGAAAGCTCGGCCCGCACCCTGAGGGTAGCGGTCTCGTAAGCCGCGAGGGGAAGCTCTACGACACCGCCGCTGACGACCAGTGGCTCTCCGCCCTCCTCGTCCTGCTCGAGTCTTTCCGCATCGAACAGCTC
>CP070706.1:1051997-1060063 GCA_020350085.1 Acidobacteriota bacterium
ATCAGCACCGAGCGACGCGACCCGTCTCGCTCCACGACGAGCGGAGCCCGTAGCGGAGGCGCCGGAAGGCGCGTTTCGAGAACAATCTGGGCACCGGCCGGACCTGCCGAGCCCGGCGTCGATCCTGCCGGCAGCGCGGCGCAGGCGAGTCCGGCCAGGCCGCAGACGAGAAACAAGTCGAGACGAGCCATCGGGCGAGCGAGGATAGCCGATTTCGGCAGCGCTCCGCGCGGCGGGACCGATCCTGACGGTTGCGGCGCGGCGTGACAGAATGACCCGCTCGCGCGGCATGGAGCCAAGCACGGCGATCCGGCCCGTCCGATGGGCTTCGAGAGGGCGGCGTCGGGTGCCGCGGCGCGAGAGGGATGAAGCGACGTGCCGGAGAGATTCCAGAGCCTGAGAGGCTTTCACGATCAGCTCCCGGGGCGCACGGAGCACTGGAGGCGTTTTGAGACGCTGGCTCATGCTCTGTTCTCGCTCTACGGGTTCCGTGAAATTCGTCCGCCGCACCTCGAGCCCACCGAGCTGTTCGTCCGCTCCGTGGGCGAGCTGACCGACATCGTCGGCAAGGAGATGTTCACGCTGAAAGCAGGCGATGAGTCGATCTCGTTGCGGCCAGAGATCACGGCCAGCGTGTGCCGCGCCTACATCCAACACGGGCTGGACCGCCGCGGGGCGAATCGCCTCTACTACATTGGGCCGGCGTTTCGTCGGGAGCGCCCGCAGAAGGGACGTCTGCGCCAGTTTCATCAAGCCGGTGTAGAGGTGCTGGGCGAGTCGGATCCGGAGGCAGACGTCGAGGTGATTGTTCTCGGCGCGCGTCTCGTCGAACGCTTGGGAATCGAGGGCTTCGAGCTGCGGGTGAACAGCCTCGGTGATGCGGCCTGCAGGCCGCGCTACCGCGAGGCGCTTGTCGCAGCGCTTCGAGATCGCGCCGACCGGCTCTGCGAGGATTGCCGATCACGCATCGAGCGCAACCCGCTGCGGGTGCTCGATTGCAAGCGAGACTCGTGCCAGCAGCTTCTCGAGGAGGTGCCCACGGGCCTCGAGTTTCTCTGCCAAGACTGTGAGCGGCACTTCGAGCGCGTCCGGGAGGGCCTCGAACAACTGGAGGTGAAGGCCACGGTCGATGCCAGGCTGGTGCGCGGTCTGGACTATTACGTGCGTACGGCGTTCGAGATCGCGACGGCCGGTCTCGGTGCGCAGAACGCCGTTTTGGGCGGCGGACGCTATGACGGGCTGATCCGTGACCTCGGTGGCGGGGACGTTTCCGGGCTCGGCTGGGCCTGCGGGATCGAGCGTCTGCTGCTGGCGGCGGCGCTGACGGAACACGACAACCCGCCGAAGCTCGATGCCTTCGTCGTCACGCTCGGACCGCGAGCCCGCGAGCGAGCGCTCGGGCTCGTAGAAGGGCTCCGAGCCCGAAACGTGGCGACGATGTGGGACACGGCCGGACATGGGCTGGGGGGCCAGATGAAAAGAGCCGGACGCTCGGGAGCCGCCTACGCCGTGCTGATCGGTGACGACGAGCTGGCACGGGGGACGGTCACGCTCAAGGACCTCACCACGGGCGAGCAGCGTGAGGCTCCGCTCGGTCTCGATGCGTTGGCTGCCGAGCTGACCCGGGCTCGAGGCGCTGACGCACGCGCATCTGACCCTCGCGAGCGGCCCCTGGAGCGGGCTGGACGGCGGGCCACCGGGAATCGACAGACGCCAGCGACGCCGCCGACTTCGGGCAAACCGCGGGGATCCGCACGAAGGGAGAACGACGATGGGCAGTGAGCGCGGCGCACGCCGGGCCTGCGGCCGGCTCGACGTCGGCGACGTCGGCCGTGACGTCCGACTGAACGGGTGGGTGCACCGCCGGCGCGATTTCGGTGGGGTGGTGTTCGTTCAGGTCCGTGATCGTTCCGGGCTGGTGCAAGTGGTCTTCGATCCCGACGCAGGCGAGCTCCACCAGCGCGGCTCCGAGCTGCGGCCCGAGACGGTCGTGGAGATCGAAGGCCACGTCGTGGCGCGTGGGCCGGAGCAGATCAATCCGGAGATGGCGACGGGAAGAGTCGAGGTGCGCGCGACGCGACTCGAAGTGCTGTCTTGCCCAGAGGAGCTACCGCTTCAGCCGGCCGGCATGCAGCTGCCGAGCGAGGAAACACGGCTGCGCTGGCGTTTTCTGGATCTGCGGCGAGAGCCGATGCGCCACGCGCTTGCGTTTCGCTCGGACGCCGTGCGCGCGATTCGTGACGTACTGCACCGCGAAGGCTTCTGGGACGTGGAGACGCCGATTCTGACCCGTTCCACACCTGAAGGCGCACGGGACTACCTCGTGCCCTCGCGTGTGCAACGCGGGCGATTTTACGCCCTGCCACAGTCCCCGCAGCTGTTCAAGCAGCTGCTGATGGTGGCTGGCGTGGAGCGCTACTACCAGATCGCGCGCTGCTTTCGCGACGAAGATCTTCGCGCCGATCGCCAGCCCGAGTTCACGCAGGTCGATATCGAGATGTCTTTCGTCGAGCCGGAAGACGTCATGGACGTCGTGGAGAAGGTGTTGCTGGCGGTCGCTCAGCTCGCGAAGTGGCAGATCACGGCCCCGTTTCAACGCCTGACCTGGGACGAGGCGATGAATCGCTACGGGAGCGATGCACCCGACACACGCTACGAGATGCTCATCGAAGACGTCTCGGACGGCGTGCGTGACAGCCCGTTCGCGCCGTTTCGTCGGGCGATCGAGGAGGGCGGGGTCGTGCGCGGGCTCGCCGTGCCCGGCGCGGCCGGCTTCTCGCGCCGCGAGATCGACGGATTGACCGAAGAGGCTCGTTCACTGGGGGCCGCGGGACTGGTGACGTTCAAGTGGAACGGCGAGGTGGTCGCCGGGCCGGCCGTCAAGGTGCTCGGCGAGTCGGCAGCACGGGAGCTTCTCGGCGCGATCGGCGCGCGGCAAGGAGATCTCGGCTTGTTCGTGGCCGGCCCGCTCGGCGTCGCGCGGCGCGTTCTGGGCACGTTGCGCAAACAGCTGGCGTCGCGGCAAGGACTGATCCACGAGGACCGCCACGGGCTGTGTTGGGTGACCGACTTTCCGCTGTTCGAGTACGACGAGGAATCCTCGCGCTTTTTCGCCTGTCACCACCCGTTCACTTCGCCGAACCCCGACGATCTCGAGCTTCTCGAAAGTGAGCCGGGTCGGGTTCGTGCGCGCGCGTACGACCTGGCCCTCGATGGGGTAGAGATTGGCGGTGGCAGCATTCGAATCCATCGTCCCGACATTCAGCAGCGCGTCTTCGCGGCGCTCGGCATCTCTCGAGAGGAGGCGCGCGAGCGTTTCGGCTTCCTTCTCGATGCGCTGCACTACGGGGCGCCGCCGCATGGCGGCATCGCGCTGGGTCTCGATCGGCTGATCGCGTTGCTGCTCGGATTCGAGTCGATCCGAGACGTGATCGCTTTCCCCAAGACCACTTCGGCGGGTTGTCCGCTCACCGGGGCCCCTTCCGCGGTGGACCGTGAGCAGCTCGAAGAGCTGGGCCTGCGTCTGACGGGTGCCGGCGATCAAGGGGCGGGGGAGTGTTCGCGGTAGGCTCGAAGACGTCACGAGAGGCTGCTGGTCGCGGTGCGAGCTGCCGCCGCAAATCCAAGGTACGCTTGAGGTTGACGGCCCCGCCCGGCGGTGGTACGTTTTCGGTATGGCGCGTTTTGGTCGCGGCGCGAGCGCCGGCGGGCGGCGCCTGTACTCCGAGAATGTCTGCTCCGAAACCGGTTCGATCGACGCACAGTGTGGATGCGTTCTGCTCGGCAACGGGCCCAGCGAGATGCGTGACCGCAGCGGTCTTCACCAAGCTGTGGGCTCGACCCCCGTCGCTCGAGTGGCTCCTGCGCTCCGCGGGAGGGCGAGCCGCCTGCACGCCCGAGGGAACGGGACCGAACCGGTCTCCCGGACGTTCCACTCGCCGTGAGTGACCTGCGCGCCGGCTCCGCAGGGCCCAGCGTCGCGTTCCCGCAGGAGTCGTTCCGAACCGTCATCGGCGAGTACGACGCGAATCTTCGCCTGATCGAGAAGACCTTCGGGGTGCGGCTGTTGGCCCGCGATGGGCAGATCAGCATCTTCGGCGAGCCGACGCCCGTTCAGCGTTGCGTGCGGTTTCTCGACGAGCTGGCGGAGCTGTTGCGCGAAGGATTGCGGCTGCAAAGCCGCGATATCGCTCACGCGTGTCGTTTGTATCGGATGTCGCCTGAGACGCCGCTCGCGGATCAGCTCGCCAACGACGTGGTCGGCGGTGTGGGACAGCGGCGCGTTCTTCCGCGCACGCCGCGCCAAGCCGACTACCTGCGGGCGATCGACGAGAACGACATCGTCTTCGCCATCGGTCCCGCGGGTACGGGTAAGACATATCTCGCGGTGGCCAAAGCGATCGAGTCGCTCAGCCAACGGCGCGTACGCCGCATCGTGCTGTGTCGTCCTGCCGTGGAAGCGGGTGAGCGCCTCGGTTTTCTCCCGGGCGATTTGGCGCAGAAAGTCGATCCGTATCTGCGGCCGCTCTACGACGCACTGTACGACATTTGGGAGGGCGAACGCGCCTCTCGGATGATCGAGCAGAATACTGTCGAGGTGGCGCCGTTGGCGTTCATGCGGGGACGGACATTGAACGACAGCTTCATCATTCTCGACGAGGCCCAGAATACGACTCCCGAACAGATGAAGATGTTCCTCACCCGCATCGGAGAGGGTTCGAAAGCGATCGTGACGGGCGACATCACCCAGATCGACCTGCCGGCCGGCCGGCAATCGGGCTTGATCCAGGTTCGTCAGGTCGTGATGGACATCGAGGGTATCGAGTTCGTGACGTTCGACAAACAGGATGTCGTTCGCCACGAGCTGGTCCGCAGGATCGTGCGCGCGTACGAAGTGCACGACGCAGCGGAACGGGGCAAGGAAACCCGGGCCGAATCCGCAGCCGGAGAGGACCCGTGATCTCGCGGACGCGCGCGTGAGGACGACGGTGTTCATCGAGGACAGATCGGTGCCGGGTGAGATCCGCAGCGTGATCCGTCGGAGTCTATGGGCCACCGACCGGGCACTCGGAATCGGTCCGGGTGAGTTGACGGTCCGCGTCGTGGCGCTCGAGACGATGCAGCAGCTCAATCGTCAGTGGCGGGGCGAGGACCGACCGACCGACGTGCTCTCGTTTCCGGCTGGTGAGGTGCCGCACATCTCGGCCTGCCAGCGCCGCTATCTGGGCGATGTGGCGATCTGTGGCGCGGTCGCGCTTTGGCAGGCGCGCCGTCGCAAGCGCGCACGGGCTCGGGAGTTTGGTGAGCTGGCGATCCACGGCCTGCTGCACTTGCTCGGCTATGATCATGAGCGCGACGAGGGCGAGATGCGCGCGGTCGAGCGCCGGCTGTGTCGCATGGTGGCCTCGGGCGAGCGAGTGACGTGATGGACGATCCTGCGTCTTTCCCTCCCAGTAGCTGGTCGATCGCCTTCATCGGCTCGTCGCTCGGGCTGGCCGGTCTGATGTACGTCGTGCTCTCGCTGGCGATCGCGGCGCGGCTCGCCCTCGGCCGGCTCGCGGCCGAGCGCGTCGCCGAGGCCTCGGGTTTGGACAGCCACCTCGATCCGGGCTCGCGGACCTGGACCGCTCTGGAGCTGGTTCGCCACTTGGCGTTGGTGGCGGCCGTGCTGCTCGGCGCGTTACTGATGCCACCGCCCCGCGGACTGTTGAGCGCCGCCGCGAGCGGTGTCGTACTGGTGCTGTGCGCCCGCGTTTTGGAAGCCCTTGCAGCCCCGCGTTCGCCGGAGAGAATCATCCAGGTGACGGCCCCGCTGCTGGCAGGCATCGACCGCGTCATCGGGCCGCTGGTGTCGCCGCTGGGGCAGTTGCACGAAGCGCTGCTGTCACGAAAGCGGCGCGAGGGGTCGGACGTGGACGAGGAGCTCCGCGACGAGCAGATCGAGGAATACATTCGCGATGGGGTGGAGGAAGGGCTGATCGAGCGTGAGCAGAGCGAGTTGCTGCGTGAGATCGTCGACGTCGGTGATCAGGTGGTCCGCGAGGTGATGACGCCGCGAACCGAGGTCCAGGCGGTGAGCGCGGACACGGACCTCGCGGAGATCCGCGAAACGCTGATCCGCTCTCGCCATTCGCGGCTACCGGTCTACGAAGGCTCGCTGGATCGCGTCGTGGGCGTGCTCGCTCTGCGGCAGGTGCTCTCGCATCTCGTCGAGCCTCGACCCGGTGTGACGGCGCGCGACTTGATGCTGCCGGTCATGATGGTACCGGCCTCGAAACGTGTCTTGGAGCTGCTGCGGGAGCTTCAAGGCTCTCGCCAGCAGATGGCCGTGGTCGTGGACGAGTTCGGCGGCACCGCTGGGCTGGTCACGCTCGAGGACCTCGTCGAGGAGATCGTTGGAGAGATCCGCGACGAGCACGAGACCGTCAGAGAGGCGCTCGTAGCCCACGGGGAAGGGGTGTGGCAGGCCGACGGGAGGCTGGCGCTGGAGGATCTCGAGGAGGCGCTCGATCGCAGAGTCCGGGCCGAAGGGGTCGAGACCCTGGGCGGTTTGGTGTTTTCTCGGCTCGGCCGGATTCCGAAGCTCGGCGAGCGGGTGCAGATCGCTCCGGACCTGGTCGTCGAAGTGACGCGGCTCGAGGGGCGGCGCATCGCCTCGGTGCGAGTCCGGCTGGTCGGTTCGACGTCTCCCGCCGCGGGAGCGGACAAGTCGTGACCCGGCTGCCGGAAGGCCGAGAGGGCGATCCGATGACGAACCCGTTCGAGCCGGACGCTGGCTCGTCGCGATTCGGATACGCGGCACTGATTGGCCGGGCCAACGTGGGCAAGAGCACGCTGCTCAATCGCCTCGTCGGCGAGAAGCTCGCCATCATCTCCGACGTGCCGCAAACGACACGTCACCGGATCCTCGGCGTACGTCATCTGCCAGGCGGTCAGATCGCGTTCGTCGATGCCCCCGGATTCCACCGGCCCCAACATCAACTCGGCGAATTGCTCATCGAGCGCGCACGGGCTGCGGCTGAGGAGTGCGATGTCGTGCTGTGGGTCATCGACGCCTCCGCCGGACTCGGACCCGGTGATCGGTTCGTGTTCGAGCACTTGCGTACCGCCGGCTCGAGCCGGCCGGTCGTCCTGGTTCCGAACAAGATCGATCAGATGAACAAAGGCAAGCTGCTGCCGCTGATCGAAGCCGGGATCGAGAAGTGGGGCTGTCGCGCGGCCGTCCCCGTCTCGGCGAAGACCGGGGAGAACTGCGATCGGCTGCTCGAAACCGTGTTGGAGCTGCTGCCGGTAGGCCGACCGATGTTCCCCCCCGACTACCTCACCGACCAGCAAGACCGCATGCTGGCTGCCGAGATCGTGCGCGAGAAGCTGCTAGAGCGGTTGCGCCAGGAAGTGCCGCATGCGATCGCCGTGCAGGTCGAACGCATGGGCGAGCGAGATGACGGCTTGCTGGTCATCGAGGCGCTGATCTGTGTCGAGCGTCAGTCGCAGAAGAAGATCGTCATCGGACGCGGCGGCGCCTTGCTCAAACAGGTCGGAACGAGCGCCCGGAAGGAGCTGGAGCAGCGCTTCGGGCGCCGGCTGCTGCTCACGCTGTGGGTCAAGGTCCGTGAAGACTGGCGCGACCGGTTGGCCTCGTTGCGCGATCTGGGGGTCTATCCGTCGTGAGGCGAGCGGGGACTGGCGGCCGCTGAAGCAGACCTGGGACCGCCAGAGTGTCGCGCGATCCCGCCTGGCCTCCATCGACGACGAGCCTCGCTCGCGCCCACAGATCCGAGCCACGCTCGATGTGGACCGCCGCTTGGTCCGTTGGAGCCATGTAGAATGA
This sequence comes from Acidobacteriota bacterium, assembly GCA_020350085.1. Classification (GTDB taxonomy): domain Bacteria; phylum Acidobacteriota; class Polarisedimenticolia; order J045; family J045. The sequence continues at coordinate 1,059,829 of CP070706.1, forward strand.
CCGGCTCGATGCCTCGCCCGTCCGGCCGGGCACGGAGCCTCGACGATGGCCCTTCAGCGCCGCCAGATCGTAGCGCTCGAGTCGATACGCCGTTTTCTGCGGCGCGGAGCTCCTGCGCACCTGCTCAATCTGCTGGCCAAGACACGCCCTCAGGATTTCGCGTCGCTCTACGACGCCATGGTCGAGCGCGAGCAGCTGCAACTGTTCCGGCTGCTGGCTGATCGCGACCCGGCGA
>CP070706.1:1060163-1065398 GCA_020350085.1 Acidobacteriota bacterium
TACGGGCCACAGGGCTGGAAGAGCCCGGCCAGCAGGCAGATGCGGCGTCTCGGCCGAAGGGCTCATGAATAGTCCGGGATAGGGAGCGTCCTGAGCAAGCCGTTTTCTCCGACCGCGCTTTGCCGCAGCGTGCGCCGCAGCCTCGAGCAGGATCCAGGCTGGCCCCGACCGGACTGAGCCGCCGGGGTCTCATCGCGGCGACTCGTGGTCGCAGGCGTTCGGCCGGCACCGTTGCGGCTTGCCGTGTCACGACGCGGCGCTTTCAGCGTCCTTTGTGAGGTGATCAGTCACCGGATCCCTCTCGAGCCCCGCCCGCACGAACCGATCAGTCCAGAAGAAGTGCGATGAACGCGACGGGTGCTCCCCTCGGTGCGCGATCGGGGGAGATGAGCTCGTTCGCTGCTCAGTGAGGTGCGGTGCCCGATCACCTGCTCAGTCAAGACCGCCCGAGCCTTCCCCGTTCGGTCGACGCGCGGGGGTTCGCTTCGATCGCGGCGTCACGCTGATCGAGATCTTGCTGGTGATGGCGATCGTCGTGATGCTCGCCGCGATCGCGCTCGGCTACGGACCGAGTGCCTCGTGCGGCGAAGACGACGCCGAAGAGCTGCAGCGCGTCGCGGCACAGGTCGCGGTCGCTCTCAGCAATGCGAGGCTCGTCGATCGGCTCGAGCAGATCGGCCGAGAGACGCTGCAGGCTCTGGCGCGCACGGCGGCGATCTTCTGGCCCTCGGCGGCGACGCTGATGAGCAGGGACACAACGCTCGAAGACCGCGATGAAGAGTCAATGCAATTCCTCGTTCTTCACAAGCGGATCTAACCCGCTGTATCCATCGTGGTCGTTTTGCTCAGCCTGCATTCTCTGCTCGTCTCACACCGGATTGTCGGCCCGCTGTATCGCTTCAAGAAGGTGTTTCGCAGCCTCGGCGGCGGGCACTTCGACATGCGCATCCGACTGCGCTCGGGTGATTACCTATCGAAGGAAGCAGACGCCATCAACGAGATGATCGAGGCTGTCTCCGCCAAGCTCTCCGCGCTGGCGGACGCGCGCGATGGCAAGCGCGCCGAGCAGCTGGTCACGCGGTTGGAAAGCGAGCTTGCCGTCCTCGATGGCCGCCTCGACGCGTTCCGCACGATTAAGGCCGCGTCACTCCGCTCTGAGGACCAACAGCCGCGTTCGACCGCTGTCGAGCAGCGAGAACCGGGCCTCGCCAACAGACCGTAGCCAAGACGCCTGGAGCGAGCCTTTCGGCGGTCCAGAAGCTGGAGCGCGCTCGCCGCGGCCGCCCTCGGTGCCGCGATCGTTACGTGCCTGCGTCGGCTCGGTGCTTGATCTCCACCGTCGAAGCTTGGGGGCCCTCGTCGCCGGCGACTTCGACGAAGCGTACCCGCGCCCCCTCTGTGATCCGCTCAAAGCCGGGCGCGAGAACGGCATTACGGTGGAAGTAAACCTCTCTGCCATCCTCCGTTTCGATGAATCCGTAGCCTTCGTCTTCGATCACGCGGATCACACGTCCCAGCGGCTCCGGCACGTGCTGCTTGACGCTGCCTCGTTGCAGGCGCGCGTAGTCCTCTAGCTGGCGACGGGCCGCCTCGAACGCTTCTCGGATGGCGACCAGCAACTCCTCGTGCTCCTGCATGTTGATCACGAGTTCGCGTCCTGGGACCGTCAGGTCGATCTTTACCTTGTATGTGCCGCCCGTGCGGTGGCGGTTTCCTGGACCCTCGACGACGATACGGCAGCCGGTGATGCGCGGGAAATACCGCTCGAGCTTTAACGCCCTCTCCTCGATCAACACCTCTACGGACTCGGGTATCTCCACGTCGCGTTTGGTGACCGTCAGTGGCAAGAGCATCGGCTTCCTCCACGAAAAAAGAAACCCATCCTGCATCTCTCAATGGCCGGGGCGAGGTTCGGGTCGTCCGACGAGTGAAACATTTACCGGTCCAGCAGGTGGGCGGCCCGCACCAGCCCACGTAGATCGAGTATCGAGATCTCGCGACCTCGCGCTTGAATCAACCGTTCGCGCTTGAATTCGGCCAGCGCCCGCATCGCGGATTCGGGTGCGGCACCGATCATCTCGGCCAGCTCCTCACGAGACAGCAGCAAGTCGATACGGACTCGGTCGCCTTCTTCCACCCCGTGGCTCTGAGCCAGTACCGCAAACAGTCGCGCCATGCGTTCCTTGACCGACCTCTCCGCCAGCTCGATCCGCTCGGCATCGCTCTCCTGAAGCCGCCTGGAGAGAGTCTCCATCACGTGTCGCGCTACCAGCGGCTGTGAATGGACGAGGTCCGTCACCTTCGCGCGGTCCACGAAACAGATCACGCCCTTGACCAGCACTTCGGCCGAGCAGGAGTGGACGGCCGACGAAAATAGCGCTTCCAATCCCAGTACGTCCCCTTCCTGAGCGATGCGCAGAATGTACTGCTTTCCCTCGGGCGTCGACTTGAAGACCTTGACCTGACCCGAGCGCACGCAGTAGACACCCGCCACGGGCTGGCCTTCGTAAAACAGGCCTTGCTTGCGTTGGTAGACGTGAGCGAACTTGATCTGTTCGAGCAAACGAAGGCCGGCGTCACCCAGACCTGCAAAAATGCCCCCGCCTCGCGCTTGACAGGTCGAACACTCCAACTTTGCCTCTTGTGTCGAGTCGAGCGACCTGTTCAGCGGATTCATAGCGCGCCACGAGTAGAAGACACGATCGGCGAGATCAGCTCAGGCGGCATTTTCAGGCACCCTTCATTCCCTCTCCGGGCGTGTCCACCGTGTGCTCTCAACCCCGGATCAGATCAGGTGCGGCATAGAGTCAGTATAGACCCATTCGCGACGGATTCGGCGACGCGGACCGCTGATTTCTCGCGCGCGGGATTCGAGCTTGAACCAGCCGCCTCGGTTGCTACTCGTGCCTAATTCGGACGAGGATGAAGAGAACCGAACTCGCCACCCCAGGAGTCCGTTCATGCGGTCTGCCTCTCGGGAGAAGTCGCCGAAACCAGGCCGGCGCCGGCGCTCTCGCGGCCACGCTTTGCAGGCTTTGCGCGGCCTGCATTGGATCGTCGTGGCGGGGCTTTGGGTGGCCGCATTCTGGCTGGGCTACATCGGGTTCGCGCACTACTTCGCGCTCAGCGGGTCGCCCCGCAGCATCGGCGATCTCGTCTACCTCTCGCTTCAGCTGTTCGTTCTTGAGTCGGGGGCGGTGGCCAGTCCTGCCCCTTGGCCGCTGGAGATCGCGCGACTGCTCGCACCGGCCATCGCCGGTTACACCGCGATCCGGGCGCTCGCAGCGCTATTTCGCGAGCAGCTCGGGCGATTGCGGCTGCGGTTTCTGCGCGGCCACGTGCTCGTCGTCGGTCTCGGCCGCAAGGGGTTGCTGCTGGCCCGCACCCTGCGGGAACGAGGTGAACGTGTCATCGCCGTCGAACGAAACGAAGACAACGAGCATGTCGCGGCATGTCGCTCGGCCCGCATCCCGGTCGTGATCGGCGACGCTCGGCAGGCGCGCGTGCTCGAGAGCGTGCGTGTCGAAAGGGCCGCTCGCGTCATCGCCGTGTGCGGAAGCGACGGGGTCAACGCGGAGATCCTGACGCGGATTTCTGGGCTCTGCCGCCGGTCAGGGCGACGTGGCCCAGCGTGCCTGGCGCATATCGTCGATACTCACCTGTGCCGGTTGTTGCGCAGGCGCGAGCTCAGCAGGAGTGACACCGAGCCGCGGCGCATCGACTTCTTCAACGTCTTCGAGTCGGGTGCGAGCGCCATGCTCAGCATTCATCCGATTCGCGCCGACGCGAGCCGCGACGGGATCGTCGTCATCGGACTCCAGGAGCTCGGTGAGAACGTCGTCTCGGAAGCGATCAGACACTGGAGTTGGGGCGACGATCCGGTTGCAACCCCGCTGCGCGTCGTCATCGTCGATCCACAGGCCCACGCGCGGACCGAGTCGCTGTTGATTCGCCGGCCGCTTCTGCGCCAGACGGCACGACTCGAGCCGCATCAGATGGCGCTCGACTCGCCCGAATTCCGTCGAGCAGAGTTCTTGTTCGACGAGAACGGCACCTGCCCCATCGCTGGCGTCTACGTTTGTGTCCACGACGATTCCGCCGGGCTCGCGGCAGCCCTTCAGCTGCATCAGCGCTTACACCAGCAGCTGCCGCGCGAGAAAGTCGCGATCATCGTCGCCATGACTCACGATGAGGGCCTGGCGACATTGCTGAGCGACGAGGAGGCTGCAGCCGATCATCTGGCGCGGCTGTGCGCGTTCGGGCTGCTCATGAGGACTTGCGATCCGGAGCTGCTGTTCGCCGGAACCATCGAGAAGATCGCCCGTGCGATTCACGCCGACTATCTGCGGCAGGCCCGACTACGCAACGAGAGCTTTGCGGACAACCCCTCGGCCGTAGAGTGGCATGAGCTCGACGAGTCGCTGCGGGAATCGAACCGGCTGCAGGCGCTTCATATCGGGGCAAAGCTGACGGCGATCGGTTGCGAACTCGACGATCTCGTCGAGGAGGAGCCGGAGGCGTTCTGCTTCACCGGCGAGGAACTCGAACAGTTGGCTCGCATGGAGCACGACCGCTGGCTAGAAGAAAAGCGGGCGACGGGTTGGCAGTATGCTCCTGCGCCCAAGAACCCCGAGCTCAAGACCAGTCCCGACATGCTGCCCTGGCAACAGCTCCCGGAGTCGAGCCGGCAGAAGGACCGGCACGCGGTGATCGCTCTGCCGCGCCTTTTGGCGAGCGCCGGTTTTTCGATCGTGCGACGCGAGCGAAATTCGCGATCGTAACGAAAACGCTCGCGATGCCCAACCCCGTGGCGACGAGGCATCTCCTGTCCAACCGGCGTGCAGCGGCGACGCCGCGCAGGCGCGACGAGCAGATCGTGCTGTGGACACGAAAAGGTCCGATCGTTCTCGCGCTTCGCACGAGTCTGACAGGACCGAACAACGACCGACCAACAGCGCCTTCTGCTGATGGTCGCACATATCCGTAGCGACAACGCTTGCGTTGTCAAACCGGCGCGCAGCGCCGGACATATCTCGCGCTTCGCGCGAGTCTGACAGGGCAAGCCCTGTCGCTACATTTTGGTTTAAGAGTCCTCAACGCGCGTCGTGACCTGACCGTCTTCGACGCAGATGCGGGCATTCAGCTCACCACGTCCCGCTTCGGGAAGGCAGGGAATCAGCGCCTTGCCGACGCTGTCCTCCACGAAGCGCGTGATGGCATTCGGAGACGACTTCA
>CP070706.1:1065498-1070212 GCA_020350085.1 Acidobacteriota bacterium
CTGACGAGGCGCCGGATGTTGTCGTGATGGCGCAGCACGGTCAGCGTGCCGACGATCAACGCGCCGGCAAACGCCGGCGCGGTTCCGTGAAACCACCACGCGGCCAACGGCATGCTCGCGGCGGCGGCCAGCGAGCCGAGCGAGACACGACGCGTGGGCAGCGCGAGGACGGCGAGCGCCACGAGCGCGATCGCGAACACTTGGGCATCGGCCACGAGCAACGTGCCGAGCGCCGTCGCCACGCCCTTGCCGCCCCGGAAGCGAAGCCAGACGGGGAACATGTGCCCGACGACCGGAGCCGCGATCAGTGCGCCTGCGAGCGGGACGTCGAGATCGGCGACGCGGCCGGCGACCAGCCAGCCGCCAGCAAAGCCGGCCATCCCCTTCGCCAAGTCGAGTGCCAGCGTAAACAGCCCGACACCGAAGCCAGCGGCTCGCATCGCGTTCGTGGCGCCGATGTTTCCCGAGCCGAGCGTGCGCAGATCCTGGCCGCGCCAGTGCCTGACGACCAGCAGGCCGAACGGGATCGAGCCGCAGAGATAGGCGAATCCGACGGCGATCAGATCAGCGAGAGTCACCGGTCTCTCCCGTGACCGCCGCCAGCTCCGGCGCGGCGAGCGTCTCGTAGCGGGCACCTCCCAGACCGAGATGACTGCAAAACAGCACCACGCGATCCACGATCAGCTCGCCGAATCGCGGCGCCTCGGGCTTCGGTGTGCCCGGAAGCTCAGCGCGGCGCGCGCCACGCGCCGCACGCGCCAAAGTGACATGCCCGCTGAAGCGGCGTCGCTCCGGCTCGAAGCCGAGCTGTTGGGCCAGCCGCTCGATGCTCGTGGCCATGGCGCCGAGTCGGTGATCATCGTCGTGCACCCCGGCCCACAGCACGCGCGGGCGCGAGGGGCCCGGAAACACGCCCCAGCCGGCCACCGGCAGCACGAAACGCCGGGCGGCGGCGGCCAGCTCCGCGAGACCGCTCTCGAGCTGCGGCCGTATCGTCTCGTCGGTGTCGCCCAAGAAGCGCAGCGTGACGTGCAACTGCTCCGCGCGGACCCAACGCCAGCCCGCGTGGCAGGCGGCCAGATGCGCCGTCCACTGCCCCAGCGCGTGGCGCGTGGCTGGCGGCAGAGGCACGCCGACGAACAAGCGCTGCTTCACCGGAGGCTCGTCGCCGGCTCGCTCGGCTCGACGCGTTGGCCGAGCGTGTCCATGTCCTTCAGCGCACGCCGAACCTCCTCGAGCGCGGCCGTCGCCGACCACTGGCGGATCGCGTCGCGTTCGCCTCCGAACGTGTGCCGAGCCACGCGCGTCGCGTCGGGAAGCGCCACACCGATGTAAACCAGGCCCACCGGCTTGTCAGCGCTTCCCCCCCCCGGCCCGGCGATACCGGTCACGGACACGGCCACGTGAGCGCGCAGTCGCTCGCGACACCCCTGAGCCATCGAAGCGGCGACCTCGGCGCTGACGGCTCCGCAGCGCTCGAGCGTGTCCTCGGCCACTCCCAGAAGCCGCACTTTGTGCTCGTCGGAGTACGTGATGACTCCCCCGACGTAGAACTCGCTGGCCCCGGAAAGATCCGTGATCCGCTTGCCGATGAGCCCACCGGTGCACGATTCCGCCGAGGCGAGCGTCCACGCTCGAGCTCGCAGCAGCTCGGCCAACACTCCGGTCAGGCTCTGCTTGCCCCGCGCGAACACGTGCCCGCCCAGCCGAGACTCGAAGTTCGCGACAACCTGCTCGAGCTGCTGCTGCGCTTCGTCCGGATCCTGGGCTCGGGCGCTCAGCAGCAGCTCTATTTCACCGCCCGTCTCGAGGTAATTCACGCGCACCGCCTCGCTGTTCGGCATCACCGGCGCGAGGGCGCGCTGGACGTCGGCGGCCAGCAGCCCCGCCACGCGCAGCACCGTCGTGGCCGTCGTCTGCCCCCCGGCCACCGACCTTCGCAGCAGCGGCAGCACACCGCGGGTGAACGACTCGTCCGCCTCTCGTGGGGCTCCCGGCAACGCGACCAACAGCGAGCGTTGGCGCCGTACGATGAACCCCGGCGCGGTGCCGCTGGGGCTGGGAAGCGTCTCCGCATCGCGCGGGCGCAGCGCCTGGCGGCGCACGCCCTCGGGTACGTCGCGGCCGCGGTCGCGATAGTTCTCCTCGAGACGGTGCAGCGTTTTCGGATCGAGCTCGAGCTCGATGCCGAGTGACTGGGCCACGGCTTCGCGCGTGCGATCGTCCTCGTGCGGCCCCAGACCACCCGCGATCAGCACGATGTCGATCTCGGCCGCGAGCGCCTGGGTCAGTGCCGACACGATCGCCTGGACGTTGTCCGGCAGCACCGAGCGCGAGCGCACGTGACAGCCGATGCTCTCGAGTCGACGCGCCAGCGCAGGTCCCACCGTGTCGTTGCGCCGCGCGTCGACGAGCTCATCCCCGACGACGAACACGACCGCCTCAGGTGCACTCATCAGGACTCCTTGCGCCCGCCATCCGCGATGTTGGAGCGCGCCGCGAGCGGCGGCTGAGCGGGACCGACGATGCCTCCGGAGACGATCATCTTGATCCCGTCATCGACCGGGATGTCAAGCGGCCGGCACTGAGGCTCGGGCACCAGCAGAAAATAGCCCGACGTCGGGTTCGGTGTCGTCGGAACGAACACGGCCAGCGATGGCTGTGGCGGATCGCCGACCGGAAACGAGCGTTCGTTGGTCACGAAGGCCAGTGTCCACAGGCCCTCGCGAGGGTACTCGATCAGCACACAACGGCGAAATGCCGAGGAGCCGGCGGCACCGATGGCAATGGTCACCTGGCGGACGGCCCGGAACACGCCGCCGAGCAGCGGGATCTTCTCGATCGTCCACTCGACGATCCGCAGCAGCTCCCGGCCGATGACGTGCGTGGCCGCCAGGCCGAGCAGGTACAGCACGCCGACGACGCTCATCAAGGCCGCCACACGTATGATCCAGACGGTCAGACGACTCAGGTCGTCACCGATGCCGAGCAGAACGATCGCCTGATCGGTCAACAGACCGTCGATCAGATGAAACAGCACCCGTACGACCCAGAGGGTCGCTACGAAGGGAATGACGAACAGCAGGCCCGCCAGCAAGCGGGCGCGAAGATGTCTCCAGGCGCGGTTCATGGCGAGTCTACGTCGGTCCGACCGCGAGCCGGCGCGTCGGTCAACCTCGAGGCAACCCTCAGAAAGCTCACCACGTACTGGCTCGCCGAGATCAGCGCAAGCAGCATCGATATCCACAGAGCGAGGACGCCGAGGTAGCCATAACGGCCCCAGCGATCGAGCGATCGCGTCAGTATCAGCAGGATGATCGCGACCACCTGGCTGAGCGTCTTCAGTTTCCCCCAAGCCGAGGCCGGCATCGCGAAGCCTTGAACGGCGAGAATCGAGCGCAGACCCGAAACGACGAACTCCCTGCCCACGATGATGACGACCATCCAGGCCGGCGCGAGTCCCATCTCCACGAGTGAGATGAACGCACCGGAAGTGAGCAGTTTGTCGGCGATCGGGTCGAGCAGCGTGCCGAGCGTCGTGACCTGATTGCGCCGCCGCGCCAGGTAGCCGTCGAGCCAATCGCTGATGCTGGCGACGAGGAAGATGATCACGCCCAGCAGTTCGCGAGGCGCTGGTGATGCGACGCCGAAAAAAGGGCTGTCGGCCCATTTCGAAGGCGGGGCGAGCAGCACGACGACCAGAAAGGGCACCAGAAAGATGCGCAGGATCGTGAGCGTCGTCGGGAGATTCATGGCGCGGACTCGCGTCCCCGGAGCAACACGCGCCGAGCGACCGACCGGGTTAGAGGGACGTGAGGCTAGCATGCGCATCCGGCGAAAGGCAACGGGCGCCAGCTGGCGCTGCCGATGAGGTGGGGGATCCGAGGGGTTCGCCGCTCTTCGCGCTGTGTCGATCTCGGACGCAATTCCATGTCGGGACCCGTCACCGTTTGCCCTCGATCGTGCCGTGCGATCGAGCGGGCATTCACCGCGCCGGACGTGTGATTGGCGGGGCTGTGTAGTGATCATTAGTCTCTACCAGGGGTCGGGGCACGCTCGCACCCGGCCCGCCGATCGACGCCGTCCGACGATGGATGCACCTTTGGCTCACCGGGGATGTTCCCGGTGCCTCACCAACGGCTTCACCAGGCGCGCCGGTGCTCTCCGCGGGGCGGGACGGTGCGACAACTGAGGTGAAACGAATGAGCTCCAAACGCCTTCGCTTTCTCGCCGTGTTGACGCTGATCGCGGCCCTTGCCGCCAGTCAGTGGACTTGGGCCCAGCCGGACCTCTCGGAGATCGTGAGCCGGCTCGAATCACGGGACATCGGCGACCGGATCGGTGCTATCCGCAGTCTGCTGCGGCTCGATCCGCCCGATGAGCAAGTGCAGCCGATTCTCGAGAAGCTCTCGGAGGACCCGGAACCTCAAGTTCGTGTCGAGGCGTTGTGGGCCGCCTACGAGCTGCTCGGCGCCAAGAGCGCGGAGTTGCTCGAGAACTACTACTCGGACGCGGATCGCAAGGTGCGCGAGAGCTCCGTGCGTGCGGCCTGCCGGTTGTGGGACCGGCCGCGTCCGAAAGACCTGTGCCGCTCGGCCTTCGATGACCCGGACTTCGCGATGCGCAGCGAGGTCATCGACGTGCTGCGCGAGAACTTTCCCCGCGACCCCGATGTCGCCGCGCTGATGCGCAAGGGTCTCGAGGATCCGTCCGC
>CP070706.1:1070312-1081657 GCA_020350085.1 Acidobacteriota bacterium
CCGCCGGGGTGTTCGCACAGTCGTCGCGGCCATCAGGCACGCCGTCACCGTCGCTGTCGAGCGGGCAACCCGTTTCATCGACCGGCCAGCCCTGAGGGGTGACGGGGCATTCGTCGATCCCGTCGGGCACGCCGTCACCATCTGTGTCGATCGGGCATCCCTTCTCGTCCACGATCGCGCCGCGCGGGGTATCGGGGCACGCATCTTTGCGGTCGGACACGCCGTCCCCGTCGCTATCTTCTGGCGGGGCACCGACACCCCACGAGAGTCCCAGCAGCAGGTAGCCGTTGGTCAACGACTGTCCGCCGAGGCCATCGTCGTCAATCGTCCGATCCGCGCGCAGTTCCAAGCGAAGATTCGCGTCGCCGAGGGCCCAACGATGTCCCAAGCTCAGCGAGCCGAACGTGCGCTCGAAAGAACTGACGTTCTCGATGTCGAAGTCCGCCAAGCCGCCGCCGAGCGAGGCGAACCAGGCATGGTCCCCGTAGTGCGGCGAGAAGTAGAAGTCGAACCCGGTCCGTGCGGACCAGGTCTCGGCATCAGCCGGCAAGAGCGGGCTCGTCTCGATGTTTCCGAAAAGTCCGTCGAGGAACCATCCAACGTGCGAGCTGAACAGATAGCTGCCGCGAACTCCGAAGACGAGATCGTTCTCGTTGATGTCTCGAGAGACGCCGGTCAGAGGTTCGTCGGGAAACACGAACCCCATCTGAACACCCAACTCGCCGTCTCCTGCCACCGCCGCCGCTGAGCCGGCAAGCAGACAGCTCACGGCGAGGGCGACCAACCAACGCGAGCTCATGCGAGATCCATGCATCATGTCATCACCTTTCTCTCTCGACACGCGAACCCACGGCAAAGCCTCGGTCACGGGCGGCCGGGTGACACGCGCGATCACGACTGTTCATGCGGTCCTTCGGAGCGGCGTTCGCCCATCGAGCGCAGCCATCCTCGAATCTGTTCTTCCGCGATCGCCCTGCCTCCGAGACCGAATGCGAGCGCTATCGCCACCGCCGCCGCGCCCAGCAGCAATCCGAACGCGAGGTGGATGATCTCGTCGTTGACACCCATCTGTCCCAGGCCGATCGCCGCGGCCAGCAGCACGATCGCGATCCACGACGCGCGGGCCAGCAGACCGGCCTGCGCCGCACGGCTCGAGCGGACCAGGCTGGAGGCGAGGTTCGCCAGGTACAGGCCGATGGCGAACACGATCAGACCCAACAGGACGTGGCCGGCGAACACCAAGAAGCGCGCCACCAACTCGGAGAGTATTTCGAAGCCGAGCAACCGGGCGGCCTCGATCGTCGCGAACAGCATGATGGCAACCAGCACCAGATGCCCGGCCCAGTCAGCCGGCTTGTGGCGGGGCTCTTCCGCCGATGCCGCGATGCCGATCCGCGCGAGCACGTTGTTGAATCCAGCCGCTTCGAGCAGGTTCGTCACCAGCCCCGCGACGATGCGCCCGACAGCGTAGGCGAGCACGAGTACGACCGCTGCACCGAGCACGGCCGGAATCGCGTCGAGCAGCGTCGCGAGCATCTCGCTCGCCGGACGCGTGATCGCGTCGAGGGCGAGGGCGTTGAGCGCAGCGATCAGAACCGGCACGAGAATCAGCGCGTAGGCGATCAGGCCGAGCAGACCCGAGATGCCCTGCTCGCCGGCAACGGAAGTCAGCCCGATACGCTCTCCGAGCTTGTCGGCTCCGGCGGCGCTCAGCAGGTTCGTGATCACTCGACGTACGATGCGAGCAACGAACCAGCCGACCAGCAGAATCAGCGCCGCAGCGAACACGTTCGGCAAGAAGCCCAGCAGACGATCAAGCATCTCCTGCACGGGCCGCAGGATCCCCTCCAACTGAAGGGCACCGAGAATTGCCGGGAGAAACAGCAAGAAGACCAGCCAGTAAACCGCTTCCGCAAACGACCTGGTGACCGAAGTCTTCGCCGCGTCATCCTCTCCGCCGATCCGCTCGTCGAGCCTCGCAGCCGAGAGCACGCGCATGAGCACGGCGCGCAGCACCGAGGCCAGAACCCAGGCCAGCAAAATGAGCAGCAGCGCACCGAACACCTTGGGCGCGAAGGCGAAGATCTGATTGAGCAACGTGTTGAGCGGGTCGATGACCAAGGTCAGGTTGAGGATCTGAAAAAAGCCCACCAATACGAAAGCCATGGCCAGATAGAACACCCCGCGACCAACCCATCGACCGACATCCAGCTTCGAGGTGTCCTCTTTGCTGACCGCCCAACCGGCCAGCTTCTCGTCGAAACGGGTGCGCGCGAGAGTCCGACGTACGATCGCAGACAGTATCAGCGCGAGCAGCCAGCCGACGATCAGCAACGCAAACGCGCCGACCAGGCTCGGCAGGTACGTGCCGAACATCGCCCTGAATTGCTCCCACATCTCGTTCATGTCCCCCTCCTCGTCAGATGTTGTCCGCCCGGCTCCCGGGGCGGTCCATCGTCCACGTAGACAACCACCCGCGGCGCGAAGTCACTCCGGTGCAAAACCGGCCGCTCGGGAAGACGACGTAAGCGAAAACCATTTCTCCTCGGAGCGGCGAATCGGGCCGAGGAGCGCCCGGCACAGCGCGGAGCTTCTTGACGGGCTGCCAGCGTTTCGCCGGCAGCCCGGCGTGCCGACGGCCGCCGCTCCGAACAAAGCGGCAACACTATAACAAAGCGCGACAAACGGCGAAAGCGAGCGCAATCGCGACAGACAGCCCGTCTTAGCAGATCGGCTCAACGAAACGGAGCCGGGTCGCCGGCGCCTTCGCGCAGCAGATCCGGTACGTCCTCGGTCAGATCGATCAGCGTGGACGACTCGGCGCCGCCCCAGCCGCAGTCGAGGAACAGATCGACCCGCCGGCCAACCCTGCGCTCGATCTCGTCGGGGTCGGCGAGAGCGAACTCCTCGCCCGGAAGTCTCAGGGTCGTCGCGAGCAGCGCGCCGCCGGCCTCGCGAGCCACCTCGCGTGGGACGGGATGCTCGGGAACACGCAGCCCGATCGTCTTGCGCTTGGTGAGCAGGATGCGCGGTACCTCACGCGATGCGGGCAGCACGAAGGTGTACGGTCCCGGCAGAAAGCGGCGCAATATCCTATAGGCGTGATTGGTCACCACGGCGTAGCGAGACAGGTCCGACAGGTCGGGAACGATCAAGCTGAACAGTTTCCGATCGGAGTTGATTCGCTTGATCCGCGCGATCTTCTCGAGCGCCTGGCGGGACCCGGGAGCGGCCGTCAGCGCGTAGGATCCGTCCGTCGGCAAGATGACGACGCCGTGTTCGCGCAAGACTCGGCCCGCACGCTCGATGAAACGGCGCTGGGGTGTTTCCGGGTGAACGCGCAGCCGTGAGCTCATGGCGGGCGGTCCACTCTCATTCCGCGAAGCCGACGTAACGGCCCTTGTCATCGCGATCCAAGCGGGCCAAGCCGAGCTGTGGATCGTGCGTGTAGAAGACTCGGGCCCGGCGCTCGAGGAGATCGGCGAAAAGAGCGCGCTTTTCTTCGACGAGCAGCTCGGGATAGCGGTCGAAGCCCATCGATAGCGGCACGTGCGTCCACGCCCGCCCCGGTGCCAGGTCAGCGACAAACACCACCGGCCCATCGTCGGTCTCGACTTCGGTGAGCAGCATCCCTGGCGTGTGGCCGTCCGAGCGGTGGAAGCGGTAGCCACGTCCTAGTGTCTCGCTGCGATCCGAGTCCACGAGCTCGAGACGCCCGCATTGCTCGAGAAGAGTTGGCAGCGCGTCGATGTAGGATGCTCGGTCTCGCAGGTGCGGCGCGCGCGCGCGGGCGAACTGATCGCGGCCGACGACGAAGCGTGCCTTCGGAAACAGCAGGCGAGGCGGTGCACCTTCCTCCCAACTCGCCAGCAGGCCGCCCGCATGGTCGAAATGCAGATGACTGAGCACGATCGCATCGATGTCGGACTCGCTGAGCCCATGGCGGGCCAGATTCTCGATCAGCACGTGATGCTCAGGCATCACGCCGTAGCGCTCACGTAGCTTTGGCTCGAAGAAGCTGCCGATGCCCGTTTCGAGCAGGACCGCGCGATCCTCCTCGATGACGAGCAGGGCGCGGGTTGCGAGCAGAATTCGTCCCTGATCGTCCGGTTCGGCCCAGCGCTCCCACATCGCACGCGGTGCATTGCCGAACATCGCGCCGCCGTCGAGACGCTGGTCGTTACCACGGATCTCGATCAGGTCCCGCCGCATGCTCCAGCCTCCATGGCGATCACAGATCTTGGCACGGATTTACCGCATCCAGCACAGCGGCAGACTACGCGATCCGGTTGGGTGTGTCGCGCCCCTTGAGAAACGCCTCGATGCTCTCGAACGTCGTTGCCAGCACCCGCTGCATCGCCTCGTGCGAGTTGTAGGCGTTGTGCGGAGAGAGAATGACGCGGTCGCTGCGCAGCAAGTGATAGGTTGCAAGAGCCAGCTTCAGTTCTGCGTCGGTCAGGTCGTCACCGATTTGAAGTCGTTTGACGATGATCAACTCCTCCGCCTCGAAGGTGTCCAAGGCAGCACCGGCGATGCGTCCCGATCCGAGCCCTTCGGCAAGCGCAGAGGTATCGATGACTCGACCTCGTGACGTGTTGACGACGAACACGCCCTCGCGGAGCCATTCGAGCGTCTGATGGTTCAGCAAGTGATTCGTCTGCTCGGTCAGCGGAACGTGGAAAGTCAAGATATCGCTATTTCGAAATACCGTCTCGAGATCCGTGAATCGCAGAGACGGGATCTCGTCGATCAACGACTCGTCCGGCTTTTCATCGTGCCCCAGAATTCGAACGGCAAACGCCCCGAGCCTCGAAACGACCTGCTTCCCGATCCGCCCGACGCCGACCACGCCGACGGTCTTTCCGGCGAGGTTGTTTCCGCGAAGCGGATCGCGCGTGAATGATCCTCGACCGCACTGCTCGATCATCGGTCGGAACCGCCGCAGCAGTGCAAGGATCAAGCCGAGCGTGTACTCCGCCACGGTAATGTCGCCGAAATCGGGCACCGTATAAACGGCGATCTCGCGCGAGCGGCAGGCGGCGAGATCGATATGGTCCACGCTATTCGATCTGGTGACGATCATTCGCAAACGCGAAAAGAGTCTCAGAACATCAGCGTCGAGACGATCCTCGGCGCTGACGATCAGTGCCTCGGCATCCAGCGGCACGTCCGAGTCCGCGTCACCGAGGCCGGTGAGGCTGCGGTGCCCGAGCCAGCCGTCGATCAGATCGACTCTCCAGTCGTTGGCAACGTTGCCCTCGGCGAAGGCCGCCCGTTCCTGCTCCGAAGCGTTGGTGACGACGATCCGCACGGCATTCTCCGCGCAACTTCGCGCAGCGGCATCTGTTGCCGAAGCGCATCTCGGCTGTCAATCATTCTATCAGCAGCAGAGGGAGCCGCTCCGTCACCCGGGGTTTTCTCCCCAGGCAACGGAGCGGCAGAGGGGCAGAGCGAGCGTCGGCGATGCGGCTCCGACCAAGTGCGGCTAAGGCGTTTCCGCCGGGACGATCGCATCCGTATCGCTCGCCGGTGGATCTGCCATGGCGATGTCGGCGTCGGTTTCGCCTCGCTCTCTCACGGCCAAAGCGGCCTCGGGCGCCGACTCCGGCGAGGTCAACAGCTCGGGCGGGACCAGGGCGGCGATCCGCTCCTCGGTCGCAGCGTACGACGCGATCTGATCGGAAAGCTCCGCCGCGCGCTGTGCTGCCATCACCGCGCTGACGAGATCGCCGGCCTGCTCGCGGGCGAGCGCCAGATTGTGCCACGCGACGGCGAGCTGCTCGTTACGGGCGACGGCCTGCTCGAGTGGGGCGACGGCCTCCTCGCCGCGTTGCTCGATCAGAAGCATGTAGCCGAGGTTGTTCAGCGGCCACGGATCGTCGGGGCTCAGCTCAGCCGCACGCTGGAAAGCGGCGGCGGCCGCGTCCGCGTCACCCACGGAAAGCAGCACGCGCCCCAGTACGTTGTATGCGGGGCCAAACTCGGGATCGATCGACAATGCCTCGTCGAGCGCTGCGCGAGCGCCGGCGCTATCGCCGCGTTCGAGACGAACCCGAGCGAGATTGACCGGGGCGCGCACGAAGCTTTGCATCTTCCAGCTGGCCTCGGTCAGCAGCTGCTCGGCGGCCTCGAGCTCACCGCTCTTCCAAAGCGACAGACCGAGCAGGTAAATGTCGTACGCGTCGGCCTGACCGCGATCGATCGCCAGGCGCAACTCGCTAGCGGCTCGTTCGATCTCGCCTCGCGTCCAGGCCTCGCGCCCGAGCCGAGCGTGGTCCGCGTCATCGAAGACGTCCGGCGCGTGTTCGGTGCTGACCTCGGGGTCGACGACGGATGTCTTCAACACGTTGCCGGTCTCGCTGGAGGCGTCGCGATCGATCTCATCGATGTCGACAATGGGAGCGACAGGCCGCTCGGCGCGCTGCTTCAGAGGAATAGTCTTGCCCACGGTGCGCGATGCGCTGCCCACCGGCTCCCCGGTGTCGACGGAACAGCCGGCGATCAGCAGCACCGCGAGCTGGAAGACCAGCGTACGGGTCATGGTGCGGTTCATGGCGTCCTCCTTTCGCGGAGCCGTCCGGCGACCCCTTCCGGCCGCGGCGAACGATCCGCTGTCCTCCGATCAGCGCACGATTCGTGCCGCCTCGATCGGCTTCCCGATCACGCTCACAACTGTTCTCATCAGGAGACTTACGACGAGAGATAGATCAACGGGCCAGCTGACGACGCGTGGGATCCACGCCACAGGTGTGGCCGGCCCGCCACGGGCCAGGCGGGCTAAACCGTAACCCCCAATCCAACCCCTTCGCGGGGAAACAGCGTGCCGTGCTTGAGCACAACCGCTCCCGCGCACGGGTCGTCGAGAAGATCGAGGTGTCCGTCCAGATCCGCATACGCCACGTTGGGCCGGGCCAGCGCGAAGTGCAGTCCGCCGGCGCTCGCCAGGGCCGACTCATCCATGCAGCCGACCAGGACCTCGAAGCGCGCTGCACGCGCGACCGCGTCGACCTCGATCGCGCGCGCGATGCCGCCGACTTTCATCAGCTTGACGTTGACCATGTCGGCGAGACCTCGCCGAGCGATGCGGAACGCGTCGCGCAACGACACCAGGCTCTCGTCGGCCATGATCGGCAGCGGAGCGCGCCGCGTGACGCGCCCGAGTTGTTCGAGGGCGTCGCGCGGTGTGGGTTGCTCGACCAGCTCGAGACGCGCCTTGCGTGCCTCGGAGATGAAATGCAGCGACTGCTCGGCGGTGTAGCCCTGGTTGGCATCGAAGCGAAGCTCAATTCGATCGCCGACGGCCTCGCGCACGGCGAGCACGCGCTCGATGTCGTCTTCGACGACGAGGCCACCTTTGAGCTTCAGAGCACGGAATCCCTGTCTGACGCGCTCTCGCGCCTGTTCGACGGTCTCGGCCCGCGGCAGGATTCCGATGGTGACCGACGTGCGAATCCGGCTGCGGAAGCCGCCGAGAAGCTGCCACAAGGGCAGGCCGGCGATTCTCGCCAACAAGTCGTGAAGCGCGATGTCGATACCGGCCAGCGCCGCAGGTTGGTCGGGCAAAGCTTTGCGCACCCGCTCCAACAGCAGCGTCACACGGCGCGGATCGGATCCACGAACGAGCTCTGCGATCGGGCCTTCCAGCGCAGCAAGCACGCTCTCGGTCGTCTCGCCCGTGATCTCGAGATCGGGAGCCGAGCAGCCGAACCCGCTCGGTCCGCGGTCGGTGTCGATCCGCAAAAGCACGTTTTCCGCGCGCTCGATCGTCTCGTACGCGATCTGGTATGGCGAGACCAGCTTCATCGAGACCTGCCATGCGGAGAGGCTGGTGATCTTCATCGTCGTTGGCCATCGACTCAGTAGCGGCGCTGGTAAATCTCGTCGAGACTGAGACTCTTGAGATCCTCGATCAGCTCGACCAGATTCCGCACCATGACAGACCACATCCGTTCGCCTTTCTCGCGGCTGGCTTTCTGCGGATCGCCCATCACACCCGTGGGCGAGACGCGGGCCGTGTAGACGTACCAACCAACACTGCGCTTCGAGCTGAAATCCAAATAGTCGCTCGAGAAGCTGGGGACGCTCGTTTCCGCACGACTCATGCGAACGAGCTCGGGTCGCAGCGCCAGAGAGGTGCTGGTCTCGATCTCGCCAGCGTGCACGTCGTTCGGCGTCTCGGCAAGGGCGTCGATATCGGCGTCGCTCGTCTCACCCGTGTCGACGCAGGTGAAGATGTGCGCGTCGCGATTGATCAACTGCGCGGCGAAGTGCAGCGCCGGTCCGTTGCCGCCGTGACCGTTGACGATGACCAGCTTGGTGATTCCGTGGCGCGCTGCGCTGATGCCGATCTCATAGACCATGCGCGAGAGCGTCTCCGGTCCGATGCTGATTGTCCCGGGAAAATCGTCGTGGTGGTACGACACACCGTAGGGAATCAGCGGCAGAACGAGCGGACGAGGATGACTGCAAGCCGCCGCGACCTCCTCCGCCAGCCGGTGCGCGTCGTAGGCATCGGTGTCGAGCGGAAGATGCGGCCCGTGCTGTTCGATGGCACCGACCGGTAGCAGGGCGACATCGACCTGCTTGAGCCGCCACTCGGCGTCAGGCCAGCTCAGCTCGCCCAGCCGATGCGTCACCGCCCCGCTGTTCGCATCACCCTGGGCCAGTCGCCGCGGCGGAGCCTCGTAAAGGTATGGACGTGAGAGTGCCTCGACAGAAAGCGGGTCGGAGACGATCCACGCTCGTCCGCGGCGCTCGACCGCCCCGTCTGCGTGTTCGAGCAGCAGTTCGGTCAGCGGTCTGCGAAGATCGGTCGGCACGGTCTCCGGGGGCGAGCGCTCCGGATCGATGCGCAGCTTCATGATCTCCGCGTGCTCGCGGGCATCCTGTGGCACCTCGAGGAGCCCCCTTTTCCCCAGCAAGAAGAACAGCTGTTCGGCTCCCGCAGACTCCTGATGGACTCCTTTCTTCGCCAGCGCGGCGAGGCACGCTTCCACCTGGTGATCGCCATAGCCGCAGCGCGTCGGATCTGCTTCGAGAGCCAGAAGCATGCCGACGATACGGCGGCACTTTTCGCACTGGCCGCAGGGCCTCATGCGCTCGCCATCTTGGTGCGCCGCGTGACACGAGACCTGATGCTGTTGAAGCTCGGGATAGCGCTCGATCAACGTCTTTTGGATCAGAAGCTCGGACAACGGCCGCAGCAAGGAGAACTGACAGATGCCCCAACCCTTGCGCTGGAAGTAGCGTGTCATCGCATTATCGAAGTAGCGAGACTGGTCGTAAAGCCCGTTGTAGTGGGTGATGCCTTTGAGCGAGAGCCGTACCGTCGTGTCGTGTTCGTTGCCGATCAGGAGCCTTCCGATGCCGCGCAGCCGCAGCAATGGCAAGGCGCCGAACAGGAAC
Source organism: Acidobacteriota bacterium (assembly GCA_020350085.1). GTDB lineage: Bacteria > Acidobacteriota > Polarisedimenticolia > J045 > J045. Next base: position 1,079,718 of record CP070706.1, read on the forward strand.
ACAGCCACCGTCCAGAGACGAATCGGGTACTCGTCCGAGCGGACACGTGCGAAGTCGTCTCGGATGAACGGTAGCTGTCGCAGCATCCAAGCGAAGACGCGGTCGGCGTTGGTCCAGACCCGCGCCGTGCGAGCCACGTGAGAAGAAAAGTGACGGTAGGCGTTGACCGCCGTAAACCAATGTCGCCCGGACTCGTTGACGAAGATCGGATGCGTTTCGCACCCGAGCTCATCGAGCAGGCCGTAAGACAGAAGGCTGTCCTTTCCGCCGCTGGAGAGCACCGCGTAACGCGAAGCCTCGGGCTTCGTCTCAGCCGCCGTCGTGCGAGCGAGCTGTGTGAGGCCGTCCGGGAACAGGAGATCGGCGCGCAGATAGCTCCGCGCTCGCACCGCAGGAAGCCCGGCCGCAGCGCCGCGCAGGAACGGATTCGGGTGCAACAACTTGATCGCGTAGATCTCGCGAGCGGTGTGCGCCGCGAACTCTTCGATGAAACGCCGATCGCGACGGTCATAACAGCCGAAAAACGCGATCTCACGGCAAAAGAGCCCGTAGTTCAACGCCACCTGCGCCGCTATCATCTACGCCAGATTCCGACTGGCTTCGTCGTCAGGATCCAAGACCGGCTCTTCGAAGCGGTAGACCAGCTCCGTGCGCTCGGTCTTGCCCGCGCGGGTGACGGCATAGGGGGCCATCACCCGCTGCGGCTCGACCTCGACCGGTCCGACGGCAAGTCGATCGATCACCTCCAACGCGGCCAGCGGGTCGCTCGGCGCGCGGCGCGTCTTGCGTCGATTCATCGTTTCTCATCCGAGATGGCGAGCATCCGGGCCAGCGACTGGGCCAGGACCAGCGCACCGTCCAGCAGCACGTCGAACGTCTCGAGCCCCGTTTGATGCGCAATCGACTGGCAGGCCGCCCTCGTTTGTTCGGGTTTCATGTTCTCGTGGTTGATCGTGATGGCGACGACGGGCCGGCCCGAGACGATCTCGATTGCTTGGATCTGCTGTCCCAGCGCGTGCAGCGGGTAGCCCGGAAAGCCGTCGTACTCCTTGCGCGCGGGGGCGTGCTGCAACACGACGGCGTGCGGCCGCCCGGCCGCCAGAAGCTCGAATCCGCCCGGATAGGCTGGGTTCATCAGCGAGCCCTGGCCCTCGAGGACGATCACGCGCGGATCGGCCTCTTCCCAAGCGCTCCAGACGGCGTGCTCAATTTCGCCGGCAACGAAGTCGTTGATTAGCGAGTCGAGGATCAAGCCGTAGCGGACGCCCTGCATCCACGACGTCTGCCCCGTGCCGACCAGCTCGGCCGGCATGCCGGCTTGCTCGAACGCCTCGACGAGCTTGACCGCCGTCGTGCGCTTACCGATCGCCGAGTCGGTGCCCAAGACCGCGATCCGCTGGGCCGTGACCTGCTCGATCTTGCCGCTGAAGAAGTGAAGCTGATCGCGGGGAGGCGGCTTGCGGACGTCGCGGAGTCTCACCCCGTTCGCGCGTGCCAGAGCGGCGAACTCATCGTCCTCCGACAGAAAATCGTGCAGCCCCGAGTCCACGTGCAGCCCCGCGCGAATCGCGTCGGCAACGACGCGTCGCGCTTCGGGTGGCAGGCGCCCGCCATCAGGGGCGAGTCCGATCACCAGGTGCGTGGCAGGTGCCGCGTCCGCCTCGGCCCGCGAAATCGCGTGCGCGAGATTGGCAACGAGCGGAATACCGTTGGACCGGCCGTCGAGCACTTCCCCGGCGTCCGCTCCGGCGTGACGCGCGCTGATCACCGACATCACCCGGTAGCGGCGCGTGAATCGGACCAGCCCATGCGCGGTCTTGCCGTTCGGCGTGCCGAAGCCGCCGTCGCAATAGACGATCGCGTTGCCTTCGGGAAGCGCGCTCATCAGCCGCGTCCCGTGAGGATCACCACGTACCGGTCACCGGGCAGCGGCTCCTTGC
>CP070706.1:1081757-1084721 GCA_020350085.1 Acidobacteriota bacterium
ACCCTCATGGACCCTGACGGTATCTGCTTTGGCCTCGTCCTTGGCCCTGAGCACGTCGAGCATGGCCGGAGAGGCGTCGACCATGTCCAGGGAGGCGGCCTTTCTCACGAACCTGAGTCCGATGAGGCCCGTGCCACAGCCGAATTCCAGGATGGCACGGCCCGAGTGGTCGGGGACGATCTTGTCCAGTTCAGCGCCGAAGAGGTTGGCCAGGGCGATCATCTGGGGGTTGGAATCCCAATTCTTGGCTTTCTCCGCGAATGTGTCGTTCATGGTCTCTATGCTTTCCGTCTCGAAGTTGCTGGGGTGTAGTGCGGGCTGGGTCATGTTTGGGGACTTTCTGTTTTGCAGGGTTTGTGGAGTTCGTCGGCGCGGACGGCCGCGCGCTGCCAGACGGGGCGTTGCTCGATGCGGTCGAGGCTAGCGGCGAGCGCAGGGTAGAAGCTGAAGGGCTCCCCCGCGGCGCGGCACGCAAGGAGGAGTGTCGCGGTGCAGTTGGCGACGGAGAACTCGCCGACCAGGTAGTCGTCGTGCTCCAGCGCCCGTTCGTGTCGAATCAGGCACCGATTGAAGGTCTGTTCGGAGTCGGTGTCGCGATCGCCGCGTTGCGCAGCCTCGCGAATGCGGACGCCAGCCGGGCGCAGCCACGTGGCCTGCAGCTCGAGCCACGTTTCCGCGTCGAGCGCCGCGTGGGGAGTCTGTGGCGTGAGGCATTTCGAGGACTGCGCGATGTGGCGGACAGCGGCATTGCGCTCCAGGAAGCGCAGCAATCCGTCAGTGACGACGGGACCGGCCGTCTTCAGCTCCCTGGCAAAGCAGCCCGGGGGCCGGATTCGGCTTTCGTAGGGGAGCCCGGCCTCCTCGAGCGCAAACAAGACGAAGCGGGTGCGCACGCGGCGCGCGGTGGATTCGACAAGCAACGAGACCTCCTGCTAGAGAGGCGTCACTTCGCGAGTGACGTCGTTACTTCGCGCAGATTTGCCGCAGACTACGGAGCGGGAGGGGGGGCGTAACTGCAGAATTGCCCCGTCCGAACGCACGTCTTGAGGTGGTGGCCGAGGACTCGATGCTCGTCCGCGATCAGTCGGATGGCGCCGCGGATGCGCTGAGTCAGGTTCACGCGAGCGCGCTCCGCCGGAGTCCCGGTGGCGCGAGAGCGGCCTCCCAGGCCGAGTGCTTTGGCGAGCTCGTCTGCGATCAGCTCCATCTCCAGTCGAGCTTTCTGCGAGCGCGTTGCATCTCCGAAGCCGAGCGCTTCCTCCTGCTCCTGGCGTAGCTCGTTGAGACGCTGCCGATAGGAGCGCAGGGCTGGCGCGTCGAGCGCCGCGAGCGAAGATTCCATCAGGACGCTGGCGTTCGCACTGGCGGGGTCGGCCCGACGTCGTTCGGCCATCAGCTCGAGTACATGGACTTCGTGGAACGGGTGCGCTGTGAGGTAGGCGAGGTAGCGGGCGCCGTCGCTGTCCTTGATGGAGATCGAATCGGCGCCGAACCGCACCTGCCAGAAGGCTCCTTGGCGCTCGAAACCCGGAAGTGCCGGGCGCTGGCCACGATGCGAAGTCGAGACGGTTTTCGTTGCACCACTGATCTCACGCCCCAGGCGCTCGCGATGCAGTTTCATGTCGAGTCGGTCGTATGCTTCGGCAGCTTGACGCTTCAGATCTTCTGCGCGCTGGCGATCGATCCCGAGTGCCTGCAGCGAGGTGGCGTAGTCCTCGCGAGTGCGCGCCAGGAGCGGAGGTGCAGAGAGTCGCTCGTTTTCGTCGAGCGCTCTATCGAAGTGTTCGCAGGCGCGCCGTCCATCGCCCGCCTTGGCCGCCAGCAACCCCAGCAATCTCTCAATGCTGCCATCCCCTGCGCCTCCCGTGCCCCACCAAACGACATGGCGTCCGGCATACGGGGCGAGCACATCGTACAGTCTGCGCGCATCTTCTTCCGTCCCGAACGCGCTAACGAGCTCCGGTCGAGTCATGAGATCGACATGGTTCGTCGGGATCTGCTGCTGCGCGACTCGTTGGTAGATCTGGCGGGCGGCGTCGCGGTGCCCGAGCCACAGACAGGCGCTGCATCGCAAGGCAGCGAACCGCTCAGGCATCGCCAGCTCTGTCAGGGCCTGCTCGATCTCTGCGCGCTGGCCCCACCAGCGGGAGAGCTGGAGCCGCTGCAGCTTCAGGTAGTTGACGGGGCCTGGACGATCCGGGATCCGACGCTGGCGCAACGCAGCTTCCGCAACGCGCGTTCGCGCGAGTTCGTGGTCCCCGTCGAGTGTGGCCAGAAACGCCTGCTGCTGGATGGTGCGCAGCGCAGCACGAGAGCTTCCCAGTTCCTCGCCGAGCTTCGCGTATCGTCGAAAGTAGGTTTCGCCAGCCCGGCGATCGCCTCGCTCGAACTCGTCCAGACCGAGGCGATGCAGGGTGGTGAGCGTAGCCTGGGCGTCGCCGAGTGTTTCACAGAGGGCCAGCGCTTCGGCATCCATCGCGTAGCGTTCATGCAGGTCGTCGAACGGGCGGAATGCACCTCGGGCCAGGGCGAGCACGGATGCGAGCGTTTCGGGATCGCCCAAGTCCCTTGCCCGGTTCACCGCCTTGCGTGCGAGCTCGTGCGCGCGCGTCGGATCGATTCCCGGTGTCAGCGCTGACGCAAGCCGTGCTTCCAGACGCACCCGGAGGAGCGGCTCCCGTTCTTCGAGAGATGCCAGGGCCTCCTCGAGCAGCGCTACGTGCTCGGCATCCACCATCGAGAACGCCGCGTGAAAGCCTCGGGCGAGCGCGATGCTGCCGAGCGCGGCGGCGTTGCGACGTTCCCGAGCGTACTGGGCGGCGTGGCTGCACGCCTTGACGCCGCGTTCGAGATCACCGGCGCGCATCAGCGCCTCGGCGCGCAGCGCCACGAGCGACGAGAGGTCGGAGCGCGAGGCATCGGAATCTGCTCGCACGAGCACTCGGTCGGCGATGCGGACGGCGG
>CP070706.1:1084821-1087967 GCA_020350085.1 Acidobacteriota bacterium
CGCCCTGGCAGCCGGCGATCTCGAGGCCGCTCAAGTCTCGTGGCAACGCGCGATCGAACTCGGCGCGGACCGCGCCCCGCTCGAGGAACGCTTGGCGGTGCTCACCGGCACGACGGACACGTTCGCGGAGACATGGACCAAACCCTTGAGCGAGATCCGCGAGCGGCTCGCCGTCGCCACCGCGGACGGGCAGCTCGAAGACGCTCCCGTGGTGATCGCTCATCAGACGGCCGCCTTCCGCGTCACGCGCAGCGGCCTGGCGGAACGCCTGCACCAGGTCGTCTTCGCCGTGCGCCAGCCCGAGCAGGCCAGCGGCGTTCGCGGCTACTCGATCACTTTCTCGCCCAGTCTGCGTCACGCACGCGTGCTCGAGGCGCGGCTCGTGCGCCGGGACGGCTCGGTGATCCAGGCCTCGCGACGCGACCGCTCGCTGCTGCCCGATCTCGAGATCCGCATGTGGTACGACACGCGCGTGATCGAGCTCGGTTTTCCGCGCCTCGAGCAAGGCGACCTGATCGAGGTGCGATACCTGCTGACCGATCGCGGGCCGACCAATCCGGTCGCCGACGGATACTTCGGCGAGCTGCTGATGCTCGGGTCCCGCGCACCCGTGCTCGACTCGCGTGTCATCGTCGAAGCGCCCGTGGAGCTTCCCGTCCGCATGGTGTTCGATAACTTTCCCGACGAACCCAGCTCGCAAACCAGCACTCACGACGGACTGCAGCGAACGATCGCTGAGATTTCGGCGCTGCGCTCCTACCCGCTCGCGGCTCACGCCCCCCCGGCGAGCGAGCGCGTCCCGTACGCCGTGCTCAGCACCGTGGAGAGCTGGGAAGAGCTGGCCCGCATGTACGCTCGGTTGATTCGCGATCAGATCCGCTCGACCCCCGATCTGGTCGAGATCGTGCGTGAGGTGACGCACCGCAAGCGCAAGCGCAGCGAGATCATCGACGCGCTCTACGGCTGGGTGATCGAGAACACGCGCTACGTGGCGCTGGAGTTCGGCATTCACGCGATCAAGCCGTACGACGTCGCCGACGTGCTGCACCGGCGCCACGGTGACTGCAAGGACAAATCGAGCCTGCTCGTCGCCATGCTGGCCGAAGCCGGCATCGAGGCGCACGTGGCCCTGGTGCGCACGCATGATCAGGGGCTCGTCGACACCCGCGTGCCGTCGTTCTCGCTGTTTGATCACGCGATCGTGTACGTGCCCGGAGAAGAGCGCTGGTTCGATGGGACCGTGCTCCACCACGGCCCTTCCGAGCTGCCGATGCAGGATCGTGATGCCCTGGCGCTGGTGGTGTTCGACGAGAAACGCGGCGGGTTGCTGGTCCGCACGCCCGCGGCCAGCCCCGCCGATGCCGAGGACTCGCGCGAGGAGCGCATCGCGCTGCAGCCGTCCGGGGCGGCGAGCGTCTCGGTGCGCGTGGAGGCGCGCGGCGAGGAGGCGGCGGCCGGCCGCTACTACTACCGGCTGGCCGATCAGCGCCGCGCCCGGCTCGAGCACCTTCTCCGAGCCCGCTGGCCCGACGCCAGCGTGGATGAGGCCGATTTCGCACAGGTCGGACTCTACGAGCCGGTCGTGCGTTTCCGCTTCGAGGCCGAGGTGCCTCGCTTCGCGCACGGAGAGCGGCGGCGCCTGTTCGTGCCGCTGGGACTCGCGCTGCCCCTGCCTCCCGTCGAGCGGCCGGTGGCCGGCCGAGAGCTGGCGTTGTGGCTGCCGCCACCCTCGCGCAAGCAAGTGCGCAGCAGCATCGAGCTGCCCGAAAGCTGCCGCATCACCGAGCTGGCAGAGCCGGTTCGCGTCACATCGGCGTGGGGTGAGCTGGTGCTCGAGCTGGCGATGACGCCGCGCGAGGTGCGCGTCGATATCGTGGCGACCTACCGCAGCGGGCGGGTCGAGCCGCAACAGACCGACTCGCTCGGCCAGTTCATCACCGAGGTCCGGCAAGCGCTCGAGCAGAAGGTCGTCGTGGAGTGCGGGCCGTGAATCTGTCGCGCGCCACGGTGCGCTGGCCCACGATCGTGCTGACGATCGTGCTCATGCTCGCGCCGAGCGACGGGCCGGCCGCGGCGGCTCCGCTGGCGGGATCAGAGAGCGGTTCCGCATGGGACCTTCTACTCGCCGGCGAGCACGACGCGGCACGAGCCAGCTTCGCACAGGCGCTTCGCGCGGAGCCCGCCGATCTCGACCAAGCGATCGGGCTGGCTGCGCTGCTGGAAGCGCGAGGCCAGATCGACGTCGCGCTGGACGTGCTGGCCGACGCGCTCGCCAAGCAGGATGCGAGCGGGCTGATGACGCGCGGCAGCTGGCTCGCCGCCCTCGAGCTCAGCGAGGACGCGCTCGACGGCGGCGCGCGATGTCTGCCGCTGCTCGAGCGGCTGCTCGCTGGAGAGCTGACGAGTCCCGATCCCGAGATCGTCGTGCGCGCCCGGATTGCGCTCGGCGACATCTTGCGACGCTCCGGCGCCGCCGAACGGGCAGCCGAGCACGCGTCCGAACGCTCGGGCCTGCCCACGCTGTGGACGCTGCTCGGCCCGTACGGGCACTTCTCCCGTCTGGAGATGACGCGCGTCTTCCCTCCCGAGAGGGGAGATCTCGAGCCGGGAGACGACCACACGCCGCCGTCGGCGCATCCGCCGAGCCGACTCTCGACGCGCTTCGCCGACGGGCGCGTGTTCTTTCCCGACGCGTTTCTCGGATTCGGCGTCAGCTACGCCGTCGCTGATTTCGAACTCTCTTCGGCGGCCGAGGTGCTGGTCTGGGTCCGGCCGACGACGAGCGCGCGCTTGCTGCTGAACGGAAACGAGCTTTTCGCCGCCGATCGCTGGCGCGAGCGCCCGCCCGACGCACACAGCGCGAGGGTCAGGCTTGGCGCAGGACGCCATCGCGTGCTGCTCAAGCTGCCGGTGGAGGACCGGCCTCCGGCGTTCTTGCTCGCGATCGTGCGTGCCGGCGACGGCGGGCTGGTCGAGGGGCTGCGTTGGGTGGCCGTGGACGACGAGGCCCCGCTGGCCCAGGCCCAGGTGCTGTCGAGCGGACAGACGATGGAGAGCGACCACGCGGCGGCATCGGCTCCCGCTTCGGAGCCGGCCGCGGCGATCGCTGCCTTGTGGTGGCTCAAGCAGCGAGGCCTGCAGCGACA
>CP070706.1:1088067-1094100 GCA_020350085.1 Acidobacteriota bacterium
AGCTGTCAGGAAACTTCCCCGTCGCGTACACGTAGTAGGCGATCCCTGGCTGGAGCGACAGGCTCAGGTTCCCATCGACCGGAAACAGTCGCTCCGTGCCGCCCGTCGCGGCCAAGAAGGCGGTGTACGGCCCAGCTGGGGCATCGGTCGCCGCCCCGGCCCGCTGCGTGACGTTCAGAGTGAACTGTCCGTTCTTGAGCAGCGCCGTGCTCGCGGCCACGAGATCCACCGGCGGGGCCACAGCGGCGTGGCGCACACCGAGGCGCGCGGCTCCGCTGAGCGTCGGTCTGAGATCCACTCCGAACGCAGAGACGGCCAGCTCGTCCTGACCGCCTTCATCTTCGGCCAGCACGTGGGCGACGAGGGCGACGGCCTGGCCATCGGACAACGCGATCGAGGCTCTGACGAGCTCGCTGCCCGCCAGCGGCTCTTCGCCGGCGGGGAAGATGTCGATCTGATACTCGCCGGCGGCCAGCTGAATCGGACCGTCGATCTGGGTCGGCTCGAAGCCGCCCCGTAGCAGCTCTCCATCGACGTAGACGTCGACGGCAGGTCCAGGGATTCCGTGGACGATGTAGACGTTGGCCTGGGCTGCGGCGGTACCGACCCCGATGCCGGTGACGACGGCTGCGGTGAGCAGCGCGATGACGGCGTTTCTCATGCTCGATTCCTCCTTGGTCTGTCGCGCGAGCGGGCGGCCGGCCTCGTGAGCCAGAATCAGAATATGTCCGAGACAAAAGATGAACAGAAAGCTAGAATGCTCAACATTGACCGCTGGCACCGCGCTTCTCGTTGCGATCAAGGTACCGCGAAAGCGCCGTGTCGCTGTGTCGGTCCTCGTCGAGGAGGTTCTTCATGTCGTCGCTCCCCAACGGGCACGCTTCTCCCGACGGTGTCTACATCGTTACCGGGGCGAGTGGCGGGATCGGATCAACGCTGGCTCGCAGGCTGGCTGCCCGCGGTGCCCGCGTCGTCCTCGCCGGTCGCCGCCGAGACGCGCTCGAAGAGCTCGCTCGGGAGCTGGGAGCCCCGGCCAAGCATCTCGACGCGACGCGATTCGACGACGTGGACCGATGCGTCGCCGAGACGGCCGACGAACTCGGCCGCGTCGACGGGCTCGCGCATTGCGTCGGCTCGATGCTGCTCAAGCCGGCCCACCTGACGACGGCAGAAGAGCTTCGCGAGGTCATGGAGACTAATCTCGTCTCGGCCTTCGCCGCGGTTCGCGCGGCGGTTCGGGCGATGCGTCAGGAAGGTGGTTCGATCGTGCTCGTCAGTTCGGCGGCGGCCCGTCTCGGCATGGGCTCGCACGAGGCGATCGCCGCGGCCAAGGCCGGCATCATCGGATTGACTCTCTCTGCGGCGGCGACCTATGCGGCGCGCGGGATCCGAGTCAACGCCGTCGCTCCGGGTCTCGTGCGAACGCCGATGACCGAAAAGATCACCAGCAATGACAAGATGCTCGCGGCATCGCAGGCCCTGCACGCCCTGGGTCGCATCGGGGAGCCCGACGATGTAGCGGCACTGATCGAGTTCCTGCTCGCTACCGAGAGCGGCTGGATCACCGGTCAAGTGTTCGGCGTCGACGGGGGACTGGCGAGCGTGCGCACGCGGGCGTCGAGGTAGCTCGATGGCGGCGGACTCGCTTCACGACAAACCGGTCTTCGTCACGGGTGCGACGGGCTACATCGGCGGGCGTTTGGTGACGCGGCTGCTGGAGGCGGGTTATCAGGTGCGTTGCCTCGCGCGCTCGCCGCGCAAGCTGGCGCATCGACCCTGGGCCGCCGATCCGCGTGTGGAGATCATCGCGGGCGACGCGCGCCAGACGGACAAGCTGGCTGTGGCCATGCGCGGCTGCGGAGCAGCCTTTTACCTGGTTCACTCGATGATCGCGGCGGGCATGGAGTATCGTCAGCGCGACCGCGAGCTGGCCGAAAGCTTCGCCGCGGCCGCTGGCCGAGCCGCAGTGAGCCGTATCATCTACCTCGGCGGACTCGGGGAAACAGGAAAAGGTCTGAGCGAGCATCTCGCCTCACGGCGGGAGGTCGAGGTCACACTCGCCGCCGGCACCGTCCCGGTGACCGTGCTGCGCGCCGCGATGATCATCGGCTCCGGCTCGGCGTCGTTCGAGATCCTGCGATACCTCGTCGAGCGCCTGCCGGTGATGGTCACGCCGCGCTGGGTGCAGACCGAGTGCCAGCCGATCGCCGTGCGCGACGTGCTGCACTACCTCGTCGCCTGCCTCGACACGCCGGAAACCATCGGCGCGACGCTCGATATCGGCGGGCCGCAGGTGCTGACCTACCGCGAGTTGATGCGCATCATGGCCGAAGCGCGCGGACTGCCACGCCGACTCGTGATTCCGGTTCCGGTTCTGACCCCCAAGCTCAGCTCGCTTTGGATTCACCTCGTCACGCCGATCAGCCACCGTATCGCCCGTCCCCTCGCGGAAGGCCTGCGCAATCGCGTCGTCTGCCGCGACGACACCGCAAACCGGCTGATGCCGACCACGCGTCTCGGCGTGCGTGAGGCGATCGACGCGGCCCTCGGCAAGCTCGAGCGTCACGAGATCGAAACCAGTTGGTCGAGCGCGGGCCCGATTCCCGGCGACCCTGATTGGGCCGGAGGGGATGTGTTCCTCGATCGCCGCGAGATCGAGATCGCCGCCTCCGCCGAGACCGTGTTTCGTGCCGTTTGCCGCATCGGAGGCGGCCATGGCTGGTATGCGGCCGATTGGCTCTGGCGCCTGCGCGGTGGGATCGACCGTCTCTTCGGCGGCCCCGGCCTGCGGCGAGGCCGGCGCGATCCGGAGCTAGTGGCGTACGGCGAGGCGCTCGATTTCTGGCGCGTGACCGGGCTGGCGCCCGCACGACGGCTCGTGCTGCGCGCCGAGATGAAGCTGCCCGGTGAAGCCCTGCTCGAGTTCGAGATTCAGCCGCTCGAGCGCGAAGACGGCGGCTGCAAGCTGATCCAGACCGCACGATTCAAACCCAAGGGCTTGTTCGGTCTGCTTTACTGGTACGCCGCGCTGCCGCTGCACGGCGTCGTCTTCCGCGACATGCTCGACGGCGTCCGGCGCGTCGCGGAGACTCTCGCCACTCGAGGCGGCGACGAGTGGGCCCATCACGGCCCTGCGGGATAGGCCTTCTCGAGCGGGCTGCCGGCCGGCCGGCTCCGTCTCATGGCGTTCGCATCCGTTCGTTCGAGCCCGCCACGCGCGTCGGCCGCTTCCGCCTCCACGCGATCGGTCCGTACGCGCCGCAGCCGCGTCGGATCTGCCTCTGGACGGCATTTCACCGACCACCCTAGATTCACCCCCACGGACCGCAGCGCAGGTTCGAGTTGGGAGGGACGACGGTGCGCGATCCGCCCGCGCGCGAAGTGACCCTTTTCGAGCAGTGGGGACGGCTCGGCGATCGCGGCTTTCGGCCGCGTCTGTTCTTCGTGCTGTTGGCCGTCGTGCTGGTCGTGTCTCTAGTCCCTTTGGGCCTGTTCAGTCACGTGGCGCTGAGCGGGATGCGCGAGGCGCTTGCGACCTCGCAGCAGGAGCGACAACTTGAGATCGCCGCCTCGCTTTCGCAGCGCTTCGATTCGTTCCTGCGCCAGAAGGGACGCGAAGCGGTCAAGCTCGGCGAGGTGCTCGGCGCGCTCGGTCGCGGACGCGAGGGCTCGCTGCTGACGGAGTTTCTCGACGGGACGGTCGTGCTCGCGCGCTACCGCCCTGCGCGCGGTCCGGCCTCGCTCGCGCTGGCACCGGAGCTGGTGCTCTCTGACGAGCTCGGTGATGCGCTCGAAACGGACGCGCTGCTGCTGCTCGAACAGGGAGCGGCGCCCGGACCGCCCTCCGCTCGCGACGCCGTGCTGAGCGGGCCCTACACGTTGGGGCCAGAGCGGATCCTGGCCGTGACGGTCTCCGCGCCGGTGCAGCGCCGCGGCGAGCTGCTGGGGGTCTTTCAAGAGATCGCCCTGATCCAAAACGTCTGGGAGGAGGTGGCGGCTGCCGTCACATTGCCCACGCGGTTGTTCCTGTTCGACCCTTCCGGGCAGGTCGTCGCCTCTTCGGCCGATCCGACCGACCGCTTCGCCCAAGGCAGTGGCCGGCTCTCGATCGTGCAACAGTTCCTGCGCTCGCCGGGCGGCTCCCGCGGCGCACGCGCCTACGACGTCAGCGACTCGTCAGGGGTCTCGCGCAGCATGCTCGGCTCGTTCTCGACCACCGACGACGGGTGGGGAGTGATGACCGAGGTCGAGGAGAAGCTCGCGTTGGCACCCGTCCAACGCCTGCTCGACGATGTCGCCTTCGGCGGTGCGCTGGCGGCTGGTCTCGCGATCGTCGCCGCTCTGGTGCTCGGCGGGATGATCAGCCGGCCGATCACGCGGCTGGCGGCCATTTCAAGGCGAGTGGCTCGCGGAGACTTCTCCGTCAGCGCCACGTCGTCGCGAGTCCGCGAGCTGGATCAGCTGGCCTCGGGCTTCAACACGATGGCACGCCAGCTCGGTGAGTTGGTCGAGCGCTTTCGCGCCGGTGCCCGTGAGGCGAACGATATGTTCCTCGGCGTGATCCGCGCGCTCGCCGAGGCGATCGATGAAAAGGATCCCTACACGAAGGGACATTCCGTTCGCGTCAACCGCTACGCCGTGATCATCGGCCGCTACCTCGGTCGCAGCCGCGAGGAGATCCGCGCGCTCCACGTCTCCTCGCTGCTGCACGATGTCGGCAAGATCGGCATCGACGACGCCATCTTGAAAAAGCCCTCGACGCTGACGCCGGAAGAGTTCGCGGTCATGAAGACCCACACCGACCGCGGAGCGAAGATCATGGGCCGCATCCCGCAGATGAAATCGATCATCCCTGGTCTTCGCTTCCATCACGAGCGCTGGGGCGGTGGCGGCTATCCCGTCGGGCTCAAGGGGGAGGAGATCCCGATACAGGCGCGGATCATCGCCGTGGCCGACGCGTTCGACGCGATGACCACGACCCGTCCGTATCAGGCTCCGTTCACACCGGAGGCCGCCGTGGCGCGCATCAACGACCTCAAGGGGGTCGCGTTCGCGCCCGAGATCGTCGAGGCGTTCAACCGCGCTTACGAAGCCGGAGAGATGGTCGAGGTCTACGAGACGCGTCCCGAACCGGACTCCCTTCCGCACCCGGCACAAGCCCTGACCGCCGCCTCATCCGAAGCTCGCGGAGATTCCCGCGGGGGGTGATTCAACGCGCCGCGTCGGTCTGCAGACGTCCCATTTCGCGCAGAAATCGGTAGTGAGACGCGACCGCGCCGAGAAACGATCGGTGGGCCGCGTAGCGCACGCCGAACTGAGCGCTGACCTCTTCGACGATTCGCGAGATCGCCGGGTAGTGAACGTGCGAGACGCGCGGGAACAGGTGGTGCTCGATCTGGTGGTTGAGGCCACCGAGAAACCAGCTCAGCAACCGGCTGTCGCGCGCGAAGTCGACCGTCGTCTCGACCTGGTGCACCGCCCACTCCGAGCCGACTCGATGCGCTCCGTCGGCGATCACCGGATGATCGGCTTCGCCCACGCTGTGGGCCAGCTGGAACACCACCGACAGCACGAATCCGACGATGAGCATCGTCGCCACGTAGACGATCAGCACGAGCCAGAGCGGGTGGCGCAGTGCGGGGATCAGGAACGCGGCCGTCGCGAACAGGGCCTTACCCAGCAGCAGGCCGGCGAGGTCCCACCCTCGCGGGCGGGGTGACTTCTGGCGCCCGACGCGCCCCGTGACCAGACAGGCGAAGTCATCGAACAGCTGCCACTTGAGACCGATCGTCGCGTAAAGCGGCCACAGGTAGAGGTGCTGGAAGCGGTGAAACCACAGTTGCCGCTGCGCCGGTGAGAGGCGCCCCAGCGGGCCGAGGTTGATATCGTCGTCGGCTCCCGAGAGGTTCGTGTAGGTGTGGTGCATGCGATTGTGTTTGAAGGACCAGAAATAAGAGCTGCCGCCGACGAGGTCGAGCGAGTACGCCATCAGGCGGTTGACCCAGCGTTTGGTCGAGAGCGCCCCGTGGTTCG
>CP070706.1:1094200-1098619 GCA_020350085.1 Acidobacteriota bacterium
CGGGGCTCCGAGCTCGGATCGGTGTTGAAGGTGCTCAGCTCGAGCGCAGGGCGGACGCACTGTTGGTCGCTACTGGGCGCCGCGCGGCGCTCGACGAGCTCGGCCTCGAGCACGTCGATCTGAGGCCGACGGACGGCTGGCTGGCGCACGACTCGACGATGCGCACGGCTCACCACGATATCTTCGTGGCCGGTGACGCCACCGGACGGTTCCAGATCCTGCACCTCGCGAATCAGGAGGGGACGGTCGCCGGACACAATGCGGCCGGCGGCGAGCCATCGAAGCGCATGGACTACCGCTTGAAGATGAACGTGATCTTTACCGATCCACCCTACGCCTCCGTCGGGATGACCAGCCGCGAGCTCGAAGCCGACGTCGCGCAGGGCCGCCACGTCGTCGCCAGCAGCGTCCGGCTTCCGCAAACAGGCCGCGCGATCACGATGGGGGCCGAGCACGGGCTGTGGAAGCTGTTTGCCGACGGGAAAACCGGCGAGGTGCTGGGCTCTGCGATCGTCGGCCCACGGGCGGATGACTTGATCCACCTCATCTCCACGCTGATGTACTACCGGGCCGCGGTGAGCGACATCTCCCAAATGCCGTGGTACCACCCGACGCTGGCCGAGGTGATGCTCAATCTCGAGCGCGAGCTGGCCGATCTGATGCCGGGTCTCGAGAAGGCCCCGCCCCCGCCGGCCTAACGCGGGCTGAGCCTCCGTCTAGCGGGCACGAGGGGGCGGTCGGAGCGGAGCCGCGAACTTAGCTTCTCCTCGAGCACCCCGTGCCGAGACCTTTCCTCAGCGCGTGTGTCATCGCCCGCGACGAGCAGGAGCGGATCGGCCGCTGTCTGGCCTCGATGCACGGTCTCGCCGACGAGACTCTCGTCGTCGACACCGGCTCGAGTGACCGCACGGCCGAGCTGGCCCGCGCCGCCGGGGCTCGCGTCGTCGAGTTCGCCTGGTGCGACGATTTCGCCGCGGCGCGAAACGCGGCGATCGAGGCCGCCCGCGGATCGTGGATCCTGATGGTAGATGCGGACGAGGTCCTGGACGGGAGCCCGCGCCGCGAGCTGGAGCAAAAGCTGCGCTCGGCACGGGTCCTGGCGTTTTCGGTCGAGATCTTCTCCCCGCGCGGAGGCGGCCGCACGGAGATCGCCCACGTTACGCGGCTGTTCCGAAACGAGCCAGGGCTGCGCTACCGCGGCCGCGTTTACGAGCAGATGCTCGACGCGGTCTGCGATCAGCTCGGCGTGTCCTCGTGGACTCCGCCCCGCTGCGGGCTGCGGCTGCTGCACGAAGGCTACCTGCCCCACGTGCAAGCGCGGCGAGCGAAGGCAGAGCGCAACCGCCGCCTGTTGCGGGCCGAGATCCGCGAGCGGCCCCAGGATCCCGGCACTCGATTCCTCTTGGCGCGCGAGCTCACCCCCCGCGCGGGCGGAGACGTGCTCGACATGCCTTCGGCCCGCGAGGCGCTGGAGTTGCTGCAGCCGGCCGTGGAGCGGCTTCTAGCGGGGCCGCCGCGAGGCATCACCGACCCGGCGGTATCGCTCGCCGTTCGCCTCGCGGTGGCGACCGGGGCGCTGTCGGTGGCAGAGCAGTGGTCCGCGCAGCTGCGCCAGCTGATCGGACCGACCGCGCGCGGTCACTACGCCGAAGGAGAGCTCACGTGGCTCCGCGCCGTGCGCGGCGAAGCAGACCCCTTCGCCGCGGCCGCCTGCTTCGCCGAGTGCGCCACGGCCCCCGATCCGTGCGAGGCGATTCCGACCGATCAGGCGATGCGCGGTGCCTGGGCCAGCCTACGCGCCAGCGTCTGTCGGAGCCTGCTCGCGCCGCCCGAGGCTGCGCTCGCAGGACTCGTCGCCGAGACAGCCCCCGCATCGAGCCTCGGCGCGAACGGCGGCTCGCACATCGAGACCCTCCTCGTGGCGGCTTGGGGGGCTGCTCGCGGTGGAGACGTCGAGGGTGCCATCGCTCGGCTCGGCGAGTTGGTGCGGCGTGACAAGGACGAGCCACGCGCGTGGTGGGCGCTGAGCGCAGCCTTCGCGCTGGCGGGCGGCAGAGCGCGGGCCGAGAGCGCCCTAGAGACCGCCCTTCGGGCCGCACCGGGGTGGCGGCCCGCGGAGAGCTCGACGGCCAGCGGCGCGGCAAGCGCAGCCGGCGCTCACGCGCCGGCCGGCCTGCTCGCTGCTTGGGGGCTTCTCGGCTCGCCGGACGGCGCTCAGAAATGAAGCCCGACGCCCGCGTGGAAGCCGTCCGTCTCGACGGAGTAGTTGCCGGCGATCAGCGCCCCGTCCCCCTGGAAGTCGACCGTCGTCGTGCGGTAGCCGACGCGCAAGGAAACGAACGGGGCCGGCTCCACCGACACCCCGAGGTCGTATTCCATGCCGTCGACGTCTTTCGCACCGGGGAAGTCATCCAGCGAAGGCATGTAGGCCGCCTGACCGTAGCCGTAAACGATGCCGCCGAATCCGAGCCGGCCCTCGGCAATCACGCGCAAGCCCGACGTCTCGTCGCCCGCGCCGGACCCGAACTCGATCTGCTCCCAGCCCACACCCACGGCCAAGTAGTTCCTCTCGGTGACGGATAGCACGCGCGCCATGACATCGAGGCTTCCGTAGTCGGTCTTCTCGTCGCCGAGCATGTCATTCTCAGCTCTGTACAGACCGGCGCGCACGCCCCAGCGATCGACGAGCCACACCTCTGCGCGGCCGCCGAGAGCGTCAGCGTCGGATCCGACCGAAGTTCCGTCGAGCCCCATCGACTGCTCGTTGGCCCACCAGACGACACCGACCTCGCCGTCCACCGGCCCGAGAGCGTACCCGCTCGAAACGGCGAACAAGCCAGCCACGAGCATCGTCACCAGGATGCTTCCCGTTCCCTTTCGCATACTCATGCCTCCGCATTGACGCGCACTGCCGAGGCGGGTGGTTCCGCTCGGGCGTCGCATCATGCAGAAAACGTAGAGACACTCTCGTGTGCGCGGCAAGGGATATCAGCTACGGCGCAGGCTCTGACGGGGAAGGAGGCGAGACGCTCCAGATGTCGAGCGTTGGATCGAGCAAGTGAACGAACGCCAGCGACCAAGAGCGATAAGAGATCGGGATCGGCGCGGTAATCGTCGAGACGACCCAGGCGAACAAGATACCCGCTGCGATCATCAGCGGCACCGTGAAGATCAAGGCAGGCGGAAACGCCACCGAGGCACCGACGAGCGGACCGTAGACTGCCAGCAGCGGGATCAGCCAGGCGCAGCACGTCATCACACACAGAAGACAGATGGCAAGTGTGACGACGACGCCCACGATGATTCGAGCCAAAATGAACAGCAACACAGCGGCCGGGTGACTCCTCACGAGAGCCATCGCGTCGCCCATGGCCGAGAGGATCCCGCGCGAACGGATCCAGGCGTAGGGCAGGACCAGGTCGTAGACGAGCAGGCTGAAGATCCCCACGGCAAAGGCGACGCAGGCTACCCAGAGCACCGTGGGAATGATCAGAAGCGGCAGCGATTCGACCGGAACATCGTGCCTACCCGCTCGGAGGATCAACGGCAGCCAGAAGGGAAGCAAAGGCACGCCGATCGCCAGTATCGCGGCAAGCCCGACCGCGATGTTGAGCAGGAAGTACTGCAGTCCCGGCCCCGTGGAGCGCGAGAAAACGTCCCGTAGTCTCGGCTCGCCACTGAGCACGCCATCGAGCAGCACGAAGCGGAAGCAGGAGTTGATGAAGATCCACAACAGCACGAGCACGAACACGAGACACACCAAGGCCACGATCGCCACGATGATCCCCGGCTCGGGCAGATCCCATCGGCCGCGGCCCGGAAACTCACCCCCGTCCCAATCACCCCGCAGGCCGTCTCCGCCGCCCCCGCCTCCGAGCCCGGCCAACATGATGATCAGTCCCCACCAGATCCAGTTGACGAGGGTGGCGTTCGGGCCGGTGAATAGCAGCTCGACCATCCGATGCCAGGCGAGCGTCGCGCTCGATGTCACCGCGGACATGCTGTCGGGCGGAGGGGTGGGGTAAGAGGGGGTACGGGGTTGACTCACGCGGTGATCATATAACGCGATGAGTGGCAAGCTGCGGTTCTCGGCCGCGGAGGTGGATGAACGGATAGAATCGTCAGAACGAGAGGTTCATCTGATGCGAAACGCCATCACGAGCTGCGCCGTCGTAGCGCTGGCCATCAGCGGCTGCGGACCGCGAGAGCCTGAAGAGCCCGTCGTGCTGTTCACCCGGCACTACCTGGAGCCGATCTACCAAGAGGACCTGCCCAGCGCCCGAGAGATCGGCGCTCCGCTCGAACTGGCGGCAACCCCCGGAGAGTACGAGCCGGCCAGTTTCGCGGTTCACGCCTTCCGCTCGCTCGAGAAGGTTACGGTCGGCCGCGGGGACCTGGTGTGCGGAGATGAAGTCCTCC
>CP070706.1:1098719-1107730 GCA_020350085.1 Acidobacteriota bacterium
CCGAGGGTATCGAGCCATGCCTGGTTGACGTACAGGAGCCGGCCGTCGAGCGTGACGCTCTGAATCAGGTCGTGCGCGCTCTCGCACAGGTCGCGGAACAGCCCGGGGTCTCCCGCCATGGCTGTCACAGAATACTACCGGCGCCGGGCCGCTTGCCGACAAACTCGACGAGGAGCCGATCAGCGGGCGAAAAGGAGGCGGCAAGTGGTAGGGTGCGGGGCCGTCTTGCGGCGATCGCGCGCCGTGTGAAACCCTATGCGGCCGTGCGGCGGAGGGTTGCCACGGTGGCACCCCGCGAGGGGGCCGTTCAGCCCGCCGGGAACGGCCCAGGGGCGGCGGGGCCGCGGGAGCGGACAGGACCGCCGATCCGCGACGAACAGCGAGGAGAACAGGATGAGCAAGCCAGCCTGGGAGAAGCCGTTTGCGGCGATCGAGCCGCACTTCCCCCACTGGGAGAAGACCAAGGACATCATCGATCAGTTCATCGACTTGGCACTCAACTATCGTCAGTCCGGCCATCCCGGCGGGAGCCGCTCCAAGGTGCACGCTCTCCTGTCGCTGTTGCTCTCGGGTGTGATGCGCTGGGACATCCGCCGGCCGGACAAGCCGTTCAACGATCGTTTCGTGCTGATCGCCGGGCACACCTGCCCGCTGGTCTACGCCACGCTGGCGGCCCTGAACGAAGCTCTGCGGCTGCGTCACGAAGAAACCGGCGACGATCGCTACGCCGTCAAGCACGGCGCGCGCTGGCAGCTGACTTGGGAGGATCTGATGCGCCTCAGGCGCCGGGGCGGTCTTCCGGGCCACGCCGAGTACGAAGGCAAGACACTGCTGTTCCGCTGGAACACCGGTCCCTCGGGACACGGATTTCCGCCATCGGTGGGCATGGCGATGGCGCTCAAGCGCGCCGGTGCGGGCAGCGTCAGGGTCTTCGCGCTCGAGGGCGAAGGGGGCTACACGGCCGGCGCCGCTCACGAGTCGATCAATTCGGCGTGGGGCCTGGGGCTCGACAACCTGTTCGTGTTGATGGACTGGAACGATCACGGCATCGACGCGCGCCCCGCCTCGTCGGTCATGCACGGCTCGCCGGAGGACTGGTTCGCGAGCCACGGCTGGCGCACGCACGGAACCGAGCAGGGATCGGAGTGGAGCCCGCTCAACCGCGCGTTGCTCGAAGCGGTCTACGAGACCGATACCGGACAGCGGCCCGCCTGCGTGTGGTTCAAGACGCGCAAGGGAAGGGGCTACGGCAAGTTCGACTATGCCTCGCACGGCAGTCCGCACAAGCTCAACTCGCCCGAGTTTTGGCAGACGAAAGAGACGTTTCAACAAAGATACGGCGTCCGGTTCGAAGGCTTCGGCGAGCCTGCGCCAAACGACGCTGGCGAGCGCACCGAGCAGGCACGCGCAAACTTCAGGCTCGTGGCAGACGTGATGCGGGCCGATCCAGAGCTTTATCGCTACCTTGCGGATCGGCTCGTCGAGTTGGGCGAGTCGGTGCCAGAAAGGCCCAACGGCTTCTTGCTCGACACGGGGCGCAATCCGTGGCGCGACCGGCGACTGACCGACTTCGAGCACTATCCCGAATCGATCTGGTTCGCCCCGGGCAGCAAAGCGCCCAATCGACAGGGGCTGGCGAACTGGGGCTCTTGGGCCAACGCGTGGTGCAAGCGCGAGTACGGCCGGCCGCTGTTTCTCGCGATGTCGGCGGATCTCGCCGAATCGACCAACGTCGCTGGCTTTGCCTAGCCGTTTGGCGAGTGGGACAACTACGGCGTTTACGAGCGGCAGAAGAGCCCCTCCGGGGTGCTGCTCCCGCAGGAGATCACCGAGTTCTGCAACTCGGGCATCAGCGCTGCGATCGCTTCGGTCAACTTCTCGGACGACCCAGAGCAGGAGTGGAACGGGTTTGGTGCGGTCTGCTCGACATACGGCTCGTTCAGCTATCTCAAGTACGGCTCGATGCGGCTCTACAGCCAGCTGGCGCAGGATTCGGACTTCAAGGTGGGTCCGGTGATCTGGGTCGCCGGCCACTCCGGCCCGGAAACGGCGGAAGACTCCCGCACGCACTTCGGCGTGTTCGCGCCATCGGTCACGCAGCTGTTTCCGGAAGGTCACGTTTGCGATCTGCACCCTTGGGAGGCAAACGAGGTCCCGGTCGTCATCGCGGCGGGCCTCGCAGCCGGCTTTCCGATCCTGGCGCTGCACCTGACGCGTCCGGCGGTGCAGATTCCGGACCGTCAGGCGCTCGGCATCGATGCGCACTTCGCCGCCGCCAAGGGCGCCTACCTGCTGCGCCGCTACCGGCCCGATCAGCCGCGCGGCGGCACCGTCATCGTGCAGGGGACGAAGAGCACGGACAATCTCGTCCACGCGTTGCCCGAGCTCGACCGACTCGGGCTGAACGTCAAGATCGTCGTCGCGGTCTCACCGCAGCTTTTCGCGCGCCAAAGCGAGTCGTATCGCCGAGAGGTTCTCTCTGAGGGCGATCGGCTCGATGCGATGGCGATCACCAACCGCTCGCGCGAGACGATTCGTCGATGGATGGCCACGGATGTTTCGCTCGACTACACGCTTTCGGCGGACCGTGACGATCGTTGGCGCACCGGGGGCAGCGTCGAGGACGTGATGGGAGAGGCCGGTCTCGATCCGGACTCTATCGTGGAGGGGATCGCCCGCTTCGTGCGCGAGCGCGATCAGCGGCTGAAGCGGATCGAGCAGATGCTCTCCGCGGCTCGCGGCTGATCGGCGCACGTGCCGCGGAGCAGGGACCGCCGCGCGCCGCATCCGGTTTAGAATTCATGAATGATTCCGCTGAGTCCCAGGCGGGCGCGGTTTCTCGTCTCTCTTGCGCCGACGATCGCGCCGGACGTGGCCACGCTCGACACGGCGGGACGCGCGCGGTTC
The DNA here is from genome assembly GCA_020350085.1 of Acidobacteriota bacterium. GTDB lineage: Bacteria > Acidobacteriota > Polarisedimenticolia > J045 > J045. Next base: position 1,101,627 of record CP070706.1, read on the forward strand.
GAGTCGATCGTGACCCGGGCGCTCGACGAGCGGCCAGCACAGGTCCGCCGGCAGCTCGGCCTGCTTCTCGATCTGGTCCGCTTCGCGCCGCTGTTGCGCTACGGGAGGCCGTTTGCGCGCTTGGACGCTCATCGGCAAGCGGCCTGGCTGCGCTGGCTCGAGGGCGCTCCGATCGTGCGGCTACGGGCCGGCTTCTGGGGCCTGAAGACGCTGGTCTACATGGGCTACTACGGCCAGCCCCACGTGTGGGGAAGTCTCGGTTATCGGCCGTTTTCGCGCGCGTCGTCGTCGGGGCGGGATCCCGGTGCGGAACGAGACGTATGACATCGTGATCATCGGCTCGGGGGCCGGCGGCGGCACCGTCGCGGCGGCGCTCGCACCGCTGTGCGCAGACGGCGTCAGGATGGCGGTGCTCGAATGGGGTGCGAAGCTCGGACCCGAGGATCTCACCGGCCGCGAGCTGGAGATGGCGCGCAAGCTCTACGTCGATGGTGGTGCAGTGCTGACAAGAGACGGAGCGATCACGCTCGCCGCGGGACGAGCCTACGGCGGATCGACCGTCGTTTACACCGGCACGTCGCTGCCAATCCCCGAACGGGTCATCGAGCGCTGGTCGGTTCCCGGTCTCGAGTGGAGCGACATCGATCAGCGCTGCCGGAAGTATCTCGCCGAGAACAACGCGCACCTGCTCAGCGAGGAGCTGATCAACGACAACAATCGACTGTTTCGCGAGGGGTGCGAGCGGCTCGGCTACCGCGTGGCGCCGTTTCCGATCAACACGCACGGCTGCCTCGGCTCTGGTCTATGCAACCTGGGCTGTCCGAACGGAGCGAAGCGAGGCACCCACGTCGTGCAGCTCCCGCAAGCCGAAGCGCACGGTGTGGAGGTGATCACCCACTGCCGCGTGACGTCGATCGATGATCGGATCTGTCGCGCCGTCGTGACGCCGCCGGAGCACGGCGAGGCATCGCGTTGGGAGCCGGGTGAGTACGCGGTTCACGCCCGCATCGTCATCGTCTGCGCCGGAGCGCTGCACACGCCGGCGTTGCTGCTTCGCTCCGGCCTGGGATCGAAGCTCCCTGCGCTCGGACGGTATCTCACGCTACACCCAGCACTGATTCTCGTCGGCGAGCACGACCGGCCGATTGCGAACTTTCGCGGACACCCGAAGAGCTATTGGTCGGACCAGTTTCTCGACTCGCACGGCTTCGTGCTCGAGACCTGCATGTACTTCCCGTTCACCACCGCGAAGAACCTCATCGGATTCGGCGAGGAGCATGCCGAGCTGATGCGCGGTTTCGAACGGCTGCAGATGATTCTCGTGCTGGCAAACGATCCGGCGCGCGCGGAAAACCGCGTGACGGTCGACCGCGACGGGCATCCTGTCGTCGACTACACGTTGACCGAAGGTGTTCTAGATGCCTTGCACGCGTCGATGAAGGAGGCCGCGAGGATCTTCTTCGCCGCCGGCGCCCGGCGGATTCACGCGCCCGCGGGCGTCACGTTCTTCATCGAGGCCCGCGACGAGGAGCGACTCGACGAGCTGATCCCGCGCAGCAACGTGCTGCCGGGGAGGATCTCGATCACGAGCGCCCACATCATGGGCGGCTGCCGCATGGGGCGCGAGGCCGCCACTTCGGTCACCGATGCCTGGGGCCGCGTGCACGGCTTCGACGGGTTGTTCGTGGCGGACGCATCACTCTTTCCGCGCTGCTCCGAGGTCAACCCGTACGTGACCGTCATGGCGCTGGCCGACCGCGTGGCGGAGCGCGTGCGCAGCGACGCGCGCGAGCTGCTTTCACGGTGACGTCGGGCGACCGGCTACGCGCCGTCGGACTCGAGATCGCATTTTCTTGTTGTGCGGCGCTACCGGTGCTTGATACCTTGGTGCTGCTGAAAGCTCTCCGGCGGAGATCTCCCATGCCCTCCACCCGACGCTCGCGAAGAGTGCCCTTGCCGGCGGACGAGCCGTGAACGATGCGCGAGCTGCGTGACATTCTGAGAGCGATCGAGGCGGCCGGTGCGGGCGAGCGACCGCTGGTTCTGGCGACGCTGGTGCGCCGAGAAGGATCTTCGTATCGCCGGCCGGGGGCTCGCTGGCTGTGGAGCCGCGGGGCGCCCCCGGTCGGGATTCTCGGCGGGGGTTGTTTCGAGGACGACGTGGCCGAACACGCCGCTGAGGTCTGCCGAGAGGGCCAGCCGCGGCTCGTGCGCTACGACTTGTCGGCCGACGAGGAGAGTCTCGTGTGGGGCCTGGGCGTAGGATGTCCCGGCATCGTGGAGGTCCTGATCGAAGGCGTGCCGGAGCGTGACGGGAGCGGCTATCTCGAAACGCTGCGCGACTGGATGGTCCACCGTCGGCGCGGGGTCGTGGTCACCGTGGGACGTCCCGTCGAGGCCGCGCCGGTGCGCTTGGGCCAGCGCGTACTGGTCGATGAGAGCGGCGTGCGCTACTGCGATCTTCCTCGGGGACCCGCAAGCGAGACCGTGATCGAGTTGGCCCGCGCTCTGGTGGCTGGCAGCGAGGGTGATCTCGCCGAAGCGCAGCAGCGCGCCGGCGCCGAGCTGTTCGTCGAGCGGTTCGCACGGTCCGTCGCGTTGTGGATCTTCGGTGCCGGTGCGGATGTGCCGCCGCTGGTCGAAGCCGCGTCGGCTCTCGGTTGGAGCGTGAGCGTGATCGACGATCGACCGCTGCGGCTCGATCCCGCGCGGTTCGGACGAGACGTTCGTCTCATCCACGCGTCACGGGGCTCGCTCGAGGAGTTGCCCGGCGTCGATGACGCGACGGCAGCGCTCGTTTCGACGCACAGCTTCGCGCGGGACGCGGCCTGGCTCGCCGCCCTACTCGGCATCGAGCTGCCGTATCTCGGCCTGGTCAGCTCGCGAAAGCGCCGCGAGAGCTTGCTGGGCGCGCTCCCCGCCGCGGCACGCCAGCGTTTGCACGCGCCGGCCGGCCTCGATATCGGCAGCGAGACGCCGCAAGAGATCGCGCTCGCGATCGTGGCTGAGATTCGTGCGGTGCTCGCCGGTCGCGCGGGGGGTTTGCTGCGCGACAGCGCGCCACGGCGAGCCCGCGATCCCGCCACGCCATGAGCCGTCAGATCGCGGCGATCGTCTTGGCGGCCGGCGAATCGTCCCGGCTTTGCCGGCCGAAGCAGCTCGTCGATTTCGAGGGTCAGCCGCTCGTGCGTCGCGCCGCGACGACGGCGCTCGGCGCCGGGTGTCGGCCGGTGATCGTGGTGCTCGGGGCCCATGCCGAGCACGTCGAACGAGCGCTCGAGGGGCTCGACGTCGAGACGATTCTCAATCGCGACTGGCGCTCCGGAATGGCCTCATCGATGCGAGCTGGGCTGGCACTCGCCGAGAGCGTGTCGCCCCGCGCGGACGCCGCGATCATGCTGCTCGCCGATCAACCCGAGGTAAGCGCCGATCTACTGCGGGAGATGATGCGCTTGCACACGGACGAAGCGGCACCGGTCGTCGCCTGTGCCTACCAAGACACGCTCGGCGTTCCGGCGCTGTTCGACCGGCAGTTCTGGTGCCAGCTGACACGAGTCCGAGGCGACCGCGGTGCGCGCGACTGGCTGCGCGCTCGCGCCGACCGCGTGACGTCGGTGCCGTTTCCCGGGGCAGGAGTCGATATCGACGACGAGCAAGATCTGCAGCGCGTGCGCTGAGCGTCGGTGGCCGCACTTGGAGAGTCTTTGGTCGTGGTCATTGGAAGGTCGCCCTCATCGACGTCGTCTCCCGTCCCATGAATCGCCAGGACTCTCTCGCATGGCGCCTGAACTGACAACAGTGTAGCGACAGGGCTTGCCCTGTCAGACCGGCGCGCAGCGCCGGATATTCCTCGCGCGGCACGCGAGTATGACAGGGCAGGCCTTGTCGCTACAGATGATCTAAAAACGAAACGGTTGTCAATGGATGGAGATCGGAAGGTGGAACGAAGGGACCGAGGCGGGCGACGAACTGGGGGGTGAACCGTCGCATCGCCTCGGTCCCGTCTCCCGGGGGAGGGGTCGACATCGACGAAGCGGAGGCACTTCGGCGATGGTGTTTGGCAAAGTTCAGATCTGCTGAGTACCTCTCACGAGGGTGCGCTGGGCGTCGCGGGCTTCTCGCTGGCGCTCTCGTGCCTCGTCGAACGCCCTGCGTGCCTGCTCGAGCTGATGGCGGGCGTGCCCGCGTTCGCGGTGGTGCAGCTCACGCTGGCTTTCGAGCTGTTCGCGGGCGCTCTCGAGCGCTTCGCGGATCTTCTCATTGAGTTGTTCGTGGTCGAAATCGAAGTCGAGTGCTCCTTCGGGAATGACATGGATTCCCTCAGGCGAGCCCATGTGAAACATCCGCAACCCGCCCTTGGTCTCGCCTAAGGTCGCGTCGAGGCGCATCGAGCGTCGCTCGCGGATCAGCTCGATCGAGATGACATCGCCCGGATCGTGAGCGCGCACGACGCGGCGCAGCTTGGACGGATCCGTGATGTCTTGATCATCGACGCGAGTGATGAGATCGCCCGCTCGAAGTCCGGCTATTTCTGCGGCCGACTCCTCGGTGACCTCGTTGACGAGCACGCCGGAGCCTTCCTGCCCGCCGAGAGCGACGCGCAGAGAGTCGCTCGTTCTGAGCACGTCGACACCGAGAAAGCCGGCCGGTTCGCCGCCTTCGCCCCACTTCTCGATGATGACGTTGAGGTCCTCGGGTAGGCGCTCGAGCTTCTCAGCGAGATCTTCGGGATCGAAGTGGAGGCCGCGCCAGGCGAACTTGAAGCAGTCCGCGCGCTCGCCGAGCGTGGCATCGACGCTCCGCTCGGAGCCATCCTCGGCGCGTAGGGTCAGCGTCACCGTCGTGTTGGGATCCTGGTCGCGAATCGCACGGACCAGCTCACCGACGTCGTCGATCGTGCGGCCATCGATCGCGACGATCCGGTCTCCTTCGCTCACACCGGCCTTCTCGGCCGGGCTGTCGTCCACGACCGACATCACGTGGGCTCCGTCGTCATCGCCACCGTGGAGCATCACGCCGAGCCAAGCGTGCTTGTCGCACTCCTCTTGATCGTCGTCGTCTCCGGCGAGGGCGCTCGGTGCGAGGCTCATGCTGATCGCGGCGAGAACCGCCACCAGCGCCACCGCCGCGAAGCCCGACCCGATCCACCAGAACTGTCTCGATCGCTGCATGCCATCCTCCTCGCGGTCTTCCCGCCGCCGCGGTGGCAGCTGGCCCGCTCACCCCGAACAACGCCCCAGCGTGGAAAAGGTTCCCGGGGCTGCGATCAGCGGGACGCGCGGGCCGCACTCTGTCTGAAAGCGCGGGCGATCGCCGCATCGAGGCCGTAACCACGCAGATCATGCCCGAGGAGGCGCCCGTCGGGGTCGATCAACAGACTGAACGGCACGCGCCGCACGTCGTACGGTTCGAGGGGCTCGGCATACCAGACGGGACCCGCCGGCGCGTTGGGCCAGCTCACCCGGTGCTCGTCGAGAAACTCGGCCAGCCACTTGCGGCCCCGCTCGTCGCCTCCGACGAAGGCGATCCCGAGGATTTCCAGCCCCTGCTCGCGGTGTCGCTCGTAAACGCGCCTCAGGTGGCGGAACTCCCCGATGCACGGGCTTCACCCCGGGGCCCAGAAGTCGAGCAGCAGCAGCTTGCCGCGGTAGCGCGCGAGGCTCGCCTCAACGCCGTCGAGATCGGTCAGCGCGAAGTCGGGCAGATCGCTCGCGGCGAGGCGCGTGATCGATAGCTCCAAGCGCAGCCGTCCGTCGAACTCGGTGAGGCTGCTCTCGTCGGACTCCGACAGCTCGATGTACCGATCGATGGCTTCGATGACAGGCTCGGGCGGGTCTGGTCTCAGCTCGCCCAGGCACAGTGCGCGCAGGCCCGATGCCGCGGTAGACCAGGGATTGTTCGGGCTGGCGTCGCTCGCGATCGGCTCGAGCGCGGCCAGCATTCCTTCACAGGCGAGGGGTGTGCTTACGTCGTCCTGGGAAGTCGAGCCTCTCTCGCGCGTTCCCCGAATTGCGGCAGCCGCGGCATGGTAAGCAGCCTCCGTCGTGTGCACGGAGTCGGGAAAGCGTTCGCCGAAGCTCTTGGCCGCCGCACGCAGCTCTGCC
>CP070706.1:1107830-1112244 GCA_020350085.1 Acidobacteriota bacterium
CGCGCGCCACCGAGATTTTGCGAAGAGCTATCAGGTTCAACACAACGTGGTGCGTAATCCGCGCTGTCCGGTCGATGTCGCGACGGCACTGATCGCGCGCATCAACGATCGCGACATGAAGCTGTTGCTCAAGAATCGCAACGTCTCGGATGCCGTCCGACGCCAAGCACGGCGTCTGCTCGACGCGCGCGAGGCGCGCCGGCGGGTGCGCGTCGGCGTGAAACGACATTGAGCCGAGGCGCGGCTGGGGAGATGACGACCGAGCGGCCGGCCCACTCCGCGTCTGACGCGCGGCAGGGACGGGAGAGGTTGGTTTGCGCTAGAGTATGGGCGCCCCGGGGTGGGGACGAAGGTCGGAACCGCACGCGGTTTTCTGGGAAGCCGTCATGAGAGCGCTGAAGGCTGTCCGTCAGCACTTCCAAAGCTACCACCTCAAGGCGGGGGTGTTTCACTTCCATCGAGGTGAGCACGGCCCGGCCGCGGAGTTTCTGACACGCGTGTTGACGGACGATGACTCGGTCAGCGCCGCCGATCGGCGTGCCGCTTCGTACTATCTCGTTCAGACGAGAATCGGCGCGGCGAGCGCGTTCGAAGCGCGCGGGCAGCTCGATCGCGCCATCGACGAGTACGTGCGCGCGATCGAAGTCATGCCGCGCTACCCGGACGTGCACTTCCGCCTGGCGAAGGCGCTGCGCCAGTGCGGTCGCGGACTCGAAGCCGTCGATCACTATCGGTTGGCGCTCGAGGTCAACCCGCTGTTCGTCGAGGCGCGGGTCGAACTCGCCACCACGCTGCTCTCACTCGAGCAACGCGACGCCGCCCGAACGGCGTTTCGAGAGGCTGTCGAAGCGCGCGCGGCCTTGCTGCGGCGCAAGATCGACGCCGCCGAGAGCGCCCTGGCCGCCGGGCGTGACGAAGAGGCATCCGAGCGGTATCGTGACGCGTTCGCCGACGATCTATCCGAGTTTCAGCGGCGGCTCGATCTCGGATTGGAGCACCTACGAGCCGAGCGCTGGGACGACGCGGCCGAGCAGCTTCACGCTGCTGCTGCTCTGCGGCCGCGTTACGCGGACGCGAGCAACTACCTCGGCATCGCGCTGGCTGAGGCGGGTCACACCGACGAGGCGCTGGAGGCCTTCAGACGATCCGTGCGGATCAATCCTGCCTACATCGTGGAGTGGCTCAATCTGGCCTACACCGCCTACGACGCCGACCAGCCCGATCTCGCGGCCGAGTCGCTCGATGAGGTTCTCCGCAGAGAGCCCGACAATGGGCCCGCGGGCCACCTGGCACAGCTGCTGCGCGCGCCGCGCTCGGTGAGCGGGCGAACCTAGTGTCGGACGCGGGAAGGAAGACGATGAGGCTGTCCGCCGCCGGCAAGACCGATCGAGGGCGAGTCCGACCGCACAACGAGGACGCGCTTCTCGTCGACTGCCGCCGCGGCTTGCTGGCGGTCGCCGACGGGATGGGCGGGCACGCCGCGGGGGAAGTGGCCTCGAAGCTCGCCGTCGACGCGCTGTCGGAGGTGGTCGCTGAATCGCCGAGCGAACCCACGCACGTGCCGGAGCTGCTGCGCGGCACCGTCGAGCTGGCCAACCGCAAGATTGCGGAGAAGATTCAAGCGCACCCTGAATACCACGGCATGGGAACGACGCTCGTCGTCGGGCTGACCCTCGGCGACCGGATCTGGATCGCACACGTGGGAGACTCGCGCGCCTATCTGATCCGCGACGAATCGATCGAACAGCTCACGTCCGATCACTCGTTCGTCAACGAACTGGTCCGTCTCGGCATGCTCTCTAAAGAGGAAGCCGCTCGCGACCCGCGGCGAAACGTGGTCACCCGAGCCCTCGGCAGCGGCGCCGTCGTCATCCCAGACGTCGTCGAGCACGCGGTCGAAGCCGGAGACATCGTGTTGCTGTGCTCGGACGGGCTGAGCAGCATGCTCGACGACAAATCGATCCTCAGCACCGTGCGCGGCTCGGCCGAGGACCTCGAGCAGTGCTGCCGCCGATTGATCGAAGCGGCGAACGACGCCGGTGGCGAGGACAACGTGACCGTCGTGGTGGCCGCCGTCGGAGCGGTCGAAGAACCCTGCGACGACGAGGCAACGTTGGTCCCCGACCCCAGCCAGCCCGAAAGTCCCTGATCTTCCGCAGGGCCCGCTCGGCGCTTCTGCGTCCGGGATGGCCAGCACCGTGGAAAGTGCTCAATTTCTTGACCACCCCCCCGTTGCCTTCTATATTCCGAGCGTCTTTCTCCGGAGCGACGTGGCGTGAGCGCAACCCGTACCGAGCGCCGTAAAGATAGAGTAGTCTTCAAGATCCGATTGCGGCGGCTCCGCGGGCTTTCGATCGCTTTCACGGCAGTGTTCTTGGGAGCTTCGGCCGTCACCGCCACGCTGGCCGCGCCCCCGGCGGTGGATCCACCAATCGACCCACCCATCGGCGCCGTCGAGCGGGTCGCCCTCGCAGCCGGGCTGCCTCACGACGATCTCTCGCCCGTGCTCGGCCTCGACAGCCCGCTGCCGGCATCGAGTTGGGTCCGCCAGCGCCCCGTCGCGTACGTGTTTCATCAGATCGCGAACGACGAGCCGGCGGTTCGCGTGCACTTTCCGCCGCGGGTCGGCCCCGACAACGATCTCGACGGCGTGCCGGACCGCGCGGCGCTGGCGCTGGCGACCGCGGTGCACACGCTGGAGTTCTGCCAGCGCGCGGGTCTCGGCCAGCTCGCTGACGACGGCGATGGTGAGCTGGACGTGTACCTCTTACCGCCCGATGGCGCGGTGCGCGGTTACGCTGCCATCGAGCACGCGGCACCTCCCGGCCGAGGGGCGTCCGGATTCGTCGTGGCCGACCTGTCGTATCGGCACGACGATCAGACGTTCGTCGGCAGCATCGCGCGCAGCGCGGCCCGCCTCGTTCTCGCCGGGAAAGACGCGGGCGCACCGTCGTGGTGGGTCGAGCCCAGCGCGCTTTGGATCGAGACCCACGTCGTCGGCCCGTCGCTCGAGTCCGAACGGTTGCTGCAGGCGCGCTGGAACCATCCCGAGCGTGGACCGCTCGTCGACGACGCCGTGCTCGCGCGCGGCAACGTCGGCCTGCTGTGGTCGCTCGGCAACGAGGCTCACGAGGCACGCACACTGGCCGCGAGCTGGCGTGATCTCGCCGCGCGCAGCGAGGCCGCGTCGCCGCGCGAGGTGATCGACGCGGCGCGGCGACGCTCGACGGGCCTGGGACTGGCCGAGCTGCAGATCCGCGCCGCGTTGACTCAGTTGACTGGCGACGTCGCACCGGGACGCTTCACGGCAGACGTCGAGGTGCTGCCGGTTTTCGACCAACCCGGCGCCGTACCGGTCGCGCCGCTCGGCCTCGGGCTCGTACGCGTGCGGCCGGATCCGTCAGACGGGGACGGAACGCGCTTGAGAATCCGTGTCGAGGATGACGAGTGGACGGCCCATCTGTTGGCCCGCAGGCGCGCGGCGGGCTGGGATCACGTGCCTCTCGGCAGACCGCTCGACGGTGAGTTCAGCGTGACGCTGCCGTGGACGGACTACGACGAGGCGAGCATCGTATTGGCGCGCGATCAGAATGCGACCTTCCAGGCGGGATTGCTCGTGCAGGCGACGAGCCTCGGGCACCGCGGCCCATTCGCTCTGTCCTCGCTCGGTGGACGGCCGCTTCCCGGCTCGCTCGTCGAGATCTCGTGGGTCAGCGCCTGGGAGATGGAGCTGTTCGGCTGGCTCGTCGAGCGCGCGGGATCGCCGGACGGCCCGTGGCAGATCATTGCCCCCTCGCCGATCCCTGCGCTCGGGCTGCCCCGCGAAGGCACGGGCTACGCCGTGCTCGACCAGCTGCTCGTCGAGCGCAGCCCGCTCTACTACCGCGTCGTGGCGCTCACGTCGGACGGCCTGCGGATCTCGAGCCCCCACGTCACCGTCGCCCTGCCCACGCCCGACGCGCGCTGAGTTAGACCGAACGAGACGACCCGCGCGCGGCTGACCCGCTGACGGTTCCCGCGCCGCCGTTCGTCTTATACTTCGCGGCCATGCCGATCATCGATCTTTTCGCCGACATCAAGAACCGGGTCAGTATCGCCGTGCGCGAAGCGTTCGACGCTGCGCCGGATCCGGTGCCGCTCGAGTTTCCACCCGACCCTGCGCTCGGGGACCTCGCCACGCCGATCGCGCTCGGCCTCGCCCGCAGCCTGCGCCGCGCGCCGCGCGAGATCGCCGCCGAGTTGGCGACCCAGTTGGCCGACGTGCCGGGAGTCGCCGCCGTAGAGGTCGCCGGGCCGGGCTACGTCAACCTGCGCATCGACCGGACCGCCGCGGTACGAACGCTTCTGACGACCAGCGGAGCGCCGAGCGCCAGCGCGTCGGGCGGCAAGATCATCGTCGAGCACACCAACATCA
>CP070706.1:1112344-1115040 GCA_020350085.1 Acidobacteriota bacterium
CGGCTGCTCGAACGCGTGGCGGTGACCGTGCGCAAGATCCCGCCCCCTGCCGCGGCGATCTCGGCGTATGTGGCACCGGCCAGGCGACGCTCGAACTCGTCGGCACGGTCGCCGGCCCATACCAAGTGAGTGTGCGGATCGACCAGGCCCGGCAGGACCGCGCGCCCGTGGACGTCGAGCCGCGTCGCCGAAGGCGGCACCTCGACCTCCCGCTCCAAGCGCGATTCAGCGCCGGTCCAGACGATCTTGCCGTGCTGGGCCGCTACCGCTCCACGCTCGAGCACCGCGACGTCTCCCTGCCGCTCGCCCGCGGCGGGAGCTGAGCCGGAACAGGTCACCAACTCCGAGGCACCACAGACGACGAGGTCCGCAACGGGACGCTCGCTCAGTCACCCTCCGCGCCCCTCGGCGGGCGGGTCGTGCGGGCTTGAAGCTTCTCCGCCACACCGACCTCTTGGCGACGGATCTCGAGAAGCCTTCGATGCTCATCAATGAGCGAGTTCAGCCGGTTCTCGAACGTCTCCCGCTCGATCTTCAGACGGATGATCTGTTGCTCGATCCGGGCCATCTCCATGCGCGTGCGCTCGATCATCTGTTCGGCCTGTCGTCTGGCCTCGCTGATGATGCGCTGAGCTTCGTGCTGAGCCTGCTGCTTCCGCTCTTGGCCGAGTCGTTCGGCGGCCGCGAGTGCCTCGACGAGCGTGTTCTCGCGCTTTCGGAACGCGTCGATCTCGGCGCGCAGCGACTGGCCTGCCCGTACGAGCTGTTCTCGTTCCAACGCGATCTGGGACAGAGAGTCGGCGCAGGCTCTCAGGAAGGCATCGACTTCCGATCTGTCGTACCCGTACAGGCGGCGCGAGAAGCGACGAGACTCGATGTCGAGGGGTGTGAGTGGCATCTAGACGCCTCCTCCCTGTCGCAGCGCAGCAGATTCCTCAACCCGGGTCCTTCCTGAGATCGAAGGCGACATGAGGCATCGTGAATGACCCAGGTTGCCGACGACAAGGATAGGACATTCCGAGACAAAGGCGAAAGAGGCGCGCCCTGCTCGATCGGTCTGGCCCTCGCCCGTGGGGTCAATCAGATCCGCCGCTCATGAGACGGGTTGCTCGCTCCGGAACGCGGGCTGCCTCGGAATTCCGGGCTTCAGCGGTCGAGACGGAAGACGATGAGCGTCAGGTCGTCGATCTTGCCGGGCTGATCTTGGCGAGGCTCGAGCATGCGCTGGCGAGACTGATCGGCCAGGCTGCGAGCCACCGCCCACAGCGGTCCGGTGCGAATGCGCTCTTTGAGCTCCTCTGTGGTGAAGTTGTCCGCCAGACCGTCGCTGGCGACCAGCAACGTGTCCCGCGGACGAAGTGGGGCTGAAGAGCCGATCGTGATGTGCATGTCCGGCGCACCGATCGTGTTCGAAACGAAGTGCCGATCCTCGTGGTGAAGCGCTTCCTTTTCGTCGAGGAGGCCGGCCTCGTACGCGTACCCGACCGGTGAGTGAGAAACCGTCAGATGTCTCAGCTTACCACGTTGGCCCACGTGAAGGATCATCGAGTCCCCAACATGGTACGGCCTCACGTGACGCTCGCGAATCTGCGCTACGGCGAGCGTCGTTGCGCTGCCGGTTCCGAGCTCTAGCAGCTCGCGGTTGGCGCGTTCGATCCCGTCCAGCACCGCAACACGAAGTGGCAGTCCGGACTCTCGCCCGTCCGACAACGATTCCTCGAGCGCGACGAGTGCGCGGCGCGCGGCTTCAGCGCCCACCGGTCGCCCACCCACGCCGTCGGCGACGACGAGAAGGCCGGCCTGCTCGCCGTAAGGGAGGACGGCCGCCGCGTCTTCGTTGAAAGTCGCCTTGTCCGGTGCGCGCGTGGTGAAGACCCATGCCGTGCCACCGGCGAGGGCGACGGGAGTCGGCTCGCGTAGGTCCTGCTCGCAGAAAAGGACGCCGCGCGCGACGGCGGGCGTGTCCATCGTTGGATTCCGTGGCGTCATCATTTCAGGCTTTGCGATACGCCCACACCAGGGGCGCCGTCGGGCCGCCCGGGCCGGGTCGGGTCCGTCCCGATGCGATCATAGCCCGGCGGCGCCCACGCGGGCGGTCGCCTCATTCGCGCGGCCCGAACAGCGCCGTCCCGACGCGCACGAACGTCGCTCCCTCCTCGACGGCGAGCTCGTAATCGCTCGACATGCCCATCGACAGGTGCCCGGCGCTCACGCCCGGCAGCGAGCGCTTGCGCAAATCGGCGGCCAGCTGTGCCAGCTTGCGGAAGTAGCCGCGGGTGCGAGCCGGCTCGTCGACCAGCGGCGGTATCGCCATCAGGCCGTGAATCACGAGCCCGTGTCGGCCAGCGACGTGCTCCACCAAACTCGATAGCTCGCTTGGCGAGACGCCGCTCTTGGACGGCTCCTCGGCGACGTTGACTTCGATCAGTGCAGCGATCGGGCGGCCGCGCTCGGTGCCGATGCGGTCGAGCACAACTGCGAGGCGCGGCGACTCGAGCGAGTGGATCATCTCGAACAGCTCCGCGGCGCGGCGTGCTTTGTTGCGTTGCAGATGCCCGATCAGGTGCCTCGTCATTCCGGGATCCTGGGGAATCTTGGCCGCCGCTTCCTGCACGCGTTTCTCGCCACAGATCGTCACTCCGGCCTGTTGGGCGGCGCGGATCGCTTCGACCGAGACCGTCTTTGTCGCGGCGATC
>CP070706.1:1115140-1118122 GCA_020350085.1 Acidobacteriota bacterium
ATGCATCAAGGAAAACCCGAAAGCCGTCCCCCCGCCGGGCCCGAGACAGCAGCGCCTCCCGCATCCGAGAATGCGGAGCAAAACGTCCCCGGCGACAACGCGTTGCGGCAAACACCGCACCGTTGAGGGATCACCTCAGAAACACCGCGTAGCCTTTGGTGATCGTCGTTCCGCTGGCGCGCAGAACGCCGGCGAAACCGAGCACGCCCGAGGGCTCACCGAGCAGGTCGAAGATATCTCGGTCATTGTCGAAGATGATCGGGTTCTGACCGTTGTCGGCATTCATGACGTCGTTGTAGTTCGCCGAAGTGACGTCGGTCGGCGAGCCGGTGTCGGGATCGATGATCTGCCCGCCCTGCGCGTAGCTGATCACCGCGATCGGCACCGCCTGCCACTTGCCGATCTCGTCGACGACCATCTGCACGGCGGCGGCATTGGACAGCTTGCCCAGCGTGCCGCCATCGGGGTTCCAGACGACGGCTGACGCCGTATCCCGGCGCAGCGAACCGTTGCTGCGCCTCACCAGCGGGTTCCACGCCAGCACCGGCGCGGCCAACATCGCCACCATGACGAGGAGCGTGACGCGTGTCATCGCACGCCTCCCGCAGCGGGTGCTTCCGGTCCCTGCTGCTTGGGCGAGACGATCGCCGCTCGCAGCAGCTCGTAGGGGACCGGGTTGCTCGTGGGTCCGAGGTAGCGTCGATCGGTTGGAGCGATCGTGCTCGCGTCGATCCATGCGCCGAGTCCTTAGGAGCCGAGCACCGCGCGGTTGCCGGCGAGGCTGCTCGCCATCGCCCGGCCGTCGAGCTGCTAGATGCGGAACGCCCCCTGATGCAGCCCCGCCGTGTTGGTGAATCCCCATGCGCTCGTGTCGATCAACGGCAGCAGCAGCCGTTCGCCGATGCGGTAGTGCGGCGTGCCGCTGACGTACAGCGACGAGCCGTCCGGCATCGGCTCGGGTGCGCCGTAGATCTTCAGCTCGAGACGCTCGCCTGGCGATGGGAGATCGTCGCCGAAGAGCCGATCCTCGACCTTGCGCGTCACGAACGTGGCGTGCAGGCGACGTTCGTCGAAGCCGTAGTGCACGACGACGACTTCGGCGGTCAGCGCGCGCTGCGACTCGTCGAAGAGTGCCGGCAGCTCGTCGATTCTCAGCCGGCTCGTGGCCGGCACCGACGCCGCGGCGAGCACCAGCGCCGAGCCGATCAGCGCCGCGCGGGCGCCAAGCCGTTGAAATCGCGGCAGACGAGACTGTTGCATGGGGCCGTTTTCCTCGTGTGACAAACTGAGATAGCGATTCGTGTACGGGCCCCGCGCGATGATGGCAAGCTTCGGATCCGAATGCTGGCTCGGGCAGCTCTGGTCTACCATGGAGCCCCACACGGCAGGTGCCACGGAGTGGAGCGATGCGTCGGATGAGAAAGAATCGCGGGCGAAGTCTCACGAGGTGGCTGGCGACGGCTCTGATCATGCTCGTTTCGGGCCTGGTGGCGCTGACGTCGCTCTCCTGCTCGGCGCTCAAGTGGATGCCGCAGGAAGAAGGTCTGCACCCGCGATTGACGCGCTTCGGCTACCTCGAAGAAGGCAAGCTGGTCTCGCTGCTCGTCGACACGGAGGCGACGCGGCGCCGCGAGGGCGACAGCGTCGTTCCGTTCGGTATCGGTGTGGCGAACATCGGCCTGCGGCGGCTGACGCTCACGCGCGAGTCGTTCACGCTGATCGACGATCAGGGCCAGCGCTACGCGATGGTCAGCGTGCGCGAGGCCCGCAGCGGGACGTCGACGATGTCCTACGACCGGCGCCTGTCTCGCGCGTTCATCGGCGCCTTCACCGGCCGCTTCGACGCATGGCCTCAGCAGCGCGCAGACTTCTTCCCCGAGCCTGGCGGCTCGACCGTGACGGACCGGGTGGAGCTGTTCCCGCGCTCGTGGACGGTCGACATCCTGTACTTTCCGCATCCCGAAGGCGACTTGGTCGGCCGGCGCTACGAGATGTGGCTCGACACCGAGGAACTCGAAGAGCCTGTCTTCGTCAAGTTCGCGGTGAAATGAGCTCCACGGTCAAGACGCTGCTCTACGGTCTGACTGATGCTGGTCAGGGGATCGAAGCGGCGATGCTGCCCCTCGACGGCTTCGTCGTCGAGGTCGGCGATGGTGAGCCTCCGTGCGTCGCGCACGAGCTAGCCGAGCGGATCGCCCGCGCGCTGCCCCCGCTGACGGCCCGCTGGGCTCGTCTGGCCCGCGGCTCGCGGCTGCCGGCGGGCTACTCCGGCGCGTGCACGCCGCCCGAGGCCGACCGACCGACCGGGGCCGCGGTGCACGTCGCCTGCATCGATCAGGACGGGCTCGATCCGGAGACGATTCCGGCCGACGTGGACGCGGTCTGGCTTCGTCCACGGTCGAGCGGCAGCTCGAGCGCGACACGATTCGATTTCGCGCTCGTGCAGAAGCTCTCACACCTTCACCGCGTCATCCTCGAGGTTCCCGACGGAGCGGCAGGGGTGGAGGTCGCGATTCGCCTCGGCCGTCCGTACGCGGTGCTGTTCGCCGACGCCGTTTGGTTTCGCCCCGGCATCGTCGATCTCGACCTGCTCGAGCAGTCACTCGCCGTCGTCCAGCGCCTCAACAAGCGCTCTCTTTGACGACGGCCCCGCGGCGTCACCTTTTCCTATCCCTGACCAGCCTCGAGCGCGACGGCACGTACTCGAGCGCTTGCTGCAGCTCTCGGCCCTCGGAGGCGACCTCCATCGCCAGGGCCTGCAGGCCGTGGAGCTTCACCCCGAGCCGAGCGCGAGAGGGGTGCTCGGCCAGCTCGGCGGCCGCCTGGGAGGGCATCGCCCTGGCTTCGAGCAAGCGACTCATGGCGGCTGAAAAAGCGATCAGGTCGGCGAACGGCCGGTGAGCTTCGGGGGCCAGGTCCGGGGAGAGCTGGTAGCGCACCGCCTGACAGACGAAGGCCGGCATCCGCCAGCTCTCGAGCAGC
>CP070706.1:1118222-1124915 GCA_020350085.1 Acidobacteriota bacterium
CCAGGCGCTCGACGGCCTCGGCCGAAGGCGCTGGCCACCCGCGTCGAGCGAACAACGCCGCCGTCGCCTCTCGAACCCGCCGCCGGTTCAGCTCATAGAGCTCGTCCGGCCGAATCATCACGCCGGAGCCCGCCGATGCTGACTGATGGCGGCTGCCAGCAGCGCCACGGCAGCCGGCGTCACACCGGGAATCCGCGAGGCCTGCCCCAGAGAGCGTGGTCGGACTTCGGTGAGGCGCTCACGGATCTCGTGCGAAAGGCCGGGGACTTCGTCGAGACGTAGCTCAGAGGGGATTTGGACCCGCTCGGCGTCCCGAAGCCGGCCCGCCTCGCGGCTTTCGCGCTCCAGGTAGCCTCGATAGCGGATGATGGAGATCAGCGTCGCTCGATCCCTCGGAGCAAGTTCCGATAACTCAACACCTTCCTGCAGAAGGACGGTCTCGGGATCCTCGCCCCGCCGAATGCGGTCTGCCGCCGAGGTGGGTCTGGATGCCCGCAGCTCGCCCTCCCGCTCGAGCCGCTGTCGGATGGCCTCGATCCGCTCCCAGCGATCCGCGGAGCGTCGGGCCTGATCCCGGTCGATGAGTTGGAGCTGCTCGGCCAGCGGGGTCAGGCGACGATCGGCCGTGTCCGGCGAGAGCGAGAGCCGCATTTCGGCGCGGGACGTGAACATCCGATAAGGCTCGACGACTCCCCTGGTTGTCAGGTCGTCGACCATGACTCCCAGGTAGCTCGAGAGCCTGTCCGGGAGCCAGAGGTCGTTCTCGGTCGCGAATCGCGCGGCGTTGGCGCCAGCGACGAGTCCCAGGGCGGCAGCCTCCTCATACCCGGTGGTTCCACAGATCTGGCCCGCAAGAAACAGGCCTCTCACGACGCGAGACTCCAGTGTGGGCCACAGCTGCGTTGGCACCACGAAGTCGTACTCCACGGCGTAGCCGTAGCGCTCGATGCGCGCCGCCTCCAGTCCGTCGATCGAGCCAACGAGTTCATTCTGCACGGAAGCAGGCAGGCTCGTGGACAGGCCGTTGACGTAGATCCAAGGGTGACGCAGTCCCATCGGCTCGAGGTGCAGAAGGTGACGGTCCCGGTCGGGGAACTTGACCACCTTGTCCTCGAACGACGGGCAGTAGCGCGGGCCTGGGGAGCGAATGCTGCCGGTGTAGAGCGGCGAGCGGGCGAGGTTATCGCGAACCAAGCGGTGCGTCCCAGCGTTGGTGTAGGCGAGATGGGTGATCGTTTGTGGCAGAGCGGGTTCGAAATCGGTCTGCTGCCGGTGCGCGAACGAGAATGGCTCCGGCTCGACATCGCCTGGCTGGCGTTCGAAGCAGTCTAACTCGATCGAATCCTTCGCCAGGCGAGGAGGCGTGCCCGTCTTGAAGCGGTCGAGCCGAAGCCCCAAGCTCGAGAGGCTCCGGGACAGCTCTACGGCAGGCGGCTCGCTGAAACGCCCGCCGTCTCGGCTCTACAGCCCCTGAAACATTTTTCCGCGAAGGAATGTTCCGGTCGTGACCACGATGGCGGACGCCGGCACCCGCGTGCCGTCCGCCGTCTCCAGTCCCGTGACGCGCGCCCCCTCGGTCAGCACGCGAGCGGCCTCTCCCTCGAGAATCGTGATTCTCGGCTGGGCCTCGATCAACTCGGCCACGACCTCCGGATAACGGTGGTAGTCCTGCTGGATCCGGGGGCCGTGGACGGCCGGTCCGCGGCTTCGGTTGAGCACCCTGAAATGAATCCCCGCCAGATCAGCGGCGATGCCCATCAGCCCCCCCATGGCGTCGATCTCACGGACGAGATGACCTTTTCCGATCCCGCCAATGGCCGGGTTGCACGAGAGCCTCACGAGGGCCGAGCCGCGAAGCGTGACCAGCACGACGTCGGCACCCATGCGAGCGGCGGCATGCGCGGCCTCAACGCCAGCGTGCCCGCCGCCGATGACCACGATCGGGGGTTTCTGGTGCAGCTGGAGGTGCCTCGTTCTCTTCATTCTCGCTCGCTCGAAGGCCACGCATGTTACTGCTTGGCCGTCGATGTTCCACGTGGAACATCTTGACTGATGCTGCGATCTCTAGGGTGATCACCGAATGTTCCACGTGGAACATTCTCCTCGTTTTCGCCTGGCCGGTCGACTCGCGGCCCGGTCAGAGGACGAAGAGCCAGTGTTAGATGAGATTGTTCCACATGAAGCGCCGCGGGAGGTTTCCATCTTCGTTCGATCAGTGGTCTAATGCTGCGCGTGAAACCTATCGAGCGCGCCCGGGCCGAGCCGTTTCACCAAAAGGCAAACAAGGGAATAGCGGGAAGAGAGTTACTAATAAGCGCGCTTCGGCCAGTTAGTCGCTATCGAAACCACTGATCGTGCTATCCTCCGGAGCTTTTTGGGGGACCTCCGCTCGATGTCACGAGCCATCGCCATCGCGAACCAGAAGGGCGGCGTCGGCAAGACGACGACAGCCGTGAACCTCGGCGCAGGGCTGGCACTCGCTGGGCGGAGAACGGTGCTGATCGACCTCGACCCGCAGGCGAACAGCACCCGAGCGCTCGGATACGAGCGTGAGCCGGAGCGGGTGTCCGTTTACGACAGCCTGATCGAAGGACTAGCCCTCCAGCGCATCGTCCAGAAGACGGACCTGGAAAACCTCTTCTTATGTCCATCGGAAAACGAGCTGACCGGTGCGGAGGTGGAGCTGGCTTCGATGCCCCGGCGCGAGTTCCGGCTACGCGATCTGCTCACCAGCCTCGGTACCGAGTATGAGTTCATTCTCGTCGATTGTCCGCCGAGCTTGGGCTTCCTGACGGTCAACGCACTCAGCGCCGCCGATTCGGTGCTGATTCCGATTCAGTGCGAGTACCTCGCTCTCGAGGGAGTGACGCAGCTGATCGAGACGTTGCGGCGGGTGAAACACGCGCTGAATCCACGCCTCGAAGTCGAGGGTGTGTTGCTGACCATGTACGACGAGCGGACGAACCTCTCGCGGCAGGTGGCCGAGGAAGTCGTCCAGTTCTTCAAGGGGGCTGTCTACTCGACGGTCATTCCGCGCAACATTCGGCTTGGTGAGGCGCCGTCGTTCGGCAAACCGATCTTCCTCTACGACGCGCGCTCGAAGGGAGCCTCGGCCTACCTCGACTTAGCCAAGGAGGTCCTACACCGTGAAGGGAACGCCGAAGCGAAGAGCGCTGGGTAAAGGGCTGAGCAGCCTGATACCCGACGCACCTGCAAGCGGGCCGCTGCATGCTCCCGCCGAGCCGGGCCGCGGGGAGCGGGTGCTCGCAGCGCCGATCGACAGGCTGCGCGTGAATCCACATCAGCCCCGCCACGGCTTCGACGAGCAGGAACTCGAATCGCTCGCGAGCTCGATCCGTTCCAGCGGGATCCTGCAGCCGCTTCTCGTGCGCGCAGAATCGGATGGCTACTACACGATCGTCGCGGGCGAGCGTCGCTACCGAGCTGCCCGTCGCGCCGGTTTCGACAGCGTGCCCGTCGTGGTGCGCGATCTTCCCGACGAGAAGCTGCTGGAGTTCGCGCTGATCGAGAATCTCCAGCGGGACGATCTCGGGCCGATCGAAACAGCGCTGGCGTTTCGCACGCTGATTCGGGACTTCAGGCTGACGCAGGCGGAACTCGCCTCGCGGGTGGGCATGAATCGCAGCTCCGTCACCAACTTCCTGCGTCTGCTGGAGCTTCCGGCGCCCGTGCAGCAGCTCATCTCCGAAGGTCGGCTGGACATGGGCCACGGGCGGGCGCTGGCCGGTGTGAGCGGCGCGGACCGGCAGAGCTCTCTCGCCGTGCGCGCCGCGCGCGAGGAGTGGTCGGTTCGCCGCATGGAGGAAGAGGCGCGGCGCGCGACAGACCCACGCGGACCGAGCAGACCGAGCCCGAAGCGCCGGGACCCCAACGTCGTCGCTGCCGAGCGGTCGCTCTCGGAGCGCCTCGAGGCGCGAGTGATCATTCACCAGGCCTCGACCGGGCGCGGCCGCATCGAGGTTCGCTTCTCGGACGGTGACGATCTGCAGCGCCTCTACTCAGTCCTGCTGCGGGCCGGAAGCAGCCGGCAGACGAGCGCGTGATGCGCCAGCGTCGCAAGCAGGATCCGGCCAAGGGCCCGATCAACGTTTGGATCGGCTCGGGCAACCGGCTGGCTGGTGGCCGACTCCGCTTTCTCGGCAGCCTGCGCGTCGATGGA
This sequence comes from Acidobacteriota bacterium, assembly GCA_020350085.1. Taxonomy (GTDB): domain Bacteria; phylum Acidobacteriota; class Polarisedimenticolia; order J045; family J045. The sequence continues at coordinate 1,122,403 of CP070706.1, forward strand.
GAGATTCACGATGGCGAGGTCTCCGGCCCCACGCTGATCGTGGGCGAGGGGGCGAGAGTCAGCGGGCGCGTCGCCGTGGGCCGGCTCATCGTCTACGGCCGGGCAGACGTAGCGGCTCGTGTTCGGGAGCTGGTGCTGATTGCGCGAGGCGGCCGATTCGACGGCAGCCTCATTCTCGAGCGCCCCGTGCTGACGGTCGAGGACGGCGGCACCTTCTGCGGCCAGGTGCGAATGGTCGATGCGACAGAAACCGTCGGTCGAAAGAAATCCACGGCTTGACCCTGACGCTGAAAGGGACCACCGACGCTCGCGTCTCCAGCGAGGCCCCGTGAGCCCTGATCAAGACCCCTCCCTCACCCCGACTCGAGCAGGCGGCGGGTGACGCCCGTCAGCGGTAGGCCCGACAGCCTGCGAGGGTCAACCCAGCACCAAGCCTTTCCAGAGGGAACTCTGGCCACAGCCTCGGCCTGCGTGAGGTAAACGGTGATCCGGTGGTGGGTGATGCCGTGGCGCACTCGTCGCAGCAACGAGCCGATCTCGACGAACAGCCGTTTCTCGCTAGCCAAACGGTCACGCAACTGGAGCGCCAGCTCTGGGCACCAGCGCCTCGGTGCGTGCGCAGGGTGATCAGACCGGCCGTGATACAACACCGTGCCGGGTAGCTCGAGCAGCCCTTGGTTGGGCTCACCGGGCGCCACCCTCGTCAGGAGAACGCGACCGCGGCCATTGAACAGCCTGACCGCGCCCCGCACCACCGTCACCGCAGGTCGCGCCGGTGCGAGCTGTGGATAGTCCTCGACGACGCCATCCCGTCTCGCCGCACAGCTCGTACCCCAAGGACAGCTCGGGCACGAGGGCCGGCGGGGAAGGCACACCATCGCCCCCAGCTCCATCAGCGCCTGATTGAACTCGCCCGGACGATCTTCGTCGATCAGCGACCGAGCCAACGACTCGAGTCGGCGTGCCACCGCCGTTCGGCGAGGATCGCCGCCCGTCTTGGTGAGTCTGGTCAGCACCCGTTGAACGTTGCCGTCGATTGCCGGCGACGGCAGTCCGAGGGCGATCGAGCCGATGGCCGCGGCCGTGTAGCTCCCCACCCCGGGCAGCGCCCGCCAGCCCTCCAAAGTCTGCGGCAAACGCCCCCCGCGCTCGTTTACAATCCTTTTCGCCGCGGCGTGCAGCATCCGTGCCCGCCGGGAGTAGCCGAGTCCCGACCAGGCGCCGAGCACCGCGTCGAGATCCGCGTTCGCCAAGCTGCGCACGTTCGGGAACAGCTCGAGGAATCGTCGCCAATAAGGAACGACGGTCTGGACCGTCGTCTGCTGCAGCATGATCTCCGAGACCCAGATCGCATACGCATCGCTTCGACGGCGCCAAGGAAGGTCGCGCCGCTCGCGCTCGTACCACGCCAGAAGACGCTGCCGCAGTGCCGGGGCCGCCGCTGGAAGGGCTGACTCTGGAACGGAGTCGATCATCTCGGCCGCGATTATGATCGAGCCTCGCCAAAGCGCTCCCTCGCTCGCGCCTCGGTCGCGCGGCGGTTGGTTGCCTCCACGACCAGCGCGCCGTTAGATTGGGCCTGCGTCCGCGACCCGGTCGCCGCCGCGCCGGAGGGTTGAGATCGTGGCGATTACCGTGCAAGGCAACAGTCGACCGAAGCGAAACTCCAAATTCGTTTGGCGTCGTCTCGAGGACGAAGTCGTCATCCTAGACGAGTCTGGTACGTCGATGACCGAGCTCAACGACACAGCGGCCGTCATCTGGGGGCTGGCTGACGGATCGCACAGCGTGGCCGAGATCGCGCGCGAAATCGAGCGGCAGTTCGCCGTCGATTCTCGGCAGTCGCAAGCGGATACGGCCGATTTCTGCCAGCAACTGATCGAGGCCGGCCTGCTCGAGCTGGAGCCCGACTCCGACGAAAGCGGCTGACAGGCGGGCTATGGCAGACCGTAGCCACATCCAGATCGAGGTCGAGATCGGCGACGTGGTCGTCCGCCTGCAGGCAAACGACGAGTCCTTCATCGGGAAGGTCCGGGCGCGCTCGGGACCGTTTCTGGTCGATCGAGCCCCAGACTTTTCGATCGAGCTGGAGCTCGGCGACGATCCGACATCGATCGAGCACCAGCAAGTGGCGTTCAGCCTGCACTTGACCGCCGCGGTCTCGTACGCTGACGGTTTCCCAGCGGCGGGAGAGCAGTCCTGGGTCGGTTGGTCGAACGAGACGTTGCGGCTTCGGCTGCAGCGCGAGCTGTTCGACTTCGAGTCGCCGAATCGCCCGCGACTGCTCAACGTCCTGTTTTGTGCGGCCTACAACACCGTCTGCGAACGCCAGCGATCTCGGTCGCGACACGGCTACCTGATGCACGGATGCGGCGTGCTGGTCGGTGAGAGAGCGATGCTGTTCACGGGCCGATCCGGCGCGGGCAAGTCGACCACCGCCGCGCTCGCCGGTGATCGGCCGGTGCTCAACGACGACATCGACCTGCTCGATTTCAGCGGCAAATCGCCGCGAC
>CP070706.1:1125015-1128079 GCA_020350085.1 Acidobacteriota bacterium
CGATCACCTGCTCCATGGTGCCGATCTCTTTCTCGCGCACGACGCCCATCGACGAGAGCACCATCGTCACGACCATCAGCACGTATGCGAGCACCGCGGGAACGTAGAACCAGCGGCTCTTGAGATCGGGGTTGTACCAGATCCTGGTCGCAAGCTCGAGCTGGCCGGAAACCGCTGGGCCGCGCGAGGATCGGGCGAGCTGCTCGCGCTGCCACGCGGCCTGGCGTCGCAGCAGGATGTCGCGCGCGTAGCTCAGGCTGACCGCCGCCGTCATCGCTTCGCTGCCGTCGCTGATCAGCATCACGCGCGGAGCTTGGCCCGAGGCTTCGGCCCTTCCGAAACCGCGATCGATGACGAGCGCGGCCTGCGCCCGTCCGCGGACGAACCACGGTTCGACGTCATCGAGCTCCTCTTCCATTCCGACGAGCTCGAAGTAGTCCGACGCGATGAAGTCGTCGACGAGGCTGCGGCTGGCCGCGCTGCGGTCACGATCGACGAGCAGAAGCGGTACGTGCATCACGTCGAGATTGGCCGCATAGCCGAGCGCCAGCAGCTGAAACGCCGGCGCGATGAAGATCAGCGGCAGCATCTTCTTGTCCCGCCGCAGCTGCAGAAACTCCTTCACGATCACGCGCCAGAGGATCAGCATCAGCGCGTCCTCCGCACGAATCGCAAAGTGGCGAGCCCGATCACTGCCGTCGCGTACAGACCCAGCGCGACGAGCTGCGGCCAGTAAGGCGAAAGGCTCGCGCCTTTGAGCACGATGCCGCGCAGAATGACGAGGTAGTAGCGGGCCGGAACGGCGTAGGTCAGCCACTGCAACGCGACGGGCATGTTGCGAATCGGGAAAATGAAGCCAGAGAGAAGAATCGTCGGCAACAGGGCGGTGAAGATGCTGATCTGAAAAGCGTGAGCCTGCGAGTTGGCCAGCGTCGAGACGAGAAGTCCCCATCCCAGACCACCGACGAGAAACAGCAGCGTAGCGAACCACAGATCGAGGTAGCTTCCCCGGACGATGACGCCAAACAGTATCCGCGCCCCAAGCAGAATCAGCACGACGCCGATGAGCGAGATGAGCAGATAAGGCAGCGTCTTGCCGATCAAGATCTGAAACGTCCCCAGCGGCGCGACGCGTAGCTGTTCCAGTGTGCCTCGCTCGGACTCTCGCACGACCGCCAGCGCCGTCGACAGCACCGCGGTCAGCATCATGATGAACGCGATCAGACCGGGCACGAGAAAGTGTGACGACTCGAGTTCCGGGTTGTACCACACGCGCGTCTCGAAGCGGATTCCGGCGCCGGAGAATCGCTGCTCGCCCCGACGGCGTAGGCCTTCGCGCAGCTGGCCGGCGTTGATCGCGCCGACGATGCCGGTCACGTAGCCCACCACGCTCGAGGCCGTCGTCGAGTCGGTACCGTCGAGGATGAACTGCGCCTGCGCCGTGCCGCCGGCTTCGAGCTCGGCACCGTATTCCTCGGGAATGACCAGGATCGCTCGTGCCTCGCGTCGCTCGGTCAGCAAAGCAATATCAGACCCGGCCGGCAGCGCCGCGACGATCTCGAATTTGCCTGTGTCGGTGAACGCCGTGACCAGCTGCCGGCTGGCGCGGCTGAGATCGCGGTCCTCGACGGCCAGCCGCACGCTCTCGACGTCGAAGTCGAGCGCGTAGCCGAACAGGACCAGCATGAACACCGGCAGCGCGATGAGCATCGCCAGGCTGAGCGGATCACGAAAGACCTGCTTGAACTCCTTGATCGCGACCGCTCCGATGCGCTTCATCCCACCCTCTCGCGTCTCTGCACGGACCGCTCGCGCCGTTCGACCAGGTCGATGAACACGTCCTCGAGCGAGGCGACGGCCGGCTCGACCGTCACCGGAGCGCGGTCTCGCAGCAGCTCCAGCGTGAGCTGCGTGCCTCGCTCGGGATCATCGACGACGAGATGGATGCGCGTGCCGAAGATCGAGGTTCGCTCCACCCACTCCTGCCGCTCGAGGCGCTGCATGGCATCGAGGGGATCGGAACAGGAGACTTCGAGCACCGTGCGGTCGCCAAAGACTTTCTTCAGCTCGCTGACCGAGCCGAGCGCGATCAGTTCGCCGGCGTGCATGAGCGCGATGCGATGACAATGCTCCGCCTCGTCGAGATAGTGCGTCGTCACGAAGACGGTCATCCCCGAGGCCGCCATCTCGTCGATCTGCCGCCAGAACTGCCGGCGCGCGATCGGATCGACGCCGCCGGTCGGCTCGTCGAGAAACACCACGCGCGGCTCGTGCAGGACGGCGCTGGCGAGGGCAAGCCGCTGCCGCCAGCCCTTCGTCAGATCTCGCGTCAGCTGGTGGCCCTTGCCGTTCAGCATCGCCGCCTCGAGCGCCCATCGCTCGCGCGAGCGCAGCTTGCTGCCTCGCAGGCCGTACACACCGCCGAAAAAGCGCAGGTTCTGCCGTACCGTCAGGTCCTCGTACAGACTGAAGCGCTGGCTCATGTAGCCGATGCGCCGTTTGACCGACTCCGGATCGCGCGCGACGTCGGTTCCGAGCACCTCGGCCTTGCCCGCGCTCGGAGCGAGCAGGCCGCACAGAATCCGGATGACCGTCGTCTTGCCGGCTCCGTTGCTGCCGAGAAAGCCGAAGATCTCCCCTTCCTCGACCTCGAAGCTGACGCGATCGACGGCCGTGAAGCTGCCGAAGCGCTTGGTCAGCTCCTGCGCGCGCACGATGGCCATCGTCAATTGCCGAGAGCGCGCGCGAGCTGCGCCTGCGCCACCCGCAACCGGGCCAGTGCCGTCGCGCGATCCAGCCCGGCCCGCAACAGCTGCACCTCGGCATCGAGCCGTTCGGACGAGGGGATCAGCCCCTCTCGGTGTCGATCGCTGGCCACGTCGAGATTCTCCCTGGCGGCGATGACGCCGCTTTCAGCGACGTCGACGGCCGATCGCGCCGTCTCGACGTCGAGATGGCGTGCGGTCACCTCGAGCCGGATGCTGCGGTCGAGTTGTTCCAGCCGGTGTCCCAGCGCCGCCGCCTGCGCCGCGGCGCTCTCGACGGCCGCCGAGCGGCGGCCGCC
>CP070706.1:1128179-1137513 GCA_020350085.1 Acidobacteriota bacterium
CGTGCGGCGCGAGCGGCGCGGCGCTGCGGCGCCGCGGCAGTAGCCACACCAGGCCCGGGTAGCCAACCAAGGCAGACAAGCCGATGCCGAGCAGCAGGAACGAGATCAGGCCGATGATCGCGGGCCCTGGCGGGAGCCAGCCATTCACAGCGCGAATCTACCGCGGCATACCGCCCTCTGCATCCGATGCTTTGGGGCTCTCGACGCGGGGAGGGGGGCGTGGAGCCGCGCGAACGCTCGCGGTATAAAACCGACGATGGCGATCACGGTGGCGCGCAGAGTGTCGAAGGAACCGGCGGGACCTCCCGGCTGCTCCGAGATCAGGCCGAGCGTGACATGAACGGGCCGCTTCGCCTGAGGGTGGCTCTCGGACTCGGCTTGGCGCTGGTGCTGCTCGCCCCGCTCCCTCTCGGCGGCACGGGACCGCTGGCCCGCGGGCTGCTCGGGATGGCCCTGGCGCTGATCGTGGCGCTGACGTGGTCCGCGAGGAGGTTTCTCGGCCGGCCGCCGGCACGCTTCGCGGGACTGTTGATCGCGACGATGGTGTTGGTGGTGGCGCACCTCGCCCCGTGGCCGGCGTCCCTCGTGCAGTCGCTCTCCCCTGCGTTCGCCGAGCAGGCTCAGCGCTCGCTGTCGTTCCCGGGCGAGCCGAGCGAGCTCGCCGAAGCGGAGCGCTCGCTCGCACAGCTGGCCGGCGGCCGGCGACCGGAGCCGCGGTGGTCACGTTTCGCCGTCGATCGCGATGGCGCCGTCAAGCGCTGCCTGGAACTGCTGCTGGCGATGGCGGCTTTCGCGACCGGGTTGCTCGCGGTCAACGGCGAGAACGCTCGGCGGCTCGTGTGCAGCGTGATCGCCACGTCGGCGTTCTTCCAGGCGGCGTACGGGCTGGCCGAAGCACTCTCGGGTCACCATCAGATTTTTGGCTACTCGAAGATCCACTACCTGCCACTGCCGACGGGGACGTTCATCTGTCCTAACCACTTCGCGGCCCTGCTCTCGCTCGGCGCGTTCTCGATCGCCGCCCTGATCAGCCCCTATCGAGAGCGCGAGGGCGCGCCATCGGACCTCGTCGGTGAGATGGCGCGCACGGTGCTTGTGGCCACCCTCGGCGTCGTGGTGCTGTTCGCGCTGATCTGGTCTTCCTCGCGCGCCGCGCTGGCCGCAGCGGGTGCGGCGGGCCTGATTCTCGGAGCGCTCGCCTGGTGGCAACGGCGCGAGGCGGCGCGTGCCGCTGGCGTCCGGGGCAGCGTCGGGGTCCCCGCCGTGGTCGGGCTCGTGGCCCTCGCGCTGATCGCTGGCGCGGTCTGGCTCCGACCGCCGCTGCCCCTCGTCGAGGACGTCGAGCGGCTCGACGAGCAGGTCGTCGCGGGTACGGGACGGCCGTTGATCTGGAAAACGACCGTCGAGATCATTCGCGATCACCCGCTCCTGGGAACCGGACTCGGCGGTTACCGCTACGTGCATCCCCAGTACCGGCCGCCGGAGAGCAACGCGCGCGTGCTTCACGCGCATTCGGATTACCTGGAATGGTGGGCCGAGTCGGGGGTTCCGGGCGTGCTGCTGCTCATGGCGTGGTTGGCCGGACTGATCTCGGGAGTGCGCACGCTGCTGTCGAGACGCGCGGGCCGCTGGCTGACGAGTTCGATCGCGCTCGGCCTGCTGGCGTTGGCTTTCCATGAGGCGGTCGATTTCTCGCTGCAGCTTCCCGGTGTCGCGCTCCCCGCGGCGATGCTCACCGGAGCGCTGCTTTCGCCGCTGCCGTGGCGGCCGCGCCAGGCGGCGGCCGAATCTCACGCCACGCTCTGGAGCGCGGCGCTGGCGGGATTGCTGATCGGGCTTGCGGCGCTGTCGCTGCACACGCTGGCGACGTTGCGCCCCGCTCCGCTGTCGGTGGAGCCGTCCTTGCTCGAAGCGTGGTCGACGTCCGCCGACGGGCTCAGCCGCCGCGCGCGCGAGCAGGTCCGGCTGGCCGTGACGGAACCAGACGGCTCAAAGCGCGAGGCGCTCGATCGGCTTGGCCCGGCGCTGCTTGCGCTGCAGCGGGCCGCGCGGCACGCGCCGCTTCGCGAACCGGTTCAGATCTCCTCGTGGCTCGCCGCACAGGCGCTCGTTTCGGCTCATGCGTCAGGCGGCCCGACGCCGGAGCGTTTCGACCGGCTGACCCGTCATTATCTCGAGCGCGCCGAGCAGCTGGCCCCGGCCAGCCGCAGGGGACGTCTGACGCTGCTGCGCCACTGGATGCTTGCGGGTGACCCGCGCCAGGCCCGGCGCGTCGCGCGGGCGCTGCTGGACGACGCCCCGCATTTGGCCGAACAGAGCTACGCGCTGCTCGGCGGCGGGGAGCTCTCGCTCGGCGAGCTGATGCAGGCGACGCCGAACAGGCCCGACGCCGCGCTTCGTCTCGCGCGCTACCTCCTCCGCCAGCGCGGCGATCGCGCCGCGGCGCAGATCGTTCTAGAGCGCGCACTGGCGCGCGGGCCCGGCGAGGCTCGGCTGGTAGCGCTGCTGGCCTCGGTGCTGATCGACCGCGGGCGGCTCGACAGCGCGCTCGCGTTGCTCGACGACGCGCCCGAGACCACAGATGATCGCGAACGGCTCGCCTTGCTGCGCACCCGCGCTCGAGCTCTCGCGGCACTCGGCCGCGGTGTCGAGCTCGATCGAGCGCTCGAAACACTCGAGCGGGCGGGCGAGGATGCACGGCTGGTCGCCCTGTTGCGATCGCGGGCTCTGATTCAGCAGCACCGCTCCGACGAGGCGATCGAAGCGCTGCGCTGGCTGCTCGACGCCGGCGGGCCACCGCTCAAGCCGGAGCGACGGCTCGAGGCGCTGCTGTTGCTCGGCTCCGAGCTCGAGCGGCAGCTCGACTTCAGCGCGGCTTTGAAAGTGTTTCGGGAGGCCGAGCGCATCGATCCGGATCACCCGCGGATCGTGAGCTTCTTCGACAAGCTACGCCGCAGTCTCGAAGCGCTGGACAAGCCCGTCGGCTCGGTCCATGAGCCCGGATCGTCCATGAGTCCTCGGAGCGAGGACATGCCCTTGCCGCAGCCGCGAGCGTTCTACCGCGCAGGCTCCTAGCCCGAACCAGTCTGGGCCTTGTCGCTCGAAGCCGCCTCACTCGCGCGATCGCGAGCCCGCTTCTCGGCGACTTTACGGTAGCCACCGCGATAGTAGTGATAGCTCCGGTAGTACGACCCGGGGCTCTCCTCGGTCTGCTCTCCGTTGAGCACCGTGCCGGTCAGGTGCGCCTTGACCTTGGCCAGTTGCTCGACCGCCTGCCGCACGGCGTCCTTCGGGGTGCGCATCGCGCGCGCGACGAGCACCGTGCTCTCAACGACCGGTACCAAGTTGAGCGCGTCGGCGAACACGAGCACCGGCGGCGTGTCGACGAGCACGAACTCGTAGTCGAGCACGTCGCTGAACTCGTGGATCACTTCACGGAATATCTTGCCGTCGAGCAGGGTCGCCGGATCCGGCGGGCACGGCCCGCCAGGCAGCAGCGACAGGTTCGGGTAGCTCGTCGGCTGGATCAGCTCGCGCGCCGACTGAGGAGAGGCCAGCACGTTGGTCAGTCCCCGCTCGGGGCTCACCCTCAGTACGCGGTGCAGGCGCGGGTGGCGCAGGTCGGCGTCGATGAGGATCACGCGATGGCCGAACGCCGCGAGTGTCCGGCCGAGATTCGCGGCGATGGTGCTCTTGCCCTCGCCCGGCAGCGCGGAGGTGATCAGCACCGACCGCGGAGGCCGCTCCGGTTGAGCCAACAGCAGCGCCGAGCGCAGGGCGCGGAACGCCTCCTCGACGCCGTGCTGGGAGGCCGGAATCACGGGCGTGCGATCGCTGCGTGCGCGTGACTTGCGGGAGAAGATCCGTCGAGGCCGTTGCGGCGCCTCGAGCCGCGGAATGCTTCCCAGAAGCGGCAGTTTAGAGATCTGCTGGAGCTGATCGGCATGCCGGATCTTGTTGTCGAGCGCCTCCGCCAGGAACGCGGCCGCCACGCCGAGAAACAATCCAAAAGCCAGCCCGAGGGCGAGGTTGACTTTTACCCGCGGGACGGCCGGTGTGCGGGGCGGGCTCGCCTGTTCGATGACATGCACCTGACGCTCGAGGATCTGCTGCAGATCCTTGGTGACGGCGACCTCTTCGCGCCGCTCGAGCAGCCGGTTGAGCACGTTGCGTTTCTGGTCGTATTCCTGGCGCAGCGCGTCGAATTCGACCGCCTGCAGCTGCAGCTCCGCCATTTGCGCCAGCTCGCGATCGAGCAATGACTCGAGCCGCCTCTCGTTCTGCTCCGCGAGGCCGAGGTCCGCGCGGGCGGAGTCGAGTGCCTGCTGGTAGAGCGCCAGCAGTTCGTCGTCGAGATTGCGCTCGGTCTCCTTGATCGCCTGATCCAACTCGACCAATCGTGGCCAGCCCGCGCCGACGCGCGCTTCGAGCTCTGCGCGCTCGCGCTTGAGCTCGGTCAGGTCTTCACGGTACCGGATGACTTGGGGGTTGATGCGCACCTGCTCGATACCGAGGGGCACGGCCGATTCCCACGCGGAAAGGCGCGCCTGTGCCGCGGCGCGGGTCGCCTTGGCTTCCGTCAGTGCCTGATCGAGACTCTCGAGGCGCGATTTGCCCATCTCCGTGCCACGTGTCGGCAGCACCGTGCGAATGCGGCTCCTCGCGGCGGCCAGCTTGGCCTCGAGCTGCAGCACTTCGGCCTGCGCTTCCTCGATCGCGCGAGAGAGAAACTCGGACGCTCCTTCGCGTGCATCGAGTCCGGTCTGCACGAAGAAATCCCGGTACGCGAAGACGACCGCGTTGACGACGCGCGCGGCGATATCGGGCGAAGCGTGCCGGAACGACACCCTGACGACGCTCGAGTACTCGAGCTGCTGGATCGTCAAGCGACCGCGGATGAACGCCGCCAGCTGGCCGTCGTCAGGAGGAAGCTGTCCTTCCTCGAGCTCCTCGATCGGCGCCAGCTCGGCGCTCAATGCCTCGCGAAGCCCGGGGGCGTCCAGAGCGCCGCGAACCACGGCCGGGTCCTTGAGCAGCAAGTACTGTGTCTGATAAAAGCGCTGAATCTCGAACTGGTTCCAAACCGCAGGAATGACGTCTTCCGTCTCCAGCACGTTCGGGGTGGCGCGCTCGATCAGAACGCGCGCCGAGGCCTCGTAGAGGGGCGTTCTCAGGATCGTCACGGCCCCGGTGAGCAAGAACACCTCGGCGGCGATCGCGATCACCAGCCAGCGCCGCTGCCACAGCAGCTGCTGGACCGCCGTCAGGCTCCATTCGGCCGCTCCCGCGCCGCGCGCGGCCTCGCGCCCTTCGCCTCCGATCATCGAGGATCTCCACGCGGCCCGGGCTGGCGTGGACCGCGATCACCGTTAGTCGCTCGCAACATAACGCATCGGCCGACGCTACGGCAATGACCACCGGACGGGAACGAGGACGATCGAAAACCGGCGGCAGGACGCGGGCCCCTCACGCGAACGGCTTGGCGCGGGCGCTCGCGCCGTGGGGTGTGACGAGCACTCCGCCGGGGCCGACCACGACGAGGCTTGGTGTGTCCGGCACGGCAATCGCCCGTTCGGGAGCCGGACCGGGTGGTCCCTGCTCCGTGCACACCCACAGCACCTCCGAAGCCGCATCGGCGCCGCCGGCGACCGGAAGACGCACCACTGGCCCCGCGTCGCCGCGATCGACGAGGCGGCTGACCGTCTCCCAGCCGCCGATGTCATCCCACCCGGCAGCGAGCGGAACCATCGCCACGTTGTGAGCCTTTTCCATCAGCGCGTAGTCGATCGACGTCTTCTCGGCCTTCTCCCACCGCGCTTGGGAGCCGTCGCGCACGAAGTCATCGACGGGTCGCGCGACTTGCGGCGCGCGGCGCTCGAGCTGATCCCAGAACGCCGCCGCGCGCCAGACGAAGATGCCTGCGTTCCAGAGGTAACGGCCGCTGTCGAACAACCGTCGTGCGTGCTCTGCATCCGGCTTTTCCACGAACCGCGCCACCGCGCACGCTCGCTCCGGCAGTCCGGGCTCGTGCTCGCCGGACTCGAGGTGGCCGAACTGTGACGACGGCTGATCGGGCCGCACGCCGAGCACGTCGAGCCGATCGAGCTCGGCCGCCTCGGCGGCGAGCTGCAGCGCCTCGCAGAACAGATCGGCGCGCTCGACCCGATGATCGGCGGGAAGCACGGCGCAGATCGCATCGGGCTGCTCGTCCAGCAGCCGGCGCATCGCCAGCGCGATCGCGGGGGCGGTGTCACGCGCCGACGGCTCGCTCCAGAGGCTTCGGCGCGAGAGACGAGACTCGGCCGCCAACAGCGTTTCGCCCAGCGCAGACGGCGATTGCACCCGCACCGCCTCGATCGGGATCAGTCGCGAGATGCGGTCGATGGTGGCCGCCAGCAGCGTGCGGCCGCCGCCGCCGAGCGGTAGCAGCGGTTTGGGCAAGCTCGGCCCGGCCCACGGCCAGAGCCGCTTACCACAGCCTCCGGCGATGACCACGGCGCGATCGATGTTTCCCATCCTCGGTGCGGGGCCCGGTCGGTTTAGCCCGTCGTCTCGGCACCGGTGAACCAATCGACGGTGCGCGCGAGGCCTTCCTCGAGTCCGACGCTTGGCGAGTAGCGGAGCTTGCCACACGCCTTGCCGATGTCCGCGAGCGAGTGCTGAATGTCACCGGCGCGCGGTGCGTCGTGCATCGGCTCGAGATGCGTGCCGAGAACGGCGTTGATCCGTCGGACGAGCTCGAGCAGTGAAACCCGCTCGCCGCAGGCGATGTTGTACGCCTCTCCGCAGGCCTCGGGCGGAGCGCTCGCCGCCTGCAGATTGGCCCGGACGACGTTGTCGATGAACGAGAAGTCCCGCGTCTGCTCGCCGGTGCCGAAGATGATCGGCTGCTGGCCCGTGCTCATCCGTGAAATGAAGTTCGGGATCACGGCGGCGTAATCCGAAGAAGGATCCTGACGCGGACCGAAGACGTTGAAGTAGCGCAGCGCGACGGTCTGCAGCCCGTACAGGCGCGTGAACAGCCGGCAGTACGTCTCGGCCGCCAGCTTGTCGAGTCCGTAGGGAGAGATCGGTTCTGGACTCATCGTCTCGACCTTGGGAAGCGTGGGCGATTCGCCGTAGACCGAAGAGGACGACGCGAACACGACGCGGCGCACGCCCGCGTCGCGAGCGGCCAGCAGCAGTTTCAGCGTGCCGTCGACGTTGACGGTGTGAGAGGTCAACGGGTCGCTGACCGATCGCGCGACCGAAGCCAGGGCCGCCTGGTGAAACACCAGCTCGCAACCATCGACAGCGTCGCGGACGGCCTGTTCGTCGCGTACGTCGGCTTCGAGCAGCTCGTACCGACTTCCGCCATCGCGAGCCCACTGGGGCGCTTGGAGGAGGTTTTCCCGCCGTCCGGTGGAGAAATCGTCGAGCACCGTGACGTCATCGCCGCGGCCGAGCAGCGCCTGGACGAGATTCGATCCGATGAAGCCGCCCCCTCCGGTGACCAGTGCGCGCACGACTGCCTCCCAGCCCGGATCATGAATGATCCGGGCGCTAGCGTCCGACCGAGACGTAGCGGAATCCACGACGCTGCATCTCGCCCGGCTCGTAGACGTTTCTCAGGTCGATCATCAGTGGCTCGCGCAAGCAAGCGCGGAGCCGCTCGAGATCGAGATTGCGGAACTGATTCCACTCCGTGGCGATCACGAGTGCATCGGCTCCCTCGGCCGCAGAGTACTCGTCGGTGGCGCAGATACCCGTGAAGCCCCAGCGGCGTGCATTGTCCATCGCCACGGGATCGAACGCCTGGACCCGCACTCCGTTCTCGGCCAGCAGCGTCGCGATGCGCAGTGCAGGTGACTCACGCACGTCATCCGTGTTGGGCTTGAACGACAAGCCCAACAGCCCGATCGTCCGCCCGTTGAGCTCCCTGCCGAGCGCTTCGCCGATCTTCGTCACCATCCGCACCGGCCGGCACTCGTTGACGGCGACCGCGGCGCGGATGATCTGCAGCGACTGATCGTGCTCCTCGGCCGTGGCCAGGATCGCGCGGGTGTCCTTGGGAAAGCAAGAGCCGCCGAAACCGGGTCCGGGATGAAGAAACAGCCTCCCGATGCGCCGATCGAGGCCCATCCCGCGCGCGACGTCGTGGACGTCTCCGCCTACGCTCTCGCACAGGTCGGCCATCTCGTTGATGAAGGAGATCTTCACCGCGAGAAACGCGTTCGAGGCGTACTTGACCAGCTCAGCCGTGCGCCGCCGCGTGTGGACGATCGGTGTCTCGATCAAGTACAGCGGCCGGTAGAGGTCCTCGAGAATGGCGCGGGCTTGTTGATCCTCGGTGCCGATGACCACCCGGTTCGGCCGCATGAAGTCCTCGATCGCGGCTCCCTCGCGCAGAAACTCCGGGTTCGACGCCACGCTGATCGGATGATTCCCCCCGGAGCGCTCGCGCACGAGCGCTTCGACGCGATCACCGGTTCCGACGGGACCGGTCGACTTGACCACGATCACCTTGTAGCCGTTGATCGACTCCGCGATCCTGCCGGCGACCTCCAACACGGAGCTGAGGTCGGCTCTGCCGTGCGGATCTTGCGGCGTGCCGACCGTAATGAAGACGACGAGATTGCTCTGAATCGCACCCGCCAGGTCTGTCGAGAACGTCAGCCTGCCTGCCTCCACGTTGCGCCGGACCAGCTGCTCGAGGCCCGGCTCGAAGATAGGGATCTGACCGTCCCGTAGCGTGGCGACCTTGTCCTCGTCGTTGTCGACACAGGTGACCTGCGTGCCGAACTCGGCGAAGCATGCCCCCGAGACGAGGCCGACGTAGCCCGTGCCGATCACGGCGATGTTCATCTTTCCTCCGCTGCCCGATTGTTCGTGTCAAGATACCAAGACACGAAGCGTTTGACCCCCTCCTCGATCGTGACGCGCGGCCTGTAGCCCAGCTCGCGGCTCGAGCGGCTGATGTCGGCGTAGGTTCGTGGGACATCTCCCGGCTGCGGCGGCCACCAGGCGATCTCGGGTTTCTTGCCCAAGGCCGCCGCGATCAGCTCGACGAGCTGCACCAAGCTGGTCGTTCGAGACTCGCCGAGATTGAATACGCGGCAGCCGTGCGCTTTGTCGAGCGCCGCCAGCACGCCCTCGATGCAATCGTCGATGTACGTGTAGTCCCTCTCCGACGAGCCATCGCCGAACAGGGGGATCGGCTCGCCCGCGTCGATCAGTCGGGTGAACTTGTGGATGGCCATCTCGGGGCGTTGGCGCGGGCCGTACACCGTGAAGAACCGCAAGCATGAGATGTTGAGCTTGTGGATGTGGTGGTACGCGTGCGCGATCAGCTCAC
>CP070706.1:1137613-1141354 GCA_020350085.1 Acidobacteriota bacterium
CGCGGCGAACCAGTCGGCTCGCTGTCTCGCTACGTACGTCTACGCCGCAGCCGGCGCGGGCGAGTCGACGACCGATCTCGCCTGGGACGGTCACGGCATGATCTACGAGAACGGGAACTTGCTCGCGCAGTCGGAACGCTTCAGCCGCGAGCCGCAGCTCGTGATCGCCGACATCGATCTCGAGCGCTTGGTGCAGGAGCGGCTGCGACAGAACAGCTTCGGGCAGTCCGTGCGATACCATCGCGAGGCGCTGGCGCGATTTCGCGTCATCGAGGCCCCGGTGCTGTTGACACGTCACGCTTCGGTGCCGCTCGAGCGCGACTACGAGCGCTTCCCGTACGTGCCGTCGGATCCGGCCGAACGTGACCAGCGATGCCACGAAACGTACGAGATTCAGGTGCAGGCGCTCGCCACGCGGCTCGAGTCGGCAGGCATCGAGCGCGTCGTCATCGGTGTGTCGGGCGGGCTCGACTCGACCCACGCTCTGATCGTTTGTGCGCGAGCGATCGACCTGCTCGGCCTGCCGCGAGAGAACCTGATCGGTTGCACGATGCCGGGCTTCGCGACGGGCCAGCGAACCCTGCAGCAGGCCCGTGAGCTGATGCGAGTCATCGGATGCCGCGCGCTAGAGATCGACATCCGGCCGAGTTGCCGCCAGATGCTGGCCGACATCGGCCACTCCTACGCCGATGGCGAGCCGGTCTACGACGTGACGTTCGAGAACGTGCAGGCGGGCGAGCGGACGAGCCATCTGTTCCGGCTGGCGAATCTGCATCGTGCGCTGGTCGTCGGCACGGGTGATCTCAGCGAGCTGGCGCTCGGTTGGCAGACCTACGGCGTCGGCGATCACATGTCGCACTACAGCGTCAACGCCAGCGTGCCGAAGACGCTGATCCAGTTTCTGATTCGTTGGGTGGCCGACACGGATCTGCTCGGCCCGGGGGCGAGCGCGGTCTTGCGCCAGATCCTCGAGACGGAGATCAGTCCCGAGCTGGTGCCCGCGACTGGAGAGCCCGCAGCCGATCGGAAAAACCCAGGTCGCGATGGGGGCGCTGATGACCAGCCGGCCCAAAGCACCGAGGCCGAGATCGGCCCGTACGAGCTACACGACTTCTTCCTTTACTACACGCTGCGCTACGGCTACGCACCGCCGAAGGTGGCGCTGCTCGCCTCGCGGGCCTGGGCCTCGAAAGAGCGGGGAACGTGGCCGGCGGTCAAACCGGAGACCCGACGCGAGTACACGCTGGCAGAAATCAAGCACTGGCTGCGTGTTTTCCTCGATCGCTTCTTCCGCACGAGCCAGTTCAAGAGAAGCTGCGTTCCCAACGCACCGAAGGTTGGCTCCGGGGGATCGTTGTCTCCGCGCGGTGACTATCGCGCACCGAGCGACTCGAGTGCCCGCGCATGGCTCGAGCAGCTGGATCGAATTCCCGACCGCTGCTGAAAAAGCTCAACAGCTCGCTGGTGGCGCGTTGTTCTCGTCCGGCGCGGTCACGACGGCCAGCGCGCCGGCGATCGCCCGTTGGAGCTGGTGAATCCTGTCGATCAATCGCTGCGAAGTGAGCAGCCGCTCACGCTCGTCGACATCGGCGATCATCACCGAGGACAGCCGATAGACCAAGGTGTCCGCATCACGGCTTTGCTTGACGAGCGCGCCGAGATCCGCGGCCGCAGTGCCAAGATGAGGCCGCAGGGCATCGACGAGCTGCAACACGGTGGCCACGCCGTCGTCGATCCGTTCCGACCCGCCGTCTCCGTCGAGATCCGGCCACGCGTGCACGCGGGCGAGCCGGTACGGGTGCGTCGAGGCCGTTTCCTGAAGTCGCAACCGATGCATGCCGCGCACGGAGATCAGGTAATGACCGCGACGGAGCGTCGAGCAGCTGAGCATACGACCCACGGTCGCGACAGGTACGATCGGCGGAGCCGCGTGGTAACTCGGCTCCCAGCCGGGGGCCAGCCGCGGAATCGCGAGCCAACGCTTCATCTCGGTCAGCGCGAGCAGGTCTTCGACCAGCGCTCGGTAGCGCGGCTCGAACACGCGGTACGGCACGGGCAGGCCCGGCAGCAGGACGTGCTCGGGCAGGGGAAACAGCGGGACGACGTCGGGCACTCCGGCCGGTAGCCCTGCAGGCGATGATGTCATGCTCGTTCCTCGCGCCGGCAGGCGCGACGATTCAGCGCCCCGGTCCTGCGGCGGGCGCGGCGGAGAAAACGGCGATCTCCCGCCGCTCCGCCTCGTCGATAGCCAGCGCCATTTCGCGAAAGTCGGCGTAGTCTTCAGGTTCGATCCGCTGCACGGGCAGATCGACGACCCGCTCGATCACGACACGTGTCCGCTGCTTGCGCAGGTTCAGCTCGTAGCGACCGAAACGCGTCTCGAGATGCTGCGGCTGCGGCATCGAGATCACCTCCAACCCGTCGGGCAGGGCGAGATCGACGATCTCCCGCTGCGCCATCGGCGCGCCGAGCAGCAGCGCCTGGCGCCGCGTCTCGAGCGAGGCGTGCTGAGTCAACAGACCCAGCGGAGCGCTGGTGACCGGCAGCGAGTAGCCGGTCGGAGTGCGCCGGGCCCATACGCCACCCTCGACATCGAGGGCGATCCCCAGCGGCGAGTCCGCATCCTGCTCACCGGACATGCTCGCCGCGGCGACACGTGCGCCGGGGAACGCGGAGCCGGCCATGTTCTGGTGCACCTCACCGAGTCGGTCGGCCGGCACCTCTCGCAGCAGCTCGCGCGTGAAGGCGGCCAGCGGCCCGCGCAGCGTCAGCTCGAGCCGACCGCTGACCAAGCCGTCGGTGCCGAGCTGCAGACTCACGAGTTGCT
Source organism: Acidobacteriota bacterium (assembly GCA_020350085.1). Lineage (GTDB taxonomy): Bacteria > Acidobacteriota > Polarisedimenticolia > J045 > J045. The sequence continues at coordinate 1,140,441 of CP070706.1, forward strand.
GCTTGAGCACGCCGACCGGGCGCTCCGCTAGCAGACCGACCTCGACTGGTTGGGACGGGTCGATCGGAATGAAGAGCGCGTCGGAGCCGGAGATTCTCGGAGGCAGCGAGTCGAAAGGCTGATCGGCATTGCCGAGATCGAGGTAGATCGGACCCTCGGGCAGCGCCAGCTCGACGAGCGCGTAGAGGAACACGTCCGGTCCTGGGCAATCGAGCGCTCGGCCGCGTTGCTCGAGCGGGCGGGCCAGCACCAGCCGCGCCGGCAAGCCGAGCTCTCTGGAGAGGGCGAGCGTCACGCCGATGCGGTTCGATTCGCCGGCCGACGCTGCCGCGCTGGCCGGGGTACTGACCAGCAAGCTGCTGCCCCCGGGCCGCACGCGCTCGAGCACGACCTCGTGCAGAGCTTGTGCCTGACGTTGGGATTGATCGGCGGTCGTGGCGCGAAGCACTCCAGAGCGATGACGGATCTGTTCGACCATCTCGTCGAGCGGCGGATCGACACGCAGCAACCCGACGAGCGCGTCGCGGAGCTGGTCTCCCACGATCGACCAGGTCAGCCCCATGCCGAGTCTGACGTGCGGCGTGATCTCGAGCCGGTCCGCCACGAACGGCTCGACGACGAGACGCGGCATATTCCGCGCCGTCCACGAGCGGATCACCATGCGTCCCTCGCGCTCCTCGCTGAACTCGAGCCCGCTCGTGTTGCCGCAGGCGCTCACCGGGGTCGCCTCGTCGTGGGCGACGACGTAGCGGCTCAGCACGTAGCTGCGATCGGCGCCCTGGAATACGAACAGCGTGCGGTTGTCCATCCCGCCGGGTACGCCGGCGAACGGCGGGATGTAGCGACGCCAGACGTACTCGATGGCGTCTCCCGCTTCGAGTCCGGGCAAGCTGATCGGGCGGCGCGAACCCGGA
>CP070706.1:1141454-1149560 GCA_020350085.1 Acidobacteriota bacterium
CGTCGAACAGACAATTTTGAGATACGGCAATCAGGGACTTCTCCCGCTTCACATGTCCCGAAAGATGACTGAGAATTCTGTTTTATTTGCCCAGGCCGGCGGGTTGGCGGCGGCCGACGGCGGCACGTTCCTGCTCGTCGAGATCGGCGAGCTGGACCCGCGCAACCAGGTCAAGCTGCTTCGCGTGCTGCAGGATCGCACGTACGAAGCTGTAGGATCGAGCGTCACGCGCCGGCTCGACGTGCGCGTCATCTCGGCGACGAACCGCGACCTGCACCAGGCGGTCAACGACGGGATGTTTCGCGAGGACCTGCTGTACCGCATCAACCTGATCACGCTGCATCTTCCGTCCCTCTCACAGCGCAAACACGACATTCCGCTGCTCGCACGGCACTTTCTCACGCGCGCCACGACGGCATTCGGCAGGTCCGAGGGGCCGAGCGAGATTGCACCGGAAGCGCTGGCTTGGCTCGAAGCGCAGCACTGGCCGGGCAACGTGCGCCAGCTCGAGCAGTTCCTGGCACGCAGTGTACTGGTGGCCGATAGCTCCAAGCTCGATCTTGCCGTATGCGAGCGGCTGGCCGCGATGGATGCCGCGGAAACCGACCGCGATCAGCTGCCGCCGGTGGGACGCATGACGATGGAGGAAGTGGAAAAGGCGATGATCGAGAAGAGCCTGCGCCACCACGGCGGCAACATCAGTAAGGCCGCAGAATCGTTGGGCCTCAGCCGTGCGCCGCTCTACCGGCGGCTGGAGAAACACCGGATTACGCCGAGACGCTGCGTCTCAAGTTCGTGGCCTACCTCGTCACGCTGCATGTCGTCTTCGCATCGTGCGCCGTATGGTTCCTGCGCGACCGGCGCGTCTGGCTGATCGCCGTCGAGCTGTTCTTCGTCGTGTCGCTGGGCGTGGGCGTCTACCTCGTGCGCGCGTACTTCGCTCCGCTGAAGTCGATCGAAAGCGGCGCTCAGTACCTGCGCGACGGCGAGTACACGACGCGCTTCACACCGACCGGGCAAGCAGACATGGACCGGCTGTTGGACGTCTACAACTGCATGGCCGACCGATTGCGTGAGGAACGGATCCACAACGAGGAGCAGGAGCAGCTGTTGCGCAAGGTGATGGCCGCATCACCGGGTGGCGTGATCACTCTGGACGTGGACGGCAAGGTGGACTCCGTCAACCCAGCCGCCGAAGCCCTGCTCCAGGCGGACGCGAAAGAGATGATCGGCCAGCCCCTCGACGCGCTCGGAACGCCGCTCGCTCGGCAGCTCGCGGAAGTCCCGCCGGACCACTCGCGGCTGGTGCCGGTGCGTGGACGCCATCGTGTGCGCTGCCAGGCAGCGAGCTTCATGGACCGCGGCTTTCCCCGAAAGTTTCTGATTCTGGACGAGCTGACCGACGAGCTGCACCGCACGGAAAAGCAGGCCTACGAGAAGCTGATCCGCATGATGAGCCACGAGGTCAACAACACCAGCGGCGCCGTGCAGTCTTTGTTGCAGTCCTGCCTGGCGTATCGGCGGCAGCTGACCGACGGGGATCGCGAGGACTTTGCCAAGGCGCTCGAGATGGCGATCCAGCGCACGGCGCACCTCGACGAGTTCATGCGCGGGTTCGCCAATGTCGTACGTCTGCCGCGGCCTGCGCTGCAGCCGACGAATCCGTGGGAGATTGCGTTGCAGGTCGGGCTGCTGTTTCGCGATGGCAGCCACGGGGGAACGGTCACATGGCGGGAAGAGATCGAACCGAACCTGCCAAGTGTTCCTTGCGATCCGGTGCAGATGGAGCAAGCGCTGCTCAACGTAATCAAGAATGCGGTGGAAGCGATCCAGGCCACGGGGGGTCTGGGTGAGATCGTCGTGCGCGGCGGCCGAAGAGGTCGGCGTGCTTTCTTGTCAGTGGCCGACTCGGGCTCTGGCCTGTCGCCCGAGGTGCAGGCTCAGTTGTTCACTCCTTTCTATACGACGCGCGAGAACGGCCAGGGCATCGGCTTGACGATGGTGCAGGAGATCTTGCTCGCCCACGGCTTCGATTTCACGCTCGAAAACCGGCCCAGCGGCGGCGCCGAGTTCACCATTCTCTTTTGAGGCCGGGCCGGGGTACCCGCGCTGTGGCCACGCGGTGGACCCGTCACACGAACGGGCGCGGTAGCTTTCGTTTGAGCTCACGCGTGAATCGCTCCGAAACAACGAGGGAGCCAGAATCGCGGTATCTTCGTGGCGTCACCCTCGGCTGGACGACGGCCTGCCGTCGGGGCCGACGGAGGATGTTGCCATGCACTCGCGGACGGTCCTCGGTGTTGCGGTGGGGATGCTTCTGGTAACGAGTCTCGCGGCTATCGGCGTGGATGCGGACGAGCGCCTGGTCCTGCGTAGCGGTGCGCTCTCGGGCCCGCAGGACGTGTCCTGGATTGCGCCCACTCTGCGGCTCGACGAAGCGGAGCTCGCCAGCGGGGGGCCGGCGCTGTTGAAGTTCCGCGGGTCGATCAGCCGCGCGGCCCGCGAAGAGGCGTCCGCAAGAGGTATCCGCCTCTGCGCGCCGCTCGGTCGAGGTGGGTTCCTCGCATGGCTGCCGCCCGGAGGCCTCGCGACCACATCCGGGCTCGATCGCCTCGCCTGGGCAGCACCCTATCACCCCGGTCTGAAGCTGGCTCCAGAGGTGGCGGCGGTCGGCAGCGACGATCCCCGCGACACGTTCCCGGTGACGGTGCACGTCTTTTCGCATGCCGACGTGGTCGAGCTCGCCCGGCGCCTGGAGGCACTCGGAGTCTCGCCGGTCGGCGCCGCGGCGGGCCGGCCGGCGGCGGGGCGTCTCGCAGAGCGTTGCGGCCGGCTGGTGCTGACGCCCAGTCCGGAACAGCTCGTCACCGTCAGGGACGTCATCGCCCGCTGGCCGGAAACAGTCTGGATCGGCCGGCGTCCAACCTACCGGCTGCTCAACGACGCATCGGCCTGGGTCATGCAGTCAGGTCTGAGCGGCGGGCAGACGACGCCTGTTTACGATCACGGGATTCTCGGCGACGGACAGGTGGTGGGCGTGCTCGATACCGGACTCGATGCCGACATGTGCTACTACCGTGACGAGCTTCTCGGTCTGCCACCGACACACATCGGATCGGACGGAGTCGGTAGTCCGGATCCGAACCAGCGGAAAGTCCTGATCGTCGACTTTCTCTGGAACCAGGACGATCCCGAGGACGTGACCGACTGGGACAGCCACGACCACGGCACGCACGTCGCCGGCTCTGTCGCCGGAGACGATCTGGCCACGCTCGGAGAGCGCGACGCCGGTGACGGGATGGCCCCGCGAGCCAAGTTGGTCATCCAGGACGGTGGCTACCAGGTCGACGACTGCGCGGACCTGCCTGCGCTCGGTTGCCCGGTCGTGGATCTGGTCCCGATCTTCCAGCAGGCCTATGACCAGGGCGCGCGACTGCACACGAACTCCTGGGGTGACAGGGAGAACTTCTCGCCGCCGAACATCTACTCCGACGGCTCGGAGGACGCCGACGAAGTCATGTGGACTCACCCCGACTACCTCCTGCTGTTCGCCGCGGGAAACAGCGGCCCGTCGGCCGACACGGTCGGCTCTCCGGCCACCGCCAAGAACGTCGTGGCCGTGGGGGCCACGGCGCACGGCTCGTCGGCCGGCTCGATCGCCAGCTTCTCGTCGCGCGGCAAGACCGAAGATGGGCGCATCAAACCAGACGTCATGGCACCGGGCTCGGGCGTGGTGTCGGCCGACAACGATGGCAACGTCGAGACCGACAACTGCTCCACTCGCTCGATGAGCGGTACCAGCATGGCGTCACCGACGGCGGCCGGCCTCGCAGCGCTGGTCCGAGAATACTTCGACAAGGGCTTCTACCCCGAAGGCGCCGAGTCACCGGCCGATGCGTTCGTCCCATCAGCGGCGTTGATCAAGGCGACCCTGATCGCCTCGGCCACTCCGATGGAGAATCTCTCCTCCCCTCCGCCATCCGACGATCAAGGTTGGGGAAGGATCTTGCTCGATGATGCACTCTACTTTCCTGGCGACACGCAGCGGCTGTTCGTGGTCGACGAAGCGGAGGGCTTCGCTGCCTCCGGCGAAGAACCACACGAGCACTGGATCGAGGTCGTCGATAGCAGCAAACCGCTCAAGATCGTCTTGGTCTGGACCGATTACCCGTCCTCACCGGCCGCCGGCACCAACCTTGTCAACGACCTCGATCTCGAGATCGTCGATCCCGAGGGGACGACGTACCGCGGAAACAGCTTCGTGGACGGTTTCACCCCCCCCGGTGGAGCGGCTGACCGATTGAACAACGTCGAGGTGATCAAGATCGACTCCCCAGCGGTCGGTTTCTGGAGCGTGCTGATCACGCCGCACGAGGTGCAGCAGCCAGAGCAGGCGTACGCCGTGGTGGCGACGGGAGGACTCGGCGAGGCGGAGCCGCCGGCGGCCGGAAGGGCTCGTTTCGATGGCTCGACGTACGGATGTGACGGCTTGATCGGAGCACGGGTGATCGACGGCAACGCGATCGGACCAACCGTGACGGCTCGTGTCTGGTCGGAAACCGAGCCGGAGCCGGAAAGGATGACTCTCGAGGAGGCCGAACCGGGGATCGGGAGATTCTTCGGAAACATCGCCTCGACTTCGGCGCCGCCCGTGCACGGCGACGATCAGGTATCGCTTACCGATGACGACACCATCTCACTGGAGTATCTCGACGACGACGACGGCGCGGGCGGGCAGAGCATGTCGTTCGACATCGCGACAGCCGACTGCCGTGGTCCGATGATAAGCGATCTCCGAGTGGAGTCGATCACCGACCAGCGTCTGTCCGTGCGCTTCGAGACCGATGAGCCCGGGGACGCGGTCGTCGAGTGGGGACCGACTCCGACACTCGGGGAGACCGTGACCGTCAGCGAGCTGAAGACGAACCATAGCGTGATTGTCAATCGGCTCGCCCCCTGCGAGGCTTACCACCTTCGAGTGAGAAGCCACGACCGCTTCCACAACACCGCCATCGCCGACAACGGAGGCGCTCCCCATACTCTGCACACGTGGCAGATTCCAGGGCTTTATTGGCAAGAAACGTTCGAGGGAGACGTGTCGGGGTGGACCCTCGTCGGTGAGTGGGAAGTCGGCGCTCCTCAGGGACTCGGCAACTCCTCCGGCTCGTGGCACCCCGATCCGACGCAGGCGTACAACAACGTGATGAGTCTCGGTAACGATCTGTCGGGACGAGGAGACTACCCCGGCGACTACGAGCCGAACGCCTCGGAGTCGGCCCAATCACCGCCCCAGGACGCGACCGACTGGAGCCATACCGAGCTGATCGTCCACAAACAGCTCAACGTGCACGCGGATGACAGCGCCACGATCGTGGCCTACACCGACGGGACGACACCTCTTTACGGCAATGAGTCCACGACGATCAGCGACTCGGGCTTCGAGCGGCTCCGCTTCGATATCGCCAAGTTCATCGACGGTAGGCCTTCGGTCGGCGTCGCCTTCGGTCTGGTGGCCGATGGCCAAACGCAGGCTTCCGGATGGAACATCGATGACGTCATCTTCAAGGACGGCACGCTTCCCGACTATGACGTCTGCGGCGGGTGCGGTCAGCCGCCCTCGTTTGGCGGCGCCACGGCCGCCACCGACAACGACGCCTGCGCTGCGGATGGAGTCACGGTGTCGTGGAATCGGGCTGTCTCTTGGGGCACCGGCAGCGACGGCACCTACGCGCTGTACCGTGACACTTCTTCTGGCTTCACTCCGTCCGCGGCGAACAGGATTGCCGCGGGGCTCGATGATCTGTCCTACAACGACGCGGCGACCCCGACCGACCAGAGCCTGTACTACCTCGTCCGCGCAGAGAACGACGAGAACTGCGCTTCGGGACCGAACAACGGCGGTACCGTCGACGAGAACGAGGTCTATGCGGCGGTGAACGAAACCACGACCCAGCCGCTTCCTGCGGGCATCGACACCCTCAGCGTCGCCCTTCGCGGGCACGTCCACGTCCGGCTCGAATGGGATGCGATCGAGCACGGCAGCGAGTACCGGATCTACCGTTCGAGCACGCCCGAGCCGGCCGACTTCGCGCAGATCGACGCGGCGATCGACTCCGCGTACGAGGACCTCGGCGCTGGTGTGGACGGTGAGACTTGGTTCTACCTGGTCCGCGCCGCCAACGCCTGCGGACAGGAAGGGCCCTGAACCGAACCTGACCGTCAACGGCGAAGCGTACCAGGACCCCGCGGGGGCGCCGAGTTAAGCGCCGAGTTAAGAGTCGTGTTGTGAGTGCCCAGAGGCCTCTGCTTCTACCGGTCTTCGATGAGGGCCGATTTGGCCACTTTCATGAGAATGCCCGCGGATCCGAGAATCTTCACCCTGGATGATGGTCCGTCCTCTCGCGAAGCGGGCCAGGATATGCGCCCAACCCGCGAAATCCTCTCGCAGCGGGGCTTTTCCCGCTTCCGGTAACGAGACACACGCTCTGTGATCCGTCGCCGAGTCTCCGGCCAGCCGACCGCGCTCGAACCGGGGCGACTTAACTCACTCGAGGACCTGTTGCACGCAGCATCCCAGAGGCGTACTTCTCATGCGTCGCGGGCACAACCCGTCAGGGAGGAGGAAGGTATGCGAAAAACGCTCGTTTTCGTCGTCTTGTCGATTCTTGCTTGCCTCGTCGCAGGTCCTGTCGTCGCCGCCGAGGGCCGAACGCCGGTCTATCTCGATGGGACGGTCATCGGCGCCAGCGGGAAGTACATCATGACGAGGAATATCGTCAGCGGCGGAGCCGGTATCCCGGTGATCGACATCGTGGCTCCCTACGTCGATCTCGACCTCAACGGGTTCACCATCTTCGGCGGCCCGGGCGCCCCGTGCATCCAGATCAGCGGAACCCCGGTGGAGGTGAGGATTTACAACGGAACCCTGGTCGACGGCGGCTCCGGGATCTTTCGCCCGCTGGGGCTGGGCCAGGCGCAGACGGTCATCATCGAAGACCTCAAGATCGAGGCCATGAACGGCACGGGAATCGAGCTCAACGAGGTCGAGACGGTGGTGATCCGACGCAATCGCATCATCGACGCCGGCGCCGTCGGCATTCTCCTGCCGTCGCCCCCGTTCAAGCACGGCTCCATCACCGACAACACGATCAAGCGGACGCGCAGTGACGGGATCTCGATCGACAGCGCAGCCGCGATGGAGATCTCCCACAACCAGCTCGAGGTCATCGGCGCCGGCGTCGCGGGCAACGGGATCGTGATGAAGGGCTCCGTGGGCTGCCTGGTGGCGGAGAACTTGATCAGTGATGCGGCGGGCGAAGGCATCATCCTGGCGAACTCGAACGGGAACAAGCTACGCAACAACGTCGTCCGACATGCGTTCTCTCACTGCATCCATTTCGACGTCGCGTGCGTGGACAACTTCATCCTCGACAACGTGGGCACGGACTGCGGCTTCGACTTCGGCGCCGGTCACGGGCTCTGGATCGAGGGCCGTCGGAATCACATCGAGGGGAACACGCTCAACGGCAACCAGGATTGCGGGCTGCTCTTGGATAACCCGTCCTCGGGAAACGTCTTCGGACGTAACATGGCGCGCGGCAACATCGGCGCCGGCTGTCCAGCGATTTGCGGGCTTTTCCCGCCGGAGTCCTGTGACCTCGGTGTCGGAAACGATTCCAACTTGGAGAACATGATGCCGGGACCTCCTCCTTTCTAGGTCGTCAGGCCTGGTCATGAAAGGAGGATGAGAGATGAAACCACAACGCTTCTTGCTTGCTCTGCTGTTCTTGGCGGCAGGATCCGCTGCGCTGGCGGCGAATCCCGTCTGGGTCACTCCTGACGTGCCGACCGCGGAAAGCCTGGGCGGCACCAACTTGTTGCCCTGGGAGATTTACAGATACGACGCGGTGAGCTACACCCCCGTGCTGTCGGTTCCGGGGAATCCCGACCTGAACGGCATCCACAAGATGGACCTTCCGGGAGACTGGTTGTTCTCCGTGGAGGCACCGACCGATCTCGGCGGCCTTCTCGTGCCCGCCGGGACCATCGCCGAGCCGCGAGACGTGATCCGCTACGACTCGGCGACCAACACGTACAGCATCTGTA
>CP070706.1:1149660-1156226 GCA_020350085.1 Acidobacteriota bacterium
CCACCGCTCGAGCGCGTCCTGAGCTCACCGCAGACGCTCGCCTACCGCGGACGGCTGAGCTTTCGCGTCGCCCCGCGACGGAAGGGGGCCTGGCTCGGGTTTCACGCGAAGAAGTCCCCCGCCGAGCTGGTGGCGGTGGATACGTGTCTTCTCGCACCGCCCCGCGCCAGTGAGCTGGCGCGATCGTTTCTGTCGCGCCTCGACAGCGTCACGCGGCGGCGGTCCTGTCCGTGGCCGCGTCGGATTTCAGTGCGCGGGAGCTTGGCCCGAAGCGAGTGGCTGCTCGTCGTCCATACGCCTCCTGGCGCGTTTCCCGAGGCCAAGCGCGCGGCGCAAGCGGAGTGGGCCGCTCAGCCTGATCTCGTCGGCGTGGTGCGCCTGTGCGAGCGAGCCGGCCGTGCGCCGCGCAGCCACAAGCTCGCCGGCGCGGGGCGCGTCGTCGAGCGGATCGGCTCGTTGGACGTGCCGCAGACGCCGACGGCCTTCGTACAGGTCCATCCGGCGATGGCCGAGCAGCTTTACCGAGAGATCGGTCGCCTGCTCGATGGTCCCCCGCCCGTCCGGCGTGTACTGGAACTCTACGGCGGGCTCGGGCTGGTGGGCCTGCTCGCCGTCGATGAGCTCGCTACAGCTCCAGTCGAGGTGCTGGTCGTCGAGCGCGACTCGTCGAGCGTGAGGCTCGGTCGCGGGCTCGCGGACAGCAGGCGGCGCGGGCGGGCGGGCGGGCGTGATCGCATGCGATTCGTCGCCGCGCCGGTCGAGCAAGCGGTCCCGAAGCTGCTTTCCCGCGGGGAGAAGTTCGACCGCGTGGTAGCCAATCCTCCGCGCGCCGGACTCGGGCCCGGGACGGCGGCCGCGATCGCCGCGCTCGAGCCCCAGGTGATCGTGCTCGTTTCCTGTCACCCCGCGACGCTCGCACGAGACGTGGCGCGTCTGGTCTCCCATGGCTACGAGGTCAGCGAATGCGCGGCGGTGGACATGTTCCCGCAGACGCAGCACCTCGAAGCACTGGCCCGACTGGTGCCGCGGGCCGTGGCACGATGACGTCGGGCCGCGAGCGTTCTTCCTATGGCTGGCGGCTGAGCTGGGCCGTGATTCTCGCCGTATCGGCGCTCGGCATCCGGGCCGGCGAGAACACGGGTTGCCCTGCGGACGGTGCGGCGCGCGGCGGCGCGGACGCCCGCACTTGGGCCGATCGGGCCCAAGGGGCCGCGGCGAGCGGTTCATCGGCCTGCGTCGCCAAAGGGGTCCTGCTGGCCGACTTCCTCGATCGTTCGGTGACGAGCGCCTGTCACGGCGTGCGCCGCGCCAGCCAGCGCGCCGAGCGTGACGAGGACGTGGATCTGCTGGCGCTCGAGGCGGCGCTCGCGTGGCGCTGCGGATGGCCGCGGCAGGCCGATGCGGCCGCGCGCGCGGCACTGGTCCGGGACGAGCGAGCGGCCGTGGCCTGGAGCGTCCTGGGTGCCTTGCTCGAGGCCCGGCTCCGCGAGCAGGCCGCGAAGACGGCGTACTCTCGGGCGCTGGAGGTGGATCCCGAGGACACGGCAGCGCTGTGGGGTCTGACGCACCTCGAAACGGACCGACCTCAGCGGATGCGCTGGCTCGAGCGCTTCATCGCCGCGGCGGACACCCGCGGAGAGCCGTTCGAGAGACGTCGCGCGGCCCGCGAGACGATCGCCTTTCTCGAGGCGCTCGGTGATCGAGAGGTCTGGAAGCTGGCTCGCGCGGAGCTGCCGGCCAGCCTCGAGCTCGAGCCGTGGGTCGAGCGAGCCGGAAGCATCAAGGGCTGGTTGCTGCGCTGCCGTTTGGGCGAGCGCAAGCGGGTGCCAGCCCTGCTCGATAGCGGCGCGTCGGGCCTGCATCTCGACCCGCGCCTGGCGCGCAAGGCCGCCATGGAGTCGTTGTCCGAAGGCACGCTGTTCGGCGGGGGCGGGTCGAAAAGACACGCCGTCGAGCGCGGTATCATTCCGCTGCTCGACTTCGGTCCGCTGGCTTTCGAGGACGCACTCGGCGTGGCGGCCGCCGGTTCGCTGCACCGCCGGGGGCTCTACCGCGCCATCGTCGGACTGGACCTGTTCGGTGGGCTCAGGCTCGAGTTCGACGCTCGGGGCTCATCGGTCTGGCTCGAGGAGGCCGAACCGGCGGACGACGGCGGCGAGCCGCTCGACGTCGAGATCTGGCCCCGCGGCGAGGAGCTGATCCCGCTGTTTCGTGTGGAAGGTCAGCTGCTGATCCCGATCGAAATCCACGACGACGCGACGCGGCTGGAGCTGCTGGCACTGCTCGACACCGGAGCCGCATCGACGTTCGTCGATCTGTCGGTTGCCGAGCAGCAGGCGAGTTTTCGCCGTGGCGGACAGCGGCAGGCCAGTGCCTACGGCGGCGCGCGCGAGCTGGCCGGCACCGTCGGCTCGCTCGACGTCGTCATCGGCGCCGTACGAGAAACGTTGCGCGACGTTCTCGTGATCGATCTCGCTGAGCGCGCCCGCGTGGCTGGGGTGCGCGTGCAGGCCTTCGTCGGCATGGACCTTCTCGGCCGCCGCGGCATCGCGATCGATCTCGCGTCGGGTTACGTCCAAATCGAACGAGAAAGGCAGCGGCGCTGATCGGTCGGCGACAGGGTCAAGCCTCGGCCTTGGGAGTCGCGGGAGAAGACCGTGGTATCCCGCCGTGACGGTGCTCGAAGCGGCCGACGTTCTCCCGCAGTGTTTCGAGCAGCGCCGCCGCATGTCTCGGCGCGGTGATCACGCGCGCGACGATCTGCGGCCCCGGTGGGAAGTCCGCAACGAAGTCGAGCACGAACTCGTCGTGCGTGTGCGAGACGATCATCCGGTTGGCGTAGACGCCTTTTTGCGTTTCTTCACTGATCTTGATGTTGACCGGTTTCGACGACTTGGAAGGCCGCGGCGAGCTGCTCATGACGATGGTCACTCCTCTCGTGATACTCGAGAAGCGGATGATACCGCGCCACAAACTCCTAGCCCGGCAGATCGCGCGTTCGCAGGTGACCCGCCAGAGCGAGAACGGCCCCTTCGAGCGCGAGGCGCGGGTTCCGATTGAGCTGGACGATTTCCCGGCGCAGCCGGTCGATCAGCTCGGCGGCCTCGAGGCCGCGAGCGATCCAGCGCTCGGCCAGCGGGCCCAGGCGGCGCCGCTGCTGCTCGTCGAGGACCCGCGGCTCGTCTGCGGTGACGACGTCTCGCAGCACATCCAGCAGCGCTTCGAGAGCCGCCAGGCCGGTCTGGCGCTGAGCGCCCCATTGCTCGGCGGCGATCACCGCAAGAGCGCCTGCCGGCTCGCCCGCGGCGAGCGATTCCACGAGGCGGACCCAGTGCTCGACCGGCGCGTGCTGGCTGGCGACGTCGAGCTCGAGAGCGCGCGCCACACTGCCGCGGCTCAACGCCGCACGCGCGCGAGCGTCGTCGGCGTCGCATCCGTGATCGATCAGGATTCGCTCGATCATCTCGCGCTGCAGCGGGCCGAAGCGCACCGAGCGCAGGCGCGAGCGGACCGTGATCGGAAGCGCCCACGCAGCGCTCGTGATCATGATCAAAACGCCGTAGTCGGGCGGCTCCTCGAGTGTCTTGAGCAGAGCGTTGTGGCCAGCGAGCGTCAAGCTCTCGGCCGGATCGATGACGTACACGCGCCGCTCGAGTGCGAAAGGATGACTCGCGAGCGACAGCGCGACGTCGCGCGCCTGCAGCACCGAGATCCGCGTGCGACCGCTCGGCACGCCGATCAGACCGATGTCCGGGTACGAGCGCGGGGCGGCGGCGGCGTCGGCGCCGGCGCGCATGTTGGTCACGTGCCACGCCTCCGCCACGCGCTGGCACGAAGGACAACACCCGCACGCGTCGGCATCGCTCGGCCGGCGACAGACGAGCGCTGCGGCGAAACCGAGCGCAGCGGTGCGCTTGCCGACGCCCTCGGGGCCGTGCAGCAGCAGAGGCGGAACCGGTCCACCGGCCGTCAGCAAGCCGCGAAGCTGTGCGATCGACCTTTCTTGGCCGAGCACGCGTGAGAGCGATCGGACCGGCTCGCTCATCGTGTCGCCGCGATAGGTTTCAGATCTGGGAACAGGTCCCGCAGCGCTGCCACGACGTCCGCGTGAACGGCACCGCGCGCGCGCGCGGCGTCGATGCGCCGCACCCTGTCGGGCTCTTCGCGCTCGAGCTGCAGAAAGCCCTCCCGCACGCGTGCGAAAAACGCCAGATCAGCGTCGTCGTAGCCGGCGTTTTCGTGGTCGCGCCGCTCTCGGGCACGCTCCAAGGCGATCTCGGCCGGCAGATCGAGAAGCAACGTGCGGGCAGGCCGCAGCGCGAGCGGCGGCAGTTGGTGCAAGCGCTCGATCAGCTCTCGCGGCCGGCCGCGACCGAAGCCCTGATACGCGCGCGTCGAGTCGAGATAGCGATCGCAGAGCACGACCTGTCCCCGGGCCATCGCCGGCAGCAGCAGCGACTCGATGTGGTAGGCCCGGGCCGCGGCGTAGAGGTAAACCTCAGCCAGCTCGAGCCGTTGCCAGACGTCCGGATCCTTGAGCAGGTCCCGCAGGTCCTCACCGACGCGCCCGCCCCCGCCGCCCGGCTCGCGAGTCGAAACCACGGCGTGACCCGCCTGGCGCAGCGCCTCGTAGAGCAGCCGCACCTGCGTAGACTTGCCGGCACCTTCGATGCCTTCGACGGTCAGAAACAGGCCGGTCTGGGTCGACATCGGTCACCTCATCGGCTACCCGGGGCACACGGCGAGCAAGGCGCGATTATAAAATCGGCTGCCGATGACGCCGCGACCGCCCGATGCCGCCCGCCGAGAAAGGCTCAGACGCCGCGAGCGCGCGCTGCGCCGCCGGGGACTCTCGAGAATCGCAGGGGTGGACGAGGTGGGCGTGGGCGCGCTCGCGGGTCCGCTCGTCGGTGCGGCGGTCATGCTGCCGCGGGCGGCGCGACTGCCCGGCGTTGACGACTCCAAGCGGATGACCCCGGCGCTCAGGCAGCACTGGGCGCGCGTGATTCGCGAGCGCTGCATCGCCTGGGCGGTGATCGAGGTCGGCGCGGTCGAGGTCGACGAGATCGGCCCCTACCGGGCGTCGCTGCTGGCCAAACGAAGCGCTGTGCTCGCCCTCGATCCAACGGCGGAGTACGTGCTCGTCGATGCGCATCGGCTGCCGGCCTTGGGCCTACCGCAGGAGCCGACGATCGGTGCGGACGGGCGCCACTTGTGCGTGGCCGCGGCGAGCGTGCTGGCCAAGGTCCACCGCGACGCCTTGATGGTCGCTCTCGACCGACGGTTTCCGAGTTACGGCTTCGCGCAGCACAAAGGGTACGGCACGGCCGCGCATCTGGCGGCGCTCGCGCGCTACGGTCCGTGCCCCGAACACCGGCGTCGTTACGCTCCGGTGCGCGAAGCGTTGGGCCGTGCGCCGACGCTCTTCGACGATTGAGCCGTGCGCGACTCGTCGCGCCGCTCGAGCAGCTCCGAGAACCGATTCATCAGATCCTCCATCTCGCGGACGGCAGCGCGGATCGGCTCGGGGGAGGTCATGTCGACTCCGGCCGCGCACAGCAGCTCGATCGGTGGCTCCGAAGAACCGGAGCGCAGCAGATTCAGGTAGCGCTCGAGCGAGCCGCGCTCGCCGGCGAGGATCCGCTGCGCGAGCAGCATCGCGGCAACGCAGCTCGTGGCGTACTGGTAGACGTAGAAGTTCATGAAGAAGTGCGGCACGCTCGCCCACTCCGACGCGTAGATCTCGTCGATGACCATCGTTTGGCGTGCCGTGCCGTGATGACGTCGGAGCAGCTCGAGATATGACTCATCGAGTCGATCTGCCGTCAGCGCGCGTCCATTCTCGACGGTGCGATGAATGGCCAGCTCGAACTCGGCGAACATCGCCTGGCGGAACACGGTGCGCCGCAGCCGCTCCAAGTGGTGGTCGATCAAGGCGAGCTTCCGTTTCTCGTCTTCGGCGCGCTGGAGCATGTAGTGAAACAGGAGTTGTTCGTTGAGGGTCGAGGCGACTTCCCCGACGAAGATCACGTAGTGGGCCGTGGGGTAGGGGCAGTTTTTCTGCGAGAGCAGTGAGTGCATCAGGTGACCGCTCTCGTGGGCGACCGTCGACAAGCTGGTGAAATCATCGACGTGATTGAGCAGCATGAACGGATGCGCGCTGTAGGCACCGTCGTTGACGTAGGCTCCAGATCTCTTGCCCGGCCTCGGATCGACGTCGACCCATCGCTCCGTCAGCGCCCGTCGCAGCTGGTCCACGTACGGCCCACCGAGTGGAGCGACCGACTCGAGCACGATCTCTCGCGTGCGCTCCCACGAATAGTCGCTCGCCAGTTCGTCCTCGAGCGGTGCGTACAGATCGTCGTACTCGAGCACGTCGCACCGGAGCGCGCGCGCGCGCAGGCTCAGCTGCCGATGGAGTGAGCCGAGCGCTTGACCCACTTCGTCAACCAGCGTGTGGTATACATCGGTCTCGATTTCGTTGCTGCTGAGCGCGGCGTGCAAAGCCGAGTCGTAGTGTCGCGCGCGCGCTTCGAAGACATGCTCCTGAACGGTGCTGTGAAGAC
>CP070706.1:1156326-1161445 GCA_020350085.1 Acidobacteriota bacterium
GAGCCGCGCTCCCCGTGAGGTGATCCCTCAACGGTGCGTTTGGCGACGCAACGCTGCGGAAACGCGAGGCTTGCGAACCGGCGCTGGCGAGTGACCGAGTGCGCACCATACCTCTCTTGCTTGCAGCACGTTACCGGTCAGCTCGCACCGTTGAGGGTTCACCTCAGGCAGGGAATGGTGCTCGCTGGTGTGCGATACATCGCGCTGCTAACCTTGAGGGAGCGTAGCTCGCGGCCGGCTTGTAGCCGTCGTAGGGGTGCGCCGCGCCGGGATCACGAAGCGGACCCGGACGCGGGGCGGGCCCGATGGCCAATGGTCGCGACCCCGAACGGCGGTTTCGGGGGCCGATGGGGCCCTGCGAGCAGGCCGCTCGACGAGACAACCCATCCCGCGACCGCGTGTCGGCGGGGAGATGGGGGGAAAGAGCTTGAGCAGCAGATCGAATCGCCGTCTCAGTGGCGGACCGAGCAAAAGTTCGTCGAAGTCGGCTCCGCAGCCGACACCGTCCCGCAAGATCACCGTTCCTGAAGTCGGCTCCCGAAAAGCCGCCGGCAAGCTGGTGATGGTCACGGCTTACGATGTCGCCTCGGCGCACATCGTCGATGAAGCCGGCGTCGATCTGATCCTCGTCGGAGACTCGCTCGGGATGGTCGTGCTGGGCCAGGAAGACACGCTGCGCGTCGAGCTGGACGACATGGTGCGGCACACAGCCGCCGTCGCTCGCGCGAGGCCGCGCGCGCTGCTCGTTGCCGACATGCCGTACCTGACGTACCACACGGGTCCGCGCGACGCCGTCGTCAACGCCGGCCGTCTCGTGCGCGAGGGAGGTGCCGAGGCGGTCAAGCTCGAAGGTGGCCACAAGAGGGTCGCGGTCGTGCAGGCGCTCGTTGACGCAGAGATTCCCGTGATGGGCCATCTCGGCCTCACCCCACAGTCGCTGCACGCGATGGGCGGCTATCGGGTTCAGGGACGGGCACTCGAGCAGATCGAGGCGCTCATGGCCGATGCCCGCGCGCTGGTGGATGCTGGCGTGTTTTCACTCGTGCTCGAGGGGATCCCAGCCGACGTCGCGACGATGATCACGCAGTCGATACCGGTGCCGACGATCGGCATCGGTGCAGGAGCCGGCTGCGATGGGCAGGTGCTCGTGTTTCACGATCTCTTGGGGCTGCACCCCGGTCCAGCACCCCGCTTCGTGCGCCGCTACGCCGACCTGAGCCAGCAGGCGGTCGAGGCGGTGAGCCGTTTCGTTGACGACGTTCGCAGCGGCGAGTTCCCCGCGGCGCGCGAGTCGTACCGACTGCCACGCGAGGTGGGCGAAGCGCTCCGCACGCGCCACCAGCGCGGCGCCGGCTAGCCGTCTGTGAGGGGCAGAGCGAGGCTTGCACAGTGCGTCTCCACGCCGAGCCGCGGCTGATCTCGGGCCGATCTGGGAGCTAGCGATGGAACTGATCCGCCGCGTTCACCTCATGCGCGAGATTTCTCAAGAGGCGCGGGGCAAGGGGAGAAAGATCGCTCTAGCGCCGACGATGGGTGCCCTGCACGACGGGCATCTCTCGCTCGTTCGCCGGGCCAGGGAACTGGGGGACATCGTCGTCGTCTCGATCTTCGTCAACCCGACGCAGTTCGGTCCCGAAGAGGACTATGCGCGCTACCCGCGCGATCTGGGCCGGGACGCCGATCTCTGCATTCAAGAAGGCGTCGATTACGTGTTCGCACCCGAGCCTCAGGACATGTATCCGGACGGGTTCGGCACCTACGTCGACGTACTGGAGCTTTCTGCGGTGCTCGAGGGGGCGACGAGGCCGGGACACTTCCGCGGCGTCTGCACGGTCGTGCTGAAACTGTTCAATATCGTTCGTCCTCACTTCGCAGTGTTCGGCCAAAAAGATGCCCAGCAAGCCGTGATCCTCAAGCGCATGGCGCGAGACCTCAACCTGGATGTCGAGCTGATTGTCGGCGTGACGGTGCGCAATGAGGACGGGCTGGCGCTCTCGTCGCGAAACGCCTTCCTGAGCCCCGAGGAGCGGCGCGCAGCGACCAAGCTGTTCCGCGCGCTCGAGGAAGGGCGCCGGCTGATCGAAAGCGCCGGTGAGACACGAGGACCCGTCGTCGAAGCGACCGTGCGAAAGGCGCTCGCGGGATCCAAATCGCTCAGGGTCGACTATGTCGCCGTCGTGGATAGCGACAAGCTGGCGCCGGTCGAACAGATCTCGGGATCGACGTTGATCGCGCTGGCGGCGTGGGTCGGAGAGACCCGTTTGATTGACAACGTTACGGCCACGCCGGCGGCGGCTGCCGTCGGTCGGTCCGGACCGGACCTGTCGTGAGGCGGTCCGCCTGAAGAGGAAATCCGATGCGTCGACGTTTATTGCTGGCCAAAATCCACCGAGCTGTCGTCACCGAAGCGAATCTCGACTACGTCGGCAGCCTGACCCTCGATCAAGCGCTCATGGATGCCGCTGGACTGCGCCCGTACGAGCAGATCGATGTCTACAACGTGACCCGCGGTACGCGCCTGACCACGTATCTGATTCCCGGAGCCGCTGGGGAAGGGGATTGCTGCATCAACGGCGCGGCGGCTCATCTGTGTGAGCGCGGCGATCGCGTGATCATCTGCGCGTTTGCCGATTTGGACGAGCAAGAGCTCGACGCGCACCGTCCGCGCGTCGTGTTGGTCCACGACGACAACACGCTCTATCAGGTCAAAGACGAAGAGCAGCCCCACACCCACTTCGCGGCCTCATGAGATCACATGCACCCCACAAAGGCGAGACGTTTCCAAAAGGTTCCGAACAATCTGCGGGTAATTCAAGACATGGCGAACAAAAAACACCCCCGGCACGATGCCGGGGGTGCCCGTACGGCGCGGTGTTCGCATTGCGGGGGATCATGGGTGTCGCGCCGCGCCGTTGACCCTCGTACCGCAGCCGGTACGGCCGGCTCGCGCCGGCGTTCTTCTTCTCGGCCCGATCGCGCTCGACTTTAGCCGCCGTGATCCGGTCCGCGCGGCCGGCGCGGCACCACGCCCCGAGCCAAAAGCGCGATGAAAAGAATGGTTAGCGAAGGTCTGCCTCCCAGGGCTGTGCCTGGCCAAAGAGCGTGGTGTCCAAGTTCTCTGTCCCGCTCGGCGGGCGCTCGCCGTATATAGCCGTATATAAGAGACCGCTGCACGCCCGCGCTCGCGCGCGGGAGTGGCTGTTTGTGAAGCGGCCACGACACCCCGACCCGCCCGATGTCCCCCCGGGTGAAGCATGGATGCTTGGCCGATGCGCGCCATCGGTGAAGGAATGAGGTCATGAGCCCAGCGAAACCGCTCTGCTCTTCGAAAACGCTCAGGCGAGTCGTTGCCTTCGCGTCAGCGCTGCTGATCGGCGTGCTGGCCGTGGGCCAGGTGCTTCGTGATCCGGACGTGCAGGTAGACCAACCAGGCGAGCTGAGCGAAAGAGGACTCGAGCACGAGGTCTCCGTCGATGTCGAGGGCTCAGAGGTCTACGCCTCGTTCGTCCGCAAGCGTTACCTGCTCGGACACGACGCGTTCTTCAACGTCTCGGTCAACCAGGCCGGCACTTGGCGAAGCGTCGACCAGCGCCTGAACACCCAGTTCCGGCCCGGCACGTTCGAGGCCGACACGGAGAAGGCGTTCGTCAGCTCGAGCGGCGACGGTCACGTCTACGTCGGCATGGTCAACCGATTGGCGATACGCAAGGACGTCTACGTCAACGCCTCTTCCGACGGCGGGCAGACGTGGTCCGGACCGGTCGATGTGACGCGCTACTTCGGTCAGAGTGCTGACGCTGCCGATCATCAGCTGGCGAGCACCACCGGGGGGCGCGCGCATCTGGTCTGGGTCGATGACAGGGGCGGATTCTTCATCTCTGGCTTGGTTTCCGTCTGGATCAGCAGCACGCTCGACGGCGGGCAGACATGGCTTCCGAAGCAGAAGGTGAACATTGATCCCGCGACCGGCAACGAGTCGACCGAACGCTCGTCGCAACCGACATCGTGCGCGGACGGCACCGGCCGCGTGCTCGTCGCCTGGCGTGACAAGCGCAACCCCAATCCGAATCTGAGCGCGCCGATCCCCGGCCGGATCGTGCTGCGCCGCTCCGAGGACGATGGCCAGACGTTCACGCCCATCGACGTCGAAACGAGACTCGATACGGGTGATGTCATCGAAACGGAGTCGGAGGAGCCGGACATGGCCTGCCTCTCCGACGGGACGGTGGTCGTCGTCTGGCAGGATCAGCGCGGTGTCGACGGGGACATCTACTTCAACCGCCGCACGAACGGCGGGGTCGATTGGCTGGCGGCTTCCGAACGGCTCGATCTCGACAGCCCTGCCGGCGCGAACGCTTCGAGGCCGAAGATCGAACTGGCTCCGGATGGCCGCATCGTCGTCGCGTGGGAAGACGATCGTGACGGGGGCGTCGATCTGTACTCGTCCTACAGCGACGATGGGGGCCTGAGCTGGGCTCCCGCCCAGCGAGTCAACACCGGCACCACACCGGGCAGCATTCCGGTCGTCGGCTGGGACCTCGCCATCGACGGCCAGCTCGTGTCTGTCGCCTGGACCGATGCCCGCGACGACCCGATCGACCTGACCCGTCGCGACGTCTATCTCGTGCGGTCCGAAGACGGCGGCGTGACGTTTGGCCCGGCCCAGCGGCTCGATCTGGGTGACGCGCCGGGGGCGTCGGACTCCGACTTTCTCGTCGCGGACGCGGACGCGGGGGGTGTCGTCGCCGTGTGGTCCGATTTCCGCAGCGACCCCGACCATTCCGACGTTCTCAGCGGAGGGATCGGCGCGGCGTTCGACCTGGCCGACGCAGACGCAGACGGGATCCCGCTCGGCATCGACAACTGCCCCAACTACCCGAACGATGACCAAGCGAACCGTGATGGCGACGGCCGCGGAACGGCCTGCGACGCGTTTCCGGATGATCCCGAGAACGATATCGACCTCGACGGGTACTCGGCGGGTGACGATAAGTGTCCCGACACGCGCGATAGCTTGCAGGACGACACCGACGACGACGGTATCGGCGATCTGTGCGACACGTGCTCGCTCGACCCCGATCTGGTCGGGCGTGACCTCGACGGCGACGGACTGGGCGAC
>CP070706.1:1161545-1168604 GCA_020350085.1 Acidobacteriota bacterium
CCACGGCGACGGCATCGTCACGCGCTACGGCCACCTGTCGGCGATCAAGGCACGCACGGGTCAAAAGCTGACCCGTGGGGACGTGATCGGGCTGGTCGGCAACACCGGCCGATCGACCGCACCGCACCTGCACTACGAGGTGCTCGTCCACGCTCGCCAGGTGGATCCGATGAACTACGTGTTGGACGAGGCGCTCTTCTACTAGCTCTGCCTCTGACGGCCGTTCTCGACAGCTCCCGACAGCCGCCGCAGACCCCGTCAGGCGCCGTTTCCCCCGCCACGGACCCCGACAGTGGCTCCGGCTGACACGGGCCGGCCCCGCCACGCGCGGGCGGAAGGCTCATCGAGGGCTCCAGTGGCCTCGAGGAGCCTGGGCCGCTACGATCCGGCCTGACCGAGGGTCACGGACGGCTGAATATGATCGAGAAGGTTCTGGGCAAGGTCTTCGGCACGAAGAACGAGCGAGAGCTCAAGCGGATGCGGCCGGTCGTCGCCGCGATCAACGAGCGCGAGGCGGCGGTCCGGGCGCTCTCGGACGAGCAGCTGCGCGGCAAGACGGCCGAGTTTCGCGCGCAGCTCGAGGCGGGGGCCTCGCCCGACGATCTGCTCGTCGACGCGTTCGCGGTGGCCCGTGAGGCAGGTCGTCGCGCGCTCAATATGCGCCACTTCGACGTCCAGCTGATCGGCGGTGTCGTCCTCCACCAGGGCAAGATCGCCGAGATGCGCACCGGCGAGGGCAAGACGCTCGTGGCTACGTTGCCGGGCTACCTGCGCGGGCTGACGGGGCGCGGTGTGCACGTCGTCACCGTCAACGACTACCTTGCGCGGCGCGACGCCGAGTGGATGGGACAGATCTACAAGTTCCTCGGCCTCAGCGTCGGTTGCATCCAGCACGATCTCGACGAGTGGCAACGGCGCGAGGCGTATCAAGCCGACATCACGTACGCCACCAACAACGAAGTCGGCTTCGATTATCTCCGCGACAACATGAAGTTCAGCCGCACGGGAATGGTCCAGCAGAAGGGTCATCACTTCGCGATCGTCGACGAGGTCGATTCGATTCTGATCGACGAGGCGCGCACCCCGCTGATCATCTCGGGGCCGTCCGAGGGCGATACGAGCGTCTATTACGACGTCGATCGCATCGTGCCGAGCCTGAAGCAGGGAGCCGTCATTGCGGGCGAGGCCGGCAGGGACGAGCGGGAAGAACTGGAGGCCAGCGGCGATTACATCATCGACGAGAAGAGCCGCAACGTCGTGATGACCGAGCAGGGCGTCGCGCACGCGGAGAAATTGCTTCACGTCGCGAATCTCTATGATCCGTCCAACATCGAGAAGCTCCACGCGCTGACCCAGGCGCTCAGAGCGCACACCCTCTACAAACGCGACGTGGACTATCTCGTCGAGTCCGGCGAGGTGGTCATCATCGACGAGTTCACGGGGCGCAAGATGCCGGGCCGCCGTTGGTCCGACGGTCTGCACCAGGCCGTCGAGGCAAAGGAAGGGGTGCAGATCCGCAGCGAGAACCAGACGCTGGCGACGATCACGTTCCAGAACTTGTTCCGCATGTACGAGACGTTGTCCGGCATGACCGGTACGGCGGAAACGGAAGCCGCCGAGTTTGCCGAAATCTACAAGCTGGACGTCGTCGTGATCCCGACCAACATGCCGATGGTCCGCGAGGACCGCGCGGACGTGATCCTCAAGAGCGCGCGAGCCAAGAACGAGGCCGTGGTCGAGGAGATCGCCGAGTGCCATCAGCGGCGCCAGCCCGTGTTGGTCGGCACGACGTCGATCGAGAACTCGGAAGGGCTGTCGAAGCTGCTCCGCAAGCGCGGCGTGCCGCACGAGGTTCTCAACGCCAAACAGCACCAACGAGAGGCCGAGATCGTCGCCCAGGCGGGGCGGCTGGGCTCGATCACGATCGCCACCAACATGGCCGGTCGCGGGACGGACATCATTCTTGGCGGCAATCCGGAGGCGCTCGCTCGCCGGCTATTGGTCGAGCGCGAGTCGAAGAAATGGGACGAAGCCGAGCCGAGCGAGCGCGAGCGAGCGCTCGAGCAAGCGCGCGAGACCTGCTCGCACGAGCATCGAGAGGTCGTCGAGCTCGGCGGGTTGCACATCATCGGCACCGAGCGGCACGAGGCCCGCCGCATCGACAATCAGCTTCGCGGCCGCGCCGGCCGGCAAGGAGATCCAGGCTCTTCGAGGTTCTATCTGTCGCTCGAGGACGACCTGATGCGGCGCTTTGCCGGCTGGCTGATGGAAAAGGCGCTCGATCAGGCCGACGACATGCCGATCGAGTCCAAAGTCGTCTCGCGAGCGATCGAGCGCGCCCAGAAGCAGGTCGAGGCGCAGAACTTCTCGATCCGCAAACGGCTGCTCGAGTACGATGACGTGCAGAACCTGCAGCGCAAGGAGGTCTACACGCTGCGGCGCGAGATTCTCGATGGTGCCGACCCACGCGAGTACGTGCTAGGCAAGGCCGAGGAGCTGCTCGACTTCTTGATCGACGAGTACATTCCGGAGGACCAGCGGGAGGAAGTGCATCTCGACGAGCTCGAAGCGCAGGTGCTGCACTATTTCGGCTTCAGTGCCGCGAAAGAAGGCATCGAGCTTTCCACCGATCGCAGCGCGGTCAAACAGCACCTGGTGGAGCATATCCATCGACGCTACGAGGCCAAGGAAGAGCGCGTCTCCGCCGAGGAGATGCGGCAACACGAGACGAACGTCATCCTGCAGATCATCGACAGCCAATGGAAGGACCACTTACTCGCGCTCGATCACCTCAAGGAGGGGATCAGTCTTCGAGCCTACGCTCAACGCGACCCGCTCGTGGAGTACAAGCGCGAGTCGTTCGAGTTGTTCGCTGCGATGAAGGAGCGGGTCGAGAACGAGATCGTTCGCTACCTGATGCTGCTCGAGCCGATGACGGAAGAAGAGCGGCGCGAGCAGCTGGAACGGAGGCGCCGCCAACAGGAGATGATCTTCCGCGCCGCTTCGGCGGCCAAGGAAGGCGAGCAGGTCGTCAAGACCGTACGCCGAGAGGGCAAACGGATCGGTCGCAACGATCCGTGTCCGTGCGGCTCGGGCAAGAAGTACAAGAAGTGCTGCGGTGCCGCGACCGCGGCGAAGCGCTGAGCCGGTCCCGTTACGGCCGTCCAGGCAGTGCACTTGCCTGATCGAATCACACGCCCCACGTTCCCGTTGAGCCTCTTTGGCAGACTGTCCGCGGCGGATCGGCAGACGAGCGCGCTCGAGCGGACCAGCCCGCTCCGGCGAAGAGGCGAGGAGGCGCTGTGGGTCTGTTTGTGGAGGTCATCGAGTGGCGGCAGGACGACGGCCTCGAAATCGTCCATCGCTTCGAGCCGGGCGGGGAGATCAAGCTCGGGGCGCAGCTCGTCGTCACGGAGAATCAGTGGGCGGTGTTCTTCCGGGACGGTCGGGCCTATGACACCTTCGGGGCTGGTCGTCACACGCTGACGACAGCCAACATCCCGCTGCTCGTCGAGCTGTTCAAGCTCCCGTTCGGCAGCAAAAGCCCTTTCCGTGCCGATGTTTACTTCGTAGCCCGCAAAGCGTTTACGGAGCTTCGGTGGGGCACGCGCGATCCGGTCGTGTTTCGCGATCCCGAGTTCGACATGGTCCGACTGCGCGCCCACGGCCGCTTCGCGTTACGCGTGGCGGACCCCCACACGCTCGTCAACACGCTCGTGGGCACGATGGGCCGCTACTCGACGGAGGACATCGAGGATTACCTGCGGCAGGTGATCGTCGCGCGGCTGAACGACGTGCTCGGCGAGTCTGACACGCCGTTGCTCGAGCTGCCGCGCATGTACGACGAGCTGGCCGCGACCCTCTCCGAGCGGGTGGCGAAGGACTTCGGTGCGTTCGGGCTGGCGCTCGAGAATCTCGTCATCGCGGCAATCACCCCGCCCGCCGAAGTGGCGCGCATCATCGATGAGCGCTCGGGCATGGCGGCCGTCAACATGAGAGGCAGCTACATCGGCTTCAAAGCCGCCCGCGCTCTCGGGGACGCAGCCGCCGCGGAAGGTGGGGCGGCTCCCGGACCGGCCACCGAGGGGATGGGGCTCGGGGTGGGCGCCGGCCTCGGCATGGCGTTGCCGGGCCTGCTTCGCGACGCGCTCTCGGCGGGCACGCCGCGCCCGGCGTTGGCGGCCGGGCAAAGTCCAGCGAGTCAGACCGACGCGACGGCCCCCAGCGGTCCGTCCGAGACGAGTGGCCCGACCGCAACGGGCGCGAAACGAGCCGGCCCGTCGGCGACCGCCACCGCGGTGGAGGCCGCGTGCGGCGAATGTCGGGCGGCGTTGCCGGAAGCATCGCGTTTCTGTCCGATGTGCGGCACGCGCGTCGGCCCTAAATCGTGCGGGCCGTGCGGCGCGGAGCTTCCGGAGGGAGCCCGATTCTGCCCGCAGTGCGGCGCGAAGAAGCAGTAGTCTGCGAAACAGCTCGACCGGGACGATTCGGCTGGACGGTACCGGGCGACCCGCGTAGAATCTCGACTCTCGCGCGCTTTGGGGCCGCCCATGCTAGAAGAACGATTGTCGCTCGGGTTGACTTTTGACGATGTCGTCCTGCTGCCTGCGTTCTCCGACGTCCTTCCGACCGAGGTCGATACGACGACGCGCTTGACGCGCAATCTGCGCCTGCAAATCCCACTCCTTTCGGCGGCGATGGATACGGTGACCGACGCGCGGCTGGCGATCGCCATCGCGCAGCAAGGCGGCATCGGCATCGTCCATCGCAATCTCACGGTCGAAGGGCAGGCGGCCGAGGTCGACAAGGTCAAGCGATCGGAATCCGGCATGATCGTGGATCCGATCACGATGACGCCGGAGCGGCCCGTTCGCGACGCGCTGGCTTTGATGGCGCGCTACAAGATCTCGGGCGTGCCAGTCACCGACGATCAGAACCGGCTCGTCGGTATTCTCACCAATCGCGATCTTCGCTTCTGCACGCATCCCGAAGCGCCGATCCACGAGTACATGACGCGCGAGCCGCTGATCACCGTGCCTGAGGGGACCGACTTCGACCGCGCCCAGCAGCTGTTACACGAGCATCGGATCGAAAAGCTGCTCGTCGTCGACCACGACTTCCGGCTCAAAGGGCTGATTACCTACAAGGACATCCAGAAGCGAATCGAATACCCGCACGCCGCGAAAGACGACCACGGACGATTGTTGGTCGGCGCGGCCGTCGGCACCGGCCCCGACACGATCGAGCGCAGTGGTGCGCTCGTCGCCGCCGGTGTGGATCTGCTGGTCGTCGACACCGCGCACGGGCACTCGCGCCGCGTGCTGGACATCGTCGACCGGCTGCGCGACCAGTTTCCGGATGTCGAGCTGATGGCCGGCAACGTCGGCACCGAGGACGGCGCGAACGCGCTGATCGAGCGTGGCGCGGACGCGGTCAAAGTCGGCGTCGGCCCGGGCAGCATCTGCACCACACGCATGGTGACCGGCGCGGGCATCCCGCAGCTCACCGCGATCTCGGGTGCCGCTCGCGCCTGCCGCTCGCGCGGCATTCCGATGGTCGCCGACGGCGGCGTGAAGTTTGCCGGGGACATCACCAAGGCGCTGGCGGCCGGTGCAGACGCGGTGATGATCGGCTCGCTGTTCGCCGGCACGGAGGAATCGCCCGGCGAGACGGTGCTTTACCAAGGCCGGACGTTCAAGGAATACCGCGGCATGGGCTCGATCGCCGCGATGCGCCAGGGCGGGCGCGATCGCTACGCACAGGACGCCGAGGAAGAGGTGGCGAAGCTCGTTCCGGAGGGCATCGAAGGCCGGGTGCCCTACAAGGGCAGGCTGCGTGAGCTGATTCATCAGCTCGTCGGTGGTCTGCGCTCCGGGATGGGCTACTGCGGCGCGGCGACGATTCCCGAGCTGCAGGAAAAGGCGCGCTTCGTGCAGATCACGAGTGCCGGCCTGCGCGAGTCTCACGCGCACGACGTCATCATCACACGCGAAGCACCCAACTACCGGCTCGAATGAACCGCGCCGGCGCCACGACGCGCTGCGCCGACGAAGCCGAGACGATCAAAGCTGGCCGCCAGCTCGCTTCGCGCCTCGCCCCCGGAGACCTGGTCGCCCTCGAGGGGGCTCTCGGTGCCGGAAAGACCGTGTTGGTTCGCGGTCTGGGCGAGGGTCTCGGGCTCGCGGCCGAAGAGATCAGCTCGCCGTCGTTCGTGCTGGCGATCGACCATCCCGAGGCCAGCCCACCGCTGCTGCACGTCGACCTGTATCGCCTGCCGGAAGGAGCAAGTCTCGAGCCGCTCGGCATCGACGAAGCGTTGGCGGGCGGTTACATCGTAGCCGTCGAGTGGGGCGAGCGGTTGCCCGAGTTCTGGCAGCGCGCCGCGTGGCGCGTCGTGATCCGTCTCGAGCCCGACGACGTGCGCTCGGTGACGATCATCCCGCCGCACAGCGAGGCCGGCTGACTCAAGTGTCCGAAGGCTCGTCGTCGTCTCGCTCGAGCGCCCGAAAGGCGGGCGCCAGAGCGTCGAGCACTGCGGATGCCGTCAGACTCGGCTGCGACTCCGGCTCGTCGACGGCGAGATCGGCGGCGAATCCGTGGAGGAAGGCGCCGAGGATCGCGCCTTCGAGAGGCTCGAGTCCCTGGGCCATCAAGCCCGCGATCATGCCGGTCAACACGTCCCCCATACCGCCGCTCGCCATCCCGGGGTTGCCCGTCGCGTTGATGAACGCCCGACCCTGCGGATCGGCCGTGATCGTGCGATGGCCCTTGAGCATGGCGACGGCGCCGGTTTCGCTGGCGATCTTTCTCGCGCTCGCCAACCGATCGGCTTGTATCGCCGCCGTTTCTTCGCGGAGCAGCCGCGCCGCCTCGCCAGGGTGAGGGGTGATCACGACCGGCGAACGGCAGCGCGTAAGGGTGCTGCGCGAGCGGCCGGCGAAGGCGTTCACACCGTCGGCATCGAGAACGACCGGTGCGGGCGAGCGTTTGACGATCTCACGAATGGCGGCCCCCGTCGGCCCGCTCGCGCCGAGGCCCGGCCCGAGCGCCAAGACGTCC
>CP070706.1:1168704-1173132 GCA_020350085.1 Acidobacteriota bacterium
CAGATGCCTGCTGGATGGCCCGCACGTAGTGAGGGCCCCGCTTCCGGCTTGGCCGGCTTTGAGCCGGCCAAACGGATGGCCAGCGGGCAGATGCGACGTTTCGGCCGGACGACTCTCGAGTAATCCGGCGTTAGGTCACGAGAAACCTCAGCCGTGCCGCCACTCCACCGACATCGTCGAGGGCCGAGTCTGCGGTGATGACCTCGACCTCTCCGCCGGAAGCGAGCACGCTCTCGGCCAAGCGCGCGGCGAGATCACAAGCCGAACAGGCACGCCCGCAGCTGGGGCACTCGGCCGGCGGCGAGCCCGCCCCGAACACGCAGCTCGCCGTACAACGCCATCCCGACAGCTCCAGGTCCGAGCGCACGAGTAAGCGGGAGATCGCGCCCTGGCGAGCCGCGACGACGCTCTCCTCGGTGCCTGCGGCGGCAAGGCCGCCGGCGAGAGACTCCTCCAAGACCTCCCTGACGAGCCGCCGCTGAGCTTCGCGATCTTCCTCGTCCAGCCACTCCATCACCCGCCGCGCCACCTGGGGAACGTCGGCGGCCTGTCCCAGGCCGACATCTGCCGGCTGACGAGAAAGCAGCCGTTTCGGAAGCACGGATCGCAGCTTGCCGAGTGGTTCGGGCGGGCCCGACAAGAGAATACGAGCCTCTGGGTAACGGTCGGCGAGCCGAACGAGAACCTCGGCGGCATCTCGCACGTGCTGCGCGCGCTGCCAGTCGATGTGGCGCTGATAGCGCATCTGCGACCAGCCCCCTTGGTGATGCCGCCCGGGAACATCGGGATGGGCGATGGTTGCCTGGCCTGCGATGCCTCCCAACGAGAACTCGAGAATTCGGGCCGAGCGCGAGTCCACCTGGCACAGCAACGCGGCATGCGCAGCGTCCGTGATCCGCGCGAGCTGCAATAGATGAGGTACCTGGCGCACGACGAGCTGGTTGTCGAACGGCCGCGGCGAATCGATTCTCTCCCATAAGCCACGACCCGAGCTGGCGAAAAGCGCCAAGCCCTGAGCACGATGCTGCATAGCCGGGGCGAGCATCTCCTCGAGCCAGCTTCGAATCCGCTCCGCGTCCTGCACCAGCGAGCGATGGCTGTCTTGTCCCACGCGGTGCACGACAGACGCTTGACGCAGCCGATTCTTCACGAAGACGCGCGTGGCTTCCCGCTTGCGCCCCTCCGTCCAGTCTGTTGCGAGATAGAGCGTGACGATCGGTGGACCGTCGTCCTTCATCTTGGCCAGCCGACGCATCGTCGCGACCAGACGGTCGCGGTTGGGATGTGTCATCAAACCCTCCACGATCTCGGGTTCACCGATTCGAAGTATACCCGCGGCAGGCTCCCCCACCGCGAGCTGGCGCGCTCCTACCCTTGTCGGAGCATTCCACCCCGAGGCTGACAAACGCGCTCACATGGTGCGGCTCCGTTGTCCTATCTGCTTGTTATCGTTTCACCTTCAGTGCCGCGAGAATCGCCTCGCCGAGTTGCTCCGCTTGCCAGGCGCGCATCCCCGCTTCCAGCAACTGCCGCTCGTGAGCCGGCCGCAAGCGCGCCAGCTCCCGCAGCGTCGCGTTCGAGCAAAGCACTGCCGGCTCGAGCCCCAGCGCGCGGGCGCGAACATCCCGCTGGTGTCGAAGCCGTCCGAGAAGACGGGCCTCGATGCCCTCTGGCCGCTGGGGACGGGCCCGCTTTGCCGGAGCCGCGCCGCGCGCGATCGCCTCGCGCACAACGGCCAACAAGTGCTCGCCGTGCTGCTTGCGCACGTTCGCCGGCAGTCGAATCCTCTTCAGCTCGCGGGCCTCGCCCGGCGTCCGCCGGGCCAGCACGACGAGCGGCTGCGAACCGAGAACGTGGACCGCTGGCACATCCCGCCGGCGCGCCTCGCGGTCACGCCAGCCCACGAGCGCACGCAGCACCGCCCAGCCCTTCCCGTCGAGCGAGGTGCGCGCGCCGATCCGGCGGGTCAGAGCATCGAGGTCGGGTGCCGGCTCGCCCGCGGCCGGGACCTGTTCCAGGACCAGGCTCTCCTCGTAAGCCCATGCCAAGCGGCCGGCGCGTCGCAGTCGCGGCTGCATCTCGCGCCACAGCGCGAGCAGCACCGCCGCGTCGCGCGCCGCGTAACTGAGCGCCCGCGCGCTCAACGGGCGGCGCGCCCAGTCGATCCGCTGCCCGCCTTTGTCGAGCTCGATACCGGCCATCGACGCGGTGACGGCCGCCAGCCCCGTCTTCTCCTCACCGAGCAGCCGCGCCGCGATCTGCGTGTCGATCAAACCGTGCAGGGGCACGTCGAGGTCGCGCTTGATCAGTCGGACGTCGTAGTCGGCGCCGTGGACGATCTTTTGGGGCTCGGTCGAGGCGAGCAGGCCGGCCAAGGCCAGAGGGCGTCGCGCGAACGCGAGTGTATCGATCAGGGCGACGGCGTCGGTCGCGCCGTCTGCCCACGCCACCTGGAGCAGACAAAGACGCGGCCGGTAGGCATGGAACCCGTTCGCTTCCGTGTCGAGGCCGATCACCGACGCTGCGGAAAGCTGCTCGACGAGCTGCTCGAGCTGCCTTTCGGTATCGATCAGTGCGGCCGGTGATGACCAAGGGACGGTCACTGCGTGCGTGCTCCTCCCCTCACGATCATCGGGAACCTGGACGGTCCGGCGTTTCGCGAAGCGGGCGAGGTCGGAACCCTCGCGAGTTCATTTCGCGCCGCTGGCGCCCCTGGCGCCGTTGTCGCGGTTTGCCCCGAGATCGAGGGCTGGCTAGCTTAGCCCCCATGGCACGCAAGCACCCACCGGCCGAAAAGGCCTATCGCAACCTCGAGTTCCTGACGAGTCGAGAAGCTCGTACCATTCGGCTTCTTGCCGAGTACCTCGAGCCCGAGAGTCGTTTCGAGAAGTACAGAGTCGAAGACACGATCGTCTTCTTCGGCTCCGCCCGCGCCCAACCGGATACGATCGGCAGCAATCCGCGGCTCGATCGCTACTACGGCGATGCGGAGGAGCTGGCACGGCGTCTCACGATCTGGTCCAAGGGGCTGTCGAATTCGAAGCATCGCTTCATCGTTTGCTCTGGCGGTGGTCCCGGAATCATGGAAGCTGCGAACAGGGGCGCGTCGCTGGCCAAGGGCTTGTCGGTCGGACTCGGCATCAGCCTCCCGCTCGAGCAGTCGATCAATCAGTACGTCTCGCGGGAACTCGGATTCGAGTTTCACTATTTCTTCATGCGCAAGTTCTGGCTCGTGTATTTGTCGAAAGCTCTGGTGATCTTTCCCGGCGGATTCGGCACCATGGATGAGCTGTTCGAAGTGCTCACTCTCGTTCAGACGCGCAAGGCTACGCGCCCTCGTCCGATCGTCCTCTTCGGCGAAGAGTTCTGGCGTGCGGCCGTCAACTGGGACGCCCTCGTCGACTGGGGCGTGATCGACGCCGACGATCTCGATCTTTTTCGCGTCTGCGCCACGGTCGATCAAGCTTACGACTTCTTGACATCCGAGCTGTCCCGTATTCACGCCCTGGCGGAGACGGCACGTCCGGGCTAGCCCCGACCCCTCGGGCCAGCGCTCCGACTCGTCCACCCGGCGGTGCTCTTGCCTCCCGTAACCCGTTCTGGGAAAATCCTCGGTCTCCGGTCCGAGAAGCGGACTTGCCGGTGCGGTACATCGAGGAGGCGCATGATGAGGGGAATTACCCGGGCGCTGGTCTGTATGGTCTTTCTTAGCGTTTGGACGCTGGCGCCGGCCCTGGCGCAAGACGCGAAGTACGAGTTCTCTCTCGGAGTGCACTACCCGCTGGTTTCCGAAGGGTTCGAGATCGAGCAAGATCCAGCTTACAACGCACGTTTCTCGGTCGCCGTGAATGACGTTTTTTCGATCGGCGTGCTCTACGAGTTGCTCGAGAGCACGGACAACTTCGACCTCGCTCAGCTGCCCGTTCCAAAGCGTGGCGACGTCGAGATGACGACCTACGGTATCTTCGGCGAGTGGGTCGTGGCGGGTGATCCCGGCTTCGAGGTGCTCGTCGTCGGGGCACTCGGACAGGGCGAGGTGGAG
Source organism: Acidobacteriota bacterium (assembly GCA_020350085.1). Taxonomy (GTDB): domain Bacteria; phylum Acidobacteriota; class Polarisedimenticolia; order J045; family J045. The sequence continues at coordinate 1,172,747 of CP070706.1, forward strand.
TACGAGAACCCGAACGTGTCCGCCCCGGGACTTCCCGACGACTCGGACATCTCGCTGTGGGTCGAGGCAGGTGGCGGTGTGCGCTTCGGTGCCGGCGAGCGCTGGGCGTTTCGGATTCAGGTCACCGGCCGTCGGATCAAACCAGAAAGAGAGTCGCTGATCCTGACCGAGTCGGAGACGTTTATCGTCCCCACCTTCACCGTCGGCATTCGTTTCTGAGGTCGGATGGCCGACAGCTAGCCCGGAGCTTGACCTGGAGCATCGATGCCGAGCCGCTCGAGCCGGCGCCGCAGTTCCGTTTCGCTGATCCCGAGACGAGCCGCCGTGCGCGTCAGGCTACCGTCCGTCTCGGCCAGCTGCCGCGTCATCCAAGCTCTCTCGAAGCG
>CP070706.1:1173232-1176284 GCA_020350085.1 Acidobacteriota bacterium
ACGACATCCGCACCCGAGCGCTCGGCCTCGTCGACGTACCGCTCCGGTGCGACATCCTTGCCGAGGTCGATGACCTCGAAGCCGGCTCCCCTGAGCATGATGCCGACGAGGTTCTTGCCGATGTCGTGAAGGTCGCCCCTGACCGTTCCTAGTATCACGCGGCCGCGGGGCGGAATCCCGGCATCGACCATCAAGGGCTCGAGCAGACCCAGCCCAGCGTACATGGCTTTGGCGGCGAGCAGTACGTCCGGCAGGAAGATCTCATGAGCCTTGAACTTCTCGCCGACGATCGTCATCCCTGCGATCAGGCCCTCGTCGAGGATCGTCTTCGTGGGGACTCCGGCCTCGATCGCTTTCTGTGTCTCCGCCGTGGCCTGTTCGACTTGGCCCTGCTCCAGGCTTCGAGCCAACTGACTGAGATCGTGCATGAGGCACTCCGCTGCTAACCCATACTAGACTTCGTGCACGCGCTCGAGCCTCTCGCGACAAGAGCACTCCTGACAATGATCACAAAACGAGAACACCGGGTCGAACTCGAAGATCTCTCGCGGTCCGACGACGATCACTCCGCTAATCGATTTGAGAGGTGTCATGAGGTAGCTCTTCGACAGCGTGATGCCGATCTCGCCCGGGCCGAGTGCCTCGAACAACTGTCGCTGCGCGCTGATTTCCCAACCGCAGTAACCGGGGCTGAAAGGCATCGTCGCCATCGGTTGGCCCACAGAATCGTCGCCCCGGAGGTGGTCTCGATAGGCCCGCTCGAGTTGGCGCGCTGCGAGCTCGGTGGCCTCCGAGGCGACCGTGTCGAGCAGCGCTCCGAGCGCCGGATGGTTGGCTTCAAACAGACGGGAGATCTGCTCGCAGACGCTCTCACCAATCGTCACGGCGTACAGCGCCAGTCGCGTCGCGCGCGGGTAGATCGCGGCGAGTGGCCCCTCCGAGACGTCTCGCCGCTGTCCTGCACACACTCGCTCGAACTTCTCGCGAGAAATCTCGGCCAGCAGTCCCACCGCTCGAGCATGGCTTCGGTAGATGACGATCGCGTCGGTTGCCAGCTGCTCGGCGCGAGCCGCCGAGGCCGCCGCGGGGGGAATCCCCAGTACAGCCAAGACTGACTCCACACTCGGAAGTGTCGCGGCGATCTCGATCTGGATCGTCTTTCTCATGCGTCGCGCGCAGGCAACCCGTCCATTCCGTGGCGGCGGGCCTCCGACTCCATGCGCCGGTACAACTCGCTGAGCACGTCCTGCGGGAGTTCGACCGGCTCGTACTCGCGAAGAATCTCGTCGATCTCCCGCTCAGCGCGCTCGAGCAGCGTCAGCCCGCCTTCCTCCCGCCAGCGCGAGCGGTTGGCACGGTCGATGAGGGGCCCGGGAAAGCAGATCTCCTCGCGGAGGTACTTGCGGGTGTGCTCCGAGATCAGCAGGTGCTGCTCGGCGAGCAGCTCTTCGAAGCGCGGCCGGGCCGGAAAATCCTCCCGCGGCTCGATGCCGCGGACCAGCCGCTTCGTCATGCCGCAGATCTCGTTGTCGACTACGAGCTTCTCACAACTGAACAGACTCTCGAAGTCGAGCATGCCGGGACCCGACACGTTGTTGATGCCGGACAGCGCCGCGAGAGTCGCTCCCATCGACGATTCGAGTCCGGCTTGGGCATCGAGCAGCTTGGCATCGCTGAGGCCGATGTACGCTTGCGTCGGGAAACCGAGATGTTTGCCGATCTCGTTTGCCGCACAGTCGACCATCATCGTGCCGATCGCTCCCATCGGCGTCGTCTCGTAGCGAACGTCAAAGATCGCCGGCGAGCCGCCCCACAGCGCTGGAGCACCTGGCTTCGTCAGCTGGCTGATGACGACGCCGCTGAGCGTTTCCGCCGTGTGCTGGACGAGCGTGCCGACGAGAGTCACGGGCGCGATGAAGCCCGTCAGCGGCATCGAGATGTACTCGACCGGGATCGAGTGCTGGGCGCAGTCGACGACGTTCTGTGAGGTCACGTCACTCCACTTGAGAGGAGAGGTCGGACAGCACGAGAAGATCGTCAGCGGGCGCTCGACGAGTGCCTGCTCGGACCCGCGCACGATCAGCTGGAGATCTCGCATCACCTCGAACGCCTCGGTCGTGAACGTTCCGGTGACGATCGGCTTGCTGCAGTACAGAATACTCAGGAACAGCCGGTAGCTGTCGGAGATCCGCTCGTGCACGTCCGATGGGATCATCGCCGTCGACTGGGAGGCGAGATGATCCATCGCGGTCATCAGCTTCGCATAGCGGACGTAGTCCGCTGTGACCGGGTGGCGACTCGTGCCCGTGCGAGCATCGAGCACGTGGATCGCTGCGGAGCCTGGTGTGAAGTGGATCTTCTCTCCCGATAGGTCGAGCGCCTCGCGCCCGAGCGCGTCGAACAGTTTTACCGCATCGGGAGCGGTCGCGAGCGAGCTGTCGATGATTTCCTGCGTCAGGTAGGCCCGCTTGCTCGATTTGTCGATCCTCGCGCCATGATCGTTGAGAACCGACAGCACGGCATCGTTGTGGATTTCCACACCGAGGGAGCCGAGCAGATCGCGCGCTTCGGACACGATTCGTTCGATCAGCGCGTCGCTGAGAAAGCGTAGAGCGGGTCTCACGAGGGCGCTCCTCTCGCCGGTCTCGAGCAAGCCGCGCCAGCGACCCTCTGCGAACCACGTTCAGCCGGCGCCGCTCCCCGGAAGATCGACGACAAGCCTACCCCATTCCCCGCCCGGCGAGCGGCACCGCACCAAAGGCTGCCGGCTCGAGTTCGCGCCGTCCCGGGCCGATGAAACAGCCGGGAGCTAGATCTTCGAGGAGAGCTGCGATGGAGATCACGGGGCTGCCGACGGCGCTCGTGCCGAGCGTCGAGCCGCTCTCGCAGGCAGCTGTTGCACCTCAAGCTTCGTGAGGTGAGCCCTCAACGGTGCGTGCTCGATCCGATCGAGCGGCGGGCGGCTTGTTGGCACGGTTTTTCGGTGGTTGTTTCAGGCGGTGATCGCGGTCTTGTAGCGGTAGGTCGAGGCGTTCTCGCCGGGCCGTGAGCG
>CP070706.1:1176384-1182023 GCA_020350085.1 Acidobacteriota bacterium
CGAGCTGAAGGCGGAGCGGGAGCGCGGCTAGCGCCAGGCCCGTGGAGCCACGTTGGGCTCCTCGGCGCGTGAAGCATTCATGAAGCCAGTCAGGCGTTCTTCCTTGCGGCGCGGAGCGGCAGCCACACGAGCATCAGCAGCACGCCCAAGAACGCGATCAGGCCGAGCCAAGGCTCTGGCCCCAGTCCGAGCCATCCGCGAGCGCTGTCCAGGAAGCTCGGCACCTCGTCTGCTTTGAGTCCCATTGACTCCATGCGGCTGACGTAATCCGGATCGGAAGGCAACGCCGTGCCCAACAGGTTGTACCCCAAGACGATGAAGGCGATGACCACGGCCGTCAGGGCACCGCCGGCGATCAAGCCGCTGGAGATCAGTACGCCGGTGTTCTCGGCCTTGAGCTTCTCGTCTCGAGTCGCGTTCTTCTTCTCGAGCGCGCTGTCCATCAACCAGCGATAGATACCGCCGACGAAGATGCCGGCCGTGGCATAGAACGGCAGGTACATGCCGACGGCGACGAGCATCGGTGACGGGGCCTTGATCAAGATCAGTCCGAGGGCGAAGAACATTCCGGCAATCACGAGCGGCCACGACATCTCACCGCCGACGATACCTTTGGTCATCAGCGCCATGAGGTTGGCCTGCGGGGCGGAGAGCTGATCCGAGCCGATGGTGTACGTCTTGTCGAGAGCGAGCAGCACCGCCGGTAGGATCAGCGCCGCGGGGATCACGCCGATGATCTCACCGACCTGCATGCGCCACGGCGTACCGCCCAGAACGTGCCCCACCTTGAGGTCCTGCATCATGTCACCGGCGATGCCGCAAGCGCAGCAGATCACACCGGCCACGCCCAGCACGCCCGCAATGCCTGCGGCGCCCGTGACGTTGAGCACCAACATCAGCAGTGCAGCGATGATCAGCGTGGAGAGCGTCAGACCCGAGATCGGGTTGTTCGAGCTGCCGATCAGTCCGACGAGGTAGCCCGCGACGGCGGTGAACAGAAAGCCGAGCAGAACCATCAGTACCGTGAGTACGACCGAGCCACCCCAGCTAGCCGTGAAATACTTGTAGAGGAAGAAGAGCGCGACGGACATCACGATGATCGCCATGCCGACGCGCTTGAGATTCAGGTCGATCTCGAGCCTGTTGGCGCCGGCCTTCGCGCCACCTCCGGCGCTGATCTCGGCGAATCCTTTGGAAATGCCGGAGACCAGCTGCATGCGCAGCGTGTAGAGCGTGTAGAACGCCGCGACGATCATCGCACCGACGGCCAGCGGCTTGACCTGGTTGTCGTAGACCGCGGACGCGACATCGAGCCAGCCCGTGCCTTCGGAGATGCGCGATGCGAGTTCGGGCTGCAGGAACAACGCCAGTGGCGCCAGGAACCAATGCCCGAGCAACGCGCCGGCAAACACGACCGCCGAGACTCTGGTGCCGACGATGAAGCCGACACCGAACAGTGCCGGAAGCGCGCCGGGCGACTCGAATCGGATTCCGCCCTTGTATTCCGTCGTGGTGCCGAGCATCTCGATGCGTGACTTCCACGTGAACGGGATGAACTTCTCGGCGGAGTCTTTGATCAAGTACAGACCGCGCGAGTTGACGAACACTTCCCACAGCGCTGCCAGTCCCATCGAGCCGAACACGTACTTCGCGCCGGTCTGGCCGCCCTGGCCCGCCTTGACGATCTCGGCTGCGGCCATACTTTCTGGGAACGGGAGCCCCGCCTCCTCGACGAGAGGGCGGCGCAGCATGATGACGAACAGCACGCCGAGAACCCCGCCGATCAGCATGATCATGGCGCTCTCGTAGAGGTGAATCTGCTCCCACACGCCCGCGATGACGAACGCCGGAATTGTGAAGATCGCGCCGGCTACGAGCGCTTCACCGACGCTCGCCGAAGTACGGGCGACGTTCTCCTCGAGAATCGTGCCCCGCAGTGGGCGAAGGGCAGCCATGGCGTCCACCGCCGCGGGGAACGTCGCGGCAACGGTCAGTCCGACCTTCATTCCCAGGTAGGCGTTGGCCGCTCCGAGAACGACCGCCATCACCGTCCCCAGAAAGACCGCCTTGAACGTCAGCTCCGCCATCGATCGATCGGCGGGCACGTACGGCTTGAACTCCTTGTCAGCCATGAGTGGCCTCCCGGGCTTCCTTCTCGCTGAGAGTGGTGCTTCTTCGAGCCCTCGTCTTCGCGGGCGTCGATGCTATCACAAGCCAACCCTGTGGTTTATGGCAGTTCCTCGAGCACCGCTGTCAGGACCCGATAGAACTTCTCGACGGACTCGACCTTGACGCGCTCGTCGGGTGAGTGCGGGAACTCGATCTGGGGCCCGAACGAGATCATGTCCATGCCGGGGTATTTCTCGGCGATGATGCTGCACTCGAGCCCCGCATGGATCGCGCCGATCCGAGGGTTGCTGCCGAGCACTTTCTCGTGCGTGCGCTGGAACACCCCCAGTAACTCCGAGTCTATGTTGGGCTGCCAGCTGGGGTAGCCGTCACCCTGCTCAACGCGCGCGCCGGCAAGCTGTGCCGCCGCTCGAATCCGCTGACAAAGCGCTCCGAGAGCCGTCATCACCGAGCTGCGCGAGCTGATCAGCACGCTCAGCTGCTCGTCCTCAACGCCGACTAGGGCCACGTTCGTGCTGGTCTCGACGAGGCCCTCGATGTCGTTGCTCATCATGATGACGCCGTGCGGCAACGCGTTGATCAACCCGAGCGCACGGCCCGTCGTGGCTTCGTCCCACACCTGTTGCGGCACACCAGAGTGTTGGACTTGGTAGTCGAGCTTCGGATCGACTGTCCGCCACTCGTTCTGCGCTGCTCGCAGCTCTTTCTCGATCGATGACCGAATCGCCGCGCTCTCGTTTGCCGGGACGACCACCTTCGCAGACGCCTCGCGCGGTATCGCGTTGTGGGCGCTGCCGCCCTTGATCTCCGCGAGAAGAAAGCGATGCTCCAACGAGACGGCGAACAGTGCTCGGACCAGCAGCTTGATCGCGTTGCCCCTCTGAAGATGGATGTCGACGCCAGAGTGCCCTCCACGAAGGCCCCTGACCGCGATCGAGAGGGCCTTCGATGCGGGCGGTGCCTCGATGCCAGCGATCGACAAGTAGAGCCGACTGTCGACTCCGCCAGCGCAGCCGATGGTCAGCACCCCTTCTTCTTCCGAGTCCGTGTTGATCAGTCGACGTCCCTCGAGCATGTTCCCGGCAAGCCCCGAGGCACCCGTCATCCCGGTCTCCTCGTCAACGGTAAACAGCAGCTCGAGCGGTCCGTGCTCGAGATCCTTCGCCTCCATGATGGCCAGCATCGTGGCGATTCCGATGCCATTGTCCGAGCCGAGCGTGGTGCCGGTCGCCTTGAGGTATTCACCGTCTCGTCGAGGCTTGATCGGGTCCTTGTCAAAGTCGTGATCGACATCGGAGTTCTTCTCGTTGACCATGTCCATGTGACCTTGGAGTATCGTCACAGCCACTTGCTCGCGTCCGCTCGAGGGTGGCTTGCGCACGACGACGTTGCCGGTGTCATCGACCTGGTAGTCGAGCCCGCTTCTCTTCGTGACTTGGATCACGTACTCACGCATCGCCTGCTCTTTCTTGGAGCCGCGGGGAATCGTCAGAATGTGATCGAAATGGCGCCACAGCGACTTGGGTTCGAAATCAGCAACGAAAGTCATGATCGTCTCCTCGGCCGCGCAGGCTCGTGAGTTGCAGGCCACGAGCCCTGCTTTCATTGTTCGGGATCGTCTGAGATGCCCCGAGGCGGGGATTCACAGGCGGCGGATTGTAACGCGGATTACTGGGGTAGACTCACGACCTCGAGCAGGTCGTCCGGATTGAGGCTGCAGGAGCCTCGATTCGCAGTAGATTGACGGGCGGTCGGACTGCGGCCGCCTGAGGGCAGGACTTGAGTTCGCCTGATGAGGAGGAGTCACGAATGCGTCGCTCGAGCCGGGCTTTCGCCTTTCTGTTGGCTTTGATCGCCCTGACGGGGCTGGCCGCGTCATCCGGGGAGTTGCCGCGTCCATCGCTGGAAATAGAGTTCGCCGGCGAGGTGCATCAGGTCTGGGTGGGCGTGTTGCGGCCCGATGGGCAGATCGAGCGTCATCTCGTCCACGAGTCGGCACTCGCGGTCGAGCCGGCCGGGACGGGGCGAGTCGGCCGGGCGATGTTTGCCAACTGGGAGAGCGCGGCTGGCGAGCGTTGGTCGACTTTCAGCCGCGATGACGGAGAGAGCTGGTCGCCAGCGCGACCGATCAAGACCGAGATCAGGCTTCGCGACGAGGCCGTTTCGAGCGGTGAGTCGTGGCCTGCGGTCCCGGCGGGCTTTGCGTTGCCCGCGCACGGGGAACTGTACGTCGTGCAGTTCCGCAGCGTGGGGCTTCCGGAATGGCGGAGCGCGCTCGGGGACCGTGGCGCAACCGTGTTCCAGTACCTACCGTACAACGCTCACATCGTGCGGATTCCCCCGCCGGCCCTGGACTCGATCGCGACGCTCGACTTCGTCGAGCGCATCGAGCCTTATCACCCGTGGTATCGACTCCCGGCCGACGTGCGAGCTTGGCTGGAACAAGCTGACGAGTACGCCGATGCCTCGGACGCTCCGCGGCGGCTGCGCGTGATGGCCCTCGAGTGGGGCGCTGCGGGCAAACGCAGAGTCGCTCAGGCGGCGATCAGCCTCGGGGCAACCGTCGAGGCCAACACTCCTCACGGCCACATCGTCGAGCTGTGGCTCACACGCGGCCAGCTTCGGCAGCTCGCCGCCCACGACGACGTTCTGTGGGCGGACTTCTGGACCCCTGCCGAGACCGACATGGATCTCGTCCGCGAGGACTCGGGTGCCAACTGGGTCGAGGACAATTTCGGCTTCTGTGGCCAGGGCGTACGCGGCGAGGTGATGGACTCCGGTATTCAGTCCGACCATCCCGACTTCGACGGCATTTTGCTGCACACCTCTCACGATACGGCGAGCCACGGAACGAGCACGTACGGGATCGTGTTCGGCAACGGCAATCGCGACGGTGATGGCGAGGCGAAAGCAACCGGGCACATGCCGTGCGCCGAGCAGGGCATCTTCGCCGATTACGGGTCAGTAAGTGACCGCTTCGCCCACACGCAGGAGTTGAAAGGCGATCCGTACTTCGCTTCGTTTCAGACCAACTCTTGGGGTGACGCGCGCACTCGTTCCTATACGAGCGTCTCGCACGAGATGGACGACATCATCTGGCGGCTCGACATCGCCATCACCCAGTCGCAGTCCAACGCCGGTAACCAGGACAGCCGACCTCAGGCGTGGGCCAAGAACATCATCAGCGTCGGCGGAATCAAGCATAAGGACACGCTGACCACGACGGATGACGATTGGACCAATGGCGGGTCGATCGGACCGGCTGAGGACGGCCGGATCAAACCAGATGTGAATTACTGGTACGACAGCATCTACACGACGACGACCGGCAGCAGCTACACGTCCGGCTTCGGCGGCACGTCCGCGGCCACACCGGAGTCGGCGGGCGTTCTCGGTCTGATGGTCCAGATGTGGTCGGAGAATGTCTGGAACACCGACCCGGTCGGCAGCACGGTGTTCGAGAAACAGCCCCACTTCGCCACGATCAAGGCGCTTCTGATCAACAACGC
>CP070706.1:1182123-1187799 GCA_020350085.1 Acidobacteriota bacterium
CCGAAGCCGCGTCGCCCGCCGCCTCGGCCTCCTTAGGTGAATCCGGAGACGCTTTCCGGGCGCGCACAGGCAGGATCCCGAGGATTCCATCCGAAGCGCCAGACTGCCCCCGGCTCTGCCACCATTCCGTGGTCATCCCCACCTTGAGCGGTTGATCGGTACGTGCCGTCACGAACAAGAACTCACCGGGCGTTTTCGCCAGGCTCGGCAGAGCGACCGAGACCGTCGCGCAGAAAGCGCCGTCGGCGTCCGGCATCGACAAGAAAGCCATCGTGGAGTCGATCCGTCCCCCTCCGATAGGCCGACCCTGCTCGTCGATCGACAGCAGGAAATGGGCTACCGTTGACGGTGCTGCTGCGGCGTCCGGACCACAAAGCACGTAGCGTGCGGCCATCGGATAGCTCGCATCGACCTCATCGGCAGGAGGCACGCGGACCCAAGGCAGGTTTTCGTCCTGAAAGCCGGTCGCGACCAGACCGTTTTTCCAGTAAAGGTCGGAAGGGCTCGCGGCCTCCAGATGCAGGTCGTGTGCTTCCCAGTCCTCGCGGGGCTTCGACCATACGAGCAGCTGACTGGTCGCTGCGCCGACACGGCCGCTATTGAGATCGACAACAGATACGCGTGCCCTGTAACCGGCGTCCTTGTCGATCTCGCAATCGAGCTCGATGATCAGTCCGTCGCGCGTGTCTTCGGCAGGCAGTTCACTCACACGGATCGGGAAAGGCTTCGAGAACTCGTTGGCAATGTTGCAGACGGGCCGAGGCGTCACCTCACCGAGTCGTTCGACGACCGCTGCGATGACCAGCTTGGCTTCGTAGCCCCCTGCCTCGGGAAGAAAGGACAGCTCGCGCAGTGGGATACGCATCCGGATCGGGACCCTTCGCTTCGAGCCTTCCCCCACGGCGGCGAAACCGAGTCCGGCCTGGATCGGAAAGTCCGAGAAGTCTTCCGGCGAGACCAGGGCAGCAAGCTGATCGTTTTCTACGCGCTCCTCGTCACCGAGTAATGTGACGCGAGTCGGGGCGAGGACGTTCGCCTTCCACAGATCCGGGTACTTGTCGGTATTGAGCGTGACGTCGATCTTGTAGCTCTTGCTGCGGCTCTTGGACTTCGAGACGGGAACGCTGATCAAGTAGTAGCAGGACAGCTGCTCGCGGGCTTTCTCGAACGTCACGTCGAGGTTGTTCGTCCGCCGAACTACGCCTCCCCCCGTGTCCATGCCGAGCGCGGCGAGCATATCGTTGGAGCCACTCTCCTCGATGTCGAGCGCCGAGGCGTCGACCGTGAAGAACTGGAAACGGCTCTGGCGCGCCAGCTCGACCAATTGATTCACCTCACGGGTCATCACGTCGAAACGAGAGATACTGAAGGCCGACGAGGAGAACAACACGACCGTTTTTCTGCCCGTGATGTGCCGATTGGCGCGTAGGATCCCCTCGATCGCGCCACAGCTCGAGCGCGGGTCGTGCGATTTGAGTGCATCGGTAATGGTGTCCTCGAATTCGACGCTCGCTCCGGGAGTCAGCCCATCGGGAGTGTCGTCGCCCGGGAACTCGGCCTCGGGGAACACCTCCTCGAATACGGACGGAGCGTCGAATTCGGCAAAGGGGTCGCTCGTGTCCACGCTGCGCCAACTGACGGCACGCAGCTTGTCTGCTACGGTCCGAAGCACTTCCGGGTTGCGGGTGAACCCCTCCGTCATCAGCTCGACTCTGCGGCCGTAGCCGTAGACCTTGTACATCTCACCGAATCGCGCCGGGTCGTCGGCAAGAGTAGCGATCGTTTCGGAAATCCGATTGCGCGAGGCTGCATCGAGGTAGTTGAAATCGACGATGATGATCACGGGGTGGTCCGGCCGCACGGGCGGGGCAGCCTCGGCCTCGGTTGCAGCTGGCTCGGGCTCACGGGCCTGACAAAAGCGATCGAGCCGCGTTCGCTCGAGCTGCTGCCCGCCGAGCCGCTCGTTGTCCACACGGATCTTGAAGTGGTCGAGGGTCAGCAGCGGGATGACGAAGTCCTCATCGCTCGGAGGCGGATCGACCTTCACGTCCACCTGCAGCAAGCGCACCTCCACCTCTTCCGTGATCGTCGTTTCTTTCGGAGTCTCCTGCGCAAGCGCCACACCGCCCGCCAAGGCCAGCACTCCCAGGATCCATGCCGTTCGTCTCATGGCCGCACCTCCGGATCGCAGATAGACCCGAAGATGGAGGGTAGAGCGTGGGAGCCGGTCTATCAATCGGACGGGCGCTTCGAAAGGATCGATGGCCGGCTTTCCGGGATCACCGGTCGGCTGGCCCAGGGGTTCCGTTGGGGGGACGGCACGCTCGCTGGCTCTCGCGTCGACCGCAAGGCTAACTAGCTGAGACCCAGTCGCTTGGCGCTGGCGATGGCGAAAGCAAGGTGATCAGCCGCGCCGGACCGAGCAGGTGTTCCAGCCGAAGACTCGATACAGCGGGCAGGAGCCGACCAAGCCCGTCGCGAGGGGGACGACACCGATCACGCCGATGAAACGCATCGGCCCTTCGAGCGCCACGATCAGAGATAGCAATGCGATTCCGACGATGACTCTGAAAGCGCGATCCACTGTGCCGCAGTTCTCGTCCATTGGGAACCTCCTCGATCGCTGCGCGACGACTCGCAGCGGAGTCTGCTGAACGCGAAGCGTAGTCTATCCCAAGGCGGCAGGTGCCGTCTCTCTCTCGTCTCACGGGTGAGGCTCCCTCGCGCATGACGAGTTGGTCATGCCCGCAGCGTCCTTCGTACGAGCCATCGATTCAGCAGGATCAGCACCAACGCTACGGCGCCCCATTGAACCACGCAGGTCATCACGCTGTAAGGGGCGAGCGGATTGAACCAGGACTCCGGCGCGTATAGCGTAGCGGATTGATACAGCCACCAGACCAGCAGGGCGATCGCCTGCATCGGCACGAGATACCGAATCACGACGTCCCAACCTCGCCCTGCGCTCCAATCTCCTGGCGTGCCGTCGACGTGCTGTTCCCGAAACTGCTGCGCACCTTGCCGTATGACAGCGAAGGCGACGAACCCGCCCGAGATCATCAAACCGACGCCCCAGACGAAGTCCTGATTGCCGAGAAAACCGAGATGGATGGCCGAGGGGATGCCGAGCGCGAATCCGACCCCGCCAACAGCGATGATCGCTCGCGAGCGACGCATGCCGGCATCGACGAGGCTGCGGGTGGCAAGCTCGATCATCGAGATCAGCGAGCTGAACGCGGCGAAGGAAAGGCCGAGAAAAAACAGCATCGCCAACACGCGTCCCAGCGGCAAGCGGGCGAAAAGCTGCGGCATCCATATGAAAGTCAGCCCGGTCGAAGCGGGGCCGGAGTCTTTCATCACTTGCAGCACGTCGGCTCTGGGCATCTGACTGCCGAGCACGGCGAAAACGATGCCGAACACCGTCACCGCCGCCATCAGCGAGACGACGTTGTTGCCCACACCCGTGATGAAGGCGTTCTTGACGATTCCCTGCTGCCGGCGCATGTAAGCTCCGTAGGTCAGGATCAGTCCCCAACCGGCGCCGGTATCCCACGCGTTTTGCGTTAGAGCTTCGAGCCAGACGCGCGGCTTGGCCAGCAGGTCCCACTGTGGTGTAAAGAGGAATCTGAGGCCGTCGCTCGCACCCTCGAGCGTCACGGCGCGCGCCACTGCGATCAGCACCACCGTCAGCAGCGCGGGAATGAGCACCATGTTCACGCGTTCGATCGAGCGGACACCCTTCCATACGGCGAGCGCGCCGAGAACGATCGCCACGGCGTGAAACACAATCGGGCCACCGCCGGCTTGAAACAGGTCCCATAGTCGCTGCGATGCTTCGAGATCAACGGGCAGAGAATGCAGCAGCGTCTCCGTGAAGTAGAACAGACACCAGCCGGCAACCACCGAGTAGTAAAACATGATCGCCGTCGCCACGAAGCCGACGAAGGCACCCATCCAGGCGAAACGCTCGCCAGCGAGCTTGGCGAACGTCCCGACGACGCCCATGCGGCCCCGCTTGCCGAGCGCGTATTCGGCGACGATCAGTGGAACGCTCCACAGCAGCAGGAAGACGACCCACGCGATCAAGAAGGCGCCGGCTCCGTGCTCACCGCCGTTCTGCGCGGCGATGCGCGGAAATCGCCAGATGTTGCCCGTTCCGACCGCAATGCCCAAAACGCTCAGCAGCAGGCCGAGCCGGGAGGAGAATCGCTGGTCTTGGTGAGCCGGCATCCGTTGATCCGCAGTCTGAACGGGAAGCCGCATCATCCGCGGATCGTGCTCGTGAGACAAGAGGTACCAGACTCAGGCGGCCATTCTCCCCGTCGCGCTCAGTAACGGAAGCCGCGGAAATCGACGCGGAACAAGATCGAGTACAGCACCGGGACAAACCCGAGCGTGAGCAGCGTCGCAAACGCCAGCCCCGCGATGATCGCGACGGCCATCGGCTCCCACATCGGACCGCCGCCGAGATACAGAGGAAGCAGCCCGCCGATGGTGGTGAGCGTCGTGAGCACGATCGGTCGCAGTCGCCGCTGGGCGGCGGAGACGATGGCGCGCGCCGGGTCGAGACCCTCGGCGAGCTCGATCTGAATCCGGTCGATCAAGACGATCGCGTTGTTGATGACGATACCGGCCAAAGACACGATGCCGAGCAGCGTCATGAAGCCGAAGTAGGAGCGAAACAGGATCAGACCGATCACCACGCCGATCAGGCCGAGCGGGATCGTGGTGAGGATGATCAGTGGCTTGCGAGCCGAATTGAACTGCACGACCAGCAGTAAGATGATGATCAGGCCGGCCGTCAGCAGCAGCTCGCTGATCGACGCGTTCGCCTTGCCTGAGCTCTCGACCTCCCCGCCGATCTCCCACAGATAGCCGCGCGGCCATGCTTGCGCTTGCTCTTCAAGCCAGGGCGTCAGCGCGGCGGTAATCTCTGCCGCTGTCACCTCTGGCGCGAGGTCCGACTCGACGGTGATGGTTCTCAAGCCACCACGACGCATGATCTTCGACGGCTCCCACTCAAATATGACGTCGGCCACCTGCTGCAGTGGTACGGAGCGGCCGGTGGTCTGCGAGTAGACGTTGAGCGTGTCGAGCTTGCCCAGATCCTGACGATCCGCGGCGACGGAGCGCAGGACGACCGGGATGATGTCCTCATCCTCGCGAAGCTCCGTCGTGGTGACGCCGCTCAGAAGTGGTGCCCACCCCGAAATCTGGACCACTGGATTACGTTAGGATTTCCGCTTGGTTAGCCAAGAGAGGGTGACCAGATGCGGAGATCGCGATTCACGGACGAGCAGATCGCTTACGCGCTGCGCCAGGTGGAGACGGGCACGGCTGTGGTGGAGGTCTGCCGGAAGCTAGGAGTTTCCGAGCAGACGTTCTATCGCTGGAAGAAGCGCTTTGGCGGGTTGGGCGTGAGCGAGTTGCGCGAGCTGCGGCAGCTTCGGGAAGAAAACCGGCGTCTCAAGCGGATGGTGGCGGATCTGAGCTTGGACAAGCAGATGGTCAGGGAAGTCATCGAAAAAAGCTCTGAGTCCGGCGCGCAAAAGGGAGCTTTCGGAGTGGATGAGGGCGCGTAGTGTCCGAAAACCCGAACGCCTTCTAGCGCAACGACTTACGGCTCGGCTTTCCGATCCGTCGCAGCCGTCCCGCGCCCCGGCCGGCGGTCCACGC
>CP070706.1:1187899-1190589 GCA_020350085.1 Acidobacteriota bacterium
CATCGTGATCGCGTCGATGTTCGGGTTGTGGAAGTCGGGGTCCCATCGCACGGCATCGGAGACGCTGTTGATGTAGTCCCAGCGTCCCGTGTTGTAGCCGACGAAGTGCACGCCGAGCGCGGCGCGAATCTCCATCAGCTGGAACGAGGCCTCGACGCGCTCGACGAGCACGTAGGCTTTGATCGTCCCGCACTCGATCCCGAGGTGCCGCTCGAGCTCGGTCAGGATCGTGTTCCAAAACGCCGCCTCCTCGGCCGTCTCGATCTTCGGCAGGTACATCACGACCGACGCGCCGCGGGCTCGAAGAGCCTCGAAGTTATTGACGACGTATAGCACCGTGTCGACGATCGATGCCGAAAAGCCGGTCCCGTCCGCGCAGCGCACGTGGCGGTCGTCGAGGTGCAGTCCGCGCGCGCGGAAGATCTGTGTCGTGATCGAGAGCTGCTCGCGCCAATCGTCGATGATTCGTCGTCCGAGAAAGTCCTCGGCCCAGGCGTTCATCTCGGCCGCGACCTGCTCGGCCACCTTCGAGAAGAGCGGATCGCGCCTCGTCGCCAGCTTGAGGTTGCGCTGGTTGTCGAGCGACATCGTGTCGATCTGGCCCAGCGCGTCCTCGCCGTCGAACATCCAGCCGTCGGCTCCCGAGAGCAGCGCGTAGGCCACGTTGCGGATGCTGGTCTCGATCGCGGCGCGCGGCTTGGCCCCCGGCCCGGTGCCCTGGATCCACTGCCGCTTGAGATCGGCCGGGATCCGACCACCGACGAAATCCCCCCCGCGAGCGGCGGCCACCGTGATGCTCGTGCCCGGGATGCTCGCCTGCGGGTCGAGAAAGCGGATCCGCTCGTGCTTGTCGGCGCGGGCTCGGCGGCGCTGGACGCGGGCGTTCATCAGCGCGAGCCGCTCGGCGTTGAGAGGCGCCAGCTTCGTCAAGGCCTCGAGCGCGTCCGGCGTATAGATGTCCGCGTACTCTTCGGCGAGCCCGCCGCGGATCTCAAGCTGAGGATCGTTGCCGAAGAGGTGAGAAGAAGGCGTTTTCGGATCGCTCATCAATCGGCTTCCTGCGCTTCCTGCGCTTCCTGCGGTGGGTGAAACAGACAGGCGCTCCCGGGTCGCGGCCCTCGTCAGGCCCGGGGGCGTTGCGTTCGACCGGAGGAGTTTAGGCGGGCCGGTGGCGCTCGAGCAACTCGGCCGATGCAAACCGCAGTTTTTGCGGGATTTACGGCTTTTGTCGGAAGAGGGGTCTCAGTCCGTGCAGGCGAAAGGCGGCGAGGAAAGCATCGTGTTGCATCCGCGGCAGCGGCGGGTGACACGCACGCGGCAGTCCGCACTGACGAAACCGCTCTCCTCCTCGCTGAGACAGCCCCACCCCACCGAGCACGCTTTCGATCCGAGATCGACCGTGAGCGCCTCGGACAGCTCCGACTCGCGCCCCTCGGCGGTGACGCTCGTGATGCGGTACACGCGCGTGGCGTTTGCCGAAAGCTCGGTGTCGATGAAGTACGGCTTGACTTGCTTGGTGCCACATGTCGTGTGCACCAACGTCAGCTCGGCGGGAACGACGTCACCGTCGATGGCGTAGAGACGAATGCACGCATTCGCAGCGAGCGGAACCCAGCGCAGGTTGATGAAGCCGGCCACGTCCGGTCGGCCTTCCTCGTCGAGGATCTCGTACAGCCCGCGAGAGACCAGCTCCAGCCGCGGAGCGAGAAGCGTCGGCTCAGAGCCCGGCCCTGGACCATACCCGGGCTCGACTTCGGTGGCACCGACGATCTCGTAGTCCACCGGGCGGGTGGCGTCCGCGGGCCACGAGCATCCGAGCCGCACTCTCTGGCCGGGCGGCACCCTGAACGGCACCACCTGCATCGTCTCGCCGCTGAACAGGTGCTGCGTGATCCGCACCGCGAACACCATCTCGCGCTCGGAATCACGGTTGAACAACAGAACGATCTCCTGACAGCCGGGTTCGGTAACCGGCTCTCGCTCGAGGCTGGGAGCTAGGGGGGGCTGTGCCGAGGAGAGGTTGTCTTCTGCAGCCGAGCACAGAGAGACCGTCAGAACCAAGAACAGCAGCCACAACGACGGCCACCTCATCGCCCGTGCTCCTTCATCTTGTCGGCGGGTCGGGCTCTCGACGTGATGTTACCGCGCGAGGGCGCGTCGCAGCCAGCAACGAATGGCAGCCGAGCCGAGAGCCAGCACGA
Source organism: Acidobacteriota bacterium (assembly GCA_020350085.1). Classification (GTDB taxonomy): domain Bacteria; phylum Acidobacteriota; class Polarisedimenticolia; order J045; family J045. The sequence continues at coordinate 1,190,101 of CP070706.1, forward strand.
AGTGACGGTGATCCGGTGCCAGGTCAGTCCAACCGCTTGCGGAAGCGCCAGGACGCGAGTGCAAGAAAGGCTACGCCCATGACGGCCAGCACGAGCGCCTGCGGCCAGAGCACCGCGAAGCCCGAGCCACGCAGGAAGATCCCTCGCAGGATCGTCGCGTAGTAGCGCAGCGGGATCGCGTACGTCACCCACTGCACGGGCTGGGGCATGTTCTCGATCGGAAAGACGAGACCGGAGAGAAACACCATCGGCAGCATCAGCAGAAACGCCGCGCCCATCATTGCCTGCTGCTGGTTCTTGACGATCGTCGAGACCAGCAACCCGAGCCCGAGCGTGTTGAGCACCAGCACCATCGTCAGGCCCAACAGCAGCGCGAATGAGCCTCGTATCGGCACCTCGAACCAGAACGCGGCGACCGCCGTGATCAGCAGCGTGTCGATCAGACCGACGACGGCAAAAGGAAACAGCTTGCCGATGATCAGCTGCCAG
>CP070706.1:1190689-1193954 GCA_020350085.1 Acidobacteriota bacterium
CCGCGGCGGCCTTGCGCCGCGCGCTCGGCCCCGATCGATCGCCTGTGGCCGCGGACGGGCCCGCGGCAGCACCCGCGGCCGAGCCGCGCGCGCCAGCCGGTGCGGGCAGCAGCGCCATCGAGCCGGCGTCCTGAGCCGGCTCGCCCGCCGCGCCGCGAGCATCACCGGCCCCGCCAGTCCCGGCCCGCTGGGCCGCCTCGGGGCGGCGACCGCGCTGGCGCGGACGCTCGCTCGGCGCCGCCGACTCGGAAGCGAGCGCGTCGGCCGGCTCGCCGACGAGAGCCCGTGACGGCGGCTCCTCCGTTCGCGAGGCCGCTCGGCCCCGCGGCGTCCCGTCGTCCGCCGGCGGCTCGGCCGGCGCGCGCTCTGCGCGCGCGTCTTCGGAGCCGCCCGTGTCCTCGACGACGAGCACCTCGACCGGCGCGGCCGCAGCCTGCATGGTCTCCGTGTCCGGTGCCTGAGGCGTGTAGTCGAACCCGAGCGTGAAGAACACCTGCTCCGTCGACTCGTCGATCTGGAAATCGCCCGGCACGACACCGCCGAAGCCATCGGCGCGCAGCAAGGTGTCCTGAAAGTCGAGGTACGCGTCGTTATCGCGCGCCACACCCAGCAGCTCCACTCGCACCAGGCCGATCTCGAACCGCGGCCGGATGGAGCTGAGACGGATGTTCCACGGGAGCACGCGCTCAAGCGCGTTGAACAGCCCGGTCCACGAGAAGTTGCGCTCCTCGAGGATGCCGGCGACGAAGTTCGCCTGGGAATCGAGCAGCTCGAAGTCGATCTCGTCGAGCCCGTCCCTGAGCGTCTTGGCCTCGGCTTTCATCTGCTCCATGCGCTGGCGGTGATCGCTCAGCTCCTCGAGCAGCTGCTGCTCGCGCGCGTCCGCGGTCAGGTAGGAGTGGGTGTTGTGCGCCGTCAGGCCCGCCGCGGCCGCCAGCAAGACGAGCAGTGCGATGGCGAGCGGCGTGTCGTTGCGGTAAGGCCGCGTCGCCAGGTTGAGGTCGATCGGTCTCAAGGCTCTCTCCTCATCGCCAAGCCGACCGCAGGAAGCAGCTCCGAGGCCGTATCTTGGGGCGCCGCAGCCAGTTCGGGGATGGCCCGCTTCATGCTGACCTCCTGCACGGTACCGCATCCGGCTTCGCGCGCCACGTCGAGAATGCCGCCGGGGTGAATGCCGACGACCCGGGTTCGCAAGCTGGCGATCCCCTCGCCGAGCAGGTGCTCTTCGTAGTAGCTCAGCGTCGAGCGCAGCTCGCGCACCACGACCCGCAGCGACTCCTCGCCCTGGAACGTGCCCTGCACGTGGTAGTTCTTCGCGCGGTAGAAGATCAGCCGTTGGCCGCGCATGATCATCAAGCTGAAGTACGTCGGTGTGGCCGACAGCAGAGCCGTATCGCGAGCATCGTCACCGTCGAACGTGCCGTCGATCCTCAGCGCGTTGAACACGTCGAACGAAGCGAGATCGATCAGCCCGACGCGAACACCGAGTCCCGCGAGCAGCTCTTCGAGCAGTCTCACCCCCTCGGTCGGGGCGACAGCGACGAGCAGCTGCACGCGGCCATCCTCGCCCCGGCCGAGCTCCTCCCACGACAGCTGCGCTTCATCGAGTCGGAACGGGACCGATTTCTTCAGCCGCCAGCGGACCATCTCCGTCGCCTGATCGACGGAAGCCGGCAGCTCTTGAAAGTCGAGCAGGAAGACCTTGGCCATCGTGTCGGGCACGGCGAGCGAGACGCGGGCCGCGCCGTCCGCACCGGCTTGCTTGAGCACGTCGCCGATCGCGCGAACGAGCTCACGCGTGTCGCTGACGGCGGGACGGATCAGCGAGGTCTGGAACACACCTTCGTCGAGCTGCGTGACGGCGTGTCCGGCCAGCCGGTAGCCCCCGCGGCGCCGAGCCAGCCGGGCGGCGATGACGGCATCCTCTCTCAGCTCGAGTCCGACCAGCGGGTAGCGAGGCCGCAGCCAGCTCACCCGCAGCAAGCGCTGCGGGATGAACCGCCCGAGGGAGCCGAACCCGTTCGCCATCGCCATGCCGCTTCCTTCCTTCCGCCCGTCAGTCGACGAACGTGACCTTGTTGACCTCGCGCAGCGTGGTCTTGCCCGCGAGGACCTTTCCCAGCGCCGACTGGCGCAGCGGCACCATACCCTCGGTGACCGCCTGGCGCTTGATGTCGGCGGCCGGCCGGCGGCCGAGGATCATCTCCCGGATCTCGTCGGACAGGTCGAGAAGCTCCGAGATCGCCTCGCGGCCGCGGTAGCCGGTGCCGTGACATTCGATGCAGCCCCGGCCCTCGTAAAGCGGCTTGTCGCGCCACACCGCCGGGTCGAGTCCCGAGTCGAGCAGCAGCTGATCCGACGCCTGCACGCGGATGCGGCAGTTGGGGCAGATCAGCCGCACGAGCCGCTGAGCGAGGATACAGTTGAGCGCCGAGACGAAATTGTACGGCTCGACGCGCATGTTGAGAAAACGGCCCAGCACGTCGACGACGTTGTTGGCGTGCACGGTGGTGAACACGAGATGGCCTGTCAGCGCCGATTGGATCGCGATGTTGGCCGTCTCCTCGTCACGGATCTCGCCGACCATGATCTTGTCCGGGTCGTGGCGCAGGATCGAGCGCAGCCCGCGCGCAAAGGTCAGCCCCTTCTTCTCGTTGACCGGGATCTGCGTCACGCCCGGCAGCTGGTACTCGACCGGATCTTCGATGGTGATGATCTTGTCTTCCGAGTTGATGATCTCCGACAGCGCGGCGTAGAGCGTCGTCGTCTTGCCCGATCCGGTCGGGCCGGTGACGAGGAACATGCCGTACGGCTCGCGGACGAACTTGCGCGCCTTCTTCAGCACCTCTTCGTCGAAGCCGCACACGTCCAAGCTCAGCGTGCGGAACTTCTCGCTCGCCGACTCCTTGTCGAGGATACGGATGACGCAGTCCTCGCCGTGAACCGACGGCATGATGCTGACGCGAAAATCGACCGTCCGCTCCTTGATGCGCAGTTTGAACCGCCCGTCCTGCGGGATGCGCTTTTCCGAGATGTCCAGCTCGGACATGACCTTGAGCCGCGAGATGATCGTCGAGTGGAACTTCTTGTCGATCGGCTCCATCGCCTGGTACAGCACGCCGTCGATGCGGTACTTGATCACCACCTCGCGCTCGCGGGTCTCGATGTGCACGTCCGATGCGCGACGCTGCAGGGCGTTGAAGATCGTCGAGTCGACCAGCTTGATGATCGGCGACGAGTCGGAGGTCATCTTGTCGATCGACAG
>CP070706.1:1194054-1197847 GCA_020350085.1 Acidobacteriota bacterium
ACCGGATCGATACGACGTCAAGCGCGAGCTCGCCCTGCGTCTGCCGGGCATCTCGTGGTTGGCTCACGACCGGGTGATGGATCGCGAGGTCTGCCTGCGCCGCTTCGGAGCGGACTTGCTGGCGTCGGCAGCGGCCGCCACGCGCCTGCTGACCGACATCCGGCGCGTGGCGCGCCTGCACCACCCAGCGATCGCGGCGATTCACGATGCCGGCCGCGACGGCGAGGGGATCTACATGGTCCAAGAACACGTTCGTGGCCGCTCGCTGCGGGAAATTCTCGACGCCGAGGGCGCCCTGGACGTTCCGAACGCGGTGCAGGTCATCACCCGCACCGCCGAGGCCCTCGAGTACGCGCACGGTCTCGGACTGCTCGCCCGCAATCTGAGCCCCGAGACCGTCATCGTCGCACCGTCGTGGGAAGTGCGCCTGCTCGATTTCGGGCTCGCGCTCAGGCACACCGAAGCGTCGGGCTGCCGCGAACCGTATCGTGCGCCGGAAACGTCTCGGGGCGAGCGCATGGACCCGTCCTCGGATGTATATCTGCTCGGCGTGCTGTCCTGGGAGATGCTGGCCGGCACGCTGCCGCCGACGCATTCGACGACGCCGGCCGAGCTTCCCGTCGACGAGGCACGTCCGGTTCCCGATCTGCTGCGGCGCGTGATCATCAAGTGTCTGCTGCCGGACCGGCTGCAGCGCTACGGCTCGGCCCACGAGCTGCTCGAAGAGCTCCACGGCACGAGTCTGCTGCCAGGCACGTTGCTCGCGAATCGCTACGAGATCCTGCGCGAGCTCGGTCGCGGAGGCATGGGAACCGTGTTCGCGGCGCGCGACCTCGTGCTCGACGAACCGGTCGCGCTCAAGGTACTGACCGGGGGAATCAACGAGACGACCGAAAAGCGGTTCATCCAAGAGATACGTCTCGCGCGGCAGATCAACCATCCGAACATCGTGCGGGTGCACACACTCGAGCGGTGGCGTGATCAGCGCTTCATCGTGATGGAGTTCATCGACGGCGTCGATCTGCGCGCCTGGTGCCGCACGCGACGGCCGTTGCCGCTCGCGGCCTGTCTGGATCTGCTCACCGGCGTCGCACACGGTCTCGCAGCCGCCCATCGCCTCGGCATCGTACATCGCGACGTCAAGCCAGAGAACGTGCTGATCGACGCCGACGCGCGCCCGCGCCTGGTCGATTTCGGCATCGCACGGCAGGGCGATCTGCACCTGACGCGCGAAGGGCTGGTGATCGGATCGCCCGCCTACATGGCGCCCGAGCAGATCCGCGGCCAGGCCGCCGACCAGCGCGCCGACCTCTATGCGCTCGGGATCCTGGCCTACTTCATGATCGGCGGCGAGGAGCCGTTCTGCTCGGAAAACGTCGCCGATGTGCTTCGCATGCAGCTCGACGCGGCGCCGACGCCGCTCTCGCAGCTCAGGCCCGGCGTTCCCGACGAGCTGGCCAGCTTGCTGCTGCGCGTGCTCGAGAAAGATCCGAACCGGCGCCCACAGAGCGTCTCCGAGTTCATCGATGCGTTGAACGGAATCCGATCGGCACTGAGAACCCGCGAAGAGATGACCGCCGGCGTCTGATCGTCACGAGCGCGACGGTCAGACCGTTCCCGATCGCGGGACTCCGTCGCGCAACGGATACCGATCGACGATGCGATCTTCTTGCGCGCGTGCGAGAGCGACGCATCGACAACGGCAGCAATCTGCTCGACCCGTCCCGTGTGCTCCGCGCAAGCTCCCACGAGCCGCTGTGAGGCCGAACGACTCGCCCGCGCCGGAGGAGGAGCACAGCATGAGCACGACACGTTACTCGCTGAGGATCGCCGTCGGTCAGGCGCTGCGGCGCATGCGCTTGCAGGGACGGTTGTCGCTGGACGAAGTCGAGAGAATCACGCGCGGCGGCGGGGTGCGCGTGACGCGTTCGCACTTGTCGCGCGTGGAGACAGGCCAGGCCGATCTGGCCGTGCCGCGATTCTTGTGCTTGATGCGCGCCTTGGGAGAACCGAGCTCGGCGGCGATCGAACGGCTCGACGCGTTGCTCGAGCCGGAGCCGCCCGCTGCCGACGAGCTGCGGCGAGAGATCGAGCGGCAGCGCCGTAGCGGTCGCGCGGACGCGGTGGCGCGTCTCATGCGCCGCGTCGCGTCAGCCGGAAGCGACGTGTTGGACGCTCCCTTGTTGTCGACCTGGGCCGCGGCGGAGGCGGCCCTCGGTCGCTGGCGCGCTGCCGAACGCATTCTGCGGCGCGAGATCGACGATCCGGCGGCCAACGGAGTCTGTCTGCTCCGGTTAGCGCTCGCGTCCGTGGCCTCGGGCATTCCATCGCTCGGCGGGGCGCTGGCTCGCGGACTGCAGCCACGCCACGGACTGCTGGCGACCGCGGTCGAGGCCGCGAGCCGGCGCGCGGCCGGCGATGCCGCCCGCGCGGCGGAGCTGAGCTCCGAGACGGCCCAAAAGGCCGATGACGCCGAGGTCGCGGCGCTGGCGCTGGTGCTCACCGCAGAGGCCTACTTCGGCACGGGCCAGCGCCGCTGCGCGCTGGCGATCGCGCGCAAGGCACTGGTGCTGACCCGCTCGCCCGTGGCCCGCGCGGAAGCGCTGCTGACGATCGCTCGCTGCGCCGGCGGCGTCCAGCGCCCGGCGCACGGTCTGCGACACCTGAACCGCGCTCTTCCCTTGGCACGCTCAGCGGGCTGTCCCGAGCTGGTCACACGCCTTCACGCGCTGGCCGAGACGCTGTGGCGCCGCGCCGGCGATCCCGGACGCGCGAGAGCCGCTTCACGCGTGGCACGCACGTTACGCCGCCGCTACGGCTCGGATCTCGGACCTGCTCTCCCGCTGCCGCTTCAGAGCCTGTGGCGCACCGCCGAGGCCGCGGCGCGACGCGACCGGTTCGACAGCACTCCAGACACCGATGAGCCGCGGTGAACGCGGCCGCAGCTATGTGAGATGGACGAGGTCTTCGAGCTGATCGAGCTGTTCCAGCCGCAGGTCGCCATCGACGCGATACCCGATCGCCAGCACGCCGGCCTGGCGCGCCGCTTCCACGTCGAGCGGCGAGTCTCCGATCATCAGCGCCTCGCTCGGTGCGATCGACAGCCGTGCGAGGGCCAGCCGTACCAGAGCAGGATCGGGCTTTCCGCGCGGCACCTCGTCGCCGCCGCAGATCGCGTCGAACAGCTCGATCAGCCCCACCGAGCTCAGGACGTCACGCGCCAATCCGGCCGGGCTGTTGGTCACGACGGCCAATCGTGCGCCTGCTCGCCGAGCCGTGCGAATCGCTTCCGGTGCACCGCAGATCGTGCGCACGGCCGGCAGGTGCTGGGAGAACGCGCGCTCGTACTCGCCGGCCAGCCGCCGCGGATCAGTTCCGGGAAACAGCGTCTCACAGTCGGCGACGATCCCCTGTCCCCAGCACTCGCGGATCCGCTGGCGTCCGAGCGGAGCGAGTCCGCGGACCGCTCGGCACTGCTCGAGCACGGCCTCCCACACGTCGAACGTATCGACGATCACACCGTCGAGATCGAACAGCACCGCCGCCGGCTTCCGCACCGATTCGCCCATCGGGGACGCGCCCGGATGATTCACGAAACCTTTTGCACGCTGGAGCGAGCCCGTGTAGCTGCCGCAGTGGAGCGGCTTCGTGAACGGTCCGGGTTAGAATACCGGCAGGGGGGTGACGCAGGGAGACATGGGTGTTGACAACGAGTGACGCGAGCCATTCGCCGGTCCGACGCCAGCGCGTAGGCACGGCATGGCGCTTGCTGCGCCAGCGCCAGTGGGCGCTC
>CP070706.1:1197947-1214953 GCA_020350085.1 Acidobacteriota bacterium
GCTCGCAGGCGATCTGCTGTCGATCGAGGGTCGCTGGAAGGACGCCTGCGTGATCTACGACAGAGCCGCCGCGGACGCGTCGGTCGCCGCGTCAACGGCCGCCGCGTGGATTTCCGTTCGACGCGCCAAGTGCGAGATCCTCAGCGGTCGGCGCTACGACGCCCGCACGCGAATCGAGAGACTGCTGGCGAGCGATCCGGTCGAGCCGGTTCGCTTCGTCGCCGACGACCTGCTGCGGCGCCTGGGACCCGCCGCTGCCGATGGGACGAGCTGATGTCGGCGAGCGCGACGGCGGTGCCTCCGGCGACTTCCGAGGCGGCCCGCGAGCGCGAGCAGCGGCTCGAGCAGCAGGTGTGCCTGCTGGCCGACGAGCTGGCGCGCTCGACGGGCCGGCTCCGGCAGGTGGCGCGAGACAAGGCACGCCTGAGCCGCTGTTTGGAGCAGGTTCTCGAGAGCCTTCAAGCAGGCGTCGTGCTGCTGGGCGAAGACCGTCGCGTGCTGGCCGTCAATGCAGCAGCGCGGCAAATGGGGGCTGTCGTCGGGGTAGGCCGCGCCGATGGCGACCATCTCGGCGCCGGTGTCGGCGACAGCGTTCGCGGCTTGGGCGACGATCTCGATCCGCATCCGATCCTCGCGCGAGCCACGCCAGAAGGAGAGCCGCACCGTCCGTTCGGAGAGGCCGGCCCGGCATGGCTCTTTCGTGAGGCGTCGGTGACGCTTCCCGAAGGTGGGCGCGGCTTCTTGCTCGTCGTTCACGACGTCACTCGCATGGTCGAACTCGAGCAGCTCGCGCGACGGCGCAGTCGGCTCGAGTGGCTGGGGCGGATGGCCGCCGAGGTCGCCCACGAGGTGCGCAATCCCCTCGGAAGCCTGGAGCTGCTCGGCTCGTTGCTGGTCGGAGAGCTCGAAGAGCGGCCCGAGGGCAGAGAGCTTGCCGAGCAGCTGCTCGTTGGCGTGCGACAGCTCTCCGACACGGTCACGCGCCTTCTGTCGTGCGCGCGCGGGGGGCGGGTGCGCCGCGCCCCGGTCGATGCCGCCGCATTGGCACGCGAGACGATTCGATTCGTCAGCCCCGTGGCCGAAGCGCGCCGCATCCGGCTCGAGGGGCCGCCGGAGGCGGCGAAGGCTGCGGCATACCTCGACCGCGAGGCGACTCACCAAGCGCTGCTCAACCTGCTCGGCAATGCGCTCGACGTCACGCCGGGCGGCGGGCGCGTGCGCCTCGGCGTCGGACGAGATGAACGCGGCGTTTCGTTCCTGATCGAAGACTCGGGTCCGGGCGTTCCGGACGCACTGCGCGAACGGGTGTTCGAGCCGTTCTTCAGCACCCGCGATGGCGGCACGGGACTCGGTCTCGCGGTGGTCGAACGCGTCGCCGTCGATCGTGGGGGAAGTGGTGAAGTCGGCCGGTCCGAGTGGGGTGGCGCCTCGTTCCGACTGCGACTCGAAGGACCCGCTGTTGCCGCCCGCCGGCCAGCTGAGGAGCCGAACGCGTGAAGCGAAGACCGTCCGTACTGGTCGTTGATGACGATTCGGGCATGCGCCTCGGCATGTCGCGCACGCTCGAGCGAGGTGGCCTCGAAGTCACGCGCTGCGAGGACGGCCGCTCGGCACTGGCCGCGCTTCAGGCACGCAATTGGCACGCGATGGTCACCGACGTGCGCATGCCGGGTCTCGACGGACAGCAGCTGCTCTCTCAGGCGCTCGAGCTGAGGCCGCGCTTGCATGTCGTGATGGTGACCGCGTTCGGCACGGTCGAGGATGCCGTGATGGCGATCCGCCGCGGGGCGCACGACTACCTTCTCAAGCCGTTCGCTCCCGAGGCGCTGCTGGCCGCCGTGCGGCGAGCGCTCGACACCGCGAGACGCTCCGGCAGCTCATCTGAGACCGACGGCTATGAGCCGCCGCTGATCGGACGTCATCCGCAGTTCCGCGAGCTGCTGGATCAAGCCGAGCGGGCGGCGCGCACGGATGCCACGGTGCTGATCACGGGTGAGAGCGGCAGCGGCAAAGAGGTCGTCGCCCGCTTCATTCACCGCCACAGCGCGCGATGTCGGGGGCCGTTCGTCGCGGTCAACTGCGCCGCTTTGCCACCGGAGCTGCTCGAAGCCGAGCTGTTCGGCGTCCGCCGCGGCGCCTACACCGGCGCAGATCGGGACCGGGAAGGGCACTTCGAGCGCGCCGATGGCGGCACGTTGCTGCTCGACGAGCTGGGAGATTGTCCGCTGCCGATCCAGGCCAAGTTGCTGCGCGCGCTCGAGGAGAAGGCCGTGGTGCCGCTGGGGGCTGGAGCGCCGCGATCGGTCGATCTGCGCGTCATCGCGGCGACGCACCAGGATCTGGTCCGCTCGGTCGCCGAAGGGCTCTTCCGCCAGGATCTGTACTTCCGCCTGCGCGTGATCCCGCTCGAGGTTCCCCCACTGAGGGAGCGGCCCGCAGATATCGGCGAGCTGGCACGACACCTGACACGGCAAATCGCGCGAAGCCTCGGAAGGCCCACGCCGCGCCTCTCGCGCGAGGCGATCGCGCGGCTGGCGCGCCACCCCTGGCCCGGCAATGTGCGCGAGCTGCGCAACGTCATCGAGCGCGCCGTCATCCTCGATCGGCACGGCGAGATCGGCGCCGAGGACCTTTTCCTCGATGCTTGGGACAGTCCCCGCGAGCCCGATCGTCTGGAGCCCGGGATGACGATCGCGCAAGCCGAGAAGCGATTGATCGAGCAGACGCTGGAAGCTGCCGGCGGCAACCGCACGCGCGCGTCAAAGATGCTCGGCATATCAGTACGCACTCTGCGCAACAAGCTGCGCACGTTTCGTGAGCAGGGTGGTGCCGTCGCCAGTTCCGCGGACCAGGTTCCATGAACGAGACAACACCCACGCGCCGGCCGCGACCTCGAGGAGGTTTCAGATGACAGACACGATCAACGCCAACTTCGACCCTTGGCTGGTTCAGATGGAACGCGCGCTCGATGTCATGTCGAAGCGCCAGCAGCTGCTTGCATCGAACGTCGCCAACCTCGATACGCCGCACTATCGAACGATCGACATCGATTTCAACGAGGCCTTGAAGCAGGCGATGGAGCAGGAGGCCAGAAACCTTCCCGTGCGCCGCACTGGTCCCGCGCACAGGAGCGCGAGAGCGACCAACTCGCCGATGCAACCGAGAGAAGTCAAGGATCTGATGGTGCGTCAGGACGGCAACAACGTGCAGCTCGATCGCGAGATGATGATGCTGGCTCAAACGCGGAATCGCTACGAGAGCGCCACGGCGATGCTACGCATGCGCCTCAGGCAGCTTCGCGCCGTCATCTCCGAAGGGAGGACAGGCTAATGAGTCTTGATCGCGCCATCAAAGTGGCGGCCAGCGGGCTCGACATGCAGCGAGCACGCATGGAGATCATCGCTTCGAACATGGCCAACGCACACACCACGCGCACGCCGGAGGGCGGCCCTTACGTTCGACGACTGCCCGTGGTGGCCGCCGAGCGCTCGGCCCGACGCGCCTTCGGCTCGGCCCTCGACAGAGCCGTGCGAGGCGTCGACGTCCAGCAGGTCGTCAACGATCCAAGTCCGCCATCCTTGCGATTCGAGCCGGGCCATCCCGACGCGAGCGCAAACGGCTTCGTCGCCTACCCGAACGTCGATCCGGCCAAAGAGATGGTCGACCTGCTATCGGCGTTGCGCTCCTACGAAGCGAACGTGAACGTGGTCAAAGTTGCTGGCCGCATGAAAGAGAGCGCGCTCGGGATGGTGAGGTGACCAGAACGACCAGTCGTGACGGTGGGGTACGGACATCGATCTACTCGAACCGAACGCATGACGAGGTGTGACGAGGGTTGCCAATAATGGACGCTGCAAGAATCGGTGAGATCGCCAACCAGAAGCTGCGCGAGCTGTCGCGCCAAGACCACCAACTTCCTCGAGGCGATGCGACGCCGACGGGACCGACGTTCGCCGAGGCGATGGAAAACGCGCTGAGCACCGTCGAAGGTCAGCTGGAATCCGCTGACTCAGCTGCGAAATCGTACATAGTGGGCGAGGCTGGCGACCTGCACAACGTGCTGCTCGAGATGGAGCGAGCAGATCTGTCGCTGCGCACGCTGATGCAAGTTCGAAACAAGCTGCTCGAGGCCTACAACGAGATCATGCGGATGCCGGTGTGATGCTGAAACGGCTTGCTGCGACACCGCTCGCCGCCGAGGCTGACGGCCATGATGGGGCCGATCGGGCCGAGCGATCGGAGGCAACGATTCCTAATCTGCGGAGCGCGCCATGCAGGAAATGATCCAACAGCTCACCGCAGTCTGGGCGGCTCTCTCGCTCAGGCAGCGCTTCAGCCTCGCTTTGTCGGCCACGCTATCGGTGCTCGCCGTCGTCGCCATCGTGTGGTGGGCTCGTCAGCCCACTTGGTCCGTGCTGTACACCGGGCTCGAACCGAGAGAGGCGCAAGGTATCGTCGAGGAGCTACAGGCGCGAAAAGTCCGCCATCGCCTCGCGGACGGAGGTCGCGTCATCGAAGTTCCTCTCGAAAGCGTCGATCGGCTGCGCATGGATCTGGCGGCGACCGATCTGCCGCAAAGCGGTCGCTTCGGCTTCACACAGATGTTCGCGCAGGACACGCTGGCTCAGTCCAACAGGATGCAACGCGTGCGCTTTCAAAAGGCGCTCGAGGACGAGTTGGCAAGAACGATCGAATCACTCGACGAAGTGCGATCCGCGCGCGTTCATCTCGTCTTGCCCGGCGATCGTGTGTTTCTCGACGACGAGGACGTCGCCAAGGCTTCGGTGACGCTGGGATTGCTCGGCGGCCGCCAGCCCAACTCGCAACAAGTGCAGGCGATCGCACGCATCGTCGCTGGAGCCGTGCCCGAGCTGACCCCCGATCGCGTGAGTGTGGTCGATACCACCGGTCGCATGCTGTGGGACGGCGGCGGCGAGCACGGCGCGATGGCCGGTTCGACCAAGGCGGAGATGCAGGCGGCGATCGAAGGTGAGATCAACGCCAAGGTGGCGCGCGTGCTCGAGCCGATCATCGGTCCCGACCGATTCGTCGTGCGAACGACAGCCGATCTGTATTGGCAAAAGGTGCTGCGCCACGAGCGTCAGCTCGACCCCGACAGCGGGGTGCTGGTCTCGGAGCAGAAGCGAAAGGAGAAGATGAGCGGTGGTGTCGCGCTACAAGGAACGCCGGGCACGGGCTCCAATCTGCCCAACGCGGCGATGACTGCACCATCCGAGACCTCGGAGCTGACCGATCTGACGAGCAACTTCGAGTACTCGTCGATCGAGCGCACGATAGAAGAACCGCAGGGCTCGCTCCGTCGCCTGTCGGTCGCGGTGCTCGTCGACCACAAGTGGCAACAGGAAGGTCAACAGGCCCCGCCGGGCGGCGACGCGCAAGCCGAGCCCCGCTCCGTGCCCAGATCTCCAGAAGAGTTGGTGAGCAACGAGGAGCTGGTCAAGGCGGCGATCAGCTTTGACGAAACCCGAGGCGACCAGGTAACGGTCGAGCAGGCCCCGTTCCAGCTGCGTGAGATTGCCGACGTACCCGCTCACTTCGACCCTCTGACCTGGCTTCCGTTCGTCAAGTACCCGGCACTCGTCGTGCTGCTGCTGCTCGCGTTCGTGCTGTTTTATCGACCTCTGATCGGCACACTGCGCGATGCTTTCGGCCGCGCTGGCCGCGGCGAGGCCGGCTTTGCCACAGCACGACTCGATCAACCACTGCAGCTCGGACCACCGTCTCGAGTCGAGCAGCTCCGCCAGCGGCTGGCGAAGCTGGCGAACGAGGAACCGCAAGGCATGGCGCAGAGCATGCGCGTGTGGCTGCACGAGGACAAGGGGCAGTCCTGATGGCCGACGAGTTCTCGGGCGCCGTCAAGGCGGCGATCTTGATCTCACTTCTCGGTGAGGAGGCCGCCGCAAATGTCCTGCAGCAGCTCGACAAGACGGAGGTCCGTCGCATCACGACCGAGATAGCGCGCCTCGAGATGATCGATCCGTCTCGCTACGAAGCCGTGCTCGAGGAGTTCCACGGCATGATCTCTCGCGCCCGCGGGCTCGAGCGGGCAGGGCCGCCGCTTGCGCGCAAGCTGCTGGCAAAGGCGTGCCCGGACGAGGCGGACAGCATTTTGAGCGAGATCGCGCCGAGACGACCCACTGACAGCGAGGAGGACGGGCCGCCAGTTCCACCGCCAGAGCTGCACGGAGAGGTGCTCAAGGCTCCGGCACGCCGGTTGGCGATGCTCCTGCGAGAGGAGCCGCCGCAGACCGTGGCGCTCGTGCTCGCGCTGCTCGCGCCGCGTAAGGCAGCCCGCATCCTGGCAATGATGGAGCGCGAGCTGCAGATCGAGGTCACGCATCGCATGGCCAGCATTACCGAGATTCGCCGCGAGGTCGTCGAGCAGGTCGGCTCGGCGCTGACTCAGAGACTGCACGAGGTGTGCGAGGAGCCGATGGTGCCACTCAACGGCATCCAGAACGCAGCCGACACGCTGACCGGCCTGGGACGATCGTCCGGCCAGGAGATCGTGGAAGCGCTCGGGGACAGCTTCCCCGAGCTGTCGCAGCAGCTGCGGGATCTACTGTTTACCTTCGACACGTTGCGCGGCCTGAGCGATCGCGACGCGCGGGAGGTGCTCAAGCAGGTCGACCGTGCCACGCTCGCGATGGCGCTCAAAGGAGCCGACCCCGAGTTGCAGGTGTTGTTCACGCGAAACATGTCCGAGCGCGCGGCGCAGATGTTGCAGGAAGAGATGGACTTCCTCAGCGCACCGAAGCTCTCCGAGATCGACCACGCGCAACGCGAGATGATCGAGCTGGTCCTCAGGCTGGAAAAGGAAGGATCGGTCTCGCTCGAGGAGCCCGCCGTTGTCTCCGGGTAGGCTGATCGACGAGCTGCTCGCTCGCCCCTATGAGCCCCCTGAGATGCGAGGAGCAGGTGCGGGCGGTCGCGCCCGCGATGGCGCTCACTCCGCGGGGGGCCCAGCGAGCGAGCAGATGGAGCTCGAACGCGTGCTCGAGCGTGGCTACGAAGAAGGAGTGGCTCGTGGGCTCGCCGAAGCGAACCAGCGGCTCGAGCAGCAACTCGCGGAGTGGCAGCAGGCCCTCGCGGAGGCGCTCGGAAAGCTCGCTCAACTTGAAGTCACGATCATCGACCGCGCGCGCCGTGAGCTGCCCGCGCTCGCGTTCGAGATCGCTGGCCGCATCCTGCGGAGGCGGCTCGACGATGAAGAGCCGCTCGCTGCTCGGGCTGCAGAGGAAGTGCTCGAGCGACTCGGGGGAGGCGCCCGTTGCAAGCTGCGTCTCCATCCGGCTGACCGCGAGTCGGTGCTCACGCGCTGCCCGTCGCTTGCCTGCAGCGACCGCGTCGAGATCGTCGTCGACGAGAGCGTGGGTCGCGCGGGCGTCATCGCAGAGACGGAAGCGGAAGAGATCGACGCGCGCCTCGAAACAGCCTACCGCGCGGCGTGGGAAGCCTTGATGGAGGAGCGTTGAGCCCCCCCGCGGATCGAGACGTCGTCGGCGATGCCGCGCGCGAGGCGAAGCGACGGCTCGAGCGAGCCGCTCTCACGCGTCGAGCCGGCCGTGTCGTTCGCGCCGTAGGTTTGGCGGTCGAGAGTCGAGGCCCGCGCGTGGCGGTGGGGGAGGAGTGTCGTCTGGAAACGGCCACGGGTCGACTGCTGTCGTTGGCGGAAGTCGTCGGCTTCGAAGGCAACACGATCTACACGATGCCGGTCGATCCGGTGCGCGGGCTGAAGCTCGGTGATCGGGTCGTGGCGACCGGCCGCCATCCGCGGATCCCCGTCGGCGACGGTCTGCTCGGCCGCGTGCTCGATGCCGACGGCCAGCCGCTGGACGGTGCCGGCCCGGTCTCGACCGACACGCGCTGGGTGATTCACGCCGAGCCGCTTCCGGCGCTGTCGCGGCCGATGATCACCGAGCCGATGAAAAGCGGCATCCGCGCCATCGACGGCTTGATCACGCTCGGCCGGGGACAGCGGATCGGTATCTTTGCCGGCTCGGGCGTCGGCAAGAGCCGGCTGCTCGGCGGGCTGGCACGCCACGCCGGCGACGACATCATCGTCATCGCGCTCGTTGGAGAGCGAAATCGCGAAGTGCGCGAGTTCGTGGAAAGCGAGCTCGGGCCGCAGGGACGCCGCCGCTCGGTCGTGTTCGTAGCCACATCGGACGAATCACCGCTACGGCGCGTGCGCTGTGCCCTCGCCGCCACCACCGCTGCCGAGCACTTCCGCGAGCGCGGACTCAGCGTGGCGCTGCTGATGGACTCGGTCACCCGTGTCGCGATGGCACTGAGGGAGATCGGGCTGGCGACCGGGGAGCCCCCGTCATCGAAGGGCTATCCGCCGTCGGTGTTCGCCTTCCTGCCGCGACTGCTCGAGCGTGCGGGTCGAAAGGAAGGCTCCGGCTCGGTGACCGGCATCTATACCGTCTTCGTCGAAGGTGACGATTTGACCGATCCGGTGGCCGACGCCTCGCGGGCGATTCTCGACGGCCACATCGTGCTGGCACGCGAGCTGGCCGAGAAGGCCCACTATCCGGCGATCGACGTGTTGGCCAGCAACTCACGCGTGATGCCCAAGATCGTGTCGGCCGATCAATACCGCGCCGCAGAACAGGTGCGCCGGATGATTGCCGTACACCGCGAGAACCGCGACCTGGTCTCGATCGGCGCCTACCGCCGAGGAAGCGATCCCGAGCTGGACGAGGCCCTCGAGCGCCAACCGGCCATCAATGCTTTTCTGCGCCAGGACCTGACCCAAGCCGCACCGTTCGAGCAGACGGAGGCGCGGCTGATCGAGCTCGGCACAGTCAGGGCCGAGGGCGTCGAGGGCACCGAAGACACTCGGGGCACTGCAGGCGCCGCGGGTGCTCACGGCAACGCCGAGGTGTAGCCGTGGCTCGCTTTCGCTTCAGGCTGCGCACGCCGCTGCGTTACGCACGTATCCGCAGAGCCGAGCTGCGACGGGAGCTGGCCGCTCACCTTCTCGCTCAGCTCGAGGTCGGGCACTCGCTGCGACAGATCCAGGAGCAACTGCAGCAGGCCCGCCACGAGCTGCACGAGCGCAGCACGCGGGGCATCGAGGGCGCCGAGCTGCAAAGGATCTCACGCATGCTTGAGCTGCAGCGCCAGCGGGCCGGCCAGCTCGCCGAGCGCCACGCGGAGATGCGCGAGCAGGAGGCAAACACGCGAGGTCTGCTGCGCGAGGTGATGCGGCAGATCCAGGTTCTCGAACGCCAACTGCGCGAGGCGCACGCTGCCTACCGACAGCAGCTCGCCCGCCGCGAACAGGCTGAGATCGATGATCTTACGTTGATCCGCCGTGTGGGCTCACGTCCCTCGAGGAGCGACCGATGACAAGCCGCCACCGACTGATCGTCGTGCTCGTGTTGGCCAACCTCGTCAACGCGGCGCTGGTGTGCGCCGTGTTGTTCGCAGAATGGCTCGGGACCGAGGCGCAGGAATCTCCGGCCGAGCAGACCCAGCCGTTGGAAAACGCGGCGCTCGAGGAACAGCCGCCCCTGAGTTCGGCAGATCAAGACGTGTGGGAGTCGGGGCCCGAGAAGGGCGAGCAAGTGCTGCGCCAGCTCGTCGCCGAGCTGACGCTCCAGCGTGAGCAGCTCGAGCAGAAGGCGGCCGCGATGGCGGAGCGCGAGCGGCAGCTCGCCGTCGTGCGTGCCGAGCTCGAAACCGAGCGCGAGCAGATCGAAGCACTGCGGGCACAAGCTGTCGAAGAGCGCAAGAAGCTCGCCGAGATGGGCTCGCCCTCCTTCGACCGCCTGCTCAAGGCCTATGAGGGGATGGAGGCAGAAAACGCGGCCCGCGCACTCGCGGAGCTCTACGAGCGGGACCGGCTCGTCGTCGTGGACCTACTGCTCGGTCTCAAGCCGCGCCAGTCGGCGGCGACGCTCGATGCCCTCGCGGCTGCCAACCCGAAGATCGCGGCCGAGCTGTCGTACGAGATCTGGAAGCGCGATCCTGAGAGAAGGTTGCGTTGAGTCAACCGCCGTGGCGTGCGAGAAACTCGCGCAGCGCGCTCGCGGTGTGCGAGCGCTTGCGCTTGACGAGATCGAGCGGGTGCCCGCGACCGACGATGCGACCGCCGTCGTCTCCACCTTCGAGACCGAGATCGATCACCCAGTCCGCCGAGGCGATCACGGGTAAGTTGTGTTCGATGACCACGACACTGTGGCCCTGGTCGACGAGCCCGTGGAGCAGCCGCAGCAGCCCGGCGACATCGGCGGCGTGCAATCCCGTCGTCGGCTCATCGAGCACGTAGAGCGTTGGCGTGCGCGATCCGGCGCCCATCTCTCGCGCGAGCTTTATCCGCTGCGCCTCGCCCCCGGAGAGCGTCGGCGAGGGTTGCCCGAGCGTGAGATATCCGAGGCCGATGTCGACGAGAAACTTCGTCGTCGGATGAATTGACGGCACGGCGGCGAAGAACTCGGCGGCTTCGTCGAACGTCATCCCCAGCACTTCGGCAATCGTTCTCTCCTTGAAAGTCACCGCCAGCGTTTCCTCGTTGTAGCGCCGGCCGCCACACTGCTCGCAATCGACGAGCACATCCGGTAGAAAGCTCATCTCGACGCGCACACGTCCCTGTCCGCCGCAGGCCTCGCATCGCCCGCCGGCGACGTTGAAAGAAAAGCGGCTGGCGCCGTAACCGCGGGCTCGCGCTTCGGGGACGAGCGCGAAGAGCCTGCGGACCTCGTCCCAGATGCCTGCATAAGAGGCCGGCACGGAGCGCGGCGTCTTACCGATCGGGGATTGATCGACCTCGACGGTGCGGCCGATCGGTCCGATCCCGACAATGCTTGTGTGCGCGCCAGGAGGCTCGGGGCTACCCAGCAGCTTGCGCCGCAGTCCCTTGTAGAGCACTTCGCGCACGAGGGTCGATTTTCCCGAGCCCGAGACGCCCGTGATGCAAACCAGCGCGCCGAGCGGGATCTCGACGTCGATTCTCTTGAGGTTGTTCGCGCGGGCGCCTGTCACCGAAAGCGCGTGGCGTCCACGAAGCGCACGACGCTGAGGTCGGAACTCCGCGATCTGACCATTGCGCAAGAAAGCGGCCGTCTTCGAGCGGCGATTCGCGACGATCTCGGCCAGCGGACCGCTGCAAACGACCTCGCCGCCGCGACGGCCGCCTCCTGGGCCGAGATCGATGATGTGATCGGCGGCACGCATCGTGTCCTCGTCGTGCTCGACGACGACGACGCTGTTGCCGCCATCGCGCAACGAACGCAGCGTCGCGAGCAGGCGCTCGTTGTCTCGTGGGTGGACGCCGATCGTCGGCTCGTCGAGCACGTAGCACGCGCCGCTCAAATGAGCCCCGAGCTGGGACGCAAGCCTGATCCGCTGCGACTCGCCACCAGCGAGCGTCGTCGCACGCCTGTCGAGCGTCAGGTAGCCGAGGCCGACCTGTTCGAGAAAAGCGAGCCGCGAAACGATCTCGTCGACCATCCGTTGTCCGACCAATCGGTCACGGCCCGAAAGCCGCAGCCGCTTGAAGTGCGAAAGAGAGCGGCTGACGCTCATTCCGACCACCGCGCCGATTCCCGCTCCACAGACCTCGACAGCCAGCGCTTCTGGCTTGAGCCGCAGACCGTGACATGAAGAGCAGATGTGATCGGCGAGCAGCGGCTCGAGCTGTCGCAGCAGACCGCGCCGGCCGCGCCTGCCGCGCTGACGCGCACGCTGCGTCGTGTCGTGGAGCTGCTCGAGCCGGGTGACGAGCCCGTCGATTCGGTTGTCGCCGTAAAACAACGCCTTCCACTGCGCGCGAGACAGCTTACCGAGCGGCTTGTCTTCGGGAACGCGCCGCCGAGCCTCGCGCAGGAATGTGGTGAAACGAACGGCGGCCGCGAGCTTCTGCGGCAGCTCGATCAGCGCTCCGTCGGCAAGACTCAGCCGGGAATCTGTCACCAGCAGCGCGGGGTCGACACACCGCAGCACCCCTGCACCGTGACACGTCCCACACGCTCCGCGGCGGCTGTTGAACGAGAACAAGCGTGGATCGCGCTCGGCAAAGCTCGCCCCGCAGCTCGGGCAGGTGTTCTTCAGCGAGTAGAGGCGCTCGCCCTGACCGGCTTCGCTGAGTATCGCTGCATCGCCCTCGCCGAGTTCGAACGCGCGGCGCAGCAGATCCTCGGCGAGGCCTACCTGCTCCGAGCCGATCGTGACGCGACCGCAGACCAGATCCACGTCGTGTTCGACGTAGCGGTCGAGCCGCGGCAGCTTGCCGCGAGCGATGCCGCGTATCTGACCGTCGATCCGCACCGAGCGCAGCCCGAGTCGGAGCGCGCGCTCGAAGACGTCTCTGTGAAGGCCCTTGCGGCCGCGGACCGCGGGAGCCAAAACCCGCACGCGCTGGCCGGCGAACCGCTCGAGCACGTCACCGACGATCTCGCGCACCGAGCGCGCCGCGATCTCGATCCCACAATCGGGGCAGTGCTGCCGGCCGATCTTGGCGTAGAGCAGGCGCATGAAGTGGTAGATCTCGGTCATCGTGGCGACGGTCGAGTTGGCACCGCCGCGCGTCGTGCGCTGCTCGATGGCGACCGTCGGCGGAATGCCCGATACGCCATCTACGTCCGGACGCCGCAGGTTGCCGACGAACTGGCGCGCGTAGGCTGACAGCGACTCCACGTAGCGTCGCTGGCCTTCCGCAAACAGGATGTCGAACGCGAGCGTCGATTTGCCCGAGCCACTCGGTCCGGTAACGACGACGAGTTTGTCGCGCGGCACGGCGACGTCGATGTCACGCAGATTGTGCTCGCGAGCGCCGTCGATCTCGATCGCCTCATCCGCGCGTCTCGCACGAGCGGTCCTGACGGCTCGCAGACGAGCCGGCGAGGCGGGCCGTCGCCGCTTCGACTCGCGCAGGAACCGTCCCGTGTGCGAGTCGTCTCTGAGAGCCAGCTCATCGGGAGTCCCGCAGAAAACGACACGGCCACCGCCGCTGCCTCCTTCGGGACCGAGGTCGATCACGTGGTCTGCGGCGGCGATGAAATCAAGATGGTGCTCGATGACGACGGCGGTATGGCCGATCTCGACCATCCGCTGCAGCGCACCGAGCAGGACGCGAACGTCTTCGAGATGAAGCCCGGTCGTCGGCTCGTCGAACAGAAACAGTCCCGGCTTGCCGCGCCCACGCTTGTGAGGGGACGCCTCGCGGATATGCGAGGCGAGCTTGAGGCGCTGCGCCTCGCCCCCGGACAGCGTGTTGAGCGGCTGACCCAGGCGCAGATAGCCGAGTCCGACCTCGAGCAGAGGCGCGAGCGGTCGGGTGATCTCCGCGCGACCGGCAAAGAAATCGAGCGCCTGCTCGACCGTTAGCTCGAGCAGCTCGGCGACGTTGTTGCCGCGCCACGTGATCTCGAGCACTTCCGGTGTGAACCGTTGACCGCCGCAGTCGGGACACGGCACGAACACGTCGGAGAGAAACTGCATCTCGACGCGCTCGAAGCCGTCGCCGCTGCAGGTCTCACAGCGGCCCGCGGGCACGTTGAACGAGAACGTCCGCGGGGTGTAGCGTCGCGTTTTTGCCAGCGGGCTCGAAGCGAGCAGCTTGCGAATCGCGCTCCAGGCGCCGACGTAGGTTGCGGGATTCGAGCGTGGCGTCGAGCCGACGGGAGCCTGATCGACCAGCACGACGGGGCCGAGTGCGTCGAGTCCTTCAATCGCTTCACAGGCACCGACATGCTCGACGCGTTCTCCGCGGGCGCGCAGCACGTTCGCGTAGAGCACATCGCGCAGCAGCGTCGACTTGCCCGAGCCCGAGACTCCCGTCACACAGGTCAGCAGACCCAAAGGAAGAGACACGTCTATCCCGTCGAGGTTGTTCTCGCGGGCGTTGCGGATGACGAGCGCCTTGCGCGGATCGGGCTTGCGCCGCACTTCGGGCACGGGCACGCGCTGGCGGCCCGCGAGATAGTCCGCCGTGAGGGAGGCGTTGCACGAGAGCAGGCCTCGATACGGCCCGGAGAAGAGCAGACGTCCGCCGTCCGCTCCGGCTCGTGGGCCGATGTCGATCACACGGTCTGCCTCACGAATGATCGCGGGATCGTGCTCGACGACGACGACGGTGTTTCCCTGGTCGCGCAGTCCCTTGAGCACACGAATCAGTCGCGCATTGTCGCGAGCATGCAGTCCGATCGACGGTTCGTCGAGAATGTAGAGCGTATTGACCAGCGACGAACCGAGAGCCGTCGTCAGATTGACACGCTGTACCTCGCCGCCCGAGAGCGTGCGAGATTGTCGGTCCAGCGTCAGATAGTCCAACCCCACCTCGACGAGGTATCTCAGCCGCGCACGGATTTCCCTGAGCAGGGGCTCGGCAACCTGACTGTCTTTCTTAGGCAGTCGAAGCTTGTCGAGAAACTCGCGCGCCTCGCCAATCGGCAGCGCATAGATCTCGGCGATCGTCTTGCCCGACTTTCCGCCGATGCGGCTCAGCAGCGCGTCCGGCCGGAGCCGGGTCCCGTGGCAGTCCTCGCAGCGCAGGTAGCCGCGATAGCGTGCCAGCAGGACGCGCACGTGCATCTTGTACGTGCGCGTCTCGAGCCAGCGAAACCAACCCATCACTCCTGGAAAGACACCTTCTTCCCAGTCGCGCCAATCAGCCTCGCCTTCGAAGACGAGTTCTCTTTGCTCGTCGGTCAACTCGCCGAACGGCGCATCGGTCGGAATACCGCGTCGTTCACAAAACCGTCGCAGCTCGCCTCGTTCCCAGCGCGTCGACTTCGTCGTCCACGGCTTGATCGCACCCTGCTTGATCGACAGGCGCGGGTCGGGAACCACGAGATGCTGGTCGATCTCGATCGTGCGCCCGAAGCCGTGGCACGTCTCGCAAGCCCCGACGGGGTTGTTGAAGGAGAAGCTGTTCGGCGTCGGGTCGCGGTAATGAATGTCGCAGCGCGCGCAGTGAAGGTCCGATGAGAAGCGCAAGACCTCGCCACCATCGCGGTGTATCTGCACCCGGCCTTGGCCGAAGCGGAGCGCCTGCTCCAGCGCCTCGACGAGACGAGCACGCGCGGCGGGAAGCCGCATGCGATCGAGCACGACCAGAAAGCTGTCCGGAAGCTCATTGGCGTGGGTCTCATCCAGCCGCTTCACCTCTCCGTCGGTAACAAGGCGCGAGAAGCCGAGACGAGACAGCTCTTCGTGGACCGTCTCGGCCGCCATCCGCTCCGACAGCTCGTAGGGGAAAGTGACGAGCAGGGTGCCGGACGAGCGCAGCAGACCGGCCAGCTGCTTGCCGATGGCTTGAGGAGTGTCCCTCTCGACCGGCTCGCCGCATTGCCGGCAGTGGATGACGCCGACTCGAGCGAACAGCACCTTCATGAAATCGGCGATCTCGGTCATCGTGCCGACGGTGGAGCGTGAGGTCCGCACCGGGTTCGTCTGATCGATGGCGATCGCCGGCAGCACTCCATCGACGTCATCGACCTCGGGTCGGGCCATCCGCTCGAGAAACTGCCTCGCGTAAGCCGAAAAAGACTCGACGTAACGCCGCTGGCCTTCGGCATAAAGGGTCTGGAAGGCGAGCGACGACTTGCCCGAGCCCGACACGCCCGTGACGACGGTCAGGGTGCCGTAGGGAATCTCGACATCGATCCCGCACAGGTTGTTTTGTCGAGCGCCGCGGATGCGGACCGCGCCGGAGCTTGTCTTGCGCGTCACACGAGCCTCCTTCCGAGCAGAGATGCCTCTGCGAGGGGAGGCAGGCCGGTCATTGGTGGACAAGTGAGTCGTCATGGTGGTCCGTCGGATCTGGCCTGAAGGGAGTTCGGGTCGGCCCAGACAGCGGACCGACGACGGCCATCCCGGACGCAGGATGACCGACGGCGCGGCGGGTTGCCAGTTCCGGGCGCAACTGCGCAGGCGAGCAACCAGCCCCTCCGTCCGGATCGCGGCGCGCTCACGACTCGCCGGTTCTTCCCTGCGGGACGAGGGGTGCCACGGTCACGCGCGATCCAAACGTGTCACATGTCATAACTCGCGAATCACTGCTGCAGCGGGAGCTGCGATGAAAGCTTCTTCAGAAGGTGGTGGTCCGCAAAAGCCACGACCGGCCACATTGCTGGCGCGCGTGCGAGAAGAGATCCGCCTGCGGCAGTACAGCCCACGCACGGAGAAGTCCTACATCGGCTGGATCAAGCGCTTCCTTCGATTTCACGGCGGTCGTCATCCTCGCGATCTCGGTCCCGAGGAGGTCAAAAAGTTCGTTTCATCGCTCGTGACGGACGGAAACGTCAGCGCATCGACGCAGAACCAAGCGCTCAGCGCGTTGACCTTTCTCTACAAAGCCGTGCTGAAAAAGGAGCTGCCCTGGCTCGACGGCATCATGCGCGCGAAGCGTCCACAACGCCTACCCGTCGTGCTCACGCGAGCCGAAGTCGATCGCTTGCTCGATGAGCTAAGTGGCGCCGCGTGGCTCGTTGCATCGTTGATGTACGGCGCGGGCCTGCGCCTGCACGAAGCGCTGCAGCTGCGCATCAAGGACGTCGATCTCGAGACCAGGCAGATCACCGTGCGTGACGGAAAGGGAAGAAAGGACCGCGTCACCGTTCTCCCCGACCAGCTCGTCAACCGGCTCCGGGAACAGATGAGGGCCGCCTTCCTCCTGCATCGCCGCTCGCTGAAGCAGGACGGCGGCTGGGTCGCTCTTCCGAACGCACTCGCGCGCAAGTTCCCCAGCGCTGCGCGTGACTGGCGCTGGCAGTACGTCTTCCCAGCGACGCGAGAGTATCGCGATCGCCGAACCAAACGCCGCTGCCGACACCACCTCCATCCCACCGTCCTGCAGCGCGCCATCCCCGAAGTCGGCCGCCGCGCCGGAATCCCGAAGCGCGTCACCTGCCACGCACTCCGCCACTCCTTCGCCAACCACCTGATCCAGTCCGCCGCCGACATCCGCAAGATCCTGAAGCTCCTAGGACACCACGACGTCCGCACCAAGATGATCTAAACCCACGACCTCGGAC
>CP070706.1:1215053-1217572 GCA_020350085.1 Acidobacteriota bacterium
ACAGAATGATGGCCGTCACCAGCAGCCCTTTGAAAAAAATGGTTCGCTTGGCGGCCAGCAGGTCACCCATCGGAATCGTCAACAGCAGCAGACCCTCTCGCCGGGTGTTGACACGGAAGGGGGACACGCGGGTCTTGGTCGGTCCGGTGCTCAATGAAGCCGCGAGCACCATCGTGTCCTCGAAGTCGTCGGCGAGACCCTGCTCGCGCAGCTGCGCGAGCAAAGACGTGAGATCTGTTGTCGGGATCGTCGAGATGACATGATCGTCGGTGAACATCAGCGTGATGTCCGAGCCGATTCGCGCTCTTACTTCTTCCAAATAAGCACTCGTCAAGGGAAACGAGACCGAGACCACGCGCTCGACCCGTGTGGCACTTTCGATGGGAGAGGTGCTTTCGATGCTGGCCTGCCGCGTGCCGGAATCACCGCTGTTCGTGAGCGCGGTGGAGCGAATCCCCAAGAAACCCTTCCGCACGAGCATGGAACGGTCCGAGTCGCTTTCGGGCCCAGCCCTGTACAGCTGCACCTGCATCTGATTCCTTCGCAGGCTGCCGAGAAGCGAGATCGTCAGCGACCTCGCGATGCTGGGATGCCCGAGGTGGTCGGTGAGCATCTCGGCGTCAGCAAGCAGCTCGCTAAACAGCGTGACCTGTTTCTCCAGCTCCCCGAAGTGAAAGCCGACGATCGCCTCATCGCTGAGAAGCTGGCTCTCCGCTCGGGCTTCGAGACTCTGCGCCGTGATCTGAGTGGCCACCATCATGCCCGCCACGGCGAGTACCGCGACGATCAGGAAGAAGGCCCCCAACAGCCGACGGGAAAGCCGACCTTTTCCAACAGAGCTGACGTCGATTCTCATCGTCTCGGTGGGAACGCCTCGCTCACTGAGGCGAGCTCTCAGGGACGGTAGTCCGCCGGGTCGAAACCGCCCTCCTCGATCAGTCGGTTGACCTCGCGGACGTCATCCACAGTGGTGCGCACGAAGCGGTCGGCCCCCAGAGCATCGAGCACGGCGCGCCCCTCCGGAGATTCGTGCAGGTTGAGCAGCAACTCGCCGATCATGCTGTTGAGCTCCTCGGGCTGGCGAGGCAGAGTGCCGAACCCCTCGGTCGGGACGTCAGGGATCATCTCGTGACAGCGGAAACACGGAAAGTCCAGCTCGCGTCGGAGAACGAAGGCGTTGTTGGGAACCGGAGGCGAGACCGCCAGGACGCGGAGAGCTTCCTTCACTTCGGGCCGGGTCTTGGCCACCTCTTCGAGCATGAGGTCTTTTGCCGCGCCGGCGTCCAGCTCTCCTTCGAAGACTTTGATGAACAGCAGGTCGTGACTCCCAGTGTAGGCGATCGGTCCGAAGAACTCTTCCGGTTTGTTGACACCCTTCTCGCGCAAAAAAATCAGCGGGTACAGGTATCCGGCGGTCGTCGCCTTGTCAACGAAGCCGAACGATCTGCCTTTCAAGTCAGTCCAGTTTCTGATGCCGCTGTCTTTTCGCGTGACGATCAGTCCCCGATACTGGGAGATGCCGTCCTTTTCTGGACGTGCGATCGGATCGACACCGGCCTGCGCGCAGGCGAGCGCGAAAGCCAAGCTTCCCAAGAACGCCCCGTTGACCCGTCCTTCCTGGAACGCCTTGATCACCTCACCGTAGTTCGGAAGCAGCTCGAGCGTGACCGTGGTCGGCAGTCCCAAGTGCTGGCTGAGATAATCGACGAGCGGCGCGTAGCGCTGCTCCTGAGCGAGGAGATCTTGCTCCGGCAGCACGGCGATGATCAGGTCCATCGTCACCGGCGCGAAACCGCCGTTCTCGATCAGCCGCTGACCTTCGGGGCCGTACATGAACTGCACGAAGCGCATCGTATCGCGCGAGGGCTCCGGCCCGACGAGAAACCCAAACGGACGACTGAACGGATAACGCCGGGTGCGGAAGTTGTCCAAAGAAGGCCCGAAACCGTCGATCGTCATGTACTTCACGTCTGATCCAGCGAGCATGGCATTGCCGAACGAGACGTAACCGACGCTGTTTTCGATCGTGTCTAAAGACGAAATCATGTCGTCCGGCCGCTCGAGAACAAGCGCTCTCGGAGTCACCGTGAACGAGGATCCCAACAGCTGCTGCCGAAGAATGATCTTGAGCGAGGTGTGTTCCGCACGATCGAGCACGGTGATCGGCGCGTCGCGGCCGCCGACTTGCTGCCAATTCGTGATCTTGCCGCTGTAGATGTCGAGCAACTGCTGGCGGCTCAAGCCCCTGACACTCACGTCTCGATGGGCGGCGAAGACCAAGTAGTCCTGGGCGAGGTGCAGATAGGTACCCGCGTCCAGCTTCTCTTCAGTAGAGAGCGGTCGAGACAGGAGCCCGATATCGGTCTCGCCGAGAGAGATCCCGGCAGCCCCGCCGCGGGTATGGGTCGGCGGTGCGAAGGCGATCCGAAAGTCTTGGTGGCTCAGCTCGAACTGCCGGGCCAGTGCCTCGACGAGCGGATAGACGTCGTCCGAGCCAGAGACTCGGATCAGACGGTCGC
>CP070706.1:1217672-1221881 GCA_020350085.1 Acidobacteriota bacterium
CGAGGATCAGAAAGTGTGGGGTGCCACGGCGATGGTTCTGGCTGAGTTCTTGTGGCTGCTCGGTTACCGGGTCTGCCCGCCCGACCCGCCAGAGCCCGATACGTAGGAAACGATCTGTAAGGGCCGGACCAGGGCGCGAGAGACCCGCGCCCTGGATCGGCCCGTCCCCTCCCGACACCCCGTGCCGAACTCACCTTCCCCTACTGTTGAACCTGAAGCAGAAAGTTCCGAAAGTCGAACACGAGGTGGCGCGGAAGCTCGCGGCCGCTGACGTGCGCCGCGACCAGACTTCCGACGAAGGCCGCCGCGCCGAGCGCTGTGTAGAGGATCGACCGCCGCGTGCACCGTTCGCGGAACGGCTCGCCTCCGTCGTCCAGGCTGTGCTCGTAGCTGTCATGACTCTCGTAGCCTCCGCGCTTTTTGCTGAGCGTGTAGATCTCGAGCACTTCGGCACCCATGCGCGGGTCGATGAGCAGCTGGATCTCTTCCCTGTCGCGCACGGTGGCCCAGATCCGTCGGCGTTCTTCTAGGGTATCGACCGCGACGATCAGGACCGGTCCGACGGGCCGCGGCTCGCTTCCGGTGAACCGCTCGTGAATCGGCCGGATCGGTCGTTCGCAAACGAACCCGACCATCTCCTCGAGTGCGGTGACCTTCGCTTCACCGAGATCCGCGTGGGCTGCGCGAAACCACTGGGTGGGCAGGTTGTGTGGGGCGCAGGCGTCGAAGTCGGTGACGGTCACGCAGTTGCGGATCCCGGCGCCCATCTTGCACAACGTCATCACGATGGCCCCACCGAGCGAGCCGGCCCCGACGACATCGATGTCGTGACCGCGGAAGTGCTCGGGTGTCAACAGATCCTGTTGGCGCGTGAAGGTTTCCATGCTGGCCTCCGGAGCGAGGACGCGCACGCCGCACGCCGGTGCTAGGGGCGCGTGCGTCGAGATCTACGAACAGATTGCGCGCATTCTCAGCGAGTCGCTCGATCTCCTCCAACTCCTCCGTCCCATCTGGCGCGGGGTCGTTCGACGGCAGAAAACCGGCGGGGAGATCTCCTCGAGGCCACTTGCGACGGGCCGCGTGCGGCCGCTGTTGCTACAATCGAGTCAACGTTGACCTCGAAGCCCATCGGGGCAGCATTTTCTGGGGGGTGGGCTGATGGCCCACGCGGGGCGCGCCAACCCGCTCCACGGCTTCTACCGCCCGTTTTTTGACAGCCGCACGGGTCAGATCATCGCGCTGTCAGCTCCTGGAGACGAGGTGCGCGACGCGTTGGCGGCCTCGCGCATCGCCCGCCTGTTCCCGCTTCCCCGATACAACGCACTCCGACTCGAGCCAGCACGTCCCGGCATACGTCCGGATGCGAACGTCATCGTGGTCGGCGCTTGCTGGGTCCTCGTCTCTCCGGACAAGTACCGCTGCCACGGCCGCCCGAAACCGCTCGGGGTTTACCCGCGCCTGGGCCAGCGACTGCGTCGGATCGAGAGTGACTGCTGCTTTCGCTTCCAGGTCAACGACGGTGTTCCGCGCGCACTCGTGAACCGGCTGACCCGTCGGGTCTACAGCGCCCGCCGGCGCGACGATAACGGTCATGAAGTGGACTACGGCGTGCTCCGGCGGGTGCTGCGCGGCCCGGCCGAAAACACGATCATCGTCGAGGGAATCCATAGGCTGGGCACGATGGGGGTGGCGAAGGTGGCCACCGATGCGCCGCTTCTCGAGGATGTCTTCCGCAAGCTGGAGAAGATCGACGACCTGGACGAGTCGATGCCGCTCGAGATTCTCATCGAGACTACATTCGATCCTTCCCTGAGCGACGGTCTTTACGAGTTTGGCGCGATGACGGCCGTGCCGTTGACGCTCGTATACAACGGTCGCTGGGCTTTGGACTTGACGCAGGACAACCGGTGGGTCGATCTGGAGCCCTACGACATCGAGCTCGCCATGCACAGCGCCGAGCCCGCACGCTTCATCGCTGCCAACTCACACGAGCTACCGCTGCCCCGCCTGGAATTGCGAGCGGATCTGCGCGATCTCGACGAGCTCACTCGCCGCCTTTGTCGCAGTTTGCTCCATCGACGCAGCAAGGGGGAAAAGCCTGCCGACAGGGAAGCCGAACGAGAGCGGCTGCTCGAAGCGATCACGGCTCATGCCGATCTATTCGACATCGAGCTCGTGGAGCGAGTGAGCTGGGGCAGCGTCAAGGCCACTCGACTCCCTCAGGGAGCGAGCAGCATCCGCGACCTTCGCAAGAAGTTCGTCGTTCACATGGCGATCTGCCGGCTGATCGGCCGTCGCTTCCACTGCAGGGAAGAGTACCTCAGGCACTTTTTCCCCGAGTTCGACAACGGTACAAGCGACAGGCCGTTCGTGTCTCGCTTTACCAGTTCGGTGACGGGAAAGCTGCGGCAGGGATTTCGTCCACTGTTCGTCGACCGGCAAGGGGACAAACACTACTTGCGCTTCGAATACGACCGCGCGCACAAGACCTACGAGCTGCGGCTCGAGCGAATGACACTCGTCATCAAGCTGAGGGTGTGATCGGCCCGAGTGGTTCTCGGCCCCGAACTGGACGACGGGATCCCTCGGCCGATGGGGGAGTGGCCCGTCCCCCCTCGCGCAGCAGCTCGTCTACGATGGCGCCGGCTACGTCGGCCCCCACTGTCTTCTCGATCCCTTCGAGACCCGGTGAGGCGTTGACTTCCGTAACCAGCGGCCCTCGGGGCGTCTCCAGCAGATCGGCCCCTGCAACCCGTAGTTCCAGGGCTTGCGTCGCCTCCAGCGCGGCCTTCTCGTAGAGCCGGTCGAGCACCACCGGTTCGGTGTACGCCCCGCGGTGCACGTTGCAGCGAAACTCGCTCCCGCGGGCCAAGCGGCGCATTGCCGCCATGACCTTGTCACCAACGACCAGTGCACGGATGTCTCGGCCGCGGCTGTCGTGGACGAATTCCTGGATCAGGACGTCTTGGCGCGCCGTGCGAAAGGCTGCCACCAGCGTAGCGGCCTCTTCCACGGTCTGTGCGAGCATGACGCCGACGCCTTGCGCGCCCTCGATCAACTTGACGACCACCGGCGGACCGCCGACACGTGCCACGGCCGACTCGACCTGTGTCACGGAACGAACGCACTCCGTGTGCGGAACGGCAAGTCCGTGGCCTGCCAGAATCTGCAGCGCACGCAGCTTGTCGCGCGCATTGGCGAACGCTTTCGCCGAGTTGACGCATCTGACACCGAGGCTCTCATAGTGGCGCATCACGGCGGTTCCGAACGAGGTCATCCCCGTGCCGACTCGCGGAATGATCGCGTCCAGTCGCGGCGCCGGCTTATTGCGGTAGTACAGATGGGCACCGCCCTGATCGAGGCAGATCGCGAACTGCAGAACATCCAACACCCGTGCTCTGTGCCCCCTGGACGTCGCAGCTCTTCTGAGCCGGCTCGTGCTGTAGCAGCGTGGCGCACGCGACAGGATTCCGATTCTCACCGGGAATGATCCTCGTCTGTGGGGGTTGCCCGACCCTCTCGCTTCTGTGCGCCATTCAGACTGTGCTTCAGAAAGTGTGCCATCGCCTCGTCCAGCGAAGAATCGTACCAGCGTAAGCCGTTATGATCCCCGCCCTCGACACTTCGCAGCGACACGTTGGAACCGCCGGCAGCCACCAACCGTTCTGCGTGCGAGTAGGGCACGACTTCGTCCGCCGTGCCGTGGACGAGCAGGACGGGGCGGTCGTTGATGCGCACGATGGCCTCGATCGGATCGAGGCCGGCTGGCATCAACCAGCGAGACAGCATCCGAGCCACGATACCTGGCCGATCACCGCCGAGGACCGAGGCGGTCATCTCCCGCCAGCACGAAAAGGCGGACACGATCACCGCGGCGCGGATTTCGCTTCGCTCGGCCATCAGAGGCAGACCAAATGCTGCGCCCAGCGATTGCGCGTAGATCGCAATGCGGTCGCGAGCGACATCGCGGCGGGAAAGAATCAGTTCCAGCGCGGCATGAGCGTCCCGGTAGATCTCCCCCCGGCGCAGCTTCCCCTTCTCCGAGCGACCGTAGCCGCGGTAGTCGAACAGGAACACGTTGAACCCAGCCCCTGGAAAGTGTTCTACGAACGCCAGGTGGCTGGAGACGTTTCCCGCGTTTCCGTGCAGGACCAGAATCGTGCTGGCTGGTTCCGAACGATCGACGCTGTCGGCCTGCAGAAACCACCC
>CP070706.1:1221981-1226488 GCA_020350085.1 Acidobacteriota bacterium
GAGTTCTTCGGGGACGAGATCGATCGGGTCCGCCGCATTGATCCGCTGCGTGCCGAGACGATCGAGGAGCTCGATCGTCTTCCGGTCTACCCCAACTCGCACTACGTCACGCCTCGGGAGCGGCTCGTGAGCGCGATGCGCGCCATTCGTTTGGAGCTCGACGAGCGGTTGGCGGAACTGCGCGCGATGAACAAGCTGCTCGAAGCGCAGCGGCTCGGCCAGCGGACGATGTTCGATCTCGAGCTGATCCAGGAAGTCGGCTACTGCCATGGGATCGAGAATTATTCGCGTCACCTCTCGGGTCGCGCGCCGGGAGAGCCCCCGCCGACTCTGATCGACTATCTTCCCAAAAACGCATTGCTGATCATCGATGAGTCCCACCAGACCGTACCTCAAGTTCGTGCGATGTTTCGCGGCGATCGCTCGCGCAAGCAGACATTGGTCGATTGGGGCTTCCGCCTGCCTTCGGCGCTCGACAATCGACCGCTGAAGTTCGAGGAGTTCGAAGCGATGCGCCCGCATACGGTGTTCGTCTCAGCCACTCCAGGGCCCTACGAGCTTGAGCTGACCGATGGTGATGTCGCGGAGCAAGTGGTACGCCCGACGGGCTTGCTCGACCCGCGCGTCATCGTGCGTCGGCTGGAGGGGCAGATCGACGACCTGCTGCACGAGGTGCGCGTCAGAGTCCCGCGACGAGAGCGCGTGTTGGTCACCACGCTCACCAAGCGCATGGCGGAAGAGCTGACCGACTACTACCGCGAGGTCGGCGTGCGCGTGGAGTATCTGCACTCCGACGTCGATACGCTGGAACGAGTCCGGATCTTGCGAGACCTTCGTGCCGGCGAGTTCGACGTCCTGGTCGGAGTCAACCTGTTGCGCGAGGGTCTGGACCTTCCTGAGGTCTCGCTGGTCGCGGTGCTCGATGCTGACAAAGAAGGTTTTCTGCGTTCCGAAACGGCGCTGATCCAGACCATCGGGCGTACGGCGCGAAACGTCAACGGCTGCGTGATTCTCTACGGAGACGTGATCACCGACAGCATGCGACGGGCGATCGAGGAAACGGATCGGCGGCGCGCCAAGCAGCGCTCGTACAACGAAGCTCACGGCATCACCCCGGCCTCGATCGTGAAAAACATCGAATCCGTGCTCGGCTCGGTGTACGAGCGTGACTACTTGACCGTTCCCATTCGAGCCGAACGGGAGCAAGACGAGCATCTCACGCTGGCCCAGATCGCAAAGCAGATTCGCGAACTCGAGAAGAAAATGTTCGAAGCTGCGTCGCGGCTCGAATTCGAAAACGCTGCCGAGCTGCGTGACCGGATCGCCTCCCTGCGGGAACGCGAGAAGTCCGCGACAGTGTCATAGAAACGTCATATGCGGAAGGACCTGCCCCAGGTACTCCAGCAAAGTCTCGGCTCGCTTCCCGCAGAGCCCGGGTGTTACCTGTTTCGAGCCGCCGATGGGGCGGTCGTCTACGTCGGCAAGGCGCGCTCGCTGCGCTCGCGCGTGCGCTCGTATTTCCAGCGCTCGAGCCAGCATCCTCCCCGGCTGGCTGCGATGGTCGGCGAAGTGCGAGACCTCGAGTTCATCGTCACCGAAACCGAAGTCGCGGCCCTCGTGCTGGAGAACAACCTGATCAAGACGCACCGGCCACGCTACAACGTGCTGCTGCGTGACGACAAGAATTTTCCGTATCTGAAGCTGACGATCGGCGACGAGTTTCCGCGTGTCGTGCTGGTACGCCGACCACGCCAAGATGGCCAACTCTACTACGGTCCGTTCCTGCCCGCCTCTCACGCGCGGCGTACGCTGCGGATGATCCCCCGCTTCTTTCAAGTCGCCAACTGCCACCTTCGCTTCGATGGCAAGCAGCGCCCCTGTTTGTATTACCACCTCGATCAGTGTCTCGCCCCGTGTGCTGGCAAAGCGCCGGCGGAGGAGTACCGCGAGCGGGTGGAACAGGCGCGACTGTTTCTCGAAGGGCGAGATCGCGAGCTCTCCGAGCGATTGCGCGCAAAGATGCAACAGGCCAGCAACACTCAACATTACGAACGTGCAGCGCGTTACCGCGACATGCTGCGCTCTCTCGAGAAGCTCGCCGAGCGCCAGCCGATGACGTCGGTGCGGCTCGAGGCCATTGATTTTTGGGCCGAATTCCGCGAGGGCGAGCAGGCAGCGGTCGAAGTGTTCCGCATGCGCGAGGGGCGCGTGATCGGGCGGCGAGAGTTTACTTTTGCCGAGGCGCCGCCGGCCGAATCGCTCTACGACGAGATTTTGCCGCAGTTCTATTCGGTCGAGGATCCACCACCCGAGATCGTTCTCCCGCGCCTTCCGCTCGAACGCGAGCTGCTCGAAGCATTCCTCCGTCAGCGTCTCGGCCAGCGCGTCACGTTGAAAGCGCCGTCGCGCGGTGAGAGGCGACGGTTTCTCGATCTCGTCGCGCGCAACGCCAAGCTCGCGTTTCAGGCGCGATTCCGAGCACCTCACCGACACGGCGTTCAGATGCTGGAGGAGCTGCGCGACGTGCTTGGTCTCGACGAGGTCCCGTTTCGCATCGAGGGGTTTGACGTCAGCCATTTGGGCGGCACGGAGCCTCGTGCCTCGATGGTGGTGTTCGAAGGTGGCCGGCCAAAGAAGGCGGACTACAGGGTTTATCGCGTGCGCAGCGCAAGCGCGGGTGATGACTACCAAGCGATGCGCGAAGTCGTCGCGCGGCGCTACGCGCGCCTCGCGCGCGAAGGCAAACGGCTGCCGGATCTGGTACTGATCGACGGAGGGCGCGGCCAGCTGGCGGCCGCACGCCAGGCGGTGGCTGACGCCGGTGTCGCCGATTTGACGCTGATCGCGCTCGCCAAGCGCGAGGAGGAGCTGTTCCTCGAAGGACGAGGCGAACCGATTCTACTGGGCCGCAGCGACCCGGCCCTACACCTCGTGCAGCAGATTCGAGACGAGGCGCATCGTTTCGCCGTGAGGCAACACCGTCGCGCCCGGAGCCGGGCAACCTTTCAGAGTGCGCTGACGACGATCCCGGGGATCGGCTCCCTGACGGCGCGGCGACTGCTCGAGCAGTTCGGCTCAGTCGACGGTGTCAAGCAGGCTAGCACGGAGGCGCTGGCCCGTGCGATCGGGCCGGCAAAGGCGCGTGCGATTCGCCGCGCGCTCGACGCTGACGATAAGTAATGACGCGGGCGCGCCCGGCTCATGGGCATTCCGTTTCGATCAGCTCCCAGAAGCGAGCCGACTTGGTCAAGTACAGCTCGTAAGCCGGCACGGCTCCGCACAACCGAGCTACGAGCCGCGTCAGCCGCTCGCTCGGGATTCCCAGCTCGTGAACGAAAGGCACGCTGGCGGAGACCGTGGCGACCGCGCGCGCCGGGCTCAGCCGCTCGAGCCGCTCGGACTGGTGCTGGCGCAGTCTCAGCGCCGCGGCGATCGGCCACGCACCGCGCTGGCGCTGGAGCGGTGGATACGCGCCGAAAAAGGGGACGGCGTGCGCCAGCGGGACGTCGCCAGAGACGTCCACGAGCACCATGTCGTCCGACAGCGCCGGGCGCGGCGCGGAGTTCGCCGTCGCAGTGCTCTTGCCCGCGCCAGACGGCCCGAACATCAGATAGCAACGCTCGTTGTCCAGCACGCCGGCCGAATGCATGAGAAACGCTTGCCGCTCGACGAGCAGCAGCTGCGAGGCGACGCGCAGGAAGTTCTCGAGCGACATGCGAAACGGCAGGTAGCGCCGTTCTGTCAGCTTCACTTCACCGATTCCGCGTGCAAGATCGACCCAGCCATCTTGCCAGTGCGAGCGAATCGTGAAGCGAGCTGGTCCCTGCGGTTCGACGTCGATGACGGTGCTGCCACCGGGCGGCGGAAGGGCGACGACGATGCCGCGGCCTTCGTGGCAGCGAATCGTTAGATCCGCGGTGCGGTCCGCCGCGACGGGCCGCGCGAACGGCGCATAATGCTGCGGCACGAACGGCTCCCACGCGATCGGCATCTGCTCGACGCGAACGAGAATCGGACCAAGCGGGAGGTCCATGGCACATCGTCCGCGGGGCAGCGGCTCGTTGGGCCCATCGAGAAAACCGACGCTCTGGCGAAGATCATGCATCGTGGCCTTTCAGCAAAGCCGGCCATCCGTGTGCTGCCCGCGACTCGCACAGCCCTGCGGGCACCACGAACGGGAAGCGGTGCACCGAAGCAGTGCACGTTAGCAGCAGACACAGCGCGCGTCACCTCGAGCGAGCTGACCCGGACTATTCATCAGCCCTTCGGCCGAAACGCCGCATCTGCCCGCTGGCCATACCGCGGCTAGACAGACCCGCCGGACTGTCTGGCAATCCGTTTGGCCGGCGTAGGGCCGGCCAACCCGCAAGCGGGGCCCTCCCTACGTGCCGGCCAGCCCGCAGGCAGCTGCGACGTTTCATCTCGAAGGTTCATGAATATTCCGGGCTAAGCCCCCATAAATCGACGAACCGTTGTCTAGGGGGGGATGCATGAGGATCATCCGGGC
>CP070706.1:1226588-1230150 GCA_020350085.1 Acidobacteriota bacterium
GCCGGCTCCGTGCGCCTGCACATCGCTGCGCAGCCATCGAGGCCCGCCCAGCGGGACTATCCCTCCTTTGCTCGCCTGACGTCCCAGAAGATCCAGCCGAGCAAGATCAGGAACAGCATCAGGCTGACGACGTTCCCGCCCGTGTCGGTAAAACCGAGCGTTAGCGATTGCATCAGCCTGTCGAAGCCATCGAACTGAGTGCGCGCCAACAGAATGAAGGCAGCGACGATTCCAGCCAGACCTCCTCCCGCGATCAATCCTCTGGCCACCAGATTGGCCTTCTCCCCGCGCGCCTGCGCGTCGGCTTCGTTCTTCGCTATCTTCTTCGCGTACCAGACCACGAGCGCACCGAGAAAGATCGGCGTGTTCAACTCGATCGGCAGGTACATGCCGAGGGCGAATGCCAGAGAGCTCACGCCCACGAACTCGATCATCACGGCGACGGCCGCTCCCAGCCCGTATAGCAGCCAGGGCGCATCCCCGGTGGTGAGCAAGCCTTTGATCACCGCCGCCATCGCGTTCGCTTGCGGCGCGGGCAGAGGCTTCGGCGTGGCCTCGCTTTCGACATAGCCGAATGTCTTGGCCAACAGAATGATCACGAGGCTGGTGACGATGGCTGCCAGAAAAGCGCCGAGGATGCTCGACCATTCGACCTTTCTCGGTGTGGCGCCGAGCCAATAGCTGATCTTGAACTCACTGACCATCGAGCCGGCCATCGACAGTGCCGTGCAGACCACCCCTCCGATCAGGATCGCGGCCAGCATGCCGTACGTGCCCACGAGTTGCATCTTGTACAGCACGACCCCGGTGATGATCAGCGTGGTCAAGGTCATCCCGCTGATAGGCGTGACGCTGATCATCGCGATCGCCCAGGCCGAAACGGCGGAAAACAGGAAAGAGATCAGCAGGACCACGCCGAGCGCAACGAGGCTCTTGCTCAAAGCGCCTGGTTGATCGACGAGTACGACGAAGTAGTAATAGGCAAAGACCGCCAGCGCCACGCCGATCAGCATCAGCATCACCTTCGACATCTCGATGTCGCTGTCCGTGCGCCTGTCGCCGGCAGTGTCCGCGGCATGAGCGATCGAGCCGAACAGTCCCTTCATGCCGACGGTCATCGCTTGCCAGATGACCTTCCACAACTTGAGAATGCCGATGAAGCCGGCGGTGAAAATGCCGCCGATGCCGATGAAGCGTACATACTCGTAGAAGATGTCGTCCGCAGGCATGTTGCGGATCAGTTCCATCTCACCGGGTTGTAGGACTCGGCCGCTGGCACTGATCGGCACGTCGATGTATGCGCCGAACCAGTTGCAGAGCGGCACGAGCACCCACCAGGACAGAAGTGATCCCGACAGAATGATGCCGGCGTAGCGGATGCCGATGATCATCCCCAGACCCGCCAGCGCGGCCATCGCATCGAGGTTCGTGACGGCTTTGATCCTGTTGGTCAGACCGTCGAACAGGGCGAACTTCGCCGTGGTGACGATCTCGCGCCAGGCCTCGAAGACGAGAATCAGAATGTCGTAGACGAAGCCCAAGCCCAGCCAATAGATCAGTACCTTGGCCCCCGATCCCCCCTTCTCACCGGCCACCAGAATCTCGGTGATCGCGGTGGCCTCCGGAAACGGGAACTTGCCGTGCATCTCGGCAACGAAGTAACGGCGGAAGGGAATCAGCAGCAGGATTCCGAGCACCGTACCGAGAACGCCGATCAAGAAAATCTGAAAGAAACTGGTCTGCTTTTCGAGGCCGAGAATCCACAGCGCCGGGATGACGAAGACCATACCCCCCACCGTCGCTCCCGAAGTGACGCTGATGGCGAGGACGTTGATGTTCTCCAGCATCGTCGACGCGCGGCCGAGAGTCGTCTTCAAGAAAGCGGACAGGCCGACGGCAATGATCGCGATCGGGATCATCGCCTCGATCCCCTGACCGGTCTTCAGCGCGATGAACGCCGCCGCCGCACTGAAGATCACGGTCATCACCAAGCCGATCAGAATCGAGCGCAGGCTGACCTCAGTGACCCGCTGCTCATCGGAGATGACCGGGGCGTAGCTCTCCCCTTCCCTTAGTTCGCGAAAGGCGTTCTCCGGTAGACCGCCGGTGGGTTGCTGATCCATTGCAGTCCTCGCTGCCCGTTTTGGCTGTGAGACTGTAGCGAACCGTCCGTGAAAAGTGAAGCGTCCAGTCTCTGCACCAAACGCGGTTCCGACCGAGGCCTCGAGCCGAGCTGAGCCGAGCTCTACTCGACCGGCGTGAAGATGATGAAGCCGTCGTCGATCACGCCGTCTGCAACTCTAGCGGCCTTGGCGTCGGCGGAGTCGGCCCACGCCTGAAACGCGGCCATGTTTGTGACGTCGATCAGCAGCGCATGATGGTTCGGGTGATCGGGGCTGGCGAAGAGCTTCACCGACGGTGCACCATGTTTGGCAAAATCGTCCGCTCGGCGCGTCTCGCCCTGAAAGGCCGCCAGCCAGTGCGTGCTGTCCTTGACCCGATGCGCGATGATGAGCTCGGTCCCAGCCGGTTCGGCGGGCAGGTCGCTGTTCCAGATGTCGTTGCTGATCTTCCACTGTCCACCGACATTGCGGAAGATCTCGACGTACTTGCCGCGGTCGACGACGTCGCCGTCTGCATCTTTGACCGCGTACGTTCCCAAGCTGTAGCCGAGGTCGCCCACCGCCATCGTCTCCACCGGTTCGAGATCGACTCCGAGGCCGGCGGCGATCATCTCGCCGAAGGCCACCTCGACCGCGGCGCTTCCCTGGGTCATCTCACCGTTGGGCGGCAGCAGGCGGGCGTCTTCCGTGTAGAGCGCTGTCAGCGCTCCGGCATCGTCGGCATTGAACGCGGCTTCCCAGGCGTCGTCCATCGCGGCCAGCTCGGTGCTTCTCTGCGCCACGGGCGGCGCGCAAGCGATCATCAGCACGCTCAGCGACAAACTGAGGAATGAAACCGTTCTCATCTCTACCTCCTTTTGTTCTCTCTCGGGGTGGGTCCCCTGACGGCGACCAGCCCCATACGATCGAGTCGTGACCACACCCGCAAACGCGAGGCAGACCATACCGTTACTCGCTGACACGGCGCCGATCGTACTCACCTTGCTCGGTATGCTCGAAATAGCCGGGAACCCCCTCGCCGAGACGAATGTCTCGTCTTACGATCCACACACCGTTTGCATCTCGCCTCGGTGCGACCAGTCCAGAGCCTCCCCGACCCGTCGCCAGCTGTTTCCTTTCTACCGGGGAAAGGAGCGGGTCATCGTCGAACTTGACGGAGTCGATGTAGTAGGTGCAGCAGCCGACTTCGATGATGTGCATGTGCACGTGGGCGGGAATGGTACTGTTCGGGTAGCTGGCCGGTCTGATTGTCTCGAAGCGATAGCGACCGCGCTCGTCCGTCTGGACCCAACCCCGCAGT
Organism: Acidobacteriota bacterium; assembly: GCA_020350085.1. GTDB lineage: Bacteria > Acidobacteriota > Polarisedimenticolia > J045 > J045. Next base: position 1,230,012 of record CP070706.1, read on the forward strand.
CGCCCGTGGCGGTAGGCTGCGTGCCCTCTAAGGTCTTCATCCCGTGGATACACCCCGCCGGCGTCCGTGTGGTAGGCGTAGACGATGACCCCCGTTGCTGGTCGACCGTTGTCGTCGAACACGATGCCTTCGATCCGCA
>CP070706.1:1230250-1233655 GCA_020350085.1 Acidobacteriota bacterium
GCGAGGGGCACGAGCCGGATGAGCGAGTTGGCGATCCGTGCGTCGATGGGTGCGAATCGCGGACGGTTAGTCCGCCAGCTGATGACCGAGAGCATGGTGCTGTCGGCCTTGGGCGGTGTGCTCGGCATCCTGCTCGCCGGGTGGGGAGTCGTAGTCATCAAAGCTCGAATCCCGCCCTACATCCCGCGGGTGGAAGGGATTCGCTTGGATGGCGACGTTCTGCTGTACTCGATGCTGATCGTGGCGGTGACGGCGTTCGTCTTCGGATTACTGCCGGCGCTCTTGGCGTCGCGCACCGATTTGATCGGGTCGTTGAAGGAAGGCCGCGGAAGCCAGGCTGGTGGCCGCAGACACAACCGCGTCCTCGGGGCGCTAGTCGTCGGACAGCTGGCAATCGCGTTCGTCCTCGCGAACGGGGCCGGACTGCTGATCGTGAGCTACTTGAACGTGTTCGATGTCCCACGGGGTTTCGACACCGACCAGGTGCTTGTCGCCGGCATCTCGACGAACGGACCGGGATATGAGGAAACGGCTCAGCGCGTCGCCTTTTGGGATGAGTTGATCGAGCGGCTCGAGGCTCTGCCCGGCGTCGAGTATGCCGCAGCCACCAACAAGCTTCCCATGAACGGTGGCAACAACGGCTCGGTGCTTGTCGAAGCTGAAACGTATGACCCCGAGGCACGTCGTCCGCTGGTCGAGTACTCCTACGTCAGCCCGCACTACTTCGAAGCCATGGGAATCGCACTGCTGTCGGGCCGCCTGCTTGACGAGCGCGACCGAGTATCCCGCGATGTCGTCGAGCAGGGGTTCAGCGCCGGGGTGACGCGAGAAGGCACCATCGTCGTCAACCAGGCGTTCGTGGACCGGTATTGGCCAGAAGGGTCTGCCCTCGGCCGGCGCATCCGTGAGAACGCCGACTCGTCAAGCTGGAGCGCGACGATTGTCGGGGTCGTCGAGAATGTGCCCCAGTGGGGCGTAGAGTACAGGGCGTTGCCCGAGATCTATTTCCACTATAGCTCCCAAGTATGGACTTTCACGCGCCTCGTCGTACGTGCCTCCGGCGACCCGCTGGCTCTGACGCCGGCGTTGCGCCAGGTCCTGAACGGAATGGATAGCCAGGTACCGCTCGCCGGCGTCCGCACCATGGGCGAGGCGTTGTATGAGGCGACGGCGCGCCGACGGTTCAGCACGCTCATGGTCAGCCTGTTTGCGGTGACCGCGCTGATACTGGTCATCGCTGGTACGTACGGCGTCATGTCTTACTACGTGTCGCGTCGGACGCACGAGATCGGGGTGCGGGTCGCCCTCGGTGCCGACAGTCGGAAGGTCTTGCGGCTGTTCCTCTCACGGGGCCTGGTGCTCGTCGCGCTGGGGTTGGCCATCGGATTGGCTGGGTCGCTGGCAGCGGCACAGCTCACATCGAGCATGGTGTTCGGGATCAGCCCGTACAGCCCCTGGTTCTTGGGTCAGGGGGCGCTGGTCATGCTGGCCGTCGCCCTGGCCGCGATCTCGGTCCCCGTGTTTCGCGCCACGCGGGTCGACCCCAACGATGCGTTGCGGACCGAGTAGCCCAGTGATTGAGCCGAGCCGGATAGCGCGATTTTCGCCGGCGGCCGTGGACGGCGGCCACGGCGATCGTTCCGGTCGAGGCCGATAGGCCCAGATGAAGGAGAGACAATGATGAAGACGCTTCTGCGACCGGCGGTGCTGACGCTACTGGCGGTTCTGTTTGCGAGTCCAGACGCGCGCGCGCAAAGCGCGGCCGAAGATGTCGTGCCGTGCGACGCGGCGATGCGAGCCGAGATCATCGATTCCGTCTCGGCCGCGTTGATTCAGACCTACATCTTCCTCGACGTCGCCGAGGAGATGGAGCAGCACGTCCGCCAGCGGTTCCGAGACGGCGCCTACGACGACGTCACGACGGTCCCGCAGTTCACCCAGGTGCTGACTCAGGATCTGCGGTCGATCAGTCACGATCGGCACCTCGCGGTTCGCTACGTGCCTCCCGAAATGATGGCGCGGATGACCAGCGAGGTGGACGCCGAAGAACTCGAGCGCGAGCGAGCCGAGGCGCTGGCCCGATCGAACTTCAACTTCAAGAAGATCGAGATCATGCCCGGCAACGTGGGCTATCTGCGCTTCGATTCCTTCGTCGACGCGTCGCGGTCGGCTCCGACAGCCATCGCGGCGATGAACTTCCTGGCGAACACGGACGCGCTGATCATCGATCTGCGCTACAACGGCGGCGGCTCGCCCAGTTTGATCCAGTTGATCTACAGCTACTTCTACGACGAGCCAACCCACCTCAACAGCTTCTACGTGCGTGAAACCGACGAGTGGCAGCAATTCTGGACGCAAGCGCACGTCGAAGGCCCGCGGATGACTGACGTGGATCTCTACGTCCTGACCAGCGAGCGGACGTTTTCCGGCGCCGAGGAGTTCTCGTACAACATGAAGAACCTGCAGCGGGGGACGCTGGTCGGAGATACGACGGGAGGTGGTGCCCACCCTGTGAACGGGCGCTTGTTTGAGAGTCTCAACGTGAATATGGCGCTCCCCTTCGGGCGAGCGGTCAACCCGATCAGTGGAACCAACTGGGAAGGTGTCGGTGTCATCCCGGACGTCGCAGTGGCTTCGGAAGAGGCGTTCGAGCACGCTTACTTGCTTGCGGTGCGCAAGCTGAAACAGGAGGCGACGGACGAGCGCCGGGCCGCCAGCCTCGATTTCGTGATCGCGGGTTTGGAAGCGAGGCTGAATCCCGTCGATCCGAGCGACGCCGTGCTACGCTCTTACGTCGGCACGTACGGACCGCGCAGGCTGACGTTCGAGGACGGGCAGCTGTGGTATCAGCGGCAGGGCAACCCGCGCATGCGTGCCATCCCGCTGACCGAAACGCTGTTCGGTTTCTCCGAGATCGACTACTTCCGGATCGAGGTCGTGCTCGACCCGTCCGGCCAGCCGCTCAAGTTGGTGGGCCACTACGACAACGGCGACACCGACGAGTCGCCGCGTAGCAACGGCGCCTGAGCAATGATCGGTGTCTCGCGCCGCCCTCGGCGCGGGACACCGGTCCATCGAGCGCACCTTCGAGCTCCTTGTTGCGCCTCACTCCGGCCATTCCCGATCGCTTCTCGCGTCCGGGCCGGTCAACGCTCATCTTTCCCTCGCTGTCTTTCGGCCGCAGTCCGACGAGACCTCACTCTATCCTTGGAAAACGCCATGAGACGATTTGCAGGCGGTCGTATCGGCTGGGCACTCGTGCTCGTCGCTCTTCACGCTGGGTCGCTCTGGGCCCAAGTCGAGGATCCACTGAACCCCAGTTGGAGCGACTACCACTCGACCGAGCGCGCCTACGCTCTCATGGAGAGCTGGTCGCGCGAGTTCCCGCAGCTGACCCGGCTCTAC
>CP070706.1:1233755-1243119 GCA_020350085.1 Acidobacteriota bacterium
AAAGGGATCATCCACCGCGACCTGAAGCCGTCGAACGTGCTCGTCACGACCGCAGACGAGCGCGCGATACCGAAGGTCATCGACTTCGGTATTGCACGAGCGATCGAGGGTCCGCTCTCCGGCGCGACGCTGCTCACCGAGGCCGGACAGATCATCGGCACGCCGGAGTACATGAGCCCCGAGCAGGCCGGAGACGATCCGGCTGACGTGGACACCCGTTCCGACGTGTATGCGTTGGGCGTCCTGCTCTACGAACTCCTGACCAGCACGCTGCCGCTCGAGCGTTCCGCCGCAGGTCCATCGGGCTTGGCGGAGCTGTTGTACCGCGTCCGCGAAACCGAGCCTCCGCGGCCGAGCCGGCGGGTGATCGACTCGGCCGACCGCGCCGAGGCGGCCGTTGACGCGGCCGCGGCCCGATGCACGACGCCTTCCGGCCTCGCTCGCGCGCTGCGCGGCGATCTGGACTGGATCGCGCTGCGCGCCTTGGCCAAGAACCGCGCGCACCGATACGGCTCGGCCGCCGAGTTCGCCGACGACATTCGCCGGCACCTTCGCGACGAGCCGGTCGCCGCTGGCCCGCCGAGTGCGGCGTACCGCGTCATCAAGTTCGCGCGCCGCCACGCCGGTCTGCTGTCCGCTGCTGCGGCCATCCTGGTCGCACTGGTCGCTGGCCTGATCGGCACCTGGACCGGCCTCGTGCGCGCCCGTCACGAAGCCGAACGGGCCCGCACCGAAGCAGCGATCGCAGAGGCGGTCAACCGGTTTCTGAACGAAGACCTGCTCGCCTCGGTCGCTCCGGGCGCGCAGGGTCGCGACGTCAGCATGCGCGAGGTGCTCGACACGGCGGCCGAAAGACTCGAAGGCCGTTTCAACGAGCAACCGGTCGTTGCGGCCACGCTTCGCCGGACGATCGGCGCTACGTATACTCGCCTCGGCCGTTTGGACGACGCGGCCCCGCAGCTGGAACGTTCCGCAGCGGCGTTCGAGAACGCTCTCGGCGCCGATGATCCGCGAACCTTGGAAGCGATCCACGCGCTGGCCGAGCTGCGCTTTTACCAGGGCCGTCCCGAAGAGGCGGAGGCGTTGCTTCTCCGCGTGGTCGAGGAACGCCGGCGCGTGTTGGGGCCCGACGACGCGGCGACGCTGGCGGCGCTGTCCGACCTGGGCGCGGTGGCCCACGACCAGGGGCGTCTCGGAGATGCCGAACGGCACTACCGCGCGGCGCTCGGCGTCGCTCGAAGAACCCTTCCCCCGGACGATCGTCGTCGGCTCGCCATGGCGCACAATCTGGGAGCGCTGCTCAGAGACCGCGCGCAGTACGAGGCCGCCGAAGCGATCCTCCGCGAGGCCTGGGAGGCGAGCCGCGACGCTCTCGGCGCGGAGCATCCAGAGACCCTCGCGACTCTCTCTCTGCTCGGCAGCGTGTTGCGCGAAGCCGACCGGCTCGATGCGGCCGAACCGATCTACACCGAGGTCTTCGAGTCCCGGCGGCGCGTGCTCGGCGATGAACATCCCTCGACACTGCTGTCGGCCAACAACCTGGCGATGCTCGCCACAGATCTCGGCAACTACGCGCAGGCCGAGCGCTGGCAGCGCTTCGCGCTCGAAGGCCAGCTGGCGACACTGGGCGCGGACCACGACGCGACGATCTTGTCCTGGGGCAACCTAGGGGCGATCCTGACCGCCGACGGGCGCGCCGCTGAAGCGGAACCGTTGCTCGCAGAGACGGTCGAGCGGGCCCGCCGAGTGCTCGGTGCCGGCCATCCGCTGACGGGCCACACGCTGCGCAAGTACGGCAACGCGCTGCTGGCGATGAAGCGCTGGGACGACGCGGAGCCGGTGCTGCTCGAGGCTCACGAGGTGTTGTCGGCATCGCTGGAGGCCGACCATCCAGACACGCGTCGCACCGCCACGTCCCTGGCTTCCCTCTACGAAGACCTGGGACGGGCGGCGGACGAAGCGGTGTGGCGCGAGCGCGCAGCGGCCGGGAAAGCCCCCTAGCCCGGACGTCAGCCTCGGATCATCCACAGCAGCGCGGGCACCGCCAACCAGAGCAGGCCCTTCACGCAAAAGAAGGCGAAGCCGACGGCTCCGACGCGGCGAAGCAGGCGGGCGGCCTGACGTGCTCTGGGCGTTGCGCGCGTATCGGTCATCGTCATGGCGTTCATCGTCGTCTCCTCGCTCGGCGGCAGGAAGCGGCGCCGGGGACACCCCGCCGGCGCCCGTAGCAGATGCGATCAGGCCGCGTCGCTGATCCGGCTGCCGGCGGACGAGCGTCCGAGCGACGGGATCAGCATCGGCACGCGCCGGCGGTACTCGCGATAGCGCTCGCCGTACTCGGCGATCAGGTCGCGCTCTTCGAGCTGGATCGCAACCAGGATGTAGCCGGTCGTCATCACCGCGAACACGAGGTGCGCGACGGTCATCGTCGGCGTCGCCCAGAACGCGAGCAGGAAGCCGAGGTACAGTGGGTGGCGCACCATGCGGTACGGCCCGGGCGTGACGAACGAGGCCGCGGGCGTCTTGCAGCCGATCAGCTGAGCCCACACCTGCCGCAGGCCAAACAACGAGAAGTGGTCGAGCAGGAACGTGCTGACGAGCACCAGGCCCCAGCCGAAGGCGAACAGCGCGTAGAGCACCGTCTGGCCGACGGGATCCTCGACGTTCCACACCGCACCGCCCAGTGGCTGCCAGAGCGCGAACATCAGGATCAAGGCGATGTTGGTGAACAGCACGTACGTGCTGCGCTCGATTTCGTTCGGCACGATCCGGGTCCAGACGCGCTTGAAACCCTGCCGCGCCATGCCGCTGTGCTGCACGGCGAACAGGGTCAGCAGCCCCAGGTCGATCAGCAGGGCGAACCCGAACGAGGCCGTCCGCGGCCCGTCCAGCCGGGTCGGCACGAACAGGTTCCCGACCCACCCGATGGCGTACAGAAACGTCCCGAGAAACATGATGTAACAGGCTGCTCCGTAGGCGAAAAAGGCGATTCTCTTCGTCATCTCTCATCCTCCGCGCGAGTGGTCGCAATGGCGCTTCGCCTGGGACTACGAAAGGCCACCGGGAAACCCGCCACGGACCGGACAAAAAAGGCTCCGCGAGCGGGCTTCGAACCTTCGCGATCGCCGAGATCTATGAGCGAGAATCCAGCTAAACAATGACGACGAGGCGGGCCCGCGGTGGCCCGCCTCGTCCTCCGCTTCAGCGCGGGGAGCGGTTGCGACGGGCCGGCGAAACGTCCACCGGCAGCCGGTAACCGGCGTAGGGGATGAACACCTCGACCTGGTACAGATCGGCCGCGATCGCCCCAACGCTCTGGCGCACCGGGTGGGCGTCGTTCGTCAGCCACCGGCCGAGCAGGTTGAAGTAGAACGGGCTGGTGACATCGCCGCTCGAGCCGCCCGGCAGGGCTGTTTGACCGTCGATGCTGCCGCGCGTCGTGCCGGGCTGCCCGACGTAGCGGCGCACCGGACCGCCGCCGTACATGAAGGCTCCGGCGTTGGCCGCGCGTGAGGAATGGCTCGAGGCGTCGACGACGCCGAACCCACCGTCGACCGGAACGCCCGGCAGGTCGTCGAACGGCGGCGGGAAGGCGCCGCCGGCCGGCGGGACGCTCAGCATCCCGCCGAGGGGATGTCGGAACACGATGCGGTGCAGCCTGCCCCAGCGGTAGTCGTCTTGACTGGTCGAGAAGTCGAACGCCGGTGCGAACGGCTCGTCGGCGAGAAGGTCGAGCGCGTCGGCGAGGCTCTGCAGAATCAGCGCGTCGCGCCGCGCGATCCGATCCGCCGGCAGGCTTGCGCCTTCGGGTCCCTTGATAAAGTCGACCCCCGAAACGCCGAAGCCGAGCTGCGTCTCGAAGCTGTCGAGCAGGTTTCTCAGCGCCGTCATCGCCTGGCTGCTACCCGGCCCATCGAGACCGAGCCGCGAGAGCGTCACGTCGACGGTGTTGCGGATCATCTGACCGCGCCAGACCGAGAAGATCGTGGCGGCGATGCTGGCGGCGATCTCGTCGTCGTCGGGCGGGGACGTGGCGCCGGCGACGTCGCTCGCGTCGTAGCCTTGATCGACGCCGGTCGGCGTCGTGTAGTTCCAGTTCGCGAGCCGTCCGACCGCTTCGGCGATGCGCGCTTCTGCGGCGAACACCGCCAGGGCGGGGTCGGCTCCGGATGCGCCGGCGTGGTCGAACGCGGCCAAGATGTACGGGACGAACGCCTGCGCATCGAGCAGCACGACATCGGCCTGGATCGCGGCCATGTCGTCCGCCGTGACCGGACCGGCGGCGAGCCGCTCTCTGAGCGCCTGCGTGATCCTTCCTGCGCGCGTTCCGATCGCATAGCCCGGGTTGAGGTAGTACAGGCCACCTCCCGGTCGAAGCTGATTGAGCGGGTCGTTGTCGAGCGTCGTGCCGGCCGGATCGTTGTTGGCGTTGACGAACCAGCCCGCAGGCGGATTGATCACCTGGGGCATCTCGCCGAACGGCAAGATTTCGTACGGGACCGCCTGCCCCGGCTGGGAATCGCTCAGTGCGAGCCACTCGTTGCCCCCCGTACCGTTGCGGATGAAATACGGCGGCAGCCCGTTGACAGTGTTGGCCTGCAGGTCCTCGCGAAGGGGCAGCTCCGCGCTAGTGAAGTAGGCGATGTTGCCTTCGATGTCGCCGTAGACCCAGTTCTGTGAGCCGAAGTCGAACAGCTGCAGCCCCGCGCGAAAATCGTCCAAGTTGCGCGCCTTGTTCCACAGACGGAACGTGTCGAGCTCGCGCGTTGCCGAAAAACCGGTGTACTGCACGCTCAGCGCAAATCCGCTACCGGTCTGAGGATCGACATCGAGCGCGACGATCGGCCCCATGTTGCGCCGCGGAACGATGAGTGTGGCGGCGGGGATGTCGATGTTGCCGACGGTGCCGCCGGGAGGCGCGTCGATCAGATTGTCGAACTGGCCGTCGAAAGAATTGTAGCGATACAGCTGCGGCAGCGGAATGACGTGCTCTGGCTGGCCGAGGTAGATCGTCGAGAGCATGCTCTGCGAGCTCGGATCGAAGACGATCTTTTCTTGATATGTGTCGGTGACGTCGAGTGGGTTGGTCGTCGCACCCCAGGTGACGAACGGATTCTGGCCGAGCACGATGAACGGTACGCCGGCAAAGCTGCTTCCGATGACGTCGAGCTCCCTGCCGGCCGAAAGGTGCATCTGGTAGAACGTCGCGGGCGTGCCGAGCGACAGATGCGGATCGTTAGCGATCAGCGGCCGGCCGCTCTGCGTCAGCGCGCCGCTGACGGCCCATTCGTTACTTCCCGCGATCCGTTCCCTGGGAGACAGCGCCGAACGGAGCATCGGCACCTGGCGCGCCCTTTCGAGGTACTTCCCGGCAAGCTCGATCGTCTCGGGGGAAAGCTGCGTGCCGATCGGCGGTCCTTGAGCCGGCAGACCGAATGGGTTCATTGACGAAAGACCGCTCGTCGCCGTCGCATCGGGTACGGTCGAGGCCGGATCGAACGGCGCACTGCGAAACACGTCCTGCGAGAAAAGCGCCAACCCGTCGAATCCGCCTGCCATGCCGGCGGCCTGATACGCGGCGAGCCGTTGCGTCAACTCGATGTCGAGATCGAACGAGAGACTGAACGCGATCGCCTTGCCGATGACGACGCTGTCGACCGGTGTCCACGGCTCGAAGCCGGAGAGCTCGAGCAAACCATACTCGAGCGGAAGCGTGTGACGCGCCACCCAGGCGTTGACTCCCTTGGCGTAGGCAACGAGCGCGGCTCTCGTCTCGCTCGACAGAGCCTCGAGCGAGCGGACGGCCGCCCGACGCATGCCGATCGTGCGCGCCTGAACGTCGCTTCCGAGTTGGGACGGCCCCAACATCTCCGACAGCGTGCCGCTGATCTGCCGTCGCGTCAGGTCCATCTGAAACAGCCGGTCACTCGCGTGGACCCAGCCTTGCACGAAGTACAGATCGCGCTCGTTGAGGGCAAACAGGTGCGGAATCCCATCCGCGTCGCGGGCGACGAGCGCACCCTCGAGCAGTCCCGAAAGCTCTTCGGGAGGCTCGATGACGAGCTGCGATGGCAGCGACGCCTGTTCGCTGGACGGCGTTCCTGTCGTTTCGAGCGCTCGCGAGCGGCTCGCCGTGCGCTCGCTCCATCGCCACGCGTCACGACCGTCGCTTCGGCGAGAGACCTCTTCTCGCGCGAGAGCCGGCGATGAGAACGGTGCGGCCGCGATGGCGCCGACAACGAAGAACGTGAACAACACGGATACTGGCGAAAGACTGCGATGCCTGGACATGTGACCTCCCCGGACGAAGAACGACACCATTGTACAAAAAGCGTTGTCCGTGAACGCCGGGCTCGAGAACATAACAGAAGACGAACAACGTCGAACAATGTGCAACTCTTGGGATACTTCGAGCGGTCCTACTCGGTGAACCACCAGAAACGGCCGCTACCGCGCGGGACGTTGACGAGAACGTCTCCGTAGCCTGGGATCGACACCATCACCGAGTCTCGATCGCGAAGCGGCGAGTATGCGAACAGCAGCCACTCGCGATGCGGCGTTTCGCCGAGAACCAGCGCGAGCGCCCAGACGGCAATCTCCGTGTCGTTGGCCCAGGGCCGTGGCGGATTGATGTCCGCATCGAGAATGAAGTTCCTGTCGACGTCGTCGTCCGTATAGCCCGGTACCAGGTTCTTCTGCCAATGATGAGGATGAGCATCGTTGACGATCAGCCTCCCGTGGCGCCAGAAGCGCTCGAGGTCCGGATCCTCGTGAACCTCACGCACCGCCTCGAGCAGCGCTTCCCAATACGAGACGTACGGTTCGCGATCCTGGTTCGACTTACGGAACTCGCGAATGATTCTCGGCCGACTCATCCACAGCCCGTAGCGAACGTAGCCCTTATAGCGGGCCTCGTCGTAGAGCTGGACCTTGATGTAGCGATACCAGTTGTGACGCGCCGTTCCACCGTCGTAGATCGAGTACTCCCAGAAGTAGTCTTCGTTGTCCCGAAACGCCTCGGAGAGCATGAACTGCCAGTTCGAGCCCACCGCTTGCGGGGAGTTCGCCTGATAGTCGGTCTCCTTGTGGACATTCGGGTCCTCGAACACGTAGTAGCTCGGTGAGCCGTTGACCGCCAGCGGCCAGGGCGAGAAGCGGCCCGGCACGTGCAAGCTCTTGCTGTCCCAACCGCTCCAGGAGCCGTACTTGCCACGCCCGAACGCCGTGTAGCAGATGGGGATCGAAACTTGTTGCCACGCGACGGGAAGCTCGTTTTTCAACGACTGAAACAGCGCAGCGTCTCTTTCGATCCAACCTTCGCCCACGAAGCGACGCTTGTCCTCATCGCTGGTCGCCGTGCCGTGGTTCTCGACGAAGCGCCACGACGTCTCTGCCTCGCCCCACAGCAGACGCGGATGCTCGAAGTTGTTGACCCACAAAACGAGCGGCGGGTCTGGATAGGCCGCGATCATGTCGTCGACGGCGGGCAGCTGCGCCCACTCGGCACCGACCTCCTGCCAGCGCTCGAGCGGTCCTTCGGGATCGGTCTTATAGATGATCGTCGTACCGTCGGCAGCATCGATCACGTTCGGGTTGTCGGCGGGCGGCAAGCCTGCGTAGCGCGGATCGTCGCTAAACGGCCGGTCCCACTGGGTGAACACGACGGAAAACGGCACCCCCAGCGCGCGGGCGCGTGAGAGCGTCTCGTAGTAGCTCGCCGGCTCGCGCTCGACCGTCGGTCGGCGCAGATAGACCCCGGGAATGACGTACTCGCCAGCCTCGAGGTAGTCCATCACGAAGTCCGGATCCCATCCTGGTTGGCTCGCGGAGGGCCGACCGGTGTTCCAGTGTGCGGCGACAGGGAGCGGCCGGCCGATCGCATCGTCGTTGGGTCGCAGCAGCTCGATCGTCACCGCTTCGGGGACCGTCGGCATTCGCGAGCCGATGCGATAGCAAGACAGGTCGCCCGGCGGCGGCGTGTCAACGAAGGTCCGTCCGAGCGTTTCGCCGATCTCGTTGGCCGGCTTCTCGACGTTGGCTGGATCAGCGGATCGGAAGACCTCGAAGGTCGGATCGCCGCCGGTCCAACGGAGCCAGACGTCCCCGGGCCCGGGACCTCGCTCGACCAGGAGCTCGATCGGCGGCACCTCGGTCGCCGCGAATCGGTTCGCGAGCAGGATGAGGACGATCAGAGACACCATCGCTTGGCGCATCGGTGAGAACGTACCGCGAAACGCCCTATGTTCGGTATCGGCTCCTCTCGTGGCGCCTAGACCGCACAGAGTTCGCACAGAGCGCGCGACGCAAGCTCACGGTTTTCGCTCCTCTCGGTCCGAAGTTGGGTCTGGGATATCGGCAGCGAGCAGGACTCTACTGCACTGCGGCGCGAAGGACGACGATATGAGGTAAAGACCCCATTTCGCGCAAGCACAGCAGACAACGGGCGCGACGATCTCGACCGCTCAGATCGTCTACGTGCCCGTCCAGGGAAGAAGAGGACTGGCTCTTCAGTGAAGCGGCGGTATTTTGGGCCAGGATGCGCTGCCCGACGAGGTTGCCCGCGGCTCGCCGCCGCGGGAGTGTGTGTGCTCTCGTGCAGAGCAGTAACGCGGCCGGCGGCGATTGGCGTGCGCAGACTCGGGCTCGCCTGCCGTCGTTCGCGGGGAAGGAGCCGCTCGATGCGCGTCACCCAGGGTTCTATTCGGCTTCCGGTCGCCGTTCTCGCGATGGCGCTTTCACTCTCATCGGCCTCCGCGCTGCACGCCCGGGAGCTGTCGATCGAGCAGCGCATCGAGGCTCACGCGTCCATCGAGCGCTTGTACCACGAGCATCGACAGGGCGCGACGACCGTGTTCGAGCAAGCCGTTCCGGCTTCGGTGCTGCGACGCGTGGCGGAGGAGGGACCGCGCCTGTCGATCGCACTCGAGCGGTTCTGGAACGCTCCGGTCACCGACGATCTGCTCGACAAGGAGCTCACACGCATCGCGCGCGACACGCGTTTGCCCGAGCGGTTGAAACGGCTGTTCGCGGCGCTCGGGAACGACGCGTTCCTGATCAAGGAAACGCTCGTCCGGCGCGCCGTAGCGAACCGGCTTGCCCGCCGCTTGTTCGCCGCGGACGAGCGGCTGCGTCTCGACTTCGCGGGAGAGCCGCGGACCTGGGACGAGTGGTGGAGCGAGACCGCTCCCACGCTCTCGCTCGACAGCTTCAGCGCCAGCGCGGGCGATTCGTCTTCGCTGCCCGAAATCGACGACGGCGGATGCACGGATGGCTTGTGGAACAACCGCTCGCTCGATGACGTCCCAGATCCCCGGCGGTTCGCGACGGCGGTCTGGACCGGCGCCGAGATGATCGTCTGGGGCGG
>CP070706.1:1243219-1246116 GCA_020350085.1 Acidobacteriota bacterium
ACACCGCACCGTTGAGGGATCACCTCACTTTGTTTGAGCTGCTCCTCGTGCGGCTTACTGAGGCCACGATCTGTCGCAGCCGGGTTCAAATCAGACCCTGAACGGCGTATATGGCTACCGATCCCGAGGGGGCTGCCATGCGCTGGTTCGAGATTTCCGTGATGTTGCTCGTCGCCTCGATGGCGACGACTCTTGCGGCCGATGTCACCGAGAACGTCAAGCTGAACACCGACGGCACGTCGGAGATCCACAACGAAGAGCAGCTCGCCGTCAATCCGACCGACAAGACGAACGTCGTTGCTGTCTGGCGAGACTTTCGTCTCGGCTACCGTCGCGTCGGCGTCGGCACGTCGCACGATGCGGGCCAGAGCTGGACGGACACGCTGTTTAGCGATGCGGCCTATCCGCGGGCCTCGGACCCCGGCATCTGTGCCGACTCGAGCGGGAGCTTCTACGCGCACGTGCTGTCGCTATCGAACGGTACGGCACTGGCGGGCGTGGCGATCTCGGTCTTCAAGTCTACCGACGGCGGCGACAGCTGGGCCGATCCGGTCGATGCCGTAACCTCGCAGTTTGGATTGCTGGACAAGCAGATGATCGCCTGCGACCGCAGCGGGGGCGGCACCGACGGGTACGTCCACCTCGCTTGGTACGACGTGTTCGGCGGCATCCGCACCTGTCGCTCCACCAACGGTGGAGCGTCTTTCGAGCGCTTCCGCCAGGTCAGCAACGGCGGCTCGGTTCAGTGGCCGGTGCCGGCGGTCGGACCCCAGGGGCAGGTCTACATCGGGTGGATCGACTTCGGCGCCAGCGAGCTGCGCTTCGACAGCTCCGCCGATGCCGGCGTCACGTGGGGCACGGACCGCACGATCACGCCGCTCTTGATCACCAACGAGCCGCTCAACGGCGGGGTCGACGTGCTCGCTTATCCAGCGATGATGGCGGACGTCACGGAAGGCCCGCGACGCGGGACGATCTACGTCGCTTACATCGATCGGCGCGAACCGGGTGGTGACACGGACATCTTTCTGCGCAGCTCGACCGACCAGGGAGCGAGCTGGAGCGAGCCGCTGCGCATCAACGACGACCCGATCGATAACGGAGCCGATCAGTTTCATCCTTGGCTCGTGGTCGATGAGCAGGGCAACGTGGCCGTGATCTGGCTCGATCGTCGAGACGATCCGAACAACCTCGACTGGCACGCATACCTCGCCCGTTCGTTCGACGGTGGGCAGAGCTTCACGCCGAACGTTCGCGTGAGCACGCAGCCGTCGAGTCCCGCCGCGGGACAGACCATCGCGGCCGGACTGATCGGCGAGTACATCAGCATCGACTCACGCGACGGCGATCTCTACGCGGTTTGGACCGATACGCGCGATGGGCAGCAGGACGTCTGGTACGCCACCGCCGCGCGGCTCGACTCGGACGATGACGGGGCGATCGACACCGAGGACAACTGCCCGACGATCGCGAACCGGCTCCAGCGCGATGCCGACGGCGACGGGCAGGGTAACGAGTGCGATCCCGATGCCGACGGTGACGGGCTCGACAACGATTCGGATCCCGACGACGATGACGACGGCCTCGTCGACGAGAACGACTGTGCGCCGCTCGACCCGCTGGTTTTCGACCGTCCTGGTGAGGCGAGCGATCTCCACCTCGAGGCCGAAACGCTCCACTGGAGCCCGGATGGAAGCGGTGCGGCCACGAGCTACCGGCTCGACCGAGGATCGATTCCATCGTCGCTTTGGAGCGACTACGATCACGCCTGTCTCGCGGCCGGGCTGGCAACACCCGAGGCGAACGACGAGCAGACGCCGCCGGCCGGCGAGACTCTCTACTACTTGGCTCTACTCGAGAACTGCTTCGGAGCAGGGCCGGCTGGCGACGGAACGGACGCACCCCGTCCCGACGGCACCAGCTGCCCCTGATCGCCGCGCGCCTCGAGCGTGACTAGCTCCAGGCGCCATCGACCCGGAAGGTACGCGGGCGCACCGTCGGCGGGATCTTCTGACACCGAACGACTCTGGCGACGCCGTCTCCTTTTCGGGCGCCGGGCAGACTGGGCCGCATCCGCGGAAGGATCTCGCTGAGGGTCTCGTCCTGCAACAAAAGCACGACGTTGGCATCGAATCGATGGGGTCCTCGAGACTCCATCGTCATCCCGAGCCATCGCTCGACGACCAGACGGCTCAGGAATTCCTGAGCCGTTTGGTCGTCGAGCAAGGAGTTCACGAAGCGGAGATCGTCACCTAGCCGTTGGTCCTAATTCGGGGGCATCTCCACCCGCGGCGCTGAGGAAGCTCAACCACTCGACGTAGGGTCGGCTGCGCAGGTCGTAGTGGATCGGGGAGGAACTCATATCTCGTTCCGGTCTCGAGGCCCCGCGGGATCCTCGCCCATGCGCCGGGTTCCGGCTTTCTCCAGAGAGAGTCAGCCGAACGCCGAAAAACTCCCGCGCGCTCGCGCGGTCAGCCGCAAACGCCCGTGGTTCGAGCAGAGCGCAGGCCCCGGCCCCGCGGACGGTCCATGAGGCCGCTGACCCTCTCGGGACGGAGCGGCCCACCGGCCGAGGCGTCAACGGATTGACGCTCTAGCGAGGCGCTCGGCCCGCTCCAGAGCCCAGGCCGACTTCCGAAAAGAACGATCGGACTAACAAGATGTTTTCTGGCGTAAGGTATTGACACACTTCCCTTTGACTCATTTGCGAACCTATATTCGGTTCGAATGATTTCGAGATGTTCCGTATTGATCCAGCGCGGACGTGCGGTTGCTAACAATGCCGAGGGACTCGGCAGGGTTCCCCGGCATGGCCATCGACGGCCCGCCGGAGGCCAAAGAATGGGCCCTAAAGGAGCTGCCATGAGGATCAAGCTGACACGTCGACTCGGTCGGCG
>CP070706.1:1246216-1249247 GCA_020350085.1 Acidobacteriota bacterium
CGTCGAGAGCGCGCGCGGAGCCTTTCGTCAGGCGCTGGCACTCGAGCCCGAGGGCCC
The DNA here is from genome assembly GCA_020350085.1 of Acidobacteriota bacterium. GTDB lineage: Bacteria > Acidobacteriota > Polarisedimenticolia > J045 > J045. The sequence continues at coordinate 1,246,274 of CP070706.1, forward strand.
GGATGCGCAGAAGGTGCGAGAGATCCTGGAGCATCTCGACGGACTCGAGGACGGGCTCGAGACCGGACCTGGCGGCCCACCCGGGAGCTGAGCCGGCTTGTTCGCAGCACCATCGCTAGCTTGTATCATGTCTGGTGAGGGCGGGTGGCGGTCGTCTCTGCCCCCCCCGCCGAGCGGTCGGCGCCGGGCCGCTTCGAGTGTGTGGAGTGGTTTCATCGGTGGCGTCGGCCGAGAGGCTCGCCGTTTTCGACGAGAGCCTGAGGAGATGTCGCCATGCGTCTCACCCCGAGCTTGTTCGCGCTGCTCGCGCTCTTCGTGGGAGCCGCCGCTTGCGCCGGCGGGACGAGTCAGGAGCCGCCGGCCGTCGACTTGTCGAACGTGCCGCGTTGGGACGTGCCGCTCGACGTTCCGGACGAAGAGAAGAGCCGCGTCAATCCGATCCCTTCCGATCCGGAATCGCTCGAGCAAGGTCGCGTGCTGTTCAACTCGCAGTGCAGTATGTGCCACGGCGAGGCTGGTGACGGGACGGGTGACCTCGTCGCGCGGCTGGACCTGCAGATGCCCGATCTGACCGAGGCGCAGCTTCAGGAGGCGCGCAGTGACGGCGAATGGTACTTCGTCATCGCCTTCGGCCACGGCCGCATGCCCGGTGACGAGTCGAGCAAGTTCACGGACAAATGGAAGTGGGATCTCGTCAACCACATGCGGGCGTTGCGAGATCGTGCATCGGATGAGAGGCTGCCTGCCGGTGCCTGAGGGGGCGGTTTCGCGCGGCGCCGCGGCCGGCTCTGCCTTCTGGCCTGCCTTGCTGTTGGCCCTGCTCCTGACGGGTTCCTGCGCGTCGGTGACTTCCGCCGAAAGAGCGGACGTTTCGAACCCCGGTCGCAGGGATGCCGCCCCACCGGCCGAGTCAGCGCCCGCCGCCCCAGCCCCGGGGGCTGAAGACGCGGCGCCCGAGGTCGCGGCCGCATCAGCTGTGCCTAAGAGCCCCTCGACGTCCACGTCGCCCACCGCGCCCACTGCGGACCCGGCGCAGACCGCCGCGGACGCTCCATCCGGTCTCGTTGGCGAAGCCCCCGAGCAAGCTCCAGAGCGTGCCGCAAACGAACCGGCGGCGGCAGCGCCCGCCGCGGGCGCGATCCCGTCCGCTCCCGGATCGCGGCGTGCGTCCGGCATCCCGTCCGCGGGCGCACCGCCCGGTGCGGGGCTCGTGTTCGGCTCTCCCGCGTCGGCGGAGCCCGCCGATCGAGGGCCCCCGCCCCGACCGCTCGAGCCGCCGGCAGAGGCTCGGGACGAGAACCCCGCGGAGGCCGACGAGAGCGCGTCGCCGCCGAACGCTACGCCTGAGCAGCCCGAGCCAGGTGACCGCGAGCCGTCGTCGAGAGTCTGGCTCGCGCCCACGCCGCCCGAGGCCGCGGTCGGCGACGTGCTCACCGTGCGCGTGATGATCGAGTCGAATCAGAGCGTGGCCAGCGTTCCGTTTCACCTGTCCTACGACCGGCAGCGGCTCGTGTTGCTCGCAGCGGAAGAAGGATCGTTTCTCGCCGCCGACGGCCATGCGACGGCGTTTCTGGCCGCGCCGCGCGAGAGTGCGGACACGATCGTCGTCGGCCTCTCTCGTCTGGGCGATCGTGCAGGTGTGAGCGGTTTCGGCGAGCTGTGCCGGCTGCAGTTCCGCGCGGTCGCGCCGGGGACGGCCTCGCTGGCGTTCGAACGCGCCACGGCGCGGGACACGTCGAACAGGACGCTCGAGACGATCTTCGAGCCACTGCAGATCGCCATTCGCTGATCGAGCGGCCGACGACGTCTCCCATGGCCGCGTCGTCGAGAGGTCAGGGGGCCTGGTCGAGCTCGACGGTGAGGGCGGTCATCAGCTCAGCGATGTTGCGCGGGTTTTGACCCAGGTCTCCCCGTCCGACGCGCGAGGCGGAGGCCACGTGCACGCGACGCCGATCCCCGAGATCGATGATGCGCACGGTCACGTCGTCTTCGAAGCCGAGCCAGCGCGTCTTGCGCACGTACTGTAGCGTCCTGCGGCGTCGGTCGACGAGCTCGGCCCGAAAGCTCCACCCGGGAAGCTTCTCGACCGCCTGGCGAATGATCCGGGACAGCTCGGCCGACTCGTGCGAGCTTTCCCGAGGACGCAGGCGAGGATCGCTGGCCCTCGCGTCCGTCTCGGCCGTGTTGGTCGTCAGATCACGGCTCCAATCGTCGATCTGCAAAGCGACGAGCAGCAACACGATCACGATCAGGACCAGGCCGGCCCACAGCGCGGTCTTCATGGCCGGCAGGCGTGCAGATCGGTCCGCATCATCGCTCCGCCAAGCGCGACATCACTTCCTGCATGTCGTCCCAGACCGGCCTCTTTGCCGCCGGATTGCGCAGCAGGTAAGCGGGGTGATAGGTCGGCTTGATCGGGATGCCGTCGAAGTCGAACCAGCGCTGTCTCGCGCTCGACATCGAGCGCACGGCGTCTCCGATCAGCGCTTCGACAGCGACGCGTCCGAGCGCGACGATGACGCGCGGGCGAATGATGGCGATCTGCGCCGCGAGAAACGGCATGCACGTCGCGGCCTCGTCGGGCATCGGTGCGCGGTTTTCGGGCGGGCGGCACTTGACGACGTTGCCGATGTAGACCTCGGGGCGTGTCAGACCCATCGCGGCGATGATCTTGTCGAGAAGCTGACCGGCACGACCGACGAACGGCTCGCCCTGCCGGTCCTCATCGGCGCCCGGCCCTTCGCCGACGAACATCAGCTCGGCCCTGGGATCGCCCACGCCGAAGACGACGCGGCTCCGCGCCTGGCAGAGCCGGCAGCGGCGGCACTCTCCGACGACGTCTCGCGCGAGCGTCTCGAGGGCTTGCTCGGGATCAGCCACAGCGACCGCGGCTTGGATCGCCGACGCGTCTTCAGCAGCCGATCCGAGCAGCGGCTGCTGGCCCGATGTCGGCATCCTCGCGCCGCGCTCGGAA
>CP070706.1:1249347-1255739 GCA_020350085.1 Acidobacteriota bacterium
CGGACGGCTCCGGCCCGTTCCGCGGGCTGACGCGCGAGCAGACGCTCGGCGCGCTCGGCGGACAGCTGCCGCCCGCCGTCGAGATCTTGCCGGTGCTCAGAAAGAACGAGCAGACCGGTGAGCGCGAGACGGTCGAGTGGATGGCCGTCGAGCGCACCTCGGTCGCCACCGGCACCGATCTGCAGGACGCGCGGCCGTCCAGTGGGCAGTGGGGCGACATCGTCGTTTCGTTCAGTCTCAAGGCGACGGCGGTCGATCGCTTCGCACGCTTCACGCGCGAGAACATCAACCGGCTGATGCCCGTCGTGCTCGACGAGAAGATCTTCACCGCGCCGGTGATCCGCTCGGAGATCCCGGGACAAGGTCAAATCGAGGGCACCTTCACCCGCGAGGAGGCCGACGATCTCGCTCTGGCGCTTCGCTCCGGCGCGCTTCCCGCGCGGGTGCATACGATCGAAGAGCGCACGGTCGGGCCCTCGCTCGGGCGCGATTCGATCCTCTCCGGCGTGCGGGCGATCGCGATCGGCTTCGTGTTCGTTTTGGCGTTCATGATCATCTACTACCGTCTGTCCGGCATCAATGCGATCGTGGCGCTCGTCATGAACCTCGTCATCGTCGCCGCCGCCATGGCGACGCTGCCGGACGCGACGCTGACGCTGCCCGGGATCGCCGGCTTCATCTTGACGGTCGGCATGGCGGTCGACGCGAACGTGCTCATCTTCGAGCGGATACGCGAGGAGATCCGCGCCGGCAAGACCATCCGAGGAGCTCTCGACGGTGGCTTTTCCAAGGCGCTGTCGGCCATCATCGATGCCAACATCACGACGCTGATCGCGGCCATCTTTCTGTTCAACTACGGCACCGGGCCGGTGCGCGGCTTCGCGGTGACGCTGAGCATCGGGATCCTCGCGTCGATGTTCACCGCGATCTTCGTCAGCAGAGTGCTGTTCGATCTCGCGCTCGGAGATCGAGCCGCCGAGAATCTTTCGATCTGACCCGGGGGATAGGCGATGCGCATCATCGGTGACACCAACATCGATTTCATGAGGGTCCGCTGGGTCTGGGTTTCGATATCCGTCGTGCTCGTGGCGCTGTCGATCGCAGTCCTGGTCACGCGAGGGATAAACCGCGGCGTGGAGTTCGCCGGCGGGGCGGAGGTGATCCTGCGTTTCGTCGAGCCGCCGGATCTGAATGAAGTCCGCGGCCGGCTCGCAGACGCAGGGCTCCCCGGCGTGTCGGTGACGACCTCGACGCTGACCGCGGACACGATTAGAACCGCGTTCGAGGGAACCGTCGCGGGGGTCGTTGGCGAGGACCTGATCATACGCGTCGCGTTGCCCGATGAGGTCGAGGAGGGGGGCGATCCGCTGTCCGGGCGCGATCTGACGACGAGGATCACCAACGCTCTTCGTGGCGCCGAAGTGCGCGCCAACCTCGAGGCCGGCAAGCTCGATCTGAACGTCACCGACGAGACGAGCTTGACCCGCGTGCTGCGCGAGGGCGCCGGTCTGGACGACGCTGAGGCGGCGGCCGCGGCACGCCTCGTGGTCGATTGGCGGCGCACCCACGGCGGGCTTTTCAACAACCTCGAGCAGCTCGCGGAACTCGATCTGTCCGAGCAAGCGACGCGCTATCTTCGCGAGCAGTCGTTCGTCGGCCCGTTCGCGCTGCGGGGCCAGGAGTTCATCGAGGCGTCGATCTCCGCCGAGATGCGCAACAAGGCGTTCGGGGCCATTCTCGGCGCGCTGGGCGGAATGCTGCTCTACATCTGGATCCGCTTTCAGTTCCAGTGGGGCCTCGGAGCGATCGTGGCCGTCGCGCACGACGCCGTGTTGACGCTGGGCGCGTTCTCGCTCGTCGGCATGGAAGCTAATCTGCCGGTCGTCGCGGCATTTCTGACGCTGGTTGGCTACTCGGTCAACGACACGATCGTCGTGTTCGACCGCGTGCGCGAGAACATGGGGCAGCGGGGCACGGGAAAGCTGGAGCACGTGATCAACGGCTCGATCAACCAGTGCCTGTCGCGGACGCTGATCACGTCGCTGACGACGTGGATCGTCGTGGCGTCTCTGTTCCTGTTCGGCGGTCCCGTGATCCGACCGTTCGCGTTCGTATTGCTGATCGGCATCGTGATCGGGACCTACTCGTCGATCTACGTCGCCAGTCCGGTGCTCTTGCTCTGGCAGTCGATCTTCCGCCGGGAACCTGCTGCAAAGGGGGCTGCGGAGCGGGCTCGCAAGCGCGCCGTGCGCCGGGCCCACTAACACCGCCACCGGCCGTTCCATCCGTCTGCCGGTCCGTTGCTCGTATCATCGCAAGCGGGGCGGCGTGGCGTTTCGCCGCGGCGTCGCGTCATAATGACTCCAAACGATCGTGATTCCAGGGCGCGCACCGCCTGCGGCCGGCGACTGTGATCCGTTTTGAAGACATTCAAGAACGCGTCGAGCGTGATCGTCCCGAAGCAGACCTCGACATGCTTCGGCGGGCGTATGTCTTCAGCGCGATGGTGCACAAGGGCCAGCTGCGAAAGACGGGCGAGCCGTATCTCACGCATCCGCTGGCGGTCGCCTTCATCCTGGCCGAGCTGCGGCTCGACCTGCCGACGGTCGCTACCGGGCTGCTGCACGACACCGTCGAGGACTCGGAGGACCCGACCGCGACCCTTCACGAGGTCGAGGACAAGTTCGGTTCCGAGGTCACCGGCCTCGTCGATGGTGTGACCAAGCTCAAGCGTCTCGAGTTCGCCTCCGAAGCGGACCGCCAGGCCGAGAACCTGCGCAAGATGGTCCTGGCGATGGTGGGGGACATCAGAGTCATCCTGGTCAAGCTGGCCGACCGCTTGCACAACATGCGCACGCTCCACGCCCTCGAACAGCGAAAGCAGCACCGCATCGCGCAAGAGACGCTCGAGATCTACGTCCCGCTCGCCCACCGGCTCGGGCTCGGCGTGATCCGCTCCGAGCTCGAGGATCTGTCGCTTCGCTACGTCGAACCGGAGGCGTTCCGCACGCTCGAGCGGCGGCTGCGGGACATGCGGGCCGAGTCCGACGCGCTGATCGAAGAGATCACCACGCAATTGCGCGGGAAGCTCGAGGAGCACGGCATCAACGCCGAGATCAGCGGCCGCATCAAGAGCATCTACTCGATTCACCGAAAGATGGAGGAGCAGGACCTCACGATCGAGCAGGTCTACGACATCATCGCGCTGCGCGTGATCACCGAAAGCGTCAAGGACTGCTACGGCGCGCTCGGGATCGTGCACTCGGTCTGGCACCCCGTACCCGGCAGGATCAAGGACTACATCGCGATGCCGAAGGCGAATCTGTATCAATCGTTACACACCACGGTGATGTCCGAGAAAGGGCATCCGTTCGAGGTGCAGATCCGCGATTGGAAGATGCACGAGCTGGCCGAGTTCGGCATCGCCGCACACTGGCGATACAAGGAGCAGGGAAAGATGACCGACCACGAAATGGAGTCGGTCAAGTGGCTGCGCCAGGTGATGGAGCTGCAGAAGGACGTCCAGGACTCGCGCGAATTCGTCAGATACTTCAAGATCGACCTGTTTCCCGAGGAAGTGCACGTATTCACCCCGCAGGGCAAGGTTCTGACCTTTCCTCGCGGGGCCACACCCGTCGACTTCGCCTACGCGATTCACACGGAAGTCGGGCACCGCTGCGTCGGGGCCCGGATCAACGGCCGGCTCGTGCCGCTCAAGACCGAGCTGAAAAACGGCGACATCGTCGAGATTCTGACCCAGCCCCAGCACAAGCCGAACCGCGACTGGCTGACCTTCGTACGCACCGGCCGAGCGCGCCACAAGATCCGCGCCTTTCTGCGAGTCCTCGAGAGCGAGCGCGCGATGGAACTCGGCCGCTCGATGCTCGAAAGAGAGCTGCGGCGCTTCGGGCTGACGATCAAGAGCGTGCCGGCACAAGGCAGAGACAAGGCGCTCAGGCAGCTGAAGCTGGCCACGTTCGACGACCTGCTCGCCGCCGTCGGCCACGGCAAGGTCACGCCCGGCCAAGCGGCCGGGCTGCTCGCGCCCGAGGGCCGCGAGCCGGCACCGCCGAGTCCGCCATCGATCCTGCGGCGCGTGTCGCAAGTCCTGACGCGTCACCGGGACAAAGTCCGCGTGCGGGGCTTGGACGACACCTTGGTGACGCTGGCGCGCTGCTGCAACCCGATCCCCGGTGACGAGATCACCGGCTACATCACCCGAGGCCGCGGTGTGTCGGTGCACACGACCGGCTGTCCGAACCTCGAGTCGCTGCTCGTCGATCCCCAGCGTCAGATCGACGTGCAGTGGGCGCGCGGCGACAGCGAGGACCGCTTTCACGTCGGCTTGCGCGTGAGGGCCGAGGACCGGCCCGGCCGTCTGGCCCGCGTGGCCGAGACCATCGAGCGGGAGAAGATCAACATCCACCACCTCGACGCCGACGTGGATGGTCAGGGCCGCGGGATGATCTCCGTCATCGCGGAGGTCACCGACCGAGCTCAGGTCGATCGGCTGATGGAGAAGCTGCGCAAGATCGAAGGGGTGACAGAAGTGCAGCGCGTGAGCCCGAAAGTCGCAGGGCAGGTGAGGTGATCGCCTCGGCGATCACGCTCGCCGGGGCAGGCGCCTGCACGAACCGGACCCCGGGAGATGCTTCGATGACGATCCGCAGGGTAACGACGGAGTCGGCTCCGGCAGCGATTGGGCCCTACAGCCAGGCGATGGTGGGTGGTGGTCTCGTGTTCTGCTCGGGGCAGATCGCAATCGACCCCGAAACCGGCCGGATGGTCGGAGTCTCGGTCACCGAGCAGACGCGCCAGGCGCTGGCCAACTTGGCCGCCGTGCTCGAGGCGGCGGGCTGCGGCCTGGATCGCGTGGTCAAGACGACCGTCTATCTCGAGAGCATGGATCAGTTCGGCGCGATGAACGAGGTTTACGAGCAGGTCTTCGCCAGCCACAAGCCGGCCCGCGCCGCCGTGGAAGTCTCCGCGCTGCCGAAGGGTGCTCTGGTCGAAATCGACGCGATCGCGCTGAGGGGCGATTGAAGCGGGGCTGGCCGAGCCCGGCTCGGCCCCGCCCTCTCGAGTCGCTCCATCGAGCCGCTCCAAGCTGGCACGCTCGGCCGCCCGCGAGTCTCCGCGATGTGCCGCCAGCTTCCCAGGATGTGAACGCCGAGCCCGGCCGATGCTTGCCGGGCGTGGGGCGGGACCTATATTCGCCGCGAAGGAGCCCGCCGCGGCGCGAGGGGTGCGAAACGCGCACCGAAGCCCGAAATGGCGCGGCAGGCTCGCCGTGGAGCGGAGGAGGGACCGGCCGTCAGCCGGCAGGTCGCAGCGCGCGTGGGCGCGACAGCCCTCGCCCGCAGGAGAAAGCCGTGGGAGGGTTCACCTCATTTCACTTCACACCGAGCTGCTCGCCGCTGCTCGGGTGTCCCACGATGCGACCGTCCTGCTACCCGGCATGTCCGCTGCCAGCGCGGAGGTGAGGATGCTGTTCGGGCGATCCAAAGAACTCGTCGGCCTCGACATCGGTGACAGCTCGATCAAAGTGGCCGAGCTGCGCGACCTGGGCCGATCGCGCGGTTACGAAGTCCAGTCGTTGACGACCGAGTCGTTGCCCCAGGAGGCGATCGTCGACGGGACCATCATGGACGCTGGGCTCGTCGTCGACACCCTGAGGCGGATCTGGTCGCAACAGAAGATACGCAACAAACGCGTCGCAACGGCGCTGACCGGCCACTCGGTCATCATTCGGCGAATCAACCTGCCGACGATGAGCGAGGCCGAGTTGGCGGAACAGATTCGGTGGGAAGCCGAGCAGTACATTCCGTTCAACATCGATGAAGTCTCACTCGACTATCACGTTCTCGAGGGCTCCTCGCTCGCCGGCGACGGCAACATGGATGTGATCCTCGTCGCGGCACGCAAGGAGAGGATCGACGACTACACGTCGGTGATCAGCCAGGCCGGATTGGAAGCGGCCGTCGTGGACGTCGGCACGTTCGCCGCACTCAACTGTTTCGAAGCCAACTACGACGATGAGATGCCCAGCTCCGCCGTCGTCATCGACATCGGCGCTTCCGTGACCAGTATCGCGGTGCTGCACAACGGCGTGTCGGTGTTCTGGCGCGACTTCTCGATCGGCGGCAATCAGTACACCGACACGCTTCAGCGCGAGCTCAACCTCTCGCGCGAGCAAGCCGAGGCCGCCAAGCGGGGCGAAGCGGTCGAGGGCGTCTCGGGCGAACAGGTGTCGCAGATCCTGGTGTCGGTCAACGAAGAGCTGTGCCAGGAGATTCAACGCACCGTCGATTTCGTCAAGGCGTTTGCGACGACCGAAGCTCCGCTCGAGGCGATCTATCTCACTGGCGGCGGCTCGCGTCTTCCGGGGCTGC
>CP070706.1:1255839-1258620 GCA_020350085.1 Acidobacteriota bacterium
GACGTTCGCCACGACGTGGTCCATCTGATCTGCGCTGGCGAGATAGACGTCCTCGTGCGCGCGGAACAGAGACTGCTCGCTGCGGTTCGTGCCCGACGTCCGCTGCGATGTGGACGCCGGCGGCTGCTCGAGCAGGGAGCGAATCATCGTCCGGTAATGCTGCGCCTGGTACTGCCAGTCCCAGTCTCGCATCGCGGCACGTGCGCGAATTCCCATCGAGCGGCGCAGCTTGGGGCTCTCGCGCAGCAGCTCGAGCTGGGCGACCAGAGCATCGACCGTTCGCTCGACGAGCAGACCGTTAACGCCGTGGCGGACGAGCTGGGGCATATTTCCGACGCGCGTCGTCAGCAGCGGCACGCCGCAAGAAGCCGCCTCCAAGCACGGGTTGGGTGTGCCTTCGGCACGGCTGGCGCAAACGTAGACATCCAGCGCGCGGTAGAAGGCGCGCATAGCCGGTGGGTCGCGCCATTCATCTTCGCGGTTCGCCGTGTGAAGCTCGGCACCTTCGACGCGTTCGACGGCCGGCACGATCAGCGTGTGATAGCCACGCGCGTCGTGGTCCCAGCTGCTGAGAGTGCCGGCCCAACCGACGGTCATCGGCGCGTCCGGCCGAGGCTCCGGATCGGGCGTGTAGAAATCGGTCGCGACGCCGTTCGGCGTATAGAAAACGGGTCGATCGACCAGCGGGGCATACTCGCGCAACAGCTGCAGGTTGTTGACGAAGATCGCGCGGGCGTCGCTGCGCAGGACATCGAGCCCGTGCTCGTGTCGCTCGCCCTCGAGCTCGTAGTGCGAGCAGATACCGACGACGAGCTTGTGCCGGTTGCGCTCGAAAGCGGTGCCGAGCCGCCGCAACAGTTCGACCTGCGGCCAGTAGTAGACGAACACCAGCTCTGCGGCGTCGAGGTCCTCTGCCGTCAACCGCGACTGGTAGCGTCCGACGATCTCGAACTCCTCGCCGAGGGCACGGGCCAGGTTTCGCGTGTTGAAATCGTGCGCCCAGCCCGGCGCGTCGATCACGAATAGTATCCGGGGGCGAATCGGCGACTGTTGCGAGCGTACTGATGATGCGGGAGCGGGCGGAGCAGGAGAGCTCATCGGTGATTCTGGGAAACGGCTCGTGGCTGGCGTGGTGTCCGGAACGGCGACGCGGGTTCCCTGGCCGGCGCGGGCGAGCGTCTCGCGGGTTTCCACGATGTGGTGCGTCAGCGCATCGAGACGCGTGGAGAGCCGATGCCGGGCGCGGATCAGCTCGCGGCCTGACTCGCGGATCTCGAGAAAGTCCTCGGGGTGGGCCAGGTAGTCGCGGGCGAGCTGCTCGAAGTCGTCTCGCGTGAACACGAGGCAGTTGACCTGATGACGAAATCCGAGTCGATCGAGGTCTTCGGTCTGTTGGGCAAAAAGCAGCGCCCCGCCCGCCGCGATTTCGAAGTATTTCGGCGTCGTCAACCCGTAGCGTGCATCGTCCGAGCCGGCCGCGATCGCGGCATCGAGCGTGCCGAGCCAGGCGATGTACTGATCGTCGCTCATGATCTTGTTCTCGACGCCGCTGTTGTCCGTCGCGTTCACGAACGGGAAGCTCTTGCACCAGTTGCGAACCGTGTAGGCCTCGTGTTGGCTGGCGCCGAAGCAGGCGATCGATGGCTGCGCCCGCAGCCGGATCAACCCATCGCCGAGCCACTCGTCCGGGATGGCCCACGGAAAGTGAATCAGCCGCTCGCTCGGCAGCCGGCGAAAGTGATACCGCGTGGGGTGGTAGTAGTAGCCGAGGACGTAGCCGAGCCCGCTGTCGAGAAAATACCGCTCGCGCCACTTATTGGCGTGAGGATCGCTGAACGCGATGTAAGAAGGAAGCCGTGCCAGCCGCTCCTCGAGCGCGGCTGTGCGAGAGAATTCGATCTTGGGCGCGGCCCACCCCGGCTCGGCGGAATAGAGCGCATCGAGATTGCCGAGGTGCTGCTCGTAGTCGCTTTGGCCCTCGATCCAGCAAACATCGAAGCGCTCGAGCAGCTCGTCGATGAGCCGCGGCGTGAGCGCACTAACCCAGCGGCCTTCCTCGTGAAAAGCCCTGTCGAGAATCAGGCCCAGCTTGAGCTTTGCCACGCTCGTCGCCTACCAGATCACGTCATCACACTTTTGGAACACGAACAAGCCGTTGCAGTAATCGAGCTGTACACCGCCGAGGCCGCGCTCGAGCAGCTGCTGGGTGAAATCACGCACCCCCATGATCGTACGGCTGTCGTGAAACAGCACGTAGCCACCGGAGCGGACCCAGGGAGCATAGCGGAAGTAGTCCAGCCGGCACTGCTTGTAGCTGTGCAGGCCATCGATCATCAAGATATCGATCGGCGTGAGCCGGCGGACTTCGGCGGCGGCCGTCTCGCTCGGTGCCTCGATGAAGCGCCACTGTTCTGAAAGTCCCAGCTCGGAGATCCGCTCTTCAGCCTGTGGCCTGCGCTCGAGATCGACGCTCGTCAGCGTCCCGCCCGTTTCCCGGAGCGCCAGCAGAAAGGCCAGCGCGCTGTTGGCTTCGCCGAAGCCGATTTCCACGACGTGCTGGGCTCGCATCTCGCGAGTGAGGTTGAAGATGAAGAGCAGATGGCCGGCCATGCCCGAGACGCTGCCCTGAAACGCAGACAAGTCCGGTGCCCGGAACGTGTACATCTCGGCCGGCAGCACGTGCACCTCGCGCTCCTCGACCGGCACGCCCGGCTCGATCGCGCAGGTCGATGGGTCGTCAGGTCCCGCCACACGAAAGCGGCTCATCTCGAATCACCCTCA
>CP070706.1:1258720-1262337 GCA_020350085.1 Acidobacteriota bacterium
CGCCATAGGGCGAGGCTTTGAGCATCTCAAAACCTTCTCCATAAGCTTCCATGATGGCATACTCTATCCCGTTGTGAACCATCTTCACGAAATGGCCCGCGCCGTTCGTTCCGAGCCAGGCGACGCAAGGACCCGCATCGCTGCGGGCGGCGATCGACTCGAAGACGGGCGCGACGAGCGTGTAGGCCTGCTTCGCGCCGCCAGGCATCAGCGACGGGCCGCGTCTCGCACCTTCCTCGCCGCCGGAGACGCCAACGCCGAGGAAAAAGACGCGCTGCGCGGCGAGCTCCGCCTCGCGCCGCATCGTGTCCTTGAAATAGGAATTACCGCCGTCGATCACGAGGTCGCCCGGCTCGAGCAACGGCACCAGCTGTTCGAGTACTCGATCCACCGGCGCGCCCGCGGGCACCATCAACATGATCCGCCGCGGACGGCCGATCAGCCGAACCAGCTCTGGCAGCGTCGTCGCACCGCTGAGTTGCCGGCGGCCGTGCTCGGCGACGAAGGCGCCGACACGCTGAGAGCGGATGTCGAAAACGGCGATCGGTATGCCGTGCTGTTCGATGTTCAGCGCGAGATTGTTGCCCATCACGCCCAGTCCGACCATTCCGAACGAAGCTGTTCCGGAGCAGCTACCGGAGGCGGTCATGACGAGACCTTCTTCGCGGTCAGAGCTGCGTTGGTCAGCGGTCGCCATGCGCGGCCATCACGCCACAGCAGCTCGTCAGCCTGCCTCGGGCCGGCGCTCTCGGGTGCGTAGATGACCGGGCTCTGCCCACTCGATTCGAGCTGCTGCAGTATCGGTGTGACCCAGCGCCACGCTTGCTCGACCGCATCCTGCCGATCGAACAGGGTCGGGTCGCCGCGCATCGCGTCGAGCAGCAGTCTCTGATAGGCATCCTCGAGCGGTTCGTCGAACGATCGCTCGTAGGAGAAGTCCATCGTCACTTCGCCAATCTCCGTCTCGTAGCCCGGCACCTTGGTGGCGAAGCTGAGCCTGATCCCTTCGTCAGGTTGGATCCGCAGCGTGAACACATTGGGGTGGATCCGCTCGCAGACCTCGGCGCTAGGGAACAGGCACAGCGGGATCGACTGCAACTGAATCGCGATCTCCGTGCATTTCGCCCCGAGGCTCTTGCCGGCACGCAGGTAAAACGGCACCCCCTGCCAGCGCCAGTTGTCGATCATCGCTTGGATCGCGACGTAGGTCGGCGTGTTCGAGTCCGAGGCGACGTCGCGCTCATTGCGGTAGCCGTCGTACTGCCCCGCGACGACACAGCGAGCCACGTCCTGCTCGCAGATGGGACGCAGCGAGCGCAGAACGTGCAGCTTGGCATCGCGGATATCGTCCGCTCCGAACGAGAGCGGCGCCTCCATGGCCGTCAGCGCGACGAGCTGCAAGAGGTGGTTCTGCACGATGTCGCGCACGACGCCCGTCTTGTCGTAGAAGCGTCCGCGCGTGCCGATGCCGATCGGCTCGGCAGCGGTGATCTGGACGTGATCGACGTACTTGCGGTTCAGAAGTGGCTCGAGAAAAGCGTTACCGAAGCGGAAGACCAAGATGTTCTGGACCGTCTCCTTGCCCAAGTAATGGTCGATGCGGTAGATCTGACTCTCGTCAAGCACCCCGGCCAATCCTCGGTTCAGCTGGCGTGCGGAGTCGAGGTCGCGCCCGAAAGGCTTCTCGATCACGACGCGCGTCCACGGCGTGCCTCCCGACGGGTGGATCAGCTCGGCGCGTGCCAGCGAGCGAAGGATCGGTCCGAAGGCGCTCGGTGGGGTGGCGAGGTAGGCCATGCGATTGGCTTCGGTGCCGCGATCTCGCTCGATGCCGTGCAGCTGCCGAGCCAGCTGGCGGTAGTCCTGGTCGTCGCCCGACGGAAGCCGGGCGTAGTCGAGAGCGGCCTCGAAGCGTTGCCAGACGCCGCTCGCCACACCTGCGCTGCCGAGATGCTCTGCCAGCGCGTCCCGCACCATCCGTCGAAACTCCAAGGCACTTTGCTCCGTCCGCGCGAGGCCCAGGATCACGAACCGCTCGGGAAGCAGTTGCGCCGCAGCGAGACGGTACAGCGCCGGGTAGAGCTTTCGACGAGCCAGATCGCCCGTCGCGCCGAACAGCAGGAACGTGCACGGGCCCGGTGGCTTCGGCCCTCGCCGGGAGGAGATTTCCCGCCGCGTCGCCTCGCAGCTGACGATCGGTCTGTCCATCGTTCCTCCGAGTCGAGATCCGGACTATCCTCTCACAGAGGGTCGGCCCGGCGCCTACCGTGCCGGGACGGTCTGCACGGACGTCAGAGCGAGGAACCCGCCATGACAGGAAAGCTCAACCACTTCCGGGATTATCGCGAGGAGATCCGCACGGCACTGCACCATCGGCTGCAAGACACCGACTGGGACGGTCAGCCGATTCACTTCAAGCACGGCCCGTTCCGTCTCTCGCTCGATGTCCACGCCGAGCTGCTGGGCTACGCCTCTCACGTGGTCACGCGCATGCGCGCGGCTTACATCAATCGCGACGGGTTCCGGTTTCGCATCAAGCGTCGTTCGTTCGTACTCGATCTGGCAACGATGATGGGGATGCAGGACATCGAGATCGGTGAGGAGACATTTGACCGCGAGTTCGTCATCCAGGCCAACAGCTCGGAGGAAGTGCGTCGACTGCTTGCCGAGGTACGACTGCGCGAGACTCTCATCAGCTCTCCGATTCAACGCGTGGAAGTTCGCGATGACGAGGGATGGTTCGGTCCCGAGTTTCCCGGCGAGATCGACGAGCTCTACCTCGAAGCGGACGGTCGCATCACGGAGGTCGAGAAGATCGAGGCACTGTTCTACGTCTTCGCCGATATGCTCGATAGGCTGTGCCAGATCGGCTCGGCGTACGAGGACGACCCGAAAATCGAACTGTGATCGCCAGCGGAGCTCCCAGCGCACCTCATCGCCACTCGCTACAATGCCCACCATGGGTTCATTGCCGCCATACGCTCCACGTTCCCACTCGCCCGCCGGCCGCGCTCGTCGGGGCGGCGTGAGCGGACCAAAGCCGTCTTGGCTGAAGATCAAGCTCCGCACGGGACCGACCTACAATCGTGTGCGCGGGCTCGTCGAGAACCTCGAGCTGCACACCGTGTGCGAGGAGGCGCGCTGTCCCAACATCTACGAGTGCTGGTCGCAGGGCACCGCGACGTTCATGATTCTCGGTGACGTGTGCACGCGGCGTTGCGGCTTCTGTGCGGTGAGCACCGGCCGCCCACCGGCGCCTCCCGATGCCGAAGAGCCGACGCGACTGGCACGCGCGGTGGCCCGGCTCGGGCTCGAGCACGTCGTCATCACGTCGGTCGATCGCGACGATCTTTCCGACGGCGGAGCGCAGCACTTCGCTGCCGTCGTCCGAGCGATCCATCAACAAGCACCTGGATGCGACGTCGAGGTACTGACACCAGACTTCAAGCAGGATCCGGATCGGGCGCTCGATCGTGTACTCGCGGCGCGCCCCGCGATCTTCTCGCACAACATCGAGACGGTGCCGGAGCTGTACCGCACCGCCCGTCCCGGCTCACGTTTCGAGCACTCGCTGGACCTGCTGCGCCGCGCGTCCGAGCGCCGCGACGAGTTCGGCG
>CP070706.1:1262437-1265118 GCA_020350085.1 Acidobacteriota bacterium
CCGCCGATCAGCGTGAGGCTGAAGCTGGTGTAGGAGATGCCGATCTGGCTGGCTCCGGAGAACGCGAGCGGGATCAGCCCTCCAATGGTCGTGATTGCCGTCATCATGATCGGCCTGAAGCGACGCTCGGCGGCGAGCAGAATCGCCTCTCGGCGCGCGAGGCCGCGCGCGCGCAGCCGGTGCAGGTAGTCGATCAGCACGATGCCGTTGTTGACCACGACGCCGATCAAGAGCACGATGCCGACGAGGCCCAGAAAGTCGATGTCGCGGCCGACGATGGCGTGAACGCCGAGCACGCCGATCGCTGCCAGCGGAATTGTCAGGATGATCGACAGCGGCAAGATGAAGCTCTCGAACAGGAATCCCATCAGCAGGTAGATGAAGACCACCGACAGCAGGCCGGCGAACTTGAGCCCCTCGACGTCCTCGTTGAGCTCCGTCGTGCTGTCTGTGGCGGCGAAAGAGATCCCTTCCGGCAAGTCTACGCCGGCCAGCAGCGCGTCGAGCCGCTCGCGCGCCGGCTTTTCCTGCCCTTCCACCAGCTCGAGCGTGATCGAGCGCGAGATGCGCTTGTTCTCGCGCATGATGTAGTCCGGACTGGCCAACAGTCGTGGGTCCGTCAGCGTGGAGAGCGACAGCAGGGCTCCCGACTGCGTCGGCACCCGGAACGCGCCGAGCTGCTCGAGGTTGTCGCGATCCTGCTGCTCGAAGCGGATCCGCACCGGGATCTCGCGGCCCTCGTGGATGAACTTGGGCAGCGTCCTGCCGCGAAGGGCGAAGCCGACCAGGCCCGCGATCACGCGCGGATTGGCGCCGTAGCGGCGCGCACGGTCGCGATCGATCACCAGCCCGAGTTCGTTGGGCTGTCGCTCGGTCGCGAGCTTGAGGCCCAACACGCCGTCCACACGCGTGAGCAGCTGCTCGAGGGCTTTGCCGGTCGATTCGAGTCGTTCGGGGTCTTCGCCGTAGAGCTTCAGTCCGTAGATCTGCTCGCCCGATTCCTCGTCGACCTCGCTTTCGCGGCCGGCATAGAGCTTGATCCCGGCCTTTTTCGGCACGCGCTGCTTGATCGCCTCGGCCACCTCGCGCGGCGTGTGATCCGTCCGTCGCGGCCGGGTGAACCAGCCCTGCAGCTCGCCGCCGGTCTTGCGGTGAAACAGAAACCAGCCGTCGAGTCCGAACTCCTCGGCACTGTCCTCGATCACTTTCTCCGCGGCGAGAAACCACTGCTCGGTTTCCTCGAACGTGGCGCTGACGGGCATCTCGACGGCGATCTCGAAGCCTGCCTGCTCGTCTTCCTGAATCGGCACCATCTCGACGCGATCACGCGTGAGCGCGATGGTCACGGCGAACACGGCGACCAGCGCGATGACCAGATCGAGCCGCCGCACCAGAAAGAACGCCAGCGCCTTGTTGTAGGCGCGCCCCAGCCCGCCGAACGTCATCTCGTAGCCGCGACGCAGGCTGCGCTCGACGAGTGAGCGGATGCGAGATCGTGCTGCTTGTTGCGCGCCGCCGTTCGGCAGCGTCAGGTAGACCGATACGGGAATGAAGACGAGCGCGACGAGCAGCGAGCCCGCCAGCGACACCGATACCGGCAAGGCGAGCCGCATCAGGAAGAACTGCCCCGGTCCCTCGACGAGCGCGACGGGAAGAAACACGACGATCGTCGTCAGCGTCGACATCGTGATCGCGAGCGCCATCTCACCGGCGCCGCGCACGGCTGCCTCGCGGCGCGACGCGCCTGCGCGGTGCAGCCGATGGATGTTTTCAGCGACCACGACGGAGTTGTCGACCAGCAGCCCGACGCAGATCATCAACCCCAGCAACGAAATGATGTTCAGCGTTTCGCCGCCGAAGTACATCACCGTCAGGCCGATCAGCAGACTGATCGGTATCGACAGCGCGACGATCAACGTCAGCCGGAAACGACGCAGGAAGAACATCAGCACCAAGAATGCGAGCATGCCGCCGATCGTGCCGCTGTTGAGCATCGTCTCCAAAGACTCGTCGATTACCTCGCCCTGGTCGAACAGCGGCAGCATCCCGAGCCCCTCGACGCGGGGGTCCCGCTGGATCTGGTCGAAGGCCGCTTGGACGCGCTCAGAGACCTCTCTCGTGTTGGCCTGGCCTTCCTTGAGCACGAGCAAAGCGACGGCGGGCCGGCTCATCGCGCGCGCCCGGTAGGTGACCTCGGGCACCTCGTAGCGCAGCGTGGCGATGTCGGACAGCCGGACTCTGGGAGAAACCCACGTGTCTTCGAGCTCCTCGAGCGAGCGGTAGCGCGCCACGGAACGAAGCGGAAGCTTGCGAGAGGCGTCTCGAACGTGGCCGCTGGCCAGCGTGAAGTTGTCGTCCATCAGCTGCAGCGACAAGTCGTAGATGTTCAGACCGGCTGCCTCGGTTCGCTCTCGGTCGAGGTCGATCAAGACCTCCTTTTCTTCGAGGCCTTCCGCCCGCACGCTGGCGACGCCGGGAACGCGTGCCAGCGGCTGGATGATCTCGTGTTGGATCAGGTCGTAGGGGTCGGAGACGTCCTCGCCGATCGCGATGCCGATCACGTAAACGGGAATGCCGTCGATGTCGTCCTTTCGGATGTAGACGCGGTCCACATCTTCCGGAAGCGCACGCCGGGCGCGCTCGATGCGGTCGCGCACCTCGCGGTAGGCGACGTCCATGTC
>CP070706.1:1265218-1269375 GCA_020350085.1 Acidobacteriota bacterium
CACGGCCCGGCGAGAACGCCTCGACCTACCGCTACAAGACCGCGATCACCGCCTGAAACAACCACCGAAAAACCGTGCCAAAACGCCGTTCTCCGCTCGATCGGATCGAGCACGCACCGTTGAGGGCTCACCTCAGGTAGGATGTGTCGAGGCCCAACGATGTCGAGGCTACGCGACCCGCTCGTGATAGGCGACGTGAGGCTGCCGAATCGCATCTGGTTTCCTCCGGTCGCTCGCGATCTTGCTGAAACGGATGGTTCCGTTACGGACGAGAACGTCGAGGCGTATCGCAGAGTGGCTTCTGGCGGGGTCGGAACGGTGGTCGTTGAACACTGCTTCGTCGATCCGGACGGCCGCTTCTCGCCGCGCCAGATCGGCGTGGATCGTGATGCTTGCGTGCCCGGACTGAAACGACTGGCGCGCGTGATTCGCGACAACGGCGCGGTCCCGCTGCTTCAAGTGTCTCACGCGGGCTCGAAGACGCTCTGCGCGCGGCGGCTGGCCCCGAGCGCCACGATGTTACCTGGAGACACGGACCCCCCCGAAGAGCTAAGGGCAGATGAGATCCCACAGATCGTCTCTTCATTCGCACACGCGGTGGGCCGCGCTCGCGAGGCCGGCTTCTCGGGCGTCGAAATCCATGGAGCGCACGGCTTTCTGCTGTCGGAGTTCTTCTCTCCGCTGACGAACCATCGTGTCGACGGTTACGGTGGCGGTCTCCGAGAACGGGCACGGCTCGCCCTCGAAGTGGTGGAGGCGGCGCGCCGCTCGGCGCGTGAGGATTTCTTGATCGGTTTCCGGCTCGGCGCAGACGATGACATGGACGGCGGTCTGACGCCTGTCGACGCGGTGCACATCGCAGGGTGGCTACAAGCAGCCGGCGTGAACATCATCTCCGTTTCTGGAGGACTGTGCGGGTCGGCTCCGCGACGCTGGAGCGAGCGTCAAGGATTCTTCGTCGCGCAAGCGGAGATGGTCAAAAGAAGCGTCACACTACCCGTCGTCGGTGTAGGCGGTATCACCGACGCTGCTTACGCAAGGGTGATCATCGAGCGAGGTCGGGTGGATCTCGTCGCCGTCGGCAGGAAGTTGGTCGAAGATCCCGAGTGGGCCAGGCGCGCCCTCGAGCAGTGAAGCGAGTCGCACGGGAACGTGCAAACGAAGCGATTTCGGCCGGACTAGTGTTGCCTCATCGGGGTGAGGACCAGAGGCCGCCCGCTCTACGCACGAGCTCGATGACCTGCTCGCGTAGGGCCTCGCTCAGTGCCGTTGGGTCGTTGCCCGCCGCCGGGAGCATGGGATCGATTGGCGCGCCAAATGCGATGCCGATCGGATGGCGTCGCAACCGACCTTCCCGCGGCCACGCGGCGTGGGCTCCCCAGATCCCCGCTGGAATCAATGGGACACCGATCTGACGCGCTAGAATCGCCGGGCCTCGTCGGAACGCCTGCACGCGCTCGTCGATCGATCGACCGCCCTCTGGGAACACGACCAGAACGAGACCACGCCGCAATCCCTCTGCAGCCGCCTGCAACGATCGCGTCATGTGACGATTCTGATCGACCGGAATGTTGCGCACCCAGCGCGAGAACCACCGGCCGATCACGCCATCGAAGTACTCCGAGTAGCCGACGAAGAAAACGCGCGTCAGGACACTGCTCGGAAGCGCGGCCACCGTCACGAACGCATCGAGAAAACTGGCGTGATTGGGACAAACGAGATACGAGCCCGAGGAAGGCAGGTGCTCGACTCCATTGATTCTCAGACCGAAGGCCAGCCGGAATACAGCGCGCATCACGCGCGCTCCTAGCAGCACGGTGCTTTCTCGCAGGCGACCGCGCTTCAGATAGGACCCATACTCTTGTGGTGTATCCCGGAGCATCCGGCGCCAATGGGCATCGTCATGAACGAGCCTCTCGGCGCGTAAGGATTCGTCACGCTCTCCGGCAACGGCGATGGTAGGTGCTTTTTCACCCGCCGCATCGAGAATCTCCGCCACCGTGTGGGCGTGGGCGATGAGTTCGTCCGCTGGTCTCGTTCCGAGCACGTTAGCCAGCTCGGTCATCAGCTCGACACGATCGAGCGAGTCGAGTCCTAGATCGAGATCGAGGTGGTCTTCTCTGTGAATGACCGGCCGTCCCGCATGACGGGCGATGATATCGAGGATCTTCGCTTCTGTGCCGGAAGCCTCGTTGGGCGACTCGACGGTTGGACTCTCACGCCACTCGGCCAGCTCGCGGCTCTCCTGCTCGAGCAGCTCCCGCTTCACCTCGAAGCGGCGCACCTTCCGCGTCGTCGTGCGTGGAAGCGGCTCGGAGCGGAAGCTGACGCCCGTCAGACGTTGCCAGCTCGGCAGTTGCTGGCCGAGGTTCTCGAGCTGCCAACGAATCATTTCGCGCACGTTGACGTAGCCGCGCTGGCGCGCTGCCTCGAGATCGGCAACCACGACCGCATGCAGCCGCTCGGCGTCTTGTCGGACGGGATCTTCGCGGCCAATGACACAGATCTCGGCGACCAGCTCGGCTTGACCGTAGTGCTCGTCGAGTTCCTCGGGATAAACGTTCTTTCCCGACGCGAGCACGATGACGTCCTTGGCCCGCCCGGTGATCGTCAGATGCCCGTCGGAATCGAGTCGACCGAGATCGCCCGTTCGAAGCCAGCCGTCAACGAGGACTGCTGCGCTCGCCGCCGGGTCTTTGTAGTATCCGCTCATCAAGCTCGGGCTGCGGGCCCAGATCTCACCGACGCCGCCAGGATCGGCCTCGCGAATCTCCAGCTCGACGCCGTTCAAGACGCGGCCGACGCTCTCGGCGCGCAGCTCGTCGACAGGAGTCGCCGTCAGAGCGGCGGTGGCCTCAGTCAGGCCGTACCCTTGAGTGAGCGTGAAGCCCCAATCGAGTAGCTCGTCGTAGATCTCAGGGTTCATCTTGGCCCCGCCCGTCAGAAACAGCCGCATTCGCGGACCGAACGGCGCATGCACGACGCGGAGCAGCTTCCTGCCCCAGTTTCGACCGAACCGACGCCGCGCGACCCGACAGATCGACATCAAAGAGCGCGCGACTCGACGCTTGAGCGGCGTTAAAGATGCGATGTTGGCCTGGACGCGATCATGAAAGCGATAGAAAAACAGCGGAACGCAGGCAAATACGCTGATTTCTCTGTCGCGGAACGCTCTCAAAATCGAGTCCGGTGTCAGATCCTCGAGAAAAACGCCCCGCGCCCCGATGAACACCGGCCCGATGCAGTTGGCCAACAGCGGAAGCACGTGAAACAGTGGGAGCACTCCGAGAATTCGATCCTCTTCGCTACACCGAATGCGCTCGAGCACGGCCCTCATGTTGGCGATGATGCCATGACGCGAGAGCATGACTCCTTTCGGCTCGCCGGTCGTTCCCGAGGTGTAGATCAGAAGATCGATTCCGTCCGGAGAAGCGTGTGGTGACCAGTTCTCGCGGGCGGCGGGATGCGCGGCGAGCAGCGCCACGAGAGACGTAAACTGCCGTTGATCGGCAGTGTCGGCTGTCGCGGGAAGCGGTGCTGCGCCGTCCCAGACGAGTTCCGGGTCGTGGTCGATATCGAACAGCCGGGGTCCGCCGGCCATCGCCTCCAAGACGGCATGCGCCTTGGAACGGTGCCGGCCCGAGGTCACGAGCACCGCGCTATCCGCGTGAGCAACGATGCGCGCCAGCTTGTCCACTTCCAGCTGGGGATCGAGCGGCACCGAGACCGCGCCCGCATACCAGGCTGCTAAGTGGACGACGGCCCACGCCGGCCGGTTCTCCATGAGCAGGGCAATCTTCGTTCCGGAACCGTAGCCGGCATCATGGAGCGCAACTCCGAGCCGCCGCACTCTCTCGGCCAGTCCCGCGCGTGTCAGCGCAACGATTTCCCTGTCGCGAACCAGCTCGAATGCGACGCGATCAGGTGCAGCTCTCGATTGCCGCACGATCTCGTCGAAAAGAAGATCGTCCGCTCGGTTCATCCAGTCTCCGGGCACGACGCCTGTGCGCCGACTGCTGGCCGGCCCCACTACTGACTCATGGTCCGAAGCTCAGTGCGCGCCAGGGTCAGCCGAATGACGCGCCGCTGCCCCACGTTCCGCTGAAGACGACCTCCGCTAACGGCTTGCGCGATCGCGGCGCGAGTTCACTCTCTCG
>CP070706.1:1269475-1273512 GCA_020350085.1 Acidobacteriota bacterium
AAGCGCTCGCCGCATCGCGCCGCGTGTTCGAGGTGTTGGACGCCCCCGTGCGCATCACCGATCGTGCCGACGCGCGCCGGCTGAGCGGATTTCGCGACGAGATCCGCTTCGAGGAGGTGCACTTTTCCTCCGGTCGCGGTCCGGCGCTCGACGGCGTCACGCTGACGCTGCGTCGCGGGGAGAAGCACGCGCTCGTCGGACCGTCCGGATCGGGCAAGTCGACGCTGGCGATGATGATTCCACGCTTTCTCGATCCCACGAACGGCCGCGTGCTGATCGACGGAATCGATCTGCGCGTGCTGTCGCTCGCCTCACTGCGCGAGCAGATGGCGCTCGTCACGCAGGAGACGCACTTATTCGACGACACGGTGCTGGCGAACATCGCCTATGGGAAATCCGATGCGAGCGAGACCGAGATTCGCGCGGCGGCGCGCGCCGCCTACGCCGAGCCTTTCATCGAGCAGCTGCCGGAGGGTTTTCAGACCCGACTCGGCGAGAAGGGCGGTCAGCTCTCGGCAGGCCAGCGGCAGCGGATCGCGATCGCGCGCGCGTTCTTGAAGAACGCCCCGATTCTGATTCTGGACGAGGCGACCTCGGCGCTCGATGCCGCCTCGGAACGACAGGTCCAGCAAGCGCTCGAGGCGCTGCTCGAAGGGCGCACGGCGCTCATCATCGCGCACCGGCTCTCGACGATCATGGGCGCCGACTGGATTCACGTGCTCGAGGCGGGCCGTATCGTCGAGAGCGGCACGCACCAACAGCTGCTCGCCGGCGAAGGGCTCTACGCGAGACTGCACGCGCTGCAAGAGAAGCTCTGACCCGAATCAGGGGAGCAGACCTGCGGCGCGGAGCGCCATGACGGCGACGACCGAGGCGAGGCCGAGCGTCGTCAGCAGCTCGCGATGGCGCTGCAGCCGATCCCATCGCCAGGGCGTGTGGCCGTCCTCGCTCCACGCCCGGCCGCGGGGAAACAGCGCCGGCACCGCGTCGAAGTAACGCCGATAGGCCTCGCCGTGGCGCGCGGTGAGCCGAGCTGGCTCGATGCGTTCTTTGCGGGGTACGTAATAGCCGAAAAACAGCAGCCAGCCGCCGACCAGCAGCGCCGCGTTGAGCTTGAGGGAAAACCACGCCATCAGCACGAGTCCCGTGTAGACGATCAATCGGCCGAGATAGAGCGGGTTGCGGGTGAACCGATACGGACCCGACGTCGTCAGGCGGTCGTTCTTGTCGAGGTGCCCCGCGGCCCAGATGCGGAGCGCCTCGCCGGTCGCCACAAAACCCGCGCCTACGGCGACCGACCAGCATGTGGGTCGCGAGAGGCTGACCAGTGCCGCCACGGCGCCGTACAGCAGCACCAAGCGTACGATCTCGATCGGGTCACGGCGGGTCATGGCAGGTCGTGGCGCACGCGCCTCGCTGGCTTGGCCGGCCGGGGGCGCGGCGAGTGGGCGCGATAGAATACCGTCTCACCCGCCGTCGAGCCGTCTCGGGCGGTGATTCCATCTGGGAGTGCGCGATTCAGTGACGATGAGCGATCGGCGCAGCCAGCAAGTCGGCGAAGACGCCCGTGAAGAGGTCTGGAACAGCGCGTCCACGGTGCGCGTGCTGGTGGCGGCGAGTCGCAGAAAGGCCGACGTCTGGGTCGCGCGCACGGCGGATGGACGCACGGGAGTCGTCAAGTCGTTCGCGCGCAAGCCTTGGCCGATAAGACTCGCGGGATGGCTGCAGATCAGCCGCGAACAGCGGTTTCTAGAGCGGCTGCGCAGTACGAGACTCGCCCCGCGGATCCTCGCCCGCCCGTCGCGGACGACGCTGGTGATGGAGCACCTCGGCGGCCAACCACTGATCGAGTGCACGGATCCGTCGACGTCACGCCGGATGGTCGGCGAACTGACGAGGGCGCTCGAGAAGATCCACCACATGGGCATCGTGCACCTCGACCTTCGCGGACGCGAGAACGCCCAGGTGCGGGATGATGGCACGCTGGTCATCATCGACTGGGCCAGTGCGCTGTATCTGCCCCCCGGCAGCTGGAGACACCGGTTGCTGTTCGCGTTGCTGAAGAGCGTGGACGAATCGGCGCGGATCAAGTGGAAGCAGATCCTGGCTCCCGACACACTCACGGCCGAGGAGCGGCAGTATGCGCGTCGGTTCCACCGCTGGCGGCGTTTGTGGCCGTTCAATCGCAAAGGACTCGGCGAGTCCGTCAACATGCTGGACCGGTCTCGATGAACAGCTCGGCGGCGGAAGACACGCCGGCGATCTCCGTCGTGATACCGGTCTTCAACGAACGAGAAGCTCTGCCGCCGCTGCTCGGGGAGATCCGCAGCACCCTCTCCGAACACAACATCGACTACGAGCTTCTCGTCATCGATGACGGCTCCACGGACGGCACCGGGGCGTGGCTCGACGAGGCGGTGAGAAACGTGCCTCACTGGCGGGCCGTGCATCTACGCCGCCACGCCGGGCAATCCGCGGCACTGCTCGCCGGTTTCCGGCGCGCGCGCGGCGAGGTCCTCGTCACCCTCGATGGCGACGGGCAGAACCCGCCGGCGGAGATTCCACGATTGCTAGCCGCTTTGACGGACGATGTCGATCTCGTCGTCGGCTATCGCGCCCGCCGGCGTGACTCGCCCTGGCGACGCTTCCAGTCATCGGTGGCCAACGCGGTGCGCAACCGGCTCACGGGCGAGAGCGTGCGGGACGTGGGGTGCTCGCTGCGAGCGATCCGGAGCCGCTTCGTGTGGGACCTGCCGCTGATCGACGGGATGCACCGGTTCTTGCCCACGCTGTGTCGGCTCAACGGAGCGCGCCGTGTCGTCGAGCTCCCGGTCGATCACCGCGAGCGCGCACGGGGCCGTTCGAAATACGACATGCGCCACCGCGTGCTTCGTGGCGCTCGGGATCTGCTCGGTGTCCGCTGGTTGCAGCGAAGATGGTTACGATACGAGGTGCACCGTGATGATTGAAGCCTGGAAGCTGGTCGGCTTCGGTGGACAGGCGATGTTCTTCTCGCGCTTTTTCGTGCAGTGGGTCGTCTCCGAGCGCACCGGTCGCAGCACCGTGCCGACGGCGTTCTGGTGGTTGAGTCTCGCAGGAGGCTTCCTGCTGCTGCTGTATGCCGCGATCGGCATCCAAGACATCGTGTTCTCAGTGGGGCAGGGGATGGGACTGTTCGTATATCTGAGAAACCTGATCTTGGTTCGCCGGCAGCGACTCGCGGAAACCGCACCGGCGCCGGAGCAGACGCGCGCGACTCAGCGCACGAAGTAGCCCTCGCGCGTGCGGACCGAGACACCCTCGCGGTCGACCTGAACCTGGATCGGACGCCAACTCTCGCCCGGGCGCGGTGCCGGGGGTGTGTAGGCCAAGCCGTACTGATGGCGCAGCTCTTCGAGAATCTCGCGGTAATGGCTCGACAGCGAGCCTGTGCGCTTGGCATACACGTAACGTCCGCCGGTCGAGACGGCGATGCGCTCGAGCACCTCCGAGAGCATCATCTTGCCGGTGAAGTCCTGTTCCGTCTCCACTTCCTTGCCGAGCCCGATCGTGAACACGATCATGTCGCGGCGGTGCGCGCGACGAATCGCCTCGTCGAGCGTGTGAAACGAGCCAGGCTCGAGCCCCGAGGCAGCCTCGTCACGACCGTCGGAGAGCACGACGGCGACGCGGCGGAAACCGGGCTGCTCGTTCGCGAGCAGATCGGCGGCGTGGTGTATCGCATCGTACAGCGCCGTGCCGCCTCGCGCGCCGAGACCGGCGATCGACTCGATCGCGGCGTCGTGGTTGTCGGTCATCGAGGCCGCGATGCGGGGCTCGTCGCTGAAGGGCAGCGCGGCGACTCGGTCCTGAGGCTCAAGCTTCTCGACGAACTCCTCAGCGGCGCGGATGGCGGCGCGGAGCTTTTCCCCTTCCATCGTCAGCGAGGTATCCAGCACGAGCACGACCGACAGACCGGCGGGGGCGTTGTCCCAACGCTCGATCTCTACCGGCTGGCGATTGTCCAGCACGCGGAAGTCCTCGCGGGCGAGATCCGC
>CP070706.1:1273612-1277988 GCA_020350085.1 Acidobacteriota bacterium
AGAGACCTGCAAACTCTTCCACCTTTTCCATCGTTTTGAAGGATCTCATCAGCTTGTGAAACGCCCTGTAGATTGTTGCCAGTTCGTCATAATACTTGTTTTCCCATTCCCGAAAGGCTTTAACCCTCTTCGATCTTCTCCTCGGTCGAAGATCTTCATCGTTGGTTCGAAGCGGTCGTGGCACACCGGCTGCTCTCACCCGAGCTGACCGAGGCGATGCTCGAACCGCGGGTGCCACCGAGGACAGACGACGTGCAGCCGTTTTACGGCTTTGGCTGGTACGCGACGTCGATGCCGCTTGGTAGTGAGACGCGCGCCGTCGTCTCGTCATCCGGCGGTGGACGTAACGTGCTGCTCGGCGTTCCGGCCGACCGCAACCTCGTCGTACTGCTCAACAACGTGCAGTGCCCGCGGGCGAATGAGATCGCGGTCGCGCTCCTACAGGCCCTTTACGAGCCATTGACCGATTGATCGAGCTGCTCCTAAGACGACGCGGCCTGCTCGTTCTCGACGGCCCCGAACCGCCACAAATCGTCCGCACGCTCGCATCGGCAGCGATCCGAGCCGCCTACGTGGACGGGCGGCGCGGCCTGGGTCAACCGATGACGACGGTGTGATGGCGAAACGGCCGGTCGCTCTCGACCGCATCGAGAAGGTACGTCGCGACGTCGGCCCGGCGAACGCGGGAAAACGTCTTATAGCGCGCCTTCTCGCGCACATTACCGGTGGGCCGGCCGTTCGCGAGGGTGATGGGCCGGACGGCGAGCCAATCGAGACCGCTGTGGCGATACACGCGCTCCATGCGCTCAAGATCACGGTACGACAGGCCGACGTTGCTGTACCGAACGAGAAAGCGCATCACGAGCGGCAGGTCAGGGGCGCTGTCGCCGACCCCCGCCGCGCTGACGGCGATGATGCGCCGCACAGCGCTTCGCTTCATCGCATCGACGAGCACGCGCGCGGAGCACTCCGCGAAGTCGGATGGAGACGCTAGAGGAGACCAGGGGTGTGCGGGACGGACCCTGCGGATCCCGAGGCAGGAGATGACCGCCCCGTGTTCCGGCAGCGCCCGCTGGACCATCTCCGCATCGAGTACTTCTCCGCGGACGACGCGGACGCCCTCGGGTGAGTCGAACGGCGTGTCCGGACGGCTCAGGGCGGTCACGTCGTGTCCGCGCTCACGGCCCTGCTGCACGACCTGCCGACCGCAGCGGCCGGAGGCGCCGGCTACGAAGAGCCGCATGGCATCGTACTCCACTCAGCGAAGCGCTGATGCACTCCGCCTCACCGCTTCTTCATGTACCTCCAGTTGCGAGGCTTGCCTTGCTCCATCCACTCGATCGCGGTTTTCATGCGATTCTCGCGTGTCGCGTCCTGCTTCGCAGCGGTCACCCACTCGACGTACTCGTTCCGGTGCGATGTGCTGAAGGCCTCGAACGTGGCAAGTGCCTTGCGGTTTTTCCTGAGTGCCGCCATGAACCAATCGGGGATCGGGAGCGCACGAGCCCCACGCTTGTCTACGGGGCGTTTCGCCGGACCCGCTTCGTTGAGGCGCTTGGCCTGGCGAACGAGCCGCACGAGCTCGCGCTTCGCGGGCAGATCGCGCACGGAAGCGACCTTCATCGAGCTCATGCCCGAACGTCCGACGATCTGAAAGTTCCCGTGGCGGTCGTCGAGCTCCTTCCCGCGCCAGAATCCGAACGACACGTGTTCCTTGAACGCGGCCATCCCGCCCAGCAGACCGTGATGCTCGAAGTGGGGTGTGCTCCACTTCATGACCTCTCTCAGCTCCGGGCATCCCTCGTGGAACGCCGCGCGCACCTTCTTCAGGATCGGTCGTGCGAACGCGCCCGACTTCGCGATGTATGCGTCGACTTTCGGCGAGGTCTCGGGACCGGCCGATCGTTGCGTCGCGGTTGTCTTCGCCGCCTTGCGCTTCGCCGTCTTGCTACGGGCCACCGGGAGACTCCTTTCATCGCTCGGGCCGCGATCGAGCGCTGCCACGAGCCGCTTCGGGGCGACGGCTCTGAAGCTCTCCTCGATCCACTCGTCGAGCAGGTCGAGCGGCACTCTGTCGCGCGGCGCGAAGCGGGACGTGACCCAGCCGCTCTTGCCGAGACCGTAGCCGGCTGGTTCCGCAAAGGGCAGGTCGCCCGCTGCCACGCTGGAGCGCGGCAGCTTCATCGTCACGCTCAGCAGGCCGTCGTCGCGCGAGACGAACACGAACACCTTCCCGCGCACCTTGAGCGCGCTGTGTCCCTAAGGGAACTCCTCGCGTACCTCGGGATAGCCGAGGGCGCGCTCGCGGATCGTGCGCTCCGCCTCGTCGAGTCGGGACGAGCGTGCCATCGGTCGCCTCCTCGCTGCAGGGAAGCATACGTCGACTCGTCGCGTGGACCCCAGGCGTCAGGGGCAAGGCCCGATCGTCTGCGGCAGGCAGGGAATCGCTGCAGGCGCGCTCCGCATCATCGCTCGCGAGTCCATACGAGCCCTCCGCGCCTCCGTCGGACCCGGAGCGTGGGCTTCCGAGAGGATCTTGGTCGTGATTGCCGGGAGCCACTCCGTAGGCGATCCCATGCTCGAGTTGGGTCGTGATTGGATCCTCGAGCTTGCTCATCGAGTTGTCGGCGCGGTTCCACTGCGTGGCGTTACCTCCGATCTGGACGATGTCACCGAGGTGCGAGACGAACACGATGTTGCGCTCGTCCTTAGTTCCGACGATCCACTCCGTTAGCGCATCGAAGATCTCTGGGTAATCCCGTGCGTAGTATTGCGTGTCGGGCAGTGCGACGACCGTGAACGGCTCACCGGTGACGCGACGTCTGAAAAAGGTCACGTCCAGCGCATCGCCATCTGGATCCGTCAAATTCACGCAGAGCAGCGGGTGCGCACCGACGGCGTCGGCACCATCGGGGGGGCTGCTCGTTCGCCGGCAGATCGGGGGGCGCGGCACCCGTCGGCAACACCGAGGTTACAGCCAGCAGCAGCACCGCTATCGATCTGAATCAGATCCCTCTTCTGGGACAAACGAGAAGTCGTTTTCTGGCGGTCTTCACTCTTCGGCTCCCCCAATCCCCGACCGGCGCACGAGCTGCCGCACCGCGAACACGGCGATGCCAGCTCGCCGACCGGGAGTACCGCGGACTGTGAGCTGCTGGCCGATCGAGTTCGTGCAATGATCGAAGGCAAACACCCCCTCGTGGTGTTCGTACGGCACGTAGAGGTCGTCGCTTCCGATGACGAGCGTGAGCGGCTGAATCAGTCGAGCGTAGCGTGAATAATGCATTTTCTGGGCGGAGGCCCCTTGGCGAGTCTTGCGTTCATCTCGCTCAACCTGATCGGTCTCGCTCTTTTCGCGGTTTGGGCGGCTTTCGGCGTGAGTTCTCTCGTAGAGCGTGACAGGCGAGCGGCGGCTGTGTCGTTCGCTCTGGCGCTGACGTCTTCCGCTCCCTTCGTTGCCAGCTCTTTGCTCTCAGAGATCTACCGAGTGGGTGTGATGCTCGCCGTGGCCGTCGCGACGCTCGTGATCGTGGTTGTGTGGTGTGCACCGATTGGAGAAAAGCCCGAAGCCAGCGGTAGGCCGAAGCGGCGCGTCGACGAGCGCGACATCATGTTTGCCCGCGCTCGTCTAAAGCCTGGTAGCCCGGAGTACGCGTCCTACTACGCGATGCGTCCCGAAAACAAAGCCAAGGACGATAGGACGCGCGCTCTTCCTGGACTTCTCTCACCGGACGCACAGATGGCGGAGTTTGTCGCGTTCGCGTCTGCCAACGCGTGTTTCGAGATGACAAAAGCGATGCGCGAGATGGTGGATGGACCCGTCTCCGATCAACCACGCGAAGGGTCGGTATCAGCGTCGACCGAACTCGTCAAGAGGCTCGCTCTCCATTACGGCGCACGATCGGTCGGCGTCGCGAAGGTGCGACCGTATCACGTCTACTCCCACGTCGGTCGGGGAACGGGGATCTACGGTGAGCCGATCATCCTCGATCACGAGTTCGCGATCGCCTTCACCGTCGAGATGAACTACGACGTGATGCGCTCTGCCCCCGCGGCGCCCGTGGTGGCCGAATCAGCGCGGCAGTACGTCGAGTCGGCGAAGATCGCCGTGCAGCTCGCAGAGGTCATCCGCTCGATCGGTTATCCGGCACGGGCCCACATCGACGGCAATTACCGGGTGATCGCTCCTCTCGTCGCTCTGGACGCCGGTCTCGGCGAGATCGGCCGGATGGGACTTCTCATGACGCCACGGGGGGTCCCCGAGTTCGATTAGGCGTCGTGACGACGGATCTTCCTCTGCTGGTCGACGCTCTCGGTGATGATCCTTCGGTGATAGACTTTTGCTCTTTCTGCAAGAAGTGTGCGGAGAACTGTCC
>CP070706.1:1278088-1284346 GCA_020350085.1 Acidobacteriota bacterium
AAGACGTCACCCTCTGTTGTTGAGCTTCGGGAGAAAGATGACGTGATCTGGCCGGCCGACCAGTCACCCGCAGAATGCTCTCTGGCCTAGCCCGGAATATTCATGAACCCGGGTTGAGCTCGGCACGGATCACGGCCCCCCAGCGTGCTCCGCAGCTCGGTAGCGACGCCGACGATACTGGAGATTCGCATCTGGCCGTTTCAACAAAAGACGAGATGGGACACCGCCACGATCACGGTCGTCATGAGGATGTTGGTTCGGATCGAGCCGCGTTCAACCCTCCAGTTGATCACGTAACGACTAGAAAACGCGCTCTTCTCGGCTCTCGAGCAGGTTAGAGCAAGGCTGGCGCCTTCTTGCAGTCAGAGCGAGAGAACCCCCGAAGAGGGGCCCTTCCTGCCGAGCGCGATGCACTCGGCCGCAGAGGTGCAAACGTCAACAGATGCGGCTCGAAGGGACTGGCGCGGCGCGACTACTCGACGTACCCGAGCGCCCGCAGCGCGGGAATGAGACTCTCGTCGTCAACGGGAGCTGCACGGAACGGCTTCGTCTCCGCGGGATCCTGATCTAGGTCGAACACCACCGTCTTGTTCTCGTGCCACAAGTACTTGATCCCCTCCCAACGTACCGCTCTCCACGTTTCCCACAGTGAGACAACGGGCCGCGTGGTGATCGGTTTGGTCAGGTCTCTTCCGGGCCAGTACTCGGGAGGCGTACCTCCTCCGAGCACGAGGATCGTCGAGGCCAGATCCAGCAGATCCACGCGGCTCGTGACGACACCCTTCTTTCCGCAGCGGATCATCAGCGGGATGTGAGTGCTCGTCTCCCAGACGTTTCTCCCGTGCCGCCACTGACCATGTTCGCCGAACTCCTCACCGTGGTCGGACGTGAAGACGACGACCGCATCGCTCGGCAGTCTTTGCAAAAGCCACCCGAACCATCGGTCGACGTACTCGACCTCGGCGCGGTAGCACTCCTGCTCGCCTTGGCACTCGCTACCGGGCGGCCCGTACGGGGCATGGGGATCGATAGCGAGGACGAAGAGAAAGTACGGTTTCTTCGCCCTGCCGGCGATCTCTGCTGCCGACTCGACCACCTCCTGCGCTGGAGAAACCAGATCGGATGGAGCGGCTGGTACGGGTTGCTCCATCTTCCGCTTGTAGAGCGTGATGTATTCCTCGAATCCTCGTGCATGGCCGAAGACGGGATCGATGTTTGGGTTGGCAACGACCGCGAGCGTGTTGTAGCCGCGCTTGTCGAGCTCCGCGGAGAGCATGGCGCCCGGGTAGTTCTGCATGTGCGTCTTGCCGTGCCTGACGCCATGCACCATAGGTCCGACGCCGGTGAAGAGACTAGCTGCCGAAGACCTCGTCGAGGGGGTGGTCGAGTTGGCGTTGGGGAAAACCAGAGACTCGGACGCGAACTCGTCGAGATGGGGAGTTTTGGCCTGCAGCAGATCCCCACGCAGCGTATCCACCATGAAGACGACGATGTTCGGTTGTGTAGCCAACGCAGCTGACAATAACAGAGTTTCAAGCATGGTTTGCAGATGTTAGCACGCCCTCGTCCGGGGCGGCCAAGCGTGTCCCGGAAAGAAGAAACTACGGGCTCCTTTCGAGCGAGCGCGAGAGGAAAGGCAGGACAATCTCGGTGAGGCGATCCGCGAGAAGTTCTCGGTGATCGCCGTCGAAGACCTCGACCCGATGGGGGATGCGCCACATCGCCAGCCGCTCGGCAAAGAGGCGACCTCCGAGCGGAATGTGGGCGAACTGATCGTTGACGCCGTAATCGAAGGCCAGAGCGCGAAGCTGCAGCAGATTCTGCCGGTAGGTCTCGATCTGATGCACGGGAAAGCGAGACTGCCACACGGTATAGATCGGCTCTTTCGGTACCAGCTCTCCGCGCACACTCTGGAACGGAAAGGCGACGTGAAACGGCGGCTCGCTCGGGTCGGGTGAAAAAGCCGCCAACAAACCGATGGCAGCGACAGGCCAGAAATCGCGCTGCTCGAGGGCGCGTTGGAGGTCCTCGGCGCCTCGCATCGCGAGCGCCCGCTGCCACGTGAGCTGATTGCCTTGGCCCACATCGGCCACCGGCGCGAGACAGCAGGGACTCATCGCATAGATGCTGCCGAACAGATCCGGCCGCGTCATGCCGAGAAAAATGGCGCCGTAGCCGCCCATCGAGTGGCCACTGACGGCGCGTGCGCCGGCGCGGGGAACGGTGCGGAACTCCTGATCGACAAGCCCCACGAGGTCTTCTGCGATGAAATCGGCCCAGTTCCCGCTGACCGGCGAGTTGCGATAGTACCCTCCGCCGTAGCGGTTGCCGCCGTCGGGCATGACGACGACCGCCTCGCGGATCTTTCCTGCCGCTATCAGAGCATCGAGACGCTGCGGGAGCTGGGTGAACTGCACCCATGTCTGCGGGCTATCGAAGATGCCGTGAAGCATGTAGATCACGGGGAAGCGAGCGTCCGGCTGCCGATCGTAGCTGGGCGGCAGGTAGACGAGAGCGGTCTTGCGTTCCGCGTCACCGACGAGGTTTCCCGAGAGAGAGGGGGCCGGCACATCGACCTCGACGAGACTGCCGGTACCGCTCGTCGAGGTGGTGCTGCTCTGAGCGCTTTTCGCGCGCGAATCCCCGGCCCACACCGCTGACTCCTGTGCCAGCACACAGCCGGGTGTCAGACAGACAATCATCCATGCGAGCGTCGCTACCCCTCGGAAGACCGAAATTCTGATCATCACGGAGCTCCTACTCGTTGCGCCGAGGCGCCGCCAGGCGCCGTCGGTCGCTCCGAGATCGTACTTTCTCACCGAGTGACCGGTTCTCCTCTCGCGAGGCGTTCTCGGCGCGTGATCGCATGCACCAATCGGCGGTATCGACCGGAGAGTTCCCCAGCCGCAGGGCGATCGGGCACGAGACCGTCCGCAGGCGAGGGAGGGATTCGAGAGCAACCGGCAATCAAGCAGGCTGTTCTTGGCGGAGGACCTCGCGGATTTTCTCGTAAACCTGGTCTGGCGAGGGAACGATGCCGCCAGCGGTGCCAAAGAAATCGATTTCTCGCGAGCCCTCAGCGGCGAGCTTGATGTCGTAGATCAGCTGGCCCATGCTCATCTCGACGTCGAGCACGCGGCCGCCGTCCTTGATCTTCGCCATCGCCTCGTGGCAGGCCTCGTACGGGAAAGGATTGATCGACACGGGGCGGAACAGGGCGACCTCGATTCCTTCGCTCTTGAGCTCGTCGATCGCTGTCTTGCAGATGCGGGCCATCGTGCCGAAGGCGGTGACCAGCAGCTCGTAGCCTTCGGCCTCGCCGTTGTATAGCTCCCAGCGCTTCTCGTTGGCCGCGATCTCGTCGTACTTGCGCTTGAGCTTCAAGTTGTGCTCGTGCAGCGTTTCCGGTGTCAGAAACAGCGAGTTGACGATGCGACGCTCGCGACCCTCGCAGCCCGTCAGCGCCCACTCACCGCTCCAGGTCGTCTCGTCGAACTCCTCGCTCGGGAACTCCACCGGCTCCATCATCTGTCCGATCATTCCGTCGCCGCAGACCATGACCGGATTGCGATACTTGTCGGCCAGCTCGAACGCCAGCGTCATCAGGTCCACGGCCTCTTGCACTGACGAGGGCGCCAGCGAGATGAGCTGGTAGTCACCGTGGCCGTGGCCCCGGGTCGCCTGCAGGTAGTCGCTCTGGGCTGGCAGGATGCCACCGAGGCCCGGGCCCGCACGCATGATGTTGATGATCACACACGGCAGCTCGCAGGCAGCGATGTAGCTCAGACCTTCCGCCATCAAGCTGATTCCCGGCGATGAGGACGACGTCATGCACTTGATACCCACGCCGGCGGCACCGTAGACCATGTTGATCGAGGCCAACTCACTCTCGGCTTGAACGAACTTGCCGCCGACCTCGGCATACCGCCGTACCAGGTACTCGGGTATCTCGGTTTGCGGCGTGATCGGATAGCCGAAAAAGTGCATGCACCCGGCACGAATGGCCGCCTCGCCGAGAGCCTCGTTGCCTTTCATCAAGACTTTGGCCATCGCATCCTCGTTTTCCCTGCTGCTGCCTGCTCGTGACCGGCTCCGTCTCGGATTACACGGATGCCGTCACTTTCTTTCCCTCGGCGAGCCCGGCGCGAAAGGCCGCGATGTTGGAAGGGATCGTCTCCGGCTTCTTCTCGCCGAACTCTTGCTCGATCTGCTCTTCGACCGCTTCGGCTGGGATGATCCCGCTCGCACCGACGTAGGCACCAAGCTTGACCATGTTGGAGGCCCGGTTATTGCCGGCCTCCTTCGCCAGCTCGCGTGCTTTCACTTGGAGCACGACGCAATCGTCTCGGTCGACGTTCTTATCGATCAGCGATGCATTGATGAGGATCAATCCGCTCGGCTTCACCTTCCGTGCGAACTTGTCGAGAGAAGGGAGATTCATCGCGACCAGCACGCGAGGGTTCGTTATCAACGGTGAACCGATCGGTTTGGGCGAGATACACACGATGACGTTGGCTGTCCCGCCCCGCATCTCCGGGCCGTAGGACGGCAGCCAGCTGACCTCCATGCCGCAGTTCATCGCCGCGTGCGCGAGGATCTTTCCGGCGAGAAGCACTCCCTGACCGCCGAAGCCTGCCATGACGATTTCTGTGCCGACCATGATCTGTTCTCTCACGCCTTCGCGTCAGCCTGCCCTTCAGGCTGCGGCTCCTTGAACACGCCGAGTGGGTAGTAGGGGATCATCGTGTCAGCCAACCAGCTGACCGACTCTTCAGGCGAAAGACCCCAGTTCGTCGGGCAGACCGACAGCACCTCGACAAAAGAAAAGCAGGTGCTGTCGCGCTGCAGCTCGAACGCCTTCTTGATCAGCTTCTTGGTCTTGAGCGTGTGCTTCGCGTCGTGCACGGCGCCGCGCGCGATGTAGGCCGGCGTCGCCAGCGACGCGAGCAGCTCGCAGACCCGCATCGGATAGCCGGTCTGCTCGATGTCGCGACCGAAGGGTGAGGTCGTCGTCTTCTGACCCGGCATGGTCGTCGGGGCCATCTGCCCGCCCGTCATGCCGTAGATGGCGTTGTTGATGAAGATGACGGTGATCTTCTCGCCGCGATTCGCCGCGTGAAGGATCTCGTTGCCGCCGATCGATGCCAGATCGCCATCACCCTGATACGCGAAGACGATCATCTCCGGCCGCGCGCGCTTGGCACCGGTAGCGACCGCCGGCGCGCGTCCGTGAGCCGCCTCGAACATGTCGAAATTGAAGTACTCGTATGCCAGCACCGAGCAGCCCACCGGTGCGATGCCGACCGAACGCCCTACGACGCCCAGCTCCTCGAGCACTTCCGCCGTGAGTCTGTGCACGACGCCGTGGGTGCAACCCGGACAGTAGTGCGTCATTCGCTCGGTCAGGCCTGCCGTGTTCTCGAACGTCTGCTTGCCCTTCTTGTTCCAGACCTCGATGCCTTGATCTGGGCACGAGACCGCGCACAGCGAGCAACCGCTGCAATCCTCGGGTGTGCCCTTGAAGATCACGTACTCGTAGCCGCGGTCGTTCAGCTCGTGCGAGTACTCGATCAGGCCCTTGGGGCAGGCAACGATGCAGCGTCCGCATCCTTTGCAGCGGACCTGTTCAATCGCGATCGACATGGTCTTCTCCTGGACTGAGCGGCGTCCGGATGGTTGGCGGCTGACCGATCGGTCTCGGCCGGCCCGCGGGTAGTCTCTCACGTCTGGAGCCCGCTGGATCGTTACCGGCACTTCGCACGAGCCACGGCGGCAGCATGTAACGTTCGAGCCGAATGAGCGGGGCGTCGATGATGCCGAGTTGTGGTGCGTCGGCCAGCTCGGCCATCACCGCCACGCAGCGGATCGGCAGACCGGTGATCGTCGCCAGCTCATGTGTCAGCTCCCAGCCTTCGAGCACGGCTTCTGGCGTGGTCTCTTGGATCAGGTGTGAGTTGGCCAGCAAGCCCGTCACGCGCAGACGCGAGGCCTTCTCCAGCGCGGCACGCGTCGCGAGGCATCCTTCGACGGTGTGCGAGAAAGGGCGTTTGGAGTTGATCACCTGCCACAGCTCGTAGCTGCCCTCTTCGAGCTCGGGACGAAAGGTCGAGAGCACGGTCGCGCCGACATCGTCTCCACCGACAACCTCTCCCGGATGCACGACGTGGGGTTCAAAGTGGACTTCGGCCTGGACACGGGGAGCCCTGCCATGGTCCGCCGCATGGCCAAGGGACCGGCACCGGAGCGGTACCTGGCGCG
>CP070706.1:1284446-1288041 GCA_020350085.1 Acidobacteriota bacterium
CCGACCGCCGCGATCGCCAGGGCCAGCGACAGCACACCTGCGGCCAGCTGCCACCAGGAGGCGGCGAAGAACACCACGAACAGGTACGAGCCGAGCAACCACGCGATGATGGTCGCGGTCTTGACATGAAGCGCCGCGCCACCGCGTGGGGCACGGCCGAGTCGCGTGAAGTGCTCCGCGACCCGGGCTTTGAGCTCCTCGTAAAATCCGGTCGACGGCGCGAACTTGAGCGAAGCTGCGCCGGGCGGCTGCACCGAAGATGGCGTGGACATGCCGCATTGTAGCGTCGATCGCGGTAGGGTGGCGGCGACGATGATTCATGTCGCCCGCAAGGCGCACCGCGATCGGTCGGAGCTGACCGCATGACACTCTGGCAGCTGTTCATCGACAACCTCCTGCCGGTGTTTCTCGCAGCGGGCGCTGGCTACATCTTGGCGGCCCGCTTCGGCATCGATCCACGCCCGGTCGCGCACGTCGGCTTTTACATCTTCGCGCCGTGTCTCGTGTATCAGATTCTGATTCAGAGCGACGCCTCGTCGATCGACGTGTTACGGATGGTCGGATTCACGCTAGCCAGCCTGATCGGCATCGCGCTCATCGCCGGACTGATCGCGAGGTGGTGGGGTCTCGGTCGGCCGTTGAGCGCAGCGATGATTCTCGTCGTCTTGCTGCCGAACGCCGGCAACTACGGCCTGGCGGCAACGCTGTTCGCCTTTGGCGAAAAGGGCCTGGCGCACGCGGCGCTGTTCTTTCTCGCTTCCGCGATCGTCTCGTACTCGCTCGGGGTGCTCGTGGCCTCATCCGGCCGCGCCGGTTTGATCGCGGCCGCCGCGAGCCTGCCCAAGGTGCCCGCCATCTGGGCCGCGGTGCTCGCGCTCATCGTGCGGGCGTCCGGGTCGAGCCTGCCGCTTCCCATGGCACGGACGGTGGAGATGCTCTCCGAGGCATGCATCCCGACGTTTCTGATCGTTCTCGGCCTTCAGCTTCGCGCCCTCGATCGTCGAGGCCCGTGGGGCCCCGTGGCGGTCGCGGTCGGACTACGGCTCGTTGGGGGGCTGCTGGTGGGTGCCTTGCTGGCGCCGCTGTTCGGTCTCGAGGGCGTGGCCCAGCAGGCCGGCACACTACAGTCCGCGATGCCTTCGGCGGTCATCACGATCATCCTCGCGACCGAGTACGACGTGCAGCCCAGCTTCGTGACGTCGGTCGTTTTCCTCTCGACGCTGTTGAGCCCCTTGACGCTCACGCCGCTGCTGTTCTGGCTCGCCGGCTGAGGACCGCCGGCCGGCCGCGCGATCAGAACGGATCGAGCACTTCTTCCCAAGGGATCTCGTGGCCCGCACGGAGCATGCGAATGGCCCAGTTGACCTTCTCGTGGCGCACCACCTGATACTCGCCGCGGCGGCGAAGCAGCAGGCGCTTGAACTCGACGACG
The DNA here is from genome assembly GCA_020350085.1 of Acidobacteriota bacterium. Lineage (GTDB taxonomy): Bacteria > Acidobacteriota > Polarisedimenticolia > J045 > J045. The sequence goes on from CP070706.1 coordinate 1,285,879, forward strand.
CGCGCGATGCCGTCAGGACCTCTCAGCCGCGCATAGGCCAGCAGGGGAGCGAACAGTCGTCCTCTTTCGGCCAAGTAGGCCGCTTCGAGTTCGTGCGCGACGTGCGCGCCCTTCGCGAAGCGCGCGAGCGCGCGAGCGGCCTCCGAGCGCACACGGTCGAGCGACGGGACGCGGTAGATGTCCTCGATCAGCAACGAGATCAGAAACGGTGTCGCTCGATCGCTGCCGATCTCTCCGAGCGCCCTCGGGATCGAGTGCGCCCGCTCCGGCTCGATCCGTCCGAAAAGTCGGCACAGCGGCTCGACAGCGCTCGGATCGCGCAGCTCCCCGAGGCGGAGGATCGCGAGATCGACCTCCTCGGAGGTTCCTTGGTTGAGCAGCTCGATCCACGGATCGACTTCCGTGCCGAGCTCGTGAACCAATCTGATCCCATGAGCAGCCGCGCGAAGTCGAAACTGAATCGCTGGCGCCGAGACCTCCTCGACGAGCCGGGTCAAGGACTCGCTGGCGCCGGGCGTGGCGAACAAGGGGATCTGCTTCAGCAGCTCTCCGGACTCGGGAGAGAGCCCGCGATGGCGCTCGATCTCTCCGCGCACGATCTGGCTGACGCAGGGAACGGCGCGCGGGTCTCGGCGATCGACCAGCTTGAGCGCGGCTTCCATGCGCGCCGCGTGTGACGACCCCTCGGTGCACGCCTGAAGCAGCGCGTCTTGGGCGGCGTCACCCTCGATCTCCGCCAAGGAGCGCACGGCGATCGGGCCGAGAACCTGATCCGGCTGCAACGCCGCTTGCCGCAGCGCAGTCGTGGCTGCCGGATGCCGCGTCCGTCCCATCGCTTCGAGCACGATCCGCTGCTCGCTCGGCTCGGCACGTGCGAGAAACTTCGCGAGCGCGCTCGCCGCCTGCTCGCCGCCGATAAGACCCAGCGACCAGATGACGCCGCGTCGCAGCGGAACCGGCTGCTGGAGCGCCTGGATCAGCGCGGGAACCGCGTCTTCGTCTCGGAGGTATCCGGCGCCTTCGAAGGCGGCCTGGCGCACCTGGGGGTCTTCGTCACGTAGCGCCGAGCGCATGCGCTCGCGGGCTCGCGGGTCTCCGATGCGCGCCAGAGCCATCAGCGCGAAGCGCCGGTCGAGCGCTTCGGGTCGCGTGGACCACTCCAGCAGGAACGCCACGGCCGAGCTGTCGGCAATCGTGCCGAGCGCGCCGAGCGCCGCGACGCGGGCCTTCTCGGCCCGCCGCGGGATCTCGCGGATCAGCACGGGAACGGCGTCCGGACCGAGCGCGCCCGCGATATAGTCGACCGCCGTCGTGCCCTGCGAGAAGGTGATCGTCGCATGCGTGCTGCGCAGAGCCTCGGGCAGCGCGCGAGGATCCCCGGCCAGCGCCAGCGCGTAGAGAATGTCCATGTACGCGTGGCCCGACTGGCGCTCCGCTTGCTCGCGCAGCAGCGGAATCGCCCGCTCGTCGCCGATCGCACCGAGCGCGTAGATCGCCAAAGGCCACGTCCGGCGGTTCTTCGATTCGAGCTCGGCCGCCAACAGGGGAATCGCTTCCGGCCCCGCCGAGATCAGCTGATCGAGAATCGCCTCGCGCTCCATCGGCGTCTGCGGCTGGCGCATGCGAGTGAGCAAGCTCGAGAGCCGGCGCGTCACCGCGGGCGAGGGAGGCGGGATCGAGTCGATGGAAAGCCCCGAATCGGGAACGCTTTCCTGGGCAGGGGTGAGATCGCCCGGGGAGACGAGGACGAACGCGGCGCCCACGAGGAGCAACAGTGCACGAGAAGCACGCATCACAGGCAGACGAGGACAGTAGCACTTGGCCGCCGAGGCCTGCAAACCGACGGGGCCGGAGGCTCTGCCGCTGCGCGCAGACTCTCGGGGGCCGGGGGCTTCGTGCGGGCTCGGGGCGCTGCCCGGCGGTTCGCGAGCACCTGCTCCCCCGGGCTGAACAGTGGACAGAGCGTCGCATTGGCTTTCGATGCTTGTTTGCTATAATGACTCTCGCGCTCTGATCTAGTCAGCCAAGGCACAGCACCGCGGCGGCCCGCTCGAACTCGCTCCGGGCACGCAGAGCCCGGGCCCTGAGCAGCTTCACCTCGACGTCGCCGGGAGCGAGCCGCTCCGCACGGCGCAGGTGCTCGAGCGCCTCGTCCGCGCGCGC
>CP070706.1:1288141-1292554 GCA_020350085.1 Acidobacteriota bacterium
CGATGTGTTTCCCGGCTCTCACCTGCTCAAAGGAGAAGTGCTGAAGAACCAGGGACAAACGGAAGCCGCGCTGGCGGAGTACCGCAAGGAGCTCGAGATCAGCGACGACCCGAAGCTCAAGCGCACCGCGACCGTGGGCGTCGCCGTGACGTGCCGTGAGCTCGGGCAGGACGATTGCGCCGAAGACGCGCTGCAGAGCCTGATCGAAGCCGACCCCAGCGATGCGACGGCCCACGCTCAGCTGATCGACACCTACACCCGCCTCGGCAAGATCGAGGAAGCCCAACGCGCGCTCGAGCAAGCCCCCGCGGAGATCCGCAACGATCCGATCGTCCACTTCAACCTCGGGGCGACCGCTTGGCAACAGGGCGAGACCGATACGGCAGCGCGGGCGTTCGCGCGGACCGTCGAGCTGGACCCGAAGATGGTCGAGGCTCAGCGCCTGCTCGGCTACTGCAAGATTGGTCAAGGCGCTTTCGCCGAGGCGATCCAGGCGCTCGAGAAATACCTCGAGTTCGCTCCTGGGGCCGCCGACGCCGCCGAGATCGAGGCGCTGCTCGAGAGCTTGAAGGAACAGGCCGCGGGCCAGAACTGAGCGCCACGAGGCGAGGATGCCATGAGCACGATGACGCGTGTTGGCGGACTCTCCGCGCTGGCGATCGGCCTGAGTCTGATCGGACTCGCGGGAGCCGGGGCGCAGGTCGAACCGTCGACCGAGCCGCCCTCCGAGGCGACGGAACCGATCGACGCTGGCTTCGGACAGCAAGTCGAAGTCGCTCTCGTGCTGATCGAGGCGGTCGTCGTCGATCGCGACGGCCAGCACGTCCGAGGTCTGAGCCGGGAGGACTTCGAAGTTCGCGAGAGCGGGCGCAAGGTGCGGATTCTGACCTTCGACGAGGTCGAGCTCCCGACGCTCGGACGCGAGCCGCGTCCCCCCAGAGAGCCCGCCGTGGCCGACGTTTCAGCACCGGGCCCACCGTCCGAAGGCCCCGAGGCGCTCGAGACCGCAGAAGAGCCGAGCGAGCCGCCGACCGTCGTTTCGCGCGCGATCACCGACGAGGACCGCCGACGAACGATCGTCTTGCTGTTCGACGGCTACTACAACGCCTCCGCGCTGCATCTCGTGCAAGCGCGCCGGGCCGCGCAGAAGTTCGTCAGAAAGAAAATGCGCCCGGGAGATCTCGCGGTAGCCTACGAGCTGACGCCGTTTCTGCGCGCGGTCACCGGCGCGAGCATGGATGCCGAGCAGATCGCGAGTGAGCTGGAGAACGTCCGCTACTACGGCGGCGAGTCGCTCGGTGAGTCGATCACCGATTCGACGGTCTACGGTGGTTATCTCGGTTCCAAGCAGCAGATCGAAGATCGGATGAAAAACAGCGCGCGCTTCGGGGCGAAGCAGGCCTCCATTGAACGGCGCAAGTACATGGAGGGTCTCGAGTCGCTCGGAGAGGCGCTCGAAGCGCTGCCGGGCCGCAAGGTGGTGCTGCTGTTTTCGGGCGGGATGCCGCTGCTGCTCGCCGACGAGGACATGTCGAGCGGCGGCTTCGACACAAATTTCCGGCGGGTGCTGCGCCAGTACGAGAAGTCGCGCACCTCGATCTACAGCATGAACATCGGCGAAGATCCGGCTTTGGTCGATGCCTCGCAGCGCTCGACGTATCGCGACACGTTGGATTATCTCGGATTCGGGTCCGGCTACGCCGACGACCTCGGGCGCGGGATCGGCATGGGCGGGGGGACGAGCGCGGCCTACAACCAGCTGATGGCGGTGCTGGCGCACGAGACGGGCGGGCGCTTTTTCGCCGGAAGGAACTACACACGCGCGCTCGAGGCGATGGACGAGGACACCCAGCACTACTACCTGATCGGTTACGAGCCGCTGCCCTGGCGCGGGATCGCCCGGCACCGAACGATCGACATCGACGTGGCGGGTAAGGGCCTGCGCGTCCATGCGCGCCGGGGCCGATTCCGGCCGAGCCCCGACGAGCGCGCGGCGGTCCAAGCGGAACGGACGAGTCCGGGCTCGGACACGAGGCGCGCGGCGGGATCGACGCCGGGATCGAGCGCGAGCGAGCGCCGTCTCTCGTGCTCACCGATCTTCTTCCCCGGCCGGACGGGAAAGACGCTCGTCAGTCTCGTGCTGCGCTTCGACGAGCCGCTGGCGAGCGCGGCCTCGGGGCAGCGCGCGGCGGCGCTGCACGTGACGAGCCAAGTGATCGCCCGGGCCGAGGGCACCGAGGTCGGACGCAGTGATCATGGTTTCGATGCCGACTTCTCGTCCGATGCTCTGGGCAAGCTCGAGCGCGGGGTGAGGCTGCTCGAGGGTCTCGAGGTGCCCCCCGGCACGGTTGAGCTCGAGGCTCGGGTGCGCGTTGAAGGACTCGGCGGCGCCGCCAACTTCGAGGGGTCCTGCCACGAGCGCTTCGAGGTGCCGGCGATCGACGCGGCGGCGTTCGCCATCAGCGGCCTCGCGCATCTCGCCGACGAGTCGACACCACCGCTGATCGGCGACGCGTTCGCCGCGCCGCCGCCCGGCAAGCAGGCGGAAGCCTCATCCGAGGATCCGTTCCGGCTCGGCAACGGCTATCGCGTGCTGCCGAGCGGTTCTTCCGCGATCGCGCCCTCGGAACCCACGACGATCTTCTTCCGCGTGTACGGCGCCGAGATCGACCCGGCGACGGGCTTTCCGCGCGGGTTGCAGGTCCACTACACGCTGGTTCCCGAGTCGGGCGGGGCCGCGATCCTGCCGCCGGCGGAGGTCGGCTACTTCGACGCTGCGGACGCGACGACGGGGGCGTTCGACATGCTCGTGCAGCTGCACCTCGATCTGGTTGAGCCCGGATCCTACCGACTGCGCGTCGAGGCCACGGACGGGTCCGAACAGCGCCGGGCCAGCCGCGAGTGGCCGCTCGAAGTCGTGACTCGTCCAAAATCTTGAACGGATCCAATAAACCGTTTACTAAGCCGTTCGCCGGATTCCCGACTGTCGCGTCAAAGCTCCTTCAGTCAAGACTTTACGTCGCCAATCACGCCGGGAACGTTTCTTGCTAGGAAGAAACCCGCAAGCGTACGCCACGCTGGCTAACTTTGGCACACATTCAAGTTTCCCAGAGGAGTGAGGAGGTGCCCATGAAATCTTTCTTCAAGCTCGGGCTGGCGCTCCTCGTCGGATGCCTCGTCATCGGCTCGGCCGATGACCTGTTCGCGCAGGAAGTCGCGCGCGGCATTCTCGAGGGTGTGGTCTGGGATCAAGACAAGAACCCCGTCGAGGGAGCGATCATCACGCTGACCGGTCCCCAAGGGGTTCGCAGCCAGGTGACCGACTCGTACGGTCGCTATCAGTTCCGCGATCTGATCCCTGGCGAGTACAGCGTCAAGGCGGAGTCCGAGGGACGCGCCACGGTCGTGCAGACCGCGGTCGATGTCTCGATCGGCATGCGCACCCAGCTGCCGTTCATGCTCTCGGCAGGCGTCGATGAGACGATCGAGGTCGTCTCCGAAGCGCCCGTCGTCGACCTGAAGAGCACGGCCGTCGGCGCGCTGATCTCGACCGAGGATCTCGTCCAGCGCATTCCGCTGGGCCGCAACTTCGCGCAGATGTTCACGCTCTCGCCGGGCGTTTCGACCGGCTTGGCGGCCGGTGCCGGCAACTTCTCGGTCTCCGGCTCGACCGGTCTCGAGAACTCGTACCTGATCGACGGCGTCAACGTCACCAACTCGGGCTACGGCGGCATCGGTTCGTATAACCGCGTGTTCGGCTCGCTCGGAACCGGTGTGACGAACGACTTCATCGAGCAGGTCGAGATCAAAGAGGGCGGCTTCGAGGCCGAGTTCGGTCAGGCGACCGGTGGCGTGATGAACGCCGTGGTGAAGAGCGGCACCAACGACTTCCAGGGCGGGCTGAGTGTCTACCTCGAGCCCGGCTCGATGGAGTCTCCGCGGCGGCTGTTTGCCAACAACCCGGAGTCGGTGACCGTCAACGAGACCGATACGCAGGACTTCGCGCTCGATCTCGGCGGGCCGATCATCCAGGACAAGCTGTTCTGGTTCGCGGCCGTCAACCCCGTCTCGACCGAGACCGAGTTCACGCGGCTCGTCGAAGACGAGTCGATTCTGTTCGACTCGCTCGGCAATCTGATCGATCCTGCCCAGCCGAGCGGAGGTCGCACCGAGACGCGTGAGCGGACGAGCACGAACTGGGCGGCCAAGGTGTCGTGGTTCGTGACGCCGAACCACCGCATCGAGCTGACCGGCTTCGGCGACCCGTCCGACGGCGACTTCGGGCCGCAGCGCCGCACCTCGCTGTCGCGTATCGGTAGCGAAGGTTTCTCCGAGCTCGATTACGGCGGCGAGAGCTACTCGATCAAGTACTTCGGCGCGATCACGTCCGACCTGTTCGTCGACGCGATCTTC
>CP070706.1:1292654-1312151 GCA_020350085.1 Acidobacteriota bacterium
CGAGAAAGGTCGCGACGCTCGGCCGGATCGCGCGTCAGATCGTACAGCTCCTCTCGGGCCCGCTCGCCCTCACCACGGCGGATGTACTTCAACGCTCCGTCCCACACAGCGACCAGCGGACGGCTGTCGAGGTCGATCGCTTCGGCCATCACCGGGTGATGCCCCTCGACGCGGCCCTCCCAGAGAGGCCGCAGTGAGGAGCCCTGACCCAACTCCGTCCCGAGGCCGACGAGATCGAGCACCGTCGCCGGCAGATCGACGAGCGAGACCGGCTGGCTGACGACGAGTCCCTCGCCGATGCGCCCCGGGGCGTAGACGATCAACGGCACGCGCGTGACTTCTTCGTACAGGGTGTCACCGTGGTCGAACTGCCCGCGCTCGAAGATCTCCTCACCGTGATCGGAGGTGACGATCACGATCGTCTGCTCGAGCAGCCCTACCTGCTCGAGCCAGCCCACGAGATCGCCCACGAGCGTGTCAGCCCAGGCGACCTGGCCGTCGTAAAGATCGGAAAACGCCCGGATGTCCGACGTTGTCGGCGGGAACAGATCGACCTTGAACCGGTTGTAGTCGGATATCGGCACGCGCGCCGCCGGCCACGCGAGCCCCACGTGCTCGCGGTCCGCAAAGCGCGTCCGCAGCGGCTTCGGAGCGTGATACGGCTGATGGGTCGTGTAGGTGTGAACGAACAGAAACCATGGCCCGCGACGGCCCGTCAATCTCAGCTCGGCGAGCGAGGCTTCGAGCGTTCCCGGCAGCGCGCCGCGCAGGTCGGAACGATACATCTGGAAGCCTTGATCCAGACCGAAACGCGCGGAAACCCACCCGTTTTCGGTCACCGCGGCCGTGCGATAGCCCGCTTCGGCGAGCAGTTCCGCGAGCATCGTCTCGCGTCCCGAGCCTCGGACAGCCAGCCGACGGTCCGGAAACAGATATCCACGCACTTGGGCCAGATCGGGCAGCACGCCGTGGGCCGCCGGTGTCAGTCCGGAAAGCATCGAGTAGTGCGAGGGAAGCGTCCAGTTCGAGGGCGCTTCCGCCCGCGAAAACCGAACGCCCGATGCAGCCAAGCGATCGAGCGTGGGCGAGGTCGCCCGCGGATGACCGTAGCTGCCGAGCCGATCGGCCCGCAGCGTGTCGAGAGAGATCAGGAGCACGTTCGGCCGCGGATCGCGGGAGCGACCGACGACGGGCCCGACGCGGACCGGCTCCGAGAACGCCGCGCTGCGAGTGTCAGGCCCGACCAGCCAACCGAGCCAGCGGCGCCAGCGCGAGGCCGCGAGCAGCTCGAACGAGATCTCGCTCTCGATGCTCTCGCCCTCCCCACCCGGCGCGCCAGGAAGCTCGACGACGTGCGGCTCCCACCGCTCACCCCGCGGGTCGGGCGCGTGGATCACGTCGAGCAAGCGCGAGCCTGTGCCGGGTCCGGCCGTCACTGACACGCGGAAGCGCACCGCGCCGCTCGCAGGCACCCGGCAGGCGAACTCGACGCTGCTTCCGGCAGGAATCCTGCGCCGCAGGGGCGCGTCCTCTTCGAGGCCCCGCTGTTCGATCGCCACCCACCGTTCGACGGCCGGCGGGGTGACGGGCGCCGGCGGCTCGTCGAGCGCGCCCAGAGCGGCGAGCCGCTGGCGGTTCAGCGCGGCGAGTCTTTCTCGGGCCTGCTCAGCGTCGCGCGCGTCGCCGCGTCGCTCAGCGATCCCCAGCGCCTGGTAGAACGCCTCCAGGTGCTTCGGGTTGCCTTCGGCGGCTCGACGCAAAGCGCTCCGGGCACGCAGCTCATCGCCTCGCGCGAGCCACAGCAGACCGAGGTGGTAGTGCGCCGGCGCGTAGTTCACGCCGCGCTCGGCCGCTCGCTCCACGGATCGCTCCAAGAAAGCCTGCGCTCGCTGGCTGTCGCCCGCGAGCAGGGCGGCGTAGCCGACCACGTTCAGCAAGCGCGGATCGCCGCTGACGAGCGGCTCGAGCTCGGCGACCGCCTGCTCAGCCCGACCGAGCTGGGTCAGGAGCTTGGCCTGCTCGATCGCGAGCTCGACGTCCCGGGGATGCCGCTCGCGCGCTTGCTCCAGCCACCGTGCGGCGTCGCCCACCCGATCGGCCGCCTGCGCGAAGCGTGCCGCGGCCAACGTGAGCATGGGGGGGCCAGTGGTGGCCACCGGGGCCATCACCTCGGCAGCCTCCTCGGCCCGCTCGGGAAGACGTGTGTAGGCCGCCGCCAGAAGCTGCCACGCCTCGGCACTCTTCGGCTCCGCGTCGCGCAACGCGGCCACGGCCAGATCGGGTCGTCCCTGCTCGATCCACTGGCGCGCTCGGCCCAGGTCCGGTCCCCTGGCGCAGGAAACGAGCGAGCCATACGCAGCGATGACCACCGCAAGCGCCAAGCCGAGGGCGATCGCCCCGCCGGGTCGCTCGCTCGAAGAGGCGCGCCGTCCCGCTGCGCTCATCTGCCTCGGACCTCGTCTCGTCGCAGCGCGAGCGCCGCCCAGTCGTTGCTTACGAGTTGCTCGATCGGACGGAATCCCGTCGCGGACCAGGCCTCGACGACCGCTGCAACGTCTGGCGGAGAGAATCCCGACACGATCGCCAGCCCACTCGGCGCAAGCCGCGACGCGAGTGCGGCCGCGCCGCGTACGAGTGCCGTGCGGTGGATGTTCGCCAGCACGAGCTGGAAGCGCGCGCCCGGGGCCAGCACGCCCCACGAGCCGACAACGACCTCCACACGATCGGCGACAGCATTGGCAGCCACGTTAGCGCGCGCGACCTCGATCACCGCCGGATCGTCGTCCAGAGCCAAAACCTTGCGCGCCCCTGCTCGCGCTGCGGCAATCGCCAGGATGCCCGAGCCTGTTCCGAGGTCGAGCACGGCCAGGGTCGCGCCGGGACGGAATGAGTACGCCAAGTGAGCATCGAGCAGCTGCAAGCAGAGGCGCGTTGTCTCGTGCTCTCCGGTACCGAACGCCCGGCCCCGAGGGATGAGGATCTCGATGCGGCCGTTCTCCTGCGCTCCCGCGCTCGCCTCGAGCGTTGCCGCGTGTGTGTCATCGACGATCGTGAAGCGGCCGGCCTGCAGCGGTCGGCGCGGTTGCAAGGACGCCTCGAGCCAGCCCGGGTCCTCATGTGCCGTCACGCCTCCGTTCGCTACGCAAAGGCCTTCGAGTCCAGCGAGCTCGTCGAGAGCGCTTTGCGCCTGTCGGCGCTGCTCGAACCAGCAGCGAAGCTCCAGCCGCTGGGGGCCCGCCGGGCGTGCTTCGGCCCCGAGGGCAGCGCAACGGTGCAGCAGACCGATGGCATCGTCCTCGAAGGCGGTCGGCAGCGAGACGCGCAGCCGGTACCAGCGCCCCGGCCAGCGTCTGTCAGGACTCGCCACCGAAGATGTCCTTGACCTTGTCGAACAGGCCGCGGCCTTCGCTCGTTTTCGCCGACTCGGCATCCCGAGACCGTTCAGCTCGCAGGCGCGCCTGCTCGAGCTCGCGCAACGACTCCCACAGCTCGCGCTCTTGGCGCGGCAGCTTGCGTGGCGGGCGGGCGATCAGATGCACCAAGTGATCACCGCGTCCGTGCCGGCCAAGCAGCGGGATTCCCTCGCCGCGCAGCCTGATGACCGTCCCTGGCTCGGTCCCGGCCTCGATCTCGACCGTCTTCTGTCCGTGGAGGGTCTGCACGTCCACGGACCCGCCTAGCACGAGCTCCGAAAAACCGACTTGCACCTGGTCGTGGACGTCCGCGCCGTCTCGGTGAAACCGCTCGTGCGGGCGCACACCGATCTCGACGTACAGGTCGCCGGCTGGTCCGCCGCTGGCCCCGCCTTCGCCTCCGCCCTGAATCCGCACGTGCGTGCCGTTGTCCACGCCGGCCGGAACGCGCACCTTCACGGTGCGCTCGGCGTCGATCCGTCCCCGGCCTCTGCACTCCTCGCAGGGGTGACGGATCTCTTGCCCGCGGCCGCGGCACGCCGGGCAGGTGCGCGCGATCTGCATGAAGCCGTGTTGGTAAGCGACCCGGCCTTGACCGCCACACGTCGAGCAGGTGACCAGGCCCTGCTCCGCTGCCCCGGACCCGTGACAGCCAGGGCAGGTCTCCGATCGTGGGACCCGGATCTTCAGCTCCGTGCCGAACGCTGCCTCTTCGAAGCCGATCTCGAGCCGGTAGCGCAGGTCCGCGCCGCGCCGAGCCCGGGTCGCCGTGCGCGCTCGGCCGGCGGCCCCGCCGAAGAACTGGGCGAAGAGGTCTTCGAGGCCGCCGAAACCGAACGATCCGAACACGTCCTCGAAGACCGACGGATCGAATGCGACGCCGCCGTTGCCCAGACCGGCCTCGCCAAACCGATCGTATCGGGCGCGCTGCTGCGGGTCGCTGAGCACGGCGTACGCTTCGGAGAGCTCTTTGAACCGCTCCTCCGCGTCGGCTCGATCCGGATTGCGGTCGGGATGGAGTTCGAGCGCACGGCGACGATAGGCTTTTTTGACCTGATCGGCGCTCGCGTCGCGTTCGACACCGAGTACGTTGTAGTAATCCTTGCCAGCCACGTGTGTCTACCCGTCGCCTCGGCCGCGGAGAACGACCCACGATAACCGATCGCCCGGACAGCTCGCCGGGCGTCGAGGTAGCCTAGCCTGGATTCCCGGTGAAGTCCTCTTCGTGCGCAAAGCGGCCCGAAGAGAAGCTTGCGCGCGAGGCGTGGCGCCGTCAGGAGACGCCCAGGCTGTTGGGGTCGTAAAGCGCGACCTCCGACATCATGCGAGCGATCTCGCCGAGCCGGTCGAGCGCCTGCTGGATCGTCTCCTGGTCCTCGCTGGCCAGCGCCGAGCGGCAGCTAGCGAACGCCTGCTTGATCTCCTGCGTCTGCTCGGCCGACAACAGCTGCGAGAATTCGTCGAACGTCTTCTGGTTGCTCTGCAGCAACCCCTCGAGTCGCGATCGCGTCCGCGCGGCAGCGACGCGGCGACGGTCCTGCTCGGCGAACATCTCGGCCTCGGCGATCCCCCGCTCGATCTCCTCGGGCGAGAGGCCCGACGTCGGCGTCACGACGACCTGCTGCTGCAGACCGCTGCTGAGATCCTTGGCCGAAACCGAAGCGATGCCGTTCGAGTCGATGTCGAACGTCACCTCGATCTGCGGCGTTCCCCGCGGCGACGGAGGGATGCCGACCAGCTCGAAGCGTGCGAGGCTCTTGTTCGCGTCCGCGATCTCACGCTCGCCCTGCAGCACGTGGACCTCGACCTTGGTCTGATTATTGGCGGTGGTCGTAAAAACGCGGCTACGCCGGCATGGCACGGTCGCTCCGCGCTCGATCATCTTGATGAAGCCGCCGTCGCGCGTCTCCACGCCGAGTGAGAGCGGCGTGACGTCGAGAAGAACGATCTCCTTGACGTCACCGCAGAGGATTCCAGCCTGAATCCCCGCCCCGAGGCCGACGACTTCGTCCGGATTGACGTAGCGGTTCGGATCGCGCTTGAAGATCTCCATCACCACCTGTTGCACCAGCGGCGTTCGGGTCTGTCCGCCCACCAAGAGGACGTCGGCAATCTGACCAGGATCGAGCCCCGCCATCTCAAGCGCTTCCTCGCAAGGTGTTCGGGTTCGCTCGACGAGGTCGCCCACCAGCTGCTCGAAGGTATCCCTCGTGAGCGTCTTCTTCAGGTGGCTCGGACCCTTCGGGGTCGTCGCCAAGAATGGCAGCTGAATCTCGGTTTGCTTCTCCCGCGACAGCTCGCACTTGGCCTTCTCCGCCGCTTCTCTCAGGCGCTGGAGCGCGAGCAGATCCGCCATCGGATCGACCCCCGTGTCCTGCTTGAAGCTCGCGGCCAGCCACTGGATGATGCGCAGGTCGAAGTCTTCCCCGCCGAGGAAAGTGTCTCCGGCGGTCGCGAGCACCTCGAACACGCCTTGCGCCAGGCGCAGAATCGAGATGTCGAACGTCCCGCCGCCGAGGTCGTAGACGGCGATCACTTTCTCGACGGTCATCTGTCCGAGCTGACCGTAGGCCAGGCTGGCGGCCGTCGGCTCGTTGAGGACCCGCAGCACGTTCAAACCGGCGATCCTTCCTGCATCGCGCGTTGCCTGGCGCTGAGGATCGTCAAAGTAAGCAGGAACGGTGATGACGGCGTCTTTGACGGCTTCACCCAAGTACTGCTCAGCGTTTTCCTTCAGGTGCGAGAGTATCGCGGCCGAGATCTCTTGAGGGCTCAGCACGCGCCCGCCCGCCTGCACTTGGGCGTCACCGTTGGGGGCGCTCACGATCTTGTACGGAGCGTGCTTGGCGACGCTGTCGACCAGCTCGTCGTCCCGCTTGCGCCCGATCAGCCGCTTGATGCCGTAGAACGTCCCCTCGGGGTTGGTCGCCGCCTGGCGCTTGGCCAGTGCCCCGACGAGCCGCTCTCCGCGACGCGAGAAGGCAACGATCGACGGCACGGTGTTACTGCCTTCTTTCGTGGGAATCACCACGGGGGTGTCGCCTTCCATCACGGCGACGACGGAGTTGGTGCTGCCGAGATCGATGCCCACGATGCGACTCATGATGTCCTCTCCTGATCGGTCTCCGAGCTGTCACTGGCCTGCACGCCCGTTTCCGCTTCCCCTGCCACGCGAACGAGCGCCGGTCGTACGAGCGTGCCGCCGAGCCTGTAACCGACGCGGATCACGTCGAGCACGGACCCTGCTTCGACGCTCTCGGTCGGCGAGACCTGCGCGGCTTCATGGACGCGCGGATCGAACGGGATGTTTGCTTCCTCGATGCGCTCGAGTTCGTGCTCGCGAAAGACGTGCCACATCTGCCTCAGCGTGAGCCGCACCACCTCCTTGAGCGAGTCGGACTCCAGTCCCCGACGGACGCACATTTCGAGATCGTCCAAGGCCGGCAGGAGCTCGCGCAGGATGTCGCGGATCCCGGCGAGACGTCCCTCGGCCCGCGATCGCGACAAGCGCACGACGACCTCTTGCATCGTTTGGATCTCGGACTCTTTCCGACGGGGGGCTTCGTCGTTCGCCGCCTCGTGCTTCTCGCCGCGCTCCGGCAACGGGGGCGAGCAGGACGGCGACGATTCGGAGTCGGTCTCCTCGAGGCCGACGATCTCCAAGATCTCGATGCCTCCTTCCCTATCCCTCGTTCCTCCGTTCACGAGTCTTCGTCTCCTCGCCGGGTGCGCTCGGCGTCAGTGTCCGCCAACACACGGCTCAGCGTGCGCGCGAAGTGATCGACCAGCGCCACGGCGCGCGCGTAAGCCATCCGTCGCGGGCCGACGACACCGACCAGGCCACGCATCTTGCGACCGGCACGGTATGGACTGGCGACAACCGAAATCGGCGCCAGACCGGGGTCGTCGGCCTCCGAGCCAATAATGACCTTGACGCCCTGACTTCTCAGGCAGTCGTCGAGCAGCTTGAGCAGTCGTGTGCGCTCCTCGAGCGTTTCTAGCACCACCCGCAACCGAGCCAGGTCCCTGAACTCCGGCATCTGCAGCAGATGCGACGTGCCTTCGAGAATCAGCTCGCTGCCGTGTTCCGGAATCGCTCCTTCGAACAATCGCATCAGTGTCGCCAGCACGGGCCTGCCGAACTTCTCGAGCCACTCGCGATCGTGCCTGAGCGCGTCGATGATGCGCCTGTGCACCTCGGGCAGCGATAGCCCGAGAAAGTGATCTTTCAGATGGGAAGCGATGCGATCGAGTTGGGCCTGCGAGAGGTCCTCCTCGAGATCGATCACGCGGTGAATCACCATTCCGGAGCGACTGACGAAGATCGCCACGACACGTCGCGCGCTGACGCGGACGAAGTCGGCGTGCTCGAGAATGGCTTGTTCCACGTCCGGGGAGAGCACGATCCCCACCTGACCGGTCAGCTCGCCAATCATGCGCCCCGCGTGGGCCAGCATGTGATCCATCTGATGCGAGGACAGCAGGGCGTCCTCGATGCGCCTGACTTCGCGTTGCGAGATCCGCTGGCGCCTGGTCAGCACCTCGTCGACGAAATAGCGATAGCCTCTGTCGCTGGGCACGCGGCCCGCAGAAGTATGCGGCTGCGCGAGGAATCCGCGCTCGGTCAGCTCCGCCATCAGATTGCGAATGGTGGCTGCCGAAAGCTTTTCCGAGTGCAGACGCGACACCCGGCGCGAGCTGACGGGTTCGCCCGTTCGGATGTGTTCCTCGACGATGATCCTTAGCGACTCGCAGGACCGTGGGTCCAGCGAACCGCTCTGCTTGTCCGGCATCTTCGCTACCTGTGGTCGGTCCCTCTCGAAGCGAAACGGACCCTCTCGGCGCCGAGCGCACAAAGGCCGCTTCTCGTGGGATTTATAGGGACCGGCCCCGAGTCGGTCAAGCCACGAACCGACCCGCCGCCGCCGCACAACCCCGCGCGGACGGCCGGCTTGCTCAATCCGCCCGGGCGGTCAGTCCGGACGCGCTTGCTGGATCAGCCACTCTTTCATGAACGCCGTCAGATCGCCGTCGAGCACGCGATCGACGTCACCCGTTTCAAAGCGGGTGCGGTGGTCCTTGACCATCCGGTAAGGTGCCAGCACGTAGGAGCGGAGCTGGCTGCCGAAATCCACCTTTTTCTTCTCGCCGGCCTCCTGCTGGCGCTTCTCCTCGCGTTCGCGCAGCTTCCGCTCGTAGAACCGCGCTCTGAGGATCCTCAGCGCCTTGTCCCGATTGCGGTGCTGGCTGCGCTCATCCTGACACGAGACGACGATGCCGGTGGGCAGATGCGTGATGCGCACGGCGCTGTCGGTCACGTTGACGTGCTGGCCGCCGGCACCCGAGGCCCGATACGTATCGATGCGCAGGTCTTTGTCCTCGAGGGTGATTTCAATATCGTCATCGACTTCCGGGATCACGTCCACGCTGGCAAACGCGGTGTGCCGGCGGGCTTGGGCGTCGAACGGGCTGATCCGAACCAGACGATGCACACCCCGCTCGGATTTCAGCCAGCCGTACGCGTCGGCACCGATGATCCGGCAAGTGGCGCTCTTGATTCCCGCCCCGTCGCCCTCGAGCCGATCGACCAGCTCGGATTTGTAGCCCGCCCGCTCTGACCAGCGCAGATACATGCGCAGCAGCATCTCCGCCCAATCCTGAGCGTCGATGCCACCCGCGCCAGGATGTATCGACAGGATCGCGTCGCGGTGATCGTCGTCACCCGAGAGCATCGTCGCGACCTCGAGATCACTCAGCGCCGTGTCCAGCTCTTCGAGCGCGCGCGAGAATTCCTCCTCGACCGGCTCGCCTTCGCGAGCCAGCTCGAGCAGCGTCTCGGCATCCTCGAGAAGGCGGGCCACCCGCTGCCCGCGGTCGCGCTCGGTGGCAAGATGTGCTCGCTCGCGGTTCAACGTCGCGGCGTTGTCGGGATCCTGCCACACCTCGGCCGAAGCCAGTTGCTCGTCGAGAGCGCCGATCTGTCGATCGAGCTCCGTAGTGTCAAAGAAACCCCCGCAGCGGCTCTAACCGACCGCAAACCGACTCCCAACGCTCGACGAGTTCTTCATGCATCTCGCTACGGCCCCTTCGGCATGCCCTGCGGCACACCCTGTGGCACATCTTTCATGTCTCGAGTCACGGGCCTGTCTCGGGTTCAAACAGAACTCGCTGGCCGGCTCGGCCCGCTGGCGACGTGGGAAGACGCGCTGCGCGGCCGCTCTGAGCCGGCGCGTCCCCTGATCGAGGCGAAGACCACCAGAGCGACCGAGAGGATAGCACAGGCCCACGATAGGGCCCGCCCTAGGACCGCGCCCACGGGGTACAGCGGCTCGGTCGCGACGTCACCGACGAGCACGCCTCGCTCCCCGAGTGCGAGTTCACTGACCACCCGTCCCTTGGCATCCACGATCGCGGAGATGCCGCTGTTTGCTGCTCGCAGCAGCGGACGCCGCGTTTCGGCCGCGCGCAGCAGGCCGTGGTGAAGGTGCTGCGCCGGCCCGGAGGTCCAGCCGAACCAGCTATCGTTCGTCAGATTGACGAGCAGCACGGCACCGCGACGCGCAAGTCGGGCAGCGTGGCCGGGGAAAACGGACTCGTAGCAGACGAGCGCGCCGACCGGGCCGGCGGCGCTCGGATGGATGACGGTCTCGACGCCGGCACTGAAGTCACCGGCCTCGGCCGCCAGCGCCGGTATCTCTCCCAGCAGCGGCCGCAACGGCAGATACTCGCCAAACGGTACCAGCACCTGCTTCGAGCCGACCGTGCTCAAGCCCGCGTCCGCGCGCACCAGCGCCACGCTGTTGAACCACTCGCCGGCATCGCCTCTCGTCACGCTGCCCAGCAGCAGGTCGAACTCGTATCGGGCGCAAGTCCGCTCGAGAAACGCGCGATACTCTTCGTGTGCGTCGATACGGTAGCGGCAAGCCGACTCCGGCCACAGGACGAGCCGCACGTCGCTCGCCGCCGCCTGCCGCGTCAGCTGCAGATACGTCGCGAGCATGTCGCTGGAGGCCGCCTCGCGGGCTGTCGAGCCTTGCACGACCGCGACCCGCACGTTCTCTCCAGCGCGAGGCGTCAACCACCAACCGGCCCCGGCTCCTGCGCAAACGACGGCGAACCAGGCCGCCGCACCGACGCGCCAACCCCGAACGCGGAGCAGCCCGGCGGACAGTGCCGCGGCGGCACCCGCCACGCACAGCGAGACTCCCGCGCTCCCGAGCGAGCGGGCCAGTGCGAGCGCTTCCGGGCGTCGCGCGAGCGGCGCACACAGCGCACCCCACGGGAACGGTGCCGGGAATACCTCGCGCACGAGTTCGAACCCGACGCACAGCGGAACGATGGCCAACAGGGCCCCGCCTCGACCGCAGCGGGCAGCGACCCACCCGACGCCTGCCAACAGCGCCCCCAGCAGGACGGCCGGCGCGAGCACGGCGCCTGCGGCGACGACACCGCCGAGTGAGGTGAAATCGATGATCACGGCAGCGAACCAGCGCAGCAGGAGCCCGAAGAAGACGAACCCCACCAAGAAGCTCTCCCAAGCCGCCCGGGCGGGCCTCGCGGTCGCGAGCAGCCCGAACCAGACCGCGAGCGACGGCAGCAGCAGCGGCCACCAGCCCGGCTCCGGAAACGCCACCGCCCAGCCTGCGCCGGCGAGCGTGGCCAGCACCGCGCGCACCGGTCCCCGCGAGCGCCGCAGCCGAACGACTGCGTGGCCCCCAGCGATCGGCTCGGGGGAGAGTGGGCCGCTTCCCGCCTGTTCGTCGGGCGGCAAGATCGTCACCGGACGACGCGGGCGTCGCGATCGAGCAGCTCGCGCAACCGCTGGGCCGCCTCCTCCGCGTCTGAACGCGCGCTGAACGGCCCGGCTGCAATGCGGTATCCCCCCCCGGGCCGGCCGACAACCAGTGGTGGCAGCCCGGCCTCGGCGATGCGTCGCTGGAGCTGATCGGCCTCTGCTCGCGAAGAGGCCGAGCCGAGATCGACCTCGAACATCGCACCGAGCGACGGCTCCGCCGTCGTCTGGCGGCCCGCCTCACGCGGGGCACCCTGCTCGCCGGTGCGATCGAAAACGCCGATGGCTTGGTCGATCTCTTCTGTCTGCGGAACGGCGACCGGTGCTGAGCTGGCCACGGAGCCATCGTCGATCGTGGCTCCGCCGGCTCGGCCCGTGGCTCGCCCCAGCAGGAAGGCCGCTCCCAGGCAAGCGGCAAAAACGCCTACCAGCGCGATGATCCGGGCGCTGTCCAGCTCGATCTCCACGACGCGCGGCTGGTCGGCGCGCGAGCGCGTCGTCTCGGGGCGCTTAGGCACTGTCCTTCGCTCCGCCCCGGCCGTTCGCGTCGGCCGGTCTCGCGGATCCCGCGCCCGAGCCGAGTGCCACCTCCACGCCGTCCTTTCCGGAGCCCTTGACACGCTGCATCGCGGCGTCGGCCGCTTCGATCAAGGTCCGCGGCTCGTTGCCATGCTCGGGCCAGGCGGCGATTCCGGTCGATGCCGTCACCCTGACCGGGGCACCACCCACGGAGAACACCGGCGTTTTCGACAGCTCTCTGCCCACTCTCTCGGCCACCTCTCGCCCACCCGAGAGATCCGTCCCCGGCAGCAGCACGACGAACTCGTCTCCGCCAAATCGAAACAGCCGGTCGACGCCACGGATCGAGCGTGCGATCCGAATCGACGCCTCCCGCAGCACGCGCGAGCCTGTGGCGTGACCGTGAGCGGTGTTGACCTGTTTGAGATTGTCGAGATCGAGAAAGATGATTGCGAAGTGGCCTCCGTAGCGCCGTGCCCGCTCGAGCTCCTCGCGCAGCGACTGGTCCAGGTGGCGCCGATTGTAGCAATCCGCGGTGTCGTCACGAATGACCAGCTCGCGGAGCCCTTGTATCCATCTCAAATTGTCGAGCGCGGCCACGAGCTCGTCGCCAAGCTGAGCGAGCACTCGGCGTGCACCACTGTCGAATCGCTGTCCGTATCGCGTGACTAGCAGCAACAGCCCGACTTGTCCGGCGGACGAGCGAAGCGGGGCGAGCAAGGCCTGGCCGAGATCCGGCAGGAGCGCGACCTCGTCCGAGGGCACGAGCGTGTTCGCGTCGGCCACGAGCTCCGGGCCCGCACGGGTCAGCCCGATGGCGAGGTCCGCATCGAAGACCTCGAGCAGACGCCGGAGAGATCCAACCTCGTCGCCGCCAGCGCTCGCGACGCAGTCGAGCTCTTCGCGATCGGCTGCCAGCAGGTACCCCAGCGCATACTCGCCTCCGCAGACGCTCAGCGCACCCTCTGCAATCCGCTGCAAGCACTCCGCTCGCTCGAGGCTGCGCGTCGCCTCCAGCGCGATCCGCAGGACGGTCGCCTGGGGCTCTTCGGTCATTCGTCGTTCTGCTCCGAGCCACGAAATAGGGCGCCGAGAATCTCTACCGGTACCGGGAACACGATGGTGGAGTTCTGCTCGGTCGCGATGTCCGTCAGCGTCTGCAAGTAACGCAGCTGGATCGCCACGGGGTGCTGCGCCAGCATCTCGGCGGCACGCGTCAGCTGATCCGCGGCTTGCAGCTCGCCCGAGGCGTGAATGATCTTGGCACGCTTTTCCCGCTCTGCCTCGGCCTGACGGGCCATGGCGCGGCGCATCTCGTCGGGCAGGTCCACGTGCTTGACCTCGACGGCCGAGATCTTGATCCCCCACGGATCCGTGTGCTTGTCGAGAATCGCCTGCAGCTGGTGATTGAGCCGCTCTCTCTCGGCCAGCAGCTCGTCGAGCTCCACCTCGCCCAGCACCGAGCGCAGCGTCGTTTGAGCCAGCTGACTGGTCGCGTAGTGGTAATTCTCCACCTCGACGATCGCCTTGCGCGGCTCGAACACGCGGAAGTAGACCACCGCGTTGACCTTCACCGACACGTTGTCCCGTGTGATGACGTCCTGCGGCGGCACGTCGTGGACGATGGTGCGCAAGGAGACCCGCACCAGACGGTCGATGAACGGAATGATGATCGTCAGGCCGGGGCCGAAGTCCCTGACAACGAGCTTTCCGAGGCGAAACACCACCCCACGCTCGTACTCGGGCAGGATCTTGATCGCCTGCAGCAACAGGAACACGGCCACGACGACGACGATGAGAAAACCCAAAGAAAGACCAGGCATCCCGACTCCTCCGCTGCCGGCCCATGCGAGCCGGAGCTGTCCCGACCCGTCACCGATACGGGCTATCGACCGGCTCGACCCGGAGAACCAGACCATCGACCGCCACCACGCGCACCGGAGTGTCCGCCGCCAGCGTTGTCGTGGCCCGTGCGCGCCAGTATTCGCCGCGCACGAACACCGTGCCCTCCGGCGCGAGCTCGCTGGTCGCGCGACCGGTCAGGCCGATCAGCCCCTCGCGACCGGTCGTCACCGGCTTGGCCATCGTGCGAGCGACGATGAACGTCACGGCCGCGACGAGGGCGACGAGCGTCACGATCAGCGGCAACAGCAAACCGGGAGAGACCCGCAGGCCAGGCACGTTGCCCGGGAAAAGCAGCCACATTCCCAAGCCGAGGCACGCGGCGCCACCGATCGTGAGCATGCCGTAGGACGTCACCTTGATCTCGAGAACGAACAGAATGATCCCCACGACCAACAGACCTGCTGCGAAGTAGTTCACGGGCAGGATCTGTGCGCCGTAGAGGAAGATCAACAAGCAGATCACTCCGACGCCGCCCGGCAGGATCAATCCTGGATGGGTGAACTCGATGTAGATCCCGAGCGCCGCGAGCGCCAGGAGCAGCGACATCACCATCGGGTGCAGCACGACGTTCTTGAACTCCTCGATCCAGTCGAGCGAGTGAATGACGATCTCGGCCTCCGCGAGCGCGAGCGTGAGCTCGCTGCCGTCGACGCGCTTAATGGTGCGACCATCGAGCTTGTCGAGCAGCTGCTGCCGGTCCTCCGCGATGAGGTCGATCAAGCCCACTTCGAGAGCCTCTTCCGCGGACCAGCTCCTGGCCTCGAGCACCGCAGCCTCGGCCAGTTCGGCGGGCCGACCGCGCTGACGAGCCGCCGATCGCATCAGTGCGGCCAGATCTTGCGCTGCCTTCTTGAGCAGCAGGTCATCTTCCTTGTTCTCTCCGCCGGCGGTGACCGGGTGTGCGGCCCCCGTGCGCGTGACGGGAGCCATCGCGGCGACATCGGCAGCCAGCAACAGCATGAACCCGGCCGAGGCCGCGTGACCGCCGCGCGGGCTGACGTAAGCACAGACCGGAATCGGACTGGCGAGGATCTGCTGCACGATCTTCTCGGCGGCATCGACCATCCCGCCGGGTGTGTCCAGCTCGAGCAGCAACAGACTCGCCCGTTCTTCGTTGGCCTTGGTCAGGGCACGCTCGAGGATCGCGGCCGTCACGGGATGAATGACGCCGTCGATGCGGTGCACACGAACAAGCGGAACGCGCTCAGCCGGCAGCTCACCGAAGATGAGCGGCATGACGAGCGCGGCACTGAGCAGTGCGAAGGTGACGCCGGGACGCCGTCTCATACTGGCATTCTAGCGCGGATCCCTGCTCGCCTCTGCTCGCGGATTCGGCGGCGCGAGGTCGCACGGCAGCTCGCCGGAGCGGATTCTCAGGCCTTTCCTTCCACGCCGGGTCCGAAGCGCTCCTTCAGGCGCGCCAGAACCGACGCCGGGACCAGTCCGGAGACATCTCCCCCCAGCCTTGCGATCTCGCGCACGAGCCGTGATGAGATGAACGAGACATCCTCGCTGGCCGTCAGAAACACGGTTTCGAGCCCCGGCTTGAGCCGTCGATTCATCAGCGACATCTGCAGCTCGTACTCGACGTCGCTGACCGCACGCAGCCCGCGAACGATGATCTGAGCACCGACCTCGGCCGCGAAGTCGGTCAGCAAGCCATCGAACGCCGTCACCGTGACGGCCGGGAGCTTCTCCGCGGACACTGCCTGGGCGATCATCTCGCGCCGCTCGTCGATGTCGAACATCGGCGCCTTAGACGTGTTGCGCAGCACGGCCACGATCAGCGTTCCGAACAGCTCGCTCGAGCGCCGCATCACATCCAGGTGGCCCTTGGTGACCGGATCGAAAGAGCCTGGGTAGATCGCCGTCATCGCCGCCGTCATCGCGATGCCTTCCGCGACTGTTTATTTCCCCCGCCGTCGTGTCCCACTAGCGCTTCCATCATCGCCTCGGCGTGTCGCCGCGCCGTCTCGGTCACCAAGCTGCCGCCGAGCATGCGGGCCAGCTCCTCAATTCTATCTTCGAGATCCTCGAGCGTCCTGACCACGGCGACCGTCCGCCCGGAGCGGTGCTTCTTGTTGACCCTCACGTGGGTCTCGCCGCGGACGGCCACCTGGGGTAGGTGCGTGATGCAGATCACCTGATGATGGCGAGAAACGGCGGACAGAAACTCGCCCAGCTGCTCGGCCGCCTCGCCTCCGAGGCCCTGATCGACCTCGTCGAAAAGCAGCGTTCGTCGTGGCAGCTGCCCTTCGAGCGCGACGTCGATCGCCAGCATCAGCCGGCTCAGCTCGCCTCCGGAGGCGACCTTCCTGAGCGGACGAGATGGCTCGCCCGGATTCGCCCGCAAGTAGAACTCGACCGCGTCCAGGCCGTGCGGGGCGAGGCCTGTCGGGACGGGTCCGGATGACCGAGAGCTCGTTACGCCGGGGCTCGCTCCGTCCGGACTCACCGCGTCCTCGCCCTCGACGACTACTTCGAGCTCGGCGCGAGGCATCGCGAGCCCTCTCATCAGCTCACCGACGCGGGCCGCCAGCCGGCCCGCCGTCCGCTCGCGCGCCTCGTGAAGCTTCTCGGCCGCCTGCCTGTACGCCGCGAAGTGGGATTCGCGATGCTCGGTGAGCTGTTCCTGTGAGCCGCGCTGGTCGGTCAGGGAATCGAGCTCCATCCGCATCTGCTCCACGTCGTTCAGGATCTGCTCGATCGGAAGGCCGTCGAAGCGCCGCCGGAGCCGCTCGAGCGCATGCAAACGATCCTCGATCTCACTCAACCGAGCCGGGTCGGGCGCGACATCGTCGAGCCCGCCGCGAAGCTCGAGCGTGATCTCGTTGACCAGGGCGCGCAGATCTTCGAGCCGTTCGGCGAGATCCTCGTAGAGCGCTCCGTGTTCGGCCTGCGCGCGCAGTCGTCTGCCCGCTGCATGAATCTGCTCGACGGCAGCCCCCTCGCCCTCGTAAAGCAGCTCGAGCGCCCCACGAAGTGCCTCACCGATCTCCTCGGCATGGCGCAGCCGGTCCCGTTCTTGTCGAAGCTCGGCCTCCTCACCCGCCAGCGGAGCGATCTGGTCGATTTCCGCGAGCCGAAACTCGAGCAGCTCGCGCCGAGACTCGCGCGCCGCGGCGCGCTCGGAAAGCTCGTGAAGACGAGCCGCGATCTCGCGCAACGCCGCGTGCGCGACGCGCACCGATTCGAGCAGGTCGTGATGCTGGCCGAATCGATCGAGTATTTCGCGATGAGTCTCCGGTTGTAGCAGCGTCTGCTGCTCGTGCTGCCCGTGCATCTCGACCAGCTCGGCCGTGAGCTCCCGAAGCAGCGTTAGCGTGACCGTCGAGCCACCGATCAGCGCCCGAGAACGGCCGTCGGCGCCGATCTCGCGTCGAATCAACAGCTCGTTGTCATCGACCTCGTAGCCCGACAGGGCGAGCCTCGACTCGATGTCGCCTCGCTCTCGCAGGTCGAAGACGGCTTCCACGAGCGCGCGCCGCTCGCCGTCGCGAACCAAGCTCGACTCGCCGCGAGCGCCGAGAGCCAGCGCCAGTGCGTTGACGATGAGCGACTTTCCTGCCCCGGTCTCCCCGGTGATCAGATTGAGCCCGGGCGAGAACTCGAGCGACACTTGACGGGCGAGGACGAGATTCTCAATGCGCAGCAGACGCAACATGGCTGCCAAGCCCTTTTGCTCGCTTTGGGGCCGGGGTCGTGGGAAGCTAACACTCGCCCAGCGCGGCGGTCAACTCTCGAAGTGGGCTGCCGAGCTGCGAATCGCCACGTAAGCGACCAAAGCCCAGCCGAGCAAGAACGCCACGCCTCCGATCGGTGTCACCGCACCGAGCCATCGCGGTCCGCCTCCCGCCATGAGATAGAGCGTGCCGGCGAAGACCACGATGCCAAGCACGAAACAGCTCGCCGCCAGTCTCAACGCCCGCCGACCCCGCAGGCCCACGCGACGCTGTTGGCCCTTCTGGCTGTGGCCGGGGCTGAGCGGAAACACGCCGAGTAGTACGAGCGCCAGTGCGTGATACATGTGGTAGCGAGCCCCTGTTTCGACGAGGGACCGAGCGTCGCCCTCTTCGAGCGCATGGGCACCGAACGCGCCGGCCGCCACGGCGAGCAGGCCCGCGATCGCTCCGGTCGTGATCATCCAATGCTCCGACATGTTCACGCTCGTCACGAGCCAGACCGCTCGCGAATCGCGCGCAGCTCGTCTTCCTGCTCACGCTCGATCCGATCTCGGTCCTGCTGATACTCCGTCTCGAGTTGTACGATCTTCTCGACGTCGCCTTTCGCCCGTGCGTGGTCGATCGCCGAGCGGTGCAGGATCTCGAGCTCGGCCAGCTTTGCACGGGACGCGTCCCGGACACGCGCGATCTGCTGCTTCTGCTCCTCGGTGAGCTGAGCGAGCGCTTCGGCAGAATCACGCTCGCGCAACTTTTCCATGGCCAACTCATATGCGGACTTCAGCTCGTCTCCCATAGCCTCGCGCCTCCACCCGGCCCTACCCCGGTCACCCGAGCGACCTCGACGCCGCTCGAGATGGAGAGGGTATTCTATCGGCTGGCACCGCGCCGCCAGAAAGGAGCTTCGCCCGTTTCATGTGCGGTCGCTTCACGTTGACGTCAGCGCCCGAGATCGTCGCCGCGCTGCTGGGGCTCGAGACCGAAGCCGTCTCGCTCGCCCCGCGTTTCAACATCGCGCCGACCCAGCAGGTCCCGGTGCTGGTTCGGACGGGCTCCAGCGAGCCGCGGGAGCTCGTGTCGATGCGCTGGGGACTGATTCCGTCGTGGTCCAAGGATCCTGCCATCGGGTCGCGGCTGATCAACGCGCGCTCGGAGACGGCGGCCGAGAAGCCGTCGTTCCGCGCCGCCCTGCGCCGGCGCCGCTGTCTGATTCCTGCGGACGGATTCTTCGAGTGGGCGGCTCAGGACGATCGCAAACGGCCCTACTTGATCCGCATGGCCGATGGTTCGCCGTTCGTCTTCGCGGGTCTGTGGGAGGGCTGGCGAGCGGACGACGACGCCCCGATCGTCTCCTGTACGATTCTGACCACGACGGCCAACGCGAAGCTCGCGAAGCTGCACCATCGTATGCCCGTGATCGTGCCGGCCGAGGCGTTCGAGCGCTGGCTCGACCCCGACCAGCAGGATCCCGCTGGTGTACGCGACTTGATGGGCCCCTACACGCACTCTGAAATGAGCTACACCGCCGTTTCGACGTGGGTCAACGATCCGCGCCACGACGACCCACGCTGCATCGCTCCAGCGACCTGACGGCGACGAGCGGCCTCGCGATGCGCTACTGGTTGATCAAGTCCGAACCGAGCGAGTACTCGTTTGACGACCTGCTTCGCGAGCCCGGCAGCACCGCCCGCTGGGACGGTGTGCGCAACTACCAAGCCCGCAATTACCTCCGGCAGATGCGCCGCGGCGACCGTGTGCTGTTCTACCACTCGAGCATCCCCGCACCGGCCATCGTCGGCCTCGCGACCGTCGCGGCCGAAGCCTACCCCGACCCGACACAGTACGACGAGGCGTCGGAGGGCCACGATCCGAAAGCCAGACCCGGCCAACCGCGCTGGTTCGCCGTCGACATCCGTGCGGACGCCGCGCTGGCCCGGCCGATCACGCGTGGCGAACTGCGCACCGCACGCGGACTCGCGTCGATGGCGTTGCTGCAGCGAGGACAGCGTCTGTCCGTCATGCCGATCGCGGCCGCTGAGTGGCGCCGGATCGTCGCTCTCGCAACCGAATCGAGGTGAGCCCTCAACGGTGCGTGCTCGAGCCGATCTAGCGGCGGGCGGCCGAGGCTTCGTTCGCGCTCGTGGCGCTGTTTGCACTGCAGGAGTGTCATCTCGCCGCTGCGGCGCCG
>CP070706.1:1312251-1319526 GCA_020350085.1 Acidobacteriota bacterium
CGAGTCGCACAATGTGAAACTGCAGTTTGGCTGGCTGCAGCGAGAGAAGCGCACCGATGTAATCGACGTGTTCCACAGCTACGTCATCGACCCGGGCGAAGGCTTGATCTCGGGCGAGCAGTCCGCGATCGACGAGGAGCTGTGGATACCGCGTAATGGCCGACGTTTTATCAAGGAGTCGGTCTACTACGCGATGATCAGCTTCTACCTCTGACAGCGCCCAAGACAACGTCATTCGGGGGGGCGGGCCGACGAGCGCGGCCCGCGCTTTTTTTTGGGGGGGTCCAGGCTGGCCTTTTCTCCCCGACGGGCTCGGTCGCGGGGCCGCAGTCGACGCCCTCGTGAGAGGCACCTAAATTTCGTTTGGGGCCGCTTGGCGACCTGGACGGTGCGGGAATCGTTCTGGACGAGCGGCGGAGGTGTGGATGGCCAAGCTCGATCGGTTCTTGGAAGCTCTGCTGCAACGGGGTGCTCGCGAGCTGACGCTCTGTGCGGGCCGACCGCTGAGCTTCGTTTTCGACGATGGACCGCGACCTGCCTCGTCGACGCAGCTCACGAGCGAGCAAATCCGGGCGTTGTTGGCCGAGTTGACCGAATCGGCTGAGCTCTCGGCGCTGGATGAGAAGGGAACGATCGATCGAACGTTCACGCGGCCAGGGATCGTTCCGATGCGCCTGGCCGCGTGGCTCGGCGCGGACGGGATCGAGGCGCGCATCACGCCTGAGTCGTCCCCAGCGACCGACCCACCGGGCCAGCCTTCGGCCGCCCCCCCCGAGCGCGCCGCGCAGGCTCGTGGGGCGGGCGCGGGCGAGCGGCCGATCGAAGAGCTGTTGCGATTGATGGTCGAGCGCGGGGCGTCGGACCTGCACTTGTGCTCCTGCGAGCAGCCGATGCTGCGGGTCGACGGCGGCATGCATCGGCTGGAGGGCTGGCCGGTGCTCGAGCCCACGACGGTCCGCGCGATGCTGGAGACCATCACACCCGCCCACAACTGGAGCGAGTACGTCGAAACGCATGACACCGACTTCGCCTACGAGATCGCCGGCCTGTCGCGGTATCGGGCCAATTTGTTCGTTGATCGGATGGGGCCGGGAGCCGTCTTTCGCACCATCCCGACCAAGATCCTCAGCGTCGAGGATCTCGGTTTGTCGTCGCAAATCGTCGATCTTTGCCGCTTGACCAAGGGTCTCGTGCTAGTGACCGGTCCCACCGGGGCGGGCAAATCGACCACGCTCGCGGCGCTCGTGGACTACATCAATCGCAACCGCAACGACCACATCATCACGATCGAGGATCCGATCGAGTTCGTGCACGAGAACCGGCGCTGCTTGCTCAACCAACGCGAGGTGCACAACCACACCACCGGGTTCAAGAGGGCGCTGCGGGCCGCCCTGCGCGAGGACCCGGATATCGTGTTGGTCGGTGAGATGCGTGATTTGGAGACGATCGCCATCGCGATCGAGACGGCGGAAACGGGCCACCTCGTGTTCGGAACCCTGCACACGACGACGGCCGTTTCGACCGTAGACAGAATCATCGATCAATTCCCGCCCGACCGGCAGCCTCAGATCCGCGTGATGTTGTCCGAGTCGCTCAAAGGCGTCGTTTCGCAGACGCTGTGCCGCAAGATCGGCGGAGGACGTGTCGCGGCACTCGAGGTGCTGATCGGCATCCCTTCCGTGGCGAACTTGATCCGTGAGGGCAAGACGTTTCAGATTCCCTCGATCATGCAGACCGGGCGCAAGCACGGCATGATCACCCTGAATGAGTCGCTGATGGAACTCGTTCGCGCGAAGAAGGTGGAGCCCGAGGAGGCCTATCGGCGTGCGGTGGACAAGCTCGGCATCAGGACACAGCTCAAGTCCGCCGGGATCCGTCTCGATGCGAGCGCCACCGATCGCGAAGCTGCGGGGGTTGGCGCCTAAGCAACAACGTATCGACAATGCTCGCGTCGTCAGACGGCCCGTAGCGACAACGCTTGCGTTGTCAGACCGGCGCACAGCGCCGGATATATCTCGCGCTGCGCGCGAGACTGACAGGGCAAGCCCTGTCGCTACACTTATTGTCTCAGAAAGGTTCCTGACTGCGAATCACGTCGCTCAAGTCGATCAACTCGATACGAGCCTGTTGCGCGAAATCGTAAATGCGCTCATCACGATAGAACTCGCCGAAGAAGATCTTCTTGATCCCGGCGTTGGCAATCAGCCGGAAGCAGCTCCAGCACGGGCTGGCGGTGATGTAGATCTCACTTGACTCGAGACGAACACCGTGGCGAGCGGCCTGCACGATGGCATTCGCCTCGGCGTGCACCGTGCGCACGCAGTGGCCGGCGTCCATCAGGTGACCGACCTCGTCACAATGTGCGAGCCCGCGAATCGACCCGTTGTAACCCGTCGAGAGAATCGTCCGGTCCCGGACGATGACCGCACCGACGTGCTTTCTCTCGCAGGTGCTGCGCGTTGCCACTTGCCGCGCGATGTTCATGAAGTACGTGTCCCAATCAGCACGTTTGCTCACCCTGCGCTCCCCTCTCGCTGGCCATCTGACGAGCTCGCCTCATCGCGGCGGCCGCGACCGTACGATGAGCTCCATCTCGGTCACCTCGGGCCGGCACAAGAAGCGCACCGGCACGCGGCTGACGCCAACACCGCGACTCGTGTAAAGCCAAACGCGTCCACCATCGAGTCTCGTCAACCCCTCCGCCCACTCTCGCGGCAGGCCCGGCTCGACGTGTAACGGACCGAACAATGGCAGGCGCACCTGACCTCCGTGGGTGTGTCCGGCGAGCACCAGGTCGATCGTCGGGCGCGCCGTCGCCGGCAATGGCAAGAGCATCCGGGGATTGTGGCCGATGACGACGCTCAGATCGAAGTCCTCCAGTCGACGTCCCGGGTTGTCCCACTCGCGGGAGAATCGCTCCGGATCGTCGAACGACTCCTCGACGAGCAGCGTCCCATCGAGGTCGCGCGCCCCGACGTACTCCCAGGACTGAGTCTTCGAGCCCGTCCACGCGCCGCCGGCGACGATGGCGATCGTTCCGGAGGTGGGCCGCCGCGCACTCGTGTCCACGAAATCGATCGGCCATTCGTCCGGCTCGGGATCGCCTGCGAGCCACAATCGCGAACGGACCCGCGTCGCCTGCGCGTCGGGCTCGACGCGCACGCGCACGTGATAGTCCTTGCCCGGCATCACGAAGCCGCTGCTCGCCCGGCTCGAGCCGTACCATGCCGTGCCGGGATTCGAGACAGCGCGCCAGCGCTGGGTGACCGGTGAGACGTGGAAGCGATAGCCAGCCCGTTCAGCGCTCTCCAACACGGCCACTCCCGGCGCGTCGCCCGGCCAACCGACGCGCAGGCGAGCCCTCAGATCGATCCCGCTCCATGCGGGCGGGCTCGTCCCGGCAGCGCCGGCCCGCCCCAGATAGCGCGCCACCGTCAGGCTGGCTCCCCAGCCCGCCCGCAGCCGGCCCCCGCGGCGCGGCTCGATCCATAGCGGCGCGTACATCGACCCGGGCCCACAGAAACGAATCCGCGCGTCCTGCGCCTCGTGCAGCTCCGTGGCGCTCTCGAGCGACCGTACGCCGCTCGGTAGCACCGCTTGCAGCCGCTCGGCCCATCCGGCTTCCTGCTCGCCCCAGACGACGACCATGCCGTCGCGAGCGCGGAAGCCTGCGAGCCACTCGCTGAGCGCCGAGAGCGCGGCCGCGGTGGGCGGCCCGTCGTGGCCGCCGAACAGATCGCCGCCGACGGCGATTAGGTCGACCGCGAGTCGATTGACGATCTCCCGAACGCGGCGCGCAAACAGGCCGGGCCCGTCGTCCAGGTCGAAATCGGACACGAAGGCGACGCGGTAGCGTCCTTCCCGCCGAGGATCGTGCGGTGATGGCTGCTCGAAGCTCGCATGCTCGACCTTGACCCAGACCGGCTCGACGAAAAGCGCGTAGAGCGCCACTGCCAGGCCGAGAGCCCCGGCCCACGCGGCGAAGCCGAGCCAGGAGCGCGAAAGCCGTCGCACGAGCGCTGACCATCTGCCGACGATGAGACTGCCCTCCGTCCGGTGGCCACGCTCAGCGGCCGGTCAGACAACGGTCTCGCCGGCCGGAGCACGGGCCCTTGAAGTCCAAGGCCGAAGAGGGGACATTCTGGGGCGTGAGCCGACGCTGGTCGAGTGAACACTCTCCGCCGCGCAGGGCTCGCGGAGCGCCGAGCATGGATCAGACGATTCCTCTCGCGAGCCCGGATCTCGATGCGGACGACATCGCCGCGGTCACGGCCGTGCTCGAAGACCGGCATCTGAGCCTCGGACCGCGGCTCGGCGCGTTCGAGCGTGCGATGGCCCGCTACGCCGGTACAGGGGATGCAGTGGCACTTTCGTCGGGGACCGCCGGTCTGCACCTGCTGATTCATGCACTGGGGCTGGGAGCGGGCGATGAAGTCGTCACGACGCCGTTCTCGTTCGTCGCCTCGAGCAATTGCATGTTGTTCGAGAACGCGACACCGGTGTTCGCTGACATCGATCCGGCGACGTGGGACCTCGATCCCGATGCGGCTCGAGCGGCCATCACTCCGCGTACGCGTGCGTTGCTTCCGGTGCACGTCTTCGGCCGCCCGTGCCCCATGCCGCGCTTCGTCGAGATCGCCCGCGAGCACGGGCTGCAACTGATCGAAGACTCGTGTGAGGCACTCGGCTCGACGATCGACGGCAAGATGGCGGGTAGCTTCGGACACGCCGGCGTGTACGCCTTTTACCCCAACAAGCAGATCACCACCGGCGAAGGAGGCATGGTTGTCACGAACGATCCCGAGCTGTCAGGGCTGCTCCGTTCGCTGCGCAATCAAGGGCGCACCTCGGACCGCCAGTGGCTCGATCACGCCCGGCTCGGCTGGAACTACCGCATTCCCGACATCCTCTGCGCGCTCGGAATCAGTCAACTGGCGAAGATCGAACGCTTCATCGAAGCCAGGCAGCGCGTTTTCGACATGTACGTGCAGCGTCTGGAACGGCTTGATGAGATTCTACCTCCGCACCCGCCGGCCAGCGGCCATCGCGTGTCGTGGTTCGTGTTCGTGGTCGCGTTGCGCGAGGCGACGAGAGCGCGACGCGACGCCGTGCTCAAGGAGCTGGGGTCCCGGGGCATCGGCTGTCGAGCCTACTTCTCGCCGATCCACCTGCAGCCGTTTTATCGCGAGCGCTTCGGTCTTCGCGAGGGGATGTTCCCCATCACCGAGTCGGTGGCCGCGCGCACGATCGCGCTTCCGTTCTTCAACCGGTTGACCGAGGAGAAGGTCGAGCGCGTGGTCGAGGCGCTCGAGCTCGCGCTGCACGCCACGCGACACGTCTAATCGGTCGGGCTCACTCACTCGAGGAAGCGCCCGCGCGTTTCGGGCGGCGGCACAGCGCATCGACTCTGCTTGCCGAACCAGCGATATCGTCGTCTCGCGAACGCGCGGTATGCGGCGTCGCGGACTGATTTCGGCACGACGAGCAGCAGCGAGAGCAGCGGCCACAGACCCGAGAGCCGGCGGCAGACTCTCAACGCCGCGCTGCTGTGCGTAAAACAGCGTTCGGCTTCGATCAGGACGATCGTCTCCGGCACTGGGGAAGGAAGCTCGAACTGGCGAAGAAACTGCTGTCTGGGCTCGGACTGCAGCGCGGCGAACCGGAACAGGCCGCGCCGGTCGCGCCGCAGAACGAGCCGAACCATCCGTTCGCAGAATCCGCAGCTGCCGTCGTAGAGAATGACCGGATGCCGACCGCCAGCGAGAGCGGCTGCATGAGCCTGCTCTCGCGCGTCCTCTCGAACCTCGTCGGCCTCGCGCACCACGATTCTCTCCGCTCTCTCCGCCCGGTAAGGTAGCGACTGGAGGTGAGGAACACCACGCGGCCGCGCCGCGGCGCCGAGACCTCGGAGCGCCGTTACGCGTCGGCGGACCGCATCATCTCGACGAAGTGACGGGCGAGCAGCGGATCGAGCTGGTGGCCTGCCCTGTGCTCGACGACGGCGAGCGCGGCGTGGTGGGCGGTCGGTCCTGGGCGAGGCTCGCCGGACAGGACCGCGTCGTACGTATCGGAGACCGCTGTGAGCTGGCTGGCCAAGCACGGACGCCGCGGCTTGGACAGCGTCGGGTACGAGGGCTCGCCATCCCAGCGCAAATGGTGCTCGTATGCGACGACGACCGGCAGCTGGCCGATCTGTTCGACGCTCGCCAGTCGGGACGCTCCCCATTCCGGGTGCTGGCGGAAGATCTGCCATTCACTCTCGTCGAGCCGGCCCGTGCACTCGAGAGTCGGTTGCGGAAGATCCAGCTTGCCGACGTCGTGCAGCAACGCGGCGAGACCGATCTCGTGAAGCACTCTTCCCTGGATTCCCAGCGTCCGCGCTTGCGTGAGAGCCAGCAGGGCGACCCGCAAAGAGTGCTCGAACAGGCGCGATTCTGCGTTTTCAGCGGCAGGAGGGACCCACGTCGATGCTGCGGTCTCGTCGAGCGTATCGATGATTCTCGAGACGAATTCGTCGAGTTGATGTGCAGCGTTGCGAGTCTGAGACGTCATGTCGAGGAATGCTTCGAAGCCTGCGCCGATCTCGACCTGATCGAGTCGAGCCGTCGCCGCCCGATCGCTGGTCGCCTCGGGCTGCTGCGACCCGAAGTGCATCCGCTGCAGCAGGGCGGTGCCTATCGCTCGCGTCTCTCCCGGCTGGAGAGGCTCGCACGCAATCAGAAACTCCAGCAGCTGCAACCCCGCAGCAGCGTCCAGCCCGCGCCCGAGACGAAGCTGCGTGACCCCCGCACGCCGCAACGTCTGAAACACGCTCTGATGATAAACGGTGTCTTCTCGCAGCCGCTGGCCGCTGACGCCGTAACCGTCACCGTTTCGACGCAGCACTATCTCTTCGCTTGCCGTCTGCGAGAGAGCCTGCAGGAGTGCTCGCGTGATCCAAGATACCGCGTCGGAAACACGCGGGTGATCAGTGGGGTACAGACTCCGTGAGTTGAGCGCGTGAGAGACTCGAGCCAGTAGATGATCCACGGACGAGTGATCGAGCCTCATTGCACTCCTCACCGTTTCTCCAACACGGCTCGTTCCTCCGCTTCCGATGCCGCGCTCTCGGCTCGCAGCCTGTCGCAGATGCTCTTGATCTGATCGTCCCGGGATCGAAGCCCTTGCTCGACCCAGCGAGCCCGGGCATCGTCCGGATAGTACGCGAGCGACGCGTACGCTTGCCTCCGCTCATCCTGATGCACGAATGGATGACGGGTCGAGAAGAATCGTGCG
>CP070706.1:1319626-1333457 GCA_020350085.1 Acidobacteriota bacterium
ATTCGTGACCAGCTGTGCCAGGCTTCGCTCGCCGCGCGCGAAGCAGCACGCACTTGGCTCGGGCCGGCCTGGTAATATCGCGCGATCACCTCGCGGTGTCGATGCGGAACGCGCTGATCGGTCAACTTGCCGCTGCGCACGCGCCGGCCGCCGATGATGCACGGGATCTCTCGCAGCTCGGAGCGCCAGCTTTCCAACGCGGCTCGCAGCTCGGCGCGCTCGGCAGTTCCCGGCGCGTAGCTGAGCACGGGCTCGTTACTCGGACTCGGGACGCGGAATATGCCGTTGTGCATCCAAATCTCTCCCTGGTGACTTGAGACGGTCCGTCCCAAAGCCAAGTTGGGAAAACAACGTGGATCGACGGGGGGCCCTGGCGTGGTGCCGCTCCCGGAGCTCCACAGTCTACCGCGAATCAGGTCGCGAATTCGGCCGGCCAGTCGCGGCGCGCGTCGCGATATACTGCGCCGGAGGGGGTACCTAAACGCGATGCTAGACGCGCATCATGGGCCCGCGCGCCGAGCGTCACCCGGCCGAGTGCTGACGTTCATTCTCGCCGGTGGGCGCGGGGAACGGCTCGAGCCGCTCACGCGCGACCGCTCCAAACCGGCGGTGCCTTTCGGCGGCAGCTACAGGATCATCGACTTCACGCTTTCGAACTGCCTCAACGCGGGCCTGCGGCAGATCTTTCTGTTGACGCAGTACAAGTCGCAATCGCTGGTGCGTCACGTCACACAAGGCTGGGATCTGTTCAGCGGCGAGCTGGGGGAGTACATCACCACGATCCCCCCCCAGCTCAGGATCGGTACCGACTGGTATCGCGGAACAGCCGACGCCGTGTTCCAGAACCTCTACACCGTCGAGC
The DNA here is from genome assembly GCA_020350085.1 of Acidobacteriota bacterium. GTDB lineage: Bacteria > Acidobacteriota > Polarisedimenticolia > J045 > J045. The sequence continues at coordinate 1,320,489 of CP070706.1, forward strand.
ACGAGAAACCGGAGCTCATACTGATCCTTTCCGGTGATCATGTTTACCGGATGAACTACGGCGAGATGATCCGCGACCACCTCTCGCGCAAAGCCGACGCGACACTGGCGGTCGTTCCCATTCCGGCCGCCGACGCCAGCCGCTTCGGCGTCGTGGCCGCCGACGAGCAGCACTGGGTTCGCGGATTCCGCGAAAAACCCAAGGACGTCAGCCCCTCGGAACCGGACGTGCTGGCGAACATGGGCGTGTACCTGTTCAACACCAACGTGCTGGCCGAGGCGCTGTGCAGCGATGCTCGCCGGGACGACTCGTCGCACGATTTCGGCCACGACGTACTGCCGGCGCTCGTCGAGGGAGGTGCGCGCGTGCTGGTCCATCGGTATCGGGATCCGAGCGACTCGCATCAGCCGTACTGGCGCGATATCGGCACGCTCGACGCCTACTTCGAAGCCAACATGGACCTCGTGGCGGTCACGCCACAGTTCAATCTGTACGAGTCGGTCTGGCCGGTGCGCTCGGCGCCGAGCCAGGCTCCTCCGGCCAAGTTCGTCTTCGCCGGTGGCGAGCAGGGACGTATCGGCCAGGCGCTCGACTCGCTCGTCTCGACCGGCGTCATCGTCAGCGGGGGTCACGTCGAGCGTTCGATCCTCGGGCCGGGCTGCCGGATCAACTCCTGGTCCAGGGTCACCGACAGCATCTTGATGGACGGTGTCGAGGTCGGCCGGCACGCCGTCGTCGAGCGGGCGATCGTCGACAAAGGGGCGCGTATCGCACCCCAGACCCGCGTGTCGGCGAAAGATCTCGCGGCCGACGGTCGCTTCCGCGTCACCGACAGCGGGATCGTCGTCGTTCCTCGCGGAGCCGTCGTCGGGTGACCGGCCGGCCGGCGCCGCCCGACGCGAGCGCACGCGGCGCTGTGATCCTGCTCCCGAAGGCACGCGCTGCGGGAGAGACGGGCCCGTGACGCTCGACGTCGCCATCGTGCTGAGCGTGATCACGCTCGCCTATGTCTTGTTTCTGACAGAGGCGCTGGCGGTCGAGCTGGTCGGCATGCTGGCCATCTTGACTCTCGTCGTGACCCGTGTCATCGAGCCCGATCAGGCCTTCATCGGCTTCGGCAATCCCGCGCTGATGATGATCGCCAGCGTGCTGGTGTTGTCGGCGAGCCTCGTGCGAAACGGCGCCGGAGAGCGCATCGCGGCGCGCATCGAACGCTACTCGGGCGGCGGCACCGAGAAGATGATCCTGGCGCTGCTGTCGTCGATCACCGGCATCTCGGCGTTCATCAACAACGTCGCCGCGACGGCGATGTATCTGCCCGTTGCCGAGAACCTGGCTCGCAAGTACAAGGTGCGGCCGGCGCGATTGCTGATGCCGGTGGCCTACGCTTCGCTGCTCGGCGGGGTCTGCACGCTGACCGGCACATCGACGAACGTCGCCGTCGGCGGCGAGCTGGTTTCCTACGGATACCCGGGGCTCGGAGTGTTCGAGCTGAGCTGGATCGGCGTGCCGCTGGCGCTCGTCGGGCTGTGCTATCTGCTGATCTTCTCCCGGTGGCTCCCGGGCCGAGCGGGCACCGAGGAGCCGCCGGAAGAAGGCGACGAGCGTGAGGGCCGATTGTTCATGACCGAGCTGATCGTCCCGGACGGTTCACCGGCCATCGGCCGCACGCTGCGTGAGCTGGCGTTGGCGAAGAGCTACGCGCTGACACCGATCGGCATGATCCGCGGCGCGGTGCGGCTGTCGGCCGATGTGCTGGACACGCCGCTCAAGGCCGATGACGTCGTCGTCGTCGAGGGTGCGGTGCGCGCGATCAATCGCGGCGTGGCCGCGGCGGGACTGACGCGAAAGCCGTCGAGCAAGATCACTCCGCCGGGGCAGGGGGCACCCGCGCTCGTCGAGGCGACGATCTCTTACAACTCACCGCTGATCGGCCGCACGCTCAGAGAGATCGACCTCAGAGGTCGCTACGGTCTGGACGTCATCGCTTTGTGGCGCCGAGGAGGCGCGATCGTCGAGAAGGTCGGCCACATCCGGCTGCGCCTCGGTGACGATCTGCTCGTGCAAGGGCCGCTGGACCGGATTCGGCGCGTCGCGGGGGATCCGCTCTACTTGCTGCTCAACGACCGCGTGCTGCCGCGCTACGAGCCGCGCAACGAGCTGCTGTCGGTGCTGGTTTTCGGGGTCGCACTCGGGCTCGGAGCCACCGGCGTGATGCCGATCGCGCTGGCGTTCGTGATCGGCGCGTTGCTCGTCGTGCTGACCGGATGCATCACGCTAGAGGAGGCCTACCGGGCGATCAATCTGAAGCTGATCTTGCTGATCGGTACGATGTTCGGCGTGGCACGCGCGATCGACGTCTCCGGCACGGCGGATTTCCTCTCCGGCCTGATCCTGAACCTCGCGGGTGGGCAGGACGCCTCGCCGATTCTCGTGCTCGCGGGGCTGTATTGGTTGACCGTGTTGCTGACGCAGTCGATGTCGAATGCCGCTGCGGCGCTGCTGGTGCTGCCGGTAGGCCTGGCGTCGGCGAACATGTTGGGCATCGAAGTACGGCCCGTGGCGATCACGATCGCGGTGGCGGCCTCGCTGGCGTTCATGACACCGCTCGAACCGGCCTGCCTCCTGGTGATGTCCACCGGCCGCTACCGCTTCCTGGACTTCGTCCGCTTCGGTGCGCCGCTTTCGCTGATCAGCTTCTTGTCGGTGATGTTTTTGGTGCGGCTGTTCTTCCCGTGGTGAGCAGACGGCGGGCTACCAGTAGATCTCGTCCCACAGCAGCATCCGCTTGGCCTGCTTTTCGAAGTACCGCACGTACGGTGCCGACAGCGGTCCGCTGTCGGCTTCGTCGGGGGTCAGCGCTTCGCCGATGGTCACCCGCCGGGTGAGATCCGGCAGGTACCACACCAGCGTGCGTCCGAACTCGTCGGAGCGGTAGACCTGAAGCTCGCCGTCCTCCGTCATCAGCGAATCACGCGTGCCGCGCTGCTCGCGGTGGTAGCGCGCGAAGAGGCGATCGTCGCTCGAGCGCTCCTGATCGATCTCGATCTCGATCGCGCCGAGAAAGCCTTTGTTGAGATATTCGTGACGTGTCTGCCACGCCGTATCGATTTCGATATCTCCGCGCCGCCAGTACAGTCGCAGTTGCCACTGACCCGTCGCCGGGTCGCGTCTGATCTGCACGGCTTGGCGCTGGGCGATGTCGACGCGTGACCAAGTCCCGGTGAAGCTGCCTTCGCTCGTGGCCGCGCGCGGTGCGCCGAGGGCCAGGACGGCGAGCGCGGAATAGCCGGCAATCAGCGCTGCTAGGCCCGTTAGGGCAAGCCAGCTTCGATGCCGCGAGGAGCGGGGTTCAGCCTTCATCTTTTTGGGCTCCACTCGGTTTTGAGAGATCTTCACGTCGAGGCAGCGTACGGAGTCTGGCTGGTGCCGGCAAGTCGCGGCCCGTAAGCGAGACGGCGAGCTGGCGGCCGACGCGGCGGGGCAGGCGACCGGCGGCGACGAGCTCGGCCGCGCCGGCGAGCACCAGCTCCCGGTGCGCGGACGAGAGCGGTCCGTCGTCGAGGTCGGCCCGCGCGAGCGCCTCAACATGCCGCGCGAGCGTCTCGACGTCTCCGCGCGCCACCGGCCCGGTCAGCGCGTCGAGGCCCCGATCCTCGAAGCCCTGGACCGCGCTCGTCGCCAGCTCGGCCAGCAACCGGCGAGCGGCACGAGGTGACAGGCCGGCCCGTTCGAGCAGCGACGCTGCAGCCGTCAGCAGCGCGACGAGATCGCCCGCGGCCATCACCGCGGCGAGATGCACCAGAGCGCGTTGATCGTCCTCGACGACGAGCGGTCGCAAGCCGAGTCGCCGCGCGAGCCGGCGCGCTCGCCGGACGGCCCGCGGCTGACCCGAGAGCGTGACGAAGCGGCCTTCCAGAGCCTGTGCTGAGCGCGGGCCGACGAGCGCGACCACGGGATGGAACACACCAAGAGCCGGCCCGAGTTCTGCGAGCGGCGCCAGCGCAGCAGCGGGGCGCGAGCCGGCGAGGTGCAGCGCGACGCGCGGTCCGCCGCCCCGAGGCCAGTCGCGAGCCAGAACCTCGGCGAACTCAGCGAGCGCGTCGTCGCGCACGGCGACGAGCAACAGCCGTGCCTCGCCCAGCAGCGCCCCGAGCGAGCTCGTGGCGCGGGCGCCGGTGCGCCGTGCGAGCGCTCGGGCACGAGCGGGTCGGCGGCTCCAAACCACGACGCTCTCACCCCGAGCGCGCAGAGCAACCACCAGCGCGCTGCCGGCGCGACCGGCACCCGCGACCCCCACGCTCTCGAGCGCATAAGGCGAGCTGGCCCGGCGACTCACGGAGCGGCACCTCCGAGTGCCCTCCAGACGAGAGTCAGCTGCTCGGGCCACGGCGCGATGAAGCTCATCGAAGCACCCGTGGCCGGATGCTCGAAACGGAGCTTACGCGCATGCAGAGCCGGCCGATCCAGGGTGCGCAACGCCTTGCGTTTGAGCGGATCGAGCACGCTTCGAGTTCGATCGCCGGCGTACGTGCGATCACCGACGATCGGGTGACCGAGGGCGCTGAGGTGCACCCGAACCTGGTGTGTTCTACCGGTGACGATCTTGACCGCCACGAGCGCGAAACCAGGCACCTCTTCGAGCACGCGGTAGTGACTCTCGGCGCGCCGTGCGCGCGCGCTGCGCGTCGACATCTTCACGCGCGAGCGCGGATCGCGGCCGACGGGAAGCTCGATCGAGCCCGCGGCCTCGCCCGGCCGGCCCCACACGATCGCGTGATACAGCTTGTCCACGCGCCGCGCCCGGAACTGTGCCGCCAGCTTCTCGTGCGCTGCCGGGTGGCGTGCCACGAGCAGCAAGACGCTGGTGCCGCGGTCCAATCGGTGCACCAGCCCGCAGCGGCCCGCGCCGCCGACGCCGGCGAGCCGCGCGTCGCGATGCAGCAGCGCCGCGGCCAGCGTCGGACCGCGCACGCCGGCACCGGGGTGGACGACGAGGCCGGCGGGCTTGTTGATGACGAGGAAGTGCTCGTCTTCGTACAGCACGTCGAGGGGCAGCGGCGCGGGATGCACGCGCTCGTCGGCGGGCGGCGGGAGTGTCACGGTGACGACGGAGCCGGGAGAAAGCGGCACCGACGGCCGCGCCGCCGCTCCGTCGAGCAGGACGAGCCCCTCGCGGATCAAGCGCGCCAGCTGGCTGCGCGAGCGCTCGGGATGCCGCGCGGCGCAGAAGCGATCCAGGCGCATGCCCGCGTGCTCGTCGCCGACCAGGTGGCGATGAGTCGTCGGGCGAGCCGATCTCACGCGTTTTTCGGATGCTCCCACGGCTCGCTCGCAGGCGGGGTCGAATCCGCGGCCGCATCCGACGCCGCGTCCGACTTCCCATCGGGGCGGCTCGTGGACGGTTGTGACGCCCGCTGCCGCAACCGAAGCGACAGCCAGGCGACGGCGGCCGCCGGAGCGACGACGAGCGAGATCAGCTGGCTGGTGGAAAGCAGACCGCCGAACCACAGACCTCGCACCGCATCGCCTCGGAACAGCTCGACCACGAAGCGGCCGCTGCCGTACAACACGAGGTACGCCAGCGCGGCCTCGCCGGGACGCTGGCGACGCGCGCGAACCAGCATGACCGCCGGCAGCACGACGAGCACGTTCCAGGCGGCCTCGTAGAGCGGCGTCGGGTGCAGGCCCACGCCGAGCGGCACGCCCTGCTGATCGTGAGCCTCGGCCGAGTGATAGGTCACGGCCCACGGCAGCGCGCACGAGCTGCCGTAGCAGCAGCCCGCCAGCAGGCAACCGATGCGACCGATCGCTTGGCTGACGGGGAGCGGGACCGCGACCGCATCGAGCAGGCGCCCGAGCGGCAGCTCGGCGCGCCAGGCGAGGACCGCCAGGGTCACCAGTCCCGACAGCACGCCGGCCCAGATCACGCCCGCGGCGCGCAGAAAGTCGATCGACAGCAAGCGGCCGAGATCGCCTGCGTACCAGCCGAAATCGACGATGACCAGGCCGAGCTTGGCTCCGAGCAACCCTCCGACGACGGTCCAGAAAGCGATCCGCCCTGCCTCGTGCGGATCGAGCCCGTCACGTTCGGCGCCGCGGATGAACCAGATCCAGGCCACGAGCAGCGCCGTGGCAGCCATCAGGCCGTAGCTCGGCAGGAAGCCGATCAGCAGCGGATGCATGGCTCGGCCGGTCTCACTCGGCCTTCGCGGCGCCGTTCGCCGGCTGGCGACGGAACAGCTCGAGCGCGAGCAGAACTGCGCCGCAGGTCAGGCCGGTGTCGGCGAGGTTGAAGGTCGGCCAACGGTAGCTGCCGAAAACGCGCAGCAGAAAGCCGGCGATCGGTTCGTAGCTGCAGAAAACATCGAGAAAGTCGACGACGTAGCCGCGGAAGATCCGATCGATGAGGTTCCCCACGGCACCGCCGAGGATCAGCGCCAGGCCCACGCGGGCGTACACGTCGGTGAGCGGCACGCGCCAGAGCAACGCCGTGACGGCCACGACGGCGATCAGCGGAATCCCGGTCAACAGCACGCTGCGCCACGGGTCCGGCCAGGTCGCGAGCAGCCCGAACATCGCGCCGGTGTTGTAGCTCAACGAGAGCTGGAACAGTCCCGGAATGATCGTCAGCGGGCTCGCCAGCTGCGAGTTGGCCCACAGCTTGGTGGCCTGATCGGCCACGAGCCAACCGGCCGCAAGGATCAGATCGCGCACACGCGGATTCACGGCTCGTCGTCCTCCGTCGGCAGCGAATCGCCCCGTGTGAGGCTGCGGGGCGCCGCACGGTCCGCTCGTTCGGGCGAGAATAAACCCCAAGGCTAACCCCTGCCTCGCCGGCGATCTCGGCGCTGCCCGACGCGGTGGGAGCGAAAAATCAGCCGTGTCAGAATACGCGCTCGCCGCATCGGGCGCTGCGGCGAGCGGAAACGCGCCGGGCGCTCACGGCGGCGGCACGCGCAAGCCGCGGAGGAACCCATGGGCTACGAGCGGCCCGCGAGAGAGCACAGATTCGCCGACAGCGAGCGGGAACTCCTCCGTTTCTGGCGCGAGGAGCAGATCTTCGCACGCTCGTTGGAGCACAACCGCTCGGGGCCACGGTTCGTGTTTTACGAGGGTCCGCCGACCGCCAACGGCTTGCCGCACAACGGCCACGTGCTGACCCGCGTGATCAAGGATCTCTTTCCGCGCTACCGGGCGATGCGAGGCGACGATGTGCCGCGCAAGGCCGGCTGGGACACGCACGGTCTGCCGGTCGAGGTGGAGGTCGAAAAGCAGCTCGGCATTCACGGCAAGAAAGAAATCGAAGCCTACGGTGTCGAGGCTTTCACCAAGCGCTGCATCGAATCGGTGTTCCGCTACACGGAGCAGTGGGAGAAGCTCACCGAGCGGATCGGCTTCTGGATCGACCTCTCCGACGCATACGTCACATACCACCGGCCTTACGTCGAGTCGGTGTGGTGGGCTCTCGAGCGTCTGTTCGCCAAGAACCTACTCTATCGCGGCCGCAAGTCGGTGTGGTGGTGGCCGCAGGGCGGCACGGCGCTTTCGGCCGCCGAGGTCGGCCTCGGATACCGTGAGGTCGACGATCCGGAGGTCGTCGTCCGCTTCGCCAGCCGCTCGCGGCCCGGCGTGGCCTATCTCGCTTGGACGACGACTCCCTGGACGTTGCCGAGCAACGTCGCGCTCGCGGTGCACCCCGCGCTCGACTACCTGCTCGTTCGCCGTCGCGCGCCAGACGAGCCAGAAGAGCGGCTGATCGTCGCCGCAACGCTGGCCGAGGCGATGCTCGGCGACGCTCCTTTCGAGGTCGAGCAGACCATCCGCGGCGAGCAGCTCGTCGGCGAGCAGTTCGAGCCGCTGTTTCGCTACGCCGAGCCGGAGGGCGGCCGCGCGTACGTCATCATCCCGGCCGAGTTCGTCGGCGCGGAACAGGGCACGGGCATCGTCCACATCGCGCCGGCGTTCGGTGAGGACGACTACAAGATCGGCCAAGAGCAGGGGCTCGGCTTTCTCCAGCTGTTGACGCCCGAGGGGAAGTTCCCCGACGAGGTGCCGGATCTCGGGGGACTGAGCTTCAAGCAAGCGGACCGCGAGGTGGTCCGCATGCTCAAAGAGCGCGGGCTGCTGTTTCGCACCGGCACGTACCGGCACGACTACCCGTTTTGCTGGCGCGCGTCGGACGATCCTCTGATCCAGTTCGCCCGCCCCGCTTGGTTCATTCGCACGACGGCGTTGATCGAGCAGGCGATCGCCAACAACCGAGCCATCCACTGGCTGCCGGAACACGTCAAGGAAGGCCGCTTCGGCGATTTTCTCGCCAACAACGTCGACTGGGCGCTCTCGCGCGAGCGTTACTGGGGGACGCCGCTTCCGATCTGGATCTGCGAGCGATGCGACACGCAAGAGGCGTTCGACCGGCTCGACGCCGTCGTCGAGCGCAACCCCGACGCGCTCGATCATTGGCATCAGGCGCTGGCCGAGGACTCTTCACTCTCACCGCACCTGGTGATCCACAAGCCGTGGATCGATCACGTCACGTTCGCATGCCGCTCCTGCGGGGCGACGATGCGCCGCGTGCCGGAAGTGATCGACGCCTGGTTCGATTCGGGCTGCATGCCGTTCGCGCAGTTCGGTTTTCCACACCGGGGGCGCGAGCAGTTCGCACGCGCCTTTCCGGCGGATTTCATCTCGGAGGCGATCGATCAGACGCGCGGCTGGTTCTATTCGCTGCTGATGATCTCTACGCTGGTCTTCGACGAGCAGTCGCAGCGCGACTACGGCCTGCCCGATCCGCGACCCTACCCGCATCCGTACAAGACCTGCATCGTGTTGGGGCACGTCTGCGATCCGGAAGGGAAGAAGGAGTCCAAGAGCGCCGGCAATTACACGCCGCCGGATCTGGTGCTCGAAGGCCGATTCTCGCTCGCCGTCGATGCGGGCGCTGCGCACCGCAGCCCTGCTCCGGACGATGCGGCGGTGCTTCTGCCGGCACAGGCCAAGACGCTCGGCCTTCCCGACGGGACGACGGTCAGCGTACGTTCGCTCCGCGACGAGACGCGCGCCGCCGAAGCGCGCATCGTCCCGGGCCGGGCAGGTCGAGACAGCGTGGTTCTCGGCAAGAACGTGCGCGAGGCGATCGGCGTCGAGGCTGGCGACCAGGTGCTGATCGAGGTGCTCGACAATCCGCCAGGGGCCGACGCGTTCCGCTGGTTTTTCTACGCCTCGGGGCCGCCGGGAAACAACACGCGCAACTCGCTGCGCGCGATCCGCGAGCAGCAGAACGAGTTTCTCGTTCGCTGGTCGAACGTGCTGTCGTTTTTCCTGATCTACGCTTCGATCGACGGCTTCGACCCCTCGGTGGGCGTGTCTGTTCGAGGCCCGGGACTCCCCCCACTGGCGGCCGGGAAAGGTTACCGCGAGGCCGGCGAGCGGCCGTTGATGGACCGTTGGGTGCTCTCCGAGACGGCGCTGACGGCAAAGCGCGTGACCGAAGCGCTCGACGATTATCGCGTCTACGACGCCGCGCAAGCGCTGAAAGGATTCGTCGACGCGTTGTCGAACTGGTACGTGCGGCGCACACGCGATCGGTTCTGGGCTCCCGGTTACGAGCAGGACAAAAAGGACGCCTTCTGGACGCTGTGGGAGGTTCTCGTCGATCTGTCGCTGCTCGCGGCGCCGTTCGTGCCGTTTTTCGCCGAGCACGTCTGGCGCACACTCGTCGTCGGCGCGTGGGGCGAGAGCGTCACACCGAGCGTGCACCTGGCGCCGTGGCCGGAGCCTCCGGCATCGTGGATCGACGAAGAGCTTTCCTCCTCGATGGCGCTGGCGCGAGAGATCGTTTCTCTGGGCCTCGCCGCGCGTGCCGAGCAGAGGATTCGCGTGCGCCAGCCGCTGCGCGCGGCGCGGGTGTTTCTGGCCGAGCAGCAGCACGCCGTCACCGCGCTGGCGCCGATCATCGCCGACGAGCTCAACGTGAAGCAGGTCACCTTCGGCGGCGATGCCGACGCGTTCGTCGTGTGGAAGATGCAACCGAACTTCCGTGCGCTCGGCCCGCGCTACGGAAAGCTCGTGCCGGCGATCAAGCGCCAGCTGGCTTCGGCCGATGCCGCGGCGCTGCGGCGCGAGCTGGACGAGCGCGGTGAGGTTGAGCTCGCCGTCGACGGGCAAGCGCTGGTGCTCGGCAGCGACGACATCGCCATCGCCGTCGCCGCTCGCGAGCATTACGCGGCCGCGTCTTCGGCGCGAGCCGTGCTCGTCATCGAGACCGACATCGACGAGCCGCTGCGTCTCGAAGGCCGCGCGCGCGAGCTGATCAATCGGATCCAGACGCTGCGCAAGGAGCTGGACCTCGATTACCTCGATCGGATCGAGGTGACGGTCGAGGGACCCGCAGACCTGGGCGATGTTCTCGACACTTTCGGGGAGCTGATTGCGCGAGAGACGCTCAGCGATCGGCTCGAGGTGGCTGAGCCGGCACCGGCTGCGACGGTCAAGCAGACGACGATCGACGGCGAGCCGGCTCGGCTCGGGCTGACACGGGTCGCCACTTGAGTGGGCAGGACGCGGCCAGCATGTGGCGCTGAGATGACGGGGTCGATCTATCTCGATCACAACGCGACCTCGCCGCCCACGCGCGGTGCGGCCGAGGAGCTCAGGAGCGCCTTCGACGAGCTGTGGGGCAATCCGTCCTCCACGCACGAGCGCGGCCGGCGCGCGCGCGAGGCGCTCGAACGAGCCCGGCGGCTCGTGGCGGGAACGGCGGGTGCCTCGCCGGACGAGGTCGTTTTCACCTCGGGCGGTTCCGAAGCGGACGCGCTGGCGATTCGCGGCCCCGTCGAGGCCGGCGCTGTCGATCGGATCGTCATCAGCGCGTTCGAGCACCCGGCCATCATGGATACGGCCGCCGCGATGGCCGCTCGCTTCGGTATCGAGCTGCGCCAGCTTCCCATCGATCCGCACGGGCTCGTGATTCTCGATGCCTTGAGCGACGCTCTCGAAGGAAGCCGCCGTGCGCTCGTTTCGGTGATGCTCGCGCAAAACGAGATCGGTACGCTTCAGGACATCGCCGCGGTCTCGAGAATCGCCCACGCGCGCGGCGCGATCGTTCACACCGACGCCGTGCAGGCCTACGGCAAGATCAGCGTCTCGATCAGAGACCTCGACGCGGACATGATGTCGATCTCGGCGCACAAGATGGGTGGGCCGCCGGGAGCGGGCGCGCTGGTGGTGCGCGGTGACCTCCCGCTCGCGCCGTACTGCTACGGCGGCGGTCAGGAAGGCTTCCGGCGACAGGGGACCGAGCCCGCGCCGGCGCTGATCGCGTTCGGCTGGGCCGCGGACCGCCTCGGTGACCGCATGCGGGACTGGGTGGGCGCGGACGTGCTCCGCGATCGATTCGAGCAGCAGCTCTCGGGGCGGCTCGAGGCGGTCAAGATCCTCGGCGCCGGGGCACCGCGTCTTGCGAACACGTCGGCGTTCGTCGTCGCGAACATCGAGGGCGGGGCGATCGCGGCCGCGTGCCAACAGCGCGGGCTGGCCCTCTCAGCCGGCTCGGCATGCCATGCCGGCGGGCACGGCGCCTCGCCGATCGCGGAGGCACTGGCTTTGGAGCCTCCGTATCACGGCGGTTTGGTCCGCGTGAGCGCGGGGCCGCGCACAGGGTGGGACGATCTCGAGCGGGCACTCGAGATCCTCGTTGCGGCCGTGGACGCATGCCCGCGGACCGGGGCGCGGGGCCGCTGATGCCGCCCGCGCGCCAGAGCGAGCGGCGCGGCGGCCGCGAGGCCGGCGCGGCGGAGGGATTCTTCCAGCTCGGCCGCGCGGCGCGCTTTCAGGGCCGCGTGCTCGGCAGCGGGATGGTGCTGGTGCACGGGCAGCTCGGCGGCGTGATCGCGCTCGATGGCGATCTGGTGTTCGCGTCCGACGGGCGCGCCGCCGAGCTCACGGGCCGGGTGGAACGACTGCGCATCGAAGGCCGGTTCCACGGCTCGATGAAGGTCGCCGGGGCCGTCGAGCTGGCTCGCGAGGCGGTCTTCGAGGGGGAGGTCGAGGCGCGGCGGCTGGAGACCACCGAGGGCTCCCGATTCGAAGGCATGCTGCGCATCGTTCCCTGATCGTGTGGGGAGCGCTCAAGCCCACCCTTCATCGTCCGATGAGCCTCAACGGGAGCAGATCGCGGGGCGCGCGCGGCGCGACTCGGGCGAAGGAGCGCTATGAAGCCGCGGTGCACAGACGAGCGCGAGCAGGCCGATCGCCTGATCGGGACCTCGACGCTCGTCGCCGAGCCGGTGATGCTCGGCGGCAACCCGACGATCCAGCGCATTCGCCAGCTCGTGCGCGTCGTTGCTCCGGCGCACAGCACCGTGCTCTTGAGCGGGGAGTCCGGCGTCGGCAAAGAGACCGTCGCCGAGCTGCTGCACCGGCAGAGCCGCCGTCTCCCGGGGCTTTTCGTACGCGTGGACTGCTCGGCGTTCGACGACGGAGAGCTCGAAACAGAGCTCTTCGGGCAGGAGCCGGGTGTCGAGGCCGGTTCGCTGCGGGCGCGTACCGGAGCATTCCGCCGCGCCAACGGCGGCACGTTGTTCCTCGACGAGGTGGACGATCTCTCGCCGACGACGCAGGTCAAGCTGCTGCGCGTGCTGCGCCAGCGCGAGGTGCGCTCGGTCGGTGCCGAGGGCGGTGAGCCGATCGATGTTCGCTTGATTGCCGCCACCGATCGCGATCTCGCCCGCGAAGTCGAATCGGGACGCTTTCGCGAGGATCTGTATTTCGCTCTCAACGTGATCCCGATCAGGCTGCCGGCGCTGCGCGAGCGGCCCGACGACATCCCTCAGCTTGCGGAGCACTTCCTGCACCGCATCGCACGCGAGAGCGGGAGCCGTGCGCGCGGCTTTACGGAACGGGCGATGACGGCGATGGAGCGCTATGCGTGGCCGGGGAATCTGCGCGAGCTGCAGAACGTCGTCG
>CP070706.1:1333557-1345285 GCA_020350085.1 Acidobacteriota bacterium
CAACAAGTCGGGCCCGTTCGTGGGCAGCGAGTTCGCGTTCGAGGACTTCACATCGCTCGAGCTGAACAAGTTCGACTACAAATACCTGCGCAGCGAGGCATGTGGCGATCTCGAGTGCGATGTCGTCGAGCGCTACCCGCGCTACGAGCACTCCGGGTACACCAAGCAGATCGCTTGGATCGACACCGAGGTCTACCAGCTGCGTAAGGTCGAGTTCTACGACCGTCGCGGCGACCTTCTGAAGACACTCAGCCTCGAGGACTACCGGCAATACGAGGGCGCTTACTGGCGTGCCCACGTGCTGCGGATGGTCAACCACCAGACCGGCAAGAGCACCGATCTGCTCTACTCGGACTACAGATTCGGGCTTGGGTTGAGCGAGCGCGACTTCGTGAAGGGCGTGCTGACCCGCATCCGCTGAATCGGAGGTCGTGGCCATGACACCGCAGATCATCACCCGCCGTCGCACACAGACCGGCGCCGATCGACACAGTCGGCTCGCCGTGGCCATCTTCCTCGCCCTGCTCGGCTCCGTCCTCGCGATCGGGGCCGAGCGGGCAGGGGAGCAGGACGCCTGGCGCCTCTCCGGCAAGATGGCGGCGGAGGTGAGAGGCTTCGCCGATGCCCCGGCGTACGGAAGTCAGGGCGACGGCGGGCAGGCGTCTTGGATTCTGAACCCGGAATTCGACAAGCGATTTCGAGACGGCCGACAGCAGTTCCGACTCGTGCCTTTCCTCAGGCTGGACAATCGCGACGCGCAGCGTACCCACTTCGACATCCGCGAGGCGTACTGGCGCGAGCGGTGGGACCGGTGGGAGATGACGGCGGGAATCAATCGCGTCTTCTGGGGCGTGACCGAGTCGCACCATTTGGTGGATGTGATCAACCAGACCGACCTGGTGGAGGACATCGACGGCGAGGAGAAGCTCGGCCAGCCGATGGTCCAGCTGGCCACGGACCGAAGCTGGGGCCGGCTGGAGGCGTTCGCGCTGCTCGGATTTCGCGAGCGCACCTTTCCCGGTGCTCGCGGACGGCTTCGCACCCCGCTGCCGGTCGACGATGACGCCGCGATCTACGATACGGCAGCCGGCGGCAGCCGCATCGACGCCGCTTTGCGCTGGTCGCACTACTTCGGTGATTGGGACATCGGGGCGTACTGGTTTCACGGCACGAGCCGCGAGCCACGGCTGATCCCCGACCCGGTCGGTGAGCGTCTGGTTCCGTACTACGAAGTGATTCATCAGCTCGGCGTCGACGTGCAGTACACCCGCAACGCGTGGCTTTGGAAGCTGGAGGCGATCGCGCGGGAGGGTCAAGGTGCGACGTTCGGCGCCACCGTGGCCGGTTTCGAGTACACGTTCTACCAGATCGGCCGTTCGGCGGCAGATGTCGGGTTGCTGGTGGAGTACCTCTACGACGGACGGGATGTGTACGCGCCGCCGACGATCTACGACGATGACCTTTTCGTCGGCTCGCGCCTGGCGTTTAACGACGCGCTCGACACGCAGCTGTTGGGCGGTGTCATCGTCGACCGGAACGACGGCTCGCTCGCCGCGCTGCTGGAGGCCGAGCGACGCGTCGGAAGTCGTATCAAGCTCGAGTTCGAGGCCCGCTGGTTCGTCAACGTCGATCCCAACAATACGCTTCACGTCTTCGAGCGAGACTCCCACGTCATGCTGCGCGTCTCACGCTTCTTCTAGCTCCGAGAAGATCCCACCTTCTCGGGTCGAAACGCGGGACGGGCCGTCGGCACGTGACGGCCCTCATTCGAGGGCGCCGGATCGAGAACGCCTGCAGGGCTCGGACCCCCGGCGCGCAATGCGACTCGCGTCGATCACCTGGGGCTGGCGGGGCCTCCAACCGCGGGTTTCCTCCGGCCGCGCTCTCGTGCGACTCCCGCCCGCCCGTGTCATGCTGCGCTGGCCTAAGGGATGACGAGACACATGAGCGAACGTGTACGCCGAGTGATCGGGATCATGCTGGTTGCCGTGGCTTCTTGCAGCGTGACTCTGACCCAGGCAACGAGCGGCAGGCAAACGCTCGAGGGGCAGATCGTGTGCGAGCTTTGCTGGGGCGAGGCGCCCAGACCCGAGGTGCCCTACGGAGGCGAGGCGGATCTCGCGTGCGCCGCGCGCTGTGCCGCCGATGGAGCAGGGCAGGTGCTCGCCGTCGCGGGCGAGGCGGGCTTCACACTGTATCACCTGCGCGGCGGCGCGTACGAACCAGGTGAGAAGGGTTTTTTGCCGCTCGTGACGCGCTTCGCGCGCGTTGAGGGCTCGGTGGACGAGCGCGGAGATGAGGTGACGTTGCTCGTGGATCGCTTGGAGATCATCGACGAGCCACCGGGCTTCCGCTCCGAGATCGCGAACGACGCGATGCCGATACTCGAGGCCGTGGATCTCGCGGGGGTAAGCCAAAGCCTCGCCGGGCTTCGAGGCCGGATCGTCGTGCTCAACTTCTGGGCCACGTGGTGTCAACCCTGCGTCGAGGAGATGCCCCGTCTCGTCGAAGTGCAGCGCGAGTATGGTCTGTTCGGCTTGCAGGTCGTCGGCGCATCGGCGGACAGCCTCGAGTTTCGTGCGCACGTCCTGAAGAAAGCCCGCGAGCTCGACGTGAACTTCCCGGTCTGGCTCGGTGCGACGACCGAGAACATGCAGCGGTTCGGCCTGCCCGGATCGTTGCCGGGCACGGTGATCCTCGATCGCGACGGGCGTGTGCGCGCGCGTCACGCGGGAATCGTCAGCAAGCAGTGGCTGAAACAGCAGATCGAGCCGCTGCTCCAGGCTCCACACCTGCCGGCCGCGCGAGCGGCTGCGACTGGCGGGAAGCCAGCTCGAACCGAGGAAATCGTAGAAACTGCCACGCTGAAGCCGGCGACTCGCGAGGCCGCGACGGTTCCCAGCTGACCCGTCTGACCCGGCGAAGGCCGGGCGGTCCGGGGGGCCGCCGAAAGCGACCATCTACGCTGGATCGTCGGGGCACGCCTGGTGGACCATCCTGTTCAGCGTGCGCGCCAGCGCTATGTCTTCAACTATCGCGTGCTGCCGACGTTGACTCTGGGCGTAGAGTGGAATCCGGGTGCTGACGAGGTCGGACCGCTCGTGAACTGGGTTGCCCTCACCGAGACCGACGCGCGGCCGGCTCTCATGTTCGGCACCAGCTCGGATCGGATCGGAACGCCCGAGGGGCGCGCCTATTTCGCCACGGTCTCGAAGGCGCTGGGCAGGATTTCTAGCGGGCCGCTGGCCGGGTACGTGGGGCTCTCGCACGGTACTTATGAGGACGAGACCCTGCCGATCGGGGGACTGACACTCGGGTTCACCGAGGACCTCGGCGTACGCCTCATACATGATGGCGAGGCGTTGCACCTCGCTCTCGAGGCGACGCTCGGCCGCCACGACATCGGCCTGCTGTTCATCGATGGCGAGCACCCGGGGGTCACCTGGAGCGTGATGTTCTGAGGCTTTCGGCCGGCCGCTGCGGCAACCAGGTTTGGGAAAGCCCCTGCCACGACGTGCGCCGTGAAGACCGCCGCGTCGAACACGCGTCGCTTGCCGAGAGCGGATGCCGGAAGTGGGAGTCGTTCATTTCTTCCCCGTGGAGTCTGGAGCGGCGAACAGATGTCGGCTAACCGCATCGTAAGCCGGCGCGCACGCACACGAACGCGTTCTTCGAGGTGTCGCCTTTCCTTTGTCGAAAGGAGGGGCTCCCCGTATGTTGAGTCGGCTGCGCTCTGGGGTAAGGCTCCCGATCGGGACAGCAGGAGGATCGAAGTGATGGGGAAGCGATCTTTGACTCTGCCAGCATCCACGCTGATTCTGATCTTGGTAGTGTTCGCGACCAAAGCTGTCGCCCGAGCATCCGATGGAGCCGACGCAACACCGCTGGCTGTGTCACACAAGGCGCGAAACATCATCTTCATGGTCCCGGACGGCATGAGTCTGGCCAACGTGACGGCCACGAGAATCTATCTCAACGGTCCTGATGGCGCGCCCCTCAACCTCGAAAGGACGGCTTTCATCGGCTATCAGAGGACGCACTCGTCCGACAGCACGGTGACCGACTCGGCAGCGGCGGCTTCCGCGTGGGCTTGCGGGGAGAAGTTCGAGAACGGCTCGATCTGTTATCGGGATGACGGGCCTCAGCCAGAGAGCATTCTCGAACGGGCTCGAGATCTCGGCAAAGCGACGGGTCTCGTCGCGACCTCCACGATCACTCACGCCACGCCGGCGGCCTTCGGCGCGCACGTTTCTTCACGAGGGTGCGAGACCGAGATTGCGCGGCAGTTCGTTCAAGAAACGGAAGTCGATCTCATGCTCGGCGGTGGACGAGCCACGTTCGACAGGAACTGGCCCGACCCGTGCGGGACGAAAGGCGATTTCATCAATCTGGCGATCGAGGAAGGCTACCGCTTCGTCGAAACGAGTCAGGGGCTGGAACAGGCCGTCGAGGACGGCGTCAGAAGAGTGCTCGGCCTGTTCAGTGAGTTCGGCATGACACCGGAGATCCGCCGCTCACCGGGAACGACGGAGCCTCGGCTGCCCGAGATGACGGGGGCCGCGCTCGACATCCTCGAGGATGATCCGGGCGGTTTCTTTCTCGTCGTGGAGGGCGCGCAAGTCGATTGGGCCCAGCACGCGAACGATCGCGAATACATGCTTGGTGAGATGATCGCCTTCGATGAAGCCGTCGGCGTCGTCTTGGACTGGCTCGATATCGAGCCCGCGCGTGCAGCACAGACGTTGCTGGTCATCGTCTCCGATCACGAGACCGGGGGATTCGCCATCAACGGACCGAACGGAAGGCTGTCACAGCCCGGCGAGAAGGTGACGGCCGGCTGGACCACACGGGGACACACGGCCGTCGATACGATCATCTGGAGCCAGGGTCCGCGGGCCTGGCGTCTGGCACGGCCCGTTGACAATACCGACCTCTATGACGTGATGCTCGAAGCGCTTCAGCCAGCCGCCGACAATCACTGAGCCGATGAGCCTGCTTCCCGCGCAGGCGACGCCAGCGTGGCCCGTGCCTCGAGCGAGCGAAATGGAGCACCGTGCTGGGTGAGAACGTGCTGTCGCGAAAGCCGTCCGTCAGATCGATTCACCGCTTCCACAAGCACCGTGCGAATCGCAATCACGCCGTACCGTGTCGGCTCGGCGGGCTCACCAACGCTTCCCAGTCGATCTTCCCTCGTTCGACCCGCGGAAAATGGCGCTTGATGACCTCGACGTACTTTTGTACCGCACCGGTGTTGTAGACGACGACGGTCTCGTTTTTGGAGATCCATCCTTCTTGCAGCGACCGCTCCAGCGCGCCGAGACAAGCGGCCGCTTCTGGGCAGAGCGCAATCCCCTCGAGCCTCGTGGCCATCTCCATCCATGCGACGAGCCGCTGCTCGTCCGCGGCGACGGCCCGGCCACCCGACTCGCGCACGGCGTCGAGGATCATGAAATCGCCCAGCGCTTTGGGCACGAGCAGTCCGGCTGCCTTGGTGAACGGGTTGTCGAGCGAGCCCACGAACCGCTCGCCCCTCTCGAACGCCTCCGCAAGCGGTGCGCAGCCTGTCGACTGGCAGGCGAACATGCGCGGCCTCCGGTTCTTCTCGATCCAGCCGATCTGCTCCAGTTCGGCAAACGCCTTCCACATGCCGATCAGTCCGGTACCGCCGCCGGTGGGATAGAAGACCACGTCGGGCAGGCTCCATTGCATCTGCTCGGCGAGCTCGAGGCCCATCGTCTTCTTGCCCTCGATCCGGTACGGCTCCTTCAATGTGCTCATGTCGTACCAGCCGAGCTTCTCGGTGCCTTGGTTGACGATCGCGCCGCAATCGTGGATCAGTCCATCAACGAGAAACACGCGCGCGCCGTAGACCGCGGCTTCGTACTTGTTCACCTCGGGGGTAAAGGCAGGCATGAAGACGAAACATTCCATGCTTGCGCGGGCGGCGTAGGCGGCGAGCGCGCCGCCGGCATTGCCCGCCGTGGGAATGGCCGTTCGCGTCGCGCCGAGCTGCTTGGCCATCGATACGGCCATACACAGGCCGCGTGCTTTGAACGAACCCGTCGGAAGTTGCGACTCGTCCTTGATGAAGAGATTCTCGAGGCCGATCGCCGTGCCGAGGCGCTCACAACGAAGCAGAGGGCTCATGCCTTCGCCCAGAGAGACGATGCAGTCGTCGTCGTCGACGGGAAGCAGCTCACGATAGCGCCACAGCGTCGGCTCGCGGTGGACCAGCGCGTCGCGGTCGATACTTCGTGCGATCGCGTCGAGGTCGTATCGGACCCACAACGGGCGCCCCGCGTGAACGGTCTGAAGCGTACGCGCGGGCAGGATCGTGCCGTCGATGGCAGCTTCGAGATGGGTGACGTAGCTCATCGTGTCATCCCCTCGGGCCAGAAGGGAGGGAAGACGACGTTCTAACCATGCCGCACCGAAAACGCAACCCCTGACGTGGCGAACGCTGGATGCTGCGTAGGACGATGCGGATCGGTTCCGCACAGTCGTGTCGCGCGCTCGTCGTTGCCGCATCGCACGGCTCGTGCTGAGCCGAGTTTTAAGCGGGCCGAGCTCCATGCGACGGCACGTGCTGCATCGCGCCTGATGTTTGCGGCTGCGGGCGTATCCGGCCCAGACCGCGCTCATCCTCGGCGATCGGTTGGTGGAGTTGTCGGAGTTCGATGAGGAACGCCGCCAACGCTACGGCGAGCCTTGCGTGTTCAACTTCGCCTTCAAGCATCCTGACATCAGGTGAGCCCAGCGTCGGCCTACTCAGGCCGCCGGTCCAGAGCGAACCGGAATCCGATGGTCAAAGGCACCGCACCGCCGTAGGTGGCCTCGCCGATCAGCGGATCCGGATTGTCGCGCTCGGGGTCGGCTCCGACGTCGCCCCAGCTGCCCCAGCTATCTCGCCAATAAGGGATCTCCGCGCCGTCGACGATGGCTCGAACGGAAGACATGCGCATCAGCCCCGCGCTGGCGAGGAGGTAGCCTCGCCAGCGTCCCGTTCCCAGGATCAGGCGGCCGCTGAGATACGGCCCCCAGGCGTCGAGATCGCTCAAGATGATGCCCTGCGGGAACTCGCCAACCCGCGCCAGTTTGCCGCCGCGCCAGCTCTGGCGGACGAGCCCGAGTGACACACCGAAAGCACCGCCCTGCCCGGGTCGCGGGATGCGTCGCAGGATCTCGACTCGCAGGCCCCATCCGGTGTCGAAGGAGTCGGAGTAGCAAGTGTTCCCGTGTCGGGGCGCTCGACACCCGTACGCCCGCCGAAAAGCGGGAGCAGGTCGGCTGCGACTCCTACGAGCCACAGCGGCTCGTCCTCGAAGGATCGCACCGCGTCTCGAGATTCCTCCGCACGGGCCGCCTCGAGCAACGAGATCATGAGCAAGGCTTGCCCGAGAGCGCGCATGGCTGTCGGAGCCCACCGACGGAATGTCTCGTTCATCCTCATGACTCATGATCCCTGACGCCGCGTGGCCTCATTGTTGGTGATCAAGGCGCCGGATTGTCGAGCCTGCAGGTACTTCGCCAGGCGTAAGACGTCGAACACGCCGATCTGAAACCGGGTCTCACGGCGGAGGCCTTCGTCGTCCACGTAGTGCATGCGATAGCTGAGCCACCCACGAAGCCAGGTGTCCGGGACGTCGGAGACGTGCTCGAGATGAGTGACATGTGCCGGACTGATTTCGATCGGCTCGCGCACGCCGAAAAGCGCCACACGGTTTTGCTCCAAGCGGAGCGTCGCGGTCGTCCAAGGGTGCCACGCGGACTTCCGTTGCAGGATGGGCAGTTCGAGCGGGATCGTGGCGTCGATCGGCGTCTCGTCGGGAATCGGGCGGGTGACGAGCGATTCCACTTCACCATGGCGCACGAGTCGGCCGGACTCGTCGAATTCGAACAGCAGGTCCTGGCGCCGGTCACCCATTTCAACGCCGCCTGAGCCGATCAGCCAGTGGCCGCTGATGCTCAGCCAGCGGTAGACGAGAAAGCGCTCGTCTGCAGAGACCATGTCGGGTTCGCCGAGCTGCCACAGCAGTTCCTCGCGGCTCGTCGTGCCGACCGTCACGACATAATGCGAGCGATCGACGGCGGAACGAGTGCCGGCATCGCTCGGTGTGTGGCGGGGCGTCGGGACCGGAAGCGGGACGGGCAGACAGCTCGCAGTTGCCAGCACCAGTGATGCTACGATCCATGAGGTCGGTCGAGGGCGCGCGTCTCGAACGCAGGCGCGCGCGCGGTCATCAACATGACATCGCCCTGGCATGGCTTTGCGCGTCGTCACAATGTGGGCTCATCGGACCCGCAGCAGGCGGTGGCGGGCGAGAATCCCCTGATCGTCGAAGATCAGCACCAGGCTGTAGCGTGCCTGCTGCCAGCCGGCGTGTTCGCTGTCATCACGCGATCTCAAGCTCAGGACGCGAAACTTCCGGTCGAGACGGTACGTCATGATCCGTCCGTTCTCGAATTGTGCGGAGGGTTGGCCCAAGCGCGCCGCGACCTGCTCGCGCGCGGTCTCCCCGTCGAGCAAGAAAGCGATCGCGGGCGCATCAGCCTGATCGGTCTGAACGACTTCGAGCGAATGAGCGCATGAAGCGAGAGCCAGCGCCAGCGCGACGATGCCGAGCCTCAACGAAACGTGGGTCATGACGCCACCGAGTGCCGAAGGACCGGTTACCCTAACCCCAATGAGACAATACCATTTCGGCCGAAGGGCTCATGAATAATCCGGGTTAGGGCTCATCTGAGGGCTGGACTCCGCAAGTAGTCTACTCCTGTGCTCGATGAGAACTCATCCGGGTCGTTTGAATCATGCGAGATCGTCGTGAGATCTGAATCTCGCCATGGTGCGCTTGTCGAGAAGCGGTCGCAGCCGCACGCGCGCCACGAGAGCCGTCCGTGAGCGCGGGGCGGCGCGACGTGGGGCCAGCGCCGCGCCGCCTGATCGGCTTTCATTCGACAAAATAGCGGCAGGCGCGACGCCACGGTGATGCGAGGCCAGGTCGTTGTTCGCGCCGGCCGTTGCCCGCTGCGGCGTCGGTAGCGAAGGCGGCCAGGTGGATCACCGACTCGTCGAGAACGAGCGCGCCGCCGACGACGTCGGGCCCGGACAGGCGCACGTCCGTGCCGAGTCCAACCGCCGGATACGCTCTCATCTCGGCGTCGGCAAGATGGTTGAGGAAGCTCTTCGCACCGTCCTCGTGGGAACGCTCATCCGTGTGGTGAGCTCGTTCGATGGCATCGAGCGCGTAGCTTCGTACGAGCTTGGGCCACAGTGCCGAGAGCGTGTCGGGGTGATCGAAAAGCTCCGCGCCGACGACGCGCGGGCCGATCGCGAAAACGGCCCCGGTCTGGTTTCTCGCAACCGGCAGACCGCGGACGTACGCTTCGAGGCTCGGACGATGGCGCGCAAAGATCTCTGCCATCGCGCCGGTGGGGGAGGGGGCGTTGAGGCGATCCGCCTTGGCTGCGATGTCGTCCCAGACGGCATGCTGGTCCGAGTGGCGCGAGCCGGACGCGCTCAACGCAGCCGATACCGTTCGCATGCGAGCGGCGCGGCCCACGGCAAACTGCGCGCAGGCAGACGGTGTGAACTCGTCCCCCGCGTACGACCAGCGTCCCGCCTCCACACAGGAGACCGGCACGACGGTCTTGGTGTGCGGGGCGACGAGGATCGTCAGATTCAGCACGCGGTTCTGCTTGGCGCCGACGAGCTCCTCGCCGTCGATCGCCAGAACGGGCAGGTCCCCCCGGTTCACGAACAGCAGCTCGGGGACCCGCCCTCCCCGGGAAACCTCCCTGACGTGGACGGCCCCGCGAGCCGTCGCCGCGTCGAGGGTCAGATAAGAGGCGGCCGGCGGTGCGTCCCCAATCAGCGGAAACACCGTGACTTCTTTATAAATCATTGACTTAGAGAGATTTAAGCTCTCGAGTGTGTCTCGGATCGGTTTCATCGTCTGCTCCTTCCCGAGAGGGAGAGTAAGTTAACAGTGTATTGACGCTGACATTATGGCGCCAGATTGACACTTTGTCAACAGTAGTTGACAGTTCTTTCCACTATCCAGTAAACTCGAGACATGGCACGAGAAGAGACATTCACCATGGAAGAGCTCGTCGAGAAGACCGGTTTCGACAGGCGGACGATCGCGTTCTACGTCCAGGAGGGACTGCTGCCGAGAATCGGTCGCCGCGGCCCGAGGACCCGCTATCCGAAGCTGTTCGCCGACCGGCTGGCGCTTATTAAGAGGTTGCGCGAGCTGCAGGACGCGGGAAAGGCAGGCTCGGTGACGCTGCGCGAGATCGGCGAGATCTTCGAGAGCGTGCCCGCCGCCGTCATCGCCCAGATCGCGGCGGGGACGAGGCCCCTGGCGTCGATCCTCCCCGGCGAGGCCGATGAGAGCGACTCGGTGATGGCGCGGGCGATCGAGTTCGCGGCGGCGCCGGAATCCGAGCACGTGTTGTTCGAGTCTCACATGCTGGCAGCGTCACCCGTGGCGCCGGACGAGGACCGAGAAGCCGGACCGGCGCCGGAGGCTTCCGCGCGCGGGGGTTTTCTCAGGGCGAGACTCTCGCGCCTGCGAGCCGCCATGCCGGCACCGGCGGGTGAGACCTCTTCAGCAGAGTCCGATCGCGATCAGCTCCGCGAGCTTCGCACGCGCCTGTCGAAGCTGCAGCGCTCGTACCACGAACAGCGCGAGACACTGGCTCAGCTGACCGAGGTCGCCGGCTCGCTCGAGCGCTCCATCGAGGCGACGGCTGCTGAGATCGAGCGCCTGGCGGAGGTCGTGGAACGACTCGTCAACGAGAGCTGACAAAAGTCCTCTGCATCGGAGGAGACGAGATGTTCTGGAGCGTAGTGCGAACACTCTGATTTGCGCGGGAGATCGGCGCGAGGATCGACCTCGAACCGTGGGAGCGCGCAGAGGCTGTGCGTCGACGCGGAGCACACAAGCGATGCAGAGCGCACCGCAGAGCTGCAGCCCTGCGGTACGCTTCTAGCAGTCGAGCGGCCCGTCGCCTTACGGGCAAGCGGGCGCGGTGGGAATCGTCTGGACCGGCTGGCACGTGGCGGTGCCGATCGGTCTTTCGTTGCCGGCCAGGCAAACGCCCGGCGAGCACCTGCCGTACGATCCCTCGACCGAGCCGCAGACGTTGTACGGCACGACCAGGTAGTAGTGATTGGCGGCGCCGGGAGTGATCTGCTCGGTCAACACGGGTGGGGCGTCGTTGCAGTCGATGAGCGTGTGGCTGTAAAACGAGCCGAGCGTGCCCTCGTAGATGCCGTAGTCCTGTGCACCCGAAGCGCAGCTTCCCGGCCAGGTGAGGACGATGTCGGGTGGTGTGGCCGCCTTGACGACGGTCATCCCCGGCGGGTCCACCCGTCCGGGAGTGCCCCCGCAGCTCACGCCATCGACGATGCTGCTGATCGGCCACCCGGTGAGATTCTCGAAGACCGAATAGGTCAGCAAGATCCCGTTCCACTCGACGAGTTGTCCCGGCCTAAACGCGGCCGGGCCGGCGAACGGCGGGATGTCCGTCGGCACGTCGAAAGCGAGCACGAGCTTGTTGGCCGGTCCGTCTCCGCCGTCGGTGATGGTGGAAAGCGGCACCCCCGGCCCGGAGACGGAGGCGTCGAAGTAAGGATTGGCCGCCACGAGCCCGAAGCCGGCGCCGGGACAGATCCCGGGTCCCAGGGGGCTGAACCGGACCAGATCGGCCGGCTCGAAGGCCG
>CP070706.1:1345385-1357724 GCA_020350085.1 Acidobacteriota bacterium
ACGAGCAACATCTGTACGGCCCAGGTGCTGCTGGCCGTGATCGCCTCGATGTACGCGGTCTACCACGGGCCTGAGGGGCTGGTGCGGATCGCGCGCCGCGTGCGGGGTTGGACGGGTGTGCTCAGGCAGCTTCTCGTAGGTCTCGGCTACGAACTCGGCGACGAGCCTTTCTTCGACACGCTGAGAGTGGGCAGGGGACCGCTGGCGCAAGACGAGATCTTCTCGCGGGCAGAGCTTGCGGGCATCAACCTTCGTCGCTACGAGCAAGGCGATGTCGGCGTCAGCCTTGGAGAGCCGGTGGGAGTGGACGATATCGCCGAGCTGTACGGGGTGTTTGGCGGTCAGCCCGACGGTGTCGACATCGTGTCCGCGGCCGCTGAGATGGTCGTCGACGATGCGGCCATGCGGCGTGAGGAGCCATTGCTGACGCATCCGGTCTTCCACCGTTACAGGTCGGAGACCGAAATGATGCGTTACCTCGAGCGCCTCAGCTCGCGCGACCTCACCCTTGCGACGTCGATGATCCCGCTCGGCTCCTGCACGATGAAGCTCAACGCGGCAGCAGAGATGTTTCCGATCACTTGGCCCGAGTTCGCGGCGGTGCACCCTTTCGCGCCGGTACAACAGGCCGACGGCTACAGGGTGTTGTTCGAGCGGCTCTGTGGCTGGCTCGGGGAGATCACGGGGTTGCCGGCCGTGTCGCTGATGCCGAACGCGGGCGCACAAGGTGAATACAGCGGCCTGCTCGTGATCCGCGCCTATCACGAAGCGCGCGGTCAGCAGCAGCGAGACGTCTGTCTGATTCCGGAGTCGGCGCACGGGACCAATCCCGCGAGCGCCGTCATGGCAGGCCTGTCGGTCGCCGTCGTGCGCTGCGATGCGGAAGGCAACATCGATCACGCCGATCTCGCCAGCAAGCTCGAGCGTTACCGGGAGCGATTGGCCGCGCTGATGGTGACCTATCCTTCAACGCACGGAGTCTTCGAGCAGGGCATCGAGGAGATCTGTCGATCGGTGCACGAGGCCGGAGGTCAGGTTTATCTCGATGGGGCGAACATGAACGCCATGGTCGGACTCGTGAGGCCGAGCGAGCTGGGCGTCGACGTGTGCCACCTCAACCTGCACAAGACGTTCTGCATTCCGCACGGTGGCGGTGGGCCCGGGATGGGACCGATCTGCGCCGCTGAGCATCTAGCGCCGTATCTTCCGCGCCATCCGTTGGCTGATGTCGGGGGCCGGGACGGCATCGGGCCCGTATCGGGGGCGCCGTTCGGTAGCCCGAACATTCTGCCGATCTCGTACGCTTACATCGCGATGATGGGCGCGGAGGGACTGCAGCGTGCGAGCGAGACGGCGATCCTCGCCGCGAACTACGTCGCGCGCCGGCTCGAGCCGCACTACCCGGTGCTGTACAAAGGGAAACACGGCCTGGTCGCACACGAATGCATCGTCGATCTGCGACCTCTTCGTGCTTCGGCCGGGATCGAGGTCGAGGACGTGGCCAAGAGGCTGATGGACTACGGCTTCCACGCACCGACCATGTCGTGGCCGGTGGCCGGCACGCTGATGATCGAGCCGACTGAGAGTGAGGGCAAAACGGAGCTCGATCGCTTCTGCGATGCGATGATCGCCATTCGCGAGGAGATCCGTGAGATCGAACGGGGCTTGATGCCGCGCGACGACAACCCGCTGAAGAACGCCCCGCACACGGCCGCGCGCGTCACCAGCTCGGAGTGGAATCATCCGTATTCGCGCGAGAAAGCCGCCTTTCCGGCGCCGTGGCTCGGGCAGCAGAAGTACTGGCCGTCGGTGTCGAGGCTGGACAACGCCTACGGCGACCGGCATCTCGTCTGCGCTTGTCCGCCGCTCGAAGCGTACTGCGACGCCCCGTAGCGTCAGGGCTTGCCCTGTCAGGCTCGCGCGCAGCGCGAGCAAGATCCAACACTGCGCGCTGACCTGACAATGCGGGCGTTCTCGCAACATCAATGAGGTGCGCTGGCGAGAGGATCATCGTCATCTCGCATCGCGTGATGACGCGTCGCCAGCAAAAGAAGGAATCGGCAAACGCGCGTCGGCGAAAAGCTCGCGCACGCACTCGAGCGGCAGGCCGATGACGTTGGTCACGGAGCCGTGCACTTGTAGGACGAACCAGCTCGCCG
The DNA here is from genome assembly GCA_020350085.1 of Acidobacteriota bacterium. Classification (GTDB taxonomy): domain Bacteria; phylum Acidobacteriota; class Polarisedimenticolia; order J045; family J045. The sequence continues at coordinate 1,347,545 of CP070706.1, forward strand.
CTCCTTGCAGCGCGTAACCGCCTGCTTTGTCGAACGGCTCACCCGAAGCGACGTAGCGGCGGATTTCTTTCGCGCCGAGCGCCGCGAAGCGAACCCGTGTGCGGGAGACGGCCTCCCGGGGCGTGCCGTCGGCGTCGACGAGAACGACGCCCGTCAGCACCTGATGCCAGCGGTCGGAGAGCCGGCGTAGCATCGCGCGCGCCTGCCGCTCATCGCGCGGCTTGCCGAGAAGAAGGCCGTCGACGAGCACAATCGTGTCGGCAGCCAGCACCACGCGATGCGGGCGCTGGCGGGCGACTGCCGCCGCCTTCTCGTGCGCGAGACGCAGCACGCCGCGCCGGGCGCTCTCGCCGCGCCGAAAACTCTCCTCGAGACGAACGGGCTGGACCTCGAGAGGGACACCGACCCGCTCGAGCAGCTCGCGCCGCCGCGGCGAGGAGGACGCCAGCACGAGTGGTCGGTACCACCTGACACGACGGATCCGCGGCGCGCTCATCGTGCGCTCCTCCTGACCCGTGCACGACGCGTTGTCATCCGCCAAACACGGCCTGGCGTGGTCTCTTTGCGCACCGACACGTGGGACTCTATTCTCATCGACATCGGGGCGGATTATCGACGAACCCGTCAGGGGACGCGACAGAACGCGTTCAGCATACTGGCCCCGCCGGTGGTCCTTCTCACGGTCGTATCGGCCATCGCGGGGATCGGTCACCTGCCGACACGTGCCGCCGAGCGCTCGCCGGCGGCATTCTTGTTGTTCACCGGCAATACGGTCGGTTTTCTCGATGAGTGCGGCTGTCCGAAAACGCCCATGGGCGGTCTCGACAAGCGTGCTGGGTATCTCACCGCGTTGCGACGGAGGTGGCCGGCGGCTCAGCAGCTGCTGTTCGACGTTGGCAACTTCTCAGACCTGCCCGGCCCATCCGGCGACGCCAAGACGCGCGGTATCGTGCAAGCGCTGAACAAGCTCGACTATCAGGCGGTTGGAGTGGGCGAGAGAGAACTCTCATTGGGCGTCGGGCACTTCCTGTCCCTGACCGCCGGCGCTCGATTCCCCTTCGTGTCGGCCAATCTCGTCCGCGACTCCGATGGCGCGACGTGGCTCCGCCCGTACAAACTGATCGAACAAGCCGGATTGCGTGTCGCCGTGATCGGTGTCACACGCTTCAACCCGATGATGCGGCTCGAGCTTCCCGGAGGGGCGCGATTGATCACGCGCGATCCGGAGGCCGCTTTAGGGGTTCATATCGCCTCCCTACGCGACTCGGTCGATCTGGTCGTGGTGCTGGCCCTGGTGCCGCTCGACGAGGCGCGCGTTTTGGCACTCAGAGTCCCGGGAATCGACCTCGTCTTCGGTGCGTACGGCGACCGGGTGACCGGGGAGCCGCTGAGGGTCAACCGGACGCAGATCCTCTACGCCGGTGACCAGGGCAAGTACCTGGGAGAGGTGGCCGTCACCCGCGCGCCTGACGGCGACTGGGAGCTCATCGGCAGGACAGTGGCGCTCACCAGAGCGATCCCACCTGATCCAGCCCTCGAGGCGCACATCATCGAGGTGCTCGCCGAGGCGCACGATGCCGAGCGAACACATCGATCATCGGCCATGGCCCAGGGGGCCGAGCCGGTGCGGGGCTATCTCGGTGCAGGAGCTTGTACCGGTTGCCATGCAGAGATCGTCTCGAATTGGGCCCAGACGCGGCACGCGCGCGCGTTCGAGACCTTGGAGCGCCACGCCTCTGGAGGACCGCGGCCGAACTGCGTGCGCTGCCACGTGACGGGGTATGGGCAGCCGACCGGCTTCGTCGATCCCGACACGACGCCGCACCTGATGGGTGTCAGCTGTGAAGCGTGCCACGGAGGGGCGGCCGAGCACGTCGAGGTGCCGGAGAGGCCCTACGGCAACGCGACGCTCGCCACTTGCACATCCTGTCACACCGCAGAGCAAGATCCGGCTTTCAATTACTACCGCGATCGTCAGCTGGTGGATCACAGTTCCGTCGCGGGTCCTTGACACGGCCCCGCTCACCGCCGATCGAGATGGATTCCCCGCCGGCTTCGCGGACAGCCGGATGCTGAGTGCCTCAAAGAAATCGGCCCGCCGGTGGGGAGCCGGCGGGCCAGGGGGGGTGCGAATAGGGAGGAGGTCGATATGGGGGGGAGGTTCTCCTCCTCGAGGGGACATGACCCCTCGAGTGCTGCGGTTCAGCTCAACGAAAACTGCAGCTGGTGGCGCAAGGAGCCCAAACGCTCACGCAGCTTCATTTTCGCTTCTTTTTCAAGCTGGCGAACACGCTCCCTCGAAAGACCGAGAATCTTTCCGATCTCCTCGAGGGTCATCTCGTCATTGCCCATCACACCGAAGCGCTTGAGCAGGATCAACCGCTCGCGCTCAGGAAGCTCTTCGAGCGCCTGCCGGGTCAGCTCCACGAGCTCTTTCTTGAACAGACTGTCCTCGGGACGAGTCGTTGCCGAATCTTCCATCAGCTGCGAGAGGCGGGTCTCGCCGTCGTGGTCGACGAAATCATCGAGCGACTTTTCTTTCAGGAGCCATGGAATCCACATTGCCATCACCTCGGGTCGGGTCGGACAGAAAACTCATATGCAAGCTGAATGCCAGCTTTTCCACCGGTGTTTTCGGTGTTTAGCTGTTTCGGAGTGCGTCAAAGTGGCGCAGAGCGCCGCGTTGGCACGCTGAAACGGCTTGTGCCAAGACTAACTGATTAGTAAGCCCTCTTGATAAGAGACAGAGCCCGTCCTCCGCATAAGCGACCCATCGGAACCTGGGGGCCCGCTTCGCCGGCCTGCGCGAAATGCCACTTCGCGAGCACCGAACGGCGCCGGGCCGGATCGAGCACAGTTTCGCCTTACGTATGATACCTCAGTTGGGGCTCTCGTGCGCGGCTTGACACGATGCTGTCCCGCCAGCACGCTGTCCCGGGCTGCTCTGACGGGGGTCCACGGGCCGGACGTGCCCCTTCTGGAATCCTGGTGACGCTGACGGCACCCCGAGCAGGGACGAGGACCTGATGGGCCGCATTCACGTGCTTCCGCCCGCCGTCGCGGACCGGATCGCCGCAGGAGAGGTCGTCGAACGGCCTGCGTCCGTCGTCAGGGAGTTGATCGACAACAGCCTCGATGCTGGCGCGCGTCGATTGCAGATCGAGTTGGAGGAAGGTGGCAAGGCGGTCGTGGCCGTGGCCGACGACGGTCACGGGATGGGTGTCGACGACGCCTTGCTGGCCTTCGAGCGGCACGCCACGAGCAAGATCAGCCGCAGCGAGGAGCTGGGGGCGATCGTCAGCCTCGGCTTTCGCGGGGAAGCGCTGGCGGCCATCGCGGCCGTTGCGCGCGTCGAGCTCGTCACCTGTTCAGGATCCGGCGTGGCCGCGTGCCGCGTCGTGGTCGATCGCGGGCGGCTGTTACGACAAGAACCCGCTTCGAGGGCGCCGGGAACGTCCGTGATCGTGCGCGGTTTGTTCGACGGCGTTCCGGCGCGAAAAAAGTTTCTCAAGTCACAGCAGACCGAAATGGATCACTGTCTAAGGGCGGTTCAGCGCGCCGCGTTGGCGCGTCCCGAGGTCGGCTTTCGGCTCGTGCACGGCGATCGCGCCTTGCTCGTCACGGCGCCGTCAGACAACCCGCGCGAGCGCGTGATCGATGTTCTGGGCTCGCGCTGGAGCCGGGCACTCGTGGCCGCCGGGGCCGAAGCGGGCGCGTACCGGGTTGCCGCGTGGATCGGCCGCGCGGACACCTTCCGTCCGACTCGGGTCGGCATCCACGTGTTCGTCAACCGACGCCCCGTGCGCGATCCGCTGCTGCTGCGGGCGGTGTGCGACGGCTACCGCAACTTCCTGCCCGCTGGCCGCTTCCCGGTGGCCGTCGTCTACCTGGAACTTCCGCCGGAGGAACTCGACGTCAACGTCCACCCGGCGAAGTCGGAGGTGCGGTTCGAGCGGCCGCAGCAGGTGCGTTCGCTCATCGTCGGAGCGATCCAGCGAGCCTTGGCCGGTCTGGATGCGATTCCACCCTTCGAGGCCCAGCGAGCCGTCCGCGGTATGGTGCCGACGACCGACGAAGCCACCGGTCCCGATGCCGCACGGGCGCTGCCCCCGTTCCGGGACGCCGGCGCCCGGGCGAGCGCGGCGGGTACGGGACCGCCGGCACGGGTTCAAGTGGCGGACGCACACGCGAAGGCAGCGCCCGGCGCCTCCGCTGCAGAAGCGCTCCCGTTCGGCGACAACGCGCCACGCGCGTTGGCACAGTATCGCGACTGTTTCATCGTCGCCGCGGACGATCGAGGTCTGCTGGTCGTCGACCAGCACGTGGCCCACGAGAGGCTGCTGTACGAGCAGCTACTGCGTCAGGCGGATCAGGGTCCGCTGCCGCGCCAAGCCCTGATGTTCAAGGATCCCGTCGAGGCCGATGCCGCCGAAATGGAGCTGATCGACCGGCACCGGGAGCTGCTGAGCCGACTCGGTTACAAGATCGAGCTTTTCGGCGAGCAGGCGTTCGTCGTGCGCGAGGCGCCGCAGATCCTCGGACGCGCCGCTCGGCCCGTGGTTCTGTCGGACATTCTGGATCGCCTCCGGCAGGGCGAGGCCCCGCGAGCGGAGACCTTGTTCTCCGAGCTTCTCGCCACCGTGGCGTGCCACACGGCCGTCCGCAAGGGAATGCCACTCACGCCAGAGAAAATGACCTACATTCTGCAAGGGCTGCGTTGCTGCGAGGCACCGAGCCATTGCCCGCACGGGAGGGTGATCTCGCTGCGGGTAGAGCTCGACGCTCTCGAACGGGCCTTCGACCGCCGATGAGCAGACGCGGCGGCCCGGTGGCCTCGGGACCGGCACGACGACGTGCCGCGCTGGATCGTGCTGGAAAAAGCGCGAGATTCGAGGTAAGAGAGAGAGGACTCGTGAGGCCCAGGAAGGACCCATGAGCCTGTTGACTTGCTCGTGTCTCTCCACTCAGCGCTCCGCTGCGTCTCCCCGCGGCGGCCGCATCGCGCTCATCGGCCGGTGGCGCAAGACGGTGCTGCTGACGTGTCTGGCCGCGGCCAGCTGCGACGGCGATGCGGCTCTGGCGCGCCAGCGCGTGGAGTTCGCCGACACGCGCCTGATGGACGTGGTTTCGGCCGTGCGCGAGGGAGACATGTACGTGCTCGACCTCGGCAACGGCAGTAGCGTGCGTGTTCCGGCCGTGCGGGTCGTGGATGTCAGGCCGGCCCCCGTGCGCCGAGGCGGCCAACCGCCGGCTCGGCAGCGTTCTGAGCCCTGGAGGGCGCAAGCCGGCGATTTCGTCGCGCACATCGAGCAGGCTGCGGAGCGCTACCAGCTCGAGCCGCACCTGCTGGTCGCCGTCGCGGTGGTCGAATCGGCGCTCGATCCGCTCGCCCTCAGCCCCAAGGGCGCGCAGGGTGTGATGCAGATCATGCCGCGCACGGCCGAGGAGCTCGGCCTCAAGGATCCTTTTGACCCTGCGGCCAATATCGACGCGGGAGCGCGCTTTCTGCGCCAGATGCTCGACGCGTTCTCCGGGAATCTCGAGCTGGCGCTCGCGGCCTACAATGCGGGCGAGGGAGCGGTCCGCCATTATGGGGGCGTGCCACCCTATCCGGAGACCGTCAGCTACCTCGATCGGATCCGGAGCGTTGTCGCACGGTTCGAAACCGCCGGCCTCTGACGCGGCCCACGATATCGGCCGTGGCAGGTCATCGTCGGGCGTGCGTGAACCGGACGCACTCGGTGCCGCCGGCGAGCGGATCGTTGACCCGGCGGCGGCGGCTGCTATAATCCGCGCCGCCTCGAGAGGCGACGATGCTCTTGAATCTCAGTGAGTTGGACCGCGGCCCGGTCTGGATGGAGCAGACTGTGGACGTTCCGGCGTTCGCGTGGGAAGGAGGCCAGCAGGTCCGGTGTGGGCCGGTGTGCCTCAGCGGCTCGATGCGAAGGACCCGTAGAGGAATCGCTTTCGCGGGACGTATCTCGACGAGCGTCCCGCTGGCATGCACGCGCTGCGTGGGCGAGTTCGAGCAGGCGCTCGAAGCCAAATTCCACCTGATCCTGTTGCCGCATGCGCAGCCGGCTCAGATCCGTGAGCTCGAGCAGGCCGACGACGAGTGCGACGCCGCAGATCTGTATCCTCTCGAGGGCGAGGAGGTTGATCTCGTGGCGCTGGTGCGCGAGCAAATCGATCTGGCGCTTCCGGTACGAGCGCTGTGCCGCGAAGACTGCCGCGGACTGTGTCCACAGTGCGGCGCGGACCTCAACCACGAGGCTTGCCGGTGTGCTGCGGACGGCCAGGAGGCGGCCTCTCGGCTCGGTGAGATTCGCGAGTTTCGTGAGCTGATCGAGCAACGCAAACAGTCCGAGTCGACGAAAGGAAGATGACCCATGGCTAACCCCAAACGGCGCCACTCCAAGGCGCGCCGGGATAAGCGCCGCGCGCACGACGCGCTGAGAAGCCCATCGCTGACCCGCTGTCCTCAGTGTGACGAGCCGAAGCTTCCGCACCGGGTGTGTCCGTCGTGCGGGCACTACAAGGGGCGCGAAGTCGTCGCGACCGAAACAAGCGCCTGACCCGGACGAATCCCGGAGATCCCTCCTTGAGCGACGAGCCGGCCGTAGCCATCGATGCGATGGGCGGGGATTTTTGTCCGCTCGAGCCCGTGCGTGGCGCGGCCGAGTACGCTCGCGAGACCGGGCGGCGGGTTTTGCTGGTCGGTCATCCGGACGCGATTAGAAAGACGCTCTCTCATTGCCACACGGAGGGAGCCGATCTCGAAATCGTCCCGGCCGCCGAGGTGATCGGCGTTCACGAGTCGATCGCCAGCATCCGCACCAAGCGCGACTCTTCGATCCACGTCGGTTGCCGGCTGGTACGCGACGGGCTCGCCTCCGCGCTGGTCTCCGCCGGGCATACCGGCGCCCTGATGGCGATCTCCAAGGTGGTCTACGGCCTGCTCGACGGTGTCGATCGTCCGGCTCTTCCGGCACCGATGCCGCGACGAGGAGGTGGCTACACGATTCTGATCGATGCCGGCGCGAACGTGGACTGCCGGCCGGAGCACTTCCGGCAGTTCGCCGTGATGGGACATCACTATGCGCGCCGCGTATTCGGCGTCGAAAATCCGCGCATCGCGCTGCTGAGCATCGGTGAAGAGGACTCCAAGGGCAATGACATCTCACGGCAGGTATCGCACATCCTGAGGGAGACCCACGTCAATTTCATTGGCAATCTCGAGGGCAACCACCTCTTCCACGATCGAGCCGACGTGCTGCTGTGCGATGGTTTCGTCGGCAATGTCGTCTTGAAGGTCTCGGAGGGCATCGCCGAGGCGATTCTGGAGGATCTGCGCGAGGAGATGGTCAAGGGACCGCTCCGCCGCCTCGGTGCGCTCGCGCTGCGTCCGGTGTTTCGCGTGTTGAAGAAGAAGATGGACTACGCCGAATACGGCGGTGTTCCACTGCTCGGCTTGAAGAAGATCTCCGTCGTGGCGCACGGGCGTTCGAGCGCCAAAGCGATTCAAAGTGCTCTTCGCGTGGCCGACACGGCGACGCGCGTCGGCATCGTGGAGCAGATCGCGCGCGAGATCGAAGTGCTTCACGAAGCTGAGCAGCGCCTCGGGGGCTAAGCGAGTGGCCGAGGCCCCTCCGCTTTGGGCGGCTCTGTTCCCGGGTCAGGGAAGTCAGGCCGTGGGCATGGGACGAGCGCTCGCTTCGCAGTATCCGGAAGCGCGGGATGTCTTCGAACGTGCAGACGACGTCCTGCAAGAGCCGCTGAGCCGGCTGTGCTTCGAGGGGCCGGCCGAACAGCTGCGGCTGACGCGAAACACGCAGCCGGCTTTGTTGACGGTGGCCACCGCGGCATGGCAGTGCGTCGCGCGCCGTGCACCGGGGCCGCCGGCAGGCGCCGCGGGTCACAGTCTGGGCGAGTACGCGGCGCTGGTTGCGGCCGGCGTGCTGGACTTCGACGACGCGCTGCGGGCGGCGCGGCTCCGCGGCGAAGCGATGCAGGACGCCGTGCCGGTGGGCGAGGGAAGCATGGCGGCCGTGATCGGACTGTCGGCACAGTCGGTCGATGAGCTGTGTGCCGCGGTGCGCCGCTCGGGCGAGGTCTTGGTGGCAGCGAACTTCAACGCGCCGGATCAGACGGTCGTCGCCGGGCACCGGGATGCCGTCGAGCGGCTCGTCGAGGAGGCGCCGGCCCAGGGCGCCAAGCGGGCCGTGCTGCTCGAGGTCAGCGCCCCGTTTCATAGCCCGTTGATGGCGCCGGCTGGCGAGCGGCTCGCAGCATTTCTGGGGCAGATTCCGTTTGCCGACGGCCAACTGCCGGTGATTGCCAACGTCGATGCTCGACCGGTCACAGACGGCGAGCAGGCACGTGCGAATCTGATCCGTCAAGTCGTGGCTCCCGTCCGCTGGGTCGATACGATGCGTACCTTGGCGGACGAGCTGCGCGTCGGGTGGGCGCTCGAGCTCGGTCCCGGACGGGTGCTGGCCGGGCTGGCTCGCCGCAGCGGGCGCAAGCTCCGCGTGCTCGCGGGGGGAGATCCAGACGAGATCGAGGCGGGGCTGGCCCGACTCGACGAGCAGAGCCGCTAACGAGCGGGTGCGGCTCGGGAGGTGTTCGTCATGAAGCTCGGACTGCCCGGCATCGAGGGTCGTCGTGCTCTCGTCACCGGCGGCTCGCGTGGGATCGGCCGCGCGATCGCGGGCATGTTGGCCGAGGCCGGCGCCGAGGTGTGGCTCACCGCGCGCGAGCAGTCGCGAGCCGACGAGGTGGCGGCCGGGCTCGTCCGAGCCGGGGCGCAGGCCCGCGGCGTAGCGCTCGATCTGTCGGATAGCGGCGGTGCCAGTCAGCAGATCGAAGCCCTCGCGCGAGAGACGAAAGCCGACGGAGGCATTCCGCTCGTCGTGCACAACGCCGGGATGACGCGGGACGGGCTGCTGATGCGGATGACGCTCGAGCAGTGGGAGGAGGTGCTGAGAGCCAATCTCACCGGGGCGTATCTGGTGACAAAGTGGCTGGTGCCGGGTATGATCCGGGCCCGCTACGGTCGCATCGTCGTGGTCTCGAGTGTCGTGGCTCGGATGGGAAACCCCGGCCAGTCGAACTACGCGGCGTCCAAGGCAGGCTTACTGGGCTTCGTTCGGTCCGTGGCGCGAGAGGTCGGAGGACGGGGTGTCACCGTCAACGCGGTGGCTCCCGGCTACATCGATACCGACATGACGCGCTCGTTGCCCGCGGCCGCACGGGAGAAACTTCTCGAGCTGGTCCCGCTCGGACGGCTCGGACAACCCGAGGACGTCGCCGCCGCCGTGGGCTTCTTGCTCTCCGAGGCGGCGGGCTACATCACTGGAGAGGTGCTCGACGTCAACGGTGGGATGGACATGTAACCAGCGGGCTACTGATCCGCAGGGGAGGTGAAGCAAGATGGTTTCCACCCAAGAGATCCGCGTGAAGGTCGTCGACACAATCGCGAAGAACTTCAAGCTCGATCCTTCCGCCGTCTCGGATGACAAGTCGTTCACCGACGATTTGGGAGCTGACTCGCTCGAGACCGTCGAGCTTGTGATGGCACTCGAGGAAGAGTTCGGCATCGAGATCTCCGATGAAGACGCCGAGAAGATCCGCACCGTGGGCGATGCCATCCAGTTCATTGGCGAGCACGTCGCCAAGGAGTGACGTCTGATCCGGCCAAGCGGAGGAGGGTCGTGAGCGAGAGCCCACGACGCGTATGGGTCACCGGTATTGCCGCGCTCAGCCCTCTGGGGCTCGACGCGGAATCGACCTGGCGGGCGATGCTCGAGGGCCGATCAGGCGTCGGCCCGATCACGCAGTTCGACCCCTCCGCTTTCTCCTCGCGCATCGCGGGCGAGGTCGAAGGCTTCGACCCGGAAAAGTGGATGGAACCGCGGGAGGTCAAGAAGACCGACCGCTTCATCCATTTCGCGGTGGCTTGCGCGCAGATGGCCATCGAGCACGCCGAGCTCGAGCTTGAGCGGGTGGATCGGACGCGTTTCGGCGTCGTCATCGGCTCGGGTATTGGCGGCCTCGGGTTGCTCGAGCAGCAGCACCGCTCGTACCTCGAACGTGGGCCGCGTCGCATCTCGCCGTTTCTGATTCCTGGCATGATCATCAACTTGGCCAGCGGCATGGTCTCGATCCGCTTCGGGCTGAA
>CP070706.1:1357824-1363955 GCA_020350085.1 Acidobacteriota bacterium
CAGCACTCTGTTCCTGAACTCGGAATCGACCGAAGCACCGACGTCATAGACCTCTTCACCAAACTGGATCCTTCTGCTAGTAACGGTGGACTTGTTGCGGTCGAGTATCAAAGCACCGAACTCCAAGCGATGCTTACGGCCCAAGCGAACGTAACCGTCGAGACGCGTGTCCGTGCGGTCGCGCGGGTAGCTGAGGTCATCCTCCAGGTCAATCGTCGTCCCGACGCCCAACTCTGCCGAGTCGAGTCGTAAAACGGTATCGAAGTTCGCCACGAACGTCCCGAGACTGATGCTGAAGCGGTCCTTTTCGCCGCGCTCGAACGGATTGTCTTGTCCGGCTGCCACGCCGTCGAGCGGCGCGACCGCCAGGAGTGACAAGAGTGAAGTCGAGATCAGCACTCTTCGCCTCATGGCAAGTCTCCTCGAGTCACCTCGCCCACGAGCTGGCGGGAGGCAGAGTCTACACCTGTTGGAGCTGATATTGAAGCCACCGCGCGGAGGGATGCCGGGTAAGCGGCTGTGAAAAATCAGCTGCGGGAGGCAATCGTTCCGCGTACAGACTATGGAAAGGACGTCCTGGCCCGCACGGGCTAGCATTGGCGGTGAATCGCGAGGTTTGCCCGGCCCCCGCTCGCAGCAGGCAGCTCGGCGCAGCTGGCTTGTTCGTGTGAGCGGCGTGACTCGAGGAGTTGACTCCATGTCTCGTCTAGGTCGAACCCTTCTCGTATTGGCTGGCCTGCTGGGTCTGTTCGCCGTTGGCACCGATTGCGACCTGGCCGAGGTGATTTTTGAGGACGTCACGGCGGCGGCGTTCCCCGACGGACTGATCAACGGTCACTACCTGTGGGGAGACTGCGACGACGACGGCGATGACGATCTGCTCGTCGGCGGCAAGACGATCTTCCTCAACAACGGCCCGCCGAGTTTCGATTTCACCAAGCTGACCGACACTGGTGAGCTCGCTGGGGGGGTGCACCAACGTGGACTGTGGGTCGATATCGACAACGATGGCGATCTCGACATCTTCGGGATTGGAACCGAGAGCCGCGAGCGCTTGTATCTCAACGATGGCTCTTGCAGATTCACGGACATCTCGGACTTCGATGGTGACGGGACTCCGGATGACATGGGCGACGGCGCGCCGTCGATGACGACGACGGCCGGTGATTACGACGCCGACGGTTTCCTGGATCTTTACGTCGGCAACTACGAGCGCTACTGCGGCGGCGATCCGCTGATCTGCGGCGACTGCTTGACCGACAGGCTGTGGCACAATGCCGGCAACAACACCTATGTCGACGTGACGAGCGCATCGGGCATTTACGATCAGGAGCACGCCCTGGCGGGCTACTGCTACATCGCCGGCACGCCCTGTGATACCGACGCCGACTGCGCTCCGTGGCCGGCGGACTCCTGCAAGGCCGGCACCTGCGCCCGAGGCTCGAACTGGGTCGATTACGACAACGACGGCGACATCGACATCTTCGTTTCCAACTACCGGCTCGATCAGAACCTGCTGTGGGAAAACAACGGAGACGGTAGCTTCACCAACGTGGGCGAGGCCCGCAACGTGGACGGCGACGAAGACAGCGGATCGTGGGGCCACGTGCTCGGATCGGACTGGGGCGATTTCGACAACGACGGCGACATGGACCTTTTCACCGCCAATCTGGCCCACGGTATCTATGTGGTCCTTCTTGGTCACGACATCTCTCAGATGCTCGAAAACGGCGGTCCGCCAGATTTCAGCTTCACGGACATCCGCGATGGATCGGGCATGCGGCCGTATGACCCGGGAGCCCAGCCGGACTGGGCCGAGACCTGCCCGGCGTGGGCGGACTACGACAACGACGGTGATCTCGACATCTACATCTCGCACATCTACACGTCGAGCACGCACAACTACTCGGATCTTTACTCCAACAACGATGACAAGACGTTCACGCAGGAAACGCCGAATCATCCATCTCTGAAGCTGTACAAGAACTACTCGGCGGCTTGGAGCGACTACGATCAGGATGGAGACCTCGATCTCGTCACGTACGGAGCGTACACACCGGAGGGAACGAGCGAGCCGCACCTTTTCCGCAATGACGGCGGCAACGCCGGCGAGTGGCTCGAGATCGAGGCCGTCGGTGCGGCGATCGCTCCCGGGACGGGCAGCAATCGGTCCGGTGTGGGCGTGCGCATCACGGCCCTGCTCGGGTCGAGAAGCCAGATGAGGGAGGTGCAGGGCGGACACGGCTACCACACGGCGATGAACTCGGGCGTGCAGCACTTCGGCTTCGGCAGCCCCGGTGCTCAGCACGTCGATCAGCTGCGCGTTCGGTGGACCACCGGCTCCGAGGAAACGTTCGTTCATGTCCCGTTCAGAGTCCGCTACAGCGTGTTCGAGGGCATCACGATTCGCCGGGGAACGATCCCGCAGAGCCTTCCGGAGCTGGCCGGGGGCTTGATCCCGTACCACGACCCCGTGCTCGATGACGGCCAGACCTACTTCTACAGCCTGGAGGGTGCGAATCGATCCTTGCTCGTGAGCAAGGACAGCGATCGGGGATACGTCGTTCTCGAGCTCGAGTACCTGACTGGGAACTGAGAAGATCCGGAAGCAGCTACTGGGAAATCTTCCGCCACGTCCTGTAGAGCGCGACGAGCTGCTCAGCGAGTTCGCTCTGCTCCCGGCGCAGCTGCTCGATCAGCTCGCGGCGCGATCGCATCAGGAAGAAGCGGCGCACGTCACCCCAAGCTCCGCGCCAGCGCTCGCGAATTCGCATTCCCGCGACGCCGACCACTGGAAGAAGAATCAGCGCGGCCACGCCGGCCATCCAGTGAGCGAACGCGCCGACGAGGATGGCGAGCAGCACGACCCATAGCCCGTACAGCAGTGCGCCGACGAGCACCTTCGCCGTCGACGCGACTTCTTCTGCTGGCTTGAAGGCTCGCACGATCAGTCCGGTCAGCTCGTAGGGGATTCTGAAAATGACGAGTGCTGCGCCGGCCAGCACCACGGCCGGTGGCCCGAGCCAATGCAGCCGCCGAACCGTCCAGGACAGGCTCGCCGACAGGTCGGTGCGGACGGCGAGGTTCGATGGGCGCAGTCCGAGACGCCCGAGGCGGCGCCCGTAGCTCCGCAGCCGGCGAGCAAACGGCTTCCACTCCTCGGCAGACCGGCACCGTAACGCGGCGAGCACCTTTGTCGCCTGCTCGAGCCGAGCCACCTGATCGGCAGGATCTCGAGGCGCTCTCTTCTCGGTGGCCCAGATCTGCTCGGCCCACTCGACCAGAGGACGATCTTCCCAACGTTCCAAGTTGACCGTCACCTCACGAAGACCGGTATCGATTCGCTGCGTCAGCTCGTGCACGGCGGTCTGTTCCTCTGCCGTTCGGCCTGCCAGGTCGTCCCACACGATCGGATCGCCGATCACGGCGAGGGCCTCGGAGCGATAGACGTCCTTGTCTCTGAGCACGAGCCCGACCGGAACGATTGGAAACACGTGACCGTGCGCGACCGCGAAGTCGAGCGCCATCCGCGCCGCACCGGTCTTGAGCCGAGCCAGCGACGGCTCGCTGTGGGTGATCCCTTCGGGAAAGATGCCGATCGCCGCCCCATCGGCGAGCGCGTCAAGCACCGCTCGAAATGTTTCGACGTTCTGGTCCGTTGATGCCGGATCGTCGATCCTACGGTACACCGGGATCGCGCCACCTGCCTTCATCAGCCATCCGAAGCGCCAATCACTGAGAAGAGGCGACTTGGCCAGAAAGCGCACGGGGCGTCTCGCGGCGGCCGTGACGAGCGCCGGATCGAGCAGGGCGTTCGGGTGATTCGCAACGAGCAGCAGCGGGCCCTCTCGTGGAACGCTCGGCCCGCTGACGCGGAAGCGATAGAAGATCCGCGCCACCAGGCTGCAGAGTATCGATAGGATCGGAAGCAGCCACATGCTCGTCTGATCAGCGCCGCTCTCTTGCCTCTTGGCACGTTGGTTTGGGAGTATCAGCCACGCTTTGCCCGCTCCATGTGCTCGTGAAGACGTGCCTTCATCTGGTAGCGGGATTCGGGTCCGAGGAGGAGAAAAATGCACCACCTTTCTTCAGTTCTTCGAGGCAAGTTCGTCGCGTTGCTCGGCGTGTCCCTGCTGGCGCTGAGTTTACCATTCGCAGCTTACGGGTAAGTTTCACCGAACGGCTCCGCCGCATGGGAGGCGGCGCGCTCCGACAAGGCCACTCCCCCGGGACCGCCAGACCGCTACAACGTGCTCGTCGAGATCGATCCGGGCACGGACCGTGCGGCTGTCCGCAGCTTCGCGATCAACCGCGGTGGCTATGTGCGCTACGAGTATGAGCACGTTTTGCCCCGCGTGATGAACCTACGCAACATCCCGCACTCGGCGATCGAAGAGCTGAAGGGGCTGCCGGGCGTCGTTGCCGTCCATCCGGACCAGTTTCACGAGAATGTGCTCAAGCTCGACGAGAGCACACCGCTGATCCGCGGCCTGCAGAGCCAGCTCGGCGGAGCGGGCCTCGCAGCAGATGGAACCGGCGTTCGGGTCTGCGTGGTCGACACCGGTATCGACAGTGACCACCTCATGTACGCCGACCGCATCGATGCGGCGGCCGGCTACGACTTCGAGAACAACGATGGGAATCCGGAGGACGACAACGGGCACGGTTCGCACGTGGCGGGAATCGCCGTCGGGGGTACCGGGCTGAGCGTCAACCTCGGCTGCGAAGGAGACGAGCCGTTCCAGGGAGTCGCTCCCGCGGCGACGCTGATCGGCGTGAAGGTGCTGAACTCGGGCGGTGGTGGCAGCGACAGCAACATCATCGCCGGCATCGATCACTGCGCCGACCCGAGCCTGCCGGGAGGGCCAGCCGACGTGATGAACTTGAGCATCGGCACCGGCCAGTACAGCGGCGCTTGCGATACGCATCTGTGGGCGCAGGCGGCGAACAACGCCGTCGCCGCCGGCGTGGTCGTGGTGGCTGCCGCGGGCAACGAAGGCTACAGCAACGCCCTCGCCTCGCCAGCCTGCGGCTCGGAGGTCATCTCGGTCGGCGCGACCTACAAGGACGACTATCCCAACTGCGAGGATTCGCAATCCTCGTTCACGTGGTGTCTGGATTGGCTGTGCTTGAACACCTGCACCGACAACATGCCGCGCGTGGACGATCTGGTCTGCTTCAGCAACAACAGCTCGATGCTCGACGTGGCCGCGCCGGGATCCGTCATTCTCTCGGTGAGCACGGCAGCCGGCGGCTCGTCGATCACGGGCAACAGCGGGACGAGTCAAGCGTCTCCGCACGTCGCCGGGCTGGCGGCGCTGGTGTTGGACTTGGATCCGACGCTCACGCCCTCTCAAGTCCGACAGATCATCCGCGACGGTGCCGTCGACATGGGCCCCGCGGGATTCGACACGGGCTACGGGTACGGTCGCGTGGACGTGATCGACACCCTCTCGCTCGTCGAGCCCGAAGTCTGCGGCAATGCGACTTGCGGCGCAGGCGAGGATGCGTGCAGCTGCGCTCAAGACTGCGGCGATCCGCCCGCTGCCGAGACCGGGCTCTGCACGGATGGTACCGACAACGACTGTGACGGCTCGTTGGACTGCGCCGATCTCGACTGCAGCGCGCATCCGGCCTGTCAATGTGACAACGACGGCGTCTGCGAGCTGGGCGAGGACTGCAACAACTGCAGCGGGGACTGCTTCAGCGGCAGCGGTGCTTCGTGCGGCAACGGTCTTTGTGAAGCCGGCGACGGCGAAGATTGCGTGAGCTGCCCGGCCGACTGCAACAGCAGGCAGGGCGGAAAGCCGAGCGGCCGCTTCTGTTGCGGAGACGGCGACGCGACGAATCCCGTCAGCTGCGCCGACGCGCGCTGTTCGACGGGCGGGTTCACGTGCACCGACGTTCCGACCGCGGCCTCGTGCTGTGGAGACTTGGCCTGCCAAGGCAGCGAGGACAGCTTCAAATGCGAGGTGGACTGCGGGCCGGCGCCGTTTTGTGGGGATGGGTCGTGCGACGCCAGCGAGAGCCCGTGCGATTGCCCGCAAGATTGTGGTTCCCCGCCGAGCAGCGAGGCTGGCTCCTGCAGTGACGGCGCCGACAACGACTGTGACACGTTCATCGACTGCGAC
>CP070706.1:1364055-1369060 GCA_020350085.1 Acidobacteriota bacterium
AGAATTGGTCACCATATACGGCGATACCACGTCGCGCTCGCTGCTTGATCGACTCCGCTCGCTCGGGCTCGGAGCGGTCGAGCCGCTCGAGCGCGTCGCGCAAACGCTCCGCGTCGAGAGTGGTGATCGGAAACAGCCCCATGCAACATTCGCTGCAGCCGGGCCGGCACACGAGCCACGACCCGGCTCGTTGCTTTGCATCGACGAAAGCTCGGTCGAGCGCACAGAGCAATTTGCCATCCGCGCGCTGAATGTCACGGTTCACGGCACTCTCTCGGCATCGACGGTCGAACGCTCTTGCAGGCCCCGAGCATGAAACATCGCCGTCATCCATTATACTGCCGCGAGTTCCTTCACCTCGACGTGGCCCGGGCCGGATTGTTTTGCGGTGCAAAACCTGGGAGAGCAGCTATGAGTGAATCCAACGCCCCGCCCATCGGAGCGATCGCGTGGACCGATCTCACGGTCGATGACGCCGAGTCGATCCGCGATTTCTATGAAGAGGTCGCAGGCTGGCAGCCCTCTCCCGTGGACATGGGCGGCTACAAAGACTTCAACATGATGGCCAGCGATCAAGCGATCGCTGGCATCTGTCATCGGCGAGGTGCGAATGCGGATCTGCCGTCCCAGTGGATGATCTACATCATCGTCGATCACCTCGATGAGCGCATCGAGCGATGCCGGCGTCTCGGTGGCGGTGTCTTGGTCGAACCGAAACAGATGGGTGCCCACGGTCGTTACGGCATCATTCGCGATCCGGCCGGTGCGGTCTGTGCTCTGTTCGAGCCCGCTTGCTGACTGCTTTCTACTGGCTACGCTTGCGTCTTACGTTTCGTTTCGGCTGTAGGCCTGCGGCCTTGCGTGATCGAGACGGCGCACGGTTGGCTCTGGCCACGTAGCGCATGATCAGCCGGCTCGCCGAAGGGCGTGCGCACTCGATGAAGCCGACATGCTCGAACAGCGTCGGGACGCCCATGAAGCTTGATACGGGCGGCAGACGGCCTTTACGCGGGCGGGTCGGGTAAGCCTCGATAACGGATGCGCCCTGCTGCATGGCGTACTCGACTGTTCCCCGTGCCAAAGCCTCAGCGACTCGGCGGCCACGATGGGGCCGCGCCACGAACAAGCACACGATCGACCAAGCGGGCGTCTCGTCGAGCGCTTTGAGAACACGCGAGCGCATCAAAGCGCCGTAGCTCTCGCGTGGTCCCACCGAGCACCACCCGATCGGTTCGTCGCCGTCGTAGCCGAGAATACCGGGCACCTGACCGCTGTCGACGAGCTTCTTCATCGCCCTCCGGTTGCCCGCTCCTTGCTGCCGTTCGAACTCGGCCCGCTTCAGACGCCACCACATGCACCAGCAGCCGCCATAAGCACCGCGTTTGCCGAATAACTTGACGAAGTCCTGCCATCGCTCCGGCGTCAGCGGTCGGCAATCGAGGGTGACCGGCCGACTTCTCGTCGTCATGCGGAGCTCATCCCGTCGCCGTCGGTCTCGCTCGAGCGGATCACCTGCAGCAATAGCAGAAGGGCGCCCACCGTGATGGCCACGTCTGCCACGTTGAACACCCCCGTCCTGACGCTGCCGAGCTGCAGGATCGCGAAGTCTCTGACAGCGCCGATCGTGATGCGATCGATGCTGTTTCCGATGCCTCCCGCCACGACGAGAGCACTCGCTAAGACTTCCAGGCGCCCCACCGAGCGAGAGACGAAACAGTAGCCGGTCAGCACGACCCCGACTCCGATCGAGATCACGATGAAAAGGGCGTTTCTCACCGGCGCCGGCAGATCCGCACCGAGGCTCAGAAACGCCCCCGGATTGTGAACGTACTGCAAGCGGAACAAGCCGCCTATCAAGATGATCGGCTCCGCTCCGGAAAGCTGCTGCGCCGCCAGATCTTTCGAAGCGAGGTCCAGGCTGACGCAGGCGAGGACGATCAGAACAAAACTCGAGATGCGAACGGAACGTTTCATGATCTGCCATCTCGCCGAGCCACTTCATTTCACGCGCGAGCGAGGGCGTTCTCCTTCCCGGTCAGGCCAAAATGCTGGGGATTGCGTCCGATCGCGTTGACTCCCGCGGTCAGCCGATCGGTCCCCGGGTGATCTCCGTCAACGGAACCGTGATGTCGAACTGCTTGGTACGGATTCCAGATATCCCTGGAATGCCGCTCAGCCGCGCGATCTGCTCGTCAGCAAACGATTGACACGCCGCTGCGTTGTCGAACAGGTAGATGCCGCCGGCCTCCCCAGCGTCTTTGTTCTCGGTCCAGATCTTCCAATCGAGGCCCGGAACCGTGGAGATGTTCTCGGCCATTTCCCGATAGACGGCGATCATCTCCTCATCCCATGGCCCCGCGTACTTGAAGTCGATCTGCAAGATTCTCTTGCCCACGATGCTCCTCCTGCGCCGCACACAGCTACGAGAAGGCGACTTCCCCACGACTCGTCGGTCGGAGAGTGTCTCTTGCCCTGAGCCATTCTAACCCGGTCGCGACCATAACTTCTCGCTTCAGCGAGGCTATCTCGGATGCCCGGCGAGACCGACGATTCCCAGGTTCAGGGGCTGCGTTCGTCACCTCGGGGCAACGGCACGCAGCATTCGGACCCACAACGTCCACCGTCGAGCTCTTTTGCGGCCGCCGAGTGCCCTCCTGGCAGAATCCAGCGCATCCTCGAGCAACGCATCGTGCAACGGTCGATAGAGCAATGCCCATGACAGTGTGGCCAGTCCCGTGGTCCTCATCTTTACCGTGTGGCGCAACACGACCCGTTCTGCCCCGCTCGGAACGACTTCGAGCCAATGCGCACCATCGAACCCTCTCGGCCCTGTGAAGCGGAACCGCACGAACCGACCCGGTTTGTACTCCTCGATCACATAGCGAATGGGGCCGTGTCCGCCGACAGCGCCTACTTGCAAAGGGCGATCGAGCGTTATCGCCGGCCAACGATCTCGAGGCCAGAGCCGATCTTCTTCCGACGCAAGGCCATCGAGAAGGGCGCCCACTTCGTTCAAAGCAGCAGAGAATGCGCGCTCATGGACGTTGCGGACACGCATCAGGCCTCTCATCTTTCGGTTACTGTCGAAGTCGTCGCTCGAGCCAGTTACGAAGGACGGCGAAGAACCGCTCGCGAACGGCGCGCTCGAGCCAGGGATAATGTCCACATCTTTCCCATTCGAGGTATTCGAGCTGTCGAATGTATGGTGCGAGGCTTGCCCGAATCATCTGGCCTGGATGTGGATCCTCCGTGCCATGGAGCATCAACACGGGTGCGTTGATCGCGGAGAATGCAGCAGGATAAACACCCTGGTCCTGCAACCGAAGCATGTCCTCCCAGGTTTCTCGATGCGCCCGTGAATCGTAGTTCTCGGTTTCGTCGCCTGCCGCGATCAGCTCGTACGAGTAGACCGGCAGGAGCAGTTGAGCCATCGCTCTCAGCCGCTCATCGGGGTCTTCCACTTCATTCTCCAATCGCTCGAGACGATGCCGGACACTTTCGTCCATGCGCTGCTCGATGCTAAGTCGAAACCGATCTCGGGATTCTCGGTCGAATGTGCCGCAGCCGATCAGAACGAGCGGGCCCGCACTGTCGGGATGTGCGCAGGCAAACGCGAGCGCGAGCATCGCACCCCAGGACGATCCCACGAGCGCCGGAGCGACGCGCTGGCCGCTTCGACCCACGACCTCATAGAGATCTCGGATGTGCCGCGCCACGGTGAGAGGCTCGCTCCCGCTGCCCCGCTGGAGTGGCTCGAGGACCGAGAAACAGTCCGCGAGGCGGCGTGCGACGGGTGCCATGTAGCCTGGCGCTCCGGGGCCACCGTGCAAGACGAAGACCGTTGGTCCCGATGCCCCGTATCTGCGAGTTCGTATCACGCCAGAATTCTACACGCCGCGGCTCGACCCGCTGTGCCGCTCCGGGTGCTGGAGCGACGCGTGCTCCGATCTACTTTGCATTCTGATCACGGCGCGCCCCAAAACAGACTCCGGGCTGCCTTAAGTCCGCACTTCTGATACCGATCATATGCTGTTGCTGCTGCCTCGATGACTTGGGGAGTGCTTCCGCCAGCCACCCATGCACGGATCACAGCATCAAGTGTGTACGCCTCGGGCGCCATAAAGCTCCACGTGAGCAAGAGGGCATGCACGCCCGCTTCTCGAAGCGGCTCCGCGAAGTAGGGCTTACTCGCACACGCGAGGACGACGGCGCTCTTCCGGAATGACGGTGACCCCGTGGTCTTCGGCAGCGGCAGCGAGAAGTCCATCAGACCATTGTGTCCCACAGAGGCCGCGAGATGAGACGCACCTCCAGCGCGAATCTCCAGCCGCTCGGATCCATGCGTAGCGATGACAATCTCTGCCGAGTCATCTTCTAGTGTGTCGAAATAGCTCCGGAGCGCCTGCTCGATGTGCGCTCCGTCCCATGCGTCCGCAACGATGTACACGGGCACAGAGGACCCTCTTCGCTCGATCACGGCGTAGACCATGATGCGGTCGAGTATGCGTCGGTCGGATGGTACGTCGCAGCCGAGCGTGACCCACCCGGAATCGCGAGACAGGTAAGTTCGCACACCGTACAGAGCGCCCCAGTAGAGATTCTTTCGAGGGTCCTGGCCGTTGCCGAGGTGCTTCGGCACGGGCGCGATTCCTTGATGAACGTTGTCGCAAAGTGCTACCACCACGTGCACGACGATCGGCATCCCGGCAGCGACGTCGGAGTCGAGTCGAGCCTGAACGGCCTCGCCACTGCTCGCCCAACAGCTCGAGGAAAGGGACCCCGCCAACATGACGAGGAACGAGACGCTGCGTGTCCTGCCGCGTTGCTCCATCACGAGAAAACCCCTGATGAGATGAGTAGACGCAGTGTGAAGAAAGCCCACAAAACGAGGCAGATCCAGCCGGACAGCCGAATCCAGGAATCGGCGGCGGGCTCCAAGCGGTGCAGTCGGTTGACCAAGAAGCCCGCCGCTTGGCGAAACCAGACGCAGATCACCGGCACGATC
>CP070706.1:1369160-1372643 GCA_020350085.1 Acidobacteriota bacterium
AAGGACGACTTCCGGCGCGAGATCATGAACTACATCGGCGCGCTCGCCGTGGATGGCAAGAAATTCGATTATCGGACCAATGAGCGGCTGCACAAGGCGTTGGAGCTGAAGCTGTTCGAGGACCAAAAGGACTCGATCAAGTTGACGTCGCTGGTCACCTCTGTCGTCGATCGCGAGACCCAGGAGAAGATCGACGTCGTCAAGTCCCGACTGATCACCAGCTACGGCTACTGCGAGGTCTGTGCGACCGATGTGCTGCACTTCGTCGCCAGCCTGTTCGCCCGTGGCGACGCCAAGGAATGACGCTGCTAAACGGGGCGGGTCGCTGCCGCCCACCTCACCCCCGCTAGCCCGGATCCGATGGCGCTGAAGATCGAAACTGACCTCGGCCGCTTCCGCCAAATCGTGCGCGGGAAAGTCCGCGACGAGCTGAGGCGCTTCATGGCGCGAGGCGAGATGATCGGCCGCAAAGGCAAGAACATCGTCTCGATCCCGCTGCCCCGCATCGAACTGCCGCGCTTCGCCCACAGCCCTGGCGATCAACAGCACGTCGGTCAAGGCGAAGGCGAAGTCGGCAGCGTGTTGGGACCGGCCAGCGAGGGAGACGGCGGCGAGGGCCAGGCAGGCAACGCGCCCGGCCAGCACATCCTCGAAGTCGAGATGACCGTCGAAGAGCTCGCCGAACTGATGGGGGAGGAGTTCGGCCTGCCACGCATTCGGCCGAAAGGCAAGAAGAACCTTCTCGCAGCGCACGGCCGCTACACGGGCATCGCCACCTCCGGCCCCGAATCGCTGCGGCATGCAAAGCGCACTTTTCGTCAGGCTCTCAAGCGCCAGCTCGCCTCGGGCACCTACGATCCCGAGCGGCCCCTGATCGTGCCGGTGCGCGAGGAGAAGCGCTACCGCAGCTTCCGCCGCCAGCTCGAGCCGCAGGCCAACGCCGTCATCTTCTACGTCATGGACGTTTCGGGGTCGATGGGCGACGAGCAGAAGGAGATCGTCCGCATCGCCTCGTTCTGGATCGACACCTGGCTCAGAAGCCAGTACCAGGGACTCGAGACCGTCTACGTGATCCACGACGCCGAGGCGCGAGAGGTCGATCGCGACACGTTCTTCCGCACGCGCGAGAGTGGCGGTACGGTGATCTCCAGCGCCTACAAAGCGTGTCGCAAGGTGATCTCGGAGCGCTTCCCTCCCGAGGACTGGAACATCTACTTTTTCCAGTTCAGCGACGGAGACAACTGGTCTCAGGGCGATACCGAGCAGTGCGTCCGCATGCTGAGCGAGGAGCTGGTTCCTTTGCTCAACTTGTTCGCCTACGGTCAGGTGGAGAGTCCCTACGGCTCGGGACAGTACATTCACGATCTCGAGCAGCCGTTCGGCGAGGACGAGCGCGTCATCTTGTCCGTGATCGAGGAGAAACCGGCCATTCCCAGAGCGATCAAAGAGTTTCTCTCCACGGGGAGATGATTTGATGCCGTTGCCCCGCGAGCTCGCCGAGCTACAGATGGAAGTCGAGGCCGTGGCCCAGCGCTACGGCCTGAGCACGTTTCCGGTGGTGTTCGAGATGGTCGACTACGCGCAGATGAACCAGCTCGCCGCCTACACCGGCTTTCCCGTGCGCTATCCACATTGGCGCTGGGGCATGGAATACGACCAGCTCGCAAAGTCATATGAGTATGGCCTGCACAAGATCTACGAGATGGTCATCAACAACGACCCGACGTACGCCTACCTGCTCGAAGGCAATACTCTGCTCGATCAGAAGCTCGTCATGGCCCATGTTTACGGTCACGCCGACTTCTTTCGCAACAACATCTTCTTCTCTCACACCAACCGCAAGATGGTCGATCAAATGGCCAATCATGCGACGAGAATGAGGCGCTACCAGGACCGGCTCGGCATCGAGCGGGTCGAGAGCTTTCTCGACGCCTGCTTGGCGATCGAGAACCTGATCGATCCGCAAGCCGCTTTCGAGGATCACTACGGGCTGTCGGACGCACATGAAGAGCAGCTGGATCCCAACGAGCCGATCGCGGTGCGCTCCCTGCCTGCCAAAGACTACATGGACCGCTACGTCAATCCGCCCGAGTTTCTCGAGCGCCAGCGTGCGACGCTGCAGCAGGAGCGAGAAAAGCGCCGGCGATTTCCCCGCTCGCCGCGGCGTGACGTGCTTGGCTTCTTGCTGCGCCACGCGCCGCTCGACAGCTGGGAGCGGGACATACTCGGCATCGTTCGCGAGGAGTCGTACTACTTTCTTCCGCAGCGGCAGAGCAAGATCATGAACGAGGGTTGGGCCAGCTTCTGGCACACCAGGATGCTGACCCGAGATCTGTTGCACGACTCCGAATTGGTCGATTATGCCGACCACCACTCTGGCACCACGGCGGTGCAGCCCGGCAGGCTCAATCCGTACAAGCTGGGACTCGAGCTGTTCCGAGACATCGAGTGTCGATGGGATACGGGACGTTTCGGTCCCGAGTGGGACGCATGCGACGATATGGCCGAGCGCACGCATTGGGATCGCCAGACCGGACTCGGCCGGGACAAGGCGTTCGAGGTGCGCCGCGTGCACTGCGATCTGACCTTTCTCGACGAGTTTCTCACGGTCGATTTCTGCCGCCGTCAGAAGCTGTTCGTGTTCGGTCGCGAGCGACGCAAGAACGCCTGGGTCATCACCTCGCGCGAGTTCGACGAGATCAAGCAAGCGCTGCTGTTTCAGCTGACCAACGCCGGCACGCCGATCATCGAGGTCGTCGACGGCAACTTCCGCAATCGCGGCGAACTGCTGCTCGCGCACCGGCACGATGGCGTCGATCTGCGCAAGGATTGGGCGATCGAAACGCTCGGCGCTCTGGCACTCGTGTGGCGCCGGCCGGTCTTCGTCGAAACCACGGTCAGGGGCAAGCCCCAACGGCTCGGCCACGACGGCCAGCAGCCCTGCGAGGAGGACATCTAGGCGATCGCCGAGGAAGACACCACCCCCGCGACGACGGGGCGAGGCTAGGAGTCTGTGCGGTCGATGGCGGTCAGCGGCTCGCGCTCAGCCCCCGCGTCACCTCGCGCAGCAACACGGGCATCGCTCCGAGGATCTCCTGAGCCGATGCAGCCGGGTGCGCCACGCGCCGGTGTGTGAGCACGCGTCCGGTTTCCTCGACCACGAGCAGCTCCAACTCGACGCCGCCGATCGATTGGCTGCCGGCACGCGGGATCTCGTAATCGCCCTGTTCTTCCGGAAGCGGCATCAGCTCACCGGACGGCCGCGGCATGTAGCGACCCTCACCGACATACGCGCCGCGGCGCACCAGCACGGCCAGCACGCTCGCCGCCTGCCGCGCCACGACCATCGCCGCCTCGTCGAGACCGAGCGGCTCGCCCGGCCGCAGGCGTCGTGATCCGCGCAGTCGTTGCCGGCGCAGGGCACCGATCAGTTCGCTGCGCAGCACGGCGGTCCGAGTCGGGTCGTCGGCGCGCGTGACGAAG
>CP070706.1:1372743-1376740 GCA_020350085.1 Acidobacteriota bacterium
ATTCCCCTCGCCTCGACGACGACCGCACGTCATCACTCATATCAGAGATCGAGCGGCGCGTAGATCTGGCCGGCGATGCTGGTCAATCCTTCGACATCGGCTCGCGAGAACGCATCCGGCTTTTCCGAGTCGACGTCGAGAACGGCCACGACGTTTTCGTTCCGATCGCGCACAGGAACGACGACCTCGCTCTTCGATCGAGGATCGCAAGCGATGTGTCCCTCGAAGGCATGCACGTCGGCCACCAAGACAGGCTCCTCACGCTCGACCGCCGCCCAGCAGACGCCGACGCCCCGCTCGAGCACCTGGCACGCGAGCGCGCCCTGGTAGGGGCCGACGATCAGATCCCCGTTGACGAGACGATAGAAGCCAGTCCAGAAGTAGTGCGGCATCTTGTGGTGCAAAACTGCTGCGGCGGTCGCCATCCGCGCGATCGGATCCTCGGTCTTGCCGAACAGCGCAAAGAGCTGGCTGGCGATCCGCTCGTAGCGCTCGGCGAGTCGCTTCTCGGAGCTGGCTTTGGTCTGGCTCATGCAGGTACCATCATCGGGCCTCGGGTTTGATAAGACGAGCCAGTATACCGTTACGGTCCCGAGCCGGCCGATCGGCCATCCCCAGAACCGGCCGCGCTGCAGGCGCTCAGGAAGGACGAAAGATATGAGCAAGAGAAGTGATCTCGACGCGTTCCAGCGCTACCGCGAGCAGATGAACCGCCGCATCCTCGACAGCGGGCATCTCGGAATCAAACGCTTCTTCAATCTGGATACCCGGGCCGACGAGGATGGAGCGCTGAGTGCGAAGACCAAGGAGCTGCTGGGACTGGTCGCCTCGACGGTGTTGCGCTGCAACGATTGCATCGATTACCACTTGATCCAGTGCGCCGAGCAGGGGGTCACCGACGAGGAGTTTCACGAGGCGCTCAACGTCGCCCTCGTCGTCGGCGGCTCGATCACGATCCCCCATCTTCGCCACGCGTTCGATATGCTGCAGCAGCTGCGGGAATGATCGGATCTCGCCGAGCACAAGGCTCCTGATGGTTACCGTCTACAATAGCGCGTCATGAGCACACGGTCGATCATGCTGATCGCGGTGGCGGTGCTGGTCACCGGCTACGTCTTGTACGGCCGGTTCGTCTCACGGCTGCTCGGGATCGAGCCCGAGCGGCGTACGCCCGCTCACGAGCGTTACGACGGCGTCGACTACGTACCGGCGCGGCACTGGCTGGTGCTGTTCGGCCACCACTTCTCGTCGATCTGCGCTGCAGGTCCGATCGTCGGCCCGGCACTCGCAGTGGCCTATTGGGGCTACGGGGTTTCCTTGATCTGGATTCTCGCAGGCGGTGTCGTGATGGGGGCTGTCGCGGATTTCTCGTCGCTGATCGTCGCCGTGCGTCACGGCGGCGTATCGATCTCCGAGGTGGCGGGCCTCGTCATCACGCCGCGCGCGCGGATGACGTTTTCCGTGTTCATCCTCGTCGCGCTGGTTCTCGTGTTGGCCGTCTTCACGCACCTCGCGGCCGGAACGTTCGTCGAAAAGCCCGAGATCGTCTTGCCCAGCTTCGGCATCCTGCCCGTGGCGCTCGTCGCAGGATGGCTGCTCTACCGCGGAACGACGGGCCGGTCGCGCCTCGCCATCGTGACGATCGCCGGCCTGGCCACGCTCGTGCTGCTGATGGTGGCGGGCCAGCAGCTCCCCGTGAGCATCCCCGATTTCGCATCCGATGCAGACGTGCTGACCGGCCACGCCGTCTGGATGGTGCTCTTGCTGGCGTACTGCTTCATCGCCTCGGTGCTGCCCGTTCAGTACCTGTTGCAGCCGCGCGATTACCTTTCGTCCTACGTCCTGTTCGCCACGATCGGTCTCGGCTTGCTCGGCGCACTGTGGACGAATCCCGTGATGAATGCGCGCGTCAGCTCCGGTTTTCTGCCGGACGACTGGCCGGCGGCTGGGCCGCTGTGGCCGATGATGTTCGTCACGATCGCCTGCGGGGCGATCTCCGGCTTTCACTCCGTGGTCTCCTCGGGAACGACCTGCAAACAGCTCGATAGCGAAAAGCACGCCTGTCGCATCGGCTACGGCGCCATGCTCGTCGAATCGTTCGTCGCCGTGCTCGTCGTCGTCAGCGTCGGCGGTGGCTTGACTGCGGCCCGTCACGCGGAGCTGCTCCGCGCCCCAGGTGGGGCGATCAACGCATTCGGCGAGGGCTACGGCACGCTGACCGGGGTGTTTTTTGGCGAGTACGGCACCGCGTTCGCGGTCATGGCGCTCAATTTCTTCATCCTGACGACGCTCGATACCGCCACCAGGCTCGGGCGCTACCTCGTCGCCGAGCTGTTCGGCTGGCACAGTCGCTACCTACCGACCGCCGTCGTCGTTCTCGCTGCAGCGGCGCTCGCGCTGCCGGGTGGCTGGCGCACGCTGTGGCCTGCCTTCGGAGCGTCGAACCAGCTCGTCGCCGCGCTGGCGTTGCTCGTCGTCGCGAGCTGGCTGCTCCAGCGCGGCCGCCCGTCGCTGCCGATTCTGATCCCGTCCCTGTTGATGTTGGTGACGACGCTCGGCGCCCTCGCGTGGCAGGTCTACGGCTCGATCGTCGCGCCGGAGCCGAACTGGATCATCGCCGGCATAGATGTCCTGCTCGTGCTGCTGGCCTTGTTCGTTCTGGCCGAGGCGTGGGATGCTCTGCGCCGCCGCCAGGCGAGGCTCCGTCCGTTGAGCGATTGACCGCGAGATCGGTGCCCTCGCCACCTGGTCCGCAAGAAGGCGCTTGCGTGGTTTCGGCTCGGCTCGTGGTAGCCTGCGGACGTCATCGCGACGGTCGTGACCGATGACGGATGTGAATGATGGCGTCCCGACTCCGAAGCTCTTTTCTCGCTGGGCTGTCCACAGCGATCGGCGGCGGATCACTGCTGCTGCTCATGCTGTTTCTCTACCGTGGCCCGCTCACGACCGTTCGTCTCGGGTGGAATGATGCCTCGGCGTTGTGCCTCAACGCCGCCCTGTGCGTCACGTTTTTCCTGCAACACAGCGTGATGGTACGAAAACCGATCCGCGAGAGGGTGGAACGCTTTCTGCACGCGGGCGAGTACCCCGCCGTCTACTCGATCTTCTCCGGTCTCTGCCTGCTGCTGCTGCTCGCTTTCTGGCAGCGCACAGCACCTTCGCTCTTCGAAGCAGAGGGCTGGCTGCGGGGACTGATGCGGTCGGCTTTCTTCGTCTCGCTGGTCGGATTCGCGTGGAGTGCGGCCGCGGTCGGCCCGATCGACACGTTCGGCGCGCGTTCTGCGCTACGCCCACCTCGCGAGGCTCACCCCGTACGAGCCGAGCTGGCCGTCAGAGGTCCATATCGGTGGGTGCGCCACCCGATGTACTTTCTCACGCTCGTCTTGATCTGGTCCTATCCAGACGTTACGGCAGACAGGCTGTTGTTCAACGGGTTGTTCACCGTCTGGATCGTCGTCGCCTCAGTTCTCGAAGAGCGCGACCTGGTGACCCAATTCGGCCAGCCGTACCGAGATTACCAGGCCACGGTACCGATGCTCCTGCCGTACCGGCTGCCGCAGTGAAGGAGGCCGCTTCACGAGGCCAGCTCGAGCGGAGCGCCGCGGACTGCGTATCCTCGGACGGCGACCGCAAAGTTCGCAGGGTAACGGTCCCGCGCTACGGACCGACTGCTGAAGCTGATCCGCCCCTCGGCGAACGCTTCGCGGATCCGCGTCAGCTCCTGGAGCGCACGCGTCACGCGGATCGATTCCAGCGTCTCGCTGCGCCGGAGCTGAAAGTGCGCCCCGGCGTAGGCGGTGATGCTGGGATGCCCCAGCTCGTGAAACAGGCGCGTGTCGGCGAGAACGCGCAGCACGTCGCACAGCGACAGCCGGCCACGGTTTCCGATCCGAAACGACTCGATCGCCAACTCGTGAAGCTTCGGCTCGACGACCGCAGACAGGCGGCCGTTGGGCTCGGCTGCGTTCTCAGCGACGCCCTCACTGGGCGCCCGTGC
>CP070706.1:1376840-1381269 GCA_020350085.1 Acidobacteriota bacterium
GAAACACCTGCTCGAGCGACTTGTCATCACGCCTGAGCTCCCTCAGCGGCCAGCTGCGCTCGCGAGCGAGCGTGCCGACGGCCTCGGCCACCGCGCTGTCGCCGCTCGAGTCGCCGGCCGAGCGTTCCACGAGCTGTAAACGGAACGTGACGAACGGGCCATCGACGCCGGCTTGCTCGACGCTGCCCACGCCGGGCAGCGCCTCGAGTGCTTCGCGCGCGATGGCCGGATCCTCCGGCGCGGCGGTCAGCACCTGCACGCGCGAACGCGTCAGCTCTTCGAGAGAGCCGTCCGCGCGAATGCGACCGTCGATCAGAATCACCGCGCGATCGCAGCTCGCCTCGACCTCCGGCAAGATGTGCGTCGAAACCAGCACGGTCTTCGTCTGCCCGAGCCGGCGGATCAGGTCGCGCACTTCGACGATCTGGTTCGGGTCGAGTCCACTCGTCGGCTCGTCGAGCACGAGAATCTCCGGGTCGTGCAAAATGGCAGCCGCCAAGCCAACGCGCTGGCGGAAGCCTTTCGAGAGGTGGCCGATCGGGCGCGTTAGCACGCTGCCGATCGCGCAGTCGTCGACGACCGTAGCCAGTCGACTCTGACGGCGCCGTCCGGCGAGTGCGCGCATGTCGGCCCTGAAGCTCAGGTAATCCTGAACCAGCATGTCGCCGTAGAGCGGGGCGTTTTCCGGCAGGTAGCCGATCTTCTGCTGCACGGCCAGGGGTTGCTCGACGACATCGCAGCCGGCCACGTGAGCGCTGCCGGCGCTCGGCAGCAAATAGCCGGTCAAGATCTTCATCGCCGTGGTCTTGCCGGCACCGTTCGGCCCAAGCAATCCGACGATCTCGCCCTTGGCGATGTTTGTCGAGATCCCGCGCAAGGCCCGTGTCTCGCCGTAGTTCTTTTCGATCTCGCGAAGCTCGATCATCGCGTCTCCTATGAGCGGGAGCGGTCCGGACGGCGAGAAGACCGGCCTGAGACACGGCAGAGCCAGCGACCCTCTCCCGCATCGGACGAGCCACGTGGTGCAGCGGCGCGGAATGCGCGCCGAGAACTTCTTCCAAAGAACGCTTTTTTAGTGCTGCTGGTGGGCCGTGTCAAGCCAGCGGCGCGGCCCAGTCGGCGATCCGCACGGGAAGACGCCGAGATCCCCAATCTCCCGGCCCGTCAGCGAAGCGTCCCGAGCAGCATGTGCCGCAGCGACGGCAGCTTCCGTCAGGCGAGAGCGTCCAGTCCGTGAGCACGTACCAGTCACGACCGACGAGCTTGGCGCCGCAGCCGTGACAGTACGTGCTCTGTCCCGCGGCGTCGTGGACATTGCCCGTGTAGGCGTACCGGAGCCCCTCGCTGATCGCGATCTCGCGGGCCCTTCGCAGTGTCTCGGGCGGTGTGGCCGGCTTGTCGAGCATCTTCCAATCCGGATGAAAGGCGGAGAAGTGGATCGGCACGTCTTCGCCGACATTCTCGACCAGCCAGCGGCACATGGCTCCGATCTCGCGCGGGTCATCGTTTTCGCCGGGGATCAGCAACGTCGTCACCTCGAACCAGACGTCCGTTTCGTGCTCGAGGTAGACCAGCGTCTGCTTGACCGGCTCGAGATGGCCACTGCACAGCTGATGGTAGAAACGCTCGCTGAACGCTTTCAGATCGACGTTCGCCGCGTCGATGTGACGGTAAAACTCGGCCCGCGGCTCGCTGCAGACGTAGCCCGCGGTGACGGCGACGGTCGCTATGCCGAGCGCGTGGCAGGCCTCGGCGACGTCGATTGCGTATTCGTGAAAGATGACCGGGTCGTTGTAGGTGAAGGCCACGCTGCGGCAGCCCAGCGCCGCGGCCGCGCGAGCGATCTGCTCGGGTGACGCCTGATCGGCGAGCGTGTCGAACTCGCGCGACTTGCTGATGTCCCAGTTCTGGCAAAAGCGGCAGGCGAGGTTGCAGCCTGCCGTGCCGAAAGAGAGTACGGCGCTACCGGGGAAGAAATGATTGAGCGGCTTCTTCTCGATAGGATCGACGCAGAATCCGCTCGAGCGACCGTAGGTCGTCAGCACGATCTCGCCGTCTTGGCACGCGCGCACGAAGCACAGGCCGCGCTGCGCCTCGCGCAGCTTGCACAGCCGCGGACAGAGATCACACTGCACGCGCCCATCGTCCAGCCGGTGCCAGTACTTCGTCCTCACGGTGTCGGGCGGAAGGCTCATCCTCGTCCTGCCGCTATTGTGCCTCATTGTGACTCCGGGAGCGCGATCTGAGCCCTCGACCGGCAGATCGCACTTCCGCGGCCCCGCCAAGAACAAGAGCGTGCGTTGACGACTTGGGCCCGTGCGGGGTCGATCAGAACTTGCGGCTGAAGGCGATCGAAAGCTCGGTCGACTTGACGTTGCGCTCGGTGACGTTGATCAAGCGGTGGAAGCGCTTGGCGCGCACGTCGATCGACAACGTCCACCGATCGCTGGCGTCGACGAATCCGCGCACACCAGCGAAGTAAGTGCCGCCGTCGCCGTCGTCGAGCTGCAGCGTACGATCCCGCCCCGGAATCCTCTCGAGCAGGACATCATCTGTCGACGCCGACGCCCAGCCCACGCCGAGCGGGACGCCGACGCCCCATCTTCCCCACTGCCACTGCGGAACGAAGGCGACGTCGAGAAACCACAGGTCCACGTCCATATCACCCTTGGGCGTGTTGAGAAACTGGGTCTGAGACAGTCCCAGCCGTATCTCGGCCCAGACGCTGCGGCCGGCCCGCACGGCGAACAGCGCCCCCGCGAAGGTGGTGTCATCGAGTTCCGGAACCAGCCCCTCGTAGGCTTGCTTGGAGATCTCGTCGCCCGTCAGCTGGCCGGCGAAGATGCCCCAGCTCAGGCGGTATTCCTTCGTTGGCTCGGCTTCCGCGTCCGCCTCGGTATCGTCCTGCGCGAAGCCCGGCGAGGCGAGCAGAAGACCCAGAACGAGGAGAGCAAACAGCTTGCGCGACATCTCCGTCTCCCTTCTGCGGGACCTTGTGGCCAGCTCGCAACCCCTCTGCCGAGCGCCGGCCACGAGAGGCGGCATTATGCCGGAACCAGCCAGCCCTGTCACCGGCCCGACGGAGCGCCCGCGCGGCACACGCACCGCAGCCGCCGCGGCTCGAACCAGCTCCCTGAGGGGACCCTCGAGGGACGACCCGCGGCCAGCGCGCGGAGGGCGGCTGTGCCAGGGGGCCGGGCGCGGCTATCGTAGAAGTCTTCTGGCCCGCCTCGCGGAGCTGCTCGATGAAAATCCCCCGTCCGATTTCGCTCGCCAGAGTGCTCGTCGCCGGGGCGTTGATCAGCGCCCTCGGCCACGGCGGCTGCAGCGGCTCGCAGAGCGCGGCGCGACCCGCCGACGACGAGGTCCGTGCGCTGCTGCTCGATGTGCTGGGGCCAGGTCGCGAAGCGCGCTTGGCGGAGCGGCTCGTCGTCGCCAGTCATCCCGATGGGGACGCCCCGCTCGATCCGGGCCAGCTCGTGTTCCGCCCGCCGACAGAGGATGAGCTGGCGACGCTGTTCTTGCCCGAGCCGTTCGAGGATATCGAAGTCACCTCGATGAGCTGTCGATTCCACCCGGTATGGAAGGTCCGGTTCCGCGAACGCCGCGCGAGCGGTCCCGGCGCGCCGCTGATGGTCTCCGTGGCCCCGCTCGGGCCGGCCCAGCACGAACCCGGCACGCCGATCGAGTGGCGCGCCATCTTGCGGCCGTGGTACGAGGTCGAGACGGAGCAGGGCCGGCGTGTGCCCGACTTCCGCCCGCTGCTTCGCGATCGGCGCGAGGCGAGGCCGGGCTCCAAGGAAGGCCTGTCGATCGTGATCTATCCTCCGTGGGCCGATCCGGACCAGTCGTGATCCGGTCCGGCGGAGGCGTCATCGGGACAACCGGCAGCAGCAGCGCCAGGAGAATCAGTTGATGCCTCGCGAGACGGTCGCGCTCGCCGGCGGCGAGCTGGTGTTCGAGACGGGGCGGATCGCGCGCCAGGCCCACGGCAGCGTGCTGCTGCGCTATCGCGAGACGGTCGTCTTGGCGACCGCCGTGGCGGCCGACGAGCCGCGGCCGGGCATCGATTTCTTCCCGCTCACCGTCGAATACCGCGAGAGGATGGCGGCCGCCGGCCGCATTCCAGGATCGTTCCAGCGCCGCGAAGGTCGCATCAGCGACGCCGAGGTGCTCGCCTCGCGGCTGGCGGACCGCAGCATCCGGCCGCTGTTTCCCGCCACCGCACGCCAAGAGACGCAGGTGTTGCTGACCGTGTTGTCCGCAGATGCCGACGTCGAGCCCGAGTCGCTGGCGATCGCCGGTGCGGCGGCGGCACTTCACCTCTCGGACATTCCCTGGGCCGGTCCGATCGCCGGCGTGCGCATCGCCCGCACTCACGGCGAGTGGACGCTGTTTCCGACGCGTCGCGAGCGCCACGCCGCCGAAC
>CP070706.1:1381369-1385651 GCA_020350085.1 Acidobacteriota bacterium
CAGCCATGGTCCGACGCGCGAGCGCTCGTAGGCCGGGTCGGAGAGGATCTGCTCGACGAGGCGGCGGCGCGCCTCGAGATCGGCACTGTCGAGAAACGCTCGCATGGCGGCGACGATCTGCTGCTCGCCGGCGTACGCTGGAAGCGCGCCCGGCGCGAGCAGGCCGGTGAGCAAGAATCCGGTGGCGATGCGACGAACGAGGGTCATCGAAAGCGACTCGACACGTCCGAAATCATAACCCTAGCGTATTTCGTCTCATTTTCGCACTAATGGTGCGGCGATTTCGCCTCGCCTCGCCGCGTCCTGCCGGGGGGCTGCCACGTCGCCAGCGGCGCCCCATATTCGACCCGGGCGACGACGAGGCGAGAGCGGCCCGCTCGGCCTGTGGGGGCGGATGCTGGCTCACACTGACGAGAACGCCCCAGCGGAGAGCAGACCACGATGAGCACGACCCAAATCGAGGACCCCTCGGCCCGGACCGAAACGGCGACACCGCCCCAGCAAGTCCCGCCCGAAGCGATGCCCGTTCAGCGCCCTCGCCGGATCCGCCGGCGCTACCTCGTCGACGCACGAGGTCAGCTCCGGAGCAGCCTGCTGAGCATCGGGGTCGTCGCGTTGCTGCTCGTGTTCGCGAACGTGGCCTTGATGCAGCTGTACATGTCGAGCTCCGCGCCGATCGCGGACCTGGCGCCCGAGCTGCACAGCTCGCTGATGGCGCGTGACCGGCTGCGTATCACCTACGCCGTCATCGGTTCCGCGGTGTTCCTGCTCGGATTCGCCGCGCTGCGCATCATCGAGTCTCACAAGACGCACGGCGCGGCATACAACCTCTCGAGAAGGCTCGAAGAGATCGCTTCTGGCCGCTTCGACGTGCGCACGCATCTGCGGGCGACCGACGACCTGCAGCAGCTGGCCGAGCGCGTCAACGAGGTGGCCGCGTCGCTGCGCGAGTCCGCCCGCCGTGACGCCGAAGACCTGGAGTATTGTGCGGCGAGCGCGGCGGCCTCCGGTGCTGATCCGGAGCTGGTCACGCGACTCGAGGACCTCGCACGCGCCAAGCGCCGCAGCGCGAGCTGATCTTCGACAACGAAATCGTCAGCCAGCGCGCGGGCGCGCGCTCGGCGCTCCGAGTAAGCTGGCAACGAGGACCGGTCGTCGGTCTCGGCCGAAAGGACACGTCATGAGCATTCCCGGATCCCCTAAGCCGGCCAGGCGTGGCTGGTGGCCGTGGGCGGTCGCGGCGGCGGCCGTGCTGATCATCGGCGGGATGTGGCTGGGACGCGCGCGTTTGGCGGAGTGGATCGCCCGGCCGATCGTCGAACGCGAGCGCGCCGCCTGGGAGCGGGAGCAGGCTCAGCGAACGACGACGGAACAGATGCCGGCGGCCACGGCAGACCACGCGCTCGCCGGCTCACCCGCTGCGGGTGCACGAGCGAGTTGGCAGGAGCTGACGGGCGTCGCACCGTCCTGGCCCGCCGACCCGTTCGGGCCCGTGGATTGCGCGGCGGTGCGAGAGGAGCTGTGGTCGATCTGTCGAGGTCTGGCGGGGCGTGGGGAAGATGCTCTCAGCGGGGAGGCGTTGTGTGAGGAGCTGCTCGCCGTGGGTGAGCTGCTCGTCGCTCAACCGCCGGTTGCGGCGGGCGAAGCGCAACGACCCGAGCAGATGGTGGCCAACGTATTCCACCTGTTCCGCGTGCTCGGACGCTCGCACTTGAGCCGGCTGCGCAGCCTGCTGTCACGAGATGGGGAACACGTCGAACCGCTGGCCTTGACCAGCTTCCGTTTCGCCGTCGGCCGTCCCACGTGTGACGATTCGCCGGCCGCTGGTGCCACCGACGACGCGATGTACGAGTACGCGGCCTTCTTGCTCAACACGGTCGGCGGTCAGGCGTACCTGCAGCGTCGCATGCCGCGGACCGCGTCGCTCGCGACGTTCTACGCCCTGCTCGTCGTGGATCACGCCGAAAGCGAGCGGCGAAATCGCCACGGTGTCGACCCGCGCCCGCACCTGGCACGCTGCCGCGCAGGTCTCGCGAGCCAGCCGCTCGTGCTCGGCAGCGAGTATCTCGCGGTTCTCGATCGGATGGAGCGACGCTGGGAAGCTCGCTGACGCGGCCCGCCCGGCACCGTCCGGCGGTCTCGACGATCCGGGCTAACCCGGATTATTCATGAGCCCTTCGGCCGAAACGCGGCATCTACCCGCTGGCCGGGCCCTTTGGGCCCTGTGGCCCGTACTCGGAATCTGTCTCCCTGCGGCGTGCCTACGGGCACGCCTCAGTCGCGAATTCCTACGTGCGGGCCATCCAGCAGGCATCTGCAACTTTTCGGCTCAAAGGTTCATGAATAATCCGGGCTAGAATGCCCTCATGCTTCGTCATACTCGAGCGCAGCGCGAGCCTTCGTCGCTGGACGGCTTCCGCGATGAGTGCGGGGTCGCCGCAGTGCACCGGCAACCCGAGGCGGCGAATCTCGTCTATCTCGCGCTCTACGCGCTGCAGCACCGCGGGCAGGAGTCGGCCGGAATCGCCGTCGGCAACGAAAGGCGCGTCCGGCGCTACGTCGGCATGGGAAACGTCGCCGACGTCTTCACGCCGGATGTTCTCGACGATCTGACGGGAAACACCGCCATCGGACACGTGCGCTACGGCACTTCGGGCTGGTCCACGCTCGAGAATGCCCAACCTCTGCGCATGCTGCACCACCGCGGGCCGGTGGCTCTGGCGCACAACGGTAACCTGGTCAATGCGCTCACCCTGCGCACCGAGCTCGAGCGCGATGGGTCGATTTTTCGCACCAATTCCGACACCGAGGTGATTCTGCATCTCGTGGCGCGCTCGCGTCAGGAAACGATCGAAGACGCGCTCGCCGAGGCGCTCAACAAGGTCAGCGGTGCGTTCTCGCTGGTGGTCATCGCCCCGGATCAGCTGATCGCCGCTCGCGACCCGCACGGCTTTCGGCCGCTGTCGCTCGGCCGCCTGCCGGAGGGAAGGCCGGTCATCGCATCGGAGAGCTGCGCGTTCGATCTGATCGGAGCGCGATTCGAGCGCGACATCGCGCCGGGCGAGATGCTGGTCATCGGGCCGGGTGAGCGCGAGCAGTCGTTCCGGCCGTTCCCGAGCGCGGAGCCGACGCCGTGCTTGTTCGAGTACGTCTACTTCTCGCGCCCGGACAGCTACGTCTTCGGCCGGCCGGTCGGCGAGATCCGCCGCACGATGGGCATCGAGCTCGCTCGCGAACAGCCCGCGGCGGCCGATCTCGTCGTTCCCGTGCCCGACAGCGGTGTGCCTGCCGCGATCGGCTACGCCAAGCAAGCCGGTCTGCCGTTCGATTTCGGGCTGGTCCGCAATCACTACGTCGGGCGCACGTTCATCGAGCCGGCTCAGTCGATCCGCCACTTCGGCGTGAAGATCAAGCTCAACCCGGTGCGGGCGCTGATCGCCGGACGCCGGGTGGTGCTCGTCGATGACAGCCTCGTGCGCGGCACGACGATGGCAAAGATCGTCCACATGGTGCGTCAGGCAGGAGCGCGCGAGGTCCACGTGCGGATCTCGTGTCCGCCGACGATCTCGCCTTGCTACTACGGGATCGACACTCCCACACGCGAAGAGCTGATTGCGGCACATCAGTCGGTGGAACAGATCGGCGAGTTCATCGGCGCCGACACGCTCGGCTATCTGTCGTTGGAGGGGATGTACCGCGCCGTCGGGACCGACTCCGGTCAGCACTGTGTGGCCTGTTGGACGGCGAGCTACCCCGTTCCGGTGACCGACAGCGCGGAGATGAAGCAGCGGCGGCGGTTGATCGACGAGAGCCTCGAGGAGCTCAAGACTTCGGTCTTCGGTGCTCGGGAGGACGAGCGCTGATGAGCGAGGCCCGCGATGGCAGGGGGCTGACCTACCGCGACGCCGGCGTCGACATCGAGGCGCAGGATCGCGCTTTGGAGCGGATCAAGCAGCATCTGGCCGAAACGCGCACGGCAGGGGTCCTCTCGGAGTTGGGAGCGTTCGGCGGGCTGTTTGGCGTGCCGGAGGGGATCGACGAGCCGGTGCTCGTCGCCAGCACCGATGGCGTCGGGACCAAGCTGCTGGTGGCCAAGCGGGCGAATCGTCACCACACCGTCGGGCAGGATCTCGTCAACCACTGCACCAACGACATCCTGGTGATGGGGGCGCGGCCGCTGTTTTTTCTCGACTACTTCGCGGTCGGCAAGCTCGAGCCGGTGGTGGCCGAGCGGGTGGTTTCCGGCATCGCGCGGGCCTGCCGCGAAAACGGCTGCGCGCTG
>CP070706.1:1385751-1389540 GCA_020350085.1 Acidobacteriota bacterium
GCGCGAGCTGGAGCGCCGGATCGAAGCCTGCACGATCCGCGCTGCGTCGTCGGGAGTCGTGATCTCGGCGCATCTCGAGCGCCGCGTCGGCGAGTGGCTCGAGGCGGGCGGGCTGCTGCTGGAACTCGCTGATGCGTCGCGCCTGACCGCCGAGCTTCAGCTTTCGGAGACCGAGATTGAGCCCGTCGTCGCAGGAGCCACCGTCGAGTTGCGTTTGGCGGCATATCCCGAGCACGTGTTCTTTGGCGAGGTGCTCGATATCGCGCCCGTCGCAGCGGCGGACCCTCTCGGACGCGGCGTCTTCGCCGTGCGGGCCTCCGTGCACGATCCGGCGGCGGTGCTGCGACCGGGACTGACAGGTCACGGCAGCATCGTCTGCGGTCAGCGGCGCCTCGGTCAGATCGCGAGGAGACGGCTGCTGCGCATGATCGACCCGGCGCTGCTGTGACTGACTACGAGCCTGACGGACCCTCGTGCGGAGAGGTCCACGGCAAGAGCAGGGGCCGTGGGACTCGTTCCGCTCGGGGGAAGGGAACCTCCCGAAGACCCTGCAAGAGAGGCATCGATGCCGCGCAAGTTGAAGTTCGAAGAACTCGAGCCCCGGATCGCACCCAGCATGGGGCTACTGTCCTTTCTCAACGAGCTCGCCGATCTGGACCCCGACCTCGGCGGGCAGATCCGCGACCACGTCGATCTCGAAACCGGCGAAGTCGCCGACCCGCAGGGCGCCGCGGATGCGTTCAATCAGGGTGATACGGGTGTGCAGGTCAGACCGATCGTGACGCAGTTTCAGGTGAGCGACGACCTGCGGATTCCGGAATCGACCGCTGAAGCGATCCGCAATCTGCTGCTGCAACGCTGATGTTCCGCCGCGGGGGCGGCTGATATCTCGCGACCAGCGAGGGATTCGTCTCGAAAGCGGTTGCCGAGACTCAGTCGTCCCCGCTCGAGTCCCCGCCCGGGTCCCCGCTTAAGTCTTTGTCCCGAAAATCCACAAACACGACATTGTCGGCGCTCTCCCGCTCCCGCACGTGACGGCTCGACCAGCCCTTGCCGGAGCGAATGCGCTCCGCGATATCGGCGGCGTAGTCCTGTTCCAGGTCGGAGAAGCGGCACTGGAACGAGAAGTTCTCAGGGAGAGCACGCTCGAAGAACCACAGGGCGAACTCGATCGCGGCTCGCTTCTCGAAGCCTTCTTCGGCCCGAGCGTGGGACCGATAAGCGCTCGACTCGAGAATGTCTGCCTTGAGAAGATCCTGCAAAATGAATCGAAGTCGCCGCTTGGTGTAGCTGAAGGTGCGCTCCATGCTCGTCTCCCGGCCCCTCTTCCAGCCCAGCATATAGGAGATCGATCGCCCACGACCGCCGACCGCATCCGGACGGCCGTCCGCGGACACTCGTCCGGGTACGGACGATCGGGTCGCTCACCCTCCCGGCGTATGGTGCCTTCGCGGCGGGCACGCCGTTTGCTCGATGCGATCGCGCCCGGCCGCAAGCCGAGGCGAACAAGGAGAATCTGATGAACTCGTGGGTCAAGACGTTGATCGTATCCATGCTGATTCTCACCGGCCTGTCGGCCGCTCTCGCGACCGGTGAGCCAGCCGCCGGGGCCTCGAGCCCCGCGACCGCGGTGGCGGAGATCGACGCGAAGATCGACACCAAGACCGATGCGAAGATCGACGTCAACACCGCCGGCGTCGATGAGCTGACGAGTCTGCCCGGGATTGGGCCCGCGCTCGCGCGCCGCATCGTCGATTTCCGCAAGCAGCACGGACCGTTTCGAAAGGTCGAAGAGCTCCTTGCCGTCAAGGGTATCGGTCCGCGACTGCTCGCGAAGATCCGTGATCGGTTGACGGTCGGCAGCTCCACGGGGCGATGAACGTCGCCTCTCGGAACCGGCAAGCGAGTCAACCGTATGGTCGGACGTTGATCTCGCTGGTCGTGTTCGTGTCGGTCGTGCCGTTGGTGGTCCTTCTGGCAGCGGCTCGGCTGGAACCGGCCGGCCGCGGGCGCGCGGTCGAGGCCGCCGCTCGCGGTCTGGCCGGCCGGCTGCGGCAGATGTCGGCAAAAGCTGTCGCCAGCGGTCGGGCGGGGGCGGTGGTGTTCCCGGCGGGGGAGCAAGACGAACCGCTCTCCGAGGCTTGGGACGCCGACGGGGACGGCGTGAGCCGAGCCGACTGCGAGCGCGGACAGGACGATCTCGGCGTCCTGTTCACCTTGGGCCGCGATCAGCCGGGCACTTCGATCAGCCGTCCGGCGTGGGAGGACATTGCCGACGTGCCGCCCTCGTCAGGCCGTTTGTCGATCGAGGACCCGGCGGTCCGCTTCGGGCGCAGCCGCATGGTCGTCTTCGATCCCGAAGGGCACGCGACGCCCGGGTCGTTGTTCGTCTCGGACCGCCGCACGAGGCTCTGCGCCGTAGTCGTTCACGGTGCAACGGCTCGCGTGCGCACGTGGTGCTACGAGCGCGGGGAGGACCGATGGCGGCTGCTATGAACCACGTACCGCTTTCCGGCGCGCTGGCTGACGCGGTCGAAATGGTGGCCCGGCTGCTCGAGCGCGCCGATCGCGAGCTCGAGGATGCCGAGCGGCCGCTGTGTCGGCTGACCGCGACCCGCTGTCTCGAGCACGTGCTCGCGGCGGTCGAGCAGCTGATGGGCTGCCGCGCTCGCTCGCTGAATCTCTGGCCGAGCGCGCTGACGAGGGCCCAGCATCACGTCGATGGCGCGCGCTGTACGCTCGAGCTGCTGCAGCGGCGTGGGTCGGTCGCGCCTTCGGCTTGTCGCGAGCTGAGCGCCGGCCTGGCCGTTGTCGAGCGCCGGTTGGCGGGTCTGCGAACGCGCGTGTCGCACCGCGGGGCGGCCGGCGGGAGCACGATCGGGGCGGCGGTCGAGATCGATTGAAGCGGCGCCAACCCGGGTGCTAGGATCGCCGCCTGCTCGCGACGCCGGTGTCTTCTGCCTCACACTCGGTGGCCCGGGCCGGAAGATCCTCGCCATTCTCGTCGAGCTGTCGATGCTTCCGGCATGGCGCGTGGACGACGGCACAGCAGCGCTCCCGCTTCTAGGATCCATGCAGGCGGGCACGCACGACAACGCCTCGTGCGCGGGTTCGAGCGAGACCGTGGTATAGAGGGTACGGGTCACCGCGTTTCGATGCGCCTTCTTTCATTGAGTTGGAGAGGTCAGCGATGCCAGGCGAGCGTCCCTCGACAGCGCTTCCACGCCGCACGCCACTCGGCGAGCGTCACCGTGCGCTCGGTGCTCGGATGGCGCCCTTCGCCGGCTTCGAGATGCCGATCCAATATAGTGGGCTCGTCGACGAGCACCGCGCCGTGCGCAGCGCAGCGGGCCTGTTCGACGTCAGTCACATGGGAGAGTTCTTCCTGGGCGGCCGACAGGCGGGCGCTCTGCTCGACGAGCTGACGCCGTCCAACATCTCGGTGCTTCCAGCGGGAAGAGCGCAGTACACGGCCCTGACGACCGAGCGGGGCACTTTCGTTGACGACGTGCTCGTCTACAGGCTTGCCGAGGACGGCTTTCTGGTGGTCGTCAACGCCGCCAACATCGCCAAGGACTGCACGTGGATCGAGTCGAGACGGGACGGCTTCGACGTCCGCTTCGAGGATCGCTCGGACGCCACGGCGCTGCTCGCGCTGCAGGGCCCGCTCTCGAAGCAGATTCTTGCCCCGATCGTAGACGGCTTCGACGCACAGCGGCTCAAGTACTATCGGGTGAGCAAAGGTCGCGTTGCGGGACGCGATGCTCTCGTGAGCCGGACGGGCTACAC
>CP070706.1:1389640-1392504 GCA_020350085.1 Acidobacteriota bacterium
GAATGACGGTCGGGGTGGATCCGGAAGCGCATGAAGTCGACGAGAGACGCGTAGCCCTCGAGGCGGATCGTCACATGCGCCGCGCCCTCGGTCGGCACGATGCGGGCTTCGAAGGTGACCTCCCACCGCCGTTCGGCTCGTGCCGGCGCGGCCGCAGCGACCGCGATCAGGGCCAAGGCTGCGATGATGAAGCGTGCCGGGGTCATGCGAGAGGCGGATTGGATCGTGCGACGTCGCGTCCGAGCGCGACGCGCTCCTCGACGCTGCGTCCTGCCTGCCACGTTCGCTCGATTGCGTCGAGCCTGGGCATCAGCCCTGCCCGGTTCGCGATCTGGATGGCCAGGCCGGGGCGCGCGTTCAGCTCGAGGATGACGGGGCCGCGCTGCTCGTCGAGCACGAGGTCCGCCCCGACGTAGCCGAGGTTGGTGCGGTCGGTCGCCCGCACCGCGATCTCGAGAATCGTCTCGAAGTGCGGGATCTCGACGCCGAGCACGTCGCGATTGCTGTCGGGATTGCGGCTGCACGGCCGGTTGTGGCGCACCGCGTAGGTCGTCCGGCCGGTGACGAGGTCGATGCCGGCGCCGATGGCGCCCTGGTGCAGGTTCGCGCGGCCTCCGGAGTCGGCCGTCGGGAGGCGCGTCATCGCCATCACCGGGACGCCGCGGAACACGACCACCCGGACGTCCGGCACGCCGTTGGTCGCGATGTCGCGGAAGAGCGGATGCACGATGAGGCGCTCTTCGACCATCGCCTGGTCCGGCTGTCCGCCGAGGGCGTAGAGGCCCGAGATGATTCCCGCGGCGTGATAGCGAAACTCCGACGCGTTCATGCGCTTCCCGCTCGCCCGCACCAGCGCATCGCCGTCGCGCCCGACGACGACGACGATCCCGTTCCCCATGGCGCCGTGCACGGGCTTGAGGACGAAATCGTCGCGGTCGGCGACCTGATCGAGGAGATGGGCGAGCTGGAAATGATGGTGGGCGACCGCCAGCAGCTTCGGCACCGGGAGGCCCGCCTCGCGACAGAGCCGCTTGGTCTGCAGCTTGTCGTCCACCAGGGGGTAGAAGCGCCGCTTGTTCCACTTGAGGGTGTACGACCCGTTGCGGCGGTTGATGCCGAGCACGCCCGCGTCGTGGAGCTGCCGGAAGATCACGACGGTTGCTCGGGCGGCTGCGGACTCAGGATCGCCCTGAAGCGGGTGATGTCCGTCAGCCGGTAGCCCATGTACCCGCCGATCCAGACGAGACAGCCCATGATGACGAGGGTCAGCTCCGGAAACGAGAACATCAGGTGCTCGATCACGATGCTGTTGAAGAGCGGGTAGACGGCCATGATTGCGAGCACCGAGTATCCCGCCTTGGTGAGGGCCGGCTTCCAGCCTTCCTCGGCGATGGCGATCGTGAACCGCTCGACGAGCATGGTGAGGATGATCATGGGGAAGAGCACGCCCTTGAAGAGCTCGTTCTGCTCCGTGCTCTGGCCGATCACGGCGACGGTCGTCACCGAGAGCACGACGAGGCAGAGCAGCAGGGCGAGCCGCGGCACGAGCAGCAAGCGCAGGCGCTCGAGGGCGAGCCGCGCGAGCACCCCCACGCCGAGCACGAAGCCGACCAGGACGAGGCCGGCCGCGAGCGGCATGCCGCGGAGCGCGAACGAGATCAGGATCGGCATGAAGGTGCCGAAAGTCTGCAGGCCGATCACGTTCCGGAAGAGCGCGATCACGAGGGCCCCGATCGGCAGCAGCAGCAGGTGGCGCAGCGCCGCCTGCGTCGCGAGGGGCAGCCGGTAGAGCGAGAACAGGCGCAGCAGGCCGCTGTCGGGCGTCATGACGGAGGCGACCTCGCCGGGCTGCAGGTGCTCGCGCAGCGACTCGTAGCGGTACGCGACCGCGCGCAGGTCGGTGGCGTCGATCACGCGCTGCTCACCCGTGCCGAAGAGGATCAGGCTCGCGGGGCGATGTCCGAAGAAGCCGTCCACGGTGGACATGGGGACCCACGCGCCGTCGATCCACGCCTGCGTCCAGACGCGCTCCGCCGGAGCCGATTTCTCGTTCAGCACCAGGCCGCGAGCGTTGCGCGCGGGAACGCCCGCCGCGCGGAGCATCGTGACCAGGAGCCGCTCCTTCCCTTCACGGCTGCCCTCGCGTTGCTCGAGCGCGAGCACGGCGTCGTCGGCGGCCGTACGCACGAGCGCGACCTCGTGCTGGACGAACGCGAAGATGGTGCGGACGCGGCCCACCACGTCGCCGTTGCCCGGCAGCGAGAGCTCGTCGAGCGCTGCCACGATCTGCGGGGCGGTCGTGGGATACATGACGGTGCCACGCGCCCAGGCGCGCTCGACGTCCTCGGGTGGGCGGGCCGTCGTCCGGCCGGGCAGCGGAATCGTGACGTCTACCGTCTTCACCCGGAAGCGGTGGCGGATCTCGTGCAAGCCCTCGAAGCGGCCGGTCCAGACGCCGACCCGTCCGTCATCGGTCGTGCGGGACGTGTGGTCGAGCGCGCCGGACGAGGTGGCTTCGTCGAGGATCGTCTGCCCGTCGCCCGTGCGCGGCATCAGAATCGAGATGCTGCCGCGCCGGCCCTCCCCGCGGACGGTCACGCGCAGCGAGACCTGCCAGAGGTCCTTCACGTCGCTCGGGGCCAGCGGAACGCCGAGAACGAATGCCTTGGTCGCGAAGATCGCAGCGCCGATCAATGCGAGCACCAGGCCGGTGATTGCTGAGGCGCGGCTCATTCGCTCGACTGGTGCCGCTTAGCGCACCCGCGGGGGCACGTCGAGCCCGATCACCGTCGAACCGTGACCCGGTAGCGTGCGCCCCCCCACTCGAGCTCGACCCCGTTCGCCAGGATCTCGATCACCCGGAC
>CP070706.1:1392604-1395852 GCA_020350085.1 Acidobacteriota bacterium
ACATAACGGCGGACGATCAGCCCGGCGAACGGCGCGCGGATCTCTGTGTATCCGAGCTCGATTTCGTCGCTTTCGAACTGCGCCGTCGCTGATTCGTAGTCCGCCTTGGCCTGATCGTGGGCTTCATTGCTGATCAGCTGCTGCTGTTGGAGCTCACGCGCGCGATCATAAGCAAGCTTCGTCTCGTTCACCCGCACGCGGGAGATCTCGAGTCGAGCCCGGTACTCCGTGTCATCGAGCCGCGCGACGAGCTGGCCCTCGTCGACCGCCATGGCCTCCTCAGCCCGAAGCTCGACGATTGGCGCAGCAACGCGAGCGACGATGTCCAC
The DNA here is from genome assembly GCA_020350085.1 of Acidobacteriota bacterium. Classification (GTDB taxonomy): domain Bacteria; phylum Acidobacteriota; class Polarisedimenticolia; order J045; family J045. Next base: position 1,392,934 of record CP070706.1, read on the forward strand.
TTCGTACTCAGCCTCGAGCGTGCCGTTGGTTTCGATGTAAGAAGAGATCGACCGTCTCTGCACCGAGGCGACCTCGACAGGAACAGCGGCTGGACTCTGGCCATCACCGCTGCTGGCCCACGGCGAGGCGGACTGTCCACCGCGTGCGGGGTGCGCCGGAGATTGACGCTCTGTCGCCTCGCCGGTTTGAGTCCCATCGCTGCAGCCGGCGGCGCCACCGAGCGCGAACAACAGACACAACAGCAGTAGTCTCGTTCTCATACGGCCCTCGCCACGCGCCGCAGCCACTCGGAGAGATCGTCGATCAGCGAGTAGATGGTCGGAATGATCAAGAGCGTCAGGAAGGTGGACGTCGTCAGTCCTCCGACGATCACCAAGCCTATCGGTGCCCAGTTCGCCGCGCGCCCTTCGAGCGGTCCGAACCACTGCGGAAACAAGAACGGAGCGATCAACGGCATCATGCCGAGAATGGTGGTCACGGCCGTGATGACGATCGGCCGCAGCCGGTGCTGTCCTCCGCGGATGATGGCCTCGTTACGAGTCATGCCGTGTCGCCTCAGGTAATTGATGTGATCAATCAGCACGATCGCGTTGTTGACGACGATACCGAGCAGCACGATCATGCCCAGCATCGTCATATTGTCCCACGGCTGGCTGGCGAGCTTCATCACGATGCCGACACCGAACGCGGCAAACGGCACGGAAAACATGATGGTGAAAGGCTGGGCAAAGCTCTCGAACAGCGCCGCTAGTACCATGTAGACTAACGGCAGCGCGAACAGCAGCGCGAACAGCCCCGCATTCTGATCGCGTTGCTGAAAGCGATTCCAGCGCCCAAAACTCCACGAGTAGCCGGGCGGCAGCGCCGTTTGGTCCATGATGCGGGAAGCCATCCAAAGGGCAGAAGACGAAGAGCGTGCCCCCGTCGTATTGGCCGTTACGGTCAGACGCGCCTGGTGATTTTCTCGCGAGATGCTGCGCGGTCCGGGCACGATCGCGAAGTCGGCCAGAGCCGCGAGTGGCAGGGCTGTGCTTGCCGCCTGCACCGGCACGGTCTTGAGCTGATCGAGAGTTTCGCGGTCCTGCTCGCGGAACTGCATGACGAGATCGACCTCTCGGTAACCGGTCTTGAAATGACTCACCGCACGGCTCGAGAGGGCGTTGTTGACCGTCCAGGCGACCGCGGTGCTGGACAATCCGGCCTGGAGCGTACGTTCTCGCTGGACGCGAACGTGGATCTCTTCGTCGCCGCTTTCGAGCGAGGTGTCCACGTCCTTGACCATCGGAAGCTGAGAGAGGCGACTGGCGACCTGCCGGCTCAGCAACCCGAGCACGACCGGATCGTCACCCATCAGCTGAACTTCGATGCCGGTCGATCCGTGGCGGCCCTGGGCTGTCGCGATGCGCAAGTCGACGCCAGCCTTCGTAGGCAATAGCTCTCGAATGCGCGCTCTGACCTCGTCGGTGCTCAGTTCGGACTCGTCCTCGTCCTTCAGATAGATGCTGAACTGCCGGGTGCGGCGCCAGCTCGAGCGCGAGCGACCGGTGCCCCTATCGTAGCTGTGGACGATATCAGCTACGTCCAGCTCGTCACGCTGCGCATCGATCAACGCGTAAAGCTCGTCGTAGAGCGCTTCTATTTGCTCGAAAGAGTACTGACGCGGCGTATCGACTTTGATTTGAACTTCGCGCTCCAGAGGACGCACCATGAAAGAGCGTTCGATCGTAGAGAACAGATACACCGAGCCGGCCAGCAGGGCGATGATCGACAGCACGAATGCGAAGCGATGGCGCAGGGTGAACCGCAACACGGCGCCGTACCAGCTCGTCAGCCGCGCGATGAAAGGTGCCGCTCGGGCTGCCTGCCCGCGCAAAATGATGGCCGAGACCATCGGAACCACGGTCAGTGCCACGAGCAGCGAGGCGACGATGACGATGCAGACCGTAATCCCGATGTTGGCGAAGAACAATCTGAAACGGCCGCCCGAGCCCAAGAAAATCATCGGCAAGAACACACAGATGGTCGTAATCGTCGAGGCGATGATCGGTAGCGCGACTTCACTCGCTCCGCGCAGCGAAGCCGTTGACGCATCTTCGTCGAGATCATTGCGGTGGCGGAAGATCGATTCGATGACGACCACGGAGTTGTCGACCAACATACCAAGCGCGACCATCAGCCCGGCGAGACTGATCACGTTGAGTGTGATGTCGACCACCCCGGCGACACGCATGAAGTACATCAGTACGAAAGTAGCGACGACGGACAACGGTATCGCCAGCGCAACGAGTCCCGTGGTGCGAAATCTCCTCAAAAAGAGGTAAGTAGCGAGAATCGCGAGCAGCCCGCCGACCAAGCCGGCATCGCGAAGCTGCCCCAGCCCTCTGCGAACATCCCGTGACGCGTCTGCATAGACTCGCATGGCAACGCCCGCCGCCTCGGGCAGGCCCTCGAGCTCGGCCAGCTCACTCTTAACTCGATCGACGACGTCCAGCAGATTGCTGTTCGATGCCTTGTTGACCTCTACGGTGAGCGCCTCGACGCCATTGAGGAAGTTGAACTCCTCCTGCCTCGGGAACGCATAGTCGATCTCGGCCACGTCTCCGAGCGTCAAACCTGAGGCTCCGCGAACGTCGATGGGCAGGCGGCGGATCTCGTCGGGGTGCTGAAACTCGCCCACGCAACGAACGAGCAGCTTGCGAGAACCGACTTTGATGTCGCCTCCGGAAAGATTGACGTTGCTCGCTCGGAGCGAGGAGACGAGCTGTCGCACGTCGAGGCCGTGAGCCCGCATGCGCGCGGGGTCGATGTTGACCTGCACTTCGGGCGCCCGGATGCCGCTGACGGTGACTTGGGCTACACCTTCCAATCGTTCGAGACGGCGCTGAACGATCGTCTCGGCGAACTCGAACAGCCGATCA
>CP070706.1:1395952-1398475 GCA_020350085.1 Acidobacteriota bacterium
CGATGGTCGTGCGAGCGGCGCTGGCCAGTGCCGCCCGGACGGGCGACGAGCGCCATGTGCCAGCCGGTATAGAGGCGCTGCGCTCGCCGGCCACGAGGACGGCTGCTCGTCGGGCGCTCGAAAGGCTCGGCCCGGTTGCCTTCGATGACCTCGTCACGAAGCTCAACGACACGACGGCCGATCCGCTCGTTCGACATCACATTCCGCGCGCGCTCGCCGGGATCCCGACGCAGGCCACGGTAGACGCGCTGATTCGCTCCTACGATCTGAAAGAGACGAGCCAGCTGCTCGATGATCGAACGCTGCAGGCCCTGGTCCGACTCCGACGACGGCACGACAGGCTCGCCTTTGACCGGGACGAGGTACTGCGGCTCATGGAACGTGAGGTCAGCACAGCTCGACGGTACGCGGGCGCACTGGCTTCCGTGTCGCAACTGAACGGGGACAGGGAATCGGTCGGGCTGCTGAGCCGCGCCCTGGACGAAGCGCGCGCGGAGCGCCGGCGGAGCACCTTCCGCTGGCTCGGGCTCATCTCTCGGCCCGAGGGCATGTATCGCTGTAGTTTGGCCATGGACAGCGGTGACGCGCGGTCGCGGGCCAACGCGATCGAGTGGCTGGAGACCACGGTGGGCCACGGGCTTTTCCGGCGCCTCCAACCTCTGCTCGAGCCGCCCCGAAAGGACGCGAAGGCACGACGTGAGGCCGATCGTGACCCGGCGGAGACGCTGCGCCGCTTGTGGGACGACGAGGATCACTGGATCGCCCGGTGTGCGATATGGGCAGCGGTCGATCTGGGCCTGCCGGGGACGTGGAGCGACCTGGGCACGTTCCAGCCGGCGGACGCCGATCTCGAGGCGCTGGTGGGCCGTCTGAACCGGCGGCGAGCCGGATCGATCGAGCCCGGTCGCGATGAAAAAGGACGAGGAGCCATGGACACGATCGAAAAGCTCTTCCTTCTGCAGAACATCGATCTGCTACGTGACGCGCCCAGCGCCCAGCTCGCTCTTCTGGCCTCGATCGCGACCGAGATCCACGTGGACACCGGAGCCGACCTGCTGGAGCTGGGACAGCCCGCAGACGCCATGTATGTCGTCGTGCGCGGCCGGGTGGAGCTGGAGGGAAGAGGGGAAGAGCGACTGGTGGCGCAAGAGGGAGAGGCGTTTGGCACGTGGGCCCTGATCGACGCGGCGCCGAGCGTGATGGGCGCCACGGTGTCGGAGCCGACCCACCTTCTCCGCATACGCCGCCAGGACTTCAACGACTTGCTGGCCGACTATCCGGAACTCGGTCTGGGGCTGCTCCAGGGACTGGCGAAGCGGGTCCGGACGCTGCTGCCGGCATGAACGGAGACGATATGAGCACTGAGCCGACCGTCGTGCTCGTCGATGACGAGGAAATGGTCGTGACCGCACTGCACAGCTTCCTGCAGCTCGAGACCCCGTACAACATCCTCACCTTCACCTCGCCGCGCGAGGCTCTACGGGCGATGGAGGAGCAGGACGTCCAGGTGGTCGTCGCCGATTATATGATGCCCGACCTGGACGGGATCTCGTTCCTCACGCGTGTGCGCGAGACGCAACCGCAGGCCAGCCGCATCCTGCTTACAGGGTATGCGGACAAGGAAAACGCGATTCGTGCAATCAACGAAGCCGGGTTGTTTCACTACCTGGAGAAGCCGTGGGACAACGACCACCTGAAGCTCGTTGTCAGAAACGGTGTCGAGCGCGCGCACCTGATCGGTCAACTCGACGAGCAGATGTCGGCCCTCGAGGGCGCGAACGCAGAGCTCGCTGACATTCGCCAACGCCTGATGAAGGCGTTCCTCTAGCCGGCCGGGTCTGGTGCCTTCGCTGAGACCTGACTCGAAGGAGCCTGCCGATCTGGTCTTCGCTCGCGGGCTTCTCGCGCTGTTTGCGCTGGGTACCGCTACCGCGCTTCGTTTCGTCGTGGGTGTACCGGTCCGGCCGTCGTTCTTCGCGCTCGTCGCGGCCTGGTTCGCCGTCGCCGCGGTCCTGCTACTCCGTCTCGCACCTCCACCGGAGTCGGTCGACTATACTCGCCTCCGCACGGCACTGCTTTGCTTCGAGATCGTCGTCGCGACGCTCGGTGCCCACCTGCTCGGATTGACGAGCTGGCTGGTCGTCCCGCTCGTTCTGCTCCCGGTTCTCGAACACACCATTCAGTATCCCGGCCGGCGCGGGCAGGCGGCGGCCGTGCTCGGGGGCGTTGCGGCAGCGGCCGTCGTGGCCTTCGACGCTGTCTGGCGCGGGGTGGCCGGAGGAACCGCGGCCGCGGGCGAGGGGATCGATCCCGCCGGGGCCGTAGTCCTCGCGGTGCTCGCCTGTCTTCTCGTACTGGGCGTCGAGACGGGCGTGGGTCGGGTCGCGGCGATTCATCACGATCACCGCGCCGAGCTCGAGAATGCCAATGCGGAGCTCCAGAGCGCGCAAGCCGAGCTCGTGAACACGGCGAGGATGGCCACGTTGGGCACACTGGTGGCCGGCGTCGCCCACGAGCTCAACA
>CP070706.1:1398575-1404844 GCA_020350085.1 Acidobacteriota bacterium
ACCGGCGCTGTCTGTGATCACCGGGTAATTGGTGATCGCACACCCCATCGAGAGGGCCACGGCCGCGATGAACGCGGTGTAAATGACCTTCTTCATATGAATGGCTCCTTTATTCCGTGCCACTGCCATCGGGTTCGAGACTCAGGCCCCGACAGCGACCCGAGTTCGCCGACCGCCCCTGCGGCCGGCGGAGTACGCTCGATCCGCCCGACTCAGCTGGCCGACTGACTCCCAGTACTCTTTTCCGCCCAAAGCTGTACGGGGGAAGGTGCCATCCGGCAACGTCTTCCGCGCCTGAATCGCAAGAAACTATTGACATATATGTTCTCAAACTTGGCTCAAGTAACAGTTAACCCAACGGAAATAAGGCCTTGGGGCTAACTGGAAAGAGCATCGCAGGAAGCCTCGAGAAGGTCCCGCACGAGCCTCGGCTGAATCGAAGAACGCTGTGGCTTGCAGCCGCCGTCCCGAGGCTGGCGCCCCTTGGTCCGACGCGGCATCGAGGCGGCCCATGTCGGGAGGATCGCCTCGTTGCCGTGCGCCTGCCACTAGGGACGGTGGGGACGGACTGTTCCGACCAGCCCTTTAGGCACCCACAGGGATGTTCCCGGGCGCAGGAGCCGGCCGGGCCAGGCGCGTGCGGAGCGCGGCTAGAATGATCCGCGTCGGGGGACTCGCCATGACCGTCGATGTCGACAGCTTCCAGCAACGGCTGCGCCAAGGGATTCCGGACGCGATCCCGGACCCTCCGCACGAGAATCAGGGTATCGACCGAGCCCCGCAGCGAGAGCCGCGTCTGAGCCCCGAGGAAAGCCAGCTCGCGCTGGCGAACGCCCTGCGGTACTTCAAAGCGGCCTGGCATGAGCGGCTGGCCCCCGAGTTCGCCGCCGAACTTCACGCCGAGGGCCACATCTACATGCGCCGCTTCCGGCCGCACTACCCGATGCACGCGCGGCCAATCTCAGACTATCCGGCGCAAACGCCGCAGGCCGCGGCGATCATGTTGATGATCCAGAACAACCTGGATCCCGTGGTGGCGCAGTTTCCCTACGAATTGATCACCTACGGCGGCAACGGCGGGGTGTTTCAGAACTGGGCCCAGTACCTGTTGACGATGAAGTACCTTTCCGAAATGACCGACGAACAGACGCTCGTTCTCTACTCAGGGCACCCGTTGGGCCTGTTCCCGTCGAGCCCGGAGGCGCCGCGGCTGGTCATCACCAACGGCATGGTCATCCCGAACTATTCCTCCAGCGAGCAGTTCGAGAAGCTCCACGCGCTCGGCGTGACGCAGTATGGGCAGATGACGGCCGGCAGCTTCATGTACATCGGCCCGCAAGGAATCGTCCACGGCACGACGATCACGCTGCTCGGTGCGGCTCGCCAGTATCTCGGTCAGGGTGACGACGGTCTGCGCGGCCGTGTGTTCGTTTCCTCTGGTCTGGGCGGGATGAGCGGCGCGCAGGCGAAGGCGGCCGTCATCGCTGGTGCCATCGGCATCATCGCGGAAATCAACCCCGCTCCGCTGCACAAGCGCCACGCCCAAGGATGGCTGATGGAGGTCGAGGAGGACCTCGACCAATTGCTCGGACGCATCGAGCGGGCGCGACGAGACAAACGCCCGGTGTCGATCGGCTATCTTGGCAACGTCGTCGACTTGTGGGAGCGTCTCGCCGAGGAAGGATTCGAGGTCGATCTCGGCTCGGATCAGACCTCGCTGCACAATCCCTACCATGGGGGATACTACCCGGTCGGTTTCTCGCTCGACGCGTCGCGGCGCATGATCAAGCAAGATCCGGCGGGCTTTCGCGAAGCGGTGCACGCGTCGCTGCGGCGCCAAGTGGCTGCCATCAACTTACTGGCCGATCGAGGCATGTCGTTTTGGGACTACGGCAACGCTTTTCTGATTCAGTCCCGACGCGCCGGGGCCGACGTCGGCGACGGAGCGGGGGGCTTCCGCTACCCGTCGTACGTCGAGGACATCATGGGGCCGGTCTGCTTCGATTACGGCTTCGGACCGTTCCGCTGGGTCTGCACGTCCGGGGATCCGTCCGAGCTGGCGCTGACCGACGAAATCGCCGCTGGCGTGCTCGAGCAACACGCCGCGGACGCGCCCGACGAGATCCGCCAACAGGTGCGCGACAATCTGCGCTGGATCCGCCAGGCGGGAGAGAATCAGCTCGTCGTCGGCTCGGAAGCGCGCATCCTCTATGCGGATCGAGAAGGCCGGCAGGCGATCGCGATCGCCTTCAATCGCGCGATTCGAGAGGGGCGCATCCGCTCGCCGATCGTGCTCGGCCGCGATCATCACGATGTCAGCGGAACAGACTCACCCTGGCGGGAGACAGCCAACATTCGCGACGGCTCGCGCTTCACCGCAGACATGGCCGTTCACAACTTCGTCGGCGACGCCTTTCGCGGAGCGACCTGGGTCAGCCTGCACAACGGCGGCGGGGTCGGTTGGGGGGAGGTGATCAACGGGGGGTTCGGCCTGGTGCTCGATGGCAGCGAACGGGCCGAGCGCGACGCCCGCTCGATGCTCTGCTGGGACGTAGCCAACGGACTGGCCCGCAGAGCTTGGGCGCGGAACAGCGGCGCCTTGTTCGCCATCCGGCGGGCGATGGAGGCCGAGCCGCGGATGCAGATCACAGTTCCCGCCGAGGCGTCGCGCGATCTCGTGCGGCGCGCGCTCGAGGCGGCCGAGGGCACGAACGACTCCCGGGGGTAGAGCTGCGCCATGGCTGAGGGCCCGGCACGCTTCGTCTCCGTAGCCGTTCCCGCGCCGCTTCTCGAACCGCTCACGTACTCCGTTCCGGACGCGTGGGCGGCGAGCGTTCGGCCCGGCGAGCGCGTGCGTGTTCCCCTCGGCCGGCGTCTGGTCGTCGGACTGGTTCTCGGTCCTTCGCCGGCACCCGCGCAACACGTCGAGGTCAAGCCGTTGCTCGAGCGGCTCGATGCCCCCGGCATGCCGGCCTTGACCGCGGATCTGCTCGAAGTGGTCCGTTGGACGACGGACTACTACCTGGCGCCGCCCGGCGACGTGCTGCGAGCGGCGTTGCCCGCCGCGATCGCCCCCGACGAAAACCCCTGGATGCGGCTGACCGACAGCGGCCGACTCGCGGCACGGTTGGCGGGGGCTCCCCCAGCGCTCGCCTGGCTCGCGAGCAGGCCCGGCGGACGGGTGCGACAGGCGACGCTCCTCGCGCGGCTCGACGAGCCGGCCGAGATCGACACCTGGACCCGCGCGGAGTGGATCGCGCTCGAAAGCAGCGGGCGAGGCTCGCCGGCGCTGCGCCACCTGCTCGTGCCGGCCGCTGCGGTCCGCCGGGATCCCGAAACGAGTCTCGCGGCGCTCGCTCGCTCGCCCGCTCGGCGTCGCGCACTCGAAACCGCACTCGTCTCCGCGCCGCTGTCGGCGGGCGAGCTGGCACGCGCGGCTGGCGTTCGAGGTGCCGCGGTCAGCGCGCTGGTGCGGGCGGGCCTGCTGGCGCCCGTCGACCACGTGCGGCCCGCAGCGGAGCTTCCGGATCCCGGATTCGCGTCCTCGGGCCCGCTGAGGCTGACGGCCGACCAGCAGCGGGCGGTCCGGCAGCTCGTGGCTTGGATCGACGCCGGCGGCTACCAGCCGGTCGTGCTGTTCGGCATCACCGGCTCGGGCAAGACGTAGGTCTACCTGCGGGCCGCGGAGCACGCCGCAGCCCGCGGCCGCTGCGTGCTGTACCTCGTGCCCGAGATCGCGCTCACCCCTCAGCTGGCGCACGCACTCGGCGAGCGATTCGGCGAGCGTGTCGTCGTCATGCACTCGAGCCTCAACGACCGTCAGCGGTTCGACGCCTGGCAGCGCGCACGCCGCGGGAGGGCGCGAATCGTCGTCGGCGCGCGCTCGGCGCTGTTTGCCCCGCTCGAGCGCTTGGGGTTGCTCATCGTCGACGAGGAGCACGACGGCGGTTACAAGCAGGAGGAATCGCCCCGTTACCAGGCGCGAGATCTCGCGCTGGTGCGCGGCCGTGCCGCCGGCGCCGTGGTCGTGCTCGGCTCGGCCACCCCGTCGATGGAGGCCTGGCTGAGCGCCGATGAGCATCGGTCCGCTCGGATCGTCCTCCCGGAGCGCGTCGGCGGCGGGGCACTTCCGGAAGTGGAGCTGGTCGACATGCGGAGCGAGTTTCGCGAGACCGGTGAGGACCGTCCGCTCTCGCGCCGGCTGACCGCGGCGCTTCGCGAGACGATCGCGTCCGGCGAGCAGGCGATGGTGCTCATCAACCGGCGCGGTTACACGAGAGTCCTCTTGTGCCGGGCCTGCGGTGAAGCCATCTCCTGCATCGCCTGCTCGATCGCGCTGACCTGGCATCGCGTCGGCCGGCGGCTCATGTGTCACTACTGCGGCTACTCCAGCGCGCGCCCGCAGGACTGTCCCGCGTGCCGCTCACCGTACCTGGCCGACATCGGCTTCGGCACGCAGCGCGCTGAAAGGGAGATCGCCGAGGCGGTCCCGGGTGCTCGCATCGAGCGGCTCGATCGCGACGCCGTGCGCTCGCCGCGCACGCTGGCGAGAGTGCTCGGGGGTTTTTCTCGCGGGGAGATCGACGTTCTCGTCGGCACGCAGATGATCGCCAAGGGACATCACTTCCCACGCGTGACGCTCGTCGGCGTGCTGAGCGCGGACGCTGGCCTGCGGCTGCCCGACTTTCGCGCGGGCGAGCGCACGATGCAGCTGCTGACACAGGTCGCGGGCCGGGCCGGGCGTGGGGACCGGCCGGGACGCGTCATCGTGCAGGCGTTCCGGCCCGAGCATCCGGCCCTGCGGGCCGGTCTCGCGCAAGACTACGAAGGCTTCGCCGAGCGCGAGCTGGCAGCGCGCAAGATGCTGCGCTACCCGCCCGCCGCCGCTTTGGCCAATCTGATCGTTCGCGACACGCAGCAGGAGAAGGCTTTCGAACGCGGCGCCCAGCTGGCCGAGCGCATCCGCGAGGCGGGCGAGGGAAAGGTCGCCGTTTTGGGTCCGAGCGCGGCGCCGCGCGCCCGGCTGCGCGAGCAGTGGCGCGTGCAGCTTCTGGTGCGTGCCGTCAAGCGGCGGCGGCTGGTCGATGCGTTGCGGCGAGCCCTCGGCGAGCTGACGGGGTCGCGCGGAGCTTTTCCTCGCTGGCTGATCGTCGACATCGATCCTCATCAGCTGCTCTGAGCGGGCGCGATCCCCGTACAATGGGCCCGCAGCGAAGCCGATACGACAAGCAGGGAGCCTTCCATGAGCCGCGGCCGCCGTGCCGATCTCGCCGAGCCGCTCGCGCGGACGCTGGAAGCGGCCGGCAAGCAGCTGCTGCTGGTCGTGACCGGAGCCGGCGTCAGCGCACCGAGCGGCATTCCGACCTTTCGCGGTGACGACGAAGACGCGATCTGGAAGCGCGACCCGATCGAGATGGCCACGCGGCGCTTTTTCGAGGCCGACCCGGTCAGTCACTGGCGCTGGTATCACGCGCGCTTCGAGGCGGTGCTCGGCGCGCGCCCGAATCCTGCACACTTCGCGCTGGCCGCGCTCGAACGCTGGCAGATCGCGCGCGGCGGCGAGTTTCTGCTGGTGACGCAGAACATCGACACGCTGCACGAGGACGCCGGCTCCGAGGAGCTGATCAAAGTGCACGGCAGCGCGGCCCGCGTGCGCTGCGCCCGCACAGGCTGCCGGTTCGGCGCACCGGAGGGATCGCTCGCGCGCGACGACGTCGACTTCGATCCGTTCGCCCGCGGGCCGGCGCACGAGACGCTACCGCGCTGTCCTGCCTGCCACTACTTGCTCCGACCGCATGTGCTGCTGTTCGACGAGTACTACCACGAGCACCGCGACTACCAGTTCTCACGGGTGGAGAACTCCGTCGAGCGCATGCGCGTCGTGCTGTTCGTCGGCACGTCTTTTTCGGTCGGCGTGACCGAGCTGGTGCTGCGTGGGGCGCTGCTTCGCGGCGTCCCGGCGTATTCCGTCGACCCGCGGGCCAGCGGCAACATCCCGGCGCGAGAGCTGACGGCACAGGCCGAGCTGCTGCTGCCCGAGGTCTGCCGCCAGCTCGGCATTCCAGACGAAGCGCTCGGCTGAGTCTCGCTCCGTCCGCGGCGCGCGACGCTTCTTACGGGCAGGGGTCGCTGACGATCGTCTGACAGCTCGTGAGGTGAGCCCTCAACGGTGCGTGCTCGATCCGATCGAGCGGCGGGCGGCTTGTTGGCACGGTTTTTCGGTGGTTGTTTCAGGCGGCGATCGCGGTCTTGTAGCGGTAGGTCGAGGC
>CP070706.1:1404944-1412308 GCA_020350085.1 Acidobacteriota bacterium
ACGGCGCGTGGCGCGCGAGCTCGATCTGCACGGCGAGCTGTTCGACGTCTATCTCGAGCTGTGGCGTCTCGCGCGACGCGAGCACGACTCGTCCGCTTCGCGGGCGTGCCTACGCTCCTTGAGGCATCTCGCCCGGTACTTGGAAGTCTTCCCCCCGCATGCCGATGATCTGCGACGCGCGCTCGACGCGGAAAGTCGGCGCTGTGAGCGAGACGTCGGCTGAGCGCTCGAGGAAGCCGGAGCGAGCCGCGACGCGGGCATCATCGCTGGGATTCGGCGATCTGTCGCAAGCGGTCGAAGGCGTACAAGCCGGTCTGGTGCCCGTCGGACCATTGGAACTGGACGGCGTAGCTGCCCACGGGCGAGATGGACAGCGCGCGCAGGCTCTCGGAGACACTCTGCGGGTCCAGTCGCCGCTCGCCGGTGATCTCGTCGACGCACTCGGCGCAAGGACACTCCTGTCGCAGCCGCCGCGCGGACAGGTAGTCCTCGCGGCCGTCGTCCCAAGCGATCCCGATCTCCCCGTTGGGAAAGATCTCGATCGCGCGTGGCCGCGGCCCGCTCATCGCGCGTCCGAGCCCGTGGCCGACTCGGGCGCGTCAGGAGTGTCGGGGGGACGCGTACCGATCGACGCCGTGACGCTGGTCGTGATGCCCCCGCGTACGCGGAACAACCCGCACACCTGCAGCCAGATCGGCTCCGCGGCCGCCGCCAGGTCGTCGAGGATGCGGTTGACGACCGCCTCGTGAAAGATCCCCTCATCGCGCCAGGACCACAGGTAGAGCTTGAGCGACTTGAGCTCGATCAGCCGCGACCCGGGCACGTACTCGACCACGATCGTGGCGAAGTCCGGCTGCCCCGTGCGAGGACAAAGACACGTGAACTCCGGCGCCACCATGCGAACTAGATAGGATCGCTGCGGAGCCGGATTGGCAACCGTCTCGAGTTGGCGGCTCGGTGGCTTCGTCATCGGCAGAAGCAGAGGATGGCCTCGCAGCGCGGCACGCGCAACATGCTGAAGAACAGCGCACGGCAGATGCGATCCGGCGGCCTGACGCCGGGGCGCCTGCCCCGCAGCCGGTGAACCTCTCCACCCCTGCTGCCGATACGAGCGTTGGATGGCCGGGCCTGTCCCGGCCCGCCCGTCTCCGAGAGGCACGCCCCGCTGAGTCGGGCGAGTCGGTCGAGTTCGTCCAGTCCGCCCATGCCGGTCGAGCTCGCCAGCGGTCTCGACCGGGCCGGAGGTGTTCGCGCGTTCTCCACGGAGCTGCTCTCGAGGCGCTTGCTCGAAAAGACCCTGCGCCAGCTCGGTCACGAGGTGCTGTCGACGACGAGCGGCGTGGAAGCGTGGCAGGTGCTGCAGAGCGAGCGCACCAAACTCGTGATTGCGGATTGGATGATGCCGCAGATGGACGGCTTGGAGCTCGTGCGGCGCATTCGCACGGAAGAGAAGGATGGCTACATCTACACCATACTGCTGACGTCGATGGACGACAGACAGGACATCATCGACGGTCTGACCGCGGGCGCGGATGCTTACGTGACCTAACCGTTCGACCGGGCCGAGCTGTTCGTCCGGCTGCGATCGGGTGAGCGGGTGATTCCTCTCGAAGAGGAGCTCGCCGAACGAAACGAGCAGCTCCGGCGATTGACGCTCGTCGACGATCCGAGCCAGATCGGCAACCGACGTGCCTTCGACGAAGCGTTGACCAGGATGCACGAACAAGCGAAGCGGTTCGGCCACCCGCTCAGCGTGTTGATGATCGATATCGATCGGTTTAAGGGCTACAACGACAGACTCGGGCACAAGGACGGCGACGTGGCGCTGCGCGAGGTGGCGCGGCTGATCCGCGCGGGGATCCGCATGGCCGATTCGTCCTACCGTTACGGCGGCGAGGAGTTCGTCTGCCTGCTTCCGGAGACGGAGCTGGACGGGGCTGCGGTCGTCGCCGATCGATTGTGCGCGAGCATCGCCCACGCCCGTCTGTCACACCCCGACAATCCCCCCCCACGGAGTGATCACGGTCAGCATCGGGGTGGCCAGCATGCGCGCGGGCGATCTTTGCCGTGCCGACGAGATCGTTCAGCGGGCCGATGGTGCCCTCTACGAAGCGAAATCTCGCGGCCGCAATCGCTGTCACGCGGCGCCGTATCCCCGACCTGCCGTGATCGGCTGACGCGTGCCCCAGGGCACTGCTCGAGCAGCGAGGAGCGTTCGCCGCGGCGAGTCCCTATCATGTTCGTCTTGCGGCCCAGCTCAGTGCCGTGGGTCGATGACGGAGCCGGGAATGAACATTCGCATCGAATATTGCGGCGTTTGAAACTACTACCCCCGGGCTGCGAGTCTCGCAGCCTTCCTCGAAAAGCATCTCGCCGCCGAGGCTCAGCTCGAGCGCGGCTCGGACGGCATCTTCGATGTCTGGGTCAACGGCAAGCGCGTGTTCTGCAAGCACGAAGAGGGCGATTTTCCGCGCGAGGATGACGTGCTGCGCCGCATTCGCTCCGTCACTCAGGACTAGCCCTCCCCGCGTCGACGAGCAGCGGTGCATCGGGTCGAGCCCGCGAATCGTAGCGGTGCAGCCGCAGTCGGCGTCCCGTCAACGCCAACTCCTCGGTGCCGGTCCATCGCCAGCGCGCGGCGCCTTCGGCGACGAGCGTGCGCCGCGCCACGAGAGCTCCCGAGCTCTCGCCGACGACCTCCGCCAGCGTCCAACGATCGACTCCCGCTCGGGACAGCCGAGCCAATAGCGCCTCGCCGTCCTCGGACCGGCGGGCATCGAGCATCACCCGCTCCGACCACAACGGCGCCGCGAGCTCGGGCAGGTAATCGGTCACGGTGACGATCACCTCGGCGTGCGACGTTCTGGTGGCGAACGCCTGAGCCACGCGCGCGTTACCGCGGCAGACGTGATGCAGCAGGGCCAGACCAAAAAGCTGCACGGCGACCCCGCTGACGATCGCGGCGCCGATCACGAGCGACTCGCTCCGCCGTCGCGAGCGGTGCTCGTGAAGATTCACCGCCAACAGCACGCACAACAACACGGCGGCAGGCAGGAAGAACCTCCCGCCCCACTGATAGCCGCCGGGAAGCGGGCTGATCGCGAGGTATGCGAGCACCGACCACGCGCTGGTGAAGCCGACCAGGCGGCGGAGGATGCGCTCGCGCGTGCAGCCCGGTGAGTCGAGCAGCACCAGCGGCAGTGTGGCCAGCACCATCCAACCTGCGGTCACCGTGCGCACCGGAAACGCGCCCGCCGGACCGAGCCCGAGCAGCAGCACGCGCCACGCCGGCACGACGATCACGGCGAGAAGCGAAGCCGCCACGGCCGTCATCGCCAGCCTCGCGGCGGCGGCGCGCCAGCGCTCTCGGCCCCATACGCTCGAGACCAAAGCCGCGATCCACAACACGACCGCAGCGGCGCACCACACGTCGGGCGCGAACAGCTCGCGAATCGCCGCCCAACGGCTCGCCGACCAACGCGCGCTCAGCACGCCGTGTCGGGTCACGTTGGCCGCGATGTGCACCGGAAGCCACACACCGAGCGCCGCGTACTGACCTGCCGCGGCACCGATCAGCCCGGTCGCGGCACCCGTCGTGGCGATCGCCACGCCGCCGAGACGCCGCCGGAAGGAGCACGCCGCGCTCAGAGGAGCCAGCGCGAGCACCAGCAGGACCGCCGTTTCGGTCCGCGTCCACGCCGCGGCCGCCAGCAGCAGCCCGGCTGCGAAGAGCGCCCGCATCCGCATCCGCTCGCCGAAGGCGCCGAGCGCGACGAGCCAGACGGCGGCGACCACGAACGCCGAGGCGATCGCGTGACCCCAGGCCGCGGCCCCGTAAAAACCGAGCGGCGTCGCGAGCAACACGCCGGTCGCGGCCAGCGGAGCAGCGCCCGGTGCCCGTCGCCAGCGGGCGAGTGCTCCTGCGGCCAGCGCTGTGAGCAGCGCGCCGGCTGCCGGCAGCCAACGCAGCGCACGGGGACCGAGCACTCGGGCCAGCAGGCCGGACATCAGCGGATAAGGGTAGGGGAAGATCGCTACCAGACCGCGATCGAGCGCGAGCAGAAAGCGCGGCGTGAACGTTCCGCTCGGGTCGATCGGCTGCGCGGGGTAGTCGATCCGTCGGGGCCACGCGGCACCGGCATCGGCGAAGGCGTTCGCCTGCAGCAGCTTGATGCCGGCATCGCCGGAGAAAAAGCCGGTCGCCGGCAAAGTGATCACGCTGATCAGCATCGGCAACGCCGCCAAGATCGACAGCCACCACCAGCGCGTGGGCTGCCGAGCGGCGGCGCGCAGCTCAGCGCGCGGTCGCATCGCGCTGCTCACAGACGCGTCGCCAGCGCTTGGCGTCCTCGCGCTGCGGCTCGGTGAGATCTGCCGCGTGCTCTCGCGCGAGCAGCGTGCGCACGCGCGCGCACGACTCGTCGAGGCGGCCCCCATGCCGCTCGATGAGAGTCAGATCCCAGATCAGCTCACCCTGCGGTCGGCCTGCGGGCCCGAGCACCTGCGGGAGCCCGTCGCAGCCGCTGCCCGCCGCGGAAGGATCTTCGTCGAGCAACGCCACGAGCGCCGCGTGTTGCAGGCCCGTGCGCCGCTGCCTCACGCCCCCCAGCAGGCGACGCGCCTCGCGCCGGTGCGAGGCGCAGCGGGGTTCCTTCTGCGTCTCGCGCGCGTGCGCTCGTTCAATGAGCTCATCGACGTGCTGGCTTGGTCCGTGCTCCAACGCGAGCAGCAGCAGAGCGTCCCAGGCGCGGGGGTCGGCGTCCGATTCGGCGCGCCGCTCGAGACAGGCGGTCACGGCCGGGCTGTCCGCCGCCCAGTACGGGTGGCACGCGACCAGCTCGGCCAGCAGCGGGGTGCACCGCTCGGCCTCCCGCTCCATGGCGCAGCTTCGCTCGGGAGCGAGCCGCCCGTGCGCACCGCAGACGAGATCGGTGAGTTCGGCCGCGACGGCGCCGGCTGTTGGCTGTGAGACGCCCAAGGCCTCCGATGGACGCGACGCGGCGAGATCCTCCCACCGACCGCAGTCCCAAACCGCGCGCCCATCGACGCGTTCGAAACCGGAGCGCAGCTCGCTGATCACCGGCTCCTCACCGGTGGTATCGATGACGAAAAACTGCGGGCCGCGCCGCGAGAGCACGGTGGACAGGCTCAGCCAGTAGCGGCCTCGACCGAGATTCGTCATCCGAGCCCATCTCCCCGCTCGGCCGATCGCATCCCTCGGCGAGCGCCGCAGCGGGACCAGACGCACCCACCGCCGCCGGTCGGCAACGCGCATCAGATCGAGCAGCACGAAGCGATGCGGGCGGAAAGGCTCGCACACGCGCAGGCCGAAACGCCATTGCTCATCATCGCTCCACATCAGTCCCGAGCCCAGCTCGTCTTCGTAGCGATAGCGCGCCTCGTCGAATCGTCCGTGAAGCAGACCCTGCACGATCAGCAGCAGCGCCACGACAGCAACGACAACGCCGCGCGTGGCGGACCGGTCGTCACGAAAAACGGTCGCTGCCATGACCATGCCGGCCGCGATCAGCGAGCCGAGCAGCGCGAAGCCGAAGCTGACCGTGTCCGGCCGCCGGGCACCGTACTCGGTCGCGCGCAGCCAGGCCGCGGCAGCCAGCGCGACGTGCAGCGCAGACAACGGCCATAGCAGTGCCGAGGCGCGAAGCACGAGCTTCTCGACGTTCAGCATGCGTTCGCTCGGTTCATCCCTCGAGCCCTCTGCCCCGTGCGCGCCGTGACCGGGTGCGCGTCGTGACCGGCTTTCCGGCGCGCCGAGCGGCTGTGGTCGCTGAAATCGGCCGCTGGTATTCTGCTTAGCTTGGGTTCGCCCGGATCATTCATGAACCTTCGAGAAGAAGCGTTGTGGATGCCTGCTGGATGGCCCGCACGTAAGGATTCGCGACCGCGGCGTGCCTGTAGGCACGCCGAAGGGAGACCAATCCCGAGTACGGGCCACAGGGCTCGAAGAGCCCGGCCGGCGGGCAGATGCGACGTTTCGTCCGAAGGGCTCATGAGTAATCCGGGTTAGCGTGCGCAAGTTTCTGTCGAATCGCAACGAGCGAGGTGTGCGGGCAGTGGACACGGGGACTCGTGGATCACGGGACGATTTCTTCTGTTGGAAGTTCCGGGTCTGGTACAACCTCGAGGACTGTGTGTTCCGCCACGCGCACGAGACGATTCCCGACTGCGCCACATGTGCGCAAGGCGCCTCGAACCTGCGTGTGCTCGGCTCGGTGCCGTCGAAGCCGCGGTGGGCTCGCCTCCTTCGCGTCGTCGAACCCGAGCGGTTCGCTGCGGCACGCGCGCGAGGCGCCCGCCGGTGAGCCTCGACGGGAGCCCGGCCCGCGACGAGGCCGAGCGGCCAGAGAGGCGGCGTGAGATCGGCCCGGACGGAACGGGCCCGTGAAGCGATGGCGTAGCACCGTGAGCTGCTCGGCTTGTCTGCTGCTCGTCGCGTCGCTCCCACCGCTTCTCGGCGATGCCGATCCACCTCGGGATTTCGACGACGCGTGGGGCGAGCTCCCGACGGGGCTCGTCGGCGTTCTCGGCGCGAAGAGCGACGCGTATGCGCGCCGGGCGCTGAACTTCACCTGCACGGAGCAGATCCGTCGGGCGACGTATCGAGAAAGCGACGCGGCAGCCGAGACGCGCCGCGCTTACGAGTATCTGCTCGTCGCCGATCCGACGCGGCCGGAAGGTTACTCCGGCTTGCGAGGAACGGTGCGATCGGGCGGCCGCAATGAGGTCGAGGTCGAGATGCCGTTTCCGGAGCCGTACTTGTGGACGCAGCTGTTTGCCGGGCCCATCCGCTCGACGCTGCGCTTCAAAGTCGGTGAATGGCACACGACCCCCTACAAGCTGGCGATCCCGATCTTCTGGGAGTCCTCGGCGCCGGTCTTCGAAGGCAAACGGATCACCGAGTGGTCGGGTCAGGCGGCGATCGAATATCGCAGCGGCAATCTTCTCTCGCTCACCGCACAACCGAACCTGCAGGCCGAGCGGATCGTGATGGAACTGGAGCGCTTTCTGACGGCGTTTCGCATCATGGGCTTCAGCACGGCCCCCCCACCCGTCGGCCGCGAGCTGACGGTGCGCTTCGACTTCGAGCACGACGGGTTCACCTACCCCACCCACGTGAGCGTCCACACCTTTCGGCAGGTCGCTCGCGATGCGAGGACGACGGTCGGGCGCGAAACGGTCCAGTACGCCGACTACCGTTTCTTCGGCACGGAGGTCAGAGACGAGATTCCGCCGCTGCTGTACAACACGCCCGCGCGCCTCGACCCCAACGAAGCGAGCCGCGGCAGCGAGTCCGGAGGCGGCACGGGGGGGGGCGGTGGTGCCGCGCGCCCGACCGAGGCGGC
>CP070706.1:1412408-1415867 GCA_020350085.1 Acidobacteriota bacterium
GATGAGATCGAGATCGAGATCTCCGTGCTGACCCCGAGCAAGAAGGTCCCCGGACCCGAAGCGCTGGTCGTCGGCCGCGACGGCGTCAAGCTGTTCAAGTCCGGCCGCTCGGCGGTGTTCCTGCCACAAGTCGCCGTCGAGCAGGGTTGGACCCGCGATCAGATGCTCGACCGGCTGTGCCGCAAGGCAGGCCTCGTGACCGGCTGCTGGCGCGAGCGCGTTGAGCTACAGGCGTTTCAGGCCGAAGTCTTCAGCGAATCGGGTCATATGCCATAGTCTCTTCGTCAGGGCCGCCGTCTCGGCGTGCAACGGGCCGGCGTGCCGAGCGGCGTGACGGGCGATCTGAGTCCGCAGCTCGGGGTCGGGTCTGATCGAGCGTCGCCGCGGCCCGTGCCAGCGGCACCGTCACCCGATCCAGCAACCCGCGCACGGCGAGCGCCAGCAGGTCCGCCTCGCGCGGGCTGAGCGAGGACAGCCTGGTCGCGACCGCGCACGGACTCTCACCGCCCGTCGTCCACCTGGTCTACGCCGCCGGAGCGCGACCGACGCGTCGGCCGCGGTCCTCGAGATCGAGATAAGCTGGTCTACACAAAGTTACATTTTCGAGCCGAAAAAGGCGCTTTAAAGTCCTATTCATGCCATATTGGAATCGCCATGAGCTGGAAGCTATCCATCGCCGAGGACTCCCCGACGCCGGTCCACGTCCAGATTCGCCGCGGCATCCGCGAGGCGGTCCGCTCGGGCGCCCTGCGACCCGGCGAGAGGCTCACCGGGGTGCGCCCCCTCGCCGAGGAGCTGGGGGTCAACCGCCTCACGGTGCTCAAGGCGATTCGGGCGCTGACCCGCTCCGGGTTGCTGACGACGGTGCGTGGAAAAGGCGTGTTCGTCTCCCGCCGCCCCCACGGTCTGGACAGCGAGCTAGCGCTCGCGTGCGAGCTGGAAGGGCCGTTCTTCGAAGGGGTCGCGGAGGGGCCGGGAGAGAGCGAGTCCGCCCGCTCCGCCGTTGCCGACGGGATCAAATCGACCCTCGATGACGCGCTCTCGAGCGAGCACCTCGCCTTCTCCGCCGGCTTCCCACCGCCCGAGGCGATTCCGACCGACAGCATCCGCCGCCGACTGAACAAGATCCTTCGCTCGGCCGGCGGTTGGGGGGCGCTCAGCTACATCTCCACCGAAGGCGACCCGCGCCTGCATGACGCGCTGCGCGCCGTTCTACGTGAGCGGGGGCTCGTTCTCGGCGACGACGATCGGATTCTGACGACTTCTGGTGCTCAGCAGGGGATTCAGCTCAGCCTGCAGGCGCTGCTCCAGCCGGGCGAGGCGATGGCTTTAGAGAGCCCCGGCTACATGGGTGCGATCGCGGCCTGCCGGCTGATGCGCGTGCCGATGATCCCCGTTCCGGTCGATCAGAGCGGACTCAATCCCGAGCGGCTCGAGACCGCGCTCAAGAAGAACGATGTCGGTCTGATCTACACCGTGCCCAACTTCCAGAACCCGACGGGCGTCACGCAGAGCCACCGGAGGCGCGAGCAGATTCTCGACCTGGCGGTCCGGCACGACGCGCTGATCGTCGAAGACGACATTTACGCCGACCTGCGGCTCGGGGGACGGAGAATCCCACCGCTCAAGAGCTTTGCCGGAGGCGAGCGTGTCGTCTACGTCGGGTCGTTCTCCAAGTCGCTGGCTCCCGGGCTGCGCATCGGCTTCCTCGTCGCCCATGTTTCGCTTGCCGACAAGCTGCGGCGCGTCAAAGAAATCAGCGACATCAACACCGGCGGACTCGTTCAGTCGCTGTTGGCGGACCTGATCGGTTCGGGCTTTTACCGGCGTCACCTGGTGCGCATCAAGCGCCAGTACCGCGAGAGGCGCGACGCGATGATCGCGGCGCTCGAGGCCTGCTTCCCGCCGTCGGTCCGTTTCACCCGCCCGCGCGGAGGGCTTCACCTGTGGGTCATGCCCTCTCGCCGGCTCGACGCGAGCTCGCTCAACGAGCGGGCGCGCCGGGAGGGCGTCTCTTTTTCGCCCGGCGCGCTGTTTTTCTGCGACGAGCGCCGATCGAGCTCGTTTCGCATCAACAACTCCAGTCACCCGCCGGATAGGATCGACCAAGGCATGCAGCGACTGGCTCGCTGCCTCGAGCAGGAGGTTCGATCATGAAGACGAGACAACCATGGAAGATTCGCATCGAGACGCCGTCCGACAGCCAGCGCGCGCACACGGCGCTGTCCGCACCACTCGTCTTTGGCCGGGTCTTCGCCGACCTGATGCTGCAGATCCGCCATTCGAGCGAGCGCGGCTGGTTCGACGCCGCGATCGTGCCGTTCGGCCCGTTGCCGCTCTCGCCCGCGGCGAAGGTGCTGCACTACGGCCAGGAGATCTTCGAGGGACTCAAGGCGTACCGCTGGCGTGAGAATCCTGCTGCAGATTGTCCCGATGACGGCTCCGATCAAGGCTTCGCTCGTCGCTCGAACGGCGAGGTCGCGCTGTTCCGACCCGAGCTGAACGCGCGCCGGCTCAACGCCTCCGCGCGGCGGATGTGCCTGCCGGAGATTCCCGAAGCCCTGCAGCTCGACGCGCTCGAGCGCTTCGTCGACGCCGTTCGGGACTGGGTACCCGACCAGCCCGGAAGCTCGCTCTACCTGCGTCCCGCGATCATCGGCACCGAGGACGCGCTCGGCATCGGCCCCTCGGCGAGCCATCTCTACTTCGTCATCGCCTCGCCGGTCGGTGCTTACTTCCCGCGCGGCTTCAAGCCGATCTCGATCTACGTCGAGCCGCAGGAAGTGCGCGCCAGCCCAGGAGGTGTCGGCGCGGCTAAGACGGGAGGCAACTACGCGGCGGCTTTGTTGGCGCAGGAAAGAGCTCGCACAGCAGGCTATGACCAGGTGCTGTGGCTCGACGCGATCGAGCACCGCTTCATCGAAGAGCTGAGCGGCATGAACGTGTTCGTCGTTCGGGGCGGCCGGCTGCTGACGCCTCCACTCGAGGGGACGATCCTGCCGGGGATCACGCGGCGCTCGATGCTCGAGATCGCGCCGGATCTCGGTCTCGACGCTCGCGAGCAGCACCTGCCGATCGACGACATCGTGCGCGGGATCCGCACGGGCTACGTCAGCGAAATCTTCGCCGTCGGGACGGCCGCTGTGATCACTCCGATCAGCGTCCTCGGTCACGCCGGTGCGCGATTGACGGTCGGAAAGGGCGAGCCCGGAGCGGTTGCGACCGCGTTGCACCGCGCCATTACCGACATTCAGTACGGCCGTGCCGAAGACCGCCACGGCTGGATGCGGATCGTGCCGCGACGCCCCAGGGAAACCACCGTCGACGTGCCTCATCGACCTGCCCGGCCTGTCAGCGACGGAGCGATCGTCAGCTGAGCGTCACCAGCAGGATGCCGCCGATGGCGAGTGCCGCGGCGCTCCAGCGGCGCCCCGTGAACGGCTCGCCGAGCAGCAGCGA
>CP070706.1:1415967-1419577 GCA_020350085.1 Acidobacteriota bacterium
ACCCGCGAGAAGGTCGCCGAGGACGAACTCGATTTCCGCCTCGATGTCTCGTCCACGAGCTGGGCGCCGAGCAGCGCTCTCGCCGAAGGGGCCGCCGAACCGAACGCCCAGATCTCCGAACAACGACTCGAAGAAGTCGGAAAAGCCCGTTCTATCCCCATGTTGCGCCCCGCGCATGCCCGAGAAGATGTCTCCCAGATCGCCGACGTCGAAGTGGATCCCCTCGAAGCCGGGGGGCGGCTCGAACGGGGCCCCGTGCTTCCAAGCCGAGCCGAGCCGGTCGTAGCGCTGGCGCTTTTCGGGATCGCTGAGCACCTCGTACGCTTCGTTGACGTCCCGGAACTGTTCAGCAGCCTGCGGCGATTGATTGACGTCCGGGTGCAGCTCGCGCGCCTTCTGGCGGTACGCCTTCTTGATCTCGGTCTCCGAAGCCTCGCGGTCCACGCCGAGAACGGCGTAGTAGTCCTTGAATGAAACGCTCAATGGAAGCGGTCCTCTAGATCGATCGAGGCCGAGCCAGCTTTCGGGATCGGCACTTGTCTTTTCGCATCGGAGGTGGCTGGGGTCAAGCTGCGGCAAGGCGCGGGCCAGCCCGAACGAGGTCGGAGCGTCTGAATCTTCTCAAGGATCGCCTCCCGACGGTCGAAGAGTCTCCCGAAGCCGTCGGCTTTCGGCCCGCCGGCCGCGTATGACCTGACGATGCGGAGAGCCGGCGTGTGGAGCTTCCATGCAGTTCAGCAGCGCTGACAAGGCGCTCTACGTCAAGATCGTCTACTACGGCCCGGGGATCTCGGGTAAGACGACCAATCTGGAAACGCTCCACAGGCTGACCGATCCCGGCGGTCGCGAGCCGATGGTCTCGCTGAAGACGAGCGGAGATCGGACGCTGTTCTTCGACCTGCTGCCGTTCGATCTCGGCAGGCTCTACGGCCTCGACGTTCGAGTCAAGCTCTACACTGTCCCGGGGCAGGTGCAGTACGACACCACACGCAAACAGGTGCTTGCCGGCGCGGACAGCGTCGTGTTCGTCGCGGACTCGGATCCGAAGCGGCGTGACGCCAACGTGCAGATGATGCGCTATCTGAAGAACAACCTGCAGTCGAACGGTCTCGACCCTGAAACGATCCCCCTCATCTTCCAGTGGAACAAACGCGATCTCGTCGGTGCGATGGACCCTGCCGAGATGAGCCAGCAGCTGAACTGGCGGCGCCTGCCCGAGCTGGAAGCGGTCGCGACGGTCGGCACGGGCGTCATCGAAACGTTCCGCGAGATCACGATCGCCACGCTCGAGGCCCTCGCCGCACGCGCTCCGGGACTGTCCCAGCGTATGGACGCGGCGACCATCAGGGAGGAGGTGACGCAGCAATTCGCGGCGCTGATCCCACAGCAACAACCCGCGCGTGCTGCCGAGCCGGTCGCGGTAGCCGCTGGGGGGTACGTCCACCAGGCGTCAACGGGCGCCGCCGCCGCGGGGGAGGACGATCCGGCCTCGGGGCTCGACGCGCTGCTCCAGCACGCCGTTCAGGCGAACCTGGCCATGTCCGAGCGGCTGGCCTCCGGACCGGATCAGGACGTCGTGCTCGCCCGCGCGCGGCGCGAGCGCAAGGCACTCGCGCGATTGGTACAGGTCGCGCGTGTCACGCGCGATCTCGCCGCTCTCTACAAGCTGGCGCTGGCGAGCGTCCTCGGAGCGTTGGAACTCAAGACGGGCTCGGTACTGGTCGGCACCGGCTCCCAGCAACCGCTCAAGGAAGTTGTCGCCTCGGGCCGGCCGTGCGATCCGCTCAACGCCGTCGTCGCCCAGGGGATCGGCTCGGTCGCGACCGGTTTGCTCGAGCGCGGGGAACCGCTGCTTTGTCACGACATCGAGGGCGAGCTGCTGTTCGGCCAGCCTCACGAGGCCACGCGCGGACTGCGCGCCGTCTTGGCCTGCCCTCTCGATCGCTCGAACAGGGCGTTGCTGATGCTGTATTCAGAACAGGGATCGCGCGATCTCGAGCCGGATGATCTCCAGTTCGTCGGTCTCGTCGCGGGGATCTTGGACCTGGCCGTCAGCGGCTGAGGGCCTCGATCGGATCGAGCCGGGCCGCTTTGTGTGCCGGGTAAATGCCGAAAACGAGTCCAACGAAGGCACAGACGCTGACCGCGATCAGCGGAGCCCTGACTGACCAGGCGAACGGCCAGCCGGAGTAGAGCGCGATCGCCCACGCGAGGGCAAAGCCGAGTCCGATGCCGACGAGACCCCCGATCACCGCGATCGTCGTCGCTTCGATCATGAATTGGCGCCGGATGTCGGATTGTCGGGCTCCCATCGCACGCCGGATGCCGATTTCGCGCGTTCGCTCGAGCACATTGGCCAGCATGATGTTCATGATGCCGATGCCTCCGACGAGCAGTGAGATGCCGGCGATGGTCGCCATGACGATATCGAACACGCGCTGGGTCTGCCGGTGTTGGTCAAGCAGTTGCTCGGGAACGATCAGCCGATAGTCATCGACATTGCGGTGTCTCGTCTTCATCAGCCGCGACAGGGTGGCTGCCACGGAAGCGATTGAGCTCTGCTCGCTCACTTCGAGGTGAAACGCGTCCAGCTCATCCTCCATCTGCTTGAAGCGAAATCGGCGCAGCGCCGTGCTCAGCGGCACGTAGATCCTGTTCTGGGGACTGGCCAGTGGCACGCCCTCGAACTCCGCTTCTCTCAATGATCGCTCGGCGAGAACACCAACGACCGTCAGCCAAACATGATTGACCTTGACGTGTCGGCCGAGTGGATCACCAGTGCCGAACAGGTCTCGTGCCGCCTGCGCGCCCAGCACACAGACGGTGGCGTAGCGGCGCTCGTCGTCCTCGAGCAAGGCGCGGCCGATCGACAGCTCGAGGCCGGTCATCGGGAGATAGCTCGGCGATATGCCGAACACTTCGGCATCGCTGCGGCCTTGATCGCTAAACAACGTGAACACGTTGATCCGCTTCAGGGCCGCAGAGCGACCGACCTGTGGCAACGTCTCGAGCGCGATCTCGAGGTCGCGACGGGTCAGGCCGAGAGAATCCTCGCGGATCTCCGCGAGTCGCTCTTGCGGTTGAGCGATCGCCTCGACGATCACATTGCGCAGTCCGAGCGCCTCGATCAGCCGCAGTGCCTCGCGCTCGGCACCCTCTCCGATCGCCAGCATGCTGATGACCGCACCGACGCCGAAGATCATTCCGAGCAGGGTCAGCGCCGTGCGCAGCCGATGGTGCCGGAACTCCTCGAGCGCCTGCTCGACACCGGTGCGCCAATCCATCAACCTTCCTCGCCCGGCTCCGGATCGACCAGCGCCACGCGCGCTCCGCTTTCGAGGCCGTCGAGGATCACGGTGCGGCTCATGCTGCGCCGGCCAAGCTCGACCGGCGTGCGGCTGAACCGGCTGCCGTCGGCGAGCCAGACCCAGGATTGGTCGTCCTTCTGGAACACGGCCTGGTTCGGCACGGACAGCACCTGCTGCTGGCGCTCGACGAAGATCGTGGCGCTCACGCGACTGGCCGGCTTCATCCTCTCGGTGTCGGTCGCGTCGAAGGCCAGCAGGACCTCGAAGTACTTGACGGGAGATTCGTTTTCGAGCGAGATGGC
>CP070706.1:1419677-1429066 GCA_020350085.1 Acidobacteriota bacterium
GCTTCTCGCTCTGATCTCTCCTGGCGGACATGCCGACACGAACACCGCCGCTGCCTCTGCCGAAATCCTCTACATGACCGGATCCTCGGTCTACATCGATGCCGGGATACGCGACGGTCTCGCCCCCGGCGTACGGCTGGTGTCGCGTCGCAACGGGCAGTCGGACGTCGTGCTGGAGGTGCGCGAGAGCTCCCCGAACCGCTCGGTGTGTGACGTCGTCGAGGGGTCGCTCGACGAGCTGCGCCTCGGCGATGAGGTTCGATTCGCTCCGGCCGTCGCACAGGCGGGAACTCGCGAGGGACAGAGCTTTCTGCAGCGATCTGGGCTTCGAGGCCGCGTTGGCGTGCGCTACTTGGCGACACGCAATGCGTCCACCGACACGGGCGAGTTCAGCCAGCCTGCGCTGGATTTGAGGCTCGATGGACCGAGCCTTTTCGGTTCAGCGTGGAGCGTGTTTGCCGACGTGCGGGCTCGCCGTACGACGCGGACAACCGAGGACGGCGCCGACGAGTCGGACACCAGGAACCGCGTGTATCGATTGACGATCGGCTGGGACAAGCCAGACCTGGGTTGGCGTATCGCATTCGGTCGGCAGGTATCACCGGACCTTGCGAACGTGAGTGTTTTCGATGGTGTGCTCGTGGGCTACGACCGCGAGCGTTGGTCGACGGGCTTGTTTTCGGGTAGTCAGCCGGATGCGGTAGATTACGGGATTTCCTCCGATATCCGGGAGCACGGGGCTTTCTTTCGCTGGAACGCAGCTTCAACCACAGCTCATCGCTGGATGTTGACGGCCGGCGCCGTCGCTTCTTACGAGGACTCGGAGATCAATCGGGAGTTCGTGTTTCTGATCGGGCGATACGCCGGTCCCCGGTTTCGTGTCTATCTCACGCAAGAAGTCGACGTCAATCGGGGGTGGAAGAAGGACGCTGGTGAGAGCTCGATCTCGTCCACGAGCACGTTCATCGTCCTGAGGGCCCGGCTCAGCGACGAGCTCCAGCTGGTGGGCGGCTATGACAATCGTCGCAATATTCGACTCTACCGCGACCGCACGACGCCCGAGACTCAGTTCGACGACGCCTTTCGCCGTGGCGTCTGGCTGGGTGCTGACTGCATGGCCGGCCCTCATCTGAGACTGGGCGTGAGCGGGAGGACCTATCGCGGGGGCGACGCCGGCGCGGCCGACTCCTTCACGGGAACGGTTGGGCTCAGGCGACTCACGAGACGAAATCTGGCACTACACCTGCGAAGCACCCGATACGAGAACGATCGGATCGAGGGGTGGCTGCACTCGCTGTCGGCTTCCATCGAGCTGAGTGAAGCGTTTCGCCTGGGCATCCAAGGCGGAACTCGCAACGACGACTCGTTGGTCAATTCAGATCTGAACGATTCCGTCGTCTGGTATGGCGTCGACATCGACGTCGATCTGACGAAGCATCTTTACCTGACGCTGGCGGCTGAGCGTTCAAGAGGGGATTTCGAAGAGGTAGACCAGCTCTACGCCACTCTCGCTTGCCGCTTTTGACTTCATCGCGGACGCCGGTCGTGATCAACGCCCCCTTCGAACGAGTTGTGGAGATGATCGGCAGCCCTCGGCGCCCGCTACCTTGGAGGCGATCTTCAGCGGTTGTTCGTGGCTAACGCAGTCCAATGTCAGCGCGGCGGCACGGTCAGCGGGCCGCGGTGAGTGTCGTCAGCCGATCAGCTATCTCTTGAGCGTTCGGCCGATGGAGCTGGCTTCTCGCACATCGGCAGCTTGCCGACGTAAACCTTGATCACACCTTCGGTGAGACGGGTCTTGCGGCTGTCGTCGACGTTGACATCGGCGAGGACCGGCTTGCCGGACGCTGCCAAGTCGAGCGTAGGCAGCGGAAAGCCGGCGTTCCCGCTCGACGCCGGAGTCCTGGAGGCGGGGCACCTCAGATGTCCGTCGGTGTCATGCGAGACTTTCCTTGATGACTCATGTGTAAACTCGGCACGCCCGCAACGCATAGACACAAGAGTAAGCGGTGTGGTTCAATCGCACTATTCGGAGACGCCCTGAGCGCGGCGTCTTGGGGGAGGGGAGATCGTCATGTCTCGCGCGAGGGCTTCGGCCCGTTGCTTCCTGCTGATGGCGGGGCTGGGAGTCGTCTCTTCGGTCGCGTTCGCGGCTGGGACCGACTTCGGTCACATGGCCGGCAAGGTCGTCCGTCCGGACGGCCGCGGCGTGCCGGCCGTAACGGTGAGCATTCAGAGCCTCGATAAGACCGAGATCACCGAGCACGACGGCTCGTTCGGCTTTCGCCGCGTGCCTGTAGGGACGGTCACGGTCATCGCCTCGCTCGGCAAGCACGTGGCCGACAAGAGCGACGTGCGCGTTAGCGCCGGCGAGACGGTCCACGTGCTCATCGAGGTCGATTGGCCAGAGATTCCGATGGAGACGGTGACGGTGCGGTCCGTCTCCCGACGGCGCGAACGGCTCGTCAGCTCGCCCGCGGCGGTGACCATCGTCACGCGCGATCTGATCGTCGAGGACGCTTCGGCCGGGAACATTCCGCGCGTGCTGGAGTTCACGCCAGGCGTCGAGGTGGCCCGCGGCAGTCTCAACTGGTTCGTGATCAACGCGCGCGGCTTCACAACGGCCATGAACAACCGGCTGATGGCGCTGATCGACGGGCGAGATCTGTCACTCGTCTTTCTGAGGGCTGCTGACTGGGGCTCGAGCCCGTTTCCGTGTGATGACTTTGGCTCCGTCGAGTTCGTCCGTGGGCCAAGCTCGGCGCTTTACGGAGCCGACGCGTTCAACGGTGTGGTCAGCGTCACGACCGCGACACCGCAGGACAGCCTGGGCGGCACGGCGCGCGTGACGCTCGGCGAGCGGAACACCACCAAGCTCGACGTGCGGCACGCGATGGCGCTCGGCGGAGGCTGGCATCTCAAGCTGGCGGGCACGTACACACGCGACGATCCGAACTCGAGATCGAGAACGAGCTCTGTCGAGTACACGAGGCCCTGCTCGTTCTACGGCGATAGAGACTGCCTTCCGCTCGAAGCCACGCCCGTCGTGGAGCGCGACCTCGAACAGAAAGGTGGCGTCATCCGCGTGGACAAGGATTTCGGTCGGCGAGGGCTGCTGACACTCGAAGCGGGCCGGTCTCGCTACTCCGATACCGAGGCGGTGTTGGTCGCGTCGACTCGTTTTCAGGTTTATGAAAGCGAACGGCCGTTCTTCCGGGTCAATTACAGCGCGCCGCACTGGAACCTCCTCGCTTATCAGGACAGCCGGGACGTCGAGTCGATGACCCTCAACACGGGCGAGCTCTCATATGTGGACGAGCGGCGACGTCATCTCGAGCTTCAAGGACATACGCGCTTCGGCGGCGAGAAGGGTCTCGTCGTGGGCGGCGCGTCTTACCGCCACGAACGCGTCGATACGGCCAACCCTCAGGGCGTTCAGACGATGTTGCTCAGACCGAGGAGCCAGGACTTCCTCTCGGTTTACGGGCAGCTTGAGTGGTCGTTCAACGACACGTTGAGGTCGGTGCTCGCCGTTCGTTGGGACGACAGCTCGTTTCAGGACGGGCGCGTGTCGCCGCGCGCCTCCTTCGTCTACTCCGTGACACCGGACCAGACACTGCGATTCAACTACAGCTACGCCTTCAAGCTGCCGAACTACACCGACTACTTCATGTGGATCGATGTCGCACCGCCGGTCGACCTCGCGCCGTTCGAGTCGTTCTGCGCGCCGTATGGGGTCTCGTGTGGTTTCGACGCGCCCGTGCCGGTGCTCGCGACCGGGAACGAGTCCCTCGACGTGGAGAAGATCAGAAGCTTCGAGATCGGCTACCGAGCGATCGTCGGCAGGAACGTCTATCTCACTGCGGATCTCTACACCAGCCGCATTGACGATTTCATCACGGACCTGCTGCCACTGAACAACGCACGTCTGGGACGCATCAATCCGAATCTGCCCCCTTACAGCCCCCCGGCCGCCCTCCCCGCCGAAGCAGCGGCGGCACTGCTCGGCACACTGGAAGCGAGCCTTCCTCCAGAGTTTTACGCCGTGATGTCGAACGATCCTTCGGGCGGTCCGTTTTTCGTGCCATTCTCCGTGACCAACTACGGCCGCGTCGACACGCGCGGCGCCGAGCTGGGGCTTTTGATTCGCCCGCGGAGGCACTGGATGCTCGACGTCGGCTACACCTGGTTCGATTTCGACGTCAAGAACGAGTTACCAGACGATCCGCTGCTGCCGAACACCGCGACGCATAAGTACAGCGACGGTGTGAGCTACCGTTCGCCACGCTGTGGCGCCACACTCAAGTACCGCCACGTCCAGGGCTTCGATTGGCGAACCGGCGTCTTTTGGGGCTACGTGCCCGCGCACGATGTCGTGAACTTGACCGCCAGCGCCCGACTGAACGACGCTTGGGAAGTCGGCGTCGACGTCGACAACCTGTTCAACGAGGTCCACTTCGAGCAGTTCGGCGGCGATCTGCTCCAGCGTCGGGCGCTGGTCTACACCAAGCTGGGCTGGTAGCCACGCATCAGTCGGGCCGAATGTTCTAGTTGAGGCTCGATGACCATGCCCCGGAGAACCTGCGGGAGCGTGTCGAGCGTGGCCTGATTCATGCCATCCCCCTTACCGCGCTCGTCAAGCGAGTTTCGAAGCCGCCGGATGCTTCCATACTGAGGTGATCCTTCAACGGTGCGCGCAGGGGCGTAACCTGCTGCAAAGAAGAGACGTATCGTGATAGCGTGGTCACGCCGTGAGAACGTCTCACAAGTCTCACGTTTCCGTAAGCTTGCGTCGCCAGACGCACCTTTGAGGGATCACCTCACCGTGAACGAGACTCGACGGCGCGGCACGACCGGCCTGACCATCCTCGGGTGGACAGCGATCCTGCTGTTCGCGGCGATCTACGTCGTGGAGCTGTGGCCGCATCACGGCCCGCCGGTCACCGTGAGCTGGCTGCGCGAAACGTTCGGCCGCGGGGGGCTGATCGCGATCAACATCGCGATCGTGATCGCGTTTCTGGCGCTGCTGCCGTTTCGCCGCCCGACGCGGCACGTCTGGAAATCACGCGGGGCGTTCGTGGCGTTCGCGATCGCGCTGATGACCGAGATGTTCGGCTGGCCGCTGCTGCTGTTCGTGGTGGCGCCGCTGGTGGACGTGCCCGTGCTGGCGCCGAGGCTGTTTCGCGCGGTCGGGCACTGGCCTGCGGTGGTGGGCACGGCTCTGAGCCTCGTCGGCACGGCGCTGATCGCCGCCGGCTGGTGGCGCATTCATCGCGCGGAAGACCTCGTGGACACGGGGATCTACCGCTTCATCCGCCATCCACAGTACACCGGCATCTTCCTGTTCACGCTCGGCTGGCTGCTTCACTGGCCATCCATCGTGACGCTGCTGCTCTGGCCCTTGCTGATCGCGGCCTATGTCTGGCTGGCGCGCTTCGAAGAACGCCAAATGATCGAGGAGTTTGGCGAGCGATACGTCGCGTACGCACAAGCGACGAAGCGCTTCGTTCCCTTCGTGGTCTGACTGACGGGCGATCTGCCCGTCTTTGCCTCGCCGGCGGGCACACTTCCCGGCCGCGGCCTCGAGCGGACCGCGCTCGACCGCACACTGATTCCGTTCGTTGCCAGCGCCGCCTACTACCTCTTATGCACGTTCGTCGTCATCGCGGTGTTGGGCCTGTTCGGCATCCCGACGACGTCGTTCATCGCCGTGCTCGGCGCTGCCGGTCTCGCCGTCGGGTTGGCGCTGCAAGGAACGCTGTCATACCTCGCCGCGGACGTGATGCTGCTGGTCTTCCGACCGTTCCGGGTCGGAGACTACGTCGAGATCGCCGGCGCGGAAGGGAGCGTCGACGAAGTCGGCGTCTTCACGACATCTCTCGATACGCTGCAGAACGTGCACATCGTGGTGCCGAACTCTGCCGTCTGGGGAGCGACGATCAAGAGCTTCACCAAGAACGAAGTCCGCCGCAACGACATCACGATCGGCATCTCCTACGGTGACGACATCGGTCGCGCGATCGGGCCGATCAAGAGAACGCTCGCGAGCGATCCTCGCGTGCTGAAGGGTCCCGAACCGCTCGTCGCCGTCAGCGATCTCGGTGAGTCGTCGGTCGACATCTTGGTCGGACCCGACTGCACGCCGGGCGATTACTGGGCCTTGCGGTTCGATCTGATCCGCAGCATCGAAGAGAACCTCGAGGCCGACGGCTGCACGATTCCATTTCCGCAACGCGGCGTGCACTCGTACCCGACGTCGGCTCCTTCTCCGGCTGCTTGATGTTCATCGCACCGGCTCGCGCGCGGGCGCCACACGGCGCCCGCGCGCTTCCATTTGAGGTCAACTTGGTGCAGAGTTCTGTACCGAGCTCGCGTGTCCGTTCGGCCGCGGGACGGTCCCCTGCTCGGCCCTTGCCCAGAAAGACGCGATCGGGCTATTCTTACGAACGTTCGTTCGAAAATCTTGGTCCGGTCCGTTCTCGTACATCTGCGGTGAGCCACTCTGGGAAGGTCCGGGTGCGAACCGCCGCTGGTCTCCGAGTCCCACACCGCGGAGCCGGCCGCTTCCGGCGAGCTGCCTATGAGCACTTGGAGCGTCACCTACCATCGTCCCACCCGAGTGGCCGAAGCGTGTGAGCTGGCCCGCGAGCTCGGTCACGAGGCGAGGTTCATCGCGGGCGGCACCGAGATCGTCTCGCGCTTCGCCGCGGGAAAGGACGCCGCTCGGCATCTGATCGCGCTCGATGCGCTGGGCGAGCTTCGTGCGATTCTTCGCGAGGGCGACGAGCTGCGCATCGGGGCCCTGGCGACCATCACCGAAGTCGCCGAATCATCGCTCGTCAACGAGCTCTATCCGCCGCTGGTCGAGGCGGCGCGCTGGCTCGGCAACGTGCAGATCCGCAACCAGGCGACGATCGGCGGCAACTTCTGCGGCGCGGTGCCGTGCGCCGACACGCCGCCGATCTGCATCGTGGCCCGCGGCAGCGTGCGGCTCGCCTCTGCGGAAGGCGAGCGCCAGCTCACCGCCGAGGAGTTTTTCGTCGGCCCGCGCGAGTCGGCACTGCGCGCGGGAGAGCTGTTGGCAGCGATCGCGATCCCGGCGCAGCCAGCGGCCGCGGGCGCGCGCTACGAGCGCTTCGGCATGCGGCGGGGATCCGCCGTGGCGGTGGCGGCGGTGGCGGCGCGTGTCGTTCTCGCCGGAGGGAGGATCAGCGAGGCGCGGGTGGCGCTCGGGGCGGTGGCGCCGGTTCCGCTGCTCGCCTCTTCCTGCTCCCGCTTGCTCGAGGGCCAGCCGCCTTCGGCGCAGCTGTTCGCGCAAGCGGGCGAGGCCGCCGCCGCTGAGGCTCGGCCGATCAGCGACATCCGAGGCTCGGCGGAGTTCCGCCGCGCGATCGTGCGAACGCTCACGGCGCGTGCCCTGACACGCGCTGCCTCGCGAGCCGGGGCGGACATGGGGGCCGACAGCGAAGGGGGGAGCGCATGACGACGCCGCGAGCGGATCGTCCTACGGATCGAGCGTCGCAAGAGGCCGGCGAGCGGTTGGTCAGCCTGCGCGTCAACGGGCGGCGGCACACCGTGGCCGTCTCTGCCTCGACCACGCTGCAGGAGCTCGTTCGCCAGCACCTGCAGCTGACCGGCACCAAGAACGGCTGCGGGATGGGCGATTGCGGCGCGTGCACAGTGATCGTCAACGGCGAGGCCGTCGCGTCGTGCCTGGTGCTGGCCGCGCAGGCCGACGGTGCTGACGTCGTCACGATTGAAGGTTTGGCCGAAAACGGCCAGCTGCACGCGGTGCAACAATCGTTCATCAAGCACGGAGCGCTGCAGTGCGGCTTTTGCACGCCGGGCATGATCATGGCCGCGAAAGCGCTCGTCGATCGCCATCCAGAGCCGAGCAAAGAGCAGATTCTCGAAGCACTCGGTGGGAATCTCTGCCGCTGTGGCACCTACGAGCGGATCATACCGGCAATCCAGAGCTGGAAGCGTTTCGTCGGTGCACCGTTCGACACCGAGCCGCTATCGGCGAGCGAGCGCGACCAACAGCGTGGTCACGCCGTCGTCGGCCACGGCGTCACGCGCTACGACGCGCCGGACAAGGTCACGGGCCGAGCCAAGTACACGGCCGATCTGCAGCTTCCGGGCATGGTTTACGGAAAGATTCTGACCAGCCCCGTGCCTCACGCGCGGATCCGCAGCATCAACGTCGAGCGTGCGCGCGAGCTGGAGGGAGTGCTCGACGTGCTCACCGGTGCCGACGTCCCGGACACGCCCTACGGCGTCAGCCCGGCTCGCTACGACGAGCACGTTCTGGCCAAGGAGCGGGTGCTCTACGTCGGTGACGAGGTGGCGGCGGTCGTCGCGCTCGACGAGCAAACCGCCGAGCGCGCGTTGAGCCTGATCGAGGTCGACTACGAGGAGCTTCCAGCCGTCTTCGACGCCGAAGAGGCGATGAAGCCGGGCGCGCCGCAGCTGCATCCCGAAAATCCTCGCTTCGCCAACAACATCAATACGCGGGTCGAATGGGACTTCGGAGACGTCGAGGGCGGATTCGCCGCAGCGGACCACGTTCGCGAGCAACGCTTCGTCGGCAATCGAACGTATCAAGCACCGATCGAGCCGCACGCGTCGCTCGCTCGTTGGGAGCACCACGGCGGCAAGCTGACTCTGTGGTCCGCCACGCAGGTGCCGCACTACGTGCAGCACATGCTCGCGCGCGTGCTGGACATTCCCAAGGGCAGCATTCGCGTGATCAAGCCCGCCGTCGGTGGTGGTTTCGGCGGAAAGGCGGAAACGACGCCGCTCGATTTCTGCGCGGCGATCTTCGCGCGCCGCACGGGCCGACCCGTGATGATGAAGTACACGCGCGAGGAGATGTTCCGGCACTACCGTGGCCGGCACAAGCTGACGATCGACCTGAAGATCGGAGTCAAACGCGACGGTGAGATCACGGCCGTCCAGTCTCGCACCGTGCTCGACGGCGGCGCCTACACGTCGTTCGGCGTCATCACGGCCTACTACGCCGGTTCGATGCTGCCCACGCTGTACAAGATTCCCAACTACAAGTACGACGGCCTGCGCGTGTACACCAATCTGCCCGCCAGCGGGGCGATGCGCGGCCACGGAGTGCCTCAGCCGCGCTTCGCGTTCGAGTCATTGCTCGACATTATGGCGGAGGATCTCGGCATCGATCCGATCGAGATCCGGCTTCGCAATGCGATGCAGCCGAACACGCGCACCTGCAACGCGCTGGACATCTCGTCTTGTGAGTTCACGGCCACGTTGGAGCAGGCTCGGGAAAAGTCGGGCTGGCGGGAGAAGAAGGGCAAACTTCCGCCCGGCAAGGGGATCGGCGTCGGTTGCGGCGGCTTCGTCTCCGGTGCCGGCTATCC
>CP070706.1:1429166-1432941 GCA_020350085.1 Acidobacteriota bacterium
GCTCTCCTGCCAATCGGCTGGCGGCCTTCTTCCACGGTCTGGCCGTCGGGATCATGATCATGCTCGTTCGAGCGTACGGGATCTGGCCCGATGCCGTGCCGTTCGCGGTGCTGCTGGTCAACCTGCTCAGCCCGCACCTGGACCGCATCCGACCCCGGGTGCGCCACGTGACGGCATCAAATGGTGCGCTGAGATGAAGAGCTACGTCCAGATGATCGTCGTGCTGACGCTGATCACCCTGATCAGTGGGTTGGCGCTCGGTGGTCTGCACCAGATGACCTACGAGCGCGCCCAAAACAACATCCTCAAGTACAAGAAGATCCCCGCCGTGGCCGATATCTACGAGGTCGTCTCCGGCGAGCTGGAGCCGCCCGATCGACTCATCGTGGAGGAAGGGCTGCTGACCGAAAAGCGCTTCCTCGACATCGGCGATGACGAGCCAGTTTTGATGTTCGTGATCCGCAAAGACGGTGAGCCCTACGCCGCCGCGCTCGAGGACTACGGCCAGGGATTCGGCGGCGATCTCGGCGTGATGGTCGGTTTCGAGCTCGATACCGGCTCGCTCGTCGGCATCGGAATCACGACCATGGCCGAGACGCCCGGAATCGGTACGAAGGTCAAGGACGACTCCTTTACCGCCCAGTTCCGCGGACTCGGTCCCGATTCCGTGATCAAGGTCAAGAAGGACGGCGGGCAGGTCGACGCCATCACGGGGGCGACGATTTCGAGCCGCGCCGTGGCCCAGGCGATCGAGAGAGCGCGGTCGTTCTACGACGCACACCGCGCCCGCGTCGCCGAGGCGGCACACCAGCCGCCGGAGGTCGTCGAATGACCGCCCTGACCCGGGAGTTCACCAAAGGACTGTGGGACGAGATCCCGCTGTTTCGCATCGTTTTGGGCTTGTGTCCGGCCCTTGCGGTCACGACCACGCTCGAGAACGGCATCGGCATGGGGTTGGCGGCGACGTTCGTGCTGGTCTGCTCCAACGGATTGATCTCGCTGCTGCGAAACGCGATCCCGGCCGAGGTCCGCGTCGCCTGCTACATCGTGATCATCGCGACATTCGTCGTGTGCGTGGAGATGATTACCAAGGCGTACTTCTTCATGCTCTCCGAGAGCCTCGGCTTGTTCATCCCGCTGATCGTCGTCAACTGCATCATTCTGGGCCGCGCCGAGGCGTTCGCCCGCAAGAACGGCCTCACGGCATCGTTGGCCGACGGATTGGGCATGGGCCTGGGCTTCACGATCGCCCTCGGCGTGCTCGGCGGACTGAGGGAGCTGTTCGGCGCGGGAACGTTGGGGTTGGTCTTCGGTGAAACGGTGCTGTTTCCGGTTCCGTTCGGCTTCTTGCAGCAAGCGCCCGGCGCCTTCGTCTGTCTCGGCCTCCTGCTCGGCCTGATGAACCTGGCCGGCAGAAAGAGCTAGCCCGGATTATGCATGAGCCCTTTGGCAGAAGCCGGGCTAGGAGGAAGAGAGATGGAAAACACGTTCGGCCTGATCATCGGCGCGATTTTCATCAACAACATCCTGCTGTCCAAGTTTCTCGGCAACTGCCCCTTCCTCGGCGTGTCGAAGAAGATGGACACCGCGATCGGTATGTCTGCGGCGGTAGTTTTCGTACTGACCCTCGCGGGCGTGATCACGTGGGTCGTCGAGCGCTTCGTGCTCGGCCCGTTTCGCATCGGCTACATTCAGACTCTTGCCTTCATCCTCGTCATCGCGACCTTGGTCCAGTTCGTCGAGCTGTTTCTGCGCAAGGCCGTGCCGGCGCTCTACAAGTCCCTCGGCATCTTTCTGCCGCTGATCACGACCAACTGTGCCGTGCTCGGTACGGCACTGATCAACATCCAGGAAGAGCTGAACCTGCTCGATACGATCATCTTCTCGGTCGCATCGGCCGCGGGCTTCGGGCTCGCTCTGGTACTGTTCGCCGGCCTGCGCGAGCGCTTCGAGATCTCGCGCATCCCCAAGCCGCTGGAGGGTACCGGGATCGGTCTCGTCACCGCTGGCCTGCTGGCGCTTTCCTTCTTCGCCTTTAAGGGAATGATCTGATGTTTGCACCTGCACTCGTGATGGTTGGAATCGGTTTCGGCGCGGCGGTCGTGCTCGCCGTCGCCGCCAAGGTGTTTCATGTCGAAGTCGATGCACGCATCGTCGCCGTCGAGGATGCGCTACCGGGTGCCAACTGCGGCGGCTGCGGGTTTGCCGGTTGTTCGGCCTGCGCCGAGGCGATGGTGGCTGGGGCGGCGCCCGTCACGGCCTGCGTCGCGGGAGGGCCCGACGTAGCGGCGAAGATCGCCTCGATCATGGGCGGCGAGGTCGATTTCATCGAGCCGAAGATCGCCAACCACTACTGCACGGGCGGCCTGCGCGCCGAGCGCATGTACCACTACGAGGGCGCTCTGGACTGCCGGGCGATGGCGGCGCACTACGGTGGCGAGCTGCTGTGCCAATACGGCTGTCTCGGCCTCGGCACGTGCGTGGAAAACTGCCACTTCGATGCGCTGAGAATGGGTCCGAACGGATTGCCGGTGGTCAACCCTGGCAAGTGCGTCGGCTGCGGCAGCTGCGAGCAAGTCTGCCCCCACGACGTCATCGAGCTGCGCTCTCTCAGTGAGCGTCTGCTGCATTTCAATCACGAGAACGAGTGTCTTCCGCCCTGCAAGCAGCTGTGCCCGGCGCAGATCAACATCCCCGCCTACGTCGATCTCGCGGCCAGGGGCCTTTACGATCAGGCGCTGGACGTGATCAAGGAGCGCAATCCGCTGCCGTTGATTTGCGGTCGAGTCTGTCCCGCGCCCTGCGAGGCGGGTTGTCGTCGGGCCGCACTCGACGACGAGCCAGTGCACCACAACTACCTCAAGCGCTACGTCGCCGACTGGGACATGCGGCGTCAGGACCGGCCGAAGCCCAGCATGCTTCCGGACACCGGCAAGAAAGTAGCGATCGTGGGTGGCGGTCCTTGCGGCCTGTCCGCGGCCTACTACCTGCGGCGCCTCGGCCACTCGCCGAAGATCTTCGACGCCCAGCCGCAGCTGGGCGGGATGCTGCGCTACGGCATCCCCGAGTACCGACTGCCGAAGAAGGTGCTCGACTTCGAGATTCAGGACATCCTGGATCTAGGCGTCGAGACCGAGACCGGCGTCAAGCTCGGATCCGACCTCACCATCGCCGATCTCGAGCAGGAGTTCGACGCGATCCTGCTGGGGATGGGAGCCTGGGACAACTCCTCGTTGCGCTGCGAGGGCGAGGACCTGGACGGCGTCTGGAAGGGCACGGAGTTTCTGCAAAAGCGCGAGCTCGGCATCCATGTCGATCTGACGGGCAAGCGCGTCGTCGTCGTCGGGGGCGGCAACACCGCGATGGACGCCTGCCGCTCGGCGATTCGGATGGGCGCAGGAGAGGTGATTCTGCTCTATCGCCGCACCCGCAACGAGATGCCGGCCAACGAAGTCGAGATCGTCGCCGGCGAGCACGAGGGCGTCGATTACAGGTTTCTCGCAGCTCCTACGCGGCTGATCGGGGACGAGAACTTCAAGCTCAAGCAGCTCGAGTACATCGAGATGGAGCTCGGCGAGCCGGACTCCTCCGGCCGCCGGCGCCCGGTGCCCAAGGAAGGCTCCGAGAAGCTGATGAATGTCGACGTCGTCATCGCCGCGATCGGCCAGAAGCCCAAGGTCGACTGGTACACGGAAGACCTCGAGGAAAGAGGATTGGTGCTGACGAAGTGGAACACGATCGTTACCGACGAGGAGACGCTGCAGTCCCCGATCCC
>CP070706.1:1433041-1436183 GCA_020350085.1 Acidobacteriota bacterium
CGATCCGAGCAGCGAGATCGCCGTCAAGGCGACGACGACGCCGATCCGACGCCGCGTTCCGAGATTGATCCAGGAAACGAACGAGGCGATACGGTCGGGAATGCCGCTGACGTGTTGATCCACGGTGCGCGCCAGTCCTCGTACTCCGGCCTCCGAGCCCTGGCTGTCATCGGCGCGACTCTCTCCTGAACCACCGAGAATACGAGCGGTCAAAGTCGGAATCAGCGTCATCGCCGTGATCAGGCTGAGCGACACCGCGGCGGTGATGGCGATCGCAATGTCTCGAAACAATTGTCCCGCCTCGTCCCGCACGAAGATCACCGGCAAGAACACGGCCACGGTGGTCAGGGTCGAAGCCAAAACGGCGCCCCACACCTCGATGGCTCCGTCGAAGGCGGCTTGCGAACGCTTCTTTCCCATCTGCCGGTGGCGGAAGATGTTTTCGAGAACGACGATGCAGTTGTCGACCACCATGCCGACGGCAAATGCGAGCCCCGCGAGCGAAATGACGTTCAGCGAGCGGCCCGACGCCGCCATGACGAGAAACGTCGCCACGATCGAGATCGGGATCGAGATCGCGACGACGAACGTCGCGCTTCCTGATCTCAGAAACAGCAGCAGCACGATGATCGCCAGCACGCCTCCGACGGCGATATTCGACTCGACGAGCCCGATGGCCGAGTCGATGTAGTCGGTTTCCTGATACGCGAGCTCGAGTCTCAGGCCCTGGGGTTTCAGAAGATCCCGGTCAATCCGCTCGAGCGCCTCACGAACGCCCGCCATCACATCGAGAACATTCGTGCCTGGAGCGCGCTGAGCGTTGAAAGCCAGCGCCGGCCGGCCCATCGCGCGCACGAACGCGAACGGCTTGCGGAATCCCAGTTGGGCGCGACCGACGTCCCGCACGTAGACCGGTGCGCCGTTCGACGTGGCTAGGATGACGTTCTCGACATCCTCAGCGCTGCGGTAGTCGCCGGCCGTGCGCACGACGTAGCGGCGCTTGCCCTCGTCGAAATCGCCCGCCGAGTAGTCTCTGTTCTCGGCGGCGAGAGCCGCCGCCACCTGGGTCATCGTCAGCCGGCGCACGGCGAGCTTGTCCGGGTCGACGATGACTTGCATCTCACGCTCGCGACCACCGAAGATGTTGACCTGCGCCACGCCCGGCACCCGCTCGATCAGCGGCTTGACCTCGTCGTCGACGAAGTCGAATAACGTGGCCACGTCGATGTCGTAGCCTTCAGCGGCGTAGATGATGAACCACGCCATGGCGTTGGCGTTCGGATCGACGGTGTAGATCAGTGGTTTGTCGACATCGTCGGGATAGGTCGGCACCTGCTCGAGGCGATTGGACACCCGAACGAGAATCGAATCGGCCTCGGTGCCGACGGCGAACTCCATGATGATCTGTCCGTAGCCGTCATGGGAGTCGCTCTCCATCTTGAGCAACCCGTCGAGGCCCTTGAGCTGCTCTTCTTGCTTGTCGATGATCTCGCGTTCGACTTCGAAGGGACTCGCACCCGGCCAGGTGGTGAAAACGGTCGCGCGTGGGCGATCGACGTTGGGTGTGAGCTGTACGGGAACGAAGTTGAGCGAAACCAGGCCGAACAGCGAGACGAGAATCACGCCCACCGCGACGGTGATCGGATATCGAATCGCGAATCTGATGATACCCACGGTCTGGTCCTCGGCGTGGTGAGCCCTCTTAGCGCTGCTCCGACATGGCCGTTGTTTCTAGCTCAGAGACGATCTGGACCTTCTGCCCGGGGGCGAGCCGTTCGTTTCCACGGACCACGACGAGGTCTCCGGCGTCGAGCTCGCCGGTCACTTCGACGCGCGAGTCGACGGCGCGGCCGGTGCGGATCGTGACGGCTTTGACCGTGTCGCTCTCAACGATAAAGACCAGCTCGTGTTGGGCCTGACGCACGATGGCATCCTTCGGCACGACGAGCGCCATGTCCGCCGTGCCGAGAGCCAGGCGCACGCGAGCTAGCATCCCTGCGCCGACACGTCGCTTCGGATTCGAAGCGCGAACGAGCACCGGAAACGTCCTCGCCCCTGGGTCAGCCTGCGGCACGATGGCAAAGATGTGTCCTTCCAAGGTCAGACCGGGAATCGCGTCCACGGTGGCCGGCGCAGCATCGCCTCGGGCGAGCTGGGGGTAGTAGCGCTCGGGGACCTCGAGCCGGATATCCACGGTGTCGAGGTTCGACATTCTGACGACCGGATCGCCGCGGTCGATCCACTCGCCGAGTTCCGTGTGCACCTCGGTCACGACGCCGGTGAAAGGTGCCCGAATCGACGTGCGCTCGATATCGTGCTCTATGGACGCGATGCGCGCCGCGGCGGCCTCAACACGTCCCTCGAGAGACTGGCGACGCGCCAGGGCCTCGTCCAGCTCTCCCTTCGAGAGCACCTGCTGGCGGTACAGGTCCTCAGCCCGCCGCTGCTGGATCAGAGCGAGTTCCAACTCGGCCTGCGCCTCGTCCTGCTCTGCCAGGAGACGCTCGAGGTCCTTCTCCAGACGCTCGGCGTCGAGGCGTACCAAGACCTCGCCGCGAGAGACGCGATCGCCGTTCTCGACGGCTCGCGCCGCAACCCGTCCGTCGACCTCCGATGCCACCAGGCTGTCGAGAACGGGTTGCACCGTCCCGAGCAGCTCCAGATCCTCGGTGATCGTCTCCCTCTCGACGGGATGCGTGACCACCAACGCCGGGGGCGGCTCCTGCTGGGCCAGCGTCGCCGCGGGCAAGAAGAAGAGGGCGAGGGATAGCCCCGTCCGGAGCCAGATGAAACGATCGTTTGTAGGCGTTCGCACCATAGTGGTCGTGTCCCAGTCCCGTGAGGGAGTGACCGAACGGGAGTGCCCGGGGCCCTGCATCGAAGGCCCTGAATTGTACCCCTATTGATGATTCCTGCATCGCTCGTGTGACAAACTCCGTGTGGCGACGGGGCTTGCGCTGGCAGGCTGGCGCGAAGCGCCGGTCTGGCAACACCCCACGCCCTCCGATCGAGCTTGCTTCCCCCGTAGCGACAGGGCTTGCCCTGTCAGACTCGCGCGCAGCGCGAGAACTATCCGGCGCTGCGCGCCGGTCGGACAACGCAAGCGTTGTCGCTACACGCTTGTGCGGCCGACGGGAAAGCG
>CP070706.1:1436283-1439768 GCA_020350085.1 Acidobacteriota bacterium
AACGGCGCGAAGAAGGCTCGAAGAAACAGGGGCCAGCTCGTGTCGGCGACGAACGACAATCCGTAGGTGCGATACGTGGCTCCCATGCGATCGAAAGAGAGCGTGAGACCGGCCGCCGGCATGTCCGGCTCGAGAACCGGGAAGTAGACCGACAGTCCGTGCGCTTCACCGTCGAGCGCCATGGCTGCGACCTGTGCGATTACCGCGCGCTTGATGGCCCGCATCACGCGCGTCGAGCTCT
Organism: Acidobacteriota bacterium; assembly: GCA_020350085.1. Classification (GTDB taxonomy): domain Bacteria; phylum Acidobacteriota; class Polarisedimenticolia; order J045; family J045. The sequence continues at coordinate 1,436,525 of CP070706.1, forward strand.
CCTCCAACCCGGGGATGCCCCGGCACGCCTCTGCGAAACTGTAGACGTCCACCAGCTCGCCATACACGAAAGCAGTCGCGGCATCGCGCGCCGCGAGAATCGCCGCGCGGTGAGTCGGGAGCGCGTTGATGAGCGCTGTCGAGAAGGCATCCACCGCCTGTGCCACCTCGGAGAGATCGGACGTCACTGTGGCGGCGATGACCGGCTGATGCGGGATGGAAGGATCGCCGGAGTCGAGGTTCACCTGGACGGTATCGCGAAGCGAATCGATGGCCGTCCGCCCGAGCACGGCGACGTCCTGATTCGGAGCCTCACGAAGGGCGGCGGCGATCGGGGCGACGGCCTCTCTCCAGAGGTTGTAGCCGCTGAGTTCTTCGGACGCGACGTACAGATCCGCAACCTCTCGTAGTTCATACGCGGCCTCGAGTGAGGACATGAGGCAGGGCGCCGAGAAGAACACGGCGTCCACGCCGCCGACCGCTTCGAGCGCCGCTCGCATCTCGGGCGGCGTGAGCCAATTCTGCTGAAGCGGTGCCCCCTTCGCCGGGGCCCGCGATTGGTCGTTGCACGCCCCCACCCAGGCGTGGCCGTGCCCGTAGAGGTAGAGGAGGGTCCGTTCGGCGGGGAACCACCGCTCGGCGAACTCGAGGAACCGCGCCAGTGTCTCGGGCTCGTCCGAATCGGTTTGTCCGAGCTGCTGCACCGGTGTGATATGCACACCGATCCCCCGACGCTCGACTTGCCAGATCGCGGCATCGAGGCCGATGTAATCCTCGAAGATCAGCACGTTGACGTCCTCGTTTGAATGAACTTGCGACGCGAACGGCTCCAGCGGCGTGAACGCCGTCCAGAAGTCGGCCGCGGCGTACATCAGAACGTTCCACGGCTTCGTCGCCAGCGGAGCCACCAGCGGTGCGGCCTCCTCCCGAACGACGCGCCCGCAGTCCATAACGAAGATGAGGCGCGGATCCGCGAGATCGGCGGACCATCCCGTCTCCGACGGTGCTGCCCCGTTGTCGATGGTCAGTGCGACCTCGTCGAACCACACAGAGCCTCTTCCAAGAATGCCGAGCTGGATCATCAGATCGGTCGCTGCCGCAGGGACCTCGAAGGTCAGGGTGTGCTCGATCCAGTTCATCGTGCAGGACTCCGTGCGAGAAGACGCGCCGCACGGATCGCCGACTGCGATGTCGTCTCGGAACGCGTGAATCCGGAACTCGACGCGCGCCGAGTCGTCGAGGCTCTCCGCCCTGACCATCGCGCGGAGCGTGACGATCGATCCTGCAAGGCCTCGCGCGTCGACGAACGAACTCCACGCTTCGTACAGCGGGACGGCCGGATCCTGACGTCGCGTGTAGACGCTCAGAGCGCAAGAGCCCGAGTGCGTGGTCTGCAGGTCCAGTCTGTAGAGAGCCTGTTTCGTGGGAACCGCGTGCCTCGGCCACCAATGTGTCGGCTCGAAGATGCTGCCGTGCAACGAGAGGAGGCCGTCGTCTTCCAGGTCCCACAGGATTTCAAACCCCGGATTCTTCGCGTAGTTGGCAGGCTCCTCGTTTGCGGCCCCGGGGAGAGCGACGGCTACGACGCTGAGCGCAAGCGTTGACAGCAGGCCTAGCGTGAAGCGGAGGTCACAGCGCATGCATCACGGCTCCTACTTTGTATGCTTTTGCATGGATTCTACATCCAATGCGGAGGCTCCGCAACGGCGTCGAAACATGTGCGTCTCATGCACTTGTCGCTGACCGTACTTGCCACAGACGATACTGTCTTGGGCGGGGATTCGGAGGTGCAATGAGATGAACATCGGGATCGTTGTTTACCCGGTCGTCCGGGATACGTTCTTCGCCGCCGAGGGAGTGCGGGGAGGAGCTTCGTCTGGAGAAGGAGGGCAATGAAGATGCCGCTGGATGACATGATACGGAAGCTTGACGGGGCCAACATGGACATCGATCTGACCGCGCCGGCGGATCAGATCGTGTGGGATCAGGACACGTGCCCATGGAACGAAGCGGACGGCACAGGCGGCCACCGTTGCGCAGTGAAGGACGTATCGATCTGTCCGTACTTCTGCGGTGTGGAGTTCATGGACTTCGTCTTGTGCTGCTATCCGAACGGGAATCCTCTGCGGCGCAGGACGTGACGGGGGCGCGCGAAACAGGGTCGAGGGCCTGAGCTGCAGCGAAGCGGGCAACGATCGATTCCTGCTGCGGGAAGCTTGGACCGGTGGCCACCCGCGCTGCGGAAGCGCAGACCAGCGGTGCAGCGCTGAGCGAGATGCTGTCCCGAGCGTCGCGGATCTCCTCCCGAACACTTGCGCTGCCTGTCCCACACTGCTACGGTGGTGGGTCAGACGCATGGCGAATCGAGGGGGCGAGGCATGCCACAGAAGCGAACGGGCGAAGCCGCGACGGTGCCACACATGGCGGAGACAGTCAACATGGCGTTGTTCTGCGATTTCGAGAACATCGCGCTCGGCGCCAAAGAGGCGGAGTTTCCCAAGTTCGACATCGGCAGAGTGATTGAACGACTCCTGCTCAAAGGGAACATCGTTGTCAAGAAGGCTTACTGCGATTGGGCGCGCTACAAGGAGTTCAAGGCGCCGATGCACGAGGCGTCGTTCGAACTGATCGAGATCCCGCATGTTCGGCAGTCAGGCAAGAACTCCGCCGACATCCGGATGGTCGTCGACGCCCTGGACCTCTGCTATACGAAGGAACACGTCGACACGTTCGTGATCATCAGCGGTGATTCCGACTTCTCGCCGCTCGTCAGCAAGCTGCGTGAAAATGCCAAGACCGTGATCGGCGTGGGCGTCAAGCAGTCGACGTCCGACCTGCTGATGAGCACCTGCGACGAATTCATCTTCTATGACGACCTGGCGCCGAGGCCGTCCGACTCGCCGGCGAGCAAAAAGACGAGGACGAAGAAAAAGCGGGCCAAGAAGAAGACCGCGAAGAAGAAGGACGATCCGGCGCAGGAAGCCATCGACCTGGTCATCGAGACGACCGAGGCGCTGTATGCGGAGCGCGGCGACCGGGCCAAGTTGTGGGGCTCGATGATCAAACAGACGCTGAAGCGGCGGCGGCCGGGATTCAACGAGTCTTTCTACGGCTTCGAGTCCTTCAGCGACCTGCTCGAGGAAGCGGCGAAACGCAAACAACTCGACCTCGAACGCGACGAGAAATCGGGCGGCTATATCGTGCTGGGAATCGCGAAATCGCAGTAGCGATTGCATGGCTTGCGA
>CP070706.1:1439868-1445489 GCA_020350085.1 Acidobacteriota bacterium
CCAGATCGCCGCGGACGACATCGTAGACGGCCCCTGCCCCACCGGGCACCGGGTCCCACGAAACGACCGTGGATGCGCCGTCGCTCACGCTCACGCCACCGACGCGGCCGTCACTCGCGAGCCCGTATCCATACAGCGCCAGATCGTCGATCGCCCCTTCGACCGTGCTCTCGGTCGCCTCGTCGAAGACGACGAAGCGGAAGCGCATATCGGCGCCGAGCGGGATCAGGCTATCGAGCGCCACGCTCGCCGGCAGCCACACCGGCGCCGCATCCGCCGTCGCCGTCGGGTCGAGCAGCTGATCGAGCACGATCCAGCTCTGCCCGCCGTCGATCGAGGCCTCGACTTCGAACCGATCGATCGGATCGCCGATTTCTTTGCGAAACCAGCGCTGCCAGTGCAGCGTCACCGCGTAGAACGCCGACAGGTCGTAGCTCGGCGAGACGAGCGTCGTCTTGCCGCCATCGACGTCGTCGCCCGTGAAGTCCGCGCCACCGGCTCCGTTGCCGGTCACGAACGCGTTCTTCCCCTCGCCCGGCGTGCGGTCGAACCGTGCGTTGCCGAACAGCAGCGACGATTGCACCGTGCCTTGATGGGTTCCCTGCGGCTCGCCCCACTCCCACTGCCCGCCCGTGGCCGTATCGCCGGGAAACCCGGCCGTCCACTGAGCGACCGTCGCCGGATCCTCGAAATCGTCGGCCGCGATCCGCGACGCGCCGTCGGGAACGAGCGCGACGCTCGTGGGAAGCCAGCTCGCACCCACCGTGACGGGAACGACGGCGCTCTGGTAACCCGCCGCCGTGACGCGCAGCGTGTAGGATCCCTCGACCACGATGATGTGAAAGCGGCCCGTGTCGGCTCGCGAGCTCAGCCGCTTGCCGTCGGGAAGGTGCATCTCGTCGAGCGCCACGTCGGCCTCGAGCGGAAGACCCGTCACGGCATCGGTCACGCGGCCGCCGACGGCCGGTCCGCTGACGCGATCGAGCAGGTACTGCCAACCCGGCCGCTGGCCCTCGACCGTCGCGTCGCGGTAAACGCCGTAGTCGGGATGAAACCCGCCCTCGGCCGAGTTGTTGATCTCGGTGACGAACGCGATCGCGCCGTTTTCGTGGTATTGCTGATCGCGGCCGGTCCCATCGACGCGGCTGCCGTACGGCGCGGCGCTATAGCCCAGCTGACCGTCGGCCTGAACGATGCGCGAGGAGTACTGCTCGGCGATCACGCGGCTGATCTGCTGATCCGGACCGCTGGTGATCGTCTCGAGCGTGGGGCTGAACTGCGGGTCGCACGAGAGCGCGTAGAACACATCCTCGCCGTAGCTGTGATACTCGACGTCGAACACCGGGCGGATGCGCCGGCCGAGCTCCGTCAACGCTTTAGCCTCGGGCTCGGAGCCCTCGCTCGGACCGCGATACGTGGCCGAGCTGAAGCTGCCCGAAGAGCCTTGGCACTGATAGCCCCAGCCCCACTCATAGTTGCGATTGAGATCCACGCCATCCTGGCTGTCACGGAACAGGCCGTTGCTGTTGTTGTCGCGCGTGTTCTTGCGCCAGAAGTCGTCTTCCTCGTGAACGACGGCGACGCCGTCCGGATTGACGATCGGCACGCACCAGATCGCGTAGCTGTCGACCCAGCGCGTCACGTCCGGATCGATGCCGTAGCCGTCGGTCAGCACGTCGATCGTGTCCATCACGACCTCGGGCGTCATCACCTCGCGGGCGTGGTGGGCGCCGTTGAACAGCACCGTCAGCTCGTCCTCGTCGCTGGCTGCGTTGTCCGAGATCATCAGCGCCCAGATCGGCCGGTCCTCCGTCGAGCGCCCCAGCTCGACGAGCCGCGTGATCGAGGGATGATCCGCGGCGACCTGCTGCAAGAAGGCCTCGACCTCGTCCGGATCGTGGTAGCGGTCGTCAGCCAGCGGAGCATCGATGACCGGCTCGTCTCGATCCCCGCTCTCGGCGTGGCTGCCCTGCGCCAGCGGCCGCGGCCGCTCGCGGATCTCGATCACCTCGAGCCGGAACCCTTCGGTGCGCAGCCAGTCGAGCTCGTCCGGCGTCGCGATCAGCTCGAGCGCGTCCTCCTCGAGCGCGTGCCCGGCGATGTCCAGCCCGCGCGCGGCGATCCTGTCACGCTCGGACGCGTCGGCCTGGACCCGCACTCGCAGCCGGTGCGGCTCGGCCGGCGTCGGCCCGGCAGCAGGCTCGCCGGCCCTGGTCGCCGGCGCGAGGACGAACAGCAGCGGCGTCACGATCAGCAACGAGACAAGACGAGCAGTGGCGGATCGCAGCATCGACACCCTCTCCGGCTCACGCGCCCGTAGCGCGACGGCCTGCGGGAGTATACGGCGATCCGCTGAGGGCGACTCTAGCTTGGAGTCGCCCTCTCTCGTGACAGTTCTTGCGTGATCCGGCTCAGGGCGTCGGCGGCACGTTCGGGATCGACGGTGGGCAGCCCGTCGTCAGCATGCACAACCGCCCGGCCCCACATGTCTCGTCCGGTGCCGTGCCGGTGATGTCGCGCGCGCGGGCCTCGAGCACCGCCAGTGCCGCACTCGCATCGAGCACCTTCACTTTCTGCATCAAGAGCCCGATCGCGCCGCCGACGTGGGCCGCCCCAAACGAGGTCAGGAAGAAATCGCCCTGAATCGGATCCGTCGTCACGATGCTCACGTCGCGCGCCGGTGCACAGAGAGCCGGCGCACCCTCGTCCGCGAGCCCTCGCCCGCTGAACGTCTCCACATCGTCGAACAGATCCGAAGCGCCGACGCTGACCACACCGGGCGTGTCGGCCGGAATCATGCGGTTTCCTTCCGGCACCGAGCGCGGCGGCACGAAGTCGGGAGAGATCGTGCCGAACGCAGCGTCACTGTCGGCGTTCCAGTAAAGATGGAAGCGGTCTTCCGCCGGCGTGCCCTCGCCGAAGAAGATCGACAGCCAGTAGCAGGCTTGGCCAGTGCCGAGATTGGCGAAGTCGAGCAGGTCCCACGGGTAGTCGCCTTCATCGCCGCACTGCGCGTTGAAATCGTCCGGATCGCAAAACGGATCGCCCGTGTCGCAGCAGGTGAACGACGTGACCTCGATGAACAGCTCACCGGCCTCCTCACGCCAGATGTCGATCGTGTAGTTCTGGCCGCTGTTCGGCACGCCGTCGCTGTTCGCATCGACCCAATCGTCCCACACGAGATCGAGGAACATCCGATCGTCCGCGCCGAGACAGAACTCGTTCAACCAGCCGTCGATCGCCGGATCGTCGTCGGAAAACCAGACGTCCATGTAGCCGTCCGCATCGAAATCATCGACGAACGACCCCGTCCAGTGTCCAGAAACCGCGGGCACGAAGTCGAGCAGCAGCAAGCTGAGAAAGTCGGCGTCACCGACGTCGTTGATCCACGTCACGCCAGCTCCGAGCGCCCGCGAGATCTCCGTGCTGATGGGCCCGTTGCCAAAACCGTCGCCGAAGAATCCTGGCGACCACGTCAGTCCGCTGACGGCGATGCGGATCTGCTGAGCGATCAGATAGTCGATCGCATCGGCGACGCTGTTGAAATCGGACGGATCGACGGCGACGAGATGCAGCGATACCTCCGGCGACATGTCGGCGACGATCTCGGCCAGAGCCGTTCCGTCCACGATGCACGGCGGGGTCTCGCCGGACTGGCAGCCCTCGATGTCCCACAACGCGGCGAAATCCGACGCGCTCACGTCGCTCGGCAGCTCGCCGTCACCCACGCGCGCCTGATAGCCCCCGAACGCGAGATCCAACACGGCGATGCGCACCGGGGCCTGGCGGGCCAGTCCGATCGCGCGCGTGTCGTAATCCTGCCAGTCGTCGGCGCCGCTGATCGGAACGCCTTCCGTCACGACGGCGCCGGTGGCCGCCTGGGGCTCTCCAGCGAGCCCCATCGGCACGCTGCGTCGCAGGCGCATCGGGCGGGCCAGGCCGGCGGTACGCACCGCACCCTCCTCGAGCAGTGCGTCGAACGCCGGCGCCGGCACCCACGCCTCGACGACCGGCCCGCGGCGGCTCAACACGCTGCCGCCCGCCTCGTCGATGCGCCGCTCGAGGTCGGCTGCCTGCGCCGGCACGACGAGCAGCGAGACGCGCACTCGTTGACCATCGACGAAGCTGCTCGCCGAGGCTTGCGGACTCTTCGCGGCGAGCAACGTCCCGGAGCCGACGGCATCGATCACCCGGCGCAAACCCGGCGTCACGCGCGCCGGCACCCGTTCGCGACGCGACAGCGCGCGCTCGAGCGCCGTCCGGCGCTGCTGCTCGGTCACTCCGGTGTGCGTCGGCGCCCGGCGCGCCGCCTGAAGGCGGGCCGTCTCCGCGTCGCGGCGGCGCTGTTTGATGTTCTCGAGAATCTGCTCGCGCGCCTGCTCGCGGGTCAGCGAAGCACCTCCTTCGCTCGATCGGCTCCGCTGTCCGCGCGAGGTGGCGCTCAAAGCCGGCAGCGCCAGCGCCGCAGCAGCCATCAGCACGATCGCGCGCCCTAGGGTCCGCTGTGTCGCCCTCGCCATCATCGTCGTGTCCTCCCTGATCGTTCTCGCAACGTTCCCGCGGCGGGCGGGCGAGGGCCGCGAGACCCGAGCCTCGTCGCTCAGAAGTAGATGCCCACGTGGAGCGCCACGCGCAGCGCGTCGAAATTCGTCTCCACGATGCTGTCGGCCGTCACGCCGGGGCTCAGCTCGACGAGTCCTCGGCTCTCGGCACCCAGGAGAACGTAGCGCAGCGCCCCGTCGAGGAACCACCGTTCGGAGATGTCCCAGCGCACACCGCCTTCGAGGCCGAAACCGACGCTGTCGACGTCGAGCTCCGTGGCGAAGCTCAGCCCGAGCCCAGGCGGCACCGGCGCGGTCGGGTCCGCGTCGAAATCGTCGCTGACCGGCACCACGATCGTCGCGCCCACGAACGGGAACCACGCACGGTCCGAGCCTCGCGGATAAAAGCGTGCGCCGAGTTCGAGCGGGACCAGCGTCGCCTCACCGGGCAGCAAGAACTGCTCGTCGCTCGCCGTAGCTCCCATCGAGTCGAACTTGAACTGCCCGACGCGCAAGCCCAGGTCGAGTCGATCGGTCAGCACGACCCAAACGTCGATCTCCGGCGCCGTCTCTCCTTCGTAGGGGTCGTCCGGGTCGCCGACATAGGTCGGGCCGAGCGCGACGCTCCATCGGCCTTCTTGAGCGAGACTGGGGCTGACGGCGAGGGCCACGGCAAGCAAAGTCAGCGACGTATACCATCGGCGAAGGATCATGAGAGCCTCTTGGCCGGTCGGTCGCGCGACGAAGCTCTCGCCCGGGAGCCGGCCATCTCTTTGAGAATGAAAATAAACGGCGCGCTCGACGGAATCCGCAGCGGGCGTCTCGAACGGTTGCGAAACGTGTCGGGTCCAGGGGAGTTGTAACAAGCCTCGTCGATCGAAGCAAGTTCCCGACGGGAATCACTCCTCCTGCTCGAGTTGCTCGACCGCTCGAGCGGCCTGCTCCCACACCTCGTAGAGCGACGCCAGCTCGTCGTCGAGACCGGCCCGCTCGCGACTCAGCGCACGCATCCGATCGCCATCGGCGTGGGTGGTCGGGTCGGCAAGCAGCTGATCGATCTCCGTGCGCCGCTGCTCCGCG
>CP070706.1:1445589-1448223 GCA_020350085.1 Acidobacteriota bacterium
ACGATCGACCCGGGCTCGATCGCCGGATCAAGGGAGCCGGTGGCGTTGGTGGCGATCATGACCTCGGCCCCGAGTAATCCGGCCAGCCGCACCGGGGCCACGACCTCTTCAGGTCGGTATCCCTGGTAGAGGTGAAAGCGGCCGTTGAAGACCATCAGAGACTCGTCCCGCCGCCGCCGCAGGGTCACGGTCTGACGGTGCCCCATCAATTCATGGAGAGTGAAAGGCAGAACCTGGCTGAGATCTATCTCTTCCGACGCCTCCCAGCCCGGCACTTCGAGCTCGAGGCCGGACCCCGCGACCAGAAGACCACGCACTTTGCCGGGTCTGTAACGGTCGCGAAAGCTATCCGCCACGCTCCTCATTTCGTCCGGCCTTAGCTTTACACTCACGAGGCGAAGCCTAACACAGAGCTCAAATTCGGAGTTCGGAATTCGGAAGTCGGAATTTCCTTCCCCTTCCCCTTCGTCCTCTGGAGGGAGGGGGCATTCCGAATTCAGGATTCAGAATTCAGAATTCCAAATTCGAACGAACGTGACCCTGATCGCTACCACGGGGCGGCCAGTTCTGCTACCGTTGCGCCCGCAATGGCGCGCATCCGTCTGCGCTCGCTGAAGCTCAACGGCTTCAAGTCCTTTCCGGACGAGGTCGAACTGGCCTTCCCGGGGAAGGTGTCGGCGATCATCGGTCCCAACGGCTGCGGCAAGTCGAATCTCGTCGACGCGATCCTCTGGGTCCTCGGAGAGCAGCGGACATCGCTCATGAGGCTCAAACAGATGGGCGACGTGGTCTTCACCGGGGCCGCCTCGAGACAGCCGGCAGGAGCAGCCGAGGTGACCCTGATCCTCGAGTCCGACGACGGCCACTGGAAGGAAACCGACGGCCGTCTCGAAGTCCGGCGCCGGGTATTCAGAACGGGCCCTTCGGACTACCGACTCAATGGAAGATCGGTTCGTCTCAAGGACATATTCGACGAACTCTCGGAGGTTGGTCTCGGCACCCGCGCCTACTCGATCATCGAGCAGGGCCGTGTCGGCCAGGTTCTCTCCGCACGGCCGATTGACCGCCGCGAACTGCTCGAAGAGGCCGCCGGGATCACGCGCTACAAAGCACGCAAGCACGAGGCCGAGCTCAAGCTCGAGCACACCCGGCAGAACCTGCTCCGTCTCGAGGACGTGATCGGCGAGGTCAACAGGACGCTGCGTCAGATCAAGCGCCAAGCCAAACAGGCCGAGCGCCACCAGAAGCTCGAGAATGAACTCAAAGACCATCTGCGGCGGCTCTTCACGATTGACGCCCACCTGCTGGACGCGAAGCGGCGAGACGTGCAGAGGCGCCGAGCCCAGGCCCAGAACGAGGTCGCGGCCGCAGCCGCCGCTCTTGCCGGTTCCGACGCCGACCTCGGCCGCGCGCGAGAAGAGCTCGAATCCGCGAGGGCGGAAACGGAAGAGGCACGAGAAGAGGTGGCCAACCTGCTCGGGTCGCGAGAACGCCTCGAAGCCTTTCTCGAAAGATCAGCCGATCTGCTCGACAATCTTCGCGCCTCCCTCGACCACACGAGAAACGAATCCGCGACCTTGCAGTCGAACCGAGGCTCCCTCGACAACCGGATGACGGATGCTCGCCTCCGAACAGAACGGTTGCAGTCGGAGCTCGATACGGTTCGACAAGGAGTCGCGAAGGCAGACGAGGCATACCAGGAATCCGACGCTCTCAGGATCGAGGCCGAGCAGCAAGCCGCTCAGCGGCGACAGGATCTGCTACGCACCATCTCGACTCTGACTGCCAGCCGGAATCGCCTCGGCGATCTCGAACGCGAGCGCGATCGGTTGACCTACGCACTGGGACAGCTCGCGCACGATCGCGCACGTCTTGGTGAACGCCGCGAAGAACTCGCCGGCGGCGTCCGCACGGCGGCCGACAAGAGCCGCCGAGCATCCCAGGCCGCCGAGGAGCTCGCGTCGCGGCGGCGCAAGCTCTCGGAGGAGCGCGCTCGCCTGCGTGAGGAGGCGAGCAGCGCCAAGCAGGAGGCAGAGTCGCTCGGACACACCCTATGGGAGCTCCGCCACCGCCTACAGGGCGTCGAAAGGGAGATCGCACGCCACGCCGCCGCCGCCGAGCAGCTCGCCAACCTGGCGCCGGCTGAGCAGATGGCCGGACAGCTTGGCGACTACCTCAACCCCGCAGCGGAGCTCGCGCCAGTTCTCGACCGTGTGTGGCGCGAGTGGCTCGAGCTACCTGTCATCCGCTGGCGGACATTGTCATCCGAGCAGATCGAGACCTTGGCCCGCCTCGAGGGCCGTATCCGGCTGGTCGCGGCAGCCGAAGCGCCGCCTCCCCCGGACCTTCCGTCACCCGACGGAGCCGAGGACCTGCTCCTGCAGGCCGGAATCGAGCCCGAGCACCTGGGCTGGCTGGCCCGCGCGCTGCCCCGCACGCTTCGCTGCAACAACATCGATCGCGCATGCGAGCTTGCCGACAAGCTGCCCGATGCGATCATCGTCTGCGGCGACGGCGTTATCCGACGAGGACGCATCCTCGAGCCCACCACTCGCGGCGATCGCCATCCCGGAGCGCTTCAGCTGCGGACGATGGAGAAGGACCTGAATGCCGAGATCGCCGAGGTCGGCGCGA
>CP070706.1:1448323-1454414 GCA_020350085.1 Acidobacteriota bacterium
ACGATTGCGAGCGAGGCCGTGTGGATGAGAGTCAGATTCTGTAAGGATTCGAGCAAGTGTATTCGGAATACTCGACGAGAATCCGAACAGAATCTGGCCTCAGCCACGCTGCCGCAGCCACGAGCGTTCTACCGCGCAGGCTCCTAGCGGCGTCACGTGAACTCGCCCGCTTTTCTTCCGATCCGAAACCCACGTACCCGGGAAATGCGATGAGCATTCGAAACCTCAAGCACCTGTTTCAGCCTCAGTCTGTGGCCCTGATCGGTGCGAGCAAGCGGCGCTCGTCCGTCGGCACGGTGCTGGCGCGCAATCTGTTTCACTCCGGCTTCGACGGACCCGTGATGCCGGTCAACCCGAGGCATCGCGCGATCGAAGGCGTCTTGGCGTATCGCGACGTGGCGAGCCTGCCGCTGAATCCCGATCTGGCCGTGATCGCGACGCCGCCGGATACGGTGCCCGGGATCCTCGCCGAGCTGGGCGCCAGGGGCACTCGCGCCGCCATCGTCATCACCGCCGGCTTCGGCGAGATGGGCGACGAGAGGGGAAAGCAGCTCGAAAAGGAGCTGCTCGAGGCCTCCAAGCCGCATCTGCTGCGCGTCGTCGGCCCGAACTGTGTCGGCGTGATGGTGCCCGGCATCGGTCTGAACGCCAGCTTCGCTCACATCGGTCCGGCCGCCGGACCGCTTGCGTTCGTCGCTCAGTCCGGAGCGATGGTGATCTCGGTGCTCGACTGGGCCCACTCGCGCGGGATCGGCTTTTCCCACATGGTCTCGCTCGGCGACATGGTCGACGTCGATTTCGGCGACATGCTCGACTACCTGGCCAACGATTCCTCGACGCGCGCGATCCTGCTCTACGTCGAAGCCGTCACCCACGCGCGCAAGTTCATGTCGGCCGCACGAGCCGCAGCGAGGATGAAACCGGTCGTCGTCGTCAAGGCCGGCCGGCACGCCGAGGGGGCGCGGGCCGCGGCCTCCCACACCGGCGCCCTTGCCGGGTCCGACACGGTCTACGACACGGTGTTCCGTCGTGCCGGCATGCTGCGCGTGATGACGCTCGAGGAGCTGTTCGACGCGGTAGAAGTGCTCGGTACCTCCCCTACGCTTCGCGGCGACAACTTGGCCATTCTCAGCAACGGCGGCGGCGTCGGCGTGCTGGCGACCGATGCGCTGATGGATCATCGCGGCCGACTCGCCGAGCTGTCTGCCGAAACGCTGCAGAAGCTCGACAGCGTACTGCCACCGACCTGGTCGCGTTCGAACCCGGTCGACATCATCGGCGACGCCCCGGGCGAGCGCTACCGTGACGCTCTCAACGTTCTGCTCGAGGACGAACAAATCGACGCAGTCCTCGTGCTCAACTGCCCGACTGCGGTCACATCGAGCACCGAAGCGGCCGACGCGGTCATCGATACGCTGCGGAGCAAGAGGAAGGCACCGGTCGCGGTGTTTACCAGCTGGGTCGGGGATCAGGCGGCTCAGCAAGCGCGGCGCCTGTTCGCGCAGCACAAGGTGCCCACGTATCTGACGCCGGAGCAGGCCGTCCGCTCTTTCATGTACCTCGTCGAGCACCGCCGCCGGCAAAAGATGCTGATGGAAACACCCCCTTCCGTACCGGAGGACTTCACGCCGGATACCGGTAGGGTGCGAGAGCTGGTCCGCGAGGCACTGTCCGAGCAGCGCAGCTGGCTGACGGAGCCGGAAGCGAAGCAGGTGTTGGCCGCCTACGGCATCCCCGTCGTCGCAACGCACACGGCCGCGACTCCGGAGGCCGCCGCCGCCGCCGCGGCTGAGATCGGCGCTCCCGTGGCGATCAAGATCCTCTCGCCCGACATCACGCACAAGTCCGATGTCGGCGGAGTGGCACTCAGCTTGCTCGGGCCCGCGGCCGTGCGAGAGGCTGCTCAAGCGATGCTCGAGCGGGTGACGAGAGCCGAGCCGGATGCACGCGTGAGCGGCTTTACCGTGCAGCCGATGGTCCACCGGCCCGACGCTTACGAGCTGATCATCGGCGTCAGCGAGGATCCGCAGTTCGGGCCGATCATCTTGTTCGGTCACGGCGGCACGGCAACCGAAGCTGTCGGCGATACCGCGATCGGGCTGCCTCCGCTCAACATGCATCTAGCGCGCGAGCTGATCGCCCGCACGCGCATCCACCGGTTGCTGCGCGGTTTTCGCGATCGGGCGGCGGTCCACCTCGACGCGATCGCGCTGACGTTGATCCGTGTCGCGCAGCTCGTCGTCGACGTCGGCGAGATCAAGGAGCTCGACATCAACCCGTTGCTGGCCGACGAGTTCGGCGTGTTCGCGCTCGATGCGCGCGTGAAGATCGGCGCGGCGGGCGGATCGCCGACCGACCGGCTCACGATCCGGCCTTACCCAAAGGAGCTCGAGGATGAATTGACACTCGGCGACGGACGCCAGCTGTTGCTGCGGCCGATCGTTCCGGAGGACGAGCCGTCGATTCACCGCATGTTCGCCAAGCTGACGCCCGAAGAGATCCGGCTGCGCTTTTTCGTGCCGCTCCGGACGCTGACACACGTGATGGCCGCGCGTTTTACGCAGATCGACTACGACCGCGAGATGGCGTTCGTTCTGACCGAACGAGGGATCGCCGGCAAGACCGACATCTACGGCGTCGTGCGCATCACGGCCGATCCGGACAACGAGCGCGCGGAGTATGCGATTCTGGTTCGCGGGGAGATGACCGGGCTCGGGCTGGGCATTTTTCTCATGCGGCGCATGATCGATTATGCGCGCAATCGCGGTATCGGCGAGATCTTCGGCGACGTGCTGAGCGAGAACGTCACGATGCTCAAGCTGTGCAAGGCGCTCGGTTTCCAGCAGGGATCGATCCCCGGTGAGACGAACATCGTGCGCGTGACGCTGAAGCTCTAGCGGAGCTGCGCCCGCCCCCCACGCGGGAGACTCCCTAATGAAAATCGCGACTGCGCTTCGTCGCCGGTGAGCGGACGACCTTCGGCTTCCAAAAGCGTTCGGCAACGAGGTGCATCACGCCTTGCTCTGATTGCAGCTTGCCGGTGATACCGATGAAGGGGTGGCTCTTGACCAGCACGGCGTGCTTTTCCCACACCTTGGGCCAGATGACGACGTTGACGAAGCCGGTCTCGTCTTCGAGCGTCATGAACACGACCCCTTTGGCCGTGCCCGGCCGCTGGCGGCAGATGACAGCTCCCGCGTAGCGCAAGCGCCGGCCGTTCGGCATCGACACCACGGAGCGCGCATCCGGGATCCCCTGGGCACTGAGCTGTTCGCGAACGGCTTCCATCGGGTGTCCGCGCGGGCTGTGGTCCGTGGCGGCGTAGTCCCAGCGGATGGTCTCGAACAGATCGAGCGGCTCGAAGTCCGGCGCCGGCTCGTCGTGCCGGAGCGGCAGCGTGTGATCGCGCGTGCGCACGAGCTTTCGGCCGTCCCACAGCGCTTCGCGCCGGCTGGGGCCGAGGCTGTCGAACGCGCCCGCCTCGGCCAGCGCGCGGAGCTTGTTCTCGTGAAGCCGCGTGCGCCTGACGAAATCTTCGTAGGACTCAAACGACCTTTCCGCGCGCGCGGCGAGAATTCGCTCGCCGTCGGCCTTACCGAGGTGGCGAACGTAACGCAACCCCATCCGCAACTTTGTCCGTGTAGCGACAGGGCTTGCCCTGTCAGACTCGCGCGTAGCGCGAGCGATATCCGGCGCTGCGCGCCGGTCTGACAACGCAAGCCTTGTCGCTACGGTGCAATCCCACTCGCTGGCGAGGACATCGACCGGAAGCACGACGACACCGTGGTGCTTGGCGTCCTCGATGATCGTCGAGGGCGCGTAAAAGCCCATCGGCTGCGCGTTCAACAGCGCACAAGCGAACTCGGTCGGATAGTGACACTTCAGATACGCCGCCGCATAGGCGATCAGCGCAAAGCTCGCAGCGTGGCTTTCCGGAAAGCCGTACTCGCCGAAGCCGCGGATCTGCTGGAACACCCGCTCGGCAAACTCCGGCTCGATCCCCTTCGCGCGCATGCGGGCGATCAGCTTCTCCTTGTGCAGCTCGATGCGGCCCGTGCGGCGCCAGGCGGCCATGTCGCGCCGCAGCTGATCGGCCTCTCCCGGCGTGTAGTCCGCGGCGACGACGGCCAGACGCATCACCTGCTCTTGAAACAGTGGCACGCCGAGCGTCTTCTCGAGCACCGGCTCGAGGCTGGGGTGGGGGTATTCGACCGGCTCCTCGCCGCGCCGCCGCCTCAAGTACGGATGCACCATGTCGCCCGAGATCGGCCCCGGCCTGACGATGCTGATCTCGATCACGAGATCGTAGAAATTCCGCGGCCGCAGACGCGGGAGCATCGCCATCTGCGCGCGCGATTCGATCTGAAACACGCCGACGGTGTCCGCGCGACAGACCATGTCGTATGTCGACGTGTCGGCGGGGGGGATCGTTGCCATCGACAGCTCGATCCCGCGATGCTCGCGCAGCAGCTCGAAGGCGATGTCGAGCTGCGTCAGCGCGCCGAGGCCGAGCAGATCGACCTTGAACAGGTTCAGCGCCTCGACGTCGTATTTGTCCCACTGGATGACCGTACGGTTTTCCATCGCGGCGTTTTCGATTGGTACCAGCGTGTGGACCGGCTCGTGACCGAGCAGGAAGCCGCCTGGGTGAATCGAGAGGTGCCGTGGAAAATCGAGCAGCTCGTTGACCAGCTCGATCAGATGCACGATCGATGGGCGCTCCGGATCGAGACCCGCATGGCGCAGCATCGCCGGGTCGATGTCCCCGTAGTGCGGCAGCAGCTTCGCCAGCCGATCGAGAGCCGTTTGCGGCAAGCCGAGTACCTTGCCGAGATCGCGAACCGCCGAGCGCGGTCGGTAGCGGATGACGTTGGCCACCATCGCCGCGTGATCGCGGCCGTTCTTGTCGTACACGTGCTGGATCACTTCTTCCCGCCGCTGGTGCATGATGTCGAGATCGATGTCGGGCGGCTCGGCGCGCTCCTTCGAGATGAAGCGCTCGAACAGCAGCCCCATGCGTACCGGATCGACCGCCGTGATCCCCAGGCAGTAGCAGACCGCCGAGTTCGCCGCCGAGCCGCGGCCTTGGCAAAGAATCTGCTGCTCACGGCAAAAGCGCACGATCTCGTGCATCGTCAGGAAGTAGCCCGGGTAGTCCAGCTCGTCGATGACGGCCAGCTCGCGATCGAGTTGGGCGGCGACGGCGGCCGGAGGAGGGCCGCCGTAGCGGCCGCGTGCCCCCTCGTAAGTCAGCTGGCGCAGCCATGCGGACGACGTCGTCCCATCGGGAAGCTTTTCCGACGGGTAGCGATAGCGCAGCTCATCCATGCGGAACGTGCAGCGCTCGGCAACCTGTAGCGTTCGGGAAACGACGGCCGGTTCGTCGTGGAAGAGCTGCGCGAACGCATAGCCCGTCTTCAGCTCGTGCTCGGCGTTGGGCTTGGTGCACCGGCCGGCCGACGCCAGCGTCACACCGTGGCGCAGACAGGTCAGCGCGTCTTGGAGCGGCCGGCGCGCGCGCTGGTGGTAGAGCACTTCGCTGGCCGCGACGAGCGGCAGGCCGTAGCGCTCGGCGCGGCGGCGCACGCGGCGCTCCTGCTCGATCTCCTCGGCACGCCGGTGACGGGTGACGAGTGCGTAGAGCCGATCACCAAAAGCGTCCTTCAACTCGCCCGCGACATCGCCCGGATGCCGCGTGGCCGCAAGTCGGCTGCGCTCGCCGCCCCACAGAGCGAGCAAGCCACCGGACGAGGCAAACACCTCGCTCCAACGGATGCGGCACGAACCTTTCTGACAGCGCCGCCGGCCCGCCGTCACCAAGCGGCACAGCTCGGCGTAGCCGTCGCGGTCTTGCACCAGCAGGATCAGTGTCGAGTCGTCCTCGAGCGTGATCTCCGAGCCGACGATCAGCTTCACGCCCAGCTCGCGGGCCTTCAGGTGCGCGCGCACGATCCCTGCGACGCCGTCCCGAGCGGTGATCGCCAGCGCCGGCAAGCCGTGCTCGGCACAGGTCTCGACCAACTCTTCGGGGTGCGAGGCCCCCTCGAGGAACGAAAAGTTCGACTTGCACCACAAGGGGGCGTAGCTCGTC
>CP070706.1:1454514-1459551 GCA_020350085.1 Acidobacteriota bacterium
ACGATCTCGGCGATCTTAGTCGCGATGTCGTCGACTCCAGGCAGCACCGCGTTCATCAGCCCGACATTGTAGGGAATCGGAACGTCTGGCACGGCCATTCTCTCAATCGGGGCATCCAGCTGGAGAAAGGCTTCGCTGGCGAGAACCGCAGCCACCTCGGATCCGAAGCCAGCCGTCAACGCGTCTTCGTGAACGATCAGACAGCGGTGCGTCTTGCTCACGGAACGAATGACTGCGTCTTTATCCCACGGCATCAGCGTGCGCAGATCGATGATCTCCACCGAAAGACCGCTCTGTTTCGCCGCTCGCTCGCAACGCTCGACCATCGCGGCCCAGCTGACGA
This sequence comes from Acidobacteriota bacterium, assembly GCA_020350085.1. Taxonomy (GTDB): domain Bacteria; phylum Acidobacteriota; class Polarisedimenticolia; order J045; family J045. The sequence goes on from CP070706.1 coordinate 1,454,858, forward strand.
TGGTCAGCTCGCTGCCCGGCTGTACGATTCTGGCCCTACCGAAAGGAATGACGAACTGGTCACCCGGGTACGGACGGCGTGCCGAAGGCGCATCGAGCAGCGCGCGATGCTCGAAGAAGATCGTCGGGTCGCTGCAACGCATCGCCGTACGCAGCAGTCCGACGGCATCCTCGGCGTTGGACGGGATCGCGACCTGCCAGCCGGGAACGTGCGCGTACTCGACCTCGCCCGAGAAGCTGTGCCACGGGTCGCCGCACTTGGCGAATCCTCCCGGCATCCGCACGACGATCGGTGCCGCAAAACGATTGGCCGTCCGCCAGCGAATCGTCCCGCAGTTTCGTAGCTGCTCGGTGGCGGGATCGGCGTACTTGCGGAACTGGATCTCGGCCACCGGCATCAACCCCGCGATCGCCATGCCGACAGCCCTACCGATGATCCCTTCTTCGGACAGGCTCGTGTCGAACACGCGATGCTCGCCGTAAACCTCCTGAAGTCCCATCGTTGCCGCGTGCACGCCGCCCTTGGGTCCGACGTCTTCACCAAAAACGAGCAGCTTGGGATTGGTCTTCAGCTCGTAGTCGAGCGCTCGGCGGATCGCGGTCAGCATGTTGATTCGAGTCGGCTCCGGCTGCGGCGTCTCCGAGCTGGCCGGAAAGGCGTGGTTTTCAGCAGCGAGGCCGCCGAACTGCTGCAGCTCCGGCTCGCCGTCAGGCCCGGTCTCGCACAAACGAAAGCGTAGGATCCGCTTCGGGTCTGGCTGCGGACGCGCCAAGGCGCACTCGACCGCGTGCTCTACTTCGCTGTCCGCTTCAGCGCCGAGCTGCTCCCAATCGTCGTTGGTCATCACCGCGGGAACGACATACTGCTCCAGCTTGGCCAGCGGATCGCGGGCGCGTTCTTCTTCGAGCAGCTGCGTGCTCTTGTACGCCTGAGTGTCCTGCCCCGAGTGTCCGGAAAGACGCGGCACGGTGATCCTGAGCAGCGCCGGCCGGCGCTGCTCACGCACGTGTCGTACGGCCTGCGTCATCAGCCGGGCGCACCCCCCGACATCCGAGCCACTGCCGTCGAGGACCAGCAACCCACCGAACGAGCGCAAGTTTTCTGCGATGTTCCCGCCCGGTGTCTGGAAGTGCCCCGGGACGGATATCCCGTACGCGTTGTCCTCGATGTAAAACAGCAGCGGCAGCTCGAGCGTCGTCGCCATCGTCAAACACGACCAGAAACCATTGGTCGCGATCGAGCCGTCACCTCCGTGCACGACGGCGATCGACCTCGCGTAGCGTTCGTCTTCGAGATGACGATGCCGATACGTGAGCGCCTGAGCCCAGCCTGCCGCGGGGGTGTACTGCGAGCCGACTTCGCCAGCCATCGGCAGTACCGAAGCGCCTCCACGGGACGGCAGATTGCAGACCACGCCGATGTCCCGTCCGTCGCTGAATCCACCCGATCGCGCCAGCGGGCCAGCGAGCGCCTCTTCACTGGAGAGGCCGAGCGCCAGCAACATCGGTCGCGACCGGTAGTAGGCTCCGACGGCGTCGTACGGCTCGGTCAGCAGCGAGGCCAAGATGACCTGGGGCACGTCGTGGCCGCGCGCCGAGAACTGGTAGAGCACCTTCCCCTCGGGAACGAGCCGCGTCTCCTCGAGGTGGTCCATCGCGCGCGAAATCAGCACTGTCCGCGCTATCTGGCGCCAGTCGAAGTCCGGATCGACCCGAGGCTCTCTCACCGCGCTCCTTTCCTCCATCCCGTCACCTCAGACACCGTCCTCGGAACGGTCTCCATCGCGTCTTGGCACCGCCCAGATCCTGCACGAGCCGAAAGGCAAAAGCGAGGCGAATCCGACTCGCCTCTCGCTGCCGGGTGCTATGCTCCCTGATCTGGCATTGACGGGGCGTTTCCGCTCGGATCCTGGCAACCTCGACGAGGCCTGTGGCCAGGAACCGGGCTCCACAACGCGCCGGAATCCGCGGTGATTCTACCGACGAAGCTGCGTCGCGAGCGAATGCGGAGGCCGAGGTCGATGGCGTATCAGTTCATCAAGTACGAGCTCGAGCGCAGCGTGGCGAAGATCACGCTGTCTCGTCCCGAGGTGCTCAACAGCTTCCACCGGCCGATGGCCCTCGAGCTGCAGGCAGCGCTCGACGAGGCTCGTGACGACGCCACCGTGCGGGCGGTCTACCTGACCGGTGCCGGACGGGCGTTCTCCGCGGGTCAGGATCTCGCCGAGGCGGTACCGCCGGACGGATCCGCGCCTCCCAACATCGGCGAGATCGTCCGCACGAGCTACAACCCGATCGTCCGCAGGATTCGCCAACTGGAAAAGCCGGTCGTGTGTGCCGTCAACGGCGTCGCTGCCGGAGTGGGAGCGAACATCGCACTCGCGTGTGATCTCGTTGTCGCAGCCGAAGAGGCATCGTTTCTGCAAGCGTTCACCAAGATCGGACTGATCCCGGACGGCGGGGGGACGTTCTTCTTGCCGCGCCTCGTTGGCTTCGCCAGGGCGACGGAGATGATGATGCTCGGTGAAAAGATCACGGCGCGCCAGGCACTCGAGGCCGGTTTGATCTACAAGATCGTGCCCAGCTCGGTGCTCGAGCAGGAGGCGCTGGGCCTCGCGGTGCATCTCGCGACGCAGCCGACGAAGGGGCTCGGGCTGACCAAGCGTGCCCTTAATCGCTCGTTTGCAAATGACCTCGAAACACAGCTCGGCTTCGAGGCCGATCTGCAGTCCGCGGCAGGCGAGACCGAAGACTACAAAGAAGGCGTCCAAGCGTTCCTCGGCAAGCGCAAGCCCCAGTTCAAAGGGAACTGACCCATGACGCGCGGCGATCAGCTTCCGATCGGCGTGATCGGCGCGGGCACGATGGGTGCTGGTATCGCTCAAGTTGCCGCGACGAACGGCCATCCGGTGGTCGTTTACGATCTCAGCGAATCGGCGCGTGAGAACGCTCGCTCCGGGCTGGAGAAGATCCTCGCACGACAGGTGGAGAAGAATCGCCTGACGGCGAGCGAGGCAGACGCGATTGCTGGACGGATTCGATTCACACCGTCCATCGACGATCTCGGCAACGCCGATCTCGTCATCGAAGCGATCATCGAGGATCTGCAGGCCAAGTGCGAGCTGTTCCATGCGGTCGAGAAAACGGTCGGGCCGGACGCTGTGATCGCCACGAACACATCTTCACTTTCCGTGACGGCCATCGCTGCCAGCACGGCGTGTCATGAGCGCTGCATAGGACTTCACTTTTTCAATCCTGCTGCTTTGATGCCACTGGTCGAGGTCGTACCGGCGCTGCAGACGGCGGAACAAACGCTGACTCGGGCACGAAGCCTGGTCGACGGCTGGGGCAAGACGACGGTCGTTGCCAGAGACACGCCCGGCTTCATCGTCAATCGGATCGCTCGACCGTTCTATGGTGAAGCCCTTCGAGTTCTCGATGAAGGCCTAGCCGATGTAGCGACGATCGATTGGGCGATGAAGAAGGTCTGCGGCTTCCGCATGGGACCGTTCGAGCTGATGGATCTGATCGGAATCGACATCAACTATGCCGTGACGGAGACGGTTTTCGCAGCGTTCTTCTACGATCCGCGCTACCGGCCGTCATTCACGCAGAAGCGCATGGTCGAAGCGGGCCTGTTGGGCCGCAAGACGGGGCGAGGGTACTACGACCACGCTCCGTCGTCCGACCGGCCAGAGCCAGTAAGGGACAGCGGGCTGGCCAACTCGATCTCGGCCCGCATTCTGACGATGCTGATCAACGAGGCGGTGGACGCGGTGTTCTGGAACGTCGCCAGCGTCCAGGATATCGATCTGGCGATGACGAAGGGAGTGAATTATCCGAAGGGATTGTTGCGCTGGGCCGACGAGATCGGTCTGGAACGGGTCCTGGCGCGACTGACGCAGCTTCAACACGAGTATGGGGAAGACCGCTACCGGCCGAGCCCGCTATTGCGCCGCATGGTACGCGAAGACCTCACGTTCTACTGACCGAAAGCCTACCACCGGTGATCTCCATCGAGTCACCAAAGAGGTGATCGAACGCCATGAGAGAAGCTTTTCTCGTCGATGCGATCCGCACGCCGATCGGCAAGCTCGGCGGCACGCTGGCAACCGTGCGAGCGGACGATCTCGCCGCACTGCCGATCCGTGTGATTCTCGAGCGCAACCCGACGATAGATCCGCCCGCCATCGACGACGTCGTGCTCGGCTGCGCCAATCAGGCCGGTGAAGACAATCGCAACGTAGCGCGTATGGCACTGCTTTTGGCCGGTCTGCCCTCCAGCGTGCCGGGCGAGACGGTGAATCGGCTGTGCGCTTCGGGAATGAGCGCCACGGTCAGCGCGGCACGTGCCATCCGACTCGGAGAAGCCGAGCTCATCGTCGCCGGCGGCGTCGAGCAGATGACCCGGGCCCCATTCGTGCTGTCGAAGAGCGAGACGCCGTTCGGGCGGCAGGTGCAGATCTTCGACACGAGTCTCGGCTGGCGATTCGTGAACTCGCGGATGCGAGAGCAATACGGCGCCGAGTCGATGGGCGAGACGGCCGAGAACGTTGCCTCGGAATTCCGGATCAGCCGTGAAGATCAGGACGAGTTCGCCTACCACTCACAGCGCAAGGCCGCGCACGCGAGAGAAAGCGGTCGGTTGGAGCGCGAGATCATTCCTGTCGAGGTCTCGCAGCGAAAAAAGCCCCC
>CP070706.1:1459651-1469940 GCA_020350085.1 Acidobacteriota bacterium
ATCGCGCCGGAGCCACTCACGCTGCTTCTCGCCGACCATGAACGGCGAGCCGTTCGGGTTGTCGAGCCCGGCCATCTCCAGCATCCGCTGCTCGGCGGTCGGCCAGCGCTCGTGAGTCCACTCGTCGTAGGTCAAGATGCTGTTGAGCGTGACGAAGTGAACGCCTTTGTGGTCCCAGCTGTAGTAGTGGGGGCCGAACAGCTCCGACCAGTACTCGCCGAGGTCGAGGTAGTAGTCGTGCTCGCCCATCACGCAGCGATACTCGTAGTCGAGCTTGGCCAGCATCTGGGCGCCGTGATCGAGCTCTTCCTTCTTGCCGAGCTGGGCCAGATCGCCGCCGAAGACGACGAAGTCGGGCCTCGGCTGCAGCAGGTTCGTCTCGGCGACGGCGCGGATCAGCCCGCGGTCCCAGTTGCGGACGAATTTCGCGCCCGAAATCTGCTGGATGTGGGAATCGGAGATGTACGCGAAGGTGAAGTTCTTCTTCGGATCGGCAAAAGCCAGCTCGACCATGCTCAGCGGCAGCGTGCTGACCGCGGCGAGCGCCCCGACGCCGCCTCCGATGCTTTTGAGAAACTCGCGACGATTCGTGTGGCATTTACACATGGCTGCCTCCACTACTCGGTGCCGGCCGCCTGGGCCAAGTGGGCGAATTCGGGACTGGTCAGCGCTTCCATGAACGCGATGAGATCGTCGATCTGCTCGTCGGAGAGGTTCAGCGGGCGGATCCCCCCGCTCAAGAAATCGTTGACCGGATCTTCGGCGTTCGTGACGCCTCCGTTGTTGTAGTGGTCCATGACCTCGCGCAGCGTCGCCAGGCCGCCGTCGTGCATGTACGGCGCGGTGACGTCGATGTTGCGCAGCGTGGGCGTCTTGAACGCGCCGAGGTCGTCGAACCCGCGCGAGACGGCGAAGCGGCCGAGCTCGGATGTTCGCTTGTCGGTCAGGACCTTGACGTCGACTTCCGAGAGCGTCGCTTCGGCCTTCAAGAACTCTCCGGCGAGCTCGGGAACGTCGGCTTGGATGTCGTTGATCCCGACGCCCACGTTGTGGAAGCGATTATCGGTGAACAGCGCCTGGGTCTGCTCGATCAGATGGCACGACACGCAGCGGCCTTCGTTGACAAACAGCTCGAAGCCGCGCTTTTGTGCCTCGGTGAGCGCGTCCTTTTCACCGGCGAAGTACCAGCGGTCGAATGGCGAGTTGCCCGCGATCTGCGTGCGCTCGAAGGCAGCGATCGCTTGGGTCACCTCGGTCATGGTAATCGCATCGCCCGACTTACCGAAGACGGCATTGAACTTCTTGACGTATTCGGGGTCGGTGCGGACGATCTCGAGAATCGGATGGTGGTCCTTCAGGCCCATCTCGACCGGGTTCACGAACGGATGCAGCGCCTGATCTTCCAGAGTCGGCGAGCGACCGTCCCAAAACAGCTTGGTGAAGTACGCCGAGTTGACCACGGTCGGCGCATTGCGCGTGCCGGTCAGCTTGTTGATCCCTTCCGAAACGCTCAGCGGAGAGTCGGTGAAGCCTTTCTCCGCGGCGTGGCAGGTCGCGCAGCTGACCTCGCCCGTCGAGCTGAATCGCTTGTCGTGAAACAGCTTGTCGCCGAGGGCGATCTTTTCGGCCTTCTGTGGGTTGTCCGCCGGGATCGGCACGGCCGGCAGGCCCAGAGGGGGTGACGAGGGCTCGGCCGCGCCGGCGGCTGCGAACAAAGCGACCCCGGCGACGATAACGACAACGAACCAGAAACGCTTCATCACGATTCCTCCCGTTCTCGGCAGAGAAGGGGCACATCTCGCGGGTTGTCACGAGCTGGTGCCGGACGTCTCGACGGGTCGTCCATGACTCGATCTCGCGCCGCGCCGGCAGTTACCGACGGGCGAGCGACGCGATGAGTGGATCCGATGGTGTCCTAGTTGAAGCGAAGTGTCAACGACATCCGAGCTAATGCGAGCTAACGCGAGCCAGCGCGAGCTAACGGACGTAGAGATCGATCACGCGTTCGATGGCCGCCGCACAGACGGCGCAGAAACCAACCTCGTTGCGCGTGAACATCATGCAATCGACGGACGGACGGTACAGGCCCGTGGCTTCGTAGCCCGCACCCTCGAACGCGCCGACGCGGCCGGCATACTGTTGGCTGACCAGCATCTCCGTGAACTGCGCTCGTTCCTCGCGAAACAGCGCCTCGAGTTCCTCTTCCGGGGCGCCCGCGGCGCGCAGGGCTCGGCGCCGCTCTTGGATCGCCCGCGAGGCCTCCTCGTACTGCTTCTTGTCCCAGGGCGTCGGCAGCGGCGTGCCGTCCTCGACGAAGCGAGCCCACTTGGGCGCTTCGGGCTCGAGAAGCGCGGTGATGTTCGGCTCCCACGGCTCGACCCTGGGCCCTGGAAGCTCTTCGTAGGCCACGTCCGAGGTGTAGTACTCGTCGCCCAGCCCGGCGAAGTGGTGGCCGAACTCGTGGACGAAGAGATACGGACTGAACGCCGAGTCGACGGCCAGCGTGGCATACAGGTTGAAAATGCCCCCTCCCCCGTACTGCCGGTCGTTGACCAAAATGACGACCGTCTCGTACGGGGCGGATGCCGCGACGTCTCGCCAGCCGCGATCGTCCATCGTCAGGATGTAGCGCTCCGAATCGAACGAGTTGTAGCGCACGCCGAGCGGCGTGTTACGGAACGTGCCGGCGCGCGGGCGGGAGATTCCCTCGTACTCGGCGGACGTGAAGATCGCGTGGACGTTGAAGTCGGCCTTGCGCGAGGTGAACGGCTCGACGGCAAACAGCTCCCCCATCAGCCGCTGCGCGTCGTTCTCGAACTTGTCACGCTGTGATCCCGCGTAGCCATCGCCGAGCAGCAGCAGATCGACCTTGGTCGCCGGATCCCCACTGGCAAGCAGGCTCCACACTTCGCGCCGCGGCACCGGGGCGCGGTCTACGAAGCGCGACGCGGGGTCGATCGTCAGCTGCCAGATCTCGGCGAAGCTCTGATCCGGCTGGCGCTTTCGCAGCCGGAGCTGGAACGCACGGCGCGGCTCGGGAACGCGAACAGCCTCGGCGAGCGTGCGCCAGATGCCCGCTTGCGCCTCGCCGGTCGTCTCCCACTCGCCGTAGATGCTGGCAAACCCGCGCGTGTAGAGCGTGCGGTTGGTGTCGAGATCGACGATCTCGACCAAGTACTTGCCGAGGTTGGTCGTGTCGATCAGCTGCGTGCGGCTTCCCGGCCACGGCCCCTCGACCCGCGCGCGATCGAGACTGAAATGCTCCTCGCTCGCGGTGCCGCTGTGATAGTAATCGACGCGCAGCGTCGCGCCGGTGAAGTCCTGCTCGAAACCGGCGAGTCCTGCGGGGGCAATGAGAACGAGCGTCAAGATCACGAGAATACGGTTGGCGTGAGACATGCTGTCCTCCCGAGGCGGTGATCCTCGCTGGGATGCCGCTCAGCAGGTGATGCCGCCGTCGATGACGAACGTCTGGCCGGTAATGAACGCCGAGGCCGGCGAGAGCAGAAACAGCACCGTTCCCGCGATGTCCTCGGCCGTGCCGAGCCGGCCGAGTGGCGTGCGCCGGACGATCTGTTCGCGCTGGGTCTCGGTCAGCTCGTCGGTCAGTTCTGTTTCGAGATAGCCCGGCGCGATCGCGTTGACGCGGATCTGACGCTCGCCGAGCTCGCGCGCCAGCGCGCGCGTCATCCCGTCGAGGCCGGCCTTGGTCGCCGAGTAGGCCGCAAGCCCGGAGTAACCGCGCTGGCCGATGATAGAGGAGATGTTGATCACGCTGCCGCGCGAGCGGACGATCATCTTCCTGACGACCAGTCTCGCCAGCAGCAAGGCGCCCGTCAGGTTGATCGCGATCATTCGTTCGATCTCGGCCGGCGGCATGGTGGCCAGCAGCCCCGCGTGGGCTATCCCGGCGTTGTTGACGAGCGCCTCGATCGGGCCGAAATCTCGCTCGACCTCGCTGACGATGGGGCGCAGACTGTCCGCATCGGCCATGTCGCCGACCATCACGCGCAGCTTCTCACCATGCTCAGCCCTCGCCGAGTCGAGCGCATCGCTCGGCTTGCGACTGAACGTCGCGACGCGAAAGCCGCTGGCGAGCAGGTGTCGCGCCAAGACCAGCCCCAGGCCGCGGCTGCCCCCGCTGAGCAGAACGATCGGACCTTCGCTCATGACTCTTCCCTTCGCAGGACTTTGAACGCCTCGCTGCGTCTGAGCTCGCCGACGATGTTGACGATCCGCGGCCGGGCGTGCTCGACGAGCTCGGTCTCAGCTGCCCGTGCGATCGCCGCGCGCACGTCGGCCTCGACGGCCCCCTTGGCCAGCACGATGTCGGCCGCGACGAGCTGGCCGACGATCGAGCTGCGCTTGGCATACACGCGCACATCCGCCACGCCGGGCACGGCGCGCAGCACCCGCTCGACCGGGCCGGGCATCACCTTGCGCCCACCGACGTTGATCATGTCGCTGCGGCGCCCGCGCCACAGCACCCGCTCGCCGACGCGCTCGACGAGGTCTCCGGTGGCGAACCAGCCCTCATCGACGTCGGAAACGTTCTTCTGGCCGTCGTAGCCGATCATCGCGTTGACGCGGCTTCGCGCCCAAAGCTCTCCGTCGACGATCTTCAGCTCGACGTTCGGCTCGGGCGAATCTTCGAGAAAGCGCGCCGGGAAGCCTTCTTGCCGGTCGGTGACGACGAACAGCCGGCCCATCTCCGACGAGCCGTAGATGTGAACGAGGCGTGTTTGCGGCAGCACGCGCGTCAGCTCGTCCAGAAGCGGCTGCGGCACCGCCTCGCCACCGAGCGTGATTTGCTCCAGGCTGCAGCGAGCGAGATCGTCCTTGGCGCCGAACAGCAGAATCTGCCGAAACAGCGTCGGCGTTCCCGAGGCGTGCGTCACGCCGGCCTCGTGCAGCAGCCGCGCGATGCGGCGCGGCTCGAGCTCGGGCGGGACGACGAGTGCGGCCCAGCTGATCAGCGCCTGCAAGAACACCTGCGTGCCGGCATAAAGGTGAAACGAGTAGGCGCACAACCAGCGCTTATCGCGAAACCGATCGTCGTAGCGCACGGGCGCGCCGAGCGAGCTCCAGTAGTGATTGGCCGCCTTCGGCTTTCCGGTCGTGCCCGAGGTGAGCAGCGTGACCATGCCGACCGTCTCGCCGATCGGCGGCGCCCCGGAAGCTTCACCGAGAGGGGTCGCGTCGACATCGGCTTCGCGCAGCACGCGGTACCATCCGAAGTCGCCCTTCAGCTCGTCGATCTCGGTGTCGTTGCGCTGGCCGACGAGAAACGCGTGCGCGCCGAGCCCGTCGAGAGCCGTAACGGCGGGAATGAACGCGTCGGGGCGGTGGATCGCCACGCCCACGCGCCGGCCGGCCAGCTCGCGCCAGCGGTTTCGCAAGGCTTCGGCGCGCTCCGCCAGCTCGCCGAAGCTGAACTTCTTCTCGCCGTAGACGAGGGCGATCCGATCGCGTGGGCCGTCGAGTGCCTGGCTCAGGTGCTTGCCGATCACGGCGCCAGCCCCCTCCCGCTCAGCCGGCGGCCGCGGCGTACAGCTCGACCAGATCGGCGATCGTGTTCAGCTCGCGCGAGAGGCCTTCCTGGAACGGATCGACGCCGGTCTCTTCTTCGAGGCGCACCACGACGGTCGCCCAGTCCAACGAATCGAGCCCCAGCCGCCGGTCGACGGGCGAGTCCAGGCTCACGTCCGTGTCCGTCTTGCCCTTCGCGTGCAGGGTCTCCGTGATCACCGCGATCACCTTTTGCGCGATCTGATCCGTTGCTGGCATGTTCGCTCTCCCTCGAACATCAAACTTCAAAGGTGGATCGGCCCGTCGCCGTCGCCCCGTGTCATGTGGATTCGGTGCACGTTCTGCTGGAACGGGGCGATCCGCTCATCGAGCGGCCGCGAGGCCGCGAAAACGAAGTTCGACGGCCCCTCAAGATAGCCGCAGTTACGAAACGCCGCACACCAGTCTCGGTGGAGCTGATTGGTCACGATCAGATCGACTCCGCGGCGTTCCAAGAGGCCGGTCAACGTCTCGACGAGCGTTTGCTCCTCACCGGGAACGGCCAAGCAATCGACGACGGTCCCGACGCGCAGATGGCCGAACTGCTTGTGGCCGTGCATCGGCGTGTCCAGGAGCACCGCCCAGCCGAGCGGTTTGCCGTCGCGCTCGACGAGCAGCTTCAGGAAGCGCTCGCTTTCCGGCGGGTAGAGCGTGTTGAGAATCAGTGCGTCCCGCACGGCGACGACGGCGTACTGGTCCGTCGCGCGCTGGAAGATCTCGTCGGCTTCGTGGCCGAACCGCGCGAGCGGCACGCGGCGCGCGGGCCGGCGTGCCGGCTGCCGCTTGAGCGCCTGGACCGTCTTGAGGCCGGCCCAACCGAGGCCGCTGAAGGCGAGCGCGTCGAGAAGCAGCCGGCGCGCCGGGGACTTTCTCAAGTAAACGATTCCGTGCAAGAAGCGCGCCGGCCGCACCACGCGAAACAGAAACGGACAGGCGATCCGTTTCCACTTCAAGATGCCGAGCAGCTTGATGATCGCCTCGCGGTAACCGCCGCCGCCGAGGCCGAACAACAGCGGGTGACGCCGTTGAGCATCCTTGAGCAGCAGCAGTCCGACGAGAGCGAAGCGCTCGTCGGCGACGCCCTCCGAGATCGGCAGCTGCAGGTGGGCCAGCGTCTCGGTGCGGCCGTTGATCGCGAACGCCTGCGGCTTGAGCATGTAGGCGCCGCGGACCTCCTCGCCCTCGAGCGCGACGAACATCTGCTGGTAGACCGGGATTCCCTCGCGAGGCGGAAGCCAGCGCGGCACGGGGGATTCGGGAAACTGCGCCGGATCGCCGCCGGCGAGGACACGCTGGTTGAACGCCCGCACGGCCGGCACGTGGCGCTGCTCGTAAGGCTCGATCACGAGGCGCATCGCGTCGTCAACTCGTCCCGCGGGTGCGGAGCTTGTGAGCCAGCCAGCGCCGCTCGAGCCGCGCGCGCTGGCGGCGGCCGAGCTGCAGCGGGCCGCGGGTCTCGAGCAGATGATCGAGCAGGCGATGGACCGGCACGAACCAGCCGTTGAGCCTCGAGAGGCGCGTCATCAGCTCGCGGAAACTCCGATCGAGCCCCTCGGGCCCGCAGAAGCCGGCCGCGAAGTGGGTGTACATGATGCAGGCGCCGCCGGCGGCGGCGAGCCGGTCCTGATTGGCCTCGGAGAGCATGGCGTTGAACGAGCGCACCTCCGGCCCCTCGGAGGACGCGAACCAGTAGCGAACGTGTGGGCGCGTGGGATCGTGATACGGCATCGGCGGGCAGGCCGCGAGCGTGTCGATCTGGCCGAAGACGAAGTTGCGGACGTACTTGACCCGCTCGCGGCAGATGTCGCCCCAAAAAAGCGGGCTGCTTTCGACGTGGCCTTCGAACTGGCCTTTTCGACGACCTCGCAGCAGCACGTCGTAGACCAAGCGCTGCATGCCGCTCAGGCGCGCGCTGCCCCAGTAGATCGACTCCCGGCAGCCGGCGTGGTTGGCCAGCGTGTAGGGGTCGTGGCCGAACAGCTCGCGGAACCGATCGAGCCCGAAGATCGTCTGCTCGCGGCTCGAGGTGTGATACGCGACGTTGTGCAGGCCGATCTCGAAGCCGCGTGCTTGCAGCTCACGCACCCACGCGAGGTAGTCCTCGTCCTCGCAGGTCGCCCCGCCGATGCGTGGTCTCCCCTCGCCGCGGAGCGGCCAGACCGATTTCGTCGTCAAGAAGCCGAGCTCGCTCAGCAGTGCGTAGACGGGCCCGACGTTCTCGAGCGTGGCGAGATCCGTATCGTCGAAAATCGAGAAGGCGAAGTCCTTCCCCTCGGGCCACAGCGCGCTCACCGGCGTGTTCTACCGCACCCCACCGCGTCGCACAACGGCTGTGGCGACAACGCTTGCGTTGTCAGACTCGCGCGCAGCGCGAGCCATCCGGCGCTGCGCGCCGGTCTGACAGGGCGAGCGCCGTCGCCACACGGGTAGACCAAACCGGAAATCGTCAGTTACAGGCGGTGATCTCGGAGTCGCGCTTGGCCGTGCCCCAGGTGCCGCGCACCGCGCCCTCGCGCCCGCGGACGAGATAGTAGAATCCCGCACCGTTGGCCGGCTCGTCGAGATCAGTGACCGTGCTCGCCACCTGATCGCACGAGAGCACGCCTGCACCGGAGAAATTGCCACTCGAGCGCAGCGACGACACGTCCCCGCGCGTGATGTCGTAGCTCGACGACGACGCGTTCCAGGCCAGCTCGGTCTTGCTGTTCCAGAGCACGCCGGAAACCTCGACCGGCTCGCCCGAAGACTTCGTGAAGTACGGCACCGAGGGCAGGAACTGACTGAGCTGGAAGCGCGAGAAGGCGACGAGCGTCGCGTCGCTGGCCGTCCGCGTGATGACGGGGAACCACTCGTTGAAGTCGCTCTGCGCCGGGGTGACCGGCTGGCGCTGCGTGTAGCTGGCGCCGCTGTCGGTCGATCGCGAGTAGTACACGTGCCGGCCGTCTTGCACGCCGTCGCGCAGCACGTACAGCGAGTTGCCGTTCGAGAGCGTCGTGAGATCCCACTGCTCGCTGCCGGGAATCAAGTCGAAGTTGGCATTGAGAATGTTTTGCGTCAGCACGACGTCGGTGTTGAACGACACGCCGTTGTTGAGGCTGCGATCGGCGTAGAAGTCGAAGTAGCTGATGTTCGTGCCGCCCGCATCCCCGTCGCGCTCGACCCAGCCGGTGAATAGCTCCCCGGCCGAGCCTTCCTCGATCAGCATCGGAAACACGAGCCTGACGCCCGAGCCGTCCGAGTCACGCACCTGCACGGCCGAGCCCCAGGTGATGCCGCGATTGGTGCTCGTCGACAGCGCCGTGAAGGTGACCACTTGCTCGTCGGCGTAGACGAGGTGCACGTGTTCGTCCGAAGGGGCGATCGTGATCTCCGGGATGCACGAACCGTCGCCTCGGATGTCGGTCGCCGCCTCGAATGTGGCGCCGCCGTCCGTGCTGCGACGCATGCGGATCCGGCCCAGGTTGTCCGGAAAGCAGGTCGGGGTTTCCCAGACGACGTAGGCGTAGCCCCCCAACGCGGCCACGGCGTTGAAGCCGGCCGTCGAGCCCGCTCCGGCGATCGAGATCGTGCTGAACGACGAACCGCCGTCGAGGCTCTTACGGAGCACCACGGCACCGGCCGACGTGTCGTAGCTGATGAAGATCCGCCCCGAATCGTCGATCGCCATGTCGGCATAGGTGAACCAGAAGACGTTGTCGTGCCCGTTGACCTTGACCGGCGACGACCAGCTCGAGCCGCCGTCGCTGCTCTCCGTCAACCAGAGATTGCGAGGCGCACCGGTGCTGAGATCGGCCGTGCCGAGCAAGATGTGAATCGTGCCATCGGGAGCGACGCCGATATCGAGCGGGAAATGCTCGAACGAGGAGGCCGAGTCTGGCTCCGGCAAGCGCACCTCGGCGCCGAACGTCAGCGGACCGCCGGAATCGAAGCTGTCGCAAGCCGTTCCGAGTCCGTCGCCGTCCCCGTCGGCTTGATCGCTGTTGCTCGTGAACGGACAGTTGTCGACGGCATCTTCCACGCCGTCGCTGTCGACGTCGGCGTCGATACCCGGAGCGAACGCCGAGGGCGATGGGCTCTGCAGCGCGGCGATCCGCTCGGAGAGCGCTTTTTGGATCGTCGAGCGGTGGCCGCGCGGCGCCTGGACCGGCGAGAACTCAGCAGCCACAGCAAGGCTCAGCGGCGCCAGCACGCCAAGCGCGACGAGCAGAAGGATCATCCACCAGGGGCGAACGAGTCGCAGCCGAGCCATCGAAATCTCCGTGCCCCGAGGTACACGAACATCGTGGTGCTCGAGCGGACGGGCTCGAAAGCGCTTCCGACGCACGCGGGGCCTACCTATAGATACGAGCGGCGCGACCCAGCAGCAACGACGGAAAGTGTATGCCGCGAAAAACCCTCCAGCCACAAGAATCGGGCCCACCCCTCCGCGTCCTTGCCGCAAGCGGGTCGGCTCAACGCTTCGCGAGGGTGCGACGAAGCAACAGCAGCAGCACACCGGCGACCAGCGCCAGCGCGGCCAGCAGCAGCCAGCGGGAGACCCGCTCGAGCCGGTCGGCGGGCGAGGGCTGCTCCCGGCCCACGCGCGCCACGTGCGTCACCCGCGTGATCAGCGACGGACCGAGGCTCGCCAGCTCGGGAAAGCTGGCTAACGTGTTCGGAAACCCCGCTTCGAGCGCGACCGGCTCCTGCTCGGGCCAGACGAAGACGAAGCCCTGCTCCGG
>CP070706.1:1470040-1475466 GCA_020350085.1 Acidobacteriota bacterium
CTCGTTTTCCATTTTCATGGCTTCCAGGACGACGAGGCCCTGGCCCTCGACGACCTGATCGGCTTCCCGCACGAGAGCCTTGACGACGCGACCGGGCATGACGGCCCTGACCTCGGCTGTGCCACTGCCGGCGAACGAGGCACTGGCCGCGGCTGCGAGTGGATCGACGATGCGCACGTGATGCACGTTTCCTTCGTGGTGCACCGCGAGCTGGTCGTGTTCTCCGGCACGCACCGACACCTCGTAGGATCGCCCGTCGATCAGTAGTGAGTAGCAGGACGCCTCGAGCGGCGTGGTGTCCACGTGATGCACGCTCTCGCCGAGGCTCACACGATAGCCTCCTTCAACCGGCTCGACGACGATGTCGTAGTCGTTCTCACCGAGATACCCCTTGAATCTCATCGCTGACCCCTCAGCGCTCGCATGCGGCCGAGCCGGAGCCATTGCGAGCCGTTCGTCGCCGACTGGCTCTGGCCGTGCTCGAGCGCCGACTCGACCCGGCGGCGATAGCTGTGAATCGCTGCGGCGAGCAGGGCAACCTCGTCCAGATCGCCGTCGGGTTCGCTGGCCAACAGTCCCTCGCCATACTGGTCCAGAAAGCCTGTGTGCAGATCCCCGGCGATGAAGGCCGGATGGTCCATCAACCGGCGCAGGAACGGGATGTTCGTCGTCAATCCCTCGAGCCGATACTCGTCGAGGGCCCGTCGCATGCGCGGGATAGATTCACTCCGGTCGGCACCGTGAGCGATCAGCTTGGCCACCATCGGGTCATAGTGCACCGGAATCGTGTAGCCAGGAGCTACGGCCGAGTCGTCTCGGATCCCCGGCCCCGAGGGGATGCGTACCGCCTCGATGCGCCCAGGACACGGCAGGAAATTGTGCTCGGGGTCTTCTGCCGTCAGCCGGCATTCGATCGCATGACCACGAGGAACGAGTTGCTCTTGTGAGAAAGGCAGGCGCTCGCCGGCGGCGACGCGAATCTGGCCGCTGACGAGATCGATCCCGTAAACCTCCTCGGTCACCGGGTGCTCGACCTGGAGTCTCGTGTTCATTTCCATGAAGTAAAACGAGCCGTCTTCGTCCCGTAGGAACTCGACAGTGCCTGCGTTCACGTAGCCCACCGCCGCTGCCGCTGCCAAAGCCCACTCGCCGATTCTCGCTCGTGTGTCGGTGTCGACCACGGGTGAGGGCGTTTCCTCGACCAACTTCTGGTGCCGCCGCTGGATCGAGCACTCCCTCTCGCCAATCGCCACGCCGCGGCCCTCTCGGTCGAACAGCACCTGGACCTCGATGTGGCGAGGTCGGCGCAGGAAGCGTTCGAAGTAGACGGTTTCGTCACCGAAGCTCGCTTTCGCTTCGGAGCGCGCCCGCTCGAGCGACCGCTCGAGCTCGTACGGCCGCTCGACGACACGCATCCCTTTGCCGCCCCCGCCGGCGGCGGCCTTGATCATCAGTGGGTAGCCGACGGGCTCGACTGCGGCGTGGGCGTCGCCGGGCTCGCCGCGGAACGCTGCGCTTCCTGGCACGACCGGAACACCGGCTCGTGCCATCAGCTCACGTGCGCTGACCTTGTCGCCCATCGCTCGCATCGCTGTGGCTGGCGGTCCGATGAACACCACGCCGGCTTCCTCGCAGGCCTGGGCGAACTCTGCATTCTCCGCGAGAAAACCGTAGCCCGGGTGAATCGCCTCGGCGCCGCTCTTGCGCGCAACATCCAGCAGCCGATCGATGCGCAGGTAAGATTCCGAGGCCGGAGCGGGGCCGATCTCATGCGCCTCCTGAGCCATCCTGACGTGAGGTGCCGCGCGGTCGACGCTCGAGTAGACGGCAACGGACGGAATGCCGAGATCACGACAGGCTCGCATCACACGCAGGGCGATCTCGCCGCGGTTCGCGATGAGCACCTTTCGAAAAACGGGCGGCTCAGAGCCCACGAGACCTCCTCATCCAGTCGGGAGGCGAACAACAAGGATACTCGAAAGCCGGGACAGCAGGCTGTCCTCTGCGCTTCGCCGACAGTGTGGGCCTGCTCACAGAGGGATGTTGCCGTGCTTCTTCGACGGCATCGTGTCGACTTTCGTCTCCAACATGCGCAGTGCCGTGATCAGGCGCCGACGCGTGTCCGCCGGCTCGATCACCGCGTCCACGTAACCCCGCTCCGCCGCGACAAACGGGTTGGCGAATTTCTCTCGATACTCTGTGACGATCTGCTGCTTCAACCGTGCGGGATCCTCCGCTGCGGCTAGCTCTTTCTTGTAGAGAATCTCGACCGCGCCGTCCGCTCCCATGACCGCTATCTCGGCCGTCGGCCAAGCCAAGTTGATGTCGGTCCGGATGTGTTTGCTTGCCATCACGCAATATGCGCCACCATACGCTTTGCGCGTGATGACGGTCATCTTGGGAACCGTCGCCTCGGCGAACGCATACAGCAGCTTGGCGCCGTGCACGATGATCCCGCCGTGTTCTTGCTCGACTCCCGGTAAGAAACCGGGAACGTCTTCGAAGACGAGCAGTGGTATGTTGAACGCGTCGCAGAAGCGGACAAAGCGTGCCCCTTTCCTCGACGCGTCGATGTCGAGCACGCCGGCGAGAAAAGCCGGCTGATTCGCAACCACTCCGATCGATCGTCCGTCGAGCCGGGCGAAACCGACAACCAGGTTGCGCGCGTAGTGCTCGTGGACGTCCAGAAACTCGCCGCGATCAACGATTCTCGTGATCACCTGTTTGATGTCGTAAGGCTTGTTCGGATTGTCAGGGACGATCCCATTGAGGGTTTCTTCCCGCCGATCCGGTCTGTCACCGGTATCTTGGCGGGGAGGGTCGTCGTGGTTGTTCTGAGGAAGGTAGCTCAGGAGTCGTCGGGTCAACGACAGCGCATGAGCATCGTCTTCGGCAGCAAAGTGAGCCACGCCGGACTTGCTCGCGTGCGTGAGCGCACCGCCGAGTTCCTGCTTGGTAACTTCCTGGTGCGTCACGGTCCGAATGACATCCGGGCCGGTGATGAACATGTAGGAGGTATTCTTGACCATGATCTTGAAGTCCGTGATCGCCGCCGAATAGACCGCCCCGCCAGCACACGGACCCATGATCGCGGATATCTGCGGCACGACTCCGGAGGTGAGCGTGTTGCGCAGAAAGATGTCGGCGTAACCGGCTAGCGACGCAGCCCCTTCCTGGATGCGTGCACCGCCCGAGTCATTGAGTCCGATCACGGGGCAGCCGACCTTAACCGCTTGGTCCATAATCTTGCATATCTTCTGTGCGTAGGTCTCCGAGAGTGAGCCACCGAAAACGGTGAAGTCCTGAGCGAAGACGGCGATCGGCCTTCCGTCGATTCGACCGAAGCCGGTCACGACACCGTCTCCAGGTATCCGCTGTCGCTCCATATCGAAGGCTCGGCAACGGTGGACGACCAGCGCATCCGTCTCGTCGAACGAGCCAGGATCGACCAGCAGTTCGATTCTCTCCCGCGCGGTGAGCTTCCCGCTCGCGTGCTGTCGCTCGACGCGCCTCTCGCCGCCGCCGAGCCGCGCGTCCTCCAACTTCTGCCTCAATTGTTCGAGCCTGTCCACGATCGGCTCCTTCAGAGCGGCTCCAGCGGTGCGGGCGCGTTGTCGAGCTTCTGACGGCGCCGCGCGCCGGCCGGACAACGCTACTAGCTCGGACAACGCTAGCGTTGTCCCTCCATGGGCGTCGTCAAGTAGACCTCCGGTCCGGCGTAAACGATCTGGCCATGGTCCTCCAACACCCGCAGCTCTCGGTCCACTTCCGCTCGCAACCAGCGCTTCGCCGAATCGATCTCCAAGCGTCTTGCGACTTCCCTCAGCAACGCTGACCGCGCAACGGGCTCGCCCGGCCCGAGGCGCTCGAGCAAGATCTCCCGAATCACCGCCCGGCGCCGGCGCCTCACTTCGAGGAAACGCTTTCCTGGAGTTTCTTCCAATCAGCGAGGAACTTCTCGAGGCCGATGTCCGTCAACGGATGTTGCAGCAGCTTCTTGACGACGGAAAACGGCATCGTCGCCACATCGGCACCCATCAGCGCCGCCTGCACGACGTGCTGAGGATGGCGGATGCTGGCGACGAGAACCTCCGTATCGTAGCCGTAGTTGTCGTAGATCGTGCGCACCTGCTGAATCAGCTCCATCCCGTCGTGGCTGATGTCGTCGAGACGCCCGACGAACGGACTGATGTAGCTCGCGCCGGCTTTGGCCGCCATCAGCGCCTGCAGCGGATTGAAGCACAGAGTGCAGTTGGTGCGTATTCCGTTTTGCGCGCAATGCTTGATCGCCTTGAGGCCCTCGTGAATGATCGGAATCTTGACCACGATGTTGTCGTGAATCGCGGCCAACTCCGCTGCTTCTTTGATCATGCCGTCGAAGTCGACCGCGGTGACCTCCGCGCTGATCGGACCATCGACGACCTCGAGGATCTCGTCGAGCACCTGGCGGAACGGCTTGCCCGTCTTGGATACGAGCGACGGGTTGGTCGTCACTCCGTCGAGAACACCGAGGGCCGCGGCCTCTCGAATCTCGCTGATGTCGGCGCTATCGATAAAGAACTTCATCGTCGCGGCTCTCCTTCTGAGGAATGGGGCGCGTCTCGCATGCGAACCGCTGCCTCGCGCGCACTGCCGAAACGCGCCGCGGACAGCCCCTTACCCGGATCTTTCATGACATCTGATGCCACGAACGAGGCGGGCTAAAGAATGTTGGTTGTCTCATCCTCCATCTCGCGGCTGCGGCTGACGGAGACGACCTCATCGCCCTCCTTCAAGCGGATGATCTTCACTCCTTGCGTCGAGCGACCGAGTCGGCTGATACGATTCTGCTCGTCTTGTTCGACCGGCGTACGAATGACCTGGCCGTGGCGCGTTGCGACGATGATCTCGTCGGCTGATTGGACAGGGAGTGCAGCAACGACCGGGCCGGTCTTGTCGGAGACCTTCAGATTGATCAATCCCAGTCCGCCGCGGCCCTGCGGCCGGTACTCATCGACCGCCGTCCGCTTGCCGTAGCCACGCAGTGTGACCGTGAGAATGTCGGGGTCACCGTCGAGTACCGACGCGCCGACGACTTCGTCCCCCTTGCGCAAACCGATCCCTCGCACCCCACGCGCCGTGCGCCCCATCGAGCGCACCTGACTCGCTGGGAAGCGGATCGCCATGCCATTGCGGGTGGCGATGAACAGATGGTCGTCCTCGCCCACCAGGTGGACGGAGATCAGGCTGTCGCCCTCGGCGAGTGTCAACGCGATGATGCCGCCCGCGCGAATGTTGGCATAGGCCTCGAGCGGCGTCTTCTTGACGATGCCGCTGCGAGTCGCGGTGACGACGTACAGGCCGGGCTGCTTCATGTCGCGAAGTGTGAGGAAGCCCTGGATCGTCTCGCCCCGCTTGAGACCGAGCAGGTTGACGATCGCCTTGCC
>CP070706.1:1475566-1481060 GCA_020350085.1 Acidobacteriota bacterium
CGCTCGCGGCATCCTGCTCGATCGTGAGCTGACCGCCGAGCACCTTCGGCGAGCGCGCAGAATCTGGCTCATCGGCCGGCCTGCAGCACAGTCTGCTGCCGAGCGCGTCCTCGCTCTGCCCGACGGTGCGCGCCTCGGTGACGATCTGCTTGAGCTCGGCGGAGCCTCGGCGTCTGGCGATGCGGGGCTCGTGTGCGTCGGCTCGCGTGCCGATGGCCGGCCGGGGCTCGTGATCGTCGTCGATGCGCTGAGCCCGGGGGCCCTGCTGACGACGGGGCGCCGGCTCGAAGACTACGCCGGTGCGTCGCAGGTGCTGCTCGCCGCCAGCGGGCAGCACGTCCGCCCGCTCGTGGCACGGCGCGCCGCGGCCCGCGCGTGGGCGCTCTCCCGCGAGTTCGACGCGAAGCCCGCGAGGCCCGAGGCGCGATGAGCCCCGGAATGCCCAACCCGCAGGAACTGGAGATGATCGCCAGGGCCGGCCGCGAGGCGATGCGGCGACTGTGGTCTCGTCGCGATCAGCGCGAGAGCATGGAGGCGGCCGAGCTGCGGCTGCTCAGGCTGCTCGAGATGCATCCCCAGTACCGCGCGTACTGGGAGGGTGCGGAGCCCGACGAGCTCGAAAACCCGTTCCTGCACGTGATGTTTCACGACATGCTCGACCGGCAGCTTCGAGGCGCGGACCCACCTGGGGTCCAGGCCGCCTACCGGCGATTGCTCGATGGCGGCGCCGATTCGCACGACGCGTTGCACGAGATCTTGCGCGAGTACGCACGGCAGCTGGTGCGCATGACGGAGAATCGCGGACCGTTTGATCGCGAGCAGTACGTGCAGCGTTTGGAGCGGCTCGGGCGATGAGCTCGGTCAAACCGTGTGACTCTGGCCGCACCCGGACCAGTTGACGCGGAGGTGATGATGTCGATCCGGAGCTTTCTCGGTCTCGGAGCGCCAGCCTCGGCGCCTTCGTCGGGCGAAACACCGACGGTGCGCAAAATCGTGCGCGAGCTGGAGAACATGGATCGCGATCGAGCTCATTACGTCGCTGCGTTCGCGTTCATTCTCAGCCGCGTGGCGAACGCGGATCGACAGATCAGCGAGCAGGAGACGCGCCGGATGGAGCAGATCGTACAGCGGATCGGCCACCTGCCCGAGGCGCAGGCGGTGTTGGTGGTCCAGATCGCCAAGGCACAGAATCAGCTGTTCGGAGGCACGGACAACTTCATCGTGACGCGGGAATTCAAGCGACTGGCCAGTCGCGAGCAGCGCGCCGAGCTGCTCGATTGCCTGTTTGCCGTCTCGGCCGCCGACGATGCCGTCTCGAGCGTGGAAGAGACGGTGATCCGGCAGATCGCCGAGGAGCTCGAGTTCAGCCATCGCGACTACATCTCCGTCCGCTCCCAGTACGCCGACAAGCGCTCCGTACTCCGATCGTTTCGAGATCGGCAGCAGGACTGAACGTCGCGCGACCTCGCGAGGGACGCAGCAACGGGAGGGCAGAGATGACCACGACGGCGCCCTCGCCACGCGTGCTGCTCGGAACGGCGGGGTGGGATCATCCCGATTGGGCCGGGATCATATACCCCGAGGGCCGGGGTGTGGATCGATTGCGGCACGTGGCGCGATACGTCGACGTGATCGAGATCGAGCAGACCTTCTTCCTGCTGCCTTCAGCGCGCAGCGCCCAGCAATGGGCCGAGAACGCTGCCAGCAACGGCTTGCAGTTCATCGTCACGGCGCCGCGAGCGATGACGCACGAGACGGCGCAGGAAAGCCCCTTGTTCGAGCGTTTCCGCGACTGGCTGCGCCCGCTCGAGCAGGCCGGCGTGCTGCTCGCCGTGCTGTTTCGCTTCCCACAGAGCCTCCCACGCGAGCGGCGCTCGGCCCGGCAGGTACGCGACGCGCTGTCAGCCGTCGAGGGCGTCGCGCGGGTCGTCGAGTTGCGCCACGATTCGTGGAACGATCCGCAGGTGCTCGCATGGCTCGAGGGACATCACGTGGCGTTCGCCAATCTGGATCAGCCCGCGCTGCCCGGGGCGCTGCCGGCCACGGCTTGGAGCACGTCGTCGTTGGCCTACGTAGGCCTTCACGGCAGAAACCGCGCCGCGTGGTTTGCCAGACTCGAGGACCCCGAGCGCCGGTCGGACTACCTGTATCAGCTCGACGAGCTTCGAGCGTGGCATACTCGCGTTCGCGGCCTGATGCAGCAGGCCGAGCGAGTCGTCGTCATCGCGCACAACCGCTTCAAGGGCAAAGCGCTGGCATCACTGGTCAAGCTGCGAGCGTTGCTGGGCGAAACGGAGCTTTATGCGCCGGCGCCGCTGCTGCAGGTCGATCCCGAGCTGACGACGCTCGCCGTGCGGCCGGTGCCGGTCGGCGGATGAAGGCCGGATCATGCCGCGGCGATCCACTCCAGAGTCAGCGAAACCAGATTGAAGCTCGCGTGCACCATCAGGCAGGCAGCGAGGCTTCGATGGCGCTCGTAGGCGGCCGCCGTCGCCAATCCCACGAAGAAAAGCGGCGGCACGGACCATGGCATGAAGTGCACCACGGCGAACAGGGCAGCGGACAGTCCAGAGGCCACTCCGAATCCGAGCCTGGTGCGCAATCCCCCATAGACGAACCCGCGGAAGAACAGTTCCTCGCCGAGAGGGGCCAGAACGACGGCCGCGACGAGCAGCAGCGGCCACGGCGCCGCGAGCAAACGAAGCTGCGCTTCCTGCTCGAGGGCCATCTGGGCGTAGCCGTCTGGAGAGAGCTGTGCGAGCAACAGGCCGTAGAGGTAGTTGAGGCCGACGAGAGCGACGCCGATCAGCACCGCCTCCACGATGGCGCGCGTGGCGTAACGCCGGAGGCCCAGGGCGGCCGGTCCGCCGCCAGAGAGCACGGCCGCCGCAATGGCGACGACGATCAGCACCGCCTGGAACAAGAACACGACCAAGTAGCGAATCAGCAGCGGAGCCTCGAAAACGTCCCCCTGGTCCAGTGTCATCGCCAGCAGCATCGTCGTCAGCAGCCACAAGTTGGCCGCGGTGAAGATGCCGAGCAAAGTGCCCCAGACGCCCCATGGCGGCCAGGCTTCGTCGCCGTGCGACTCTCGGGTCGGCTCGAGCATCATGGGTGGCGTGCGCCGACGAGCGCGGCGATTTCGTCGCCGTCCACCGGGACATCCCGCGTCAACACACGCGCTCCTTGGTCCGTCACGAGCAGGTCGTCTTCGATACGCACTGCCTGACCGCGAAGCTCCTTCGGAGCGTCGGTATCGTCGGGTGGGATGTACAGGCCAGGCTCGACGGTCAGCAGCATTCCGGCGTGCAGCCGACGGGCCGCGCCCTGCTGCTGATAGCGCCCCACGTCGTGAACGTCCATCCCCAGCCAATGCGAGGTCCGGTGAAGAAAGTACTTCTTGAACGATTCCTTCTCGAGCAGCTCGTCGGCCGCTCCGGCGAGTACGCCGAGGCCGACCAGGCCTGCGGTCAGTCGCTGCGCCGTCGCACGGTGGATCTCGTCCAAGGTCATGCCGGGGCGCACCATGTCGATCGCGTGCTGCAGAGCGTCGAGAACCGTGTCGTACAGTGCGCGCTGGCCGGGGGTGAACCGACCGCTCGCGGGAAAAGTTCTCGTCACGTCAGCGTTGTAACCGGCGACCTCGGCGCCGGCATCGACCAGCACCAGCTGGCCACGACGCACCTCGGCCTGATTGGTGACGTAGTGCAGCACGCACCCGTTGGAACCCGCCGCGACGATCGTGCCGAAGGCGGGACCCTCGGCGCCCTGATCGCGAAACGCAGCTTCGATCGCGGCTTGAATCTGGTACTCACGGACTCCCGGGGTGCAACGGGCGATGCCTGCCCGATGACCACTCGAGGTGATCGCTGCCGCTTTCTCGAGCAGGCTGATCTCGGCGGCCGACTTGACCCGGCGCATCTCGTGCAGCACTTCGCCAGGCTCGATGATCATCGCCGGCGCGACAGTTCCGAGACGCTCTCTCGCACGCAGCGTCGTGAGCGCGCGGCGAACGTGTTGGTCCAGGCTCGCGTTTCGCCAAGGTGAGTAGAACAGCCGCTCGGCGCCGTCGAGAAGCGACGCGAGCTTTTCGGGCAGCACGGAGAGCGGGAACGCTTCGTCGGCACCGTAGCGCTCGACGGCTCCTTCGGGACCGGCCCGCAGCCCGGTCCACGCTTCCTGCCGAGCGTCGCGTTCTCGGACGAACAAGGTAAACGGATGCTCGGCGTCGGGCCGCAAGACGAGCACGGCCCGGGGTTCCCGAAAACCGGTCAGGTAGAGAAAATCCGCTTCCGGCCGAAAGCGATGCTCGACGTCTGCTGAATAGAAGCGAGGCGAGCCCGCGGCGAGGATCATGACCCCGCGATCGATGGCCGCCAGCACACGCTGGCGTCGCGAGGCGAACTCCGCGCCGCAAATCCCGGGCTCGCTAGGGTCGGCTGCCAGCATCAGGCGTCTCCTCGCCGCGCTCGCGTTTCAACGGCCGCCCCGCGCGAATCAGCTCTCTCGGCGACTCGTTCGCCCGGCGCGCAACGCCCGTACCCGTCGCCAAGAACTGCGGGGCTCCGTGTCAGCGGGTGTCGGGGTGCGAGGGGGTTGCGTTCGGGCGCCTTGCGGTACGTCACGGAGCCGACGAGTCAGTTCCGGGGTTCGAGTAGGTGAACAGGGCCGGTGCGGAGCCGGTCGTCCTCATGTAGACCCGCAGCTTCACGTACGGCAAGTAAGGATTGTTGACCGCTCCGACATTCAAGGTCGGATCGCCGAGCGTCGGGTCGAGCAGCAAGGCCGTCTCGAACGACTCGATCGCGCTGTCGTAGCGGCCGCGCACCAGTTCGACGACACCGAGGTTGTAGTGCGCGAGCGCGTGGAACGGCTCGACGTCGAGCGCCTGCTCGAATGCACGCTTGCCGCGGCCGAACTCGCCCGCACGGACCTCGGCCGTGCCGAGGTTGACCCAGTTATCGGCCGAGTCCGGACCGAGGTCGACCGCGCGCTCGAACGCGTCAGACGCGTAGCCGTGGGCTCCGAAGTCCGCGAGTGCCCGGCCTAGCGCGGTCCAGGCCGCGGCTTCGTCGGGCCGCGCGTTGACCTGTTCGATGGCCGCCGCAACCTCGGGAACCTGAGTGACCAGCTCGCTCTCGAACTCCAGCATCGCCGCGCCGCCCGCTGCGGACGTTTTCGAGCCCTCGTCAGCACGTTTCTTCGACTTGGCGGATCGCGAAGCTTTCGACTTGCGAGAGCCGCCGCGGCCGGCCTCTACGGGCGGCGTCGCGACGGCGAGGCCGAGCAGACAGACGAGAACGACGAGAGCGAGACGACGCATCGACTACTCCTCTCCGGAGCGTCCCGTCTCGCCCGAGCCGGCCGATTCCCTCGTTGAGGTGACGGGACGAACCTCAATCCTCACCTTGCCATCGACGGTATCGACGCGCAACTCGAGATCCCGCCCTCCCGCCCGGCTTCGAGCGGCGCCGAGATGCCGTCCCAGCCCCTC
>CP070706.1:1481160-1484289 GCA_020350085.1 Acidobacteriota bacterium
CCGAGGCGACCATGTCGGCCGGCTCGTGATGGCGAATGCGGTTCAAGCGCTGGGTGACGAGGACGAGCTCCGGCTGGGCTTCGCGCGTGGCGAGAGCCGGCCGCGTGCCGCCGCCTTGCGGCTCGACGAGCCATCCGCGCTCATGCGCGCGGGCGACGAGCCGGCAGACCTCCTCGACCGAGCCCGGGGAGACCCTCACACCGTCCCGCAACGGCGGCGCGAGCGCTCGCACGTGCTCCGCGCCGACGATGTCGGTGCATACGGCACGGATCTCGTCACGCTTGCTCAGAGCCAGCCTCCGATCCGCGCGGCGCGGGCGGGGACGAGATCGCCGCAGCGCCCGCCCGTCGGAAACACCTTGCCCGGGTTGGAGCGAAGCTCCGGGTCGAACACCTCGCGCAGCCGGCGCATCTGGTCCAGATCGTCGTCGTCGAACATCAAGCGGATCAGGTCGCGTTTTTCCATGCCGATGCCGTGCTCGCCCGAGAGCGCGCCGCCCAGCTCGGTGCACGCGCTGAGAATATCGGCCCCGGCGGCGCGCACGCGCTCGATCTCGCCCGAGTCCGCCGGGTCGTAGAGGATCAGCGGGTGCAGGTTTCCATCGCCGGCATGGCAGACATTGGCGATCCGAAGGCGATGACGCTCGCCGATCTGGCGCACCGTGCGCACCGCCTCGGGAAGTCGCGAGCGCGGCACGACGCCGTCGTGCGTGTAGTAGGCCTTTGCAATCTTGCCCAGCGCACCCAGCGCGAGCTTTCGGCCTCTCCATAGCGCCTGGCGCTCGCGCTCGTCGGCGGCTTTGCGCATGGAGCAGGCGCCCTGCTCGCGGCACGCACGCTCGATCTCGGGTTGCTGCGCGGTAAGCTCGTCGCCGCTGCCCTCGAGCTCGATGAGCAGCACGGCACCGGCGTCGGTCGGAAAGCCGACCGAAAGGTGGGATTCGACCGCCTCGACGGCGAGCTGGTCCATGATCTCCATCGCCGCCGGAACGATCCCGCGCACGAGCACCGCGCTGACCGCAGCCGAAGCCGACTCGAGATCATCGAACACCGCGAGAAACGTGCTGACCGACTCCGCCAGCGGCATCAGCCGTACGGTGATCTCCGTGATGATGCCAAAGGTGCCCTCCGAGCCGGTGATCACGCCCGGCAGATCGTAGCCGTGTGTTTCGCCGGCCATAGAACCGCAGCGCAGCCGTTCGCCGTCAGGAAGCACCATTTCGAGCGCCAGCACGTGATTCGTCGTCACGCCGTATTTGAGCGTATGCGGGCCGCCGCTGTTCTCGGCGACGTTGCCGCCGAGCGTGCAGGCGCCCTGGCTGCTCGGGTCGGGGGCATAGAACAGGCCCTCCAGACGTGTCGCCAGGCTGAGCTTCAGATTGACCAGGCCCGGCTGCACGACGGCCGCACGATTCTCGACGTCGATCGAAAGGATGCGATTCATGCGCGCCGTTTCGATGATCAGCCCGCCCTCGGCGGCGACGGCACCGCCACTGAGGCCCGTGCCCGCGCCGCGCGCGAGAAACGGGACGTCGAATCGGCGACAGATGCGAACCGCCTCGACGACCTCGTCGGTCGTGTCCGGAAAAATGATCGCGTCGGGAGCGCGCCGCGCCAGCGTGTGCCCGTCGCACTCGTAAGTGATCCGCTGCTCGTACGCGGTCTCGACCCGCTCACGACCGAACAGATCGCGCAGCGCGCTCTCGAAAGCCGAGCGGTGGGTCTCGTCCAGCGGCATCTTCTCAGGCCGTGCGCAGCGAGCGGCGCGCAAGCGATTTCTTCAACGCGCCGAGCACCAGCATCACGTTGTTGTCAGTCGCCGAAGCCCCCATCAGCCCGATGCGCCACGCCTTGCCCTTGAGCTCGCCGAGCCCAGCACCGATTTCGATGCCGTGCTCGGTCAGAAGCTCGCGACGGACGTCCGCCTCGTCGATGCCGGCCGGGACGCGGACCGGGTTGAGCATCGGCAGCCGGCTCTCGGTCGGCGTGGTGAGGCTGAGGCCGATCTCGCCGAGCCCGGCCACGAGCGCCTCGTGCTGGCGCTGATGACGCTCGAAACGCGCTTCGAGTCCTTCCTCGAACACGATCCGTAGCGCTTCATAGAGCGCCGCCAGCAACGGGCTCGAGGCGGTGTGGTGGTAGACTCGCTCGCGACCCCAGTAGCGCGCCAGCAATGACAGGTCGAGATAGAAGCTGCGCACGGGCGTCTTGCGCGAGAAGATCGCTTCCATCGCCCGCTCACTGAGCGTGATCGGGGCCAGTCCCGAGGGCGCGCCGAGGCACTTCTGCGAGGCGGAGTAAGCGGCATCCACGCCCCAGCGGTCGATCTCGACCGGACAGCCGCCGAGCGACGTCACGCAGTCGACGACGACCAGCACCCCTCTGTCGCGCGCCGCCCGCGCGATCTTCTCGACCGGTTGGCGGATGCCGGTCGACGTTTCGGCGTGAACGAACGCGACCAGCTTGGGTCGATGGTCCTCGATCGCCTCGAGTATCGCGTCCTCGTCGAGGGTCTCGCCCCACGGCCTCTCGACGGCGATCACCTCGGCGCCGCTGCGCCAACCGATATCGACCATCCGCTGTCCGAAGTACCCGTTGACACCGATGACGGCCTTGTCTCCGACGTCGAGCAGATTCAGCAAGCAGGCTTCCATGCCGGAGGTCCCGGTGCCCGGCATCACGAGCGTCAGCTCGTTCTCGCTCTGGAAAAGCTCTCTCAGCAGCGGGCGCAAGCGGTCCATCAGCTCGAGATACTGCGGATCGAGGTGCCCCAGCGGGGGTGATGCCATCGCGCGCAGCACGCGCTCGGGCACGGCGCTCGGGCCAGGCCCGAGCAGCAGGCGAGGGGAGGGGGCAAACTCGGGCTGTCGTGTGGTCATCGTCTTCTCCGGCGATTCTCAGCGGCTCCCGGCGCGTCGATACTCCATGCCCAGCTCGCGCATCAAGAACGCGAACTGGTGAGCGATCTGGTCGATCTGCTCGCTCAGCGGCGTTCCGCCGCCGTGTCCAGTCTCCGTGCTGGTACGCAGCAAGATCGGCCGCTTCGAGGATGTCGCTGCCTGCTAGCGGGCGGTCATCTTGCGCGTCTGCATCGGATCGACCCGCGGATCGTTCTCGCCTGTCATGAGCA
>CP070706.1:1484389-1487218 GCA_020350085.1 Acidobacteriota bacterium
CAGTAGAAGGGGTGCTCGATCTCGCCAGCCGCGCGTCGCTGCCTCAACTCGGACAGGCCCGCACTGCGGACCGCGTCCGCGGTGTCCAGCCGATCGGCCAGACGCGCACGATACAGAGCCCGCATCCATTGGCGGGTGGCGGCGTCATCGACGGGCCACAGGCTCATTACGAGCGTGCGGACTCCGGCCACCTGCAAGGCGCGCCTCAGGCCGAACACGCCCTCGCCGGCCTGGATCTCGCCGACGCCCGTATCGCAGGCCGACAACACCGCCCACTCGACGCCGGCCAGGTCGAGACCAGCCAGCTCCTCCGCCGTCAGCACGCCATCATTCTCACCGCTTTCAGCAGCCGCGCGTTGATTCGCACCGGCGAGGGCGAGCCCGGAAAGCAGCAGGGGACTGATCCCCGTCAAGGCGAGCGGCTCCGGTGCCGCCGGGACCTCGACCAAGCCGAGACCGCGGCTTCCCGTCGCCGCTGCGGCGCAATCTCCCCCGAGGAAAAAGCCGTGCGTGGCCAAGTGCACGATGCGGCGTCCGGGCATCGCGCGGCGCACGGCAGCCTCCGTCGCAGAAGAGCCGGAAAGGTGAATGACGGTAGAGTCGGCAGGAGTGGCGGATGGCTTCGCCGACGTCCAGAGATCAACGATCTCTTCCACCTCGCGAGCCGAAGCCGGCAGCGGATCGAAGCGCAGGGTGTCGAAGCTGCCACAGCCCGAGCGCAATCCGGCGTCGGAGAGGGTGTCGGGGCTCCGAGCCGCGCTGGCGATCGGCGCGGTCGGCTCGCTCTGATCGTAGTCGGGACCGCCCAGGGCGAGCAGTCCGGACCCCGGTGGTTGCTGAGTGCCATCCGACACCAGGTCGCGCTCGGCGGAAAGGTAGTGCAGTACCGGGCCGCGTTCGATCAGGAACTGACCGTCTTCGACTGGAAGGGACGCGAAGCTGACCAAGTGGAGCGCACCGTCGGGTACGAGAAACACGCGAGCGGCCCCGGAGAGCGCCGGGGCAAGGGGATCCCAGACCGCGCGTCGAAGCGCATCGCCGGCCTGCCGGTAGGCCGCCTGTGACTGCTCGGGTGTGCGGCCGTAAACGCGCAGTCCGCCTGCGGCTTCGTTCTTCCACGCGGACACGAGCTCATCGATCGGCTCCGCGGGACCGAGCGGCACCGCGCTCACCGTCCTCGCGGCGCCCTTCAGTACCAGCGCCACGTACGCCGGCTCGGTGGCCCACGGATCGATCCGGACGGCGTCGTCTGTGGGCGTGCCGGGCTCTGCGGGGGCGGTGTCGAGCTCGTGCAGCGATGCGTTGCGCCCGTAGAGCGCGAAGGCCACCAGGGCGCTGCCGGCGGGAAGCGAGGCGGCCACCTCGTCGAGCCCAAGCCGCGTGCGCTGCTGCTCCGCGGCGAACGAGGCGCTGGCCGCGGCGAGAGCGGTCTCGACGCGCTCCTTCTTGCCGCGAGCCTCGTCGAGCATCGCGCGGTATCTGTCAGGATCCTGTCCTGCCAGACCGCGCACGGTCAGATTCGCCAGTCGCGCTCGAGCAGAGGCCCATTCGGCGAGCAGACTGCCGATCTTCTCATCCTCGCTGCCACTGATGGTCCGGTGGCGGGCGGCCATCTCGTCGAGGATGACCGAACGCGAACGGATCAGCGCGTCGAGCACTCGCGCGCCGCGCTCGAGCTGCCGGCCCTCGGCGAGCTGGGTCAGAGCGAGATCGAGACCGCTCGTCCGCACCGCCGCGTAGCGCAGCGCTTGCTGCTCGGACAGGCTGCGGCCCGTCAGGCGCAGGTGGTCACGTCCGATCCGCTCGGCGTCGAGCGCGACATCAACGGACTCCGCGGTATTTCCCTCCAGCCCGGCCAGAACAGCCAAGTTCGCCAGCGATGCACCGACCGATGGATGGTCTGGTCCCAACGACTTCCTCAAGATCTCGATCGCCTCTTCGAGCAACGGTCGAGCGCGGTCCGGATCGCCCTCCCGCAACAACAGGCGCGCCAGGCTGTCGAGTGCTTCTGAGACCGAGGGGTGCTGCTCGCCGACGGCATGACGAAGAATCGAAAGCGCGCGCTCGTACGTTTGATGCGCTTCGCCGACGCGGGCCGTCGCCAGCAACAGATCGGCGATGTTGTCCAAGCACACGCCAACCTCGAAATGATCCGGACCGAGCGCGCGCTCGAAGATCGCCATCGCCTTCTCGTAGTAGCTTCGAGCCGCATCGAAGTTGCCCTCGTCGCGCAGCAGTTCGGCCACGTTGTTCAGACCGGAGCCGACCGCTGGGTGATCGGGCCCCAGGGCTTTTTCGAAGGAGGCCTGTGCCGCCTCGAGCAGCTGCTTGGCTCGCTCGCGCTCACCCATCTGCCACAGCAATGTGCCGAGAGCGTTCCGGCTCTCGGCGGTCTTCGGATGGTCCGCACCGAGCGCGGCCAGCTTCAACTCGACGGCTCGCTCGAGTAGCGGCCTGGCCGAGGCGTAGTCACCGGTTCGGTTGAGCAGAACGGCGAGATTGTTGAGGCTCTGGGCAAACAGCGGGTGATCCTCTCCGAGCGCCTTGCGCCGGATCTCGAGCGCCTCGCCGTAGAGCGAGCGAGCCCGCTCGTAGTCACCGACGGTCTGCAGGAGGTTGGCCAGGTTGTTCATCGCCTGGGCGATCGCAGGATCGCCCGCGGGAAGGGCTGCTCGCCGGATTTCGAGAGCCCGCTCCCAGGGTGGTTCGGCTGCCTCGTAATCGCCCTGAAAAAAACGCACCACAGCCAGGTTGTTCAAGCTCTCGGCGACATCGACGTGCGCTGGCCCAAGTCGACGCTGCTTGATCGCGAGTGCGCGCTCGGCCAGA
>CP070706.1:1487318-1492719 GCA_020350085.1 Acidobacteriota bacterium
GCCGGCGGGCCGATGTACTACCTGCGCGACGGGATCCGCTGGCCGCTGCTGGGCAAGAGTCTCGGGGCCGTCTATGCGCTGTTCGCGGCGATCGCGGCGTTCGGCATCGGCAACATGGTGCAGGCCAATTCGCTGGCTTCCTCGCTGCAGTTCGACTTCTCCATACCGGTCTGGCTGACCGGAATCGTGGTCGCCTCGGCCACGGCGGCGGTCATCATCGGCGGCATCCGCTCGATCGGCCGCTTCACCGGCTTTTTCGTGCCGACGATGATCGTCGCCTACATGTCGGGCTCGATGCTCGTGATTCTGACGAACCTCGGAAGGGTCCCCGATGCGCTGGCGCTCGTTTTCCACGACGCTTTCACCGGCACGGCGGCCGCGGGCGGCTTCGCCGGCGCGACGGTGCGCCTCGCGCTCCGCCACGGCGTCGCGCGCGGGAT
Organism: Acidobacteriota bacterium; assembly: GCA_020350085.1. Taxonomy (GTDB): domain Bacteria; phylum Acidobacteriota; class Polarisedimenticolia; order J045; family J045. The sequence goes on from CP070706.1 coordinate 1,487,759, forward strand.
CTTCTCGAACGAGTCCGGCCTGGGCTCGGCCGGCATCGCCGCAGCGGCGGCGCAAACGCGCGAGCCGGTGCGTCAGGCGCTGGTCTCGATGACACAGACATTCATCGACACGTTGGTCGTCTGCTCGTTCACGGGGCTGGCGATCCTGTGCACCGGCGTGTGGGATTCGGGCATCGACGGCGCCCCGCTGACGCAAGCCGCGTTTCGTGAGGGGCTGCCCGGCCAGTGGGGCAGCTGGATCGTGTCGGCATGCCTGGGCATGTTCACCTTCTCGACGATTCTCGGCTGGAGCTACTACGGCGAGAAGAGCATCGAGTATCTGCTCGGCGTCAGGGTCGTCATCTTCTACCGGCTGCTGTTCGTCATCGCTTGCTTTTGCGGCGCGATCTACAGCCTCGATTTCGTCTGGAAGCTCTCTGACGTGATGAACGGCCTGATGGCGCTGCCGAATCTGGTCGGGCTGCTGCTTCTGAGCGGTGTCATCGCCCGGGAGACGCGCAGCTACTTCGATCGTCACCGGCGCTGAGAAATCACCCGATCCTCACGGCCGCGACGGCGAGCGGGTCTTCGTCGCCTGGCAGCGCGGCAGCCAGCTTGCGGATCAGATCCGACCAGCCAGGCCGCGCGGTCCAGTCCTCCGCATGGACGCGCTTGGAACGCAGCGGGCGGCGCACGAGGCGCGCGACCCAGTCCGGCCGGCGGCGTCCTTTGCTGTCGACGGCGATCGCTTCGACTTTTGCCCCGCGCTTGTAGATCGCGAGCAGCCCGAAGCCACGCTCGCCTCGTCCCTCGATGCGAAGCAGCGTCACCCGGCCGCGCGGGCTGTCTTCGAGCTCGGCTAGGATTCCTTCGACCAGGCAGTGGCCGGACGCGAAGAAATCCTCGTCCTCGTACTCGACCGCCTGTTCGCGATCGAACGTGCCGACGAATCGCGCGCCGGCGGGGACGCCCGGTAGAGAGTCGACGATGGCGGCGCTGCCGAACTCGATGTACCACGCCGCGGTGTCTCGGCGCGGTTCGAGCTGAAAACCCAGCCGCTCGCACGCCGTGAGAACGACCTCGGCGGTCAGCTCTTCGAGATCCTGCGGCACGCGGGCGAGGATGTCGTGGGCCAGCTGCGGCCGGTACGGGGCGCGGTGCAGCTCGTGATAGGCCGCTTGCTGGATGCGTGCCTCGGCCTCGCGCGCTTCGGCCACGACCGAAGCGAACGCGGCATCGTCTACGGGCTCTTGGTCCGACGCGGCCGCTTGCTGGATCGCCTGCTCGACGTGCGCCAGCTCGCGAACCAGCCCGCCAAGTGGCCGTTCGAACAGTCCGATCTGCTCGTAGAGCCGCGCGACGGCGCGCCCGAATCCTGCGGGCGGTCTGAAGCTGACGATCTCGACGGGAAGCTGCCGGCCGATGCGATCGAGCCGTCCGATTCTTTGTTCGACGAGCGCCGGGTTCCACGGCAGGTCGAACAGCACGAGCCGGTGGCAGAACTGGAAGTTGCGCCCTTCCCCGCCGCACTCGGTCGAGATCAAGAGCGACGGGCCACCCCGCGAGCGAAAGCGGGCGACTTCGAGGTCGCGCTGCACGGTCGAGAGGTCCTCGTGGAACGCGGCCGTTGCGAGCTGCGCCTGCCGGCTGAGCTGCGCGCGGATCAGCTCCAGGCTCTCACGGTGCGCGACGAAAACTATTGTTTTCTGGCCCGATCGCTTCCACGAACGTGCCTGTCTCGCCAGCCAAGTGACGCGCGGATCGTTCTCCGCGGCCGCGCGCGCCAGCTCTCTGAGCCCCTGCTGATCGTCGGTCAGCACCGCCTCGAGCGCCGCGCCCGAGGCCAGCGCGCGAGAGAGTCGCTCGGCCTTGATTCGGCGAGCGACTTGGTTTTCAGCTCGTTGCGCTCGCACGGCCCGCTCGAGCGCGTGCAGCGCTTGCCAGTCCGCGTCGTCCGGCAGATCGACGGCCGTGGCGCGCCGCGGCGGCAGCCCGCCCAGGTCCGCCCGGCGCGTGGCGCTGGTGCACGGCGGTAGCGGCTCGGCGCGGGCCAGACGCTCTTCGAAGCGCATATCGTCCGGAAACTCTTCGGGTCTGAGCAGCTGCAGCAAGCGGAAAAAGCCGTGGGCGTCGTCCTCGAGCGGCGAGGCCGTCAGAAGCAGCGCGTGCGGTGCGCTCGACGCGATCGGAGCCACGGCGCGGTAGGTCGCATCGCCGGGGTGGCCCGGCGGGCGGCGCAGATGATGCGCCTCGTCGACGACGAGCAGGTCGATGCCCGCCGCGGCGGCTTGTTCGGTCAGCTTGGCGCTTTCGACCAGCGTCTCGAGCGCGATGACCATCCGCGCGTGCGCTTCGAACGGATTGAATCCCCGACCGTGCTCGCGCGTGACGTCCTGGAAGCGCTTCTCATCGAGCAGCACGAACACTTGATGGAACTTGCGCCACAGTTCGCCGAGCCACTGGACGGTGAGCGTCTGCGGCACGACGACGAGCACGCGCTCGACGCGGCCCGTTCTGAGCAGGCGATTGAGGATCAAGCACGCCTCGACGGTCTTGCCGAGCCCGACCTCGTCAGCGAGCAGCCAGCGGACGGAATCGCTCTCGCAGGCGCGCTCGGCGACGTAGAGCTGGTGCGCGAACAGCTCGATCCTGCCACCGAGAAACGAGCCCAAACCGCCCGCCTCGCGCATCGCGGCCAGATGCAGCGCATCGAGACGGTTCGAAAAATCGGCGAAATCATCAATTTCGCCGCGCGCGAGCCGCTCGACGAGTGTCTCTCCCGGCCGGTCGGGCCACAGCTCGACGAGCGACATCTCGCGTCCGTCGGTCAACCGGCATCGTCCCCCTTCGAGCGGCTCGGAGATCGTGACCCGCTCGCCCGTGGAGCCGACGCGCGCATGCACACCGGCGGCCGGCTCGAACGGCACGAGCGCGTCGGAGGAAGCGGCCAAGTTCAGCGTCGTCTCGGCCTCGGGGAACACCACGATCAGCACGAGGTCGTCGACGCCGACGATCTGGCCGGGGCCGAGCTCCTCATTGAAACGATGCGTCAGCCGGTCTCCGACGGCCCAGGTCTTCTTCGACGAGCTTTGGTATCTATCTTTGGCCATGCGGTACCGAGTCTACCGCCGGTTGGCGAGCCACCGCGAAGTGGGGCGTACCGGGGCTGGCGTCTCACCCCACTGACCGGCATCGCGGGAGGATCCGCGATAGACTGGCGCCTCACTCGGTCGCAGCATCGCCCGTATCCGCGGCTGCTACCGCTCGGGGACGTAACACGGACAGATGATCGGTGAATCGGTCTCGATGCGTGGACGCGATGCTGCGGGCCAGGCGAGGAGGCGGCTTCCCGCATGAGGGTCTGGCCGGGAAAGCCGCATCCGCTCGGGGCGACGTGGGACGGTCTCGGGGTGAACTTCGCGCTGTTCTCCGAGCGTGCCGAACGTGTCGAGCTGTGCCTCTTCGATTCGGTTGCAGCCACGCGGGAATCGCTCCGCATCGACATGCGCGAGACGACGTATCACGTCTGGCACGCCTACCTGCCGGACGTGCGCCCGGGACAGCTTTACGGTTTTCGGGTCTACGGACCCTACGATCCTCGAGCCGGGCTGCGCTTCAATCCCAACAAGGTGCTCGTCGACCCGTACGCCAAGGCCGTGCTGCGCCCGACGCGCTGGCACGATGCGATGTTCGGCTACCGCCTCGGCCATGCCGATGCGGACCTTTCGTTCGACGAGAGAGACAACGCCGAGTTCGCACCGCTGTCGGCGGTCGTGGAGCAGGCCTATGACTGGGGCGACGACCGCGCGCCGGCTACGCCTTGGCATCGCACGGTCATCTACGAGACCCACGTCAAAGGTCTGACCTGGCAGCACCCCGACGTCCCCCCCGAGCTGCGCGGCACGTATGCGGGCGTCGCGAGCGAGCCGATCATCCGCCACCTGACGGAGCTGGGCATCACGGCGGTCGAGCTGATGCCGGTGCACCACCACGTGGACGATCATCACCTCGTCTCGCGCGAGCTGACCAACTACTGGGGCTACAACACGCTGTCGTACTTCTCACCGGACTCACGCTACGTCTCGCCCGCCAATCGGGGCAACCTGCCACGCGAGTTCAAGATGATGGTTCGCGCGCTGCACGCGGCCGGTATAGAAGTCATCCTCGACGTGGTCTACAACCACACTGCGGAAGGAAGTCATCTCGGGCCGACGCTCTCGTTGCGCGGCATCGACAATCTGGCCTACTACCGCACCCTGGCGGACAAACCGCGCTATTACATGGACTTCACCGGAACCGGCAACACGCTCAACATGCAGCACCCGCAGGTGTTGCGGTTGATCATGGACAGTCTGCGCTACTGGATTCTGGAGATGCACGTCGACGGGTTCCGCTTCGATCTGGCCAGCGCGCTGGCGCGCGAGCTTTACGAGGTCGACAAGCTCGGGTCGTTCTTCGACATCATTCACCAGGACCCGGTGATCTCGAAGGTCAAGCTGATCGCCGAGCCGTGGGACCTCGGCGAGGGCGGCTACCAGGTGGGACAGTTTCCCGTGTTGTGGACCGAGTGGAACGGAAAGTACCGTGACGCAATGCGCCGCTTCTGGCGCGATGCGGACTGTCCTCCGTCCGAGTTCGCGACTCGGCTGGCGGGAAGCAGCGACCTCTACGAGCACAGTGGGCGCCACCCTTCGGCGAGCATCAACTTCATCACCTGTCACGATGGGTTCACACTGCGCGATCTGGTCAGCTACAACCACAAGCACAATGCCGCCAACGGCGAGGACAATCGTGACGGTGAGTCGCACAACTTGAGTTGGAACTGCGGGGTCGAGGGGCCATCGAGCGACCCGACGATCAACGCGCTCAGGCGCCGGCAGATGCGTAACTTCATCGCCACGCTGATGTTTTCGCTGGGAGTACCGATGCTCTCCGGTGGTGACGAGCTGTCTCGCACGCAGCGCGGCAACAACAACGCGTAC
>CP070706.1:1492819-1496658 GCA_020350085.1 Acidobacteriota bacterium
CGGATCAGCGACGATTCGGCGCTACGCGAGACCGCGCTCGGCGAGCTCGTCTTCGTCGAATCCCAGATAGTGCCCGATCTCGTGAAGCAGGGTGATGCGGATCTCCTGCACGAGCACATCGCGCGTGCCGCAGAAGCGCTCGAGATTGCGCTTGTAGAGGTAGATCCGGTCGGGTAGCCGCGGCCGCTGTGGATCGTCGACCGACCGCTCGGTGAGCGGAATGCCGACGTACAGGCCGTACAGGCACGGATCGAGCGGGGGATCACAGTCCGTCAGGTCCTCCTCGCGAGGAAGATCGTCCACGATGATCTTCAGATTCTCGATCTGTCGATGAATCTCTTCCGGGACCTGGCCGAGGGCCTCGTCGAGCGCCCTCCGGAACGCAGCATCGCTGATACGCGTCGGCAGGGGGTAAGCGTCGTGATCCGCCTCGTTGGCCAGCGTGAAACACTCCTCGGCCGCCTCGTAGTCTCCCCGGCGCTCGAGGCAGACAGCCAGCCAGTAACGTGCTTGCGGGTCGTTCGGCTCTACTTCGAGAGCTCGGGTGAGGGCGGCCTCGGCTTCGTCGAAGCGACACGTCTCGAACAGGCACAAGCCGAGGTCAGCCAGTGCCGGCAGGTCGTTCGGATCTTGGGCCAGGATCTCCGTCAGCAGCAGTATCGCTTCATCGAACTCGCCCTTCTCGATCAGGGACGAAGCGACGACCTGGCGGGCGACCAGCGAGTCGGGTCGCACCATCAGCGCACGGCGTGCCAGCGCTTGAGCCTCTTCATACTCCTCGCGCTCGAGCGCATCCTGCGCCAGTCGTACGAGCACCTCGTGACTTCTTTTGGGACGCTGAAGTCGCATCAGTTGCTTTCATCCATCGCTGCGCGGGCCCACGTGCTCGTCATTCAGTCAGTGCGTTTCGTCGACGGAGCCCTCGCGACAGCTCTTCCCCGATCTCCTCGAATCTCCTCGGCGGCGGCATCTGGCGGGCCAGTGAGGGAACTGATCCGCCATCGCGCCGCCTCGAGCCGCTCGTCGCGCGCTTCTCTCGCACATGGTACGACTTTTCGGCCCCGGAAACCGCCGTGTCGGGCTCCCGTTCGCGGCGGGCGGTGGCCGACGGGCGCGGGCGGCTCGCGGACCGTAGAATCGGGCGCATGTCGAGTCGAACGATCCACGTCTTCGCCGTCTGCGCGTTGGCCCCTGTGGCGCTCGCCGCGGCCGAAAACCCGCTGCCTCCGCTCGGGACCCCACTTCCACCGGTTCAGCGCGAGCAAGTCCATTTCAAGGTCGCCGAGCAGTTCGTCGACAGTCTCGGTGAGGGTGTCAAGGTGCGCATCGAGAAATCCGACGGTGCCGCGTTCACGCTGCAGCTGACGGACGGCCGCTGGCGGACGGAGCTTCCACCCTCTGTGCTCGACGAGTCGACAAAGACCCTCACTACGCCGCTGGGCTACAGCATCTCGTGGCAGATGCGGGGCGACCGTGAGCGGGTGCAGATCGAGGCCCCCAGCGGCGTTCGCTCGCAGTTCTCCAATCAGGGCCGCTCACTCGTCGTGCAGGAAAGCGACGGAGGCATCTGGACCACGACTCGCAGCAAGAAGTTCGGTCTGAGACTGCCGGACGCCACCCGTATCGACATGCTCGAGCTGCGTCAGATCTGGGACATTCTCACGCTCAACGGGGAGCGGTACCGCCTGGACGTCAAAACGGGCGAGTGGACCGAGTTGCCCGCGATCCCGTCGCCACCGCTTCTGCCCGATACGGACTTGGTCTACCTCGCTGGCGATGGGGATGATTGGCGTTATCCGGTCGCTGAGGATCACATTGCGTTCGCCTGGAACTGGTTTCCCTACGGCCTGGCGGCCGACCGCGTCGTCGAGGACATACGCGACGAACCGCGGCGCCACGACATCAACTATTACTTCCAGGGAATCGATTCGGTCCAGACGGGTGCGGAAGTGGGCGCCTACATTCTCGGCCGGCGGCTGGCGCTCGTTGGCGGAGATCGGCTGTACTTCGCGCTCCCCGGCAAGCCGGAGAGCATGGTCCTCCTGCTGCCCGGACCGATCGATCCCGACTATTGGGAGCCGGGCCGGCGGCTGACGTTCGATCTTCCCGCACCCCGCTCCGTGGAACGCGAAGACTGATGAACGCACTGAGCAGGACCGTCTGCTTCCGGGCGAGCGCTGCATGCGCGCGGCGCGGAGAGTGCGGTCGGGGAGAGCCTTCACGCTGGTGCGCGAGAACTGACTGACGCAGCCCGCTCGATGGCCGGACCGGCTAATGCTGCGGGCACGATTTCGTTTTGCCCCTGAGGAGGTTTTTATGACTCACGTCCGTCCACGGCGCGCTTCTGCAAAGCCGTCGTCCTGCCCGACACGCGGTTCTGGCCTGCTCGCGGCCGTCACGTGCTTGACGCTGGCCTGTTTGCCCAGTGTGGCCGGCAATCTGATGACCCCCGAGCACGTGGCCCGCGTGCGCACGGTCATCGATGCCCGCATCAGCCCGGCTGGCGGCGAGATCGCGTTCACGCTTGCCGTCCCGCGCGTTCCGGGAGAAGACGACAACGGCGCCGCGTGGACGGAACTTCACGTGGTGGATACCGACGGGGACAACCTCCGTCGTTTCGTCGGGGGCGAAGTGAACGTCTCCCACGTGCGCTGGAGTCCGGACGGAACGTGGATCGGCTACCTGGCGAAGCGGGGTGAGGACGAGCACAGCTCGATCTGGGCGATACCGCTGGCGGGAGGCGAGTCGATCAAGCTCGTCGCGCACGAGGAGAGCGTGATGGCGTTCGATTGGCGGCCCGATGGGCGCGCGCTGGCCTTCGTCGCCAAGCAGCCGCTCGACGACGAGCTCGACAAGCAGCGCGATAAGGGCTTCGTGCAGCAGATCTACGAGGAAGACTGGCGTGCGCAGCAGGTCTACATCGCCGAACTGCCGGAGCCTTTCGGTGATCCGGTCGAGAATGCGCGCGCCCTCGCCGATCTGCCCGGCCACGCCTGGCACGTGGCCTGGAGTCCGGACGGCACACGGGTGGTGACCGATCTGTCACCGCGCCCGCTGACGGACGACCGGTACATGTTCCGCCGGCTGCACGTCGTCGACGTAGAAAGCGGCGAGGTCGCGGCCAAGATCGAGAACCCGGGCAAGCTGGGCTCGTTTCTATTCTCCACGGACGGTCAAACGATCGTGATGATCTCCGGCCGCGACATCAACGACCCCAGCGCAGGACGATTGATGGCGGCCTCGGCTGACGGCGGGCCCGTGCGCGATCTACTGCCCCAGCTGACCGAGACAGGTCAGGTAGAAGGGTTCGATTTCGCCAAGGACGGCTCGATCGTCTATTTGGCGAGCGTCGGGGTCGGAAGCCAGATCGGACGGCTGCGCGCGGACGGATCGCGTCACGAGTTGATTTACGCGAGCGACGGCGAAACGGGACCCGTCATAAGCACCATGAGCCTCGATTTCTTCGGCCGGCAGCTGGCCCTCGTCGGAGAGTCTCCCCGCTCGCCGGGCAACCCGTTCGCTCTCGAGGCTCGCGCTGACGCGAAGCCGGCGATCGTCTTCGACGCGAATCCTTGGCTCGCGGAGCTGGAGCTGGGCCGCCAGGAGATCGTCCGCTACCCGGCACGCGACCAGCTCGAGATCGAAGGCCTGTTGATCCACCCGGTAAAGCGCCGGGAAGGCGAACGTGTGCCGCTGATCGTCGTCGCCCATGGCGGTCCCGAAGCGCACTACCGCAACGGCTGGCTGACGCGCTACGCCACGCCGGGCCAGCTCGCCGCAGGCGGGGGCTACGCCGTGTTCTATCCCAACTACCGCGGCAGCACGGGTCGCGGCGTCGC
>CP070706.1:1496758-1500103 GCA_020350085.1 Acidobacteriota bacterium
ATCCCGGGCCATGCGGACGATCAACTCTCGGATCGCGTCCATGGTCCGTGGCCTGCCGGGCCCTCGCCTCCGACTGTAAACCCATTTCCTGGAAATCAGTCTCCGATGCCATGCCAGAATCGTGTCAGGCGTGACGAGCGTCCCGATCTCACCAAGCAGCCGGCGACCAAGTTCTTTTCCCTTGGAAGCCAGCCGCCGCCGCTGATCATCGGTGAAGCGCAGCCGCTTCTCTCCGAGCTGTTCTTTCAGGATTCGGTTCTCGGTCTTGAGGTAGTCGATGATCGCGAGCTGGTGTTTGTTGACATAGCCGGCAAGGGCAACGAGGAGCAAGCGCCAGGGGTGGACAGGAGACGGACATCGCATGGCGGGCAAGGGTAGCGTGGACCGCCGGCCGGGGCGCGGGACGGCTGCGACGGATCGGAAAGCCGAGCCGTAAGTCGTTGCGCTAGAAGGCGTTCGGGTTTTTGGACACTACGCGGTTCGCATCGCTTCAGTAGCCGCCCCCGCAGGCAGCCCGTGGCGTGGTCGCCGCACGACGGTTCTCGGAGGTCACGCTTCGCAATATCCGGCAAGACCTCTTCTTCGCGTTCGTCTACAGCGCCCTGGGCGTGCCGCCCGCGGACAGAGTTCTCTACCCCTTCTTCGGCCTGCTCATCAGCCCAATGATCGCGAGCGCGGCGATGAGCGTCTCGTCGGTCTCGGTGATCGCGAACGCGCTGCGGCTGCGCTGCGTGCTCTCGCCCCGAACGCGGCTAGGTCCGCTTGCGGAAGGGAGCGCGGCGCCACAGACGCGGTGACGTGACGGCGAAGAGCGCGAACCCGCTGAGAATGGTGGCCAGCCCAAGGCCCGAGACGACCTGGAGCAGCGGCGTGTTGAAGTCGTCGCGGTGCTCGTAATCCATGATGTGGAACATCCAAAGCAGATCGAAGAGACGCCAGCGATCGTTGCGACGCGCTGTCACGAGGCCCCGCTCGGCCGAGACGTAGATCCGGGTGCCCAGGGCGTCGTCGAAGCTCACGCGGTAGGCGGGCAGCGGGCGTTCGCGGTACTCGGAGCCCGGCGCGGCCTCCGTGACGAGAGAGACGTCGCGCACGGGCGAGCCGGGCAGATAGGACCGGATCGCGATTTCGCGGGCTTCGTCTTCACCGACCGCGCCGCGCAGCCCACCCGTCGCGGCGTCGGCCAGCACCCAGCGCGGCTGCCCCCGATCGACGTAAGCAATCTCGTAGACAGCGCTTTCCAGGTGGGGGCGAAGGGTCACGCTGCGTACCTCGGCCTGTGGACGGTCGGCAAGGAGAGCGAGTATGCCCCGGTCCGGCGATGCGAGCGGGCTCGTGACGCCGAGTGGCTTCGGGGGTGCCTTCTCGGTCTCTCCGTGAACCTTCTCGATCGGGTTCCGGCTGAAGTAGAGCCCTCCGGAGGTCCACATGAGGAATTGGATGCCGATCACCACACCGAGCCAGCGATGGATCTTGCGGAAGGTGCGTGCGCGCAACTCGATCTCCTCTCAGCTCGCCATCATAGAGGTCAACGACGGGTGGGACAGCGAGGGAGAACGGCGCTTGCGGTCCATGAGAGGTCGCGGCTCCCTGAACTGGGCGAATCGCGGAGCTTCGTGAAGGCAGGCGCACGCGCGAAACGAGATGTTGCAGGACGAGCCCGTCGGCGGAGCTCGTGTGCGGTCTCGGTCCAGATGCTCTGAAGGACGTCCGCCACCTGTCGAGACGTCTTTCGCACCATGCGAGCGAGTTTACCGGTATCTTGACGCTGGAGCCGAAGGGTCCCAAGGGGGGCGACCTGCGGTTTCGGGGAGTACAAAGATGCGCTGGTGTCGTGAAGCCTGGCTGCTCTCGACCCTGCTGCTCACCTCGAGCGGCAGCCCGATTCTCGGCCACGGCCCCGTCGAACCACCACCCATCACGGTCGAAGGGGAGCTGGTCGATCTCGCCTGTTACTTGGCGCAGGGGACCCGGGGCGAGGAGAACGCGGTCTGTTCCAGCCATCACACCAGCCCGAACCAACCCCTGGCACTGATTGCCGACGACGGCGAAATCCATGTGCTCTACGCCGATCACGAGGGCCCCTACCCTTACGACCGCTGCCGCGAACTGGCCGGTCGGCGAGCTCGTCTGACCGGCGTCCCGGCAGCCGGTCACGGCCTTTGCGTGCTCGCGGTGCGGAAGGTCACGGCGCTCGACGCCGCTCCTGAGGAGCCGAGATGATCAGGACCCTTGCCTTCGGACTCGTCTTCGGCCTGGCCCTCGGTCTCGCCCTGGCGGAGCCGCCCGACCCTCCTGGCGGAGAACAACCGCCTGATCGGGCGACGGGCGAACCCGCCGTGGTCGATCTCTGCGTCGATGTCTTTGACCCTGAAGGAGATCCGGTCGACGTGTCCTTCTTCGGCCGACGCCGTTACGGCGAGCCCTTCACGGTGATCGCCCTGCCAGACACCCAATACTACTCGCGCGACGATCCTCACCTCTTCGACGCGCAGACCGAGTGGATCGTCGAGGAGAAGGACGCGCGCAACATCGTCTTCGTCACCCACCTCGGCGACATCGTGAATACTGGCAGCAACGTGACGCAGTGGGACCACGCAGAGAACTCGATGAGCAGACTGGAAGATCCGCAAACGACCAACCTCGTCGACGGCATCCCCTACGGTCTCGCCGTCGGCAACCACGACCAGGCGCCACTCGGCTCGCCCCGTTCCGGCGGAGACGAAGGGGCCACCACTGTCCAGTTCAACGAGCGATTCGGCAAGCACCGCTTCGCCGACCGAGCCTACTACGGTGGTGCCTACGACTTCGGCGATCCGGCCCGCTACCCCGACAACAACGACAACAACTTCGAGTTCTTCTCTGCGGGCGGCATGGACTTCCTCTACATTCACCTGGAGTACGACATGATCGCCAGCGCTGCGCGGACGGCGGTGCTGAACTGGCTCGACAACATGGTGCTGGCCCATCCTGACAAGCGAGTCTTGATCACGACCCACGCCCTCATCAGCAACTTCGGCGTGTTCACCGACCAGGGACAGGCCGTCTACGACCAGCTCAAGGACAACCCCAACGTCTTCATGATGTACGGGGGGCATTTCACGGGGGCGCGGCGGCGGGCCGATCTTCACCAGGGGCACGTCATCTTTTCGATTCTGGCCGATTACCAGGGTTGGGACCTCGGCGGCGGCGCCTACCTTCGCATCATGACTTTCGTGCCGGAAGCGGACGAGATCCGCTTCGAGACCTACTCGCCCTGGTACGACTCCTACGACACCACCGACGCCAACCAGTTCGTTCTCTCCTACCCGATGGTTGATCCCTTGCCCTTTCGGCAGGTCGGGG
>CP070706.1:1500203-1503960 GCA_020350085.1 Acidobacteriota bacterium
AGTTCCACGAAGGCGTCAAGGACCACCAGTACCGCGAGTGTCTTGCCGTCGCGGATGAGGAAGGCGCCGATGCGCCCTTGAGCCTCTACTTTCATCTACCGTTTTGTGAGCGTCGCTGCCGGTTCTGTGGCTGCCACGTCGTTGCCACGAAGCGCCGAGAGGTAGCAGACGAGTACCTGAGCTACTTGTTCGCCGAAATCGATCTCATCGCTTCGCTGCTGACTCATCGCCGCCGTGTCGTCCAGCTCCACTGGGGCGGCGGCACACCGACGTACCTGTCACCCGAGGCGATGGAGCAGCTGTTCGCGCGCATCTCGGGCCCGTTTCGCCTTGACGAGGGCGCAGAGCTCGCGGTCGAGGTCGATCCTCGCGTGACGACGCGCGCTCATCTCGATCTGCTGGCACGGCTCGGCTTCAACCGACTCAGCCTCGGCGTGCAGGACTTCGACCCGAAGGTGCAGGAAGCGATCGGCCGCGGCCAGACGCATGAGCAAACACGCGAGCTGCTGACAGCGGCGCGCCAGATCGGCTTCAGCGAAGGCATCAACTTCGATCTCGTCTACGGTCTTCCGCTTCAGTCGGTCGACAGCTTTCGCGTCGCGCTCGACAAAGTGGTCGCACTCGGGCCCGACAGGCTGGCGGTCTATTCGTTCGCTTACGTGCCGTGGATTCGCGCCAATCAACGAAAGATCGACGAAAACGAGCTGCCCACGGCCGAGCAGAAGCTCGAACTCTACTTCACGGCCTACGAGCAACTCACCAATGCTGGTTACGAGCCGATCGGCATGGACCATTTCTCGATGCCGGATGACGAGCTCGCCCAGGCAACGCGCGAAGGACGACTTGCGCGCAACTTCATGGGCTATACGGTCAAGCCAGCCTCGGCGGCGTTGGCGTTCGGTATCTCGGCGATCAGCGATCTCGCCAGCGGCTATTTCCAGAACGTCAAGAAGCTGTCGACGTACTACCGCGCTCTCGACGAGGGCCGACTTCCGATCGATCGCGGCTACCTTCTCGATCGAGACGACGAGCTGCGTCGATACGTGATTACCGAGATCATGTGCAACTTTCGGGTCGACAAGCGTCGCGTCGAAGAGCGCTTCGGAGTTGATTTCGACGACTATTTCGCCCTCTCGCTGAAGAAGCTCGACGAACTGCGCGAGGCCGGCTTCGTGGAGGAGCCCGATGGACTGCTCCGTGTGAGCTCGAAGGGCCGGCTGTTCGTGCGAAATGTCGCGATGGCCTTCGATCGCTACCTCGATGAGAAGCTCAAGCAGCGGCCCATGTTCTCGAGAACGGTCTGAAACGATGAAGAGACTGATCGTCGTCGGTGGCGGAATCGCTGGCCTGACCACCGCGTTGTCGGTGCGAGACCGCGCCGAGGCTGCTGGCGAGCCGGTCGAGGTCGTACTGCTCGAAGCATCGCCGCGGGTCGGCGGCAACATCCGCACGGACCGCGAAGACGGCTACATCGTCGAGTGGGGACCGAACGGTTATCTCGACAACGTGGCGACGACGCCGGAACTGATCCGGCGACTTCGTCTCGAAGGCGAGCTGCAGCAGGCAGACCGGTCCGCAGCTCGTCGCTTTCTCTACCGCAACCAGCGCCTGCACGAGCTGCCCGGTGGACCGCTGAGCTTCCTGTTCAATCCCGTTCTGAGCGTCCGCGGCCGCCTCGGAGTGTTGGGCGAGCCGTTCGCTTCGGGCCCACCTGACGGTGTCGACGAGACGGTCTACGAGTTCGCGCGCCGGCGAATTGGAGAGGAGGCGGCGCGCGTGCTCGTCGACGCGATGGTCTCGGGAGTCTTTGCCGGCAACGCGCGGGAGCTGAGCCTCGCGAGCGCCTTTCCCAAGATGGCGGCCATGGAGACCGAGCACGGCAGCCTGGTCAAGGCGATGATCGCCAAAATGCGCGCGCGGCGGGCGGCCAAGCGACGGGGTGATCTCGACGCACTTTCGCGACCGGGAGGACCTGCCGGCCCCGGCGGCACTCTGACGTCGTTCAGAGACGGTCTCGACGTCATCACGGGCCGACTGCACGAGGAGCTCGGCAGCGTCGTCCATACGGAACAAAGGGTCACTCGACTGCGCGCTGCGAGCCCCCGGCCCGCGAGCGAGTCCGCTCGGGCGTGGCGAGTCGAGCTGGCGGGTGGAAAGTACTTCGATGGCGACGCGGTCGTGCTCGCATTGCCCGCGCCAAAGACGGCTCCACTGCTCCGCGAGCTCGACGACCAGCTCTCCGAGCACATTGGAGCCATTCGCACTGCAGGTCTCGCCGTGGTCGCCCTCGGATACGATCAATCAGACCTCGAGCGGCCCGTCAACGGTTTCGGGTTTCTCGTTCCCCGCGGTGAAGGTCCCCGTATTCTGGGTTGTCTATGGGACTCGTCGATCTTTCCGGGGCGCGCGGCAACCGGCCGCGTGCTGATGCGCGCGATGATCGGCGGTGCTCATCATCCGGAGGCTGTTCTGCTCGACGACGACGAGCTGCTGCGCGTCGTCCGAGCCGACCTCCAGACGGTCATGGGCCTCCGGGCAGCACCGGTGTTCGAGCGTATTTACCGTCATCCGCTCGGAATCTCGCAGTACGTCGTCGGCCACGCCGCCCAACTGGCGCGCATTCGCGGGCACCTCGAGCGCTGGCAGGGGCTGTGGGTCACCGGCAGCTCTTACGACGGAGTCAGCATGAACGCCTGCATCGAGAGCGCCACTTCTTTGGCGTCCGAAGTGATGAGCTTCCTCGCCCGCTCGCGACGAACGCTGCAGGGCGTGACCGCCTGAATCAGCCCCTTGACCTCGGCGACTGCACCGCGCTGTGTGTGCGGCGCTTCGTCTTGGGCTATCTTTGTCCAATCGAACAGCAAGGGTGGGTCGGACCATGACAGAGCAGTTTGCCGAGCAGGTATTCCAAAACCATCAGCAGCACTCGGCTGCTTTTCCTTCCAAGCGCAGGGCCCACCAGTTCTGTGACGACCTGCTCGAGCTGCTGTTCCCGCACTTTGCCGCCGAGGAAGAGTACTTCACTCGTCAGGAAATCGACGGCAAGCTGGCTCTCTTATCGAGCGACCTCAGAAAGATCCTCCGGCCGCTCGAGCCCAAGCTCTCGCGAGCACCACGCGAGATCGTCAGAGACTTCTTCGAGGCGCTACCCGATATCTACCGCAAGCTGTGGCTCGATGCGCATGCGATAGAAGAGGGCGATCCCGCGGCGGAGAGCTTGCACGAAGTGATCGCAGCCTACCCGGGCTTCTTCGCGATATGCACGCATCGCATCGCGCACGTGCTGTACCAGGACGACGTGCCGATTTTGCCGCGGATCATGACCGAGCACGCCCATGTGCGCACGGGCGTCGATATTCATCCTGGGGCGACGATCGGCGAGAGCTTCTGCATCGACCATGGTACCGGTGTCGTGATCGGTGAGACGACGGTGATCGGTGATCACGTCAAGCTGTATCAGGGCGTGTCACTCGGCGCGTTGAGCGTCTCGAAAGAGCAGGCGAAGAAGAAGCGTCACCCGACGATCGAGAACAATGTCGTCGTTTACTCGAACGCGACGATTCTCGGCGGGCAGACCATCATCGGCCACGACAGCGTGATCGGAGGAAATGTGTTTTTGACCGAGAGCGTTCCTCCCCATTCTGTCGTCTATCACACGAGTGAAATCAAGGTCCGCTCGAAGACGCCTGGTGTCGAGCCGATCAACTTCGTGATTTGAGCACGGGGGATGACGCAATGAAGATCGAGAACATTCTCG
>CP070706.1:1504060-1508701 GCA_020350085.1 Acidobacteriota bacterium
CGGCGCGAGGAGCGATTGATCTTCGCGCTCGACGTTCCCAACGCCGAGTCCGCTCGCGATCTCGTCGATCAGCTCGGCGACAGTGTGCGGTTTTTCAAGATCGGTCTCGAGCTGTTCCTCGCGGGCGGCTACTTCGAGCTGATCGACCACCTCCGCACGCGCCGGAAGAGAGTCTTTGCCGATCTGAAGCTGTTCGACGTGCCGGAGACGGTCCGCAGGGCGGTCACGCAGCTCGTCGATCGTGGCGTCGACTTCACCACCGTGCATGGAAACGATGCCATTCTGCAGGCCGCGGGCTCCGTCGAGCGCGACGAGCTGAAGATCCTCGCCGTCACGGTGCTGACCAGCCTCGACCGCGGAGACCTCGACGATCTCGGCTTCGCGTGCGATGTCGAGGCGCTCGTGCTGTCACGCGCGAGACGGGCGCTCGAGCACGGCTGCGACGGGGTCATCTCTTCGGGACTGGAGGTCCCCAAGCTGAGGGCCAGCGTCGACTCGCGGCTGCTCGTCGTCTGCCCGGGTATCCGTCCGGTCGACAATCGTCCGGCCGACGATCAGAAGCGAGTGGTCACGGTCCAGGACGCGTTCCGCGGCGGTGCTGACTACATCGTCGTGGGACGGCCGATCCGCGAGGCTGCCGAGCCCAGAATCGCCGCCGAGCGAATCCAGCAGCAGATCGCCGAGGTGTTCAGCTCGTAGCGCCGAAGGGACTTGACCGCGTTCGAGAGAGACGGACGGGCCAGGCTGCCGAGCCGGGTCGGCGAGCCGCCGCCACACACCGCGCGAGGAGCGCAGGAGCGAGCCCATGCACGCAACGGCGGAGATTCAGGTCATTCCGATCGGGGCCGGCGTTTCGGTTCGCCGGGAGGTGAAACGAGCGCACGAGATCCTGCGCGCGTCCGGTCTCGGCATCGAGCTGCACGCTTTCGGCACGAACGTCGAGGGGGAACTCGACGACGTGCTCGCCGCGATCAAGACGCTGCATGAGACGCTGCACGCCGAAGGGGTGGTTCGGCTCTCGACCGCGGTCAAGATCGGCACGCGAACCGACAAGCAACCGACCCTCGCCGGCAAGGTCAAAGCTGTCAGCTGAACGCCCCCTGCCTCGTTGTCTGTAGGATGCATCGAACAATTTCGAACGCGTGCGGAGTATGAAGAGGCCTCTCGCACCGGCCGAGAGCGAGCGAGGTGCTCGGGAGGCTTTCCACAAACTCGACTTGCGACGTATGTTTCTCCGACGTCCGAGCCCAGGAGACCTGTGCCGATGCCCGACGATCGCCCTCACGCGTCCATCGAGCTTTACACGACCTGCCCGGCCACGAGCACGGACCGTGCCCCCCGCCGGCCGGGCTTCTACAGCGAAAGCGGCGAGAGCTATTTGCGCCGCGTGGTCAAGACGGCTCGCTGGAGCGAGGATTGCGGCTTTCACGGCATGCTGCTCTACATCGACAACTCGCTGGCCGACAACTGGGCGCTAGCGCAGCTCGTCATCGAGAGCACGACCGACCTGGTGCCGCTGATCGCCACCCAGCCGGCCTACACGCACCCGTACTGGGTGGCCAAGAAGATCGCCACTCTCGGGCACCTTTACGGGCGCCGCATCGCGCTCAACATGCTGGCCGGCGCGTTCGTCAACGATCTGCAAGCGCTCGGCGACGTGACGCCGCACGATCGGCGTTACGAGCGGATGACCGAGTACACGCTGATCATCCAGAAGCTGCTGGCGCGCCGGTCCCGGCCGACGACCTTCAAGGGAGAGTTCTACACGTTGCGCAACGCCGTCGTTCACCCGCTTCTTCCGAGCGAGCTGATGCCGATCGTGCTGATGTCGGGCTCGTCGGAGGCCGGCATGGCCGCCGCGCGCCGCCTCGGGGCCGTCGCCGTGCGCTATCCGAAGCCGGTGGACTTCTACGAGCAGCAGCCTCTCGAGCAGGACATTCAGTTCGGTGTGCGGCTCGGCATCATCGCACGCGACGACGAGCAGGACGCGTGGGAGCTGGCCCACGAGCGGTTTCCCGTCGATCGCCAAGGCCAGATGGTGCACAAGATGGCCACCGGCTCGACCGATTCGGTGTGGCACAAGGATTTGACCAGCCTCAAGCAAGAAGAGCTGACCGACTCGTATCCGTACTGGCTGGTCCCGTTTCAAAACTACAAGACGTTCTGTCCCTACTTGGTGGGCAGCTACCGCCGCATCGCCGAGATCGTGGCCCGCTACATCAACGTCGGTTTCCGCACGTTCATCACCGACATTCCGCTCGACCAAGAAGAGCTGTTCCATCAGAAGATCGTGTTCGGCATGGCGACGAAGATGGCCGCGGCGGGCGTTTCGACAGCCGCGGGCAATCGCCAGACGGAGGCTTCGCGCTCATGATGTCGATGGAGAAGATTCGGCAAGAAGTCGGACGCATTTTTGCCGAGCAGATGGACACGGAGCTGCCGTCGCCGGACGCCGATCTGATCGAAAGCGGCATTCTCGATTCCCTCTCGTTCGTCGAGATGCTGTATCAGCTCGAACAGAGCTTCGCGATCGAGGTACCGCTCGAAACGCTCGATCTCGACACGGTGCGCTCTGTCTCGCGCATCAGCGAGTACGTCGCCTCCCGCATCGCCTGATCGGCCTCGGCGCCCCCGATCCACGCCGCCGACGCAGCGGGTCCTGGGCGGTCCCGCTCGCGAAGACGCTCGGTCTCAGTACCCTGCCTTCTTATCGATGACGTCGAGGAGCGGCTGGCCTTCGATGAAGCGCGCCAAATTGCGCTCGAACAGCTCCGTCACACGCTCCATATACCGAGGATCGGTCCCGGCCACGTGAGGCGTCAGCACGACTCGCGGATGACTCCACAGCGGGTGGTCGCGCGCGAGCGGTTCGTTTGAGAAGACGTCGAGCCCGGCGCCGCCAAGCCGCCCAGACTCCAGCGCTTCGATCAGAGCGTCGTCGTCGACGAGCTCGCCGCGCCCGACATTCACGAACAAGCAACCCGGCTTGCAGCGGGCGAAGCAGGCCGCGCCGAAGACGCGGCGCGTTGCCGGCGTCAGCGGCAGACAGGCGGCGATCGCCTCCGCCCTGGGCAGCACTTCGGCAAGGGCCTCGTGGGTGTGCACCTCGTCGACGCCGTCGGGAACGTCGTTTCGTTGATGGCGCCGCACGCCGATGACGCTCATGCCGGAAGCTTTGGCCCTGCGAGCGACGGCCCGGCCGATCGCACCGAGCCCGACGATGACGATCGTCCGATCCTCGAGCGAGAACGGTACGACGTCGCCGCTCCACAGCCGGTCGCGAGCCCAGAGGCGCGAGCGCTGAGCTTCGATGCAGATCGCCAGCCGCCGCGAGAGCATCAGTAGCAGGCCCCAGGCGTGGTCGGCAGCCGCCTCCGCCGAGACGGCACCGCTGTTGGTGACGAGGACGTCGGACTTGACGAGCTCGGGAAACAGCAGCAACTCGGCTCCCGTCTCGGGGGTGTGCACCCAGCGCAGATTGCGAGCACGGGCGAAGTGCCGCCGCGGCAGCGACCAGGTGTAGAGCACCACCGCTTCCGGCAACAGGCGCAAGAACGCCTCGCGGTCGTGGGACTGCACCACGCGCACGGTGGGGAAGGCGCGAGCAATCCGCTCAGGGACCGTCTCCCCCAGGCTCCAGAGGCGATATGGGGAGTAGGCGTTGAGCTGCACGACGATCCGCGAGCCGGTCGAACGAGACATGCCACACCCCTTAGCGCGGTGGGTCACGTCGGCTTACCGAGGGCCGACACAAACAGCTGGGGGAGAGGTATACTGACACACAATCACGAGCCCGGATTTATCCGGGCCAACTACCTAACCTACTCGCACCATTCCCCAACGCGCCGCCCGGGCGGCGCCAGCACCCACCGGCAAGCTCAGCTCCGGCCGGGAGAAAGCCGTCGGAGGTACTTCATGGAAACGTCAGTCATCGTCAGTGCCTGTCGCACGCCCCAAGGTCGATTCCTCGGATCGCTGTCTTCTCTACCCGCTCCGCGCCTCGGCGCCGTCGTCGTCGCCGAGGCCGTCAAACGAGCGCACATCGATCCCCAGGCCGTCGATGAAGTGCTCATGGGGCAAGTGGTACAGGCAGGAATGGGACAGAATCCAGCACGCCAGGCGGCACGATACGGAGGTATTCCCGATGGCGCC
Source organism: Acidobacteriota bacterium (assembly GCA_020350085.1). Taxonomy (GTDB): domain Bacteria; phylum Acidobacteriota; class Polarisedimenticolia; order J045; family J045. The sequence goes on from CP070706.1 coordinate 1,508,213, forward strand.
GGCGCCATGACGGTCAACAAAGTGTGCGGCTCGTCGCTCAAAGCCGTGATGCTGGCTGACCAGGCGATCCGGCTCGGCGAAGCCGAGGTCATCGTTGCCGGCGGCATGGAGTCGATGACGAACTGCCCCTATCTGCTGAAGAAAGCCCGCGCGGGAGTCCGCCTGGGTCACGACACGCTCATCGACTCGATGATTCACGATGGTCTGTGGGACGTCTACAGCGACGTCCACATGGGCGAGACGGCCGAGATGGTCGCCGACAAATACGACGTGACGCGCGAGCAGATGGACGAGTGGGCCCTGATGAGCCATCAACGCGCCGTCGCGGCCATCGAGGGCGGGAAGTTCAAACAGCAGATCGTTCCCGTCGAGGTGCCCCAGCGCAAAGGCGACGCGATTCTCGTCGAAAAGGACGAGGGCCCGCGCGCCGATACGACGATCGAGAAGCTGGCGCGGCTCAAGCCGGCCTTCCGAAAGAACGGCCGTGTC
>CP070706.1:1508801-1512125 GCA_020350085.1 Acidobacteriota bacterium
CCCTTCGGGACGAGACGTCGCCTGACTGGGATGATCGGTCAAACATCGGCACTGAAGCTAGTTTGTTTAACATCAAATCAATTTTTTTAATCTTCGAATTGACGAAACTTATTTCTTAGTGGATAATCTAGGTGAGTTGGAGGAATCGCATGGACATCGCCGAGGTGAGATGCAGTGGGTGCTCCCGGCCGCTGCGGATCGAGCGCATGCGATGTGATCGCTGCCAGGTGCAGATCGAGGGGGACTTCGAGCTCGGTCCTCTCGCGCAACTTTCGCTCCGGGATCAGCTCTTCGTGACGGCGTTCCTTCGCGGCCACGGCTCGATCAAGCAGCTGGAGCGACTGTTTGGAATCAGCTACCCCACCGTGAAGAACCGCCTGAACGCGATCGTCTCCGCCCTCGACAAGGCGTTCGACGCGCCGAGCCGCAACAACTCCCTCGTCCTCGAGCAGCTCGCGAGAGGCGAAATCACTGTGGATCAAGCGCTGGAGAGGCTCCGCTGATGCCGCCGATGCTGCTGTTACTACGGATCGGGGTCGTACCGCTGCCACTTCCGCTGGTCCTGCTGTGGCCGATCGCGGGGCTTGTCTGGGCGGGCGTCTGGATCGCCGCGCTCACCGTCGGGCGCTCTCCTCGAAATTCTCCGGGCACCGGTCACGTTCTCGCCGGGCTCGCGCTCTTGGCCAGCTTGCGGGGGCTGAGGCTCGACGTGACGCCTCGCGAGGGCCCCCACATTCACATGATCCTGCTCTGATCGAAAGGAGCTCAGCCGATGACGTTACGCCCCGAATACAAACAGATCTTGGAGATGTTGGGAGAGGGCAAGATCACGACCGACGACGCGAAGCGCCTCATGGAAAAGCTCAACAGTCAGGCCTCGTCGGAAGGGCCCGGCGGCTCCGCTGGAGAACCCGCCGACGCGCCCGACGCCACACCGCCGGTCGGCGCTCGCCCAAGCCCCAGAACAGGCTCGAGCCTCCCGAAGTACCTGCGCGTCCTCGTCAATAGCCACGACGGAGACGAGGTTAACATCCGGGTTCCCCTCAAGATCGTGCGAGCCGGCCTCAAGCTCTCCACCGTCCTCCCGCAGCACGCCCGTGAGAAGATCCAGGAACACGGGGTTGATCTCTCGAACCTCAGCGAGCTCGACGGCGACGAGCTGATCGAGGCGCTGCGAGAGCTTTCCATCGACGTGGACGCGTCGAACGGCGACACGGTACGCATCTTCTGCGAGTGATCCCGGCGAGCGACTCGCTGCGCACCGCGCGCTCCGCACCGCGCGCTCCGCACGAGCGGAACTTCCAACACGGCTCGAAGAGCCCGGCCAGCAGGCCTCTGCGACGTTTCTGCTCGGAGGTTCATGAATAAACCGGGCTAAACGTCGATCGCGATCGAGGTCGCGCGCTGAAGAACCCGGTTCCTTCGTGATGATGACCGATCGCCTCGCCGACATTCGTGGCTGGGGTGGTCTCTTCGTGGGGGCGGGCCGCGAACCCGGGGGAGAAAGACGGCCGTCATGCAGGACGGTCATCGGTCTCATATCGGCCTCGGACCCGTTGCGTCGAACGGTCTCGCGTGCCACGGATCGGGTCAGAGATCAGGCGATTGCGCCTGACGTGGTGATGACGCAGGGCATGCCGACCGACATGGGATACGGTGGCACAAACCAAGACGGACCCGCCGGGGATTTCAACCGCGACGGCCGGCCTGTCTTTCACGTCCCCAGCGACGGCGACCTCGCAGGGTTCCTTCCGGCGACAAAACCCGCACTCGCGCCGAGGGTCCACAACGTGTATGTCCTCGACAGTGAGTCAGAGCAGTGTCGCCACAACACAGGCCTGACAGCAGATCTGAAGCAGCGGCTTGCAGCTCACGACGCGAATCGATGCACCGACACCGCGAGACACCGGTGCGCCACCTCGCCAAACGAGACGCGAGCGCTGGAAGCGATGGGAGGTTCGCGCGCTGGAATTTCCTCCGAGCCGGGATCTGCTCGACCCTTAGAGAGAGTCGCCGTATAAGCCTGGCGGATTTTGCGAGAGGAGGGGAATCATGCGGCGGAGTCTTCGGTTCTCTTGTGCGCTGTCGTGCGCCGGCATCGCCATGATCGCGATTCTCGGCGGCGAGGCTCTGTCGCAAGACGAAATGGCTTTCGAGCTCCTGTGGCACCAGCCGTTCCGGGAGGCTGCGCGGGCGGTCGTGACAGAGGATGAGCGGACGTTCACTGCTGGAAGCCGAGACATCGTCATCGGCACAGGAGGGCAAAGAGCACCGTTCTTCGCGCTTCGGGCCCACGACACGGTAAGCGGGCGATTGATCTGGGAGGCAGACGATACGGGGCCACTCCCACGTTTCTCGGGCTCGGCGACGTCCGTGATCGTCGAAGATGGCCGCGTCTGCGCCGGCGCCTCCGTCCAGCAGAAGAGCTTTCCGTTCCGCTACGTGTTCACGGTACGTTGCTACGACGCGGTCTCCGGCAATCTGCTGTGGGAGTACCAAGAGTCGCCCGGCGCGGCCAACGTGCTCGTGGCACGTGGCGATTGGCTGTTTGCCGCAGGAGCCGCTTTCGAAGCCGGAAGTGGATTCTTCGTCGCGGAGCTCGACGCCGTGACGGGGGAGTTGGCCTGGGCCACCCGAGCGAGTGGCGGTCGCGCTCAGGCTTTGGCACTTCGAGGCGATCGGCTGTATGCCGGCGGCGATGCCTACGTGCGCGCGTACGACGCCGATACAGGCGAGATGGTCTGGGAGGAACGGGGCCCTAATGTCCGCGACGTCACCATGGTCGGGCCGGTTCTCTTCGCAGGTGGCGATGGGGGCGTGCAGGCATTTGACGCCGTTACGGGAGAGACGATCTGGAGCTCCGACATCCGAGAGATCCGAAACGTGCGATCGATCGTGGCTCGTGGACAGCGCCTCTTCGCGGGGACCGGCCGAGACGATGGGCTGTACAGCGAAATCGCCGCACTCGACTCCGTATCGGGCGAGGTCGTTTGGAAGTCCGCCTTCGATCGTCCTGTCGAGAGCGTGGCGTTGGGACGGCGCTGGGTCTACGGGTTGTCCTCGGCCGGCGAGGCATCGGACGGTGCACTCAGAGCATTCGATCCGCTCTTCGGTCGGCTCGTGTGGCAGGATGCCGTCGCGGCGTCGCGGGTGCGCGTCGCCTTTGCCCCGCGCGCGCTCGACGTCGACGGTGTCGCCGTGGCCATCGCGACACCGGATGCCACGCGCGTCTATCTTCGCGAAATCGTGACGGTGTCTGCGATCGAGGCGCACTGAGCAGCGCGTTCATCGTACGAGCTGCACGAAACACGCTCACCGGGGACG
>CP070706.1:1512225-1520890 GCA_020350085.1 Acidobacteriota bacterium
GAGCCCCACATGACAACAGTTTTCGCCCCTCGATCGCCCGCGCATCTCCTCTCTGGCGAAGATGCCCTGACCGGCAGCTTGGAGTCGGCCAGGAGCGCCACGAGCAACGCCAGCAGAGCGAGTCGGAGACAGGCAAAGATGGTCCAAGATCGCCCTGATGAGACGATGCCTTCTCTCGGCTGAAATCAGTTCACTCGGGCGATCCGTGTGCGGCGAGGGGCCGTGGCCCGTGGGGTCGGATGAGGATCTTTCCGTCGGTGGGCCTGTCGAGGTATTCGAGGAGCGCTTCGACGGCCGATTCGAGGCCGACCTGCCGTTGAACGACGGTCTCGAGATGCCCGCTGGCGATGAGTCGACGCACCTGGGACAGGATCCGCAGACGTCGCAAGAAGCCCACTTTTTGGAGCCATGCGCCGAGATAGAAGCCTTGGACTCGCTTGTCGCGGAAGATGACCGCGATCGGATCGATCCCTGAGCACGGTTGCTCGCTGAGGGCGCCGTAGACGACGACGTGCGCGCGTGGCCGCATCGCATCGACGAGCAAACCGGTGGCTTCGCCACCGATCGCATCGAAGGCGATCGTGACGTCCATATCACGACAGGCGCGTGTGAGCTGGTCGTGAAAGCTCGGCTCCGATGAATCCAGCACGTGCTCGGCACCGAGCGAGCGGAGGAGCTCCGCTTGCTCTGCCCGGCGCACGATGTTGACCAGAGGGAGCCCAGCCTCGGCTGCGAGCCGGACGAGCATGCGGCCGACTTGGCTCGCAGCGGCGTTCTGTACGGCGGCCCGGTGTCCTCCCCCGCGCGCGAGTGCGTGCAGTCCCATCGCCGTGAGCGGATTGACGAGCATCGTGGCTCCCTGCGCGACGGTCAGCTCACGGCCCAAAGGCGCACAGCTCGACACAGGAAAGAGGGCGTACTGACTCCAGGTGCCGTCGCGGTCCTCTTGACCTCCGCACGCAACGGTCTTGCCGACGAGCCAGCGGCCGAGCATCCCGCCGCCGGAAGCGACGACCGTGCCGGCTCCCTCCCATCCGGGAACTGTCGGCAGCGTCTTCTCCACGCCGTAGAGACCCTGGAGGAACAGCAGATCGGACGGATTGCACGGCGCGGCCTCCACCCGCACGAGCACCTGTCCCCGCCCTGGTTGAGGCACGGGCCGTTCGTCGAGCTCGAGGCTGCGGACGGCTCGTGCCGCGTCCGGATCGTGACGCTCCAGGACCAGCGCCTTCATCGTCGTCGGAATCCTCGCATCCATGTCTTCGTCCTCCCGCGGCTTGAACGGCCAAGATACTGCCCCTCTGAATGTCGGCGCGATTGCCTATGAACGTGAGCACTGGTGGGCATCGATCATCGCGCTCTGTCCGCTCGAAAGATTCGCGAGAAAACTGAACCATAAACCATACCCGAATGCTGGGCTGAGACTGCGTTCGAAAAATCTATCCTCGGTACTTTCCTCATCTTGCAGCCATCGCCCGTATTTTCGCTGATGCGCTCGACATGATCCATTTGGATCAGATGCCTGTTTGAGGCAGAAAATTGGTCCAAACGGATCATTGAGATGCGTTTCGCGCGGTGACAGTATCTCTGCGTCACTACCGATGCGTCGAGGTTGCCACGCCGTCGCCCACTGATACGGCTGTTGCGAGCACAATCATCTGACGTGCGGCCGTGCCCCGGTTGGGCCGACACGCGCGGGAAGCCTTTCGACATCGTGACAAAGGAGGGAAGATGAGGGTACGAACATTTGCTGTTGCGCTGGCATCGATCGCGTTGTGCTTCTCTTACGGCACGGTGTTCGCCGACCAGCAGCTGCAGTTGTCGGAAAACGTGCAGTCGACGGCGCTGCTTACGCCGCGGCCTGTGTCGCTGAGCGAGATCGAGTCGATACACGCAGCGTTGAACTTGAGCCCCGACAAGCGCGCCGCGCTCGAACAGCGCATGGCCACGATGGCAGCCGTTCAGTACTACCATTTCTCGCACTTCGGCTGGGATGTCTACTTCGCTGTCTCAGCGAATGACGGGATCGCACTCGACGGAGTCGCGTTCCAGGGCACGGAACTGATCTACTATGCGGCTTTTCCATACTTCGGGCTCAACGACGACCCATGCAATCTGAACAAGTTCGAGCTATCGCCGAATGAATTGATCGGTGGTCCGTGGCTTGCGCTGGGACTCGATCCCGTGCGCGGCCCGTTTGTCTCGCTCGGCGCGTACTATCGTGACGGCGTGACCGGCGCCGAAGTCATCGAGCAGTATCAGTTCTACCCCAACGGATGGTTCATTCCGGTGCTGCAGTACTGGCACCCGACCGGCCAGTCGCTCGCCGCGGCACCGCTCTACGTCGATTTCGACCTGAGTGGTTTCATGTACGACGTCGCGCGCTGCCCCGCTCCTGACGGCACCGGGCTGATGTTCATGCCGCTCGAGTTCGCCGACACGCTCGCCATGCCGCTCATCTTGACCGACCAGAACAATTCGACGGTATCGGTCACGGTGACGCCGGACTCCGCCGACGCCCCCGTCCTGTTCGTCATGAACTACTGGTACGACTACAAAGACCACCCGATCTGGGGCTTGACGTATCCAAACTCGATCTATGGCATGGACAATGTCATCGTCTTCATGCCGAGGAATATCAGAAGCGACCTGTCAGAGTTCCATGATTTCCTGTTCTACGTCACGCCCTAGCAGGTTGCGCGAACCGATGGGATAGGGACTCACCGGCCGCGTGAGCGACTCGATCAGCCCTTCCCTGGGGCAGATGAGGTCGACGGCCCGCCGGTGGCAAACAAAGGAAACCGCCGGCGGGTCGTCGGCTCGGCGCCATGCGTGCCCGGTGAGGCCCCGGCGCGCGGGATCCATGGCAGCCGTGCCCTGCGGTTTGTCTTCGCTATCGAACGGGCCAGCAGGCCGCCGATCCGAGCCTCGTCCGCGAGCTGCTGTTCAACCCGGAAGAACGCCGAGCGCTCTGCTCATCAGCCCACAAGCCCGCCAGTTCCGCTTCCGTAGGACGAATACGGCTCTTGCCACGCCCGCGCTGGGCTGAAGCCGAGCTTCAACGCCCTGCCCGACCCCGCTCGTGCGGAAGCTCAGACGGAGAGCAGCTCGTGCGCGCGCTTCATCCGGCTTGCGATGTCGATCCCTTTCGGGCACACCCGCGCGGCAGCGGCGAAATCGACGCCTTCGACAGCGCGCTGGACCGGAGACAGTCGATGGTAAAGCTTGCGCGCCTTGTCCGGCTCGCCGTATGACTCGTAATACATCAGAAATCTCAGCGTGTCGGCGATCTTCGTCTCGCCGACGATGCGGGACTCACAGATCTGTGCGCAGCCCTGACAAGCGTAGTCCGCCGTCAGCGTCGCCAGCCGCTGGAGCTGTTGAAAGTCGTTCATCGACAGCTGCACGGGCGACTTTGCCGCGGAGATGTTTTCCTGGAGCTTCTTGGTGTTGTCCATGTGCGAGACGGCCGCGTCGATCCGCCCGTCGGCCCAGACAGCTTTGAGCTTGGCTTGGGCCAAGGAAAAGTCCTTCGACTGGAAGCCAACGACCTCCTCTTGCTCGGCGGGGACGGAGTTTTGCGTCTTCATCGCGATCAGGCCGATGCCGGCCTTCTTGCAGGCGTCGATCGCCTTGTTCAGCTCGAGCTCACCGTAACGCGCGAAATGGTAGCGGAACATGATCACGTCGATGCCGCCGACCTGGGCCGCCTTGTTCATCACGGCGATCTCGTTCTCGCCGTGGCACGACAGGCCGAAGAAGCGTGTCTTGCCGCTCTTGCGCATCCGCTCGCCCATCTTGATCAATTCCGGCTCGAGCCGATCCACGTCATCGACGGCATGCATGAAGTACAGATCGAGGTAATCGGTTCCGAGCTGCTCGAGGCAGGTGTCGAGCTCTTGCTCGTAAGCCTTGACGAGGTCACCGTTCGCCCGGCCGGGCCCCTTCGAGGTGATCCACAGCTTCTTCCGATCGCCGATCTGCGCGAGAAACGGCGCGATCGTTTTGTGCGACTGACCGTCTTCGTAGACGAGCGCCGTGTCGAGGTAGTCGACACCTTCCTTGAAAGCCCGATGCAGCAGCTTGTCATAGCGCGAATCGAACTTCTGCGCGCAGCCCATCAGCAGAATCGGCACCTTCTCGCCTGTGCTGCCGAGCGTCTTGCGCGGCACCGCGGCGGCCGGCGCCGCAGCAGCCGCCGACTTGTCGTCCCCCTCGCCGGCCAGCGATAGGTGCGGCCAAGCTCCCACGCCGACTCCCGACAAGAAGGCTGACTTGATGAATCCGCGTCTCGAGCTGCCGTCGTTGCTCATCTCTTTCTCTCCTCTTCGCGTTCCCTGTTTCCGGTTTCGCCTTCTCCGCTCAGGCGCTCGACGAGCGATTGTTGAGCAGCAGCCTGCGCTCGGTCGAGCGCGATTCTCCGACCGGCGTGACGTACACCGCCCGCGAGTCGGTCACCGGGCACTCCGTCTGGCAGATACCGCAACCGATGCACAGGTCGGGCACGATGAACGGCTTGTTCAGCACGACGATGTTGCCGAAGACGTCCTTGACCTCGACGTCTTTCGTTTGAATCGCCTTGGGCGAGACCGGGCAGACCTCTTCGCAGACGACGCAGGGAATCTCCCTCGCATGCGGCAGGCAGCGGCCGAGATCGTAAAACGCCGTGCCGAGGCGGATCGGACCTTGCTCGCTGTACCGGCCCTTGCCCATCTTCTCTTCGACGGTGATCTTGCGGATCGCCCCCGTCGGACAGACCTCGCTGCACAGCGTGCACTTGAGCTGGCAGTGGCCGATGTTGAAGTTCATCACCGGTGTCCACAGCCCCTCGACTCCCGCCTCGGCGAACGTCGCCGGCTGCAGCACGTTCGTCGGACAGGCGTTGATGCACTGATCGCACTTGATGCAGCGCTCGAGGAACTCTTCTTCTTCGACGGAGCCGGGCGGCCGGATGAGGTCGGCCGAGTAGTTCTCGTCGGTGTTGACGCCGTTGTTCTTGATCAGCGGCAGGGCGAACAGACCCGCAAGACCGGCAAACACCATCTTCCGCTTGCCGAAGTCGGGCGCGGGAACGACCTGCTTGGCATCCTGCGCGAACATCGAGTACGAGAGCGCGTCCTCGGGACAGTCGTCGATGCAGTTGAAGCAAACGAAGCACTCCGAGAGCCTGAGCTGTCCCTGCGGGTCGGACGCCCCTTCGCAGCGCGCCATGCACATGTTGCAGTCGGTACACTTGTGGACGTCGCGGTTGATGCGAAACAGCGCAAAGCGCGAGGAGACGCCCAACAAAGCTCCGAGCGGACAGAGCACGCGGCAGAAAAAGCGCGGGATGACGACGTTCATGCCGACGAGCACGAACAGCACCAGACCGATCCAGAACGAGCCGACGAAAACGCGCCGCTCGACGCCTGGGGCGAACTTGAGGCTGTCGAGCCAGACGCCACCGGCTTGCAGCCGCTCGCCGGCCGTGCCCACCGCGCCGTCGAACGCCGGCGCGACCGCCGTGGCGAACGTGCGGTACATCAGGCAGATCGGATCGAGCAGTCCGATCTGCAGCGCGCCCATCAGCGCCATGATCAGGAACACGGTCAGAATGGCGTACTTGAAGAAGTAGATCTTGCGATAGCGGTTCGATGCCCAGCGATCGGCCGGCTTGCGCGTGTTGAACAGCCAGCCGACGAATTGGTGCAGCGTCCCGTAGGGACAGATCCAGTTGCAGAACACCCGCCCCAGAACGAGCGTCAGCGCCAGGATCAGCAGCCCCCAACCGAGAAAGCGGTAGACGTAGCCCGTGGAGAGCGCCGTTGCCACCATGACCAGCGGGTCCATCTCGAGCAAGCGCGATACGGGATAGCCGCCGAGGCGCGACGTCCACGTGGCCCACACTGCGAGCAGGAAGGCGACGAAAAAGAACACCTGCGAAACGATCCGCGCGTTGGTCAGCCGCAGCAGCCTTTTCGGCTCGTAGGCGGGCAGCTGCTCGAGCCGCTCGCTCATGCGCGGACCTCGCGCACGCGGCCCGTCCAGGCCACCTCACCGCTTCCCTTTTGCTCGGCGAGGGCGAGATAACGCGGATAGTATTGGCCGCGCTCGAGCAGGTGCTCGAACGCCCAGGCATCGAGCGCCACCGGATCGACGCCGCAGACAATCGCATCACCCGGCTTGACGTCCGAAGGGTCACCTCCCGTCGGACCGTTTTTCATCAGGATCTGGCTGCCGTCGAGAATCGTCAGCGTCGGCCGCATCATCAACGACAAGTCAGAGACGATTTCGTGGATGTCCTGATGAAACTGATTGCGACGTCCGCCGAGAAGACCGTACCAGTTCTTCATCCCCATCGAGGCGTGACACAGATTGTGATCCTTGACCGGCGCGACGCCGATGACCTTGTCGACGTTGGTCAGCGGGCGGTGAAAGATCGGCCACTGCTCGATGAGCTTGGCGCCGGGCGTGTGGAGCACCTTGAAGGCGTTCGAGTCCGGCAGATACACGCGCCCGCCCGCCTGCTCGACGGCGCGCCGAATCCCGCTCTTGGCGAAGCAGTCGGCGGGCGATTCGATCGGGTTGTCGGCGATGCGCACCTCTTGGACGCGGGCATCGACGAGCAGCATCCGCACAAGCACCGAAAGCAGCTCGGGTTGACTCGTCGCACCGAGGTTCGGCGAGCGGTCGAACGCGACGTTCGGCTTGACGAGCACGATCTCGCCCGGCTGGACGAAGTGGGTGATACCGCCGAGCGGCTCGAGCGCCATCCTGAGGCGCGTCTCGGCGTCCACACCCCCTCGGGCAACGACGACATCCGGCACCCCGGCTGCCTTCGCGACGCGATAGTCGCCGAGCTGCACCGGCGTGTGCACCGGCATGCTCCGCAGACCCGTCGGGTCTTTCATCGACAGCGGCCAGCCCGCGGGCGCGCCGGCGAGGTAGGCCGCACCGCCGCCAATACCGAGCACGGCGGCGATCCGCGTTCCGAACTGGCGCCGGCTGAGCGGGGCCTTCACGTAGTCCGGACGCTGGACCGGTTTGTCCTTCTTGCTCACGGAAGCTCCTTCTCGAGGCGTGTCATCGTTCTGACGGCCGTGGCCTGATCCGGGGCGCCGTCGAGCCCGTAGAGCCAGTCGTCACGCCGAGCCACGGCGAAGAAGGTGTCGAGAAACTCGTGTTTCATCAACGCGCGCGCCTCGCTTTTCTCGACGGGCGTGTATTCGTATTCCTGCTCGGCAACGAGCTGATCGAACAGATTTGACACCTCGTCGGGCGTTTCGGCTCGGTGAATGAAGACCCGCGTTGCCCGATGCTCACCCGTCATCCCGAACCAGACATCTCCGAAGAAGTCGTACTGCAGCGCGTTTTCTTTCTCGTAGGAGATGTCCTCGAACGGCAACCCGAGCCCATCGGCCAGTACATTGAAAGGGGCATCCGAGCCGGCAGCGTCGCGCGGCAGCTCGCCGAGCACGTCGAGAAGCTGATCCGTCTTGCCGCTCACCACCTCACTCGACTCGCTGCCGGTGATCTTGAAGAAACGTGCGCCGGCAAGGCCGATGGCGCCGACCGACGTGCGGTAGAAGTAGAGTGGTCCTCTGTTCGCCACGGACTGCGTCGCGTCGCGCTGCGAAGCGAACACGCCGAGTGCGTTCCTGAATTCGCTCTGGTCGTAGAGCTCGAGCGTCATCAAGACGCCGTTTTGCTCTAGATTTGCCCAGTGCAGCTGCTCGAAGCCGAACTTGAGGTACTGCTCAGCCTGGCCGTTGATCTTCTCGTAAAGATTCGAGGCGTCGTAGCTCTCGATGCGCCCCTCGAGCTGCCAGCCGCCCGCGAGGAGCGATGAGGAAAACGGGCCGAGGTCCGGCCCCGCGGCCCCAGCCACGGAGCCCGGCTCACGCCAGCGCACGAGCGGCGCCTCGTAGGGGAGCTGCGCGATGCTTCCTTCGCGCAGCGCCTCGATCGAGATGTCTCGCTCGCCCGGATCGTAGTTGTCGCGCTGAGCGAGGACCCAGGCGCCGGCGAGCACGATGACGAGGACCAGGCCGGCCGCGACGAAGTTCTCCGTCCGCGTGATGTGGGTGCGGAAGATCCGGCGGCGGATCGGGTTGAGGACGCGGTCAGGGTGGTACTTGCGCGACACGCTCGCCATCCCAGAGAGGTGGAAGGACGAGCCAGCGCGCGACCCGCCTCCGAGTAACTTAACAGACGATACCCTCACGTAAGGACATCGTCCACCGAAGAGTCACTACTAGTGCCCTCGGTGAAATCTTGTCTAGGAGTCTGTGCGGTAGAACGATTGCGAGCGAGGCCGTGTGGATGAGAGTCAGATTCTGTGAGGATTCGAGGAAGTGTATTCGGAATACTCGACGAGAATCCGAACAGAATCTGGCCTCAGCCACGCTGCCACAGCCGCGAGCGTTCTACCGCGCAGGCTCCTAGGCTTCCGAGATTCCAGTGATGAAGTTATCTGGCGAGATCGCTCATGGGGGCATCTCGCCGGCCGGTGCGTCGTCGGAAGGGAAATGGCCGTGTAACGACGAATGAATTCCGTGTGACGCGATGCGCGGCGGGGCAGCCGCGACGGTCCGACGGCCTGCGACGGCCCTCTGTCCCCGCCCCGCGTGAGGTGATCCCTCAACGGTGCGTCTCACTACGCAAGTCTCTGAAGAAGAGAGACTTA
>CP070706.1:1520990-1523664 GCA_020350085.1 Acidobacteriota bacterium
CGTCGCGGACGGCACGCTCGAGCTGGACGGGCCGGGCTGGAAGGGCCACGTGGGCGAGATCCGGCTGATCGTCGGCCGGCCGTTTCAACGCAGAGGGCTCGGCATGCGGATGGCGCGCGAGCTGTATCTTCTGGCGGCCAGGAAGGGGCTCGAGGAGATCGTCGTCAAGATGATGGAGCCGCAGAAGGCGGCGATCAGCATCTTCGAGCGGCTCGGATTTCGCAAGGACGCGACCTTCAGCGCCTACGTCAAAGATCAGGCGGGAACGAAGCAGAACCTGATCGTCATGCGCTGCGATCTGAACTCGCTGTGGGAGAAGCTCGAGGACTACTTCGCCGCGACCGACTGGCAGCGGACGCGCTGAGCGACGTGACCGCGTTGTACGCGTTGCCGCATCGCCGTACATAAGATCCAGCATCTGCGGTGACGAAGCTCCGGGAGGAAGAGCCACCATGAGCACGCTCGCTCGGCGCGGTGATCGCCATTTCGTCTGGCTGTTTCGAATCACCAGTGCCGCGCTGATCCCGTTGGCCGGAGTCTTATCGTCCTCGGTTCTGGCCTACAGTCCCGGAGCCGGAAGTCTCTACTCGGACAACTTCGAAGGCACGCTCGACGAGGACTGGGAGCTCGAAAACGGCATCGGGACGGCGACCTCTCCTTGGACACAGATCGCGGACGGTGGCGATACGTCGTTTCATGCCGACGGTCGCGGGCCGTTTCACACCTCGCCGTCGAAACACTGGGCACGCCACTACGTCCACCCCGTGGCGGTGGCGACGTTTTCGATCGCCTTCGAGTACCGGGCCGAGCTGGGGGCAGGGTATCTGTTCGATCTCGACATCGAGCAGCGATCACCGTTGCTGACACGCTACCGGCTGCGGATCGACGGCCAAGGGCTGGTTTCCTTGTGGCGCACGGAGAGCGGCTCTTATGTCCAGGTCGCGGCGACGGCCGCCGGAACGATTCCCATCAATCAGAAGCGCTGGATACGGTTCGCGATCGAGCCGGGTGCGGGCGAGCACCCCGTGCTGCGGGTCCGCGTCTGGTCCGGCTCGGCGACGGCGGAGCCGACGGGTTGGACGCTCGAGTTTGTCGATGATCTCGACACTCTCGAGCGGGTCCACCGCTTCGAGCTCGTGGCCGATGGTCCGGCCGGCGTCGAGACCTGGATCGACGATCTGGACGTCTGGGGCGAGGCGGGAAACGGTGTCGTCTCGACCGTCAAGAAGATCTACATCGTCGAGCACAGCCACGTGGACATCGGTTTTACCGAGCCACCGGACGAGGTCGAGCAGTTCGCCAAGACGCATCTCGATCAGGTGCTCAACAACCTCGAGGCCGACCCGGCGTACCGCTGGACGATCGAGAACGGCTGGTGTCTGGACCGCTGGTGGGAGCGCTCGAACGAGACCCAGCGCCAGCGCATGCTCGGACATCTGCGAGGAGATCGGCTGCGGCTGGCCGCCAACTACACGAACTTGACGACGACGGTCGTGCCCCACGAGGAGCTGTCCCGCGCAGTGTACTGGTCGCGGCGGATGAGCCGCGAGCACGGGTTTCCCCTGCGGACGTGGTTCCAAGACGACGTGCCGGGAGCGACGTTCGCGCTGCCGGAGATCCTGGCCCGTTCGGGGCTGGAGTTCTACGTCGGCGGGATGAACACGAGCTTCGGCGGCCGGCTCATTGAACCGCACCACGGCGATCAGCCGTTCTGGTGGGTCGGCCCCGACGGCAGCCGCATTCTTTCCTGGATCAGCTTCGATGCGTACACGGCCGCGTTCCAGTACGGGTTCAGCTTCTTCGACAACCTGGCCGCGATGTACGAGAAGATGGGCAAAAAGCTGCCCGAGTTGGAAGAGTATGGCTACCCGTGGCCCGAGCTGATGTTGCAGCGGGCGTTCGACAATCATTATCAGGCATTCCACGCGCGCAATCTGGTCAATCAGTGGAACGCGACCTACGAAACACCGAAGTTCGTGCTGGCCACGGCGGAGGAGTTTTTCGACCACATGCTGGCGACGTACGGTCCCGATGCGTTCCCGTCGTTTTCCGGTGATTTCGGGGCTGCGTGGGGCTGGCTGACGGCCTACGCCCAGAACACTCAGGTCTGGATTCGGCAAGCCCAGCGCGACGCGCGCGCGGCCGAAGCGATGCTCGCCGTCGGGGCCGCGATCGACGAGCGGTCGGTCCCGCACGACGACATCGACTTTCTCTACCGGCGATTGCTCGAATCAGACGAGCACACCAATGCCGGCGGCTGGCCCGGCTATTACACGCCGGAGGAGATGGATCGGCACAACCGGATCCACATGGGCTACGCCGAGGACGCACGCGATTATTCGAGCGCGCTTCTCGGCGAGGGGCTCGAGCGGGCGCTCGCCGAGCTGTCGGCCGTCGGTGACGCCCTCGTCGCGGTCAACCCGCTCGGACGAGCGCGGGACGGCTGGGTCAGAGCGGTGCTGCCGAGCACGCTCTACGCGTCGAGCTTCAAGGTGATCGAGCGCGGGACGGGCCGGGAGGCTCTCTACCAGCGCTTCGACGCGACCGAGGAGATCCTGTTTCACGCCGAGAACGTGCCGGCCGTGGGCTACAGGGTCTACGACCTGGTCCCGGGCGAGCCGACGGCGACGGAACCGGGGCTTCTGACCGTCACGCCGACGACGCTCGAGAACGA
>CP070706.1:1523764-1527450 GCA_020350085.1 Acidobacteriota bacterium
ACACGTCGTTGATGATCCGCGGGTCGCGGCGCGCTTCTCCGAATACCCGGGCGTAGCCGACGTGAAGCCGCCCGCCAGCCAGGCCCGGTTCGAGCTGGACGAGCAGCCCGTCGAACTGACACACAGTCCGGCAGTCGTAGGTCGATGGGACCTCGTGCACGATAGAGCCGAATGATGCGGTCAAGCGCTGCGGGTAGCCGACGCGAATACCGCCCACGCCCACGATACGCCGCTCGCGCGCCCCGCTCTCGGTAGCGTGCTGGCGCTGCCAGTCGGCGTCATCGCTGACCGGGCGGCCGCAGGCCGGCTCCGCGGCCTCGATCGCCTCGATGGGCAGGATCGCGCTGCCTGCGGCAATGACGCCCAGCAGTGCCGTGATCCAGCTTTGCGTCCGGGCGCGGCAGCTCATCGACCTAGTAACCCTCGATCATGCGTCCATCCCGAGGTACTCGCGAGCACACGCCAACCAATCCTTCATCTCCTCTCCAAGCCGGGCTTCTAGCTGAGCGGTCGAGAGTGACGTTGCGGGCGGCCGGCGTGCGTCGAGCTCGAGCGTATGAGGCGGCACGGGGACGACGCGGCCCGGATTCTCCCCGATCAGGGTGAGCAACTGCCGAGCGAACTCGGCTTTGCTCAACGCCGGCGGGTTGGCCAAGTGCCAGAGCCCGGTCATGTCCTCACCCGCGATCCGCTCCACCAATCGTGCGATCTCCGTCGTCGAGGTCGGCTTGTTGACCCAGGAATCGACCACTTCTATCGGTCCGCTCTGGCGGTGCGCCTGGCCGATCAGGCGGTCGAGAAACGTTTTCCTTCCCACACCAAACAAGAAAGAAACGCGCAGCACCACGGCGTCTACGAGCGTTTCCAACACGGCCATCTCGCCGAGCAGCTTGCTTTGTCCGTAGACGTTGATCGGATGAGGAGCGTCCGACTCGTCATACTCGTCCCCCTTCTGACCGTCGAACACATAGTCCGTGGACAGGTGAATCAGACGCACGCCGGCGTTTCGGCACGCGGCGGCGAGATGTGCCGGCCCCTCGGCGTTGACTCTATGGGCCAGATCGGGCTCTCTCTCGCAGCGATCGACATCGGCGATGGCGGCGGCGTTGATGACCAGATTCGGCTCGAGTCGCTCGAGCTCGGACTCGATCCGCCAGCGATCCGTGACATCCAGCTCGGCGCGGGTTGCCGAGACGGTATGGGGGTGGCGATTCTCGAAGTGGTCGCTGAGTCGGCGGCCGACGAGCCCGCCGGCACCGACGATCAGAGGCCGCAGTTGTGTTGGCGCTTCCCGTCGCGTCATACCATCGTCCACAACGACCTCGCCCCTGCTCGGCAGCGGGCGGGCCGCTCCGAGATCCTACTCCGACTTCTTGAGATCGAGCACTTCCCCGATCCCCTGCAGGCTGATCACCAGCAGCCACTCCTGGCGCGAGTTGTCAACGAAGTCGCGCTGATCGTAGCCGAGGCGAAACGAGCAGCACTGCGTGTTGTAGGTCAACTGATATGCCTGGTGGTCGAGCTGCCCGGCCTCGATGTCGTAATCGATACTGGCCTCGAAGCGAAAGCGGCGGCCCGCGGCAACGCCCCACGTACTGCGCAGGAAGCTCGACGCGTTCAACAGCGCCGGATTGGCCGGATTGCGCTTGAACCAAGAACCTCTGAAGAAAGCTCCGCGGGGGAACATCATCATCGTGCTGACGCTGCTTTCGGTAAGCTTGCCGTTGGCCGCGTCGAACACGTAGGACACATCGACGCTGTTTTGGTGCGTCGGATGGAATCGCAGCCGAGCGGTCAGCGGCGAGTAGTCACGCTCGCCGGCGACGGATCCCGACGGATCATAGAGCGTCGATAACGGCCGGACGAACGAGTGACGTTGGCTGAGCTCGAAGCTGAGAATCTCGGTGGGGTTCAGCGACTCGCTGATCTCGATTGCGTCCTCGAGGGCGGGTTCGTCCGCGCTCGCGAGCTCGCGCTGACGCGCTTGCGCTGCGGCCTCCTCGAGAGCGTCAAACGAGCTTTCGCGGGCGGTCGCGAGGTTCATCGGCTTGTCGCTCGCCGCCGGACGAAGAACGAACAGCCGCTGGCGGATACCGTAGAACAGATCGGACAGCTCGCCGGGAATGTTGTCGATCTCGTCCGAGACGATCACTTCCGTGGCATCGATGTCCGACTCGGGACGCCAGCTGTAAGAGACGAACGGCTCGATGACGTGTTTGAGCTTGGGCGAGAACTGCCACTTCGGCGTTTGGTAGATCCTCTGCAATCGCGGGCCGGCAATCGACAAACCCGCATTCCACAGGCTGCGCATCAGACTCTCGGAGACGATCTGCTGCGAGGAGGTCGGATCGGTGTCGCGCGCCGAGTACCACGTACCCCGCCAACCCGCCTCGAGCTGCATGTCGAGCGAGGCTGTTCGGACGATGGGAAGCTGGAATTGCGGGGCGAAGTCGACGCGGAACCAGCCATCGTCGGCTTCGACGACCAGGTCGTCTTCGTCGGCCCGGCCGATGAAGCCCTCGGGAAGCGCGAGGCGCTTTTTCTGAAAGCCCGCCACCGAGGACTGAAACGAGAAGTAGATCGGACTGCGACCGAGACGCTGACTGCGCCCTCGCAGCTCCAGCTCTGGCAGCTGCTGGTTGACTACCTGGCTGTCGAGACGCGGTTCGAACGCTGTCTGACTGACGAAGAACTGCTCGTAACGAGCCGCTCGCAGCGACAACGAGTACCACGACCAGTGACGGGTCAGATCGATGGTCGAGCGCGTCTGCGGGATCGCCGCACGCTCGAGATCCGTCTCGTAATCGATCGTGTAATCGAAATCGGAAATCTCTTCGATGTCGGCGGTCAGCCGGATCTCGTGCGGAAGATCTTGACGCTGCTCCCAATCGAGCCGATAGCGAGTCTCGCGACGAACCTGGTCGTTGATCCAGTACGCTGCGCCGCGTGCGTGGCCGTTCCAGGTCGGCAGCCACACCAGGTCGGCACCGAGCGCCGGGCCGACACGACTGTGATAATCGATCAAGAAGGTCACGTCGGCGCTGTCGGCAAAGGCCCAGTAAACGGGCAGCGAGAGCGTTTGTCCGAGCTTGTCCGAAGAGTGGAACTCCGGGAAAAGCAGACCCGAAGCGCGGTCGGTCTTTATCGGCCAGATCAGATAAGGCGTGTAAAACAGCGGAACCCTGCCAGCCCTGAACCCGACTCCGCGCAAATAGGCGTACTGCCCCAAGTCGAACGTGCCCCGGCTGATTCGAAACGACCAGTACGGTGTCGGCTGTGTACAGGTCGTGAATACGCCGTGATGGACCCGCAGCCGGCGCGGGCCGATCCGCTCGATCCGCTGTGCCCTGAGGATCGCCTCGTCCTGCTCGAGATAGCCGACCACGTTCTCGATCGTGCCCGTGTCGTCGACGGTGCGGTACTCGAGCCGTGTCCCGGACAGAACGGCACCCTGGAATGAGAGAACGACGTTGCCCCGCGCCTCGACGACCCGGCTGCTCTTGTCGTAGACGATCTCGTCGGCCAGCACGCGAGCGTCCTGGACTTCCATGTCCACGTCGCCGAAAAAGCGTGCTCGCTCCGCGGTGTCCTCGAAGCCGGAAAAGGACACCTGCACTACGCCGGGCAGTCGCAGTCTCGTCTCGGCCGCTCGAGCCGTCGGCAGGCTCGCGACGAGCGGCCCAGCG
>CP070706.1:1527550-1531498 GCA_020350085.1 Acidobacteriota bacterium
CAAGTTCGACAATGACACCTACAAGGTGTCCGGGGGCCTGCATGGAGTCGGCGTTTCGGTTGTCAACGCCCTGTCGGAATTTCTCGAGCTGGAGATCTGGCGCGACGGACAGGTCTATGAGATGCGCTTCGAGAAGGGACGGACCGTGACCCCCTTCCGGCAGACGGGAACGACGAAGCGCCGCGGCACGCGGGTGTGGTTCCGCCCCGATCCATCCGTGTTCGAGGACGTGAGCCACTCCTTCGACACGCTCTCGCAGAGGCTGCGCGAGCTCGCGTTTCTGAACGAGGGCGTCACGATCGTAGTGACCGACGAGCGTGCCGAGAACAAGCACCACGAATTCTGCTACAGCGGCGGCATCGGCTCATTCGTCGAGCATCTGAACAAGAATCGAAACGCCATCCACCCCAGGCCGATCTTCATGCGCGGCGAGCGCGACGGCGTCCTCGCCGAGATCGCCCTCCAGTTCAACGACAGCTATAACGAGATAGTCTTCTCGTTCGCGAACAGCATCAACACCACAGAGGGCGGCACGCACTTGTCGGGCTTCAGGGGGGCCCTGACGCGAACGCTCAACAGCTACCTCCAGTCGGAGAGCTCGCGGCTGCCGAAAGACCTGCGCGACGTGCAGCTTTCCGGTGAGGATGTGCGGGAAGGTCTCAGCGCGGTCATCTCGGTCAAGGTGCCGTCACCACAATTCGAGGGCCAGACGAAGACGAAGCTGGGCAACAGCGAGGTCCGCGGCATCGTCGAAGCGTTCGTCAACGAGAAACTCGGCCGCTTCCTCGAAACGCACCCGAAAGAGGCCCGCAGCATTCTGGCGAAGGCCGTGGGGGCGATGAGGGCACGTGAGGCGGCGCGCAAAGCGAAGGAGCTGACGCGGCGCAAGGGTGTGCTCGACTCCGGGTCGCTGCCGGGCAAGCTCGCCGATTGCCAGACGCGTGATCCCGAACAGGCGGAGGTCTTCGCCGTCGAGGGTGACTCGGCCGGCGGTTCGGCGAAGCAAGCGCGCGACCGGCGATTTCAAGCCGTGCTCCCGCTCCGCGGCAAGATCCTCAACGTCGAGAAGGCCCGCTACGACAAGATGCTCTCTCACGAAGAGATCCGCACGATCATCACGGCACTCGGCTGCGGGATCGGCGGGGACGACTTCGACATCTCGAAGCTGCGCTACCACAAGGTCATCCTGATGACCGATGCCGACGTGGACGGCAGCCACATTCGGACGCTGCTGCTCACGTTCTTCTACCGGCAGATGCGAGAGCTGATCGAGCGCGGGCATCTCTACATCGCGCAGCCACCGCTTTACAAGGTGAAGAAGGGGAAGACGGAGATCTATCTGCAAAACGATCAAGAGCTGTCGGACTTCTTGATCCGCAAAGCGTCGGAAGAGCGCGTCGTGCGCTCGCCATCGAGCGGCCGCGAGTGGTTCGGAAACGCGCTTGTCAACCTGTTGGAGCGTCTGGTCGAGTATCGAAAGTACCGCGATGCGCTCGGGCGCCGTGGCTGGCCCGGTAAAGCGATCGAATTGATGCTGGAGCGCGGCTTCGCGACGCAAGAAGACTTCGGTGATCGCGAGAAGCTCGAGCAGCTCGCCGACGCGTTGCGTGAGAAAGGTCACCAGGTTCGGGAGATCGAGCCAGACCGCGAACACGGCGTTTACGACATCAGGGCGGTCGATCTTGAGCACGGCCACCGCCAGTACAGGCTGCGTGACGAGATCGTCATGTCCGGCGAGTACCGCCAGCTTCGGGCGCTGCACCCGCACTTGAAAGACGTGGCCGGCGGTCAGATCGAAATCGTCGCTGGCGAGAACGCCACGACCGTCTCATCGCGTCGAGAGCTGCTGGATCATCTGCTCGAAGTCGGGCGGCGAGGTGTGACGGTGCAGCGTTACAAGGGCCTCGGTGAAATGAACCCCGAACAGTTGTGGGAAACGACGATGGATCCTCAGAAGCGGCGGCTGCTGCAAGTGACGGTCAACGATGCCGTGCAAGCCAGCGACATCTTCACGATTTTGATGGGAGACGCGGTCGAGCCACGCCGGCAGTTCATCGAGGAAAACGCGCTCGACGTGAAGAATCTCGACGTCTGAGACGCGCGCCAGACCACTCGCCAGCGATAGCGACGAGACGGGCGTCGCGTGCACAGTGATCGCGAACACGGACCTGATAAAACCGAGTCAGCGACGTTCGGAGATCGAGAGACATGACAGACGGTCAGACGGCCCGCAGCCAACCGGGGAGCATCGAGGACGAGATGCGCAACTCGTATCTCGACTACGCGATGTCGGTGATCATCGGCCGCGCGCTCCCGGACGTGCGCGACGGGCTCAAGCCGGTGCACCGGCGCGTGCTGTTCGCGATGCACGACGCAGGCAACAGCTCCGACCGGCCCTATCGAAAGAGTGCGAAGACTGTCGGCGAGGTGATCGGCCGCTTTCATCCTCACGGTGACCAGGCGGTCTACGACACGATCGTGCGCATGGCACAGTCTTTCTCGCTGCGCTATCCGCTGGTTGATGGTCAAGGTAACTTCGGGTCGGTCGATGGCGACCCGCCGGCCGCGATGCGGTACACGGAAATCCGTATGTCGCGGCTGGCGGAGGAGCTGCTGCGGGATATCGACAAAGAAACGGCCGACTTCGGTTCGAATTACGACAACACCGAGGATGAGCCGCTCGTTCTGCCTTGTGGCATTCCGAATCTGCTCGCCAACGGCGCGGACGGCATCGCCGTCGGAATGGCGACGAGGATTCCGCCGCACAATCTTACGGAACTGATCGACGCCGCGGAGAAGATCATCCGCGAGCCCGACTGCACGATCGACGACGTGATGCAGATCGTGAAAGGCCCCGATTTTCCGACTGCAGGGATCATCTACGGGCGTACGGGGATTTGGCAAGCGTACCGCACGGGACGTGGCCGCATCGTCATGCGTGGCCGCATCGATTTCGAAGAGGGCACGAAAGGAAGTCGCGACCGCCTCGTGATCGACGAGCTGCCGTACCAAGTGAACAAGGTGCATCTGATCGAGGAGATCGCGCAGCTCGTTCGCGACAAGAAGATCGACGGCATCGCCGACATACGAGACGAGTCGGATCGCGACGGCATTCGGGTCGTGCTCGAGCTCAGGCGTGACGCGGTGCCCAAGATCGTCATCAACAACCTCTACAAGCACACGAAGCTGCAATCAACTTTTGGAGCGATCTTTCTCGCCATCGTCGCGGGCAGGCCTGAGGTGCTCGATCTCAAGAGCTTGCTGGGGCACTACATCGACCACCGGCGCGAAGTCGTCGTGCGGCGGACCCAGTACCTTCTCCGGCAGGCCGAGGCACGCGCGCACATTCTCGAGGGTCTCAAGAAGGCGATCGACCACCTCGACGAGGTAATCGCGCTGATACGAGCGTCTCGAACACCAGCAGAAGCCAAGCAAGGACTGATCGAGCAGTTCGAGTTCACGGACAAGCAGGCGCAGGCGATCCTCGACATGCGCTTGCAGCGTCTGACCCAGCTCGAGCGTGACAAGTTGTTGGAAGAGTTGGCAGAGCTGCTGGGAAAGATCGAGTGGTACCAGCAGGTCCTCGGCTCTCGTGATCTGGTAGACAACATCGTCGTCGAGGAGCTGGCAGAGATTCGCAGCAGGTACGGCGATGAGCGCCGCACCGAGATCGTCGAAGAGGAAGGCGAGATTAGGACGCTGGACATGATCCGCGACGAGCCCGTGGTGATCTCGCTGTCCCACATGGACTACGTCAAGCGCACGGTGCTGACCGAGTACCGTTCGCAAGGTCGCGGGGGAAGTGGCATTCGGTTGATGGAAATCCGCGAGGATGACTTCATCGACCGAGTCCGAATCGCATCGAGTCACGATCTGAGCCTGTGGTTCACATCCGCGGGACGGGTCCACGCGCTGCCCGTGTAAAAAGCCAGAAGGGCCAGAAACATG
>CP070706.1:1531598-1536099 GCA_020350085.1 Acidobacteriota bacterium
CGTCCCGATCACGAAGCGGTACGATCGAGAACAGCTCGTTGCCGCCGGCGGACCAGACCGTCGCCGTCAGCCCGCGCTCGGTCAGCGACGCGACGGCCACGCTGCCGGAAACGCCCGCCAGACGCCCGCGATACGTCCGCGACGGCGGCGCATGGACCTCGCGGAGCCGCCCGTCGGCGTCGCTCGTCGAGAACCTGAAGTCCGCACGACGCCACGAGCGGCGCTCGAGCTCAAGCCGGGCGATGCCATCGCCTCGCGGCACGTCGATGACGAGCCCATGCGGCAGTCCCTCGGACGGGTCGGGGAGTGACTCCAGCGCGACGATCGCCCCTGCTGACGACCCGCTTTGTCCTGGGGTGGCCGCCGAGCTGACGAGCGTGGCGCTCACCAGCACGACCGACGCGATGAAGACGACGCGATGACAAGCCGACATGTCTGCCTCTCCCGTATGCTGCGCTCCGCAGGACCCTCGAGCCCCGCGGAGTCCTCCTTCTGATACGGCGATCCGACCCGCTCACGCTACCCAGATCAGATACAAACCCACCCCGATCAGCGCCGCGCCCGCCGCGTATTCCGCCCAGCGGCGCCAAGGTTCGCGGGAAAGCCGCGAGACGAGCGAGGCCGCGCTCGTGCCGACCGCGAGCACGGGAATGCCGAGCCCCAGACCGTAGACAAAAAGCAGCAACCCGCCCCAGGACGGCTCGCCCGTGGCCGCCACGTACGCCAGGATCCCGGCGAGAACCGGTGTGGCGCACGGAATGATGGCGAGACCCAGTAAAGCGCCCGACAGCGCCGCGCCGACGAGACTGCCGGCCGTACGAGATCCGCGTGCAGGCGAGGGCAAGGGGATCCGGATCGCGTTCAACAGATGAAGGCCGAACAGGATCGGCAACAGTGCCAGAACGTAGGCTGGCCAGGAGCCGAGCGCCGAGAACACGCGTCCGGCCAACGCCGAGCCGACGCCGAGAATCGTCGTCGTGGCGCAGCCCCCGAGCACGAATGCCGCCGACACGAGAAGATTGCGCGTCAGTGTGTCGCTGCGTAGGGCGGTGCAGCATCCGGCGGCCGCAGGGTAGATCGGCACGCAGCAAGGATTGAAGCCCGCGATGACGCCGCCGGCGAACGCCGCCGGAAGCGCCAGCATGCCGCCCTCGGCCAAAAGCTCAGACCAGGATGCCGTCAAGACACGTCTCCGCTAGATGATGGATCGATCCCTGGGGACCCCAACGCCTCGAGAGCGCGTTTGAGGCGCGCCACGGCATCGGCGGATTCGCCCTCGAATCGGGCCTGCTCTTCACCTTCGGGACCGCTGATGATCACCGTCGGCGAGACGCGCACTTGGTGACGCTCCACCTGCTCTTCTTCCCGGGCGGGATCGAACTCCTCGACGACGATTCCCTGCCGCTCGCCGGCAGCCCGCACCATGCGGATCATCTCCCCACAGCCGCAAGGACTGTCGGCCTCGCGCGGATCGGCGAACAGCAGCACCCGGTGCGCGGGCTCCCGAGCGGGGAGATCGTCGAGCGGGGCCCGCGTTACGGCAGAGCCGTGCGGCTTCAACCACAGCACGAGGCCGATGGCCACGATCACGATCGCCATGATGACGACGCTGCGTGTCATGGATCCTCTTCGCACGAGCACGACCCGCCAGCCGAGCGAGACTCTCGCCTCTCTTCGGCGGGACGGCGCTCGGGCGCACGGTCCTGGACGTAAGGCCGCCCCTCGCGAAGAGCGCTCTCGGCGAGCGTCAGCTCCCGGCCGAGATAAGCGGCGTGGTCAGGCCGCGTGACGCGCTGTTGGCTGACGAGCGTGGCCGCGAGCTCGATCGCGCTCCGCCCCTCGACGAGCCCGCGCAGCACGCCGTCGTGGTCGTAGTGTTCAACGACGATCAGCGAACGCCGGCGATCGGGCGTGATGACGATATAGCCGGCCGGATCGAGCACCAAGTCCCCTGGCGCTGCGCTGCGCTGAACCGGCACGCGGCGCCGCACGGCGGCAGGAAACGGGGCCGGCCCCGGATCGCGTTCGGCGAGGGCACTCACCTCTTGGCTGATCTCGGACGCGTCCGTCAGGCCGCGCGCGTCGATCAGCTCGACGTACGTCAAGAAGTGCTCGAGAATCGCTCGATCGATGTTCGCGAGCACGGGCCGTTTGCCGTTCGCGCCCCTGATGTGGCGCTGTTCGTCGATCCCGTCGCTTGCCAAAGCCAGCATCGTCTGGCCTGGTAAGTGCCCCACGCGACCGGGCGAATCCTCCCCGCACAGCACGAGAAAGCGGATGTTGGGGTTGGTCGAGACATTCTCGATGATCCGCTCGATGCCGAGGTTCTCGGTCTGCAGGCTGCCGATGATCGAGACGCTCGCGGGCGCTGCGTCCCGCAACGGAGCGTTCAGCTCGCGGCTGTGCAGCGTGCAGACGGCCACCGGTGCCATGTAGCGGACGACCTGGTACTCGCCCGCAAGCGGCGGCCAGCCGTCGGTCGGTCGCGCTCGTTCTGCCGGGCAGATGGAGGCCACCGGCAGCGGCGTGATCTGTTCCGCGAGGTTGATCGCGAGCGCGGGCCAGCAGATCTCGCACCCCAGGCAGTCGTAGCGGCGGTCCGCGATCACCGCTTGCGAGCCGGCGAGACACTCCGTCAGAGACGAGGCGAGCGAACTGGTCTCGAGCGCCGCGACCGCATCGTGAAAACAGCCGCACGCGTGGCACTTCTCGGCACGGGCGGTGGCCTCGATGTGGGTCGCGATCTCGTGGATCAGAGCGGATGTCAAAGGCCTGCTCCTTCGCAGCCTTCAAGAGCGGAATCACTCGTCGGTCTGCGCAGCGTGGCCTCACGTAGCCTACCCCAGCCTGCTGGCACGCCACGACATCCGTGAGCCGGGCCCCGATCGAGGCTTTTTCGCCCGCGGCGCTTGCTGACAGCCGGTGGCGGACAGTAGACTCGCTGCGGTTGTTGCACTAAACCTCTGTAGCGTCGAGGATTACAGCCCCGCGATGACGCTCGGTCCCAGCACTCCCTCTCCTCCGCGGCCTCAGAGTGGTCCGCAGGGCCGCGATTCGACGCACCCGTTCACCGTGCCCGACCCCCCCAAGCCGGGACTCGAACCCGCGTTCGAGGAGTATCGCGAGATCGGCCCGCAAGGCATCGTCCGCCGGCTGCTCGCCACGTCGCGGCACCTGACGGCGCTCGCTCTCGGCGGCCTCGCTGCCCACCTGCGCTCGCTGCCGAAGTGGGAGCGACGCCGGTCCGCGATGCTGGCGATCCGGATGGTGCTGGCGATCCTGTGCCTGCCGATCGATCGCAAGCTGCGCCGCCAGCCGTTTCCCGTGCAGCTCAGGAGCCGTTTCGAACGGCTCGGGCCGACGTACATCAAGCTCGGCCAGATGCTGGCGATGCGCGAGGATCTGCTTCCCCGCAGCGTCACCGACGAGCTCAAGCAGCTGCTCGACCACGTGCCGGCGATGCCGTTCGCGCGCTTTGTCGAACTGGTCAGAGACGAGCTCGGCCAGCCGATCGAAGCGGTCTTCGCGCACATGCGCTCGACACCGCTCGCCTCGGCCTCGATCGGTCAGATCCACCTCGCCACATACCACGGCGGTGAGCAGGTCGTCGTCAAGCTCGTCAAGCCGGGCGTGCGGGCGATCGTCGCGCGTGACGCGCTGCTGCTGAGAGTCGTCGGCAGCCTGCTGCAGCTCGTCTTCGGCCGTTATCAGCCGAAGCGCGTGATCCGCGAGTTCTGCCACCACACCCTGCGCGAGACGGACTTGACGCGCGAGGCGGACAACGCCGAGACGTTCGCCGCGGCGTTCGAGTCACAGTCCGACATCGTGTTTCCGAAGATCCATCGCCAGCACAGCACCGAGAACCTGCTCGTGATGGAGTACCTCGACGGGATCAAGCCGATGGATCCCAGGGCTCGGGCGGTCCGCCAGGTCGATCGCGAGCGACTGATCGATCTCGGTGCCGAGGCGATCATCTGCATGCTGTTTCGCGATGGCTTCTTCCACGCCGACCTGCATCCGGCCAACTTGTTGATTCTTCCCGGGCCGAAGTGCGGCTTCATCGATCTCGGCATGGTCGGTCACTTCGACACGGATCTGAAGCGCACGCTGCTTTACTACTACCATGCTCTGATCACGGGCGATGGGGAGAGCGCGGCAGACTATCTCGCGGCGCTGGCCGAGGTCGATCACCGCTCCGATCCGGTCGGATTCCGGCGCGAGGTCGAGGACATCTGCCGACACTGGCTGCGCCGCTCGGGCACGGACCGCCACTCGCTGGCGCAGCTGATCCTCGAATGCGTCGCCCGCGCGGGCGAGCACCGGATGTACTTCCCGCTCGAGATGGTGCTGATGGTCAAGGCGATCGTCACCTTCGAGGCGGTCGGCCAGATGCTGCTGCCGGGTTTCGACGTGGCCACGGTCTCCAAGCGGCACGTGAATCGGATCTTCCTCCAGCGCTTCGGACCGCTGCGTCTGGCCCAAGAGAGTCTCACGACGCTGC
>CP070706.1:1536199-1540539 GCA_020350085.1 Acidobacteriota bacterium
CGCGGAAACTCAGCCCGGACGATTCACGAACGTTCGAGCAGAAACGTCGCAGATGCGTGCTGGATGGCCCGCGGGAGAGACTGCGGCGTGCCTGCAGGCACGCCACAGAGAGTCGAATCCCGAGTACGGGCGACAGGGCTCGAAGAGCCCGGCCAGAGGGCAGATGCGGCGTTTCCGCCGAAGGTCTCATGAATAATCCGGGTCAGGCCTCGCTCGGTACCCATCCGAAGCTTGACGCGCGCGCGCGAACGAGGCCAAATAGTCGCCTCGCGCTCCCGAAAGGTACGTCCGATGCCCACGACGCCCCGTCCGTCTCGTATTCTCTCCGTGTTTCCAGCGTTGTTTGCGATGCTCACGGCACTGCTCCTTCTCGTGCCGGGCACGCCGACGATCGCTCAGCAGGCCGCGTCCCAGCTTCGCGGAGTTCTTCTCGAGCAGGAAGGCTTGCCAGCAGTTTCCTATCAAATAGGCCTCAAGAGCGAGACCGGCGACCTGTTTCTTTCTCCGCCGACGAAAGCCGATGGGTCGTTCACGATCGCGAACATCCCGGCCGGAAGCTACAAGCTGGTGGCCTTCGACCCGACCGGCGCCGAGTTTCCGGTCCTCGGCCCAGAGCTCGTCCTCGAACCCGGTCAGACGCAGCGCCTCGAGCTGAGGTTGTCCGGTCCTGGTCAGACCCCTGGGCGCGTGATCGAGCCCGTTGCGGCCGAAGCTGACGGTAACTGGTTCTCTCGCCTTTGGAATCGTGGCGTCGGCGGGAAGGTCGCGATCTTCGCTATGGTAGTCGGTGGAGCGTGGGGCACGTACGAGCTGATCGATGACGACGAGGCGACGAAATCCCCGTCGGAGCCGTAGTCCTGCACCCACGCGACCCCTCGCAGAAGTGACGTGGCCGGCCGTGATGAGAGGCGCCGTCGATCGGCTGGCGTGCCGGTCGACAGCGTTCCGCGACGCCGATCGCCTCGCGCTCGTTCATCTCAGTCGGCCACCCCTGAAGGGAGCGCCCGCGATTCCGACCGCGAGACAAGTAGAATGGCGACTCCTTCGCGAGGACGATCGATGACGGATCCGGCCCTTTATCGGAAGCACCTGGAGGCGCTCGACCGCTGGCTCGGCGAAGCGCTCGAGCACAGCAAACGCCAAGGTTTGGCTCTCGACGGCGTTCTGTTTCACGCCGGAGAGCTGGTCTACTACCACGCCGATGATCAGCCTGTCGTGTTTCATCCAGCGCCGCACTTCGTTCGGTGGACGCCGCTGGGCGGCCCCGACCACTGCGTGTTGGCGCGACCGGGGCGCAAACCGATCGTGATTCGGGTCGCTCCGCGCGATTACTGGTATGAACACGCCGCGCTGGCACCGAGTTACTGGCAGGACTCGGTCGAGCTCCGCGAAGTCACAGGCCCAGAGCAGATACCAGCGTTGATCGGTTCGCTCGATCGCATTGCTTACGTCGGCTCTTCCCCTGAGGCGGCCTCCCGATTCGGCATCGACGCTGACAGAATCGAGCCGCTGGCGCTGCTGGCCGTGCTCGACTGGCACCGTGCGACGAAGACGGACCATGAGCTGGCACTGATCGCGCAGGCCTCGCGCAGAGCTGCCGACGGACATCGCGTCGCGCGTAAGGCGTTCGAGGCCGGCGCCTCGGAACGCGAGATCCACTGGGCGTATCTGCAGGCGACCGGTCATCTCGAGCAGGAACTCCCCTTTGAGGCGATCGTCGCTCTCGACGAAAAAGCGTCGGTCCTGCACTACCAGAACAAGCGCGGGGCTGATGACGCGCCCGGCAAGGTGTTTCTTCTCGATGCGGGAGCCAGCTGCGACGGCTACGCCTCTGACATCACGCGCACGTGGATCCGAGATGGACTCGAACCGGTCTTCGAACAGCTGCTAATGTCCGTGGACGAGCTACAGCGCGATCTGGTGGCGATGGTGACACCGGGACGTCCCTACCCCGAGATCCACCGCGCGGCGCAGGCGGCGCTCGTCCGAGCGCTCGCCGATCACGGCATCATCGAGCGAGACGTGGACCAGGCTGCGGCGATGAGCTTGGCGAGGACGTTCATGCCCCACGGCGTCGGGCATCACCTCGGCATCCAAGTCCACGATATCGGTGGCCGGCAGGCGGGGCCCGACGGTGGCGTCGTTCCGCCTCCCGAAGGAGATCCGTGGCTTCGCAACACGCGCCGTCTCGAGCCGGGGCACGTCGTGACGGTCGAGCCGGGGGTTTATTTCGTCCCGATGCTGCTCGACGAGCTGAAGCAGAAGCCGGAAGGCAAGCTCGTCGATTGGTCATTGGTCGAGAAGCTGATTCCCTGTGGAGGCATCCGCATCGAGGACGATGTCGTCTGCACGCCGTCCGCACCGAAGGACCTGACGCGACCGCTCCTTCAAGGCCCGCGCGGGGTCTGAGGCCCAGCGACTCACTCGGCTGCGAGCCGTTCCACCTCCCTGAGCAAGCTGACCCAGCGCCGAGCAGGTCGCTCGTGACGGATCGGGCATCGGCGTGACGGCGCCTCGTCCGGCGCTCGGCGGCCCGTGCTTCGGCGGTCCGCTGTATGATCCAGTTCGGGTCAGGAGCACAACGGAGAATGCTCTGCTTTTTTGCCACCGATCTTCATGGACGGATCGACCGTTACGAAAAGCTCTGGCGTGCCGCCGAGACGGAGATGCCGCAGGCCGTGTTCCTCGGCGGAGACCTGCTGCCTTCGGGAACGATGGACTTCGTCTCGAGCGATGCGGACAGTGACGATTTTGTCAGCGGCTACCTCGCCGCAGGGTTTTGGAAGCTCCGCGAGCGGCTCAAAGCGAAATATCCGCAGATCTTTCTGATCCTGGGAAACGACGACCGCCGGCTCGAGGAGGAAGCGATTCTCGCTCTGGCTGCTCGTGGTCTGTGGGTTTATGTCCACAACCGATGCTGCGAATTCTCGCGCTATCAGGTGCTCGGTTATGCGTTCGTGCCCCCGACGCCGTTCCTGCTGAAAGACTGGGAGCGCTACGACGTTTCGCGCTATGTGCCGCCGGGATGCGTTTCGCCGGAAGAAGGACTGAGGTCCGTGCCAACGCCAGCGCACGCAGTGAAGTTCGCCACGATCCAGCATGACCTCGAGCAGCTGGCCGCATCGGTCACGCTCGAGCGGTCGATTCTGCTGTTCCACACGCCTCCTCACGAGACGAAGCTCGACCGCGTGGCAAACGACGGGAAGAAGGTCGACCACGTACCTTTGGACCTCAACGTCGGGAGCATTGCGGTGCGCCGGTTCATCGAGCAGCATCAGCCGCTGTTGACCCTTCACGGACACGTTCACGAGTCGGTGCGTTTGACGGGAGATTGGAAAGACCGCATCGGACGGACGCGACTTTTCGGCGGCGCTCACGACGGCACAGAGCTGGCCCTCGTGCGCTTCGATCCCGAGAATCTGGACGCCGCCACCAGAGAGCTTCTCTGAGATTCCGGTTTTCGAGCGAGTGCCGTCGTCGCTGGCTGCCGGCTGGACTGTGGCACCGTTGGCGCCGTCAGCCGCTGGCCGAGTCGTTACGGATCCGCAGTGGCCGGGCCGGATCGGTCACGGCGCCGATCTTCGAGGCGAAGCTGCTTTGCTTTTCGATGTCCTCGTCCGTGATGTAGTGAACGTCGAGTAGCTCGTCGCTTCTGTAGCCCGTGCGCAGGAAGTTGATCTCCGCCAGCGCACGGCTCCATCCGTCGAGCCAAAGCGTCAGCTCGTCGCGCTCGGGATCGCGACCGTCGAGATGCACCAACAGGTCGATGTCGCTGCTCGGCCCTGCCGTCGCGTTCTTCACGCTACCGAAGATGTAAATCGCTCTGACACCAAAGCGCTCCATCTCGAGTTCTTCGGCCAGTCGCTCGGCCACGGTCATTCGCCATCGCCAGTGGGCTTCGGACGGCTGCTCGACCAGCGTGTCCGCGGGCTGAGACACACCATCTTTGTCGAGCGCCCGTCTCGGGATATCGAACAGCCCGACCGCCTCGTCGAGGTCCGCATTCATCAGGACTCGCAGCACCCTGCCTTCCCGCTCCCTGACCACGTCGATCACCCGCAGCGTGTCGGCCAGATGAGCGTGCTCGGGAAGCATTTCCGGAAGCATGTTCCGCGCGCGCCGTAGGAATGCCTCGTTCAGCACGCACTCTGGCTCGTCGGGGTAGAGCGGGATGTAGCGAATCTCGGCTTCGACGAGATCCAAGAAGAAGTGTGTCCCGAACGACAGCTGCGGCACATAGTTTCCTTTCTTTCTGGCGATCTCCATCAGTACCGCACAGTTGTTGATGTCGGCGTACGTCACCGGAACACCGAGCTTGATGTCACCGCGGCTACCCCAGC
>CP070706.1:1540639-1545814 GCA_020350085.1 Acidobacteriota bacterium
GAATTGCCGGGGTGTCCTTGGAGGAGTAGCCGATCTCGGCAAGCGCGTCGAGGGCGGTGGCGACGTCTTCTGGCGCGACGAGCAAGTCGATGTCGCGAAAAGAGCGCTCGGCGGGGTGCTCGTAGACGGTGCGGGCGAGACTGACCCCCTTGAGCACCAGCGATACCACCCCGCGCGCGTCCAGCGCTTCGAGAGCGCGAGCCGCTTCCGCGGAGAAGAAGCCGGTGCGTCGCATCGCGAGCTGGCGCTGGCGTCGGAGCGTCTCGACCAGCTCGTCGTCGGTCGGCCGGGCCGCGCTGAGCGCGCGATGCGCGACGAGACCGCTGACGTCGAGCTTCTGAGCGAGTTCGATCAGCGATGGCCAGACGGCTTGCGGGACGGACCCGAGGGGGTCCGCGCGGACGAGACGCAGCAGCCAGACAGGCGCGTCGGCATGCACGAAATATCGATCTCCTGCGAGCGAGTAGGGGTTATAGCACGATCTTCCACGAGTCAACCCGGATCGGAAGGAGTCCGGTCCGGCACAACAGGAGAACAACACTGATGGCCTCCGAGATTATCGAACGCGAAGACGAGATCCTCACCAGCCGGGAGGCGCAGGAGTTTCTCAAGATCGGGCGAACCAAGCTCTGGGAGCTCACGAAGAGCAAGCAGCTTCCGGCGTACCGCGTCGGCTCGGGCAGAACGTCTTCACTGCGTTACAAGAAGTCCGAGTTGCTCGCTTGGCTCGAGAAGAACCGAGTCCAGGCGTGAGCAGGGCTGGGCGGGTGCGAGGAGCCTCTCGCCGGCAACAGCGAAGGGGCCCTCGCGCAGCCGCGTGGCGAGCGGCTCACCCGAGAGGCTCCTCGCGGGGGGTTCCAGGCTTGCGAGCCCCGAGAGGTCCGAGAGCGAGGCAAAGATGATCCGTATCGGTGTGATTGGCGCCGGGTCGTGGGGCAAGAACCACGTGCGGACCTTTGCGTCTCTCGAGGGTGCCGAGCTGACGGCTGTGGCCGACGAGAGGAAGGAGGTGCGGGCGGTCATCGCCCGCCAGTACCCGGGTACCCACTGCTTCGACGACGGCGCAGCGTTGATCGCTGCGCCGCACGTGGACGCGGTCGTGATCGCCGCACCTTCACCTGTTCATGCTCCACTGGCGCGGGCGGCGCTCGAGGCGGGCAAGCACGTGCTCGTCGAAAAGCCGCTCGCGCTCAACGTGCGCGATGCCGAGCAGCTCGTCGAGGCCTCGCGGCGCGCCGGCCGAGTGCTGATGGTCGGGCACCTGATGCTCTACCACGGCGCAGTCCAACACTTGAAGAAGATGCTCGACGACGGGCAGCTCGGCGACTTGCTCTATGTCTACTGTGAGCGGGTCAACCTGGGCGTGATTCGCCGGGACGAAAACGCCTTGTGGTCGCTCGGGCCGCACGACCTGTCGGTCGCACTGTTCTTGATGGGCGCGGAGTTTTCCGACGTGACGGCGCGCGGCGCGGCGTATCTGCAGCCGAACGTGCACGATGTCGTTTTTGCCAACGTGCGCTACCGCGACGGCCGAATGGCCAACATTCACATGTCGTGGCTCGATCCGCACAAGTCGAGGCGCATCGTCGTCGTCGGCAGTCGCAAGATGGCGGTGTTCGACGACATGCAGGCTCAAGAGAAAATTCGAATCTTCGACAAGGGCGCCGAGCGAATTCCCGCAACGGTCGGCTTCGGAGAGTACCTGACCGTCAGAAGCGGCGACATCCTGATTCCGAAGATCTCACAGTCCGAGCCGCTGCGCACAGAAGCCGAACACTTCATCGCTTGCGTGCGCGACGGCGTGCGCCCACAAAGCGACGGTCGGCAGGGCCTCGACGTCGTGCGGCTGCTCGAGGCGGCGCAGCGCTCGCTCGAAAGCGGCGGGCGACCCGTCTCGCTCGATGCCGCAAAGGTCGGAAGATGACGGCCAGCGACGGCATTCGCGGCGCGACGGCACTCGTCCATGAGTCAGCCCGCGTGGGGGAGGGGAGCCGCCTCGGCCACGGCGCGATCGTGGCCGAGGGAGTGACGATCGGCCGCGAGTGCCAGATCGGCTGCTACGTCGTCATCCACGAGGGAACGACGATCGGCGACGGCGTGAGGGTGGACGATCACGCGGTGCTCGGCAAGCTGCCGATGAAGGCCGCCGCCTCTGCGATCACCAAGCTCGGTGAGTTGTCGCCGCTCATGGTCGAAGAGCGCTGCCTCATTGGAGCGTCCGTAATCGTTTACCGCGGGGCGCTGATTCGCAGTGAGGTGATGATCGCGGATCAAGCGACGATTCGCGAGAACGTCGAGATCGGCCGCAGAACGATCATCGGACGAGGCGTGACGGTCGAAAACAAGGTCACCATCGGCCCGCGATGCAAGATCGAAACAGAGGCGTACATCACTGCGTTGTCGTCGATCGGTGAAGGATGCTTCATAGCGCCCGAGGTGACGTTTACGAACGACAATTTCCTCGGCCGGACGAAGGAGCGATTCAAGTACCACAAAGGAGTGACTCTCGAACGCGGAGCGCGCGTCGGTGCCAACGCGACGTTTCTGCCAGGGGTGACCGTCGGTGCCGATGCCTTGGTCGCGGCGGGGGCGATGGTCACGCGCGACGTACCGGCGCGAATGATCGTCGTCGGCAGTCCCGCACGCGTGCTGCGCGAAGTGCCGTCCGAACAGCTTTTGGATAACCAGTAGGGACGGGGCTCGCCCTGTCCGATCTGGCGGCGCGAAGGCCGCCAGCACATTGTGCTCGATGCGGATCCTCTACTTCGTCCAGTACTTCAATCTGCCCAACGAGCCGGGTGGCTCGCGCCCGTACCAGTTCGCCCGGCACTGGGTGCGGACGGGCCACGACGTGACCGTCATCACCGGCGCGGTCAATCACAAGACGCTAACGGTCCCGCGGCGTTACCGTGGCCGGCTGATCGTGCGGGAGCAGGTCGAGGGCATCCGCGTGCTGCGCGTCTGGTCGTACGCCGGCATCCGCGGCTCTTTCCGAAAGCGACTGATCAACTTCCTGACGTATGCCGTCACGGCGACGCTGGCCGGTTGGGTGCGCGGGGGCAAGCCGGATCTGATCTACGCTTCTTCCACGCCGTTGACGGTGGGAGTTCCCGGGCTGCTGGTCTCCCTCATCAAGCGAGCCGCGTTCGTGTTCGAGGTCAGAGACCTGTGGCCGCAATCGGCGGTCGTCGCTGGCGTGCTGCGCGACAAGGCGCTGGCGACGAGGCTCGCGCGCGGCCTGGCGCGCCTGTTGTACCGGCAGGCGGCGCGCGTGGTTGCGGTCACGCGCGGCATCACCGAAGGGCTTGTCGATGCCGGCGTGGCGCGCGAGAAGATCGTCTTGGTGCCGAACGGCGTCGATCACTGGATGGTCCCGGCCGGCGAGCTTCCTGTGGCCGAGCCAGCCGAGAGGTTTCGCGTCGTCTACTGTGGTGCGCACGGTCGCTGGAACGGTCTCGGTCAGATTCTCGATGCCGCGGCGCTTGTGCTCGAGCGCGAGCAGATCGAGTTTTTGTTCATCGGCGACGGGGATGAGCGGAAAGCTCTCCAAGAACGTGCCGCCGAGCTGGGTCTCGAGCGCGTACGCTTCATCGGCGCGCTCGCCAAGCAGGAGGCGTTCGAGCAGCTTCGTGCGGGCTCCGCGGGCGTCATCGTCACCTGGAAGCATCCCTTCCAGCGCATGGTGCTGGCCAACAAGCTGTTCGATTACATGGCCGCGGGACGACCGGTGATCGTCGGCGCCGAAGGTGAGATGGCCGAGATCGTCCGAGAAGCCGGCTGCGGGATCGTCGTGGCTCCGGAGGATCCGCCAGCGCTCGCCGACGCGATCGTCCGGCTGGCCGAGCTTCCTGCCGACGAGCGTGAGCGACTCGGTCGTCGGGCTCGTCGCTTCATCATCGAGCGCTACCAGCGCGCGGATCTGGCGTGGAAGCTGCTCGACGAGTTCGGCGCGCTGACGGGCAAATCTCCCGGACGATCCACAGGCCCGCAACGGGCGCAACCTCGTCTGGTCTCGGAGCGCGACGGATGAAGCAGCCCGCCGAGCTGTGTGTGCCGTGGGGCGCGTGGGTCATCGAAGAGGAGCGGTGTTTTCCGCTGCCGAGCAGCTGGCGGCTCGAGACGGCCGCGATCCATCAAGCACCGCTTGGGCCGGGGCTCCCCGAGGCACTCGACCACCCGATCGACGCCGATCCGCTCGAGCAGCTGGCCCGGCACGTCCGCGCGCGTTCGGCCTCGCCAGGGGTCGCGATCGCCGTCGAGGATCTCACGCGCCCGGCGCCGGCAGCTCCCGTGCTGGAAACGCTGCTCGATCGGCTCGCGCTCGGCGGCATTCCCCCTCAGCGTGTACGGGTCATCCTCGCCGTCGGCGGTCATGCGCCAGCCAGCGCTGCGGAGCTGAGGCGCAAGCTCGGCGAGCGCGTGTGCAGCGAGTGCGACGTTTCGAATCACCACCCGTACGAGAATCTGGTCGATCTCGGCCGATCGAAGAACGGCATCCCGGTCGCGATCAATCGCTCCTTCGCCGAAGCGGACGTCAAACTGGCCGTCGGCTCGGTCGTGCCGCACCCGTACGCAGGCTTCGGCGGTGGCGGGAAGATCGTGCTGCCGGGCCTGGCCGGCATCGACACGCTCGAGATGAACCACCGGCCTGCGGTGACGGGTCTGTCCGGAGCCGGACTCGGCATCGTCGACGGCAACGGCGCGCGGGCCGAGATGGAAGAGATCGCCCTCGCTGCCGGGCTCGAGGCGGTGGTGAACATCGTTCCCGGTCCACGGCGCCAGCCGCTCGGCTATTTCTACGGCCATCCCGTGGCGGCGCATCGCCGCGCGGTCGCGCTGGCCCGGCAGCTGTACCAGGTGCCGGTGCGGCCTGGCGCCGACGCCGCGTTGCTCAACGCCTATCCGAAGGACGGCGAGCTGCTTCAGGTTGGCAACGCGTTCAACGCCTACCGCGCGCTCGACCCGCCACTCGTCCGCGAGGGCGGGACGGTGATCGTCACCGCCGCCTGCCCGCAGGGACGCGGTTACCACAGCCTGCATGGTCCCGGCATGCGTCTTTATCGAGATCCGATCGAGCGGCCCTATCTCTCCGGGCGCGAGCTGGTCGTTTTCGCTCCGACGCTCTCGACGCACGATGTGCGAAAGTCGTTCTGGTCGGGCTACCCTCACGCGCGC
>CP070706.1:1545914-1554431 GCA_020350085.1 Acidobacteriota bacterium
ACGTCTGCGATTCGGACATCGACAACGACGGATTATCAGACGCTTCCGACAGCGATGACGATGACGACGGTCTCGCGGACGGCGCAGACAACTGCCCGTCGGTACCGAACATCGACCAGGACGACGAGGACATCGACGGCACCGGCGATGGATGCGACGAGGACGATCTGCTCATCTACCGCATCTGGACCGATGAGCCGGCCGACTCGCCCGAGCGCATCCTGTGGGACCGTGAGCCGGCCGCCGAGGCGTACAACGTCTACTTCGGTCTCGTCGATCGTCTCGCGAGCGGTGATCCGGGTTTCTGCTACCGCCCGCAGACGGAGATCGAGCGCGCGTGGCTCAGCGACGATCCGCCCGCGGGAACGGCCTTTTGGTATCTGGCGACCGGCGTGGCCGGGGCGGCCGAAGGGATCGCCGGACGAAGCTCCGCCGGTGGCTTGCGACCGATCCCCGCCGCGTGCGATGCCGTCGCGGCCAACGACTGGGATAGCGATGGCGCCGTCAACTTCAGCGACAATTGCCGCTTCGATACCAACGTCGATCAGGCCGACTTCGATCGCGACGACGCCGGTGACATCTGCGACCCCTTCCCCCGAGATCCGTTCGACAACGGCCTCGACGGCGACGGCATTCCGGCCGATGTCGACAACTGTCCGTTCGAGCCCAACGCTGATCAATCCGATCGCGATGGTGACGGCATCGGGGATGTCTGCGATCGCTGCCCGGACGGTTTCGATCCGATCGACGGAGATGCCGACGGGGATGGCATCGGTGACGCGTGCGATGGTGACATCGATGGCGATGGTCTCAGCAACGCCGCGGACCCCGACGATGACGGTGACGGCGCGGCGGATGCGACCGACAACTGCCCCATCACCGCCAACGCGAGCCAGTTGGACCGCGACGGCGATGGCACGGGCGATGCCTGCGACGCCGATGACGGCGAGGTCGGGGGCCTGCGCGTGAGGATCGTCGAGGGCACGGCCCGGCTTGAGTGGGCTGCCGAGAGCGGGGCGGAGTTCTACACCGTGTTCTCGGATCTGACGAGCAGCCTCGCGGTCGGTCAGCCGTATGGCGAGTGCCCGCCCACGGACACGGCACTGCTGTTTCTCGATGCGGCCGACACACCGTCGACGGGCGAGGCGAGGTGGTACCTCGTGGCCGGCACGTTCGGCGGCCTGCTCGGCACACTCGGTCAGGACAGCGCGGCCAACGAGCGCCAGCCGCCGATCTGCCCCTGACGGTTGCGCGTCGATCGTTGACCAGCTACGGTGCGGAAGGCGACATCTGGCAATCGCGCAGGCAGTTGTACGCGATCGTGTTGGCCACGCTGATGCACCGCTCGAACTTCTGTCTGGCGAGAGCCCGGCCGACGTTCGCCTGACGCAGGCAGAGCACCTGCTCGACGATGCCACCGGCTCCAGCCAGGCAGTCCTGCAACTGCTGATCGATCTGGCTCAAATCGGCTTCGAGCTGCTGCTCGCACTCAGCCGCGTCTTGCTCCCATTGGTCGATGCAGGCCTGTTCGCACGGCCCCATCTGTGCGTGCACGCCGACGGCCGAAAGCAACACGACGGCGGTGGTTGCCACCGCCGCGAGGAAACGTCTGGGCGATCGAGACACCTGAGAACGCATCGTGCCCCCTTGCTGAGCTGCACGGATCTTGCCGACGAGCATCCGAGCTACGGGCTGGGCTCGGACGCGCCAGGCAGGGCCAATAAACTCGAAGCCTCGCGATCATGCAACCGGCACCGCCCCGTCGGCTGGCGCCCACGTCGCTGAACGCAGGGGATAAGGGCCGGAAAAAGAGAAAAGCCCGGCCTCAGCCGGGCTTTTCTTTTGCTTTCTCTCGAGAGTGTTGAGCTGGCCAGCCTATCCGGAGCCGTCAGGGCGCGGAAGGTGACATCTGGCAATCGCGAATGCAGTTGTACGCGATCGTGTTCGCCAAGCTTAAGCAGGCGTTGAAGTCCGCCTCGGCGTTCGCACGCTGAATGTTCGACGTACGAATGCACAGGCCCTGCTCAATGATGTTAGTGGCGTTGGCGAGGCAGTCGTCGAGCTCAGCCTGGATATCTGCGAGTGCCGATGCGAGCTGATCCTCGCAATTGGCCACGTCGATTTCCCACTGATCGATACAAGCCTGCTCACACGGGCCGATCTGGGCCAGCGCGGGGCTTGCCACGAGCGCAACCACCGCCACCGCGAGCGCAACACTCCATTTGAAGACAGCTGCCGGACGCATCGTATTGGGCTCCTTTCGTAGTCTTGGCGCAGGGGAACGCGAGTTTCGTGTCGTCTTCAACAGGGTTGCGGCAACCCCCAAACTTCTTGCTCTCGACGACTCGAAGCGGGGACTTCCGGTGTCCGCTACGGCCCAGTAGGATGGAGATCCCAATGTCCCCTGCGCCTACCCCCTTAGGGGCCGAGCTCCGCCTCGTGCCGTCAAACGACTCCTCGCTCGCTCGCCGGCTTCCCGGGCAGCACGGGTCGGCGGCTCATGAGGTGAGGAATCTGACCTGACGGCCGGAAATAGACGAAGAAGGCTCTGCGGATGCAAGGCAAAAATTCTCGCCCAGCTTGCCGCCGGACGCAGTACGACCTAAGTTTTAGCCTGTTGGACACTTATCCGTCAGGACAGACCTCAATCGGGACGGATCTCGCCGGCCCCTCGGGGCGCACGCAGACCCCGGCGCCGGACCCGCGGATGTGGCCGGCGACACGCCGACTCGCATGGCCTCGCGAGTCCGGAGGCCCGCGGGCAATCCCGTGACGGGAAGGATCAGGCCGTCTAGCCAAAAGCTACGGCGAACAAGTGCGAACGCGTTTTCGGGCTCGCCGCTGCGGAATTCCCCAGGCTCAGTCTCGCGGCTTGGTTAGAATTCTCATCGTGGTGAAGCGAACGAGGTTCACACCCACGGCGGGGAGGGCAAGACCCATGTCACAAAGAGCGAGCAGCGAGAATCTGGACGTCCACTGCCCCCTGTGCCACGGCCGGCTCACCGTCGACCAGCAGACCGGCGAGGTCATCGACGCGCTGCCGCCGAGACGGGACAAAGGGAGCGATTTTGACCAGGCGCTCGGCGCCGTCCGGTCGGCTTCTCAAGAACGGGAAAAGGACTTTCAGCGAGCGTTCAAGGTCGAACGCAAGCGACATGAGCTGCTCGAGAAGAAATTCGAGAAGGCGAGGGAGAAGGCGGACGACGATCCCTCTCGTCCCGTCAACCCTCTGGATCTGGACTGAGCGGCGTTGGCCCGCCACGTGAGGGCATCAGGCGTCCTCGAGAGTCTCACGAGGGATTCGATGAACTGTCACACCGAGTATCTGACGATGAAGGTCCCGGAGCGGATGGGCTTCGTCAGCATTCAGCGCGAAGTCGAGCGTGCCGTCGAAAAGAGCGGCGTTCGTGACGGTCTGTGCTTGGTCAATGCGATGCACATCACCGCCAGCGTGTTCATCAATGACAACGAGTCAGGATTGCACCGCGATTACCAGAAATGGCTAGAGGAACTGGCCCCGTTCGATGCGAGCCCGGCGCGATATCATCACAATCGCACCGGTGAGGACAACGCCGACGCGCATCACAAACGGCAGATCATGGGGCGTGAGGTCGTCATCGCGATCAGCGCGGGAAAGCTCGATCTCGGACCTTGGGAGCACGTGTTCTACGGCGAGTTCGATGGGCGCCGGCCCAAGCGCGTACTGATCAAGATCATCGGAGAATGAGCGAGCCGTGTGGGGGTCGAAGAGAAGTGCGATCGGCTGGAGGACCCGGCTCGTCGGGCTGATCGTACTCGGCCTGTTCGCGGGCGGTTGTGCGCCCGACGTCGCCCAACGCGTCGATCGCATCTACGACGCCGAGAAGAGCGGACAGATCGATCTCGAGGCGCCCGCCGAGGCGCTCGAAGACGAGAAAACGGCCGTGCGCGTTGCGGCGACGGCGGTGCTCGGCCGGTCAGGGGATCCGCGGGCTGCCCAGACGCTGGCGCGCGTCGCCGCGGACGAGGACCAAGGAGTCCGGGCAGCCGTGGCCACCGCTCTCGGTCAGCTCGGCCGCCCCGAGGGGGTCCTGCTGCTCGACCGGCTCGCCAGCGATCCGGTGCCGCTCGTTCGCCGGCGCGCGCTGCAATCTCTGGCATCGATCGGGGTCCCCGAGGGAGCCCCGGCCGCCATCCGTGCGCTCGCCGACACGTCGCCGGAGCTTCGCCGGGAGGCCGCCAAGGCCCTGGCGGCGATGCGGTCCGCAGGGTCCGTCGAGGCGCTCATCGAAGCGCTTGGGGACGCGGACGTCGAGGTGCGCGCGTGGGCGGCCCGGGCACTGGGTGAGATCGGCGACCCGCGGGCCATCCCGGCGTTGCGGGCCATGCTCGCCAGCGACAGCCAGTACGATCGCTCCGCCGCGGCGACGGCTCTTGAGCACTTCGAAGCTGCCACGGCCGACGAGGCTGGTCCGGGCTAGCCCGCCGCGCGGCGAGGTGTGGCGGACCACCGCGCCGGGGATTCGGTCGAAAAGCCGCCGTTTCGCCGGAATCCTCCCGGCACTTGCGTCCGCGCGAGAAGAATCCCAAGAATAGGCCCTGGAAGACCTCGGTCATCGCGCGAAGCCGGCGCGAGCCTGGCGAGAGTTCCGATACACGATGCCCCACGCGGCGGCTCTCGAGTCCGTCGCGATGACCCAGCAGTGACACGGAGCCGCCTCCCGAGCCTGTTTGGGACGGCGCGAGGTTTCGGATTGCGCTGCAGCAACGCCGACGAACGGCCGCCTCGGCTGGACAGCCCTTGGCGATGTCCGGTATACTGCCGGTCGCTACGAAGTTTTCCGTGGCTCGAGCGGGCCTCCATCGGGCGCGCCTACGTCCCGTCGGTCGTCACGGCAGCACGCCGGGAATCCCCGGAAGAGGGTTCACGAAAAGATCAGCTTGTCGATCGGGTCTCCGGCAGCGCCTCGGTCCCAGCTCGTCGAGCCGTCTGAGCGATTCCGGAGCGAACGCCACGCGCGGAAAGAACTTGTCAATCCAGTGACCATCGACCGCATCCACTCGATCAGCTCGTCTGCGAATCCGGCGAGCCGGGTCGTTCGTAACCGGCCGCTTGCGTGCGGTCCGGTCGTTGCCCAAATGATTCAGCAGTTTGTCACGGGTGGGATCGCCGAGGTCGTGGCGCGAAGTGCCAACGACCCGCATCCGACCGTCCGGCGCGCGGATCGCGCGCATCTCCCGCGGCGAGCGTCTCGCCGGCGGTAATACAGGATCCATCGAGCCGACATGAGCGAAGACAGTCAGTTCAATCAGACCAAGAAATCAGGATTCCGCCGGCGCCGCCGGCGTCGCCGTTCGAATGTCAATCACACAGGCGCGGGCAACGGCGGCTCACCCGTCTCCGCCGAGACGGCGGAGATCTCGAGCGAGCCGATCGAGGCCCAGGGAGTGCTCGAGATCCTGCCGGAGGGCTACGGTTTTCTCAGAACGCAGCAGG
Organism: Acidobacteriota bacterium; assembly: GCA_020350085.1. Lineage (GTDB taxonomy): Bacteria > Acidobacteriota > Polarisedimenticolia > J045 > J045. The sequence continues at coordinate 1,551,391 of CP070706.1, forward strand.
CGAACTACCTGCCACGCCCGGAGGACGTGTGGGTCGCACCCGACGTGATCCGTGACCGCAGATTGGAAGAAGGCGTGGAGGTTGATGGCAAAGCGCGGCCGACCGGACGCCGCGGTCCGGCTCTCTACGAGATCGAGAAGATCAACGGCCTGCCGGCCGAGCAATGGGACAATCGGCGACACTTCCAAGACCTTACGGCTACCTCGCCCGAGGAGCCGGTTCGCCTCGAAACCGGCCGCGAACCGATCGAGCCGCGCGTCGTCGACCTCGTGGCGCCGATCGGCAAGGGTCAGCGCTGCTTGGTGGTCGCACCGCCGAAGGCGGGCAAGACGACGCTGCTGCAGCAGGTCGCCCACGCCGTCGGCGAGAACCACCCCGAGATTCACCTGTTGGTGCTGCTGATCGACGAACGTCCCGAGGAAGTCACGGACTGGCGCCGGCGCGTTCCGCACGGCGAAGTGATCGCATCGAGCTCGGACGAGCTGGCTCGCAATCACGTGTCGGTCGCCGAGATCGTCCTCGAACGATCGAAACGTCTGGTCGAATCCGGGCGCGACGTACTGGTTCTTCTCGACTCGCTGACGCGCTTGGCCCGGGCGTACAACGTCGAGCAGCGAGGATCGGGAAAGATCCTCTCCGGGGGCATCGACTCGCGGACCCTCGAGAACCCACGCCGCTTTTTCGGGGCAGCCCGCCGATGCGAGGAAGGCGGATCGCTGACGATCATCGCATCGTGTCTGATCGATACCGGTTCAAAAATGGACGAAGTCATCTTCCAAGAGTTCAAGGGCACCGGTAACACCGAGATCGTTCTGGACCGGAAGCTGTTCGAAAAGCGCGTCTTCCCGTGTATCGACATCCATCAGACGGGCACGCGCAAAGAAGAGAAGCTGCTGCGCGAATGGACCCCCAAAGTCCACCTTCTGCGTCGCGCGCTCTCGACGATGGCGCCCGTCGACGCCATCGAGGCGCTGCTCAAGAAACTCGGTTCCTTCGATACCAACGAAAAATTCCTCGCCAGTCTCGGTGCATCGCAGCGCGCCTGATCGGCGGCATCGTGAAGCTCCGAGCTAAGCCTGTTGGCGCGTGAAGGCGAGCTGACCGCAGGCGGCGTCGATGTCACCACCGCGGCTGCGGCGCACCGTGCCGATCACTCCGGCGGCTCTCAGAACGCGCAAGAACATCTGCACGCGTGGCTCGGGTGCGGGACGGTAAGGCAGATCGGGCGTCGGGTTGAACTCGATCAGGTTGACCTTGGCGCGTGCCCGACGGGCCAGAGTGGCGAGCGCGCGAGCGTGCGAGGGGCGATCGTTTTCTCCCGCGAGCAAGACGACTTCGAACGTGGGCCTGTCTCGCTGCCCGCGGCCGAATCGACGCACCGATCGAGCGAGCTCCTCGAGGGACACGGCACGAGCGACCGGCATCAGACGGGCCCGCGTCTGCTCGTCCGCCGAGACGAGCGATACCGCGAGTCGGGGTCGGAGGCGCTCTGCCCCGAGCCGCTCGATCCCCGCCGGTAGGCCTACCGTCGAGACGGTGATCCGGCGCGGACCGACGGCGAAACCCTCCGGATCGGTCAACAGCCGAACCGCCCGCAGCACGTTGTCCGCGTTGTGCAGCGGTTCACCCATGCCCATGAAGACGATGTTGTACCGTCCGTGGCGCGCGCCGGTCTCGGCGGCGAGCGCAGCGACTTGCCCGACGATCTCGCCAGCATCGAGGTGGCGTACGAAGCCGAGTCGTGCGGTCATGCAGAACGTGCAACCGAACGCGCAACCCATCTGCGACGAGATGCAGAAAGTCATCCGATCTTCCGCGGGAATCGCGACCGCTTCGACGCGACCGCCACGCGGGAGCGCAAGCAGGTGCTTCGTCGCGCCATCGCTCGAGGAGTGACGCGAGACGATCACGGGCCGCTCGCAGCGGAACCGGTTCACGATCTGCTCGCGAAGCTCGCGGGAAAGGTCCGTCCAAGTTTCCACGCGCCAGGCATCGCGACGATACAGGGCGCGAAAAAGCTGTCGCGAGCGGTAGCGCTCCGGGGCGAGAGGTCCCAGCGCATCGGCCAGCTCATCGCGTGACAGGCCGTAGAGATTCGGTCGAAGCTCGCTCGCACGCTCCATGACCCTGATTGTCCGGAGCGGCGCATGCTGGCGCCACAAGCCAGCTCGACGGCGCCGCTGAGAGCGGATGGCGGGTCGCAGATTTGACGAGGGCGCTAACCGCGGTCTACGGTGGCTCACGACCGCACTGCAGACGTCGGCTCACCAGGACGAGTCATGGGTCTTCTGTCCAGCCTGCTTCGCTTGTTATTGATCGGCCTGCTCTTTGCCGCGCTGTCCCGATTGTTCGCGCGAGTTTTCCGAGGCCACCCGCAACGGCGTGTCCCGCCGCAGCCCGAATCGGTCCCGGAACGACTGGTCCAGGATCCGGTCTGCGGTCTGTGTCTTCCCGAACGACAGGCCCTCAGCGCGAGGAGCGGGACGCGGCAGGTGCATTTCTGCTCCGAGTCTTGTCGCAACGCCTACCTGGCAAAAGCCGGCTAGCCGGCCGGCTTGCTCGCTGGAAAAGCGGCTCCCTATATTCAACGGCGACCACGGCTCCGTTAGGTCCGGCACACTTCGTGCGCATTGACCACGAGAGGGCTCGGGACGTCGGAGGCGCTCGGCTTGGCGACTGGGATCAGCAGCGGCGACAAGGAGAAAGTCAGCGACCTGCGACGGCAGGCGGAGCAGCTTCGTGTCTCCGGAGACGCCGCCGGCGCGAGAGACGTCTGGGAGGCGATCCTCGCGATCGATCCGGAAGACCCGGTCGCGCGCGCACGGCTCGGGCTCGCGCCGGCCTCGCCACCTGCAGACGACCCGCCGGAACCGCAACCGTCCGAGTCCCCGCGGGAGCATGTGACGCAGGAAATCGAGACGCCGTCGGAGCAGGTCGTCACGAGAGAGATCGAAGTGACGCTGTAGAGAGGAGCCTGCGCGAGGGAAGTCGGGGAGGAGATCCTGGCGAGCGATCCGGAAGACGCGGTCGCGGGCGGGGGG
>CP070706.1:1554531-1559495 GCA_020350085.1 Acidobacteriota bacterium
GTCCACGTCGACCTCTCTCAACACACCGCCGAGATCGACGAGTGCCCGGACCGAACCCACCGGAAGTGTGGCGACGGCTGGCAGGTTGCCCTCGATGAACCAGCTGAGGTTCATTGCGCTACCGTTTGCGGTCCAAGCGAATTCCGAGCCTTCAGCGACAGCGATCGGCTCGATCTCGATCGGCAACATCCTCTGCTGGCAGTGACTCGGCGGCGCCGGACAACGCGGGACACCCAACGCGAGCAGAACGTCCTGCATCCAGTGAGTGCATGCGCTGCAGTACTCGTCGGAGTTGACCTTCAGCCGGCAAGTACTCTCCGAGCGAAAACCCAACGCAGGATTGGCGAAGAAAGCCTCCTGCCACAGGCCGACCAGAGGGTTCAAGGAAGTCGGCAGCAGGGGCGTACAATCGACGCAGAAGTCTGGATCGGGACAGCACGAGGATCCTTCGCAATAGCAGATGTCGAGCCGGAACTGGCAGCGGAGATTCTGGTGAAGCAGAGCGCTCCCAGGAGTCGCGGTCGGTTTGCACCACGCATTCCACAACGGAAGCTGTGCCGGATCAGCGCTCGCGGAGGCCAGCAGCTCGTCATAGCTGATGAGATTGCGGCGTTCGTGGTATTCCCCGGAAGCGTTGGGGTACTCGTCCAGAAGGCCTAGCGTGTGTCCCAGCTCGTGAGCCAACAGCTGCCAGCGGTGAGGCTTGTCGATTTCGTAGAGGCTGATCATGGCCAGAGGGAGCTTGTTGTCCACACCTTGCTCGTCGTGGCCTCCACCGCCGAAAGTGCTGGCGTTTCCGATCAGCACGATGGCGTCTGCCTGAGGGGTGCAGCCGAGTGCCAGGTGGCTGGCAAGAGTGTGGCCCACGTCCGTCGGCCACATCAAGGCGCATCGTCGCGTGTTCGCACAGTAGCGCACGCCGAACTTGCCTGTAACACACACCGGCTGGCTGGCCACACCGGGCCACTCCACCGGCTGTCCGATCAGCGGATCTTCCGGCGAATCGGTGCACGGCGGGTTGTCGACCCACGGCGAGGGTGACTCGATCGGGCAGGGCTCCTGACAGGGTGCCACCCCCACGGTCCCCGGCGGTGCACTCGCCACGTCGAGCCGATAGAAGTTGATGTGATCGCGATAGCGATTAAACGGTTCCGAGGCGAGAAGACCCTCCACCAACAGCTTCACGGCGCACTGGTACGCGTCGAGCTGGTCAGCCGTGAAGCCGTCGCCGAGGAAGACGATGTTCCAGCTTTGGCCGTCGGGACCGGGCCCGGAGACCTGGAACGCCAGTGGGCAGTCCGCAGCGGCCAGAATCCCGTTTGCCGCAGACGTGGGAAGTTGGGGGCAAGTTACGGCGAGCAGGCCCGAGATCATCAGTCCGAGCGGCATCATCGCGGATCCCCCTTAGTCGCGCTCGCCACGACCGGCGGTAGCTCGCTGAACGCCAGAATGTGTTCTGGAAGAATCGGACGCTGTCCGTCGGCGCGGTAGAGCGTGACGAGAGCATTCTCGATGAACGGCAGCCGCACCGTCACGCGGTGAGCCGGATTTACCGTTTCGAACGCGGACGGTTCATTCGGATCACGGAGATCCTCGACCCGCAGCCGATCCGGCGCGCTCACGGGTGCCCAGTAAAGGGCCTCGAGCCCCTGCGCATCGGTCATCAGAACGAAGTGATCCGAAGGGCGCGTACGGCGCGCGGCACGGGCGCGCTCGTAGGCCAACGAGCTGCCTCGTATCGCGATCGGACCGACAGGAGGGCCCGGTTGATCACGCGAATCGAAGATGACGGCTACAGCCGGTCGATCCGGATCACCGGACGCCGGCAACAGCTCGGGATGCTCGTCCAGCAACCGCGCCAGTCGCTCGGCCGTTCGCGTCATCTGCTCAGCGATCGGCGCCTGAACCAGTTCCGGGCCTGAATCGCCTCCAGGCGAGGTGGAGACCGCTGGCTGCTGCCGGCAGCTTGCGAGCACCACCAAGAGCACGACAGCGAGGCCCAGACTGCGCCGTCGCCGCTGAGGAGTCGCCGTCATCGGATCATTCCTCGGTCTGAATCCGGATCTCCGTCACGGCGGACGGATCGTTCGTGGAGAGCTCGTTTCCGGTCGACGGATTCACGAACGCCACCATCATGCCGTCAGGCGTGAGTTTGATCGGGCCTTCGAAATCGTTGCGAAGCTTCCACTTGTCGCTCGGATTCGCACTCTTCGGCTTCGGCGACAACTGCTGCCAATTCGCTCCGACCTTCAGCAGTCCCACGATTTTCCCCTGCGCCCCTGCGGGAAACACGCGCGATGCTTCGAACACCTTGCCGTTTTGAAACTCGAGCTTCAGACGATTGATGCGCGCCTTGAACTGTTCCTTGGTGCCATCTCCATCCAAGTCCAGGTCGAGATCGACCTCGAACATGTAGATTTCCTCGAGAAAGCCGCGGTTGAGCATGCCATCGGTGGGTGGTACGAAGATCGGATCCGAGTCGTCGAACTGGTAAGTCAGATCCCCCGTGTCTGGATCGGGATCGATCGTGATCGTCGGTCCGGCAGGCCCACTCGGACCATCGTCTTCCGGACCGGAGGACTGTGAGCAGTCGTACCACTGCCAGCCGAAGATGGCTGCGATGAGCGCCAATATGGCAATGATGACGTAAAAGACTCTCTCCATGGTCCCCTCCTTTCGTTCTTCTCTACCCCGTTGCCTCGACGAGAAGATCCGCTGAGTCGCGCGGCACTTCGAGAATCTCGACCAGTTCCGCCAGATCGGGCCGTTGCAGGACGTCCTGCCGGCGGTCGGCCGGAGCGCCGGCGATGTACTTTTCGAACGCGGCTCGTCCGCGTTGCCGCACTTGATCTTGGCTCAGATTGAGCGGGGGCGAGTCGAGCGAAGCGAGTACGGCAGCTGCCGCGGCACTCGTCAACGGCAGCTCCATCCGTTCCGCGTCTTCGAGTGCCCGGCGCGCCTCTCGCGCTGCCGACACCGAATCGCCCGCGTCGAGCATGGCGCGCGCCATGGCGACGCGGGCTCGAGCAAGATCACTCGCGAACACGGCCGGCTTGGCGAGTGCAGCGCGGCAGGCGCGAGTCGCGCGCTGTTTATCCCCGAGCTGGTGGGCGATCTCGCACGAGCTGATCAAAAGCGGCGCCGCCAGCCTCACGGCTCTGGACCTGCCGCCCAGCTCGAGCGCGCGGCGTACATGTCGGTCGGCCTCGTTCACGTCTCCTTTCATGAAAGACAGACGGGCTTGTGCCAGCGCGACGCGGGGGACGAGGTCGCTCAATAAGCCGACGGCGTCCTGGGCGATCTCGGCGGCCTCGCGAAGGTCTTCTTGCGCCTCGTCCCACAGCGCGAGCTGCCCACGCAGCAGCGCTCTTTGGACCAGCGCGTAGCCGAGGTCGATCCGCTCGTCCCGTTCGCGATGGGACGAGATCGCTTCGTCGATGGCAAGGGTGGCCTCTCGTGTCTGGCCGAGCGCATCCAGGATCTCGGCGAGACTGGTGAGGCTCCAGCCAACGTTCGCGATCGATCCGACAGCAGAGCGCTGGAACGAAACCAACTCGCGTACCGACGCGACGGCGGACCGCAAGCGGCCTTCCAGGAAATCGCTATCGGCAAGCAGCAAAACCGCGTGCGTTTCGGCCCCTCGATGCTGGCGATCACGTGCCAGGTTCAGCGCTTCTTCGGCGAGGCCGCGACCTTCGCTGACGCGACCGGTGTAGAGCAGCAAGCTCGCCAAGTTGACGACTGGCGTCGACAGTAGACGAGGATTGTCGATCTCTCGTGCCTCGCGACTCGCGGCGCGCAGGTACTGCTCCGCACTCTCGAGCGAGCCTGCCGCGTAGAGCTGACCACCGAGCCCTCCCAGGGCGCGGATGACGATCCGATGCAGTCCAGCCTTTCTAGCCTCCGTCAAGGAGGCGTCGTAATGGCTCTTGGCGGCGTCGAGATGTCCCTGCGCCAGCTCCGCGTCACCCCACGCCAGCTCGGCACGTGCTTCGAGCGCCGTCAGGCCCGCGTCTCGGAACCCCTCGGTCGCCTGCTCGTAGTGGCGCGCGGCTTCGGCGAAGTCCCGGCGCCGGGAGGCCAAACCACCTCGCCTCAAGGCGACCTCCGACGGGCCTTGACCGCTGTCCAGCTCCTCGAAGAGGCTCTCTGCCATCGCGAGTGCGGCCGACGCGTCGTCATGGCGAGACAGCTGCGCCAGGATCGATGCATGCTCGAGATGCGCCCGCGGATCGCGTCGATCGAGCTCCAGCGCGCGATGGATCAGCGCCAGAGCTTCCTCGGCTTTCCCGCCCCGGTCGCGCAACAGCTGGGCAAGGCCGATCAGCACAGCTGGATCATCGGGCTCCTGCTCTGCGAGCTCGCGCCGGTACTTCTCTTCCTCGTCGAGCCGATCGTGAGCTCTCGCGTGCGTGGCTCGCACCTCGGTGCCGGTCTGCTGTGGCACATCTGCGAGCGGTCCTTCCACGAGTTGGAGGGCGAGCACCGCGTTGTCTCGTGCTCGCGTTCCGTACCCGGCGGCATGCAGCGTCCGCGCGAGACGGGCTCGAGCGAGGACGAACCGAGGATCGATTTCGAGTGCTTCCTCCAGCAGATCGATCGCTCGTTGGTACTGCAGGGCTCGCATCGCCTGCCGCGCCTCGAACTCCAGTATGCGCGCTTTATCGGACGAGGAGGCGAGCTGCTCGGCACGGGGATCGTTCCGACCGCTGCCGGGGTCATCGGGCACGAGTCGTTTGCGAATCGCGGTGGAGATGAGGTCGACCAACGCAGCCGTGCCACCTGAATCAACCGCAAACGATGTCTGCGGTTCCGGGTTGTGCGCATCGTAGAGATCGACCGAAGCGCGGTAAATCTCACCGTCCTTCCACATGTCCGTCGCCACGATCCATGCCGCCGGCGAGGCCGAGACGATTCTCGCCACCCGCTGTGCAGAGCCGGCACCAGGCAACCCGCCGCCCAGA
>CP070706.1:1559595-1563093 GCA_020350085.1 Acidobacteriota bacterium
CGGGCGATGTGGCTGCGCGAGCACCACGAGATCGACGACGATCCGCTCGCGGCAGCTCCGCGAGGCTCGTTGCAGGCGTTTCGCGTGCGGATCACGGCCAACGGCAGGCTATCGGTGCACGTGCAGACCCAGGGCGTCCGCCTGTGGCCCGAGCGCGGTGAGCAGGGCGTCCCGCCGCTGGACTACACGCGCGCTTACGAGCTGCTGCGCGTCGGCCACCAGGGCGGCGCCCAGCCGGCCGACGTCGATCGGCTGATGCGTGGCGTTCTCGACGGAGCGATTCAGGTGCCGGCCGGCCGCGCTCGGGAAGGGCTGCTCGTTTTTCCCGAGCCGCCGGTCGAATCGCGCGCGATGCAGCTCGAGCTGCCTTTCGTGCAGGTGGGTGCCGAGACTCACAGGCTCCGTGTCCCGTTTGCCAAGCTGTATCTCGGCACGGATGATCGCTGAGTCGTTGACGACGAGAACCGGTCGGCTGGGAGGCGACAAGTGGCAGCGCGAATACTCGACGGCAAGGCGTTGGCGCGCTCGATCCAACAGCGGCTCGCGGAGGAAGTCTCCGCGTTCGCGGATCAAAGCGGGCGGGCCCCCGGAATGGCGGTCGTTTTGATCGGAGACGACCCGGCCAGCGCGGTCTATGTCCGCAACAAGGAAAAGGCAGCGCGCAAGCTCGGCATGCACTCCGAGGTGGTGCGGCTGCCGGACAACGCCGCGCGAGAGCAGGTGCTTGCTGCGATCGCTCGCAGCGCCGAAGACCCGCTCGTCGACGGGATGCTGGTCCAGCTGCCCGTTCCGCCGCACCTCGATCCGGTCGAGCTCCAGCACGCGGTGCCGGCGAGCAAGGACGTCGACGGACTGCATCCCGCAAACGCCGGTCGGTTGCTGCTCGGTCAGCCGGGCGGATTGATCGCCTGCACGCCCCGGGGCGTGATGGCCGTGCTCGAGCACGAGGGCGTCGAGCTCGAAGGCGCTCAGGCCGTGATCGTCGGTCGCTCGAACATCGTCGGCAAGCCGCTGTCGCTGTTGCTGCTCGCTCGTCATGCCACGGTGACGCTGTGCCATTCGCGCACCCGTGACCTGGCCGCGGTCTGCCGCCGCGCGGATGTGCTCGTGGCGGCGGTGGGGGTGCCCGGTCTGATTGGTCTTGAACACATCAAGCCAGGAGCCGTCGTCATCGACGTCGGCACCAACAGCATCACCGATCCCGCGCTGGCCGAGCGGCTGCTCGCCGGCCAGCTCCGGCGACTGGAGCGCTTTCGCGACAAAGCCGTGGCCCTCGTCGGCGACGTGCAGTTCGCGGCGGCGCGTGAACGAGCCGCATGCGTCACGCCGGTGCCCGGCGGGATCGGCCCGCTGACGGTCACGATGCTGCTGGAAAACACACTCATCGCCGCGCGCTACCGACAGGGACGAGAGCAGCGGCGCGTCGGTGATGCCAGCTCGATGTCGGGGTGACGCCTTCGTGTCGGACGACGCCAAGACGGGTGAGGATGTGACGTGCGTGTGGGAACTCACTGATCCGTCGCGCGTTCTGCTCGCCGGGCTCACGGGGGGCATCGCTTCCGGCAAGAGCACGGCCGCCGGCATGTTCCGCACGCTGGGACTTGCCGTCATCGACGCCGACGCCATCGTTCACGAGCTGCTGGCCGACGGCGGCGCAGCCGTAGACCCGGTCCTCGAGGCGTTCGGCGAGAGCTTCCGGGACCGAGCGAGCGGCGGCGTGGATCGCGCCAGCCTCGGTGCGTGCGTGTTCGCCGATCACCGTGCTCGGGGCCGGCTCGAGCAGATCGTGCATCCTCTCGTCGCGCAACGAAGCCGCCGGCAGATCCGCGAGCTGGCCGATCGCGGTGCGCATCGTGTGGTGCTGTACGATGCGGCGCTGCTCGTCGAGACCGGACGCTACCAGCAGATGCACCGGCTGATCGTGGTGTTCAGCCGGCCCGAGCAGCAGCGCGCGCGGCTGGCCGCGAGGGACGGTCTGTCGCAGCGACAGATCGTCGATCGGATCGGCGCCCAGGCCCCACTCGCGGATAAGGTCGCGCTCGCCGATTACGTGATCGACAACTCCGGCCGGCGCGAGCAGACCCGCCTGCAAGTACTGGACGTCGCCTGGCAGCTGCGCGAGGACGCTCGTCGACTGCGCGCCGGCGAGGTGCTGCCGATGCGTCGCGGTCGAGCGGCCCGTGCGTGGGCTGCTGGCGGCGGCGACAATGCGCCCGACGAAGCAGACTCGGACGCGTAGAGGCCGCCCTTGAAGATTCTGGGAGAGCCCACGATGAATCCCACGACAGAACTGACCGGGAGACCTGCGCATGCTCTTTGAGATCCGCACAATTCTGCGGCGCCGCGTCACGCCAGCCGGATCGCTGATGGCCGTCGCGGGGCTGTTGTCGCTGGCTGGCTGCGCGCCGCGGCCCGATGACGGCGATCCGAGCAGCTTCGATGCCGCCGCCGACGCCGCGACGATCATCGAGCCGGTACCCGACGCGCCCGTGATCGCTGACGAGGGTCTTCCTGGAACGATGGAGCCGATTCGGGGCCTGGAGCCGCCGGCGCGTCAGTTCTGCGTCGCACCCGATGACGAGGGACCGCACCCCGCCGTGCTGTTGTTGCACACCCACTGGGGGCTCGACGAGTCACACCGGAGCTTCGCCCGGCGGCTGGCCGCCGCAGGCTTTTCGGTGTGTTCGCCGGATGTCTTCGAAGGGGTGACGTCGACCTCCACACGCACTCGCGAGAAGTTGCTCAATGGTGTCTCTCGGAAGCGGGCCACACAGCTGGTGCGCGCCGCGCTCGCCGATTTGCCGAATCGAGAGGGCGTGATCGAGGGCGCGATCGGAGTCGTCGGCCTCGGGCCGGGAGGCGTGTGGGCCTACGAGGCGCTCGCCGCCGGGCAAGCCAGTGGCGTCGACGCCAGTGCCGTCGAGATTCGCGTTCTCGCCCTCGACGCGACGCGCTTTCGCGACGAGCAGGCTGAACTCGCTCCGGTCCCGTGCCCGGTGCTGCTGATTCACGGCGAGCGAGATGCGGCTTACTCGGGCGCCAGCGGCGCCGACATGGTGGCTCGACTCGAGGCAGCAGCGACCGGAGGCGTCACGGTGCGGTCGATCCCCGGCGCGGGCGTGCAGGTGTTCGACACTCACATCCGCGCCTACTCGGAATGGGCCGATCGAGAGGCGTTCGAGCTGCTGATCGAGTCCCTGCGCCGTCACACGGCAAGCGAGAGCAGCTGACCGTCGGCAAGGCGAAGATTGGCCCAGCTCCAGAACCACCGGCCGCCGCGACGCTCGAGCCGAGCCTCCAGCCGGCCCTCAGAGACCTCGCCGCGGACCCAGACCTCGATCTCGCACCAGCCCTCTCGTCCGCTGATGCTGAGATCACCCTTGGGAAGCCAGCCCTCCTTGAAATAAACAAGCTGTTCAACCTTGCTCAGATCCACGCTGTCGCTGGTTTTCTTGGCAACCGCAACCTCCGTAGACGTAAACAGCTAGAACAGCTCGC
>CP070706.1:1563193-1567178 GCA_020350085.1 Acidobacteriota bacterium
TCGATTACCTCTTCGGCGCTCCGGCGAGCGACGCCGGCGCCACACGCACCGCCAGCGGCGCCCTGTTCGTGCTGCCCGGTGAGCGCCTCAATGGCTCCGTCAAGGTGCTCGACATGTTGCTCGTCACGCCGGCGCAGCGATTCGACGGCGCGAGCGCGGACGATCGGCTCGCCGACCACGGCTGGCTCGCCGTGGCCGAGCTCGACGGAAGCGCCGGGCTCGAGGTGGTCGCGCCGACGGCGGTCGGTGACGGGCCTTCCGATGCCCGTGCTTCCGCCGGCGAGGCGCGGCTCGTCTCCCAAGGCGATCGCGACGGCGACGGCGTTCCGGACATCAACGACTGCGCGCCGGATGATCCGTCATCCGCCGGCAGCGCCGACAACACGGGAACGGCGTCCGGCTGGAGCTCGGACAAGACCACGTTCGACTGGGCGGACGTCGCCGGCGCGACGTCCTACAACTTCTACCGCGGGACGATTCAGACCCCGTGGCAGTACAACGAGACCTGCTTGCAGAGCGCGCTGTCGACATCGCAAGGAACCGACGCGAGCCAGCCGGCATCCGGGCTGTCGTTCTGGTACGACAGCATCGCCATCGTCGGCGTTTGTCAGGGACCGCTCGGCGACGACAGCGGGGGCGGCCCGCGCCCCGACCCGCCCGCCTGTCCGTAACAGGCGGCATGGCCTGAGTCTTTCCACCGACGCCCCCGCTCGCGGGGGCGTCGGTGTATCGTGGCGTCGATCGATCGCGAGCATGAATCACCGCAAAGGCGAAAGGCAGGTGCGATGAGCGATTCTCTCGACTGGCACGGCTTCCATCACCGGCTCGTGCGCGTGGGCGAGCTCGGTTTCGTCATCGATCTTTCGACGATGCCGCTCAGCGAGCAAGCCGAGCGCGAGCTGGCGCCGTCGTTCGCCAACGCGTTCGACGAGATGCGTGAGATCGAGGCCGGCGCCATCGGCAATCCCGACGAGCAGCGTCGGGTGGGGCACTACTGGTTGAGAAGCCCCGAGCGGGCTCCGGAGCCCGAGTGGCGCGCGGCGATCGTCGAAACGCGCGAGCGGATCCAGGCGTTTGCTGCTCGGGTGCATGCCGGCGAGATCGCGCCGCCGGAGGGCGACCGCTTCAGCGAGGTGCTGCACATCGGCATCGGCGGTTCCGCGCTCGGCCCACAGCTCGCGGTCGAGGCCCTATCGCGCGCGGACGATCCCGTGCGCTTCACGTGGCTCGACAACACCGATCCGAACGGATTCGACGCGGCGTTCGAACGGCTCGCCGGCCGGCTCGCACGCACCCTGATCGTCGTCGTCTCGAAATCGGGCGGCACGCCGGAGACGCGAAACGGGCTTGAGCACGCGTGCGCGCGGCTGCGGGCGCTCGGGCTCGAGCCAGGCCCGCAGCTGGTTGCCGTGACCGCCGAAGGCAGCGCTCTCGAGAGGCGCTCGCACGAAGAGGGCTGGCTCGAGCGCTTCCCGATGTGGGATTGGGTCGGTGGCCGCACGTCGCTCAGCTCGGCGGTCGGGCTGGTGCCGATGAGCCTCGCCGGACACGACGTCGACGCGTTCCTCGCCGGTGCAGGCGAGATGGACGCCGCCACGCGGGTGGCCGACCTGACGCTCAATCCCGCCGCACGGCTGGCGCTGGCTTGGCACGTCGCCACCTCGGGCCGCGGGTTGCGCGACATGGTCATCATTCCATACCGGGACCGGCTGGCGCTGCTCGCGCGCTATCTGCAGCAGCTGGTGATGGAATCGCTCGGCAAACGATTCGATCGCGACGGCCGGCTCGTCCGGCAGGGGATCACGGTTTACGGCAACAAGGGCTCGACCGATCAGCATGCCTACATTCAGCAGCTTCGCGACGGCGTCGACAATTACTTCGTGACCCTGATCGGCGTGCTCGACGACGGTGCCGCCGCGGCACCGCTCGAGGTCGAGCCGGGGATCACGTCGGGCGATTACCTGCTCGGTTTTCTGCTCGGAACGCGCCGCGCATTGGCCGAGGACGGCCGGCAGGTGATCACGTTGATGCTGCCGCGCCTCGATGCGCGCGCACTCGGCGGCCTCGTCGCCCTCTACGAGCGCGCGGTCGGGCTGTACGCCTCGTTGGTGCGGATCAACGCCTACCATCAGCCCGGCGTCGAAGCCGGCAAGCAGGCAGCGGCCGGAGTGCTGCGGCTCCAGCGAGCCCTCGTCGAGGCGATCTCGGCCTCGACCGGAGAGGCGCTCAGCGCGCAGAGCTGGGCCGAGCGGATCGGCGAGCCACAGCACGCGGTCGAGGCGTTGTGGGTGCTCGAGCACCTCGCCTTCGACGAGCGCGCCGGCATCGTTCGCGAGGGCGTCCCGGGCGACCCTGCGGCTCGCTACCGAGCGGCGGACTGACGCGACTCGCAAGATCAGCGATCCGTTCGGGACGTCTCGGACGAAGAGTCGACGAACGCATCTTGGTCGCACGTCGGCGGAACTTCTCCTCCAAACAGCTCTCGGTGAAGGGCGATCAGCTCGGACGGCAGCGGGGCCTCGACCGCGACCGCGCGAGCCGAGCGCGGGTGGGCAAACTCGAGACGCGATGCGTGCAGAGCTGTTCGCCCTGGTCCCCGCGTGCGCGCGCCGTAAAAGCGATCGCCGATCAGAGGGCATCCCGCAGCCGCGAGCTGCACGCGGATCTGATTCCGCCGACCGGTCACGAGCCGCACGCGGAGCTGAGCCGCGGGGTCCGGCGCGCGCCGCTGGGTTTCGACGACATAGCGCAGCACGGCCTGCTTGCCGCTCTCGCCGCGGCGCGCCGTGCGCACGGGGTGCGGCGGGCGCTCTTCTTCGACGAGCAGATGCTCGAGTCGCCCGCACGGCTCGGGCGGAATCCCTTCGGTCCAGGCCAAGTACTCGCGCAGCGCCGTGCGCGCTCGGAACTGACGCTGCAACCGCGTGAAGGCAGCCTGATGGCGCGCGAAAACGACCAATCCCGACGTCTCGCGATCGATCCGGTGCACGACCCACAGGTTCCGCGTGCTGTGGCCCGCCAACGCGAGCGCTGCGGCCACGCGCGCCACCAGCGGCGGCGACTCGCCGTCACCGCGCTCGGTCGGCACGGTGAGCACACCGGAGTCCTTGTTGACGACGATCACGTCGCGATCGAGGTACACGGATCGAAAACCCGGTCCCGTCAGAGGCCGTGAGGACGATTCCCGCGCGGCCGCGCGCGGTCGCATCGAAACACTCACCACGCTGCCCGGCGTCGGCCGCGCGACCGGATCGGTCTCGACGCTCTCGCCGACGCGAACCGCCGCGGCCGAGATCAGCTCGCGGGCCCGCCGATGCGACAGGCCCGTCAGCTCCCTCACGAGCACGGTCAACGTCGCCCGGCTACCGGGCGGGACGGTGAGCTGCATGTGCGAGGCGGCCAAGCAGAGCTCCCGGCAGCCGCAGATCGTCCGCCAGTCGTCAGTCTCCGGTCCGTGGAGCCGCGGCGGACTCTCGCCCGCGATGCGGGGCTCACGCCACGGGGATGGAGCCAGAGGCGAGGGTCGAACTCGCGACCTGCTGATTACGAATCAGCTGCTCTGCCACTGAGCTACTCTGGCCCGCCGCGCGCGCGGGGAGTCTCTCCCGCGGAAGGGCGGGATTCTAGCTCGGATCGCTCGTGGCTGGCCACGCAGGGCGGGCCGCGGGAGGCCTTCGTCGCTCGTCGTCGCCGCTTCGCGCTGCCGGGCGCTCGTCGGTGCTCTTCCGCGCTATGCTGGGCTCATGGCCGAGCAGCGCATCCTCGATCGCTTTCCCGGGGCGGTCCAGTGGACCGATGAAGTCACCATCGTCGGTCATCAGATGGCCCTCGAGGGCGAGTTGGTCTCCGAGGGGACGATCGTCGTCGGCGGTCGGGTCAACGGGCCGATCGTCTCGCAGGATCTGGTCCGCGTGCTGCAGGGGGCCGTCGTCAACGGATCGATCCGCGGGCGTGCCGTGCTCGTCGAGGGAGCCGTCGACGGAGA
>CP070706.1:1567278-1570108 GCA_020350085.1 Acidobacteriota bacterium
CGACAACCACATCGGCAAGCGTCTCGACGATCAGCGGCAGATCTCGAATCGAGACACCCTCGCGCAGCAGGCCCTGCAGAACGCGCTGGACCTCGCCGATCGTCATCCGTTCGGGCACCAGCTCGGCGACCGCTTTGGGGTGAGTCTTCTGCAGGTGATCGAGAAGCCGTGCCACATCCTCACGGCCGAGCAACTCCGAGGCGTTGCGGTGAATCACCTCCATCAGGTGCGTAGACAGTACCGCGGGAGCATCGACGACCGTGTAACCGCTCCCGCGTGCACGATCGGCCACCTCGGGCTTGATCCAGACCGCGGGCAGTCCGAACGCCGGATCCTTCGTCCTCTCGCCGTCCACGGGCACGGTCGGGCCCGCCTCGAGGGCGAGCAGCTTGCCCTTCGGGATCGTGCCCGAAGCGATCCGCGTGCCGCGCAATAGAATCTGGTACTGATCGGGCGCGAGCTGCAGATTGTCGCGCACACGCACGGGAGGCAGGACGAAACCGTGTTCGGTGGCGATCTGACGCCTCAGCCCCTTGATCTTGTCGAGGATACCGCCGGGCCGATCGGCACCCACGGCGGCGATCAGGTCGTATCCGATCTCGACGCACATCGGGTCGATGCCGAGCAGCGGTTCGACGTCTTCTTCGACATCCGTCGCCGCGCGCGGCTCGGCAGGCTGCAGCTCGGACTCATCTTGCGCTTGCCGCTCTCTGGCCGCTCGCGAAGCAGCGAACACGGCCGCCGAGAGGATCAGAAAGGAGACTTTCGGCAGTCCCGGTACGAGCGCCAACGCCAGCAGCGTGCCAGCCGCAACGCGCAGCGGGCGGGGATTGTTCAGGATCTGGCCGATGACCTCGTCACCGAGATTGCGTTCTTGGGCGGCGCGCGTCGTGATCACACCTCCCGCCACGGCCACGAGCAACGCGGGGATGGCCGTCACCAGCCCGTCACCGATCGTCAGCACGGAATAGGTCTCGACCGCCTCGCCCGCAGCCATGCCCTTCTGCAGCACGCCGATCAGCAGTCCAGCGCCGATGTTGATCAGAGTGATCAGCAGCGAGGCGATGGCGTCACGCTGCGTGAAGCGCACTGCGCCGTCCATGGAGCCGAAAAACTCCGCCTCCTTCTGAATGTGCAACCGGCGCGCGATCGCCTCACGCTCGGTGATCAGCCCGGCGTTCAGATCCGCATCGATCGCCATCTGCTTGCCGGGCATGGCATCGAGGGTGAAACGCGCGATGACTTCCGAGATGCGCGTCGAACCGTGTGCGATGACGACGAACTGAATGACGAGCACGACGACGAAGATCACGGCACCGACGATGAAGGACCCGCCGACGACGAAGTTGCCGAACGCCTGAATCACGGCGCCGGCCGCCCTCGGTCCCTCGTCACCACGACTGAGAATCAGCCGTGTGGAGGCCACGTTCAGCGCGAGACGAAACAGCGTCAGCATCAACAGCAGTGACGGGAACGCCGAGAACTGCGTCGGTCCGGGCACGTACATCGAGGACATCAACACGACGATGCTGGTCGCCAGGTTGACGGTGATCAGCACGTCGAGCAGAGGAGATGGCAGCGGAACGACGATCAGTCCCAGCGTGACGATCATCGCCACGGGCAATGCCGCGTGCGCGCGAGTGGTCGCCGGTGCGGCGGTGGCGAGTGCCGTACTCATCGCCGCCTACCTGTTGCGCTCGGCTCGTTTTCGAACTCGTGCTGCGGCTTGTAGGCTCCTTTGCGGCGGCCCATCACGTAGGCCAGCACCTCGGCAACGGCGCGATAGAGCGGCTCGGGAATCGGCAGACCCAGCGGGCAGATTCGCTCGAGTGTGCGCGCGAGCGGCGGATCTTCGACGATCGGTACGCGATGCTTTTGCGCTTCTTCCTTGATTCTCAGCGCGATATAGCCGCGGCCCTTGGCCAGCACGATCGGTGCCTGCATCGTCTCCCTTTCGTACTGGAGCGCGACGGCGACGTGCACGGGATTGGTGACGACGACATCGGCCTTCTGCACGTCGGCCATCATCCGGCGCCGGGCTGCCTCGCGCTGACGAGAGCGGATGCGGCTCTTGACCAGCGGGTCGCCCTCGCTTTGGCGCGTCTCGTCTCTGACCTCCTGCTTCGTCATGTAGAGCTTGCGGTACCAGCGATAGCGCGTGAACGCGTAGTCGAACACGGCGAGCGCCAGACTGAGCAGCAGCGCTCGAGAGAGCACGCGCAGCGCCATCGACGCCGCCTGCTGAAGAATCGTGCCCGGACCGACGAGCGCGAGCTGGACGACGTTGTTCCACTCCGGCACCAGCACGATCGTGGCGAGCCCGGCGTACAGAGCCACGCGCAGGATCGCTTTGAGCGCCTGAACGATTTTTTCGAGGCTGAAGACCTGCTTGATGCCGTTGACCGGATTGAGCCGCTGCAGCTGGAACGGTATCGGTTGCTTGCGCGGATGAAAGCCGGTCTGCGTGATCTGCGCGACGATGGCAAACACGAAACCGATCGCGAACAGCGGAGCGAGCAGCAACATCCCGGCTCGTGCGTGGCTCTCGAGGCTGTCGAGCAGCTGGCCGGGCGCCATCGATCCGCTCACCTCGGTGATCGCCCCGCGGAGCTGCTGCGAGACGCCGGTCAAGAACGCCGTGCCACCGATCAGCGCCCAGCCCAAGAAGACGGCCAGCTGGACTACCTGACTGACGTCGGCGCTGCGCGGGACGTTGCCCTTCTCGTACGCCTTGTTGACCCGGCGGCCGGTCGGCTTCTCGGTGCGCTGGTGCTTGTCCGGCTGGCCTGCCATCGCCTGGTCGTCCCCTGCGGCTCAGCGCGCCGGCGCC
>CP070706.1:1570208-1572780 GCA_020350085.1 Acidobacteriota bacterium
AAAAGTCAGGTCGTGGTGCCGCCGCACCTCGCTCGCGACGCGGTCGGGATCGAGCAGCACACGCAGGGGGACTTCGAGCGCGCGCTCGACTTCTCGATCGCAGGGGCGCAGGTCGGGCGTTTCGGCGAGTAAGCCGACGAAGGGATGGAGCACGAAGCAACTTACCGGGATGTAGAGCGGCGTCAGAGCCCCGAGCAGCCTCACGTTTGCGGGGGCGATACGGACCTCCTCGTCAAGCTCCCTGAGCGCGGCCTGATCGGGTGTCTCGCCCGGCTCGACGGCGCCGCCGGGAAGGCTCACCTGGCCCGCGTGATTCGGAAGATCTCCCGGGCGCACCGTCAGCACTAGGCATGGCTCGCCCGCACGTGGGTAGAGCAAAATCATCGCCCCGGCGGGACGCGCCGAAACCGGCACCATCCCAGGTCGCCAGCCGGGACGCGGCGACGGCGCCATGCACAGCTGAGCCGCCAAGCCCGGAAGCGGACCCTCCAGCGCCTCTGTCAGCCTGCGGTCGAGCTGCTCCAAGTTCATCACGGGGCCAGCCCTTTTCCATCGCCACGATTGAGAGATGGCGAGCGCGTGGATATGGTAGCCGGAACGGCATTTCGCCGCGCACGATCTCGGAGCGCTCCATGCGACGGCCTTTGCTGCTTGTGCTGCTTTTGACTGGGTTCCTGCCGGGCTGCCGGCCAGCCGAACGGAAGGACGCCGGCGCGCCGCTGTCTCGCGGCGTCGTCGTCGCCCCGGAACCTGTCGCCGCGGAGGTCGGCGCGCGGATCCTCCGCCGAGGCGGAAACGCCGTTGACGCCGCCGTGGCGGTGCAGTTCGCGCTCGCTGTGACCACCCCCCTCGCCGGAAACGTCGGCGGCGGAGGGTTCGCCGTCTTGTACGACCCGTCGAGCGAACAGATCCACGCCCTCGACTACAGGGAGACCGCACCTCTCGCGGCACATCCCGACCTGTTCCTCGACGCTAGCGGCGAGCTCGTGGCGGATCTGAATCTCTACAGCCACCTCGCTGCCGGCGTGCCCGGCACCGTCCACGGCATGTGGGAGCTACATCAGAGCTTCGGCAGCCTTCCGTGGACGGAGCTGCTCGGCCCGGCCATCGAGCTCGCGGCGGCCGGGTGGACGCTCGACGAGTACACGGCCTCCGAGGTCCGTCAGGTCCGCGAACGCTACGCCGAGATCGACGCATCGCTGCGAAAGCACATCAACTTCGACGATTACTTCCATGACCAGGCCGGGCAGCCCCTCGTGCAGACCGAGTTGGCCGAGACGTTGCGACGCATCGCGAGCGACGGCCCGGTCGGCTTCTATCGCGGTGAAACCGCCCAGCTGATCGTCGAAGAAATGCGGCGGGGCAACGGGGTGATCACGCTGGAAGATCTTCGAGGCTACCGCAGCGTCTGGCGGCAGGTCGTCGAAGGACGCTACCAGGGCTTGCGCGTCGCGTCGATGCCCCCTCCGTCTTCGGGTGGGGCTGCATTGATCGAGATGCTGAACATGTTCGAGCTGTTTGAGCGACCGCCGTGGCATTCGGCCCGGCATCTACACCTCGTGGCGGAGATCGAAAAGCGCGTGTTCGCCGATCGTGCAGAGCATCTCGGCGATCCCGATTTCTTCGAGGTACCGCTCGGGATGCTGATCGACGAGTCGTACGCGCGCGACAGAGCAGAAGGTATCCGCATCGACGTCAAGACGGATCCCTCGACCATCTCGGCCGGCGCGCTCGCTTCGCTGACCAGCGAGGGCCCGCACACCTGCCATTTTAGCATCGTCGATCGCCAGGGGATGAGCGTCGCCAACACGACGTCGATCAATCGCTTCTTCGGATCGGGAATCGTCGTGCGGGGAGCGGGCTTTCTGCTCAACAACCACATGGACGACTTCTCGGCCAAGCCCGGTGTTCCGAACGTCTACTGCGTTACCGGCGGCGAGGCAAACAAGATCGAGCCGGGAAAGAGAATGCTATCCTCGATGTCGCCGACGATCGTCTTCGATCAGAAAAACGAGCCGTGGCTCGTGCTTGGGTCGCCTGGCGGGCCGACGATCTTCACGTCGGTGTTCCAGGTCATCGTCAACCGCGTGGACTACGACATGTCTCTGGAGGAGGCAGTTCTCGCGCCGCGATTCCACCATCAGTGGCCGCCCCCGTCGCCGGATCGAGACCCGATCGTGGTCGAGGCGAAGGCACCGTTTCGGCTTCCAGATCCGCTTGTCGAGCAGTTGCGCTCATACGGCTACGATATCGAGACTCGCGCGACGATCGGCAGCGTGCAGGCGATCGAGATCAACGACAGCGGGCCGATCGGCGTCGCGGATGCGCGCCGTAACGCGGCTGCCACGTACGAGTGAGTGCGCGAGCTCGGCTAGTCGGGCAGTTCTGCTACGATCGCGCACGAGGGAGCCAGAGCCTTGCCAAGAAAAACTCGACGTCGCCGCTGGCGCGTGATTATCGTCATCCTCGCGTTACTGCTACTCGCCTGGGGTGCTTACGGTGCACTTTACGTGGGACCCGCTCCCGAAGTCGGCTTGACGATCGAACGACCCGCGATCGGCGCGCCGACGGG
>CP070706.1:1572880-1576240 GCA_020350085.1 Acidobacteriota bacterium
GCACGGACCACGTCATCCGAGAGCGTCAGTTGCGGCCTGACGACGCGCAAGAACGCCTCGGCCAGAGGCTTGATCTCCTCGCGCCGCTCGCGCAGCGGTGGAACGCGAATCGTGCCCGCGTTGATGCGGTAGAACAGGTCGGTGCGGAACGTGCCACGCTGCGACTCGCTGGTGAGATCCCGATTGGTAGCGGTCACCAGCCGCACATCGACCTCGATCTTCTTGCGCCCTCCGACGCGGAAGAAGCTCATCGCCTCCAGCACGCGCAGCAGCTTGACCTGCAGGCCCGTCGGCAGCTCGCCGACCTCGTCGAGAAACAGCGTCCCGCCGTCGGCCGCTTCGATAAGCCCGGCGCGCGCGTTGGCGGCGCCGGTGAAAGCGCCCTTCTCGTGGCCGAAGAGTTCGCTCTCGAGCAGCGTCTCCGGTATCGCAGCGCAGTTCAGATCGACGAACGGCCCGCTCGCACGATCGCTGCGCCGGTGGATCTCGCGAGCGACGAGCTCCTTGCCGACCCCCGACGCGCCGAGAATCAGCACCGGCAGATCCGAGGGCGCCAGCCGAGCGATCAGTCGCAGCACCGGCTTCATCGCCATCGAGTTCCAGCCTTCCGCCAGCGTTGAGGGCTGATGGTGCTCTTCGCGGCGTCGCAGCCGATCGTTCTCCTTGACCAGATCGCTGTTGCGCGCGGCTCCGCGGATCAGCGCGTCGAGCACGTCGATCCGGCACGGCTTGGTGACGAAGTCGTAGGCACCGAGCTTCATCGCATCGACCGCGAGCTCGACGGTGGCGTTGCCCGTAAGCAGGATCACCTCCGGGCGCGCGGTGTCGTTTTGCAGCGACTTGAGCACCGCCAGGCCGTCGAGGCCCGGCATGCGCACGTCGAGCACGGCGACGTCGAACTCTTGCTCGGCGAGCAGGCGCGAGGCGCGCTGGCCGTCTTCTGCCGGCACCACATCGTGCCCGCGTCGCTTCAGCTCCCGGCCGAGAATGCGGCGCAGCGGCTCCTCGTCGTCTGCCAGCAACACACGGATGCGACGATCCGTCGCAGCGGCGGAGCCGTCACTCTGCGTCATGCCTCTACCTCCTCCGGTTGCTCGGCCATCGCCGGCAAGACGACATCGAATCGGGTGCCCAAACCTGGGTGCGAGAGCATCTCGAGACGTCCTGCGTGCGCCTTGACGATGCCGTAGGCGACGGCGAGGCCGAGGCCCGTCCCTTGCCCGGGCGGTTTGGTCGTGAAGAACGGCTCGAAGATCCGCTCGTGCAGCTCGGCAGGAATCCCGGGGCCGTCGTCTTCGACCGAGATCACCGCCTCGCCGGCCGGGCCGACACGCGTGCGCACCGCGACGGTGCCGCCCGGAGCGGCGGCATCGGCGGCGTTGAGCAACAGCGCCATCAACACCTGAACGAGCTGGTCCTCGCACACCAGCGCAGGAGGCACCGGCTCGTCGGCGTGCAGCTCGATCGCGACGTCGCCGAAGCGGGGGTTGTGCTGTAAGAGCCGGAGCGTGCGCCGCGCCAGATCGGCGAGCAGGCAGCACGATCGGTCCTCAGGCGAGCTGCGCGAGAAATCGAGCAGGTTACCGAGAATGCTCTTGCAGCGGTACGCCTCCTGCTCGATCACGACGGCATCGGCGCCGATCTCGCCGCGCTCGTCTTCGTCGATCGGATGCTGCAGGCGAGCGCGCATCGACTCCGCACAGCTCGCGATCGTCGCCAACGGATTGTTGATCTCGTGGGCGATGCCGGCGGCCAACCGCCCGATGGCGGACATCTTGTCGGCGCGCGCCATCGACCGCTCGAGCGCCCGCTGTTCCGTCACGTCGCGGCCGACCGTGATCGTGTGGCTGACCTCACCGGCCGGGCCGAGGCGCATCGGAATCTTCTCGACGCGATAGAGCCGCGGCAGCTCGCCACCGAGGCTCTCGACTTCTGAGATGATCGGCTCGCCGGTGCCGAACACGCGCTCGTACTCGTTACGCAGCTCGGCGTCTTCGCCCACAACGCTGAAGAGCGAACGGCCCAGCACCTCGCCCCGCGGCCGGCCGAACGGTCCCCCCTCACGTCCGAGATTCCACACGACGACGCGGAAGGCGCGATCGATCGCGTGCAGCGATACCGGCAGAGCGTCGATGACTTCTTGGAACAGCTGCTTTTGCTGCTCGGCTTCGCGCGTGCGCTCCTCGACGAGCGCCTCGAGGCTGCGCGATCGGCCTTTGAGTGAGGCGAGCCGCTCGGCGTTTTCCATCGCCCCGGCGAGCAGGCTGCCGACGCTGTAGAGCACGCGCAGCGCTTCATCGCTGAGCTCGTCGTGCGACGGCACCGAGGCGCGCAAAACGGCCAGCGCCTGGCCCTGGGCCAACAGCGGAACCACGACCGAGCGGTCCGGGTGCTCGCGATCGCGCACCGGCATCCGCCGCCTCAGCGCCTCGAGGTCCAGCTCGCCGAGCGCCACCTGGCGCCGACGCGTCAGGCCCTCCGGCTCGCTCCAGCGAAGCGCGAGCGATGCCTCGCCCTCCAATCGCCAAGGGGATGCCAGAACGAGAATCTCCGCGCTGTCGAGCTCGATGGCTCGGCTCAGGCCCGTCAGCGCGTCTTCCAGAAGAGACGGAGTGTCGCCGGAGCGCACCAGCCGGCGTGCCAGCGAGGAGACGAGCACCAGCTCGCGATCGAGCTGACGCAGCCGCTCGTTCGCCCGCCCATGGCGGCCGGCGCCTTCGACCCGCCACGCGAGCTCACCGACGGAGATGCTCGCGGAGACGACGTCCGCGGCACCGGCTTCGAACAACGCCTCGCGCAGGCCAGCGCGGCGACCCGAGGCGACGGCGAGCACGGCGGTCCCCGAGGCCAGCTCGCGCACGCGGCGGCAGACCGAATGGATCTCGGCGAGCGGCGCCTCCAGCACGATGACGTCCGCGGCGTGGGGCGCCGGCTCGACGATCTCGCAGCCGAGCCGTTTCGCTGCCGCACGGACGCGCTGGACCAGACCGGCCGAACCGTCGATCGCGAGCCGCAGTCTCTCGGTCTCCATCCGAGCCGCTCCCTCGGATACCCCCGACGCTGGGCAATATGGGTTCGGGCTCTAGGTCGGACAACTTTGCCGATATCCGGTCACACGAGCGCGCGGGCGCGCGGGGCCGGCACGAAGCCGAGGATCTTTCGCGCCGAGCGCTCCAGGCGGCCGAGGGCCCGGCGGCGGCGGCGCGGAGGTACCGGACCCGCGTACTCGACCGCGCGGTCCAGATCGACGATCGTCACGCTCCAGCCGCTGTTGGCCGTCTCCGTCGCAACGAGATTGCCCAGGTTGAGATCGCGGTGATAGAGGCCCCGATGGTGCATGGCGCCGACCGCTTCCAGCCC
>CP070706.1:1576340-1581973 GCA_020350085.1 Acidobacteriota bacterium
GATCGGTCGCCGCGGGCAGCAGCGTCAGCGCCTCGAGCAGCTCGCCGCGCGCCAGGGCCAGCTCAGCGCGCACGACGCGCACGAGAGCCACCGGATCTCTCTCTCCCGGCGGGGAGACCGCGGGGCCGACCGAGGCCAGCATCGTCCGCGCCTCGTCGAGGCGGTCGCACGCGATGAAGCTGCGCGTGAGCGCGAGCCGCCGCGGGATGCGGATTTCCGGCACCGCGACGACGTTCAAGAGCAGGCCCGATGCGAGGGCGGCCGGCTCGCAGGCGGCCGCCTCAGCGCCGGCCGCGGTGAGCAGCTCGGCGCGCAGCGCGAGTAGTCCGGCGTAGTCCGGGCTCTGCTCGAGCGCTTCGTCGATCACGCGCCGCGCCTGAGCGATCTGACCCGAGTCGAGCAGCAGACGGGCGCGCATCGTGGCAAACGCCGGATCGATCGGCAGCACGCCGGCGCGCAGGGCAAACCAAGAGCCCAATCCGTTCGGATCGGCCGAGGTGTCCACCAGCAGCGGCACGAGCAGCGTGCTGCGCGCCCCGGCCATCACCGACGAGAGCAGCAGCTGATGCGCCTGGGCCTTCTCGCCGCGAGCGCGCAGAAGCACGGCCAGACCGACCGAGGCGCCGACGTCACGCCGGAGCCGGCGCACGCGGGCGGAGAAGTCGGCGCGCCAGCGCTCTTCGACAGCGCCGCCGGCGGCCAGCGCCGTTAGGGCCAGCGCGCGGTGGGCCGGGATCCAGGCCGGGTTCTCGCGCGCGAGGGCGTCGAACTGCTCGAGGGCCGGTTGCAGACTGCCGGCTCGGGCGAGCCGGCACGCCTGAACGTAGCGCTCGACCAGCTGCTCGCGAGGGCCCTGAGCGCCGACGCCCGAGACCGAGGCCATCAGCACGACGAAGGCGAACAAAACACGACGCATGAGGCGGATTCTACGAGACCCTGCCGGCGAAAGCTTCGCACAGAAGCAAAACAGGACGGCAGGAAACCCGGAAGGGAGGGACAATCGGCTGGACTGGTGGGTCCCGGGTTTCCTGCCGCGCCACCAAATGCCCCGAGGGGCTTCCTCGGAGGGCATCCTCGAGGGGGGCTCGAGGGGGCTCGAGGGGCGGATCGGAACAGGAGCCTCTCGCCTGTGTTCATGAGACTCCGAATCGGCCTGGAACAACAGACACCGGCAGCGCTTCGTGCGGCGAATAGGTCGCAGCCGCGCGCGGCGTGGATGCAGCTTATCGTCTAGCCCGAGCCCACCCTCAAGGCGAGACCGCTCCAGGTCAGACCGGCACCGAACGCGACCAGCAGCACCGTGGATCCCGGTGTGAGGCGGCCGCTTTCGATCAGCTCCGCCAAGGCGATCGGCACCGAGCTCGATGCGGTGTTGCCGTAGCGCTCGATGTTGATCACCCAGCGCGCGGAGGGAATCGCGGTGCGCTCCATCAGCGAGCGGATGATGCGCAGATTGGCCTGGTGCGGGATGACCCAGTCCACCTGCTGCGGTTCGAGGCCGGCGCGCGTGCAGAGCCGCTCGACGATCTCCGCGCCCTTCTCGACGCCGAAGCGGAAGATCGCGCGTCCGTTCATCTCGATCGACGGCAGCCCGGGATGGGCGTGCCCGTTGACCCGCGTGAGCTTGGCGCTGCCCCCCACGGGCACGCAGAACAGCTCGGCCCCGGATCCGTCCGCGCCGACATCGGCGGCGAGCACCGACCAGCCGTTTTCTCCGCTGGACGCCCGCTCGAGCAGCAAAGCTGCGGCACCGTCACCGAAAACGAGCCGTGTCTTGGGGTCGTCGGGCCGGATGTAGCGCGTCGTCAAGTCCGAGCTGACGACCAGAACGCGCGAGAATGCGCCGCTGTCGAGCAGCGAGCATCCGGTCAACAGGGCCGTGACACCGCCCGAACAGGCACCGTTCAGATCGAAGGCACCAGCCCTGCGGGCGCCGATCAGCTCGGCCACGGCCGGGGCGGTGGGACAAAGCAGCAGATCCGGCGTGTACGTCGAAAGCAGCACCAGATCGACCGAGTCGGCCTCGACCGCGGCGCGGCCGAGCGCCTCGCGTGCGGCGAGGGCGCCCAGCGTGGAGGCCGCCTCGTGATCGGCGGCGACGCGCCGCTCGAGGATGCCGGTGCGTGTCGTGATCGAGTCGGGGTCGATGCCCAGAGCGGTGCCGAGCTCCTCGTTTTGGAGCACGACTGACGGGAGCGCCGTCCCCACGCCCCGTACGCGAAAGCGCGTCAGATCGAGTGCCACCGGACTCGCCCCTCAGGATCGGGCCCCGAAACGGGCCCCCTTCACGCGGTCCTACCCCACAAAGGGGTACGGCGCTTCACCCCGGCGGGCAAGCCGGGAGCGCCCGCTGGCTTCTCCGAGCGCTGCGGGGACCCCGCTCAGGGCAGGAATGAGCGCGTGTGGGACAGCTTGCGGGGCAGATACTCTTCGATGACGTAGTTGAGGCCCCATTTGGCGAGCGCCTGCTGCTCGGCGCGTACGCCCATCTTGAGCAGCTTCTGGAGCGCCTGCGCCCTGGCCGGATACGTACGGAAGAACGGGTCGTTCTTGAGCGCGTCCTTGGCCCGCTTGACGTCGACGTCTTTGAGCGGGTGCGTCGGCAGCTGGTACTGCTCGATGTCGTCGGGCGTCACGCCGAGAAACTTCGCCGTCGGCACGCAGAAAAAACGCGAGATGTGCGCCGCGTTGCCCGAGCCGACCTTCAGCGTGCGGTAGATGTTCGAGATCCCGTACGGGTCGCAATCGACGAAGGCGTAGACCGAAAGCTTGCACTCGTCGGCGAGCTTGCGGATGAAACGCCTCGTGGCTCTGGTCGGCACGCCGGCCATCGAGACCAGAATGCAGTTCGCCTTGTCCCAGAACCGATGCGATTGAAGCCGCTGGAACATGCCGCCTGTCTCGATCGCCAGCACGAACTCGGCGTCGGTCTCGAACGAAAGGTGCTCGACCAGCGACGGAATACTGTAAGCTCCCGAGCCGAATTGGCTGCAGTCGATGCGGTGAACGCGTCCAGTCTCGTAGTCCGGGTCATGCACGATCAAGCGGCCGGCAACGGCGCCCCCGTGCTCGTCGGGAACGAAGCGCAGCTGCTCGCGACTGATCCCTTCGACGGAGAACAAGGCCTCGATGTCGTCCATCACCGTGTCCGACTCGCTCTGTTCCTGAAATGCCGCTTCTTCCCAGTTTTTCGACTGATAGTAAGCGTCTCGCTTGGTCGCGAAGTCGTCGGTTTCGACGAGCTCCTTGGACAGCGACATCATGCGCAGCGTCTGAGCGAACGTGCGCACGGTCGAGACGGTCAGCGTGCGGTTCTTTCGCGCACGGCCGATCTCGAAGTAGCCCTTGCGCCGGTCATAGCGCACGTTCGACAGGCTGCGGACCGGAAACGACATCTCCGGTTTGGCCCCTTTGAGAATCTTGTCGTTGACGTCTTTGGCGGCCGCGACGATCGCTTGGACCGTCCTGCGATCGAGCTTCTTTTTCTCGGGCGAGGCGGCTTGCCGGCGGGCTGCCATCGTTCATTGAACCTCGAAGGAGCGAACTCGTGAGCGGGCCCGGAAGTCTCGCACCTCGGTCGAGTCTCGTGCAACGCCCGCGGACGGGAAGAACGGCTCCGCGCGAGCGAGACGTCGATCGGGCCGCGGCCGCCGTTCGGCGCTCCGGCCGAACCGCCCGGCGCCGGGGTGCTGGCGCCCCCGAGGGCCGGAAGCGGTAAAGTCTGTACTCTGACGCTGCGATACAGGGGAGGCCCGATTGGCCGGGCAGACGTTGCTCGAAACACGCGCGTTTCCGCTGGCGGGACCCGGGCCTGGGGTCGGCCGCGCGCTGCTCACGTTCTGTCTGTGGGCCGCCAGCTCGGCGATCGTCGGCCTGCTGGTCGGCGCGCTGGTGTCGGCCGGCGTCGTGCTCTCGGGCGGCCTGTTCGACATCTGGTTCATCCAGCAGAGCGTCCTGTTCGCCGAGGCCGTCGGCCTGTCGACGCTCGTCGGACTGCGCTACGCGTTTCCCAGCATGGAGAGCCTCTCACCGCTGCTGCGCTACGGCCTGCTGCTGCTCACGCTGGCCGGCGCCGTTTTCAGCGCGGCGCTGCTTTCCGTGGCGCTGCGGCCTCGCGTGCTGTTTACGAGCCTGAGGCCGTTTCTCACGCTCGTGGCGGTCAACGCGGTGCTGGCCCTGCTCGTCGGTGCGGCGCTCATCGCCTGGGAGCAGCTCCAGCGCACACTGGCGCGCGCGCTGGAGCAGGTCCGCGTGAAAGAGGCGTTCGAGCGTGAGATGGAGCTCGCGCGCGACGTGCAGCGCGCGCTGCTGCCGGAGGCGCCACCGGCGAGCGAACACCTCGACGTCGCCTTCAGCTGCCGGCCGGCGGCCCTCGTCGGGGGAGACACGCTCGATTTTCTCGAGCTGCCGGAGGGACGGCTCGGTCTTTCGATCGGTGACGTCGTCGGCAAGGGGATGGCGGCGGCGTTGCTGATGGCCAATCTGCAATCGCTCGTGCGCGCGCTCGCAGCCCGCGAGCCGGACCCCGCCGCGCTCAACCGCGTGCTCTCGCAGGTGGTCGCGGGCCGCGGCGCGAATCGATTCGTCACCTTCGCCTACGGCGTGCTCGATCCGTCCAGCGGCGAGCTGCACTACTCGCTCGCGGGCCACCACCCGCCGCTGGTCGCCGGCGCGACGGGCGTGCGCCTGCTCGAGGCGGGCGGTCTGCCGCTCGGCGTGATGCCGGAGCTCGATTACGTCTCGGGCTCGGATCGGTTGGCGGCCGGCGAGACGCTCGTTTTGTACACGGACGGCGTCGTCGAGGCCCCGCCCGCCGACGGCAGCGATGACGAGTTCGGTCGCGATCGGCTTTGTGAGATCGTCGAGCGCCACCACGCGTCGGGGGCCCAAGCGCTGCTTGACGCGATTCTCGCCGCCGTCGACGAGTACTCGGGCCATCGCCCGCAAGCCGATGACACGACGATCGTCGTCGTCAGGTCTCGTGAGCGAGGAGTCACGAGATGAGCATCTCGATCCTGCCGAACGGGCGCACCTCGGCCCGCCCGCGACACGTGCTGCTCAACCTGCTCGTCGAGCTGCTGCTGGCCGGCGGCATCGGCGGCGGGATCGGCATGCTGGTCGGCGTGCTGGCCAGCGTGCTGGAGAGCAATCACGTCGAGCTGAGGCTGGTCGTCTTTGGCGGTTTGAGCGGGCTTCTGGCCGCGCTGCTGGCCGTGATCACCGGCCGCGAGCTGTTGCCGAGGCTCGTCGCGTTCTCGCTGCCGTTTCGGGCGACGTTGATGGTGCTGACGCTCGTCGGCGGCGCTTGCGCGGCCACGGCGCTCGGCTTTTGGATGTACCCGTGGTTCAGCTTGTATGCGTTCCGTTCCGTGGCACTCGTCGCCGCGATCAACGGCCTGCTGGCGCTCGTGGCCGGCTCTTTGGTCTTCACGTACGAGGACCTGGCGCGAAGGCTGGCTCGCGCGCGCGAGCTGCTCGCCGCGGAGCGCCTGGCCCAGGCCGAGGAAAGCGAGCGCGCCGCGCGGCCCCGTCTCCAAGCGAAGCCAGCCCGCAAAAACCCCCAATTTATAAAAAAAGCGCTAAAAACGGGGGCGGCGAGAGTAACCCGGGCTAGAGGAAGAGCACACTCCAGA
>CP070706.1:1582073-1587087 GCA_020350085.1 Acidobacteriota bacterium
CGTGCCGTGATTGTGCTGGCTCGAGGGGTCCCCCGGCTCGTTGCTGGTGTCCGGATCGTCGTCGACGAAGTCGTACTCCGCGACGATTTCGACCTCGTGCCCGGGCTGGTTGAGCGCGTCGTGGTCGCGGCGGAAGCCGGTGTCGAGAATGCCGACGAGCACTCCCTCTGCGGTGTACCCGGCTTCGTGCAGGGCGACGAGGTTGATCTGCGTCAACTGCGCCGTCGACCGGCCGTAGTCCAGGTCGAGCGCCTCGGTGGGGCCATCCGGGCTCGGCTCCGACGGCGCCTCGGCGTACTCGGGTCGCTTCGAGCGTGCCACGGGCTGGATCCTGGTCACGGCGGGCACAGCGGCGATGGCGTCGATCTGCTCGCGGGTGGCCACGGCGCTCACCGCATTGACCCAGCGGCTGCGGATCCGCACGCGGGCTCCGGTACTGGCGATCTGGGCGACGTAGGCCTCGTGGACCGGCAGGTCGCGGAAGTCGAACAGCGGCGTCCCGTCGATCGCGCTTCGGCCGCGCAACCGCCGACGCTCGGTGGCGCGGGGGTTGTAGGAGGTCGCGACCCGGGCGATCGCCTCCTCGCGCGCGGCCCGATCCGGCAGGCCCTTGTCGGTGAAGAAGACCCAGACTCGGTAGGGTCCGATCTCCTGCTCGAGCTGGCGCTCCATCGCTGGAGAGAGCTTGCCCGGTGGCGCGGCGTCCTGTCCGACTGCCGGTGGCAACGATGCGACGAGCAAACAGCCGATCATGAGCGGGAGACGGAATCGCGGCACGACAACCTCCGGTGCGAAAGGGAGAATCCGGGTTAAGTATTCCGCGATGATGGCCCGGAGGTAACCGAAAGTTGACCGAAACCGCATCGCTCGCATGAGCCCTGCTGGTCGGCCTTCGAAGGACGTCACGTGACGTGGTCCAGCTTCATCGCGTGACGCGGCGTGGGCGCTGAAAAGGGATCTCCCGCTCATCGCCGATTCGACGAGTCGCAGCGATCAGTCTTGCGCGCTGCCCACCTGCTCTCCTGGCCGGACCCCAGCTGGGCGGCGGCGTGGCTGCGGCAGTGCGTGGCCCGACCCTCCTTCTTTGAGTGCCGTTCGCACCGTCTCCGCGCTGACCTCGAGCCCGTCATGACGCCTCAGGTCGTCCCGGATGCGCCGAACGCCGTGCTCGGGATGATGGCGACGCATCGCGACGATCTTGTCCCGGAGCACCGAACTCTGCTTGCGAATCGTGATCGACGAGGCCTTGCGACACAGCCCCTCGATGCCCTCGTCGGCGTCGTCTTTGCGCCACCTGTGGACCGTGCTCGGCCCCACGCCGATCCGCTCGCGCACTTCCTCCGCAGCCAGGCCGGATCCCAGCGCCTCGATGGCGAGCAGCTTGACCTCCATCGCCACCGGCGGAGATCGCTTGATCGGCTTGCTTGTTCTCTGGATTTGACCCGCGTCAGCCGTCGACCGAGACGGCGCGGCGGTGCGCTTTCTGCGCTTCCAAAACGACATCGCTGCGCCTCCTTATCCTTGACGTGATCCGTCGCAGATTGGGGGACGTGTCCACTATTTCCGGAACCGTTGAAGGGACACTTCTATCTGGACGCTACAGGCATTCATCGCGATGCCCATCGCGAGAAGGACGACCCGCGTGCGGTGCAAGGAGCGCTCACCGCGTTCGCTCGGAGCCCACGGGCCCCGTCGCTACTGCTCGCGACACGACCTTCCCGGACGAGCAGCGACATCGCGGGGAGAACGCCGCGTTTACCGCCAACAACAGCTGCGTGTCACAGTCAGCGATCGGAACTCAGATACTCGGTCGTCCTGGCTATTCTCCGCAGGGCGGCAGTGGGTCGATGCGGCGGCTCTCCGATCCGGGGAACGGTCCGAAGCAACCAAAGTAAGGAATATCACCCCCCAAGAATCCTGGTCGGGCGTGTAGACGGACCAGTACTCGTTGCTGGTTGCCAACGTCCCGTCCTCGAGAATTCCCACTGTCCCAGTGATGACCGCGACGGCACCAATCTTTCCGTCAGCCACCATTCGGTAGCGCACGACCGTGTACTCGTACTCTCGGTTCCCGAGGTACGTGATGGTGCCTACATCAGGCGAGTCGCGATCGACACCCGGTGTCGTGATCGGTCCTTCCCTATGATTGACGACGTGGAAGCGACGGCCACCGATGTGTGTCACGACCATCAGGGCGCCGGCGCCGTTGCTGGTATCCGAAGAAGTCCAGGCCCCGACGATCTCGAGCATCCCTTCGTCCGAAGTGACGGCGGTGGGTACGGAGATCAGAAGTGTGCATAAGGCAACGAGCGGAAGCCAAACAAGATTTCTATTGAACATCATTCCCCCTTTCTTGGCGCTCTGCGCGAGCCGGCGCCGATCGTCCGGCTAGCTCGAAAGCACACAGCGGTAGGTTCACCCTCACTTCCTCTCATGGAATCACACAGGACGTGGCCGAATCCAGCGACACCTCGCGAAGGAAGTTCTATAATCCAAATGGATCATGTCGAGTGTCGCGAACCCCGCTTATGCTGCCAACAGAACGCTCATCGGAGCTTCGTATCGACGAGTCGCTCATAAATGCGAAGAAATCGCGATTTGGAAGGCAGTGATCAGATTATTAGCAGATTGCGCACGTCAGGAAGCGTAAGTTGGCTCGGCCTTATAGCTCTGATCCGTCCCGAATGTGAAGATCGGGGGCATCTCCATTTGCAGGAAGGCCGTTTTCACCCTTGGTGCAGATCCTCGGGTCGGGCCAGCTCGAGCCGATTTGGGATACCGTGGGACGATGCACGGAGGAGCTGATCGGCTCGACGGATCAGCAGCTCTTGCACGCTCTCACCCAAAACGAGGGGCAGCTCAGACAACGTAGCTTGCTGGATCGCGTGCATTCGATCCTACCCGCGAAGACCGGACGACGTTTTGCTCCCAAGGAGGCAAGAAGTTGAAACAGCTCAGTCTGATTTTGACTCTCGTCGTGGCGGCCCTGACCCTGCTCACGGGCGTGGCATCGGCCGCACCGGCAGCCTCACCCGACACCACGTTGTCGGACGATCAGCGCGCCGGGATCGTGAAGGCCGTGTCCGACGTCGTGAACGAGAGCTACATCTTTGCGGACGTGGCCGCCGAGATGGGCCGCTTGATCGAGAAGAACCTGAAAGCCAAGAAGTACGACGATCTGGAAACGCTCGGCGAAATGGCGAGGCAACTGACCGAGGACTTGCGTTCGGTGTCGCACGATCTGCACTTGCGCGTGGACCCGCTGCACGAGATGGCCGAGGATGATCCGGAAGAAGAGGCCGCGATTCGCGCTCGCCGGCTCGAGCGGATGCGGCGCCAGAACTACGGCTTCCGCAAGGTGCAGCTGCGCGGTGACAACATCGGCTATCTGGAACTCGTGGGCTTCGACGATGCGGGGGTCGCGGGCAACACGGCCGTCGCCGCAATGAACTACCTCGCCAACTGCGATGCGCTGATCATCGACTTGCGCGCCAACGGTGGTGGCGACCCTTCCATGATCCAGCTCATCAGCAGCTACTTCTTCGAGGAACCCCAACACCTCAACAGCTTCTACATTCGCAAACAGGACGAGACCCAGCAGTTCTGGACCCAGGCGAACGTGCAGGGCCCGAAGCTGATCGACACACCGATCTACGTGCTCACCAGCAGAAACACGTTCTCGGCTGCGGAAGAGTTCACCTACAACCTCAAGAACATGAAACGCGCGACCATCGTTGGTGAAACCACTGGTGGCGGAGCACATCCGGTCGAGTTCGAGCACCGTCCCGAGGCCATGGTGACCATAAAGGTGCCCTACGGGCGCGCCATCAATCCGATCACGAAGACGAATTGGGAAGGCACGGGCGTCGAGCCCGACATCGCCGTGCCCGCCGAAGATGCGTTGCTCAGCGCTGAGATCGAGGCCACCAAGGCCCTGATGGCGAAGGCCTCCAGCGACGAAGACAAGGCACGGCATCAGTGGGCACTCGAGGCCTTCGAGGCCTATCGGAGCCCAGCCGCCCTCGAGCCCGCCAGGCTGGCGGGCTATGTGGGGCAATACGGCCCGCGTCGTGTGACACTCGAAGAGGGAACCCTGTGCTACGAGCGCGAGGGTTCGACGCGCTTCGAGCTCGTGCCGATGGGCGACGATGTTTTCGCGTTCCGCCGTGGCGACGAGTACATCGGGGTCCGGGTGCAGTTCGAGAGGGACGACGCTGGCCAGGTGACGCACTTCTTCCTCATGAGCGTCGATCAGCCCCGCTTCAAGTCGGATCCGAGAGCCGAGCTGTCTGCAGCGGAAAGAGAGTGAAGGCAACGAGCCTGAGGCGGGAGCGGACGGGGACCGCTTGAGATTGGTTGAGGGGGTGAGCGCTCCTTGCGAGCCCGATCCGCTCTCTCACCCGTCAACCCGTTCGATTTGGTGTCGGTGCAGCTCGTGGGTGTGCAGGTAGCCGCACCGCTGTGGGGCGAGCGGTTCGATGGGACGTCCTCCGACAGCTTCCAGCTGGAGAATTCCTCGGACCGAGTACGTCGCCGCAGCCCGCCACTCGCCTACGGCTCCTTCCGAGCCGCCGCCACTCTTCACGGACCAGAACCTGGAGAACGGACCAGAGCAGCTAATGAGATAAACAATGAGATAGACTATGAAGCGGAGATCGGAAGCAGGTCGAGCGAGAGGGCCGAGCCCATACGAAGGTAATCTGAGCTAATTCGGGCGAGGCGACATCGTGGTGGAAACGAAGAGCCAGCGGCGTAGGGCAGGAACTCAAGATGGGCAGGCGGTTCGATGCCCTCAATTCCTATGATGTGGCCGTTGCGGGAGCAAATGCCGCTCTCGTTCTTGAGAACTAACTGCCACATGTCGTATTCTTGCTTTCGGAGAATCTTGCGATCAAGGTTAATTCCCCAGATGTATTCCTCTTTAGGGCTGAACCGAATCGCGTGATACGGGATCTTCAGTTCAACACTCCAGCCTTTGTCGTTGATCCCGGTTCGCACCTCCCACACGCTGTCC
>CP070706.1:1587187-1592788 GCA_020350085.1 Acidobacteriota bacterium
CGTTTAGCTTGAGGGGCATGAGGCTTTTTCCTTTCTTTTCTTGGAGTGGTCGTTGCCCCTGCGGCGGGTCAAACGCCGAGGGTCTTGAGTTGGCGTAGCGAGGCCAGGGTGTTTTGGAGCGCCCGGCTCTGCCGCCGGTGACGTTTCAGCCCCTTCAGCAGCTCGTTCGTCTTGGACAGGGCTTCGCGCAGGGCGGTGCGAACAGCCTCGGCCTGCTGGATCAACTCCCCGACGTCGGCCTGGCGCGGCTGGCGGACATCGTCAACGCGTTTCCGGCAATCGTCGGCGCCGTCGCGCTTCTCGGTCTGGCCGGCGGCCCGCTCGGTGGCCTGCCGCCTTCGGCTCGGGTCGGGCTGGTCATCGCCCTCTTCTCGTGGCCGTCCCTTTTTCGCTTCATGCGCGCCGAGGTGACCCGCTGGTCCCGAAGCGAGATCGCCCTGGCCGCGCGCGCCGCGGGGGCCGGACGCTGGCGGCTCGGCTTGCGCCATCTGATGCCGTTGGCGCTGACGCCGGTGCTGGTGCCCGCGGCCTTCCTGGCCGGTGGTGCCGTGCTCGTCGAGGCGGGACTCGGCTTTCTCGGGCTCGGCATCCGACCTCCCGAGCCGTCGTGGGGCAACTTGCTGCGCGAGGGGATGACCTACGTCGGCAGCGCCTGGTGGCTGGCGCTGTTTCCCGGGCTGGCCGTGTTTCTCACGGTGCTGGCATTTCACCTGCTCGCCGACGGGTTGCGCCAACGCGTCGGCGCCGATCAAGTCGATCAATCCGATCAGGCTGATCAGCAAGACCGCCGCGCGCCCGCCGGGAGGCTGGTGTGAGATTCGGCCGGCTGCGGGCGGCTGTGGCCTCGCTGGCGCTGGCGACAGCTCTCGGCGCCGCCGCGCTGACCTGGCTCGTCCGGCCTTCGCGCGTCCGCGGCGAAAGCATGGCGCCCGCCCTGCATCACGGCGACGTGGTGCTGGTGCTGGTCGTTCCTGGTATCGAGCGCTGGGTCGAGCCCGGCGACGTCGTGCTGGCTCGCGTCCCGGGCGAAAGCGGCGAGGGTCTCGTGATCAAGAGAGTGGTCGCCGAAACCGGCTCGCCGCATGCTCCGCGCTTCGAGCTTCGCGGCGACGATCCGCAGCGCAGCCGCGACAGCCGCCATTACGGGCCGATCGGGACCGACCGGCTCGCCGGCAGGGTGTTGTGGAGGCTCTATCCCTGGCCACCCGGCCCGCCCGGGCGCTCAGGGGCCGCGGACTCGCGCGAGCCGGCCGCCCGGTAGCCGCGAAGGTCGATGCACACGAAGCGATAGCCCGCCGCACGCACCGCGGCCTCGAGCCGCCCGCGAAGCGGGGCGGCGACCGCGCGCGGCAGCTCTTCGGTGCCCAGCTCGAGGCGCGCCAGATCGCCGTCGCCGTGATCGCGGACCCTCACGACACGAAAACCGAGCGCAAGCACCGCGTCCTCGGCCCGCTCGATCCGCGCCAGACGCTCGGGCCGGATCGGATCTCCGCGCGGAACGCGCGAGGAAAGGCAGGCCAGCGCCGGCTTGTCCCAGACCGGCAGGCCGGAACGGCGTGCCAGCTCGCGGACCTCATCCTTACCCAAGCCGGCTTCCAGCAGCGGGGCTCGCATCCCGCCCCGTTCGGCCGCGCGCATGCCGGGTCGATCGTCGCCGAGATCGTCCGTGATCGCACCGTAGACGAGCACCGCGTCGCGCTCGCGCGCGAGCGGGCGCAGCGCCTCAACGAGCGCCGAGCGCCACCAAAAGCAGCGTTCGGCATCGTTTTGCAGATACCGCGGATTCTCGAACTCTTTCGTTTCGATCAGTTCGAGCTTGCAGCCGATCTGCTCGGCCACGGCGATCGCCGACTGCCGCTCGCGCTCGGCCAGCGACGGGCCGACGGCTAGGGCGGCGATCGCCTCCGCGCCGAGCTCTTCGGTCGCGAGCCGCAGCAGCAGCGAGCTGTCGACCCCACCCGAAAACGCGACGACGACGCGGCCCAGCGAGCGCAACAGCGCGCGGGCGCGCGCTTGCTTGGCCTCGAGTGCCCGCAGCCATTCCGGCTCGGACGCCAACGGTCGATCGCCTTCCACGGCGCTCTCCACATCTCGCATTCGGCAGTCATTATGCGGAGCCCTCGCCAGCGCGCCAGCACCGGCGTGCGGCGGCTGCCGACGCGGTCGGCGCGGAGCGCATGCAGCAGGAACAGCTAAACCTGCTCGTGTCAGAAGGATCGCTGGAGCCATCGCCGTAACCCCCGGAAATATGCGGAGTTTGTGCGGATGACGTGTCGAGATCTGGGTTGACGATGCCCGTTGCTCGTCGTAGCTTCTCGGCGCCCTTGGCCTGTGCGCGCGTGGAGTCCGCGCCTCGTGCGGGAACCCGCGCGCGTCCCGGTCTGCTGAATGCGTGCGAACAAGAGTGTGGCAAGAGTGAGGTTTGGTCCGAATGGCGTGAGGCAAGTCCGTTCCCGAGGGGGACGCACGGGCCTCACATCAGTAACTCTCCTGGAGGAGGAGGTCATGCAGAATTGCTCGTCCTTTACGCGCTGGCTCTTGGTGCTGCTGTGTATCGCGGCGCTGAGCGGCGCGGCGTTCGCCACCGGCACCGAGGAGCCGCTCTCCCCGAAGTCGGAGGCAGTCAGTCTGGGCGCGCTCGCGAGCGCTCAGCACGGCGATGCGGACTCGGACGACGCGCTGCTGCGGATCAAGGCGAAGACCTATCCGCGCGCCGTCGCCTGGTGGCCCCATCTGTCGGGTCCTTATTATGGGGACTCGCCGGCCTACCGAGACCGCAGCCCTGACACGTTAAAGACTCTCGTCGGCAGCTTCCGCATCGGGGAATCGCTCAACATCCCTGCCGAGCTGACCAACGGCCTCGACGGCCTCGCCGTCGGGCGCAAGCAGCATTTCCTCGTCCAGCTGCGGCCGTCCGCTTTGGACCAGCCGTTCAGGGAAGTGCTCGAGTCGGAAGGGGCGGAGATCGTCGGATCGCTGCCGGTCAACGGCATGATCCTGCGTCTCGATCAGGCAGCCTACAACGCCGTGTCGGGCTCGCCGCTGATCCAGTACATCGCCCCCTATCACGCGGCGTACAAGATCGAGCCGCACGTCGGCCGCATGCCGCAAGCGACGGTCGAAGAGGCCGCCTCGCCGATGTTCAAGCTGAAGATCCGCTTGTTCGAAGGCGAGGACGGCGCGGTGACCGCCGCAGCGCTACAGCAGCTCGGCGTGGAGATCCTCGGCGTGACCGAGCCCGAGCCGGCCGGGGCGCGGATCTATGCGCGCGCGCACGCCTCGCTCGTGACCCAGATCGCCAAGCTCGAGTCGGTGTTCACGATCGCCGAGCTCAGCCCGCAGATGTTGCACGGTGACCGCGGCGCTCGCTTCGTGCAGAACAACACCGACAGCCTGCGGCTGACCTTCTGGCGCGCCAACCTCGACGGTGACGGCCAGGTGGTCCACGTCACCGACTCGGGCCTCTCGCCCGACGCGGGTGACTTCTCCGACACGCGCCCCGATGCGATCAAGGGCGCGACGGCGTGGCCCCCCTTCGCCAAGGATCCCGCTAGCGGATTCGACGCCGACGGCTGCGCCAACGCGATTCCGCCCAACGGCGACGATCGCAAGATCATCTGCTACCAGCACGCCGACGAGTACACCAGTGGTGAGGGTGACTTCTACGGTTGCGACTCGCTCGTGAGCGGCTTTTTCACGCACGGCCAGTTGGTGACCGGGGTGGCGGCCGGCAACGCGACGCGCGGTCAGATGCCGCCGGTCGTCGGCACCGAGCCTGCTCCGGACGACAACAGCAACACCGCCGAGCAGCAAGAGGATCGGGCGAATACGTACTGCCGAGACACCAACGGCAACAGCATCCTCTGCGACGCCGGCGACACTGTGATCGTCTACGACGCCAACAACAACAGCGGCCCGGACGACGGCGGCTTTTTCATCGACACCATCTCCGGTGAGCAGGGCGCGTTCAGCGAGGCCGACAACTCGTTCGACGGCGTGGCAAAAGGCGCGCGCGTCGTGTTCACCGACGCCGCCGTCAACACCAACCCGGCCACGACGACCGAGGACTGCCCGGACGGTCCGTTCATCCCTTCGGGCGACATCACGCAGAACATCACGCAGCCCTGGAACAACTTCAACGCCAACATCCACAACTTCTCGTTCGGCTCCGGCGATCCCACGATCGGGCCGGTTTACATCGCGGGTGCCGACGACATCGACGCCGCGATCCTGGCCGAGCCGATCCAGTTCGTCGCGGAGTCGGCGGGCAACGACGGCTCGGTGAGCGAGAACAACCTCACACCCGGCTGCGCCGATACGCCGGGAACGCTCGGCAACGAGGCCTCGTGCAAGAACTGCGTGTCCGTCGGCGCGTCGAACGGCTACGGCAGCGTCTGGTCGTTCACCTCGCAGGGCCCGGCGACGACCAACGGCCGCATCCTTCCGTTGCTGCTCGCCGAGGGACTCGACAACGCCTGTCGCTCAGAGGACCCGGGCGGCGTCGAGGACCAAACGGGCGAGGCGACCTGCTTCGACCAGTCGGCCGGCGGCACTTCGTTTGCCTCTCCGAACGTGGCCGGAGCCGCGGCAATCATCCAGCAGTACTTCGCCGACGGTTACTACCCGACCGGCTCTACCTTGGCGGCAAACCGCGTCACGACCGGCGGGCCGAACCTGCGCGGCGTGAAGGGCACGCGCGTGCCGCTGATCAGCTCGGCTCTGACCAAGGCGATCATGATCTGCTCGACTCAGGGCGGCGAGAGTGACGCGGGCAGCGATGCCGGTGTCGTGTGGCCCGAGTTCGGCCGCTTCAACACCGTCACCGGCTACGGGCAAATCTTCCTGAATCGCGGCTTGCCGCTTGCGGACTTCCCGGAGACCATCAGCGGCTTGGTCGTCTACGATCAAGACAACCGCGATGGCAACGTCGGTATCCAGGCTCCGCTGCCCACGCTCGGTTTCACCAGCCCGTTCAGCGGCACCGACACGCAGGAGTTCGACGTGCTCGGCAGCGACGAGGATCTCGTCATCTCGCTCGTGTGGCACGATGCGTCGACCTCGCCCGACATCGTCGATGATCTCGACCTGTCGGTGCGCTACTGCGGGCCGGACCAGACCTGCGGCAACGGAGACGACATCACCTGGCGCGGCAACGCGTTCGGGGAGGATGCGAACCGCGACTGCAGCGACAGCTACGTCGATCTAAACGGCAACACCGAACAGGACGGATACGCCTACACGATCTCCGATCAGGCGATCACGAACGGCGGCGGGACGCCCAGCGACTGGAGCGATCGCGCCAACAACCACGAGGCGATCTTCATCCCGTCCGAAGCCAACGCGCCGGACTTCGACGCGGACGGTGTCGGTCCCTGGCCCAGCGTTCAGCCCGGCAAGTGGGAGATCACGCTGACCAAGGTCTCCGGAACCAACCAGGTCTATCCGGCGATCGCGATCTGCGGCCCGGTCGCGGCCGACTCCTCGGTCCGCTTCGACGTCAGCCCGGTCGGCTGCAACGGCGAGGTGACCGTCGTCGTCAACGAGACCGACAACACGGCCGACAATCAGTGCAACCTGACGGCTGGCTGCACGCCGGCAGAG
>CP070706.1:1592888-1597739 GCA_020350085.1 Acidobacteriota bacterium
ACTGTCAGGACAACGACATCAGCTGGTACGACTGGAACCTCGACGAAGAGCAGCAGCGCTTTCTCGCGTTCGTGCGCGACATGATCGCGATTCGCCGCGAGCAGGCGGTGTTCAGGCGCCGCGGCTTTCTCGAAGGCAGCGTCAGCGGCGAAGCTGATACCAAGGACATCCACTGGCTCAAGCCGGATGACTCCGAGATGACCGCCGAGGACTGGAAGGATCCAAGCTCCGGCTCGCTGGGCGTTCTGCTCACCGCCGAAGCGATCGACGAGATCGATGAAACAGGCCGCGCCGTCAGCGGTGACACGATGCTGCTGCTGATCAACGGCAACGATCGCCATGTCGAGTTCCGCCTTGCCCGCAGGGGAGGCGTGCGCCGTTGGGAGCGTCTGCTCGATACGTGGTTCGAAGAGCCCGTCAGCGAGAAACGGCGCCTCTTCAGGCCGGGTGGGACGTATCTGCTGCAGGCTCGGAGCGTCGCGCTCTTTCGCGGGCTGGCACGCGGTCCGAGGAGTTGGTTCACGGCTCGATTGGGGTGATTGCGGGCTGATCGAGTATGATGAACGCTTCCTTTGGCGGGCCTGTGCCCGCTGCGAGAGCGAGCGATGGACCGTGTCCGACGATCGAAGACCACGACGCCAGCGCGAGACGAGCCCGTGGAATCGGCGCCGTCGAACAGCGGGCCGCTGCTGACCGATTACGACCTGCATCTGTTCGCGGAGGGTCGTCACTGGCGGATCTGGGAGAAGCTCGGCGCCCATCCGACGGTGCGCGACGGCGTCGAGGGCACCCAGTTCGCCGTGTGGGCTCCCAACGCGCGGCGCGTGTCGGTCGTCGGCAGCTTCAACGGCTGGAACGAGAAGTCCGATCCGCTCGAGCCGCTCGGGCGCTCCGGTGTATGGTCTGGCTTCGTGCCGGAAGCCAGGCAAGGCGCTCTCTACAAGTACGCCATCCACTCGTCCCACCGTGGCTACCAGGTGCAAAAAGCCGACCCGTACGGCTTCGCGTTCGAGATTCGCCCGCAGACGGCGACCATGGTCTGGGATCTCGGCGGCTACGAGTGGAACGATGCGCAGTGGATGGCGACCCGCAAGACGCGGCAGTCCCTCGATGCGCCGATGAGCATCTACGAAGTCCATCTCGGCTCGTGGATGCGCGTTCCAGAGCAGGACAATCGCTGGTTGACCTATCGCGAGCTCGCCCCGAAGCTGGTCGATTACGTGCACGAGATGGGCTTTACCCACGTCGAGCTGCTTCCCGTCAACGAGTATCCGTTCGACGGCTCGTGGGGCTACCAGCCGGTCGGCTACTTCGCTCCAACGAGCCGCTGCGGCACGCCGCAGGATTTCATGTACCTCGTCGACACGCTGCATCAAAACGGTATCGGTGTGCTGCTCGATTGGGTCCCGGCGCACTTTCCCCGCGATGAGCATGGCCCGGGCTACTTCGACGGGACGCATCTGTACGAGCACGCCGACCCACGCCAGGGTGTCCACAGAGACTGGGAGACCTTCATCTTCAACTACGGCCGCCCCGAAGTGCGCAACTTCTTGATCGCCAGCGCATTGTTCTGGCTGGAGATGTTCCACATCGACGGGCTGCGAGTGGATGCGGTCGCGTCGATGCTTTATCTCGATTACTCGCGCGACGAAGGCGAGTGGATCCCCAATAAGTACGGTGGGCGCGAGAACCTGGAAGCGATCGAGTTTCTGAAGACATTCAACACGATCGTCTATGAGAAACACCCCGATGTGTTGACCGTCGCGGAGGAGTCGACGGCGTGGCCGATGGTCTCGCGACCCGTCCATCTCGGTGGCCTAGGATTCGGGTTGAAGTGGAACATGGGCTGGATGCACGACACGCTCGAGTACACGTCCAAAGATCCGCTGTTTCGCAGCTATCATCAACACCACATGACCTTCAGCTTGTTGTACGCATTTCACGAAAACTTCGTACTGCCCTTCTCGCACGACGAGGTGGTCCACGGCAAGGCGTCCATGCTGGCCAAAATGCCTGGGGACGACTGGCAGAAGTTCGCCAATCTGAGAGCGCTCTACGCGTGGATGTGGACCCATCCGGGAAAGAAGCTGCTTTTCATGGGAAGCGAGTTTGGGCAGTGGCGCGAGTGGAGCCACGAGCACAGCTTGGACTGGCACTTGCTCGCGTACGCCCCTCACAACAGCCTGCAGCGCTGGGTCTGCGAGCTGAACACGCTGTTGCGCACCGAGCCGGCGCTCTACGAGCAGGACTTCGAGCCGGCGGGCTTCCAGTGGATCGACTGCCATGACGCGAGCAGCAGCGTGCTGAGCTTCGTGCGCTGGGACGCCGACGGCAAGCGTCCGCTGGCCTGCGTGTTCAACTTCACCCCGGTGGTGCGCGAAGGTTATCGATTGGGCGTTCCTCGCGCGGGCGATTGGGAAGTCCTGCTCAACAGCGACGCCGCGGTTTATGGCGGTACCGGTGAGCACGACACCGAACGCATCCAGTCCACATCCGAATCCTCACACGGCCTCGACCAGTCGATCAGCATGACGCTGCCACCACTCGCCGCTCTGATCTTGCGCTGGCAACCCTAGCCCGGATCTCGCTACAGGTCGGCATCAGGACCTGGAGTCGTGGCCAGATCGCGAAGCTCGACCTCTGGTCCGTAGCAGATGAGCGTGTCGCCCCGCTCGATCAGAGTTCCGGCGTGGGGGGCGGGCTCGAACTGCTCGTCGCGGCGGCGGGCGAGAACCAGCACTTTTCTTCGCGTCAGCTCGAGCTCCGAAAGCCGCTTGCCGGCCAGCGGGCTATCGGTCGAAACGCTCAGTGAGCTGATGCTGAAGTCTGCCCCGAGCGACAGCAGCTCACCGTAAGAGGATTTGGTCGGGGGCGGTGGTTCGAACTCGCCTCCTGCCAGGGCGCGAATCTGGTCCAGATTGCCATAGCAGAAGAGCTGGTCTCCGAGATGAATCGTCGTTTCCGGCCGGACGGCGCGCAGCAGCTCATGGCCGCGCTGGATCGCGAGCACGAGCACGTCCCGCTCCGTCAGCTGAAGGGCGTCGACCCGCCGGTCGATGACGGGATTGTCCGGCCTGATTTCCGCGCTGGCAATGCCGTGATGTCGATCGAGGCCGTGAATCTTCTCGAAGTCCAACAGCTCGAGATCCGTGTAGCGGCCGAGCCTCTTCTCGATCCAGTGATCGAGCCACCGATTCAGCCGCCTGGCGACCGCCACACGATACAAAAGCACCGCGATCGAGGCGATGGCGACGACCTTGAGCATGTTCGCCGGCGTCGTCCCGGAGCCGAACGTGCTGATCGTCGAGACGATCACCGTTGCGAGTCCGGCGTTGCCGAGAATGATCAGCACGCGAACGATCTGGCGGCGCCGTGGATGCGAGACGATCTTTTCGGACTCGCTCGTCGTGAAGCCAGTTCCCGAGTAGGCGGACAAGGACTGAAAGCCCGCCGTGCGCACGTCGAGGCCCGTCATCCGAAGCGCCACCGAGCCGATTTTGACGACGATCGCGGAAACGAGGATGGTCACGGTCAGGACGAGCAAACCGGTCACGACGACCTCCCGCCACTGTTGGCACCTCGTGGCGCGACGAGCCAGGACGGCGGGATTCTACAGCCAGTGGCGGCGAGCCTGCCCAGCTAGAGCCTGTCCGCGCCGAGCTCTGCCAGGGCCGAACGCTCTCCGCGGCGTAGCACGACGGTGCCCGATAGGGGGTGACCCCTCAGCCGGTGGGCCGTGTAGGACAGGCCGTTCGACATCGCATCGACGTAGGGGTTGTCGATCTGATCCGGATCGCCCGTCAGCACGACCTTGGTCTCCGTGCCGGCGCGTGTGATGACCGTCTTGACCTCGTGCGGGGTCAGGTTCTGCGCCTCGTCAACGATCATGAACTGGTTCGGCAACGAGCGTCCGCGAATATAGGTCAGGGCCTCAATCTCGAGCAGGCCCGCATCGATCAGATAGCGCACCGGATGCAGATCGTGCGCCTGGCGCGACTCCGAGCGGTCCATCAGCAGCAGCTCGAGGTTGTCGAAGATCGGCTGCATCCAGGGCCTGAGCTTCTCTTCGAGCTCGCCAGGCAAGAAACCGATGTCGCGGCCCATCGGGTAGATCGGCCGAGCGACGAGCAGGCGACGGTAGCGTTTCGCATCCACGGTCAGCATCAGCCCTGCCGCCAGAGCGAGCAGTG
The DNA here is from genome assembly GCA_020350085.1 of Acidobacteriota bacterium. GTDB lineage: Bacteria > Acidobacteriota > Polarisedimenticolia > J045 > J045. The sequence goes on from CP070706.1 coordinate 1,597,079, forward strand.
TCTTGCCGGTACCGGCTTTGCCGACCAGATTGACCAACGGCACGCGCGAGTCGAGTAGCAGGTCGAGAGCAAAGCGCTGCTCGAGGTTCTTGGGGCTGATGCCGGAGACCTTGCGCGGTAGATCCGCGAGCGAGATCGCGTCCTCGTCCGGCTGCCGGCGGGCGAGCGCCGTGTGCTGAGGGTTGGCTTGATCCCGCAGCAGCAGCAGTGCGTTCGGTCCAGGGTCGTCGGCTACGAGCCGGTCGAGAGGAAGCTTCTTGTGCTGGAACAGCTGATCGATCGCCTCTTGCGGCGTCTCCAGCTCGAGGTGGTCGAGAGCGTCCAGGCTCGTCCGAGAGCCCCGTTCGACGTAATCGACGGAGTTGATGCCGATCGCATCGGCTTTGATCCTGAGGTTCGCGTCCTTCGTGATGAAGATCACCTCAGAGCGCGCCTTGGCCAGCGAATCGGCCAGAGCGAGGATGCGCATGTCGGCCGTATCGCCGTTCTCGACGAACGGGAAGTCCGCGGGTGTCTCCACGCCGAGGTGGATCTGAAGCGTTCCACCGCCCGCCATCGGCACCCCTTCGCTCAGCCGTTTGCCGTCGCGGAGGCTGTCGAGAAAGCGCGTCACCTGCCGGGCGTTGCGGCCGCGTTCCGACATCTCGCGCTTGATTTGATC
>CP070706.1:1597839-1602130 GCA_020350085.1 Acidobacteriota bacterium
ACATGGATGGCACGACGCTGCTTGGAGAGATCAAAGCGACGAACCCCGACATCGAGGTCGTCATCGTCACGGCCTACGGAACGGTCCAGGGGGCCGTCGAATGCCTCAAGCGCGGTGCGTCGGACTACCTGCTCAAACCGCTCGATCTCGACGAGGTCGAGCACGTCGTGCAGCGCGCTCTCGAGCAGCGCCAATTACGGCGAGAAAACCGAGAGCTGAGACGCCGGCTAGGCCACGTCGAGTCGATCGATGGAATCGTCACCACAGGCGGTTCCATGGCCGAGGTGCTGTCGACGACGGTGCGCGTGGCTCCAACGGCCGTGCCGGTGTTGATCCTCGGCGAGAGCGGCACGGGCAAGGAACTGATCGCCCGTGCGATTCACGCCGCAAGCCCGCGCGCCGCGCGACCGTTCGTCGCCGTCAATGGAGCGGCTCTTTCTCCGACGCTGCTCGAAAGCGAGCTGTTCGGGCACGAGAAAGGAGCGTTCACGGGAGCCGTCAGAGCGAGGCCGGGTCGCTTCGAGGCAGCAGCAGGCGGGACGCTGTTTCTCGACGAGGTCGGAGACTTGCCGGCAGAGGTGCAAGTCAAGTTGCTGCGCGTTCTGCAGGAGCGCACGATCGAGCGTGTCGGCTCGTCGCAGTCGACCGCCGTCGATGTCAGATTCCTCGCCGCAACCCACCATGATCTGCTGGCGCAGGTGAAGGAGGGCCGCTTTCGCGAGGATCTGTACTACAGACTGGCCGTGGTCACGATCGAGATTCCGCCGCTGCGGCGCCGCCGCTCCGACATCCCGGCTCTGGTCCAGCATTTCGTGAACAAACACCTCGAGAGCATTGGAGGCCGCTCGAAGACGTTCTCGCGCGAGGCGATGGATTACCTGATTCGATACGACTATCCGGGAAACGTCCGGGAGCTGGAGAATATCGTCCAGCGGTCGCTCGTGCTCTCGCGAGGGGATCAGGTTTCGGTCTCCGACCTGCCGGACAACATCCGCAGCGTGCAGAGCACGGAGCACGCTCATTGGGAGGACAGCACGGCAGCACTGCCGGAGCGCGTGGCCGCTCTCGAGCGTGCTGCGATTGAGCAAGCGCTCGCCTGCGAGGACGGCAACCAGTCGCGGGCGGCGGCACGACTCGGCATCTCCGAGCGGGCGCTGCGCTACAAGCTGGCCAAGATCCGTGAACGGGAATGAATCAGGACCGATCTTGATCACCGCCATCTCGGATGTAATGGTGCCACCGTGCTCCCGGCAAGGAGCGTCGAGGCGGGGCCAACAGCTCGTCAATATCGTCGAGCCGGATTGGCTAAGTAGTTCGAAAATCAACGCTTTTCTGGGGCATGCAGATTGCAATCCGACGACGGGCGGGCATATTGAAGGAGCGCTGCGAGACCCGTGAAGCCTCTGGGAATCGGTTTGCTGAAGGCCGTCTTGCTCATTGGCTGCGTGCCGTTAGCCAGTGCGGGGGAGATCTCGCTGACGGCGTCCGGCTACGAGGGCGATTACGGGACGGGCGTAGACGCAGCCAGTCGCCTGATGACGCTGCGTTACGCGACCGGCAGTCGGACGCGCCTGAGGATCGACCTGCCGTATCTCCGATTCGAGTCGTCGACGACTGTGACGCGCACCGTCTTTGGAGCGACTCCCACCGAGGGCCAGAAGCGAAAGGGAGAGGGGCCACCCAACGATGCGGGCGACGGCACGGGCCCGCTTGCGGCGGCGACGGCCGAGGCGGCGACGACGGAGCTGCACACGTCCGATTCTTGGAACACCGGCATGGGAGACGTCAGGCTGGCTCTCGAGCGTGCCGTCGCGGGCGGCGGCGTGAGGCTCTATCGCGTCGATGTCGGTCTCGAGGTCAAGGCCCCCACCGCCGACGAGCGAGACGGTCTCGGCACGGGGGAGTGGGACTTTCGCATCGGTGCGAGCGCAGAACGGCGCTTCTGGTCGTGGACCGGGTTCGGCGGCCTGGGGTGGAACCGACTGGGGGACCCCGAGGGACTCGAGCTGCACGACGTGCTCGATGGCTATGCGGGCATCGAGAGCCGCACGCTGGGGGACCGGTTCGTGGTCTCGGGATGGCTCGAGGCCGTCGATGAAGTCGTTTCCGGCACGGGATCCAGAACGACCATCGGTATCGGGTTTCGCACCACGGGACGAGTTAGTTGGCGGGCAACGGTACTGTCCGGCCTCAGCGACGCTGCGCCGGATCTGGGCCTGATCGCCGGTCTTTCCTTTGGAGTCGCATCGGTGCGAGCGGGTGATCTGAGGAGCCAGAGATGAGGCGCCGCGCGCGAAAGCTCGTCGTGCTGATCGCGATGCTGCTGATCGCTGCGTCCGGCGCGGCGGGAAGGGGTCGCGACGAGGCTCGCGCGCGCGCCTTGCTGACCGTCGAGGGAGAAGTGATCGAGCTCGACAGCGCCGCCGCGGAGGGAGGGCTTTCCGTCGTCATGGTGACGCTGAGCACGGACCGCGCCGACCTCAAGCTGCTTCTCGCCCCCGCAGAGACGTTGGCCGAGATCGGCTTCGAAGTCCGCGTGGGAGACGCGCTCCGGGCTCACGTGTTCCGAGAACGGGACGAGGCCACACCGTTAAAAGTCCACCGGGTCTTGAACATGACCGCCAAGACGATGGTGCGTCTGCGGACGCTTCATCTCCGTCCAGTATGGAATGACGTAGGCGCGTGGCGGGGTGGCGACTGCCGACCCGCGCCGGAGAAGGGACGCGAAGCCCCGGGTCCCCGTGGGCCGGGTCCCGGAGGTCGAGGGGGCGGACCAGGTTCCGGTCGCTGATCTAAGCCGGCGTCAGCGGGCGGATGTGGCGTTTCGGCCGAAGGGCTCATGAATAATCCGGGCTAGCAGCGCATCGTCCGTCTCAACGAACCATGAGCCTGCGGTACAACCACGGCAGGCTGACATCCATTCGGTAGTCAATCGAGGAGTGATTGTCGTCGAACTCCTCGTAAAAATGCCGAATCTTCAGCCTCTGTAGCTTGCGGTGCAGAATTCGAGCGCCGTAGTGCAGGTGATACTGGTCCTTCGAGCCGCAATCGATCAGCAAGCCGCGCAAAGTTTTGAGTCGGCGTTGGACGGCTCTCCGATCGACGAGATGGACCGGATCGTGCCGCAGCCAGCGGGCCCATCTCCGTCGATCGATCTCGCCCGTTCTCACGTCCATCGGCAGGTGAAAGCCGAGCGGGGCATCGGGGTCCGGGTCGTAGAACGCCGCCATCGCGAGGAACATCAAGGTATGACCCGTATCGTGACCGATGTTCTTGCCACGGTAGAAAGCACGCAGGAACTTGCGCGGATCAGCGCCGTGCTGGGCCAGTGAATCGAGCGTGCGCGGTATGTCCTTCCCATAGCAGAAATCGAAGTACATGTCTCCCGAATGACAAGCGACAGCTCCCCAATGTTTCGCATACTTCATGCCGTGGATCAGCGCTCCGTAGCCACCCGATGACTTGCCGAAGACGGCACGTCGCCGCGGTTCCGCCAGCGTTCGATAACGAGCATCGACCGCTGGTACGATCTCTCGCGTCAGATAGTCGGCGTAGTTCCCAACCGCCGACGAGTTGATGTACTGATTACCGCCGAGACGAGTCCAGCAATCAGGGAACACTGCAATCACCGGTCCCATCCTTCCGCGTCGCACCAATCGCTCGAGACGCTGAGGTACGTTCTCGTCGAACGGCTTCCAGTTCACGTGGCCCTGGCCCGAGCCGAGAAAGCCGACCAGATCGACGAAGAGCGGAAACCGCCGATCTGGTGAGCGATCGTACTCGGGCGGCACGTAAACGGTGACATGACGTCTTATCGGATCACCGAGCGGGTTTGCCCGCAATACGTCGGAAACCAGCACGAAGCGCTCGATGCGTCCCCGGAGCAGGACAGGCTTTCGGATCACGGTAGGCCCTCCACGGATCGCTGGGAAAGACGCCGAGAGAGATGGAGATTGTACGCGCAGATCAACAACAGTATAAGCAGGAGCTACGAGGAGGAATCATGCGGCTATCTCCCGAAGTGCTGGCCTCGCGAAGCTCTCGGCTCACGTTCTGCTTGTCTCTGGTGATTCTTCTGATTCCGACGTGCTCGCAGGCGGGCACCGACCCACCGGAAAAGCTGCGAGGGGAACTCGCCAGTCTGCTCGATCGCGCGCCGGCGACGGAGCTGATCCCGGTCAGCATCGTGATGAGCGAGCAGCTCGATCGCGAGACGATCGAGCGATTGTCCGATCAGGAGCATGGTCGCGAGAAGATCGTCGCTCGTCTCAAATCGCTCGCGCGCACGAGC
>CP070706.1:1602230-1608718 GCA_020350085.1 Acidobacteriota bacterium
CACGACGAGGGCCAGCTGCCGCGCGGCGGCCTCTCGGCCGAGTTCGGCCAGCAGATCGTCGAAGAGCGCCTGCTCACCGAGCGCGGTGCGCCACGCGCGCGTCAGCTCCGGGACCCACTCGGAGGCTGGCCCGATTTCGGCTCCAAGGCGCGAGCCGGCGCGGGCGTCCAGCCGGTGCTCGTGCGCCAGCTCGAGCACGCACGGGCCGGAAAGCTCCGCGCTTGCCGGCCAGCGCTCACGCGGCGCGCCGGAGCACACGCTCCGCAGCCAGCACGCCTCGAGGCCGCCCGCCAGGCGTTTCGCGCTTGTCGCTTGCGATGCGCGAGAGGAACGATCAGAAAGATCTTGTTGCACCAGCAGGCCCGCCGCTGTAGGAAGCCGACATGATGTCACGACCGCTCGAGGCTCATCGAGTCGGCGGGAGTCTCTTGTCACGTGCGTGCGTCGCTGTGCTCCTCGCCGCTGCCGCCCTCGGCTCGGCCTCGGCGGGCAGCCCCGAGCTTTGTGACGGGCGCGACAGCGATGCCGACGGCAGCCTCGACGAAGGCTGCCCGCGAAGCTGTCCCGCACCGCGCGGCGGCGGCGAGATTGTCTACCCCGGCCAATCCTATGTGGAGCTGGGGCTGGATCGCTCTCTCGTCTGGAACGGTACCGGCTTTGCGGGGGTGTGGTCCGACGCGATCGACGCCGAGCGGCAGATCGTGCTGGCGCGGGCGGACCCCGCGGGCGTGCTGTTGGCACCGCTCGATGAGGTCTATCGCGGACCGACGGAAGAAGAGCCGGTCATCGCCTGGTCTGGTGCGGGCTACGGGATCGCGTGGAGCGGGATCGAGTTCGAGTCGTTCATCCGCTTCGCGTTCGTCGCACCCGACGGTACCGTCGCAGCAGGCCCCGTCGATGTCGGCACCGGCGTTCCCGCAGGTGCGCCCGCGATCGCCTGGGACGGAAGCGCCTTCGTCGTCGCCTGGTCGCTGAGTCGCAACGAGGTTCGCATGCGGCGCGTCAGCTCCGACGCGGCGCTGCTCGGCAGCGAGGCCTGCTTAAACTGCGACATCGATGCCGGTGCGCGGGAGATCAGCCTCGCCGTCGGCGGGAGTGTCGTCGGCTACGCATGGTCGGTTCCTTCCTCACCGACGACGCCGAGCGGCGCCCTGCGCTTCGCGCGCTCGAGTTTCGACGGCACGCGGCTCGGCGGCGTCGTGGAGATCGCCTCCGGCACCGGCAGCGATCATCCGAGCCTGGTCTTTGCGGACGGGGTGTTCGGCTTGGCCTGGTCGGACCGACGCGACAACGACGAGGGCATCTACTTCAACCGGATCTCGACCGATGGCATCGTCCTCGGCGCTGACCGGCGCGTCAACGAGCCGCAGAAGAACGCTTGGCGTCCTTCGCTCGTCTGGACGGGAGCGGAGTATCTCGTCGGCTGGGTCGGCAGCGAGCTGGCGACGCCCCTCGACGGCGAGGTGTTCTTGCGCCGGCTGGCCGCGGATGGCGCGCCGATCGGAGCGACGAGCGCCGCCCAAACCGACGCCCGGATGCGGATGCGCGTCAGCCTCGTCTGGACCGGCGGGCGCCCGGCCGCGCTGCACGACGACGAGGAGTTCGTCCTGGCCGATGCCGCGCTGACGCTGTTCGATTGCTGTGCCGACGCCGATGCGGACGGCACGTCGTGGTGCGACGGAGATGTCGACGACGCCGACCCGAACACGTATCCCGGCGCGCCCGAGCTGTGCGACGCACGCGACAACGACGTCGATGGCACCATCGACGAGGGCTGCGCCGGCGCGTGCGAGGCCGCACCGCTAACCGGCGAGCAGACGCTCGCCGCGCAGGTCTTCGAGCAGATCGCGCTGGCCACGCGCGGGAGCGCCCCGCGAGCTTTCGTCATACGCGAGGACCCCGGTGCGGCCGGAGTCGAGCTCGTCGCGGATCGCGGTGGTCCGCCTTGGCAGGCCGCGCCGCTCGAGCAGGATCCGGCGGCGAGCTTCGCGCCCGACGCGGCTTGGGCGGGGGACCGCTGCGCGAGCGTGTTTCGCGACGAACGCGCCGCGGATCCGCAGCTTCGCTTCGCGGCACAGGGACCCGATGGAACGATGCTCGCCGACGATCGGCCGGTGGCCCCCACCCGGGCGAACTCCCATCACCCGAGCCTCGCCTGGGGCGGTCGCCGTCTGGCCCTCGCTTGGACTCGCGGTGAGCCACCCGAGACCGTCTTCAGCCTGCTCACGCCCGACGGCGCGCGATTGATCGACGACGACCCGCTCGCCGGGAGCGCGCCCGCCGCCGTGGCCAGCGATCCACGCGGTGGCTCGGCGATCGCCTATCTCGAGCCCCGCACCGCCGAGCAGACGGCCGTCATGCTCGAGCTGCGCGACGAGGAGGGCGCCCGCCGCACAGGACCCGTCGAGCTGGCCGCACCCGCGGCCGGCCGCGGCGATCTCGCGCTCGTCGTGACCGGCCGGCGGATTCTGGTCGCCTGGTCGGGAACCGAGACCACGGGCGGTGCGAGAGAGATTCTGCTCGCCGTCGCCGACGCCGAAGGCCAGCCGCTGGGATTACCGGCCGCGATCTCGACCGGTGGCGGGCCGGCCGACCGGCCGGCTCTCGTGTTCACCGGTCAGGAGATCGTCTCGGTGTTTCGCGACGGTCGCGATGGCGATCTCACCCGACCTTATCGCCGGCGAATCGACGAGCAAGGCCAGCCGCTCGGACCGGACGCTCCTCTCGGAAGCGACCGCGGCATCGGGCCGCCGCGAGCGGGCTGGGATGGGCTCGGCGTACGGCTCGCATGGACCCGCGCCGCGGGCAGCGCGAGGGAGGTCCGGACGAGCTTTCTCGACTGCCTCGCCGCGCCCGAGCCGGGACTCGTGCGGGGCCTCCATCTGCCAGATCCCGATCATCTGCGCTGGCTTCCCGTCGAAGCCGCAATCTACGACGTCGTCAGCGGCGATCTGGCAGCTCTGGCTGCGGGTGCGGGATTCGAGGCGGCGACCGACACCTGTGAGGCGTCCGACTGGGCCGGAACCGAGCTGACGCTGCCGCCGCGCGAGCTTCCGCGCTTTTACCTCGTCAGAGCAGTCGTCGCCGGCCATCGCGGCTCTTACGATGCCGACGGTCTGATCTCCACGCCGCAGCGCGACACGCAGATTGACGTCTGCCCGTGACGCGCGGCTATCAGCTCTGCTCCGGGATCGCGCGCGCGACGGCCGACCAGGTCTCCGGATCGGCCGCCGTCAGGGTCTCGAGATACAGATCGACCTGATCTTCGGGGAACGACTTGCGCAGCTTCTTGATCGCTGCGCCGACCTTCTTGTCGTCCGGGGGCTCGATCTCGCTGGCGTCCTTGATCAGCCCATCCTCGTGCTCGATCTCGAGGGCGTCGAGAAACGCGGCCAGCAGCTCGCGACGGTGTACCAAGTGAAAGCTCATCAGCGCCTGCATCGCCGTGTCCTCGGGGACACCCGCCTGGGCGATCAGCGCGGCTCGCCTCGTGCGCGGCAGCTTCTCCAAGAAGGCGATGCGCATGCCCCGTGAGGACAACCACGGCGCGATGGCGGCGAGCCGCTGCTCGCGCGACATGTGCTCGTCGGTCCACAGCGCCGCTGCGGCTTGCTCCCGCTGCTCGCGCGGCATCACGTTCCAGATGTGCTGCGCCGTCCAGAATCCCATGGTGACGACCCCCGATTCTCTCGAACGATGGCAAGACGGATTCGAAAAGAAGTGTCAGTATAGCGGTCCGCGGGTTGATGGGAATCGTCTCGCCGCGCGTTTCAGCCGAGCCATGCGTGTGCCTCGACCACCGCTCGGTAGACTTCTTCGGCCGGCAGCTCCTCGAGACAAGCGTGATGCCCCAACGGACAGCTCTCGTCCCCGTGAACGCTGCACGGCTGGCAGTCGAGCCCTCGCTGAACCCTCGCGAACGGCCGGCCGTCTTCGAGCGGCCCGGCCGGCGTCGGACCGAGAACCAGCACGGTCGGCACGCCGAGAGCCCGGCCGATGTGGGTCGGCCCGCTGTCTCCGCCGAGCACCACCGCCGCGAGACTCAGCTCGGCGACCATCTCGCCGACCCGCGTCGATCGCCGATCGAGAACCGCGGGCCGTCCCGTCAGCAGCCGCTCGATCAGGGCCCGCTCGTCCGGCCCGCCGTAGAGCGCGGGTCGCAGCCGACCGGCTTCGAGCGCGATGTCGAGCAGTCGCCCGACGTGGCGCTCCGGCCAGCGTTTGGTGACGTACCGCGATCCCGGAGCGATCGCGAGCAGCGGCTCATCACGCCAACCCGCGCCGGCGAGCGCCGCCCGCGCCATCTCGCGGCGCCGCCGGCCGACGAACAGGTGCAGCGGGCGAAGCCCGGGCCGTCCGCCAAGCGGCTCGAGCAGGCCGAGCGATCGCGCCGCGAACGGCTGCTCATCACGGCGGCCCACGGCGTGTGTGTACGCCCACCGCCGGCCGGGCTCTCCGAAACCGACCCGATATCTCGCCCCCGACAGCAGCGCGAGCATCGCCGTGCGCGCGGAACGCGTGACGCCGATGAACAGCTCCGGCCCGAACGAGCGCACGGCCCGCGCCGCACGCCCGAATCCGCCGGCCCCGCGGTCCTCGCCGCGCTTGTCGTACGGTACGCGCAGGTCGACCGCGGGATGGTCCTCGAGAACTTCGAGCGCCTCGGGCAGCCCGGCGACGGCGAGCCGGGACCGAGGCCAGCGTTGCTTGATCGCGTCGAACAGCGGCGTCGTGAACACCATGTCGCCGATGTAGGCCAGCTGCGCGACGAGAATCCTGTCGAGTTCGGAAGCCACCTCCCTCGATCCGCTCAGTGGTTCTGGCCTGGTTTGCATCGCGGTGAAGATAGTACGCTTGTTGGACGTTTTTGAGGACGCATCGTGCACGTTCGGAACGACCCGCACTTGCTGGATGACCCGCCCGATCGCTTGTTGAACGGGCTTCGAGACGATCCTTATATTCGAGAAGGGGATGGCGGAGGAGATGTGTCGGGAACCGCGCCGATGCCACCCGCGCGGCCAGCGGGTACGGGCTCCCAACAGCTTCTGCGCGAGCTGCTCGCCGCAGCGCCGGCCGTTGTGGCGCGCAGGCTAGGAGACCCTCGTCTGGCCGCGTCGGTCCTGACCGAGCTGCTGCGCCGCCGCCCGGAGCTCGCCCGAGCCCCCGCCGTCGCGGCACGCTTGCTCGCGCACCCGCACCTGCCTCCATCCTTACTTCCACGGCTCGCCGAATCGCTCGAGTGGAAGACGCTCGCCGACGCCGCGGCGCAGCCCGGGATCGCGCGCGCCGCGCGGCGCACGCTCGCCGGCCTTCTCGAGCGGAGGCTGGGCCAGATGACGCTCGGCGAGACGATCAGCTTGGCGCGGCGGGCGCCGACGGAACTGCTGCCCTCGCTGCTGGCACACCGCGACGAGCGCGTCGTCCGTGCGGCGCTCGGTAATCCGCGCACGCGGGCCGACGACGTGAGCAGACTGTTGTCGGAGTCTTCACGCCAGCCCGAGCGGGCGGCCGCGTTGGGGAGCGTCATGAGCCAAACGCGTTGGCGTGCGCTGGCTGCTGCGGGCCCGTCGGAAGAGTGCACGGAGAGCCAGGACGCGCCCGACGCCACGGAGCGCTCCGATGGGCCGTAGGGCACGCAGGCGAGCCGCGCGGGCCGAGGCGCAGGCCGCCTCCGGCGGCAACGTGCCGGCGGCGCGCGAGACGCGGCCATTCGCCAGCGGCTCGCGCGATCGATCAGACTCCTCGAGCGCGACGCGCGGGCCATCGGCATCGCCGAGCGGCGGTCGCGACGAGCGCGGCGGCTCGACGGGTGGTGCCGGCGATGGACGGTCCGGCCGCTCGTTTGGCGCCCTGATCCGTAGGGAACGCGAGCTTCGCGGTGTGTCGCTGCGCGAGGTCTCCGAGTCGACGAAGATCAACGTCCGCTACCTCGAGGCGCTCGAGCGCAACGAGTTTACGTATCTTCCCGGCGGCGCATTCACCAAAGGCTTCATCCGCGCCTACGCGCGCTCGATCGGCGCGGACGAATCCGCGATGATCGACGCTTATCTGTTCGAGCTGGCCCAGCAGGAGCGGGGCGAGGGCGAGAGCCGGCGCGCGGAGACGTCCAGCACGTACGCCGACCTGGCGCGGCACTTTCAAGTGCGCGCGGGCGGAGAGGAAGTGCGGCGTCGCCGGCTGCGATGGCTCGTCGTCGGCGTGGTCGCTGTGGCGCTGGCGCTGCTGCTTCTGGGCGGCCTTTGGTTCGGCCTGCGGGCGATGTCGGAGCCTGGCACCGACGAGCCCCCGACCCGACGCGTGAGCCAGGCTCGACAGTGAGCGCCCCACCGTCCATCGCCGATCGGCTGCGCGAGCAGCTCGCCAGCGGGATGGCTCCGCGGCCCGCGCGCCTGGCGGCGGCTCGCGGCGCGCTGCCTCTCGAGCCGACCGAGCTCGTGGCCCTCCAGGTGCTGCTGATCGACGACAGCGACGCAGAGATCGCCGCGACG
>CP070706.1:1608818-1612499 GCA_020350085.1 Acidobacteriota bacterium
CGCGCCGAAGAAAGGCGAAGGACTTTTCCAGAAGGACTACTACGAGATCCCGATCGTGATCCAGGACCGCTCGTTCAACGCCGACGGCTCGCTGTTCTATCCGGACAACCGGGCGTTCTTCGAGGGGCTCGAGCCGGAACAGCTGCAGATCCCGTTCATCCCCGATGATGCCGTCAGCGGCGAGCCGAGCGACGTCTCGCCAGTCTGGAACCCCGAGTTCTTCGGCAACATGATCGTCGTCAACGGCACCACTTGGCCGTATCTCAACGTCGAGCCGCGCCGCTACCGTTTCCGCTTTCTCAACGGCTCGCAGTCGCGATTCCTGATTCTCAAGACGGACGACGGGACGCCGTTTTGGCAGATCGGCGCTGAGCAAGGGTTCCTGCCCGCGCCGGTGCTGCTCGACGAGCTGCTGATGGCGCCCGCGGAGCGGGCCGACGTCATCATGGACTTCACGAACGCGGCGGTCGGCTCCACGATCACCCTGATCAATCTCGGACCGGACGAGCCGTTCGGCGGCGGCGTTCCGGGGGTCGACTTCCCGATCGCCGATCCCGCCTCGACCGGGCAGGTGATGCAGTTCCGCGTCGTCGCGCTCAAGGCGGCCGACACCAGCACGCCGCCCGATCAGCTCGTGCTGCCGGCGCCGCCCGTGCTCGGGCCGGCGAACGCGTCGCGAACGATCACCCTCAACGAACTCGAGTCCGAGACGGTCTGCGCGATCGAGGACGAGGACGGCATCGTTGTCGAGGTCCCCTGCACGGATCCCGGTGCGGCTCCCTTCGGCCCGACCGAAGCGCGGCTCGGAACGCTCGACGCCGATGGCAACGGCGTGCCGCTCGGATGGGCGGCGCCGACGACGGAGAACGTCGCGGCGGTCGGAGACACCGAGGTCTGGGAGATCTACAACTTCACCGCCGACGCGCACCCGATCCACATCCACCTGGTCCAGTTCCAGGTCGTCGATCGGCAGCTCCTGGCCGTGGACGAGGAGGGCATGGCGCTCCAGCCGGCTGAGCTGTGCGATCCGGCCTTCCCTGGCTGCGTTCGCGGGCCGGAACTCTGGGAGACCGGCTACAAGGACACCGTCATCGCCTACCCGGGCGAGGTGACCCGCGTCAAGGCACAGTTCCCCCTCGCGGGCCTGTTCGTCTGGCATTGCCACATCCTCGAGCACGAGGACAACGAGATGATGCGCCCTTACTGCGTGGGCGATTCGGCAGCATGCCAGCAGCACAACCAGTGACCGGCTGAATCTCGCTGAGGTCCGGCCCGGGCCGCCTCCGCTGTGGGGCGGCCCGCTTTTTTCCCGACGGCGCGCTAGAATCCGGCAGGCGGAGCCTCACGCGGCGGTGCGAGGTACGAGCCCCACGACCCGCAGCCGTCCCACGAAGGACGGCTCCGCGCCCGAGGCAACGACCAGTGCGGCTTTTCGACTTCTTCCCGAGCAAGATCTCCAAGGACCAAGCGCGTGACGCCGGCATGGCGCTGACGTTGCTCCTGCTGCTCATCGGGTCAGCCACGGGCAGGGAGGGCTTCCACCTGCTGGCGATCGCGACGTTGCTCGTCGATATGATCGCCCCCGCGATCTACAAGCCTTTCGCCACGCTCTGGCTCGGACTGTCCCAGTTGCTGGGGACGTTCGTCTCCAAGCTGCTCTTATCGGTGGTGTTTTTCACTCTCGTTCTTCCGGTCGGTCTTGTCCGCCGTTTGCTGGGCCGTGACTCGCTTCAGCTCGGCAAGTTCAAGCGGGGAAGCGCGTCGGTCATGAGCGAGAGGGGGCACGTCTTCGGACCCGCCGACATCGAGCGTCCGTACTGAGAGGGGTCTGATCGATGGAGCTACTGCGCGATTTTTGGGGATTTCTCAGGTACCGCAAGAAATACTGGCTGCTGCCGATCATCCTCGTGCTGCTGCTGTTCGGCGCTCTGATCGTGCTGACGAGCGGCTCGGCAGTGGCACCGTTCATCTACACGCTGTTTTGATCACGAAGTCGAAGCCAGAAGCGATTCTCGGACTTTCGGCCTACTACCACGACATCGCCGCGGCGATCATCGTCGACGGCGACATCATCGCAGCGGCCCACGAGGAGCGCTTCAGCAGAAAAAAGCACGACTCGAGCTTTCCGATCCACGCCGCGCGATACGTTCTCGAGGAGGCCGGGCTCGACCTCGCGGATCTGGCGGCCGTCTCGTTCTACGACAAACCGTTCGTCAAGTTCGAGCGTCTGCTGGAGACTTATCACGCGTTCGCGCCGCGCGGTTTGCGCAGCTTTCTCTCGGCGATACCGGTCTGGATCAAGGAAAAAGTCTTCCTCAAGCGCATGCTGCGCGAGAACCTGGCACTTCTCGGTGACGGCCACCCGCAGCTGGACTTTCCGGAGCACCACCTCTCACACGCCGCGAGCGCGTTCTATCCCTCTCCGTTCGAATCGGCTGCGATTCTCACGATCGATGGCGTCGGCGAGTGGGCAACGGCAACGATGGGCCGAGGTCAGGGGCGTGCGATAGAGATCTTCCGCGAGCTGCGGTTTCCGCACTCGGTGGGGCTGCTCTACTCGGCGTTCACGTACTACACCGGCTTTCGGGTCAACAGCGGCGAGTACAAGCTGATGGGACTGGCGCCGTACGGCAATCCCGACGCCCAGCAGACGAAGGACTTCGAGCGGATCATTCTCGAGCAGCTGATCGATCTTCGCGACGACGGATCGATTCTGCTCAACATGGACTACTTCAGCTTCGCGACCGGGCTGAGGATGTGTGACGACCGGAAATGGCAGCGGCTGTTCGGCATCCCACCGCGCGCGCCAGAAACGGAGATCACCCAGGGGCACATGAACATGGCGCTCGCGATCCAACGAGTGACCGAGCAGATCGTCATGCGCATGGCCCGCACCGTGCGAGATCTCTCCGGCTGTCGGCGGCTCGTTCTCGCTGGCGGTGTGGCGCTCAACAGCGTGGCGAACGGCAAGCTGCTTCGGAGCAGCATCTTCGACGACATCTGGATTCAACCCGCGGCGGGGGACGCCGGCGGCGCTGTCGGCGCAGCCTACGCCGTCTGGCACATTCTCAAAGGACACGAGCGCGTCGTCCGAAACGATCCCGACGGCATGTGCGGCTCCTATCTGGGACCCGAGTTCAGCGACAAGGAGATCATCAGAACGGCGCGAAAATATGGCGCGACCTACCGCCATTTCGACGAGTTCGGTCAGCTTTCACGGTACGTCGCCGGCTTGCTGGCCGAAGGAAAGGTCGTCGGCTGGTTCCAGGGCCGCATGGAGTACGGCCCGCGTGCGCTCGGCAATCGGAGCTATCTCGGCGATGCGCGCGACGCGGACACGCAGCGCAAGATGAACCTCAAGATCAAGTACCGTGAAGGTTTCCGGCCGTTCGCGCCGACGGTTCTGGAGGAAGACATCTCAGAGTACTTCGATCTTGACCGGCCTTCGCCCTACATGCTGCTGGTTGTGCCGGTGGCGGACAAGCGTCGACGGCCGGTGCCGGAGAACTATCACGAGCTGCCGCTCTACGAGCGGCTTTACCATCGCCGATCGGATCTTCCGGCAATCACCCACATCGATTACTCGGCGCGCATCCAGAGCGTAAACCGCCGAACGAACCCCCGCTATTGGCAGCTGATTGACGACTTCAAGCGCCTGACGGGATTCGGCGTGATCGTCAA
>CP070706.1:1612599-1615439 GCA_020350085.1 Acidobacteriota bacterium
CGAACGATGGTCTCTTGACGCACTGCCCGCGAGACAGATCTTACCCTTGGTGAGGGCCCATTGATCTGCCTGGTCGGCCGCTTCACGACCAGCGCCGATTCGAGGATGGGCTTCGATGAGCTGCCGGCCGTTCTCGATCCTCACGGGGAGAGTTTCCATGAAGAAGGTCTTCATCCTCGCTGCCGTGCTTGTGATGGCCGTGGTGGGCTTCAACTACATGACGACCGGAGAGCTGACGCTGATGCCGGCCTCGTCTCTGTCTGACGAAGAGCGGCAGCTGAACGACCTGCGAGACGAGTTCGCGGACGCTCAGCGGCAGGTCGCTTCCGCAAGCCGCAGCGCCGGTCTGAGTGGCCTCGACACGACGGTCGACGTCCAGGATGCGATCAGCATCGCCAAACGGATCGAGGAGTCGCTGAAACGACTCACTCCCCGACTCACGTCGGAGTCGGCGAAGGCCCGGGCGGCCCGCCTCGCGCAGGACATTCGGGAGTTTCGCCGGCAGTATCGCTAGCGCGCGCGCATCGAACTTGTTCTCCGCGGCCTGTGGCTGACGGAGCGAGTGATCTGGCCCGCAGTCGTCGAGAATTCTTTTCATCACGAGTACTTGTCGGATCAAGAAGGACGTGGTATCTGCAAGCCACGGCGGTGACAGACTTGTGCGGGAGAGAATGGAAACGACGAGGAGTGATCATGGCTGCTGATCTTGCTCGAGAGACGCCGCCGAAGACTCAGCTGACCTTTCGCGTCGGTGTGGTCGGGCACCGGCCGAATCGGCTGCCGGAGGACACAGAGCCGCTGCGCCGCGTCGTGCGACAGATACTCGAAGCCGTACAGCACGCTGTCCGGCGATTTCACGCGAGCCATCGAGATCTGTTCTCCGACTGCAGAGCCGCTCTCCGCGCGGTGTCACCGCTGGCCGAGGGCTCTGACAGGATTCTCGCCGAACAGGCCTTGGATCTCGACTTCGAACTGCAATGCCCGATGCCGTTCAGCCAACAGGAGTACGAGAAGGATTTTCAGCCCCCCCGCGCGCTCTCGCCGGACTCGCTGGCCGAGTTCAGGAGCTTGCTGAGACGAGCGGAGCTGCCCGCAGGTCTGGTTCGCTTCGAGTGTGACGGAGAGAGAACCGACCCGGGGGCCGCGTACGGCGCGACGGGTCGTGTCGTTCTGAATCAATCAGACGTTCTGGTGGCCATCTGGGACGGAAAGCCGGCGCAGGGTCGAGGCAGCACCGTCGAGAAAGTGCAGGAGGCGGTCGATTTGCGCGTCCCGGTGATTTGGATCGATGCGCTCGAACCGGACCGCTGGAGTGTCATTCGCGACAAGAGCATGCTTCCGGCGCCGACGGACACGCAACGCGCGAGGCCTCCGTTGCCGGCCGAGTCCGACCACGGCGAGACCGCCGCGATCGAGGATCTCGTCGGAGAAATCCTCGCGCCGCCTCCTCCCGAGGAAGCCGTCGGCAAAGACGACACGGGCTCCCGTCGCGACGCGGTGTGGGCCAAGCTACGCGAGTGGGTGTGTGAGAGTGGTCTCTTACCTCGTGCGCGCGCGGGTGCTCGAGGATCGAGTGCTCGAGTGGCGGACCTGCGCGAGACGTACTTTGCGGAAACCGTTCCAGAATGGACGCTGGCGCTCTTGTGGAAGCTGTTCCGCGATCTTGTCGGCGAGGGCAGAGTCGAAAAGCCGTCCTTCGAGCTGCCCGATCTGCGGGAATCAGTGCGCGAGAAATGGCCTGAAGACGCCCCGGGCGTGGCGGGTTGGGCCAATCAGGCGCTTGGTAAGCACTACGCCTCGTCGAATCAGTTGGCCGTTTTCTATGCCGACTGCTACCGCAGCGCATTCGTGTTCGCGTTCCTGTTCAGCGTCGTGGCCGTCGCGCTTGCGTTGGCGCCACTGACGGGACTGTGGCAGGTCGCTCACCACGGTTCGCACGAGGCGACGGCCCAGCACCTGCCGGATCTGCTGACGGTCCTTTGCGCTATCGGCGAGCCGGTGGTGATCCTGCTGATTCTCGTCGCGATCGGCTGGAGCTGGTGTGGGCGTTGGCACGAGCGCTGGATCTCGTACCGGCTCGTTGCCGAGCTCGTCCGGCAGCTGCGCTTCATGCTGCCGCTCGGCGGCGGACGCCCGTTCCCGAAGGTCCCGCCATTCCTCGCGGGCTACGGCGATCCGGAGCGGACCTGGATGTACTGGCACGTGCGCGCCATCGAGCGTGAGGTTGGGCTGCCTGAAGCGCGGGTTGACCCGGCATTCCTACGGAGCACTGTCGAGTATGTGCGGCAAGTGGTTCAAAGACAGATCGCGTTTCATCACAAGAATCACGAGCGATCGGAGCGGATAGAACGTCGTCTGCACGCGGCTGGATTCAGCTTGTTCTTCGCGACGTTCGTCATCTGTCTCGTCCACTTCCTGCCCCACGGCGCGGTCGTTGGCGTGCCGTCCCTGTCCTTGCCGGCCTGGCTCCCAGACCGGCTTCTGGCGGTGCTGTGCGCGGTTTTACCGGCCATGGGTGCGGCGCTCGCCGGGATCAACAACCAAGGTGAGTTCGGACGCATCGCCAAGAGATCTCGGGCGATGACGGAGCGGCTGGTAAAGCTCGACGAGCGGGCGGAACAGTTGCTGGCGCGAGAAGGGCATTCCCAGGCGAGACCATTGCGTTCACCGGAAGTGATTGCTCTGACTTCCGATCTCGCGCGGTTGATGGTCGATGAGGTGCTCGATTGGAGGGTCGTGTTTCAGGACCGGCCGCCCGTTCTTCCAGCGTGAAGCCGGACGTGCTGGCGTCTGACATCTCTATCCCGGATTATTCATGAGCCCCCCGGCCGAAACGCCGC
>CP070706.1:1615539-1619083 GCA_020350085.1 Acidobacteriota bacterium
GCTCAAGTTCGACGAGGCCGCAGCCCTGCTGGGCGCCGGCCGTTTCGCCGCTGCACTGCGCGCGTTCGAGGAAATCCTCTCGGCCAACCCTGCCAACAAGCGCGCCGCAGCGCTGCGCCAGGTGTTGCTGGAAGCGAGCCAACGACACGGCCAAAAGCTGCTCGAGGCGACGAGCAGGCCGGCACGAAGATCGAGCTTGCTCTACCGGCAGATCCCCCTGTTCGATCCGGACCGGCTGTTCACGAGCCTGGCGCCGAGGCTGAGCTGGATCTGGACGCGAGCTTTCTTGTCGGTGTACGTCGCCGTGGTTGCCGCCGCCGGCGTCGTGCTCGCGCGTCACTACACCCCGCTCGTGCAAGCCCTGCCGAGCCTCTCGAGCGTGAGCTGGGCCGGCGGCCTGCTGGTCGCGCTCGTACTGTTGGTCGCGTTTCACGAATCTGCGCACGGACTGACGTGCAAACACTTCGGCGGCAAAGTGCCCGAGGGCGGTTTTCTGCTGATCCTGTTCGTCTTGCCGGCAGTCTACGTCGACGTCTCCGACGCGTGGCTGTTTCGTCGTCGCCGGGAGCGGGCACTCGTCGGGCTGGCCGGACCGATGTGGGACCTGCTCGCCACCGCGCTGGGGATTCTCGGCTGGTGGGCGTTGCCTGTAGGACGGGCAGAGGCGGCCGCGACGGTGATCACGATCGCTTCGGGGGCGAGCTTTCTGATCAACATGAATCCTCTGTTGCGCCTCGACGGCTACTACATTCTTTCCGACCTGTCGGGAATCCCGAACCTCCGTCAGGTGGCGCTCAGCGCTGCTCATCGCGGCGTCGGCGCGCTGTTCGGCAAAAAGAGCGAGGCGCCGCCGCTGAGCGGGCGCGCACGGCTGTTCGTGCTCGTCTACGGGCTGCTGTCGGCGGCCTACATCGCGTTCGTGATCGCGTTGCTGTTCTCGATGCTGACCGGCTTTTCGACGCGCCTGGCCGGATTGTGGGGTCCGGTGCTGATCGTCGGGCTCGTCGGCTACCTCCTGCGCAAGCCGCTGAGAGCCATCTCGATCGGGATCGCCCACAAGCTGACACACCTGAGCTTGCGCGGCGCCGTGAGCCTCGCGGCGAGTGCCACGGCGCTGGGCGCGATCGGCCTCGTGCCGTGGACGCTCAAGATCTCCGGGCCGGCCCAGCTGGAAGCGAGCCAGCTCGCCAGCGTGCGGCCGGAAGTCTCCGGCGCCCTGGCAGAGGTGCTCGTTCGCGAAGGCGATGCCGTGCGCCGCGGGCAGCTCGTCGCCCGGCTCGATCGCTCGGAGCTCGAAGCGAAGCTGACGATGACTGAGGCCGAGCTGTCGCGGGCAAACGCCCAGCTGAGCATTCTCGCGCGCGGGCCGGAGCGCGAGCAGGTGCGCCAGGCGCGCGAGCACGTGCGTGCGGCGCGCGCGGAGGTCGAGCACCTGCGCTCACGCTTCGAGCGATACACGCGGCTGCGCGACGAAGGGCTCGTCTCGGCCGATCTGCACGAGCAGGTGCGCACCGAGCTGTCGGTGCAGGAAGGGTCCCTGCGTGCGGCGCTCGATCAGGCCGCACTCATCGAGCGCGGGGCACGGCCCGAGGAAATCACGGCGGCGCGCGCCGACGTCGAGCGACTTTCGGCGCAGCGCGACGACATCGAACGCCAGCTCGAGGCGCTCGAGCTGTCCGCGCCGGCGGACGGGATCGTCGTCACGCCGGATCTCGACCAGCGACTCGGCGAGCGCATCGCGGCCGGTGGCGTCCTGCTGGAGGTGGCCGAGGCCGAGACGCTCGCCGCCGAGGTGCAGGTGCTCGAGTCCGAGATCGGGGACGTGCAGATCGGCCAACCGGTGCGGCTGCGCTTCGCGGCGTACCCGGACCGAACCTTTGAAGGGAAGGTGACCGCCGTGGCGCCCGTCGCGGAAAGAGACGGTTTCGGCCGACCCGTGTTTCGCGTGCGCTGTGCGGTCAACGATCTGGAGCAGACGCTGCGGCCGGGCATGACCGGTGCGGCGAAAATCATCGGCGCGTCGCAGCCGGTAGCGCGGCTGTTCGTCCGCCGCATGCTTCGGCTGGTCGATGTCTCGCTTTTTTGAGCGACCCTCCTCGCGAACGAGCGTACGGCAAGCGCGGTGCGACGAGTTGTTCCGATCAGGTACAGCTCCGCGCAAAACCGTGTTCGAACCCACGAGTCAGTGTCGCCCCGCGCCGCGGAATCGAGGGCTGCTCTCAGCGCGCGAACAAGCGCGGACGAATACACAACGTCTTGTCACCGTCTCAGCCAAATCGTCAGGCCGCTCGAGGTTGGCCCGCCATTTGCTGTCCCTCGCAGCGGGTCAGGCCCCGCCGTGGACCGGCAGGGTCGATGCAGGAAACTGAGGGCCGTCATGGCCCACTAGAGGCATGTCGCCGACATGCCGGAGGAGAGCTGGATGCGTAAGCTCAAGGTTCAGGAGCTCGAGAATCGAATCGCCCCGAGCATGGGTCTGCTGACGTTTCTGAACACGTTCTTCCAGGACATCACCGGGCCGCTCGATGGGCCGTTTGATGTCACCCCGGACGACGGCGTGCTGCCGGACAACGTTCAGATGGTGAGAGACTCGTTCACCGTGTCGGACAACATCGTGATCGGTGGCGACGACGCCAGCATCGCCAACTTGGCCGACAGGATTCGCTCGTTCCTGCAGGGCTGATCAGTTCATCGCTAACCTCGGGTTCTAGAAGCGGGGGCCTCGTGCCTCCGCTTCTTTTCTTTTCGGTTCTGGCCGAGCGCTCCTTGCCTTTTCGCACGCCAGCAGCGCTCATTGGGGGCACAGGGCGGCTTACCGACGCCCGAAGAAGAGTTTGCAGCGCGGCCGGCCGACGGCCCCGATGGCTCGAGGGCGCCGGAAAAATGTAACCTTGGCTCAGGCGCGCCGCTGAGCGCTGTCGTGAGCGGACTCCTGATGGGCTCGTCGGCACACGATCGACACACGCGCGAAAGCGGCGACAGAGAGACGGCACGTGAGCGATTCGTCGCGGCGTTTCGATAATCTTTACAGCCACGATTTCGTGCGCGTGGCGATCGGCATTCCACGCGTGGCCGTCGCCGACCCGCGAGCCAACGCCGAGCACACCATCGAGCTGCTCGACGCGGCCAGCCGGCGCCACGCCTGCCTGGTGCTGTTTCCCGAGCTTGGGCTTTCGGCCTACTCATGCGAGGACCTGTTCCAGCAGCGAGCACTGCAAGACGGCGCGCTCGCGGCGCTCGAGCGCGTTGTCGAGGCGTCTCGCGATCTGGCCGTCGTCGGCGTCGTCGGCGTTCCGCTCGTGATCGGCGAGCTTCTCTACAACTGCGCCGCCGTGTTCGCTGGCGGACGGTTGCTAGGAGTGGTTCCGAAGACGTTTCTTCCCAGCTATCGCGAGTTTTACGAGCTGCGCCAGTTCACGCCCGCCGATCGGGCGCTCGTGGATGAGGTTGACCTGTGCGGCCAGTCGCGTGTTCCGTTCGGCGTCGAGCTGCTGTTCCGGCTCGCGGAGCAGCCTTGGTGCTGCTTTCACGTCGAGATGTGCGA
>CP070706.1:1619183-1622491 GCA_020350085.1 Acidobacteriota bacterium
CGATCGGGCGGAGATTGATCCCACGCGGGTGCAGGATCAGGCGAATCCCGCCGCGCGGCTCACGCTCGGCAAGTCGCTCTCGCCGCGGCTCAGCACGACCTACTCAACGCTGATCGGCGCGAACGAGGGCGATATCTACTCCTTGCGCTACGATCTAACCCGTCAGCTCACGCTCAGCGGATCCCACGAACAAAGCGGTGCGCTCGCGGGCGACCTCAGATACGGCTTCAAACGGCACCTCGGACCGGGTGGACCGGCTGTGCTCGATGGGGTCGGTGGCCACCGGATCGCTGTCATCGAGTTTCACGGGGGAGTGTCCGCCGACGAGGACAAGCTGCGAAAGCGGCTCGGCCTGCGCAGAGGCGACAGCCTCCGCAACGCCGTCCTGCTCGATGGCATTGACGAGATTCGCAACTGGTACGTTCGCCGCGGCCGGCCCGAGGTGCGCATCGAGCACGCGGTCGAGCCGATCGAGGCAGGAAGAGTCACGATCGACGTCCACATTGACGAGGGTCCAGAGGTGATGTTGTCTTTTCCCGGCACATCGTCCGGGGATGCTCTGAGGAAGGCCGTGTTGACTTTCTGGTCCGAGAGCGTGTTTCCCGACGTCCGCGTGGCCGACTCCGCCGAGGTTGTCCGTGAAGCGCTCGCCGCAAGAGGCTACGTCCACGCCTCGGTGGAGCCCGATTTAGGGCAGTCTTCGGAAGAACGCGTGAGCGTCGCCTTCCGCATCGATCAGGGGCCACGAGTGCACGTCGATGAGATCGTGATCGACGGGGCGCAAGCGATCGACGAGGGGCAAGTCCGGTCCCAGATGATCACCTTGGAGCGCAGCCTGTTCGAGCGCGGGTGGCTGAAACCCGCTCAGCTCGGCGAGGATGTCGACGCGATTCTGGCTCTGTATCGCAGCCGTGGGTACCTCGACACACGGGTCGGGCAGCGTGTCGAGTATCCTCGCGAGAAGAACAGAGCCCGAGTGGTCATCGCGATCGACGAAGGACCTGCCTATCACGTCGCACGAATCGTGCTGAGCGGGAATGCCGCGTTCGAGGAAGAACTTCTGCGCTCGCTGGTCAACATCTCCGCTGGCGACCGCTTCGACGATCTTGCGCTGCGCGAAGCGGAGGCCGCGTGGCGCTCTTTCTACGACACGCGCGGCTACCCGAACGCTCGCGTGCGGACGCGAGCCGAAATCGATGCGGAAAACAAGTCGGTCGACATAGGGATCGAGATTGTGGAAGGTCAGCACCTCATCGTTGACGAGGTAGGCATCGAGCACGAAGGCTTGACCAAGCAAGCCGTGATCCGGCGTGAGATCGACCTCGAGGCCGGTGACCCGCTCAGCGAACAGGCTGTCGCTCGCAGCCGGCAGGCTCTCTATGGCACCGGTGTGTTCCGCAGCGTCGGTGTTTCGCGAGAGCCGACAGGGGCCGAGGGCGGCCGGCGCGTGGCATTCGAGCTGACAGAGGCTCCTAACCTGCGCGGCAGCGTCGGAGTGGGCGCCGACTCCGATGAGGGATGGCGAGTCAGCGCAGAACTCGGCCATGCGAATCTGGGTGGGCGTAGGATCTACGGCGGTCTCGCCGTCCGATGGAGCGACAAGGAGCTTCGCGGACAGCTGCTGGCGCGCAAGCCGCGCCTGTGGGGCTCTCGCTGGGACGGGCTCACGTCGACTTTTTGGGAGGACCTCGAGCGCGACGCGTTTCGGGTGCGCCGCACCGGCTTCAACTTGCAGACGAGTCGCTCGCACGATGTCTACAACGTCCTGCTGAGCTATCAGCTCGAAGATGCCGACGTCACCGAGGGCGGTGTGATCATTCTCGACGGGGACGTCATCGGTGGCGACCTGTCGGATATCGCGGGGATCGAGCGCACGAGCAACCTGAGGCTCGGCAGCCTACGGGCGGGTGTCGCGCGCGACACGCGCGACGCGCTCGGCTGGCCGACGCGAGGCAGCTTTACTCATGCCGGCGTGCGGCTGTTCCACCAGGCTCTCGCCTCCGAAGCCGATTTCGTCCGCGCCTCGCTGCAATGGAGTCGCTATCAACAGCTCGGCCGGCGGCTCATCTGGAGCAGTGGGCTCTACTTCGGCGCTGCCGAGACGCTCGGCGACACGCGCTTCGTACCGATCAGCGAGCGGTTTTTCGCCGGTGGCGAGAGCTCGATTCGCGGTTTCGACCTCGACTCGATCACCGCGGTGGGCTTTCCCGGAGATCTACTCGCAGATTTCGGCGTGACCGTCAGCGAGCCTCTCGGCGGAGCGGCGACGTTTCAACTCAACCAGGAGCTCATTTTCCCGCTGTGGAAGGACCTCTACGGCGTCGCGTTTCTCGACGCCGGCAACGTCTACTGGCAGATCGGCGACATCGACCTGACCGACCTGCGTGCCGGCGCGGGAGTGGGGCTGAGATTCCGTACCCCCGCGGGCCCGCTGCGCCTCGAGTACGGCTGGAAGCTCGACCGGAATCCGAACGAGTCCGCCGGCGAACTGCACTTCAGTCTGGGCCTCGTCTTCTGATCAGACGGGAACTTCATGGCGCATAAGAAGTATAAGCTCAGCTTCCGCGCAACGTCCGGGTATGAGGTTTCTGTCAACTGCAGAGCCCATCGCGTCGGCCTCGCCGTAAGTCCGCAATACGTCCAGAAATGCTTGGCGAACGGGAAGATGGTCGCGCTAAACGAACGCACGGGGACCGGGACGCGTCGTCGAGAGCCGAGAGCCCGCAACGCGAGGGGTCGTTCTGGACGCGGCGTGTCGGACGAGTCTGCGGCTAGAGCGAGACGGGGCGAGAGGTGGGGGCGTGCGGGAAGGCGCCTTATGGGAGGAGAACTTCCGCTTCGCGGAGCGCGGTGATGATCTGCTCCGGTGTAGGCCTCTTTTTCGCCATCTGACCCTCCTCCGGCCGGAACGGAACGAACGATCTCCTCTCGTGGAAACACTCGGGATTCTCCGCGCGGCTCGGCGTCGCGATCGGCGCCGATGACCGCGCTGGACTCGAACGTCTCGTCCGGTACATCGTCCGCGTGCCCGTGCCGGCTGGCACGGTTCGAATCGCGGGTCGAGCTGTCATCGTCTGCACCCCACCCGATCCACGCACGGGCGCCACGCAGCTGAGCCTCGATCTTCTCGACTTCATTCACGCGGTCACGGCGCAGATACCCGACCGCGGCCAGCATCTGACCAGGGCCTACGGCTTCTACTCCCACCGAGCGCGCGGGACGCGAGCCCGAGCCGTCAGCGAATCCGTCGAGCAACAGCCGGAACAAGCCCCCGAGAGCCCGCAGCCCGCTTCCGCCTCGCGAGCCTC
>CP070706.1:1622591-1629366 GCA_020350085.1 Acidobacteriota bacterium
ATGCGATCTCCGAGCTGCGCTTCCAAGTCCGAGATCAGCAGGGCGTGGCCGGCGTCTACTGCCCCACCGAGGCCACCTTCTCGGTCAGCGACGACGGCGTGACGTTTCATCGCGTCGCTGGCTGGACACGACCGGAGGACTACCCGGCCGTCGACTGCGCGGCGCCCGGGCCCGATTTCAACGGCATGAACTTCATGATCTCGTCTGGTCCGATCGCGAGCCGCGGTGCTTACGCACGAGTAGAGATCGCCGCGGACGGAAAATTCCTGTTCATCGACGAGGTTGAAGTGCTGCGCGGGACGGATCCGGCGCAGACCAATTATCAGGACGACGATTTCGACGCCCAGCTCGATGCGCTGGGACCAGACTGGCGCGTGTTCAATGAAGATCCGTGGGCCGTGGTCGGGCCAAAGTCAACTCCGGTCTCGGACGCTCCCGATGCAACCTCGATGGAGATGAGTCTCGCCCGCGATGAGCACGGGTTCGCGCTGCTGGCGGTGACCAATCCGTACTTCACCGATTTTGGCCTGCACGTGACGACCCAAGCGTGGCTTGGAGACGAGGGAGCGTCGCTGCCGCAGAACGTGCTCGAACTGCTTCATGCCGCCCCGGCACCGACGATTATGTTCGACGAACGCGCCGACGCACTGTTCTCGACCGACACGCAGCCCGTCGCCGTCACGGCGCGCCGCGTGACGCATCTTTGGCTCCACTTTTCCGTGCCCGAAGACGCCCGGTCCGGTCGTTACACATCGACTTTGTCGCTCACCTGTGACGGCGAGGACTGTCAGGAGTCGAAACAGATCGCACTCGATCTCGAGGTGCAGCCGTTCACGCTCCCTGAACAGAGCGAGACGAGCGGCACGTACTTCGACTGGAGCTACTCCGTTCCGGAAGCCGAGGCCTACATCGCCGGAGCCCTCTCCGAGCGGCGCGCGGCGCTGCGCGAGGAGTACGGCATGAACGGTCATGTCACGTACCTGACGCCGCTACCGCCGTGGGACGGAGACCAGCCGCTGCCGCCGGATTTCTTGGAGCTGGCCTCAGCGCTCGATCGTCATCGTTTTGCCCGCGAGCATCTCTTGTACCTCGCCGGGAGCAGCAACTGGCGCCGCAACTTCGGCGGACACGCCTGCTACCCGTCCGCCGCGTGGGCCGATGCCTACGCGTTTTGGATCGGCCAGATTCGGTCGTTCATGCTCGGACGCGGTGTTCCCGTGACCGAGTTCGCTTTCTATCCGATCGATGAACCCAACGCGGGAGTCATGCTCACAGCCGGTGCGGGCTGTCCCGAGCCGCTCCGAGACCGTCTCGAGTACTACGAAGATGCCGCGAGCGTGATCAAGGCGGTCGATGCGCAGCTGCGCGTGATGATCAACAGCGGCGGGACCGACGTGGCTGCCCTGCAGAGCCTCGCCGAGCGAAACCTGGTCCAGGTCTGGGTGCCCCACTACGAGCGCTACTTCGACAGCCCGGAGCTGATCGATTTTTACGACCAGCGCCTCGCCGCCGGCGAGCTGGTCTGGCTCTACAACGGCCCACGATTTCGTCAAGGCCACGGTCATCTCTACAGGGAAGGCCGGCTCGTGCCGTGGACGATCGACGACGCGGGACTGCTCGGCTACGGCTACTGGGCCCTGTTCGCCCCCGGCCGGGAGATCTCCAGCTCCGAACCGGTGAGCCTCTGGGACCCGTTGGCCGGCAGCGGCCCGCCGTACGCCACGGTCTATCTCGACGAGACGTGGGATCCGCAGACACCGGCGGGACTCCCGACGGACGAGGGTGCCGTGCCGGCCCGGCGGCTCGCCGCGCTGCGCCGGGGTATCGACGACGTTCGCGCGCTCGAGCTGTTGCGGCATCTCGTCGCGCTGCGAGCAGGACAAGCGCGCTGCACCGACCAGCTTACGAGCGCGAACGCCGTTCTCGCAGAAGCGTCGGAGGCCGTGCTCGCCGCCCCAAGCGATTCTTCGCTCGCGGACGCGTGGACCGACCAGCTGGATGCGTCGATTCTCGATCTGAGCCGACCGGACGATGTCTTGCTGAATCTCGACCGTGCAGGCGGAACGCGTCTTTCGTGGACGGATCGCGGCATCGGGATCGCCTACGACGTCGCTGGGGCGGCGCTGTCGGCGCTCCGCGCTTCGGGCACCTCGACCGCCTCCTGTCTCGTCAACGATTTGCCGGTCACGGAGTGGGACGATCTCCGTCCACATCCGGCCCCCGGCGATGGCGAGTACTACTTGGTGCGCACGACAAACGGGTGTGTCGACGGATCGTGGGGCTCCTGGAGTTCGTCTTTGCCCGAAAACGAACGAAACCTTCCACCGAGTACGTGCGGGGACTGACAGCTCGGACGACGGGCTTCCCAACGAGGTGCACGCCCCGCGAAGAACCGATCGCGACGAGCTGGCCAGAGAATCAGCGCAGACAATCGGCCACCAGCTCGGCGAGGTCCTTGGTCTCGTCCACGGTCGCATCGAGCATCATATTGCATTCGGGACAAGCGGTGACGAGCACGTTCGCACCGGAGCGCTGGATCTCCTCCTTGCGTTCCTGATCGACGCGGCGCTCTTCTTCCTTCTGGCTCATGAAGCCGGCGTTGCCGCCGCCGCAGCAGAACGATCGCTCGCGCCGGCGGGGCAGCTCCGCGATCGTAAAGCCCGTCCTGGCAATCACGTCCCGCGGGGCCTCGAAGACCTTCTCGTAGCGGCCGAGGTAGCACGGATCGTGGAAGGTCAGTCGCTTGCCGTTGGCGGCAGACTGAGCGAGAGGGAGCTTTCCCTGCTGCACCAGCTCGATCAGCAGCTGCGAGTGGTGGATCGTCTCGTACGCGAGCTCACCGTCGAGCGTGGGGTACTCGCGGCGAAACGTATGCAGGCAATGCGGACAGGGTGCGACGATCTTCGTGACCGCGTTCTCACGGAAGCGTTCGATATTCTGCCCAGCCAGCGTTTGGAACTGCAGCTCCTCACCTTGGCGGCGCGAGTGGTGGCCGCTGCAGGACTCGGACTCCAGCACGCCGTAACTGACCCCGGCGGCGCTGAGCACCCTGACCATCGCCTCGAGACTGCTGCGGGCGTCTTGGTTGTAAGACCACACGCAGCCGAGCCAGAGCAGGTACTCCGTCTCGCCTTTTTTGTAGATCGGGATTCCCAGCTCCTCGATCAGCTTCTTGCGTACTTGCTGGCGTTCAGCAAACGGATTTTCGTACTTTTCGATCGTCTGCAGGAAGTCCGTCGCGACCATTCCCTTGCCCGACGATAGCGCCTGTGCGCGCTTGGCACCGAGGAGCAGCTGGAGGTGCTCGATGCCGACGGGACAGATGTTCTCGCACGCCCCGCAGCTGGTGCACTGGCCGAGAGCCATCTCGCTGATGACGCTACCGATGACGGACCCTTCTTGGCCGAGCATTTTGCGACCGGCGAGGATGAACTCGCGCGGTTTCAGCTCCTGCCCGCAGCTCGCTGCCGGACACTGGTCCGTGCAGCGCTTGCACTCGACGCAGGTCAGAAAGTCCATCCGCATCTTCCAGGGAACGTCCGACATCGTCTCGAGACCGAGCGAAATCTCCTCTTCCGAATCTTCGAGAGCTTCCATGTCGAGGTTGAGCGGCAAGAACTCGCCGAGCGTGTGCGTGCGGAAGAAGATGTCGACCGGCGCCATCAAGATATGGAAATGCTTCGAGCGCAGGATCAGCGGCGGGAAGGCGATGATCAGCAGCGAGTGCACCCACCAGTTGGCTTTGGCCAGCGCAGCCTGCTCTTGCAGGCCGTAGATGTAGGTCAGCATCAACAGGAAGATCATCGCAGCGACGATTCCCGAGCTGTACGACTTCGGATCCGGCGAGATGTTGACCAGAACGAATCGTCTGAACGCCAAACCCGCGATCGCGATCGCCACGACCACCGCCACGATCGCCAGAATGACCTTGAACGCTGGCTCGTAGCTGCCGAGGACCGTCGCCATAAACGGCAGGTGGAACGGTTCGAGGAAGTGGTCCGTCGTCTCGAAGGCGAAGCCGATGAAGCCGAAAAACACGACCGCATGCATCAGGCCGGCCACGGGCCGCCCGCCGACGACGCGCCATTGGAAGATGACTTCCTTGATCACTCGCCAGATGCGCTCGCCGAGCCGATCCGTCCGCACACGCTCCGGTTGTCCTGCCAAGATGTGCCGGATCTTCGGCGTGAGATCTTTGACGAACAATGTAAGAGTGCCGGCGATCAGTAATAGCAGTAGGACGCGCTCCCAAGTGGCGAAGCTCATCGCTGATCTCCTGATCTGGAAAAGCAGGAAGTACCCCGGAGACGCCCGAGGGCGTTGCAGGCGGTGATCGTATCACGCCAGGCGGGTCGTTGACCGGGTCGGGCGTCACGATTCCGGCTAAGCGAGTCGGCGGACCTATTTCGGTCCTGGACAGAGGTCCGCTGCAGGCAGATCCGGCACAACAATCGCTTTCGCGGATCCTGTTGCACGACTCACGAAGTTGCGGCAAGCAGACGCCAAAGCCGTGTCACGGAAAAGCACAGGGTCAAGCCGATGCCGAGCGGCAACAGGGCCGAAACCAACGTCCACCTGATGCTGCGAGTCTCCTTCCATATCGTGTAGAGCGTCGTCGAGCACGGGTTGTGAACCAGGCTGAACAGCATCAAGTTCACGGCGGTCAGCAGCGTCCAGCCTCCGGCGCGAAGAAGTTGGCCCGTGTCCGCTTGCGAATCGAGCTCGAACAGTACGCCCGCCCCCTCGCCAATTCCCGTGACGCCTCGCGTCAGCACGGTCAGCATCAGGATCGTCGGGATCACGATCTCGTTGGCCGGGATGGCGACGATGTAGGCCAGCAGGATGATGCCGCTCAGACCGAACAGCACGCCGATCGGATCGAGGCCCTCGATGGCGAGCGTGGCGAGCGACACTTCGCCGACGTGCACGTTGCCGATCAGCCAGATCGCGGCTCCGGCTGGCAGGGCGAAGACGACGGCCCTCCACAGCACGAACAGCGTTCGGTCGATCAGCGACGTGTAGAGCGTCTGCAGCACTCTCGGCCGGCGGTACGGCGGAAGCTCCAGGCTGAAAGCCGACACTTCGCCCCGCAGCCACGTGCGCGACAAGAGCCACGAGGTGGCGAAGGTCAGCACCACGCCGAGCAGCGCGATGCCGACCACGGCGAGGGCGGATATCAGCCCGGCCAAGTAGGCCGGCGTGAGGCTGCCGATGAACACCGACGCCACCAGGATCTGCGTCGGCCAGCGCCCGTTACAGAGCGAGAAATTGTTGGTGATGATGGCAATCAGCCGCTCGCGCGGACTCTCGACGATGCGCGTCGCGATCACTCCGGCCGCGTTGCAGCCGTAGCCCATCGCCATCGTCAGCGCCTGCTTTCCGTGAGCACCGACGCGCTTGAACATCCGGTCGAGATTGAAGGCGACCCGAGGGAGGTAGCCGAAGTCCTCGAGCAGCGTGAACAGCGGAAAGAAGATCGCCATCGGCGGCAGCATGACGCTGACGACCCATGCGGTCGTCAGGTACATCCCGTCGATCAGCGGCCCGTCGAGCCACCACGGCAGCCCGATCGCGCTCGCCGCGCTCTTGAGCGCTGGATGAACCGTGTCGATCAACAGCGAGCTGAGCATGGCGGACGGCCAGTTGGCTCCAGTGATCGTCAGCCAGAAGACGACTGTCAACAGCAGCACCATCAGCGGAAAGCCGAGCAGGCGGCTGGTCACGATGCGGTCGAGTGTGCGATCGAGATCGAAGCGCGGTGCGCCGTGGGGCCGGGTGACGACCGAATCGGCGATCTGGCCGGCCACGGCGTAGATCGTCTCGACGATCGATTGATGAAAGCCGGGACCGATCTGCCAGCGGCTCGCTCTCGCGTCCCGAATCAGTTTCGCTGTCGCGAGTTGAGAACCGTCCGCGGGGCCCTCTTCCGACAGTCGAGCCAGATCGCCCTCCTCCAAAGCTCGAACGATGCTCGCGTCTCCGTCGAGCAGCCTCAGCGCCAACCAGTCGGCGTTGGGAAGCGCCGGAAACAGGCGCTCGATCTCCTGCGAGATCTGCCGCACGGCGTTTTCGAGCGTCCGTGACCAGCGGCTCAGGCGGCGCGGCGCGGAAGCGATCTTTCCCATGGCCACACCGAGAATCGTCTCTTGCAGCGTCTCGAGCCCTTCGCCGTAGCGGGCTGCCGTCGCGACCACCGGAACACCCAGCTCTCGACCGAGCCGTAGCGCGTCCACCTCGACACCGTGACGGCGCGCTTCGTCGATCAGGTTCAGGCAGACGACGGCCCGCTCGGTGATCGCCAGGATCTGCAGCACGAGGTTCAGATTGCGCTCGAGCCGCTGTGCATCGACGACGATCACCGTCACGTCGGGCCGGCCGAACAGCACGAAATCGCGCGCGATCTGTTCGTCTTGGCTCGCCGACAGCAACGAGTACGTGCCGGGCAGATCGACGAGCCTGAACTTGCGGCCCTCGTAGGCGAAGCGGCCCTCGGCTCGGGCCACCGTTTTCCCAGGCCAGTTGCCAGTGTGCTGGCGCAGGCCGGTCAGCGCATTGAAGACCGTGCTCTTGCCGGTGTTCGGGTTACCGGCAAGAGCGACGGTGAAATCCCACCCGCCCGTCGCCTCGCCGAGCGGCGCGAGTCCGGACGGCCGGCCAGAAGGACCGTGCTCGCACGTGGCTGACGGCCCGTGCGTCATTTGCTGAGCGCCTGCTCGACTACTTCGACGTGGATCAGCTCGGCCTGCTCGCGCCTCAGAGCGATCAGCGCGCCGCG
>CP070706.1:1629466-1632533 GCA_020350085.1 Acidobacteriota bacterium
ACAATCCGACCGGGGCGGTCTACAGCGAGCAGGCGCTGGCGGAGCTCGGCCGGCGGCTCGAGCGCTTCGGCCAGCCGGTGAGCGTCATCTGCGACGAGCCGTACAAAGCGCTCACGTTCGATGGCGTGAAAACGCCGGAGGTCCCGCGCTTCATCGAGCGCACCGTGATCGCCAACTCGTGGTCGAAAGCGCTGGCGATACCCGGTGAGCGGATCGGCTATCTCGCCATCTCGCCGCGCATCCCGGACGCCCGGCAGCTGTTCGACGCGTTCGAGTTCACGCTGCGCGTTTTGGGATTCGTCAACGCGCCGGCGCTGTGGCAGCGCGTCGTCGCGGCCGTGGGTGACAAGACGATCGACATCCGGCCGTACCAGGAAAAGCGAGACCTGCTGTGTGACGCGCTGGAGCGCTTCGGCTACCAGCTCGTGCGGCCTCAGGGCGCATTCTACGTCTTCCCACGCACACCGATCGAAGACGACGTGGCGTACGTACGGCTGCTTCAGGAGGCCGGTGTGCTGACCGTGCCGGGCGTCGCTTTTGGCCGCTCGGAGCACATCAGAATCTCGCTGACCGTGGCGCGTGAGACGATCGAGAAGGCGCTGCCGAGCTTCGAGCGGGTATTCGCGAGCGCTGCTACAAGTTGACCGAAGCTGAGCTGACGCCGGCGATGTTGCCGGGCGGCGGGGTGGGGCGGTGATCGTCGTTTGGGTCGGGTTCGTCGCGCTGGTCGTCGTGCTGCTGGTGCTGGACCTGGTGGTCGTGCACCGCAAGCCGCACGCCATCTCCGCCGCCGAAGCATTTGCCTGGACCGGTTTTTGGATCGCGTTGGCGCTCGTTTTCAACGCCGGCGTCTACGTTTTCTACGAGCACCACTGGTTCGGCATCGGCCTCGAGATCGGCCATCCGGTCGGCGGCCGGCAGGCGGCGCTCGAGTTCTTCACCGGCTACGTCATCGAAAAATCGCTCAGCCTGGACAACATCTTCGTCATCGCGATGATCCTGGCCTACTTCCGCGTGCCGCGCGCGTTTCAGCACCGGCTGCTGTGTTGGGGCATTTTCGGCGCGATCGTGTTGCGCGGGGCGATGATCGCCGCCGGTGTCGCGCTGATCGAGCGTTTCTCGTGGATGGTCTATGTGTTCGGCGCGCTGCTGATCGTCACCGCGGCGAAGATGGCGGTCGTCCGGCACGACAACGTCGAGCCGGAGCGAAACCTCCTCGTGCGGTTGACCCGGCGCTTTTATCCCGTCTCGCCCGAGTACGATGGCACGCGCTTCTTCACGCGCCTGAACGGCCAGTGGGCGGCCACGCCGATGCTGCTGGCGCTGTTCGTCGTCGAAACGAGCGACGTGCTGTTCGCCGTCGATTCGATCCCCGCGATCTTCGCCGTCACGCGCGACCCGTTCATCGTCTACACCTCGAACGTCTTCGCGATCCTCGGCCTGCGCTCGCTGTACTTCGCGTTGGCCGCCGTGATGGAAAAATTCCGCTACATCAAGGCCAGCTTGGTCTTCGTGCTCGTTTTCGTCGGCGCGAAGATGATCCTCTCCCATCACATCAAACTGCCCGTGACCTTCTCCCTCGCCGTCATCGCCATCATCCTGCTCTTCGGCCTGCTCGCCTCCCTCATCGGCGCCCGCCGCGACACCGCCCATCTCCGCTCACCCACGACGAACCACTGAATTCGGTTCTTGTCGAGTCGACGGAACGCCGTGCGCGGGTCTGGTCAAAACCTCGCACTCGAAGACCGGGCGGAGCTCCGCTCGCGCCACGCGAGTGTGCGTCGCGCCCGTGCCGCCCCTACAGCAAACTTGTATGTCACGGTCGTGCCGTTGTGCAGGAGCAGCGCACCATGGGGACGCAACGCATGCTGAAGGCCTAACGCCAATGAGACAATACCTTTTCGGCCGAAAGCGCTTCGCTCGCACGATAGCACGCCATCTGCGGCGTTTTCGGGGTTTCGCAAGACTTCCCAACCTATGTGGTAAGCGTCGCCTTTCGAAACCCCGAAGACACCGCAGCAGGCGCACACTTCCGCGGTACGACTCGAAAAGAGATTGTCTCATTGGGGCGAAGTGGTCCACGCGCGCGAGGAGGAAATTTGACACACGTGATCCGCACGCAGGACGCGTGAACGTGGCGCGCGTGCTGGAAATCGCTCTCGGACGTCGTGCGCGCCTTCAAGTCCGCTTCTACCGTGGCGGTCAACAGCGTCCTCGGCCGCCACAGCACCCCTCTCTGGCAGCGGACTTTCCTCGACCGAGTCATTCGCGGCGGGCGAGAACTCGAAAAACTCCGCGCGTACTTCCGCAGCCACCCCCGGGGACCGTGCTCGGCGAGGCCCGGCGCACAGCCGAGCCCTGGTACACTCCGCGCGATCGCCAGCGGCCGCAGCGATCGGGGTACTCTGTGCGGCCCAGGCGCCAATGTCGCGATGGCTTGTGACACCGGCTCGCGCGGTCTCGCTCACTGCGTCCGGGAGAATTGACGTGGTCAGTTCGTACAGCAAGCGATCACGGTTCGCGACCGGTCCGCTGACGTGGTCACTCGGCATATTCGTGATCGTCCGCATCGCGGTCGTCGTGCTGCTTGCGGGGCTGACCGATCGACAGGAGTTCGCCGACGACTCGTTTCTCTTCGTGTTGATGGGCCGGCTGCCGCTGTCCATCCTGATGGGCGTGCCCGCCGGGACCATCGTGCACGTGTCGAATCACCCACCGCTGATGCCGCTGGTGATGGTGCCGTTGCCGCCGCTCGCCGATCTCGTCGGTCCGTTCGTGGCCACGCGGGCGATCTTCGTGGCGTTTGAGGCGATGGCTTTCGTTCTCGTCATGAGCGGCATCGAGCGGCGGCGGTGGTCGACGGGACTGCTCAGCGCGCTGCTGCCAGCAGGCTGGATGACGACGGCCGTGTTCGCGCAGGAGGAGTACCTCGCCGGGCTTCTGATCGTTGCCGGTGCCATCGCGTTGGCAGCACGCGCGCCGATGCGCAGGTCCGCGCCCGCTCTGCTACTGTTGGCGGTCCTCGCCGGCAAGGTGTTTGCGGCGTTGCTGACGGTCGTGTTCATGC
>CP070706.1:1632633-1636311 GCA_020350085.1 Acidobacteriota bacterium
CCGACGGCCTCGCGCTCCATGAACCCGATGTACGATCCGCAAAGGATCAGCAAAACGTTTCCGCTGGCGCGCAGGCGCCGGTCCCAAAGCTCCCGCAGGACGGAGGGCAGCTCGGGACTGGCCTGCGCCGACCACTGGAACTCGTCTAGCGCAAGCACGAGCTTCCGCTCGCAGGGCCAGCGGTCGAAGACCAGCTCCAGCGCCTGCTTCCATCCGGGGACGGTGATCTGCGAGACCAGCGGCTCGTCGAGCGCCTTCGCCGCGTCGCGCAGGAACTCCGCCAGCTGGAGGCTAGCGGGCGCCTGCTTGCCGAGAAAGTAGAGCCCCCCCGTCGAGCGCATCGTCAAAGAGCCGGGAGTCGAGGCGGCGTTCAGGTCAGGCCTTTAGCCCGAATCACACACGAAGCCCTCGTCCCGAAGTCAACCATGGTTTCGTGAGTGATCCGGCGCCGCGTTACCGTCCCCTTGCCGATCGCTGCATGATCAAAAGCCGGCACGAGAAGCCTGTCGTGACCAACCCCGCGAGGACCAAAGCGGCCGGTAAGAGCGGAGAAGTGCCCGGCTCCGGCAGCAATAGCTTGCCAAGACCGACGAGCATCAAGTAGACCGACAGACTCGTCACGACCGTCATCCAGATACCTCGCCTGAGAGCAGCGACGGGTCGGTAGGGGTCCATGCCAGCCTGCTCCGCCGTTCGCCTCCAAAAGCCAGGGGGGTCCACCCGCTGGTAGAAGCGCACCCGTACCGCGGATGGCGTCGGGCGCGTTGCGAGCGTGACCGCAACGACCGCCGCGGTCGAGAGTGACGCCATGAGCAGAAGCCGCAGCCACTCAGCCTCGACCGCAAAGAGGAGAACCGGTGCCAGAACGAGAGAGACGGCGATCGCCGTCAGCTCGGAGAACAGGTTGATCCGCTCCCAAAGCCACCTCAAAACCAGCACCGCCCCGGTGCCCGCACCGAAGAGAAGCGTGATGTACCACGCGGTCTGAATCGATCTCAGATGGGCCATGATCGCGAGAGCAAACAGGAGGACGACGAGATTCGATAACCGTGCGACCACCACCTGCTCGCGGGCGGAAGGCTCCCGGCGGAGCATGCCTCGGTTGAGAATCCGCAAGTAAAGATCGTTGCCCCAATAGCTCGCTCCCCAGGTCAGGTGCGTGTCGATGGTCGAGGCCAGCGCTGCCAGCAGGCCGGTGAGCATGAGCCCTCGTAAGCCTGGAGGAAGTAGATCCCGAACTCCCGTGGCAAACAGCGTTTCTCTGGCAGTGACGAACGCCTCTCCACCAGCAGCCATCGGGTCGAAGGGATAGACGACGAGCAGCCCAACTCCGATGATCAACCACAGAAGACTGCGCAGCACGATTTGGAGCCAGGTGAACAGCAAAGCAGCGTAACGCGCGTCCGCGTCGCTCCGGCAAGCCATTATCCTCTGGGCCATGTAGCCCGTTCCGTCACTGTTGCGCTCGAAGAACCACTGCAGCGCGACGATCACGAGAAACGGGAGAACGGTCTCTAACGTGTCGGGACGAAAAGCGAGCAGGCGTCGAGCCTCGTCCACCCCATATCGCGTCACGAGAGCGTCCACCATCGAGCCGAGTCCTCCCGACTCGATGACAATGACCGCGGCATAGACGAACGTGCCCAGCATGGCCAAGCTGAACTGCACCGTATCCGTCGCGATGACGGAACGGAGTCCGCCGGTGGTCGAGTAAAGAGCCGTGAAGGCGAGAATCAAGACAATGCTGATCACGTTGTTGGTGGTCGCAATCTGGCTGTCAAGTTCCGTCGCACCCGAAGCCAACTGAACACCGAGAGCACGAACCGCCGCATGGATCCAACGATAGAGATCTTCAGACAACCACTCGTGCCAGGGTAGAAAGACCTCACTGATGCGGGCGGCAGCTACGAGAACCATTGCCATAATGGTGCAGTTCATCACGGTCCCGTAGTAGACCGCCTTCAGTCCGCGCAAAAGGAGCACTCCGCGACCGCTGTAGCGCAGCTCCGTCAGCTCGGCGTCGGTCAGCACGCGCGCTCGTCGCCACGCTCCTCCGAGAAGGAAACCGATCATGAGGAAGCCGAGGCCGTAGATCCAAAGGCGCCACAACATGAAGATCCCACCGGTGGCGATCAGGCCCGTCACCAGCAGGGGTGTATCCGCAGCGAATTGAGTGGCGGCGAGACTGAAACCTGCACGCCAACCGCGTATCGCCCGACCAGCGAGAAAGTACTGCTCCAGATTCTCTGACGCCCTGGCCCGATGGCGGAAGCCATTGCCGATGCTGTACGCGACAAAGGCGAAGAGAATCAGCAGATCGATCATGACGATCCCTTCGTTGAGCGCGCTGCGTCGATCCTGATGTGTGAGCGAACGAGATGGCGGAGCTCGAGCGTTCCGTCACTGACCGTGCTCATGCTGATACCTCTCCAGCATCTCGGCTTCAAGAGGGTACGAGTCCCTTTCATCTGGTACTCCTCGCCGACTGAGCTTATCAGCTGAGTTTCGTGACGATGAACCCCGTTTTAGAGGAGCTTGCAGGCTCGAAAGAGCCAGGTCTCGGGGCTTAGCGCTGGTTCGGCGATGCGGTCACCAGGTGTATATTTCGAACTCGGCTGCCGAGAGGCTCGGCGCCCCCCCATCCTGCGACTTTCAATCTCGCCGGGGCTCGCTTATCCTCCGCGCCTCGAGCGCTCGAGAGTGGCCGGATCTCTTCGCGAATCGCTCGGCAAACAGTGGCCGTTGGACTAGCTGGCCGCGTTTCCACGGGAGGAACTAACGTGTGGTGTTCCCGTGTTCTGTCAGCAATGGTCGTTTTGATCGCTCTGATCGGTGGCGTCGGGGCGGGAGAGACCGTTCCGGGAGCGGCCGTTGAGAGCGCGAGCGAATCTGGAGATGAGGCGGCCCTCGATTCCATTCAGGCGCTGCGGTCACGGCTCGAGGGGATCCTCGAGCCTCATCTCACGGCAGGTGAGCTGAACGGTGCAGCCCTCGTCGTCCGCGGCGGGAGCCCCGTGCTCATCCAAGCGTATGGTCAGGCACACGCCGAGTGGGATGTGCCGAACACGCGAGACACGCGCTTCGACCTGTTCTCGATGACCAAGTCATTCACGGCGATTCTCGTGCTGCAGCTCGTACGGGAGGGAAAGATCGATCTCGACTTTCCGATCACGGCCTACCTGCCGTTTTACCGCAAGGACACCGGCGCTCGGGTGTCAATCCATCACCTGCTCAGCCACACCCACGGCATTCCCGACATCGGCTACGACCGCCTACCGGTGGTGCTCGACGCGACGGTGCCGGAGTTTCTGGCCGCGTACGCGAGTGGCGATCTGCAATTCATACCGGGCAGTCGCTTCGCCTACAGCGGCCTGGCCGGCTACACCATTCTCGGAGCGATCATTCAAGAGGTGACCGGAGAGAGCTACGAGCAGGTCCTGGCAAAGCGCATCATCGAACCGTTAGGCCTGGCCGACACTGGCTTCATCTCGGGAAGTGACA
Source organism: Acidobacteriota bacterium (assembly GCA_020350085.1). Lineage (GTDB taxonomy): Bacteria > Acidobacteriota > Polarisedimenticolia > J045 > J045. The sequence goes on from CP070706.1 coordinate 1,636,135, forward strand.
CGATCCCGAGGCTCGCGACGAGTTACGTCGGCACGACGGCTGAGCGCAGAACCTACTTCTTCCGCGTGGAGAGCAATGGCGCCTCTTCGATCTTCTCCTCGGTCGAAGATCTTCATCGTTGGTTCGAGGCGGTCGTGGCACACCGGCTGCTCTCACCCGAGCTGACCGAGGCGATGC
>CP070706.1:1636411-1640494 GCA_020350085.1 Acidobacteriota bacterium
GCAAGCGGCTCGACGGAAGGGCCTGTCTGGCACTTCACGAGCGATGGCAGCTGCAGCATCGACGCCGAGTGTGCCGACAACGACGGCTGCACAGAGGATGTCTGCGACAGCGGCGTGTGCCGCGACAACGGCGCCTTCGACGGCGATCGCGACGGCTGGTGCCAGCCGGACGACAACTGCCCCAGCATCTCGAACCGTTTCCAGGTCGACACCGACGGCGACGGACTCGGAGACGTTTGTGATCCCTGCCCCGACGACTACGACGTCAGCGAGTACGACGCGGACGAAGATGGAGCCGACGACGTCTGTGACTGCCAGCCGGCCGACCCGAACGATCGTGGGCCGGGCACCGTGTCTGGAGTCCGGCTCACCGCAGGCGACGCCGGCGCAGCGACACTGCTGTGGGACCCGGTGGCCGGCGCGGAGGCCTACTCGGTGACGCGGGCGCTCCTCTCCGACCTGGAGGTCGACGACTTCGGCGACTGTCTCGCCGAGGGGATCTTCGAGAACAGCCTCATCGACTCCGATCACCCCCCCCCGGCCGACGGCTTCGGCTACCTGGTACAGGGACAGAGCTTCGACTGCGGACTGGGACCTTTCGGATACTCGACCGACGAGACGAGGCGGATCAACAACTCGCCGGGGCGCTGCGATGGACACGACGTCATCGACGCCCGGGCCCTCAGCGAGCAGACGGTACTCGGCACGGTCGTCGGGAGCTTCGGCGACACCTTCGCCTCCGACGACGTGTACGAGACGCTTACGGAGGAGTACATCGGTGTCTCTCGCCTCGACCATCGGTGGACCATCAACGTGACGCCGGGGAGGGCCGTCGAGTTCCACGTCGAAGCCCATCGTAAGTGGAGCGGTGACGGCGACGAATTCGCTTTCGAGTACTCCACCGACGGCGGCAGCGCCTGGATCCCGATACCGCTCCCGAGCCTGCCGACGGCCGACCGCCACATCGACCTGGTCGCCGACCTTCCGCCAAGCCTCTCGGGAGCGCTCCTGTTCAGGGTCGTCGACACGAACCAGACCTCTGGCGGCTTCTTCGACTGGATCGCCGTCGACGAGCTCTTCGTGCGGACCATTCCCTAGGAGCAGTACTGGGTCAGCATTGCTATGCGGAGTACTCTCGACCGAGGCCCTGACGGCCCTCTCTCGAGGCGCCAGGCACGCCGTTCCGTGTCAGGCTCGCGATGCGTCGAGAATCTCCTGCGCAACCCTCGCCGACTCCTCAGCATCGAGCACCGAGAGAACGTCCATCTCCATGCGCGGATTCCACTGACCGACATACCGAAAAAGACCGACGAACTACTGGAGGCGCTCGGCGACGGAGAGCTTGAGGTTTTTGCGGAGGAGGCTCGGTCGACGTCCTTCTTGGAGAACTCGATGACCGGGTCTTCGGGAATCTTCCGGGTCACTCATGCGAGGACTCCTCCGAGATCAGAGCAAGTCGATGAATCGTCCGTCTTCACCCTTCGTGCTTCACCGGACAGTCTTCGTTCTTGGCTGCGCTAGGAGAGCGGGGCTGGCCCGGCGTAGCCCGGCTTGTGGGGCGTAGCGAAGCGGAGACCGAAGCTGGATCGCCCATCCCGTCGGCTAACCCGGATTATTCATGAACGTTCGAGCAGAAACGTCGCAGATGCCTGCTGGATGGCCCGCACGTAGGGATTCGCGACTGAGGCGTGCCTGTAGGCACGCCGCAGGGAGACGAATCCCGAGTACGGGCCAGAGGGCCCGCAGGAGGGCCCCGCTTCCGTGATGGCCAGCGGGCAGATGCGGCGTTTCTGCCGAAGGGCCCATGAATTATCCGGGCTTTAAGGTCCGCACCAGCCTCTCGACTTGGGGAGGGCTTCACTCTCTGATACAGCCAACGCGTATCATCGAGATTGGAGTTCTTCGACGTAGGCGATCAGGTGCTGATTGAACTCCTCCGGACGCTCGAGCATCGGGTAGTGTCCGCAGCCTTCCATGACGATGGCGTCGAAGTCGGCAAGCAGCTCGCGATTCCCCTCGAGATCGAGTGGTGTGATCTCGCCGAGAATGGCGCGGACCGGCACCTGGGCGGCCGAGAACTCCGCCGCGGGATCATAGTCGACGAACGCCGCCACGATATCTGGCGCGATCGATGGGTCGAACCCGCACATCTTGGTCTCTATCCAGGCGTAGAGATCTGGATCCGTGTCCTCGACCAGCAGTTGTCTCACCATCGCCTTGCAGGTTGCCGGGAAGTCGTCGCGGAGGCTCTGGACATACGCCTCGATCCGCTCGGGGGACCAGTCTCGATTGACATCCTGAAGCGTGTCGACGGCGATCAGGCCGCGGACAGTACCCGGTAGCATCCTCGCCGCACTCAGGCCAACCGGTCCACCGAGTGAGTTGCCGACGAGATAGACCGACTCGAGCTCGAGCGCCTCGATGACCGCCCGGACATCCTCGCCGAATGCGTCGATCGTCCACGCGCCCCGCTGCTTTCCTGACCCGCCATGCGCGGCAAGGTCGAGCGTGACCAACTGGTAGCGCGCGGAGAGCGGTTCGATCTGCTTGGCCCAGAAGCTCTGATCGGCGTAGCCACCGTGAATGAAAACAATCGCCGGCACGCCGCTGCCGGTCGAGGTATAGGCGATCGGAACGCCATCCGCCGAGGGAACCGTACCGGACAGGACGAGAGGCTCCGCCGCTTCCGCGGGCTCTTCTGTCGGTCCAGGAGCGCACGCGAACGACATCGCGGCGAGTAAGGCAGCAGTTAAGAGAGTCCACCTGCTCATAGGTCTTCTTCCTCCGGCCTGAATGATCCATGCAAGCTGGCTGCGAAGGCAACTGCCGCGGCGCGCCATGAATGCCTCCCGAAAGAAACCGTGGGGTGGATGCAGGGAGGCGCAGGATGACTGACATCAGAACAGTCGTTTAGTCTCAGTGGCCGGCCCAGCAGAAACCGCTGGCGTAGCACAGCGACGTTCGAAACCCCGCGCTGAACTCGGTTGTCTCGCACACCTTCTACGGGCAGTCAGGGCCGACGCGCTCACCGCCGAGCGACCCGGGGCCGCAGCCGTTTTCCGCGCGCACGAGGAATCCCACTGCGGCGCCCGCGGCGGGAGTCAGACTGTCGCTCGACTCGGTGTCGTTGCCGTCGCTCTCGACGCAGTCGGCTCCGCTGAAATCGTTGAGCAGCTCGGAGCGGAGTGTGTCGTAGAGCAGCGTCGTGCCTCCGGGAGCCGATGGCGCCAGCCAGCTCAGGCTCGTCGTTTCCGCGCCGGCATCGTGCGTCAGTTGCAGCGCGGTTGCCTCGCCGGGCAGCGCCCAGTTGTCCGCGTCGTCATCGTTGCAGTCGCACGCCAGCCCGTGGTCGTCCCCGTCCTGATCGGTCTGGCTCGGATTGGAGATCAGCGGGCAGTTGTCGCGGCCGTCGCCCCAACCATCGGCGTCCAGATCCCGCTCGCGCACCTCGGCCAGCACGATGCCGTTGACACGCAGCGTGAGATCCAGATCGAACCCGCCCGATACGACCGCGTAGTCCTGCGGTGGGCCGTCCTCGACGAGATCGTCGGTCGCCTCCAGGTCCGCGATCTCTGCCGGCGTGTAGACACCGTTCTGGGCCCGCACCGGAAGCGCCTGGTAGGCGTGGTACGAACTGGAGTGGTCCCGGTCGAGACGCCAGCGCCGCACCGTCGCGTTGTCCCACGGAACTCCGGAGAGCTGCAGCGTCGCGGTAAACTCCTGCGGCTCGATCGACTCGGTATCGTACTTGTCGTGGTTATAGATCAGGAAGCGCTGCACGTCGGTTTCGGGGCTGCGAACGCCGCCGAAGCGGATACCCGCCACATTCTGCGCATCGAGCGCATCGAGCTCACGGTTGAGGTGCGCCAACACCTCGATGTAGTTGAAGAACCCTTTCTTGATCGTGGCCACCCGGTCCTCGGTCCCGTCACCGTCGTCGTCGACCCGGATCAAGCCGGTGACCGAGGTTTGCCCGGTGCCGTTGTAGTCGAACGGCCAGACGGTCAGCACCGCTTCGTGACGGGCGTAGCGCGCGTCACTCTCGGCGCGGGCCACCATGCGCTGCATCCACTCGGCGGACCA
>CP070706.1:1640594-1643116 GCA_020350085.1 Acidobacteriota bacterium
CAACATTTCGCGGCGCCGAGCGCGGCCGAGCTGCGCGCGCTCGAGAAGAACCGTCCGTCAGCATTCGTCCTCGATCTCGACCGGGCCCCTTCGCTCGGACGGGATGTGGCGATCTTTCTGCGTCAGCGAAAGGCCACGCGTGCGGTGCCGATCGTGTTCACGGGCGGTGATCCGAAGCAGGTGCTCGCCGTGCAAAAGCTGCTGCCCGATGCCGTCTACACCAGCTGGAACCGTGTGCGCGGCGCGCTGCGGGAGGCGCTGCACAAGTCGCCGGCCTCTAAGCCCGCCGTCCCCGGCACCATGGCCGGCTACTCCGGCACGCCGCTGCCGAAGAAGCTCGGCATCAAACCGGATAGCACCGTCGCTCTGCTCGGCGCGCCACGCGATTTCGAACGGACGCTCGGCATGCTGCCCGAGGGGGTCAAGCTGCGGCGGCAGGCCCGCGGCCGCGCCGAGCGGGTGCTGCTGTTCGTTTCCGCGCGTGCGGAGCTGGCGCGCCGCTTTCCGGCCGCCGTGCGCGCGATGGCCGACGGTGGCGGCTTGTGGATCGTCTGGCCGAAGAAATCCTCGGGTGTCAGCACGGATCTCAGCCAGACCGAGGTTCGAGGCTACGGCCTGGCGCGCGGACTCGTCGACTACAAGATCTGCGCGATCGACGAGACATGGTCCGGGCTGCTGTTCGCGAGGCGCAGCGCGAAGAGAGCCTAGCCCGGGCGCCTCCGGCGTCTTACTAGCTCGTATGTATGGCCTCTGCTCGCGAGACACGCGGACCCGCGCCGCGTTCGCGGTATCTTCTCTGGGCTCAAGCAGGCTTGCGCGAGCGGTAAGAGGGTGAAGCGATCAGCGAGGAAAACGGCATGACTCGTCAGACGCGAACGCGCGGTATCCGCTCCAGCTCAGTGATGGTGGCGATCGTGGCCACGGCGATGGTGTTGCCTGCCGGCGCACAAGGCATCTGCGACGGTGTGGCCCCCGTCGCGCACTCCAGTCTCAAGACGATCGAGGTCGCCACGGGCTTGACCGACCCGCTCTACGTAACCGCGATACCAGGGCAGATCGATCGACTGTTCATCGTCGAGCAGGACGGCCTGATCAAGCTCCACAAGCGCGGCGAGCCGGCCGGCACGGTCTCGGTCTTTCTGGACATCACCGACCGCGTGCTCCGCAGCTCGTCGGAGCAGGGATTGCTGGGCCTGGCTTTCGATCCCGACTACGCGCAAACCGGCTACTTTTACGTCAACTACACCGAGCCGGGTCTCGGCTCGGGGTCGCGGACGGTCGTGTCGCGTTTTCAGGTCAGTGCCGATCCCGACGTCGCGGATCCGGCAAGCGAAGTCAAGTACATGGTCATGGGCCAGCCCGAGTCGAATCACAACGGCGGCCAGCTGATGTTCGGCCCCGACGGGTATCTCTACGTCTATACCGGGGACGGCGGTGGCGGCGGTGACATTCACGGTGAGTGCGGCAATGGCCAGAGACTCGCGTCGCGGCTGGGCAAGATCTTGCGCCTCGACGTGCGCGATCTCGATCCGGCGAGCCTCGCTCCGGACTGCGACACGAGCGGGCTGTACCGCGTTCCGTCCGACAATCCGTTCGTCGACGGAAGCGGCGGCACCTGCGACGAGATCTACGCGCTCGGCGTCAGAAACCCTTGGCGCAACGACATCGATCCGCTGACGGGTGATCATTACGTCGCCGATGTCGGCGAGACCTGCTGGGAGGAGGTCAACTTCGTCGCCGCCGCGGACGCGGCTGGCAGCAACTACGGCTGGCGCCAGATGGAAGGCTCGCATTGTCACGACCCGTTCAACAGCGACTGCGATCCGGGCCCAGTCAGTTGCGGCACGTCTCCGGCATGCAACGACCCGTCGCTGGTGCTGCCGATCACCGAATACGGCCATTCCGGTGGTTCGGCGTCGGTGACCGGCGGGCACGTGTACCGCGGCTGCCTGATGCCGAATCTGTCCGGCACGTATTTCTACGGCGATTACATCGGCGGCTGGATCCGCTCGTTTCGCGTCGTCGGTGGCGTGGCAACCGAGCAGGCTGATCGCACGGCCGAGCTGCTCGAGCCTGACAATCGGCTGAGCCGGGACCTGACGAGCTTCGGTCGTGACGCACAAAACGAGCTGTTCATCTGCGATCGCGACGGCGAGATTCTCAAGATCATGCCGCCGTTTCCCGAGATGCAGGTCTCGGGACCCGGAGCCAGTGATCCTCTACTGCTCGGCGAGGTCGATTGGACCTGGCAGGACCTGCAGTACGCGACCGAGCACCCCGTCGACTTCTATCGTGTCTATCGCGGTGTGCCGAACGGCCTGTTCCAGTGCGTGTTCGCCGCGATCGAACCGCGCTGGGACGGCGGAGATCCGGTCGATCCGCTGCCGGGCGAGCTTTTTGCCTACCTCGTCACCGCGGTCAGCTCAGCCGCTTCCGAAGGAGCCGAGTCGTCCCCCGGCGAGCCTGAATCGGCCCGCACGCTCGACCCGAGCGGCTGCTTGTAGCGACTACCGGACGCGCCG
>CP070706.1:1643216-1651422 GCA_020350085.1 Acidobacteriota bacterium
GCACGCCCGGATCGACGCCTTCATGGAGACCCTCGGCATCAAGGAGATCAGCCCCGGTGCTCGTTAGAGGAGACGAACCGCCATGATCACGGCAGGAGTGGATTGCGGAGCGAAGAACGTCAAGGTGGTCATTCTCGACGGCGACGAGATCCGCGGCCGGGCCTTGGCTCCCGCAGGAATGGATACCGCCTCCGCGGCGGCCACGGCCTACGAGCACGCCCTCGAGCAAGCCGGGCTGACCCGCGACGACGTGGAGATGGTCGTTTCCACCGGCGCGGGCAAGCACGAGCCGAAGTTCAAGACTGGCACCGTCACCGAGGTCGGCGCCGACGCGCGCGGCATGATTCATCTCCATCCGGAGGTGCGCACCATCGTGGACGTCGGCAACGAGGAAGGTCGGGCGATCCGCATCGACGATCGCGGCAAGGTGGTCGACTTCGCCATCAATGAGAAGTGCGCTGCCGGAGCGGGAGCCTTCACCGAGGCGATGGCCCGCGCCCTCGAGGTTCCGCTCGAGCAGTTCGGCGCGCTGTCGCTGGAGAGCACCCAGGCCATTCCGATGAACGCCCAGTGCGCGGTGTTCGCCGAAAGCGAGGTGGTCACGCTCGTGCACCGCAAGACGCCGAAAGCCGACATGGCGCGGGCGATTCACGATGCGATCGCCGATCGGATCACCTCGATGGTCCGCCGGGTTGGCCTCGAGGAAAGAATCGCCCTCATCGGCGGTGTCGCGAAGAACGTCGGCTTCGTGAAATCACTCACGGAGGACCTCCAAACGGAACTGATCATCCCCGAGGAGGTGGACTACGTCGGGGCGATCGGCGCCGCGCTTGTCGCAGCAGAGAGCTCGTAGCGGCAGAAAACGAGTACCGGCTCGTTGAACGGGAGCAGCAGAGAATGGTTCAAGATCAAAAAGGTGCCGAGTATTGGCGATGGACCGAGTCGCGCTGGACCGACCCGGATCTCGACTGGCACGATGCGGCGGTCATCTCGGCAGGCGTCGATGTCGGCAGTGTGTCGACCCAGGCCGTGGTGATGCTCGACGGGAAGCTGTATTGCTACTCGAACATGCGCACGGGCAGCGATTCGCCCGAGTCCGCCAACAAGGCCATGGCCTGGGCGCTGGAGGGCACGGGGCTCGCGCTCGAGAACGTGCATGCCACGGTCGGCACCGGCTACGGCCGCGTCAACGTCCCGTTCGCCACCAAGGCGATCACCGAGATCGCGTGCCACGCACGAGGCGGGAATTTCATCTACGGCCCGACGGTACGCACCATCCTCGACATGGGTGGTCAGGACTGCAAAGCGATCCACTGCGATGAGAAGGGCAAGGTGAAGGCGTTCCTGATGAACGACAAGTGTGCCGCGGGCACCGGACGTGGCATGGAGGTCTTCGCCGATCTGCTGGGAATCCACATCAACGACGTCGGTGCGCTGAGCCTCGAGGTTGACGAGGAGCCGGATCCCGTCTCCTCGACGTGCGTCGTGTTCGCCAAGAGCGAGGCTTCCGGGCTGCTGCGTGAAGGCTGGCCCAAAGAGAGAGTCCTCGCCGCGTACTGCTCCGCGATGGCCCACCGGATCGTCACGCTGCTCGAGCGGATCGGCGTCGAGAAGGAGTTTGCCATCACGGGCGGCATCGCCAAGAACACCGGTGTCGTGACCCGGCTGGCGAAAGAGCTCGACATCGAGCTGCTCGACACGGAGATGGACACGCAAATCGCCGGGGCGCTCGGGGCGGCTCTTTTCGCCAGGGCGCTGTACCAGAAGAAGATGCAGAAAGCCTAACCGCGCCGGGAGCGAGGCATGCTGGCCAACTACGGATACAAGGACGGTTCGGGCGAGTTTTTCATCACCGTGGATACGGAAAAATGTACCGGCTGCGGCGAGTGCGTGACGGCCTGCCCGGCAGGCGTTCAGGCGCTCGTAGAAGACGAATTCGACATCGACGCCGAGCACGAGATCGTCGCCGTGACAGCGGCGCACGCCAAAAAGATCAAGTACTCCTGTGGACCGTGCAAGCCGGCCGCCGGCTACGTCCCGTCGGAACTTCCCTGCATCGACGCGTGCGAGCCGGACGCCATCGCCCACTCCTGGTAAGGGAACGCCCATGTCCCGGGTGAAGATGACCGTCGACGGCAACGAGCTCAGCGCCGCGGCGGGAAAGACGATTCTCGAGGTGGCCCGGGCGGGCGACATTTATATACCCGCGCTGTGTGCGCATCCCGCACTGCCCCCCTCGAAAAATCTCTCAGGCGAATCGTTCGTCTACCGCGGAAGCGAACGGATCGAGAGCGACGATCCGCAGGCGCGCTGGGATGGCTGCGGGATCTGCGCCGTCGAGGTCGATGGAGAAATCTTTCGTGCTTGCGCTACCGTCGCCAGCTCTGGGATGAGCGTCAGCACGAACTCGGCGGCGGTGATCGCGCGACGGCGAGAGAAGCTCGGCCGGCTGCTGGAGGATCATCCGCACGCTTGTTTGACCTGCCGGCAGGCCGAAGGATGCTCCCGCACGGATTGCTCGAGCAACGTGCCCGTAGAAGAACGCTGCTGCGAGCTGCTCGGCTCGTGCGAGCTGGAGAAGGTCGCGCGCTTCACGGGCGTGCCGCTCGAGCTGCCGAAGTACAGGCCGCGCGGCCGGCCGAAGCTGACCAGTGAGCCGCTGTTCGATCACGATACCGAGCTTTGCATCGGCTGCCTGCGCTGCGTGCGGGCCTGCCGTGAGCACCATGCGATCGGCGCGCTGTCGTTCGTGATCAAAGACGGCCGGCCTGTGGTCGGCACCACCGGCGGGCCGACCCGCGCGGAGAGCCACTGCCGCTTCTGCGGCAGCTGTGTGGAGGTCTGTCCCACTGGCGCGCTGACCGACAAGACGCGGGCGGTCGGCAAAGATCGGCAGCGTACGCTCGTTCCGTGCCGGGACGCCTGTCCGGCAGGCATGGACATCCCCCGCTTCGTGCGCCACGTTGCCGCGGGCGAGATTCCCCAGGCTGCGGAGGTCATTCGGGAGAGAATCCCGCTGGCCCACGCGGCGAGCTACGCCTGCTTTCATCCGTGCGAGGAGGTCTGCCGCCGCGGTCTGGTCAACACGCCCGTGTCTGTCTGTCGCCTCAAGCGCTTCACGATAGACGCCGTGCCGGCTATGCCGGCGCCTTCCCGCCGGGCGGCTTCCGGGCGCAAGATCGCCGTCGTCGGCGGCGGGCCGGCCGGGCTGACCGCGGCCTACTACCTCGCCCTCGCGGGACACGACGTCACCGTCCACGAGGCGCTCGGTGAGCCAGGAGGCATGCTTCGCGTCGGCATCCCGGCGTACCGCTTCCCGCGCGAGAGCCTCGCCCGCGACCTTGCCGCCGTACGCGCAGCCGGCGTGCAGATCCGCTGCGACGCCAGGATCGGCCCCGACAAGCTGAATCAGCTGGCCGCGCAGAACGATGCGGTGTTTCTCGCCACCGGCGCCCATCGGGCCAAGCGCATCAACGTGCCCGGCGCGGATCTCGAGGGCGTTTACTGGGGCCTGGACTTTCTCCGCGAGCAAGCCCTGGGCCGGCTTTCTGCGGATCTGTTCCGCGAGCTGCGGGTGGTCGTGATCGGGGGCGGGAACGTCGCGATGGATGCAGCCCGCGTCGCGCGCCGACTCGGCGCGAAAGACGTCTGCGCCGTCAGCCTGGAATCTCCCGAGCAGCTACCGGCATGGAGCTGGGAGGTCGACGAAGCGGCCGACGAGGGGATCCGTTTTCTCGCCACGTGGGGACCGCGCGAGCTGACGGCGTGCAACGGACGAGTGGGAGGGATCGCGCTCAAGCGTTGCGTGCGCGTCTTCGACGACGAGGGCCGCTTTCGGCCGGCCTACGACGAGCGCGAGTCGTTGGAGCTTCCGGCCGAGGCCGTCATTCTCGCCGTCGGCCAAGACCCTTCGACGGAGTGCCTGCCGGCGACGGCCTGTGCCGCGGACGGCACGGTCAGGATCGACGAAGAGACTCTGCGTACGAGGTTACCCAAGGTGTACGCCGGTGGTGACGTAGCGAGTGGCCCGAAAAGTCTGATCGAAGCCGTCGCCGCGGGTCGCCGAGCGGCCACATCGATCGATCGGGCGCTCGGGGGGGATGGGAAGATCGCGCAAGACGACGAGGACAAGAACGAGCGTGCCGCGAAGGCCGCCGAGATCCGTTTGAGTAAGGTGGAGAAATTCGCCATGCTCGGGCGCCAGCACCCCGTCATGGCGGCCGCCAGCCTGCGCACCGGCTCGTTTGCTCCGATCGAGGAAGATCTTACGGCGACGGCGGCTCGGACCGAGGCGGGGCGTTGCTTGTCCTGCGATCTGCGGCTGACTCTGCCCGAGGCGCCGTTTCCCCCGTTGAGCACGTCGTTGTTGGCTTTGTCGGCAGACACTGTAGCGAGCGTTCCGGCCACGTCGGGGGTGTTTCAGCTGCTCGACGAGGACCGCAAGGTGATCACGATCAAGGGCGTCATCGACCTATCCGCGGCGTTGCGCGAGTGTGTGACGACGAATCAGAAGGCTCGCTTTTTCATCTTCGAGGAGGAGCCGATGTATACCAAACGCGAGAGCGAGCTGATCCAGCAGTACCTTCAGGAACACGGCGAGCTGCCCGGTGGTGGCGACGACGAACTCGACGATCTGTTCTGAGGCCCGGCGATGAACCGAGAACAAGAGCTCGTCCGAGACGGCTGGACCAAGTGCGCCACGTACGACGAGCCGCGGCTGTCGGAGATGGTGGCGCTGTACGAAGAGATCGGCTTCGAGGTCCACCTCGAGCCGTTGGACCCTAACGCGCTGCCCCCATGCGCCGAGTGCATCCGCGAAGCCCCGCACCTGTTTCGCACGATCTACACGCGAAAACGCTGATCCGTTTGATGGTGTCCAAACCGTTATCACGCGATTCGTGTAACGACGGGGCTTGTCCTGTCAGACTCGCGCGCAGCGCGAGAGATATCCGGCGCTGCGCGCCGGTCTGACAACGCAAGCGTTGTCGCTACAGGTTTCCTGACAACGAACCGGATGGTGTCGGGGTCAGTCGGATCGTTGCAGCTCGCGGATCAGGCGGGGCAGATGGAGGCGGGATTCGGGGCTTTCTGAATCGAGATCGATGGCCCGGCGCAGGGCGCTGATGGCCGACTCGCGATCGCCCACTGCAGCGTGCGCCAGTCCGAGCTCGATCTGGGTATCGGCATCGGCGGGAAGATGCTCCGCGGCGGCCAGCAGCTCGTCGATCGCTGCTGCGGGCTGCCCGAGCCGGCGCAACAGACCACCGAGATTGTAGTGAGCCGGGCCATTGTCGGGATCGAGCGCCAGACACGCGCGGTAAGCGTCGACGGCCTCTCGATGCCGGCCGCTCTCCGCGAGCAGGCCGCCAAGTTGGAAATGATCTTCTGCTCGCGGCTCGACGGCGAGCATCTTGGCTTGGATCGCTTCGATCGCTTCCGGTGCGCGACCTCGGGCGATCAACAGCTCGATCAAGTTGTCGTGCTGGGCTGGCTCCTTCGGCGTCAACGAGATCGCTTCCCGCACGTGCGCGATGCCCGCTTCGATCTCCCCTCTCAAGAGCGCCGTCCACGCAAGGCCGAGCTTGATCTCGGCAACACCCACCAGCCCCCAGCGGTCCGCACGAGAGAAGTGCTCGAACGCTCGCTCCGTCGCTCGCTGATGTTGCTCAGAGTACAAACGGCCCGCGGAGCTGCCACTCAGTACCTCCGAGCGCGCAGCTTCCGTGCGATCGAGGTAGTGCGCACCCCACGCGCGGTCCCACTGCACGAGCGCACTGTGACCGCCGAACAGCAGCCACAAAGACGTCAGACCAGCAAAGACCCACCCGCTGCGGCTGATGCGGCCAGCGGCCTTGAGTGCCAGGTTCTGGAGCTTCACTGTCGGACGGCGCCACAGATGCCAGAGCTTTATTGACAGAAACGCCGTGATGCCGCCGAGACCAACCGACATCAGCAGAGGAAACCCGTCGTACAAACCGCGAAAGCTGAGCGTCCCCGCCAGGCACACCGCCCCGAGAAAGACCTCCTGTCCGATGGGCAGCGCGAAGCGTTTCGCACGCGGCTTGCCGGCGGGCCTGCCGACGAGAAGCGCCGGTCGCGAAAAGGAGAAGCGTAGCGCGTCGTTTGGACACACGCTGACACAGTCCATGCACTTCATGCAGCCGGGATCGACGACCTGTCGATAGAGCCTGATCTCTTCATGAACCAGCACGTTCGACGTGCAGGTCGCGGTGCAGTGCCCGCACTGCTGGCAAGCATCGTTGGCCACGATCCTGCCGGGCGAAAGACGATCCACGGCCCCAAAGAAGGCTCCATAAGGACATCCGTAGGTGCAAAAACCCTTCGCTCCTAGAAAGTAGACCGCCGCGAAGCCGCACGACACGGCCGTAAGCACCGTGAACAACGGTCCAGGAAACGTCTTCCAAAAGCTGCTCGTCAGCAGATGATTGGTAAAACCGGGAAAAGGCTCGTTGCCGAGCAGAAAACGGTTCACCGTCGGCCAGACGAACATGTAGAGCGCGACCACCAGCGGCACAAGCATCATCAACCGCGACCGAAACGGCCTCGGCCGGATGCCGAGCTTCTTCATCATCCAGCCCGCGATGTCCTGCAGCGCCACCAGGTGACAGCCCCATCCACAGAAGAAGCGGCCGAAGATGAGCGTTCCGGCAAGCGCCACGAGCAAGAACAAAAACCCCGCGTTGACCTCTCCCAGCTCGAGCGTGTACATCGCCTCCGAAGGCTCGACGGGTGACACGCTTCGACCGGCCAGCAAGTAGTGCGTGATGTGGGCAGCGATCAGAACATGCACAGCAAGCAGCACGGCCGCGCGCAGCCGGCTGTTCCTCGACTTACGAATAGGGACCGGCTTTCCGGCACCGGCGGCGGGAAGCTTGGTCAGGGACAGCTCGCCCCCTCACGCGGCAGTCCGGACGACGCGTCTCCGAGCGGCCCTTCCCCGTCGGGACAGACATTCGTGGCGCGCACGAGATACGAGAACTGACCTCCGACGGGCGGACTCGCCCCGTCGCTCGCCGCGGTGTCCTGCGGATTCGCGTCTGCGAGGCAGATGACCGCGTCTACGAAGTCAGCCGGATCATCCGAACGCAGCGTCTCGTACAAAATGACGTTGCCACCGGGATCGAGCGGTGGCTCCCACTCGAGCGACCCGTCAGCCATGATCCGTAGATTTCGCGCCTCTCCCGGCGTCGCCCAGACGTCGCCGTCGGCGTCGTTGCAGTCTTCGCAGACGATGAACGTGTCGGCATCGGCGTCGGGCCCAGAATCGGGGCAGTCGAACAAGCAATTGGCGCAGTCCTCACGCGGTTCGCAGCTACCGTCGTCATCGCACAGCTTCGGAATGACGATCGGCACGCTGACCTCTGTCGGACTTCCCGGTTGAAACATCCCGAGCGTCACGAGCCCGCTTTCGGGAGGGGCGGCGAGATCGAAGCGGAAGTTGTACAGCGTCCCCCACCTGAGCGCGTTGGCGTCCGGATTGACGGCAAAAGGCTGCGTCTGCCAAACGACCTCACTCGCGTTCGCCTGCGGCGTCCAATCCGCTCCGTCGTACGGCTCCCCACTGTGATACTCGACGTCATGAAAGCCGATGTTTGCCGGTGTGGATTGAAACGGAATCGGCACGGTGAACGATCCCACCGCCCGCTGCGACGTCAGGTTCTGGATCGCGTACTCGTAGTGCCAGACGCCAGGGCTCGTCTGTGAAGCCCTCCCCCCTCACCGTCTTCGGCTGGGGCTTGTTCATCCCGGCCATCCTGACCGTCGCCCAGCTCCTCCACAAGAAGTTCCCCATGGAGAAGCCAGGAAGCAACACACCCAGGACCACCCCCGCCATCATCTCCATCGTCCTGCTAATCGCCTGCGCGTGGAAGCAGGGCTACATTCCCGTCCTAAGCCTGACCCTGGCCCAGGTCTACGCATTGCTAGGCATCGCCAGCCTCCACTACACGAGCCGGCATCCGCCGGGATGGAACGCCTGGGTGATGGTCACCAGCCTGATCATCAGCGCCCTCATGGAGTCCATCGGGGCTATGGAAGGCATGTGGACCTACCACTACAACGAACTCCTGCCCTTCTTCATGGTATTTACCTGGGCCCTCAGGACCTGGACCATCCTCGCATTCTCCTCCCTCCTAGGCGTCGAACTCCCGAAAAAGAAGCAAGAAACAACCACCAAACGCTATAA
>CP070706.1:1651522-1657281 GCA_020350085.1 Acidobacteriota bacterium
AGAAAGCCTGGAAACTAACGTTCCAGGCCAATCCGTTCGGTGCTCTCGATCCGTCGGGGAAGTTGGTGTCGAGAGTTGGGAGCGGGGGGGGGATTTGAACCCCCGACCTGTGGGTTATGAGCCCAACGAGCTACCAGACTGCTCCACCCCGCGACCTTGACTTGCATGATGCTGGCGGTCTGGGCGCCAGCGAGTCGGGATTCTAGGAGTCGCCTCCGGGGCTGTCAACTGACGGCAGGGGCGCTGTGAGCGGGTCTTCGTCCTCGAAAATGATGACGGTCTCGCCTTCGCGCTGGTAGTCGAGTTCGGTGCGGATGGCGGCTTCGATGGTCAGATCGTCGCTGCGGAGGGCCTGGATTTCGTGGCGCAGGCGCTCGTTTTCGGCTTTTTCGGCGTTGAGGGTGTGCTGGAGGGCGTCGGCGCGGCGGTAGCGTTCGTATTGGCGGAGCAGGCCTTCGGCGCCGAACAGCACGTAAACCCAGAAAAACAGTGCCAGCAGCAGATAGACGCGCCGCCAGAGGCGGGCGCGTCCGCGGGCTGGCGGGCGGGGGTTGTCGGTGTCGGCCGTCAACGGCGCGGGCTCTCCGGGGGGCGGGCGGGCCTATCGTCGCGCAGGTGAGGGGGGTGTGGCGGGGTGAGGGCGCGGGGTTTTGTGAGCGGGCGCGTCGATCCGGCGTTTTGCGCCGGCAGGGCGCAGCTCCGCGTCGCTTCGCGACGCTGCGCCGACGCCCCTACATTACGCGGACGCCTCCACGCCACGGATGGGCGGGGGCGAGGCCCCGCCCGATTCGTTGGCTCGTTGCGGTTACGTGTAGCGGCGGTAAGGTGTGGCGCCGGCGTAGAGGGCGCCGTTTCCGAGCTCGTCCTCGATGCGGATCAGCTGGTTGTACTTCTCCGTGCGCTCGCCGCGGGCGGGGGCGCCGGTTTTGAGCTGGCCGACGCCGACGGCGACGGCGAGATCGGAGATGAAGGTGTCGGCGGTCTCGCCGGAGCGGTGGCTGATGACGGCGCCGTAGTCGTTTTGCTGGGCCATGTCGATGGCGTCGAAGGTCTCGCTCAGGGTGCCGATCTGGTTGAGCTTGATCAGGATGGCGTTGGCGATGCCGGCGTCGATGCCGCCGGCGAAGATCTCAGGGTTGGTCACGAAAAGATCGTCGCCGACGAGCTGCACGCGCTCGCCGATGCGGTCGGTGAGGATCTTCCAGCCTTCGAAGTCCTGCTCGGCGAGGCCGTCTTCGATGGAGACGATCGGATACGCTCCGATCAGCTCTTCGTACCAGGCGGACATCTGCTCGGCGTTGATGGCCTTGCCTTCCCCGCGGAGCTTGTACTGGCCGTCTTCGAAAAACTCGCTGGCGGCGGTGTCGAGAGCGAGCGCGACTTCGGCGCCGGGCTGGTAGCCGGCCTTGTCGATGGCGACCATCAGCAGATCGAGCGCCTGACGATTGGACTCCAGGTTGGGCGCGAAGCCGCCTTCGTCGCCGACGCCGGTCGCCAGGCCCTTGGACTGCAGCACCTTCTTTAACGTGTGGTAGATCTCCGCGGCGCAGCGGATCGACTCGGCGACGGTCTCGACACCGATCGGCACCAGCATGAACTCCTGGACGTCGACATTGTTGTCGGCGTGAACGCCGCCGTTGAGTACGTTGAACATCGGCGTCGGCAGCAGGTGCGCTCGCGCGCCGCCGAGGTAGCGGAAAAGCGGCAGGCCGGCCAGGCCGGCCGCGGCGCGCGCGGAGGCCATGCTGACGCCGAGGATCGCGTTGGCACCGAGCTGGCGCTTGCTCGGCGTGCCGTCGCGCTCGAGCAGGATCGAATCGATCAGCCGCTGGTCGGTCGGATCGAGCCCTTCGATCGCCGGGCCGAGCGTTTCGTTGACGTGCCGGACGGCCTTGCGAACGCCCTTGCCCTTGTACCGTGCGGGCTCTTCATCTCGAAGCTCGAGCGCCTCGCGGCTGCCGGTGCTGGCACCGGAAGGCACCGACGCGCGGCCGATGATTTCGTCCTCGACGGTGACCTCGACCTCGATCGTCGGATTGCCGCGCGAGTCGAGCACTTCGCGGGCGTAGACCTCTGTGATCTCTGGCATGACAGGGTCCTCCCCTGGATTGTCGTTTTCGTAAACAATCTGGGAGCGCGTAGTCTATAGCGATCGCTCGTGAGGAGGAAGCGATGGCCGTCGAAAGACCTCATATCGTCGTTGTGTTCTGCACGGTGCCGGACCTGGACGTGGGGCGCAAGATCGCGCGCCTGCTCGTCGAGCGACGACTCGCCGCGTGCGTCAACATCGTGCCCGGCTTGACGTCGATCTACCGCTGGCAGGGTGAGATTCAAGACGACGCAGAAGTGCTGTTGGTGATCAAGGCGCGGCGCGTGATGTTCGACGAGCTGGCAGCGGTGATCGCGGCCGAGCATCCGTACGAGGTGCCCGAAGTGCTGGCGCTCAAGGCGGTCGAGTGTCACGAGCCGTACGCAGAATGGTTGGCTGAGGTGACGGAGATTTCGTAGCGGCCGACGGCGGCCCGCTCGCGTGCGCTGGGCCCCCTTGGCCGCCGCTGCGATCTCGGGCATGATGCCCCTCACGAGCAAGGGGACCGCGAGGACGCGATGATCCGACTGGCGGTCCTGTCCCAAACGACGAGTCCTCTGCCGGCCGCACTCGAGCGCGAGCTGGCCGGCATCGACGGCATTCTTCACGCAGGCGGGCTCGGTCCGGTCCGCCATCTCGAGCGGCTGGCACGGATCGCGCCGCTGGTGGCCGTGGTCGGCGCGCGGGATTTCCTGTGCTACTCGGGACGCTATCCGGAACTGTGTGAGCTGCAGTTGGGCGGCGCGCGGGTGCTGATCACGCACCTGATCGGCAGCCCGCCGCGGCTGCTCGAACCCGTGCGCCGACGGCTCGAGAACGACCCGCCGGATCTTCTGGTCCACGGCCAGCCGGCCGCGCCGCAGATCGTCTGGGTCGGCCGCAGCCTGATCGTCTGTCCCGGCCGGGCGAGCGTGGGGCAGGCCGGCCCGGACGGCGCGGGCGGGAGCTACGCGCTCGTCGAGATCGACGGTCCGGGGGCGCTGCGGGCGCGGATCCGCGCGCTGGACCCGCCGCCGCGGCCCCGGCCGATCGGCTGGCGCTGGGGGCTGGCCGGAGCGGCGGCGCGGCTGCACGGCGCGGCGGCGCTTCTCGATGGCTCGCGGGTGGGCCCGGACGCGGAAAGCTGAGCCCGCTTCCGGCCCCTGAGCCTGCCGGGGAGCGGAAACCTACTATTGAAGATGTGTTCGCGCGCTGGGTCAGTGCCGTGCTCTCCGTCTTGGTCTGCAGTGCGGGCCTGGCGCAGCAGCCGCCTGCGCCGAACGCCGCGACGGGGCCGGCCAGCGGGATGGAGGCCGAGACCGTCCCCGACCCCGCCCTCGAAACGGGCCCCGAAGCCGCCCTCGAGACAAGCCGCGCCAAGGTGCCGATGCTCTGTACGCCCGACGCCCGCATCGGCGCGATCCTCGTCGAGCGCGTCAACGTGTTCGATCTCGAGGATGTCGAGGCCGATGTCGAGGGTCGCTTCTATCGGCTGGTGAATCTGCTGCACCGACCGATGCTCAGCCGGCCGGAGACGATCCGCTCGCTGCTGGCGCTCGAGGTCGGTGAGCCGTGCGATTGGGAGCGCCTCGAGGAGGCCGAGCGGATCCTGCGTTCGTTTTCTTTCGTGCAGGACGCCTGGATCGACGCCGAGGAGCGTCACGGCGATCTCGTCACCGTGCGCGCGCGCGTGCAGGACGCGTGGTCCACGCGGCTGGCGGTGTCGATCAGGAGCGAGGGGGGGGTAACGACGCGTTCGGCGCGGGTGCGCGAGGTCAACCTGCTCGGCACGGGCGCGAGCTTGGCGTTCGGACGCTCCGAGGATCAGGACCGCACGGAGAAGACGTTCGAGTACGAGCACCCGGCGCTCGGCGAGGAGCGTTGGCGGGTGGGCCTCGACCTCGAGGACAACTCGGACGGGGATTTGCAGCGCGTGCGCGTCAGGCGGCCGTTTTACACGCTCGACGAGCGCTGGGCCGTGGATGGGTTCGTAGACAACGTCGAGCGGGACGAGAAGGTCTACGTCGGCAGTGAAGAAGTCGATCGCTGGCGGCTCGATGGGACGGGAGGCTTGCTCGAGTACGGCTGGTCACCGCGTGGATATCGCGAAGGCCGGCTCGAGCGCTGGCGCGTGCGCTTGGGCTACGACGAGCAGCGCTGGTGGCCGACGTTTGCGGGAAGCACCGTGCAGCGGCCGGACCTCCGGCCGGTCGATCGCGAGCGGGTGCTCGCCGGACTTCGCGCCGAGTGGTGGGATGTCGATTTTCGGCGCGTGAGCTTCGTCAACACGGCGCGGCGCGTGGAGGATCTCGATCTGGGGCGGTTGCTCACGCTCGGTGCCGACATCGCGCTGCCGGCGCTGTCGGACGATTCGGGCGGGCGGCTGTTCGCGGCATTTCACGAAGGGTTCGAGCTGAGCGGTACGGGGTTTTTGCAGATCAATGCCGCGCATGAGATCGAGCAGGTCGGCGGGCGCTGGATCGATGCGCTGACGCGCTTTGAAGGGCGACTGTATCTGAAACCCACGGGGCTGCAGACGCTGTACTTTAGGATCCTCGCGGCGCGTGGCGATGCGCTGTCCGGGCACCGGCGGTTTCTGCTCGGGGGCGACACGGGGTTGCGGGCGTACGAATCGCGGGCGTTTTCGGGCGAGCGCTTGCTGCTGCTGACGGCGGAGCATCGGTTCTTTTCGACCTGGGAGCTGGGGCAGCTGATGCGTGTCGGGTTGGTCGGGTTCGTCGAGCTGGGAGGGGCGTGGGACTCGGGCACGCGCTTTTCGAGCGAGCTGATGCACCCGGGGGTGGGGATCGGCCTGCGGGGGTTGGTGTTGCCGTCATCCGGCGGAACGACGTTGCATCTCGACGTCGCGTTTCCTCTCGACGATGAGGGCGGCGAGGACCGCATCCGCGTCTCGTTCAGGGCGCAGCGGAGTTTTTGAGCGAGAGGGGCGCGCTTTGGCAGCGTGCGTGGTCACCGATAGTGGTTCCGGTGTCGGACGCGCGGGGGGCGCGAGGAGTATCCGGTGCTGCGCACCGGTCTGACAGCGCAAGCGCTGTCGCTACAGGGAACGTCTGATGTTGCGAGAGGGGGGGTGATCGGATCGGTCGCCGGCGAGATGCGGGTGCTGTCGTGAATGAGCCCCCTCGCGAGCTCGCGGGGGGTGCGAGATCGCGCGTTTGACAGGCCGCGGGCGGGCAACCTAGCATGATCCCCTTCCCTTTTATTTCCTGGGCAGAGAGAGATCCGCGAACGGCCGGGACGATCCCGACGGGACCCGGCACTGTCTCGCGAGGCGCCCCATGGCTCAGACCACCAAAGGCAAATCGACGCCCTCGGAGGCCCCGCCGAGCTTCTCGATGAACCGGCTGGCGCGGATGCGCGTGGAGGACCTGGTCCAGCTCGCACGCGAGTTCGGGCTGTCCGGCACCTCGGGCCTTCGCAAGCAGGAGCTGATCGTCGAGCTGCTGCGCCACCAGGCCGAGAGCAAGGGCCTGATCTACGCCGAAGGGGTGCTCGAGGTGCTGCCGGAGGGCTATGGCTTTCTGCGCTCGCCGGAGTACAACTACCTGCCGGGCCCGGACGACATCTACATCTCTCCGTCGCAAATCAGTCGCTTCTCACTGATGACCGGCGATGCCGTGTCGGGTCAGGTACGCCACCCCAAGCCCAGCGAGAAGTACTTCGCGCTGAT
>CP070706.1:1657381-1662998 GCA_020350085.1 Acidobacteriota bacterium
GCCAGTCGGACACGGACGAGGTCGTCATCACGGCCGAGGACAGCGCGGCGCCGTTCGGCCAGATCACCTGGCCGTCCCAGGACGGGCTGTGCTTCGGCGGGCCGGTGACGGTCGAGGACGACTTCACCGACACGTGCGAGCCGGACGCCTTGACGCGCACGTACGTTCCGCCGGGCGGTCCGACCTACTCCGAGCACGGCGACTACCTCGTCACGCTGACGGTGACGGATCCGACGGGCAACCCGGCGATGGACGACGTCTCGTTCACGATCGACCTGGTCGCGCCGACGGCGCGGATGAAGCCGCGTCCCGATGAGTTCATCATTCCCTCGACGCTGCCGTTTACGGACTTGTTCGAGGCCTCGGACGAGGACGGGGCCTCGGGCGGTGTCGTGCTCGAGCAGGTGTTTCTCGACGACTGTCTCGTGTTCGATGGCGCGACGTACGTCGAGGAACCGAACGGTCTGCTCAGCGACGACACGCTGGAGATCACGCGCGAGCTGCTGTGCGAGGTCGTGGCGCGCTGCGGTCTGCCGGGGATGGACGAGCCGGTCGTGCGGGTCGATGCGTACGATTGCGGCGGGAATCTCGGCAGCAGCTTCCGCGTGATTCCGGTCAACCCGAAGCTGTTCCCGCCGGCGTGTCAGGCTCTGCTGACGCTCTCCGGGGACGAGGTCTCGTGGTTGCCCGTCTTCGAGGCAGAGGCTTACGATCTCGGCCGCGGTGACGTGCGCCGGCTCGCGGCGGCGGACGGCATCGTCGATCTCGGCTCGGTGAGCTGTCTCGCCGAGGACACGATGTCGACGAACAGCACGGACGGAGCGCGGCCGCAGGCGGGCGAGGCGTTCTTCTATCTCGTGCGCTATCGCCACGGTTTGACGACATCCGAATATGGTTGGTCATCGGCAGACGAGCCGGAACGCTCCGGCGAGGAGGACTGCATCCCGTAACGTCGGGCTCCCAGGCCTCACGCGGTCTCGAACTGATCCCGCGCGGACAGTAGACTGCGTCCATGGGGAAGGACGAGACATGGATTCGCGGCCCTGACTCAGGGGGGGCGCCAGGAAAGCAGAGAGAGCCCGATTCTGAGCGTCGCGAGCGCGTCGGCCGCCAATTTGGCAGCTACCGCATCCAGGCCGAGCTGAGTGCCGGCGGGATGGGTGTGGTCTACCGCGCCGTCGATGCGCGACTCCATCGCACCGTTGCCCTGAAGTTCCTCAAGCAAGAGGCGCTCGAGCATCCGCAGGGTAGAGAGCGGTTCCTGATCGAGGCACGCGCGGTCTCGCAGCTGAGTCACCCGCATATCGCCGTCGTTTACGAGCTCGACGAGGTCGACGATCAGCTCTACATCGCGATGGAGCTGCTCCGCGGTGGCAGCCTGACCGACCGCATCGCGAGAGGTCCGTTCCCGGTCGAGGAGCTCGTCCGCGTCGGCTGCGCCGTCGCGGACGGGTTGGCGCATGCCCACGCGCGCCGCGTGATCCACCGCGACATCAAGCCCGACAACATCCTCTTCAGCGAAGACGGCACGCCGAAGATCACCGACTTCGGCCTTGCCAAGCTGGTCCTGCCCGAGGACGAATCCCTCGACTCGGAGATGCCGACCGTGCAGCAGCTCACTCAGGCCGGCATGATTCTGGGGACGGTCTCCTACATGGCGCCCGAGCAGGCGCTCGGCCGGCCGGTCGACGCGCGCGCGGATCTGTTCTCGCTCGGTGTCGTCTTGTACCAGATGGCCTGCGGCCGGCTCCCTTTCACCGGCAAGACCGTGGTCGAGGCGATCCACGCCCTGCTGCACGACCGGCCCGTTCCGATACGCTCCGACCGGCCCGATTTTCCGCAGCCGCTCCAGGCGGTGATCATGCGTTCGATCATGCGCGAGCCGGACGCGCGCTTTGCCTCCGCTGCCGAACTGTCAGCGGCTCTTCATCAAGCCATCGCCGAGCAGGGCTCCTCGTCGGGCGTCACGGCGAGCCCCGCACCCACCGTCACGAGCGAGCGGTTCGTCGGACGCGCCCTGGAGCTCGACAAGCTGGACCGGCTGCTCGACGACGTGCTCGAGGGGAACGCCCGAGCAGTGGCTCTAACCGGCGAGGCAGGAGCCGGAAAGTCGACGCTGGCCGAGGAGTTCGGCCGGCGCGCGCTGAGTCGCGGGGCGTCGATCGCGATCGGACGCTGTCTGTTCCGCGAGGGGGCCAGACCATACCAGCCGATCCTGGACGCCGTCGCGGAGCATCTCGACAGCTACGGGATCACCACCGTTGACGAGCTGACGAAGATGGTCGCGCCGCATGGCTCGGCGCCCGCAGGTCTTTCCGTCATCGGGGGGATGCTCGGCCTCGCCGGAGCCTCGGAGGACGTTGACGTCGCCGCCGGCGGCCTGCTCGACGCCGGCGCGGCGTTCATGGCCACGCTCACCGAGCAAGGACCGCTCGTTCTTCACATCGACGATCTGCACTGGGCTGACGAGGCGACGCTGCGCCTGCTGTTGCAGATGACTCAGCGCTGCCGCAAATCGCGACTGATGATCTTGCTCGCCTACCGGCCGGAGGAGATCGAAGAAGCTGCGGATGCGAGCGGAAAGGCGATCGGAGAGACACTCGATCGTCTCGAATCGAGCGGGCTTTTCACACGCATCGATCTGAGCCCGCTCCAGCAGGAAGACCTGTCCGTGCTCCTCGAGCAGCGGTATCCCGGACGGCGCTTTCGCAGCAGCTTCAGACAGCGCCTGATAGAGGACTCCTCGGGAAACCCGCTGTTCATCAACGAAACGCTGCGATGGCTGGAGCAGAACAACCTTCTGCCCGGGAGCCGGGGATCCGAGCACACGGCCGAGCTGCTCGATCGGGTCGCGCTGCCGAATCGGATCCAGTCGCTGATGGAGCGGCGCCTCGAGCCGCTCGACGAGCAGCAACGCGAGATTCTCGAAATGGCCGCGGTCGAGGGAGCCGTGTTTCACTCCGCCACGCTGGGCGCAGCGCTCGAGATGCCGCGCATTCCGCTGCTCAAGACGCTGCAGGCGCTCGAGCACCGCTATGGTCTCATTCATGCCGTAGGACGCGATTATCGCTTCGCACATGCCAAGATTCGAGACGTTCTCTACGAGAAGATCCCGCCTGAGCTGCGCATCGAGTATCACCGGCTGGTGGGCGAGTACCTCGAACAAACCTCCGCCGATGACGAGACGAAGGCCGCCGCGATCGCGTTTCAGCTCGAGCAGGGAGGACAGGGGGCAAGAGCCATTCCGTATCTGCTGACCGCTGGCCGCAGAGCTCATCGCTTGTGGGCCACCGAAGAGGCTCTGAGGCTGCTCAGGCGATCCGAGCAGCTCGCATCAGACAACACCGGCGCTCTCGACGATGAGCAGCGGCACGCGATCGTCTGGCAGCTCGCTGAAGTCGAAGCGATCGTTGGACTGTTCGACGAGGCCACGGCACACTACGCGCAGGCGCGTGGCCTGGCGCAGGCAGTCGGTGACGCTCCGCGTGCGTGCCATGCGCTCGTTCGTACGGCCGCGGCTCACTTCAAGCAAGCTCGTTTCGACGACGCGATCGCCATCACCTCTCGAGCGCTTCAGGACGCCGGCGACGCCGGGCTGGACCGCGAGGCCGCTGCGGCGCGGCGCATCCTGGGTGGCGTGCTGTTCGCGCAGGGACAGTTCGACGAGGCGCTCCAGGAGCTGCGCTCGGCAAAGGACGTCTTCGAGCAGCTCGGAGAGAAGGTCGAGTCGGTCAACTGCCTCAATCGGATCGCGCATGTTCACTGGCGCCGCGGCGAGTACGAGACGGCGCTTGCGGAATACGACCGCTCGTTGATCCTGAGTCGCGATCTGCGGAACCGTCGGCTGGAGGCCTACATTCTCAACGCGATCGGATGCGTGCTGGAGACGTCTGGCCAGTCCGCCGCGGCCGCCGAACGACTCGAAGAGGCCCTGCGAATCCGAGACGAGATCTGGGACCGCCGCGGTGCGTCTCAGTCACTCAACAACCTCGGTTACTCTCTAGAGCGCCTAGGCCGGTTGACGGAATCGCTGACCTACTATCAGCGCTCCCTCGAGATCAAGAGAGAGCTGGGCGACGACAACGGCATCGCCAATACGCTTGAGAACATCACGAGTCTGCACGAGCGCCGCGGCGAGTACGAAGAGGCTTTGAGCGCCGTGCTGGAGGCACGAACCATCAAAGAGCGTCTCGGCGTGATGAAGGAACGCCCCGACTACCTCACCTCTCAAGCGCGCCTGCTCTGGAAGCTGTATCGACCCGAGGAGGCTGTCCCGCTGCTCGAAGAAGCACTGCAGATCGCTGACGATCTCGGTCTGCCTGCGGAAAAGTCGACGGCGCTCGTCGTCCTCGGTCAGATCCGCCAGCACGAGGGCCATCACGACGCGGCGGTCGAGCTGTTCGAGAGTGCGATCGAGACCGCGCGTCAGGCCAACATGCAGCACGAAGAGTTCTTGGCGCTTTATTGGTCGATCAAGGAGGAGCTGCGGCTGGATCTCAAACGAGCCTCGCCCGAGGGCGCCGAGCGGGCCTGGCCCGGCCGGCTCGAGCGCTTGAGAGAGCTGGCGGCGGCGCTCGGTGGCGGCCAGTACGAAGCGCGGCTGCTCGAGATCGACGGTCAGGTGGCGGCCGCACGAGGTGACTCGGAGCGCGCGATCGAGTTGCTGGAGCGCTCGGCGCGCACATCGACAGAGCTGGGTCTCAAGGAGCTGACGTGGCGCGTGCGCTACGAGCTGGCCGGCCTGCTCGAAAAAGTCGAAGGCTCGATCAGCGGCCATCTGTCCCAGTCCGCCGTCGCCGCATATCGGGACGCCAGCTCGGTGATGCAGGAGATTTTCGCCGGCCTGCACGACGAGAAGCTGCGCCACTCGTTTCAGCAGTCCCCAGTCTTCCAGGAGATCGTCGACAAAGCGCGCGAGGACTGATCGGGATGGTGCGTAAGACCCTCTTCCTGAGGCCGTCCGCACGCCCTCGTTCCCGTGAGGAATGTGGTTTCTTCGATCGACCGGGCTCAGTCGTGGGAAAACGCTCGACGCGATCCATCAACATGCCGCGGACGAGCTGAGCAGCCTCCAGCGACTCACACACGGCTGCGCCAAGGTGTAAAATCATGATCGAACGCGGCATGAACTCCCGTTCTGAGGAGAATCGGTCGTGGTACCCCTCGAGCCGCTCGATCCAGATCTCCTGTACCGTCGCTGCGACCCATCGAAGCTCGACTTTGCCAGCACCGAGGAGCTCGCACCTCTCGAAGAGACGCTCGGCCAGCCGCGCGCCGTCGCCGCGATCGAGTTCGGCATCGGTGTCGATGGTGACGGTTTCAACATCTTCGCCTTCGGGGCGCCGGGTACCGGCAAACACACGGTGCTGGAGCAGTTCCTCGCTCAGCGTGCAGCGAAGATGCCCGCGCCGTTCGAGTGGTGCTACGTCAACAACTTCGATGAGCCGGTCAAGCCCCGCCTGCTGAGGCTTCCTGCTGGTCTCGGCTCGAAGCTCGCGCGGGACATGGACGGTCTCGTCGAGGCGCTCGTGACGTCGCTCAGCGCCGCCATCGAAAGCGAGGACTATCAGACGCGCCGGCAGGCGTTGGAGGAGGAGTTCGACGAGAAGCCGGGAGC
>CP070706.1:1663098-1666391 GCA_020350085.1 Acidobacteriota bacterium
CAGCTGCTCGATCGCGGTCAGGTCGCTACCGCTCCACGTGCCGGCGACGCGGGCGCCGACGGCGGCGGCCGGAGCTTCCGTGGGCGTCGGGGCGGGCGCGGGGGCGTCGGGCTCGGCGTCGGTATGTTTTTCGGGCAAGCGCTCGTTGCGAGCCGTATCGGACACGACGCCGACAGTCTCTCGCCAGTATTTGCGCGGGTCACCCACGCGAGTTCTCCGCCGTCTCGAGCGAGGAAGCCTCTCGGCGAGCGGACTCCGAGCGGGCGCGCGCGCGGCGCTGCTTTTCGAGCCGCTCGCCGCGCAGCACATACACTCCGTCGAGCCAGGTATCCGGAAGCAGCGGAAAGGCGTCGGTGCTGGCGACGATGACCTGCACGTCGGGATCGTCGCGATCGACGAGCAAGGCCCAATAAGCCTCGGAGCCGGCGATGCTGTCGTAAGCGCTCACGCGGCGCCGGCGAAGCGCGGCGAGTCGCGGCTCGCTGTCGGTGACGTAGCCGTCCGTGCTCAAGGGCGCCAAGGTGCGCAGATTGAAGCCGCCTGGTGCGCCGGCCCCTGGCGGGGGCACTTGGCCGTGATCGGCGCGGTACTGCTCGAGCGCCTCGAACAGCGCGTTGCCGACCTCGACCAATCGCCGCTCGTTGTCTCGACTGGCCCAGCGTGCCGCCACGGGCAGCGTGACGACCACGATGAGCGCGAGCACGGCGACGACGATCAGCAGCTCGGTCGCCGTGATCCCTCCCTGGCTCCCACGAACGGCCACAGAAGCTCTCCAAGCGAGGCGACCTGCAAAGGTCCCCCGTCGGGGCGTATCCCCGGGCAATCTCGGTCACTGGCCCAGCACGAGCAAGCCCGGCCGGTGGGGCAGCGCCGTGACCGCCGAGCGGGTCGGCCTCGAAAGGACCCCCACGGTCGGCCCTCGAAGCCCCATGAGGACCCCCGACGGACCCGGAGAGGCCCCGGAGGGGATCTTCGGAGCGCCTCAGCGTGCTCGAGGGCGCCCGCCACCGCCCCTCGGTCGCGATCCTCGGCTCGCGCGCAGGTTCGGGCTTGGATCCGGGTTACGATCAGCACCGCCATGGGCCCCATCTTTCTGTTCCTGATCGTCGCTGCGGTGCTGATCGGCATGGCGGGCGGTCGTATGGAGGAAGTCACCGAGGCCGCTCTCGGAGCGGCCAAGTCCTCGGTGATCGACGTCGCGCTGCCGCTGATCGGTGTGATGGCGTTGTTCCTGGGCTTGGCCGAGGTGGTTCAGCAGGGCGGGTTGATGCGCGCCATCGCGCGCGGTTTGAGACCGCTGTTTCGGCGCCTGTTTCCCGAGGTGCCGAGCGATCACCCGGCGATCGGCATGATGACGCTCAACATCTCGGCCAACATGCTGGGGCTCGGCAACGCCGCCACACCGTTCGGCATCGAGGCAATGCGCAAGCTGGACCGTCTCAACGCGACGAAGGGCACAACGACCGATGCGATGTGCCTGTTTCTCGCCATCAACACGTCGGGCGTTGCGTTGCTGCCGTCAGGAGTGATCGGCATCCGAGCCTCGCTCGAGTCCGCCGACCCCGCCGCGATCATCGTCACCTCGCTGATGGCGACGAGCTTTTCGACCGTGGTCGCGATCTTCGCGGCGCTGGTGCTCGCGCGTTTGCCGATCTTCCGCGCGATGCGCCCGGAGCTGGCCGTGGATGAGGGTTCGGATGCCGCCGAACAAGTCGAAGCGACGCCCGCCGAGAGCGAACCGCCGGAGGGTCGCGACGAGCCCCGCTGGCACCGCGGTCGCGCCTTCGCCGCGGCGGGTCTGTTTCTCGCCGCGCTGGCCGGCGGGGCGTGGAGCCTCTCGCGCATGGCCCGCGAGATGGGAGCGGGAGAGGCCGCCCGCTACGGCGTCTCGTGGGCGCTGATGCCGCTCGTGATCCTCGCTGCGGTGCTCTACGGTTGGAGCCGCGGCGTCAAGGTCTACGCAGCGCTGACCCACGGTGCCCGCGAGGGCTTCAAGGTGGCCGTGCTGATCATCCCGTATCTCGTCGCGATTCTGGTCGCGGTCGGTATGTTCAGAGCCTCGGGAGCGCTGGACATCGTGATCGGCCTGCTCGCGCCGATCACCGAGGCCGTCGGGTTTCCCGCCGAGGCGCTGCCGATGGCGCTCACGCGGCCGCTGTCCGGTTCCGGTGCCATGGGTGTCATGACCGAGACGATGCAGACCTACGGTCCCGACTCGTACGTCGGTTACCTCGTCTCCACGCTCAATGGCAGCACCGAGACCACGTTCTACGTGCTCGCGGTCTATGGCGGCGCGGTCGGCCTGCGCCGTACGCGCCACGCCATGCCGGCGTGCCTGATTGGGGATCTTGCAGGTGCTGTCGGCGCGACGGCCGCGTGCTGGCTCGTCTTCGGCTAGCTGGTCCCGGAGCCTCTTGCTGGAGCGGACGGCATCCGGGCCGGAGTGCAGCCGCGCGGCCGCGCGCGAGCGAGGATCCTATATTCATCGCTCGGGAAGCACTCTGATGCGAGCGACCGCGCGACACGCACTGAAGAGCTGGGCGGGCGTCGGCCTGCTGATGAGCGGGTGGGCTTCGGCGCAAGGCGTCGACGTCGAGCCGCTCGCCGGCAAGGTCCGCTCGTCGGTGGTCGAGATCCTCGGAACGGTGGAGGGGACGGACGACACGGCGTATGGGACCGGCTTCGTGTTCCGTGAGAAGGGACTGGTCGTCACCAACGCGCACGTCGTCCACGGCGTGCGCGAGCCGATGGTGCGCACGGTCGACGGTGCGCTGCTGGCGTCCGTGCAGGTGCTGTACCAGCACGAGGAGATCGACCTCGCCGTTCTACGCGTGACGGGTCTCGGGGCCGACCCGCTGCCTCTGGCCGCGGGTCCGCCGCCGGCCGTCGGCACCCCGGTGGTGGCGATCGGCCACCCGCGCGGCTACGAGTTCACCGTCTCGACCGGCATCGTCTCCGCGCACCGCTCGCTCGATGCGGGCGGACCGGAGCTGATTCAGATCACGGCGCCGATCTCTCCGGGCAGCTCGGGCGGGCCACTGCTCGATGGCGAAGGCCGTGTCGTCGGCGTCTGCTCGCTCACGCTCACCGAAGGGCAGAACATCAACTTCGCCGTGCCCGCTGCGGAGATCGGACCGGTCATCGATCAAGCGCTCTCGATAGAGGCCAGCCTCGGCGGCGCGGGCACCAGCAGCCTGCCGCCGGAGACGCTCGCACGCCTCGCCCGCGAGCAACGCGAAAGCGGCGAGCTGGTGCGCGCCGCAGAGATGGTGCGCCGCGCGTTGGAGCGTCAC
>CP070706.1:1666491-1669461 GCA_020350085.1 Acidobacteriota bacterium
CACCGGGCCGCGTGATGCCGAGATATTCGTCGACGGCGCGCCGGGCGTCGCCGACCGAGACGGCCGGAACCACGCCGCGCCGCACCGGCGCCCAACTCGTCGCGCCGAACGAGACCAGGTTGCCTTGCGTGACGAAAAAGTCGTACCGGGCTCCCTGAACGCGCACACCCTCGACTACCTGACGAAAGGTGATCCTGTAGAGCCGCTCGTCGACCGACCCGGAGGCCTCGAGATCGAGCTCCAGCTGGCCGCCCCAGCGGCCGAGCAGCATCGGGTGTTCCCTGAGGAACTGCTCGGCGGTCTCGGCGAGCTGTTCGATCGTCGGCAGCGGCCCCGCGGGCAGGCTGTTGCCGGGGCCCGGCATCCAGGCGATCCCGCCTCCGTAGGCGAGCGACGGCAGGCCGGAGCGCGCGTTGATCCACACGCGCCACGGGCGTGCCTGCTGCGCGGAGAACTGGCCCCATCCGCCGCGCAGCGGATCGCCCTCCGGCAAGGTTTCGAGCGAGCGGGCCCGCAGCCCGATCACCCCGCCTGCAGCGGGCTTGGCCAGGTGCTCGAAGCGGGACGGGGTGTGCTCCCGCTGGAAGGCGAGCGCTGGCAAGAGCATCAACAAGCCAGCGAGAAGTAGCGCGAGCGGTACGCGGGAGGGACGAACGCATAACGGACGAACGACGGCGGAAGCGGACTCTCGTGGCATGGACCGGCCTCTCCTCCAATGGGAACACACGTTCATTTCGGTTCTCGGCTCTCCGAGCACGGACGGGGCAGCGCCCGACAGATTGGAGCATGCGAGTACGCTCGCCCAGCTTGAGGCGTCCCATAATTGCCTGACTGGCTGAGACTTACCGTGCGAACCTCTCGCGACGCATCACTCTCGGACCAAGCCGCCCTCCTTCGTATACGCGGTTTGCGCCCCGAGGGCAATGACCTCTCGGCCGGTCATGGCGGGCCACCAGGAGTTGTCCGAGGACTAGAATTGGAGCCCGCAGCGAGGGCGTCTTCATGAGCGAGCCAGCACTCGAAGCGAGAAACCGATGAGCGAGCCGTTCGGGCCCGACACGCTCGTTTCCGTGGTGGTTCCGACCTACAACCGTGCGGACTATGTGGCCGCGACGATCGAGAGCGTGCTCGCACAGACGCATCCCCGCGTCGAGTGCGTGGTCATCGACGACGGCTCGACCGACGGGACCGAGCAAGTCCTGTCGCGATTTCGTGATCGCATCGTGTCCAAGCGACAACAAAACGCCGGCCTCGCAGCCGCGCGAAACGCCGGGATTCGCGCGAGCCGCGGCGAGCTGATCGGCTTTCTCGACTCGGACGATCTGTGGGAGCCGCGACTCGTCGAGGCGGTGATCGACACGTTGCGGCGGTATCCGGACGCCGGCGCGGTGTTTCTAGCCGAGCGCACCATCGATCCCGGCGGACGGCTCGTCGGGCACGTTCACACCAAGAAGTCGCCCGGCGTGTACTTCACTCCGGAAGGAATGATCGGACGCGACACGGGCGTTGGCAGTGGCCGGCCCCCCGTGGCCCGTCGAAGCGTTCTCGAGCACTTCGGCAGCTTCGACGAGAGCTTCCGCAACTACGCGGTCGATTGCGCGATGTGGATTCCGCTTTCTTTCGAGGTGCCGATGGTGCTGCTCGCCGAGCCGCTCGTTCGCCGGCGCGTCCACCCCGGAAACGTCAGCGGCGACATCGCCATGGACGCCAGAGCCTGGCTGCGAATCCTCGATCGCATCGAGGCCGAGCAGCCGTCGTTCTGCGCTGAGCATCGGCGATTGATGCGCCGCACGCGCGCGAAGCAGCACCTTCGCATCGGCCGCGAGCTTCTCGAGCGCAGCGCCGATCGGCGCGAGCAGTTGTCCGAAGCCCGCGCGCACCTGTGGTCCGCCCTGAGCAAGTGGCCGTGGTTCGCGCGCGGCTGGGTCTATCTCGTCTGGAGCCTCGTCGCCCCCACTAGCTACGGCTCGTTCCGCACGACCGAGCGCCGCTGGCGTTGAACGGGCCGGGCTTCGCATCGGAACGCGTCCCTCACCGCGCACCATACTGACTAGCCTGTAATCTCTGACCGTTTCTCTTTGGTCGTTCATTGCGAGATGCAATGAACAAAGAAACCCGGCATTGACACAGCGAGCTGCCGAGCGCCCGACAAACCTTCCTGCATAGTAATATTTGTTAGATTCGCTCGATGTCATCAGCCTCGCGAGGCTTTATTTTCTTGTTCTTTGCTCGCTTTTCTGGGCGTATAATGCTGTCGACTCTGAGCAGCGTTTTCACATCAACGCGTGCGCGGGGCGAGGGGACCTGAAGCGTTTTGATGACGGCGATTGAAGTCCGTCGAGTCGGTCGTCGAGTCGCGACTATTCTCAGCCCCAATGTGCGCAAAAGCAAGGAGGAAGAGAGAAAATGGAAGTTACGTATCGCCGATCGCGTCCGACAATCGGCACCACAGGGTCGAGACTGCTCGCAGTGTCGGCGGCCTTGCTGCTGATCGCGTTTGCGAGCAGCATCGATTCCGTAGCTCAGACCGACTGTCTCGCCCCGCCGGGCGGCTCGCTCTGCCCGACGGAGGTCGAGAAGTTCGTCGACCCCCTCATCATTCCGCCGGTCATGCCGCTGAGCGACACGATCAAGCAGCAGGGCGGCAAGAAGATCGAGTACTACGAGATCGCGGTGCGGCAGTTCGATCAGCTGCTGCTGCCGTCGAGTCCGACCGGCTGCGCCGGGGCGCCGTGCCCGCAAACGACCGTCTGGAGCTACGGCTCGCTGGCCGCGCCCGGGACCGTTGCCCAGGGCGGCACCTTCAACTATCCGGCGCTGACGATCGAGGCTAAGTGGACGCGGCCCGTGCGCGTCAAGTGGGTCAACGACCTCGTCGTCAACCCGGACACGTGCGGCACGCCGCTCGAGCAGCCCGGCGACTGCAATTCCCTGCCGCACCTGCTGCCGGTGGACCAGACGTTGCACTGG
>CP070706.1:1669561-1675006 GCA_020350085.1 Acidobacteriota bacterium
AGCTTCAACGTGCGCGGCGAGCCGATCGTCTGCACTCCGGCAGACGCTTACCGCTGCTTCATGCGAACCGAGGCCGACTACCTGGTCATGGGCGATTTCCTGTTCGACAAGCGCGAGCAGCGGCCCCTTCCGGCTGCCGAAGGTGTCAAGGGCAGCTTGGCGCTCGACTAGCGTCGATCGCGAAGCTCTACGGTCGAGGGGCTGGCGCCTGTGAGAGCCGGTTTCCGTCGGCATCCCAAACTACCGGATCGCCGACCATGTCCCCCCTTTCGTAATCGGCGAAGCCCTCGAGATCGCCGTTCTCGTACCACTCGGTCCAGATGCCGTCGGTCACGTACTCGCCGCCGGGCCCGCGGCGCGTCTGGGCCGCCGTGCGCACGGCGCCCGACGGATACTTCGTCAGCGACAGTCTTGCTGGTCCGGGCGCGCCGGTGCTCCCCTCGAGCTGTTGCCGCACCTGTCGAATCAGCTCTTCGATCGAAGCTCGTCGAGGGTTCAGCCGTCGCGTCTGCTGCAGGCTCTCGAGGGCGATCCCGAAGCGCCCGCGGCGCGCCATGACCATGCCGAGCTGGAAATGTGAATCCGCATCCTCGGGCCAGAGCAGACTCGCGAGGAAGAAGTGTGCCGCAGCCGCCTCGAGTTCCTGGCGCTGGGCGCGCAGCAGACCAAGCTGATAGTGCGTCACGGGGCTGCTTGGATTGGCCCGTAGCGCCCTGCGCAGATAGAGCAAAGCCTGCTGCAAATCACCTTCCCTGGCGAAGTGACGGGCGACCATCGCGAGAATCGTCGGATCCTCCGCCCCCGATTCGAGCGCCTGGAACGCGAGGCGGCGAGACTCTTCGATCTTGCCGGCCCATGACAGCGTCAGGGCCAGGTTGCCGAGGGCTCGCGCGTGAGTCTCGGGCTCGAGGCTCTCTTCCAGTCTGGAGGCCACCTCGCTGATCCGAGCCTCGTTCCACGACTCGGCGGGCTCCACGACACCGCGCTCGATCAGAACCTCGATCAGTGCGATCGCCAGCAGACGGTTCCCCTCGATCGTCGGATGAACGTGATCGAGGAAGTACTCCTGTCCCGCGCTGGCCTGTCCTGTCTCGGCCCTCGTCCGCTGCTCGATGACGTCGACGAAATCGACGAGGGCGGCATTCTTCTCTCGCGCAACCTGTGTGACGAGCTGCTGCATCGGCGAAAGCGCGCGCAACGGGCACACATCCTCGTCGCGCGCGCGCTCGAAGGCCGGCTTGGCTTCGTCCAGCCTGCCCTCGGCCAGCAGCGCCCGTCCCCGCAGAAAGTGTCCCTCGGAGTAACGTGGATCGATCGCGAGCGCCTCATCGAGGACGCTCAGCGCCTCGGCCCCACGAGACTCTTCCAGCAGCCCGCGCGCTCGCGCCATCAGCTCTCGGAACCGTTCTGCTGCCGCGGCGTCCATGCCATCCGTGTGCTGGCTCTTGAACGGCGCACAGTCCTTGAGATTCGAGGCCGGCGTGACGCACAGCAGCTCGGCACCGGCACCGCGCGCGATGTCCACCATCCGCTCGAGGCTGACCCGCAGATGCATGAGGATTTTCTCGCGCAGTGCGTCGTCGCGTTGATAACGCTCCGGTCCCGCCGAATGATCGAGAATCGCATCGACGTTCTCTGGCAGCTGGAAGCGCCCGTCGCGCCCGTCGAGCCCGTCGAGCGAGGTCGGCTGCGGCGGGGCGATCAGGCCGCTGATCGCCGTCCACGTGCGCGTCCGAGCGAGTATCGCGGCAGCTTGGGTGATCACGCCCGGAACCTCGCGCAGCGACCCGTACGTCCGCTGTTCGAGAAACTCGTTGTGACCGGTATAGACGATGAACAGATCCGGCTCGTAACGCACCAGCTCTTCCATCAGTCGGGCCACGCGATAGCTGGCGTAGCTGATGCCGCCGGCGTTGATCACCTCGAACTCGTGGTGAGCGTCGGCGACCGGCAACAGCTCGCGCAGCCAGCCCGCAAACGACGTCCTATCGTCGTACGGACGGCCGTAGGTGGTCGATCCGCCCACACAGAAGATGCGATAGACACCGGCAGGCTTGCTGCGAGTGAAGCGTTGCTCATTGAAAAAGCCGCGTTTGTTGGGCGCGGTGATCATGATTTCTCGGCCGTCCGCTGCCGACGACTCGATGAAAAGCGGCACATTCGACACGAAACCGACGAAGGGATCTTCCCGGTGCAATCCTGTCTGCACACCGACGAGCGCGAGAGCCAGCTCCAACAGGACGAAAAACAGTGCGATTGCCACGACGGCGAACAGGCCCTGCTTCCACCCCGGCAGCTGGCGAGCAGAAGCCGCCTCGCTCGCGCGGCCTGCTTCGCGCTCCCGAGCCTGCTGACGACGTATCTGCTGCTTGCGGCGCTTCGGCTTGCTCACGCTGTGATCGAGACTCCTGAGGATGCCCCCCGGCGCTGCTCATGCGTTGCACTGCGAGCCTCGCGATCATAGCGGTGATGGCGCCATCGTTCCAGAGCAGGAGCGATCATCGACCGACCGGTCGCAGAACGGATGCGGCTCGCTTGGCTCTCGTGACTACAGGCGGGTGACGAGCAGCTGATACGGCTGGCCGCTTGGGTGTGCACCGTGGCACGACAAGCAGTCGAATCTCGCGAGGTCCGACTCACCGCGGGCCACCACGGCCGGGTAGGCGACGCCTTCTTAACTGACATGACCCGAGCGAATCGACTCGGGCCTCTCTCCGGCCAAGCTCGGTGCCTCCGCGACGATCGCCCCATGGCAGCCGACGCATATGTCTTCCGCGGGCCACGTCGCCGAGCCGGACGGCTCCGAGCGCGAGAGCCGATTGTGGCAGCTCGAGCAGATCGATTGATCCGAGCCGGCCGCTGTCGAAAGCACGACACTCATCGACATCGCCGTCAACGAAACCCAGCTCTCAGAGAACATCGATCCTCCCCGCGTTGAACCTGTGTCCGCCGCGGCATCGGTGCCGATGCTCGGAGGCTGAACACGCACTCTGAAGCCGGGACCGCTCTTCGTGCCTCAGAATGAGAGAAGACGGTCCACGGCCATCGGCCGGCATCCGACTGCTCACACTCGTTTGTCTTCGCCCGCCATGCGTCCGCCCACTTGTCGTATCCTTAGCCCGATGAGCTGGCGTACACTCCAAGCCCATCGGTCTACTGGCAGCCGATTGAGGTTGGCCGCGGCCCTGGGCCCCCCCGCGCTGATCGCACTGATCTTCGTCGTTCTCCTGCAGCTGACCTGGTCCAAGTGGCCGGATGTGTGGATCGATTTTGGTCGAGAGCTGTACGTTCCATGGCGGCTGACGCGAGGAGACCTGCTCTACAGCGAGATCTCCTACTTCAATGGTCCGCTGTCACCATGGTTCAACGCTTCGATCTTTCGTCTGTTCGGCGTGAGCTTCCTCTCGCTCGCCATCACCAACGCCGTGATCGGATTGCTGATCTGCTTGTTGCTGTATCGGCTCGGATGGCAGATGACGAGTCGTCGCGGTGGACTCGTCATCGCACTCGTATTCGTCTTTCTGTTCGCCTTTGCTCAGTATGGCGACAACGGGAATTACAACTTTCTTTCCCCTTACTCTCACGAGATGACACACGCCACGGCGCTCTCGCTGGCCTGCCTCGCGTTGCTCGGCCGTCATATGCGCCGACCACGGCCTTCTTTCATCACCGTCATCGGAGTGCTGCTGGGGTTGGTCTTCCTGACCAAAGCGGAGTTCTTCGTCGCGCTGTTTCCCGCTGTCGCGCTGGGGCTGGCGTTGCACGCTCGCAGCGTCCACACGGCGGCGCAGACGCTGTGGCATCACGGCTCGATGCTGCTCGCGGGGATGATCGCACCGGGTGTCGTCACGATCGGGTTCCTTTCGCCACGACTCGGCCTTACCGATGCCGTGCGCGGCACTCTGGGACCCTGGCTCTACCTCCATCAACCCGAGCTCTCCAAGCTGCGGTTCTATCGCGAGGTGATGGGGACGCTCGATCTCGGCGAGAGCATCAGCGCGATGGCCGCTTGGCTAGGCCTGTGGGCGCTGCTGCTCGTGCCGCTCTCGGTTCTGGCTCTGGCCAGCAGCAGAAACGCTCGATCTCGCTCGCTGCTCCGCGCCGGTGTCGCCCTCGTCGCCGGGTGGCTGGTTTTCGCCAGCCGCGACGTCCTCGACTGGAGAAACGTCGCACGCCCGCTGCCGCTGCTCGTCGCGCTGACGGGCGTCTTTCTGTTCTCACGCTGGCGCAAGCGCCGTCCGGCGAGCGAGTCCACGAGCCTCATTCTGCAGCTCTCGTCGGTACTCTTCGCGGGGCTGTTGATGCTCAAGATCATCCTGAGAGTGCGCTTTTTGCACTACGGATTCGCTCTCGCCATGCCGGCCATGCTGATGGTCGTGCTCGTGCTGCTGGAGGGTGTGCCGCGGGTGATCGAGCAGCGCGGACGTTGCGGTTGGACTTTTCGTGCCGGAGTACTCGGCGCGCTCCTTGCCACCCTCGTGATCTACGCTGGCGTCAGTGCGCCCGCCTACCACGCTCGCACCGTTCGTGTCGGCTCGGGAGCCGACACGATCGTCGCGGGTGCCCGAGGGGCGTTCATGAACGAAGTCATCGCACGCCTCGAGGCACTCGCTCCCGCAGATGCGACGCTTGCGGTTCTCCCCGAGGGCGTGTTGATCAACTACCTGACGCGGCGCGTCAACCCGACTCCTTTCTTCAATTTCATGCCGCCGGAGTTCATCATGTTCGGTGAGGATCGAATCGTCGAGGCTTTCCGCTCGAGTCCGCCGGACTTCATCATCATGACCAATCGCGGCGCGTTCGAGTACGGCTTCAAGCTGATGGGCCGCGGATACGGTGAAAAGCTCGCCCACTGGATGGAGCAGAGCTACACGCTGCGCGAGCAGCTCAAGGACCGCACACGACCGAACGATTACTTCAGCTTCGCGTTGATTCTGGAGCGCACCGACCGGGTCGTCGCGGCGTCGAATACCCACCAGGCGACTCGCTAATCGCCGCTAACTCGGATCATTCATGAGCCCCTCACCCAAGGACCGGAGTCGCTCCCGTGCCTGCTGGCGGTGTGCGGGATCAGCATCTTCGCGGCCGAGTAGTTCCCTGTAGACCCGACGGGCTCGAGCCGTCTCACCGAGCTGCTCGTAGGCCCGGGCCAGGTTGACCCAGGTCTCGGCCGGAGCCTCGGGGCTGCGCGTCGCCTCGCGCCACAGCTCGACCGCCCGCTGTCTTTGCCCCTCGATCCAACAGGCCAGTGCCAGATTCGACAGCGTCTTTGCCTTCTGAGGCTCGAGCTCGAGTGCCTGTTCCCAGTACCGCTTCGCCACGGCCGGCTCGCCGCGTTTCCAGTGCAACTCGCCCAGCAGCGCCAGCATGTCACTCGACTCAGAATTGAGCGCCAGTGCTCGCTCCGCCCGCTCGATCGCGCTCGAGACGTTTCCTTGCCGCGAT
>CP070706.1:1675106-1686595 GCA_020350085.1 Acidobacteriota bacterium
AGCTGCAGCAGTCGCTCGTGGCGGTCGGCTCCGGCGGTCTTCTCGGCAAAGGATTCGGTGCTTCGACGCAGAAAGCCTTCTTCCTGCCCGAAGCGGACAACGATTTCATCTTCGCCATCATCTCGGAGGAACTCGGTCTGCTCGGCAGCCTCGCAGTGCTGCTGGCTTTCTGCGTGCTCGCGTGGCGCGGTCTTCGCATCGCAGAGAGGGCTGCCGATCCGTTCGGGCGGCTGATCGCCATGGGCGCGACGATGCTGCTCTGCGGCCAGGCGCTGTGTCACGCCGGCGTCGCACTGGGGATGTTGCCGACCAAGGGCCTTCCTCTGCCTTTCCTGTCGACGGGCGGCAGCTCGCTCGTCGCCAGCTGCGCGCTCGTGGGTCTCGTGCTCAACGTCTCGCTGCGAGGGACTCGGCATGGCGGCTGATCGTGCCATCGTGATCGCCGGCGGCGGCACCGGTGGCCACGTGTTTCCAGGCTTGGCCGTGGCGGACGAGCTACGCCGTCGCCACCCGCACTGGCCGCTACTGTGGATCGGTGCGAGCGGCGGCGTCGAAGAACGGCTCGTCCCCCGCGCCCAGATCGCACTGTCCGTGCTACCGATGGCCGGGCTGGCAGGTCAGGGGCTCGCGCGCGGCCTGCGTGCGAGCTGGCTCGCTGCCAGCGCGACCGTGCGGTTGCTGCTGCGCTTCATCCGCCGTCGGCCGCTGGTTTTGGTCGGGGTCGGCGGATTCGCGTCGGGCCCTGCTGTGTTGGCGGCGCTGCTGCTCGGCGTGCCGACGTTGCTGCTCGAGCAGAACGCGATTCCAGGCCGGACGACGCGGGCGCTGGCGCGCTTCGCCTCGGCGGTGGCCGTGAGCTTTCCCGCAAGCGGCGACTTGCTGCGAGGGCGCACCGTGTTGACCGGCAATCCCGTGCGGACGGAGATCGCCTCGGTTCCCGAGCGTGGGGACCGTCCCGTGCGGCGGGTGCTCTCGTTCGGTGGCAGCCGTGGTGCCCAGGCGCTCAACGAGGCTTGGATCGCAGCACTGGGGGCGCTGGCTCGTTTACCGCTCGTCTTCACTCTGCAGACCGGAGAGGAAGATCTGGCACGCGTGCGTGAGGCCGCTCGGGCGGCCCGCGAAGCCGGTCCAGCGGTGTCCGAGAAAGCTCGCGCCACGGCGCATGTCGAAGTGCTGGCGTTTCTCGACGACATGCCGCGGCGGCTCGCCGAAGCCGACGTGGTGGTCGCTCGGGCCGGCGCGACGACGGTTGCTGAGCTGACCGCTGCCGGCCGCGCGTCGATTCTCGTGCCCTACCCGTTCGCCGCCGACGATCACCAGCGTGCCAACGCGCGTGCGCTCGCTGACGGCGGAGCGGCCGTGGTGATCGACCCCGACGAGCTCTCTGGAGAGCGGCTGCGCGAGGAAATCGAGCGGCTCGCCCACGATCCGAAGCGTGTTTCGGCGATCGGTACAGCCGCACGCCGGCTCGGACGCCCGGACGCGGCACGGCGCGTGGCCGACCTGATCGTGAAACTCGCCGGAGGTGCAGCATGAGGCTCGGCAACGTGCGGTGCGTGCACTTCATCGGCATCGGCGGCTCCGGCATGAGCGGCATCGCCGAGGTCCTGCTCAACCTGGGCTACCAGGTCAGCGGAAGCGACGCGCAGCCGAGCGAGATCACGTCGCGGCTGGTTGAGCTCGGCGCGCGCGTGCACGCCGATCACGCTGCAGATCACGTTCGCGGCGCGGACGTCGTGGTCGTCAGCTCGGCGGTCCCTTCGGCGAACCCAGAAATCGTCGAGGCACACCGGTTGCGCATCCCCGTCATTCCACGGGCGGAAATGCTCGGTGAGTTGATGCGCATGAAGCACTCCGTCGCAGTGGCCGGCTCGCACGGCAAGACGTCCGTGACCGCGATGTTGGCGCTGGTGCTCTCACGCTCCGGACTCGATCCGACGGTCGTGAGTGGTGGCAGGCTCGGTGTTTTGGGCAGCAACGCCAAGCTCGGCCGCGGGGATTTGTTGGTCGCCGAGGCCGATGAGTCGGACGGCTCGTTCTTGCGCCTGTTTCCGACGATCGCGGTCGTCACGGGCATCGATCGCGAGCACATGGCGCATTACGGAACGCTCGAGAATCTGCACGAAGCGTTCGTGCAGTTCTTGGCCAAGATCCCCTTCTTCGGTGCAGCCGTCACCTGTCTCGATGACGAGGGCTTGCAGGCGGTTCTTCCCCGTTTGGACCGGCGGGTCGTGACCTATGGATTGGCGACTCAGGCTGACTTCAGAGCGTCCGACGTCGAGACTCGCGGCTTCGCGTCGCGCTTCATGCTGCGGCATGGCTCGGCGCCTGGCCTGCGGGTCTCGCTGAACACGCCGGGGCGTCATCAAGTCCTCAACGCGCTAGCCACCCTGGCTGTGACCGACGAGCTGGGCCTGTCGCTTCGCGTGGCCGCCGCGGCACTGGAGGAGTTTCCCGGTGCCGACCGGCGCATGCAGCGGCTCGGAGAACCGGGAGGCGTACTCGTCGTTGACGACTACGGACACCACCCTACAGAGATCGTGGCCACGCTGGTGGCTCTTCGCGAAGCGGTCGGCGAGCGCCGCATCATGGTCTTGTTTCAACCGCACCGTTACTCGCGCACAGCCGACCTTTTCGAAGTTTTCACGCGCAGCTTCTACGAGGCTGACGCATTGATTCTGACCGAGATCTATGCCGCGGGTGAACCACCTGTGGGCGGCGTGAACGCAGAGAAGCTTGCGGCAGCGATCGCCGAGCACGGGCACCGCGATGTTTGTTTCGCCGGCTCCATCGACGACGCGATCGAGACTCTACTCGATCGTGCGCGGATGGGTGACGTGGTGCTGACTCTCGGTGCCGGCAGCGTGGGGCGGGCCGGTGCGCGGATCGTCGAGCGGCTCGCTGCCCGCAGCGGGCAGACCGCGTGAGAGCGGAGGAGTGCATGGCCGGTCCGATGTCCAGCTACGGTGAGATCGCCGCGCAGCTGAACGTGCGCGCTCTTGCCGAAGCTCCGCTCGCACCGCTGACGACGATGCGGGTCGGCGGCCCCGCGGCGTGGTTGTTCGTCCCCGACACGACCGAGAAGGCAGCGCGCGCTCACGCTGCGCTGCGCGAGGGATCGCTGCCGGTGCGCCTGCTGGGCGGTGGCAGCAACGTCATCGTCGCTGACGAGGGGATCCGTGCAGTCGTGCTGGCCACTCACGAGCTGACGGGCGAGCCCCATCGCATCGACGAAACGCACATCGCCGTGCCGGCAGGCCAACCGGTGCCGGGACTGGTGCGCTGGGCGGCTCGCGAGGGGCTGGCCGGGCTCGAGTTCGCGGAGGGGATCCCGGCGCGGCTCGGCGGAGCGATTCGCATGAACGCGGGAGCGAATGATGCGTGGTTTTCCGACGTAGCCGAGAAGCTGTGGCTCGCTGCAGACGACGGCACGGTCGAAGAACGAATCGTGCACGCCGACGAGTTCGGCTACCGCGACAGCGTCGTCGCCCGCGAACGGCTGCTGGTGCTCGGCGCCGTGCTTCGACTCGAGCTCGACGATCCGCAGGCGATTCAAGCGCGCATTCGAGCGTTTCGCGATCGACGCCGTCGCACGCAGCCACTCACGGAACGATCTGCGGGCTGCGTGTTCGCCAACTGGCCTCAACAATCGGTGGGCGCCCTGATCGACGAGCTCGGCCTGAAAGGAATCCGCATCGGTGACGCCGAGGTATCGAGGGTGCACGCCAATTTCATCGTCAACCGCGGACAGGCTCGGGCGAGCGATGTGTTGGCACTGATCGACAGCGTACGCGAACAGCTCGAGCGCGCGATGGGATCGAGCCCGCGCTTGGAAGTCGAGATCTGGAGGGATCAGTGATGAAAAGCATGCTGCGCTCACTCGGTAGGGCGAAGCGTCGGCCACGTCGCCAAAAGCGCTCTCGCTGGTGGGCGCTGGCGGCGGCGGCGCTGCTGGTGACTGTGGCCGGCTCAGCGGCGTACGGCCTGCATCGGCTCGCGGTCTCCCCGGCGCTGCGAGTGCGCCAGATCCTCATCGGCGGTGCGCAGCGGCTCGAGCCCGCCCGCATTCGCAGCATCGTTTCGCGAACGCTCGGGGAGCCGATTCTGCTCGTGCGGCTCTCACCGTTGCGTGCAGAGGTCGAGGCACTACCCGCCGTCGAGACCGCGCTCGTCGCCCGGCGCATGCCCGACACGCTCGAGGTGCGGATCCGCGAGCGCACGGGCTTCGCCAGGCTCGCGCTGGCGCAACAGATCTGGCTCGTCGATCGCGCTGGGGCGCTGTTTCCAAGTGGCACCGGGCAGGCGCGCGACGGCGAGCTTCCTTGGCTTCAGGGTCTCGAGACACGTGAGGGTGACACGCGCCTCGCCTCCGGGGATCTGGCTGCGCTGGCCGCCTTGGAGGCGCTGATTCGCGTCACCGGACAGGCGCCACCCCCGGGAACGGTGGTCGATCTGTCACCTTCGGATCGGATCGTTCTGCGACCTGGTGAGCAGGCGCCGTCGCTGTGGCTCGACCGTGCCCAGCCGCAACGAAATCTCGAGCAACTGTTCGCGTGGCGTGACCGGATCGCCGAGCTCGCACCGGGACGTGCCGTCGATCTTCGTTTTCACAACCGCCTGACCGTCGCGCCCGAGCGCGACGATCCCGTTCGGAGATGACTGCCATGGCCAAGAGCCAGGACACGATCGCGTCGATCGATCTGGGAACTCACCGCTGCTGCTGTGTGATCGCCGAGGTCTGCTCTCCCGACAGTATCGAGGTGTTGGGGATCGGCTCGCACCGGACGAATGGAATTCGCAAGGGGGTGATCGTCAACCTCGAGGCGCTCGTCTCCTCGATCCGACAGACAATCCAAGAGGCGGAAACGATGGCCAGCCGCAAGATCGAGGCCGTGCTCGCCTCCGTTCCTGCGGCACAGGCGCGCTCCTTCACTTCGCGCGGCGTGGTGACGATTTCGAGCCGCGACCGGATCGTGTCGCGCAAGGATCTGCAACGAGTGCTCGACACGGTGCGTGCCGTGCAGATACCGGCGGGGCAGGAGATCCTGCACGTGCTGCCGCAGGAATACACGCTCGATGGGCAGACTGGGATACAAGACCCGGTTGGCATGACGGGCTCGCGGCTCGAAGCCAGTGTCCACGTCGTCACCGCCCCGACACAGGCAGCTCAACACGTCGTGTCCGCGCTCAACACAGCACAGGTCGATGTCGTCTCGCTCGTTTATCCGGAGCTGGCTGCGGCAGAGGCGGTGCTCAGTCCTGAAGAGCTCGATCAAGGCGTCTTCTTGATCGACTGCGGCGGCGGAACGACGGATCTGGCGTTGTTCGAGCGGGGCGCGCTGTGGTTTACCGGCTCGTTACCGATCGCTGGTGGGCTGATCACCAACGACATTTCGATCGTCTTGCGTACACCTGTGCCGGATGCCGAGCAGCTCAAGCGCCGTCACGCGCGCTCGGTACCCTGTCCCGACGACGACGTGCCGCTCGAGGTGCCGTCCGTCGGTGGTGGGCCGCCGCGAGTCATCGCCCAAGGGCTGCTAACGCAGATCGTCGCGCCGCG
The DNA here is from genome assembly GCA_020350085.1 of Acidobacteriota bacterium. GTDB lineage: Bacteria > Acidobacteriota > Polarisedimenticolia > J045 > J045. Next base: position 1,680,667 of record CP070706.1, read on the forward strand.
CGTGCAGGAGATTTTCGAAGTTTCTCGTGAGCTGATCGAACGCTTCGGCCTGGCGAAACGCGCCCGCGCGGGTGCCGTGCTCGTTGGTGGCTCGGCGAATCTGGAAGGGATACTCGAGACTGCGGAGGAAAAGCTCGGCATGCCCGTGCGCCAGGGGGTTCCGCGCGGTGTCGCGGGACTAATCGAGGACGTATGCGCACCCAGCTTCGCGACACCGGTCGGTCTGGCTTTGTGGGAGCTGCGACGCGGGCGCCGGGAGCGAAAGCGCGGTCGGCGCGTGGCTTCTCCGCTTACGCGCGTGGGCGGAGGATTTCGGCGTCGCTGGCGCCGGGCGACGTCTTGGTTCGGTGAGACGTTCTGATCGAGTAGGGAGGTCTCAGGGATGACGGAAAGGAAAAAACGCAGCGCACAACGCTCTGGCGGCTCTGGCGGCTCTGGCGGGAAGCTGCGATTCACTGTCGATGACATCGAAGAGCGAACCGTGCCGAATCGCCGCGAACGAAGTGACGCTCCGCCGCGGCGCGGCGAGCTGATCCGGCTCGCGGATCCGGCCCATGCGAGCGATCTCGCCCAGCCGGACGCCCCACCCGGCGCGGTACTGAAGGTGGTTGGCGTCGGTGGCGGTGGCGGGAACGCCGTCAATCGGATGATCAGCGCCGGCGTCGCTGGCGTCGAGTTCATCGCGGTCAACACGGACGTTCAGGCACTTCGAGCCAATCAGGCGCCGATCAAGGTTCAGATCGGCGCGAAGCTGACGCGCGGGCTCGGTGCCGGCGCGCGTCCGGACGTCGGCCGTGAGGCGGCTCTCGAGGACACCGAGCGGCTACTCGAGCTGCTCAGCGGTGCCGACATGGTCTTCATTACGACGGGTCTGGGGGGTGGCACCGGTACGGGTGCGGCACCCGTGATCGCAGGGCTCGCCGCCGAGCTCGGCGCCCTCGTCGTTGCGGTGGTGACCAAGCCGTTCTCGTTCGAAGGTCGCCGTCGCCGCCAGCAAGCCGAGAGCGGGCTCGCCGAGCTGCGCAGCTCGGTCGATACCGTGATCACAATTCCCAACGACAAGTTGCTGAGCACGGTCGATCCGAGCACTTCGGTTCCTCAGGCGTTCATGATGGCCGACGAAGTGCTGCGGCAGGCGGTTCAGGGCATCTCGGACCTGATTCTCGAAACCGGTGACATCAACCGCGATTTCGCGGACGTGCGAACGGTGATGCAGGGAATGGGCATGGCGCTGATGGGCACGGGTGTCGGGGAAGGTGAAAACCGCGCCGTAGAGGCGGCCCAGCAAGCAATCAGCTCGCCACTTCTCGAGGACGCCTCCATCCAAGGCGCGAGGGGCGTGATCTTGAACATCACCGGCGGTGATGACCTGTCCCTTCACGAGGTCAATCATGCGGCGAAGATCATTCACGATCACAGCGATCCGGACGCCACGATTCTGTTCGGCTACGTCTCGCGTCCCGAAATGAAAGGCAAGGTCAAGGTGACGGTGATCGCCACTGGCTTCGATGGCGGAACACAGACGAGCCAGGCTCGCCGCGCGCCGATCGAATCCACGATGCAAAGAGACGAGCGCAGACCTGCGAGCGCTGTCACCGAGCCACCGCCCATCGTCGTCCCGCCGACGATTCAACGCACGCTAGAAGACCTGGATTTTCCGGACGACGGCACGATGCCGCACATCGACCGACTCGACCGCGACGATTGGGAGACACCGGCAGTGCTTCGCCAGATGCAGGACTAGGTGAAAGAGCAATTGTCCAGCCGATGAGAGGACCGCTCCGGTGATGACACAGATTCCCAGGCGACGGGTGCTGGTGATCGACGACGATCCCGACGTGCGGGATCTCGTGGCCACGCTCTGCCGCCAGGCCGGTGTCGCGATCGATCAGGCCGGCGACGCGCAGTCCGGAATCGATCGCGCGCGCCAGCAGCGGCCAGACCTGATTCTGCTTGATCTGAAGCTGCCCGACAGGAGCGGTATCGAGGTAGCCCGCGTGCTGAGAGCCGACCCGACGTTGGCAGCGATTCCCGTCGTGATGCTCTCGGCTCACCGCACGGAGAGAGCCAAAGTCGCCGCTTTCGAGGCCGGGGCGGACGATTACGTGGTCAAGCCGTTCTCGCTGGCCGAGATCGACGCGCGAATCCGGGCGAACCTTCGCAAGCGAGAGCTTTACGAACGGCTCGAGAAAGCGAACCGCGAGCTGCAGCGGGCCAATGAGCGACTCGCCGAGTTGGCGACGACCGACGAGCTGACCGGCCTGTGCAACATGCGCCATTTGCGACATCGCCTCGGTGAGGAGTACCTGCGCGCGGAGCGATACGAGACCACGTTGTCGGTCGTCATGGTGGACCTCGACGGGTTCAAGGCGATCAACGATACGCGAGGCCATGCTGCGGGCGACCGGCTGCTCGCCGAGATCGGTCGTCGATTGCGGGCGCAGGCGCGCGCCACCGACATCGTCGGACGCTACGGAGGCGACGAGTTTGCGTTTGTCCTACCGCATACCGACCTGGACGAGGCGCTCGGTTTCGCCAGGCGCTTGATCGAGCGGTTCAATGCCACTCCGTTGCTGTTCGACGACGGAGAGCGTGCCCCGATCGGTCTGAGCTGCGGTGTGGCGACCTATCCGATAACGGAGCGCAGCGGTGAGCCCGAAAAGCTGCTCGCCGCTGCTGATGAAGCCATGTATCGCGCGAAGCGCGAAGGGGGAGCGCGCGTGGCGGCTGCCCCGACGGCCGGCGCGAAGTGAACGCGGAAAGATCGGAACGGATGCCCGTGCCCGCTTCGAGCAAGCGGGCCGGGTTGAGTGAGGGGGGGAAGCAATACGGTGCCCGATTCTGCCACACACCCCTTCCCGCCTACCCTGGCGCGTGTCGCGCCACGGCCCGCCCCACCCCAGCGGGCCCACACACCTTCCCACCCGCACCAGCTTCCCCCCTTTTTTCACTCCGTTCCGTTTCCACATTTACTGGGGCGCGACTGAGGCGCTGGCCTCGCGGCACGCAGCAAACGCGGCTTCGCGACCTGGAAAGCGACGACCGAGACGCGGCTGACCGCGTCGAGCAACGCGGTTACACCCTCGAGTGGGCGCGGCATAAAAAACATGTTAGCTTTTGTTGGTACAACGGCTACCCGACGCCGTCTGAACGAGTCGGAAGAGAGGGCGATGATGCGGAAGACTTTTCTGATCCTTGTGGCGACCGCGGCGATGGTGGCCGGTTTCTGGGCACTTGCCGGCGACGCAGCAGCGCCAAAGGAGGTGCTCACCTTCGAAGCGAAGCTGGGTACGGTGACGTTCAATCACAAGGACCACGCGGACAAGATCGGCGATTGCGCCGCCTGCCACCACACGACAAAGGCGGGCGAGACTCCGCAATCGTGCGGCAGTTGCCACGATGCGAAGCAAGTCGTGGAGAACGCGCCGAAGCTGAAGGACGCCGTTCATTCAACGTGTTGGGACTGCCACACCTCGAAACTAGAAGCTGGCGAGAAGTCGGGTCCGATAAAGAAGGACTGCAAGGCTTGCCACGTGAAGGGCTGAGCCCTGTTGGATCCCCATTGGATCGATGAACTGAGCAATCGTTAAACGGCCGGGAGCGTCTAGCGCCCCCGGCCGTTGCTTTGTCTGAGCCCGACTGCGAGCCATACTCGGCCCGCACGTCATAACGGCCGCTCAGCGATCACTCCGCGGCAGCGAGCTTGTCGAGTAGCGGCTGCATCTTCTCTTTCAGCGCAGCGATGTCGGATTTGAGCTTTTCGCTCTGCTCCTGGAGCTGTCTGCCATCGTCGCCCGTCAGGTCTTGTGGCGACATTCCCTTGATCTTGCCGAGCAAATCCTCGAGTTGCTGCTCTTTCTCGGTGATCTGTTTCTTGTATTTCGCAACGGCCTGTTCGACATCTGCGGCGGCCATCTCCCCAGCCTTTTCCACCAGATCTTCGGCCGCGTCACCCAGATCGGCAGCCGCCTCACTCGCTGCTTCTGTGAGGTCTTCAGCTGCCTCGGACAGAGTCTTCTCTTGTGGCTCGCCGGAGCATCCCAGCCACCAACCGGCCAAGACCATGACTGCAAGTATCGAGCAGAATCTGTACACGGTTCACTCCTCTCTAGAACGCCGCCAGCACGAGCCCGAGGCGACAGGCGCGCACCGCTGACGACTCGCACGACGACGCGACCAGTCGCTCACCGCGTCGCCGAGTGCCCCGATCGGGCACTCGGTGCGGCAACACATCGGATCGCGTCGGGTGGATTCTAGCCTGGATTGAGCGCTCGGCCGCGAAAACGAAGGCCGGTCCGTGGCGATTCGGCGGCTTCTCCTTGTCGCCGAGTCAAAACGATGTGAGATCCTTCGCTCCGAGCGCGCGGCGCAGCTCGATAATCGATGTCGTCGCGCGGTAAGTACCGTCCGCGGACTCGAGCGGGATCCAGAACACGTTTCCTTCTTCCGTGCCCACGACAATCCCCTGATGGACGCCATCGCCCCAATCGAAGGTGGGCTCGGTCAGCACCGCGTCGGGGACGACCGTCCAGCTCTGGAACAACGAACCGGTCGTGGCGTCGAGCACCTCTATGGTGCCCTCTGCCGTAGAGACGTACGCCGTCGTCGAGCCGAACACGAAAGCGTGAAGTAACAACAGTGGAGCAGATGGTGAGGCGATCTGTCGGGTCCACATCGACGTCGGGTCGAATCGTCCCTCGGCCGTGAGTTTGACGCCGTGAATCTTTGTCTCGGAGGTGAAAGCGATCCAGTTTTCGTGAAGGTCGAGACCAACAGCGATCGGATCGCTGACATCGAGTCCCCGGATCGCGCCGTCGTCGGTACCGAGTCGATCCAGCTCGATCAGGGATGAGCCTGGACCCGCCGTGCGTGCGTCAGCATCAAACACCACCACCTCGCCCCGTGTATTGGCGACGACGAGCAAGTGCGTCGTCTCACTTCGACGTGCAGGAACGGGGGTCACCTCGACGCTGCCGAGATCGGTCACGACCGCGTACGGCGCGTCGCCAAAACTCGGGCCGCGATCGATCTCGAGCACGACGACGGACTCGCCCCCCTCATCGCGCACGGGCACGTAGACGAGGTGATTACCGAATTCGCGATACAGAATGCGCGCTTGGGCCACCGACACCCCGAGGCCTTGCTCGCCGCCATCGAAACTGTCGACCAACCTCGAGAGGGCGTGATCGTACATCAGCACGCGATTTCCAGTTGCGCTGCAGTCGGTGGCGACGACCACGACGTCGTCGTCCTCGTTCTGGTTGCGATCGAACGCGTCCACCGCGACAACCGGACCTGCCGTCAGCCGGCCGCCCGAACACCCCGCGTCACCTCCTGGACCGGCCACGTTTCTCGTGGCATCGGGTGCCTGCGTGCCGTCGTCGAGCCCGAAGCGATACAGCAGCCCGTCACTACCGGCGAGAAACGCCGTGTAGTCCGGCTCACCGCTAGGGCTGAGATTCCCTGCCATGGGCCGCATCACAGAGACTCCACCGAGGCTGGGCGGTACCCATCCGCAGCGGCAGCCGTCGCTCGTGCGCAGACGGTGAAGCCGGCCGTCGTCTCCCGTCGCGACGACGAAGCCTCCGGGGACGACAGCCGGTGGCGCGAGCGATCTGGCAGCGCTGGCATAGCCCCAGTGCGCCGCGGAAGGATCGAGGGGCGAGCTCTTCGTCTCGATCCCCGGCGCGCAGACGCTGTTCTCGTCGAAGGAGAACGCCTTGAAGTACGACGGGTACGCTTCGAGCACCAGCTCCACCGCCTGAAGGTCGACAGTGCAGCTGCTCTCCCACGCTTCGCTGACGCAAACGACGAGGCTACGGCCGATGGTGGTCATCGGTCTGACGCGGATACCCGGGATCGGAATCTCTCCGATCGGATGAGCACTGGCCAACACCACCACCCCACGAATCATCGAATCTGTCGGCAA
>CP070706.1:1686695-1691687 GCA_020350085.1 Acidobacteriota bacterium
ATCGCCAGCGCCCGGCAGACTCGGGACATCTTCTCTCGGCCTAGCGTTCCGACGAACTTCTTGAGCCGGGTCTTGTCGACCGTCTGCACGTGGTCCAAGTTGACGGCCGACTCCTTCTTCAGTCCTTCGTCGATGCCGACCACCACCTCGCTGGGGGCTCCGCGAATGGTCGACGTGATGGGTGCGACCATGACTGTGGCGAGCAGGGGAATCACTTCTTGCCGGGTCAGGACGAGAACGGGCCGCCGCTTGTCGGGCCGCTTGAAGCTGTAAAGCCAGATCTCGCCGCGGTTCAATCGTCCGGCCACCGGCCCTGATCCTCCCACCGTTCGAACTCGTCACCCAGGCCCGAGGCGTCGCCGTAGGCTCGTGCGTAACCCTCGGCGATCGCGTATCGGCGCCGACGTCTCAGGTACTCGGCCACGGCGCGCCGCAGCACGGCGGAGCGACCCTCGCGGTGGACCTCGTCCGTCGCATCCAGCTCCGCGAGCAGCGCCTCGTCGAAGGTGATCTGTATGGCTTTCATGTGTATAGATTATACACATATCTAATGTGGATACCAGTCCGGGAAAACGACCTCGAGGCGCCCGAGCCGAGAATCCGGATGTTCCCTCTTTGCTTTGGAGGATTTGAGCCGACCCGGGACGTCCTTACTTCAAGCGACCCGTTCCGCCTCCAGGTCTTCCACGCTCACGACGCCGAGGCGGCGTCGGGTCAGGTAGCTGTACATCGCCGGTACGACGAACAGCGTGAGCAGCGTGCCGAGCAGCAGTCCGCCGATGACCGCGATTCCCATCGGCACGCGGCTCTCGGAGCCCGCGCCGAGCGACAGCGCGATCGGCAGGATTCCGAGGATGGTCGAGAAGCTGGTCATCAGCACCGGCCGTAGTCTCGCGGACGCCGCCTCGACGATCGCTTCCGTCAGGGGCCGGCCCGCGGCACGACGCTGATTGGCGAACTCGACGATCAGGATCCCGTTCTTCGTCACCAGTCCGATCAGCATGATCATGCCGATCTGGCTGAAGACGTTCAGCGTCTGGCCGAACCACCAGAGCGAGAACAACGCCCCCGTCAGCGCCAGCGGCACGGTAAGCATGATCGTGAAGGGATCGCGGAAGCTCTCGAACTGGGCCGCCAGCACCAGGTAGAGCAGGACGATCGCCAGCGCGAAGACGAAAGCCAGCGTGTGGGAGCTTTCCTGGTAGTCTCGCGATTCCCCCGCCAGGGCGGTGTGAAACGTCTCGTCGAGCACGCGATCCGCGATCGACCTCATCGCATCGATCCCCTGCGAGATCGTGTAACCGGGCGCGAGCCCGGCGGAGACCGTCGCCGACAGGTAGCGGTCGAACCGGTAGAGCTGGGGCGGGCTCGAGCGCTCGCTGACCGTGATCAGCTTGTCGAGCAGCACCGGCGTTCCGTTTCGCGAGCGAACGTAGAGGTTTCGCAAGTCCACCGTCTCGTCACGGTGCTCGGAGGTCACCTGGCCGATGATCTCGTACTGCTTGCCGTCCATGATGAAGAAGCCCAGCCGTTGTTCGCTCAGCGCGAGCTGCAGCGTCTGGGCCACGTCGATCGCCGAGATTCCGAGGTCCCGCGCGCGGGCCCGGTCGATGTCGACGTTCAGCGCCGGCTTGTCGAACACCAGATCGACGTCCACGGTCGAGAACGCGGGGTCCTGGCTCGCCTGCTCGACGAACGTCGGCAGGACCTCCTTCAGTCGGCTCATCGTCGGCGCCTGGAGCACGAACCGCACGGGCAACCCGCGGCGCCGCCCGACCGCGATCGTCGGCTCCTGGGTGACGAAGGTCTGCGCTCCCGTCAACTCCCGGAGCCGTTTCGGCAGGGCGGCCGCGATCTCCATCTGGCTGCGTTCGCGCTCGTCTCGCGGCACGAGACGAACGCGGAGGAAGCCCGAGTTGATCGACGTGCTGGCGCCGAAGCCCGGCGAGGTGACCCAAACGACCTGGCGATGCTCCGGCACCTCTTCCGCGACCACGCGGCCCAGCTCGTCCATGAAGCGGCCCATGTAGTCGTACGTCGCACCCTCGGGACCCTTGGCGCTGATCCGGATCGAACCGCGATCCTCGACCGGCGCCAGCTCCGCCGGCATCGACCGGAAGAACAGGGCGATCAGCCCGACGCACACGACGATCAGGGGGACGGCCAGCCAGCGGCGCCGCATGACGCGTTCGAGCGCCGCGCGATAGCCCCTCGCGAGCCCGCGGAAGAGCGGATCGCTGAGCCGGTAGAAGCGCGAGTGCCGCCCGTCCTGTCTGAGGATCCGCGACGACAGCATCGGGGTCAGCGTCAGGGCGACGAAGGACGAGATCACGACGGCTCCCGCCAGCGTGGCGCCGAACTCCCGGAACAGGCGTCCGGTCAAACCCGAGAGGAACATCACGGGCAGAAGTACGGAGACGAGCGCCAGCGTCGTGGCGATCACGGCGAAGAAGATCTCGCGCGTCCCCACGACTCCCGCGTGCAGAGGCTTCAGACCCGTCTCGATCTTCGCGTAGATGTTCTCGAGCACGATGATCGCATCGTCCACGACGAGCCCGATCGCCAGCACCAGCGCGAGCAGCGTCAGGACGTTGATCGAGAACCCCGCCAGGTACATCACGAAGAAGGCACCCACGAGCGAGACCGGGATGACCAGCAGCGGTATGACCGTCGTGCGCAGATCGCGCAGGAACCCGAACACGACCGCAACCACGAGCGTCAGCGCGAGAAAGATCGTCTGGGTGACCTCTTTGATCGAGTTGCGGATGAACTCGGTGTTGTCGAAGCCGTAGTCCAGGGTCACCCCGGCCGGCAGCTCGCGACGGATCTGCTCGACGCGCCGGTAGAACTCGTCGGCGATCTCGATGTAGTTCGCGCCGGGCTGCGGCCGGATGACCACCGCCACCATCGGCACCCCGTCTTTCTTGAGGACGGTGCGCTCGTTTCGCGGTCCCAGCTCCGCGTGGCCGACGTCGCGCAGGCGGACGATCCCGCCGGCGTCCTCCTTGAGGATCAGGTCGTTGAACTCCTCCGGCGTCGACATGCGGCTGAGCATGCGCACCGGCAGCTCGACGGTGCTGCCCTCGATGCGGCCCGCGGGCAGCTCGACGTTCTCGCGCTGGACGGCCTGGCGGACCTCCAGCGGCGTCAACCGGTACGCCGCCAAACGCTGGGGATCGATCCACAGGCGCATCGAGTACGTCTTGTCTCCCCAGATGTCGACGCGTGCGACGTCGGGAATCGTCTGGAGCCGCTCTACGAACTGCTCGTCGGCCAGCCGGGTCAACTCGAGCAGCGAGAGGCTGTCGCTGCCGATCGTGACCTGGACGATCGGGCTCGCGTCGGCATCGGCCTTGGAGACCCGCGGCGGCTCGACGTCCGGCGGCAGGTTTCCGATCGCACGCGACACCGCGTCCCGCACGTCGTTGGCGGCGCGCTCCAGGTCGGCTTCGAGGCCGAACTCCACGACGATCGTGCTGCGGCCCTCGCGGCTGGTCGAGGTCAGCGTGCGAATCCCCGCGACGCCGTTGATCGACTCTTCCAGAGGCTCGGTAATCTGGGTCTCGATCACGTCGGCGTTGGCGCCACGGTAGGCGGTGCTGACGGAGATCCTTGGCGGATCGACCGCCGGAAACTCACGCACCCCCAGCAACGACAGGCCCAGCACGCCGAAGATCACGATCGCCAGCGACATCACGATCGCCAGGACCGGTCTGCGGATGCTCAGCGAGTAGAGGCTCATCGGGACGCCACGCTCCCCTCGACCTCGGCCGGGTCGACCGCGAGTCCCGGGCGCAGACGCTGGATGGCCGAGACGATCACCCGGTCGCCCGGCGCGAGGCCGGACGTGATCTGCACCTCGTCCGCGGTCCGGATTCCCGTCTCGACGTGCCGCGTCTGCACGACGCCGTCCTCGACGACGAAGATCTTCTTGCCGCCCAGCTCGGGGACCACGGCGAGACTGGGCACGACCAGCGCCTCGGGAATCTCGTTCACCGCCACCGTCACGTCGGCGAACGCGCCGGGAAGCAGGACGCCGTCGGGATTCGGTGTCCGTGCGCGAATGGTGAGGGACCTCGTTTCCGGGGAGATTTGGGGCTCGACGGCGTAGACCCGTGCCTTGAACGTCCGGTCCGAGCCCTTGACCCGGAAGTCCACCTCGGTGCCGGGCGTCACCCGGGACGCGTATCTCTCGGGAAGCGTGAAGTCGATCTTCACCGGGTCGAGGTCGCGCAGCGTGACGATCCGCGTCTGTGGTGACAGCAGGCTGCCCTCGCTGACGTGCCGCAAGCCGACGACGCCTGCGAACGGCGCCCGGATCTCCGTCTTGGCCAGCTCCGCGTCGACGAGCCGCATCTCGGCGCGCAGGACGTTCAGCTCGGTGTCGGCGAAGTCGTACTCCTGCTCGCTGACGATCCCCTGCTCCCGCAGCTCGCGCTGCCGCTTCTCCCGCAGCTCGGACAGGTGCACCCGGTGCCGGACGCGGTCATACTCGGCCCGAAGCTCGGTGTCGTCGATCTTGAGCAGCAGCTCGCCCCGCGCGACCGGCGCACCCTCCTCGAAGGTGATGCGCTTCGCGATGCCGGCGATCTCGCTGACCACGTCGACCGACTCGTTGGCCCGGACGGTGCCCGTGGTGGCGAGTCGTTCGGTGAGGGGTCTGGGAGTCACGGTGACGACCCTGACGGGCAGGGCCGGGGCGGAGCCGGCCGGCCGGTCTTCCGCGGACGGGCTTTGCGCGAGAGGTGCGGGCGAAGCCTCGAGGGCCAGGCCCAACACGACAGCGGCCCCCGATCGCAGCGTGGCTCGAAGGTGCATGCTTCGGTGTCCCCGGGGAAACGGTCCTACTCTAGCCGACCGTGGGGATCGGCGTCGAGAAGGGCCCGTCTCCCGGCCTCCCCGATGCCTTGCACGGGCGGCTCGCGCGATGGCAGGTAGGGGGAATGCTTCGGGTGTCGGTGTTTCGAGCGCCCACGGCAGGAGACCGTGGTA
>CP070706.1:1691787-1697598 GCA_020350085.1 Acidobacteriota bacterium
CCAGCCGTCCGCCGGGCCGCAGCACGCGCCGCGCCTCGGAAAGGGCCAGCTCCTGATCCGGCACGTGCTGGATCACACGCACGCAGGTGATGGCGTCGATCGCGTCGGTCGCGAGCGGCAACTCGGTGGCCGAGGCCCACAGCAGCGAGAGTGGTCGGTCCAAGGGGTCCTGCTCGAGATCCGTGCGCGCGACACCGAGCAGCCGCCAGCTGCGATCGAGACCGATCAGACGCTCTCCTCGTGGCGCGAGCCAGCGCAGGAAGCGTCCGTGACCGCAGCCGAGATCGAGCAGCAGCGAGAACCGTTCGGAGCCGAGTACCCGCTCGAGCGCGCGGCTCTCGACATCGGTCATATACTGGCCGAACGAGCCGCGAAACGCCCGGTCGTAGTCGGTGCGCTCCCAGAAGCTCGCCTTGCGGTCGCCGAGCGTCCGCTTGCAGTCTTTCACCATGGGGTTGCCGGAGCTCATGCGATCGCGATCCGCGGCAGCAGCGCGCGGAAGTCGGAGACGAACACGTCCGAGCGCGCCGTCACGTCGGCCAGCAGCGCATCGTACCAGGCGCGCATCTCGGGGGTCTGGTGCGAATATGTGTTTGGATGCAGGTTGATCGTCACCAGCTTGCCCTCATCGGCCGCACGAGCCGCAAGACGGCGCATGTAATCTCGCGCCTGGTCGAAATCGAGTCCGAGGCCGGTGACCGAAAACAACGTCGAGTCCATCACGTGCAGCGGAATCTCCAGCAGGCCGGGGCGAACCAGCCGTGGGCCCGGAAGCTCGATCTGATCCGGTTCGAGACGGGAGCGGTTCATCACCGTCGAATCGTAGCGCATTCCGGCGCGCTCCATGCCGTCGAAAACCGACCGGGTCAGCCGCAAGTAGTGCATCCGTAGCCCGACGATCGGCGTCCCCGCCTCGCGCGAAAGCTGCTCGGCCTCCGCGGCCAGCGCGCTCGCATCCGTAGGAGACTGCCCGTGCAAGCCGATCTCTTGATCCGCGTCGCGCAAGCGGCCGACCAGCCGCTCGCGCGCGGCGCCGCGGTAGGAGATGCCGAGCCCGCGCCGCACGGCGACGAACCACGTGCTGCTGACTCCCGCCCGCCGCTCGGCGGCCAGCAGATCGTCGACGACGTCCCAGCGGTCGCGGCCGCAAGCGGCAAGCAGCAGTCCCCAGAAGCTGTCCAAAACCCTGCCGAGTCGGAAGCGGCCCCGGGTCAGGTTCTGGCGCAGCAGGGCCAGCACGTAGCGCGGCAAAAACGCATCGACGAGGTGCTCGCGGAGGCTGAGATGATCGACGTCGTGGGACAAGCAAATACCCCAGCGCGTTCCCGCCGGTAGGTCGATTCCGAGTTCCTCGCTCAGCGGCGCTTGTGGATACTCGACGCTCGGGCGCGACGATGCAGTCCTCGGGCTCAGCTCTCGTCCTCCGCGCGCTCGCGGGCCACGCATTCGGGACTGCACGCGAACGACCCGACAGCTTCTTCGCGCAACTCTTGCTTCATCAGCTTGCCGGCCGGGTTTTTGGGCAGCGACGCGCGCTGCTCGATCCGCGCCGGCAGCTTGTAGGCGGGAAGATGCTGTTTGAGATGAACGCGCAGCGTCTCGAGATCGCCGGGTGACGGATCGACTGTTGCGTCGCGCAACACGACGTAGGCCACGATCACTTCACCGAGAAGCTCGTCCGGGACGCCGATCACGGCCGTCTCGTGAACCGCCGGGTAGGCGAGGATCACCTCTTCGATCTCGCGTGCCGAGATGCGATGCGCGCCGACCTTGATCATGTCTTTCTTTCGACCGACGACGTACAGATACCCTTCGGCGTCGCGGCGGGCGAGATCACCCGTGTGGTAGCCATGCTCGTCGAGAACCTGCGACGTTTCCTCGGGATCGTTCCAATAGCCGCTCATGATGTTCGAGCCGCGCGCAACGATCTCGCCGACTTCGTCAACGTCGGTTGGGCTGCCGTCCTCGCGCCGGACGACCAGCTCGACGTTCGGGATCGCCTTTCCGATCGAGCCGATCCTGCGCGGAAGATCGCGCGGATCGAGATACGACAGTCGCGCCGATGCTTCGGTGGCGCCATACATGATGAAAATCTTTTTGCCAGGCAGAACATCGATCAAACGCCGCGTCAGCTCGACGCTCATCGGCCCGCCCGCTTGCGTCACGTAACGCAGCTCCGAGAGCGATCGTTCGGCGAAGTTCGATCGATTGAGCAGGATCGCGAACGTCGAGGGCACGCCCGCGAAGCCCGTGCACGACTCGCGCTCGAGCGTATCGAGCGCCGTGTTGGGGAACATGAACCGGTTCTCGATCACGACCTGGCCGCCGACGGCCGCGTGCGTGTTGAGCAGCGTCTTGCCGTAGACGTAGTAGAAGGGCAGGATCGCCATCACCCGGTCGCTCGCCGTCAACTCGAGATAGCTGACGATCGAGTGCGTGTTCGCGACGAGATTGAGATGACTCAGCGTTGCACCGCGAGGCCGGCCGGTGCTGCCGGAGGTATAGACGATCGAAGCGACGTCGAGGTCGCTGAGGGGAAGCTCTGGCCGCTCGGGCCGCGCCGACGCCAGCGCGGCCCCGATGTCGACGACACGCTGATCGGCCCGCAGCGTCCGGGCGATCTCGTCGCCGAGCGGCGAATCCGAGAAGACGAGCTTCAACATCGTCGATGATGCCAGCGTTGCCGCCAACACGCTGGAAAAGCCCCGCCCGGCGATCAGCAGCCCGGCGCCGCAATCGTCGAGCATCTGCGCTAGGCCCCGGCCGTCGGAGGCCGTGTTCAGCGGCACGACGATTCCCCCGGCCTTGAGAATGCCGTAGTACGCCTCGACGTAGAGCCGGCCGTTGTGCGCCAGCAGACCCACGCGCGCGCCGCGCTGCAGCCCCTCGGCGAGAAGAACGCGGGCCCAGCGGTTGGCGCCGGCGTCGGTCTCGCCGTAGCTGGAGTGCTGCTGCTCGTGAATCAGGAAGCCGCGCTCGGGTCGGTGGTCGGCGGCCCGCTCGAGCCAGTGGTGAACGAGATACGGCAGCATCAGCGCTGGCTCCGGCTCCCGATGAGAGTGACGAGCCCGGCGAGCGTCGAAAAATTCTCCGCCGCCAGCTCCTCGTCGGCGAGCTTGAAGCCGAATCGTTGCTCGATCTCGCTGACGATCGTCAGCACGCCGATCGAGTTCAGGCCCGCTTCGACCAACGGCCGCGCGTCATCCCACGACGGTGGCAGACCATCAGGCAGCGCCGCGGAGACGATCTCCACCAGCGTCTGACGCACGTCGCTCATCACGCACTCCCGTCGCGGATGATCTCGAGCAGCTCATCGCGCTGGCGCTCCATCAGCTCACGCGTGCTCGCCTCGAGCACGAGCCGCAGCACCGGCTCCGTATTCGATGGGCGCGCGTTGAACCACCATTGATCGAAAGAAATCTTCAGCCCGTCGAGGTGGCTCACCTGGCCACCGTCGTAGCGCTTCTCGAGTTCGTCCAGCACGGCGCGAGTGTCACGCACGCGGGAGTTGATTTCGCCGCTCGAGTGGTAGCGCCTGAGCGGCAACGCCGCCTCGGACAGAGTCAGGCGCCGATCGTCGAGCAAGTTCAGCACGCGAAACAGCGCGAGAAACGTGTTCTCCGCGTACGAAGACTCCTTGAAGTAGAAGTGCCCGGAAAGCTCTCCCGCGAACACTCCGGCTTCGTCGCGCAGGGCCTGCTTGATGAACGCGTGGCCGACGCGGCACTCGACCGCGCGGCCGCCTGCCTCTTCGATTTCCTCGCGAACGACGCGCGAAGAGCGCAGATCGTGAAGAATCGTCGCCCCGGGCCGGGTCGACAGAATGTCCTCGGCAATCAGCGCCGTGATCAGATCGGCGGTCAAGATCTCACCTCTCTCGTCGACGAAGAAGCACCGATCGCCGTCCCCGTCGAGAGCGAGCCCCAGATCAGCCCGCTCGCGCCGCACAGCAGCCTGTAGGTCCTCGAGCGTATCGAAGTTGAGCGGATTGGCCTCGTGGTGCGGGAAGCTGTCGTCGGGCTCGAAGTAGAGCGGAACGATCTGAAGCGGCGTGTCGCGGTGAGATAACGCCTCGTAGTCGAGTCCGCCCATGCCGTTGGCGGCATCGACGACGACCTTGAACGGGCGCTTGATGTGAAGTGCCTCGAGCGAGGACGAGACGAAGCGTTCGCGCGGGGCTTCGCTCGCGAGCGATCCCATCGTCGCGGCGGGAGTGAATCGATCGGCCATCGCCAGCTCCGCGATGCGAAGCAGGCCGTTCGCCGAGCCGATCGGCAACGCCTCCCGGCCACAGATCTTCATGCCGTTGTCCGGCGGCGGGTTGTGCGACGCGGTGACCGCCACAGCGCAGTCGTGGTGTGCGCCCGCGAAATAAACCAGCGGCGAGGAGGCCTGCCCGATCGCCGTGACGTCCACTCCGAGGGTTCGAAGCCCCTCGATCAACGCCTCGGACAGGGGAGGGGAAGAGCGCCTCATGTCGTGTCCGACGAGCGCATTGCGGCAGTCGAGAAACTCGGCGATCGCGAGCCCGATGCGGCGAGCGATCGGCTCGTTGATCTTGTCCGGGTAGGCGCCCCGGACGTCGTAGGCTTTGAAGATCTCCTTCACGGGCGTCGGGCCTCCGTCTTTGGTCCGCTTTTCAACGATGCCGAGCGGTCGTCGCGGCGTCCGCTCGCCAGCCGCCACACAAGTTAGCATGCGGCACGGGGCGCGCCGGGGAAAGCCCTCCAGGCAGGCGCCGCACGTCGTCTCTCGGCGACTCGTGCCGTTGCTAGACCACGGATCTGAAACTCACTCCACCGATCTCGTTCCCCTGGACCGGCGTTGCCGGAAACCGGACACCCGGCCCAGATCTCGCTGTGTCTGCCGTTTGCGGGCCGTGTCCTGGCTGAGCACCGCCGTGGCACGCTCGTTGCTGTCTCGAAGCGGTGCCGTCGTGCGCGCGAAGCCCGAAAGCGGGCAGACGACGTTCCGAGAGGTTTCGTTCCGATGAGATCGACGCGTGCGCTCTCACTGCTATTCCTCGCTTGGGTGCTGTGCAGTTCGGTGGCCACGGCGGGCACGATCAGCATCGCCTGGAATCCCGTCTCCGATCCGGACGTCGCAGGCTACCGCGTGTATTACGGCACCCTGCCTGGCATCTACACACAGAACAAAGACGTCGGCAACGTGACGGAAACGACGCTCACCGACCTGGCGGCGTGTGTCCGCTATCACATCGCGGTCAAGGCGTACGACACGGGCGGACTGGAATCGGTCGACTACTCGAACGAAGTCGTCGGACTCCCGCGCCCGATCGTCAGCAGCGTGCAGCCGAACCAGCTCGAGCAGGGCAGCGCAGCGACGCTGAGAATTCTCGGTGAGTCGTACGACGACGGAGCGAGCGTGGAGATCAGCGGATCGGGCGTCACGGTCAGCGCCGTGCGTCGCGTCTCCTGCACAGAGCTCGAGGCCGACGTCGAGGCCGCTTTCGACGCGGCGCCGGGACCGCGCGACGTGACCGTGCTCAACCCGGACAACTCGTTCGGCACACTCAATGGCGGGCTGACCGTGGTGGCCAACCCCGCGCCGTTCGTCAGCAGCACCGATCCGGCCGCCGGCGCCACCGACGTCGCGGTCACGATTCAGCCGCGTGTCGTGTTCAGCGAGCCGATGGCTGGCGCGACGATCACGCCGGCCAACGTCCGCTTGCTCGATGCCAACGATCAGCCGGTGGCCCAGGCCGCCAACTCGCCGCAGCTCTCGACGGATGGAGTGACGGCGACGATCATCCCGGCTTCCGAGCTGGCCCACGAGTCGACGTACCGGATC
>CP070706.1:1697698-1705791 GCA_020350085.1 Acidobacteriota bacterium
CGGTGCGGCTCGCGAAAGGTCGGCGGCGAGCGATCAGAGGTGTCTCTTTTGCTCGAGTTGGGGCACCCCGGCCGGGGACGACACAAACCTGGTCGCACACCGCGCGGACGACGTTCTCGTGATGTTGAATCTCTACCCTTACAACGGTGGACACGTGATGGTGGTGCCGCGCCAGCACGCGGGAGCGCTTCCCGACATTCCACCGTTCGAGCGCGCCAGCATGATGGAGGCGGCGACACGAGCGTGCCGCGCGATCAGTGATCTGTGGCAGCCACACGGCTTCAATCTGGGCCTCAATATCGGTAGTGCAGCCGGAGCGGGTATTCCCGAGCACGTGCACCTGCACATCGTGCCGCGCTGGCGGGGTGATACCAACTTCATGTCCACGGTCGGCGGCACGCGAGTCATCTCGCAGGATCTCCAGCAGGCTCATCGGCAGCTTGCGGAGGCCATGCATCGGCCGCGAGGACCCCACTCGTGATCGGACGCTACTGGATCGAGACCTGGGGTTGCCAGATGAATGTGCACGACTCGGAGAAAATGGCCGGCGTGCTCGAGGGTCTCGGCTACCGACTCGCGCCCGAGCGCAGCGCGGCGGATCTCGTGCTGCTCAACACGTGCGCCATACGTGAAAAGGCCGAGGATCGCGTCTACACCGCGCTCGAGCAGCTGCGCCCGCTCAAGCTCTCGCGCCCGGAGATGATCATCGGCGTGTGCGGGTGCGTCGCGCAGATGACAGGCGAAGCCGTTTTCGCGCGGGCGCCGTTCGTCGATCTGGTGATCGGCCCGCGTGCCGTCAGCCGGCTCCCCGATCTTCTCGGACGACTCAAGGACGAGCGCGGCCTGATCGACACCACGCTGTATCAGGACAGCGTGCTGCAACCGGATCAACCGGTCCGCCGCGGCCGCACGAAGGCTTACGTCACGATCATGGAGGGCTGTAACAAGACCTGCACCTACTGCGTCGTTCCGGGCACGCGGGGCCGGGAGGTTAGCCGGCCGCTCGATGCGGTGCTGTCGGAAGTCCAGCAGCTGGCTCACGACGGGTTCCGCGAGGTCGAGTTTCTCGGGCAGAACGTGAACGCCTACCGCTGTCCGGCGAGTCGCGCTGGGCTCGGCGATCTTCTGAGGGGCTCCTCTCGGGTGGCGGGAGTCAAGCGCCTGCGGTTTACGACATCGCATCCTCTGCACCTGCGCGAGCCGATCATACGAGCGATGGCCGAAGTTCCGCAGGTGTGCGACTACCTGCACCTTCCGGTCCAAAGTGGCTCCTCGCGGATCCTCGCGCGGATGCGACGCGGATACGATCGCGAGAAGTATCTCGACAGAATCGACGAAGTGCGCTCTGCGGTGGCGGGGATCAGCTTGTCGACGGACGTGATCGTGGGGTTCCCCGGGGAAACGGAACGCGATTTCGAGCAGACCTTGTCGCTTGTCGAGTCGGTGCGCTTCGATCAGATGTTCTCGTTCGTTTATTCGGCCCGACCGGGGACACCCGCAGCCGAGCTTGCGGACGACGTCGTGTACGGAGTCAAGGTGCGCCGGCTGATGCGGCTGCAGGCCCTCCAGCACGAGATCCAGCTCGAGCGCCACCGTGAGCTGATCGGGCGCGAGTTCGAGGTCCTCGTGGAGGGTCCGAGCCGCCGCGACCCGCAGGAGTGGGCCGGCCGCACGACCTGCAACCGCGTGGTCAACTTCTCCGCCCCCGAGAGCGGTCCGGGCCAGTTCGTGCGGGTCGTCATCACCGCCGCGGGCCCGAACAGCCTGCGAGCGCGCCGGCTCGAATGCGGGACGGTGCCGGGTTTGGTGGAGATTGCTTGACTTGTCTTCAAGCGATCCGTATTGTCCCCGGTGGGTGGCGTTGGGATCGTCCTGGATCCCGGCCAGTGCGGGGTCGGACTGAGCTGACTGCGCAGTGCGCCGGTGTCGATGGAGGGCGAGAAGGCAGCCTGCCCGAGCGTCTCGTCCTGAGCTTGCCGTGCCGCAAGAGGGCGAAGATCTCTCGCAGACGCCGCCCGAAGGAGATGCCGATGATGGTCGAGCTGCAAATCCTCGGCCTGATGGTAGACCCGATCACGAACATGCCGATGCTCGTGCTGAGGGATCCTCGCAGCGACGCGCAGCTGCCGATGTGGGTCGGCGCGTTCGAGGCTCTGGCGATCTCGAACGAGCTCGAACGGATCACGAGCCCGCGGCCGATGACTCACGATCTTCTGCACAACGTCATTGGCGAGCTCGGCGCGCGTGTCGCCAAGGTCGTCATCACCGACATCCAGGACAATATCTTCTTCGCCGTGCTGCACCTCGAGACGCCGTCCGGCCCGAGGCAGCTCGACAGTCGGCCGTCCGACGCGATCGCCCTCGCGCTACGCTCGGGCGCTCCGATGTACGCGAACGCGGACGTGTTGCGCCGGGCTCAGGACATCGACCTCGCACGCGGCCACCACGGAGACAGCGAGCGGATCCGGCACTGGCTCGAGTCCCTCGGTACGGAAGAGCTCGGAAAATACGAGCAGTAAGCAGAAGCGTACATTAAGCGAAGGCGGCGCGTTTTTTTTCTGCGTCGATCCTCTCCCGCGTCATCCTTCAATCCGCTCGTACTAGCTCGCCTGCGTTCCTCACCCGTTGCTTTATCCATGTCTCTCACCTACGATGAGCGCTCGGCGGACCGTCATGCCCTGGCGATCTCCACGCCCAAGGGAACTTCATGATCCTAGCTATAGCGAACCAGAAGGGCGGGGTGGGTAAGACCACATCCGCAATCAATCTTGCCGCCGCGTTGGCCCAGAAGGGACACCGCACGATCCTCATCGACCTCGACCCCCAGGCGAACGCGACCCTGTCGTACATTGACCTCAAAGACGTGCGTCAGTCCGTCTACGAGTTGTTGACGAACGGCTCCACGCAGCTCGAAGACATCCTTCACGACTGCGACGTCCCGAATCTTCGCGTCGCGCCGGCGCGGCTCTCACTCGCCAAAGTCGAGCCCGCTTTGGCGGGGCAGCTGGACGCGCACTTCCGCCTCAAGGACAAGATCGAACCGGCGCGGGAGACGTTCGACTTCGCGGTCATCGACACGCCCCCGACGCTGGGAATGCTGACCGTCAACGCGATGATCGCCGCGTCACATCTCATCGTCCCGATTCAATCCTCGTACTTCGCACTCGAGGGAACAGACGACCTGCTCGAAACGTTCGAGCGGATCAGGCTCCGTGCGAACCCGAATCTGCAACTGCTCGGCGTGCTGGTCACAATCCACGACAAGCGGACCATTCTCGCCCGCGACATCGAACGCCAGATTCAGGAGGTGTTCGGAGACAAGGTGTTCCGCACCCGGATCAGTAAGAACGTCCGGCTCGAGGAATCTCCAGCCTACAAGCAACCGATCTTCTCCTTCGCCCCAACGTCTCGCGGCGCAGAGGAGTACTACAAGCTCTCCGAGGAGGTGCTCGATCGTGTCTAAACAACGAGGGCTCCCCCCGTCGCATCGGATGCGCGCGGACACGCATTTCGTCGATCAGATCACCGCGGGGCGCCCGGCGACGATCGGGCGGTTGATCAGCATCGAGTTGCTCGAGCCGAATCCGGATCAGCCGAGGCGTGAGCATCAGGGCGTCGAGGAACTGGCCGAATCGATTCGAGAGAAGGGGATTCTCGAACCGATGCTGGTCCGTCCCATGGGTGGGGGACGGTTCCAGATCATCGCCGGGGAACGTCGCTATCGGGCAGCGTGTCACGTCGGTCTGACGCAGGTGCCGTGTATCGAGCTCGACGTGGACGATCGAGGCTGCCTGGAGATCAGTCTGATCGAGAACCTCCAGCGCAAGGACCTCACGGCCTTCGAGGAAGCGGAGGCGATCTCTCGGCTCTGTGATGAGTTTGCCTATACGCACGAGCAGGTCGCGCGGAAGTTGGGGAAATCCCGCACGAGCATTACGGAGCTCTTGAGCCTGACTCGGATGCCTGAGTCGGTGAAGGTGGCTTGTCGGCGCGCCGACATTACGAGCAAGAGCACGCTGATGGAGATCGTACGCCAGCGAAGCGAGGCGGCGATGCTCGCGCTCGTTCGACAGATCGCCGAGGAGGAGCTGACACGCGACGAGGTCCGCGAGCGCAAGCGCGAGGGGCGGCGGCCAGAGCGGGATGCGGGGGAGCCGAGGCCGTATGTCTTTCACTACCGGCCAGCGAATCGCGAGTTCGCGCTGAGCCTCCGATTTCAGCAGGAGGTGGTCGAGCCGCGCGAGCTGCTGAGCGTGCTGCGCGAGATCGTTCGGGATCTGGAGCAACAGATCGACACGGGCGGCGACGACTGAGGTCACGGCCGCCTCTGATCGGCCTGGGCGGTGCCAGCCGAAGTGGGGAACCGGAAAACGAGTCCGTGGTGTTGAAGCTTTCCAGCCTCGCGAATCGAAGGGCAGGGGCAAGAGCAGGGAGAACGGAGGGCGCTGGAACGTGGGTTGGTGGTCAGTTCGGGGCTTATTTGACATAAGATATCTTATCGGACGTTGTGGCGATCTGCGCCAACGCGCCTGTTATCAGGCCGATCTCCTTGATAAACAACGACTTTGTTGACTAGCCTGCCAGCTCCCGATATCGTCTTTCCGGTCACCGATCAGGGCTACATCAGTTTCCGGAGGCACGGTCGCGCATGAAGCTCTGGGGCCGGCTCGATCGCTACATCCAGCGCCAGCTGCTCACGTCGGTGCTGCTCGGCCTGTCCGCCTTCACGCTGGTCTTCGTCATCAACAAGCTGTTCTTGCTCGCGCGGCAGACCATTGAAAAGCGCGTTCCCGTGAGCCTCGTCCTCGGCTTTCTGTTCGCCTTCCTGCCGTTCGTATTCGTCGTCGTGATCCCGATGGCCACGCTGCTCGGGATCCTCGTCGCCGTCGGGAGGATGGCCTCGCAGCACGAGATGGTCGCGTTCGGCTCCGTTGGGGTCCGCCCCACGCGGAGCTTCCGGCCGGTGCTGGTGCTGGCTCTCGTCCTCACGGCCGCGAGCCTCGGTCTGGCGCACTATCTCGTGCCTCTCGGCGTCATCCATGAGCGCTCGCTCTATCAAGAAGTCATCCGGGCCCGAGATCTATCCCGCGAGATCGATCCCGGGGTGTTTTACAACCGGCTTCCCGGCACCGTGCTGTACGCACGCGCGGCCGCCGAGTCCCCCGAGCAAGGCCGCATTCTCGAAGGCGTGGTGCTATACCAGGAGGCCGCCGATGCGTCGCTGGCGTCGCTGATCGTCGCGCGCCGGGCTCGCGGCGTCTTCCACCCCAACGACGGCCGGATCAGCCTGCTGCTCGACGAGGGCGAACGCCACATCTGGCAGCCCGACAAGACGGGCACGTATCACGTGATTCGCTTTCCGAAGTTCACGCTGACGTTTCCTCCGGACGTCGGCTTTCGCGCCCTCGTCGGCCAGGGCCGTCGCAACGACCACAAGGATGCCGTCGGACCGGCTCTGCCGGCCCTGCTGGGACAACTCGAGCGCGAGCGCGACGAGACTCGAAGCCAGGGCCGTCGCATCGCGCTGGGCTATCGGATTCGCCGAGCCCAACTCGAGTGGCATCGCCGATGGTCTTTCCCCCTGGCGGTGCTGGTGCTCGCGTTCGCCGGTTTTCCTCTGGCGGCGCGCACGCGACGCGGTGGTCGTTTCGCCGGACTTTCGCAAGCGCTGGCGATCATCTTCCTCTTCTGGCTGCTGCTCTACTTCGGGCTAGGCCTGTCCGAGCAGGGCACGTGGCCCGTCTGGCTCGGACCTTGGTTGCCGCATGCGCTCATGCTCGTCTGGGGATTGGTCCTGTGGCGCACGCTCATCCGCGGCCGATCCCGTAGAGTCGGCGGCGGGCGCGGGCTCGGCTCTCTGCTCGCTCGAGTGTTCGGGATCCGTCCGGAGCGGTCCGCCCTCGGACGCCTGCTCACGGAACGCTGGATCGGCCTGACGCGTCTGGACACGTACCTCTCATCCGGGCACCTGAAGATGCTGCTGGTGGTGCTCGCAGTGTTGTTGGTGCTGGCCGCTGCGCTCGAGTTGAAGGAGGGCATCGAGGACATCGCAGCGGACACGGCGGGCTTCCCGTGGAACGACCTCGTGACCTACGTCGGGTTGTCGCTCCCCGGCCACCTGCGTTTCATGCTGCCGATCGCGGCCCTGTTCGGCGCCATGATCTCGCTGGCTGCACTGGCGCATGCCGGCGAGATCGTCGCGCTCAAGGCCAACGGCGTCGGACCGCTGCGCATGGCCGCTCCCCTGCTGCTCGTCACGCTGGTCTTGGCAGGCCTTTACGGCGTGATCCAGGAGACGATCGTGCCCTCAGCAGCCCGCGAGTCGCAGCGCGCTCTGGATCGGCTGCGGGGTCGGCCCTCGACCGACGACGTGCAGACCGGTCGGCGCTGGCTGCTCGGCGAGGACGGGCACTTGTGGTCCTCGCTCGGCTGGGACCCGCGCCGCTCGGCACTGGTCGGGCCACAGGTGATCACGGTCGACCTCGACCAGGGACGCGTGCTCGAGCAGCTGCAAGCGCGGGAGGCGACCCACTCCGAAGCGGGTTGGAGATTCTCCGACGGCTGGCGGCGCGGCTTCGCCGCGGAGCGACCGCAGTCGTTCGCTCGCTTCGCTACCCGATCGACCTCCTTCCGCGAGCCCGCGGCGCTGTTCGGCGAGACGCGCACGCGGTTGCTCCCCGGCCAGCAGCGCACGGATCAGATGACGCTGCGCGAACTGCGCAGCCATTTGGCCCGCGTCTCCCGCAGCGGCTACAACGCCACGCCGCTCGAGGTCGGAGTGCACGAAAAGCTCGCCCAGCCGCTGCTCGCCCCGTTGCTGGTGCTGCTCGGCGCGCCGCTGATCCTCGGCAGTCCGGTGCGGCACGGTTCGCGCTACGGGTTCGGCGTCGCGCTGCTGATCTCGTTCGGCTTCTGGGCGGTCTGGGCCGTGACGACCTCGCTCGGTCGCGAGGGCGTGCTCAGCCCGATGCTCGCCGTATGGCTGCCGCCGGCGATCCTGGCCGTGTGTGGCTTGGCGCTGCTCGTTCGGGCGCGGTGAGCACCAACGTCGCCTCGTGAAGCGAGCTCGAGGCTAGGTCCCCTCCTGCCACGAGGCCTGGTAGCTCTTCTGCTCGGCGGTGAGCTTGTCGATGCGGATCCCCATGCTGGACAGTTTCAACGCCGCGACCTTTCGATCGAGTGGCTCCGGCACGGTGTAGACACCAGGCTCCAGTCGACCTTTGGTCCGCACGAGGTGCTCGGCACACAACGCCTGGTTCGCAAACGACATGTCCATCACCGACGCCGGGTGACCTTCTGCCGCCGACAGGTTCACCAGCCGCCCCTCGGCCAGCAACGAGATCTCGCGACCGTTCTTCAACGTGTACACGTCCACGACGTCTCGAATGCGCCGGCGGCTCTTGCTGAGCTTGTCCAGAGCGGGTATGTCGATCTCCACGTTGAAGTGGCCCGAGTTGGCCACGATCGCCCCCGACTTCATCTTCTCGAAGTGTTCACGGCGCAGCACGTGCTTGTTGCCCGTCGCGGTGACGAACAGGTCGCCCTCTCGCGCCGCGCGCGACATCGGCATCACGCGAAACCCGTCCATCGACGCTTCGAGCGCGCGGACGGGATCGATCTCACAGACGATCACCTGCGCACCCATTCCCATCGCCCGCGTGGCGATGCCTCGCCCGCACCAGCCGTATCCGGCCACGACCACCGTCATGCCGGAAAGGAGCAGGTTCGTCGCCCGCAGCACGCCGTCGATCGTGCTTTGGCCAGTCCCGTAGCGGTTGTCGAACAGATGCTTCGTCAACGCGTCGTTCACGGCGATGACCGGGTAGCGCAACGATCCATCGGCTGTCATCGCGCGCAGGCGGATCACTCCCGTCGTCGTCTCCTCGGTGCCACCGACGACCGGCTCGAGCAGATCGCGGCGGTCGCTGTGCAGTGTGCTCACCAGGTCACATCCGTCATCCATCGTGACGTTCGGTTCAGATGCTGCAACCGACTTGATATGGTCGTAATAAGTATCGGTATCTTCAGCGCGAATGGCGAAAACGTTACCACCATATTCGCCTACAAGAGCTGCCGCGACATCGTCCTGAGTC
>CP070706.1:1705891-1708433 GCA_020350085.1 Acidobacteriota bacterium
AACCCCTGATGAGATGAGTAGACGCAGTGTGAAGAAAGCCCAGAGGACGAGGCAGATCCAACCGGACAGCCGAATCCAGGCATCGGCGGCGGGCTCCAGACGGTGCAGTCGGTTGACCAAGAAGCCCGCCGCTTGGGGAAACCAGACGCAGATCACCGGCACGATCAGAGAGAGCAAGACCCTCACTAGACCGGCGAGATCTACGAAGATCAAGCACGCAACCACGAGAACGACAATGATCATGGCCGCCGCCACTCTCGCTGGCGTCCAAGGGTCCTGAGATGATAAGAAGCGATCGTCCACGATGGCCTACACGCGAGATTCTCGATCGCTCTTCGCTTTGTTAGCGACTCGTCCGCTTCGATGGTAGCACACGAGCTACGAGCGTTAATCACATAACGATCGGAAACGATATCCGCGAGGGCTAGCTTGTTCGCCTCGCTCGTGTTTCTCTACGCATAGCTTCTGCCGTCAGCTTACGCGGCGCACGTGAGCTGACCTTCTGCGCCTTGTGAAGCGCTCTTTCAGGCAGCTCGGAACAACCGAAGTCGACGGCTCAGTGCGATCGCCCCTCCGAGGGTCACGCTGGTGACGATCAGTCCCGCAACAAGATCACCGCTGCGAGTGTTCTGCCAGTCCGCCACATCCCAGATCGTATCGATGATGCGGCTCGTCGCGAGGTACACGATGATTGCAACCAGAATCCGCGCTGAGCGCTGCCACACTGCCCCTCGATCGAATGGAAAGCCTCGGCGGAGAACGAAAGCGTAGACAACCGTGAGACCGAGCAGTCGCCCTACATTCTGTGCGTCCAAGGCGGCCACAAAGGGAGTCGATGCGGTGAAGAGCAAAACCACCAGGCCTAGGGGAGCGAGAGCCATCATTCCTCGGTCGCCACGCAGATCAGGGTTGAGCGGACGAAGCAGTACTGCGGCGACGACGACCGCCACCAACCCGACAGCGACGCCACCGACCACGTCGGCGAGAAAGTGCCGACCGAGATACATTCTCGACACCGCCATCAGTGGTATCCAGCCCAGGGCAAAGATGAGCGCAGCTCGGAAGCGAAAGAACACTCCGGCCCCAACGAAGAAGGCTGCAGCCGAGCTCACGTGACCCGACGGGAATCCGTAGCTCGCTTCCGGTCTTGCTCGAACGGCGGCCGTCGTCTCCGCGCTTGGCAGTGCCCAGAAGCCCCTTGCTGCGCCGCGCGTACCCACGGCCTTGCGGACTGCTTCTCCCGGCTCGCTGACTCGAGTGTCGATATCGTTCGGACGTGGAATCGCGAGACCTTCTTTGAAGCCATTGGTCAGAATGCCGCTGATGATCAATGCAAGTAGCACGGCGAGGCTCGGACGCAGTCGGCATCCAAACGCGAGACCAATGATCAGCGCAGTGTAGACGACGGCGTATCCGAGCAGCGACACAGCCAACAGGAGCGAGGTGATAGCAGGGCTCTCGAACGATTGCAGCCACAGGATAGGCTCAGCCTGAAACATCGTGATCCACTCCCTCGCCCACCGTTTTATGTCGGTTCGCGAGGTACTTTCCGCTTCGCGAATGATTCTGTCGCTTACGCTTTCAGTGTCAGAACGACTTCCTCCACTTGTTCCCCGCGCGCGTGAGCGAACGCCCTATCATGGCCGGTAATCGTGAAGCCACATTTCTCCAGCACACGAACGGAAGCGGTATTGTCTTTCGCGGCGCGGGCATACAGAGGGCGGGTGGCCACGAGCTCGAGGAACTCTGACAGCGCTTCGGTGGCGACACCTTTTCCCCCAGAACTCTCTTCCGAGCCAGTACGTGATTTCAGGCTTGCCAAATCGTTCGAAGCTCACGACGTGACCAGCCACATTCTCGTCAACGAGTATCGTCTTCTTCGTGATCGTCTCATCGCTCAGAAGCTTCTCCCAGCGCACGGTGAACGATTCTCTGTCTGCGGGATCCTTCGTCGTGAAGGCGGCCATGTGACTGGCGACGGGGTCCTGCTGCTGCTCGAAAAACGTGTCGATATCGGCTTCCGTGACATCCCGCAACGCGACAGCTGATCGAGAGTGTCGGGACACGTCTCTTCTCCAGGCCTATGACTGCTCGCCCCTCAAGCCGGCGTCACGAAGGTACCGTCGGGCACGAAGAACGTGCGGTCAGATCGGTCTCGTCACGACGAGCGCGGCGGCACGATCGAGAATCCCGGAACGGGACGCTTCTCGACGTATCCCTCGTGGGCCATATCGAAAAAAACGACCCAGCCAGTGCAACGTCCGGCGCACGCGACTCGGAAAGCGTCCAGAGCGGTCCCGTACGGTCCTATACCATCGTAACCGACACGCTCGTAAGAGGGCGGCGCCCCGGATGCGCACCGGAGCCGACGGAGATAGCCCAGCTCACCGGCCGGCGTGAAGCATCTGACCGGATTGTCCCTGCTACCGAGCGGTGCCCGCTCTACCGCGCGGCGCTCGGCTTCGGTCAGTTTCTTCGGAACCAGTCGTGAGTCTGGAGGCAGATCCGATGCGAACGGAACCGGGACCAACGACAGATCCTG
>CP070706.1:1708533-1714056 GCA_020350085.1 Acidobacteriota bacterium
CGGCGATCCTGTTCTATCAGCAGGATCAGGGCAAGCTGCCGACAAAGCTCGAGGAGCTGGACGAGTCGGGACAGAATCGCCAGCGCTTCATCCGCAAGCTGTATCTCGATCCGATGACGCGCGCCGAGTCGGTCGAGGACTGGTGCCTGGTCAAGGTCGGCGCGGCCGGGCGCGTGTTCTCGTCGTGTCAGGAGGAAGGCGACCCGGCGGTGATGGGCCTGGGCAAGACGTTTCGACTCGGAGAGGCTGCCGGCCAGCCGCGCTCGCGCGGAACGCCGGCGACGCAGGGCGGCATCGTCGGCGTGCACTCGAAGAGCACCGAGCGCGCGTTCAACACCGTCAAGCGCGGCGAAGAGACCTACGATCGCTGGCTGTACACGACCGAGGACTACGAAAAGGAGGTCTCCATGCGCTCGATTCCGGGCCTGCCTCAGGCGCAACAGCCCGGCATCGGCGGCAAGCAGGGCCAGCGCGGTCCGCAGCAGCCGGGCGCAACCCAGCAGACCACTCCAGGGCGCGATCGCCCCGCTCGGCAGGGCGGTCGCCGGGGCCAGCGAGGCCGCGGCGGGCGGCGCTGATCGCCGCGCGCCGCCGGACGGCAGCGGCTCAAGCGGTGCGGATCAGCCGCGCGGCGACCTCGACGTGGCGCGTTTGCGGGAACAAATCGACGAGCACGGCGCGATTGAGCCGGTAGTCCGCGGCCGCGAGCACGCTGAGATCACGCGTCAAGCTCGCGAGCGAGCACGAAACGAGCACGATCTTCTCTGGTGCCCGTGATCCGAGCCGGCCGATCCACGTCGCGATCGGACCGAGGCCCGAGCGTGGAGGATCGGCGAGCCAGACGGCGTGGGGCGTGCGGGGGGCGAGCGCGTCGATCGCGGCCTGATCGCGAGCGTCGGCGCACACGGAACGCAGCCGGCCGCGCGGGACGGCGGGCAGCGCGGCGGCGGCCTCGACGGCGAGCGGGTCGTTCTCGATGCTCGTCACCTCGGCGCCGGCCGCCGCCAGCCGCCAGCTCAACAGCCCCGTGCCCGCGAACAGCTCGAAGATCTCGACTCCGGCACCGGCACCCGAGAGCCGCACCACTTCGTCCGCGAGCCTGTCGGCCGCGGCCAGGTGCGCCTGCAGGAAGCCGCGCGCGGCGGCGGCCACGGGGTGTCCGCCGGGCGTTTTCCCGACGATCGAGCGCGCGCCGAGGCCGTCCGGCACGCCGGGGCCGGCCGAGCGGCGCACCGAGACGCCGGCGACGGGCGAGCTCGGTTCTCCTGACGCGGCGAGCAGCCGCCGCCCCAGATCGGGCCAGCCGGCCGGCGGCCGATCGCGCGGGTTGAGATACACGAGCCCGCCGGGGCTGCCCGGAAGCGCCGTGATCTCCACGCCGGTCAGCCCGTGCGTCGTCTGCCCGCGCCACCGCTGTCGAACGAAGCGGTAGACCCGCGCGAGCTCGGGGGCGAGGAGCAAGCACTCCGCGACGTCGAGGCACGAGCGACTTCCCGGCCGGTGAAACCCGATCGCGGGCGGGCCCCCGGCTGGGGCGCGGCCGATCTGAAACCGCGCCCGATAGCGGTAGCCGAGCGTCGGCGGTGCCGGCGCGGCGCGCAGCCGCTCGCCGGCCGCCGCGAGGCCCGCGCGAGAGAGCGCCACGCGCAGCGCATCGAGCTTCAGCTCGAGCTGAACCGACTCGTCGATCTGCTGCCAGTGACAGCCGCCGCACTCGGCGGCCAGAGGACACGGCGGCTCGCGCCGCGCGGGGCCCGGCTCTATGAGCGCGACAGGATCGGCCCAGCCGGCATCGTCCGCGCGCGGTCGCACGAGCCACAGATCGCCCGGCGCCGCGAAGCGCAACCGCAAGCCGACGGAAGGCGGGCCCGTCGTGCGACCGATGAACCACGCACCGCTGCCGGGTCCGACGACCCGGCACCGAACGCCCTCTGCGGCCGGCTCAGCCGTGGCGCGCCTCGAGCCAGCGCTCCGCATCGATCGCGGCCATGCATCCCGTGCCGGCCGCCGTCACCGCCTGGCGATAGACCCAATCCTGCGCGTCGCCGCAGGCGAACACGCCCTCGATCGAGGTGTAGCTCGAGTCGGGCTTGGTGACGATGTAGCCGGTGTCGTTCATCTCGAGCTGCCCTTCGAACAGCTTCGTGTTCGGCACGTGGCCGATGGCGACGAACACCGCGCCGGCCGCCTGCTCGGTCAGCTCGCCCGTCTTGACGTTTTTCAGCCGCACGCCCGTGACCTTCTCCTCACCAAGGACCTCTTCGAGCACGCTGTCCCAGATGAAGCGGATCTTCTCGCTCTTGAACGCGCGGTCCTGCATGACCTTCGAAGCGCGCAGCTCGTCGCGCCGGTGCACGACGCTCACCGAGCGGCCGAAGCGGGTCAGAAACAGCGCTTCTTCCATCGCCGTGTCACCGCCGCCGATGACGAAGATGTCTTGATCCCTGAAGAAAAACCCATCGCAGGTCGCGCACATCGACACGCCGCGGCCGAGCAGCCGCTTTTCCGAGTCCAGTCCGAGCTGGCGAGCCGAGGCCCCGGTCGCGATGATCAGCGTCTCCGCGCGCAGCGTGTCTTTGCCGCCGAGCTGAAGCTCGAACGGCCAGCGACCCAGATCGGCCTTCGTCACTTCGCCCAGCTTCAGCCGCGTTCCGAAGCGGCTCGCCTGCTTCTTGAACAGCTCCATCATCTCCGGGCCCATCAGGCCGTCCGGAAAGCCGGGGTAGTTCTCGACGTCGGTGGTGATCGTCAGCTGGCCTCCGGGCTGGAGTCCCTCGATCACGAGTGGTTCGAGATTGGCCCGCGCCGCGTAGATCGCCGCGGTCAACCCGGCCGGGCCGGAGCCCAGAATCAACACTTTCTCGACGCGATCCTGCGGGGAATCACTCACGACGGACTCCTCCAAAACGGGCCGAGATCCTATCGTGTCCGAGCAGGCGTCGCATCTGCCCACCACACTCGCACCCTCAGCCGCACCCCTAATCCGGGCTATGTAGCGACAGGGCTTGCCCTGTCAGACTCGCGCGCAGCGCGAGGAGTATCCGGCGCTGTGCGCCGGTCTGACAGCGCAAGCGCTGTCGCTACGGGGGGAGCTATCGGTACCGGTGGGGTGGTCTTCGGCGCGGGCGCGCGAGCAGCTGGTCGGCGAGGGCCGTCAGGTCGCCGACGACGATCGCGACCTCGACATCCTCGCCGAGCGGCTCGTCGTATCGATTGACGTACGCGGCCGGAATACCGAGATCCTGCGCCGTCATCAGGTCGTAGTGCGCATAGCTCGACACATGCAGCAGCTCGTGCTCGTCGAGAACCATCTCGTGCAGCAGCGCCAGCAGGTGATCCGGCTCCGGCTTGTAGGACGTGACGTCATCGGCCGCGACCGCGTGCGTGATCTTCACGCCGAGCCGTTCGATCGTCCGAGCGAGATCGACGCGGTCCACGTTAGACACCAGTGCCAGCGGGAACCGCGCGGCCAGCCGCGAGAGCGCGGCGGTGGCGTCCTCGAAGGCCGGCCACTCGCCGATGCTGGCCGCCACGCGCGCCGCCGCGCGATCGTCGAGGCTCACGCCGGCGGATGGAGCCGCCGCCTGCAGGGAGGCCGCGAGCAGCTCGCGGTACGGACGGAAATCGTCCAGCTCGGTCAACAGCCGCCACTCTTCGCGCTCGCGGGCCGCGAGAAACTGCTCCAGAATCGCGCCCGCGCCCAGACCGGTCTCGCGCTGCACGGCCTCCGACAGCCCGCGCTGCCAGTCGATCAGCGTGCCGTAACAATCGAACGAGATCGCGCCGTACGGGCCCGGCTGACTCATCACCGCCTCCTGCTCCGGCACAGACTAACCCGAATCGGGCCCCGCCGAGCGACGCGCGAACTGCGCCCGTGCCGCACCCGTGTTGCGCCCAGGTTGCGCCCAGGTTGCGCTGAAGCCGTGTGCTCGAGCCCGCTCCGACACGCGTGCGGGCAGCCCTCCGGCCTCCCGCTTCGAGTGCGGCTTGACCCTGACTCGGGCCGCTCCCTAGCTTTTCCCTGGGCCTCCGCGGCGGGCCGTGGACACTCGTCCTGTGCCGCCGAGCCGCCCGGCTGGAGACGCATGTCCGAGATCTACGAGCCGACGATTCTCGTCGTCGATCACAGCAAGCTGGTTCGCGAACTGCTGCGCGAGACGTTTCTCGGAGGTGGCTTCGTCGTGCTGCTGGCGGCCCACGGCGAAGAGGCGCTCGAGCGCATGGCCGAACGGCGGCCCGATCTCGTGCTGACCGACGTCGAGCTGCCCCTGCTCGATGGCTGGGAGCTGTGCTCCCGGCTCAAGCAAGACCCGCAGACGTGCGACATCCCGGTCGTGTTTCTCACCAGCCAGCGGGAGGTTCCCCAGCGGCTGCGCGGCCTGCGGCTCGGGGCCTACGACTATCTGTCGAAGCCGTTCTCACCGGATGAGCTGTTGCTGCGCGTCGAGATGATCCTCGATCGCACCCGCAGCGGAGCGGCCGCCGGCGAGCGCGCGCGCGCGTATCTGTCGGGTCACACCAGCCACCTGGCCGTCGGCGACGTGGTGCAGATTCTCGCCGTCAACAACAAGACGGGCTGTCTGCGGCTGCGCTGCAGCGAGCAGGGACGCGTCTACTTCCGCGACGGACGTCTGACGGCGGCGTTCACCGCGCGCACTCAGGGGCGCAAGGCGCTGTATCGGATCTTCGCCTGGAACGACGCCGATTTTCACTTCGACCCGCACGACCAGGGCGACGTCGAAGAGCATTTCGACACATCGACGCAAGCGCTGCTGATCGACGCCTTCGTCGCTCAAGACGAGCTGACGCGCTCGATCCCCAAGCTTCCCGACGAGCACGTTCCGCTCGGCCTCACGATGGAGCGTGGCGTTCTCAGCGACCCGAACGTCGATCTCAGCCCGCTCGAGTTCGCCGTCATCGAACGTGTCGGCCGCGGCGCGACGTTGCGCGACCTGCTCGACGGTATCGACGAGCCGGACAGCGAGATCGCCGAAGCGCTCGAAAGGCTGGTCCATCTCGAGTTCATCGCCACCCCGATCGAAGCCGCCGTCGCCCGCTAACCAAAGAAAACGCGGTAGGGGTGCCGCGGGCCCGGCGACCGCTGCCGTTGCGCGCAAGGAGCTGCGCCCGCGCCCGCCGCCGCACACGTTGAAAAAGAAGACGGATCTCAACGGGGGCCGCGCCTCGATCGACAGGCATCGCTCGAGAACCGGGCGGAGCTCCTTGCGCGTCACGAGAAGTCTCGTCGCGCCCGCGCCCCTACCCCTGACTGACGGCGCCGATCTCCGCGGGGAAAACGCACGCACCGCTCCGCCTGCGGAATCGCCTGCAGCGTCGTGCTAACGTTCGGCCATGCGCGAGCGCGGCTCTACGCGGCAGCGTGTCGAGGAGCGCACCCTGCAGCCGGCCGATCCGATCGACCGGCTCAAAGGCATCGGTCCGCGCTGGGCGGCGGAGCTCGCCGAGCGCGGCGTGCGCACGGTCGGTGACCTGCTCGATCACCTGCCGTTTCGCTACGAAGAC
>CP070706.1:1714156-1719283 GCA_020350085.1 Acidobacteriota bacterium
GGCCGAGCCGTTCGCCACCCTCGACGCTCTCGAGCAAGAACCGCGGGCCGAACGGCGCCAGCTTGCGATACGCCGAAACCGGCGTGTCGAGGTCAGCCGCGATGTCGAAAGGCGGTCTCATCAGCTCCTCGGTCCCTCTCGACGGTCCCGGGAGCGAAGACGACGAACCCCCGGGATCGCCGGGGGTGGTGAGCGGGTCGTCGCTTTCGAAGGACCTACGACCGGGCTGTCACCCCCAGCGGGATGTGCCAGCACCAGCCCCAGCTGCCCCGAGGGCTGCGTTCGCGTGCGCCGTCGAGACGGCCCCGTCGCGAAGCAGCGCTCGCGGGAAGCGAAGCAGGCTTTGCCGTTGCAGGTCGCATCGTGATGCAGGTTGTACCGTCGGTCCGCGTCTGGGTCAAGGGATTTCTCGCCGGCACGTGGGCCGGGCCCCGCGACGCGCTCGGGCGGTGCCGAACTCACGCGCGTGTTGAAGCTCGCCCGAGACGGGTGCTACCCTCCCGGCCGAAGTCGTCATAGATCGTCATGCGCGCTCGTGTTCGCCGGTTGCGGCAGTGTCGCCAACGAGCCGCGGGAGGAGCGCTCCATGTCAAAGCTCGGCCCCTACAACTTGAAGGCCTGGATCGAAGAGAACCGCCACCTGCTCGAGCCTCCGGTCGGCAACAAGATGGTCTGGAAGGACCGGGAGTTTCTGGTGATGGTCGTCGGGGGTCCGAACCGGCGCAAGGACTATCACGTCGAAGCAGGGGAGGAGTTTTTCTATCAGATCGAGGGAGATATCACGCTTCGGATCATCGAAGATGGCAAACCTCGTGATGTCTCGATCCGCGAAGGCGAGATGTTCTTGCTCCCCGCGTGGGTTCCGCACTCACCCCAGCGCCCGGAGGGCACGGTCGGCATGGTGATCGAGCGCGTGCGTCGCGAAGGGGAGATGGATCACCTGCGCTGGTACTGCGAGGAGTGTGGTGAGGTGCTGCACGATGCCGAGTTCCAGCTCGTCGATCTCGGCACGCAGCTCAAGCCGATCATCGAGAACTTCTATGGCGACGAGTCGCTGCGCTGCTGCGATAAGTGCGGAGCGGTGATGGAGCCGCCGCCCGCGGCCCGCTGAGTCAGACGATGATTCGGATGCTCACGACGGGCCCGGGCTGATCGGCGCGGCGCCGAGGTGCTAGGCGTGCTCAAGATCGACCTGCACACCCACATTCTCCCGTTCGACTGGCCGGATCTGAACGCCCGCTTCGGCAGCTCGGGCTTTCCGACGCTGGAGCGCACCGGCTGCGGCTGCGGGCGGATCGTGATCGACGGACGGCCGTTTCGAAAGATTCGTGACAACAGTTGGGCCGCCGAGGCGCGACTCGTCGACCTGGAGCGAACCGGCGTCGATGTCCAAGTGCTCTCGACAGTACCGGTGATGTTCTGCTATTGGGCGGAGCCGCAACACGCTGCGGAGTTGGCCCGCATCATCAACGATCAGATCGCGGCCGTCGTCTCCGAACACCCCACGCGCTTCATCGGCCTCGGAACGCTGCCGCTCCAGCGGCCGCAGCTGGCCGTCGCCGAGCTGGAGCGCTGCGTCAGGGAGCTCGGCTTCGCCGGTTGCGAGATCGGCACCCACGTCAACGAGTGGAATCTCGATCACGCGGAGCTGTTTCCCGTGTTCGAGGCGGCGGCCGAGCTCGGGGCGGCGCTGTTCGTTCACCCGTGGGACATGATGGGCGGCGAGCAGATGCGCAAGTACTGGCTGCCGTGGCTCGTCGGAATGCCGGCCGAGACGTCGCGCGCTGCCTGCAGTCTGATCTTCGGCGGCGTTCTGGAGCGGCTGCCCCAGCTGCGCGTCGCGCTGGCGCACGGTGGCGGCGCGTTCCCGTGGACGATCGGCCGCATCGAGCATGCGTTTCACGTGCGGCCGGATCTGGTCGCCGTCGATAACCCCATCGCGCCGCGCGCGTATCTCGATCGTTTCTACTACGATTCGATCGTTCACGATCCCGCCGCGCTGCGTTTTCTGATCGAGCGGGTCGGCATCGAGCGCGTCGCGCTCGGCTCGGACGACCCGTTTCCGCTCGGCGAGAGCGTGCCGGGGCAGCTGATCGAGTCGCTGGCCGAGCTGACCGATGATGCGAAGCAGCGGCTGCTGGCCGGCACGGCACTCGAGTTCCTGGCGCTCGAGGGCTCGCGCTGGACGAGCGCCACGCCCGGATGATCGATGAGCCGTGACGCGCTGTCTTTTCCCGTCGATTCGCACGCGTTCCGCGAGGACGAGGCGTTCGCGCTCGCGCTCGATGCCGCCGACCGGCTGGCCGCTTTTCGCGACGCGTTTTGCATGCCCGAGCACGAGGGGCGTCCGGTCGCCTATTTTTGCGGCAACTCGCTCGGGCTGATGCCCAAAACCGTTCCCGAAGCGACCCGCGAGCAGCTCGATGCCTGGGGCCGATTCGCCGTGGAAGGACATTTTCGCGGTAAGCACCCCTGGTACGGCTACCACGAGCGGTTTCGGGAGACGGGAGCCCGGCTCGTCGGAGCGCTGCCCGGCGAGGTCGTGATGATGAACGGGCTGACCGTCAACCTGCACCTGATGATGGTCAGCTTCTACCGGCCGACAAGCGAGCGCTATCGGATTCTCATCGAGCATCGAGCGTTCCCCTCGGACCTCTACGCCGTCGGCTCGCAGCTGGCTCACCACGGTGTGGCCGCCGAGGACGGATTGCTCGTCGCCGAGCCGCGCGCGGGCGAGCACACCCTCCGCACAGAGGATCTCGAGGCGCTGCTCGAGCGCGAAGGCCGGCGGATCGCACTGATGTTGCTCGGGGGCGTGAACTACTACACCGGTCAGTTCTTCGACATCGAGCGACTGACGGCCGCCGCGCGGCGCCAGGGCTGCGTGGCCGGCTTCGACCTGGCCCACGCGGCCGGCAACGTACCGCTCGCGCTCCACGACTGGGGCTGCGACTTCGCCGTCTGGTGCTCGTACAAGTATCTCAATGCGGGTCCGGGAGCGATCGCCGGCTGCTTCGTGCATGAGCGCCACGGCCGGGACGTGGCCCTTCCCCGTTTCGCCGGCTGGTGGGGCAACGATCCCGCGACGCGCTTCGACATGGATGTCGAGACCCGCTTCGTCGCGCAGCCGGGAGCCGAGGGCTGGCAGCTGAGCAACCCGCCGATTCTCGCGATGGTGCCGCTGGCCGAGTCGCTTGCGTTGTTCGAGCAGGCCGGCTACCGAGCGCTGCGCGCCAAGTCGCTGTCGCTGACCGGCTACCTCGAATATTTGATCGACGCGCGGCTCGGCGGGCAGGTCGAGATCGTCACGCCGCGCGAGCCCGCCGCGAGAGGATGCCAGCTGTCGCTGCGCGTCGCTCGGCGGGCGCGGGAGTGTCGCGATGGCTTGGAGGCCGACGGCTTCGTCTGCGATTTTCGACCCCCGGACGTGATCCGCGTCGCGCCAGTACCGCTGTACAACACGTTCCACGAGCTGTGGCGGTTCGCGCACGCGCTGGAGCGGCACGTGACCGATCCCGGGCGGGCCGTGCGGTCGGCGCACCCGTGAGCGAGCGGCACATCGTCGTGCTCGGCGCCGGACTGGCCGGCTCGCTGATGGCCATTCTTCTCGGCCGCGCGGGATACGAGGTCGAACTCTGCGAGCGACGCGCGGACCCACGCGAGGACCGAGCTCCGGAAGGCCGTTCGATCAACCTCGCGCTTTCGACCCGCGGCCTGTACGCGCTCGAGCGCGCTGGCGTGCTCGAGCCGGTGCTCGCGCTCGCGACACCGATGCGCGGTCGGATGATCCACGACGAACAGGGGGCGCTGACGTTTCAGCCGTATGGCCCGCTGCCCGAGCACGCGATCCACTCGGTCTCCCGTGCCGAGCTGAACCGGTTGTTGATCGCTGCGGCGGACCAGCTCGAGAACGTGCGGA
Organism: Acidobacteriota bacterium; assembly: GCA_020350085.1. Taxonomy (GTDB): domain Bacteria; phylum Acidobacteriota; class Polarisedimenticolia; order J045; family J045. Next base: position 1,718,076 of record CP070706.1, read on the forward strand.
TCCGCTTCGAGCACAAGTGCGTCGAGGTCGATCTCGAGCGGCCTGCCGTCACGCTCGAGCACGGCCCCAGCGGCGAGCCGCTCGTCGCCGAGGCCGATGCGGTGATCGGTGCCGACGGAGCGTTCTCGGCGCTGCGCTCGGTGATGCAGCGCCAGGAGCGCTTCAGCTTCGAGCAAGCGTACCTCGACCACGGCTACAAGGAGCTGACGATTCCGCCGGGGCCCGGCGGGCAGCACCGGATGGAGCCGAATGCGTTGCACATCTGGCCTCGCGGCGGCTTCATGATGATCGCGTTGCCGAACCTCGACGGATCGTTCACCTGCACGCTGTTCTGGCCGTTCGAAGGCCCGCACGGCTTCGCGGCCGTGTCCGACGAGAGGAAGCTTCGCCAGCTGTTCGAGAGCACGTTCCCAGATGCGCTGGCGCTGATGCCAACGCTCATCGAAGACTACTTTCAAAACCGCACCGGATCGCTGGTGACGATCCGCTGCCGGCCGTGGCGCTGTGAAGGCAAGGCGCTGCTGCTGGGCGACTCGGCCCATGCCGTGGTCCCGTTCTACGGCCAAGGTGCCAACGCGGCGTTCGAGGACTGCGCGCTGCTCGCCGATGCCATCGAGCGCCACGATGGGCGGCTCGAGCAGGCGTTCGCCGAGTTCGAGACGCAGCGCAAACGGCACGTCGATGCGCTTTCGGAGCTGGCGCTCGCCAACTACGTCGAGATGCGCGATCACACGGCATCGCGCTGGTTCGTGTTCAGGAAGAAGCTCGAGCAGCTGGCTCATTTCTTGCTGCCGTCATGGTACGTGCCGCTCTACACGATGGTCACGTTTACGCGCATCCCGTACGGCGAGGCCCGGCGGCGAGCCGCCCGCCAGGCGCGGGTCGTTCGCTGGGCGCTCGGATCGCTCGGAGTCGGCCTCGCGGCGCTGATCCTCGGCGCGCTCGTGTGGCGTTAGCTCGAAGAGGACGACGGTGATGAGTTTGACCTACGCGTCGTATCTCAAGCTGGATCAGCTGCTTTCTCTACAAGAGCCGCGTTCGAAGCCGGCGGAGCACGACGAGACGCTGTTCATCGTCATCCACCAGGCGTACGAGCTGTGGTTCAAGCAACTACTGCACGAATTGGACCGCATCAAGCTGCTGCTGACGGACCAGCGACTGTTCGACGCGATTCACTCGTTCAAACGCGTGCGGACGATCATGAAGAC
>CP070706.1:1719383-1726755 GCA_020350085.1 Acidobacteriota bacterium
GCAGCTCTGAGGCTGGGGGAAACTTCGGCCGTCCGAACCGGCCGCCGTAAGTGCGATCGAACCGACGCTCCCAACTCTGGACGAATCTGTGAAGCACCTCCGGTTCGATCGAGCCGGCAGTCTGTTGCTCGCTCTGGCGAGCCACCATCGAGGCCAAAGCTTCGCCCTGCTTGTCGGTTTGCTCGCGTTGGTGGCGCCACAAATCGACAATCCGTTGCAAAAGTGCCAGAAACCGCTGTTTCGGAAAGTAAGTCCCCCCGAAAAACGGACGTCGATCCGGCGTCAAGAACACGCTCATCGGCCAACCACCATGGCCGGTCATCGCTTGCACGGCATCCATGTAGATGGCGTCTATATCCGGCCTCTCCTCGCGATCGACCTTGATGCAGACGAAGAACTCGTTGAGAAACCGGGCCACATCTTCGTCTTCGAACGACTCATGCTCCATGACGTGGCACCAGTGGCAGGTCGAGTAACCGATCGAGAGAAAAACCGGCACGTCTCGCTCCAGAGCGGCAGCAAACGGTTCTTCCCCCCAGGCCCACCACCAGACGGGGTTCTCCTGGTGCTGGAGCAAGTACGGGCTCTTCTCCTGTCCCAACCGGTTGCGTCCTTCTTTCATCGACGCGTCCTCGCCAGCAGGTTCGCTTGCAGACGACTCGCTACCCTCTGCCCCGCTGCCTGCAGCGGCGACGCTGGTGGCCGTCAACAACACGAACGAGAGAAGCGAAAGTCTTGTGAAGATTCTCTCGTCTCGCATTCGGCGATCATAGCGAGGGGGCCAACGGAATGCTTGCCATTGGCATGCCGCCATCGTCGAGAGGTAGCTTAGGGGGCTTCGGGGCTGTTCTCCTCGTTGGAGTCGGCGTGAAGATCGCGGCGGTCGCCAAGGCTTTGCCTCCCCACTACTACGATCAGGAGACGCTGGTTGCGGCTCTTCGGGACCACTGGCGTGATGCGGGCTCTCAGCGTGCTTTGGATAGACTGCTGTCGATTCACAAGAACGTGATGGTGAACGGGCGGCATCTGGCGCTGCCGCTCGAGGAATACCCCCGACTCGCGACGTGGGCGCAAGCCAACGATGCCTGGATTCGCGTTGCCGAGCGGCTCGGTGTCGAGGCGATTGGCTCGGTCATCGATCAAACCGGTATCGAGCGCGAGAGGATTGGAGCGCTGTTCTTCGTTTCCGTCACTGGTGTTGCAACGCCATCGATCGACGCGCGGGTCATCTCTCGTCTGTCGTTGCCCTGCAGTATCAAGAGAGTGCCGATTTTCGGCCTTGGTTGTGTGGCGGGTGCCGCGGGTACGGCAAGAGCTGCGGACTATGTTCGCGCCTATCCGCATCAGGCAGCGGTACTCCTTTCCGTGGAGCTGTGCTCGCTGACCCTCCAGCGCGACGATCTGTCTGTTGCCAACCTGATCGCGTCGGGCTTGTTCGGAGACGGGGCGGCCGCCGTCATGGTCACCGGTGACGATCTCTCAGTTGACGGACCCTCCATCATCGCGAGCCGCTCCATCTTTTATCCAGGCACCGAGCGAGTCATGGGGTGGGACATCACCGAGCGAGGATTCAAGGTGGTGCTCTCACCTGAGGTACCGGAGATGGTCCGCCGACATCTCAGGGCGAACGTCGACGGGTTTCTAGAAGAGCATCAACTGAGCCGTTCGGACATCAGCCGCTGGATCTGTCACCCTGGCGGACCACGAGTCATTGACGCGATGCTGGAGTCACTCGAACTCGAGCCACAGGCTCTCGAGTTGACCTGGAGAAGCCTACAGACGGCGGGCAATCTTTCCTCGACGTCCGTCCTGTTCGTTCTCGCCGACACGATCCGAGATCAGCGCCCTCCGACAGGCAGCTACGGCATGATGTTGGCCATGGGTCCGGGATTCTGCTCGGAGCTAGTTCTGCTCCGTTGGTAGGCACGGAGTTGACCGGAGACTCGCAGACTCTCTTCACCCTGCTCGTCGCGGCCGTTGTGCTGCAACGACTCGTCGAGACGCATATCTCATCGCGAAACGCCCATTGGCTTCTTGCTCGAGGAGGCCGCGAGGCGGGAGGTGAGCATCTGCCCGCGATGATCATCATGCACGCGGCTTTCTTGCTCTGCTGCCCGCTCGAGGTGTGGCTGGCACAGCGGGCGTTTTCGCCTCTTCTGGGATTTCCGATGTTGCTGCTGTTTCTCCTGGCGCAAGCCGTTCGGTTCTGGACGATGCGCTCTCTGGGACGGCGCTGGACGATCCGCATCATCACGGTCCCCGGATTGAAACCCGTGAGCCGTGGCCCTTACAGGTGGGTACGTCATCCGAACTACGCCGTCGTGGTGTTGGAGCTGTTCTCGTTGCCACTCGTACACACAGCGTGGCTGACGGCTCTCGTGTTCGGGTTGTTGAACGCTTGGGTTCTGAGGGTCCGGATTCGCGTCGAAGAGGCAGAACTGGTGGAAGCAGGCGGATACCAGCGATTCATCACTCAGCGACCGAGATTCGTGCCATCGATTCATCGAGGGGGAACGAAACCGTACTCGGATGTGTGAACTGCAGCGATGTCCACATATGTGCAGTGGCAATCTTTGCCGAAATCGATATCCTGAGAGACGGCACGGCAGGCGCGAGCGTGCAGCCCGAGCAGAGGGAGTCTCTCGATGGTAGATCGGTCGCTTCCGCCACCCGAGATTCGAGCGAGCGGGGACATGCCGCTGAAAGATGTCCTGTTCAACCCGCTGCCACACCTCGCCGGCAAGCCGCTCTCGCGATGGATCTGCCGGCTGATGCTGATCGCTTTGAAACGCTATGTGCTGGAGATCCGGAATCTGGAACGGATCGACCCTCGGCACGATCCCTTCATTCTGCTACTGAATCACTCTCAGAAGATCGAAGTACTCGCCGTTCCGACGCTGATGATCTTTCATCGAAGAGGGAAGCTGATACATTTTCTTGCAGACTGGAATTATCAACTCGTTCCCGGCGTGCGACCGATCTACAGGCGGGGCGGAGTGATCACACTGTCACACAAGCCTGCGAACCCGGCCTGGCTGAACGTGTTCAAGCCGTGGTTGACGGACGAGGTCCCCGCGATGAAGCGCGCTCGCCAAGCGCTTGCCGAGCGCCGATCCGTGGGAATCTTCCCCGAGGGCACCGTGAATCGAGACCCGGCGCGCTTGCTGGCCGGCCGGCGCGGTGCGGCGCGTCTCTCGATGGAAACCGGGGTCCCGGTCCTGCCAGTGGGCATTCGCTTTCCGGAGCATCCGAAAGACCGACCCATCCCCGAGCGTGCACCGATGCTGGTAGACATCGGCTCACCGATGATGCCACCGTCGTCTTCACATGGCGGTAAGTCCTTGGCCAGGACAGTACGCGAATGGCACGCGGAAATCATGCTCGAGTTGGCGCGACTTGCAGACAGGCGCTGGGACCCGTCGGCCAAAGCGCGCAGGGAGAGGGAGGCGCTGGCCGAGGCCGGTTTCGAAGGGCGACGAGAAACGGTTCCCGACCAGACAGGCTGCCATGATCAGGGGAGATTCAACGGCGCCGAGTCTGTCTCCGGCACGGAGCGATGAGAGCGAACCTGCTCATCGATGATTCTGAATAGACGATCGACGGTGATGAGCTTCGCAATGTATGCATCCATCCCGGCGGCGAAACAACGCTCTTGATCGGCCTTCATCGCATGAGCCGTCAGCGCGATGATAGGGATGTGTCCGCCGCCATACTTCTCGAGCTCTCGGATACAGCGCGTTGCCTCGATTCCATCCAGCTCGGGCATCTGAATGTCCATCAGCACGGCGTCGAAGCGTTCGCAAGTGACGCCGGCCACCGCTTGGCGGCCGTCACTCACGCTTCGAGCAATGTGTCCGCGGCTCTCGAGAAGCTCGAGCACCAGTTTCTCGATGACGGGGTTGTCTTCGGCGAACAGGATTCTCAGCCCGGTCAACGGCTCCCGTGCCTCGCTTGCCTGCTGAGCATCCGCGTGCGGGCGACACTGCCGATCGAACAGTTCTCGCAGCGCGCCCTTTCGTTCGTTCGAGGTCACCGGCTTCGTCAAGCACACCGCCCCGACTCGCGCCATCGTCTCGAGCAGGCAGAATCTGCAGCAGTGAGCGCCACGAGTCTACCTGGGGTCATGCGTTGTTCGTCGAGCACCTCTGAGCGAAGCTCGACGGGATCGGAAGTAGCTGCCGGTTCGTCGGCCAAGATGAGGTCAACCGGCTGCTCATTCGCGATCCGGCCCCACCAGCTACCGCACTCCTGAGGCTGCTGCGCGGAAGAAACGATCAAGCCCCAAGCGCGCAGTCGTTCGACAACGCTGCGCTGGTGAACGTGATCGGCACCCAGGACGAAAGCACGCCGTCTCTCCGCAGCGGCTTCGGTAGGCGCGCTCGCGTCGAGCGTCAGGTTCAAAGTGAAGCAAAAGACGGAGCCGTGCGGCCGGCCGCTCTCGACCCAGATCCGCCCGCCCATGACCCGAACGAGCCGCTCGCAGATGGCGAGCCCGAGGCCCGTGCCACCGCATCGCCTCGTGATCGAGCCGTCCGCTTGCGCGAAGACTTCGAAGACCCGCTCTCTTCTGGGCTCGGGAATGCCGATGCCGTCTCGCGAACCGCGAAACGAAGCTCTGCTTGGTCCCTGTCCATGCGTTGGAGAATGACATCGCGCGCTACCTCGCCCTTCTCGGCGAACTTGATCGCATAGCCGATCAGGTTCAAAAGGATCTGGTGCAATCGCAACGAGTCCCCGATGACAGACTCAGGCACGTCTGGTGCGATGCGACAGCTCGGCTCGAGCTGTTTTTGGTACGCTCTCGGCGCCAAGAGCTTGGTCGTCGCTCGAGCATTCTGTTGAACGCCTCGATCAAACTGCCGATCTCGCCGAAACCCGTCCGTGCCACGCGGATCGAGTAGTCGCTGTCTCGCGAGATCGCACTGGCAACGCGTGCCAACGCGAGGATCAGCTCGGAGATCAGTCGCCGCAACATAGCCGTTAGGGCAAAAACGAAGCCGCAAACACCCGCCATCACGAACATGAGAATCAAGACGATGTTGATGAGTCGGTGTTGCAGGGCGTCGACGTTGGAGCGGACATGAACGTGACCGATCAGCAACATGAGGCTGCTGAGGGCGCGCAACGTAGATGACATCGGCACTTGCAACGTCGTCGGCCTCCCGAAGCCACTCGACGTTGACATTCCGGCCATGGATCCGCCGGCCCGACATGATGCGCGCGAACGTGACGGTGACGTCTCGATCGGTGAGGACGCCGAAAACGAACGGTCTTCGCCTCGAGCGCGGGTCACTCTCTGGCTAGCGCACGAATCGAGCCAGGTTGAACACGTATGTCGCTCGCAGCTCCCCTCCCGTGACAGGTACCGGCCCTGCCGGCAGAGAGGGAGTCTCCACAACCAGCACGAGGATTGGGACCAGGGTCAGCCACGAAAGCAGTCGTCGCGTGGGTCAACGTGGTCGGGGTTCTGTCGTGCGCGCGCCTGCTCCCACGCCACTGCTCTCCCCTGAGCGCCCCGCCGGTGGCGGCCTGATGGCCGCCCGCGCCCCTCAAACGAGCTCCGGCGAGAGCAAGAGTCCTCGGCCCCGATCGTCATATCGGCCGCTGATTACAGAGACTGAACTGGCGGGTGTCCACGACGTCGGTCATTTCCAGGGCCCCACACCAACCATCGCCATATTTTCGCCCCTCGCCGTGACGAGCAAGCTGGCCATCTCACCGACGCTCAGCCCGACACTGAGCCGCCGCGGCCCGTGACGGATCGAGAGCCCATGAGTAATCCGGGGTAGGATGCTCGCTCGCCGGCAGCGGCCGACCATCATCGGGCCGAGCCACGCTCTGCCGGTCATCCCGGTCAGGACCACGGCATGAACGACAAGATTCTGCTCGGGCCTCAGCGACACCAACGGACGGTGGCCGGCGCGCTCGAGGAATTCGGCATCGATGGACAAGTCGCCGTCATCAGCGCCGGCTGGCAGGAGCGCGAATCTGAGCTAAGAGAGCTTCGCGATCATGTCGGGCTGCCTGCGGTCAACCTTCAGCTACACCGGCGAGCTGAGCAGATCTTCGAGGAAGACCCAGAGCTGTTCGATGCGCTGAGGCGGCGGCAGCAGCGCCTTCGCCGTTTGCAGCGTCTTTACCGGCTCCAGCTCGACCACGCTCTTGGCGCCGCGCGCGAACTGCTTCGACGCACTGGCGATGACCCGGCGCTGATCGAACCCGAGCGTGAGGCCGCCATCGAGGCGGTTCGGGTCCTGGACCGCCATCATCTCGGTCGGGTGACTCAGATCCGGCTCGAGTTCGACAATCAGTGGCGACTCGAGAACCGTCCGTCCGTCGTGTCGCGCCGCGAGCGAGTCACGCGGGCACTGAACAGATGTCGAGCGGTGTTGATCGCTGGCGGGCATGTCGCCGTGCTGCTCAATCGTGTGCGACTGTTCGGCCTCGAAAAGGTACTCGAGGAAAAGCCGGTGATCGCGTGGTCTGCCGGTGCGATGGCCATCGCGCCGCGGATCGTTCTCTTTCACGACAACCCACCCCAGGGCGCGGGCAACGCCGAGGTGCTCGATCACGGTCTGGGACTCTATCCGCAGGTAATTCCACTTCCTCACGCCCGCCGCCGGCTCCAGCTCGACGACCCAGTACGCGTCGGTCTGTTCGCCCGTCGCCTCGCTCCCGGACGGGCCGTGGCCCTCGACGACGGCTCTTTTCTGCGCTGGGATGGTCAGAGATGGGAAGCGCGTCCCGGGACGCGGCAGCTCGCCTCCTCAGGCGAGTTGCACGAGCTGGTGACTGCATGACGCCCGTAATCGACGACCTCGAGCGTGTCGTGCACCAGGGATCGGCGGCCATGGATGCCTTCTTCGCCGAGAACAGCTTTCCGCTCGCCGAAGGGACGAAGGTGACGTTCGTTTTCCGCGGCAGAGCTGATGCGGTCCATCTCCGACACTGGATCTACGGCCTGCCTTCGTCGATGCCGTTCATGCGCGTGGCAAGTAGTGACGTGTGGCGTCTGACGATCGACCTGCCGGAGCGATCGCGGGTGGAATACAAGCTCGAGGTGATCAGCAACGGAGAGCATCAGCTGATCCGTGATCCGCTCAATCCGCTGCTCGCTCGAGACCCGTTCGGCGCGAACTCGGTTTGCCACTCCAGCGGTTACGAAACGCCGGATTGGACGCTTCCGGACCCCGAAGCACGCCCCGGACGTCTGCGTCGCTTGGTCCTTCACAGCGAGGCCCTGCAGCAGACGGAACGCATCCAAGTCTACGTGCCGGCGCGCTTTCGTCGTCGGCGTCAGTATCCGCTATTGATCGTACACGACGGCACGGACTACCTGCGTTACGCAAGCCTGCAGACCGTCCTCGACAAC
>CP070706.1:1726855-1730664 GCA_020350085.1 Acidobacteriota bacterium
CAGTCATCTGAACCAGGAAGAGCACCCGACCCGAAACCACTCGCCCGATCGACCACCACGTCGGCCGGCGGTAGAGGCGACGAGTGTGCCCGAGAGAACCGTTTTCGTCGAGCCCCGAGGGCGCAGCGCCGAGGTGCAGCTGCAGCACACCAAGACAATACGGACATAGGAAGACGAGTCAGACTAATTACGGACAACGAGAAAGACCTCGACGTCGATTCCCGCTGGACTCACTCAGAGGTAGATTTCTAGGTGGTCCGGTCATCACTCGCGCGTCCAGGCTCGGGCCCGCGCGACATCCGCACAGCCTCGGCGTCGCGTGAGGAGGTCATGATGTCCATCCGACGGCTCGTTCCGATCGTTCTCGTTCTGATGCTTGCCGTATCGATCACGCTCGCCGACCCACCCGTGCTCCGATTTGCCGGCGCCGTCTTCGGCCGCGAGAACATCAATCCCGTCCCGCGGCCGTTCAGCAATCGGACATTCGTCTCGACGGACACGACGATCTACTTCGAGGTTATCGTTCCGGATACCAGCCCGAACGTCGCCGCCGATACGATCACGGCCACGCTGACACCTCAGGGCGGAGAGCCGATCCCGATGCTCAACGCGGGCCAGTCGTTCGCTGCGGGATTCTCGGGCGAGCTCTATCACAACATCGACCGCAGCGCGGACAAGGGCGAGGCGGTTTACCTCGTACCGGACGATCCCCTGTTGTTCTCGACAACGTACACGGTCACGGTCTACGCCGAGACTACGACGGGAGAGCCGATCAACCCAGCTCAGGATTCGTTCTCGTTCACGACAAGAGCCGAGATCATCGACCCGAGCATCTCGTGGTCCGTGGATCTTCAAGGACCGACGGTCTCGTGGCACGGCTGGTTTCACTCCGGCATTCTCAAGCCGAACTTCAATACGTCTCGCGTCTTCGACCAACTCGACTCGTACGACTTGATGGACACCGTCACCGCGATCAACCCGGATGCGTTCTCGCTCCAACGCGACTGGCCTCTCACCGGTGATTTCTGGATGAACGGTGTGTTCGACGGCCAACCGAACGTCGTCCGAGAGCAGGAAACGAGGCAGATCACGCAGGTTCAGACGTTGGCCAGCAACACCGTGCTGACCGTGACCGACCTCGAAGAAGGACCACTCTACGGGATCCCGCCCGACCGTCCACTCAGCAGCGATTACCATCCGGGCGATCTCGTCACGGTCACCGACGCATCGCACTACGAATCCGCCGAGGTGTTGTCAGTCGACGACAACGCGCGGACCGTGACCGTATCGCGCCTGACGAGCTCCATCTGGTACTGCTCGTATAGCGGCTCACATCCGCCGGATGATCCGGACACACCGGACAATTTCACGCGACCGCTGTGCTACCTCAGGAAGCTCGACCCGATCGGAACGCCGAGGTACTACTGGGCGCGCGTGAATGACGAATGGGACATCGTCCACGGCCAGCACGGCCGGCGGCTACAGGTCAACTGGTCGCAGACGCCATGTGATCTCGCCAGCGATCCGACGCCTACGCAGCTCGGCGGCGGCGGAGCCAAGTCACCGCCGAAGGACCTGCTCCAATGGCACGAGTTCTCGCGGGAGATCACGCTGCATCTGATCGATCGATACGGGCCGGCAACGCTCGATTTCTACTGGAGCGTCGGCAACGAGCACAATTTCAGCACGTTCTGGACCGGAACCAAGAACGACTTCTATGCCATGTACGACGTCACCATCAACGCCGTGCTGACGGCGTTCGAGGATCGTGGCCTCGACGCCTCACGAGTGATCGTCGGCGGTCTCGAGGCGGCGGGCCTGGGCGGGGTCGGTTGGACGCGCGATGCTCTGTATCACATGTCACCCACCGCGCAGAAGCCCGGCGGCGGCATCGAGGAGAAGAACTATGTCTGTACCGACCCGCGTTTTGCCGACAAGCTCTCCGCGCGGGTCAGTGCGATCTGCTCGGCGAACGACAACGAGGGCTCTCCGATCGACTTCGTCTCCATCCACGAGTACGAGCACTCGGATCTCGCCGTCTCGGACATGCACAAGGTGCGCGATGACTCGTTGAGCATCGATCCCGCGTTCTTCGACGAGCTGTCGGTGTGCTCGTTCGAATCGACGGCCGACTGGATCCCTCGTGAGGACCCGGCTGCCCAATCGATCCATCTCGGTGGCGGATATCTGACGACCTGGGCCGCCGACTGGATGCAGCGGCTCGTCGCGCGGGCAGAGTCCGACGCGCGCTACGCTCGGCACGAATCCGTGCTGACCGTGTGGCCGTTCGACTACAACCGGCAAGGGATCTCGGCCTGGACGGGACTGATGCGTGTGGACGAGGACGGCGACGGTACGCAGGACCGCATCAGCACGATTCGCAAGGACATCTTCAACTACGCAGAGCTTCTCGCGCACATGAGCCGAGAACTCGATGCCCTGCCGGCTCAGACGGTCGAGGGGATTCGTCTCGCTGGTGTGCGCAGTCTGCGCGACGACAAGCACAGCATCTTGGTCTATGCCCACGACAAGTACGACAACGACTCACGCGAACTGACGCCGTTCGACGTGACGCTTTCACTGACGGGCATCCCGTGGCAGAACTCGACCGTTCGGCGCTGGCGGATCGATCGCGATCACTCGAGCCCGTACCGGGCGTTTCTCGCGCTGCCGAAAAGAGACCTCTTTGCACCGGCGGAGCTGACACAGCTCGAGGCGGAAGACGAGCTGATCGAGGACGTCGCGCCGCAGACGTACGCCACTACGAACGGGCTGCTCGAGATCACCGTCCCACTGGTCGTCAACGGCGTCACATTCGTCGAACTCGGCGAACGGGACCTCGACGGTGATGGCTTCACGGACTCGAACGACAACTGTCCGGCCGTCTTCAACGAAGCCCAGACCGACGACGACGAAGATCTGCGAGGACTCGCCTGCGACTGCGACGACACGAACAGTGCCGTTTGGGCCGCTCCGGGAGAGGTCGGCGCACTTCTCGTCGAAATCAACGACGTGGGCGAGACGATTGTCTCGTGGAATTCACAGGCCGAAGTAGCTGGTCCAGAGACGCTTTACGATCTCGTAGGCGGCAGCCTATCGGCGTTGATAGGCAGCGGCGATTTCGCGGCCGCAACCTGCGTCGCAAACGGTGTCGGACAAGCACCGTTTGTCGATCCGCGGCCCGATCCCGCAATGGCCGACGGCGATTACACGCTCGTTCGCGCCGACAACAGCTGCGGCACCGGCACGTTCGGATCCAGCTCGCTCGTGCCCGATCCGCGCCGAGGACTCGAAGACGGTGGCGCTTCACCGCCGGATCCCGATCCGTGCCCGTAGGCCAGACCAACAAGGCCGTGCTCGATTACCTGGAACCAGACGAGGAGTCGAAGTAGCATTCTGGCCCGATCGGACCACGAGACCCTATGTATCTAGAGAAAGAGAGCGGAGGATTCCACGCCCCCCATGAAGAAAACCTTCGTGCTGGATGCCAACGTTCTGCTTCATGATCCCAACTGTCTGACGCGCTTCGAGGACAACGACATCGTCATCCCGATCACCGTGATCGAGGAGATCGACCGCTTCAAGAAGGAGCTCACCGAGGTCGGTCGCAACGCACGCCAGGTCTCGCGTTATCTCGATCGCCTGCGCGAGGCGGGGCACCTCGTCGATGGTGTGCCGAGCCGCGACGGCGGGACGATCCGCATCGATCTCGGCCGGCCCTTCCCGGACGACTTTCCCTTTCTCGAGCGCGAGAACAGCCCCGACATGCGGATTCTCAACGTGGCGCTCGCGCTGCACCGCGACCCGGA
>CP070706.1:1730764-1734619 GCA_020350085.1 Acidobacteriota bacterium
ATGCGGATCTCGCCGACGACCGGCTTTCAGCCTATGCACGGCGCGTGGCAGAGAGCGCGAGACGCGACTACGACGCGATTCTGCGCAGCTACTACCCGGAGGGACGCGACGCGACGGCCCACGACTTCGATGAACGATCCGTGGCTTTCGCTGCGGCATCTCTCGGGGTTTCGCGCGCGGTCAGCGCTACCGCCAAGTCGTGGCTCTACGCGTGGCATCGCGCGCATGGCGATCTGGCCGGAACGCCGTTGATCGACCCCTTGCCGCGATCCAACCCGTTCGCCAGCGCTGAACAAGCCGAGAGAATCGAGCGTCCCGGGAGTCACGAGAACACCTGCCGCACCAGGGATGAAAAGCACCTCGAGGAGGAACGAAGACCATGAGCCGCCCGCCTGAAGATGCCGTCGAACGTCGGCCCGAGATCCGCCGCGCTCTGCTGTCAGTCTACGACAAGCAAGGCATCGTGGAGTTCGCACGCACACTCGCGGAGGCCGGGGTCGAGATGGTCTCGAGCGGGGGCACGGCCGGTCTGCTCAGCGAGCACGGCGTGCCGATCAAGCGCATCGAGGAGGTGACTGGCTTTCCCGAGCTGCTGGGCGGCCGCGTCAAGACGCTTCACCCCAAGATCCACGGCGGCATTCTGGCCATACGCGACGATGAGGCTCACCGTCGCGATCTCGAGCGACTGCAGATCGAGCCGATCGATCTCGTCGTCGTCAATCTCTACCCGTTCGAGACCACGGCCCAGCGCGAAGGGGCCCGTTTCGACGAACTGATCGAGATGATCGACATCGGCGGACCGACCCTGGTGCGTGCGGCGGCCAAGAACCACCGTGACGTCGGCGTCGTCGTCGATCCGCGAGATTACTCCGCGGTCGCGTCGGAGATCCGCTCGAGCGGAGCGCTGAGCGATGTGCGTCGATTCGAGCTGGCGCGCAAGGCGTTCGCACACACCGCCGCGTACGATGCGGCGATCGTCTCGCACTGGAGGCGGCGCGATGCCGACGGGTCGCGACGCGAGGAATCTTCGTGTTTTCCCGACGAGATGACGATGACACTGCGCAAGCTGCAGGAGCTGCGCTACGGCGAGAATCCGCACCAGCGAGCGGCGCTCTACGGCGAGCCGGACGCTGGCGCGTTCACCCTGGCCCGCGCCGAGCAAGTTCACGGCGCGGCGCTTTCGTTCAACAACCTGCTCGATCTCGACGGAGCCCTGGCTGCGGCGCTCTCGCTCGACGGCTGCGGGTGCGTGATCGTCAAGCACGGCAACCCGTGTGGAGCGGCGTTGGGCGAAACACCGGCGGCGGCGTTCGAGGCGGCGCGCGAAGGAGATCCTGTCAGCGCCTTCGGTGGAATCGTGGCGTTCAACCGCAGCGTGGATCTCGATGCCGCCAACGCCGTCTCGTCGCTGTTTCTCGAGGCGGTCATCGCCCCCGACTACGCGCCGGACGCCGCGGCGCGACTCGCGCGTAAGAAGAAACTGCGCGTGCTGCGGGGGGGAGACCCGCTCCATCCGCAACGTCCCGGCTTCGACGTGCGCCGTATCAGCGGTGGCTTCCTGCTACAAGACTGGGACAGCGACGACGACCTCGCCAGCGCACAGGTCGTGACACGCAGAGAACCCACCAACAAGGAGTGGGCCGCCCTGCGCTTTGGCTGTCGCGTCTGCCGCCACGTGCGCTCCAACGCGATCGTGTTCACGGGGTCGGATCGTACGTTCGGCGTCGGCGCCGGCCAGATGAGCCGTGTCGACGCCGTCAAACTCGCCGCGATGAAAGCCGGCGAGCGTTCACGCGGGGCCGTGATGGCCTCTGATGCCTTCTTTCCCTTCCGCGACGGGATCGACGAAGCGGCGGGTGCCGGCATTCGCGCCATCATCCAACCCGGCGGCAGCATCCGCGACCAAGAGGTCATCGAAGCCGCCGACGAGCACGATCTGGCGATGGTGTTTTCAGGACGGCGCCACTTCCGTCACTGAGCAGCGTCCCGTGAGCGTCTGCTGAGCGACACTCTCCCCTCGCCTTCGACACTTCATCGCGATTTGGGCACCGGCTCGGCGTCATCTCGGCACCGGCCCAGCCGGGACTCCGTGTCCGATGAATCGGCTGATCGGTGCGAAGAGAGTCCGCCTCAGTTGTTCAGGCTGCGAACGGTGAGCCCGGAGACGTAGATGCGGTAGGCATCGTCGAGGGCGCGGCCTCGGTAGCGCCGCGTGACCTCCAGGTGGTGGCGCGCCTCGGCATCCTCGGGGGTGACATCGAGACAGTCCTTGAAGAACCGTGCGGCTTCGCGCGGTTCGCCTATCTGAAGCGCCAGCACGCCGAGGTTGTACCACCCGCTGGCGATCCACTGGTCGAAATTCTCGGGCCGGTACTGCTGCGGGATGCGATAGAAGATGCGCAGTGCGTCCTCGTAGCTTCCCGCCTGGAACGCCTCGCGTCCGGTGGCCAACAGCTCCGCAGCCGACTCTCGCTCGCGCAGTGCGGACTGGGCCCGTTGCAGCTGTTCGACGACGCCGAAGTGGCTCGGATCGAGTTCCCGAGCGAGGGTCAGCCACTCGACGGCCTGCCGCTCGGAGCCTCGCGCGAGCGCCTCTCTCGCGCGCGTGAGCAGAACCGGGATATCCGCTTCGGTCCACTGGGGCGGCTGCGCCGTGGGGTCGGCCCCTCCGTCCACCGGCTCGTCCGCCAGCGCGGGATCGTCGTCGGCGACCTGCTCCGGCGTGGCGGCGGAGCCAACCCCGTCGGTCGCCGTCGGTTCCGAGCGGGCGCCGCCGCGCGCCGCGACGGCAGGCAATGGCTCGTCCGCTGTGTCGAACAGGCGCCCCCGCTCCTGCCAGCCCAGCGGTACGACGACCACCACTGTCAGGGTAACGAGCGCGATCATCGCCTTGCGGCGCGGTCCGGCCGCCGCGGCGCGACGGGCCTGGCCGTCAGATCTCGTTCTCGCCGGAGCGTCGAGCCGGCCGGCCCCCAGCTCTTTCGGCGGCGGGGGACCCTCGGTTCGTGGGCCCGAGTCGGTCTCGGGCGATGGTCCGAACTCGATCGGCCCCGGCTCCGCCTCCGGCGCCAGGGCCGGCACCGTCTTTTCGGAGACGGTGGGCTCGGCCGGCACGGGCGGCGGAGCGCTCGCGAGCGGAATCGGCGCGACGGTGCCTGAAGGATCCTCGTCGTCCAGCGATTCAGGGCCGAACTCCGAGGCCTTTAGGGCGTGCTCGAGGTGCTCGAGCACTTCCGGGTGACCAGGCACTCTATCGAGCGCTTGCTCGAGCAGCCTCACCGCCGCGGCCGGCTTGCCGCGCTCGAGCTGCGCGATCCCCTCGGTCAGCCTCTGATCGGCTTCAGAGAAGCGTTGGTTGGCCACCTCGCGGGCTTGATCGAGCACCTCTTGCGCCCCTGGCGTGTCTTCGGCGATCGCCATGGCGCGGGAGGCCAGCGAGATGGCCTCGCTGTCGTTGCCGGCGGCGAGCGCCTGGCGCGCCCGAACGACGAAGGCGGCCGCGTCGTTCTGACCAAGCTTGGCTCTGGAACGTTCCTCGGTGCTGTTGGCCTGACCGGGCGCTGGCGACTTTCCCGTCGAGCCCCGTGCTGCGGCGCCACCGATCAGCTCGCGCACCGCGGTGACGCTTTTTTGGGGAAGCCTCACCGGCCTCACGCCAGGCGAGCGCGCGGGCGCGTCGGCTTCCTCTGCCATGGTCGCGCTCTCCGGCGCGGGTCTTTCGAGCTCGAGCGTCACCACCGTGCGGCCTGGTGGCTTGTCCGAGGCTGCGGCGGAAGAAGTCTCCGAGGCGCCACCTCGAGCCACCCCCGAGAAAGCGGCGTCGAGTTCCAGATCGAGGTCGAGATCCACTCCATC
>CP070706.1:1734719-1737541 GCA_020350085.1 Acidobacteriota bacterium
CCTGAACTCAATCCCGTCGAATACCTCTGGAGCTATCTCAAACTGAATCCACTCGCAAATTGGGCACCTCACGATGTCGATGAGCTTGCTGTTCGACTCGACGCCATCCTCAACGATCTACACGGCCAGCAGCAGTTGCTTCGCAGCTTCGTTCGAGCTTCTCCTCTCTCTTTTTGCTTTGATTAGGACATTGCTTATGCAGGTATCAATAGTTAAGTGTCCTCGGTCTTGAGCCGCACCAACGTCAGGATCGTATACGTGGCGACGGCGTCGCCGTCCTGATTCGTCACCTCGACGTCCCAGGCGACGACACCCTGCGGGACCTCGCCCTCTCGAGGAGGCTTCGGCGTCTTCCGCTTACACGTCAGGCGCACTTGGATCGTATCGCCGATGTACACCGGCTGGATGAAGCGCAGATCGTCGAGACCGTAATTGGCGAGAACAGGTCCCGGGGCGGGGTCCACGAACAGGCCGGCAGCCATGGCCAGCACGAGGTAGCCGTGGGCCACACGCTTCTCGAAGATCGACTCGCGCGCCGCGATGTCATCGAGGTGTGCGTAGAAATGATCCCCGCTCAGGCAGGCGAAGTTGACGACGTCCGCCTCGGTGACCGTGCGCCGGTGCGTGATGAGCGTCTCTCCGATCTCGAGCTCCTCGAAGTACTTGCGGAACGGGTGCACACGGTCTCGACGCTGAGCGCTACCCGGCATGAACTCGCCCACGACTCGCGTCAGCGTCGTCGGTGATCCCTGAAGCGCCGTTCGCTGCACGTAGTGGAGCACACTGCGCACGCCGCCGAGCTCCTCACCACCTCCTGCGCGTCCCGGCCCGCCGTGAACGAGGTGCGGCAGCGGCGAACCGTGACCGGTGGACTCCTTGGCGCTATAACGATTGACGACCATGAAGCGGCCATGATGGGAAGAAACCCCGAGCGTGATGCGGCGGGCCGCCTTATCGTCGGCCGTGAACAGCGAGCCGACGAGACTTCCGCGTCCCAGCTTTGCCAGCTCGATCGCGTCTTCGACCGAGTCATAGGGCATCACGGTGTTGACTGGGCCGAACGCCTCGATCGCATGCGGCGGGTCGCACGCGCGCGGATGGCCGCAGTAGAGCAGCAACGAGGGGAAGAAGGCTCCTTTGTCTGGATCGCCGTTCACGACCTCGAATCGATTCAGGTCGCCGTGGACCAGCTCGCATGAGCGAAGCAGGATATCGACGTTCTCGCGCACTTCGCCGACCTGCTTGCGGCCGACGAGTGGACCCATCCTGACGCCCTCTGAGGCCGGATCGCCGAGCTTGATGGACGACAAACGAGCGCTGAGCGCCTCGATGACCGCCCCTACGTGCTCCTTCGGCACGAACGTGCGCCGGATGGCGGTGCAGCGCTGGCCGGTCTTGATCGTCATTTCCTGGCCGACTTCCTTGATGAACAGCTCGAACTCTTCAGAGCCAGGTGCGGCATCTGGGCCGAGAATGCAGCAGTTGAGCGAGTCGGCCTCCATGTTGAAGCGAACCGAGTTTTCGATGATCACGGAATGCTGGCGCAGCCTGCGCCCCGTCTGCGCCGAGCCGGTGAAGGTGACGATGTCCTGATGCGTCAGATGCTCGAACGTGTCGCCAACACCGCCGCAGATGAGCTGAAGCGCGCCTTCGGGAACGATGCCGGACTCGACGATCAGTCGCACCAGGCGCTCGGCAACGAACGAGGTGACGGTGGCCGGCTTGACGATGGCCGGCACACCGGCGAGCCACGTCGGAGCGCACTTTTCGAGCATGCCCCAGCACGGAAAGTTGAAGGCGTTGATGTGAAGTGCTGCTCCTTCGAGCGGTACACAGACGTGACGCCCGACGAAGGTTCCTTCGCGCGAAATGCGCTCGGTGGGCCCGTCGATGTAGATCGGCTCGTTCGGAAGCTCGCGCCGGCCTTTGCTGGAGAAGACGAACAAGGTTCCGATCCCACCATCCACGTCGAACCAGGCGTCCTTCTTCGTCGCACCCGTAGCGGCCGACAGTCGATTCAAATCTTCCTTGTTCTCGTTGATGAACTGGGCCAGTTTTTTGAGCATCATCGCCCGCTCATGAAACGTCATCGCGCGCAGCTTCGGCCCACCGACCCGTCGTGCGTAATCGAGCATGCCGGCGAAATCGAGCCCCTCGCTGGATGCTTCGGCCACCGGTTCTCCAGTGACAGCGTGGAAAAGCTGCGCCGGGGTGCCGTTGCCCTCGAACCATTGGCCCTGCGCGTAGCTCTGCAGCCTCATGACTTGGTCCCTCTTTCCCCTCGCGGAGTCATCCGCGCCGATGAGTCCACTCTCTCGATGATCGTGGCCATTCCCTGACCGACGCCGATGCACATCGTGCACAGCGCGAAGCGAGCGCGCTTGAGCTCGAGCTCCCACATCGCCGTCGTCAGTAGACGTGCTCCAGACATACCGAGCGGATGCCCGAGCGCGATGGCGCCCCCGTTAGGATTGACGCGCGGGTCGTCGTCCGCCAGTCCGAGCTGTCTCAGGCAAGCGAGTGATTGCGCCGAGAATGCTTCGTTGAGCTCGATCACGTCCATCTGATCGAGCCGCAAGCCCGTGCGCTCGAGCAGCTTGCGCGTGGCGCCGACCGGCCCGATCCCCATCACGCGCGGATCGACGCCGGCCACCACGGAGCCCACGACGCGGGCACGAGGCCGCAGATGGAATCGCTCGAGCGCCGGCTCGGAAGCAACGAGCAGCGCACACGCGCCGTCATTCAGTCCGGACGAATTACCAGCGGTGACGGTGCCGCCTTCGTTACGAAACGCCGGTCTGAGCTTCGCCAGCGCCTCGATC
>CP070706.1:1737641-1747093 GCA_020350085.1 Acidobacteriota bacterium
CCTCGGACGACACGTCGCGATCAAGTTCCTGACCGAGGATCTGGCGGACGAGCCCGAGATCCTGGAGCGTTTCAAGCGCGAGGCGCGCACTGCGTCGTCCCTGAATCACCCTCACATCTGCACCGTGCACGAGATCGGCGAGGGCGGGATGGGCGTCGTCTGGAAGGCCGAGGACACGCGCCTTCATCGCCACGTTGCCTTGAAGTTCGTTTCCGAAGAAAGAGCACACGACGAGGCGATCGTCGAGCGTCACCTGCGCGAGGCGCGTGCCGCTTCGGCGCTGAACCATCCCCACATCTGTGCGATCTACGACATCGGTGAGTGGGAAGGACGGCGGTTCATCGTCATGGAGCTGTTGGAGGGCCGGTCGCTGCAGCAGCAGATCGGCGGCGGGCCTATGGCGATCGACACCGCGGTGGAGCTCGCGATCCAGATCGCCGACGCTCTCGACGCCGCCCACTCGAGGGGCATCATCCATCGGGACATCAAGACGGCGAACATCTTCGTCACGGAGCGCGGGCAGGCCAAGATGCTCGATTTCGGACTGGCTAAACTCGCTGCGGGCGCCCCGAGCCCCTCAAGCGCTGAGGAGCAGACGCGCACGGCGCTCCAGATGACGGCTCCGGGCTCGGAGTAGGGCACGGTGTCGTACATGTCACCCGAGCAGGCCCTCGGCAAGCCGCTCGACGCGCGTACGGATATCTTCTCGCTCGGCGTCGTGCTCTACGAGATGATCACCGGCTGTCGGGCCTTCGACGGTGACACGTCGGCCGCGGTCTTCGATGCGATCCTCAATCGGGCGCCGACCGCGCCGGTCGAGCTCAACGCCCTCGTACCCGCGGAGCTCGAGCGCATCGTCAACAAGGCGCTCGAGAAAAACCCCGACCTTCGATACCAGAGCGCTGCTGACTTCTGTGCCGATCTAAGACGATTCCGGCGAGATTCGTCGGCCGGCCGAACCGGGAGGGCTTCCCGCCCGAGTGCTGGCCGATCGCACTCGCGTTGGCTGCGGAACACGGGGGTCGCTATCGCGTCGATCGTTGCCGTGCTGGCGGCGGTCGCGTTGTGGCTCGCGGCCAATCGAGCCGTTTCAACCGAAAGCTCGAGTTCGACCGACGGTGCCGTCTTGCAGTCGATAGCGGCCTCCTCGGCGGGGCCGTCGATCGCCGTGCTGCCGTTCGAGAATGCGGGGGGCGATGAGGATCAGAAGTACTTCAGCGACGGATTGACCGAGGACATCATCACCGAGCTTTCCGGCTACCACGAGCTGTCCGTGATCGCTCACAGCTCGACACGTCACTACACGGGATCCGACATCGATATCCGCAAGATCGGTGCCGAGCTCGGAGTCCGCTACGTGTTGCGAGGGAGCGTCCGCAGGGCCGGGCAGTGGATCAAGGTCGGCGTCCAGCTCTCCGATACGAGCGACAGTCGACTGGTATGGGGCACGAACTACGAGCGCGAGCTGACGGCGAGCAATCTGTTCGCACTCCAGGACGAGCTGACGCAGCAGGTCGTCAGCGCGATTGCCGATACCTACGGGGCTTTGGCTCGCGCTGAACTACCAAGCGCGAGGCGTAAGCCTCCCGCGAGTCTGGACAGCTACGACTGCGTGCTGCGCGTCTACGCGTACCTGCAGAGTCATCTGCCGCAGAACCACCTGGCGGCTCGAGACTGCCTGGAACAGGTGATCGCTACGGATCCGGACTACGCGGCAGGTCGGGCATGGCTCGCCTACTTGTATGCCGAGGAGTTCCATCACCGCTGGAACGAGCGGCCCGACGATTACGACGCGCTCGACCGAGCGCTGGAGATGGCCACCGAGGCGGAGCGCCTCGACCCGGCGAGCCACGTGTCCCATGGCGCGTTGGCGCTCGCTCTCTTCTTCCGTGGCGAGACGGAACGCGCGCGCATAGAGTCCTATCGGACCATCGATCTAAGCCCAAACAATGCGCTGTGGTTGGGGCTGCTCGCGAACTATCTCGCCGCGCAAGAGGACTTCGAGCACGCTGTACCTATGTCGCGCAAGGCGCTCGCGCTCAGCCCGCATCCGCCGCGTTGGATCCACATGCCGGTCTTTCTCGAACACTATCGCCGAGGTGAATACGAGGAAGCGCTGCATCGGGCCAAGGAAATCGAACTGGAAGATTTTCGAACTCCGCTGTTCCTCGTGGCGACCTATGGGCAGCTCGGTCGCGTCGACGCGGTCGATACACTGCTCGATCAGATGCGTTCGCGCTGGCGGCAGCGGCTCGACCGTCCGCTCGTCGTGCGCGAGATTCGTCGAGAGCTGATCGAGCGAAACGTGTTCTCGCCCGGCGCTGCCGACCACCTCCTGGAAGGTCTGATGAAGGCGGGTTTCGAACCTGCCGCCGAATCGTCAGCGCCCCGAGTGCGATGAGAAGGCTGATCACTCGATTCTTGGAACGACTCTATGCAGAGCGAGTGCCGTGCGGTTACTCGCGGAAGTTTCTTGACAATGTGCTCGCGAAAGAGCACCAGATGCAAGGGAGGGTTGGAGATGAGCGAACTCGACATGCAGAAGGTGGAGCAGCTTTACGGGGAGCTTTTCGGTAAGGTCGAAGGCGCCATGACGTGTGCTCTCGGGCAACTAGGGGACAAGCTGGGGTTGTACCGCGCGCTGGCTGACTCAGGTCCGTCGACGAGCAAAGAGATCGCCAGCGCGACGGAGCTCGACGAGCGCTGGGTGCGGGAGTGGCTCCGGCAGCAAGCCGCTGCGGGCATCCTGCAGTACGAGCACGACCGCTTCAGCCTGACGCCGGAGGCCGAGGAGGTTTTTGCACGCGAGGAGAGCCCGCTGTTCGGCGCGGGGATTCTCGACTCGGTAATGGGTCTGATGCAAACCGTGGACCGTCTCGAGGAGTCGTTTCGTAGCGGTGTTGGTGAGCCGTACGACAGCTTCGGCAAGCAGACCGCCGTCGGCATCGAACGCACGTTCCGCCCCTTTTTCCGCTCGCGCCTGATCCCGGAAGTGCTGCCCGTGCTCGACGGGGTCGTCGCCAAGCTCGAAGCCGGTGCAAAGGTCGCCGACGTCGGCTGCGGTGCCGCCGTCGCGCTCGTGGAGATGTCCAAGGCGTTTCCGAATTCGGAGTTTCACGGCTACGACAACTCGCGTCGGGCCCTCGCGCGGGCGAAAGTCAATCACACTGAGGCGGGAACGAGGAATCTGAAGATCCACGACACGACCCACGAGCGGCTGTCCGAAGACGAGACGTTCGATCTGATCACGACCTTCGACTGCATCCACGACATGACACACCCGGCCGAGACCATCAGCGCGATCCGCAGATCGCTCAAGCCGGACGGCACGTGGTTCGTGGCCGACATCAGGGGCTACCCAACCTTCGCCGAAAACCTCGCCTCACAGCCGTTCGCCGGGATGCTCTACGGGTTCTCCGTCATCTGCTGCATGCGTTCAGCCCTCGCGGTACCGGGAGGGGCTGGCCTGGGTACGCTGGGCTTTCCGGAGAGTGAGGCGCGCAAGATGGCGGAGGAGGCCGGCTTCACGCGATTCCGTAAGCACGACTTCCAAAACCCGCTGAACGACTACTACGAGATCAGGCCCTGACGACGAGTCAGCCCGTCGGGCAGGGCGGTATCGAGGTGGGCGACGACGGCGCATAGGAAGTATGAGCTCAGCTTCAGCTCAGCGTCCGAGTATGGATTCCCTGTCAAGTCTCTCGGGGCCCTCGCGAGGGGGGAGGAGCGGCTTCAAGCGAGGAGATTCGGCAGCTATCAGGGAGCGCAAACCGCCGCGAAGTCGGCGCGGCCGGGCGCAGGGGTTCCGCGCCGACGCGCGCGCTGCGTCGGGTGGGGCCAGCTCGGCCGAGTCGCTCACGCTGTGAGGTGTGGCAGGGAGCTGTCATTTTCGGACGGATGTGGTCGCGCCAAAGGTCGGTGATACATGCCCGTAGGCTCAAGGACAATGTGACATTCTCCCGGCTGCTGCCTGAGGTACTTCACGAGCCGATCGTGGTCCTGACGATGATTGGCGACCTTGAATCGCCTTCGTTTCCCATCCGGCGTCTCCACGAGCACCGTGTTCCAGGCCTTGGCGACATCAATCGCCACGAATGTCTTGCTGGGCGTAGACTTTCGGCGAGCAGTCATCGTCGGCTTCCTCCTTGGCTGTTTGGCGACTTCCAAGGATGGATTCGCCGACGGTGGCTGCCAACTAGGTTAGGTACTACGGCCCCGAATTCGTTTCGCGGGTGCTCGATCACTGGGCGTGGTCGCGCCGGGTGAAGCAACACTTCATCAGCCCCGGCAAACCAGTCGAAAACGCCTACATCGAGAGTTTCAATAGCCTGCTGCGAAAAGAGTGCCTCAACGGGCATTGGTTCGAGACGATGGACGACGCGAAGCTGTCTATCGAGAGGTGGCGTCGGGACTACAATCAGCACCGGCCCCACGGGTCGCTCAACGATGAGACGCCTCAGGAATTCCTGAGCCGTCTGGTCGTCGAGCAAGGAGTTCACGAAGCGGAGATCCTCACCTAGCCGTTGGTCCTAAATCGAGGGCATCTCCACTCGCCGAGGCAAGAAGATCGAACCCTGATCAGAAGTTACTGATCGCGGTCAGAGCCGTCCCACGCGTCGGTGAGATTCCGACCGATCTGCTCCGTGGGCAGCGAGCGTGGGTCGACAGTCAGCTCGGGCGACCCGCTTTCTCCTGAGGAACGTCGCGATATGATACGCTTTCTCACGAGCTTGCAGCGTCTTCTGAGCGACTCATCGCGCCGGAGAAATATCGAGAGGATGCCGGGTGAATCCCATGGCGAAAGCGTCGAAAGCATGACCGGCATCGATGCGTCGCTGCTCGACATGGAATCGTTGCTCAACTTGAAATACGAGTTCGAGCGGGGAGACAGTCCCACCGTGCGCTGCGTCGACAGGTTCAACCGCCTCAACCGTGACGTCACTCCTGCTCGGCGCGGCGTATGATGCAAGCGATCTCAGCGGCGAGATCGAGACCGATAACCGAGGATTCAAGGCCTTCGTGAGGGGTCGTTCTGATGTGTGAGGCAGCTCCCGCAGAGGTACATCACCACGCCACGAGAAGCATGGAGCAGCGGCCACAGAAGGGCCCGGTCTTGCCGTTGCTGTCCTGCCTCTTGACGAGCCACCAGCCACTCCTTCTCGTCCTCGCCTTGGGCACGCTGCACGTGAGCCTCCTCTGCGTCGCGGCGGAACCTCAGCAGGACGATCCGGCCGTCGAGGAGCCTCAGGCGCCTCGCTCCGACGAATCCGACACGACACAGGACGAAAAGCAGAAGGCAGCCAGCGAGGGGGGTGGCTACGGCATCCTTCCCATTCCCGTGTTCATCACCGAGCCGGCCATCGGTGAGGGCTTCGGCATCGTCCTCGCCCTCTTCCATCCCACCAAGGACGGCGCCCAGCACGAGACGCTACAGGCAACCACCCCCAAAGCGATCAGCGACACGAGATCCGAGCAGAAACCTCCGCCCGTCGTAAGCGGAGTGTTCGGGGCCTACACCAGCAACGGAACGTGGGCCGCGGGGATCGGGCACTTGAACAACTTTCGCCGCGACACCATCCGCTACGCCGGGGCATTGGCCGCGGCGGATGTCTCCTCCGAGTTCTATGTCGGCGGGAACCCTTTCGGCTTCAGGCTCGAGGGCTACCTCACCTATCAGGATCTGCGATTCCGTCTTGGTCGGAGCAAGGTCTTTCTGGGCGGCTCGCTCATGTTCCTCGACGCGATCAACGCCTTCGATGTCGACCTCGGCGGCGACGTACCCGCCACGATACTGGAATCCGATTTCCAAAACGCCGGCCTTGCAGTCCAGCTCATGTACGAGGGTCGCGACAGTCTGACCATGCCGTCCCGTGGGCAGCTCTTCGCGTTTGGACTGTGGCGGTACGACGAGGCGTTGGGGGGCGACTTCGACTACTGGAACACGACCCTGAAGGCGCTTTCGTTTCACCCTCTGCACGAACGCTTCGTACTAGGTCTCAGGCTCGATGTCACAGCGATCGACGGCGACCCGCCCTTCTTTGGCTATCCGTGGGTCAAACTCCGCGGCATTCCCGCTCTGCGCTACCAGGACGAACTGGTCGGAGCTTTCGAGCTCGAGGGGCGATACCAGGTCGCGGAACGATGGTCGCTGCTCGGCTTCGTCGGAGCCGGGTTCACGTCAGGCGATCTGACGTTTAGCGACGAAGACGCCGACATCGACAACTTCGGTGTCGGTGCACGATTCATGGCGCTCCGGTCGCAGAATGTCTGGGTCGGCCTCGACTTCGCGAAGGGACCTGAGGACTGGGCCTGGTACATCCAGCTGAACCACCCGTGGTAGCCCCTTCTGTCTTGCTCGTCTGATCGTTTTCGGGCGTGTATCTGCCTTGTGCGTCTTCAGAAGCTCGTCCGCAGATCCGCGACCTTCACGCGTGCTCGCCGCCATGGTGTTGCGGTGAGAGTGCTTCACGCTCAACGGGCCCGATCGGAAGGCTCTCGCCGAGCCTGAGCTACCGTCGTGGTCATCGCGCGGCCGCGAGCCACTCCTGATAGCCGGTCGGAGGAGAATCGACAGAGCGATTTCGCTCACGCTCCGCGAGCTGCTGTTCAAGAGCTTCTTGCCGACTGCGAGAACGTGACGTCTTGTCCGGACGTTCTTTCGGAGACGACAGCGGATCCATCTGACGCGAAAGTCGCCTTCGTACACGGAAGACATCGATCGTTCTGTGAAAAATGTACTCGCGTGCTTCGATGGCTGCGTCGTGCCGGGAGATCTTATCGTTCTGGATGATGAGGTGTGGAAGTGCTAACCGGGAATCAAGCATGCCGTGATAAAGTCCGACGACACACCCGAGCGACTGATGGTCTCCACCCGGTATCAGCGCGCAAGCGCGCGATGGCCGCGAGTGCAGCGGGAGGTCTCATGAGGCGGGGCATGCGCGTGGCGATGGTATTGAGTGGGATCGTCGCGCTCGGTGCCGCCGCGAGTTGGTCGCACCTCGTCGAGCGCGAGAAATCTACGACGGGCCGTGGTGACCGACCCGACCTGTTCGTGATCGTGCTCGATTCGCTACGCGCCGACAGTCTCGAGCGTCGGGTCGAGGGGAGGCCCGTGATGCCGCGGCTCGCCGCATGGTCCGCCGATGTGCTGCGGTACACGAACGCCAGGGCGCCGAGCTGTTCCACGCCCACGTCGGTCGCGGCACTGTTCACCTCGGTCCCGGTCCCGGCGACCGGCGTGACGTTTCATCGTGCGCTGCCGGAGCGTGCCGTGACGCTCGCCGAAATGCTTCGCGAAGCCGGCTATGCGACACGGGCCTATTCCGCGAATCCGAACGTCACGGCACGACTCGGTTTCGACCGTGGGTTCGACGCGCTGCCAGCGTGCGATGCGGGCGGCTACGCTCGCGATCTCCTCGTCGTCGGGGCTGGGCAGCTCGTGCGAGATGAGACCCCTTGCCGTGCTCCAGTCGTAGACACCGTCGAGCGCGAGCGAGTGAGAATGGACATTGAGATTCAAAGCATCGCCGAAGCGCTGCACGAAGGTCACGGCGCCGCAGTAGGCGTGCGGAATTTTTCGCTGACGACGCGCGCGCCGGCCCAGCGACGCGAATAACTGGTGTGCTGTTTCATGCTGTTTGTCGGACTCGTGCTCTACATCATTCTCGCCATGAGCGACCCCTTTCAAGGAATGCTCGACACGCGTCCGGTATCGCTCGAATATGTGCTCGAGAGTCTGCAGGGCCATTCGGGATAGTGCCCTGGCGACACCTGGGCGACTTGAAGGATTTCCGGATTGTGCTCTAACTGGAAACGATCGCTGACGAACCAGCAGGACCGGCTCGCTGAGAGGGAGGGTTTGATGATCCCATACGACCAGGCGCCACATGCCCGAAGGAGTTGCTCGATCAGCAATCAGAGCGCCGGACTTGGCTTTGGCGTCGCCGTCGCCGCACTCGCGGGCGTCCTCCTCGTCGCAGGCGGATGTGCCGAATCCCCCGGTGCCGACACGATCTACCTCGGGGGCAACATCCTGACGATGGAAGGAGACGCTCCCCGGTACGCGGAGGCGGTCGCCGTGACGGACGGCACGATCGTCTTCGTGGGCAGCGAGGAGGAGGCTCGGTCGCTGGAGCGCGACGGAACGCGCGTGATCGATCTCGATGGCAAAACACTCGTCCCGGGCTTCATCGATGCACACGGCCACGTCTGGAACGCCGGATTCCAGAAGCTAGCGGCGAATCTGCTCCCTCCGCCGGACGGTGAGGGAAGAGACATACCCGCTCTCCTCGACGTGCTGAAGCGCTGGCAGTCCGCGAACACACGGGCCATCTCGAAGGTCGGCTGGGTCATCGGCTTCGGGTACGACGACGCCCAGTTGGCCGAGAAACGCCATCCCGTGGCCGATGAGTTGGATCAGATCTCGACGGACCTTCCGGTGCTCGCGATACACCAGTCGGGTCATCTCGCATCGATGAATCACAAGGCCCTGGAGCTCGCCGGGATCACGGCCGATACCGAGGACCCGCCGGGGGGCGTCATCCGTCGTGAGGCCGACGGGCGGACCCCCGACGGCGTCCTCGAGGAGATGGCCTTCTTCGGGCCCGTGTTCGGGCTCTTCGCATCGCTGGACGAGGAAGCCAACGAGAAGATCGCGCTGGCCGGAGTCGAGGCCTACGTCAGCTTCGGCTTCACCACGGCGCAGGAGGGGCGAGCGACGGCATCGAGCGCCAAGACGTGGCGCAAGCTCGGCGGTCAGGGGCGGCTCTCGATCGACGTCGCCGTGTATCCGGACCTCCAGGCGGAAACCGAGTTCATGCTGCAGACGGGTAGCGAAGACACGTACCGCGATCACGTGCGCATCGCCGGCGTGAAGCTCAGCCTCGACGGTTCACCGCAGGGCAAGACCGCATGGCTCACGGAACCGTACGTGGTACCGCCTCCCGGCCAACCGGCTGACTACAGGGGCTATCCCGCCATATCCGATTCGTCGGAGGTCGACTCGCTCATCGATCTCGCGTTCGAGAACGACTGGCATGTGCTCGCCCACTGCAACGGCGACGCCGCCGGAGATCAGTTCATCGATGCCGTCGGCAAGGCCGCGGCGGCCCGCGGCAACAACGACCGCCGGCCCGTCATGATTCACGCCCAAACGGTCCGAGAGGACCAGCTCGACAGGATGGCGGAGCTCGGGATCATGCCATCCTTCTTCACGATGCACACCTTCTACTGGGGCGACTGGCATCGGGACGAGACGCTCGGCAAGGGGCGAGCGAACCGGATCTCGCCGACCGCGTCGGCGATGCAACGCGGCATGCGCTTCACGACCCACCATGATGCGCCGGTCGCCCTGCCCAGCAGCATGATGGTGCTTCACACCACTGTGAACCGGACGAGTCGCAGCGGCGACGCGATAGGAGCGGACCAGCGGGTGAGCCCCTACGTCGCGCTGA
>CP070706.1:1747193-1760722 GCA_020350085.1 Acidobacteriota bacterium
ACGTTGAAGATCCCGCTCGCGTCGGAGCTCATGAGGATCCGTGACTCGTTGGCGGAAAACGACGCTCCCCCGATCGCGGTCGTCTCGTAGAACGTCGCTGCATCGTATTCGGGGACTTCTCGCGCGACGTCCGGGGCCGGAGCACAGCCTCCGGCAAGAATCGTTGCGCCCAGCAGAAACACCAGCCACCCGCTCCGGAATCGCATACACGCCTCCTCGGCCGCCGATCTAGCGGGCAGCCGGCCGGCGAAGCTTAACCCAAACGGTCGAGGAGTCTCAGTTCGTGCGCACAGGAGCCTCGGCGAGCGGTCGAGCGGGGATCGGTCAACGGCCAAATCAGTGACTTGACCCGGATTATTCGTGAACGTTCGAGCAGAAACGTCGCAGGGAGACGAATCCCGAGTACGGGCCACAGGGCTCGAAGAGCCCGGCCAGCGGGCAGATGCGGCGTTTCGGCCGAAGGGTTCATGAATAATCCGGGTTAAGCCGCGCTGGCCCCGCGTAAATGATCCATTTGGATCATCGACAGAACGATTTCGCGGGTGGATGATGGAAACACTACGGGCGCATGCTTGTGCGGATGCGTCCTGTGTGTCGCTCGCACAGGCCTCCCCCCTGGCGACGCGACGTTACGAGACGCCTCCACCAGGCTGCGCCGTGGCTTCGCGCACAGGGAAGGGGGGTGTCATGTCTCTGAGAGTTCTGCTTCGCTATTCGTCTTCTCGTCTGCTGCCCGTCCTCGTTGCTGGGCTCGCGTTGCTGCTCAGCCCCTCGCTGCTCGGCCAGATCAGCGGTCAGCTGAGCAACTTCGACGTGCACAACGACGATGGCCGGGACATGACGAACCTGGAGCTAGATCTACGAAATGTAAATCCCAGTGACGTCGCCGGCTACTACGACGGTCCCACCGCGTGGGGTATCCCGCCGATCGTCCGCGACATCGGCGGCACCGAGGTCACGTGGGCCGACTTCCGCCAGCCGCTCGGGCCCGGGCTGATGAGGCATTTCGGCTTGCGCGTCGATCCGAACGCCCCGGTGCCTTGTGGAGTGCAGGCGTACTGGACTCAGCACGTCAAGGTGATCGAGATTCCGGTGCCGTGGCAGACGTGGCGAGCGGAGCCGGAGCGCGTCATCGACGTCATCCGCCTCAACGAGCAGTTCGCCGAACCCGTGCTGATCATGCGCGAGCGGGCACGGGCCGACTACCGCGTGCCCCTGAACGATCTCAACTGGGACAACCCGAGCATCCCGTGGGAGCCGGTCGTGGGCGATCCGGTCTTGCTGCGGCCGGGTGAGGTAGTCGAGCTGCCGATCGAAGTCTTCCTCGGCGATCAGGCGGTTTACGTGCGCTACACGGTGGCCCTCGAGCGCAACCCGGACAACGTGCTGACCCGCTTCGTCAACGAGGCCGAGATCGTGGTCGAGCCGATCGATCAGTTTCCCTCGATCGTCGGCTCGCTGAGCAACTTCGATGCACACAACGACACCGGAAAGCCGGTCCACGATCTCGAGCTGGACATTCTAAACGTCACTCCGGCGGACGTGCTCGACTGGTACCGGGGACCGAACGCCTGGGGGCTGCATCCCGTGACCGACGACCCCTCGATCCAGCCGATCCCGGGAGGCACGGACGTCACGTGGGTCGACGAGTGGAATCCGCTCGAGTTCTGCGAGACGCGACACTTCGGCCTGCGGCTCAATCCCAACACTCCCGAGCCGCTGGTGCGCGCCTATTGGACGCGGGTGGTCAAGGTCTGGCAGATCCCGGTGCCGTGGCAGTGGTGGCAGACGGTGCCTGGAGATCTCGTCCGCGACGTGATTCAGCTGTCGGATACGTTCGACGAGCCGGTGATCGTCCGGCGCGAGTGGGCGACGATGGCGATGCGCATCCCGCTCGACGACTTGACGTGGGACAACCCGGGGATTCCGTGGATCCCGGATCCAGCCGGTCCGGTGCTCCTCGAGCCCGGAGATCAGACGCCGCTCGATATCCGACCCGAGCCGGGAGACCAGGCGGTCTACGTCCGCTACAGCGTCACGCGCGAGAGCGGGGATCAGCCCGAGACGCGCTTCGTCAACGAGGCCGAGATCGACTTCGGTCCCACCGAACAGCCGCAGATCGTCGGCACGCTGAGCAACTTCGACGTCATCAACTTCTCTAATAGAAACGTGACCAATCTGGAGCTCGACATCAGGAACATCCGTCCGGACCAGATTCTCGATTGGTATCGGGGCCAGATGGCGTGGGGTCTGCATCCGGTGACCCGTGCGCCGGTCATCGCCGCACTGCCGCAGACCGAGGTGACGTGGGCCGACTTCCGCGATCCGCTGCCGTTTTGCGAGACGCGCCACTTCGGCCTCGAGCTCAACGCCGACACACCGGCGCCGTGCGGCGTTCAGGCTTATTGGACGCAGCATCTCAAAATCGCCGAGATTCCGGTGCCGTGGCAGACCTGGCGTCCTGAGCCCGACAGGGTGATCGACGTCATCCGCCTGGATGTCGATTTCCCGGAGGCGGTCTGGATCGAGCGAGAATTTGCGCGCGCCGACTTCCGCGTGCCGCTCGACGATCTCAACTGGGACAACTCGAGCATCCCGTGGCAGCCCGTGCTGGGCGATCCGGTGCTACTCTCGCCTGGCGACGTCGTCGAGCTTCCGGTCGATGTCTTTCCCGGCGATCTAAGCGTGTTCGTGCGTTACTCGGTGGTCACGGAGGGCAACCGCGACAACCTGCTGACGCGCTTCGTCAACGAGGCCGAGGTCGACTTTCCTCCGGTCGATCAGATTCCCTCGATCGTCGGCACGCTGAGCGACTTCGATGCGCACAACGACACCGGAAAGCCGGTCCACGATCTCGAGCTCGACATCCGCAACATCAGACCGGAGGACGTCTGGGACTGGTATCGCGGCCCGAACGCCTGGGGTATCGATCCGGTCATTCGCTTGCTGCCCGACGGATTGACCGCCGAAGTCACCTGGATCGACGACGCGAACCCGATCCCGAACAGTCAGACGCGCCACTTCGGTCTTCGGCTCAATCCTGAAACGCCTGAGCCGTTGGTCCGCGCGTTCTGGACGCGGGAAGTCAAGGTCGCGCAGATCCCGGTGCCGTGGCAGTTCTGGGTCGTGCCTCCGGGGCCGTTCGTCCGCGACGTCGTCCAGCTCTCCGATACCTTCATCAGCCCGGTCATCATCCGCCGCGAGTTCGCGCTGACCGACGAGTTGGTTCCGCTCGATCAGCTCAACTGGGATCTCGACGCCCTCTGGCAGCCCGATCCAGCCCGATCGATCGTTCTCGATCCCGGCTTCCAGGCCGATCTCGACATCGAGGTCGACCGCTCGCGCGACGCCGCCGTGCTCGTGCGCTACGAGGTCGAGCTGCCCGATGCGGGAGCCGTCGTGACGCGTTTCGTCAACGAAGCGATGCTCGGGCCCGGCGTGGTCTCGGGTCTGCACTTCCCCGCCCCATACACGCAGAAGGAGGCCCTGCGCTGGAACGCATCGCCGATGAGCGGCGCCGTGTTCGACGTCGTCCGCGGCCGCTTGAGCGACATGCATGCGACGCAAGGCATCCACAACGCCCTGTGCGTGGGCGAGGACATCGCCGTACCGGAGTGGAGCGACTCGGAGACTCCTCCCGAAGAAGAAGGGTTTTACTGGCTCGTCCGCTTGCAAGCGCCCGACGGCACCCACGGCACGTACGACACGACGACGGATCCTGTGCTCAGAGAAGGCCGGGACACGGAAATCGGAGGCGGGGACTGCCTGTAAGCCACGCCTACACGACAGGAGGAGGAGAACACACACTCAGGAGCCTCCGAATCAAAGGAGCAGCACTCCCGACGAATCGTGGTTGGCTAGAGTACGGGAGGTGTCTGGAGAAATCACCACAGCATCGACGAACCACGAGTCCGTAGGTATTGGCTCGTTTGCCTGATCTGAACGCACTCGTCGGGTGCCTTGCCTATTCCCTTTCTTTGTCACTATCCTGCTGCCCCCATCTCGCAGGGGAGGTCCTATTTGGTCGCCATGATCATCTCTGTGGACATGCGAGCTCAGCGCGCTGGCACAGGAGTCCGATCGTGAGTCTCGATCAGCGCGCGTCTCTGTCCGGGGAGCGAGACCCTACACCGCTACTGAACACCACCTGGGAGCGTCGGACGGCTCGCCGAGCGGTGCTCTGGTCGATCGGCCTGTTTGTCGTGTTCGCCCTCGTCGCGGTCTCTCTCGCACCCTACGGATTCTCTCCCTGGTGGACCATGCCGGCCGCCGTTGCCGTGGCATACACTCAGCTCTTCGGTATGACACGCAGGCTGAGGCGGCGCCGGCGCATATTGCGCGAGCCGTTCCCAGCCGAGTGGGAGGCCGTT
The DNA here is from genome assembly GCA_020350085.1 of Acidobacteriota bacterium. GTDB lineage: Bacteria > Acidobacteriota > Polarisedimenticolia > J045 > J045. The sequence continues at coordinate 1,751,564 of CP070706.1, forward strand.
CTCCAGCGCGACGTCGTCTTCTTTCGCGCGCTCGATCCGGCAGAGCAGAGCCGCTTTCGTCGCGAGCTGCAGGTGTTCCTCGGCGAGAAGCGGATCACCGGCATCAAAACAGAGGTCGACACGACGACGCGGGTCCTCGCGGCCGCGAGCGCGATCATCCCGATCTTCGGCTTTCCCGAGTGGGAGTGGGATCAGATCAACGAGGTCCTGATCTACCCTTCCCGCTTCGACGAGGAGTTCGAGTTGGGCGAGAGCGCAGATCACCGCACCCTCGGAATGGTCGGGAGTGGCTTCATGAACCGGCTGATGATTCTCGTCAAGCCCGATCTGATCCATGGCTTCCGCAACCCCGGCGACAAACGCAACGTGGGCCTGCACGAGTTCGCGCATCTGGTCGACAAGTCGGACGGAAAGATCGATGGCGTGCCGGGCGTGGGGCTCGACCATCGGTCGGTTGGACCGTGGGTCGAGCTCGTCAGGCGCAAGATGAGGGAGATCGCCGAAGGAGATTCGGACATCAGCGCCTACGGGCTGACGAACGAGGCAGAGTTTTTCGCCGTGGCGAGCGAGTATTTCTTCGAGCGACCCGGCGTCATGGAGCGCAAGCACCCGGAGCTCTACGCCATGCTCTCGCGGGTGTTCAACCAGAGCCTCGCCTCGCGCAGCGTCGCTTTGGCGCGGGCGCTCAAGCGCGGCGGGCGCCGCTTCGGTCGCAACTCGCCGTGCCCGTGCGGCAGTGGCCTCAAGTTCAAGAAGTGCTGTCTGCGAAAGATGTCCTGAGGCTGCGCCGTGAAGAGCTGAACGGACGCGGTTCGCGGTTTTTCTGTGAAGCCGGATCACGCTCGAGAGTGCCGAGGACTCAAAGAAACGATTCTCGATGCCGCTCAGGACGAGGCTTGTCGTGTAAACGGGCTCTTCTGGAAGTGTTCCGCCGCGCGGCGAATGTCCTCATACTCCCCGGACGCCGCCGCCCGCCGGTAGAGCTTCTTGGCCTGCGCGTGATCGCCGCGCAGGTCGAGAAGGTTTCCCAGGCGCAGCAGCGCCAGCGGCAGCAGCTTGGCCGGCATCGTCTGCCCCAGTCGCACGACCTTTCGGTACGCCGCCGCGGCCTCGGCGCACCTGTCGGCGTGGTTGAGCACGTCGCCCATCCAGAAGTAGATCTGTCCCACCTTGCCGTGCTCGGTGAGCAGCACCTCGAAAGCCTGCTTCGCCTCGTCCAGCTTGCCGTCGCGTGCCAGCCGGCGCGCCGGCAGTGTCGCGCGATGGATCATCGCCGACGGCTCGTCGTAGAACTCGAGTCGCTCCCGGAGTCCGTCGAGCTGTGACGAGCCCGGATGGAGATCCTCCAGCTCGCGCACGAGCTCAGTCGCTTCGCCGTGACGCCCGGCCTCGTTCAGGGAGTGGACAAGCAGGAAGGCAACGTGAAACGCCCGGTGCTCGTGTGCCTTCGCCGTCTCGAAAGCAGGTGCGCCGATCTCGAAGGCCGCGTCGGGCCGGAGGTCCTGCTCGTAAATCCAGCCAAGACTGACGCGCGCCTTTTCCTCCAAGCGTTGTCGGGGAGCGTGCGAGCTCGCGGCGATGCGGGCCAGGTACTCTTGCAGCAGCTTGGAAGCGCTTTCGACGTCCCGTGGCGGCAAGTTGGCCCGCCGCCAGGCGAGTGTGCTCGTCACCTGGATCGAGTCGCGGAAGGCTTCGTGAAACTCTTCGAAGAGCCGGTCGGCCTTCGCGCCGTCCGCTTCGAACTCCTCGTCCCCGTAGATCGAGGACAGCACCCAGTAGGCGCTGTAGCTCTCGAGGCAACGCGAGCGGGCCGCCGTCTCGATCCCGGCGAGGCCGCGCTCGCGATCCCCGGAGGGAAGGAACAGCAGCGTGCGGAAAAACTTGATGATCGAAGGGAGAATATCGGCGAAGTAGTCGTAAGTTCCCAACCAGAATCGGGCCTCGACGAACTGCGGCTTCTCTTCCAGCAGATCGAGCATCAGTCGGCGCATTCGCTTGCCGTCGAACGCAGCACCAAAGTAATGCTTTGCCGTCACGCGATCCTCGGCCCGCATGCCGTAGAGCGCGCCGAGACAAAACCGCGCCGCCGGCGTCGCGGCGCCCGCGTCGATGACGGCGTTGCCTATCTCGATCCCCTCGTCGATCAGCGCGCGACCCCGCTCGAGCTCCTGCTTCCAATCCATCCCATCGAGGTTGTGCTTCGCGTAGAGCAGCGCGGGGTAGTAGAAACCGCACGGGTCCTCCGGCCTCTCGCGGTGCCGCGCGAGGAACCATTCGAGCGCCTCGTTCGTCGCACCGAGCTCCATGAGCCGAATTCCAGCGGCCCATGTGGCCAGCGGCGGGTCGTCGACGGGGGGAGGGGACCCGCCGAGAGCTGCCGGCGCGATCGCCAAGGCGATCGCCGCCAGGCTCGCACGAACCTGCTGTCTCCAGATGCGAAACGGACGAGATGTCGACATGTACTCCCCTTCGGTCTCGTTACCCGGCGCAGCGACTGGTAAATGGGTCTTCTCGAGGGTGCTCGTTGACCCGTCTACTCTCGGCTCCGTGGTTTCCGCCCGTATGCTGACGCGACGCCAGGTGGCCGCATGAGCCGGGCCGTCGTCACGGACGCTATCAGCAACATCGGCGCAGCAGCGGCTCGTGCCCTCGTAAGCAATGGCTTCCGCATTCATATCCTCACCAATCGCGCCCCCTCAAACGAGACGAGCCATTGCTTTACCGCCCTGCGGTTCGATCCGCAACACCTGGCCGATCAGATGGCTGGCGCGGACGTCTTCATCGATGCGTACTGGGTGCGACTGGCTTACGCTGGTCAGACATTCGCGTCCGCTGTGGCCAACAACCGTCTGCTGATCGATGCGGCAAGAAAGGCCGGCGTGCGACGCTACGTGCACGTGAGCGTCAACAATCCGGACGGGGCCCCGAACCTCGGCTACAACCGTGGCAAGGCCGAGGTCGAGGAGTACCTCACAGCGTCCAGCCTGAGTTACGGCATCGTGCGATCGACTCTGGTCGTGGGGCCGAATGACGTGCTCACCAACAACATCGCCTGGTTCGTACGCCGATTCCCGCTCTTTCCCATGCCTCGCGGACGCCACCGCCACCTCCGGCCGGTGACCCTCGACGACACGGGCACGATGATCGGAAAGTTGGCTCGGCAGACTGACCATCGGATCATCGACGCAACCGGGCCCGACGTCATGACAGTTCTTGGTCTGTCACTCCGTCCAGCGAATTCAACGCGCGGGATCGATTGGGTCGACGAAGGGAAATCGGTGAAAGTCCGTGTCGCGCGTGTAGATTCTGTTGATACCGTGCTCGCGCATCAGGATGGCGGAATGAGCATCGTGAATGATGTTGCCCGATAGGTGCGGGACCTCTGCGATGACCTGAGCGGCGACCTCAGGGTGTCGCTCCGTCGGGACGAGCAGGCCAAAACCGCGCGCGGCGAGAATCGCCTCGACGAAACTCCAGGCCTCAGGCGCGGTCCATGGCTTTCGCATCACCCGCGGATGGGTCGTCACGCGCAGAAACTCGTAGAGGATCGCCCATGTCGAATACCAGGCAGCCGCGTGCGAGCGCGAACCCTCGATCAAGTCACGACACGCCTCGTGGAGCGGTGAATCGGAGTCGGCGGCGTAGACCAGAACGTTGGTATCGACGACGAACACTACCGGCCTTCCATGGCCTGATAGAGGGCATCCCGGTCGGCGATGTCGACGAGAGTGCCGCCGCTCTCGAACGAAGGCAGGGGCGGCAACTCGGTCTGCTTCTTCTGAGTGCTAAACAGCAGCCGGAGAGCCTCCTCGACGAGTCCGGACATCGTTCGCCGCTGCCTGGCCGCCTCGCGCTTGAGCCGGGCGAAGACCGAGTCGTCGATTTTGAGGGTGGTCTTCATATGGGAAACCATACATTCGATACGGTTGTATGTCACACACCCCGAAGATCGCATCCACAGCCGACTTCTACGACAACCTCCACCGACCCCGGCGCGTCGGCTTCCCCAGCGCCTCGCGAAGCGCCGCTAGAAACCGCTCCCGCGGCCAATTCTCGGCGCCGAACCGCTCGAGATGCTCCGTGTAGATCTGGCAGTCGAGAAACGCGAAGCGCCACGCGTGGATCTGCTGGGTCAACCTGACGAAAGCGACCTTGGACGCGTCGGTGACGTGCGAGAACATCGACTCGCCGAAAAACGCGGCTCCGAGAGAAACGCCGTAAACGCCCCCCGCCAGCTCGCCGTCGTCCGACCACGCCTCGATCGAATGGGCGATCCCGCGGCGGTGTAGCTCGGTGTAGGCATCGATCATCTGAGCGGTGATCCAGGTGCCACGCTGGCCGGGACGAGGCACGCTGGCACAGGCCTCGACGACGCGGCGAAAGGCCGTGTCCATCGAAAGTGCGAAGCGACCCGAGCGCAGCGTGCGCTGCAGCCGGCGCGAGACGCGGAGCTTTTCCGGAACGAGCACCATGCGCGGATCGGGCGAGTGCCACAGGATCGGCTCGTCTTCCGAGTACCAGGGAAAGATTCCCTGCGAGTAGGCGAGTTCCAGACGTTCCGGCGATAAATCTCCTCCGACCGCTAGCAAGCCGTCCTCGGCGAGCTGGGGCGGAGGAAAGACGAGGCGCTCGTCGAGCAGAAAAACGGGCACTTTCTTACATCAAGAAGCGTCGGCCGGCTCGCGGGGTGCCGGTGCTTCGGCCGGCGGCGCTTCGATTTCGAACGTCAGCTTGTCGCCGTCGTAGCCGATGACGACGTTGCCGCCGTGCTCGAGCTGGCCGAACAGGATCTCGTCGCTGAGCGGATCGCGCACCTCGGCCTGAATCAGCCGCGAGAGCGGCCGCGCGCCGAACAGCGGATCGTAACCCTCGTCCGCCAGGAAAGCGCGTGCTTCCGGCATCAGCGTGAAGGCGACGCGTCGCTCGCGAAGCTGCGCTTCCAACTCGAGGATGAACTTCTCTACGATCATCTCCATCACCTCGCGACTGAGCGGGTCGAACGGGACGATCGCATCGAGCCGGTTGCGAAACTCGGGGCTGAACGTTCTTTCGATCGCCTGACGGGCGCGGCTGCGGGCGTCTTTGGCCTCATCGCCGCCGAAGCCGATCCCGCGCGCGCTCAGCTCGCGCGAGCCGGCATTCGACGTCATCACCAAGATGACCTGCCGGAAGTCGGCTTGCCGCCCGGTGTTGTCGGTCAGCGTCGCGTGGTCCATCACCTGCAGCAAGATGTTGTAGATGTCCTGGTGCGCCTTTTCGATCCCGTCGAGCAGAACGACACTGTAGGGGTGCGCGCGCACCGCGTCGACCAGCAGCCCACCTTGCTCGAAGCCGACGTAGCCCGGAGGAGCCCCGATCAGCCGCGCCACGGCGTGTTTTTCCATGTACTCGCTCATGTCGAAGCGCGTGAACTCGTTGCCGAGGTGCCGCGCGACCTGTCGCGCCAGCTCGGTCTTGCCAACGCCGGTCGGGCCGGTGAACAGGAAGCACCCGGCTGGATGGTCCGGGTGGCCGAGTCCAGCGCGCGAACGGCGGATCGCGCGCGCGACGATCTCGACCGCTTCGTCCTGACCGAAGACGACTCTCTTCAGCGATGTCTCGAGCGTGCGAAGCCGCTCCTTGTCCGAGACGGTCGCCTGCTTTTCCGGAATGCGCGCCATGCGCGCCACGATCCGCTCGACGTCCGTCACGCCGACCTCGGGCGTTTCTTCCGACTTCACGTCGAGCCGCGCCACCGCGCCGGCCTCGTCGATGACGTCGATCGCGCTGTCCGGAAGGTGCTGCTCGCGTAGGTGGCGCTGCGCCAGCCGCACGGCCGCTTCGAGCGCATCGGCCGCGTAGCTGACGCGGTGGTGCTCCTCGTAGCGCGAGCGCAACCCATCGAGAATCTTCACCGCATCTTCGAACGAGGGCTCCTCGACGGCGATCTTTTGCAGCCGGCGGTGCAGCGCCCGGTCCTTTTCGATGTGCTTGAACTCTTCGTGGGTCGTCGAGCCGACGAGCCGTATCCTGCCCTCGGTCAGGATCGGCTTGACCAGGTTGGCGAGATCCATCGTGCCGCCGGTCGTCGCGCCCGCGCCGACCATCGTGTGCAGCTCGTCGATGAACAAAATCGGCTTGTCGCGCCGCTCGAGCGATGCCATCAGCGCCTTGAACCGTTCCTCGAAATCGCCCCGGTAGCGCGTCCCGGCGAGCAAAGCACCGGAATCGAGCGCAAAGATCTCGGCTCCCTTGAGCAGCTCGGGCACCTCGTCGTCGAGCAATCGCTGCGCCAAGCCCTCGACGAGCGCCGTCTTGCCGACACCGGCATCGCCGACGAAAACGGGGTTGTTCTTGCGCCTGCGGCAGAGCACCTCGAGCGCGCGGCGGATCTCCTCGGTGCGGCCGATCACCGGATCGAGCAGCCCCTGTCGGGCTCGTTCGGTCAGATCGATCGCGTAGGCGGCCAGCGGATCGCGAGCCGGCCGCGGCACATCCTCTTCGCCCTCACCCGCCGGAACGGGCTGGTCCGGTCCAGGTCGCGGCACCTTCGTCACACCGTGCGAGAGAAAATTCAACACGTCGAGCCGGGTCACTCCCTGCGCCGCGAGCAGACGCGCGGCCTGCGAGCGTCGCTCCTGGAGCAGCGCCGCCAGAGCGTCGCCGATCCTGGCTTCGTCCTTGCCCGCCGACTGGACATGCAGCGCCGTCGTCTGCAGCACGCGCTGCACGGCGAGCGTGGCCATCGGCTCGATGTCGCCGTCCTGAGGCAGCTTCTCGATCCGCTCTTCGAGATAGGTCGAAAGATCGTCGCGCAGCCGGTCGAGGTCCACACCGACCGCTTGGAGCAGCTCCTCACCGTCGGGATCGTGTGCGATGGCGAAAAGCATGTGCTCGAGCGTCAGATGAGCGTGGCGCCGCGATTGCGCCTCGCGGTAAGCGACACTGATGATCATCTCGAGGCTGCTGCTGAACATGAGAGCGACTCCTCCCGGTCAGGACGTCTCAGGCCTTTTCGAGGCTCGCGCGCAGCGGGTGACCGGCTTCACGCGCCAGGTCGTGCACCAAGGAAACCTTCGTTTCGGCGACCTCGTAAGGGTACGTGCCGGCCAGTCCCTGACCCCTCGTGTGCACATGCATCATGATCCGATACGCCTCGGCCGGCGACTTGTTGAAGATCGACTCGAGGGTCTCGATCACGAAGTCCATCGTCGTGTAATCGTCGTTGTGCAGCACGACGTGATACAGCTGCGGCTCCTCGGTTTTCGGCCGCCTCTTCTCGAGGACTTCTCCCCGTCGCTCACGGTCGGTCTCGGGCATCGGGAACGATTGTAGGCGCCAAGAGGGTTTCAGGCCGACCGCGTTGGCGCCCGAGCACGCAACTGCCCCATCCCGAGGCACTTGGCGGCTTGGGGTGGCCGGCGGGGATTACGCTAGACTGGCCACAGGCCCCACCGAGCCGACGGAGTCCGCCGATGGCAGCCAAAAAGAAGAGCAACACCAGGGTCATCTGGCCCGGGTTCTCGAACAAGCCGCCTCCCCGTCACATCATCAAAGTCGGCCGCAACGATCGTTGCCCGTGCGGCAGCGGCAAGAAGTACAAGGACTGTCACGAGGAGGAAGGCACAGCGTTCCTCGAGCGGCTGGCGCTGGAGCGCGACAAAGAACGACTGCGCGAGCGACGCCAGCGGCTCAAGGAAGCGGGCGTTCCCTGGTATCGGCGCTTGTTCGGCCGGTCGTAGACGGAGTCTTCTCTCAGCGGCCGGTCTCGATCGCTTGCGAGGGATCCAGCCCTCGATCGACGGCGTCGTAGTCCAACTCGCTGCCGCGCAGGCTGTGCGGGATCAGAAAGACGATCGTCATCACCACGGCCGCCCCGAGAACGATCATCCGGGCGGTCAGCGACACTCGCGTCGGCGCACTCGATCGAGACCGGCCCTCGCGACGAGCGAGCGCCAGTACGCCGCAAGCGACGACCCAGCACAGCCACATGATCAGCGTCTTGTTGTCGGTCAGATCACCGCCGAACGGAAACCCGGTCCAAAACGCCCCGAAGGCATACTTTTGCACCATCGGTCCGAGAATCATCCCGCCGAGGGTCAGGCCACCGAGCGTGACCCAGGACAGCACACGCGTCTTCGCCTCGCCGACGAGCGCGCCCAGACCGGCGCGCATGCCGATCAGGATCGATAAGAACATCGCCAGGATGTGCGGGATGAGCACGAACGCCGGCACGTCGTCTTTGAATCGAATGACGACCGTCTCGTTTTCGCCGGCCGGCACGCGTTGCGAGTCCTCGGCGGTACTGAGTGTCAAGAAGTACTCGAGCTTGCCAGCGGCCGGCTGGCGGGGCAGGGCCGCAGCCAGACGGCCGGCGGAGCGCTCCAGCGCGACGCTCGTGAACGGGTCGGCGGTCTTGAAGCGTTTGAAATGAAGGGTGCCCGAAACGCCGGCGCTCGCATCGGGCAGCTCGACGCGCGCATCGGCGCTCGAGGAACCGCTGCGGATCAAGCGGTAGCGCAGCGGCTCGCCGTCGATGCTCACGTTTCCTCGCAGCGGGTGCGTCGGACCGGTCAGCCGCTGATAGGTCGCCGCCCCGAGCGTGACGGCAAAGGCGAGCAGCCACAGGACGATGTTCACTCCACGCGACCTGACCGCCGTTCCCGTCAATGGTTTTCCTCCTCCCGTTCGATGGCGCTCGCGCCGGCGAGATGAAGCCCGATCTTCGCATCGAGGGCGATCCACCGCCCGCCGGCGAACACGATCGGGTTGATGTCCAGCCGCTCTAGGCGCTGGCCGAGATCGAGGATCAGAAGGGAGACAGTCTCAATCGTCGTCGCCAGCCCGCCCGCGTCGAGCCGGAGCCCGCGATAGCCTCGAAAGAGGGGTGCGATGAGCAGCTCGGCGATCATCCGATGCGCCTCGGCGGCGGTGCAAGGGGCCAGGCGGAAGGAGACATCCTCGACGAGCTCGGTCAGGATGCCGCCGCTTCCGACCATCACGGCCGGACCGAAGCTCGGATCGACGATGCCGCCGACGATCAGCTCTGCCGACGCGCCCTCGACCTGCTCTTCGATGAGCATCGAGGCGTGCGGAAAGCGCTCCCGCAGGCCGTCGATCGCCGGGCCGATCTCGCCGGCCGTCAGACCGACGCGTACGCCTCCTAGGTCCGTCTTGTGC
>CP070706.1:1760822-1764968 GCA_020350085.1 Acidobacteriota bacterium
CACTATGCCAGCGACTACCTCGCCCTTGCCGTTCAGGTCGGCAGCGCCGCGGCGGGGTGCCGGACCGACCTGCACCGTCGCTACGTCCTTCACGCGGACGGGCGTTCCGTTCGGTGTAGCACCCACGGCGACGTTCTCGATGTCGTCTACGCCCTGCAGGTAGCCCAGGCCGCGGATCATGTACTCGCGGCCGCCCATCTCGAGCACACGCGCACCGATATCGACGTTGTGAGAACCGATCGCTTGAGCCACGCGAGTGACGGGGATGTTGAAGGCGCGCAGGCGCTCGGGGATGACTTCCACCTGGTACTGCTTCACGAAACCGCCGAGGCTGGCCACCTCGGACACGCCGGGCACGGCGGTTAGCTGGAAGCGCAGATACCAGTCCTGAAGGCTGCGCAGCTCGGCGAGGTCGAGGCTGTCCGATTCGAGTGTATACTCGAACACCCAACCCACGCCCGTCGCGTCGGGCCCGAGCGTTGGCTCCACGCCCGGCGGTAGCTGCGGCCGGATGCCGTTCAGGTACTCGAGCACCCGCGAGCGTGCCCAGTAGATGTCGGTGCCGTCCTCGAAGATCACGTATATCAGGCTGAGCCCGAAGAACGAGTAGCCCCGCACGACGCGCGCGCCGGGCACTTTGAGCATCTCGGACGTGATCGGGTAGGTGACCTGGTCCTCGACGATCTGCGGCGCCTGCTCGTGGAACTCGGTCTGGATGATCACCTGCACGTCGGACAGATCGGGTATCGCATCCAGCGGTGTCGTCGCTACCGCCCAGACTCCCGCGCCGATGATGCCGACCGTCGCCAGCAGGACGAGAACGCGATTGCGAAGTGACCAGCCGATAATCTTGCTAATCATGACGGTGCTCCGTTCTCGCTCCTTCCGCTTCCGTTTGCTCTGCGCCCACCTCTTCGTGAACGTGCTCGGTGTGGGCGCTCTCGGGCTCGATGGCGGAACCGTGCGCGCCATGGTGCATGCCGGGCATAGCGCCTCCGGTGGCCGCTAGCCGTGACTCGGCATCTACGAGAAAATTCGCGGACGCGACGATCTCCACGCCCTCCTCAAGCCCGGCGAGGATCTGAACGCGATCGCCTGCGCGCGCGCCGAGCACGACTTCGTGCGGATGCAATGATCCGTCCTCGTGGCGGTGGAACACGAGGTTACGCTCCCCCGTCGCCACCACAGCATCGATCGGTATGCTGATCACGTCTTCACCGATCTCGACGTCGAAGTAGACGGTCGCGAACATGCCAGGCTTGAGCCGCAATTCCGGGTTCGCGACGGTCAGCCGCACACGATTCGTGCGGCTGCTCTCATCGACCGTCGGGTAGACGAAGCTGACCCGACCCATCATGTGCACGCCGGGATAGGCGGCGACTTCGATGTGCGCCTGCGCTCCTTCCGTCACGAACTGCAGGTCCTGCTCGAACAGCTCGCCTTCCACCCACACGGTCGACAGATCGACCAGCCGGTAGAGCCGGGTTCCCGGTGTCACCCGCTTGCCTTCCACGACGTCCTTTTCGAGCACGACACCGGTGACGGGCGATACTAGCGTGAGGGTCTTGGCGACCTGGCCGGTGGTCTCGACCCGCGCGATCTGCTCCGGCGTGATGTCCCAGTAGGCCAGGCGCCTGCGCGCCGCTTCCACCAGTTGCCGCGCGTTGTGCCACGCTTCGCCCGCGGCGGAATCCACCTGAGCCGCCAGCCGGGACGCCGTCAGCAGTTCCTCCTGCGCGGCTACGAGCATCGGGCTGTAGAGCGTCATCAGAGCCTGACCTCGGCGGACAGGCTCGCCTGTCGTGCTCACGTACAGCTTCTCGACGAACCCATCGATTTTGGGCGTGACGTCGGCGATGTTGTCTTCTGCAGCCTCGATGCGGCCGATCGTGCGAATCGTTCGCATCAGTCTGTCTCGTCCGACCGTCATGTACACGACGCCCAAAGCACGCTCCTGCGCTGCCGAGAGCTGCACCGCCTGACGTACCTGGGCGCCGGTGCTGTCCGTGGTGCCGGCGTTGCCACCGGCCTGCATTCGCGCGTGCTCCTCGGCCGTCATTCCCGGCATCACGGACGGCTCGTCCCCTCCGCAGGCACCTAGAACCGCGGTCGCCGAAACAAGCGCAAGAATCCAAGTTCTCATAGTAAACCTTCCAGCTGGCCACCAACGATCACCTCGAGCTGCGCTACGGCGCTCTGGAACTCGGCCGCCAGGCGCAGACTCTCGATCTGGTAGCGATTGACCGTCATCTCGTTTGCAAGCAGGGTCATGTAATCCACACGTCCAACGCGGTACGCGGATAGCGCCGACTCGACCGCCGCGCGCGCCTGCGGCAGAATCGATGTGGAGTAGAGGTCGGCTAGGTTGCGGGCGCGCTCGGCCTCGGCGCGTAGTTCGGCGAGCGCCGCGTAGGTCTCGTTATACAGATCAAGCTCGTTCGCCCGCTCGACCAACTGCATCGCCTGCATCTCATCATCGAGCGCCCGCGAGCCCGACCAAACGGGGATGCTCACCCCGACCATCAGGCTGGCGAGGTCGTTGAACTCGGGCCGTTGCCCGTACTCCAACATGACTGTGAAATCCGGGTAGTTGGTCCGACGCGCTGATCGGTAGCCCGATTCGGCCGCGAGTACACGCTCGCGCGCGGCGCGCAGCATAGGCCGATGCTCGACGGCTAGCTCCATCATGCCCTCGACCGACGGCAACTCACCTGCAGCCGCGGGCGCTTCGAGGACGCCGATCGCCGCTGTGGGCTCGCGCCCCAGAAGCGCGTTCAGGCGTGCCGACATCGCGATGCGGCTCTGCTGCATGACCGTGATGTCCTCGGTCATCTGCGCCACCGCCACCTGAGCTTGCAGCACGTCTTGCTGCTGCCCTGAACCCACGCTGTAGATGGCGGAAGAGACCTGCAGAAAGTCTCGCAGCAACTCGCGAGTCTGCGCCATCGTATCCAACGCTCTGTCCATGTAGGCGAGCCGGTAGTAGGCGGATTTGACGCGAGCGGTCAGTCGATACTCGGCCTCGACGGCATTCCAGTGTTCCGCCTGAGCCAGATGCTCCGCCCGATCCTCGGCGAAACCCAGTTTGCCGGGCCACGGCAGGGCCTGCATCAGTTGCAGGCTGTTCTTCGTCATCGGATCCTCGGTACCGCCGAGGTCACCGACCCTTCTATTCATTAAGCCGAGCGACAGCTGCAGATCGGGTAGAGCGCCGGCGCGCGAGACGCGCGCGGCGGCCGCATCGGCGCGCAGTCGCGCCACCTGCAACATGGGGTTGGCCGATCGTGCCATGGCCAAGGCGTCTTCGAGTTTCAGACTGTCCCCCGCCAGCGTTGCGGCACGAGTTGCTGCACCACGACTCGACGGCAGCGACGCCGTATCAGACGCGAACGACGCGGATTGCGACCCTGCATGCAGTGCCAGGGCAACCAGAATTGTCCGTAGGATCATACCACGCCTCTCTCGGGCGATGTTCGCACAAGACCACGCGCCTCGACGGCGCAGTCCGCCGAGTTACGCGCTACGACAACTTTGTGAGAGGCTCAGGTTCTTGGTGGAGGTGGTATTGGCGCGGTTAGGTAGCCGGCCTCCCAACCGGCCGGAGCGGAATTGGATAGCCAGGCGAATTGGTGAGCCAACGCGGGGCTGGCCGTAGGTGCTACAGCCAAGATGGTGAGCGAGCACGCACGCATGATCCCGCAGCCCGGCATCTCACACATCTCGCAGTCGCGCGGATTATCGAAAGCCGCCGACCCATGGTGCTCCATCATGGACATACAGGCGCTGTGGTGACCCGCTGAAGCGGCCAGCAATGCCGGCTGGACGGCGAGTCCCAGCTGGGACAAGAGCAACAAACAGGCGGCAAGGCGCGCGATCATACTAATAAGCTACATCGATAATAAGAATCGGTCCAGTCCTACACCTTCTACGATTGCTTAACACCCCGTGAGCGGCGGAGTGTTCCGATGTCTCCGGAACGTGCTAGCGCTCGGACTGTACACGCTCGACGTAGGCCCGGACGTTTCTTTCCAGAATGTCCAACGGCACAGCCCCACTGCCGAGCACCACATCATGAAACTCGCGTAGATCGAAGTCCTCTCGGAGCTCGCGCCGGGCCTCCCGGCGCAGATCCCGGATCTTCAACTC
>CP070706.1:1765068-1767877 GCA_020350085.1 Acidobacteriota bacterium
GCTGCGGCTGGCAGATTTCAGGCCCGAGGTGCCGCCGATCGCGGACTTTTCGACGGGCTTGACGATGGGCCAGAACGCCGAGCGTTTGTGCAAGCGGCTCGGGATCACTCGGGAGCAGCAGGACGCGTTTGCCGCTTCCTCGCACCATCGCGCCGCGCAGGCGACGAAGGACGGTCAGCTGGCGCGACAGATCGCGCCGGTGCGTGTGCCGCCCCGATTCGAGGAGATCAAAGAAGACAACGGCATTCGCGCGGACACGTCGCGCGAAAAGCTGGCGCGGCTGCGACCGGCGTTTGATCGGCGCTTCGGCACGATCACCGCCGGCAACAGCTCGTATTTGACAGACGGCGCCTCGGCCGTGCTGCTGATGAGCGAGCGGCGCGCGCGCGAGCGCGACGTGCGACCGTTAGCGAGGCTCGTCGATTTCAGCTTGGTCGCGATGGACCCGCTGGAGGAGCTCCTGCTGGGACCGGCGCGCGCGATACCACGTGTGCTCGAGCGCTCTCGGCTGACGCTCGCTCAGATGGACGTCGTCGAGCTGCACGAGGCGTTTGCCGGGCAGGTGCTCGCCGTACTCAAGCTGCTGCGCGAGGAACACGTGGGTGAAATCGACCCGGCGCGGCTCAACGCGTGGGGCGGCTCGCTTTCGGTTGGCCACCCGTTCGGCGCGACCGGCGGGCGGCTGGTGATGACCTGCTGCCACCGACTGCAGCGAGAGAACGGACTCTACGGCTTGATCGCCGCCTGCGCGTCCGGCGCGCTCGGCTACGCCGCCGTGCTGGAGCGGCTGACATGACGAGCACGACGGCGCGACCCGACAGCACTGCCGGCGTGCGGCTCGAAAAGCGTCCCGACGGCGTGGCGCTGCTGATCTTCGACACACCGGCTAGCCCGGTCAACGTGCTTTCGCCCGGGTTGATCGACGAGGTCGGTCCGCTGCTCGACGAGATCGAACGGGACGCCGGCGTGCGTGCGGTGGTGCTCGCCAGCGGCAAACAGGGAACGTTCATCGCGGGCGCGGACCTCAAGCGGCTGCTGGCGGTCGAGACGGCCGAGCAGGCGCGGGCGTTTTCTCGCAGTGGGCAGGCGCTGCTGGCCCGCATCGAGGCCAGCCGCAAGCCGTTCGTCGCTGCGATCTACGGCGCGGTGCTCGGCGGTGGGGTGGAGGTCGTGCTGGCGTGTCACTACCGGCTGGCGGCCGATGATCCCAAAACAGTCTTCGCGCTTCCCGAGGCACAGCTCGGCGTGCTTCCCGGCGGGGGTGGGACGCAGCGGCTGCCGCGGCTGATCGGCCTCACGCAGGCTCTTCCGCTGCTGCTGACCGGCAAACGTGTGCGCGCGGGCAAGGCGCGGCGCCTCGGGTTGGTCGATGCGCTGACGTCGCCGGGCGGCATCGTGGGAACGGCCTCGCGCGCGGCGCTCGCTCTGGCGGACGGCACACTCCACCCGCGACGAGTCAAGCGCTCGTTCGTAGCGCGGCTGATGGAAAAAGCGCCGTTCAAACAGATCGTCTTCCGCAAGGCGCGTGCCTCCGTGCAGGCCAAAACGCGCGGTCTCTACCCGGCTCCGGCCGCGATCATCGACTGCGTCGAGACCGGCCTCGCGCGCGGTAGGCCGGCGGGGCTCGAGCGGGAGACGCACTTTTTCGGTGAGTTGGTCGCGTCGCCCGCGGCGAAGAACCTGATCGGTCTTTTCGAGGCGATGACCGCGCTCAAGAAACCCCCGGCGGGCGTCGCGCCGCGTGAGGTGCGGCGGCTGGGCGTCGTGGGTGGCGGTTTCATGGGCCGCGGCATCGCGGCGGTTTCCGTGCCGCTCGTGCCGGTCACCGTGAAGGACATCAGCGAGGACGTCCTGCAGCGCTGCGGGCGGAGCGTTCATGACGGACTGACGCGCCGCGTCCGCTCGCACGCGATCACCGCGTTTCAGCGCGACCAACAGATGGCGCGGCTGCGGCTGACGACGAACGATGACGATCTGGCGCGCTCGGACCTCGTCATCGAGACGGTCTTCGAGGAGCTCGCGCTCAAGCGCGAGATCGTCGCCGCCGTCGAGGCGCGCGTCTCAGCCGAGTGCGTGATCGCCTCGAACACCTCGGCGCTGCCGATCGGCGAGATCGCGGCCGGGGCACGCCGCCCCGAGCGCGTGCTCGGCATGCACTACTTCTCACCGGTGCCGAAGATGCAGCTCCTGGAGCTGGTCGTCACACCCCGAACGTCCGATCGCGCTCTCGCCACCGCGCACGCGTTCGGCTTGCGCCAAGGAAAGGCCATCCTCGTCGTGCGGGACGGACCGGGCTTTTACACGACGCGGATCTTGTCTCCCTACGTCAACGAAGCGATCGTCTTGCTCGAGGAGGGCGTGCGGATCGAGCAGGTCGATCGCGCGCTGCTCGATTTCGGCTACCCGGTCGGCCCGCTGGCACTGCTCGACGAGGTCGGGATCGACATCGGCGCGCACGTCGGGCGGACGGTCGGGGGACTGCTCGGAAAGCGCGGCCTCGAGCAGACCGATGCCTACGCGCGGCTGATCGCGGCCGACGTCCGCGGCCGCAAGAGCGGGCGCGGATTTTATCGCTATGACGAGAGGGGCGGGCGCATGCGCAAGAAGCAGGGCCGGCGCCCCGTCAACGAGGAGGTTTACGAGTTGCTCGGAGGCGTTCCGCGCCACTCGATCCCCAGAGCGGAGATCGCGGACCGGGTCGCTCTGATGATGATCAACGAGGCAGCGCACTGCCTGCAGGAGGGCGTCATCGCGAGCCCGCGCGACGGCGATCTCGGTGCGATCCTCGGCCTCGGCTTCCCGCCCTTCC
>CP070706.1:1767977-1770643 GCA_020350085.1 Acidobacteriota bacterium
ACGAGAACCGGGAACGCCGGCCCGGAATAGCCTTCGAGCGGAAGAACACGCTCGTTCGCCCCTTCTCCAAGTCGCTGCCCTTCGAGCTGACGGCCGCGCAAGCGAAGGTATTGGCCGAGATCTCCAAGGACATGCTGCAACCCCGGCCCATGAACCGGTTGCTCCAGGGTGACGTTGGCAGCGGCAAAACCGTCATCGCGCTGTTCGCGATGCTGCGCGCGATAGAGAACGGCTACCAGGCAGCGCTGATGGCGCCCACCGAGCTTCTCGCAGAGCAGCATCACGCCACCGTGAGTCGCATGCTGAGCGAATTACCGGTGTGCGTCGAACTGCTGCGCGGCGGCCTGACGGCGGCGGCGCGCCGCGATGGCATCGAGCGGATCAGCTCTGGCGAGGCCGAACTGGTGATTGGGACACACGCGCTCATCCAGGAGGATGTTGGATATCACCGCTTGGGACTCGCCGTCATCGACGAGCAGCATCGCTTTGGCGTGCGCCAGCGGCTACAGCTCCGTCAGGCCGGCGTCACGCCCGACGTGCTTGTGATGTCCGCGACGCCCATCCCACGCTCGCTTGCCCTCACCTTCTATGGCGACCTGGACATCTCCGTACTCGACGAACTGCCGCCGGGGCGCCGACCGGTCAAGACGGTGTTGCGTAGGGAATCGGCTCGAACGAAAGTCTTCGACTTCGTTCGCCAGGAAGTCGCCGCGGGCCGACAGGCGTATGTCGTCCACCCCGTAATCGAGGAATCCGAAAGCCTCGATGTCCGCTCCGCCACGGAAGCGTTCGACCATCTCTCCTCGGAGGCGCTCTCCGATCTCCGGATCGCCCTCATCCATGGCCGCATGCCCGCCACCGACAAGGACGAGATCATGCGGCGTTTCGTAGCGGGCGAAATCGATGTGCTGGTTTCTACTACCGTAATAGAGGTCGGCATCGACGTGGCCAATGCTACGGTAATGGTCATCGAGGGCGCTGAGAGGTTCGGGTTGTCACAGCTGCACCAGCTGCGAGGCCGGGTGGGCAGGGGGGGAGACCAGAGCTACTGCGTCGTTCTGTACGGCGGTCGTAGCCCGGCCGAGCGACTCGAGATCTTCGCTTCGACCAACGACGGTTTCGAGATCGCTCGCGCCGACCTCCGCCTGAGAGGGATCGGTGACTTCTTCGGCGCCAGGCAGCACGGCCTACCTGAGTTCGCATTCGCCGACTTGGAGCGCGATGAGGCCTTGCTCCATGCGGCCCGCGACACGGCGGCCGAGATCATCGGTGCCGATTCCTCGCTGGAGAGGCGGGAACATCGCGCTCTTGGTCAGGCTCTGCGCACCCGCTACAGGGAGCAACTGAAGCTATATGATGTGGGTTAGGTAGTGAAACGTAAAATGTTGCAATAGAACTACTTACAGACTTCACTGCAAGTAATATCGAACGGTTACTTGCCCCGGGACGGCGGTGAACTGCAGGTCGGCTTTCTCGGAGTCGGGATCGTAGGGGACGTTGCCCGGCCCACTTCGTTTCTGGAAGTCGACTATGAACAGCAGGACGCTGGTGAAGAACGTGACCTCGGAGGCGATGAACGCTGCTCTAGCCTGCTCATCTTTTTTAAGAATACTCTCGTACATTCCTTCGAGCACCCGATCCACATAGCCTCCGTCCGGCGCCCGGTCTCGGCAGTTCTCGGGGTCGTCGTTGCAGAGGGCCTCTAGTCGTTGGTACATCTCGTTCGCGTCCTTGTGGAGCATGACACCGGCTGTACCCAGTCCAACCGCCGCGGCCAGGGTCACCCATTTGGTGATGCCGACCCAGCTTCCATACTTCGGCAAGGGCAGAGGAGCGGCCGATCCGGACGACGCTGCCGCGTCTACGAGAGCCAGATCAAGGGTTGGGTGATACGCCGGCGAAAGGGACGTCGCGAGAGTCGCCGTCGCCGTGCCCGTTTGGGCCGCGACAGGCCGCACGGCCGCGGTTGCGAGCAGCAGGAGATGGATCAGGATATGCGGGACCTTCGTCATCTCAGCTCCACGAGTCTTCCCTGAGACCCTGAACTTAACGTTCCACTCCGCCTGCTGTACATTGGCACGATGATTCGCCCCTCGTGCACGACGACCGGTGATTCGATCGAGCCTTCCAGTTCTACGTCCCAGACCGCTTCTCCGTTCCTTCTGCAGAAGTGTAGGCGTCCCCTTAGGGTTCCCAGCAGCACCCCGTTGGCGACGACCGTCGGCAGCGTGACCACGGCATCATTCAGCCGCGCGATAATTTCCGCGGAACCGTCCTTCGGGTCGAACCTGACCAGTTGGCCCGAGCGCGAAACGATGTATCCGTCATCGCCTGCCACGACCGGTCCCGCGATGAAGTTGCCGAAGCCCGAGGCCTGCCAGAGGAACTCGAGGTCGGGCAGACGCCAGGCGTAGATCGATCCACGCTCGGTGGCCAGGTATAGCGCTCGGCCGTCGCTTGCCGGCTCGCCGACGAAGATCTCAGAGCTGGCCGCCCGAGAGAGCAGAGTGGCGTCGCTGCGGTCCAGGACGAAGACGCTGTCGTAGGCCACGTACACGATCAGGCTGTCCAGCACGAGTGGGCCGGCGCTGGCTACGCGACGGAAGTAGACGCGCCACAATTCCTCCTCGCCGGAAACGAGAGCGAGGACGGAGCCGTCCTCCGCC
>CP070706.1:1770743-1774825 GCA_020350085.1 Acidobacteriota bacterium
GCGCGCTATGACGGCACCACGGTGACGCTGTGGGTCGACGATCAGACGTTCAGCGATACCGACCAGAGTGGCCCGGACACCGGCGCCTCCTTCGCCCGCATGGGCGCGAGCGCCAATGCGGCAGTGACGCAGGGCCTGAACGGACGCATCGACAACGCGTTCATCTACTACAACGCGCTGACCGACGCCGAAGTCGAGGCCATTCGCACCAACGGTGTCGCGGCGCTCGAATGCGCGGTCTTCGATGCCGACGGCGACGGGGCGGTGACCTGCCCCGTCTCGCAGGACAACTGCCCCGACACGGCCAACCCGGATCAGACCGACACCGACTCGGACACCTTCGGTGACGCGTGCGATCTGTGCGACACCGACGAGCGCTCGTGGGATCGGCCGAGCGAGGCGCGCAACCTGCGCTGGGCGGTCGACGAGACGACGCTGAGCTGGGACCCGCCGCTGGAGCTCGGCGGCACATCGGTCGGCTACGAGACGATCCGTTCCTCGGACCCGAGCAACTTCGCCGGTGGCACGACGTGCGTGGAGACGTTCGACGATTCCGACACCGAGGCAACCGAGCCGAGCTCACCCTCGGCCGGCCAGGCCTTCTTCTACCTGGTCCGCGCTGCGGACTACTGCGGGAATCCAGGCCCCGCGGGCGACGATTCGAACGGAGTGGAGCGAAATGTCGCAGCGTGCGGCGCCGAGTCGCTCGACAGCGCTGGCTCGGATAACCGCACCCGCCGGGCGCCGCGCCGCAGGCTGTCCCGGCCCCCTAGCTTCGATCCAGCCCGAATGTGAAGATCTGGCGGGTTTCGGAAGGAGGGGTCAGTTGGGTAGAAGCGCCATTCAGCGGAGCAGATCATCGCGAAGCTGCGAGAGGCCGAGGTGCTGCAGTCCAAGGGGCAGACGCTCGCGCAGGTTTGCAAGGCGCTGGGCGTGACGCAACAGACGTGCTACCGCTGCAGGAAGGAGTATGGCGGGTTGACGATCGTCCAGGCCAAGCGCTTGAGAAGCGCTGGAGAAGGAGGATTCGCGGCTGAAGTCGGTGGTGGCCCACCAAGCGTTGGACATCATGATCCTCAAGACCCCCGCATAAGTCCCCCCGATCATCATCAAAGGCGAGATTCGAGGTTCAGTGTACTGCTGCAAAGCTCGGACTCGCAGCCCGTTTCTGCCCAGGATCTCGGCCTTTGCCACGGTGATCGGCCCGCTCGTGGAGGTGCCCGTGTTGCTCGGGCTGGTCAAGGTCTCGCTGTACTTCAGGCGACGTTACTTTCCAGGCGAAGCGCGGGTCGGAGACTTCGGCGGGACGGCGGCCGCTCGAACGGCTTGACGGCACACACCGAAGACGTGGTACGCCCCGACCAGAGCGGTGTCGGCCGATCCGCCAGCCTCCCATCCCGCTTCCGCAACGCCCCCCAGAAGAGACTAACTGCTTAGCTAAGTCTAGGATACGGCCCGGCGTGCCACCTCGCGTGTAAATGACAGCGGTTTCACCCTTCACGAAGACCCTGGACGGAGGGCCGTGAGGCCTCGCTTCGTATACTTAAGGATGCTTACTAGGATCCGGGGATCGTTACGGTCAATGCCGAGGATCCCACCGAGCGGGGAGGCTGTGGTGTCCGATCCCGATACAGGCCAGATCACGCAGATCCTGCAGAAGATCGGCGACGGCGATCCACGCGCGGCGGACGAACTGCTTCCACTGGTCTACCAACAATTGCGCGCCGCAGCGCAGCAACAGATGGCGCGCGAGCGCGCCGATCACACGCTGCAGGCGACCGCGCTGGTTCACGAAGCGTACCTGCGGTTGGTGGGAAACCAAGAACCGTCCTGGGACAACCGCGCCCATTTCTTCGTCGCCGCCGCCGAGGCGATGCGTCGGGTACTGATCGAGCATGCGCGCAGCAAGGGGCGCATCAAGCGCGGCGGTGATCTGACCCGCGTCCCTCTCTCCGGCGAAGAACTGGCCCGCCATGCTGATCTCGAACGGATCATGTCCGTTGATCAGGCGATTTGTCGCCTTGAGCAACGAGACGCCCGCATGGCCCGGATCGTTCGACTGAGGTTCTTTGCCGGGCTCGGCGTGTCGGAAACGGCGTCCGCGCTCAGACTTTCCGATCGCACCGTGCGGCGCGAGTGGACCATGGCCCGCGCCTGGCTGCAGCGCGAGCTGAACGGCAACGGCGGGAGGGACGCACGATGACGCAACCGACATGGGACCGGGTCAAGAAGATCTTCAACGAGGCGGCGCCCCTGTCAGCCGACGAGAGGGTCGACTACCTCGACCGCGTCTGCGGCGCCGATGATCACCTACGAACTGAAGTCGAAGCGCTGCTGCAATCCCACGACGAGCTAAGCAGCACGCAGTCCGACACGATGACGCAGGCAATGCCGCAGACCGAAGGGGCCGGCAGCGTCGTCGGCCGCTACAAGCTGTTGCAGCGGATCGGCGAAGGCGGGTTCGGCAGCGTCTACATGGCCGAGCAGGAAAAGCCGGTCCGTCGCCGCGTCGCGTTGAAGATCATCAAGCTAGGCATGGACACGCGTCAGGTGATCGCCCGCTTCGAAGCCGAACGACAAGCATTGGCGCTGATGGATCACCCGAACATCGCCAAGGTGCTGGATGCCGGCGCGACCGAGGCCGGGCGGCCGTACTTCGTGATGGAACTCGTTCGCGGCGTGCCGATCACCGAGTACTGCGACCAAAACAAGTTGGGCACCGACGAGCGGCTCGATTTGTTCATGGCGGTCTGCGGCGCGGTGCAGCACGCGCACCAAAAGGGGGTGATACACCGCGACATCAAGCCGTCGAACGTGATGGTCACGCTGCATGACGGCAGGCCGGTACCGAAGATCATCGACTTCGGCATCGCCAAGGCGACCAACCAGCGGCTGACCGAGCGCACGCTGTTCACCGAGTACAACCAGTTCATCGGCACGCCGGCCTACATGAGCCCGGAACAGGCGGAGATGTCCGGGCTCGACGTCGATACCCGCAGCGACATCTATTCGCTCGGCGTGTTGCTGTACGAATTGCTGACCGGCACCACGCCGATCGAATCCAAGCGGCTCAAGCAGGCGGCCTACACCGAACTGCAACAGATGATCCGTGAAGAAGAACCGCACCGACCTTCGGTTCGCATCAGCACGATGGGACAGGCTGCCACCACTGCGGCGGCAAAGCGCAGCACCGATTTGTCCGGTTTGACCCGCATTCTGCGCGGCGATCTGGATTGGATCGTGATGAAGGCGCTAGAGAAAGATCGCACCCGCCGCTACGAGACGGCGAACGCGATGCGCCGCGATCTGGAGCGCTACCTCGCCAACGAACCGGTGTCGGCCAGCCCCCCTGGTGCGTTCTATCGACTGCGTAAGTTCGCGCAGCGCAACCGCGTCGCCGTTGCGGTCGGCGCGGTGGTCGCGCTAGCGCTGATCTCTGGACTGCTTTTGGCAGGCCTCGGTATGATGCAGGCGCGTCGTGAAGCGGCGGCGGCACAGCAGATCAACACGTTTTTCAGCGACATGCTGGCATCGGTCGACCCGCGTTATCTGCGGCACTTTTCGGGGTTCACGGCTGAGCAAGACGGCGAACTCGAGTCGTATGGAGAACTGGCCCACGATGTCTCTGTCGTCGATATGATGCTGCGATCCCGTGATCGGATCGCGTCGAGCTTCGACGGCAAGCCGAAGCTCGAGGCGAGGGCCCGGGAGACTCTCGGACTGTCGCTGCTCGGGCTGGGCCGCCCGCGCGAAGCAGCGGAGGAGCTGAGCATCGCGGCGAGGATCCGTCGGGACTTGCTGGGTGCGGATCATCCGGACACACTGCGCTCCGAACTCCAGCACGCCATGAGCCTGACGGAGAGCGGGCGGGCACCGGAGTCGGTGCCTCTGTTGAAAGAGCTGCGCGAGAAGATGATTCGGGCATACGGGAAGGATGATCCCAAAGCGCTGAAGACGTCGAGCCTCTACGCGACCGCGCTGATGGCAGATCGCGAGCACGTTCAAGCGGACCCGATCTTCCGCGAGACGCTAGAGCGGCAGAAAGAGATCCTCGGTCCGGAGCACCGGGACACGATCGAGAC
>CP070706.1:1774925-1784299 GCA_020350085.1 Acidobacteriota bacterium
CTCTCATCCACACGGCCTCGCTCGCAATCGTTCTACCGCACAGACTCCTAGCCCGGATTGCTCGTAAATCTCGCACTCCTCGAGCGAAGAAAGAGGGCAACGAGTTCGCAAGTGATTGACTCGTCGCCCCTTGCATTCTTCTTAGAATCCTCTGGCCGAACTGCGGTCCGGGTTGACTCCGCCTGTGGCTGCGCGATCTCGCTACGCTCGGTACGATTCCCGCTCCCGGCGCCAACGA
The DNA here is from genome assembly GCA_020350085.1 of Acidobacteriota bacterium. Classification (GTDB taxonomy): domain Bacteria; phylum Acidobacteriota; class Polarisedimenticolia; order J045; family J045. The sequence continues at coordinate 1,775,164 of CP070706.1, forward strand.
CGTCAGCGAGTGAGGAAGAAGACGACCAGAAGCGCGACGAAGCTAAAAGGACGAGGCGTCCACAGACGAGCACTCACGACGGCCGCAGGTGCCGGAGGTAATCGCCCAGTACCCTCGCCGCGGTTGCCGAGAAAAGGATCTTCCGCGGATCCGTCTTGGTGTGCTGCGGGGAGGTTCAAACCGTCGCACCCTCGGTCTCGAGGCTTCGGAGGCTGGTATTCTCCGCATGACGAAGAGCGTCCATGCAGCGTCTTTTTCGGATCTTCTATGGGAGGCAGAACGATGACACGATGCTGGCTTCTTCTCGGGTTGCTCGTCGCGATCGGCTGTGCTGTGCCTTCACAAGGGCCCGCGGTCGATCTCGAGGCGGAACGCCGTGCCCTGATGCAAGCCGACGCGGCGTTGTTCGAAAGTCACGAGGATGTGGACGAGTTCCTGACTTCACTGGACGAGGACGCCATCTTCATGCCCGATGACGCCCCCTTGGCCCACGGCGATTCGATCCGTACCACGTGGGAACAGCTCATCTCGATGCCTGGTTTCGAGCTCCAGTGGAAGGCGACCAACGCCCAGGTCGCGGAGGCTGGCGACATGGGCTACACCATCGGCACGTACGAGCTCGCCGTGGAGCAGGAAGGCGCCTCCATGGTCACCGTGGGCAAGTATGTGACCCTCTGGCGAAAGCAATCCGACGGGTCCTGGAAGGTCATTGTCGATTGTTTCAACGCCGACGGTCCTCCCGCCGAAGGATGAGAAGGCTACGGGCTATTCATCTGGCGAGCTCCTGATGCGTTTGCTGGTTGGGCGAGGCTGTCAAGCGCCTGCCAATGGAGTTGAGGCGTCATTGCCGAAGTTCTCCAGCGCGTTCGAACCGATACGGGTTTCCGGCGCGCGCGGTGGGTTCTCGTCTCCGTGCCGGCGATCTATCCCAGCGTGGTTGCAGCGTGCGAGCGGCACGCCTGTTTCGCTCGCTGCGACGGCGAGAGATCACCGTGAGGGGTGCCGTCGACGGCGTCATCGCCCGAGCGTGTCTCGATGTCGGAACCGAGCTGTTGAGCCGCGATGCAGAACTCGAGCACACCGGCAGTCACAGCAGGCTTCGGTGGGGGCGCCGTCGAGGTTTTCCAGCGGTTTAGAGTGCCGTCGTCTGGCGTTGGGCCTCGCAGGTGGGGCGTCAGCTGACAAGAAGGTGTCGGTTGCCGAGCCGCACGTTGATCAGACCAGCCGCGCGGGCGGCCCGTTCCGCCGCCCGCGCCAGCCCGATCGAGGTCGGCGGCAGATCGGTCATCATGAAACGGGGCGCGAAGCCGAGCAACGCGTACGGAATCGCGGGATTCAGCTCGGCGATGAAGCCGGCGATGGCACCCACCTCGTTCGCGTCAACGTATCCGGGGACGAGGAGCGTGCTCGCGACCACGAGAGGCGGGTCGGGCCGCTCGTCGAAGCGTCGGGCGGACCGGGCAAGATTCTCGAGCGTGCGATGGTTCGGCCGGCCGGTCAGAGCGCGGTGCAGCTGTTCGCTCCACGCCTTGAGGTCAAACTTGATGCAGCCTCCCGTCTCGAGCGCGAGCTCTACGGCGCGGTCGATGAGCTTCGGATCCGACGTCCCGGCGGTTTCCCAGCAGATCGTCACGCCGCGTCGTGCGAGGCGGTGGGCCGAGGCGAGTGCGTGGGGCATTTGGGACGCCGGATCCCCGCCGAAGAAACAGACGCAGAAGGTGCGCTCGTCAGCCAACTCGGCAAGATTCTCGGCACTCAGCATTCCCGTTTCCGTCAGCCTCATGTCGCGGAAGCTCCAGTTCTGGCAGAAGAGACAATCCAACGTGCAGCTTGCGTAGAACACCGCCAGGTTGTGGCAGCCGACATGGCGGTGTCCCGCGCACACCCAATCCGCGACGCAGTTGGTCGGCAACGGGTCCCGGTACCAACGGAGCATTCCGCGCCGCGGTGTGCCCGCCAGGTGTACCAGTCGCCCGTCTCGCACAGTGCGCAACCCGCAGAAGCCTCGCTCGCCTTCTTTGATGCTGTTGGAAGACACGCAGAGAGGGCAGACGCGACCTGCCTCGGTGCGCGGCGGCTTATCCGGCAGACCGAAGCGGCGGCGGGCGGCCCGGTGCATCTCGACCGTGATCGCGAGCGCTTGCTCGGGCCGGCTTCGAATGCAGCTGCCGCACACAGACAGGGCGGCGCTGATCTCGCACGAACGGCGACCACAGAGGCGGCAGATCTGGGTCGGAGCAGCTTTCATCGTCGAGTCACGCCGGCGCCCGATCGCGCCGCGCCCATCCCCATCCTGCACCTGGAATGGTCCGTGTGCAGTGCGGACAGCAGCCCTCCGAAGTGACGTGGCAGTACTCGAGGCGGAGAGCGGCGCGCGAGATCAGCGCTGCCCCGCATTGCGGGCAATCTGTTCTCTCACCGGCCCCTCCCTGAACGTTGGCGAGGTATACGTAGCGCAGCCCGGCTTCCTGGCCTGCGTTCCGGGCTCGCTCGAGGATGGAGACGGACGTCGACGGCGCCTCGAAGCGATAGGCGGGAAAGTAGCGGCTCACGTGCCAGGGTGTCTCGCGCCCCAGCTCGGCGGCGATGCGGCGCGCGATCTGCTCCAGGCACGACCGCTCGTCGTTGACGCCGGGAATGACGAGTGTCGTGATCTCGAGCCAAAGACCGCTTTCGATGGCGCGACGACAGTTGCGCCAGACCACCTCGACGTCGACGCCGCACAAGCGGCGCACCGACCCTGCATCGCCCTTGACGTCGGCGTTCAGGGCGTCGAGCCCCGCCTCGGTCAACATATCGAGAGCCGCTTCGGTCATGTAACCATTGGTGACGAACGTGTTGTAAAGTCCGATCTCCCGTGCCAGTCGAAACACCTCCAGCGACCATTCGAGGCTGAGCGTCGGCTCGTTGAGGCTGATCGACGTGCCCTGGCAGTTCCACCGACGGGCCAGGGCCACGAAGGCTCGCGGACTGAGATACCTTCCACCGGCTGGCGGCTGCTTGCTGATCCCGAAGTTCTGGCACCACGAACAGTCGAAGTTACAGGACCAGGAGCCGGCCGTGGCAGCAAACGAGCCGGGATAGAAGTGAAACAGCGGTTTCTTTTCGATCGGGTTACGGGACAGCGACGAGACCGCGCCGTAAATCAGCGAATCGAGCACACCATGCCGGTTCTGTCGGGTGCGGCACCAGCCGCGCTTCATCTCGGCAATCACGCAGCGGCGCTCGCAGGTGCCGCAGACCACGCCGCCAGGGGTCGGCGTTTGCAGCAGCGCCTCACGGACGAACGGCGAGCCCATCGCGCCTCCTCTGTTGCCGTGTCGCAGTTGGTGAAACCTCCTGAAACCATCGTAGCGCCAACGTCGTCCCTCACGCCTCGAGGGCCCAAACCTTCGGCTCGGAGAGAGCGTTGTCGCCGCCAGCAAGGTCTCGTATCCGTGCGATTCTGGCGGACGCGAGTGCGACTCGGTTGGCCTCGGTGGAGGAGCTCTCACCGTCTGCGGCTTCGACGTCGAGTCCAAGGATCTCATCTGCGCCGAGGCGGGGATCCGATCCCGGGAACAACCAGACTTTACTGGGGACTTCCGTGGGAGTGCTTCGCAGAAACAGGTTCCGGCGAAGGGTTCCAGTCTCAGCCGATTCGACTTTCATCCGGTGGTGGTCGCGCCCGAAATCGGTGGACTGGTGCGCGGCATCATCGAACAGACACCAGCCCGCTCGCGATGCACTGCGGCGCCGCACCTTCTCACAAAGGGACGGCGCCGCGGAGGATCAGTGGCTGAGCGGCCGAGATCTACGGCGTGTGGCCGTCGCTCAGCGTCTTCATGAAGGCGACGATTGCCGCCTCTTCCTCAGGCGTCAGGCCGAGGTTTCCGAGCTCGTCGGTGTTGACGTTCATCGACACCTCCGGAGCCGGCCAGCAGTTGACGCCCGGCTCCGGGTCGACGAGCGATGCACAATCATCGAGAACGTCGCGCGTGTTGTAAAAATGCGTGATGCTCTCGAGAGACTTGAAGTAGCCGTTGTGCGCGAACGACTTGACGAAGCCCTCGTAGGGGCGCTTGTCCACGTTTCGCAGCGTGGGCACCTTGACCTTGCCCAACTCGGGCTCGTAGACCGCTGGCGGTGCACCTTGGCTGCGAAGGAAAGCCCCGAGACCGTAGTCGATCCAATCCTCGCCGTCAGGGTTGAAGAAAGGCGGCATGGAGTACCAGGGGTTATCCGGGTTGCGCGGCACGCCGAGATTGTCGTAAGTGAAGTCCGTGAAAAGTGGCGGTTCACCGCCCGAACCCGGTTCGCTGATGTGGCAAGCCGAGCACATCGCTTTGCCCTCGAACAGCTCCAGTCCCCAAGCTTCCTGCTCGGTGAGCTCTGCCTGCCCGGCGAGGTAGTCGTCGTACTTCGACGAGAACGGGTTGACCTCGGACGAGCGCTCGTACGCCGCGATGGAACGCGCGATCCGCTCGTAGCCTGCTTCGAGATCCGTCCGGCAGTCGAGCGAGCCGGGGCCCCAGACCTGCTCGAACAGGTCGGCGTACGTCGAGCGCGCGACCTTGTCGCAGACGACCTTCATTCTCGGATTGTTCTGCTCGACCGGGTTCAGAAAAGGCCCCTGGGCTTGCTCGGCCAGTGGGTCGCCCAGCGTCCAACCGGTGGCGCGACCGTCCCAGAACATCCCTCCAATCCAAAGCTCTTCGTCCTCATCGAAGTAGAGCACGGGGCTCTCGCCACCGTAGGCCGCGGTGGGTGGCTTGCGGTTGCCGAACCGAACCTGGACAGCACCCGGGTAGACCGCGTCGGTCGCGTTGATGAGGGAGTCCGGCCCCGTAAAGCCGGTCTCCGGCGCGTGGCACGTTGCGCACGACTGTCCGAGCGGCGTGCTCAAGTCAGTGTCGAAGAGCAACAACTTGCCCAGTTGATCTAACGGGCTCAGTTCGCCGTCGGACGCGGCAGCCGGCCCGAGCAATACGAACAGCGCGAGCGCAGCGGTGGCCGTCATTGCGATAAACTGCTGGCACTTCATGTCTCCTCCTTTCCCTCGCGTGCGTGTCGCACATGAACGATCGTCATGGCGCGCGGCGCGGCGAGCACCAAACTGACGCAGAGGCCGACGGAGCGCGCCGCAAAGGAGTGGGCGAGCGCTGGTCGATGAACTTTCCGACGACGACCAGAGGTTTGCAGGCCGTCTTGCGAAGTGCCCGACCTTCCTCGCGTCGGATCTTCGTCGACCCCGCTGCCCGTGGATCGACGAGGTCCTCGACTCCGTCCGCCGCCGCCCTCGTGCGCGCTCGGCAAGCGGCTCGTCGCCTTTGAGAGACGCCATGAACCCCACGTCATCCTATCAAACTGGTAAGGGCTGACAAACAAGTTTGTGTGACAACCGGATCGAGATCAGTAAGTCGCCTGGATCTCGGCCCACCTGACCGTCTAACTCGACCGACCGCGACGGGAAGGAAGTGCACGCACTCCCGGCGCACGGTGGGCCGTTGTCCACACAGGTGCCCCTGGTGCTCGAACTCGACGTCGTTCTCGGATGACCCGGAAAGAGCAAGAACGCCACCAGTTCACAAGAAGTTGGCTCGCTCCCTAAGCGTCCCTTCTCAGACTCCGCCCGGAGATATCTGAGGTGAGCCCTCGATAGATCAATAGGGTGTCCCTTTCCGATCCGTCTGGCGTCCGGCGGCTTCTTCCCACCATTCGAACTCTTCGAGAAAACGATCGGCACGGCGATAGATGACGACCGTGTTGAAAGACACTTTTCCTCCGTTGGCCCGGACAGCTCCTGGGTGCCGCGATGCACGCTCCGCCGGCGAGCCGGGCCGTGCTCGCGCTTCGGCGACCAGTCAGCGCGACAATGGCATCACCTCTCCTGTTCTCTCGCCTAGCTGGATCCAGGCGCAGGGCCGTTCGCGATCTCGTGGAACACGTAGGTCGTGTGTCCTCCCTTGCGACCGAAGATCCACCGCGTCGGAAGGAGAACGCCGTCGTAATCGCTCCATTGCTCGAGGTCGTTGTGATAGCCGATGTGGTTGAGAAGACCGGTCTCCTCATCGAAGTACAGCGCGTAGTGCTCGAACGGGAGGTCGCGCGGCGCGAGCACGATGACGTTGCGACCGTCGCGGACCTCGCGGCCGGCCGCGGCCAGCTCGGGGAAGAAGTCGGCGATGACGAGGGCGAAGCGAGGGTGCATGATCCAGCGCAGCTTGCGTCGCGGCTCTCCGGTGTCGAGGCTCGGCAGGGCGGTCCAGTCCGCCGACTCCGCGTACAGCACGCACCCCTCGGCATCCGTCTCGGCAAGGAATGGAGTCTCCTGGTGCTGGGGGTCCTTCCAGGTCAGATCCTGCACGATCATGCCCCGGCAGTGACGGACGTCGATCGCCTCGAGAGCTTGGCGACCGCCGACCGCTTCGACGAAACGATCAAGGACCTCTTGGGTCGTGGGCAGCTCGGCGGCGGCGGCGCACGGTAGCGGCCCAAGATTCAGTAGCGCGAAGACAGCGCAGCAACGCAACGGGGGGCTCACAGGGCTCATGATGGGTCCTCCTCGATTTCGGGGGGCGGCTTCTAAGATGCAAAGTGGATGCCGTCTCTACCCTCGATGAGACAGCCGCCGAAGTCAGAAGTTCCCGCCCGTGCGAGTCGACGCTGTGGGAGACGGGCCACACCGCCTGTGGCCAAGGGGAAGCACTCCTGTTCCAACGAGTCTCGAGCTCGCCTCCTTAGATCCGTTCGGATGCCGTGTAAGCCTGATGCCCGGCCGCCCGCTCAGAGGACGGACTACGGTCGCTGGCGCCCCTCTATGGGCACTCCGCGGCACCGTACGCTCGGCGCCGCTCGGAACCGGCACTCGTTCGGCCATACGAGCCCTCACCGGCGTCGTTCGAGGCGACGACGACGAAGCCGTGATCATCCGCCAGCTCGCCGACGGATGCCGATGTGTCGGCACCGAGGTTTGCCTCGCACGAGGGATCGAACGAGACACTCTCGGCGAGAGGTGACCGATACAGCTTGTAGCTGTACACGGGGCCTCCTGCAGCTGGTGCAGACCACGCGAGCAAGAACTCACCGCTTTGCTTGCGGATCGTCAGCGGAGTTCGACCCCCCGCGGCATCTCCCGGCTCTCCGGGCTGGACGATCGCGCCCGGCCGCGGCCCGTACGCTGGCACGACAGAGCCAAGCTCGTGCGCACCGAGATCTGGAGCAACGCCGGTGAATCCATCGTTGAATCCGGCGATCGGAACACCGGTGTCCACGGCGCCCACACCGTCGTGCAGCCTCAAATCGACGTCGTCTGGAGCGCTGGTCGTACCTTCACCCGCGGGAAACCACGCGTTCTCGAAAATCGTGTAATCCACCTCGATGCCGTGTTGTTCGTACCCCTCGCCGTCAAAAAAGGCCGGCAGATCGGGATAGTCGCGCCAGATCTCTGCTCCAAACGGCTCGCGGCTCCAGCGAAACATCGTAAGACCGAGGGTCGGCGTGTAGCCGTTGTAGTCAATCACCGATCGGGGATGCGAGACGGTGCCCGTCAATACCGACCATGTGCTCGTCTGTGGATCGCCAAGCATCAGGTTATTGAGCAGGCGTCCATTGATCCAGCCTGCCTGACACTCCAGCGCGAAGTCGTGCACTCCGAACGTATTGTGATAGGCCTCGATCCCGGACGGCTGATTGTGAAACTTGAACGAATTGGACGCGATATTGAACGCCGTGTTGCGCACGAAGTAGACCGGGCCGCAATACAGTGGCTGCGCGCTGAGCGCCGTATGTGCGTTGGTGATGCGATTGCTGATCACACGCAAGTTGTGGAAGCCGTAGTCTGCTTCGATGCCATCGTCGTAGCATTCGAACAGTTCGTTGTAGGCGACGTCGTTGCTCCGCGCCGGTGGGTTCTGCCAGTCCACGGTTTCGTTGGTGACCAAGCCAGCACCGGTGTTGGCGTGCGCGATGCAGTCCCAGAACTTGCCGACGCTGTTTCTCTCTACGACGTGACCCGTGCCGTAGAACATGATCCCGGTGTGCGAGAATCGATTTTCTCTGGTGCTGTACGGGTACCAAAGAGGATTCCAGCCGATGATCTCGTTGTCTACGACGTACCAATCGCGATCGAGCGCCGTTGGCTGCTCTTCGCTGCGCACGCCGCCGGAGACCTGGTCGATCTTCAGCCCGCGCAGCACGAGGCCCACGGCGTTGTCTGCCTCGAAGGCCGTCGCGGCGTGGGACACTCGGAGTCGTTCGAAATGGAGATGGCGGGTTCCCTCGACGCGAATGAAGGGCGTGCGATTCTGTGCGTCGGGCAGGACGCCTCCATCGATCACCACGGCGTCGCGCGACACGCCACGGAAGACGATCGGTTGTGATGCGCTCGTGGCACGATCTGAGAGAAACCTCAGATCCAGGCCATTCGGCTCGAAGTACGTCCCCTCGTGGATCAGAACGAGGTCGCCCGGTTGAGCAGATCGAGCGGCCAGTTCAATATCGTTGAAACAAGGGCTCAGAACGTCGCCGGCGCACGAGGTGTAGACGTGCAGGGTCGCACCCGAGATGTCCCACGTCGGGGGCGAACGCGTGGTCATCTCTAGTCGTTGCTCCTCGACACCGAAGATGCCATCCGAGTCGGTGAGGGAGACGCGGACCTCGTAAGTCGTTCCCGACTCCAGATCGACCAGGCTGCCCGCGAACAGGTTTCCGCAGACGAATCCGTCAGTGCCAGCGGGCTCGCCATGAATCCGCAGCATCTCCGGGCCTTCATCCCAGTCGGTTTCACCGAGCCTGCGAAAGCGAACACGAGCGACGGCGTTCCGATTGTCATCCCCGCCGACGATCCATCGGAAGCCGAGGCTGTGGAGCGTGGCTCGGTCGACGTGGAACTGTCCAGGAGTGAGGGAGTCGGCAGCCTCGCCGCTGGCCGTGCCCAAGACGACGAGGGTCGCGACGACGGACAAGATGACACGACCGATCACGAACAGATCTCGCGAGTGTCTCAACGCGGCCTCCACCGACTTTCGCGATGGAAACCGCTGTGCGCGTCCGGGCCGATCGCACGTCGGGGGGTGGCAGCAAAAGATAGGCGCTCGAGTCCTGAGAGTAAAATGGGTTCCGGCAAGCGAGGCTGAGCGACAACTGGCGACGACCA
>CP070706.1:1784399-1788763 GCA_020350085.1 Acidobacteriota bacterium
CGAGCTGGCTGGAAACAGCACCAGCGCGCCGCGAAGGCCGATGCGGGCGAAAGCGTTGACCAGCGACGACGCTCCCGTACCCACCGGCACCAAGGCGACGCCCCAGCCGGCCTTTTCGAGCGCCGTGGCCGTCTTCGTACCCACTGCGGCGATGCGCGTTCGCTCCGGTGGCAGGTGTCGCCGCTCGGGCACGACCTCGACCGCGCGCACGCTGGTGAACACGATCCAGTCGAAGCGCTCGATGCCCGCGATGGCCTGCTCGAGTGGGGACGGATCGTCGGGCGGGTCGATCTTGACGGCAGGCCAGGTCAGCACCTCGGCGCCGCGTTCGCGCAATCGCCGGCTCAGCGCTCCGTCGGCGCCTTCGTCCCGGGTGACGGCGACCGCGCGCCCAGCAAGCGGCCTGGCAGCCTGCGCACTCATGGCTCTTCCGCCTCTTCGAGAGCCGTGCGTATCTCGGTGAGTATCGCCTGCGCTCCCTGCTGGAGTAGATCGTGCGCGAGAGCCGCGCCCAGCTGTTCCGCGTCGATCAGCGCACCCCGGCGCTGCCCATCGACACTGTTTCGTCCGTCAAGCGAGCAAACCGTCGCGCGCAGCTCGATCTCATCACCTTCTGCCACCGCTAGCGCGCCGACAGGCACCTGGCAGCCACCTTCGAGTTGCCGCAGCAGCGCCCGCTCCGCTGCCGTCGCCGCACGCGTCGGCGCATGATCGAGCCGGCCGACCCAGCGCTGCGTCCAGGCGTCGGCCTGGCGCACCTGGATACCGATGGCCCCTTGGGCGACGGCCGGCAGCATCTTGTCGGTCGGCAGGTATGCGGTGATCCGGTCGGCGAAACCGAGGCGGTGCAGTCCAGCCGCAGCGAGGATGATCGCGTCGAGCTGACCGTCCTCGAGACGCCGAAGGCGCGTCGGCACGTTGCCCCGCAGCTCGACGAGCTCAACGTCGGGCCGCCAGCGTGCGACGAGCGCGCGACGCCTCAAGCTGCTGGTGCCCAAACGTGCGCCCGGTGGCAGCCGGTCGAGATCGCCGCTTCGGCTGACGAGCACGTCGCGAGCATCTTCCCGCTCGAGAACGGCGCCGAGAGCGAGCCCTGACGGCATCTCGGTCGCGAGGTCCTTGAGGCTGTGCACGGCGAGGTCGACGCGCTCGTCGAGCAAGGCATCCTCGATTTCCTTGGTGAAAAACGCCTTGCCCGCCACCTTCGAAAGAGGCACGTCGGTGATGTGATCGCCGCGCGTGCGGATCGTGACGATTTCGACACCTGGTCGGCCCGGCAGCGCGCGGAGCCTGTCGGCAACGTGCTCTGCCTGCCACAACGCGAGGCGCGAGCCCCGTGTGCCGATACGCAAGCTACGCGCGCTGATCACGACGCCTTCTCCCCTTCCGGTGTAAAGCGATAACCCACGCCCCAGACAGTATGGAAGTAGCGAGGCTGCTCGGGATCTGGCTCGAAGCGCTTGCGCAACCGCAAAATGAAGTTGTCGATCGTTCTGGTCGAAGGGTAGACGTCGTAGCCCCAGACCTTTTCGAGCAGATCCTCGCGAGAGATCACCTCACTCGGCCGCTCGGAAAGCGCCTTGAGAATCATCGCCTCTTTGTGAGTCAGGCTGTGCTCCTGTCCGTCCCAGGAGCGCCCTTTGAAGGTCCGGGTGTCGAAAACGTTCTCACCGAAACGAATGACGTCTGAACCAGCGCCCTGGCCGGCATACCATTCCCATCGGCGCAAGATCACCTGCACGCGCAGCAGCAGCTCCGTGAGGTGGAACGGCTTGGACAGATAGTCGTCGCCGCCGGACTGAAGGCCGCGAATACGATCGTCCACGCCGCCTTTGGCGGTCAGGAAAAGAATCGGCGTCTCCTTGCCTCGGCGGCGCACCTCCTCGCAGACGCTGAATCCATCCATCTCGGGTAGCATGACGTCGAGAATGACGAGATCGAATTTACCAGAAAGGATGCGCTCGAGTCCCGACTTGCCATCGCCGACGATCTCCGCGCGGTACCCCTCTGCCTCGAGGTTCTCGGCAATCCCTTCGGCGAGATGAAGCTCGTCCTCGACGACGAGGATCGCGGCCTGCTGTCCCTGATGTGCTGCCGCCATCATCTCTCTCCGCAGTCGCCGCGCTGATTCTGCTCAATGCGCTTCACGAGGCCGTCTCCAATCGACGGTAAACAGCGCCACCCGACCTTCACCCGCGCTGAACGCCTTCACTCGGCCACCGTTCGCCGACACCATCCTGCGGACGATGAACAGTCCCAACCCGGTGCCGGTGCTCCTTCTTCTCATCTCGTCACCGGGACGATAGAACTTCTGGAACAGTCGTTCTGCCTCCGAGGGCGCGAAGCCGACCCCCGTGTCTTCGACCGTGAAGCGAATGAAGCCATCCGCCGGCTGCGCGCGCAAGGTCACGCGTCCGCCGCCGGTGGAGGCCGTGGCTTTGATCGCGTTCTCCATCAAGTTGCGAACGACTGTCTTGACGCTGTCGGGATCGGCGAAGATCTCCGTTTCGGTGGGCACCTGCTGCTCGATGATCACGCCTGCTGTCTCGGCGCGCTCGGCGAAGCCGCTGACGACGCCTTCCACGATACGATCGAGAGCTACCGGCTCAGCCTCGGGGTGGAAGCGCCCCTGCTCGAGCCGCGACGTATCGAGAATCTTCGATATGAGATCCTCCATGCGGACGAGATCGTCGAGGACCCGACGGACGAGAATCTGCTGCCTCTCTGGCTCGAGCTGTCGCATCGCCATCGTCTCGGCCGAAAGCTGCAAGCTGGCCAGCGGACTCTTCAGCTCGTGGGTGACGGCGGCGATGAAGTTCTGCTGGCGCTGGCGCAGACTGGCTTCCTGCCGCAACGTGCGCCAGATCACCGCCATGCAGGCAAACAGCACGACGACGAAGAAGCCGCCCTCCCAGGCATAGCGGTTGAGCCGCCGGAAGCGAGTGGCGTCGAGGTCTTCGATGACCACCTGGCGGATTTGCGGTGGGTGCTTGCCGACCTCGATGTGTGGAAACAGCGCCTCGACCGTCCTCAAATCGACGCCCGTCTCGAGCAGCACCTGTGCAGCGGCTCCTTCCGCGCGCCACAGAGCGATCATCCGCGCACGGTGTGCCTGGATCATCCGCTCCTGGTCGACGAACCACCACAGCACCTGCGCCGAGCAGACGACGAGCAGGATCAGCATGCTGATCTGCATCACGCGCCTGCCTCTAGCACGGCGAATCATGCTGAGACGTCTTTCCTCAGGCGTTCGTCGCCTGTTTTCTCGTGGCCTGTTCGAACGCTTCGCCAAGCGCCATCGCTAGCCGGTCAATGTCTTGCTCCCGGTGGGCCAGCGAAAGAAAGCCTACCTCGTAGGCTGAAGGTGCGAGACAAACGTCGCGCTCGAGCAGAGCGTGAAACACAGCCGCGTAGCGACGAGCTGCCTGCGCATCGATCGCCTCCGCGGACCGCGGCGAGTCGCCTTCCTGCAGGCTGAGCCAGAAGATCGAGCCAAGGCGGGCCAACCGGACCGGCATCCCGGCCGATTCGAGCACCGGCGACAACGCCGAGTCAAGGTACTGGCCGAGCTGCTCGAGCCGCTCCCAGCCAGAGTCTCGCTCGAGAACCCGCAGCGTGGCCAGCCCTGCGGCCATGGCCACGGGATTGCCCGAGAGCGTCCCCGCCTGGTAGACGGCACCGAGCGGGGCGAGGTGCTGCATGATCTCACGCCGCGCACCGAACGCGCCGACCGGCATGCCACCACCGATCACCTTGCCGAATGTCGCGATGTCCGGAGTGATGCCGTAGCGCTCGGCCGCACCGCCGCGGGCCACACGAAAGCCGCTGATCACCTCGTCGAAGATCAGCAGCGCGCCCGCTCGCGCCGTCAGCTGCCTCAACGAGCGCAAGAACTCGGGGCGCTGGACGAGCAGGCCGTTGTTGGCTGGAATCGGCTCGAGAATCACGGCGGCGATCCGCTCCCCATCGCTCGCGAACACCTGCTCGAGCGAGGCTTCGTCATCGAGCGGCAGCACGCGCGTGAGCGAAGCGAACGGCTCCGGCACGCCCGCCGAAGAGGGCTCGCCGAAGGTGACCAGGCCCGAGCCCGCAGAAACGAGCAAGTGATCGGCATGGCCGTGATAGCAGCCGGAGAACTTGACGATCAGGTCACGGCGGGTGAAGCCGCGCGCGAGACGGATGGCGCTCATCGTGGCTTCGGTCCCCGAGGAGACGCAGCGGACCTGCTCCAGGCCGGGATAGGCGGCGACGATCGCCTCGGCCAGTTCGACTTCCGCACGGCAAGGGGCACCGTAGCTCGTACCGCGCCGCACGGCAGCCTGCACGGCCTCGACAATCTCGGGATGAGCATGTCCCAGGATGAG
>CP070706.1:1788863-1792011 GCA_020350085.1 Acidobacteriota bacterium
GCTGGCCTGCCCGAGACCCGACTCCACCGCGCTGCGACGATCTCCGAACACGTGCCGCAAGATCCCTTCGCCAGCGCTCTGAAGCTGCTCCGGAGCCCGCAGTCGGTCGGTCAGCCCGTCCAAAACGCTTCCGTCGTGGTCTTTCTGGACTGCCCGCGCCAGAGCCTCAGCGCCCTGCGGATTCGACGCGTTGCGCGCCAACGCACCCATCAGCGCTCCGAGGGCCGCTTCCATCGCACCGCCCGTTGCCTGCTCGTCGGCTCCGAGCGAACGGCTCATCTGGCGTACCGCGTCTCCGCCCAGCATCTGGCTGAGCATGCCGATCATCTGTTCCATGGCTCACCCCATTCCCGGGCAGACCCGCCCGTTTCTCTCTCTGGGCCGGTACCGCCACCGCGAAGTGCGCTGGAGCGGAGACCGGCTCTGGTTGCTGAGATGAACGAACCCCGCTGACCCAAATATCACACGCCGGTCATGGTGTGTGAGCGCGCACGATGTGTCAAGGCAAACTCCCAGATCGAGCGTCAATCGCGGTGACGCGTGAGACGAACGGGAAAGCGCGTGGCGGCAGACGGTAATTCGATGCCGGCCGGCGATCGTTCTCCGTGCGATCAGCCGCTCAGTGCCGTCTCGCGCGACAGCTCGGTGAGAAGTGTCTGAGCATGGTCCTTCTCCGCAGGCTGCAGGTCCGGCATCGCGAGGGCGGTCTCGGCAGCCTGTCTCGCCAGCCTCGTATCGAGCGGGCGGGCGAGATGGGCGATGCGCAGCGTGAGCGACGCGGTGCGCGACGGCGTGGCAAACGCCCGAGCCAGCACCTTCTTTGCATCCGCCCCGCTGCGATCCTTCAGCATCGCCTGGGCTAGCCGGACGAGCAACGCCGCGTCGGCTGTCGGATCGGGAACGTGCTCGGTCAGCTCGTTCCAGTGCGCGATTGCCAGATCGATCTCACCGGCGCGCGTTTCGGCGTCGATCACGCGCAGCAGATACGGCGCGCCTTGCTCGGCCCTCTCGAGCTGGCAGGCCAGCTCCCAGATCGCGATTGCCGCGTCTCGATCGTCGGGTCGCTCAGCGAGCGACTCGCGCAGAGCCGTCACGGCTTCCGCCGAGCGCCCGGCCGCGTGCGCAGCCATCGCCTGTTCGATGACCGGATTGTCGATGACGATCTGTTGCGTTTTCGCGTCGATGACCGGCCGGACGTAGCGCTCCTCGATCTCGAGCTTCTTGATGGCAAACGCTGCGGCCACGCCGAGCACGAATCCGCCGACGTGTGCCCAATACGCGACGCCGGCACCGTCCTCGCCGCCGAGGCTGTGGGTCATCGTCCCCATGAACACCTGCGTCAGCAGCCATAGCGGGAGCATGACCCAGGCGGGAGCCCAGAACGTGCCGCGTGCCCAAATGCCGAGGATGTAGAGAAAGCGGATCTTCGTCTGCCACGAGCGGATCAGGAAGGCGCCCATCAGTCCGGCGATCGCGCCGGACGCACCGACCAGCGGGATGTCAGACCGCGGGAACATCATGACATGCGACGCGGCCGCGACGAGCCCTCCCACCGCGTACAAACCGGCGAACAACGGGCGCGAGAAGCGATCCTCGAGAAACGGCCCCGCGAGGTAGAGAATCAGCATGTTGCCGAGCAGGTGCAGCCAGCCGGCGTGTAGGAACATATGCGAGACGAACGTCTCCGCCTGCGCCCGAGAGGGCGTCAGTCCCCACCGGCGCAACGGGTGATCATCGATCGCGGCCAGGGCGTCCTCGGACAGGCGATCGAGCTCGATCTGCTGTTCGGCGCGCTCGGCATCGCTCGGTCTCCGCTCGACCTGCTGCTTGAGAACCTCGAGCAGAGCTTGTTGCTCTTGTTCGCGCGCCCCGCCGAGGACGACTTCGGCCAGCCCGGGATGTAGCTCGAGATACGGGTGCTCGAAGTAAAACTGCAGCACCTGCTCGAGCCGGTCCTCAATCTCCTGCTCGGGTCCGGAGCGCAGCAGCCACGTGGGCACGAACAGCAGCCCACACAGCGCCATGATGCCGATCGTGACCCACGGCAGGCGCCGGACGGTCATGTTCTCGTGCTCGATCGGGATGATCATCGCCCGTCCGTCTCCCCCACCCCTAGAATGCGGTTACTCTTAAAGAATGGTGCCCTGGGATCGCCGAGGGGTAGTCCAAAGAGGCCGTTTAGACGAACGCGTCGAGCATCGCTGACGGCGATGCGGCGAGCCGCACCTCGATCGGCATGCAGCAAAGATTTTCGCTACCGTTCGGGATCGTTACCTTCGGGCCGCCCGGCGATACCACTCGACGGTGCGACGCAAGCCTTCCTCGAGCGTGACCTGAGCACGCCAGCCGAGCAACTTCGCCGCTCTCGAGGTGTCGAGACAACGACGTGGCTGGCCGTCGGGCTTCTCGACGTCCCACTCGATGGTCCCGTTGAACCCACAGGTGAGCGCGATGGAGGCCGCCAGCTCGCAAATCGAGATCTCGCGGCCCGTGCCGAGATTGATCGGTTTCGGCTCTTCCATCCGCTCTGCCGCCGCGATCACACCCTCCGCGGCGTCATCGACGTAGAGAAACTCTCGCGAGGCGTTGCCGGTGCCCCAACAGGTGATCGACGACCCGCCGGCCTCGACCGCCTCGAGGCATTTTCGTATCAGTGCCGGAATGACATGCGAGGACTCGAGATTGAAGTTGTCGCCGGGCCCGTACAGATTGACCGGTACGACCACGGCGCTGGCGAGACCGTACTGCTGCCGGTACGCCTCGAGCATCACGAACAGGGCCTTCTTCGCGATCCCGTACGGAGCGTTCGTCTCCTCGGGGTAGCCGTTCCACAGGTCCTGCTCGCGAAACGGCACCGGCGTGAACTTCGGATAGGCGCAGACCGTGCCCACTTGCACGAACTTTTTCAGGCCGCGTGCACGAGCCTGCTCGATCAGGTGCATACCCATCGCCATGTTCGCGAAGAAGAACCGGCCCGGCTGCGCGCGATTGGCGCCGATGCCGCCGACCTCTGCGGCCAGGTGGATCACCACGTGGGGTCGAGCCGCGTCGAACATCCGCTCGACGGCATCTCGGTGCGTCAGGTCGAACTCGCGAGACCGCGGGACGAAGAGGTCGGCCACACCCCGCTCCCGAAGCCGGTCGCACA
>CP070706.1:1792111-1799883 GCA_020350085.1 Acidobacteriota bacterium
GCTGACGACGAAGTCTCGACCCAGGGAGCGAACGATCACGCGTTCTGCATCGCCCACTCGTACGGTTTCCCCGCCAAACTTGAAGCCATCAAGCGCGAGGACCCCTGCGCCAAGAGTGGCTTGATAGTCCACGGCCTCGTCGAACATCGGCAGCTTCGGAATCTGATCGACAGGTGTCAACGCGACGTGCTGCTTCTCGTCCACGTTTTGGGCTGGCAGGGCGACTGGCAACCAGACGGAAAGAAAGAAGGTGGCGCGCAAGAGGTGCTTCAGCATGAGTACACCTTCGTTAATGTTAGCAAGGCTGCGATGCTGTCGGACAGGACTTAAACGGCTGTTCGAGTCACGCATCGTGCAGACGGCTCCCGACTTCGGCGCGCGTGCGGCGGGGTTTCGAGGAGGGTACTGCGAGGAAACTGGCTCCTGGGGAGGGACTCGAACCCCCGACCCGGTGGTTAACAGCCACCTGCTCTACCAGCTGAGCTACCCAGGATCCTTGGACTCGGGTCGAGAGAATAGGAGCGGCTCGAGAGAGTGTCAAATCGCTCCGAGAGCGGTGTCTGACCGGCCAGCGGAGAGCAACGAGCCGCGTCTTTTGACGCGGCTCGCTCGGTCAAAACGTCAAGGAGAGCGTCTCAGAACCGGCCCTCACCCGGGACTCAGTCGGCAGGGGGGGGAGTGCGCCGACGGTTTGGTTGGTTGGGGTGCGATGCCCGGGGGAGTGGCCCCGATCCGGATCTCTAGACGCCCTCCTCAACTTCTTCGAAATCCACGGCCAGTGAGGGAGTTCGCCGGGATACCCACCAACTCGCTCGGGAAAAAACTATACACTCGTGGCCCCCGGGAGACAATGGCGTTCTTCGCGGCAAACCGTCTGCCGCGACGCGGGTGGCTCGCCGACCGAAGCCCCGATGGCGGCCCGCAGAAAGCGTGCGCGAACCGCCCCGAGCACCCGCGTCAGCCGCTGGACCCGCTACCCGGCTCCGATTTGCGCGCACACCAATGCTTCAGCCAGTCCACGGCGCGCTCAAGAGCCTTCCCGCGGTGCGATACGTGATGTTTCTCCTCAGCCGTCATGGCCGCGAACGTCATCCGCATCGGCTCATAGAAGAAGATCGGGTCGTAACCGAAGCCGGCCGAGCCCTCGGGCTCGAAGGCAATCCGTCCCTCGACGGATCCGTCGAAGCTGGCCAGGACTTCGCCGCGCTGCGCGATGGCGATCTCGCAGCGGAACCTTGCCGTCCGGCGCTCCCACGGCACGGACTCCATCTTCGAGAGAATCAGTCGCACGCGATCGGCGTCCGTCGCGCTCGGTCCTCCGAGACGAGCCGAGCGCACGCCGGGCTGCCCGTCCAGAGCGTCGATCTCGAGACCGCTATCGTCGGCGAGCACGAGCGAGTCCACCAAACGACTGTAATGCAACGCCTTCTTGACCGCGTTCGCACGGAACGTCGCGCCGTCCTCTACCGGCGCCTGCAAATCGGCGATCAACTCCGCGCCGACGACCGTGAACGGCGTTTCCTCGAGCAGCTTGGCCAGCTCATGCGCCTTCGCGGGATTCTTGGTCGCGACGACGATCGGCAACCCCGCGCGCTTGGGTGTCTTGGGACGGGTCGCTGCGGGCCGCCTGGCATCGCGGCGGTGGTCTTTCTGCTTCGGCTTCCTGCCGCGTCGGTCGTCGGTTTTGCGTGTGCGTCGGTCGCGAGTCATGCTCTGCGTTCAATCCGTTCGGAGGATGCGGTCGAGCCGTTCACCCAACACGTCCCGCTGTCGCTCAATCAGGAAATCGGTACCTCGATCGGCCAACTCGAGGGCCGCCATCAATTGCTCGCGCGTAAGCGGCGTTTCCTCGGCCGTTCCTTGAATTTCCACATAACGGCCGCGCCCGGTACGTACGACGTTGACGTCGACTTCCGCGGCGGCATCTTCCTCGTAGTCGAGATCGAGGAGAATCTCGCCCGCCATCAAGCCGACCGATATCGCCGCTTCGACATCGAGCAGAGGATAGCCGGTCAGCTTGCGCGCGCGCTCGAGGTGCTTGAACGCGCACGCCATCGCCACGAAGCCACCGGTGATCGCCGCGCAGCGCGTTCCACCATCGGCCTGCAGTACGTCGCAGTCGACCCAGATCGTTCGATCACCAAAGACTTTGCGGTCCACGACCGCCCTGAGCGATCGGCCGATCAGACGCTGGATCTCGAGTGCTCGCCCGTTCGGCCGCCCGCCGACGCGATCGCGCACCGAGCGCTGGCCGGTCGCCCGCGGCAGCATCCCGTACTCGGCGGTCAACCAGCCTTCCCCGCGACCCACGAGCCAAGGTGGTACTCGCTCTTCGATCGAGGCCGTGCACAGCACCTCCGTCTGACCGACGCGGATCAGACAGGAGCCCTCCGCGTGCCGGTTGACGTCGATCTGCAGCTCCACCGCTCGCGGCTCGTCCGCGCGCCTTCCGGATGCCCTGACGCTCATCGATCCTCCTCCCCTCCGATTATGCACGAGGACGTCG
Organism: Acidobacteriota bacterium; assembly: GCA_020350085.1. Taxonomy (GTDB): domain Bacteria; phylum Acidobacteriota; class Polarisedimenticolia; order J045; family J045. The sequence goes on from CP070706.1 coordinate 1,794,618, forward strand.
CCGCCGCGATGCTCAGCTGAGCCTTGCGCGAGCGCTGCTCAGGGATGCGGGTGAAGCTCGACCGTCTCGAGCCCGGTCAGCCGCTCGCCGAGAAACAGCGAGGCGACGTTGGCGAACGAGCCGCCACCGTCGGTCACACAAAAGCGATGCTGCGGTGCCGGAGTGGGCGCCGTCCGCACCTGAGCCACGCGTGCGTCTGTTTCACGTCGCGCGGCCTCCCTCGCGACGGCGCTCGCCGAGTCGACGAGCGTGACGCCCTCGCCCATTTCTTCGCCGATCACGCCCGCCAGCAACGGATAGTGCGTGCAGCCGAGAATGACGGTATCGACTCGCGCCTCGCGCAGTGGCGCCAGGTACCGTGCCGCCACGAGCCGTGGCACGTCACCATCGATCCAGCCCTCTTCAGCAAGCGGCACGAACAACGGACAGGCCGCGGCGACGACGTGGGTCCGCGGGGACAGCTCCCGAATCCGCTGAGCGTACGCTTGCGAGCGAATGGTCGCCTGGGTTCCGATCACGCCCACGCGATGGGTGGCCGTCTCCGACAGCGCCTCGTGCACACCGGGCACGACGACACCAATGACCGGACCGTCGATCGCCTCTTCGAAGATGTCGAGAGCGACGGCGGAAGCCGTGTTGCAGGCGACGATGAGACCGTCCACGGCGGCGTCGAGAAAAAACCGTAGGGCCTCGCGCGCATAGCCGCGGACGGTTTCCACCGAGCGGATGCCGTAGGGTACGCGCGCGGTATCGCCGAGATAAACGAGCGAGGTGTTCGGAAGGCGCTCGAGCAATGCGTGAACGACGGTCAGCCCCCCGACGCCGGAGTCGAACACGCCCCAGCTCACGAAGGCGCCCCGTCGATCCGTCGTCTCAGACGACGCGCGCTCGCCTGATCGAGCGAAGGCCACTCCCGACCCGTAAAGGTCAACGACAGATCCACGTGGCCGGCCAACGTCTGCCGCGGCTCGCCGTCGACGACGATACCCACGCGGCGCACTTCATCGAGATTCTCCACCAGCGAGCGAGCCAGACAGCCCACCAGCGCCTGCTCGGCATCCGATCCCGTCAAACCGCTCAGCGGCTCGCCGGCCAGATCGACCCAGGCAATTCCGGAAGCGTCGATCAGCACCTCTCGGTAGCGCAGCTTCTCCCTCGTGGGACGCAGCGCACCGCTTTCCGGCACGCCCTCCAGCACGAGGCGCACGATCTGGCGCGCGCGGTCGACCGGCGACGCCATCCAGATGATTTGGGCGGGAACGGCGACGAGGGCCAGACGCTCCGACGCCGCCCGTTGATAGATCGCCACGGGCTGCGTGCGGACGGTCGGCTCGTCCACTCCTGGTGCAGCGTCCTCGTCTGCGGCGACGGGCGGTGGCGGAGCGAGCGGGGTCGGGACCGGCTCGCTGCCATCCTTGACTGACAGCACCACCAACAACACGAGCAGTCCGGCCGCCGATCCGAGCAGAACGCCGAGACCGACCGCGCGCTTGCGGTTCACCGACCGGCCTCGATGGTCGAGCCGAGCGTCGTGCTCACCGCCGCCTCGGCGTCTTTGCGAAACGTGCGGATCGCGTCGCGCAACGCCTCGGCCAATCCCTCGCGGTAACGGCCGTCGGACAACCGCGCCTCCTCCTCGCCGTGCGTCATGAAGCCGAGTTCGACGAGGACGGCCGGGCAGGTCGCTCCGACGAGCACGCGAAACGGCGCTTGACGCACGCCGCGGTTGCGAAGGCCCAGATGATCGTTGAGCCGACGCTGGATCGTCTCGGCCAGACGCGAGCTTTCCTGTAAATACTCCCGCTGCGCCATGTCCCACAGAATCAGCGGCAGTTCGTCGTCGCCTCGCATCGGGTCCGGATTCGCGCCGGCGGCAGCCGCGGCGTTGTTCTCGAGCGCGGCCAGCGTCCTCGCCTCGTCGTCGGTGGCCTCGAGCGACAAGAAGTAGGTCTCCGCGCCGCGGGCGCCGCGATAGGCCGAGGCGTTGGCGTGCAGCGAGACGAACAGATCCGCCTGCCAGCGGTTCGCCGCCGCCGCCCGATCGTCGAGTGATAGCTCGATGTCTTCGTCTCGCGTCAGCTGCACGTCGAAGCCTTCGAGCCGCAGCAGTGACGCCAGCCTGCGTGCCACGTCGAGGACGACATCCTTCTCTTTGAGATGGGAAGGACCGATCGCCCCGTCCTCGGCGCCGCCGTGGCCCGGATCGAGAACCACGCGTCGCACCGCGCGTCGCGAGGCGGTCGTTTGCGGCACCACGGTCGCCTGCTCGGCGCCTCGCGCGATGACGGTCACACCCGGCGGACTGACGCGCCGATCCGCCGTCAGCTCCGTGAGTCGGCGCCCGGACGGCACGTGCAGCTCGATGCCGGCTGGGGTGTATTCGAGCGTCAGGCTCGCAATCAGCGGGCTTCCCACCTGCTTGCGCGTCCACGGCAGCTCGACCGGCCCCGTATCCTTGATCAGCACGTCGAAATCGCCGTCGGGCCGGCGCGTGGCGACGACCTCGCCAGGTGGCCGCGGCAGGTCGGCCTCGAGCCTCAACTCGCCGGGGCTCGAGCCGACGAGCAGCCATCTGTTGCCCTCGGCAACGGGCGCTGGGGGCTCGGCAGGGTCGAGTGCCTCGACCAGCCTCGGGACGCTGGTTTGGGGAACGAAGAGGTCGTCCCCGATCGCCAGCGCGTCGGCCCCGAGCGAGAGCACGCGGCTGCCGACCCGGACCAACGCAGGAATCCCCGAGGGAAAGTCGATCTCGGCCTCGCCGACGCTCAGCCGGAAGCTCTCATCCGCGCCGCGGGTGACGCTCCCGCCAAGTGCGGCAGCCATCCCCTTCAAGGAGACGAAGGTCCCCCCCGGGCGGACCAGGGCCGGGAGCAGCGCCTCGCGGGCGCCAACGTGGATTCGAACGGTCTCCAGGGTCTGAGCCCGCGGCGCCGGGGTGCTCAGCACCGCCAGCGCGAGCGACGCCATGGCCCAGAGCTTGGGGACGCCCATGCGGGGGGGCTGCGGTGTCCTCAGCTGTTCGCACACGAGGGAGATTCTAGGGCTCCGCCCCGGATTATTCATGAGGTCCGAGGCTGTCCGTTCTTTCGCTCGCCTTTTGCATTCTGCCGTTTTGTTGACGCTGTCCGCAGCACCCTCCTATGATCGATCGTTTCCCAGACTGCCCCGCGAGAGGCACTCGCCGGGGCGCGAGAAGGTGATGCGACCCCCCCTGGATCGGCGCGCACTGGTCGAAGACTTCAACGCCGGCTTCCGCCCGCGACCCGAGCGTCTCGTCGGGCTCGAGTACGAACTATTGGGCGTGGATCGCGCGACGGGAGGGGCCGTCTCGTACCAGGGACACGCCTCCAGCCGCTCCTCGTCCGTGCTCGCCGTGTTGGAAGGGCTGCGCGACCGATTTGGCTGGCGCGGCGTGCTGGACGACCCGCTGCTCGAGCTCGAGCGCGACGGGGACCGCATCACGCTGGAGCCGGGCGCGCAGCTCGAGCTCTCGGCGCGACCGTACGCGAGCCTGGCTGAAGTGCGCGACGAGCTGGGGCGCTTCTTGCGCGAGCTGATCGAGGTCTCGCGTCCTCTCGGAATCGCTTGGCTGCCACTCGGCATGCAGCCGCTGACGAGGCCGGAGGACATCCCGCTGATTCCGAAGCAGCGCTACCGGATCATGAACGGCTACTTGCCGACGCGCGGGCGCGGTGCGATCTGGATGATGCGTTCGACGGCCGGTATGCAGATCAACGTCGATGTGTTCGATGCGCAAGAAGCGATCCATAGCCTGCGCCTGGCCCTGATGATCAGCTCGCCGTTGATGGCGCTGTTTTCGAACTCGCCGTTCTCCGCTGGTCGGATCAACGGCTGGCGCTCGCGTCGCTCCGCGTACTGGCTCGACGTCGATCCCGACCGGTGCGGCATCCCCGAATCGTTGCTCGCGCCCGATGCGGCCACGGCCGACTACGTCGACTGGGCGCTCGCAGCCGGCATGTTCTTCATCGAGCGAGACGGTCGGCTGATCGACATGACCGGCATCTCGTTCGGTCAGTTCCTTCAGCACGGAGCGCACGACCAGCAGGCCACGCTCGACGACTGGGTGCTGCACCTGACGACGCTTTTCCCCGAAGCTCGGCTCAAGACCTATCTGGAGCTGCGCTGCCCGGACAGCAATCCGCCCGAGCTCGCGCTGGCCTACGCGGCGCTCGCACGCGGTCTTTTCTCGAGCGGACCAGAGCGTATCGAGCAGGCGATCGCGCTGCTCGACGGTTGGACCTACGCCGAACGGCTCGAGTTTCACCTCGCCTGCGCGCGCCATGGGCTTACCGCTCAAGCGCCAGACGGGCGCAGCGCCGCCGAGATCGTGCTCGCATTGATCGGCATCGCGGCCGAATCGCTCGAGCGTCACTACCCCGACGAAACAGACTTGCTGCGGCCCGCCGAGGCTTTGGCGCGAAGCGGGCGTTCGAGCGCGGACCGGCTGCTCGAGCGCTGGCAGTCCGACTGGCACGGCTCGCTCGCCGCGATGGCGGACTCGCTCGGCGCGTTGACACTCTGAGGGGGCCTGGCTAGACTGCTGAGCGTGTCATGCAGCGGCGCTCACGCCGACTTTTGCGCGCCCCCTGAGCGACCCCATCGTCCAGCCAGGTCAGGACACCAGCCTTTCAAGCTGGGAACACGGGTTCAAATCCCGTTGGGGTCGCCATATCGCGCGCGGATCGGCAGGTTCGCTCGAAGCAGCAGGGAGCCGCAGCGAGCTGTCGCGAGGACTGAGAGATGATGACGAGCCGACTGAAGGTGCGGGATCTGATGTCGGAGAACGTCCTGCGCATCGGACCCGAAGATGACCTCGCGACTCTCTACGGCATGATGAGAGAGGAGAACGTGCGTCACGTCCCCGTAGTGGACGAAGAGGGCGATCTGGTCGGCCTGGTCTCCCATCGCGACCTGCTGCGTGGTGCGCTGGCGTTCGCCGAAGAGCTGCCGATGCTGAATCGAGAGGATCTGCTCAGCAGGATGTTCGTCCAGGAGGTGATGATCTCCGATGTCGAGACCGCGGATCCCGAACAACCGATCAGCGAGGCGGCGGCCATGATGCTCGAGAACAAGTTCGGCTGCCTGCCCGTGGTCGAAGGCAGTCGGCTGGTCGGCATCCTGACCGAATCCGACTTCGTCAGGTTCCTGGCCGAGGGCTAAGAAACCGTCTCTGCATGTCGTAGGGGCGGGTCTCCGTGCCCGCCTCCGCACTGACGCCTAGACAGTCACCTTCGTCGGCTTCGCC
>CP070706.1:1799983-1802885 GCA_020350085.1 Acidobacteriota bacterium
CACTCCGTACTTTTCGACCGTCTACGCCGTCTGGATCGAGGCCGGGGGCGGCGTGGCGATCCCGAATCTCCGCGGCGGCGGCGAGTACGGCCGAGAGTGGCACGAAGCCGGCATGCGCGAAAAGAAGCAGAACGTCTTCGACGATTTCATCGCGGCGGCGGAGTGGCTGATCGAGAACCACTACACGTCGCAAGACCGGCTGGCGATCTCTGGCGGATCGAACGGGGGCCTGTTGGTCAGCGCGGCCGTTACGCAGCGGCCGGAGCTGTTCGAGGCGATGCTGTGCCAGGTGCCGCTGACGGACATGCTGCGCTTTCACCGTTTCAAGCTGGCCAACATCTGGACCGAGGAGTACGGCAGCCCGGAGGATCCGGAGATGTTTCCGCACCTGGCCGCTTACTCGCCGTATCACCGCGTGGAGCAGGGGGTGGACTATCCGGCGATGCTGGTCACAGCGAGTGTGAACGATGCTCGCGTGGATCCGATGCATGCGCGCAAGTTCGCCGCGGCGGCGCGATTTGCGGACGAGGACCACGGGACGCAAGAGCCGATTCTGTTCCACCTCCAAGACGAGTCAGGCCACGGCGGCGCCGTGACGATCGACGCCAAGGCCGATCAGGTGGCGCGCCACTTCGCGTTCCTCATGCAACAACTCGGCATGCGCCCTCCGGTTTGATCGCACCGGCGTGGGATCGCGGCTGACACTGTAGCGACAGGACTTGCCCTGTCCGACTCGCGCGCAGCGCGAGCAATATCCGGCGCTGTGCACCGGTCCGACAAGGCAAGTCTTGTCGCTACAGACTGTCTGACGACGCAGTCGTTGTCGGTAAAACGGGGTCTCGACCGGACGCGATTCCACCGTCAACGGTCCCGCCGAGCCAAATTTCTCAGCGCAACAGGCGTCCGATCGGCCGGCGGTCTGCATTGCTATCTCACGAAGAGGCAATGGTGTAGAGGCGCAGAGCCGCTCGCCCTGCGGCGCAGATGATTTCATCAGCGGACCGCGATCGGTCCCGCGGGGGACGACCCGATCGTCGGCAAGCTCTTGGCCCCCGGAAGCGAGGTAGTCATGTTCGAGTTCCTGAGTTCCAGTTACCGGCGACCGCTTTGCAGGTCGCTGCTTCTCGGCGTATCGGCTCTCGCGCTGATCGCGGCGAGCCCTGGACTACTCGCCGACGAAGAGGAGCTACCCGAAGGATGGAAGGTGCTCATTCGAGCGGGGCAGATGCACGGGATGAACGGCATCTACTTCGGCCCGGAGGATCAGCTTTACATTGCGAGCGTCTGGGGCCGGGAGATCGCGAAGGTCGATCCGAGCAACGGAAAGATCCTCGAGCGCCTCGGCCCAGCCCAAGGCGTCGAAGCGCCCGATGACCTGTTCGTCCTCGAGGATGGAACGATCTACCACACGGCGATCACGTCCGGGGATGTGATCCGCATCAGCCCCGACGGTGACGTCAAAAGGCAGTTCGTCGGCGTCGGCGTCAATCCGATCACTTTCTCGGACGATGGGCGGCTGTTTGTCGCGCGCGATTTCTTCGGTGACGGGCTGTACGAGCTCGACCCCGACCTCGACGATCCGCCGCGGCGGATCATCGCCGGCAACCTCGGCTGGATGAACGGCATGGACTGGGGCCCGGACGGGCGCCTCTACGGTCCGATCATCTCACAGGGCCTGATTGCTAGTCTCGACGTCGACTCCTGCGACGAGACGTTCGATCCTTGGAACGACTGCGACATGGAGCTCGTCGCGGACGGGTTTGCCTTCATCGCTGCCGTCAAGTTCGACTCCAAGGGGCAGCTCCACGCCGTCTCCGGACAGAACGTCTGGCGCGTCGACACCGCAACCGGGAGCAAGTATCTCGTCGCGCAAGTGCGCTCGTCCCTGGACAACCTCGCCTTCGATTCCGAGGACAGACTGTTCGTCTCGAACTTCGACGAGGGGATCTTGTGGTACATCCGACCGCACGACGGTCCCAAAGAGATCATCCCGGGCGCGATGATCGCGCCGGGCGGCGTCGCGGTCGTTCTCCTCGAGGACGGCGGTGACACGAAAGAGACGTTACTGATTGGCGACGTCTTTCGGTTGCGGCACTACACTGGTTGGTCCGGTCTCGAACTCGCGGAGATCGGCAGCGGATTGTCCTACCACTTCACCGTCGCTTCAGACGGGCAGCAGCTGGTCACCTCCAACTGGGCGCAAAATCTCGTCAGCTTCATCGATCTGGAGACGATGCAGATCGTCGATGTCGATAACACATTCAGCGTTCCGGTCAACGCGATTCCGTTCGCGGGCGACACCATTGTCGCCGAGCTCGGGACGGGAAAGGTTGTCCGCCGCAGCGACCATCTGGCCCTTGCAACCGGTCTTTACGCGCCCACGGGGCTGGCCGGCAACGACGAAGACCTGTTCGTAGCTGATTGGGCGACGGGGGTCGTCTGGCAGCTGATCGACGACGGCGAGATCCTCGAGCCACGCCGCTTCATCGCCGCAGGACTGTCTCTCCCAGAAGGGATGGCGTTCGACGTGGACGGCACGCTGCTGGTCGTCGAGACGGGAGCGCGGAAGCTTTCTCGCATCGACCTCGAGAACGGCGGAACGGTCACCGAGGTCCTCGGCGGGCTGGAGGTCGGCCTGTCGGCGCTGCCCAACGCAGCGCCGACGTTCACGTTCAGTGACGTCGCCGTCAGCGAGTCCGGGACGATCTATGTCACCGGAGATCGTGGCAATGTCGTCTATCGCTACAAGGCAGAAGAGGACTGACGCGTCGTCCGGCCTACGGTAGTCTACGAACGACGAAGGCGGTGGCGGAGTCGGGTCCGCCGCCGCCTTCCCCGAACGCCCTCTGACCGCGCAGCACCTGGAGGAGGGAACCGGTGAGCGGAGACGAGCGAGAAGGCG
>CP070706.1:1802985-1809588 GCA_020350085.1 Acidobacteriota bacterium
CCACCAGGCCATCGAAGAGATGATCATGGAGGGCGAGCTCGAGTTCTAACCCCAATCAAACGATATCCTTTCGAGTCGAAACGCGGGAAAGTGCGCCAGCTGCGACGTTTCTGCTCGAAGGCTGATGAATAATCCGGGCTGAGACGGATGGCGAGAGCGCGAAAATCTCGACTGCGGCGCGGCAAGCAACCTGCGGACCCCCCACTGTCGGCCCTGGTCTGGCTGCGGCCGGCCAGTGGCCGTGAGATCTGCGCAGACGAGCCGATCAGCTCCGAGAACATCCGCGCGTTGTCCCCCGATCCTGACGAGGCGCGAAGGGTGCGGACGTTCTTCATCGACGCCGGCTTCGATGTTCTTCCCGCTGTCGGACCGCTGTTGTCGATCATCGGTCCCAAATCTCTGTTCGAGAACGTCTTCGAGCGTCCGTTGGTCGTGCGGCGCCGGCGGGACGCGATCGTTTCGGTCCGGACGCGCGAGGGGGCGCTCGAGCTGCCCCTCGAACGTATCGAGCCATCGGTGGCCGTGACGATCCACTGCGTGACCTTCTCGGCTCCTCCCGACTTCGGTCCGTCCGAGGCCGGAATCGACTAGAATTTCGATGCGTGCCATGTCTCGACCCGACTCTGTCATGAACCATCGCAAGCCGACTCTGTTCATCGTTTCGGACGGACGGGGTGATACGTGCAACCAGTTGACGAAGGCAGCCTTGGTTCAGTTCGGGCATCACGAATGTAACCTGGTCCGCTTCTCCGATGTCCGGACGGCAGACGAGGTGCGTCAGATTGTCTACAAGGCGGTCGAGCAGCACGCGATGATCTTCTACACGCTTGTCGCGGATACGACACGTGCTGCGATGGACGAGTCCGCGCGGACGTTTCTCATCCCCACGGTCGATATCATGGGACCTTTGCTGTCAGCGATCCACGACCGGCTGAAGTGGGAGCCCACGGGAACACCCGGGTTATTGTACTCCTCCGAGCGCGAGAACTTCGACCGCCAGGTGGCGATCGATTACACGCTCAAGCACGACGACGGCCAGCGGCCGGACGAGCTCGACGCGGCAGACGTAGTGCTCGTCGGTGTCTCTCGTGCCTCGAAAAGCTCCACGTGCTTCTATCTGGCTTATGCTGGGGTCAAGGCGGCCAATGTGCCGCTGCTGCCAGGAGTGGCGCCGCTACCGCAGCTATTGGCTCTCGATCCCGAAGTCGTCGTCGGGTTGCGCGTCAACGTGATGCGGTTGATGACGGTGCGCGCCGCGAGAGCGTCGTACATGGGTTTGAGAGAATCCGACAGCTATATCGACAAGCGGGCCATCGCCCGCGAGGTGATCGAAGTCAACCGGCAGATGGATCGGCGCGGCTGGCGGAGCCTCGACGTCTCTTACATGGCGATCGAGGAAATCGCCAAGAACGTCATGCGGCTCAGGGATTTGAAGGGTTGGATTCCGTTGTGACACGGCCCCGCTCTTCCATGCCGGTCGATACGGGCTATATCACGCTCTCTCGGCTGGCTGCGATGGCTCTGGCGTCATGTGCGCTGATCCTGTTCGAGATCAGCGTGACGCGAATACTCAGCGTCGTTCTGTGGTACCACTGGGCCTTCTTGTCGGTTTCCGTCGCCATGATCGGTGTGGGCGCGCCGGGAGTCTGGTTTGCGCTCATCGAGCCGAAGCCGCACTGGAAACAGGCTCTGCTGACGCTTGCGGGCGTCTGTCTTCCAATATCCGTAGCGGTCGTGATCGCCGCCGGACGCCTCGATCGGGTCCAGTCGGTGTTGCTGTGCATGTTTTCGCTGCTGCTGCCGATGCTGTTCTTGGGAGCGACGATCTGTCTGCTGCTGCTGGAAGCGCGCGGCACGGCCGTCTCCATCATGTATGGCGCCGATCTTCTCGGTGCGTTTCTGGGCGCCATGTTGGTGATTCCGCTGATGAAGCTGCTTCCGACGCCGCAGCTCGCGGCGGGCACCGGATGGCTCGCTCTTCTCGCCGCGTGGGTGGTCGGCTTTCGAGGTCAGCCGCGATGGGGCTCTTTCTGGCCCTTCTGGAGCGCCGCCGTGCTGCTGTCGTTCGCGGCGATCGCTTGGGGCGAACCGTTCGAGGTCCGCCATACCAAGGAGAAGGACGAGAGCCAGCGTCCGCCGGTTTACGAGGCTTGGACGCCCACGGTGAGGCTGACCGTTTTCGATCAAGTCCTCGAACGGTTCCGCACCGGCTTCATGTGGGGCAGGGGTGCCAGAAACGATCGCCGGGAGTTCATGGAACAGTACTGGATCGACCAGGACGGAAGCGCGGGAACACCGATCACGAGATTCAACGGTGATCTGCAGAAGGTCGATTTCTTGCTGTTCGATGTTACGAGCGTCGCCTACAGTCTGCTGCAACCGAAAGAGGTGGCGATCATCGGCTCGGGGGGTGGTCGCGACATCCTGACCGCCAGGCTGACGGGGGCGGAGCGCGTCGATGCGGTAGAGCTCCACAAAGAGATCATCGACATCGTCTCGAACCGTTTCGCTCACATCTCTGGAGATGTCTATGGTCTGGACGGAGTGCGCCCTGTCGCCAGCGAAGGTCGCGCATATCTGACGCGCAGCGATACCCGCTACGATCTGATCCAGATTTCGATGATCGACAGCTGGGCCGCGACGGCAGCGGGGGCTTTCGCACTGTCGGAGAATTTTCTCTACACGCTCGAGGCGTACCGCTTGTACTGGGAGCGTCTGAGCAACGAGGGAATCGTATCGACGAGCCGCTGGGCTCGCGGTACGAAGAGCCTCGAGCTACCGCGGCTCATATTGCTCATACAAGCCGCACTGCGGGCTGAACAGCTCGAGGACCCAAACGCTCATCTCGCCATCGTCGAAGGAGGGCCGGTCGGAACGGTGCTGATGTCCAAACGGCCGTTCTCGCGCCAGATGCTGCATCGGCTACGAGAAATCTGCCTCGATCGAGGCTTCCGCCTTCGCTACCCAGCGTCGGACGCGAGCGAAGAAAGCAGGGCGATCGGGCGCCTGATCGAGCAGGGTCCCAGCTTTCTCGCCGGCGGAGCGCTCGATTTGTCGCCTCCTACCGATGACCGGCCGTTTTTCTTTCAGGTGCTGCACGCGCTGCGGCATCCAAAGCCCGCCCTGGCCCTCGATCGCGGCGTCAACGAGCACGCCGTGCTCGCCTTGCAGATTCTGATCTTGGTCACCGTCGGTGTCTCCGCGGTGATGTTCCTGCTGCCGCTGTGGCTGACGGGACGACTGCGCCGACACGATGGTTTCTGGATCGGTAGCGGCTACTTTGCGTCGATCGGTCTCGGCTTCATGTTGGTCGAGCTGCCGTGGCTGCACCGCTTCATTCTCTATCTCGGCCATCCCAGCTTTGCGGCCACGGTCGTGCTAGCCAGCATGCTTCTCGGCGCCGGCATCGGATCGTCGATTTCAGCCCGTCTAGGCCTCGCCAGATTCCGCTGGCTGTGGTTGATCGTTCCGGCGGGAATCGGAGCGGTCAATCTGGCCCTTCCAGTGCTGTTTCGAACGACGTTGGGACTCGAGCTTCATTGGCGTCTTGTCTTGTCGGTGGCGCTGCTCGCGCCGCTGGCGCTACCGATGGGCTTGTTCTTTCCACTCGGGATGATCCGCTTCGGCGCGCCGAACCGGGCGTGGTTCTGGGCGGTCAATGGTGCGTTCAGCGTGCTGGGCAGCGTGGCCTCGCTCGCGCTGTCGATGGAGTTCGGTTTCTCCGCCGTGGGTTGGGTTGCGGTCGCGCTCTATTTGCTTGCCGGATTACTGTTCAGCGCGCACCGTGTCTAGTCTGTAGTCTCTTCGGTCTTCTCGACACAGCGGATTCCCATCGACTCCAATTCGTCGAGCACTGGATTGTAGATCTCCGGCGTCACGGGAACGTGGACTCCGCTGGCCGTGATTTCGCCTGACAGGATCATCCGAGCGCCCACAGCCGCCGGAAGACTCACCGTACGCGCCATCGCGCTGTCGTCCTCCGGCTGGCCGTAGTCAATCAAAGTCGATGAGATGTTTTCTTGCCGACCATTCGGGAAACGAGCGATGAACTTGTGAAGCAGCACGATCATGTCACGCTCGCCGCGCTGATAGGGCATCTTCTCGCCCATGCGCGCCGCCAGGATATCGAGCCGCGTCGTCTTCTCGCCGATGATCGGTAGCGGCTCGCTCGAGAACAGGCCGAGCCATTCCAGACGCTCGAGTACGTCGTGGCTCGGCGTGAGGCCGGTCTTTTCCGCAACCCGATCTCGCAGGTTATCCGGTGACGGAGCGCCGATGATCTCCGCCATCCACCGAGCAAAGGTCGTGCCGGTGGGATACGTGACAGGGGACTCCTCGAGCAGCCCCAGGTCGACGACCTTCTTCAGGCACTGGCACCAACCGGGATAGCGGAAGGTTCCGCGGAACATGGTCTCGATCTGCCCAAGCCCGTAGACGTCGATGTAGATCAGTGAGTCGCGATTTGGATACGCTTCCAGATCACCCACTGTCTCGACATGCATCGTCTCCACGTGGGTAAACAGCTCCGGGCCGGCGATGTCGACGAGCTTCCCGTCTTCGCGATAGCGCGCTGCATTCTTGCCTGCTGTGCACACGGCGCGCGGACTCCAAGAGAACTTGTAGCCCCACGGGTTGTCGTTTGCTTCCGGAGCCGGCAACCCGCCACAGTACGACCTGAAGCTGATGACCTCGCCGCCCCGCCGGCCGACATCGTCGATGATCCGCATTGCGGACATGTGATCGATTCCCGGGTCGACACCGATTTCATTGAGGATCATCACTTCCTTCTGCTTCGCCGGACCATCGAGCGCATTCATCTTGGGACTGACGTACGACGTGGTGACCATGTGCCGGCCGTGCCGGATGCACATCTCGGCAACCACGGGATGCAGCGGTGCCGGTAGCAAGCTGACCGTCAGATCGTGCGCCTTGATCAGTTCGTCCAGGCTGCTCGTATCGTCCGCTAGCAATCGCTGCGCTGCACCGCGAGAATGGCCTGCGATCAGCGCTTGTGCCTTACTCTCGGTGCGGCTGGCCACCGTGACGGAAATTTCCGCCCGGCCGAGCAGATAACGCACCAGGGGGCGCGACACGAGACCTGCGCCGAGCACGAGTACCTTCTTCATGGAAACTCTCTCCCAATGAGATGATGCTGTTTCAGATCGACGGCCCGCCTGGAACCGCTCAGCGCAGGTGCTCCGCGAGATGAGTATAGGGCTCTGTCAGCGCGCCTCTGAAGACGATCGTGGCACGTCGGAGCTCCGGCGGCAGATTGCTGTTTTCGAATGATCCCGACAGATCAGCGTGTGCCAAACCGGGCACGAACGGACGTAGCGAGCGACTGAAGTACCGCGAGGCATCCACCGGAAGCTCGCACGGTAGCATGTCGACAGCCAGGACCACGGGGCCATTGCCAGCGATGCCGTCTCGCGTCTCGCCGCTGCGCGGGTTGTAGACGTACACCGGGTTTCCTGGGTCGGTTGCGCGCGTCGTGCATGCGAGCGATCCATCGATATCACACGAGATGTCGCCCACGACCCGCAGCCGCGGCGGCTTGCCGCTGTAGAGCTCGTGGAGCTGCTCGCGGGTCATCAGTCGCGGGTACTTCGGCTCCCAGTAGATTCCGTTGACGAGCACGTTCAGATGCTCGACGAATGGAAAGAAAGCCGCCGCATAACGCTCCGGGTGATCGTAGTACTCCTGCAGCGCGAACGGAGACGAAGCGTCCTTGCGGCGAACGAGATGCTCTTCACGAAACACGACTTTGTAGCAGGTGGTTGCGGATGTGGCATTCCGAGCACTCGAAGGCGCTTTCAGGAGCTGCTCGGGCGTGAGCTGTTCTACGGGCAACTGGTCGAAGATTTGTTGGGCGCCTTGCGAGACCTGACCGTATCCGGCGAAGCCGCACACGAAGGGACGCAGCGAATCCGGAAGTCCTCCAGCACGAATCGCTTCCGCGACAGCCCTGAACTCGCGCTCGAACTGTCCGAGGTCCTGATAGCGATGAGCGGGCTTGACCAGGCTAAAAGGGGTCTCCAGCCCTTCGTGTTTGAGGCGCTGGCCGAGTGCCCAGAGTGTGTCGATCATACCGGCCAGCCCGGCGAAGCGTCCGAAGAACACCAGTCGTCGCCCACGATCGTCGACGATCCGTTCGTAGTCGATCAGTGTGCAGCCAAGTTCGAGCAGTCGCCTCAGGGCCGGCATATTCGCGGGCTGGCCCTTGATCGTATGCGAGAAGTAGAGGTATGCCTTCCCCGGCTCGAGCTTGTCCGGCGGGACCTCCTTGACGCCGAGTATGATGGAGCAGTCGCGCAGATCCGGGGCGAGTCGTGCACCCGTTGCAGCGTACTCCGCATCGGTGAACACGCGTATGGGCGATTCTTCGACGGCGAACTCGATACCATGCTCTTCGTGGAGCATCCGGACATCATCAGGAACCAGCGGGACTCGGGTTTCCCAATCGCTCTTGTCTTCGCGCCTCAGTCCGATCATCGCAGGGCTTCTCGTCTCGGGTTTTCCTTCTACTGTCCGGCTCGAGTCTCGTCGGGGCAGCCTCGGCGAATGACGGGATGCCCACGCTGGTCTCGCGTCAGGGACATCGGC
>CP070706.1:1809688-1815870 GCA_020350085.1 Acidobacteriota bacterium
CCCGGGAGAGGGACGAACGGCTTGAGGAGTCACTCCGAAGCATCCGTTGCTCACTGCTTGCAGAACACATCGGTGGAGGCATCGAAGAAAGAGAATTGATGCAGATGGACGATCTCGTCGCTCGACTCGATCGATCCGCCGAGAACGACTCTCACCATCTGTGGCATCACGATCTCCAGCCGCCGTTCTCGAGCAACACGTCCTCCCAAGACGGCTCCCCCGGTGGTGACGAGCCCTACTCAAACGCTCCGAGTCTGAACGAGGAGGACTACGAGCGACTGGATGACTCTGCTGACACGCTTCTCGCGCGAGGCATCCGGCTGCTGGAAGAACGGCTTCGCTAAGCCCGGATCCCTTCCTCGAGAACCTGACGACACGGCGTGCCGCTGTTTCGTTGCGGGAGGGCGTGGCCGCTACAGCGCGCGTGCCACAGATGAAGCGTGGCGACGCGTCGCATACAATAGCTACCGACATGTCTGGAAATCAGACCACCGATGATCACCTCACAGCACCACGCGCAGACCGCGCGATGTCGCGCCTGAGTCCGATGCGAAGGGACTCGTCATCAGGCATCGCCAGATCGTTCCTTCGCTCGGCATCTCGCGCTGACTCATCGTCGGTAACGGCGACAAACTGGAGAAGGGGCTGATGTCGCACGATCCCGAGCCGTTGACTGCTCGGTTGAGACTGGACCGAAAGCTGCTCCCCCGCCGGCTTTTGGTCGTGAGCAATCGATTGCCGTACCAGATCCGGATCGCGGGCGACGAGGTCACGCTGGAGCGGGGACTCGGCGGTCTGGTCACTGCCATGGACCCCGTGATGCGATCGACGGGAGGTTTGTGGTTCGGCTGGACTGGAAGCCACCATCCCGTACCTTCGAGCATCCAGGTAGCTGAGCGGATGGGCGGCGGCGTGTCCTACGAGCTTCGTCCGCTCGAGCTCTCTCAAACAGAGGTATCGAGATACTACTTGGGCTACGCCAACAAAGCCATCTGGCCTCTATTTCACTACTTCCAGGAGCACTGTGAATTCAACGACGAGGATTGGGAGAGTTATTGCAGCGTGAATCGCAAGTTCGCCTCGAAGGTCGTCAGCGAGTACCGTGACGGAGACTACGTGTGGATCCACGACTACCATCTGATGTTGGTTCCGGCGATGATCCGTCGCGATCTGCCCGATGCCGACATCGGTTTCTTTTTACACATTCCCTTCCCCCCACCCGAGCTGTTTCAGATCGCCCACAATGCTGACGACATTATCGAAGGATTGCTGGGCGCCGATCTCATCGGCTTTCACACGCCGTCGAATGCGAGAAACTTCGTCCGCACCGTTGCGACGATGACCGAGCTGCCGTATTCCGTCAGCGGTGGATGGCTGCGCAAAGACGGTCGGCGAGTAAAAGTGGGCGACTTTCCGATCAGCATCGATTGCGATCACTTCGAACGCATGGCGAGCCGCCCTGGCATCGACGACGAGGTCAGGGCGATCCGCGACAACTATCGCGCCGAGGTGCTCGCGATCGGCGTGGACCGCCTCGACTATACGAAAGGTATACTCAAGCGACTGAACGCGATAGAGATCATGCTCGCCCGTCATCCCGACATCCAAGGAAAATTCACCTTCATACAGCTTTCGGCGCCGAGCCGAACGAAGGTGAGTGCCTACCGCTCGCTGCGCGGCAAGATCGAGCAGATGGTGGGGCACATCAATGGCCGTTTCGGCGGCAAAGGATGTCTCCCGGTCGATTACCGATACGAGGGACACGCGCAGGAAGAACTCGTCGCCTATTACCGTGCCGCCGATGCTGCGCTCGTCACGCCGCTTCGCGACGGTATGAATCTTGTTGCTAAAGAGTACGTGATCTCGCAAATCGACGGGAATGGCTGCCTGGTACTCTCACAGTTCGCGGGCGCGAGTCGGGAGCTGACGCACGCCATCCAGGTCAATCCGTACCATGCCGAGAGCCTGGCCGAAGGTATTTATCGGGCGATCACGATGTCGGTGACAGAGAGACGGTCGCGGATGGCGCGGATGCGCCAGATCGTCCGCAACAACGACATCAACTGGTGGGTCGAGCACTTTCTTCGTGCTCAGAGAGATGCGGTTCGGCACCGGGACAACCAGCCCCAATGAGACGATACCTTCTCGAGATCGAACGCACGAGAGTGCACCAGCAAAGCGCTTTCGGTCGATGAGGTAGTGTCTCATTGGGGCTGGCTCTGCAGCGGTGTGGTGGTCCACCGATTTCGGCTAGCGCCATCCCGAGTTGAAAGTCCCGTTCGCTGAGAGTGTTACGATGCTCTGCAAGCCCTTCCTGCGGATCACTCTCACGGAGACCCGCGGTGAAGTCTCGACGTTCGTTACACCGCATCCCGCTTCCTCAGGGATGGACGCGGCACGCCAGGACCGCCATTCTGCATGCGGTGTCGCTGGCATCCCTCGCCTTCACTCTCGCGAGGAGCCGAGTCGACGCCAGTCGTAGTGAGCGCCGTCGCCACCAGGGCGATCTCGATCTGGCCGCCACGGAGATCGCTCTCCTCAAAGAGGAGCTGAGCATCAAGGACGCGCGCTGGAGCCGGTTGCGTTCTCGGCGTCGCCCGCACTACACCCCCGTCCAACGCATGCGAATTCTCCAACTCAAGGCCGCTCGACGCTGGTCTTGCGAGCAGGCGGCGCGTTCGTTTCTGATCGACGAACAGACGCTCCGTGCGTGGCTCAGACGGGTGGATGAGAAAGGCGACCGGACGCTGATCCAGACGACCGAACCGGTGAACAGATATCCGGACTTCGTGCGCTATCTCGTCAAACAGCTCAAGACGCTGCTGCCGTCGATGGGAAAGGTTCGGCTGGCGCACGTTCTCGCCCGGGCCGGTCTGCATATCGGATCGACGACGATCGGGAGGATCGTGAGGGAGACGGAGCCGCTTCCGGAGGACGCTGCCAGCGTGGATTCCCAAGTCAGTACCGTCTCGGCACGAGTGATCACCGCAAAATATCCTGGTCAGACGTGGCACACGGATCTCACGATCGTTCCGACCTGGAGCGGCTTCTGGGTTCCGTGGGTGCCGTTCGCCCTACCCCAATCCTGGCCCTTCTGTTGGTGGGTCGGCGTTGTTGTGGATCACTTCTCGCGCGCCGTAGTCGGTTTTGCGGTGTTCCGTAAAAGCCCCACATCCTTGCAAGTCCAACGGTTTCTGGATGGAGCCATCCGCAAGGTCGGCCGCCCACCGAGGTACATCATCACCGACAAGGGCCGGCAGTTCTGGTGCCGCTCCTTCCAGCGGTGGTGCCGACGCAGAGGAATCCGACCTCGATTCGGCGCCGTCGGCAAGTACGGCAGCATCGCCATCGTCGAACGATTCATTCGATCGATGAAGAACGAGTGCACGCGCCGGATCCTCGTCCCGCAGCGCCTCGACGCCATGCGACGCGAGCTGGGTCTCTACGTGTACTGGTACAACGAGCACCGACCGAGCATGCCGTTGGGCGGCAGCACACCGCGAGAAGTTCACGACGCTCTCCGCCCCACCAACACGAAGCCCCGATTCGAGCCCCGGCGCAACTGGCCGCGACGCAGTCGGTGCGCCGCGCCGCCGGCGCGTGTCAAGGGAACCCCGGGCGGGAAGCTCCGCCTCGTCGTGGGATTCCTGGAAGCCAGGAAGCATCTGCCTGTCGTCGAGCTGCGACGCGTCGCCTGACCGAGCGCTGTCGTCCTCCGCATCTGCTTCCTCGCCATCGAAGTGCGTCCTTGCTTGCCTTGAGGACGCCCTGATCTGCGATCACGCGCTCTACCCCCATGATCGACTCTCCCCTTCCCCCTCATTGCGCGCGTGGCAACTCCCAACGTCTGCCCGCTGAAATCGGTGGCTGATTACAGCCGCCGCGAGCAACGAAGCCGCGACGGCGATCAGGAACCGGCTCACGTAATACACCGTCAGCGGGACGCCGCCGCCGCGGGGGGCCGGGAGCCCGACGTGAGCGTCTCGGCCTCTTCGGGATCGACCGTCCAGCCGCCGCCGAGCGCCTTATAGAGCGAGATCAGGTTCTTGACGACCTCGCCCTCGCTCGTCGCGAGCTGGTCCTGCTGGTTCACCAGCGAGCGCTGCGAGTCGAGCACGTTCTGGAAGTCGGTCAGACCGGTGATGTACTGCGTTCTCACGAGCTCGACGGAGCGCTTCGTCGCATCCGTCGCCAGCAAGAGCTGCTCCCGGCGCCGGAGTTCCAGCGCGTAGCCCGCGACGAAGTTCTCCACTTCTTCCAGGGCCAGGAGGATGGTCTGCTCGTAGAGCGCGGCCAGCTGCTGGGTGCGCGCCTTCTCCGCCTCGATCCGTCCCCTCACGCGACCACCGGTGAAGAGGTTCGACACGAAGGGCAGCCCGATGCTCCAGGTCACGCTGTCGCCGTCGAAGAAGTCCCCCCCCGAGGCGGACTGCAGGCCGAGAAAGCCCGATAGAGAGAACCTCGGGTAGAGGTCTGCCGCCGCCACCCCGATGCGCGCGGTCTGGCCTGCGAGGTCTCGTTCGGCGCGGCGCACGTCGGGGCGTTGGCGCAGAAGGTTCGCGGGAAGGCCGACGGCGACCTCGTCCGGGGGGTCGGGGATCGGCCGGTTCGGCTCGAGCTCGTCGTCGAGCTCTCCCGGGGCCTCGCCGAGCAGCACCGCGATACGGTTGCGCGCGGCGATGAGGCTCGACTCCAGCGCCGGGATCCGCGCCTCGGTCGACGCCAGGTTGGACTCGGCCTGCGCGATGTCGAGCGCCGAGACCAGCCCGGCATCGAAGCGGTCCTGCGTGAGCTGCAGGGTCTCCATCTGGGTTTCGACGTTGGCCTCGGCGAGCTCGATCCGCGCCTGCAGAGTGCGTACGTCCACGTAGTTCAGCGCGACCTCGGCAAACAGCGTCACCAGCACGTCGCGGTAGTCCTCGATCGAGGCCTCGAGATCGGCCGTGGCCGCCTCGACCGAGCGGCGGACGCGGCCGAACAGATCGATCTCCCACGTCGCGTCCACGCCCGCGGTGTAGAGATCGCCCGCGTCAACCTCTCCGAGCCCGATCGTGTCGCTGGACTCGGAGCGTGTATAGTCGCCGGTCGCCGAAAGGTCGGGGCTTCGGTCGGCGCCCGCGACGCGACGCAGCGCGCGGGCCTCGCGGATCCTCGCGACCCCCTGCCGCAGGTCTAGGTTCGCGGCTTCCGCGCGCTCGATCAATTCGACCAGCAGCGGATCGCCCAGTTCCTCCCACCAGGTCTGCAGCGGCGCCTCCCCTTCGCGCATGCCCTCGAGGGCCCGCTGGTTCCACACGTCGGGCATCGAGACCTCGAGGCGCACGTAGTCCGGGCCCACCTTGCAGGAGGTCGCGAGCATGCACGCCGCGGCTGCGACCACGAGCGCTCGCATGGAGAGGATCATCCCGACGTCTCCGGCTGAGGAGTCGGGGCTTCCAGCTTCGCGCGCCCGCCGACCTTCTCCGAGAAGCTCTGCACGACGTAGTAGAGCCAGGGAATGAGGAACACGCCCGCGACCGTGGCGAGCAGCATCCCGCCGAACACGGCCGTTCCCAGCGCACGGCGGCTCTCGGCGCCGGCACCGCTCGCGATCAACAACGGCATCACGCCCAGGATGAAGGAGAAGGCGGTCATCAGGATCGGGCGGAAGCGCAGCCTCGCCGCCTCAAGCGCGGCTTCGGTGGACGTCTTGCCCTCGGCCCGCAGCTGGTTGGAGAACTCGACGATCAGGATCGCCGTCTTGGCCGACAGCCCCACCAGGAGCACGAGGCCGATCTGGGTGTAGACGTTGTTGTCGAGCCCGCGAATCAGGGTGGCCGTCGCGGCGCCGAGCACCGCGATCGGCACCGAGAACATCACGCTCAGCGGCAAGCCCCAGCTCTCGTACTGCGCGGCGAGGAACAGGTAGACGAAGACCAGTGCCAGGGCGAAGATGATGCCCGCCGCACCCCCTGCCCTCTGCTCCTGGAAGGTCACACCCGACCACTCGAAGCCCATCGAAGGCGGCAGGAGGTTCGTGGCGTTGCGGGCGATCGACGCGACCGCCTGACCCGAGCTGAAGCCCGTCGCGGCGTCGCCCGTGACGGTGGCGGCCGCGTAGAGGTTGTGCCGCTTCAGCACGGCCGGGCCGACAGTGTCGCTGACGGTGACGAGCGTGGACAGCGGCACCATCTTGCCCGAGG
>CP070706.1:1815970-1821035 GCA_020350085.1 Acidobacteriota bacterium
CAGGTCGTGGCTCTGCCCGCTGAAGTCATACTGCTGGGCGTTGTTGATGAGCAGGGCCTTGAGCGTGGAGACGTGCGGCTTCTTCTCGAAGACCGTGTCGCCGATGGGATCGGTCTCCCACACGTTGTCGGCCCACATCTGGAGGATCAGGCCCAGGATGCCGGCCGTCTCGGGGGTGGCCGCCGAGGTGCCCCCGAAGCCGCTCGTGTAGCCGTTCCCCGTGGTGGTGGTGTAGATGCTGTCGTACCAGTAATGAAGGTCCGGCTTGATGCGTCCGTCTTCAGCCGGACCGATCGATGCGCCGAAGTCCCACTCGTCGTCGGCCGTGTCGAGAGTGTTTCGGTGGTAAACCCCGCCAACGCTGATGATGTTCTTGGCCCACGCCTGAGGGCGGCTGTCCTGATTACCTGCGTTCGATTGTGACTGCGTGATGGCGATGTCGAGCCGGAAGATGATGTCGTCCATTTGATGTGAGACGCTCGTGTAGCTGCGCGTGCGTGAATCGCCCCACGAGTTGGTCTGGAACGAAGCGAAGTAGGGTGCTTGCGTGATCTTTTGTGTGTGCGCGAATCGATCACTGACGTTGTTGAAGTCGGCGAAGATGCCCTGCTCGGCACACGGCATGTGACCGGTGGCCTGCGCATTGCCATCACCGTCGCGCGCGCCGTTGCCGAAGACGATGCCGTAGGTGCTCGTGCCATGACTGTCGACGTTGGCCTCCGTGGACAGGAGCACCCCATCGAAGTCCTGGTGAGTTTCCTCGATACCCTGGTCCATCACTTCGCCGCGCACGCCCTGACCGCACGAGCCGGAATCGTTTTCGAGCCAGTTCGTGCCCGCATCCTCGCGCACGAGATCCATGTCCGTCTCGGCCGGTGTCCAGAAGTCGATCCACAACACGTCATCGTGGGCCGCGAGAGCGCGAATCTGCTCGCGTGTGACCCACAGCTCGATGATGTGCCCGCTAGGCGAGAAGGCGGCGATCTCGGCGCCGAGATCGAGCGCCGCAGCGGCGATACGTTTCTTGCCCACGTCGCCCCTCTCGAACGCCATCGCACGCACGCGACGCGGCTCGTCGTCGGCCGTCTCGATCCAGGAGAGCACGTCTTCCGCCAGTCGATACGAGGGATGGTAAGGCTCGACGCGGCCAACAAAATCGAGCGTCGCCATATCGGGAAGCACAGCCGGCTCGCAGCGAACGAGATGCGCGTTGTGTGGGATGTGCTGAAGCACTTCGACGCCGAGCCGTGCGAGCGACTCGCGCCACTCGGTGAGCCCGACGGTGCGGAACTGGACCAAGAACACGCGACCGGCAGCGGGCAAGCTCAGCCCGGCGCGCGGCGCCGGCATCGTCTGGTCAGCGCGAACCGTTCCCGCCCGCAGCCGCAAGTCCGTCGCCAGCGGCTTGGCAGCCTGCCAGCTCGCCCCCGCATCCCGGCTGTAGGAAAACCAGGCCTGGTCCGCATCCTCTTTCCAGGTCGCGAACGCGACGTCGCCGACGAGACCCCAACCGGTCGCCACCGGCTCGAGTCGAGCCGGCGTTTCGCGCAGTAGGCGACGATGTGTAACACCCTGCCCATCAGTCGTTTCGACCCATAGCTGGCCCATGCTTCCCTCGCGCTCGACGCTGAGAACCGGCCGGACAGGCCGATCGAGGCCGAATGAGCTGAAACAGCAAACGCAGACGAGCAGCGGCGCGAGGCGGGCGAAGCGCATGAGTCGGACTCCTCCTGGCGATACGTTTCGTGGCGATTGTCTCAATCTACTGCGAAAAGAGGTCGAAAGGCCGGCAGAAGACGCCTTGGGGCCGCGAGCACCTCGTCGGCTCGCTCGTCATGACGGCTGCTCGAGTCGTCGCCGCGACTCGTTCCAGCGCCACACCCCGTTGCGCCCTTCCAGATGCACGCCGCCGAGCCAACGGTCGATTCCGCAGATGGCGACGCGGTCGTGACCTTCGAGGATGCGCACACCGGTTTCCGTCAGCTCGAGTGGCGTGTCCCAGTGTTTCGACAGGTGCCCCGACGGGCTCTTGGCCGGCAAGGAGCTTCCGGAGACGGCCTCCGAAGCGAAGCGGAGCAACGCATTGGGGCGCTGCATCAACCGCTCCAGGTAGCGAAGAAACACGATGTCACCCAAGAACACAGGATCTTCCTGCTCGAGATGGGAGCATGCGAACGCCTCCCGAGGAGTGTCTCGTCCTGTCTCGATCGCACGCAGAGCCTGGCGCTCGGTTCGGGACAGTCCGTCTCGAGCCCACGGAAACTGCTGCAGATGTCGCTCGAGCGCCGCTTGAAGAAAAGGAAACGCCGCCGCGTCTCCGGCGAGCCACTCCGAGATCCGTCTCGGATCAGGGGCACGGAACGCCGCCCACGCCGTGCTCGCCCGAGTGAGCTGTTCGGCCGTCACCGTTTGCCGGCCTGCGAAGCGACGAGCCAGGTGCTCGGCTCGCGCACCTCCTAGGTACTCTGCGTTACAGACCAGGCTGCACTTCGCTGGGTCGCCGAGCTGCTTCGCGAGGGCGTCGAGCGCCTGGACCATCTGGAGCTGATCGCACAAGTCATGCTCGAACCACAGCACGATCTCGTCATGCCGGAAAGCGGCGGCGATGGCACCATCTCGCCGCTCGAACTGATCGATCGCCTCGTCGAGATCGGCCCAGTTTTCGGAGGCGATGAATCGCGCCCTCAGCTCGCTGAGATCTCGGAGGCTCAATCCCTCGGGAACGGGACCCTCGTGAAGCACGTCTCTCCACGGAACGATCTCATCGGCCAGATGGCAGCGTTCCAGCGCCTCGGCGGCGACGTCCCCGTTCGTAATAAACAGCATGACGGAAGGATTCTAACGCGGATGATGAGCCGACGACCGCTTGATCCACGCGAGGACGCGCTCGGGCATCGCTGCCCGATTCTTGAGCGACAGCTCCCAGATGAGCACATCGGGGCGCCGCTTGACCTCGGCGATAAAGCCGCCTCCGCGGAAGGAAACCGTAGCGACGACGAGTCGCTCGTCATCGAGCAGACCGGTGATGGCGCTCACGAAACGCTGCGAGAGGCACTCCATCTTGCCGATCTCGTCGACGAGAAACAGCTGCGGGCCATGCTCGACGTTGAGCGATGCGTCGACGATCCGATCCAGAGCGGCGAGATCGACGCCGTAACGACCGACGCGGGTCTCAGCCGGGTGCTCGACGTGCGCGAGTGTCGCTTGCTCTCGACCGAATGTCAGCAGCCGAAAACCGACCCTTCGTCCGCGAACGCGGATTTCCTCGGTGACGAACCCGCCGAGAGCATGCTTGTCGACACGCTCAGCCACGCTCTGAATGACGGTCGTCTTCCCGATGCCGGGCGCACCGGTCAAAAGCAGGTTCGTCGGGGTCGCCCTGCTACCGGGCAGTCGGCCTGCCCCGCCCTCACGTGGCTCCACGCTGTCCTCCTGATCGGCATCGAGTGTCTCCTGATCAGGACACGACAGCCACAGCCCCCCACCATCGGACCGCTCCGGGACGACTGATGGGGTTGATCTTGTGCGCTTCGGCCTGATTGGCATCGGCTTTGCTGCTGTCGTGAGTGCTGGCCAGACGATGCTTGAGATGAGTCACCCGCTGGGAGAAACGACAATGACTCGGCAAGCGTCTCTGTTCGTCTTGGTGCTGTTGGCCTCGACCGCTGCGGTCGGGCAGGCCGTCGAGCATCGGCCTCTCGCGGGGCGCGCTCGGCGGATCAGCGCTCAGCGATCCGATGCTGCTCAGCGACGCCACCCCGAGTCCGCTCCGCTGCCCGAGAAGCTCCGCGACTTCGCTCGTGAGAGCGCTGACGCCACCTCGGGCTCGCCCCTTTCGAAGGACCTCGCACTCGTGGCCCACCGCGCGGCGCGCTGGGCCGCCGACCGGCTCGCGTCGTCGGAGGGCCGCTTTGCTCTGGCCAAGATCGGTTTCTACAACGGACTTCATACCGGACTCGCCGCATCGGACTTCGACAGAGTCGATTATCTCGAGGGGCGGAGCGATGCCCGCAAGGATCCGGATCCGCACCACCGCGGCGTCATTGCCGGCGAGCAGACTGCCGCCGCTCTGGCCGCTGATCTGGCGCCGCGAAGAGTCGCTTCGCAGTTCGCCGATCTCTCAGCGGACCCGGTCTACGACGACCGCTCGATCCCGCCAGCGTACGCTCCGGAGCTTCTGGATCTGGCCACACCTCTTCTCGAGGATGTCTTCGCCGATCATCGTGTCCGGATCGAGCCGACCGATGGTGATGCGACGCTCGCCGACTTCCTCGTGGCCCACGTCGATGCGCGGCATTTCTTCAAATGCGGTTCCTGGGAGCAGGTCGCCAACGCCGACTGGAACGACGCGGAGCGCGCGTTCGCACTGTGGGTTCGCGAGCACCGCCTGGCTCGCGTCTATCAGTCCCTCGACAGTCGAGTGGAGCGCAATGCCTTCCGGCGTCACTTCGTCAGACAGTTCGATCATCGCCTCTCGCGGCTGCTCGAAGGTCCAGAGCTGCTCGGCTGGTACGAGCGCGCGTTCGAGGCCGGCTGGGAGCACGGCTCGCTGATTCGCTCCGAGTGGCAGTACCGACGCGGCTATCGACAAGGTGTGATCAACTCGCATCGCGAAGCGGCGACGCGGTCGTTCGCTAACAGTTACCCCCCGCAGTACGCCCGAGCCTATGCAAAGGCGTTCTCCGAGTGGTCGAGCCAGGTCAGGCCCGACCTTCGAGCGATTCGGGTGCGTGACGGCAACGGTGATGGCGTGTTCGAGCCCGGAGAAGATCTCTTGGTCGACGTCGAGCTGGCGAACCACGGCGGCGCAAACGGAACGGTGAGAGTAGATCTTTCGGGCGACTTGATGACCATCGGCGCAGAGCTCGACCTTTACTTACCGCGGCGTCAGCTGGTGAGCTTCGAAACCGCGCTTCGCGGCGTGATCAGGCCTGAGATCCGGCCGAAGCAGCAGGGGCGACTCGTAGCCTCGTTGGGTGATCAGCGCCGGTCCGTCAGCGTGCGGGTCGCGTTTCCGCTGGAGCTGGACTCGATCGTGGGTCTTCTCGAGCATGACGTGCTGACC
>CP070706.1:1821135-1825011 GCA_020350085.1 Acidobacteriota bacterium
ATGATCAGCGTGACGGTTTCACTGGCCACTGGTGCGTCTCCGGGCAATCGCAGATTGTCAGCTCACCATGATCGCGTCGAACTTACACACCTCGCGGCACGTACCGCAGCGAATGCACTGCTCCTGGTCGATCGATCTCGGCTGGCGCTTCTCGCCGGAGATCGCGTGCACGGGGCAGGCTCGGACGCACTGCGGGCAGCAGGTGCACTTGTCTTGGTCGATCGTGAACTGGATCAGCTCCCGGCACACGCCTGCCGGGCACTTTCCATCCTCGGTGTGCGCGCGATACTCGTCGGCGAAGTTCTCTATCGTGGTCAGCACGGGATTGGGTGCCGTCTGCCCCAGTCCGCACAGCGAAGCGTCTTTCATCGTCTCGCTGATTTTCTGCAGCGTCTCGACATCCGTCGCTGTACCGCGCCCCTCGGTGATCTCGGTCAGGATTCGCAGCAGGTGCTGCGTTCCCATGCGACACGGCACGCATTTTCCGCACGACTCGCTCTCCGTGAACGCGAGGAAGTACTTGGCGACATCGACCATGCACGAGTACTCGTCCATGACCACCATGCCGCCCGATCCCATCATCGAGCCGACCTGTTGCACATGCTCGTAATCTACCGGGGTGTCGAGCAGCGCGGCCGGGATGCAGCCTCCCGATGGACCACCTGTCTGCACCGCCTTGCACTGGCGGCGCTCCGGCACGCCGCCGCCGATCTCGTCGACGATCGTTCTGAGCGACATTCCCATCGGCACTTCGATCAGCCCCGAGTTGTTGATCTTGCCGACGAGGCTAAAGACCTTCGTGCCCTTGCTCTCGCCCGAGCCGATGCTGGCGAACCAGTCGGCCCCACCTTCGATGATGCGCGGCACATTGGCCCACGTTTCGACGTTGTTGATGTTGGTCGGCTTGCCGAACAACCCCTTCACGGCCGGGACCGGCGGACGCGCGGTCGGCATGCCGCGGCGACCCTCGATGCTGGCGATCATCGCGGTTTCTTCCCCGCAGACGAACGCGCCGGCTCCGCGCTTGATCTTGACGTCGAAGCTGAAGGCGCTGCCGAGTATGTTCTCGCCGAGAAGCCCGAGTCGTTTGGCCTGCTCGATCGCCGTCGTGAGAGTTTCCACCGCGAGCGGGTACTCCGCGCGGATGTAGACGATTCCTTGGGCGGGCGCGACACCGTGTGCGATGGCGTACGAACCGATCGCCATCCCTTCCAAGACCGAATGCGGATCGCTCTCGATGATCGAGCGGTCCATGAACGCGCCGGGATCGCCCTCGTCGGCGTTGCAGATCACGTAGCGCATAGAGTCATCGGCGGCGGCACGGCAAAGCGCCCACTTGCGGCCTGTCGGAAAGCCGGCGCCGCCGCGACCGCGCAGTCCCGCTTTCTCGATCTCCGCGATCACGTCCGCGGGCTGCATCGAAAGAACCTTGGCTAGCGAGCCATAACCTCCGCGAGCGAGATAGTCGTCGATATCACGAGGATCGATTCGGCCGGCGTTGCGCAGCACGATCCGCGTCTGCTGGGCGTAGAACGGGATCTCCTCGTAGTGAACGATCCGTTCCTTGTCGACGGGATGCCGGTACAGCAGCTTACGCACCGGCTCACCGTCAGACAGCAGAGCCTGCACCATGTCGCCGACGTCGCTCTCTAGGTTTTTGCGGCCGACGCGGCAATAGAACACGCGTTCCGGCTCGATGACGGTCAGCGGCGCTTGCTGGCAGAATCCGTGACAGCCGCTCATCTTGAGCGCGAAGCGATCGCTCGCGCGCTGCTGCGTCAGCTCTCGCTCGAGCGCTGCGAAGAGCTCGAGACTGCCCGCTGCACGACAGCCCGTTCCGCCGCAGACGACGATCTCTCTTCGACCCGCGGGTCGCGAAGAGAGGATCGCGGCGCGCATCTGTTCGAGATCGCCGGGACTCGCGAGCGGTGTTCGCGTTAGAACAGCCATCTCCTCACGCCTCCGAGACTGTCTCGTCGCGCCGCGAGCCCATCTCGTCGACGAGCTCATCGGCGCTTTTCGGGGTCAACAGGCCGTGGACCTTGTCGTCGATGACGACGACGGGAGCCAGTGCGCACGAGCCGAAGCAAGCCACGCGCTCGAGGCTGAATTCGCGGTCCGAAGTCGTTTCGCCGGCGTGGATCCCCAGCTTCTGCGACAGCTCTTCCATGATCAGCCCACTGCCCCGAACATGGCACGCGGTGCCCTGGCACACTTTGATGCAGTGTCTGCCCGGAGGAGTGAAGCGGAACTGGGTGAAGAATGTCGCGACGCCGAACAGATCGTTTTCCGAGATCTGCAAATGTTCGGCGATCGCGCCGACCGCATCCTGCGACAGAAAGCCGAGCTGCTCTTGGACGTCCTGGAGGATCGGTATCAGGTTTTGCCGAGCCCGGTCGTAGGCCGACAGCAATCGCACGATGTCCGTTTCCCGGGCAACGGGAGCCATGCGGGAACCTCCCGTGGGACCGGCGCGTTGGGGGGGCCGCGCCGGGGTTAGCCCTCCTCGCCGGGGCGCCCCTTCGCGGGCAGCCCATCCCAGTCAATCGCACTCATCTTCATCAGGTGATACGTCTCGTCCTGGATATCGAGATCTTCGACAGGGGTGCCTTCGGCGCACAGCTGACAGCACCGCACGACGTGGTCCTTGATCCGCGCGCCCATCGCTTCGGCGAACGGCCGGAAGATCCCTTTGTGGTCGGCTTCGATCAACCGCGCGAGATGCACGCTCGCCCGCGGGTCACCGCGAACGATCGCTTCGGCGAGCGCCTTCGCCTCGGCCGCGATATCGAGGCCCTTTTCGTCCGGAAGCATCGTGGGCACCTCATCTGGCCGGACGAGGCACCCTCGGCGGCGACCGGCAACGCGATGTTCACGAAACGCCAGGTCTTGGGGGAGCCATCATCGGCGGCGCGTCAGGCCCGTAAGAAGCTTCGCCTTACCGATAAGATAACACAGTTGCCCGGCGAGAAGATCCCCTCGCTGTCGCCGATGTCACCGGCCCTCAGCTCTTTCAGCCAGGTTCGCCGGCATCCTGAACCAACCGAACTTCCTCACGTCAAGGGCAGGCGGCCACGAGCGGTGCGTTCGGCCGCTCGAACCCCCGGCTGTTCTGGCCGAACGAGCCGTCTCCGGCACCGTTGCGTCCGACGACGAGAAAACCGCTCTGATCAGAGAGCGCCGGCAAGAAGGCCGCTTGTCCGCTGCCCAGCGCGGCTTCGCACTCGGGAATGGCCGGGCTCGTCCCGAGGCCGAGATCGACGCGGGAGAGGTTGTACGTCGCGACCGGATCGCCCGTGAACGGAGCCGACCAGCCGAGCTGATAGCCGTCGCCGCTCTTCTCGATCGTCAACGGGCCACCCGCGCCCTCCGGGTCGGACGCCTCGCCCGGAGGCGCGAGGGCGAAGAGGTCCATTTTCTCGGGATCGTTGGTGACCTCGTAGCCAGCATCGAGCAAGTAGTTCATCGAGTTGTCCAGGTACTCGCGGAAGTCGCTGGCCGGATCGTCCGGATCGGCACTCGGCTCGGGCCATGGCGGTGTGTAGCCGTTGTCCTCGAATCCGGGGATCAAGATGTTCTTTACCGCCCAGCGGTCGGCGGCGATCGGATCGACACTGGCGACCAGCTCGTCGCGCCGCGTCGCCTCGTCGTAGTACGTCCCGGGGCCGTCATAGGGATTGGCGTTGATCCAGATCGCGTCGATGATGTTGAGGTCCGGCGGCTGGACCTCGGCCATCACGGCGCCGAGCACACCGTAGCGGATCGCGCCGTGAGAGTTCGTATTCAGCTCCCGCGTGACGACGCCCATGTAGTTCTTGACGGCGACGGTCGCGCCGTAGGTCGAGTGGTGCGACTTGAGCACCGGAATGTTGATCA
>CP070706.1:1825111-1828875 GCA_020350085.1 Acidobacteriota bacterium
CATGGAGTCCACTCAACCACTCCTTCTTCAAGGTCATATGGACATGGTCTGCGAAACTGACCGACCCGATGGGTTTGACTTCGACAACAATCCCATTCCAGTTCGCATTCAGGACAACGGCGAATGGGTTGATGCTGATGGTACGACCCTTGGTGCCGACAACGGCATTGGAACCTCGCTTGGACTTGCCCTAATGCTAGATACAGAGGTTCGTCATGGTCCTCTAGAGCTTCTCATAACTGTGGATGAGGAAACCGGTCTTGTGGGTGCCTTTGCCCTTGAAGTGATCGATCCGTCCGAAAGACTCGTCGAGTATGCCGCCGATTCTCGCCACGCCCGATTCGTGACTGAAGAGCTTGTACCGTTGCTCGAGCAAGAGTTTCCTCTCGAGGCGCGTCCGGAGTCTCGTGGCCTGCTAGGAGCGAGCTTCGGCGCCGTCGCGGCGCTTTCCACGGCGTGCAAGTCCCCGGGCTATTACGGCCGACTGCTGCTCCAATCGGGCTCGTTCGCCTTCTCCGATATCGGACCGCACCACCGGGGCCCTGTTTTCGACGCCGTGGTAGGCTGGGTCAACGAATTTCGGGCCCAGCCGAGGCGGGTCTCGAACAACGTATTCGTTAGCTGCGGTATTTACGAATCTCTGATCTACGAGAACCGGACCATGGTTCCGCTGCTACAGGCAACTGGAATGAGAACGCGCTACGTCGAGGCGCGCGACGGGCACAACTGGGAGAACTGGCGTGACCGGCTACGCGAAGGACTTTCTTGGCTGTTTCCCGGTCCACTCTGGATGGTCTACGAATGAGTGGCAGTCTGCCGTTGCATTGGCCTGACACTCGCCGATCTGGGCTCGAAGGAGAATGCTGCTGATGGCCGACGTGACGCGTTGGATCGGCCTTTCGCTCGGAGCCGATATCTGCTGGCCGATCTGTTTCGAGGAGATACTGCGTCGCTTGGATCTGGCGATACCTATCGGTAGGAACACCGTTCGCTTCGAGGTCGAGCGCATCTCGATCGAGCCGTTCAGACTGACGCAGGGCTGCAAATACGACGTCGTCATCGATCGTCTGACCCACTGGTTCCACACCAGCCGCGAGTGGATCAAGAAAGCCGTCATCATGGACGGGTTGTACGTTTTCAACAATCCGTGGTCGGTACAGTCGATGGAGAAACAGACGACTTATTGCGCCATGCTTCGGCTCGGTCTCCCCATTCCGGAGACGTGGCTGATCCCGCCCAAGGAGCATCATCCGAGCGCCGATCTCGAACCGACGCTCGCCCGCTATGCGCGCATGTTCGACCTTGGTGACATCGGAGAACGGCTCGGTTACCCGTTGTACATGAAACCGTATGATGGCGGTGCATGGAAAGGAGTCAGCCGCATCGACGACGAGCAGACCCTCCGTCAAACCTACGACGAAAGCGGCAGGATGGTGATGCAGCTGCAGAAGGCCGTCCAGCCGTTCGATCTTTTCATCCGCTGTATCGGGCTCGGACCCCAGCTACAATTGGTCCCCTACGATCCGACGAAGCCGCTGCACGAGCGCTACCAGGTCGGCTTTCACGTCGTGAATGCAGATGAATGGTCCCTGCTCGAGGACATGACATTGACGATCAATACCTTTTTTGGCTGGGATTTTAATTCGTGTGAGGCGCTCCGAAGAGACGGACAGTTCTACCCGATCGACTTTGCTAACCCCTGCCCCGATTCTCAGGTGACTTCTTTGCACTACTACTTCCCCTGGCTCGTCAAGGCGAACATTCGCTGGTCTGTTTTCTGCGCCGCAACCCAGCGACGAATGCGACTCAACCTCGATTGGAAGCCGTTTTTCGACATTGCGAAGCGGAATCTTCCTTATCGCGAGCGCCTCGCCGCCTACGCGGCGATCGCGCGCAGGCGACTCGACGCAAAGCGCTTTCAGGCCTTCTGTGACAGACACCTCGCGCATCTCGACGAGGTCGCCTACGAGTTTTTCGGCTCCGATCAGGCCAAGCAAGCCGTGCGGGCCAAAGTCGAGGCAATGTTTCCGGAACATGAATGGGATCGATTTACCGATCACTTCTGCGGACTGATCGATTTTTGGCGCAAGACGGAGGCGGATCAGCGCGACTTCGGCTCGACCCCATCAAGTTGACGCTCGCGTCGCTTCGCGTAAGAGCTCCCAACAAAGCTCGAGGTGCCGCTGCTCGGTACGGGGATTGCCTACCGCGACGCGGATTGCGTAATGATCACGCAGACGGGTGTGGGATAGATAGATTCTTCCGCTCTGATTGACTCGCTCGAGGATTTGCTCGTTGATCCGATCGACGTCTTTCTCTGGCGTTCCGTGTGGGCGGTAGCGGAAGCAGACGGTGGCCATCGGCACCGGTGCAAGCCGTTCCCAATCCGGCGCGGCGTCGATCCAACCGGCGAACTCGCGCGCGAGGTGACAGTGATGTCGCACTCTCGCCGCCATTCCCTCGGCGCCGAAGTAGCGGATCAAGATCCACATCTTCAACGCGCGAAATCGTCGGCCGAGCTGAATTCCATACTCGTGGTAATCGTGTGCGCCCTTACCTGCACGCGTACGAAGATACTCCGGAACCAGGCTGAAAGCGTCGCGGAATGCTTCCGGCCGGCGGAACAGCAACAGCGACGCGTCGAACGGAGTGAACATCCACTTGTGCGGGTTGATCACGATCGAGTCCGCGCGCTCCCAGCCGGCGAAAAGACCTCGCTGCTCGGGATCGAGTGCCATGGCGCCGCCGTAGGCTGCATCGATGTGGAGCCACAACTCGTGCTTCTCACAAACCTCGATGATCGGAGCGATGGGGTCGATGCTCGTTGACGAGGTGGTTCCCAAAGTAGCGACAACACAAAATGGCTGCCGTTCACTGTCGCGATCGAGCCTGATCGCGTCATCGAGCAAGTCTGCGCGCATGCGAAATCGGTCGTCAGTTGCGACGCGCCGCACGTTCTGTCGGCCGATGCCGGCGACGATCGCCGCCTTGTCGATCGACGAGTGCGCCTCCGCGGAGCAGTACATGACGAGCGGCGGCGCATCGCTTCGACCCGAGAGGCCACGCTCTCGGGACTCGAGTCCGTGGACCACGTGCCGGGCAGCGACGACAGACAACAGCGAGGAGACGGACGCCGTATCGGTGAACATGCCGTCGAACGAATCCGGAAGGCCGACCATTTGTCTGAGCCAAGAGACGACGACCTCCTCGAGCTCCGTCGAGGCTGGTGCGTTGCGCCAGAACATCACGTTGGAGTTGAGACTCGCCGCCAACATTTCGCCGAGGATGCCGGGGCACGACGCGACGGAAGAGAAATAGGCCAGAAATCCGGGGTGCTGCCAATGTGTGATGTTGGGCTCGATCATGCCCGCGTAATCGTCGAGGATCACTGCTAGCGGTTCCGGCGATCGTGGGGGCGTCGTGGGCAGCTGCCGCCGAATCTGTCCAGGTGTCAGCTGCGGCAGCACTCGGTACGACTCGAGCTTCTCGAGGTAACTGGCGATGCGCTCGACGACGCCGTGTGCGGCCAGCCTGAAGTCCTCGGTGTCCATGTCACCCAGCCCGAGCTGGGCGCGGTGCAGGTTCGGATCTGGATTCATGACGATCTCTCCGCCAGCAGTATACGAGCCTGGGGGCCGGCAAGTCTCGGTCGCGAGATGGCGATTCGAGCCGGTGGCCCGCGTCAGAGGCGCGTGAGCAGCATCGCCGGCCCTCGAAGCCGCTGGCTGCGTTGCTCGTGCGTGAAGTACCCTCGGAATATCGGC
>CP070706.1:1828975-1833792 GCA_020350085.1 Acidobacteriota bacterium
ACATCGATGATCAAGACCCGTTCGCCCTCGCTTCCGACATCGGAGTCATAGGAGTAGAACAACCTCGGCACGCCGCTACCGAGCACGTATCGACTGGCGAACCAGTCCAGCTCGACGGAGGCCATTCTCTCGAGCGCGGCGAAGAACTGCGCCGTTGTCAGAGCCCTCCCTGAGGCGGCGTGGTGCAGGTAGCGCAGCATGAGCAGGAATCGCTCTTCACCGAGAATCCGGCTCAAGCTGTCGAGCACGAACGCGGCCTTGCCACGGACGATGGGTGCATAGCACACGGGGCAGAACGAGGAGTTCAAGCGCCGCCCGAGCGAGATCGGGCCGACCCACTCGATGCGATGGCCGCTGGGCAGCAGGTCGTGCAGGCGTGTGCGCCGGAAGTGCCAGTTGATCCAACTCGATCCGGCCCCGCGGATGTCGGCATGGCGCGCATACTGCAGCGCCGCATACTCCGCGAGTCCCTCGCTGAGCCACTCGTCGCGATACGAGAGCCACCCCACCGAGCCACCCCACCATTGGTGAGCGACCTCGTGGGCGAGAAGCTGCCGATAGTCCATGCCGACCAGCGTGCGCTGGGGGGCCTGCCCGAAACCGAACACGGGGCGGATCTGCTGGTGGCCGATCGTGATCAGCCCGAGGTGCGACTGCGAGAAGTCCCGCAGGGACACGGCGACGGTGAGGTAGTCGAGCGCAGGCGGGCCAAACCGCTTCTGCATGAAAGCCACGACCCGCTCGACATTGTCGATGAAGCGCCGCTGCTCATCGAGGTCCATCCACTCGAGCGAGCGACGCACGAGGGCGACAGAGAGCTTCACATCGCCGACATGTCGCTCGAAAATCTCGTAAAAGCCCAGTTCGAACGTCACGCCGAACGACGGCACGTCGAGCTCGCGGCGCTGCCAGCGGCGATAGTCCTCGGTCGAGCCTGATGCCACCACACGGCCGCTCGCCAGAAGGTCGAGTCGCCGCGGCCAGCGAATCGTCAGCGTGTACGTCGCGCGATCGACGAGTCCCGCGTGCGGGTACCAGCGCTGGGTGTCCACCAGCTCGAACTCGCCGATGCCCAGCCGGTCGATCAGCGGTCCGGAATAGCTCAGGCCCAGCGTCAGCTTCTGACCCACCGCGGGCGCTTCCGGAAGGAAGACCAACAGGTCCGAACCGGCCCTGACGTGGGATAGCACGCTCGAGGAGCCATCGACGACACGCTCGAGATCGATGCTCGGGTCGAGGTCCAGAAGGACGACCCGATGGCCGGCCTCGCGCACGTCGAGCCGCAACGTGGCGCGACCCTCGAGCGAGCGCCCGTTCCAGGCCACGTCGACGTCCAGCTCATAGTGCTCGGGTTCGAACGGTCCGCTCGTCCGCGACGGCTGGAGCGTGCCGTGCTCGGACGAGCTGATCCACGTCGTCCACCGCTGGTCGCCGTTTGGGCGCTCGCCAGCGGGCACCAGCTCGAGCTTGCCCAATTCGTAGCGTTCGACAGCGCTCGGATCGCTGCGATAGATAAAATCACCCAACTCCGAGCTGTGACACCAGGCTGCGAAAAAGCTCTCGTAGCCGGGCTCGCCGAGTCTTGCCAGCAACTGTCCCGTCCGCACGCCAGGCACACGCGGGGCGACGGAACTCTTCCAGGACGCGAACAGCTGTTGAGCGCGCGCGCGAAGCTCTTGGTCGAGCTCGTGTGAGGCACTGGCGGACATCAGCTGCTGTGCGAGTGCCGGCGAGGCGATGGCGAGCACGGCCTGCTCGATGGCGATCTCGAGCTTGCGCCGCCCGGTGAACAGCTCGAGCTGGTCGGCCTCGATCGCGTCGGGTGGCTCGATCCCGAGCTCCGCCCGGCCGAGAAAGACGAACTCGCTGACGACACCGTTGGCAGGACGACCTGCCGCGCCGGCCGGAGCACCGGCCGGAACGAGCACGCCGCTGAGCAGCCTGAGCCGTGCCAGCCCGACGTTGAAGGTCTTCCCCTCGGCCAGCACCGAACGGGACACATCGAGCGTGTTGGCGTCGATCTGGGCCAGTAGCTCGGCGGGGGTCGGCTCCGCGGCGCTGCTCGGGGCCATGCTCGCGCCGAGCAGGAGCGCGCACCCGCACAGAGAGCGTGAAAAAGGTCGTCGCCGCTGACTCGAACGCATCCCCACTCCAACGCGAAGACCTCGAAAACTCCCAAGCGGTATGGATTATGTGTCCCGATTCACGCGGGCTCCACTCGGACAGCCGTCTGGAGCGGTCTGCGACGAGGATCGCGCTGGATCATCGCCCCCAAGTGCTTGCAGTTCATGTTGTTCGCGACGCGGACGAGACGCAGCGGCTTTTTGCGCGGCCGTCCCGCGGCAGGAGATAATCCCCGTCCCCGGTCTGCTCTTCGGTCGTTCGCGCCGTACGAGGAGAAGGATGGTCGGCAACAAGCTGTCGCACTTCAGGATCCTCGACAAGCTGGGCGAGGGCGGCATGGGCGTCGTCTATCGCGCAGAAGACGAGAACCTCGGCCGTCGAGTGGCCCTCAAGGTTCTGCACGGCCGATTCGTCGCCGACGAGGAGCGGCGCGCGCGCTTCCTGCGGGAGGCGCGCACCGCCGCGGCGATCACGCACCCCAACATCGGAACGATCTACGAAGTCGACGAGGACGACGGAACGATCTTCATCGCGATGGAACTGATCGAGGGCCGATCGCTGGGCCGGCTGATCGGGAACCGGCCGTTGTCCACCGAGCAGCTGCTCGAGATCGCGCTCGGGGTCGCGGAGGGTCTCGCGCGCGCCCACCGCTCGCAGATCGTCCATCGCGACCTCAAGCCGGAGAACATCGTCGTCGATTCCGACGGCCAGGTGAAGATTCTCGATTTCGGGTTGGCCAAGCTGATCGAGCCACGGCAGGGCCCGATCATCGACGAGCGGGAGCAGTCGCAGACACTGTCGGCAGACGTGACGCGCGACGGACGGATCTTGGGCACGGCGGCCTACATGTCACCCGAGCAGGCGCGTGGACTTCCCGTCGATCAGCGCTCCGACGTCTTCTCGTTCGGGGTCGTGCTCTACGAGATGATGACCGGTCAGGCGCCGTTTCGCGGCGAGACGGTGACGGATACGCTGACATCGATTCTCAGGGATACGCCGGCTCCGGTGGCGCAGTTCAACGCCGATGCACCTTCCGAGCTCGAGCGCATCCTCAGCCGCTGTCTGGCGAAAGACCCCAAGGATCGCTACCAGAGCACCGAAGACCTCGCTGCGGATCTTCGCGCGCTCAAGCGCCTGTCCGACTCGCAACCGCTGCCGCGCGTGAGCGACACCGACATCCTACAGGGTAGCGCCCGGGACCGTCGTTGGTCGAAGGCGGCACTGATCACGACGGCCTCCGTAGCGCTGATCGCGTTGCTCGTCATCATCACGTTCGCCACCACGTGGCGGGCAGCTCGCCAGGTGGTGGCGAAGCCTGAGGGCAACGCCCTCGCCGTCATGCCGTTCGACAACCTGCGAGATCCCGAAGATCCGGAACGCTTCGGTCAGATCTTGCAGGAGCTGATCATCACGGATCTATCGGATGTCGCTTCGCCGAAGATCATCAGCAGCCAGCGGCTCTTCGACGTGCAGAAGCAGCTCGGTCGGGGTGATGCCTCGACCATCGATCGTGACATGGCGACCGAGGTCGCCCGTCGCGCCGGCGCGCGCCAGATGCTCGCCGGCTCGCTGAGCCAGCTCGGCAGCAACTGGATCCTGACCACGCAGCTGGTCGACGTGATCGAAGGCACCGTGCTGGCTTCGGAGCGGATCGACGGGGCCGACATCTACGCCATGGTCGACACTCTGTCGCAGCGCATCCGAGACGACCTGGGGCTCAGCTCCGTGGCCGACCGCTCCGTGCGAGAGATCACCAGCTCTTCGATCGAGGCCTACCAGCGTTATCTCGCTGGTGTCGATAGCCTCAACCACATGGACCTGCCGCGCGCGATAGAGCAGCTCGAACAGGCGATCGCGATCGATCCCGGCTTTGCGAGGGCCTACCAGAAGCTGGCGATCGCGCGATGGTGGTATCAGGGGATCGACTTCTCCAAGGCGGGGCCAGGTGATGCGACCCCGAGTGAAGTCCTGAATCAGCTCCTCGACAGTGCTGCCGAGTTCACCGACGCAGACCGCCAGATCGTGGAGGCGATCCTGGCGTTGGTCGAGATGCGCTACGCCGATGCCGAGACGCTGTTCTCGCGCTTCGTCGAGCACGATGCTGAAAACAAAGAAGCGTGGTACGGCCTGGGTGAAGCGCGCTTTCACGGTGTCCGCAGCAGCCAGGACGCCGCGCTCGAAGCGTTCGAGCGGGCGATCGATCTCGACCCTTCGTTCCGGTTGGCCTACTTCCACGCCGTCGACATCTATAGCCAGCAAGGCCGCCACGACGAAGGCATCAGGCGCGTGCGCCAGCTGATCGAGCAGCATCCGAACGACGTTTCCTGGTACGGAGACCTGGCGCGCCTCGCGATCGAAAAAGGCGATCAGGGCGAGATCGAGGCCGTCCTCAGCGAGGCCGAAGGCCGCATGCGAACCCCCGCGCAGCGCAGAAACTTCCTGCTGGACTTGGCCGAGAGCGAGATGCGCGCCGGCTTGCTCGATGATGCCGCCGCGCGGCTCGGGCAAGCGCGCGAGCTGCCCACCGACGAGGGGAGCGTGCGGCTGTTCTCTCAGCTCGGCCAGCTGGCCTTCGCCAAGCGCCAGTATCGGGACGCGGAGCGCGAGTTGCTCAACGCCCTGGCTCTCAACCCTAGGCACACGCACGCACTGCACGTGCTGTTCGAGGCCTACGAGGCAAGCGGGCGCCTCGA
>CP070706.1:1833892-1837679 GCA_020350085.1 Acidobacteriota bacterium
GTAGCGGGGTCTGACGGATGCCGCCCGCAACCGGACTTCCAAGCCCCAGGTCGAGCTCACATGCTCGCAGAGACGGTCTCAGGGTGCCGCGCGGCTCATCGTGTGTGAGGTGAACCTTCAACGGTGCGCGCTGGCCCTCAACGTACTGTGAATAATTGAGCTATCGTCATCGCTCGTTCACTTGCTGGGGACGGTTCGCAAACCTCAATTCTCCAGAAGTCTGCGTCGGCAAGGGCATCGTTCAGCGAACACGTCAGAAGCCGCCCAAGCGGAACTGACTTCACGAAAGAATCGGTGTCCGACGGACCTCGTGAGCTGATCGCGCGATCTCGGCCGCGCTCGGGACCGCGTGCTTCTTGGCGCTCTCAGGACGCTGGCTGGGTCGATGCCGCGGGCCGCTCGCGAGTCTCGAGCGCCTGACGGACGAGCTCGAGCAGTTGCTTGGCAGGGCAGGGCTTCGAGGCGATGAAGTCGATACCGGCGTCGCGGATACGCTGCTCGTCCTGCTGCACAGCCCAGCCGCTGAGCAAGATCACGGGCACGGCGGGATGTCGGCGCTTGATCGCACGCGTCAGCTCAACGCCCGACATGCCGGGCATGCTCAGGTCGGTGACGACGAGGTCGAGGCCGCAGGAGGGAAGACCGTCGAGCGCCTCCGCGCCGTTCGAGAACTCGAAGACCTGAAAACCCTGCGACGCGAGCAGCTCGGCGTAGGTCGAGCGAACGGCAGGGTCGTCCTCGACGAGCAGCACGGAAGCATCGGTGGGCATCGGCTGACCCTGTGCCTGCACCGGGCGCTGGTTCGAATCGGCCACGCTAACGCTCGACTCGCTGTCGATTCCCGGCAAGCGGACCCGGAACGTCGTCCCGTGGCCTTCCTGGCTCTGCACCGTGATCTCGCCGCGGTGACGGGCGATGATGCCGTACACGACGCTCGTGCCCAATCCCCGACCGGTCGGCTTCGTGGTGAAGAACGGCTCGAACAGGTGCTGCTGCGTTTCGGCGCTCATGCCGATCCCCGTGTCCGAAACGTCGAGCAGGACATCGGCGCCCTGACGGCTGGTTCGAAAGGTCAGCTGACCGCCACGTGGCATCGCCTCGAGGGAGTTGAGAATCAGATTGTCCACGACCTGCGTCAGCTCGTGGGCGTCGCCCGCGACCGGCGGCACGTCGCCGAACTCGAACTGGACGTCGATCTGCGGGCCGCCGACTTCGGCGGCAGCTTCCCAGTTCGACCGTTGCGCTTCCACCGCTTCGAGAACGACGGCGTGCATGTCGACGGCCTGATCGTGCAGCTCGCCGCGCGCGCGTGCGTATTCTTGGATCCGCTTGATCGTGTCGGCTCCCTCGAGAGACACCTGTCGGATGGTCAACAGGTCGCGGCGAACCGCGGAGAGATCGGGCTCTGAATCGTCGATTCGCTTCAGGCCGAATTCGGCACGTCCGAGGATCACGCTCAAGGCGTTGTTGAGATCGTGAGCGATCCCTGCGGCCATCTGTCCGATGGCGCGGATGCGTTCCGAGACAACGAGCTGTTGCTGTGTCTCTTTGAGCGCCACGTAGGCCTCGCGCAGCTCGTCGAATCGCCGGGCCGACTCGGTCGCGACGCCGAGCTGACCGGCCAAGCTCGACAGATACGCCACATCGGCGTCGCTGAACGGGGGCCCATGGTTGCGATCCGTGACGTTGATCACGCCGAGTATCTTGTCGCCGGATTGAATCGGGACGCTGAGCGCGATCGGCTCGCCGATCTCGTGGTGCGGTGCTCGCGCACTGCGCTCCAAGCGAGCCTCCGGATCGCCCTCGCGCAGCAAGAATGGCTCACCGCTTTCGGCCACGCTCCCCGCGATGCCGGTCCCGAGCGACACGCAGATCTCTTCTTCCCGCAGTCCGTCGAGGCCCCGGCAAGCCGCCAATCGCAACACTCGGGCGTCGTCGTCGATCAGCATCAGAGACGCCCGCTCCACTCGCAGCTCCTCGGCGACGAGGCCGATGAAGAAGTCGGACAGCTCGCCGAGTGAGCGCGTCTCGGCCATCGCGCGCCCGGCTTCGATCAGCGATGAGAGACGCGTTACGGCCGCCGACAGCTCTTCGGTTTTGCGCCTCTGCTCGGAGAGCAGCTCGCGATAACGATCGCTCAACCGCTTCTTGTCCAGCGCCCGTTCGACCGTCATCGAGATATGGCTCACATCCTCGAACGGCTTGTGAACGTAGTCATACGCGCCCTTGCGCAACGCCTGAATCGTCGTCTCTGCCGAGGCGTGGCTCGTCATCATGACGACTTCGGTGGAAGGGCAAACGATCTTGATCTCTGCCAGAAGCTGCAGCCCACTCATCCCGGGGAGCACGATATCGACGAGGGCCACATCGGGGGGGTGATTGCTGATCAGGCGCAAAGCCGCCTCCGCCGTCTCAGCGAGGTCCACCTCGTATTGCTTGTTCAGCACCCGCCTCAGCACGTAGCGGATGGTCTCCTCGTCGTCGACGACGAGAATGCGGCTGGTCTTCATCTCGCTATTCCGTCGAGTCGTCGTGAGCGCCTCGGTCAGCCCGCTCGATGCAGGCTCTTCCCGTAGCGAGCTATCTCTCGACTGTCTCTTCGACCTGCTGGGGATGTTCTTGAGCGTGGGAAGCACCAGCGCGCGATGCCGAAGCGGTTCGGCAGGTTTTGGCGCTTATCGCCGCTTTTCGAGCCGGCCAGCCGCTCGAGACGGGCCTGAAGCTATCTCGGCAGCGAGCGCGAGTCAGCTGGCGCTGCGGGTCTTCGGCAGCAGCCAGCACGCCAGCGCCGGCAGCAGAATGATCGCGCCGAGCATGTTCACGAAGAACATGAAGGTCAGCAGGATGCCCATGTCGGCCTGAAACTTCAGCGGCGAGAAGATCCACGTTCCGACCCCGATCGCCAGCGTGACTCCCGTGAACAACACGCCGCTGCCGGCGATCGCGAGCGTCAGCTCATAGGCCTGTCGCAGTGGCTGGCCTTCGGCCAGGATGCTTCGCAGCCGGCTGTAGATGTAGATGCCGTAATCGACGCCGATACCGACGCCGAGCGCGACGACAGGTAAGGTCGAAACCTTGAGGCCGATCTCGAGCAGGCTCATCAGCGCGTAGGCCAGCAGCGAAACCAGCGCCAGCGGAATCACGATGCACAAAGTCGCCCGTAGCGAGCGGAAGGTGAGCGTGCACAGCAGCACGATCGCCGCAAACACGCCGATCAACATCGGAAACTGCGCCGCCGCGACCGCCTCGTTCGTCGCGGCCATCACGCCCACATTGCCCGTCGCCAGCCGGAACTGCGCTTGCTCAGATCCGTACTGATCGTTGAAGTTCTTGACCTCGGAGACGATGGTCGCGATGGTCTCGGCTTTGTGATCGGTGGTGAAGATCATCACGGGCATGACGCTGCAATCGCCATTGAGAAGCCCGCTGCTCGTCGGTACGTAAGAAACCGCCTGCACGAGCATCGACTGATTGCGCGGCAGCACACGCCACTTGAGACTACCTTCGTTCCATCCTGCGTTGATAACCTTGCCGATACTGGCGAGCTCGACCACAGACTGTACGCCCTCGACGTTCCGGATGTGCCAGGCGAAGTGGTCGATCGTCTTCATCACGTCGTACTCGATGCAACCTTCTTTCACCGTCTCGACGATGACGCTCATGATGTCCACACCGATCGAGAACTTCTCGCTGATGATTCGGCTGTCGACGTTGTAGCGCGACTCGGAACGCAGCTCCGGGACGCCCCGATGCAGATCCCCGATCGCGACGTTCGTTCCCTTCCACA
>CP070706.1:1837779-1840555 GCA_020350085.1 Acidobacteriota bacterium
AGCGCTCACCGGTCCAGGCCGCCACCCGCCCCTGCCGGTCGATCATAGCGACTTGTCGTACGGCCTTGTTCGGATCCGCGCCGACCAGCACGTCGAGTGCGCTCTTGGCGTCGATGCCGGTTTCCATCAGCGCCAGGCCGCGTGGACCGTAGCTGACCTCGACGAACGACTGCGTCGCGACCGCGCCGACGCCGGCCTCGGCCCAGGGCACGACCGTGCCAACTTGAAACCAGTGGCTCTGCACGGCTACGCCGAAGGCGCCTGTGTCGGGATCGCGGGCAACGATCGAGTACGTGAAGGCGCGCGGTGCTCGAAGCCCTGCAGAGGCGCTCGCCGCCACCGAGGTGCCATCGTCCGCCGCTGCCGAACCAGCGCCACCAGCGAAAACGAGCAGACCCGCTACAGCAACGACTCCTGAGCCACGCACTGGACTCCACACCGTTCACCTCCCGATTCGAGATCCGTCACCAGCCGCAGGTTCGGTCCCGATTCTGCTGCTCGAGCCAGCTCATCAGCGGCGCGAAGAAATCGACGATCGCGGTCGCGTCCATCTCGCGTTGGTCGGTCAGCCTCTCGAGCGCGTCGGGCCACGGCCGGCTGCGTCCCATCTCGAGCGTCTCACGCAGCCGCGCCCCGGCCTCGGGGTTGGCATAGATCGAGCAGCGATGCAGCGCTCCTTCGTAGCCGGCCGTCTCGCACAGCGCGCGATGGAATTGAAACTGCAGGATCTGCGCCAGGAAGTAGCGGGTGTAGGGAGTGTTGTTCGGTATGTGGTACTTCGCTCCCGGATCGAAATCGGCCTCGCTGCGGGCGATGGGAGGCGCGACTCCTTGATAGCGTGTCCGCAGCTGCCACCACGCTTCGTTGTAG
Organism: Acidobacteriota bacterium; assembly: GCA_020350085.1. Lineage (GTDB taxonomy): Bacteria > Acidobacteriota > Polarisedimenticolia > J045 > J045. The sequence continues at coordinate 1,838,650 of CP070706.1, forward strand.
CGCTCGGGAGTGACCTCGCCGGAGAAAACCTGCCAGCGCCATTGATCAATCAGCAAACCGAACGGCAGAAACGCGACCTTGTCGAGCGCCATGCGCATCAGGTAGCCGAGATCACCCTCGCTTCCCGGCTCGCGATCGAGCAGGCCGACCTCGACCAGATAGTGGGGTGTGATCGAGAGCGCGACCGCGTCGCCCACCGCCTCGTGGAAGCCGTCGTTGGCGCTGTCGCGGTAAAGAGGCGGCAGGCCTTTGTACGCCCGCTGATAGTAGTTATGGCCCAGTTCGTGATGAACGGTGATGAAGTCCTCGGCGTCGGTCTCGATGCACATCTTGATGCGCAGATCGTCTTGCATGTCGATGTTCCAGGCGCTGGCATGGCAGACGACCTCACGATCGCTCGGCTTGACGAACAGCGATCGCTCCCAAAACGTCTCGGGCAGTGGCTCGAATCCGAGCGAGGAGAAGAAATTCTCGCCATAGCGGACCATCTCTCGCGCCCCGACGCCGCGCCGCTCGAGCAACGCCGTCAGGTCGTAGCCTGAGTCGTCTCGTGAAGCAGGCGCAACGAGCTCGTAGATGTTGTTCCAGCTCTGCGCCCACATGTTGCCCAGCAGATGGGCCGGGATTGGCTCTCGAGCCGAGACGAGCCCCTCGCCGTATCGCTCGACCAAACGAGCCCTCACGTGACAGTGCAGCGCTTCGTAAAGCGGCCGCACTTGTTCCCACAACCGCTCGAGCTCCGCGGCGAAGGCCTCCGGCGGCATGTCGTAGCCCGAGCGCCACTTCGCCCCGAGGTCGGCAAAACCGAGCTCTCTTGCGCCCGCATTGCCCAGCTCGACGAACCGTCGATAAAGCGGCCGCATCGGCGGGGACACCGTGCGCCAGCCGCGCCACGCATCGAGCAGCTCGTCCGGATCTCGGCTCTCCGCCATGATGTTCGACAGCTGCTCGAGATCGACACAGCGCTCGGGATCTTCGTCGGCGCAGTACTTGCCCTTGCCGTAGATGCCGCTCAACTCCGCGGAAATGCGCGCCAGCTCTTCTTGCTCTTCGGGATCGCTCGGCGCGGCCAGCGGCAGCGAGAGCTTGATCAGCTTGAGCTTGCGCGCGGTGTCGTCGGCAAGGGCGAGTCCATCGAAGCGGGCGGAGCCTTGCGCCCGCTCGCGCGTCAGCGCCATCAGCTCGGCGTAGGCCGCGGCCTCGAGCAGCTCCGTATCCGCGGTGATGAAGTTGGCCTTGACCCAGGCCGCCCGCTCGGCTCGGACCCACGCTTCGAGCAGCTTCTCTTCGGCGGCTTCGACGAACGCTGCGGCACCCGCAGGGCTTGCAGGAAACTCGCTCGGCGCGGAGGCGGACGGCGGCTGGCATCCGACCGACCCGCCGAGCATCAGCGCGCAAATAACGAGCCCGACCGAACCGGTGAAGCAGGGTGATCCCAGAGACGTGGTGAAGGTCGCTTGCGTTGCGCGTCGATGGGAGCGAGCCTGCGAGCGAAAGGTGTTTGACGACATGTCGGAGTCCCTTACGGCACGGAGTGCCCCTGTCGCCCCCGCGGGAGCGGGAACGAATCGAGAACGGCGAGTATAGCGGAGTGGCGTTCTTCCCGGGATAGAATCGCCGCGTGTTAAGACGGGCCTCGGACCTGCTGCGGTTGCATGGGGACGCCGTCGCGCGTTTCGTGCGCGACGACCTGATGACGCACGCCGCAGCACTCGCGTTCTACACGCTCTTCTCACTGGCCCCACTGACGCTGATCGTCATGGGCACGATCGGCATGCTGCTCGGCGCGCCCGCGCGCGTGCGGCTCGACTCCGAGGGCACGATCACCGCCGAGGCGATGGAGGTGGTCGGCACCTGGCACTTCGAGGGCGACCTGGTCGGAGCCTTCGGCTTCCGCGGCGTGAAC
>CP070706.1:1840655-1844513 GCA_020350085.1 Acidobacteriota bacterium
CGGTGGCGCGACGGCAGGCCCGGGCCGGAGCACGAGTGCTGGCCGCGGTCTGAGCACCGCGCGCGGCTCCGGTGGCTCGGCCCCGAACAGCTCGACCAAGTCGCCCAGCGTGTAGATGCGGCTGATCGCCGACTCGCCGACGGGCCTGGCAAACTTTTCGGCCAGCGCCAGAATCAGCGCCATCCTGTCGAGCGAGTCCATGCCCAGATCGAGCTCGAGCGAGGTGGCTCGCGAGATCTCTCGATCGAGACCGACACCTGCCGTGGCCAGCAGCTCGCGCCAGCGACCCGGCAGAGGTGGGGCCCCGATCGGATCGGCCGGCCAGACCCGTCCCGGCTCGGCACCGATCAGCTCGCGAAGCCGGCGTCGATCGATCCTACCGGCTTCCGTGCGTGGGAGCGGGGCGCGTGCGATCGTCAGCCCGCGCGGCCGCAACGAGGGGGACAAGCCGACAGAAGCGTTCTCTACACGAAATCGGAGCGCCTCGTACAGATTGACGAACCCGTCCCGCCGGACGATCGGATCGAGCGGCACGACCACGGCCCATGGCCGTTGATCGGGATCGAGCTCGAGCAAGACAGCCTCTTCCAGCAGCGGGATGGCGGCGATCACCCGCGCTGCGCGCTCGAGGCTCTCGTCTCGTCGCTCGTTCATCTCGGTGGTTCCCTCTTCGAACTCGCCAGCTTCCTCGGCGAAGATATAGTGTGTCCCGATCGCTGTCGGGAGCGCAGCCGGCGCGCTGCAGCGCGCCCGACCTCGGAGAGTCTCGATGCCCCAGAGCGTGCCGGTCGGCGCCGTTGAGGTCAGCTCAGAAGCGCTCGCGCCATGGAGCGGGCGCACGGTCTTGATCACGGGTGGGCTGGGTTTCATCGGCTCGTCGATGGCTCATGCGCTGCTCGGCGCGGGGGCGCACGTCCGCCTGCTCGATGCGCTACTGCCGCTCTACGGCGGCAACTGGCGCAACGTGCACGGTATCGAGAACGAGCTCTCAGTGCTGATCGCGGACATTCGCGACGGACGCACCCTGGCCGACGGGCTCGAGGGAGTGGACGTCGTCTTTCACCTCGCTGCGCAAACGAGCCACGTCGACTCGATGCACCAGCCACTTCTCGACGCGGACATCAACGTGCGCGGCATGCTGATCCTGCTCGAAGCGCTGCGCACGCGCGCTCCCGGCGCCGTGCTGGTCAACGTCGGCACGCGCGCCCAGTACGGCGCTGCTGGGCAGCATGCGATTCTCGGCGAGGCGGGCCCTTTCCAGCCGACGGACGTCTACGGCGCGTCCAAGCACTGCGCCGAGCAGTACGCGCTGGTCTACCGTCGCAGCTACGACATGGACGTCAGGGCCGCGAGGGTGACGAACTGCTACGGACCGCGCCACCAGATGAAGCACGGCCGCTACGGAATTCTCAACTGGTTCGTCCGGCTGGCGCTCGAGGATCGCCCGTTGCCGATCTATGGCCGCGGTGACCAGCAGCGCGATTTTCTCTACATCGACGATCTCGTCGATGCGTTGCTGCGCATCGGCGCGCACCCCGCCGGCTCGGGCCGCGTCTACAACGTCTCGAGCGGGTGCGGGATCGCGTTCCGATCGATGGCCGAGCAGATCGTTCAGCTCGCCGGCAGCGGACGTGTGGAGACGGTCGCCTGGCCGGAGGATCGCCAACGCATCGAAACCGGCGACGCCGTGCTCGATCCCGCCGCGCTCGAGACCGACACAAGCTGGCGCCCGCGCACCGAGCTCGCCGACGGTTTGGCGAGAACGATCGCGTTTTACCGCCGCGAGCGGGAGTACTACTGGGAGCCGGAGGCGAGTTCCGCGGGACCCGACCGCTGACCGCCCCCGTAGTGTCCGAGAACTCGATCGCGTTGCGCGGACTTGCGCCGCGGATATCGCGGCAGTGGCGTCTGGGCTTGTCTCCTCGCGGAGGGGCCTCTTCTGCGGCCACGCGGCACCTACCACGACGACAGCGCCGTTTTCAGAATCGCCTCCTCGGTTCTGAGGACTGGCGCGAGGAACTCGAAAGCCGTTTGAACCAGCTCGCGGGACCTTCGCTTCGAGGCACCGTGGCGAATGAGAGCGCCGGCGAACATGGCCATCTGGAGCTCGTCACGAAGCTGCTAAGCGTTCGTGCGGATCCACGCCATCGAGCGATTTGGGGACACACCGTTGGTCTATGCCGCTGACGGAGGACACATCGAGATCTTCGACCTGCTGTTCGCCGACGAGTGAGTGCCCGCCTACGCGGACGAGCTCGGCGAGGCCCTGATTCGGGCAAGCGAATCCGGGCAGCGGGAGATGATCCCGCGTCTCCTGGCCGCCGGTGCGCCGGTCAACCGGCGCGTCAAGTTCGGCTGCCGGACGCCGAGAAAGGCGTCCGCGTCGGAAGGGCATCTCGAGGTCGTGAAGCTGTTGGTTGCGGCGGGCTCCGATCTAACCCGGATTATTCATGAACCTTCGAGCAGAAACGTCGCAGATGCCCGTTGGATGGCCCGCACGTAGGGAGGGCCCCGCTTCGAGTTGGGCGGCCTGGAGGGCAGACCAACTCGCATGGCCAATGGTCCGGTGGACCATTGGCCCGCGGGAGCGACTGCGGCGTGCCTGTAGGCACGCCGCAGGGAGACGAATTCCGAGTACGGGCCAGAGGGCCCAAAGGAGGGCCCCGCTTCCGGCTTGGCCGGCACTCCGCCGGCCAAACGGATTGCCAGACAGTCCAGTGGACTGTCTGGCCGCGGGATGGCCAACGGGCAGATGCGGCGTTTCGGCCGAAGGGCTCATGAATAATCGGGGCTAGCGCCGATCGCGCATCGAGCGCCGAGCTGGAGCGCGAAAGAGTCCCACAGAGCGCCCGCCGTGCTCGCTCTGAGAGGCGGCGTGGGGATCCGGACGCGCTTGCGATAGCCTGTCGCCATGGCGCGCGGGGCGGACAGGCGAACACCGACAGTTGCCAGCTGGCACGGTTCTGCTCCCATGAGGCTCGGGCTGTACGCCTTATTGTTGCTCGCGTGGCTGCTGGCACCAGGTCACCTGCGCGTGGCTGGGCTGTTCCACGACGACGGCGTCATCTTCTCGCTCGGGCGAAGCCTTCTGGAAGGCGGCATTTATCGCGATCTGCACTCGCCCGAGCCGATTCAGATCGCGAAGTACCCGCCGGGCGTTCCGATCTTGGTCGCCCTCGCGCTGGCCGCAGGAGGCGGGACCGAGCAGGCCCTCTCGCTGCTGCGCATCGCTTACGTTTTCTTCCTCGTGGCCGGGTTGGGCGCCCTTCTCGGGCTGCTGCGTCGAGAGGGTGGGGCGATCGCGAGACTCGCGCCTGTGTTGGTGGCGGCGACGGCGCTTTCACCGGACGTGCTCGACTATCTGCGCGTGCCGATGAGCGAGATCCCGTACACGGCGATCACGCTCGTCGCGTTGTATTCACTCGTGCGCGTCGAGGAGCGGTCGGAAAGCCCGTGGCGACAGGCAGGGCTGCTCGGGCTGCTCTGCGTTCTCGCCGTCGTCTTCCGCACCGTCGGAGCGGTCTTGACGGCGAGTGTGGCTGTCCATCTCCTGCTGGCTGGGCGACGTGCCACCGCGTGGCGTTTTGGTCTTCTCGTTCTGCCAGCGCTCGCGCTCGTACAGCTGTTCGTCGCGACGCACGCGCAGCCCGCTACAGGCTACGAGGAGATCACCGTCTACGGCTTGCCTTACACGAGCATCTGGACGGGCAGCCTGCCTTGGCTACCGCAGATCGTGTACTCGAACGCGGTGCAGAGCCTGCTGTTCACCCTGCAAGACCTGTTGCCGCCGGTCGTTGTCTGGCTCGTCGGCTGGGGCAAGACAGGCTGGGCCGCGCTTTGGGTGCTGGCACTGGCCGC
>CP070706.1:1844613-1862307 GCA_020350085.1 Acidobacteriota bacterium
ACGCCGAGGATCGACAGGCTGATCATCCAGATGATCGTCACGTGCATCGGAATCAGCGTTTCGGTGATGATCATGTAGGCTGCCAGGCTGGTGACCAAGGGTGCGGTCATATACCCGGCCGCCGTAGCGATCGATTGCATGCAGTTGTTCTCGAGGATGGTCATCTCCGAGCCGAGCCCCACTCTCGATAGCGTCTTGAAGGCCGCGAACGCGAGAATGACCGAGGTGATGCCAACTCCGAGCGTCCAGCCGGTTTGTATGCCGATGTAGAGGTTCGTCAGCGACAGGACTCCGCCGAGCAGCATCCCCGTCAGTGCCGAACGGATCGTGAGCTGGGGCATATCGCCCTTGAAGATCGTATCGAGCCACCAGCGGTCCTTCTCGGCCGGGCTCATGCTTCGCACTTGCGCTTCTGTGAGCTGCTTGATCGCCACGGGCGTCACCTACCTTTCGGTCGAGATCGCGGCAGCATATAACGAAATGATCACTGGCGTATCTGATCGAGACGAGCTGCGGCGGAATCGGTTACTCTTGTGTCTCTGACCGTGTTCGGCGGAGCTAGTGGAGGAAGTATGCTTCGTATGGGTGCGATTGTGTTGACGTTGATCGGCCTCACGGGGCTGGGCTGCGCCACGAGCTTCAGTCCGGAGATGATCCGCGCCGAGATCGTGCGCCAGCGCGGTGAGGATCCGCTCAGCGTGTTCGAGTTCACTCTCGGACGTTTCACAACGCTGCTTCTGCAAGGCGTCCTCGCGGTCGAGGGCGAGCAGGAGCTTCCGTTCGCGGGACTCCAGGAGCTTCAGCTTGCCGTTTACGAAGCCCCTTCAGATGCCGGACCCGCGCTCGACGTGACTCTCATCCCCGTCCGCGGCTGGGAACGGGTCGTTCAGATTCACGACGCGTCGCGCTCGGGGACGATTCTGGTTCGCTCCGCCGGCGCGGACGTGGCCGATCTCGTCGTGGTCGGCGCCAGCGCGCGGCAGGTCGTCTACGGTCGGCTCAGCGGTCGGCTGAGCCGCGAGCTGCCGGCAGCCCTCGGGGAGGTTCTGCGCGAAGGCGGCCCGGACGAGGTACGGCGGGTGCTGACGAAACTTACCGAAGACGAGAGCTGACCGAACGGTTGCTCAGAAGCGATAGATCGCCGAGAGCGATGATGTGTCGACGAGGTCGGACCGGTCGACCGCGATATCGAGCTGAAACGATCGCCACGCCAGCCCGAGGCCTGCCGCGACGTGGACCTCGTCGTCACCCGGCTGAAAGAACGCTTGAAAGACCGCCCCACCCCCGTCCGCGCGAAAGCGGTGGTCCGGATCGAGCCAGCTACCGAGACGAAGTGCAATGACGGGATCGGGGCGCAGGAACACGTACTCGAATCCGACATGCAGCTCGTCGGCATCGTCGACCACGGGGAGATCGTCAAACTGTTCCGGATCCAGACTCTCGACGATCGTCGAGTACTCGACGTGAGTCCACTCGAGGCTGACGGTCAGGCTCTCTGACTGAAACACGGCGCCGACGCCGTAGACATCGGGGAACGCGATGGGTGTTCCGGAGATGCTCTCGAGCAGTGTTCCCGCGGGTGTTTCGGGCTCGAGCAGAGCTCCAGCGTAAACGGAGGCGTTCCCTTTGAATGCGGGGCCCTGTCTGCACGCACCGCCGATCCTCCAGTGACTAGAGATCTGCCACAAGAAGCCCGCTGTCAGGCCCCAGTCCGAGTCGTCGAATTCGACGACCGTTTGGGAAAGCTGGTTTTGGGGCCGATAAACAGGCTCATCGAAGAAACCGTCTGGAAAGTAGTTGCCGGTGGTGAACAGAAGCGCTCCCTCCATGTACGACAGCCCGACACCCGCACTGAACCGATCTGACACTCGGTAGGTCGTCGAAAAACCGCTCGTTTCGAGGTCGAGACTGGTCATCACCCGTTGGTCGAACTCCCGGAAAGTACCGTCCGGCACTGCCTCGAAGAATCCTCCGGTCAAGATGTCGGATTGAAACTTCGCCAATTGGTGTGGGTAGACGGCAATTGTCCATTTGCCGAGTGGTTGGACGAACGAAACGAAGGATATGCCGGTGGTGGCCTCAGAGGACACGCCGAACCGCAACGCGGTCGTGGTGTCGATTCCGAACTCCGTCGGCTCTCCGGAGACTCTACCCCCCGCCGTGTAGGGCGTGTCGTAGCTCCACCGTCGCAGCTCGAGCGATACCTCGGGCCGCACGAGTTGCTGGAGGCCCGCCGGATTAGCGAACGCGGCGGTCGCGTCGTCTGCGAGCGCGACGAAGGCACCGCCGAATCCCATCGACCGAGCCCCCGGATTCGAGAAGCTGAACTCGAGGCTGGGCGGGCCCTGGGCGATTCCGTGCGGGCAAGAGACGAGCGCCAGGACGAGTGCCATGCCAAAGAGCCGAAACCGCATCAGGCCTCTCCGCTCGGCTTTGCGTGGATCCTTTCCAGAGCCTCACGGACTTCTCGCGCGCTCGCAAAACGCTCTTTCGGGTCTTTCTCGAGACAGCGCAGAATCACCGCCGTCAGCTCTCGGGAGACACGAGGATTCAGCTTTCGCGGATTCGGCGGCATCGAGCTGCGGTGCTTTTCGAGCACTTCGGCGCTGGTCTCGCCACCGAAAGGTTTGCGTCCCGTGGCCATCTCGAACATCACCACACCCAGTGCATAGATGTCGGATCGCTCATCGACCACATCCAATTGAGCCTGCTCGGGCGACGCGTAGAACGGCGTTCCCAGAAACACGTGACCTTGTGTCAAGCCCGGTTGTCCGAGCAGCCGTGCGAGGCCGAAATCCGACAGATACGGCTCGTCCTCGCGATCGAGCAGGATGTTCTGCGGCTTGACGTCGCGGTGCAGAATGTCGCGTGCGTGAGCCGCCTCCATCGCCGCGGCGATCTTCGTCCCGATCGACAGCACGGTCTCAGCCGGTAAAGCGCCTTCTGTCGACAGCTTGTTCGCCAGGGTGCGACCATCGACCCATGGCATGGTCAAGAACATCTGTCCTTGTGACTCACCGACATCGTACGCGCGGAGTATGTTCGGATGTCCGATGTCTCGGGACAGCAGTATCTCCTGTCGGAATCGCTCCAACGCCTCTGACTGAGCCGCGAACTCTTGCTTGAGTATTTTGACGGCAACCGTGGTGTTCAACAGCCTATCGTGCGCTCTGTAGACGACTCCCATCGCGCCGGCTCCGATCAGCTCGAGCAAATCATAGCGACCACTGATCACGCCAAGGTCTTGCCTCGTCGCCGTAGCTGCAGACGCATCCGCCGGTGATCGCGCCGGTCCTGCCGTCTCCGCCACTTCGGACAGCTCTTGGACCTCTGGAAGCTGCTCCAGCCAGCGCCGGAAGAAGTAGTTCGCAAGCACGAAGCGACGATCGTGATCTCGACGGATGTACCCGAGGCTTTCAAGACGGTGCAAGTGCCCTGTGATCGCCGCGCTGTCGAGTGCCAGGTGGCGTTGGATCGACGCGCTATCTGACGCCGCCCTTTCGCGAATGATTCTCACGATGTTCCGCTCGACGCCCGATAACATCTCGAAATCGACGGAGAAGAAATAACTGACCATTCTGTCCGTCGCGACGTGCTCGACCGCCTCGTCGATGTCCTGCAGCTCCAGATATCGCTTGCACAGCAGCTGCAACAAGTACGGGTGGCTGTCGCACCGGCTTTGAATCGTCTCGACGATCTGCTCGTCGAAAGGCGTCGTCAGCCGATTGTGGCTCTGTGTTTGACGAATCAGAGCCCGCGCCTCGTCATCCGTGAGATTGCGGATGTAGAGAGGCGGCGTGAAACCATGCAGGAACGGGGACGTATCGACGCGCTGATCGGCAAGTTCCCACAACCTGATGCTCGACGCGAGCACCGAGCGGATGTCGTCCGAGGACTGTAAAGCGCGCCGGAGCTTCCGCAACAGCGCCGGCTCCATGCGATGCAGCCCAATCAGCTCCTCCACTTCATCGCAAAGAAGCAGCAGGCGCATTTTTCGAGAGCGCAGTTTTCGTCTCAGACGTCCCAGAGATGCAAAAAGATCCGCTGCCTCCACGTCGGCGATCGAGAGTTCTGCTTCGCTCAGGCCGTCCTCTGCGTCGAGCAGTGCGTCGCCGAAGCTCAGGTGAAGCTCCCGCTCGGTGACAGCGCCCTGCAAGTCCCAGAACAGCGGTAAGTACACTCGCTTTTCCGAGGCGTTCGTCAGGTGCTCGAGCTGCTTGAGCAGAGACGTCTTTCCGATCCGGCGCGTACCCAGCAGCCACAGGCTGTTGCGCGGCCCGTCGAGAATCTCCTCGATCAGCTCGCTGCGGCCATAGAACTTCTCGCCGCGTACCCACTGACCGACGACGAACGGGATCGGTGGCATGGTGTTCAGGCCCGCTCGAGCTGCGTGAGCTCTTCGATATCGTCGACAGTGATCTTCCGACGATTGCTCTGGTGCAGACGATCGACGAGCGCCAGGCACAGCTTCTGAATCAGATAGGGCCGGCAGCCAGTCAAGGACACGATTCGATCAACCACCGCCTGGTCGAGCGCGAACACTTCAGCGATCGGCCGGCGGATCAAGCTTTCGGCCTCGCTTCGGGTCAGCGGTTCAACCTCGACCTCCTCGAAGAAGTTGTACCAAGGACTTCCCTCGCTCTCCCAGTGTTTCTTGATACCGACACCGGCCACCACCGCCACGAGCTGATCAGCGAAGCTCTTCATGAACAGACTTCGGAGCTTCTGGTTGATGCGCGGATCGTACTCGTTGAGCGCGTCGACCTCGTCGATCAGTAACACCAGCTTGATCCTTTTGCAGCTTCGTGCTTGGAGGATTCTCAACGCCGCCCTGAGGTCCCTCACGAAGTCGCGATAGCTGTAGTCCTCGCCACTTTCCAGCGACGGATGCGGACTGAAGTCCTCCAGTTGTGGCGCGAGGGTCTCGAACACGTCCTCGGCAACGGTGGCGAAGAACCTCTCTTGAGGCGTGCCCTGAAGATCGATATAGACCGAATAGAATTCATAGTCCGGGTCTTCGAGCGCGTCGAGCCGCCGCTTGATGTGATGCAACAGTGATGTCTTGCCGATGCGGCGCTCGCCGAAAAGAAGCAAGCTGTTGTTGTGGACCGTCTGCAGGATGCGGTCGATCAGATGCTCTCGACCGAAGAACAGATCCTCGTCGAGCACGGGGGCGCCTGCCACGTACGGATTGAAACGTCGGGTGCGCAGTAGTCGACGCCGATAAGCGCGTCGTCCGTACGCCGCACCGGCCACTGTAATGAGAAGCAGACCACTCGTTGCGTAGAGCCACGGTGAGCGGTGGAGCGGCCGCACGTAGAGCACGGCGTACTCGCTGCTCGACATCAGGCCCTTCTGATCCTTCGCAATGACTCGGAACACCGACAATCCCAGCGGCAGCTTTTGATCGATGCTGAACTCGTTGATGGTGTTCTCGCCGATCAGTTGGCTGCGAACACTCGCGTCGACCTCGTTGAAGGTGGCGTCGGCACGTTCACCGCTATCAGTGGTCGTTATCGACGCGAGCTCGATGCGCAGCGCGATCGGAGAATCATCGAAGATGGTCCCTGTCAGCCTGAACGGAGCGGCAGCTATCTTCTGCACGGGCAGGCCGTCCTGGAGCCGATCTGCGCGAAAATCGGCAAACCGGATCGCGGGCGGGAAATTTCGCACGGGGCCGGTGCCGAGCAGCTTGCGATTCAACTCGCGGTAAGCCGTCGTGATCGAGCTGCGTGCCGTGCCGTTCTCGGGATCGAGCGCCAACAGGCGATGAGCGGTCGAGAGGGCATGGTCGAACTCGCTCGCCTCGAGATGAGAACCGAGCTCGGCGAGGAGACCTTGAATCGTCCTGTGCCTGGCGAGCTCTCGCTCGAGAGTCTCCTGCATCCCGAGCAGCTGTTTTTGCAGCTCGAGAGCTTCGCTGTTTCGCGGATCGACCGCGAGAACGCTCTGAAGCCGCTCCAGGGCCCGTTCTGGCTCGCCCGAGCCGGCCAGTGTGGCAGCATCTTCCAGACCGTCCGCAATCAGAGCAGAGCGCTTTTCGGCGTCACGGATGGAATCGAGCTGTGCGCGTAGCTTGCTTTGCGCTTTATCGAACAGTGCGCGCACCTTGGGCGAGTCTGCGAGTGATAGGGCGCGGCTGAAGCGGGTCGATGCTTCTTCGAACCGGCCGTCGCTCAGCAGTGTCTTGCCCTCGGCAACGAGAGCCGCGGCGCGTTGTTCGAGATCTTTTTCTTTCTGTCGCGCTGCGGACCGCTTTTTCAGGTGCTCCAACAGGGTCAGCGCACGTTCGTCATCCGGGGAGACGGCCAGCGCTTCTGCAGCGGCCCGCATGGCGAGTTCGAGGTCACCCCGTCGCTCGGCCTTCTCTGCCTCGGCGAGCTGGCGGTCGACGATCTTCTCGATGTGAAGCCGTTCTTCGGCGAGGCGCTGCTGCTGGGCCTCGTCAATCAACTGCCGTAACCGCTTCAGCTCGCCATGATCGGCCTTCGAGTCTCGGATCGCGCCGAGGCGTTCCTCGGTCTCGAGCGCTTGCAGTGCTACTTCGAGCTGGCCGAGGTGGAAGTAGGCAGCACCCAATTTCAAGTAAGGAAAGTAGGTCGTGAAGTTCATGCCGTACGTACGGGCACGAGCGCTGGAGTCACCTCTCTTCTCGAGTGCACGATTCAGATGCTCGAGCGCCTCTTCCCAGCGCTTGGCTCTGAGGGCTTGCTCCGCTCGCTCGTAATGCTCGTACCAGAAGTCAGCGAGCGCCGGATGAGCGAGGCTGATGACCCCGGCGAGGAGGACAAGTCGGAGCCGGGCTCTGCAGCCCCTCGGGTACAGTCTCTCGCGAGTCCTGCTCATCACAATGGGCCATACGCGACGGCACAGAAAAGGCTGGCCGAGAGGAAGATGATAACAGTCGCCCTCACGATTAGATCGCCACGCGAACGGAGTGGGCAGCCCGCGGCTCGTTGGTGCTGCGAGCCGACCAGCCGCGACCGGATCGACGCTCAGCTGATCACGACCCGGTGCATCGAGTCTTTGTAGGGGTTCAAGATGGGCTTTTCTGGTTTGTCCTCGATTCAACATCCGAGCTGGTGCCGATGATGTCGCCTAGGGCATTCGCTGACTCGCACAGCGCTTTTCGGTGGCGGTGGCTGAGTTCCCTGCTCGTGGCCCTCTCCCCGTCGATGACGGTCGTCGCGCAGGAGACCGTGCTTGCGATCGAGTTCGACTTTGCAAACCCTGGCGCTCGCAGCGTCGGTTTCGGAGGGGCCTTCGCCGGACTGGCCGACGACGCCACGGCCGCGTTCGCGAATCCAGCCGGGCTCGTGCAGCTCGTCAGACCGGAGATATCGCTCGAAGGCCGATTCTGGGGATTCGACACTCCCTACACCGCAGGGGGGAGAATCTCCGGTGAGCCGACCGGCATCGGCGTCGATACAACGGCTGGTCTGCGAATCGCGGAATCGTCGAACGACATCGTTGGCGTTTCTTTTGCCTCTGTGGTGTATCCGCGAGGCCGGTGGCGCCTGGCTGCTTATCGGCACCAACTCGCCAACTTCGAGTTCTCCAGCGAAACACAGGGTTTGATTCGTTCGGTGCCGGAAGGTCCTCCCGGAGCTGTCGAGCGATTCAGTGAGCAGAGATCTTCCGTTGACTTCGAGATCGTCAGCCATGCATTGGCTGCGGCTTATCGAGTCACAGAAGAAGTGAGCGTGGGCGTGGGCGTGAGTTACTTCGACGGCGACCTGCGTGCCACATCCGCTCTGTACAACGCGACGAGCCTTTTCGATCCCAATCCCTACCTGCTCGAAGACCTTGAAATGATCACCGTTTTCTCGATCGACTCGACGGATTGGGGGTTCAGCGGTGGACTGATGTGGAAGATCGCCGATCGGTGGCGGCTCGGTGGCTTTTTCCGTGAGGGTCCTGATTTCGAGCTGCGGGCGGAGGTTTTCAGCGGTCCAGGGCTTCCGCTGCCGCCCGGAAGTCTGCTGGGTTCCGTTTCTTCACCCGTCGAACTGCCGGACGTCTACGGCCTCGGGATCGCCTTCAGATCTCGAGATGACGCGCTGACGGTCGGCTTCGAGTGGGATCGTGTCGAATACGCGAGCATCGTGGAGAGCCTCGATCCTGGAAGTTTCGAGCGAACGGCGACAATTGACGACGGAGACGAGTTGCATCTCGGAGCCAAGTACGTGTTCTTGCGGTCTTCTCCTGTCATCGCTGTGAGAGCCGGTGTTTGGCACGATCCGGAGCATCGATTGCGAGCAACGGACGATGCGGGCTTCGTCATCACGGCGCTTCGCCAACCCGGGGATGACGAGCTGCATGTCGCGGCCGGTGTCGGCGTTGTCTTCAACCGCGTGCAGTTCGATCTCGGCGTCGATTTGTCCGAGCTGGTCGACACCGTGTCGATTTCCGCCATCTACGGCTTCTGATCTCGAACCGTCAGTGGTTGACAAGGGTCCGTGACGTGACTATAGTTGGTGTACGCAACTATTGCATTATACAACTACCGGCTGATTCTCGACGCGGCTCGTCATGGAAGTCCGCCTGTGGGAGAGCGCTCATGCCGGCGCGAAGCGTGGCTGCTCGCACGAGGTCCGACTCGAAGCTCGACGAGGACGCCGAGGCACTCTACGGCGCCTTGTCCGATTTCATACGCGCGTATCAATTTCGCGACCGTGACCGCACGTATTGTCACGGACTGAGCGTGACGCAGTGTTACGCCCTGGAAGGCGTGATTCGGGGCGCGCCGCTGACGCTCAACGAGCTGGCGAGCCACCTTTTCCTCGACAAGAGCACCGTGAGCCGCGTGGTGGACGCGTTGGTGGAAAAGAGACTGGTGGTGAGAACCCCTCACGTTGAGGATCGGAGAGCTGTTCAGTTGCAGCCCACCGCGAATGGGCGGCGCCTGCACCGTCGAGTCGCGAACGAGGTTCGACAAGGACACAAGAAGTTGCTCGAAGATGTTCCCCGTCAGACGCGCGGTGCTCTGATCGAGCTGGTGAGGAGGCTCGCTCATCTCGCCCAACGGCGAGCGGGCAAGCCGAGTGCGGAGTGCTCTCAGCCATGAGCACAGAGCTTCCCTACGATGACGGATGGGGCTGGCTCTATCGGGCCTACAACCGCCTGATAGAGCCTCACGACCGGCTGAGGAGAATCGTACGCGCCTACTTCGTACCGACCCAGCTCGAGCGGAGCGGAAACGGGAAATTGTACCGGGCCCTCGGTGTTCACCTGTTCGGGCGCGTCATTCCGACGGGAGGCATCCTCGTGCGTCGCTTGACCGGCGCACGCATGAGGCCTTACACGCTGGCGGGATCGTCTCTGGGCGCTGCGCGAGATTTCTTCTATCGCGCGTGTGTTTTCGAAGTGCTTCATCTGCCGTTCTTCATCGCTTTGTTGTTCTTGTCAGCACATCGGCTTTCCGCGGGTAGGCTCAGCGATGCTCTCGAAAACGCGTTCGTGAATCTCCTCATAAATGCCTATCCGATCATGCATCACCGGCATACGCGCGTGCGGATCCTGCGTCTGTTGCGATCGAGAGAGCGTAACTCGCGCTGCGGAGAGATTCGTGACGTCGGCTCGACAGACCGACCGTCAGCCAGTGCATTGGGAACGTAGTGGGTACGTGAATCATGTCGAAGTCGCTCTGCGAGAGACCCGTCGTCGCCGTCGGCGCACTGATCGTCGCGTATCTGTGCGCAGAGATTCTCTCGGAGATCGCTCGTGCCTCGGTCCAGGTAACAGACTGCGTCGCCGGCCTATTCGTGAAGGCCGCCATCTTTGCCACGTTCGCCCTACTCGTCGTCCCATTGGGTCTCGGCCTGCCCTCGGGACGCATGCCGCCCCGTTCGTATGTGGCTGAAATCGGCCTGACGAAGATCCAGCCGCTTCGGTTTTGTCTGCTGATTGCACTGTCCTGTTACCTGATCTTCGCTTTGAGCCACCGGGTAGGCTCTTTCGTCTACCTCTCGAGTGCTGGCTTGGCCTTCGAGCTCGATTTGTCGAAGTTCGATCTTCTCGCGACTCGCTCCGTGATCCCTGCGATTTTCGAGGAGCTGGTGTTCAGGGGTGTAATGGTGACTCTTCTGCTCAGATACACCACGCGTTCGCGGACGGTACTGATCTCGGCAGCCATCTTCGCCGGCCTACACGCGCTCAACTTGTTGAACCCGAGAGTGGACTCGGTGTGGGTCGTCTGTCAGGTCGTCTGGGCCTTCGGCCTCGGCGTGATGTACGCGGAGATCTACCTGCTCGTTCGTTCTCTGCTCCCCGTGATACTCATCCACTATCTCGTCAACGCCTCGGTCGGCGTCTGGTTCCAAGGCCTCGACGCGCAGACTCCGGTGACGGGCTTGTACGGTGTCGTCTTTTTCGGCCTGCTGCCGGCAGGCCTGTCGTTTCTGTGGGTTCGCTGGCTCGCACAAACAAGCCGAGTATCGAGACTTCTGGGCCGGCGCTGGGAGAAGACGGAGCGGTTACGATACAGCCTGATGCCGATTGATGGAGACGCGCGACGGTGAGCACAGACGACTCGAGAAGAGTCTTAGTCGCATCTGCTCTTCTGGCCCTGGTGGCCACGGCGCAGATCGTTGGCTTTCTTCGTTACCTCTTCAGACTGCCCGAAGACTGGCTGGGGCTCGGACTGTATCTCGTCACTATCGGTGCCGCTCTCTTGGCTGCCCTACTCGTGTACCGCAGGTCGCGGGCCGCGAAACCCAGATGAAGGGATCTGACTCGAGCTCCCGAACTGCCCATTGCATCTCGAGGCTCGTGAACCTCGCACCCTCCCTTGCTCGCTCGACATCTCGTGCGCTCAGCAACACCTCGACTGATCCCGCAAACGATTCGGGCCGAGTGTAGACTTGACCGAACGGAGGAAGCAGGCTCCAGCCGGGTGCGCTCATCATATGCTGGCCAAGACACCGCTTTTCCATCGCTTCCTGCCAGAACTCGATCCTCGGCTCGCGTGGGTTGCTCTCGCAGAGCTTCCGACACCCGTGCAGCGCGTACGCTGTGTCGGCGACGCTCAGCTCTGGATCAAACGCGACGATAAGACTTCTTCAGAGTACGGCGGAAACAAGACGCGCAAGTTGGAATTCAGCCTCGGCGAGGCGTTACAGCAGAAAAGGACGCATGTGGTGACGCTGGGCGCTCTGGGCACGCATCACGGCCTGGCCACGTCGATTTTCGCCAAGAAGTTGGGCCTGGCCTGCTCAATCATTCTGTTCGATCAGCCCCCATCTCCTCACGTGCTGCAGAACTTGTTGTTGATGCACGGCAACGGTGCCGAGCTAATCTACTGCAGGACCCTGCTCAAAGCGGTGATCCACTACTTCGCGCTTCAGCGACTGCGGCGGTCAAGCAGCTATTTTCTCTTTGGCGGGGGATCGAACGCTTCCGGCACGCTCGGCTACGTCAACGCGGCGTTCGAACTGAAACAGCAAATCGACGAGGGTCAGCTCCCCGCGCCGGATCAGATCTTCTGTGCCTTCGGTTCCGGCGGCACCCTGGCTGGCTTGGCGCTCGGCGTGCAGCTCGCCGGGCTGCGATCGCGCGTCGTCGGCGTCCGCATCGCACCCGCTCAGTGGGGCCCGATTCCTCTGGCAACGCCACGTCACGTGCTCTCGCTCGCCAACAAGGCCTATCAACTCCTGGTCCGCTCTGGCGCACGTCTTCCCGACGTACCGCTCGAGCCTCCGACGGTGATCGATGACTTTCTCGGTGCAGGCTACGGCCACCCGTCAGCGGCCGGGCGAGAAGCGGCAGACATTCTGCGTGAGAGCGACGGCATCGAGCTGGACGAGACCTATACCGCGAAGACTTTCGCTGCGGTTCTGGCCGCCGCGCGAGAGAGATCCCAGCCGGACAGGGTGCTGCTGTACTGGCACACTCTCAATTCGGTCGACCTGGAATCGCGCGCCCGGCAGATCGATCCGCTCAGCCTGCCGCGACCGTTTGACCGCTTTTTTCGTCACCCGTGAGGTCCTTCACCGAGCTCGAGACGACGACTTGAATCGTCTCATCGGATTCAGTAGGAGGTGATCGATGTGACACACTCGATCGCGATCGTCATGGTCTACGTCCTCGCCCCGTTCTCCGTGATGTGGTGGTCTGGTCGGCTACCTGCTCGCCGGACGGAATTCGCCGAGTTGTGTCCCCGGCGGCTCTGCTGGCCGGACTTGCCGTCGGCGGCGCGTCGACGATCGGCGTGGCCGAGCGCGCCGACACCGCGGGAATCTCCGCGGGCAGGTACAACGCCGCCTGGGCGGCCGGCCTGACCAACGTGATCGTCATCATCGTCGTTTATGTCGGCATCATGCTCGGCGCTGTGCTCACGATCGATCGTTTGGGAGGAATTGGCGGTCTGAACGAACTGTTGCCCCGAGACCACCCGGGGTTCGATCTGCTCGCGGTCGGACCAGGGCTGATTGCAGCATGGTTCCTCGTGATGATCACGCAGGCCCACTCGACACAGTCCGTGATTCAGGTCGGTCTCGCCTTGCGCGACGAGCGTAGTGCTTCGCGAGCTTACCTACTCGGCGCGCTACTGATTCTTCCTGTCGGCTTCATCAGCGCCCTGATCGGTATGGGCGCGGCCGTACTTCCTCCGGGGATCATCGCGGCCGAAGCGCTGCCCAGGACCGTCTTGAAGCTCTCTCCGCTCGCGGCGGGGACGATCCTCGCCGGATTGTGGGCCGCCGACGTCTCGACCGCTTCGGCGCTGCTGATGGGCAGCGCCACGCTGGTTTCGAGCGACATCATCAAACGCTTCTTTGCCCCTCAGCTGAGCGCCGAGCGAGATCTTGTCGTCTGTCGCTGGACGGTGGCCGCGTTGAGCATCGTGACGTTGCTGCTGGCGCTGACGGTCAGCGGCATCCTGAAGATGCTGCTGGTCGGCCAACGCTCTCCACCAGCTACACACTGATCGTTCTGACGACGATGTTTTGGCCGTCGCTTTGTCGGCGCTCTTCGGCGAGCTGGACACATGCCGCCACGGGAGCCTCTCTCGCGCCCTGGATCGCCGCACCCAACTCGTGGCGCGTGCTGCCCCATCCAAATCTACTTGCCGTGGTCGGTCAGCATCGTCACGTTTCTGGTCGTCGCCCTTATCGACCGCCGGCCGATCTCGCGATGAGGATGGCTTCAAGCCGAGTCGCGGATGGCTCAACCGAGGCCGGATCGGCACGGCGATTGGATCGAGGCGCTGCAGCTCGTGTCCGCATCCTCGCGCCAGCGAAGCCGGTTTCGGGCAAAAGAGTCCTGTCTCGTGGGGTCAGCTGCGCGTCACGAGCACGCCCGACTTCGGACCTGCCCACGAATCTCGCCGCAGCTTTCTCGGCAACATCCGGATCGCCAGTGAGCCGGCGTCTTCGATCGCCGTGTACCAGACGGGAAGGGCAAGCAGGGTGAACAGGGTCGAGGTCGTCAGCCCGCCGATGACGGCGACGGCCAGCGAGTCAATGTAGGCGTTGGCCACCGTAAACGCGGACATCGCGAGCGGAATCAGTCCGAACAATGTCGTCAGGGCCGTCATCAAGACCGGGCGCAGGCGATCGCCACACCCTTCGAGCAACGCCTCGCTTCGAGGCTTACCGGCACGCCTGAGCGCGTTGACGTGATCGACCATGACGATGCCGTTGTTGACGACGATGCCGATCAAGATCACGACACCCATGAACGCCACCGCGTCGAGCTCGTAGCCGGTCAGCCACAGCATCCAGAACGCGCCGAAAAACGCCAGCGGCAGTGTGATCAGAATCGCCAGCGGCTGGGTCAGAGACTCGAAAAGCGCCGCCATCAACAACAAGACGACTGCCAGCGCGAGCAAGACGCCGTTGAGCATCTGCCCGAGACCTTCGTCGCGATAGCGGCCCCAGAGACCGAAGTCCCACGAATAGCCCTCGGGCAGCGTGAAGCCAGCCATCCTTTCACTGACACGTTGCTTCGCTTCTTCGGTCGTGATCGACTCATCGAACTGGACGCTGACGACGAGAGACGTCTCTCGGTCCTCACGACGGATGTGAGGTGGTGTGCGGGCGATCGTCACCTCGGCGACGGAAGCCAGCGGAACGGTCGCACCGTCCTGCCGGGGAATCGGCAGATCGTTGAGTGACGCGAGCCCCGGCTGAGCATCCTCTGGAAGCTCCACCACGACTTCCAGCTCCCCGCGCTCTCCCTTGAAACGGCGCAGGTGTCGCCCGCGATACGCGAACGCCACGACATCCGCGATCAGCTGCGGTGTCAGCTCAAGTGCGCGCACCTTGTCCGGATCGAGCAGCACACGGACTTCCTTCTGACCAGAGATCGACGGACCGTAGACCTCCACGACGTCGGACAGGTCGATCATCCGCTCTTCGACCTGCTGGGCCAGCGTCTGCAGGTACTCCGGATCATCGCCCTGAATCGAGATCGCGACCATGCGCCGCCCCTGACGGCCGTGACGCCACCACTCGCGCTCACCGACGCTGAGCTTCACGCCGGGGATGACGGGCAGATCCTCTCCGAGCTGCTTGCGAAGCCGGGCGATCGATTCCTCACTCGCTTGTTCCCGGGGAAGATAGACGATCGTCACCGTTCCACTGTTCTCGCTGAACCACGAGTAGACGTTCTCGTAGCCCAGCTCCTCCTTGCGCGACTCGAGCCAGGCTTCCACCTGATCGACGTAGCCCTCGAGGACTTCTTTGGTAGCCGGGTCGTGGATCTCGTAGCTGATCCCCACTTGAGACTCGCGGAACTTCGGATCACCCCGCTTTTCGATCTTGATGATCGGATAGGCTGCACTCGTCGCAAGAGCGAGCAGTCCGATCAGCGTAATGAAGCGGTGGCGAAGCGTCCAGCCCAGAAGATGCCGATATGCCGGCACGACTCGTGTGAGCAAAAAGCCTGGCTGCACCTTCTTGCGGGGAACGAAGTATGTCGCGGCGAGCGGAATGAACGTGACCGAGATCAGCAGCGAGCAGACCACGGCGAGGCAGATCGTCATCGCCACTTCGCCCATGTAGATCGTCAGATGATCGCGATCCGAGACGAACAGCCAGGACCAGACGATGATCGTCGTCGCCGTCGAGGCGAGAACCGCGAGAAAAACCTCGCTCGTGCCAATGCGCGCCGCTTGTTTCGGATCGAAGCCGTGCGCCTGGCGGCGGTGGATGTTCTCCATCACTACGACGGCGTTGTCGACCAACATGCCGACGCCGAGCATCAGTCCGAGCAGCGTCAGCACGTTGAACTGCGCACCGAGGAGATACATCGCCCCACAGGTGACGAGCAGGGAAAACGGAATCGCCACGGCCACGACCAACGTCGTCCGCACGCGACGTAAGAAGACGAACAGCACCGCGACCGCCAGAAAGCCGCCAAAGATGCCGGCATTTCTGAGTCCCGTCAGTGAGTTGAGAATCTCCTCCCCGGCATTGTTCCAAACGAGCAACCTCACGCCCTCGAGCTCTGGGTCGCGCTGCACCTCTTCGATGCGCTCCATCAGCCGGGTGATGGTATCGACGGTGTTGGCGGTCGGCTCTTTGAACACATCGATGCCGATCGCGAACTTGCGGTCGAGGTGCCGGCCGTAATCGAGTCGCGGTTCTTCCTGGACGACGCGGGCTACATCGGCGAGCCTCAAGCCTTCCGGGCCGAGATCGAGCGCGCGCAGCTGACTGACATCCTGAAAGCGGCTCTCGGTGCGGACGTCGTAGCGCAGAACATCGCCGCGGATCGTGCCGAGATCCATGTCCAGATTTGCCGCGTCGATGCGCGACATCACCTCGCCGGCGTTGATGCCGTGGCGCTTCAGAGCGTCGAGATCGAGTTCGATGCGCACCTGCTGCGGTTCGACGCCGTAGAGATTGACACGCGCCACGCCCCGCACGCGCTCGAGCGGCCGGCGGATGCGCCGGTCGAGCAGATCCCACGACTCCGAGAGGCTGCGCTGCGCCGAGATGCGCCCGTGCAGAATCGCACCGCCGCCGGGCCCGTCGATATCGCCTTCGACCCTGATATGGCCGAGCCCGTCGGGCAAGCTGGGACGCACGCGCTCGACAGCCTCTCGCACCTCCATCTTCTTGATGTCGATGTCGACCGACCAGTCGAAACGCGTCTCGATGTTGGCACTGCCCGCGTTGACCCGCGAGGTGATCGAGCGCACCTCGGGAATCGTCGCCAGCTCCTCCTCGATCGGCATCGCGACCTGCTTGAGGGCCTCGAGCGGGTGGCTGCCGGGAAACGGCACTTCGACGTCGACTTCAGGCTCGGCCACCATCGGCATGAAGTCGAGCGGAAGACGAAACACCGCCACCGCACCGAGCACCATCAAGCTGAGCAGCAGCATCAGCGTGGCGACGGGGCGGTCGATCGGTATGTCGGCGATTCTCACGTCGTGGCCTCGTCTGGCGCCATCCGGGCTGCGGCGGCCGAAGCCGACTCGCCTTCGCGAATCCTGCCGGAGAAGATTCTGTAAACACAGGGGATGACGATCAGCGTCAGCACCGTCGCCACCGTCAGCCCGCCGATCACCGTGATTGCCAGCGGTGCGCGCAGCTCGCTACCGGCTCCGAGGCCGAGCACCATCGGCAGTAGAGCCAACACGGTCGTCGTCGTCGTCATCAGGATCGGCCGCAGCCGCTCTCGCCCGCCGCCGAGGATGGCGTCGTCCAACGCTTCTCCCAAACGACGGCGACGATTGATCGCATCGACGAGGACGATCGCGTTGTTGACGACGATGCCGGCGAGCATCACGGAACCGATCAGCACCAGGACACTGATCGAGGTCCGACTCAGCATCAGAGCCGCAACGACACCGACGATTCCCATCGGAACCGAAAGCAGGATGACGAACGGGTAGCGGATCGACTCGAACTGCATCGCCATCACGACGTAGACGAGAAACACCGCCAACGCCAGGGCCAGCTTGAGACTGTCGAACGAGATCTTGATGTCCTGATCCTGGCCGGCGAGCTCGATGACCGCTCCCTCGCTCGGGGCGATCCGGGCAATTGCCTGGCGCACATCGGTCAGTACACGACCGAGATCTCGACTCGTCGTCAAGCCGATGACCTGCGCCACGCGTGCGCTGCCGACGCGATAGATCGCCGCCGGGCCGCGGTCGATTTCGACGTCCGCTACGGCCGAGACCGGCACGCTCGTCCCCGGTTCGGACCCATCTCCGCCCCGCCTGATCCGCAACGAGCCGACTTCGCTGGCGCGATCGCGCCAGTCGCTCGACGCCCGCACGCGAATGTCGAGGCGTTCTTCTTCCTCGCGAAACTCGCCGACGATCTCGCCGCGGATCTGTCTGCGCAGTGTCTCGCCGATCTGCTCTGCGCTGATCCCGAGCGCACCAGCTCGCTCGCGATCGAGCGCGATCCTCACCTCGGGACTTCCCGGCTCGGAGGTGCTGGTCACGTCTTTCACACCGGGCACGAGCGAGACGGCTTCGGTGACGCGCTGCGCCTGGCGATCCAAGACACCGAGATCGTCATCGAAAATATTGACGACGACCGGAGGACGAAGCGCGAGGACCGAGGGCTTTATCAGCTCGGCCTCGACGCTGGGATAGAGCGTGAGCACCTCTCGCACGCGTTCCACCGCGCCGGCCTCAGTGGCAGCAGTCGCCTGTTCATGCAGCACCACGTTTACCTGTGCCAGGTTCTCACCGAGTGTCTGTCGGCCCGAAGCGGTCGAAGGCAGCGAGCCCAC
>CP070706.1:1862407-1865071 GCA_020350085.1 Acidobacteriota bacterium
CGAGCAGCAGATTGGGCAGTAGCACCGTGGCGGCGATCAGGCTCGTTCCCACGCCGAGCAACAAGACCATGCCGAGGCTGGCGATACCGCGGTGCGAGGCGAAGGCGAGGCTGCCGAAGCCGATCATCGTCGTCAGCGACGCGATCAGAATCGCACGACCCGTGTGCCGCAACACCGTCGTGATCCCCGCCTCGCCCTCCAGACGCAACCGGTGGATGACGTGCACGCCATTGTCGATGCCGACGCCGAGCACGAGCGGTAATGCGACGAGATTGGCCAGATTGAAGTTCAACCCGACAAGACGCATCAGCCCCAGCAGCCAGATCACGCCGACTGCCAGAGGAATCATCGCCAGCAATGCCGGACGCAGAGCGCGGAAGTCGGCGAGCAGCGTCAGCAGAACGATCAGTCCTCCGACACCGAAAGCCCTGTAAAAGCCGCCGGTGATCCGCGTCGCCATGATCTCGAACATCCACGGAAAACCGATCGGATCCGCGGCCACGAGCCGGCAGGCCTCGTTGAAGTGCCTCAGCGGCAGACGCGAGAAGATGTCGTCTCGAGGGTGGAGCATCGCGACATATCGTCCGCGTGCCGTTACGAACCGGCGGCGAAGCTCGCGCGGTAGCTCATCGATAGTCGGTGGCGGAGCTTCGATGGCAGCGAGCAACCGGTCGATGTCGGCTCGCATCAGCTCGACGAGCTCGCGCTCAGCGGTGTGCCACTGCATCACTCGGCCAGCATCGGCTCCAGCGACCGCGCTGCCGAGCCTCTCTGCACGCGCTCTGAGCTGCTCGAGCGGTGCAGCCAGCTCACCGAGCCCAGCGATGAAAGCCGCTTCGCCGGCATCGGAGAGCGCCGCCTCCAAAGCCTGCAACGACGAGCCCAGCGCCCGCTCGAATCCCTCGCCCCGCTCGCCGACTCGAGATTCGAAGCGCAGGCGGACCACTGTCGGGCGGAGCTTCTCGAGGGCACGACGCGTGCGTTCTGGATCCTGCGGCAGCAGGCCCAAGATCGACTCGAAGCGAGCGATCTCCGGTTGAGCTGACGCCCGCTCGCGCATGTCGCGCAGCGTCGATAAGTCGTCGGCCACGACCATGTTGTAGTGCGGCGTCAGCTCGGCGCGCTCGATCACCTGCTCCAGATAGACACGTGATTCCGTCCCTGCGGGCAGCAGCTCCAAGATGTCGAGATCGAAGCGCAGTCCCCACGCCGCCCAGACGGACGCGGCTGTGGCGAGAACCGACAGAGCGAACACCAACAAAGGGTCGCGGCAGACGAGCCTCGCCAGCGTATCGACCCACAGCCTGTCGACTGCTGCGAGCCGCGCCTGGCGCGCACGATTGGAGATGTGTCCCTGCCGGTAACGGCCGACGATCGTCAGCAGCGCCGGCAACACCGTCAGGGTGGCGACGAGACACAGCAGCACACCGATGCCGGCAACGAGCCCCATCTCTGCAAAGCCGCGAAAGTCCATCAACAAGATCGCGAGAAACGCACCTGCGGTCGTCACCGCGGAAACGATCACCGCTGCGCCGGTGCAGTGGAAAGCGCCGCGAACGGCGTTTCGAGCGTCGCGCGTGTGAGCGCCCTCCAGCTCGTACTCCGAGATCGGGTGAATCGCGTAGGCGATGCCGACCCCGATCAGCGTCGAGAGAAACGACGACGTGATCATGTTCAGGTAGCCCACCTCGAGACGCACCGCTCCCCAGGCCCATCCCACGCCTACACCGAGTGCGAGCAACGCGAGTATCGCGTGAGAGCGCCACCGAAAAGCGAGCAGCGCGAGAATCGCAACGCCTGAAGCGGCAAGACCAGACGTTTTGAGCGTGTCATTGCGAACGGCAGCCATCTCGTCGACGACGAGCGCCGGGTTTCCGGTCAAGGCGACGCGCACGCCGGGATGCGCGCGCTCGATCTCGGCCGCCCGCGAGCGGACGGCATCGACCAGCCGTCGCAGTGCCGGCAAGGAATCGTCCGCATCGCTCGGCTGGACGACCAAAACGAGCAGGCTGCCGTCCTCGCTGCCGAGATAGCCGCCGGGTGCCAGACCTGGGGCCCGCGCCACGGCTTGCGCGATCAGCTCGTCGCGGCTCCACTCGGCGCGTGACTGCTGCGGATCGGCGAGGAACTGCTCCTCCGCCGCCAGAAATGCGGCGAGCAGGCCGAGACCGCGCCTGCCCTCACCAGAGGCGGCGCTCATCGCCGCTGGATCATTCAGCCGCTCGGTGATCGAGCGGGCGAGCAGCTCGTTGAGCGCCGACCACCCCGAGATCTTCAGCTCCGATTCGCCCGAGTCGAGAAATCCCTCGAGCTGCGCGGCCGTCTGCTCGAGAAGCGCCGGCGGTGCTAGGTGCACTCCATGCTCGAGCAGCCAGCTCGGGTCGATCCGATGCAGCACGCTGGCGACCGCGGACTCGCTCGAGAGCGCCTCTGCCAGCGCGTCCGCGGCGGCGGGCAGGAGGCCGCTCTGGCGGCCGTTTTCGAGCCCCATCGTCTCGATCACCGCCAGCAGCGGCTGATGGCCGGTGAACTCCGCCATCAGCTCGACGAAGCGCTGCTGAAGGGCGGCGAACTGTTTGAGCAGCTCCAGCACCTCCGTCTCCACGGCCTTGAACTTCTCGTTGTTGGTGGTGAAGGCCGCGGTCATATTGGCCAGGGCCGTGC
>CP070706.1:1865171-1872913 GCA_020350085.1 Acidobacteriota bacterium
AACGTCGCGTTGGCTCCGAGGGCGACAGCCAGCGGGTTGAACGGACGATCCAGCGATCCGACCGGTGTCGAGGGCGTGCGTTTGCCCAGCTCCGACGTCGGCGAGTACTGCCCTTTCGTCAGGCCGTAGATGCGATTGTTGAACAGCAAGATCTTGACGCCGACGTTGCGCCGCAGGGCGTGCACGAGATGGTTTCCGCCGATGGCGAGCGCGTCCCCATCGCCGGTGACGACCCACACGGAAAGATCCGGGTTGACGAGCTTGATGCCGGTCGCAAACGAGGGCGCGCGTCCGTGCACCGTGTGAAAGCCGTAGGTCTCCGTGTAGTACGGGAACCGGCTCGCACAGCCGATGCCGGAGACGATGACGAACTTCTCGCGGGCGATGCCGAGCCCGGCAAACACGCTCTGCACCGAGCTGAGAATGGCGTAGTCGCCGCAACCGGGACACCAGCGGACCTCGTTTTGGCTGGCGAAGTCTTTCTTGCTGTGAAGGGGGGCATCGAGGCTCGACATGTTCAGTCTCCCAAGATCGCAGCGATCCGCTCGCGAATCTCGCCGACGCGGAACGGCAGCCCCTGAACCTTGTTCAGCCCCTCGAGCTCGATCGCGAACTCCGATTGCAGCCATCGCCGGAGCTGGCCGGTGTTGAGCTCGGCGACGAGAACGCGCGCGAAGCGGCGCAGGAGGTCGTGCAAGCCGCGCGGCAGAGGATGCAGATATCTCAGGTGCAGACTCGCGACGGCGAGCCCCTCGGCACGTGCCTCTCGAACGGCCTGGGTGATCGCCCCATACGTTCCGCCCCAGCCCACGACGAGCAGCTCGTCGGTCGGCTCGCCCGCCTCGAGAACCGCTGGGGGGATCGCCTCGACCATGCCCGAGACCTTGGCCGCCCGCAGGCGGACCATCCGCTCGTGGTTGAACGGATCGTACGAGACGTCTCCGTGCTCGTCCTTCTCCAACCCGCCGACGCGGTGCTGTAGACCCGGCGTGCCCGGTTTGATCCAAGGGCGCGCGAGCGTGCGCGGATCGCGCGCGTAGCTGCCGCGATGCTCGCCGGGGTCGGTGAGGAAGCCCGGCTCGATGGCGGGGATCTCGTCAGGCTCGGGAACGCGCCACGGCTCGGCTCCGCTCGCCAGATAGCCTTCGGAGAGCAGGATGACCGGAGTGCGGTAGCGGATCGCCAGCCG
This sequence comes from Acidobacteriota bacterium, assembly GCA_020350085.1. GTDB lineage: Bacteria > Acidobacteriota > Polarisedimenticolia > J045 > J045. Next base: position 1,866,361 of record CP070706.1, read on the forward strand.
CGCGGCCTCGATCGTCATCCAAAAGCAATCGCCGGGCGTGGCGGCGGCCAGCACCGGCAGCGGAAGCTCGGCATGGCGGCCGCAGAGGGCCATCAGCAGGTCCGCCTGCTCGGTTTTGGTCGGCAGGCCGGTCGACGGGCCCGCTCGCTGCACGTCGATCACGATCAGCGGCAGCTCGACCATGCCCGCCAGACCGAGGATCTCGGTCTTGAGCACCATGCCGGGCCCGCTGGTCGACGTGACGCCGAGACCACCGGCGAAAGACGCACCGACGGCGGCGCCGATGCTGGCGATCTCGTCTTCAGCCTGATACGCCAGGACGTCGTGAGCATGCAGCCGGCTCGCCATGTGCAGGATGGTCGACGCCGGCGTGATCGGATAAGAGCCGAGCACGACGCGCAGGCCCGACTTGTGGGCGACGGTGGCGAGCGCGAGAGCGATGGCTTCGTTGCCATCGATGTTGCGGTACGTGCCCGGCGCGAGCCGCGCCGGGGGCACTTCGTAGCTGGTTTGGAAGGCGCGGATCGTGTTGGCGTAGTTGTACCCCGCGCGCAGAACCGCCTCGTTGGCCGCGGCGAGCTCGGGACGATGCTTGAACTTGGCTTCGAGCCAACCGATCGTCGGCTGGAGCGATCGCTGATAGAGCCAGTACACCATGCCGAGCGCGAAGAAGTTCTTGCAGCGATCGATCTCACGCACCGACAGCCCAGAGTCCTTCAACGCCTCGCGCGTCAGCGCCGTCATCGAGACCGGAAAGACGCGACAACCCGACAGGCTGTCGTCCTCGAGCGGGTTGTGCGCGTAGCCGGCCTTCTTCAGGTTCGTGTCAACGAACGTGTCTTTGTTGACGATCAGGATGCCCCCGGGCTTGAGGTCCGAGAGATTGGTCCTCAGCGCAGCAGGGTTGAAGGCGACCAGCACGTCGGAAGCGTCGCCCGGCGTCATGATGTCGTGTGAGGAGAACTGCAACTGAAAGCCCGAAACGCCGGGCAAGGTACCTGCCGGAGCGCGAATCTCCGCCGGATAATCGGGCAACGTGGCGACGTCGTTGCCGGCGAGGGCGGAGGTCGACGTCAGTTGGCCACCCGTGACCTGAATGCCGTCACCGGAGTCACCCGCCAGGCGGATCGTGACCTCATCGAGCCGCTCGCGCTTTCGCGACGCGGTCTGCGTGCCCGATTCCTCGCTCATGCTCTTCGTCCACCCCGCCAGCTGTCCCGACCTCGCCGGCCGATCTCATCGGGGCGTTTCATCGGCCCGCCCCCTCGGCTCCCGTCGGCTCCCCCTCGGCATTGTCGCGACGTCATCGCGTCATTCTAACGACGCGACCCCGCCCCGCCATCTCGAACGCGCGCCTCGCCTCAGCCGCCAGCGCCGCCAGCGCGTTCAGCCCCATGGGAGTCGAAGTCTGCCGTCCAGCTCCACGCCTCGAGCGTCCAACGGCGCACCGGCTCGCCGTACGACGAGACGTCGAACGATGTCGCCAGACGGATACCGTCGATGATGCGCCACGCGAGGTAACGCACGATCTCGTCAGCCGCCCGTCCCTGCTCGCGGGCTCGCCACCACGTCCGGCGTTCGAGCACGACGGTGCGCGCGGGATCGAGCACGAGCTGCACCCGACGACCCTCTGGCAGTGCGGTCTCGAGCGCGGGGCACCGTCCATCGCTGCACGAGACCTCTCGCTGCGACCCAGGCAGAATGCCGCTCTGCACGGCGGCGGCCAGCAAAGCCGGCTGCAAGTACGCCGCTGACTCGATGCGGTCGATCTGCTCGAGATCGGTGCCGACGCGGCTCCCGTTGCTCTTCTCGGTGACGATCACTTGCGCGTCGGTGTCGAGTTCCAGCGTCCAGTCTTCGCCCTCGAGACGCATCGACACCCGCTGATCGTCGCCGCGCAGCTCGAGCATCGAGACCGCTGGCCCCAGCGGCGTGTGCTGTTCGATCCGGTAGCGGGCCGAGAAGGTCACCGGCACGGCCTGCACGCGATCGCCGCCGAGAGCGTTCAGCACCTCGAGTGCGAGCCGCGGCGCGGGATCGGCCTCCGCTCGTGCCGGCGGCGGCGGCGGCCCGGGGCGGCACAGGCCCGTGGGCTGATCCGGGCAGAAATCATCGGCGGCCACGATCCGTGAGGGGGAGATCAGCTCACCGAGCGGCCCGAGCGCCGGGCCGGCCACGGCGATCAGCCGCTGCTCTTCACCGGTGAGCGCCTGAGCCGTAGCTAGCAGTTCGACAGCCGTAGGCGGTCGCTGCCAGCGGCTCTCCGGCGGCCAAGCCCAGGCCGGCTCGGGAACGACGCGCTCGAGCAGGAGCCGCGCCGCGTCCGATTCGATCGACTGTGCGCGAGCATCGAGCCGCTGGCGCGCACGCAGCACCGCCGGCTCGGCGAGCCGCAGCGAGCGGATGGAGTTGATCGTTCCCTCGATCACCTTCCACGCCGCAGCGGCCTGCTCGGTGGGGGTTCGCGCCCGCATCAGCAGCACGCCGCCTCGGGAACCGAGCGAGACCACCTCGACGTTCGATCCGATGCTCGACGCGCCTCGGGAAGCGGGGGGCGCGCCGCGGGCCACAGCCAGTCGTTGAGCCAGAGACCCGTTTCCTTCGCTCAGCGCCTCGGCGAGCAGCGCGATGCGCCCGCCGTGGACCGCGGCCAGCTCGGGGCCGAACAGATACCCGACAACGATGCCGGTTTCGGCCAGCTCCCGAGCATCGATGAGTGCGGCTGGCTCGAGGCTCGATGCTGGCGAGGCGGGACTCACGCCGCGTGCGGTCGGCTTGCCGAGGCGGCTCGACAGGGCGAGCGCCATTTCTCTCGCCAATCCTCGAGAGCCCACGCCGCGCGCTTCGACGGCGCTCGCGCGCAGCCGCTCGAGCGCCTCGTTCAGATCGCTCGAGCGGATCCGCGCCAGGGTGGCGGGTGTGCCCGCCGCGAGCGCCGGACCTGTGCCCGCTCCCACCGCGAGCCGCTCGAGTGCCATCCGTGCGCGGCGCACGGGTTGCCGCCACTGCTCACCGAGGCGCTCGAGCGCCGTCGCCAGCTCCGATTCCAGGCGGCGAGCGGGCACTGCCGGCAGGTCTGCGAGACGGCTCAGCAGCGCCACCAGACGATCCTGCCGGGCGCGCTCGAGAACGAAACCGGCCACGGTTCGATCGGCGTAGGCGCGAAACAGGGGCCGCGCCGCAGACGGCCCCCCCTCTGCGGCGATGAGCTCGCCGCAGAGGGCCTGCAACGCGACGAGCACGGTGCCCGGTGGCAGGTCGCCCGCTTCGAGCACGTGCGCGGGAGGCCACACCAACACGCCCGCGCTGTGCCCGCTCGCGCTCACGGCGGCGCGCACGGCGTCGGCAGGTCCTGCGGCTTCGATCGGGAACCGCTCGGCCGGCGCCGCGCCGATCGCGAGCAGCGCCGCGAGCGCCGCGCCGCCGAGCGTGAGGCCCCGAGCCCCGTTCACCGCCCGTCGCATCGAGTTCTCCGACTGCCGTTTCACGCTCATGGTCAGCCCCGGTTCCGAACGATCGCCTCCAACGCCTCGAGCAGATGCGAGGCGCGGGCCTCGTGTGATTCGCGCGTATGGCCGCCCATGTGAGGGGTGGCCAAAACGCGAGGATGAGCGACGAGTTGTGCTTGCCGTGGGGGCTCTTCGCGATAAACGTCGATCGCTGCACCAGCGAGGTCATCCTCGTCGAGCGCGGCGAGCAGCGCCGTCTCGTCGACGATCGCCCCGCGGGCCGTGTTGACCAGCATCGCACCGCGCGGCAGGAGAGCCAGGCGGCGCGCATCGATCATGCCACGTGTCTCGTCCGTCAATGGGCAATGCAGCGAGAGGAAATCGAGCTCGGGAAGCAGCTGCTCGAGCGAGTCGACGGCCAGCGCCCGATGGCGCTCGAAGCGCTGCGCCGGGATGTACGGATCGACGGCGAGGACTCTCATCTTCATCGCCGCGGCGAGATCGGCGATGCGGGTGCCGACGCGGCCGAGGCCGACCAGTCCGAGCGTCTTGCCCGCGATCTCGCGCTCATCGAGCCGCTCGCGATCGGGCCAGGCTCCCGCCGCGGTGTGCTGCCAGTGCTCGCGGATCCCGCGCGCGAGCGCGAGAAGTGAGAGCAGCGTCAGCTCCGCCACGGCCCGCGCGTTTCCCGGATCGACGATCACGACGCGGACACCCAACTCCTCGGCAGCGGCGTGATCGATGTTGTCGTGGCCGGAGCTCGCTTGAACCACGACCAGCTCTCGCCCGCGGGCCGCCTCGAAAACGGCTCGGTCGACGCGCTGCGACGAGCGCGTGATCAGAACGTCCGCGCCGGCCGCCGCCGTGCCGAGCGCAGCCCCGCCGAGCGGTGGATGCTCGCTGACACGCACCCCCGGCCAGCGCGACACCGCAGCCAGCACCGGCGGGTCGGCCGGCGCGGCGAAGACCAAGTGGAGGTGCGTGCGCGTCATGGAAGGGGCAGATTCTAATCCGCGGTGCGGCGCCCTGCGGCGGCCCGCTCGCGGGCGCTTGACAGGCGGTCGGGTGCGGTGCAAAGACTGACGGTCTCAACGCCATCTGGCCGCGTGGATCTGCGCGCGGGTCGTTCGCTGGCGAGCGAAAACTCGAGGGGCTTCGATGTCCGACCTGATACCGCTGATCGGAATCGTGTTGGCTACGGTGTTGATCACGCTGCTCGCCGTGCTGACGGGAGTCTTGGTCGTGTCGCTGCTCGACGTGCGCGCGACCGCTAAACGCATGCGCCAGACCCTCGATCGGCTCGAAGGGCCGGCCGAGGACACCTTGATCAACATGCGGGAGATCACCGAGTCGGCGGCGGAAGCGTCGGTCAAGTTTCGCCAGCTGAGCCGCCAGCTCCACCCCCTCGTGCGATCTCTGGGACGGATCGGACCTTGGCTGCCGACGGCGGCGGGCCTCGTCGGCGCGCTGGCGGCCTACAGGGCGAGCCGCGATCGCGCGAGCGGCTCCAGCCGCGAGCGAACACGGAGAAGAAAGAAAGTTGTTTCTTGATCTCGTGCAGGACCCGTGATGTTATGGGAAAAATGAGGTGTGAGTTATGTCTGATCGTGAATCGTCCGCCGCGACCGTCCTCGGCAGTTTTCTGCTCGGAGCCCTCGTGGGGGCCGCCGTCGCGCTTCTCACGGCGCCGAAGTCGGGCCGCGAGACGCGCGAAGACCTCTCGCGATGGGCGCAGGACGCCACAGAAAAGACGCGCGAGAAGCTGGGCCATCTGCAGGAGACGGCCGAGCACGTACGCCAAGCAGCCGCGGAAAAAGGCGAACGGGCTCGTGAGCTCGCGAGTGAGGCCGGAGAGCGGGTGCGTGAGTTCGCCGGCGAAGCCGGCGAGAGAGTCCGCCGCGCCTACAGCTCCGCGAAAGAGCGGTTGAGCAAACGCCAGGACGAGGAACCGTCCGACGCCTGAAGCGCTGTGCTGGCTCGGCGATCGGACACCCGGCGAGCCGACGCGGGTGGGTCACTTTGCATGGATGGGATCTGCTCCGCACGGGGCGTCGGGGGGAGTTTGTCTCGGCCGTGAGCTGTGTTCTGCGCTGACCGGGCCCGGCGCTTTTCTTCGACGCGCCCTTGTCCGACAATGGCTTCCCTCCGGGACACCCGCGCTGGTCACAGGGCTCGGGCGAACCGGGGAGCGAGTCGGCAGCGTTAGGCAGCATGAGACCTCCGCGAGGAAGGAGTTCTCGTGTTCTCAGGCAGCCGACGTTTCGGACGATACCTTCGATCATTGCGCGAGGCCCGGCGCCTGACGCTCGAAGACGTGGAGCGTCTGTCGGTGCACGAAACGGAGCCGGTGACGCGCAGCCTGCTCTCGCGCCTCGAAAACGGTAAGGCGAGGCTTTCGCTGCTCAAGCTGATGTCCCTCGCGCGCCTGTACCGCGTGCGACTCGGATCGCTCGCCGAGAGGCTCGAGACCGATCACGAGCTGGCGCGCGTGTCCGAGGACGGTGTCCCTGCAGGGCCCTCGTCCACGATCCTCGACAAAGCGCGGCGCGCCGGGTTGGAGGGCCGGTTGAGCTTGGCGATGCTGCTATGCGAGCGAGCCGCTGCGATCGCCGATCAGGACGGTGTCGCGCGCGCCAGAGCCCAGCTCAGCCTCGCGCAAGCTCTCTCGTCCGCGGGTCGGCACCGCACCGCGCGCCACGTGATCGAAGAGCTGTCGCTCGAGCGGCTACCGGCAGGTCTCCGCGCGCAGGCTTGCCTGCTGCTCGCTCGCAACGCCCTGGCGCTGGGACAGTTGCTGCTCGCGTGGGGGGCGTATCACGCTCTCTCGCGGCTGCGACCGCCTTGGCCGCCCGATGTCGAAACCGGCGCGGCACTGCTGCGTGCCGAGCTGCTCAGTTCGGAGTCGAACGACGAGGAGGCGCTCGCCGCGTGGCTCGATGCGCTCGGCGCGGCCCAGCGTGCCGACGACATCACCGGTGAGGTGCGTTGCCAACTGCGGCTCGCGTCGCTCCAGCGCGCCCGCGGGGCGAGCGGCGAGGCGATGTTTTGGACGCGCAAAGCGCTCCAGCGGGCCCAGCTACGACGCGAGCCGCGACTCGAAGCGC
>CP070706.1:1873013-1877095 GCA_020350085.1 Acidobacteriota bacterium
CGTGATGTTTGCGAAATGCGTTTTCGTAGCTCGTGACGTTCTCGTAGATCAGTTGGCCACCGGCGCCATCCACGCGTGCGCCGACCGCGGCGACGTCGATCAGACCGAACTCGAAGCTCAGTCGCACCCCCTGCGCTTGGCTCGCCATGCGAAACACCGCCGCGGAGAGCCCCATCAGCAGGTAGATCGGCTCGAAGTCGGTGGAGATGAACATCGATGCGCTCAGGTAAGCGATTAGACTGGCCAGCAGCGCCTGCGTCAGCGACACCAGACGTGGGCTCAGCTTCTCGCTAACCCGCAGCACGTGGAACAAGCACTTGAAGGCGACGTAGATCAGTCCGATGTAGAAAAACAGGCCGACGAAGCCGGTTTCACCCATCGTTTCGATGAACGTGTTGTGTGCGATCAGCGTGCCGGTGTAGGACCCGAACTCCCCTTTGCCAATGCCGAAGACGGGGTTGTACTTCAACATCTCCAGCCCCTCGGCCCACATGTCGACGCGGTTCCGGGCGGACTTGTCCGATCCCTCCAGTTCGGCCAGTCGCGACGGTCCGACGGAAAACACCACGGCGATCAGCAAAGCCGCGATGATGACGCCCTTCCAGCCTATTCGGTGGCGGAAGAACACCAGCATCGTCACCGCGAGCGCCAGATAGCCGCCGCGAGAATTCGCCAGATAAAGACCCGTCAGGGTCAGCGCACCGCTCGCGACGGCGATCAGCTTTCCCGACAGACCCCAGCGTCCGAAGAACAACTCCAGAATGAACGGGAATGCGGTGACGAACACCAGAGACAGGACATTGGCACCATCCCACAGGCCGACCCACCTGATTCGCCCGCCCCAGTACATGTCCTGACCCGCCCAGCCGACGCCGTGCTGGATCATGTAGATTCCCTGAAGGCCGAGCACGCCGGCGAGCACGGCCAGCATCGTCGCCACACCGCGTAGCTTGTTGATCGAATCGACTACGAGCCAGAACAGGACCAGTACCATCGATAGCTTGAAGCAGATGATCGTTCTGTCGATCGCCAGGTCGAATAAACCGTTGAGCAGGTCGGACAGGAACACTGCTGTGACCCATCCGGCGATCAGCATGTAAAACGCGCTGCCGGGCTGCCCTCTGTTGTCTCGGGTCTTCAGCAGCGCGACCGCCCAGGTCGTTCCTGCGACGACGAGCTCCAGCGGCCAGCCGAGTACCCACGGTACCCAGTCACCGGGACGTATGATCAGCAGTACGATGTAAACGAGCAGTCCGTAGTAGGCCATGCCGCTCCCTCAGCTCGCTGTCCGCCTGGCCGCGAGGATGGTGCCGAAGTCGGTGGCCCATCGTTTGAGGCTCGCCAGCTCTTCGCGATCGATGCCGCGCGCGAGCAGAATCGCTGGCAGGTAGATCGTGAGCAGCGCGCCTTTCGCAACGATCTCGTTGACCAGTGAGACCGAGTCGATCTGAAGTCCAAGGAGAGCCCACACGATGGTCACGCCGATGACGGCGTTCAGGCGCCGCAGCTCGTAGGGAATGGCGTAGAGCCGCTGAGCCATGACGTAGGTCATGACTGCGGTGAAGCCAGCCTGGATCGCTGTCGTGATCGCAGCACCGTAGACGCCGATCCATGGGATCAACACGATGTTCGCTGTCAGCGCGACGCAGCCTGAGGTCATCGTCACCTTGAAGATGGCGTCCGTTTTCTTCTGTACGTAGATGCCCGTCTGGAAGCAGTACGTCATCGCGCGCAGCGGAAACTGCATCACGAGCAGCGGCACGATCCAAGCAGCCCCTCGATATTCCGCGGACGCGATCAGCTCCACGACCTGCTCTGCAAACAGGCATAGTCCGAGCGATGCACACGCGTTGATGACGAGGTAGTAGCGCAGAATGCGCGCGTACGTCACGCGCGCGTCCTGCTCCCGCATGATCGAGAAGCGGTAAGGGCCGTAGCTCTTCGTGAATGGATCATGCACCATCACTTCAACGACGTTGACGATACGCATTCCGAGCGCGTAGAAGCCGACCGAACTGAGCGAGGCGAAGGCGTTCAGCAGATAGCGATCTGCGCTTCGAAACAACGACCCGCCGAAGCTCGAAAGCATCAGCGGATTGCCGTACTTGACCACCGGCCACAGCTTGGCGAAATCGAAGCGGAAACCGCAGGTTCCGAAGGTGACTCCCGCGAGAAGCATCCAGATCGTGACTGCCGTAAACAGGTTGCCCGCGAGCACCCCTACGACGCCCCATTCAAGATAGACGATAGCAATGACGTTCGCCGACACCTGAATGACGAGTTGGCAAACTGAGATAGCGACGAACAGCACCGACCGCTCTCTGGCGCGAATGAACGCCAGGCAGATTTCCCGCGAAATCTCGAAGATCACCACCGCGAAGGCGAGCCGGAACGCGAGCGCGTGATTCTCTCCGCTGAGCAGCAACCTCGAGATCCGAGGAGCGAGCACCCAGAGGGCCGCCACACCAACGACGGATACGGCGAGGCTGCCGAGCAAGGTCGAACTGATGACGGTATTTCGATCTTCCTCTTTGTCGTATTCGAAATAGAAGCGAAGCGAGGCGTGGGCTACCCCCGATGCGAACAGCGTGTGAAAAATCGCCGCTGTGACGTAGAGGATCTCGAGCAGGCCGAATTGGTCAGGCGACAAGTAGTGTGCGTAGAGTGGGATCAGCAGGAAGGACGCGCCTCGGTAGATGACGTTGCCAATCGTGTAGACGGCCGAATGCTTGGCGAATCGTGTCATGCTGGAGGACATCAGCTGATGCCTCGGGACTCGTAGTACTCACGAGTCACATGCAGCGTCGCCATCAGCTCTTCCCGGAAACGTGGTAGTCCAGGCATTAGCTGGATGCGAAAGGCGAGGTGGTAGATCCAGAACAGTCCGCGCAGCAGGGCGACGGTTGCGCTGTCGAGTCCGAGCGCGGCGATGTACGCGTCGATCAGCTCGCGGTCGAACGGCTCGAGCCGCTCGGTGAGAAGCAGATTGCGCGTGAATTCCTCGATTCGCATGCCGGTGCGAATGCGATGGTTGTAGCCGACAAGATAGACCAGATCGAGAAGCGGTAGCGAGCGTGGTTGAGACAGGTCCCAATCGATGATGCCGCAGAGCTTCAAGTCGTGACGCCTGAACAATACGTTCTCCAACTTGTAGTCGCCGTGGCACCATACGAGAGGAACTCGGCGTCCGTGCCAGGCCGTCTCGATCCGCTCGGCGATGCGACGGGATGGCTCGTCGCTCTCGCTGCCGAGCTTCTCCACGACCCGTCTGATCGGATCACGTACGAGCCGCGTGAGCTGCTCTCCATCGAGGACTGCCTCGCGGCGCGTTTCGCGATGAAACTGAGTCAGCGCCTCTGCTGCCTGACGTGTGATCGAAGCCATCTGTGTGAACGGAAGATCGATCGCAATGCCGTCGATGGCGGTCTGAAGGTGGAACGGGCGAGTCTGCACTCTGCCTTCGCTGAGCGGCTTGGGCACGCAGCGCGAGACTTGGAGCTGCTTGGCGTGTAGCTGGCGCAGGATCGCGATTTCTTCTCGTTGGCGGCGGGAGCTGTCTTCGCGAAGCGGCATCAGCGCGACGAAGCGTTGGCGCCCACCGCCAGGCACGCGAAGGGTCACCACTGCCTTGCCGTGCGAGATCTGGTAACGCTCTACAGAGAGTGGTCGTGTCGCGTTTGGCAACTCGCCGAGATGGGGTGCGGTTTCGACCAGCAGCTGCTGAAGACCGCTCGGCTCAGCGGGGCGGCGGTGAGCAACGATCGCAACGGCTGGAGCGAGAAAGGACGCGAGTGGCGGGCGCAGCAGGAGCTCTTTGCTGCGCTCAGTAAAGCGAAAGCTGTTTCTGACCGAGCGATAGCCGCCGTTGATCAGTACGTCGGTCACGAGTTCCTGATCGAGCACCAACGGGTAGACTCGCAGCGTGCGAAAACCGTGGCGCCGAAGCGCAGTGATCACCGCGACCCGGCGCAAACCGGTCACCGTAGCCGGTGGCGTCGCGCGGGATCGTGACAACGAGAATCGATTCCGAAGCGCGAGATAGGCGAACCCGTCGGGCTGCACGACGCGCGCCATCTCCGCAA
>CP070706.1:1877195-1882874 GCA_020350085.1 Acidobacteriota bacterium
ACGCCGGCATTTCTCCGAGCGGGTCGGCACGCCCGTCAGCGCGGTGCTGTTCAGCGACGACATGGAAACGGACCGCGGCTGGCAGGTCGAGCACGAAGCGACCTCCGGTCGCTGGCAGCGCGCCGAGCCGCGCGGCACCTGGCTCGGAGCCATCCCCGTGCAGCCGGACGAGGACGCAAGTCCCACCGGCCGCCTCGCGTTCGTCACCGGCAACGCTGGCACGATGCCGAGAGACGATGATGTCGATGCCGGAACGACGCGGCTCGTCTCTCCGCTTCTCGATGCGTCCTCGTTCGTCTCGCTCGAGCTACGTTACGCGCGCTGGCTGTATCGCGAGGGGCCGGCGACGGCACCCGAGGACGCCAGCGGCTTGATCGTCGAGGTCAGCGACGACGGCGGCGAGAGCTGGGTGCTGGTCGAGGTGGCGGCCGAAGACGTCGGCGGCTGGATCGAAGTGCATCGCGATCTCGATCCGCTCGTCGTGCCGGCCGAGCGGCTGCGGCTGCGCGTCAGCGCCGTGGACCTCACGAGAGATTACGATCGCATCGTCGAGGCGGCGCTCGATGAAGTCGTCATCGAAGGCTTCGAGCTGGTCTGCGACTGAAGTGGACCAACGCCGACACGGCGGCGGACACGACGAAGGCACCCGCGCGGGGTGCCTGGTCAGCGATTGTCAGCGCTCGAGTGGCAGGGCTACGGGGATTCGAACCCCGGTTTCATGGCTGAGAACCATGCGTCCTAGACCCCTAGACGATAGCCCCGCAGCGGTTTTCGCTATGGGCGCGGATTATAGGCACCGGCGCCCGGCTGTCAAACTCTAGCGCCCGGGAACGCGGCCCGAGACGTTGCGGGTGCAGGCACGAGCGATCGAACCTCATAATAGACAGTGAATCGAGCTGCCGATGACGACAAAAGAGAGGTTCGATCCCACCGATTTCGAAGCCGCGCCGCTCACGCGTTCCGAGTACATCCAGACGCTGATCCACTTTTATCGCGGTGAGGTCTCCCGCTCGAGCATCTGGCGCCAGCGGCTCGACAACACCACCAACTGGGCCGTGGTGACGACCGCGGCGATCATCACGTTCACGTTCTCGGATCCATTCAGGACCCACGTCCTGTTGCTGTTGAGCAATTTCGTCATTTTGGGCTTCTTGATCATCGAGGCGCGTCGCTTCCGTTTCTTCTCGGTCTACCGAGCGCGCGTGCGGATGCTCGAGGAGAACTTCATCCTACCGATCGTCACGCGTAACTTGACCTCGCCCAAGCACGACTGGCGCGAGCTCGTCGCGATGGATCTCGATGTACCGAAGTTCAAGCTGACCGAGCTCGAGTCGATGGCGCTGCGCGTGCGCTACAACTACTACTGGGTGTTCTCGGCGATCGGTTTGTCCTGGCTGCTCAAGACGTGGCTTCATCCTGAGCCGGCCAGCAGGCTCGACCAGTGGTATGCGCACATGGGCGTCGGCGCGGTGCCGGGATGGGTCGTACTGAGCGTCGGGTTGCTGTTCTTCTTCGCGATGTCGCTGCTGTTCTTGATGGCGGGCCGCGTCCCCGTGATCAGCGAAGACGAAATCCACGGCTTCGAGACCGACCGCTCCCACTGGAAGCTCTAGAAACGAGCGCCTGTCAGCTTCCGAACAGCTCGGTTGCGTAGCGGATGCAGCCTGGACCTACTCGCATGCCGATGAGCCACGCATCGGGAAGCGAGCGGCCGAGAACGAACGAGATGACGCCGTGAGCAACGCCGAGCACGATCAGGTTCGGTGTGCGCCGATAGAGCCAGCAACAGATGGCTCCGGCACTGAGCGTGATCAGCGTCAGCGCCGGGTTCGGCAGATGAAACAGCGCGAAGAGCATCGCTGCGGCGGCGATGGCCGCGCGAGAGCTTCCGAGCAGCTCACCGAGCCGGCGATAGTAAAAGCACACCAGCCCGTACTGCTGCGCCGTGCCCCAGAGGATGCGAGCCGTCACCGCGAGTGGCCAGCCGGCTGTCGGGCCTCTGAGGCTGTCGGCGAAAAAACCGACGACGAGCGGGATGACGAGATATGGACCCAGGGCGAGTACGGCCTCTCGCGCGGCGGGGCGCCAGTTGTCGAGCCGCAGGCCGATGTCGTGGGGCGTTTCTCCGCGCCTGCGGTGCGCCGCATAGCCGATCGTGAAATACAGCGCGGCGCACAGCGCGAAGTGCCCGGGAAATGCACCGTCCCAAAGCCAGATGTAGGACAGCACCCACGCCGTCATGGCGAGCAGCTCGACCACGACGACCCGTCGACTCGGAACGGCTCTCGCACCGTCGATCACGCCGATTCAGACCCTCAGCGCTCGGCAACGTACGCCTTCTCGTCGAGATCGACAACGGGGTGCCTTCCGGGCCGAGGCTTCACTTGAAGGCCGTGAACCAGAGAAAGTTGACCAGAGCGTGCGTCAGCGCCGAAACAGTGGCTTTTCCCGTGCGCCAGAAAACCCAGCCGTAGGCCGATCCCGCCAGAAACGCCATCGCAGCATAGGCCCCGTTGGGCACGTCGAACCCACCGGTGGGATTGTTCAGGTGCGCCAAGCCGAAAACGGCCGAGGACACGACCAGAGCCAGCGCCGGCCGGCCGGAGCGGGCCAGCAGCCAGTTTTGAATCAGTCCGCGGAACAGCACCTCCTCGGGCAGCGCGACGATGAGATAGCCACCGAGCAGCCGCAGGACGAGCTGCTCGAGACTCGGAGTTTTGGGTGTGAACGAGACGAAGCCGATCGTCAGCGCCAGCGGGATCGCAACGGCTGCGAAGCCGGCAAACGCGACCAGGGCGCGGATGAGATCCGCTCGCGACCATCGGGCGATGTAACCGAGGCCGCGCACCGGATGGCGGATCGTGAACAGGTAGAGCGTCAGCAAGAAAGCCGTCAACTTCTCGAGCGGCAGCTCGAGATCCGTTGCGAGCGTGCCGCTCACGGGCGGCAGTGCCGCGTGTTCGGCGAGCTGCAGGGTGTGAAGCGACAGTCCCGGCGTGCAGCCGTCGGCGATCAGCAGGAACAGATCGGGCTCGACCGGAAACCAGATCGCCAGCAAGGCCAGCAGCTGGAACCGGTCGAAGGGCAGTGCGCTCGGCGGCCGCCATCGAAGCACGAGTACCGGCACGCCGAGAAAGACGGCGAAGCGAAGCAGATCTCCAGCGGAGACCGCTGCGTTGGTGGCGAGCAGGTAGGGGAGCAGGAGCAGCGCCACAGACCACTCGCCGAGCCGTTCGCACAGGCGCTGCGCGGCCGCGCGCACCGGCTCCCAGGCCAGGGCGACACAGGTCAAGAACGAAGCCCACGTCGCGAGCGTGTTCAGGCTCGACGTGAACGCGGTCATCATCCCCCCTTCTCGCGTGACGGCGGCCGGGGGCGGACCTTGTCACGCCGGGCGACAGCGAATCCGGCTGCTACCCGGTACGCAAGCGAGCGCACCGGGCTCGTCAGCAGACGAGTGAGAGAGTACTCCGGGCTAGTGCGGCGGCGCAGACTGGCCGATGTGGCGCCGCACGGTGGCCAAGCTCGGCGTCACGACGGTGGGGCGCGGCGGCGTCGGTTTCTCCTTCTTCGGCGCAGGCTTGGAGGAGGTCGCGGCGAGTGGCGTCGTCGTGAACCCACGCTTTGCCCGGACCCCGCGAACGGACGTCGCGCTCGGTGCGGCTGGTGAGGCAGCCTCTTGCACGCGCGGCGTGATCATCGGCCCGGTTCGTGCCGCGCTGATCCGCGTTGCCGTGCGCGCCTCGGCCAGAGCGTCGGCCGGCATCGCGGGCTTGCGAGCTGCCGCCGTCGGCTTCCTGCGGGCCTTGCTGGTTGGCGTGCTCACGGCCTTGGCCTTCTTGGCCGGCGAGGGTTTCTTGCTCAGCGTCTTCTTGGCGGCCTTCTTCTTGGCGCTTCGCGAAGACTTCTTCTTGGCCGCAGCTTTCTTCTTGGCCGGAGATTTTTTCGCCGGCTTGCTCTTGCCTCGCGCACTTGCCGACTTGCTCGTCTTCTTCTTGTTCTTCTTGCTCGCGCTCTTTCTGGCGGCAGAAGTCTTGCGGGCCGCGGTCTTACGGGTGGGTTTCTTGCGCCCCTTGGAGATCTTGGCTGAGCGCTTCGCTGAGCGCTTCGAGGTCTTCTTCGCTCTGGCCATCACAAACTCTCCCCTCGCTGTCCGGGAAGCACCCCGGAGCCGTCCATTATGATAGCAAGGATCGCGTGGCCGACACGGCCAGAAAGGGCGGAAAGAACAAGATGGTGAAGCACACCGACGGGCGGCCGAGCGTGACGCGGACAACGTACCGGCGAGAGTCTCGGGGAGGGCCGCTGCTGGCGGCGCTGGTCAGCCTGCTGGGAGCTCTCGCGTGCGCTCCCGCACCGACGGACAACGCCCCGTTGGCGCGTGAGATACTGCCTGAGCGGCCGAACGTGATCGTTCTTCTCGTCGACACGCTGCGCGCGGACGGGCTGGGCTTCGGTGGCTACGATAAGGACACCAGCCCTCGGCTCGATGCCTGGGCCTCTCGCGGCGTCGTTTTCGACGGGGCGACGACTCCCGCGGGCTGGACCCGGCCGGCCGTCGTCAGCTTGTTTACCGGGCTGAACCCGGCGAGCCACGGTGTCCAGGACAAAGAGCACATCGTTCCCGACGATTTGGTGACGCTGGCCGAGGTGTTCCGAGCCGGCGGCTACTTCACGGCCGCCTTCGTGACGAACTTCGCCGCCTCGCACGAGTTCGGCTGCGATCAGGGCTTTGACAAGTTCCGCTGGTTCGACAAGAAGATCGACAGCCCGCCCGAGGTGCCCAAGCAGCTGAATTACGTACCGGTGGGACACATCGACGAGGAGATCCGCGCGTTTTTTGCGAACCCTCCGAGGCAGCCGTATTTCGCCTACGTGCACACCACCGATCCGCACTACCCGTACATGCCGCCGGTCGAGTACCTGAAGTTCGGATCATCCCCGCGAGGCCGCTACGACGGCGAGGTGCGCTACACCGACGAGATTCTCGGCGGCTGGCTGGAGTATCTCGACGAGCTCGGCGCGTTGGAGCGCAGCATCGTCGTTTTGACCTCGGACCACGGCGAGGAGTTTCGCGAGCACGGCGGTACCGGCCACGGGATTACCGTGTTCGAGGAATGTGTTCGCGTACCGCTGGTCGTCTGGGCTCCGGGTCTGACGCCCGGGAGGCGCCGCGCCTTGGTCTCGCTGGCCGATCTCGGCCCGACGTTGCTCGAGGCGGCACGTGTACTGCCGGCGGCAGGCTTTGGCAGGCAGGGACGCTCGTTTTGGTCGGTGGCGCTGGGTCAGGATCCGCCGTCCGGCTGGAGCTGGGCCTACCACGAGCTGGTCTATCCGTCGAAAGGGATCACGTTCGCCTACCGCGAGGGACCGGAGAAGGTGGTGCACATCGTGCAGGACAGACTCGGCCGGTCCGACAGGACGTACCTGTTTCGCGTCAGCGAGGATCCGTTCGAACAGAACGATCTCAGCCAGCAACTTGCCGAGCGCACGGCGCAGCTGCGCGACAAGATGCGCGCCGTGCGCGCGGAGCACGAACGCAACGCCCGGGCTTCGGTCGCGCAGCCGCTCGACGAGGAGGCCGTGGAGCAGCTGCGCGCGATGGGCTACATCGATTAGAGGGCGATCAGTGACTGGGCTCGTGGGCAGATCTCGGCTGAGGGATTGATCGTGACGGTC
>CP070706.1:1882974-1886891 GCA_020350085.1 Acidobacteriota bacterium
CGCGATCGAGGAAGATACTGGATCAGGGAGACGTTCCCGCCGATGTTCGCGTGAAGGACTTGACTGAGGACCAGGCGCGTCGCATCCGGCAAGTCGTCCAAGATCAGGGCCGCGTCGAGGGCGATCTGCGCAAGAACGTACAGATGGACATCAAGCGGCTGATCGAAATCGGCTGTTACCGGGGCGTGCGTCATCGCCTCGGGCTTCCGGTTCGCGGTCAGCGCACGCACACCAACGCACGCACCAAGAAGGGCCCGCGCGTGGCGGTTGCCGGCAAGAAGAAGGTCAAAAAATAGTCTAGGGACGGGGCTTGCCCTGTCCATCAGGCTCGCGTAGTCCTGATTGATCGACCAATTCGGAGCACCCAGCATGGCCAAAACGGCGAAAGGCAAGAAGGTAACGCGGCGGCGGGAGAAGAAGAGCGTCCCGCACGGCGTGGCGCACATTCAGGCAACGTTCAACAACACGATCGTCACCATCACGGATCCGGTAGGTAACGTCGTTGCCTGGGCCAGCGCCGGACGCGTTGGCTTCAAAGGCTCGCGCAAGGGAACCCCGTTTGCGGCGCAGATGGCGGCGCAGCAGGCGGTGCAGAGCGCACGCGAGCACGGGGTGCGAACGATCGACGTTCGCGTGCAGGGACCGGGAGCCGGCCGCGAGTCGTCGATTCGAGCGCTGGCTGCCGCCGGCGTCGAGGTGCGCTCGATCAAGGACGTGACCCCCATTCCGCACAACGGTTGCCGCCCGCCGAAGCGGCGCCGGGTCTGAGCTAGGAGGACGATCGGCATGGGACGCTATACCGGCCCGGTTTGCAGGCTCTGCCGCAGAGAGAGCACCCAGTTGTTCCTCAAAGGTGAGCGCTGCTTCAAGGACAAGTGTGCCGTCAAGAGACGCCAGTACGTTCCCGGGCAGCACGGCCCCACGGGCCGGCGACGCAAGCTGCAGGGCTACGGGTTGCAGTTGCGCGAAAAGCAGAAGGTCAAGCGGATTTACGGCGTGTTAGAGCGCCAGTTCCGCTTTTACTTCAAGCGGGCTGCTTCCTCCAAGGGCGTGACGGGAGAGAACCTGCTCGCCATCTTGGAGCGACGACTCGACAACGTCGTCTATCGACTCGGTTTCGCGGCCTCGCGCTCGCAAGCTCGCCAGCTTGTCAATCACGGCCACTTCACCGTCAACGGGCGTAGAGTCGACGTGCCTTCGTTTCAAGTGCGCAAGGGCGACGTCGTCGAGCTGAGCGAGAAGACGCGAAAGAACGCAATGATCCAGGCCAATCTCGACACGGCGCAAGGTCGGGGGATCCCGAGCTGGCTCGAGCTCGACGGTGCGAGCTTCAAGGGCACCGTCGGCGCCATGCCGCGTCGGGAAGACATCACGATGCCGATCCAGGAAAGCTTGATCGTCGAGCTCTACTCGAAGTAGCGCCCCGCGAGAGCGCGCCAACGCAGGAGTTGTGACTATGGAGAAAGGATTCCAAAAGCCGAAGTACCTCGAAGCGGATTCTGCGACGCTCACTTACCGCTACGGGAGATTCACGGCGCAGCCATACGAGAAGGGCTTCGGGACGACGCTCGGCAATGCGCTGCGGCGCATCTTGCTCTCGTCGATCGAGGGGGCGGCGATCACCGCCGTCAAGATCGAGGGCGTCCTGCACGAGTTCTCCTCGATTCCCGGTGTGATCGAGGACGTCACCGACATCATTCTCAACTTGAAGAAGATCCCGTTGAAGCTGCATCTTCCGAAGGTCGAAACAGCGCGTATCAACGTCAAGGGGCCGCGCGTCGTGACCGCGGCCGACATCGTCGCCAGCTCCAACGTCGAGGTGCTCGATCCGCAAGCTGAGATCGCCACTCTCTCGGACGAAGGCGCGATCGAGATGGAGATGCGCATCAGGCCGGGTCGCGGCTACGTTCCGGCCGATCAGAACATGGATGACGACCTGGCACTGGGCTACATCCCGATCGACTCGGTTCACTCACCCGTGCAGCGGGTGAACTTCACGGTTGATCCAGCCCGCGTCGGCCGCTCGACCGATTACGACAAGCTGGCGCTCGAGGTGCACACCGACGGGTCGATCGCTCCTCAGGAGGCGGTCGCGACGGCGGCCAAGCTGCTCAAGGACCATCTTTCGATCTACATCAATTTCGAGGATCGACTCGAGATCGAACGTGAGGTGGTCGAGGCCGAGGACGAGAAGCTTCGCGAGCACCTCGATCGATCGATCGACGAACTCGACCTTTCCGTTCGCTCTTACAACTGCTTGAAGAACGCGGGGCTCGAAACGATCCGAGACCTGGTTCAGAAGACCGAAGCCGAGCTGCTCAAGACGAAGAACTTCGGGCGCAAGTCGCTCAACGAAATCAAGGAGCTGCTGGCCGACATGGGGCTCTCACTCGGCATGCGCCTCGGATCGGACCGAGCGAGCCACGTCTGAGCCAGTGCGGCTGCGAGGGGCATGATGAAACACCGCTGTGCACATCGAAAGCTGGGGCGCACCGGCGAGCATCGCCGCGCGACGCTGCGGAATCTGGCCGCGTCGCTGTTCACGCGCGAGAGGATCACGACCACCCTGGCGAAGGCCAAGGAACTGCGGCCGTACGCCGAGCGACTGATCACGCGGGCGCGGCAAGACACGGTGCACGCCCGCCGGCTGGTCGCCGGCGAGCTGCGCGATCGCAGCCTCGTCAAGCACCTGTTCGACGACGTCGCGCCGCGATTCGCCGAGCGCAACGGTGGCTATACGCGGATCATCCGGCTGATGCCTCGCCGGGGCGACGCGGCCGAAATGGCGATCATCGAGCTCGTCTCGCGCAAAGAGGAGGCGACGCCGAGCAAAAGCTCGGAGTGAGCGGTGACGGTGCGTGCTGAGATTCTCGGGTCGCCCGTTGGCGGCCCTTTTTTTGAACGATAACGGTCGCTGAGCGTGAAAGACGACATTCGCAAGGTACTGGTCATCGGCTCCGGGCCGATCGTCATCGGACAGGCGTGCGAGTTCGATTACTCGGGCACACAGGCGCTCAAGGCGCTTCGCGAGGAAGGCATCGAGGCGATTCTCGTCAACTCGAACCCCGCCACGATCATGACCGACCCGGAGGTGGCCGATCGCACGTACGTCGAGCCGCTGACCGCGACGGCGCTCGCGAAGATCATCGAGCGTGAGCGACCGGATGCGCTGCTGCCGTCGGTGGGCGGTCAGACCGCGCTGAACCTCGCGATCGAGTTGGACCGCGACGGGACGCTCGCTGAACACGATGTGCGCATGATCGGCGTCAGCAGAGAGTCGGTGGAGATCTGCGAGAATCGCGAGCGGTTCCGCGGGGCGGTGGAGGCGGTGGGCCTCGAGATGCCGCGCGGCGGCTTCGCGACGAGGCTCGACGAGGCCGAGAAGATCCTCGAGTCGCTCGGCTGGCCGGTCGTGGTGCGCCCGTCGTATACGCTCGGCGGTACCGGGGGCGGTATCGCCTGGAACCTGGACGAGTTTCGGGCGGTGGTCGGTCACGGTCTCGATCTGTCGCCGATTCAGCAGGTCTTGATCGAGGAGTCGATCATCGGTTGGAAGGAATACGAGCTCGAGGTGATGCGCGACGGCAAAGACAACGTCGTGATCATCTGCAGCATCGAGAACTTCGATGCCATGGGCGTGCATACAGGCGACTCGATCACCGTGGCCCCTGCTCAGACGCTCACGGACCGCGAGTACCAACTGATGCGCGACGCTGCGATCCGCATCATCCGCGCGGTCGGTGTCGAGACCGGTGGCAGCAACATACAGTTCGCCGTCGAGCCGCGCACCGGACGGCTACTCGTGATCGAGATGAACCCGCGCGTTTCGCGCTCGTCGGCGTTGGCTTCGAAAGCGACCGGCTTTCCGATCGCGCGCATCGCGGCGAAGCTGGCCATCGGTTACACGCTGGATCAGA
>CP070706.1:1886991-1891820 GCA_020350085.1 Acidobacteriota bacterium
CGCCGGACGAACTCCACAGCTGCTTGGCGCACCATTGCAACAGGTGGCGCTTGAGCGCCATCACGCGCGCGTAATCGACGAGATCGTCAGCGCGTCGCGCGGCGGCGATCAGTTGGAACGGCTCGGAGTCGATCAGCGCGGACGCTTCGGATTGTTGGTCCAGCTCGGGAAGACTGTCGATCGCGACGAAGAATTCGTTCCACAGCAGCCGGCTGGCCGGAGCGTAAGGACTGGGCTCGAAAGGTAGATCGAGAAACGCCGCAAGAAGCGGCAGCGTCCCGACCAGATCGCCGCCTCGCTGCGAAACGAACTGCATCAGTCGCCGCAGGTCAGCGAGATCTCCGGCTCCGAGACTGCGCTGTGAGCGCAAGGCGTAGACCGGCGCGAAGACGCCCCACTTCTGGGCCCACCTCTTGTTTCGCCCTCGGTCTGACCGCTCGGACTCGTCCTGCGCGTCGGATCCGTCGTACGCACGCTCCGGAGCCGAAATGAGCAAAGACCGATGGACCTTTCCGCCGAGATTGACGATCAGATCGTGGTAGCCGAAGGGGAGCGCGTCGGGAAGCGAGAGTCGATATGCGACGTAGCCGGCCCCTGAGACCTGATCGCTCGAAACGATCGGCAGGCGGCTCAGCCAGTGGCCTCGCTCGTCTGATAAGCCGTTCTCGAACTCGATGCGCGCACCGAAGAAATCCACGTGGGTCTTCTCGGGCATGCGGATCGTGATCTGGGCATCGCGACCATTCCAAGCAACGCACACCGGCTCCACAACTCGCTGCCAGAGCTGCTGGTGTCGAAACGCCGCGGCGTCGGCGACATCGTGCGCGTCATCGACGCCCGCGCCGAGCCACTCGAGAATCGCGAGAAGCGATTCGTCCGAGGCGACGCGCCGGACACCCTCGACGTCGTAGTACTCGGTCGACACGCCGTAGAGCGCGGCCAACTCGCGCAGGGAACTGGAAGTGTCAGAAGCCAATGTCGCAAGCCTCGCTCGATGGCAGACACACGCCGTGCTTCCTGGACCGAATCGTACGTCACTCTACCTGGCTGAAGACCACCTCGCGGCCCGTCACCCGCGCGGCGGTCCGTAGCATAGCGCCGAACGGATTAGTCTGTCCGCCGTGCTGGAGCCGGCTCAGCGCTCGCTCGCACGCCGCTCGGCGACGCGCCAGGCGGACGGGATCGGCGTGCGATGACGTCCGCGCTCGACCATGAAGTAGACCACGGGGACCACGACCAGAGTCAGCACGGTCGAGCCGAGCGCGCCGAGCATCAGTGAAATGGCCAGGCCCTGGAAGATCGGGTCGAACAAGATCACCACCGCGCCCACGACGACCGTTCCGGCCGTCAGCAGGATCGGCCGGAAGCGCACCGCGCCTGCCTCGACCACGGCCTCACCCAGCGTGTGCCCGCGCTGAAGCGCGATATCGACGAAGTCGATCAACAGCACCGAGTTGCGGACCATGATCCCGGCGAGCGCGATGAAGCCGATCATCGAAGTCGCCGTGAAAAAGGCGCCCAGGGCCCAGTGGCCAGGGATGATGCCGACCAGACTGAGAGGGATCGCGATCATCATCACGAGTGGAACCTTGAAGGAGCGAAACCAACCGATGATCAGTGCGTAAATCAGCAGCAGCACCGCAGCGAAGGCAATCCCCAGGTCGCGAAAGACTTCGTAGGTAATCTGCCACTCCCCGTCCCATTTCAGCGCCGACCGCTCCAGCGAGGCAGGCTCGTCACGATAGTACTGCTCGACGCGAGACCCGTCGGGCAATTCGAGCTGCCCGATCCGCTCGGCCATGTCGAGGATGGCGTAGACGGGACTCTCCTGCGTTCCAGCGACGTCCCCGACGACGTACGTGACGGGCAGGAGGTTCTTGCGATGACGGGCGGGTGGTTCTGGGGTCGACCGGATCCGGGCCAGCTGCGAGAGCGGAATCAGACCGCCGCCCACCGAAGCCACGCGCACGGCAGAAAGCTCTGCCATCGAGGAACGCTCCGCTCTCGGCATCACCAGCTTGATCGACACGGGCTCGAGCTCGTGCGGATCGTGCAGTACGCCTGCCTGCTCGCCGCCGAGCACGGCCCCGAGCGTCCGCGCGACCAACGCTGCGGGAACGCCGAGACGGGCGGCCTTGTCGTGATCGACCTCGAAGAGCTGCTTCTCGCGCGGTGTCTCGACGAACCAGTCGACATCGACGACGCCATCGGTCGATGAAAAGATCTCGAGCACTCGCCGGGCGAGCTCGGTGCGGGCCTGCTCACTCGGGGCGTATATCTCTGCGACGAGAGTCGAGAGCACGGGCGGGCCGGGAGGGATCTCGGCAACTTTCACCGCGGCGCCGCGCCGACGAGCGATCTGCTGGATCGGACCTCGCAGGCGCTTGGCGATGGCGTGGCTCTGTTCGTCACGCTCGGCTTTCGGCAGCAGGTTTACCTGAAGGTCGGCCACGTGCGAACCACGCCTCAAGTCGTAATGGCGCACCAAGCCGTTGAAGTTGACCGGGCCTGCCGTACCCGCGTAAAGCTCGACGTCCGTCACGTCGGACTCGCCGCGCACGTATTCGGCGATCTCGCGCGCCACACGTGTGGTCGTTTCGAGAGTGGTGCCCTCCGGCATGTCGACGATGATCTGAATCTCGCTCTTGTTGTCGAAAGGAAGCATCTTCACCGTGACGAGCTTGAGCGGAAAGAAGGCGAGCGAGGCCAGCAACAGCAGGGAGACGACACCGAGAAACATCCACCCCAGCGAAGGCCGGGCCAGCAGCGGGCGCACGAGGCGAAGGTAGACTCGGTACGTCATCGTCCGTTCGACGGCGTAACCTTCCTCGTGCGCGTGCTCGCCCGCGCCCTTCAAAAGTCGGAACGCAAACCAAGGTGCGCCGACGAGTGCGATCAGAAGCGAGAAGGTCATCGCCAGGGTGGCACCAACCGGCATCGGCCGCATGTACGGGCCCATCAGCCCGCGCACGAAAGCCATCGGCAGCACGGCTGCGATGACTGTCAGCGTCGCCAGAATCGTCGGGTTGCCCACTTCGTCGACGGCCTCAATCGCCGCCTCCAGCGGCTTCTTTGTCCGCATTCCGAAATGTCTCACGATGTTCTCGACGATGATGATCGAATCGTCGACGACGATACCGGTGACGAAGATCAGCGCGAACAGCGTGACGCGGTTGAGTGTGTAGCCGAAGACGTAGTAGACGAGCAGCGTCAACGCGAAGGTCACCGGCACCGAGACGAACACGACCAGGCCGCCACGCCAGCCCAAAAAGAGCCCGATCACGATCGTCACGGAGACGATGGCCGCGATCAGGTGGGTCAGCAGCTCGTGCGCTTTCTCCGATGCCGTGTGCCCGTAATCGCGCGTCACGGTAACGTTGACACCGGTTGGTATCAGGTGGCCACGAAGCGCTTCGACCCCGGCGAGGACTCGATCGACGACCGCCGTAGCATCGGCGCCCTGGCGCTTGGCGATCGAGAGTGTCACCGCCGCGGCGAGGGTATCGCCGGCCGGTGAGCGGCGGATGCCGCGCCGCGCGGCCGCAGCGCCATCGGTGAAGAACACGTATTCGGCCGGCTCCTCGGGTCCATCGAAGACCTCGGCTACGTCGGTGAGGTAGACCGGACGGCCTTCATGCATCCCGACGACCAGCGCTGCGACTTGCTCGGCATCGCGCAAGAACGCGCCGGTCTCGACCCTGATCTCACGGTTGTCTCGCTCGAACGAGCCGGCCTGCAGCGTTGCATTTTGTGCGCGAAGCGCCCGGGACACCGCAGCCGGATCGAGGCCGAAGCCGGCCAGCCGCTCGCCGTCGAGCAGCACACGCAGTTCTCGGCGCTGGCCCCCGATCAACGCGATGCGCGAGACGTCGTCCAATCGGGAAAGCTCGCGTCGTAACTCGGCCGCGATGCGGCGCAGCGTGTAGCCGTCGTAGCGATCGCTCCACAGCGTCAGTCCCAACACCGCCACGTCGTCGATCGTTCGCAGCTTGACCAGCGGCATCGTCGCTCCCTCGGGGATCTGGTCCAGCCCCGAGGTGATCTTCTCGAACACGCGCACGAGGGCGCTCTCCTGGTCCTCACCGACCAAGAAGCGCACGGTGACCATCGCTGCGCCGCTCATCGACGTCGAGTAGACGTATTCGACCCCGGGAATCTCCCACATTCGCTTCTCGAGCGGGATGGTGACCCGTGATTCGACCTCGTCCGGAGCTGCACCCGGCAAGCCGACGAAAAGATCGAACACCGGCAGCAGAATCTGCGGTTCTTCTTCACGGGGAGTCAGCGTCACGGCGAACAGGCCCGCCGCGAGTGCCGCGATCACAAGCAGCGGGGTGAGCTTCGAATCGATGAAGAAATGCGCCAGGCGACCAGCCGGCCCAGATGCCTGCACCATCGGCTCACCTCATTTCGACGCGTGTGCCGTCGACGAATCCCGGCGACGGCGCGACGACGACCCGCTCGCCGGGATCGATTCCGGACAGCACCTCGACGCGGCCGCTCCGTACGCGGCCGGTGCGGACCCAGCGCAGGCGTGCCACGCCATTGTCATCGAGGACGAACGTGCCCTCGAGAGCGCCGCGCGACACCACGGCACTGGAAGGCACAGTCAGTACCGTACGCTGACCACGACTCGTTCGAGCCCGCGCGAACATGCCGGACTTGAGCCGCTGATCTGAGTTGGCGGCCACGAGCTCGATGACAAACGTACGGCTCTGCGGGTCGGCGGCCGGGATGATCCGTTCTATGGTGGCGTCCAAATCGAGCCCGACCGCGTCGATCGTGACGACGGCGTGATCGCCCGTCGTTAGAACCACGACGTCGGACTC
>CP070706.1:1891920-1897106 GCA_020350085.1 Acidobacteriota bacterium
CCCCTCCATCATCGCGCGGTCCACCGTTGCCTTCCGATCAGACGTTGCGGTCCGTTTTGCCGGACGTCGCGTACGCCCCGACGCGGGACCCCCGTGCCCACGAGAACCCAACTGATGTGTTCCGCACCGCGATGCTGACGCCCGCGCGCCCGTTGAGCGACTTACGCAGCATCTTTTGTCTGTCGAGACGACCGACCGACTGGGTCGGCGTCGCACCCCCTGACGATTTGAGCGCCAGCCGGATCATCGGCCCACCGCTGGAAATCGTGTCATTGTGTCACACCACGGCCTTGAAGAATACCGCGCAGTCCAAGCCGAATCGCCGAACGTGATGCTTAGCCTGCGCCGCAGGGTCAGCGAGCTGCGATCGATCGACCAGCACCCGAGGTCGTCGAAGAGTTCGAGGGGCGCCCGCCTGTCTCCCCACCGCAGCTCAGCTTAAGGGGCGCGGTTTTCGGCGATTCGCAGGGCTGGCGGAATAGGACCTGGAAAGAAGCTCGCTCTGGTCCCAGCGTGCGGATCAGTGTGTCCCGTCAACCCGGGAGTTTATCGCGACGATTTCGCGGTAAAGGTCCCACCCCGTGGCGAGAGCTGCAACAAGATGCGCATACGCTGGACCGGCGTCTGGTGGGGGCGTTAGCCCCGGAATATTCACGAGCCCTTCAGCCGAAACGCCGCGCGACGTCTCTGCTCGATGGTTCATGAATAATCCGGGTTGGAGACGGACGACGACAGCCTGATGCTTCAGGACGAGTTGTTAGCCCCATTGAGACAATACCTTTTCGGCCGAAAGCGCTTCGCTCGCGCGATAGCACGCCATCCGCGGCGTTGTCGGGATTTCGCAAGACTCCCCTACCTGTGAGGTAAGCGTCGCCTTGCGAAATCCCGCAAACACCACGCCTGGCGCACTCTCACGCGTTTCGACTCGAAAAGGTATTGTCTCACTGGGGTCAGGGTATCTCGGGCTGTTCGCCGGCAGGGAACCAATCGACGAGGTGAACGTCCTCCACATCGCAGCGCCCCCGGCAGGACTAACGAGCCGTGGAGTTGTAGTCCCAGCCGATATGCTCTGACGCGCCGCCGCCCCAAGTCGTGATGAGAAAGCGATTGGCCAGCGTGCCGAAAGCCTCGCCCTGCTTTTCCGGTTCTTTCTTGTCGCCAGCCTGGACGTCGAAGGGGATCCATCCGTCGCCCGTCTCGCGGAAGCGCGAGGCTCACACGCGGCGCGGAGCGGGGGTCGGGCGCGCGAGCAAATCCGGGCTAGAGTGGTCGGCTGGGCCATCGCCCCAACCGGATTGTGCGCGTATGCCGCGTCAGAGGTTTCACGCTTCATCTCGGCGAGCCCGCTCCGAGCGTCGATTGACGAGGATCGGGCTCGCCGTCACCGAGATCCCGTCTGTGTGGTTCAAAGCGTTCGTCCTCGTCTGCCTCCTCCCGCTCGCCCTGGGTGCCGGCTCTTCGCTCGGTCCGCTCGACGAGCTCGAGCTTCGTGACCAGTACGGCGAGCTAGGCTCCCTCGCGGCGCATCGCGGACAGGTCGTCGTCGTCATCATCGTCACCGCGAGGCGGCTGCGGAACATCGAAGCTTGGGAGCGAGAGCTACGGCAGCGGTTCGACGACCTCCAAGTCCTGCGGATCGCCGATGTTCCGGAGCGCTCCGCCGCCGATTACGGACGGATTGCCCACAAGCTACGCGACCGCGTTCCGGAGGACGTTGCCGTGCTCATCGACGCGGATCGCCGTTGGGCCAGCGCGCTCGATCTCGACACGGATCGGCCCAATCTGCTCATCGTCGATCGCGACGGCCGTCTGGCGTCATCCTATAGGGGAATGTTCGACGACGAGCTCGCCGCAGACGTCATCGCCGAGATCGAACGATTGGTGGATGGGTCATGAAAGCCGACCTCGCTTTGGCAGGCGGCGGACTGGCCAACAGCCTGATCGCCTACAGGCTCGCTCGCAGAAAGCCGGAGATCGACGTCGTCCTGCTGGAACGCGGCTCGAGCCTCGGCGGGCAGCACATCTGGTCTTTTCACGAGACCGATCTCACCCCGACCCAGAAGGAGTGGCTCGGCCCGTTCGTTGTCTCCTCGTGGCCGCGTCACGAAGTCCGGTTTCCCGCTCGGCGGCGAGTCATCGACAGCGGCTACCACTCTTTGACCTCAGCCCGCCTGGACGAGGTCGTCCGTGGTGCGCTCGGAGATCGCGTCCGGCTCGGCGCGGAGGTCGTCGACGTCAGCACCCACCGCGCCCTGCTCGCGGACGGCACGTCGATCGAGGCCGGGGCGGTTATCGACGGTCGGGGAGCGGTCCGCAGCCGGAACATCGACGTCGGCTACCAAAAATTCGTCGGCCAGACCGTCGAGCTGGCGAACGAGCACGGGTTGCGAGGCCCGGTGTTGATGGACGCGACCGTTCCTCAGAAGGACGGCTACCGGTTCATTTACGTGCTCCCCTTCGCGTCGAGAAGGCTGCTCATCGAGGACACGTACTACAGCGACTCACCGGCGCTCGACGAGAGGGAGATTCTCCGCTCGATCGGACGCTATGCCGAGGCTCAGGGTTGGCACATCGAATCGGTCGTGGAGCAGGAACGCGGAGTGCTCCCGATCGTGCTCGCGGGCGACATCGACGCCTTCTGGAGCGAGGGCCCGGCGGGCGTCCCGAGAAGCGGGATGCGGGCCGGCCTGTTTCACCACACGACCGGATACTCGCTCGCCGAGGCGGTCAGGCTCGCCGACGAGCTCGGTGAGCGCGGAAGTTTCGAGAGCGGGGAGCTCTACGATTGGATTCGGCGCCGTTCGATCGGTTCGTGGCGGCGCCAGCGGTTTTTCAGATTGCTCAATCGAATGC
Organism: Acidobacteriota bacterium; assembly: GCA_020350085.1. Lineage (GTDB taxonomy): Bacteria > Acidobacteriota > Polarisedimenticolia > J045 > J045. The sequence goes on from CP070706.1 coordinate 1,894,774, forward strand.
TCTATCGCGCCGCCGTGCCGACGAAGCGCTACGTCGTGCTCGACCGGTTCTACAGGCTTCCCGAGCCATTGATCCACCGCTTCTACGCCGGCCGGCTCACCTGGATCGACAAGCTGCGGCTCGTCACCGGATCGCCGCCGGTGCCGATCGGCCGCGCGCTCCCTTGCTTGCTCGAGCGCCGGCAGACTAAGGAGCAACGACGGCTCGAAGGGCAGAAATCCAAGGAGATCTCGTGAAACTCCCTCGCGCGGCAGTCATCGGCAGCGGTTTCGGCGGTCTGGCTCTCGCCGTCCGGCTCCAAGCCGCGGGCATCGACACGACGCTGATCGAAAAGCGCGACAAGCCGGGAGGACGGGCCTACGTCTACGAGGACGCGGGCTACAAATTCGACGGCGGTCCGACGATCATCACGGCCCCGCACTGCATCGAAGAGCTGTTCACGGCTGCCGGCCGAGAGATGAGCGATTACGCGGAGCTGCTGCCGGTGATGCCGTTCTATCGACTTTACTGGGAGGACGGTTTTTCTTTCGACTACTCGAACGACCTCGAGTCGATCAACGAGCAGATCGCCGGCAAGAGCCCGGCCGACATCGACGGGTACGCACGCTTTCTCCGTTACGCCGAAGATGTTTTCCAGGAAGGCTACGTCAAGCTGGCCCACGTCCCTTTTCTCGATTTCTGGAGCATGATCCGCGTCGCCCCCCAGCTCATTCGCTTGAAGAGCTATCGGAACGTCTACAGCATCATCTCCACTTTCATCAAAGACCCGCATCTGCGTCAAGTCTTCAGCTTTCATCCGTTGCTCGTCGGCGGAAACCCGTTCTCCTCTTCGTCGATCTACACGCTGATCCACATGCTCGAGCGCAAGTGGGGCGTCTTTTTCGTCAGAGGCGGCACCGGGGCGCTCGTCGACGCTCTCGTGCGACTTTTCCGCGAGCTCGGCGGGGAAGTCCGGCTCGGCTCTCCCGTGGAGAAGATCCACACGGCGAACGGCCGCGTGAGCGGACTGACGACGGCCGACGGCTGGACGGCCGACTTCGATGCCCTCGCGAGCAACGCCGATGTCGTGCATACCTACGGCACGCTGCTCTCGGACGAGCCGCAAGCTCGACGTCGATATGCTCAGCTGCTGCGAAGGCGCTACAGCATGTCGCTCTTCGTCGTCTACTTCGGCGTCCGCCGCCGGCACACGCAGCTCGCGCACCACGACATACTGTTCGGTCCGCGCTACCGCGAGCTGCTCGACGACATCTTCACCCACGGCCAGCTCGCCGACGACTTTTCGCTCTACTTGCACGCGCCGACGCTGACCGACCCTTCCGTCGCTCCGGCCGACTGCGAGGCGTTCTACGTGCTCTCGCCGGTGCCTCATCTCGGCAAAGCTCGGCTCGACTGGTCGGTCGAAGGTCCGCGATACCGCGACCGCATTCTCGACTACCTCGAGCGGCTCTACATCCCGAACCTGTCCGCCGATCTCGAGACGGTCCGCATCCTAACGCCGGACGGCTTCGCCGAGGATCTCAACTCCCATCTCGGATCGGCGTTCTCGCTTGAGCCGATCCTGACCCAGAGCGCCTGGTTCAGGGTGCACAACCGCGATCAGCGGATCGGTGGCCTGTACTTCGCGGGGGCGGGCACCCATCCCGGAGCGGGCGTACCGGGCGTCGTCAACTCCGCCAAAGCGACGGCTGGCCTGATGATCCCCGATCTCTTGAGTTGAGCATGGACGATCTGGTCGAGAGCGGCCGAGAGATCATCGAGCGAGGCTCGAAGAGCTTTGCCGTCGCGGCAAGATTGTTCGATCGGGAAACTCGTGCCGGTGCCTATCTGCTCTACGCCTGGTGCCGTCACTGTGACGACGAAACCGATGCCCAAAAGCTCGGTTGGGGCGCGGAAAAGCTCGCGCCCGAGGTGGTCCGCGCGCGCGTCGCGAAGATCAGGGAACAGACCGCGCGCGCGCTCGCCGGTGAGCCGGTGGCCGAAGCAGTCTTTCGCGGCCTGCGACAGGTCGTCGAGCGGTACGGCATCCCGCGCCGCTACGTGTTCGAGCATCTGGCAGGATTCGAGATGGACGCTGTGGGGCACGAGTATCGTCAGCTCGAAGATACTTTGCTCTACAGCTATCACGTCGCGGGGGTGGTCGGCATCATGATGTCCCACGTCATGGGGGCCGACGACGAACCGACGCTCGATCGGGCGGCGGATTTGGGGATCGCGTTTCAGCTGACGAACATCGCGAGAGACGTCCTCGACGACGTCGCGACAGGACGAGTCTACCTGCCGGCAGACTGGCTCGTGCAAGCGGGCGTTCCCGCCGCGGCTGTTCAGGCGCC
>CP070706.1:1897206-1902780 GCA_020350085.1 Acidobacteriota bacterium
ACGAAGACCGCCGCCGCCCGATCCCGCTGACCGAGGCGCGCGACAACGAGCGGATGACCGCCGTGGCGCTCGTGCGCGCCGTGAATCTCGTCAAGACGCGCCGCCGTCGCATGGAGATCCTCAACGTGCTGCTCGACGACGGCACGGCGGCACTCGAGGTCAAGTTCTTCAACCGCGCCTACCTCGCCGACTGGATCATGCCCGGCCTGCGCATGCTCGTCCACGGTGTGCCGCGCCGCACCGGACGCCGGCTCGAGCTGCACGGGCCCGAGTTCGAGGTGCTGCAGCCCGGCGACGACCCGGCGGAGATCACCGGCTGGGTGCCGGTCTACGAAAAGCTCGGACCGCTCTCGCCGCGGCGCGTGCGGGCCGCCACCGGCCAGGCGCTCGCGCTCGTCGGCGAGATCGCCGATCCGCTGCCCGCCGACGTGCTCGCGCGCCGCCAGCTCGTCGGCCGCAGCGAGGCGCTGCGGCTCGTGCACCGGCCCACGGTCGAGACGCCCGCTGAGCAGCTCGCCTCGCGCCGCACGGCGGGTCACCGCCGGCTGGCGTTCGACGAGTTTTTCCTGCTCGAGCTCGGCCTCGCCGTGCGCCGCCAGCGGATCCGCGCCGAGAGAAAAAGCGGTGGCTACGCGATCGACGACGCGCTCCGGCGCCGGCTGGGCGAGCTGTTGCCGTTCACGCTCACCGGCGCGCAGCGCCGCGTGCTCAAGGAGATCGGCGACGATCTGAGGCAAGCCTGGCCGATGCACCGCCTGCTGTTCGGCGACGTCGGCTCCGGAAAGACCGTCGTCGCCGCGCTGGCGATGCTGGTCGCGATCGAAAACGGCTACCAGGCCGCGCTGATGGCGCCGACCGAGATTCTCGCCCAGCAGCACGCGCGCAACCTGCAGCAGCTCGTGCTGTCTGCGGGGCTGAAAGTCGATCTTCTCACCGCCGGCCTGCGCGCCGCCGAGCAGCGCGAGACGCGCGCGCGGATGGCCAGCGGCCGCGCGCGACTGATCGTCGGCACGCACTCGCTGATCTCCGAGAAGGCCGATTTCGCCCGCTTGGGACTGACGGTCATCGACGAGCAGCACCGCTTCGGCGTCGTCCAGCGCGCCGATCTCGTCGCCAAGGGCGAGCATCCGGACCTGCTCGTCATGTCGGCGACACCGATCCCACGCACGCTGGCGATGGTGATCTACGGCGATCTCGACGTATCGATCCTCGACGAGAAGCCCCCGGGAAGAAAGCCGATCAAGACCATCGTCCGCACCCACGACGAGCGCGCGCGCGTGATGGAAGGCCTCGCGCGCGCGCTGGCCGACGGCCGGCAGATCTACGTCGTGCGCCCCGCCGTCGATCAGAGCGCGCGCGGTCTCAAAGCTGCCGAAGAGGGCCTCGCCGAGTACCGCGCGCGATTTCCCGACGCCCGCGTGGCGATGGTGCACGGGCGCATCAAGCCGGCCGAGCGCCAGGCCCAGCTCGACGGCTTTGCGGCGGGCGAGGTGCAGATCCTCGTCGCGACGACGGTGATCGAGGTCGGCATCGACGTGCCGTCCGCCTCGGTGATCGTCGTCGAGGACGCCGACCGCTTCGGCCTGGCGCAGCTGCACCAGCTGCGCGGGCGTGTCGGCCGCGGCGCGCGGCACTCCTATTGCGTGCTCGTCGCTTCCGAGGACGCGTCCGAGACGGCCTTCGAGCGGCTGCACGTTCTCGAGCGCACCGACGACGGCTTCCGCGTTGCCGAGAGGGATCTCGAGCTTCGCGGGCCGGGCGAGCTGGCCGGCACCGCGCAATCTGGCCTGCCGTCGTTTCAGGTCGCGGATCTCGTGCGCCATCAGGACCTGCTGCTCGACGCGCGCGAGGAGGCGTTCCGGCTGGTCGAGCGGCGCGGCGAGCACGGGTTGCCGCAAGCGCTGCTCGAGGAGGTGCTGCGGCGCCACGGCGAGCGGCTGCGGCTGGCCGAGATCGGCTGACACCGCGGATCGCGGGATGAGCGCGACGGCCCAGGAAAGCGGCGCCCTGCGCGTTTACGGTGCGCTCGTTTTGGTGCAGGTCTTCTTCGGCCTGCACTATCTGGCCGCCAAGCGGCTGCTCGTCGAGATCCATCCCCAAGCGTGGGCGCTGATGCGCGTGGCGGCAGCCGCGGGGCTGCTGCTTCTGCTCGCGCGTCTGGCCGGCCGGCGCTGGCCACGCCGCGGCGCTGATTACGCTCGATTGGCGTGGTTTTCCCTCTTTGGCGTTGTCATCAATCAGATCTGCTTCGTCGAGGGGCTCTCGCGTACGACGCCGACGCACTCGGCGATCATCAATACGATGATCCCCGTGCTGACGCTGTCGATCGCCGTGTTGCTGCGGCGCGAGGCGCTGACCGGCTGGAAGATCGTCGCGCTGGTGCTGGCGCTCGCGGGCGCGCTGCTCGTCGTCAATCCACAGCGGGCCGCCGAGCATCCCGCGAGCGTCGCCGGCGATCTGATCACGCTGGTCAACGCGACGTCGTTTTCTTTCTTTCTCGTCATCAGCAAGCGACTGCTGACGCGCACCGATCCGCTCGTGGCCACGGCGCTGCTGTTCGCGTTCGGCACGCTCGGGGTCGGCGCCGTCGGGGCAGGAGAGCTGCTGGCGATCGAGCCGCGGGCGATCTCGCCGCTCGTGTGGTGGTTGGCGCTGTTCATCGTCGTCTTTCCGACCGCTGGGGCCTACCTGCTCAACTACTGGGCGCTGGCGCGCGTGGACTCGTCGATGGTGGCGCTGTTCATCTACCTCCAGCCCGTGCTCGCCGCGGCGCTCTCGGCGCTGGTCTTCGGCGAGCGGCCCGGGGCCGACGTGCTGGCCGGCGCGGCGCTGATCTTCGCCGGGGTGTTTCTCGCCGTGCGAAGGCCGCGCGGCTCGCCGTAGCCGCTACCCGCGTATAATCACGCGGAGTGAGGTGACGGGGGATGACGACGATGACCTCTCAAGAAGAGTACTATCTCAGTCTGCTGTCCGTCTTTCACTACGTCGTCGGCGGTCTCGCCGGGCTGTTCGCCTGCATTCCGCTGCTGCACCTGACGATCGGGCTGTCGATGGCGACGGGATTGATCCCCGTCGACGAGCCCGCCGCCAGGATCGTCGGCATGTTCTTGGTGCTCATTCCGTGCGCGATCATCACGCTCGGATGGGTCCTGGCGATCTGCCTGATCGCCGCCGGCCGCTTTCTCGCGCAACGCAAGAACTACACGTTCTGTCTCGTCATGGCCGGGATCGCGTGCGCCTTCTTCCCGTTCGGCACCGTGCTGGGCGTGTTCACGATCGTCGTCTTGGTGCGCGAATCGGTGCGCGCCGCGTTCGAGGCGCCGGCCGGAGCTCAGCCCTAGGTTGAAGTTCAGCGTTTCGACGTCAGCTGGGAACGATCAGGCCGTGCGCGGCGAAACGCCGGCGGCGAGTCGCGCGAGCGTGGTGACCATCACACCGGTCGCGCCTTCGGGGCCGAGGTCGTGGCCCCCGTCGGCCCAGGACGCGGGGGAGATGTCCAGGTGCGCCCACGGCACCTTCCCCGCGAAATGGCCGATGAACAGCCCGCCGGTGATCACGCCGGCCTCACCGCCCTTGCCGATGTTTTTGAGGTCGGCGACCTTGCCCTTGAGCGCCTCGGCGTACTCGGCGTCGGCCGGCAAGCGCCAGACGCGTTCGCCGGTCTGCTCGGCCGCGCGCTCGATGTCCGCCAGCAGCCGCTCGTCGCTTCCCATCAGCGGCACGCGCAGCCGCCCGAGCGCGATCAGCGCCGCGCCGGTCAGCGTCGCGGCATCGACGATTCGCGTCGCTTTCTCGCGCACCGCGAGCGAGACGGCGTCGGCCAAAACGAGCCGACCCTCGGCATCGGTGTTGCCGATCTCGATCGTCGTGCCGTTGAGCGCGCGGATGACGTCGCCCGGCCGCAGCGCGTTGCCGGCCACGGCGTTCTCCGCGACGGCGAGATAAAACCGCACGTTGCGCTTGAGCTTTTGCGCCGCCACCGCCTGGGCCGCCGCGAGCACGATCGCCGCGCCGCCCATGTCCTTTTTCATGAGCAGCATGCCGGCGGCGGACTTGAGGTTCAGACCGCCGGTGTCGAAGACGATCCCCTTGCCGACGAGGGCCAGACACTCGCGCGAGCGCGGGGCGCCGCGATGCTCGAGCACGATCAGCCGCGGAGCCCGCGTGCTCGCGCGTCCGACGGCGAGCAGCGCGCCCATGCCCATCCGCGCGCAGCGCTGGCGATCGAGAACGCGGATCTTGAGCCCGCCGTCGCGCGCCACGCGCCGCGCTTCCTTTTCGAGCTCCTCGGGTCCCAGGTCCTCGGCCGGGGTGTTGACGAGATCGCGCGCCAGCGTGACCGCTTCAGCGAGCGCCAATCCGCTGCGCGCCGCCCGGCCCCAGGCGGCATTCGGTGGAACGATCTGCACCACGGGCGGCGCCACGCGCGGGCCGGTCTTGTAGCGATCGAAGCCGTACAGGCCCGAGCTCAAGCCGACGACGATCGCATCGGCCGTGTGCGGCGCCAGCGAGCGCGGCAGCTCGAGCGCGGCGCGAGTGATCTTCTGCTGCCGCAGCTTGCGGCCCAGCCGCCCGAAGCGGCGCCGGATCTCGAGCGGCACGTCCCACCGCGGCGCCTTGACGGCGAACAGCATCGGCGCCGGCAGCCGCTCAAGCGTGGCGAGCGATGCCACGGGGCCGAGCGCCCACTGCCGGCGGACCTCCTCTTCGAGCGAGCGCGGCAGCCGCTGGCCCTCGACGACGATCCGCGCCGCGCCCTGCGGAGGCTTGCGCGACGAGATCCTGACCGGCACCGGCCTCACTCCTCAGAGGGGCCGACGATGCGCTGCACGCTGGCGGCGTCCGGAGAGAACGCCTCGGTGAACACCGGCTCCTCGCCCTGTTCCTGCTCGGGCAGGCCGGCGACGACGATCTGCTGGTTTTCCTCGTCGATGGTGATGCGCTCTTCGATGATCTCGCTCAGCACGACGTCGACCATCGACATCCCCGGCTTGACCTCGACCAGCGGTGGGCTGCCGGCAACGAGGTTTTCCCAGCGGCGGGCGACGGTCGTCGTGAGCAGAAATCGGCTCGGGATCTTGTCGAGCGCGGCTTCGATCGGCTTGTTCAAGGGGCCTCCTCGGGTCAGGTGGGTATGTCCTGGCAGCCCAAGAGGATAAACGAGGATTCGCGCGGCGCCACCCTCGCCGGGCGGGGGGCCGGCGGGGCTCACTCGCCGCGGCGCATCATTTCGATGAACTCGGCGTTGGAGCTCGTTTTGCCCAGCCGGTCCAACAGCAGCTCCATCGCCTCCATATCGTTCATCTGGGTCAGCACCTTCCGCAGGATCCAGACCGCGTTGAGCGTGTCATCGTCGAGCAGCAGCTCCTCCTTGCGGGTGCCCGAGCGCGTGATGTCGATCGAGGGGAACACGCGCCGGTCCGCCAGCCGCCGGTCGAGGTGCAGCTCCATGTTGCCGGTGCCTTTGAACTCCTCGAAGATGACGTCGTCCATGCGCGAGCCCGTGTCGATCAGCGCCGTGCCGAGAATCGTCAGCGAGCCGCCGTCCTCGAGGTGTCGCGCCGCGCCGAAGAA
>CP070706.1:1902880-1908537 GCA_020350085.1 Acidobacteriota bacterium
CATTCGAGCAGATCATCGAGAGTAACGCCGCTCGGAACACGCAAGGGAAAGACGGGGAAGGGGACAGCGTGACGTTTGCCATGGCGTGGCGGGCGAGTGCAGATTAGCGAGGAGCGCTGGAGACGATCGATGTCGCTGAAGGCTGCCGATCATCAGCCGTCACCGAGCGGGCTTCACATGTCGCCGACCGCTGCCACGGCTCCGGCCGAGACCGATCGCAAGCTCGAAGCGCTCGCGCGCCGCAAGAAGGACTGGCTGCAAGTGCCGCTCGCGCGCCGCGGGGACTACCTGCGATCGGCGATAGACGGTCTGCTCGACGTTGCTGACGAGTGGGTGGTCCGCGCTTGCGCTGCGAAGGGCGAACGTGCCGACTCGCCCGTCGCTGGCGAGGAGTGGGTCAGCGGGCCGATGGTGACGGTGCGCTACCTGCGCCTGCTTGCCGAGGCGCTCGAGTCAGGAGGCCAGCCCGAACCCGGTCAATGGCGCGAGACAGCGAGCGGACAGCGGGTCGCGCGCGTGTTCCCGCGCGGCTTTTACGACAGGCTACCCTACCCGGGTATCGACGCCGAGGTCTGGATCGAGCCCAACAAGCCCGCCTCGCAGGGACGGGTCTACAGCGCCACGCGTGCCGAGAACGGCGTCCCAGGCCGCGTGGGATTGGTGCTCGGCGCCGGAAACGTCGGTTCGATCGTGCCGACCGACCTGCTCTACAAGGTGTTCGTCGAGGACCAGGTCGCGCTGGTCAAGATGAACCCTGTCAACGAGTATCTCGGTCCGCTGCTCGCTTCGGCGTTTGGCGCGCTCGTGGACGACGGTTTTCTCGACTTCGTCTACGGAGACGCTCGTCTAGGCGGGCATCTTTGTCAGCACCCGCTCGTGGAGGCGATCCACTTGACCGGGTCCGAGCAAACGTTCGAAGCGATCGTCTGGGGCGGTGACGTCGCGGAGCGCGCGCGACGCAAGCGGTCCGGTCGCCCGCTCGTGGACAAACCTGTGAGCGCCGAGCTGGGCTGCGTGACACCGGTGATCGTCGTTCCCGGTCGCTGGTCGCTCGAAGAGATGCGCTATCAGGCGCGTCACGTGGCCAGCATGGTGGCGCACAACGCCAGCTTCAACTGCAACGCGGCCAAGGTGTTGCTGCTCTGTTCGAGCTGGTACCTCAAGCAGGCTTTCGTCGATGCCGTCGCGGAAGCGCTGGCCGAGATCGCACCTCGGCGCGCGTACTATCCGGGAGCCGTGGCGCGCTACCGGACGTTTCTCGAGCACTACCCGACGGCGCAAGCGCTCGGGCAGCGAGCAGACGGCGTCGTGCCGTGGACGCTGATTCGCTCCGTTCCGGCGCAGCCCGGCGAGTACGCGCTTCAAACCGAGGCTTTTTGCGGCGTGCTGGCCGAGGTCGCACTCGATGCGGGAGGCAGCGCCGATCCGCAGGCTTTTCTCGATGCTGCGGTCGAGTTCGTCAATCAGAACGTTCGAGGCACGCTTTCCTGCGCACTGCTCGCCTGCTCGGAGACACAGGAGCAGCTCCGCGACGGGCTCGAACAGGCGCTCACCGCGCTGCGCTACGGGGCGATCGGCGTCAACGTCTGGCCGGGCGTCGTCTTCGGGCTCGGCGTGACGAGCTGGGGCGCGTTTCCCGGTCACCGCATCGAGGAGATCGGCTCAGGCCTGGGCGTCGTCCACAACGCGCTGCTGTTCGATCATCCCCAACGCTCGGTGGTCCGCGCGCCATTTCGCATGCCGTTCACACCGCCGTGGTTTGCTGATCACCGCAACTTGATCGCTCTGGGCCGCAAGATCACCCAGTTCGAGGCCGATCCGTCGCTGCGGCAGCTGCCGGGACTGCTCGGCTCGGCGCTTCTCGGTTGAGCCGACCTCTCACCCGTCTTCTGCGCCTTCTTCGCGATGGCCGATCCAGCCGGACATTCCGGAGCTCGCGCCGAGAGCGGACGAGAGCGAGTCCCACAGCCGCGTCGGGAGCAGCCCCTTGAGTGCGGGTGTGATCTTGACCAGCCATGGCTCGAGTACGTACAGCTGCTCGTCGACGACGGCCTTGACGACCGCAGCAGCGATGAACTCGGGCTCGAGAACGCGCGTCGTCGTCGGTGGACGTGCCCCCTCGAACATGCCGGTGCCGATGTAGCTCGGACAAACGGCGCAGACGTGAACGTGCCGGTGGCCGAGCTCGGAGAGCTCGAGTCTCAACGACTCGCTGAAGCCGAGGACGGCCCACTTGCTCGACGCGTAGGTCGAGCCGAAAGGAAGACCGATGAACGCGGACGCGCTGGCGATGTTGACGAGACTCGCTTCGGGACGTGAGATCAGGTCCGGAAGAAAGGCGTGCGTCATGGCGACGAGCCCCAGCGCGTTGACCCGGTACGTCATCGCATGCTGATCTAAGGGCACCTCCAAGAACGGCCCGCCGAAGACGACGCCGGCGTTGTTCACGAGAACGTCGATCGGACCGACCTCCTCGACGAGACGCTGGCGCAATCCGAGGACGGCGTCCGGCCGCGTGACGTCGAGAGGGTAGGCGTGCACGGCGCCGCCGAAGACGGCGACGGTCTCGAGGGCCTCGGGCAAGGCTCGCTCATCGATGTCGCTCAGGACGAGATCCGCGCCCTTCTCGGCGAACTTCAGCGCCATTTCGAGGCCGATTCCCCGCGCGCTCCCGCTGATCAACACACGCTTTCCGCGTAGGTCTTTCATGGCCGTTCCTCTGCACAGATCCTCTGCGCGATACCTTTGCCCGTCGGGGCGTCTGCAGCGCCGGGGGGCGGTCGTCCTCCGCCGCGCTCATCCAGATCCATTCGTCGCCGGCCAGCTCGGCAGGCCCTCGGCAGGCCCTCTAAAGGCCCGCGATGACCCGGCGAAGACGACCCTGGACGTCTTCGGCCACATCGGCGAGCTCGCGATTGCCGATGCTCGATAGCGTGGCGATAGGGTCGATGGCCGAGATCTCGACGAGTCCTGGCTCGGCTTGCTGGACGATCACGTTGCAGGGCAGCATGGTGCCGATCTTGTCCTCGGCTTGCAGAGCCTTGTAGGCAGAGGGAGGATGGCAGGCCCCTAGTATCCGGTAGGGTCGGAAGTCAACGTCGAGCTTCTTCTTGAGCGTGGCCTTCACGTCGATCTCGGTCAGCACGCCGAACCCTTCCCGTTGCAGAAGCTCGATCACGCGTGCCACGGCCTCGTCGAAGTCCATCTCGAGCTTACGGCTGATGTGATAAGCCATCGCTGATCCTCTCCCTCGTGGGCCCCTTCGTGGGCCTGGTGCTGCAGCCGAACGCCCGATCCGGACCACGCAGCGCCGTGCGCCGACGCGCGCGCCGCCCCACGCACGAACAGTCCGTCGCGACCGGAGACGGCCGGCACGAGCCTGGAGTGATTCTACCGGGGATCGGGCCCCCTCGTCGCCGGGGAACCGAACAGACCGCTGCTTACGGGTCTCGGTCTACTTGATGGCGACGACGTAGGCGATCCAGGCCGGCTCGCTCGGAGCTTCCGCGGCCGGCTCGAAGATGCCGTTGCCCTCGTCCGATTCCTCGTCGGTTCCCTCCCAGTAGACCTCGGCCCGCCGGAAGCCGCTCTCGAGCAGCAGCTCGCGCACTTCGGGCAGCGTCCACAGGCGCCATCGATACTCGAACGCGCGCTCCAGCTCGGAGCCGTCGGGGAAGCGGAAGTGAATGAAGCAGACTTGATCAGCCGTGATCGGATTGAAGCTGTGCTGCTCCCAGACGTAGTCGAAACGGCCGTGCTCGGTGATCTCTTCACGATCTTCCTCGAGCACCTCGCTCCCGCCGACCATGTCCAGCACCAGAATCCCCTCGTCGTTGAGATTCTCGCGGGCACAGCGGAAGTACTCCGCCAGCGCCGAGCGCTGTTTGAAATAGAAAAACGAGAAGTTGAGCGTCGCGATCACATCGGCCGGCAGATCGTAGCTCGATCGGGCATCGGCCTGGACGAGATGCACGCGGCGACGTTGCGCGGGCTTCAGCTTGGCGAGGTTGTGCTCGCGTCCCCAGGCGAGCGGTTCGGGATCGAGGTCGACTCCGATCGCCTTCCGATCGCGCCGGCTGCGCACCCATTCACAGCAGATCGCGGCTGTTCCGCAAAAGTCCTCCCGCAGGACCGAGGGACCCCGTGCGTAAGCGTCGCGAAACGCGCGCTCGAAGAACTCGACGTCGCAAGACGGCTCCTGCACCGATTTTTGGTAAAGCGCGTACCTGTCGGCACGCTCCGCGCGAGAGGGCTTTTGGCGCCGGCTCTTCTTGCCCTTTTTCTTGTCCTTCTTCTTGCTCTTGTCGCGGCGCTTGGCCATCGGATGGTCCTCGTCTCGAACGCTGTTCGCGTCACGCTCGCGCCTCGCGATCCATGCAAGGGTCGCTGGCAAACCGGCACAGGATGGCCGAGCCGCTGGTGCCTTGCAAGCGCGGTCCGTCACACGCCCACTCGACACCGCCTTCGCTCGACGACGCAGCTCAGGGCCACAGCCAGCGATCGAGTTCTTCGGCTGACAGTCGCGAGATCTCCCCCCGGGTCGGGACGTGCAAGCCGGCCCAGTGCAGGCGCTCGAAGTCGCGCGTTCTCGCCGCCTGCAGCAGGCAGATCAGCAGATCAGGCTCGATCTGACCACGAAAGTCACGCACGCGGGAGGCCTCGAGCACGACGGAGCCGTTCCAGTCGATCATCCCGTCGCCGAACCAAACGACGAGCGGGTCGACCTGGCGGCGTCGCACGTCGATCTTCTGGCCCTCGATCGAGCCGCGCAGCTCACCGAGTTGTGCTCGAAGCGCGCGAGCGATGGCAGCGTCGATGTTTTCGCGTGGGCCGCGGCGGATGGTGAGGCGATCCGACCATTGACTGCCGGTGAGTCGCCGGGCCTCGAGCCAGTACGCTTTCCCTTGGTACAGATGACGAAACCGGTGCCGCACCTGCTCGGGGAAGTGGATCCTGCGGCGCTCGAGCAGCTCGAGCATCTCCGCGCGTGGCGGCACGACGCCGAGGTGGCCCACGCCGGCGATCTGCCGCGACGCGAGCGGAAGACCGAGCTCGCCGGCGACACGTCGCAGTTTCCGATTGACGGCGGCGAGCCCGCCATCCGGACTCATCCGACCGTCATCGAGATCGGTATCGAGCTCGCCCCAGACGTTCAGGACCGCGGTGTGGGTCAGATTCGGCAACAGTAGCGGCCAGATGGCACGCGGGACCGGCGCGATGAGCGTTCCCGCGATGGGTGCCACGGCAGCGAACTGCTCCGCGTGCAGCGTGCCCAGCGTCCAGCTCGCGTGCCCACCGCGCGAGTAGCCCGTCAAGTACACGCGGTCACTGTCCACGTGCACGAGTCGCTTGATTTCGCGCAAGACGGTCAGGTGCTCGGTCGAAACCGGCGGATACGCGTGGATCACATACTGGCCATAGTCTCGCGGTGCGGCGATCACGAAGCGCTCGATCGCCTCGCCCAGCACGCGCTCGAGATAATCGAGAATGAACTCCGTCCCGCCGACGCTGCCATGCAACGCGTAGATCAGCGGCCAGGCTTGCTGAGGGTCGTAGCCGGCCGGCAAGCGCAACGCGACCTGGCGGACGGCTTCCCCTTCGAGTTTCACGCGCAGCGTGTGCGATCCGGCGACGAGCGCGCTGTATTCAGCCGCACG
>CP070706.1:1908637-1912934 GCA_020350085.1 Acidobacteriota bacterium
AACCGGTGAGTGGGGAGGGATGGCGCCCGCAGCGCGCATTTCGCACGGATCACTGTGGGATATCACGGGCTCCGGAACGCAGCCCTCGAATCTGTACCAGGCCCTGTCCGATGCACACGTGGACGGCGCGCGGGTGCACAGCAACTCCTGGGGCGATGACAGCACGAACGCCTACACCTCCTGGTCGCGGGACATCGACATGTTTTCCTACGATTTCGAAGACTCGTTGGTCGTGCAGGCGGGCACGAATCTTTCGAGCGGGCGCAGCCCGGAGAATGCGAAGAACGGCCTCACCGTCGGCGCGTCGAAGAGGGGCTCGAACGCTCACTTCCGCTGCCACGGAACGATCGGACCGACCAGCGATGGGCGCCGCAAGCCGGAGGTGCTCGCGCCCGGCTGCGACATCATCTCCGCACGCGCGTTCTATAGCTGCAGCACGTTCGTTCAGACCGGGACCTCGATGGCGACGCCGGCTGTGGCCGGCGTCGCCTCGCTCGTGCGGCAGTACTACCTCGAAGGCTGGTATCCGTCCGGCACGAAGACGCCGGCCGATGCTCTGCAACCGAGCGGTGCGCTCGTCAAGGCCACGCTGCTCAACTCGACCGTCGACATGACCGGCGAGCCCGGCTATCCGACCGACGTCGAGGGGTGGGGCCGACCGCTGATCGAATACGCGCTTTACTTCGCGGGCGACGCCCGCTCGCTGTCCGTGATCGATGACGTGCGGAACGCGGACGGGCTGACGACGGGAGGCGCGGCGAGCTACTTCCAGCAGGTCAAAGGTGCCGCCGAGACGCTCAAGGTGACATTGGTCTGGACGGAACCACCCGCGGCGCTGCTCGCGGAGGAGGCGACGATCAACAACCTCGACCTCGAGGTCGTCTCGCCCTCCGGAACGAGCCATCTCGGCAACGTCATCGACACGAACACGGGATACTCCATGACCGGTGGATCGGCTGATCCTCGCAACAACGTCGAGATGGTGATCGTTCCTTCGGCAGAGGCAGGAGCTTGGACCGTTCGCGTGCTCGGCACCGCCATCAACCAGGGAACCCAGGGCTACGCGCTTCTCGCCAGCGGCGACGTGGAACCGTACGTGCCGTACCCGCTCGAACACGACAGCTACATCGCTCAGGACGACGCACCGCTCGGCAATCAAGACGGCATCGTGGATCCGGGCGAGACGGTCGTGATGCCGGAAACGCTTCGCAACAGCGGTGCCGAGACTGCTTCGTCGATTTCCGGAGAGCTCCGCGTGAGCCATCCCGATCTGGTCAAGGTCACGCGGTCCGCGGCGAGGTATCCAGACATCCCGTCCGGTGCGGCGCGCACGACGGATGCGCCGCACTACCGCTACACCGTCTCCCCCGACACCGCGTGCGGCACCCAGCTGCGCTTCGACATCGCGTTGTCTTCCAGCGCGGGTGACGGGGGCGCGAGCTTCACGCTCGAGGTCGGGTGCAACCCGCTCGATTGTACCGGCAGTCCCGTGCCCGCCGATGAAGTCGCTCGACTCGAGCTCGAGCCGTCCGGCAGCGCGGACCTGCGACTGAGCTGGGATCCGCTCACCGATGCTGCCGGTTACCGCGTCTGGAAGTCAACGAGCGCGGAGTTCACCAACGAGACGTTCGTGGGCAGCACCACCGTCACGGAATTCGTCGAAACCGACGGAACCAGCGGTTTGGAGCCCTGGTTCGACCTGGTGCGCGCCACCAACGCCTGCGAGTGGGAAGGGCCCTGACGAGTCAGTTCGTTAACCCGGTTTATTCATGAGCCCTCCGCTCGGGATGAGAGTCACTGCTCGGGCCGCGGTGCAGGAGGTGGCGGCGGAGGGTGGCCACGCTGAGGTGGTGGCGGCGCTGGTGCCCGGGGTGGACGCAGGTTGTCGAAGCGCTCCCGTTGATCCGAACGGAGAACATCGCGGATCGAGCGGCGGAAGTCTTCGAGGACCGTGTCGAGTCGGACGCGCTGCTCGTCGAGCATTGCTCTGATCTCTCGCTGTTGATCGGGATCGAGATCGAGCTCTCGCGTGAGACGCTCGAGCGGGTGCGGCGGCGGCGGGCCCGGGGGCCCAGGAGGCCCGACGGAAAGCTGGCCGAGGAAGAACAGCGCCGCTCCGCAGATCATGCCCAGAAAGAAGACGACACCAACGAAGAGAAGCCCCTTCGTTCGAGAGGGGCCGTGGATCGGGTCACCCATTGTCGTTCCCCGTGTCGACCATCGCTTCGAGCAGGATGTCCGAGACGTCTTGGCTCACCTCGCCAGTGATCAGCAGCGTGTCGAGGCTCGCGGTTTCGCTCACGCTGGATGTCGTGTCCCGCAGGCCAGCGACCGTCGCCGTGAAGACGAGCGCTGCCGCAGCGGCGGCGAGGGGCAGGATCGCTCTCTTCGCGAGCGGAGTGACGACCGTCAGCCAGTCGACTCTCTGTTGAAGGAGCTCTCGCCGCCGACGCGCCTCGGCCATCATCTCCGGCACGGCATCGACGAGCCGGCCAACGTCGGGCTCGACATCGCCGAATGCTTGGCGGAAGGCTCGGCGCGTGATCTCGCGCGGATCGCGTCGGTTTTCGCTCGTCATGATCTGTTTCCCGTTTGCTGCGGCGTAAGCCGGCCCTACGTCGTGGTGGCCCGGTCGAGCATGCGCGCGAGACGCCGTCTCGCTCGGGAGGCCCGCAGCTTGACCGCGACGCGCGTCAAACCGAGATGTCGCGCGATCTCCTGCATCGACCAGCCTTCGATGTCGGCGAGTACGAGAATGCCGCGTTCCATCGGCTTCAGTGCTGACAGTGCCTCTCGCACCGTCAGCAGATCGAGACTGACCTCGGGGTTCTCGCTCGCGATCGGATGAAGATCGTCGCGATCTGGCTCGGGCAGCGGCTGCTCGCGTCGTCGGGACGCGCGGCGCAGCCAGTCCAAGCCTTTACGGACCGTAATCGCCCGCAGCCACGCTCCGACGTCGTCGCCGCGGGGAAGCGCCGATGTCGTGAGCGCCGTCACCAATGCCTCCTGTACCACGTCGTCGGCTTCCGATCTGGCGTAGCGGCCGAGAACGCTCCAGGCCGTGCCGAGCATCGAGGGCCCGTGCCGCTCGACGAGCTGGCGGCCCGCGTCATGATCCCCCTCTCGCGCGGAGAGTAGCAGTTCGAGATCTGGCGGCGGCGACACCTGGGAGATCCCTTCTTTGCGGGCTGCAGATCCATGTTACTGGCTCGACGTGGCGGCGTGGTCCCGAGCCCCACGCGGTGCGGCGACGGCTCGAACCGCCCGCCGCCGCGCCGGGCATCAAGAGAGATCAGCGAGATGGAGGACCGCCGCGAGGTCCGCGCGAAGCACGGGGCGCTCTTGGAGGTCCAGGATGCGACGGGGCTTCTGCCAGTGCCTGTTGGAACGCGGCGCGTTGGTCTTCCGTGAGAAGATCGAGAATCTCGCGTGCCAGCTGATGGCGCGCAAACTCGAGCTGACTCGCTCGTTCCGCCACGGTTTGTGAGGCCAACGCGAGATCCTGCTCGCTCGAGGACGAACTCCAGATCGCCAACTCGAGAGCACGCCGCGCCTCACCAAAGGCCTCGAGCAGTTGTCCGAACTCGTCCTCCAACGCGTTGCGGACCAGTACGTGAATCTGCTCGCGCTGCTCGCGTGAGAGGCCCAGCTCGTGAAGCGCCGGTCCCGCCATGCCGATGACGGGATTCGGCGGACCGTGTTGACCGGGCGGCGGGGGCGGTGGGGCAAGATGACCCGGTGCGGGCGGTGCCTGCTGAGCCGCCGCGAACAGAGTACCGGCCAGCAAGGCCAACAGGCCGACGAGTGTGAATCTTTGGATCACCTGTTTCATGGGTTCCTCCTTGATGATGGAGACCGGAATGGGTTCATCGCGAAAGTCAGAGGTCACGGACACGGACTGTCGGCATCCAGATCGTCTCGCGGATCTAGGGCGAGCCCCGCTGCGCTCCCGTAGCCCGGGGCTAGACACGCGGCGTCGAGGCCGCGAGCCAGGTAATAATGACCATCGCCAGCAGCAGGCATGGCGCTGATGACCTCGGCTGGACTCGATGTGTAGGCGCCGAGACAACTCGCGCGCGAGAAATCTCCATCTGCTCGGAGCTTCGAGAGCTGACCGTCAACGAGATCGAAGGTTGGCGCCGGACAGTCGGGATGGAAGTGGATCAGCGTCGAGCCGACATCTTCTACGCGGATCTCACAAGCCGGCACCGCCTCGCCGCGGACACAGCGTGTGTAGTTGTAGATGCGGATCTCGTCTGCTTGCGGGCCAAATCCGTTAGCCCAGGTCGGATCGTCC
>CP070706.1:1913034-1922265 GCA_020350085.1 Acidobacteriota bacterium
CCGCGCGAGGTGGCATGGGAACGGCCGTCAAGGTCGCGATCATCATCGGGGTCATTCTCGCCGGGCTGCTCGTCTTGGCCGTGGCGATCGTCCTCTTCGCAGGGTGGTGGATCACGAGCACCGGTGCGCAGGTCGCCACCGACGGCATCATCGGGCCCGAGTCGGGGGCGATCTTTCATACGGGCCGGCCGGAAGACGGTGTCGGCTTCGAGCAGTTCGCCGGGCGGGTCATCATCGAGGTCCAGCGCATCTCTCTCGAGCAGCAACGGCAGGACCTTCCCCCGGCACTGGAGTGGCTGCGCGAGATGCAGCTCCAGCAGTCCACGACCGGGCTCGAGATCTACGTGCCGAAGGAGCTGACGCTCACTGTCGAGCCGGGTCACTCCTGGGACGAGATCGAGGTGCTGCTCGCCGCGAATCCGCGCGCGTTCACCAAGCTGTTCCGGTTCATGTTCACCCGGCTGTTCGACGACCACGTCGAGGCGGGCCGCGTTCGCGGCCGCGACGTGTACCAGTTTACTGACGGTCCCGCGGTCGCCTTCGTCGGCGGCACGATCGTGTTCGGCACCGACGCCGAAATCGTCGGCCGCGCGCTCGAGCGACTCGAGGACGGCGCTCAGGCTGTTGAGAGCTCTCTGCAGAAGTTGTATCGACAGAAGGATGGCTCGCGAACGTTTCACATCGTCGCCGAGCGTCTGCCGGCCATCTTCGAAAGTCCCGCGGTCCGCGACGTGATCGGCGCCGGATTCGACGAGCCGCCGACCGACGACGAGATCGACGCGCTGGTCGGAATGGGTGGGCTGACGACGTTCATCGTTGGCGGGCTGTTTCCCGATGCCAACACGATCGAGGCGGAGATCTCGGCGGTGACGTGGAACGAGCGAGGTGCCGCGGCTTGGGAAGAGCTGCTCGCCGAACGGTGGCCGACGGCGCTGCGCGAGTACGTCGCGGAGCACGCGCCGCTCGCCGCGGACGAGTTCGAGCTGATCGTCGAGATCGAGCGCGTCGGTCAGCCCGCCAAGGCCCGCTACCGCATCGAGAACGCCGCCACGACCTATGCCCACCTGCTCGGCAGCGGAACCGATGAGCCGCGCGTGCTTGAGGACTACCAGGAGGACGAGGATCACGACGAGTCCGGGGGCGAGACGCGCTAGGTCGCGCGACGTGTTCTGAGCCCGGCAACCAACGCACCGGCGAGGGCGATCGCCTCGAGTCCGGCGAGCAGCCATGCGACGCCGCTCGTGCCGAGGGCCGGTATGAGCACGACGCCCGCGAGAAGCGCGGCGATCGCGGCGCCGAGGTGATCGGCGGTCTCGAGCCGTCCCGCGACGTGGCGGATCTCGCGATCCGTTCCGCGCAGCACCCCCGCCGCGACGGGAAAGAGCGCGCCGGTGACGAGCCCGGCGAGGAAGAGCAGCGCGCCGTAAGCCCATGCGGCCAAGCCCGGGCGAGCGAGCAGTGCGATAGATCCCGCCGCATCCCAGCGCAGCGTCGCTGCCAAGACCAGCGCAAAGCTCAATGCGGCCGCCGTGCAGACGAGCAGCGCGCGGCGCGCCGTTTCCGGCGCGAGTTCGGCCGCCCGCGACAGCGCCGCACCACCGCCGGCGAGCCCGAGCATGAAGAGGGCCGCAAGCAGGCCGATCTGTCCATAGAGTGCGCCGACTCTGGTCTGGTACGAGAAAAGGATCAGCAGGCTCCACGCCATGCCGCAGCCGCCCGTGACGAGAACCGCATGGGTGGCAGCGAGCCCCACGACCGATGCGGCACGTCGGCGCAAGGTAATCCGCAGCAGCAGAATGAGCGAGGGGATCATCGCGGCCGCCAGCAGCCACGAACCCGGCACCCGCGCGATCGTTCCCAGCAGGGGCGCGATCCGGCTCCCGGCGATTTGCTGCCGCAAAGACAGCGCATGGAGGAACGACACCGGTCGCTCGTCGCGGCTCGGCGGATAGCGGCGCGCCGCCTCATCGAGAGCTGAGCGTTGTGCCGTGACGCGCTGCGGCGGGAACAAAATCGGGAACAGCTGCGGGACGAACACCCTCGACGCGAGGCCCCGCTGCTCGAAGCGAGCGGCGAGCGTGTCGGGATCGAGCGTGACCACACTCGCATCGAAGCCGGCCAGAAGCAGACTGTCGGGACCCGGTGAGGCCTCCACGACCGGGAAGACATCGCGCAAGGCGCCCCAGACTGACCCGCCGAGCGCCGCCGTCTCGCCGGTGAGCACGTTCGGCGCCGTCTCGAGCCGCACGACGACCGCGCCTTCAGGCGCGAGCCGTGCGGCGCAGAGCTCGTAGAACTCGACCGTGGACAGTCGTGCGAGAAGCAGCGTCACCGGAGCTGGCTCCAAGATGAGCATCAGGTCGTACTCGCCCGACGCGCGTTGGAGGAAGCGGCGCGGATCGTCCTCGATGATCCTCACGCGCGGGTCGGCGAGCGTGCGCTCGTCGGCCGGCGGAAGATACGCACGCACGAGATCGAGCGCGCGCCGGTCGATCTGAACGAGGTCGATGCGCTCGACCGGGTGATCGAGCAAGAAGCGCAGCAGTCCCTCGGAGCCACTGCCGACGAGCAGCACGCGGCGCGGGCGGGCAGCGAGGCTGGCCAGCCGGTGGGCGAGCGTTTCGTACTCGGTCGGGTCGGGGAAGCTCCCGGCATACTGTCCGCCCGCATAGAGATGTCGCAACTCGCCACCACCGATGACGAGGTGTTGATAGCGTGTATCCGTCCACGCGAGCAGGGGAATGCCGGCCGCGAGAGCGCGGAATCGGATCTCGACGGTTGAGCGTTCCAAACGATCGGCGCTCCACGGCAAGGCGAGTGTGACGAAGACCAAGGCGGCGATCGGCAGGGCGCGACGGCCCGGCACGAGGCGCGCCCGCGCAGCGGCTGAGCCGACGAAAAGCCACAGCCCGCACGCGAGCAGGATGCCGCTCAAAGGTGACAGCAGCGGCACGAACAACCACGTCACGAGCAGGCCGCCTGCCAGCGAACCGAGCGACTCGAGCACGTAGAGCCAGGCGAGACCCTCTCCGGCGCGGAAGCCGCGCAGAGGAGCGCACGCGGCCAGGGCGGTGAACGTCAACCCGACGAGGAAGCCCGCGGGAGCGAGCACGATGAGCGCGAGAACCAGCGCGGGACCGAGGGACAACAGCTCACCAGGTGGCGGGGCGAGAACCCAGCGACCGAGCCGACCAGCGAGCACCTCGAGTGGGCCGCCGACGGCGAGCAGCAGGAAGCCTCCCACCGCCCAGCTCGTCGGACGCTCCGATGCCAGCCGGCGTGCGACCCAAGCGCCGGCGGCGATGCCGGCGAGCCACGCGGCGAGCCCCAGCGCGACGGCGGTTTCGTCTCCCTGCAGATCGACGATCAGCTCCCTGAGCAGCGTGACCTGCACGGTGAGCGCCAGACCGCCGGCGGCGAAAAACAGCACGGCCAAAGCCCCGCGCCGGCGACGCTGACCGGGATCGACGCGCGTCATCGGCTCGACCTCGCGCTACGCTCGACCTCCGACCGTCGCGTGGGGCAGGCGTTCGGCGGCGAGCGCGGCGGTGCGTTCGTCGACGCAGAAGGCGATGCGGAAGTGCCCCGCACGGCCGAAGGTGCCGCCCGGTACGACGAGCAGCAGCTGATCGAGGGCGCGCTGTACGAACGCCTCGTCGTCGCCGCCTGGGGTGCGCGGGAAGAGGTAGAACGTCCCTTCGGGCGCCAGGACGTCGTAGCCCTTGTCTGCGAGCGCCGTGACGAGACGGTCCCGGTGACGCCGCAGCGGCTCGAGGTCCACGACGGCATCGAGGCAGCGGGCGATCACGCGCTGCCACAACGAGGGCGCATTGGTAAAACCGAGGATGCGGTTCGCCAGCGACAGCGCCCTCACCAGTTCTTTCGCCTCAGGATGCCCAGGGTTGATGGCGAGGTATCCGATCCGCTCGCCTGGAATCGAGTGGGATTTCGAAAACGAGTAGGCCATCAGACCGTACTCGTAGAGGCGGGCCGGGCTGACGAATGGTTCGCGAATGAAGCGCAGCTCTCGATAAGGCTCGTCCGAGAGCAGGTAGATCGGTCTTCGCGCGCGCTGGCTCGCGCCTCGCAACAACGTTGCCAGCTCCTCGATCAGCGAGGGCGGATACTGCCTGCCGGAAGGGTTGTTCGGGTGATTGACGATCAGCACCCGAGTCCTCTCTCCGAGCGCAGCTTCGATCATTCCGAGGTCGGGAAGAAAGTCCTCGCCGACCGGGACGATGACCGGCTTGCCGGCGTGATTCAGAACGTGTGCCGGGTAATCGGGAAAGTGCGGCGCGAGAATCAGCACCTCGTCACCCGGTTCGAGCACGCTTCGCAGCGCGATGTTGATCGCCGCGCTGGCGCCGCAGGTCATCACCACGTGCTCGCGTCGCGCCCCGGGCAGCAGGCCGCGCTCGTGGAGATGCGCGGCGAGTTGCTCTCGGACCTCGGGATGGCCCGCGTTCGGTGTGTATAGGTGCAGATCCGCGGGCGATTCGGCGACGATCTGCCCGAGGGCCTCGACGAGGGCCGCCGGAGGGGGCGCGGCAGGGTTGCCGAGTGTCATGTCGGCGACGGCCTCCGCACCGTGCAACGCTTTGAGTTGCAGGCCCTGCTCCCAAACCCTGCGGATCGCGGAGCCGGTCTGAAGCAGATGGCGCATCTCACGCGAGATCAGTGGACCACCCCTCTTTCCAGCAGCTCATCGATCTCCGCCGCGCCGAGACCGGCCTGTTCCAGGACGCTGCGAGTGTGCTGCCCGTAGCCCGGGGCGAGTGTGAACGCATCGCGCCCGATCTCGATCGCCGCAGGCGGTAGCCGCACCTCGCGCTCGTCGGGAAGCCGCGTTCTCGTCAGGTGCTCGCGGATTCCGGCAAGCTCGCGCACGTCGGCGATGGAGTGGACGGGTGCGGCGACGAGACCCGCTGGCTGTAGCGCAGCGAGCAGCTGCTCGGTGGGATAGCATCGCATCAGATCGGCCAGCTCGGCGTGGATCGCGTCTCGGTCGGCCTTTCTTCCTTCGTTGCTGTCGCGATCCTGTCTGGCCAAGCTCTCAAACGGTGCCAGGGAGACCAGTCGGCGCCACTGCACGTCGTTTCCGATCGCCAAGTAAAGCCAGGAATCGGACGTTTGGTAGACGTTGACCGGTACGAACTCGCGGTGCTCGTTGCCACTGCGACGAACGTGCTCGAGGCCGGCTCCCAGATCGAGCAGCGGAAGCGTGGTGTGCAGCCACGAGGCCGCGGCGCGCGCCATCGAAACGTCGATCCGCTGCGCCGCCTTGCCTTCTGCCTGCTCGGCGAGGGCCCGCATCGTCTGCGCGAACATCTCGTCGCCGGCCTTGAGATCGATCATCGGAACGCCCATGATCGTCGGCGGACCGTCAGCATCGCCCGTCAAGTCCATGTAGCCCAAAAGCGCCTGCAACATCGGGTCATAGCCGGCCATGTCGGGTTGCTCGGGACCCATCGCGGAAATCCCGACCCAAATCAGCTTCGGGTTGACGCTGGACAGCGTCTCGAAATCGATGCCGAGTTCTTCGTACCGTTTCGGCAGTGTGTTGCAGGCAAAAACGTCCACCGGGAGCTCGCGCACGATGCGTTTGACGAGCTGTCGACCTCGCTCGTGCTTGAGATCGATCGCGACCGCTTCCTTGCCGACGTTGGGCGAGAGAAAGTAGCTGCGTCGATCCGGACCGGCGGCCGGTCGGCCGACGTAGCGGTTCGGATCGCCGGGCGTCGCCTCGCCAGGCCGCGGTGCGGCTTCGAGCCGGATCACACGCCAGCCCAGATGAACCAGTCGGAGCGTTCCATAAGAAAGCGCGAGCGCCTGCTCCATCGACAGCACCGTACGCGGTCTCATTGCTTCAGCTCCGAGAAAACGCGCTCCGGTGTGAGCGGCAGGGCGGTGAACCGTCCTCCCGTCGCGTGCCGTACGGCGTTGGCCACGGCGGGAGCGGTGCAGATCGCCGGCGCCTCCGCGATCCCCTTCGCGCCGTAGGGTCCTTCCGGGTCGATCGTCTCGACGAAGGCGATGTCGATCTCGGGCACCTCGGGCGAGGTGATCAGCTTGTACTCCCTGAACGAGGGATTGACGATCCGGCCGCGCTCGACCTGAAGCTCCTCGGACAGAGCGTAGCCGAGTCCCATCACGACACCGCCCTGTACCTGGCCTTCGGCTCCTAGCCGGTTGATCACGCGGCCGATGTCGTGAGCGGCGGTCAAGCGCAAGACCTTGACGACGCCGGTGTCGAGGTCGACCTCGACTTCGGCCACTTGTGTGGCGAAGGCGTATGCGGCGGAAACGTCGCCCTTGTAGCCCTGGTCCTGCATCACGCTCGGCGGCTCGTAGTAGTGATGCGTGACGACGACCTCGTTCTTGCCGCCGAAGTGCAGCGAGCGAATCACCTTGCCGAGGTCCGCCAGCACCTCGCCGTCCGCATCGCGGACGACTTTCCCCGCGCGGAGATCGAGCTCCTCGGGAGCCGAGCGGAGCTGGTCTGCGGCCGCTGACAGGAGCTTTTTTCGCGCTTCTCTCGCGGCGAGACGTACCGAGTTGCCCGCGATGAAGGTCGTCCGTGACGCGTGGACGCCGACGTCCCAGGGCTTGACGTCGGTGTCGTTGTTGAGCACTTGAATCTGATCGAAACGCAAGCCCAGCTCCTCGGCGGCGATCTGTGCGAGCACCGTCTCGGAACCCTGACCGATCTCGGACGATCCGGTGATCAGCGTCAACCGGGCGAAGTCATCGAGTCTGAGAATCGTGCCGCAGCCGTCGCTGCGGTAGATCTTCGCCCCCCCTCCGACGTGCAGCATCGAGGCCATGCCGATGCCGCGGCGGACGCGCGGTCGGTCGGTGGCGGTCTGGTTCCGCTTCTGATGCCAGCCCGAGCGTTTGGCGGCCGTCTCCAGGCACTCGCGCAGCCCGCACGCGCGCAAACCGATGCCCTGCCCGGTCGTCTCGCCAGGCTCCTGAGCGTTTCTGAGGCGCAGCTCGAGCGGGTCTGTGCCGAGCTCGCCGGCGAGAAGCTCGACGCTGCTCTCGACGGCGAAAGTGGCCTGCAGGTTCCCGTAGCCGCGCATCGCGCCGGCGTAAGGATTGTTCGTGTGGACGACTTTGCCGTGCATCGATACGTGCGGCACGCGGTACAGCGACGAGAACGCCTGCATCATCACGAACGGGGTCGTCGCGCCCCACGACGTGTAGCCGCCGTTGTCGTGGGTGAAGTCGATCTCGCGAAACGTGAACGTCCCGTCGCGCTTGGCGCCGGCGCGGATGCGGATCTCGGTCGGCTGCCGCGTGGGGGAGGCGACGAATTCTTCCTGCCGGTTGAAGACGATCTTGACGGGCCGATTCGTCCGACGGGCCAGGTGGACCGCGATCGGCTCATAGGGGTAGATGTCGAGCTTGGAGCCGAAGCCGCCGCCGATCGTGGCTTGGATGACACGGATTCTCTCCGGCGGAACGCCGCAAATCTGCGCCATGTCGCGCCGGTACAGCGCTGGGACCTGGGTGACGGAGTAAAGCGTCAGATGTCCTCGCGCGTCGAAGGCGGCGATGATTCCCGAGGTGCCGAGGCAGCAGTGCGTCACATAGGGTAGCCGGTAGGTCTCCTGCACCACGACGTCGGATTCGCGCTCGCCTGCGGCCAGATCACCGTGGCTGTACTCGTAGGTGAAAGCGACGTTGGTTTGCTTGTGCTCGTGGATCAGCGGCGCGCCGCCCCGAAGCGCCTGTTCTACGCTGAGAATCGGCGGCAGATCGTCGTACTCGACGCGGATCAGCGCCGCCGCCTCGCGCGCGATCGACTCGGTCTCGGCGGCGACGGCCGTGATTTCGTCGCGGATGCAGCGCACTTTGTCGCCTTTGAGCGGCGTGTTGTCCTTGCCGTGGCCGAAGGGGACGTTGTCGATGTCGTTCGCGGTGATGACGGCTTGGACACCCGGCAGGCGCTCGGCGGCGCTGGTGTCGATCGCGACGATGCGGGCGTGCACGCGGTCGGTGCGCAGGATCGCGCCGTGGAGCATACGCGGCAGCACCATGTCCTGGATGTACACCGCACGCCCGCTCGCGCGCTCGGGGGCATCGAGCTTCGGGAAGCTCTTGCCGATCAGGCTTTGCTTGGCGATGCGCATCACGAGCCTCCTTCGGTGCCGCCGACGCCGAGCTCGTCGGCGGCGGCGCGGATCGCCTGTTGGATCTTCACGTAGCCGGTGCAACGGCAGAGATTCCCCTCGATCGATCGAGCGATCTCGTCGTCGCTGGGATGCGACCGCTCGCGCAGGAAGGCCACCGTGCGCATGATCATCCCGGGCGTGCAGAAGCCGCATTGCACGGCGCCGGCCTCGACGAAGGCACGCTGGACCGGGTGAAGCGTGCCGCTGGGGCTTTCCAAGCCCTCGATCGTGAGCACCTCACGGCCGTCGAGCAGCGCGGACGGCAGCAGACAGGAGTTCACGGCCCGCCCGTCGAGCAGGATCGTGCACGCGCCGCACTCGCCCTCGCCGCAACCCGGCTTGGTTCCGGTCAGGCCGAAGCTATCGCGAAGAAGCGTCAGCGCGGGCAGTGCGGGTGCCACACGCGCGCTGACCGGTTGTCCGTTGAGCGTGAAGCGGATCTCGATCATGAGAGCAGCCTCGCGACGAAGGTGCCAACCAGCGCGCGGCGGTACTCGACGCTGCCGCGGACGTCGCTGATCGGGCTCACTTCACGCTCGGCCGTGCGGGCCGCCTGCTCGACCAGCGGCGGGTCGAGGATCTTTCCTTCGAGCAGCGCTTCGGTCTTGCGGCCGCGAAGCGGTGTGGGCGCGGAAGACCCGAAGGCGACGCGCACGTTGGACAGGCGGCCTTCGCGCGCGGTGTAGGCCACGCCGACGGTGACGACCGAGCACTCCATTGCGGGACGTGTGCCGGCCTTATCGAAGCGGAACACCTTCTCGGCGGCGGGGGCGTCGAAGCGGATCTCGACGAGCAGCTCGTCTTCGCGCAGCACCGATGCGCCCGGTCCGGTGAAGAACCGATCGATAGGCACGACGCGCGTGTCGCGTGCCGAGGTCAACACGA
This sequence comes from Acidobacteriota bacterium, assembly GCA_020350085.1. GTDB lineage: Bacteria > Acidobacteriota > Polarisedimenticolia > J045 > J045. The sequence continues at coordinate 1,922,097 of CP070706.1, forward strand.
CGCGCGCGTCGAGCAGCAAGAGCGGGCTGATCAAGTCCCCGGCAGGAGAGGCGTTGGCGACGTTGCCGCCGATCGTGGCCACGTTGCGATTCTGCGCCGAGGCCAACCGATCAGCGACTCGGGCCAAAATCGGCGCGCGATCGGCGATCAGCGGATCGTCGATCAGATC
>CP070706.1:1922365-1928313 GCA_020350085.1 Acidobacteriota bacterium
CGTAAAGATGGTTCTGGAACAGCACGTGCGAGAAGCGGTAGCGGGACAACATCGCCGCGCCGACCTGCCGGACACCTTCCGGCAAGATGATCCGTTACTTGCTTACCAGCTCTTCGCCGAGGACCGGGACGAGATCTCGCGGATCCGTGCCCGTCGCATGCGCGAGCACCTCACCGGTGAAAGACTCACCCTCGACGCTCGCGATCTGAAGCAGTCTGCGCAGCCGCGGGGAGAGCTTGCGTAGCCGGCCGCGGATGACGGCCTCCACGCGCTCGGGCAGCAGATCCCACCCGAGCGTCTCTGCGACGATCCAGCGCCCCTGCGCGTCCCGCTCGAGATCCCCTCGATCTTGTAGCGCCCGCAGCAGCTCGATGGTGAACAGCGGATGCCCGCCGGTGCGCTCGTAGAGCGCCGCGCGGAACGCTTCGCCGAGCGCGTTCGGTTCTCTGTCGATGAGAGCGTCGACGAACGAGCGGTCCCCCGCGCCATCGAGCGGCACGCGGAGCTTGCCGTGGACGCTCTCCAGCTCGTCGACGATCCCTGCCAGGCTCAGTGACTCCCCCACGCGCGCCCGGTCTGCCTCCGAGCCGCGGTAGGCGCCCGTGAGCAGCACCCGATGGCCGTCCAGCCGTCGCCCCAGCGCGTGCAGCAACGCGAGGGTGGACGGGTCCGCTCTGTGCAGGTCGTCGATCGACAACAGCAACGGTTGATCCGCAGCGAGTGCCGCGAGAAGTCGACCGTACTGATCGATGATGGCCGGCTGTTGAGCGAGGATTTCCGGACGCGACGCGAGCCTTTCCGTGGTCGTCTGGAGCCTCTCCACCCAGGCGGTCCCGCGCGGCGCGCTGTGCCTGGCGCGGCGGACGAGCTCGTCCGCGTCGACGAGCGCGGCCAGCAGGTCTGGGCAGCTTTCCGTGAGCGTCCGGGCGGCCCTCGGAAAGGCTCGCTTCAAGCGGTCGAGATCGTGCCGAGTTCGACGGCCCGACTCGCGCGCGGAGGAGAGGTCTCCGGTGAGCAGGCCGAGTATCTGGCGGAATGGCCCGTAAGGGTCGCCCGTCTCGCCGACTCCGACGCAGGTCCCGCTGGCCACGATCAGCTCCGCGACCGCACCACCGGCTCGACTCGCGAACTCGTCGAGAAGGGCCGTCTTTCCCGTGCCCGCCTCGCCGGTCACCATCGCGACCCGCCCGCCACCTTCGAGCGCGGAGTGCAAGAACCGTTCTAGCTGTGCCAGCTCCGGCTCGCGACCGACGAAGATCGACTCTGGAGCCGCTGCGGTTGGCTCCTCCGCCACGAGAGGGGACCGGAAATCGTCCCTGCCTTCCTCTCGTTCCCCGACGATCTCCCCCCGCAGTTGACGCAGCAGTTCGTCGAGCCGCTGGCCGAGCTGCTCGTACGAGCCCGGACGTCGCCCGGGATCCTTTCGCGTCATCCACTCGACGAGCGCCGCCACATTCTCGGGCACCTCCGGCCTCCTGGCGCGCAGGTCCGGAAGCGGATCGTTGACGTTCTTCAGCAACACGGCCATCGGGTTCTTGCCCCGGTGGGGCCGCTCGCCGGTCAGCATTTCGAACAGGACGATCCCGAGCGAGTAGATGTCGCTGCGGAAGTCGAGCTGATCGTCGCCGCGTGCTTGCTCGGGAGACACGTAGTGGGGCGTGCACAGCAGAGCGCACGCGTCCGGCAGGGTGATCTCCTCCAGCCATTTCGTCGACTTGGCGAGACCGAAGTCGGCCACGCGCGCGCGGCCGTGTCGATCCAGCAGGATGTTGGACGGCTTGAGGTCGCGATGCACGATGCCGTGACGCCATGCGGCGTGCACCGCCTGAACGCACTGGCGGGCGATCTCGAGTGCGTCTTCGATCTCGAGACCTTTCGACTCCCAGATTCGTCGCGCCAGACTCTCTCCGGCGATGTACTCCATGGCGAGATACAAGCGACCTTCGGACTTGCCGACCGAATAGATTCTGACCACGTTCGGATGGTCGAGCGTCGCCATCACCCGCGCTTCTTGCAAGAAGCGAGCTCGCGCTTCCTCGTCCCAGGCTAAGTCAGCGGAGAGAACTTTGATCGCTTCCGGGCGATTCAGAACGACGTCCCGGGCGAGGTACACCTTCGCCATGCCGCCTTCACCGAGCAGATAGAGCAGCCGGTGACCAGGAATCTCTGGCAGCGGTGCGCGAGCGGCTTCTGCTCCCGAGAGCGCGTCCAGAGGTCCGTGCTGCGGGTGATCGAGCTTCGCTGGTCGCGGATCGGACTCTTCCTGACCCATGGTGAGAGGATTATACGCCGACCGCTATCTCTCGATTGCTGCGAGGCAGACGCCGCGATCGCGCTCGAGCCGCCCGATTCAATCGCCGACCTGGACGACGATGTTTGCGACGGCGTCGCGGAGTGCAGCCGCCGATCGGAACCGATCGGCTGGATTCTTCTGCAGCGCCGTGCGGAGGAGTTCATCGAGGGCCGCGTGGTCCCGCTCGGTGGATCTTCGGGGAATGGCTCTGTCAGGTCGTCCCAGTGTGGCCATGACCGACGGTGGCTGCTCTTCGTGAATCATTCGCCGCGCCTCCGTGAGGCGTCGCTCATGACCTTCCCTCGGCTTCGAGAACGCCCTCCCCGTCAACAGCTCGAAAAGCAACGCTCCGAGGGAGTAGACGTCTGTCGTCGGGGCGATACTCTTTTCTGATAGATCGGTCTCTTCGGGAGCAAGATAGCTCGGAGCCGCGATCGGCCGGCCGAACCGGGCGAGCAGCACCCACTCCGTCAGGCGCTGCGCCGTGATCGTCACCGTTCCGAAATCGAGGATCCTCGGCGCACGCCCTTTCCCGCGCTGCTCGACGAGCACGTTCGACGGTTTGATGCTGCGGTGCACGAGGCCGGCGTCGTGTCCTGCCTGAACCGCTTCGCACAGCTCTGCAAACAGACCGAGTCGTGCTCCGACTGGCAGCTCGTGGCGCGCCGCGTAGACCGTGATCGGCCAACCTTCAACGTACTCGCAGACGAGAAACGGCCGCGCTTGGGGGGAGAGACCAAGCTCGAAGATCGACGCGATCCCGGGATGGTCGACACGCTCCAGCGCGCTGCGCACCGTATCAAAGCGCCGTTTGACCTCGTCGAAATCCAGCTCGTGCTTGAGCGCCTTGATCGCCACGATCGCCGGCTCGGGAGCTTGACGCTCGGCCTTGTAGACGACCGCCATCGCTCCCTCTCCAATCCGCTCGAGCAATCGATAGCCCCCCAGAGACATCAGCCCTTCGTCCTTGGCCGGACTGGTCGGACTGACAGCTCGATCCCGCCCGCCCTCGAGCGAGGGAAGCTGCTGATGGACCTGGGCGATCCGCGCGATCTGCTGGAGCTGTCGGATGAGCGCTCTCTGCTGCTCGCTGTCCGCGGCCGCGGCCGCCGCGGCCCACGCGACCGGCTCGCGGTCAACCACAGCCGCAGCAAGCTCCAAAAAGTGATTGCGCTCAGCTGTCACGGGCCATCTCCTCAGCGAGGCGCGCGACGGCACGCACGACGGCCTTGCGGGCGGCCTCCCGCGACGGCTTGTCGAGCGCATCCGCCATCTCGCTCCAGCTACCTCCGATCTCCAGCCTCGCGACGATCGCCTCTCTCTCGCTCGGTCGAAGCCGCGAAAGGGCGGCCTCGTATCGCTGCATGATCTCCTGACCGACAAGCTCATCCAGGGGGGATCGATGGGCAGACTCGGGATCATCAGCCCAGTCCGCTCTTCCCGGGCTGCGTCGTGTGTGCCGCAGCTGATTGCGGATCCGATTGTCGAGCGCCTTCCGAACGTAGGCCTGAAACGCATTGATGTGCTGGCACTCGAAGCGGCTCAGCCGATGGATCGTCTGCACCAGGACGTCCTGGACGAGGTCTTCCGTGTCGATCAGGCTGCGTGCCGCTGCCGGCAGACGGCCTCGCGCCCATCGCTGCAAGCGCGGTAGATAGCGGCGACAAAGCTCCTCGAGCGCCTCCTCGTCACCCTCGCCGACGAGCCGCATCAGGCGATGCGTCGACTGAGCGCCCAGCTCCGCGTCGGCGCTTGCCTCGAACGGCGGATCACGGTGTGGTCCGCGCGATATCATGGCGCTGACTTCCCTCTGATGAACCGACCTTCGCAGACTCTATCATGGCCTCGATGCCGCTCTTTGGCTCGACCTGCTTCCCGTTCGATCGCGTCTCGTCCTCTCGACTCTTACGACACCGGATTCCGCCGATGCGGACACCCGCAGGCCCCTAGCGTCGCGTTGCCGTGATCCGGACTGGAACCGGTTGCGGCTGTCCTGTCCAGATTCGGTTCCCCCGGTGTCGAGTGAAGTAGATCTGCGCTTTTGGGCCGGATGTTCGAAGACGGCGCCGCGAACCCGGCGATGCCGGCGATAGATCAGGAAGAGGACGAGGCTGTCCGCCGACTGATCGCCGCTGAATGAAGAGTCGGTCCCTGCACTCAGTGCGGGAGCGAGGAGGAGAAGAAAGATGCTCAATGGAATCAAGATTGCACTGTTGGGAGCCGTTTGTGTGCTCTCGTTGCTCGCGCCCTCATCACTGGTGGCGGACGATTCGCCGCTGCCGGACGGCTGGAAGGTCACCTCGAAGGGCGCCCAGATCCACGGCGCGGACGGCGTCTTCGTGGACGCCGAAGATATGGTCTACATCACATCGGTCATGGGGCGCGAGATCGTCGTCTACGACCCCACGAGAAAGGAGATCGTCGACCGGATCGGTCCGGAGCGCGGCGTCGAGAGCCCCGACGATCTCTTCGTGACCGAGGACGGAACGATCTACCTCACGTCGATCCTTTCCGGGGAGGTGATCCGGCTGCGGCCGGATGGCGGCTGGGACAAGCAGGTCGTCGCGCCCCTTCTCAATCCGATCACGATGTCGGATGACGGTCGGCTGTTCACCGCGCGCAGCAGCTATCCCCCCGGGGGACTGTACGAGCTCGATCCGGAGCTCCTCGATCCACCGCGGGTGATCATCGCGGATGGCCTCGGCGGGCTGAATGCGTTCGAGTTCGGACCGGACGGCTATCTCTACGCGCCGCTGTTCACGGAAGACAAGGTCATCAAGATCGACGTCGACTCCTGCGACAACGCCACCGATCCATGGAACGAGTGCGACATTCAGATCGTCACCGATGGTTTCGAAGGCAGGCCGGTGGCCGTCAGGTTCGATTCGGCCGGTCGCCTGCACGCGCTCGATGTGGACACGGGCGCCCTGTACCGCATCGATGTCGGCACGGGAGAAAAGACGCTCATCACGGACTTGATCGATGGCGTCTCCAGCCTTGGCTTCGATTCCAAGGACACGCTGTACGTCACGAGCCACAGGCACGGCAACCTGTTCATTCTCAAGCCGAACGAGGATCCAGAATCCCTCCTGCGGGGCGGGGCGATCGTGCCCGGGAGCATCACCGTCGTACCGCGCGAGGGAGCGGACGAGTCGCTGCTCGTGGCCGATCTGTACTCCGTGCGTGAGTACGACAGCAAGACGGGACGGGATCTCGACTACTTCTACTGGGACCACGGACTCGGCGCCCCGTTCACAGCCGCGTACGGCGGGGGTCAGCTGGTGCTGACCTCTTGGTGGGACGGGGGATGGGTCAGGGTCTGTGACCCATCGACCTTCGAGGTGCTCGACGAGGACACCGCCTTCCCATACCCAGCCAACGCGATTCCGTTTGCCGGCGACGTGGCGGTATCCAGCCCCTACTTCGGCGCGGTGGTGCGCATGAGCGATCACGCCGTGCTCGGATCCGGGCTTTACCTTCCGTCCGGGCTCGCCGCGACCGACGACGATCTGTGGGTCGCCGATTGGTGGACCGGCGTGATCTGGCAGATCGTTCAAGATGGTGAGGTGCTGGACCCGAAGCGGTTCGTCGCCTTCGGCCTCTCCCAGCCAGAGGGCCTAGCGCTCGATCTCGACGGCAGCCTGCTCGTCGTCGA
>CP070706.1:1928413-1932091 GCA_020350085.1 Acidobacteriota bacterium
CTCTGGCCCGCACGTAGGGATTCGTCTCCCTGCGGCGTGCCTACTGGCACGCCTCAGTCGCGAATCCCTACGTGCGGGCCATCCAACGGGCAACTACGACGTTTCAACTCGAAGGTTCATGAATAATCCGGGCTATAACGCGCGAGAGAGTTCGGGTCAGCAGCCCACCCCATGCCAGTGCCAGACGGACGCTTACGACGACGATTACATGCCCGCCGATATCCATCACCCGTACATCGCAGACGCTTCGAAGCTACACGAATCAGCACTGGACGCCGACGCCGACGGGCTACCGCATGACTGCCTCAGGCAGGCGTCTCGTCGGGGCAAAGATCCAGTACCAGATGCCGTTCATCCAGGAACTCGCCCTGCCAGCGGAGAGCTCGAGGTTCGCGACCCCACTCGACAAATCCTGCTCGCTGGTAGAGCGCCTGAGCTGCTCGAGCACTCTCGGAGACGCTGAGGTGGACCTGCACCACACCAGACCACGATCGCGCGTGGTCGATGGCGGCGTTGAGCAGTCGCATCCCACCGCCGCGCCTGCGAACGCCAGGCCGAACGTACATGCCCCAGATGTGCGCCTTATGACAGGCCTTCGATTTCGGCTCGCGAAAAAGGCCCGTCATTCCCGTCAATGTCCCCCCGTCGAAGAGGCCGAATACGGTCATCTGTGCGGTCTTTGACATAGCCTCCTGCATGTACTCGATCGACAGACCTCGGTCGTCGTCAAGGGACGAGGCGAACGCCTGCGGGCAGGACTCCAGCGCTTCCCTGCGTAGAGCGACGAGCGCTGGTGCCTCTTCTGGACGGAGAATTCGAACATTGAAGAACTCGGCCACTTCGCCTCCTGTCCGGCACATTCTCGCTCGTTTCGTCTTGAAGATCATGGTCTGATCGGGACCGTTGTCCTCGACGAGATGTCACTTGTGGCTCAGCACTCTCGCTGGGGTCTGCTGCTGCCGATACGTGCCCTTCGACGTCGACCTCGACGACGAGACACGCATATCCTGAGCGCGGGAAGTTCAGCCGATAATGTGCCTGATCCTCCGAGATCTTTTTCGGTGCACTCGTTCACGGATCCAATTTGATGCGGTGCCTCTCGCAGGGCTCGCTAAGAAGTCGATGATCAGCCGACTGACGGGCCGTCAGCCCCACGGGTGGAGTGGCACACGAGTTCAACAACACGCCACTCGTAAGCAGGAACGATGCTCGCGAGATCAGCTGGACACCGAGCGATGTCTCGGCCAGCCGCGATGAGCTGCGACCTTCGAGACAATGGAACAAGAGTACTGCTCCACGTTTCGCCCTGACACTCTGTTGTCTCGTCTTGACTAGACGTCCGCCAGGCCAGCTGTCTGCAGATCGTAAAGTGCCCGGTAGATGCCGCCTTCGTGGCGCATCAGTTCGGTGTGGTTTCCTTGCTCGCGCAAACGGCCCTGGTGCAGCACGAGAATCCGATCAGCGCGCCTGACGGTTGCGAGCCGATGCGCGATGATAATCGACGTCCGGTCGGTCAAGAGCGTGTCGAGCGCCTTCTCGATCGCGCCTTCAGTCTCAGGATCCACCGATGCCGTCGCTTCGTCGAGAACGAGAACGGCCGGATCGAACGCGAGGGCGCGAGCGAACGTAAGAAGCTGCTTTTCACCGACGGAGAGATTGGCACCCCGCTCGAGCACAGGTGCGCGGTAGCCTGCCGGCATGGCTTCGATGAACCGGTCAGCGCGCACCGCCCGGGCGGCCGCTCTGACCGTCTGATCGTCGATACGAGGATCGCCGAGAGATATGTTCCCGCCGAGTGTGTCGGCGAATAGAAACGGCTCCTGCAAGACCACCCCGACGGCGCGGCGCAAGTCCGCGAGCTCGTACTCGCGCACGTCGGTGCCATCGAGGGTGATCCGTCCGTCCCACACATCGTACAGGCGCACGAGAAGCCGGATCAAGGTCGACTTGCCGGACCCAGTCCAACCCACGACGGCGATTCTCTCGCCGGGATTGATCCGAAACGTCACGTCGCTCAGCACCGGCTCTCCCGGCGCGTAGCCGAACGTGACGCTCTCGAAGCCGATCTCGCCTCGCGGGCGATGTTCCAACCGTCGCGGCCGCTGTGGCGAGCGGATGACAACGTCCGTGTCGAGCAGCGCGAAGATTCGTTCCGAGGATGCCATCGCTGCCTGCATCACGGCGTAACGCTGGGATAGCTGCTGTACGGGCTGGAAGAACTTCGACGCGTACTCGATGAACGCGACCAGCGTGCCGAATGTCGTCGCACCAGCTAGTATGCGCCAGCCGCTGGCCCAGAGGATCGCTGCCAACGTGATCGAGCCGAGCATTTCGGCAATGGCCGAAAACGCCGATTCGTAACGCACGCCCGTCAGCTCGGCGTCCCGATGTTGGCGGTTGATCGCGTCGAACTGATCCAGATTGTCCTGCTCGCGACCAAAGAGCTGAATCAGCCGCATCCCGCTGACATTCTCCTGCAAGAACGCATTGAGCTGCGCCACCTTGCGCCGCACTTCGCGATACGCCGCGCGCATGCGGACGCGGAACCACCACGTGACAGCGATCATTAGCGGGACGATGGCGCACGTGACGAGAGCCAATCGCCAGTCCATCCACAACAGAATCGCGACGATACCGACGAGCTTGACCAGATCGGCGAGGATCAGAACGAGTCCCGACGTGAACGCCTCGTTGAGTGACTCGATGTCCGAAGTGACGCGCGTCATCAACCGTCCGACGGGATTCTTGTCGAAGAACGATGAGGGAAGGCGCTGTAGGTGCCCAAAGACAGCAGTTCGAAGGTCGTAGACCACATTCTGACCAGTCTTCTCCATGACGTACAGCTGCGCGAAGCGCAGCAAGAACTCGGCGATCAGCGTGCAGAGAAAAAGCCCGGCCAGTGCGATCAACCCCTCGGCGCGCCTGGTGAGGATGTATTCGTCAATCGCGACTTTGACGATGTAAGGCTGAGCTATCTGTACGGCCGACACCGCCACCAGAAGTAACAGAGACAACAGGACGAGCGCGCGATGCGGCCGTACGAACGGCCACAGCTTTCGCATCAGCCGGCCGTCGTAGGCTCGTCCGAGCGCCGTCTCTTCATGGGTCGATGTGGTCGTTCGCCGAGAACCGTGGCTCATCCGTCGTCGGCCTCTTCGTCCGACCGCTGGCCCAGCCTCTCGACGAGACGGTAACGCTCGAACAGTCGCGCGTAGGTTCCCCGGCGGCTCATCAGCTCCTCGTGCGTTCCCTGCTCGGCGATCCTTCCGCGTTCGAGGACGACGATCTGATCGGCAAGTGTCAGTGCTGCCGGCCGGTGCGAGACGAGCAGCATCGTGCGGCCCGCCATGCGCTCGGCGAGCTGCTCGAGAATCGCCCTTTCCGTATCTGCATCGACTGCCGAGAAGGGGTCGTCCAGAAGGAGCAAACGCGGCTCGACCAACGCTGCCCGGGCGACGGTCGTCCGTTGCCGCTGTCCGCCCGAGAGGGTGAATCCGCGCTCGCCGACGATCGTGTCGAGCCCCGCGGGCAACTGCTCGACATCCGCACTGAGGTGGGCAGTCCCGATGGCTCGCTCGATTGCGTCTTCGTCAGCCGCGGGTCGCCCGAGTGCGATGTTCTCGCGCAATCGCCGCGAGAAGAGAAATGCCTCCTGAGGCACGTAGCCGATACCGCGCC
>CP070706.1:1932191-1937164 GCA_020350085.1 Acidobacteriota bacterium
CGTCACCGACGGCGCCGGTAACGTCACCGAGCACACTCACAACGCGCTCGGCCAGGAGCTGACCCTCGTCGAGCGGACCAATCGCGAGGTCCGGCCGGGAGAGGGCGACTACGTCACCGAGCGCCGCTTTAATGTCGACGGGGAGTTGTTGCAGCTCGACACGCCGCTCGGGAGCGAGATCCACTACACCTACGACGTGCCCGGGATCGACCGCTATCGTGAGGGCAACGTCCTCGAGGTCCGGTACGTGGCCGACCTGCTTTCGGCGGGTGGCCGGGGAGACGGCCACGGCGGCGAAGCGAACGATCTCGTCACGAGTTACACCTACGAGCCGGTCTTCAACGACGTCGCATCGACGACAGAGCCGCGCGGGAACGATTCCTCCTACATCCCGGACAACGGCGGTGTGGCCACGCCCGAGCGCTACACACGCCGCTGCACCTTCGACTATCAAGAAGGTCTGTTCGCCGACAACGGCATCGCCGATGACGCGAGCCGCTGGGGGATCGCGCTTGGCACCTTCGCCGAAGGGCTCGGAGACGTCAACGGCGACGGCAACACCTCTCAAGCCTTCGGTAACGCCGTCGAGTGCCGGCCGCCAGCCGTCGCGCTCGCGGCGAGCTCGAACCAGGCTGGCATTGAAGGGGACACTTCACAGGACATCATCACGCGCTTCGAGTACGACGCCTTCGGCAGGACGATCGCGACGAACGATGCCGAGGGAAACCGTCACGAGATCTCCTACTACCCGGAGGACGATCCCGACGGCGATGGCAACCCGACGCCGCCTCCGCCCGATGGCCGATCACTCGATCCGACGGCCGGGGGCTACCGCGCGAGCCGGAGCATCGACGTCGCGAGCGGCGCGGCACGCAACAACGGCACAGATCCGCCGCCTGCCGACATCCTCGAAGAGTACTTCTACGACGATCTCGGCCGCATGACCGACCGTATCGACGGGCGCGGTGTGCGCTGGACGAGCGTCTACAACGCGCTCGGCGAGCTCGTCGAGCATCGTCGCGCCTCGGCCACGCGTGACGAGGCCGGCCCCGACGGTGATCCATCGACGGGCCGCGGCGAAAGCGGCCTCGCGGCGCTCGGCTTCCGCACGCGCTACGTCTACGACGCCAACGATCGCATGACCGAGGTCCACCTCGAGGACCGGGACGGCGGTCGCGGCGTCGGCCCCTTCGTCCAGACGAGCTACGAGTACGATCTTCTCGATCGAATCGTGCGTGTCTCGCGGTCGGCGAACGCGACGACGACGCTCGTCTCCGAGTACCGTTACGACGCCGCTGGAAACTTGACCCGCATCATCGAGCCCGAGTCCACCGAGCATCTCGGCATCTACGACGAGCGAGATCTGCTCTTCCAATGGGCGCGCGGCGCCGCCGGTCCGCGCGGCGGCACGCCCTCGACGCAGAGCTTCGACTACGACGGTAACCGCAACATCACGCGCCGGACGGACGGCGATGGCGAACTGACCGACTACGAGTACGACGGCTTCGACCGGAGGGTGCGCGAGCGCGACGAGGTCGGTGGGACGCACGAGTGGTTCTACGACCCGGCCGGCAACGTCGTCCGCGATCTGCGGCGGGGCACGGTGGGTGGCCCGTCCCCCACCGATCGTTTCGGTCTCGGTAATGTCGATCTCACGGACACGCGGTTTCGCTACGACGAGTTGAGTCGGCAGATCCGTGTCGACCGCAGTCTGTTCATGCCGTCGGGTAGCAGCCCCACGCGCGTGCCTCTCCTCCAGGAAGGGTCGCTCGATCCAGCGGACGGCTTCGTCAGCACCGTGTTCGAGTACGACCGAAAGTCGCGGCGGAGCTTCGCCACACGTGATACCGGAGCGACGACCCGTTTCGACTACGACGGTGTCGGTCGGCTGCTCGAAAAGAAGCTCCCGGACGGAAGTACCGTCGCTTGGACCTACGACGGTGCCGGCAACCGGGTCGAGCTTGCGGAAACCGAGAAGTCGACGCTGTCCACGGTCGCCGACGAGCTGTTCTTGACGACCTGGTTCTACGACGCTCTCGGCCGCGAGTCTTTGCGCGTCGACAATCTCGGTCAGACAGTGCGCTGGCTCTACGACTCGCTCGACGTGCTCGTCGTCGAGAGCGATCCGAACGGCCCCCCCGGCGGCACAATCGATCGGCGCTCCGTCGCGGGCGCGGGCCAAAGCGTCGCGATCAACGACCACGGCAACGTCACCCGCTGGAGTCACGACGCGGCGGGGCGCGTGCTGGAAACCGCGCGTATTCTCACCGCTTCGGGACGAGGAGACGGAACTCCCGATCCAGCACCGGACACGTCGAATCCAGACAACCCCGACGGGCTGATCTCCACGACCTACGGCTGGGACGGCAACTCGCTGCTGTCGTACCGTGAAGACGACGCCGGGCACCGCGAGACGTTCACCTACGACAACCTCAATCGCCGGACGATGACGACCCACGACGACGGGGCAATCCGCCAGACGAGCTGGGGTCCCGACGATGATCCGCTCCAGATCGATCTCGAGATGGGCACCGCAGTCGTTCACACTTACGATACGGCCGGGCGGCTCGTTCAGATTGACGTCTCGCGCGGTCCGGCTGTCGAGGGAACGACGCTTCAGAGCTTCGAGTACGACGGGCTCGGACGCCCAACGCGCGCCACGGACAATAACGAGCCTGCGGACTCGATGGACGACACGGAGCTTCGCACTTTCTATGACTCGCTTTCGCGCGTCGTCGAACAGCAGCAGATGCGCGGCTCGACTGCGCCGGCGCTCATCGACTACGGCTGGCTGGCCGAAGATCTCGTCACGAGCCTCACCTACCCCTCCTCGAGGCAGATCCAGTACACCTATGACGCGCTGGGTCGGCTGCTGTCCGTTGCGGACACGGCGCGCGTTGAATCGGCCTCCTACGAGCACGTCGGCGCATCGCGTCTCGCCAAGCGCACGTACGACAACGGCACCGCGCTGAGCTATCTGAACGACCCGGAGACCGCGGCCTCGGGCTACGATGGCGCCCGCCGCCCGGTCCGGCTGCGCCATCTCGACAGTGGCGCTGCGCTGCTCGCTGGCTTCGAGTACGACTACGACGGCGCGGATAACCGCGTCCTCGAGCGGCGGCTTCACGACGGCGACGGCACGAACTTCGACGGCGAGCTGTTCAGCTACGACTCCGCGAATCGTCTGACGAGCTTCGAGGAAGGCCTCATCGACCCGAGCGGTACTCTCGTCGGTGCGGCCACCGACGCGCAGAGCTTTCGGCTCGACGGACCGGGCAACTGGACCGAGATGACCCGCAACGGGACCTGCTTCCAATTCACGCCCAACAATCTCAACGAGTACGACGAGCCGCAGTCTGGCGGCACGCGGGTCGATGACGGTCTCCCCGACGACACTCACGACGAGTGCGGCACGCCCGCGGCTGACGGGCTGAACCATGCCCACGACGCAAGCGGCAATCTCACCGATACCGGCCTCTTGCAGATCGCCTACGACTTTCTCGATCGGCCGGTGCGCCTGTTCGGCGCCACGGGCCAACCGATCGCGACCTACACCTACGATGCCCTAGGCCGTCGCGTGAGCCGCGAGGTGGTTAACAGCGGTCCGCTCGACGAGTCTCGCCGCTACCTCTACGCACCGGGCGATGGGGGAGCCGCCGGTTCGCTCGGCGCTCTGATCGAGGAACAAGACCTCGTCGTCGGCGGCGTCGCGCGCCAGGTGGTCCGCGGGCTCGGCCGACCGCTGTGGCAACTGTTGCCAGACGGCTCGTCGCAGTACTTCACGGAGGATGCGCGCGGGAGCGTCGCCGCGATCGTCGAAGGGGCCGGTCCTCCGGTCGGGGGCGCCGCGGGACCGGTGCTCGAGCGCGTGACCTGCGATCCGTTCCTCACGCCCGTGCTCGAGGACGCGAACAACCAGGAGCTCACCGATCCGGCTGGGGCGCGTACGGCCGAGAGTTTTTACGACAACAGCGAGCTGTGCGGCGCGCTCACGTACGATCCCGAGTCCGGCTCGCGCGGCGTGGGTACGAACGACGATTTCGCCGGGCTCTATCTCGCCGCTTCGCGCTTCTACAACCCGAACGATGGGCGGTTCGTCACACGCGCGGCCGGGACTTCGACAGATCCGTACTCTCTGTCCGCCGCTCCGACGAAACCGCTCGCAGAGTGCGAGACCGTCACGTGCCAGAACGCGGGAGGCTGCTGCGCTCAGGAAGTCATCGACGGGAAGACGGAACGTCCCGCCTGCGAGAAGATGTTCCAGTGCCTGAAGGACATCGGCGGGGAGGACAGCAGCAGCGACAGCGATTTTCTCGACGATCTCGCGGGCGCAGCACCGGAGGCCGCGTCAATCGCCGGTCGGCTCGGCTTCGTCACGCCGACGATGCCCACCAGCAACGGGAAGGTGACCTGCGACAACGCCGGAGAGAAATGCGTCGAAGAGATCGACAAGGGCGTCAAAGACGGCCCCGGATGCAAGAAGCTCGCGAACTGCCTCGCGTTCCCGACGACGTCCAAGAGCGGCACCGCGGAGAATTCAGGCCTGGATCTCGTGCCGCTGCCACCCCCTCCCCCGGAGCCCCCCATCATCTTGAAGCCGGTGCCCGGTGCGCTCCCGCCGTTGCCTCCGCTCCCACCGGATCCGGTTCCCCTGCCGTGCGACCCGACGACCGGTCGCGGCTGCCGGCCCGACGGGTGCGATCCGGCGAGCGGCCGAGGCTGCGCGCCGCCGCAGACCACAGATAGTCTCCATCGGGATTCTGCAGGTGGATTCGAGCTTGCACGAAATACCGGAGCGGGCAGCAGGACACGGTCACCCCGGAAAGGACGGTCAGAATTCCGTCCGGGTTACTTCGCGTGACGTTGAATTCCGAGTCCTCCAGGGCGGTTGTCAGCACATCGAGCAATGCCGGCGAAGAGTCCGGTTGCATGGCCTCGTCGATTCGGATCTCGATCGATTCGATCTCGTTGAG
>CP070706.1:1937264-1940659 GCA_020350085.1 Acidobacteriota bacterium
CTGGTCAGCGTCACGAGATAGGTCCCGACCTCGGTATTGGCGGCATCGAAAACCACCTCGCCGCCGAGCGCCTCGACCAGGCTCTGGTACCCGAAGCACGAAGCGAAGGTCGGGTGTCCGACCTGCACGATCTCTCGCAGCAGATCGAGAAAGCCTGCGAACTCCGGTAAATTGCCGGCCGACACGTAGTAATCGCCGCTGCCGCCGACCATGAGCGCGTCGTACTCGCGCACCTGGGGGAGCGACGGCGGCCCCGCGCACAGATCGTACGGCACGACCTGTGCGGCCCGCAGCCCGCTCCCTTCGACGAAACATGTGTACTCGTGGACGGCCATCGGATCTTCGCTATGCCGTGCCTGCAGCAGGAGGACCTTCGGTTGCACTCTGCTCACCATCGTCGCAGCGTAACAACCAAGCTCCCGTCAATTATTCGCCAATCGCACCCTGTCTTCAGTTTGACAACCCCTCGACACCGTGACGATGCCGAGGTAACCATCGACCGTCAGCCGGTCGCCCGTACCGACTAGAGCGGTGAGGTCGGGAACACCGGTGACGCAGGGCAGGCCATACTCTCGGGCGATGATCGCTCCGTGGATGAGCATGCCGCCACGGCGCTCGACGATCGCGCTTGCCATCGGCACGACGAAAGTCATGTTGGGATCGACCGCGTCACACACCAGTACCTCGCCGTGTTGGAACTCGAACAGGTCGGCGACATCTTCAACCACGCGGGCGGCAGCAGTGGCGACTCCGGGGCCCGCCGGCTGACCGACGAGCTGACGCGGCCGCGCCCGGAAGCCCTCCTCGACTTCGATGGGTGCCCGCTCCGGCCTCGGCTCGACCACAAGGTTGGGGTGGCGCAGGGCCCGCACCACATCCTCGAGCTCCACCCGCAGAGCAGCGTCGTCTACTCCGCCCAGCCGGCGACGGCCCTCCTCCACCGCCGCCAACACGAGGCCCTCGAGCCGCGCGAGATGGATGTTGTCGTCGTCACGCAAGCGGTAGCTGACGCGGCCGATTTCGAGCAGCTCTCGCGCCAGCGGCTGCCGCTCTCCATCGAAACGCTCGAGAAACTCCTCGGTACGGGCTTCGATGTTGACGGCGGAAACCGGCTCAGCGGTCTGGGGGGCGTCGGCCATCGCCAGCACCAGTTGCAGCAGTCTTGAACGATCGCCGAAACACTGTTGGTCGGCATAGACGGTGTCGCCGAACTCCCTCTCGAAGCTCTCGATCTCACGCTCGAAATCCGCATCTCCGCTCTCGCCGGCAACCAGGCGACCGCTGAGCCCGGGGTCCTCTCGAAGCGTCGCTGCGAGCCGTGCCAGCTCCCGGTTGCGGCGCACGCTGAGCATCGGTGTCGCGGCCAGCAGCTCCATGAACTCATAGGGGTCCTCGGGCCGGACGGACTCGTTGTAGAACTGAGCGAAGAGGCGAATGCCGTGCGCCAGCGGGATGAACTCTCGCCAGTAGACGTCGACCCAGCGGTCGTGGGCCGCCCGACGCCGTTCGATCTCATCGGCGAGCTCGGCGGCAGCGAGCGCCGCGAGATCGCGCCGCTCGATCTCGTCCGCCTCCCGATCCATTGCCGGCAACAGCTCGCGCTCCACCCGCTCGCGCAGACCGCGGAGGCTGTCGAGGCTGCGGGTCAGGCTCACGTACCAGGCTCGCTTGTCGTCCGGATCCGTGCTGGAGGTTGTTATCGGACGCGACTGCAGGAGCACCAGCCGCTCATCGGCGAGGGTCCACTCGACGTCCTGCGCCGTGCCGAAGAGGGCCTCGCAGGCGTGCGCCGCTTCGAAGACCCGGCCGAGATCCTTTTCTGAGAGTGGAGCGCAGGCAGCCAGCTCAGGCGGCACCTCTTCGACCAGCGTCTGCGAACCGCGAGCGACCAGACGCCGGCGTTCGGCCGGCGGCGTGTGCTCGGTAACACGCCCGGTCGTGCGTTCGAGGGTCCAGCGATCCGGCTCGATGGTGCCGTCGACCAGGCCCTGGTTGAGGCCGTAGACCGACTCGATCACGGCCAGCTGCGGATCGACCGGGTGGACGCCGAAGACGATCCCGGATACGGATCCGTCGACGAGCTCCTGGATCACCACCGCCATCGAGCTCCGGTCGATATCGATCCCGAGCTCGCGGCGGTAGAGCAGGGCGCGGTCACTCCACAGCGAGGCCCAGACACCGCGGATCGCCTCGAGAAGCGCTTCGATGCCGCGGACCCCGACGGAGCTGTCATGAAGTCCTGCGAAGGAGGCCTTCTCCGAATCCTCGCCGGGTGCCGATGACCGCACCGCGAGCGCAGCCTCAGGCAGCCACGCCTCGTGCCGCGTCTCGACCTCCGACCGCACCTCGTCGGGTACCGGCGCTCTCAGGAAACGGTTGCGGATCCGCAGTGAAGCATCCCAGATCTCCTCCCAGCGCATGTCGTCAAAGCTTTTGCGTCCGAGCTCCTGGTGGATGACAGCTCGCAGCGCGGCCTGCTCGACGAAGAGCTCGTAGGCTTCAGTCGTCAGGCACAGCGAGTGCGGGACCGGATGTCCGGTTCGACAAAGAGCGGCAAGGGCAACCGCCTTGCCCCCGACTCGCGCGCCGTCGTCGTCGCCGATCTGATCGAGGCTGACGAGCAGCGGCATCAGTCGAGGTGGAGCTCGACGACGTGTTGGAAGTGAGTCACGACCATGAAGACCGAAACCCGGAGGCGCAACCGCACGCAGCTCGGCGAATGAACGAAGCTTTCGAGGTGAGGGTGCTTGGCAAGGAAGACACGGTCGAAATCCGCGACCTCGGAATCGGAGACCTCCTCGACCACCCCGACAGCGGTCGCAGCTGCCGCCTCGGTGAAGTCGGCGGGACGGTTGGTGCGGGTGTCGACGAGCATCGAAGCGCGGGCGTCCACGGCCAGGTTGGCGTGCTTGCGGGTCGCGCGGCCGGTGGCGAACAGCAGATGCTTGAGATCTGTCGTCGCCGCGAAACCGACCAGGCTGGTGTAGGGTTCCCCGTCGTGGTGAGTCCCGAGCACGCCAAGCAGCTGGTTCTCGAGCATCTCGCGCAGGATCGCCATGTGGCTGCGGTCGTCGCCCATGCTCTCGCCCACCCTTCGAACGGCATTATAGGGTGTGGCGGTCCAGATCGATCTCCGTGCGTCGTCAGAAGCGGAAGACGCCCGAAACCACCGCGTACTGAAACCACGCGAAGTTGTAGACCTCTTCGATATCGGCGCCACCCTCGACTGTGCGATACCCGGCTGTGATCCCCCAGCGTTCGCTGAGATCGTAGCCGAACTTGAGCGCCAGATCGACGGCGCGACCGGGGCCTCCAGCCAGGCCCTCGAGATCGACCAGCAGGTGCCAGCGGTCAGCGAATCGGTAATCGGCCGCGAAATGCAGCAGCGGCACGAA
>CP070706.1:1940759-1943713 GCA_020350085.1 Acidobacteriota bacterium
GACCTCGTCCCGGATGTACTTCAAGTACACTGCTTTTTCACCGCGCACCAGCTGCCAGATCTTATCGAGGTTCTTCCACTTGATTTCCTCCCCATTTTTCATCTCGGAAAGGATCACGGACTTGGTGTAAAGCTGATAGTCGTCGCGGAAATGCGTGTTCTCCGCCTCGTCGGTATTGACCGACCGCCATTGAATCTTGCCGGACTTAAGCTGCTCGGCAAACCCGCTCTCGACTGCCTCTTTGGAGTAGGCTTCAAGTTTCTTACAGGTCACACAACGCCGCGTACCGTGAAAGTAATAGGCGATAACGGTGGTTGCCGAACTGTCCGGTGCCTGCTTCTCTACCTCGGACTCTGCTTTGGTGCTGTCCGAAGGCCTGGTCTTGACATTCTCCGCCAACGCCGCCGAGCCCAACGCGACAAAGGCAAAAACAAAAAGAACAGCAATGATTGTAACTCTGGTTTTCATATCGATTCATCCTCTCATGTTATCCTGTTAAATCAAACGCGTTCACTCGCTGAGCATCTTTTTCAATTCGTCCACCGACGGCACCTTCCCCGATATCTTCACCACGCCGTCAATAACGAGAGCCGGGGTCATCATCACGCCCATCGCCATGATATCCCGCATATCGGTGACTTTTTCAAATTTGTACTTGATGTCCAACTCCATCGCAGCTTTCAGAACGTCCTCAGCCAGCTTGTTACACCGCGGACACCCCGGCCCGAGCACCGGCCCCGGGATACCGAAGCCGGCTGCCTCGAGCGTCGCGTTCTTTCCGGCGAGATAGCGCTCGAGAATCGGCGCGAGACCGTCGGCCTGACGCGAATCGGACACCTCGAGCTGCTCGATCGATACCCGCGAACCGTTGGCGCGCGCGAGCGCGAGACGCGAGTTGGTTCCACCGATGTCACCCACGAGAATCATGCCGGCTCACATCTGTTCGCGTTCGTGCTTGGTTCGCGTCTGATCCGTTTCTTCTCTGCCCGGCCGGCCTCATGAACGACCGGCAAGGCACGGATTGTCTCACACCCACCGGGAGAACCCGAACTCGAGCGGTGCGGCCATCGGGCCGATGAGTGCGGCTCACAGCGAGGTTTCCGATGGCTCTCCATCCGACGCAGGTGCAGGCGGAACTGCTGGCGCCCGCGCTCGACGAGCGCGGGCAGCGCCTGGCCACGGCGACCAGCGTGCGCGTGCTGCGCGCTGCTCTCGAGACCGAGCGCGAAGCGGCGTCCCGGCTTCTTCGCGAGCTGGGGCTCGGCCAGCACCTCGATCGCATCGCTTAGTGCATCGTTCAATAAGTAAGCTGACGCTCTCGCGTCGAGGCGCTCGTCCGACTCGGCCCGGCGGGCGTGGTGTACTCGGGCTTCGTCGAGCGAGGAGCAACGCAAGCGGGCGGGCTGCATCGGTACCCGTCCACCACCCTGCTCACGGATCGGAGTGCCTGGCTCGGGGTGTGCGCGCCGCGGAACGCACGGCTCTGCGGACGGGGTCCGCCAGGCGGTATCGTCGCCCATGATCTCGTCATGCTTCAGGGTCGCGCTGCTGTTCCCGTCGGAGCCGGTTGAGGGGTAGTCTCCGAAGAGTCCGGGATCGGTGACCGACGGCTCCCACCAACGAGCCGTCGCCGCTCGAGCGTCAGTGGGAGGCGCAGCTGTCCACGGCGTCCCGGGTGAAGCAGGGAGCGCCGGAGGGGGGCCGTGGTTGGCCAGTCGTCTTGTTGCCGTAGCTGCCTTCGAAGACCACGTCGTTCGAGACGACCAAGAAAAACTCCGCTTCCGACGTACCCAGCGGTACGCTCAGCGACCTGTCCGCGAGCGCGCAGGCACCAGGCTCCGGCGCGAGCGAGGCGTAGCCTACGTCGAGATCGCCGCGGTACACGCCGTAGCGAGCGGCGCTGCCACAGTCCCCGGACCAACGCAGGTCGATCCCTCCGCCGCTATTGGTCAGCCGCAACAAGCCGGCCTCGCCCGGAGCTGATCCCGTGCCGACACCGTCGAGCGTGTGCCGTTCGAGAAAGGCCCACGCCTCGCGCGAGCCTTCGATGTCCTGGCACTGATGGCCGAGACCGAGCAGCAGCAGCACCAGCCGCGAGCGAGGGTGATCGATCGTCGGTGCGACGTGACCGCCACCGTGGATGCGGTAAAAGATCACCTCGCTCCCCTCGTAGCCGCCGGTGTACAACACGCTCGACGCCGTCGCGCCGTCGTCGGGATTGATGTCCGGATAATCGATGCTCTCGGACGGCGTCGTGCTGACGCCGTTGTGGGCGATCCAGAAGTCTCGCGTTTCGAGCGCGGAGACGACCGTGGCGCGCGGGAAGATCATCTCGGAACGTCCTCGACCTCGGCGACGTGCTTGGTCAAAGTACGATCAGAGCGTCTCGAGCGCCGCGAGCAGATCTTGGGGCTCCGGCCGCCGGGTGTAGTCGGCGTCGGCGTTCGCGTAGCGGATGATGCCGGCGGAATCGATCAGGTACGTGCCCGGCACCGGCAGCGTCCAGCTCGCCTCCCCGTTCGACGCTTCGAGGTCGACCCCGAAATTCAAATACAGCTGCTTGAGGTCGTCCGGCAGACGATTGAGACGGTTGAAGCGGCTCGCCAGGGCGTTTGCTTCGTCACGCAGGATCGCGAACGAGAGCTTTCGCGCCGCGATCAGCTCACGACTCTTCTCCAGCGTCTGCGGCGAGATCGTCACGAACGTCGCACCCGCGGCCTTGATCTGGTCCTGCACGTTGTTCAGAGCCTCCAGCTCCGCGTTGCAGTACGGTCACCAGTGGCCGCGAAACAGCGCCACGACCAGCGGTCCCTCAGCGAGCAGATCCGCAGAGTCGACGACATTCCCGTCTTGGTCTTGAAGTCGGAACCGAGGCGCTTCATCGCCCACGCCGAGGCCGGGCTGGCGCGCCACGGCTTCGGCGAGATCGCGCGTCGCGCGATGCATGATCTCGA
>CP070706.1:1943813-1953239 GCA_020350085.1 Acidobacteriota bacterium
ACCGATATCCCCTGCGACAAGTGCGGAGCCATGATGGTCAGGCGCTGGGGACGCTTTGGTGAGTTTCTTGCTTGCGAGAAGTATCCGGACTGCAAGAACACTCGCGATCTCGGCGAGAACAAGAAGCCGCTGCCGGATGTCTCGGAGAGCTGCCCCAACTGAGGGCGCGAGATGACGCTGCGACGCGGGCGATGGGGACCTTTCCTCGCCTGCACTGGTTATCCCGAGTGCAAGACGACTCGCAAGATCGAGGTCAACGGGGACACGGTCGAGATCCATCGTGAGGTCGTACTCGACGAGAAGTGCCCCCATTGCGGCAAGAACCTCGCGCGCAAGAAGGGCCGCTACGGCGAGTACATCGGCTGCACGGCCTACCCGGAATGCCGCTACACGAAGCAGCAGGAAGTCGGCGTCGATTGCCCGAAGTGCGGCAAGCCGATCGTCGCACGGCGCTCGCGGCGTGGACGCGATTTTTACGGCTGTTCCGGATACCCGAGCTGCGACTTCGTCTCCTGGAAGAAGCCGGTATCGACTCCATGCCCGGCCTGCGGGGCCAGCTATCGGCTGGAGTCAGTGACCAAGCGTCATGGACGGCGCCTGATCTGCGACAACAAGCAGTGCGGCCACGTCGAATCCGCCCCAGAGCAAGAGCAGGAGGACTCTGTCGCGGTCTCTTGATCTTCGGCGTCGGCGGGATCCGTCTGATGATGGGCCCGGCGGCAGCGATACCTGAGTCGATGCCCGTTTCGTCTCGAACGCTGCGCTACGGAAATCGGCAGCTGTCGCTGCCTGTAGACCCATCCCCGCACCTTCGCTCCGACCCGACTCTGAACGGTCGCGCCCTGCACTGGCTCGACGCGCCGGGTCTGCCGGCGGTGCGGCAGCCAGACAGGCTGATCCAGCGAGCCTGCACGGCTGCTGCCGAGCTCGCACGAGGGCAGCTCGGCTCGCGCGGACGGCTGTGCCTGCTGGTTCCCGACAGAACTCGGCCCGCTCTGTTGCCGGTGCTGCTGCCACGACTGCTGACCGCTTTGGAAGGTTTCGGTGTCGGCGCGGACCGCGTGACCATCGTGCCGGCGTCCGGGATCCATCGCCCGATGCCGCACGACGAGCTTCGGCGCTGGCTGGGCCTCGAGACGATCGAACGCAAGGTCGCCCTGTCGCCCCACGATGCCTCCCGTCCGGGAGTGCGGCTGGGCGTGACGGCCGATCGCCTTCCGGTCGTCGTCCACCCTGCGATCGGCGCTGCCGATGCCGTGCTAGCGATCGGGCGGATCGTTTTCCACTATCTGGCCGGCTTTGGCGGTGGGCCGAAGCTGCTGTTGCCGGGCGTTGCGGCGCGCAGGTCCGTGCTCGCCGCGCACAGCCGAACCCTCGACGGTCGTTCCCGCCACCCGCGCTGCCGGGCCGGAGTCCTCGACGGGAACCCGTTCCACGCCGTGCTGCGGGCTGGAGCGGCATTGTTTCCTCCCGCGATTGTGCTCAACGTCACGCTGACGACCTCCGGCGAGCTGGCCGAGCTGACGGTGGGTCCGCTCGACAGCCACCGGCCGGCCGCTCTTCGTTACGGGCGGGCGTTTCGGGCCGCGGTCACGGAGCCGTTCGACGGCGTGATCGTTTCCGCCGGAGGGCAGCCCGCGGATCGTGACCTCGTCCAGGCGCACAAGGCCCTCGATGCCGTGGCGCCGATCGTGCGCGAAGGGGGAGCGATCGTGCTGGTCGCCGCCTGCGCGGACGGTGTTGGCAATCCGGAGCTGATCGAGGGCCTGAGCGTGGGGGGAGCCGAAACGATCGCGCGCGCGCTCGAGGCCGACTTCCGCGTCGGCTGGCAGACCGCCCTGGCGCTGGCCGAGAAGACCCGCCGCTTCAGGGTCTCCGCGCTGACGGAGCTTCCCGATGACGTGCTCGAACTCGCCGGTATGACGCGCCTCGAATCCCTCGACGAGCTCGCCGGCTGGGCGACTCGTGTGGGCGGGCGGCTGGCCGTCGCCCCGTGCGGGGCGTCGCTCTGCTACGGAGCGGCTCCCCCATAGACGGTATCGACTTCGAGTGACGCTTCTGTGTCGATTTAGAAACGACTTGCTGTTGCTTATTAACCGGTTTGTCTGTAGCTTGTCACCCGATGGCGAGGTCTTCGCACCGTC
Source organism: Acidobacteriota bacterium (assembly GCA_020350085.1). Taxonomy (GTDB): domain Bacteria; phylum Acidobacteriota; class Polarisedimenticolia; order J045; family J045. Next base: position 1,945,958 of record CP070706.1, read on the forward strand.
CGTCGCGGGCGCTTGCTCGCTTGCTTCGCACACGCCGCCAAGAGCTCGGTCTGTCTCTGAGGCAGATCGAGCAGCGGGCTGCGGCCGAGGGAAACCCGATCCCGTTTTCGACACTCTCGAAGATCGAGCAGGCGAAAACGGAACCTGGCCTGCGGCGGCTGGTGCAGCTTCTTCGCCTGTACCACCTGCCGGTCGAGCTGGCGGGCGAGCTTCTCGAAGTCGAGGAGCTTGCGGGCGAGGTCCCGGTCGAAGGGGAGGATCCCACGGCTCTCCTGCAAGAGGCCGTGGACTGCGTCAAGCGCGGTGATCTTCGCCGAGGCCTCGCCAAGTTGCTGGCGCTTCGCTTGGATACAGCAGACGATCCGGACTACCGACTGCTGCGCCAAAGCTCCACGCTCACGCTGGCCATTGCCTGTATCAGCTTGGGAAAGGTGAAGCTCGCCCGCCGACTCGCCGAAGATCTCTTGATCGAGGGTCCCGACCCGTCGTTGCTGGTCAACGTGCTGGCCTTCGTCGGGCGCGCCTGGCGCGAGCTGGGCGTGTATGAAGGAGCACTGGCGTTCGTCGAGCGGGCCGCGCATCATGTCGACGACGACCATCCTCAGCATCGGGCCTGGGTCTGCCACGAGCTGGCGTTGATCCATCGAGGAAAGGGAGAGCTAGACGAGGCTCTGCGGCTGATCGACGAAGCCCTCGAGCATTACCGCCGCGCGGAGGACGTACGGGGAGAAGCCCCAGCGATCGGAGCCAAGGTCAGCATCCTCGAACGGCGAGGCGAGGCTCGTGCGGCTCTGAGGCTGGCACGCGCCGGGCTGGCATTGGCCGAGAAGCACGGCTTCGAGAATCTGAGGTTGCACCGTATGCTCGACGAAGGTCGCCTCCAGCTAGCGCTCGGCGATCGAGAAGCCGGCCTGGCCGTTCTGCACGAAGCTCTCGGAGAGTCGATCAAGATCGGCAACAAGGACGCCCAGTTTCACGCACACTACCAGCTTTGGAAGGCGTACGACGGGTTCGGTGACAAGGAGCGGGCGAGGTTCGAGGAGCAAGCCGCGTGCTACTTCGTTCGGTTCGTCGACGAGGTGAACGAAGCCTCGACAGAAGTGCGTCAGAAGCTCGGGGAAGGTCTCCGATGATCGGTCGATCCACAGGATTTCGGCTCGTGTTCGTCGCGTTGCTCGTCGCCGCGATGGCGCTCGCCGTCGTCGTTGCGGGAGATCCGCCGGATTCCGAGATCAATCCGGTCACCGGCAACATCGAGTCCGTGGATGCGACTCTCGAAGGCGGGGCGTATCAGATTCGTCATGTCATCGATGAGGGACCCGGTCTGCCACGAACGGTCGACCGGCTGACGACATCATCCACACCGAGCCTCGATCCGCGCATCGCCATCACCAGTAACGGTGACACGTGCGTTACTTGGTGGGAAGACGCGGGAATAGACAAGGTCCTCTACCGTCGCTACGAGCTCGCCTCGTCGGCCTGGGGCCCGATCCAGCTCGTCAGCGATCTGGACGAATCGAGCCGTCATCCCGAGATCGTGATTCATGGCGGTGCTATCTGGATCGCTTATGAGATCGGCGTCGGTGCCGCGACGGGAATTGCCGTCACGAGTGGCGGAGACGGGTCGGATCCGTTCCCGTATCACAACCTGGTTGCGAACACGAGCTTCACGGAAGAGAAGGACACGCTGATTCACAGCGAGGCAGACCACCTCTGGGTGACGTGGATCGATAGCCTCAGCGAAGTCGGCTGGTCGGCCTACGACGCTGCGAGCGCGACGTGGAGCGTGCCCGCCTACGAGTCGTACGTCGCCGACGACGTCGATGCGGCACGGGAGAGAATCCGCAGTCAGATCGTGCCGTGATCATCCCCTCGGCTCGCATCCATCTCGACCGACGAGCCTCCACAGGCAGGCGACGCGGTCGGCGACGGCGCCGTGCGTGAGGCGCCCCGCCGCGAGATGTCCCTTGACGGAGACGAGGACTCTCGCAAGCAACTCAGCCTCGTCGAGAATCTCCCGCCGATCGAGATAGCCTCGCTGCTCGAAGAAGTCAACGAGCTTCTCCAGCTTGTCCTCGCGAAACTTTTTCGTCCGCGCGTCCTCGCGCTCCTCGAGGGCACGGACGAGCTGGCGGGCGTCTGCGCCGAGATCGTCCGCCAGCGCGGTCAGACCGTCGATGAATCGGGCGCTGACCGCCCCGCTCTGCGCGAGTGCCTCCCTGTCGAGAGGCCTCCCACGGCCGATTCGGTATGCGTCGAGAAACGCGCGTATGACGTCGTCCCAGGCCTGAATCTGCTCGATCTCGTCGGACGCGAGGCGCGAGCCGACGAGACCGTGGCGCGCGAGCCCGCGCCAGCCCCCGAGCGAGTCGACGCGCAGCTCGTCGATCAGCCGGTACAGAAGCCCCAGATCATGGCGCAATGCGTGAAACAGATGCACGGCACCGGACGGTGCTGACGGATCGGGCCGCGGGACGGACAGGGCGAGGCCGTATTGCTCGGCAGACCGGTTCCCTGGAGCAGGGAGGCGCTGCGGCTCGGCCATCAACTCGCTGGGCTCAGTGACCGCCCTGCCGCGCCCTCGGATCTCGGCGAGATCGATCACGAAGGGCTCAGGATGGCCATGACGACGGGAGGCGGCTCGCCAGCGCGCGAGCTCGTCCCCACGAGCGCCGAGGTAAAACAGCTGACGTCCCTGTTGGCGCGCCATCAGCAGCAGGCTGTCGGCGATAGCCTCGAATCTTTCCGGATCGCTCGTCGCCAGCGCTTCATCGAGCACGAGCGGCAGCCGCTCGTCCTTCTCGACGTGGCAGGCGAAAGCGAGGCGGGCGGCGAGCAACAGCTGAGCACGGGTCCCGTCGGAAAGCTCTGTGAGGGCCTTGCCTGTCTCGGTCTCGTTGTCGAACGCGAACAGCGCGTCCCGCTTGGCATCGAAGCGCAGCTCGTAACAGCCCCGGGTGAAGTGCGCGAACATCTCCATCGCGCGGCGCAGCACCGCGGGAGCGGTGTCGCGCTCGTGTTCCTCGATCACCGCGTCGAGCAGCAGGTTGCCCGCTTCGGCCCTGAGGGCGTCCTCGCGACAGCTGGCAAGCGCCTGCCGCGCTGCATCTTCCATCTCCAACGCCTGCTCCAGATCGGAGCTTTTCGCCGCCTCCCGCAGCCTCGTTTCGATCGCTGTGATTTCGACGACCAGAGTCTCGGTGCGCTCGGCCGTGCGCCGAGCGTCTTCGAGCCGAGCCTCTGCCTGGCTGCGCTCGAGCGAGCGATAATCCGGATACTCGTCGAGTCTCGCCTCGAGTCCTGCGATCTCGCGTTCGAGGTCTCTGCGCTCCCGGTCGAGCTCTTCCCACTCGGGCTGGAGCCGAACGCGGCGTTCCAGAGCGAGCGTGTCCGCCGACTCCAGCCCGCCGTTGACGAACAGCTGCTCCAGATTCGCTCTTTTCTTCTCGAGCTGATCCCTCGCTCGCCGGAGATCTTTCTGCGCGCGAGCGAGGTCCTTTTGGCTCTGCGTTAGAGCGGCAGATCGCTTGCGGAGCTGGCTGATCTGCTCGGATGCCGCGGCTGCATCCTCGATCTGCTCGAGACCGTGAACTCGCAGGTCGCGCTGGATCTGAGCGAGCAGCTGGGCCGCGTTCCGCTCACCGTCCTCGATCCCTGCCAGCGCATCGGCCAGCTCGCCCCGCGCTTCGCGCAACCGATCCCACGCATTCGCGCGCCATCTTCTCGCGCCCCACAGATCGAACAGCGTGGCCCACAGCAACACGGCCGCCGCCGCGACGAGAGCCACCCAGAGACGATCCACCCACCACGAAAGTGCCGCGCCGGCCAGCAGCGCGGTGCAGGCGACGATCGCGACCCACCGCCGGAGCGCGACCGCCGCGCCAGCGAGCGCGTCTTCGCACTGAGCCACCTTGTGGCGTGCCACGGCAGCCCGCTGACGGGCGGCGACCAGGGTGGACTGCACCAGCTCGAGCTGGCGCACCCGCTTGTCGGTGCCGAGCACGGATGATTCGGCCACGGGACCGTCCGGAAGATCAGCCCGGGCGATCGTCTCGGTGGCCTCGGCCTGCCTCGCCTCGAAGATCTCGATCTCGGCTTCCAGCTCGGCGACTTCCCGTTGGAGATCCGCGAGCCGCTCGAGCTCGTCGCCTCTGAGCCGTTCCATGTTCGCAGGAAACTGAGCCAACTCGGCCTCGAGCCGTCTCAGATCGTCCCGCTTGCGCGCCAGCTCGAGCGCCAGATGCAGCGGCTCGACCGATGCCCGCGCGCGCTTAGCGGTCTCGAGCTCGTGTCGCGTTCCGGGAAGCCGCTTCTCTTCGTCCGCCAGACGCCGCAGCTCGGTTTCGATGCTCGAGCGCTGTCGTCTGGCCTGCTCGAGCTTGCGTGCTTCGCTCCGGCCGCGCTGCGCTCTGGCGGGGAACAAGCTTTCGCGCACGGACGCGACATCGAACCCGCCCGACATCTGCCGGCGGATTTCGTGGGTGATAGTCTCGTCGGAGGTGTCGAACAGTGCGGCGAGCCCGAGCGTGTAGTAAGAGCGCAGGTGAGCCGCAGGCAGCGACGGTGACTCGCCGGGGGCACCGTCCTGTTGCCAGATCGTCTCTCCAGCGAGCAACAACGCGTAGCGCGGTCCGTCGGCAGAGTGCCACCAGCTGTGGACCTCCGCGCCGGGAAGCGGCTCGCCACGAGGCCAGAGCGTGGCGCGCATGGCGCGGCACAGGCTCGTCTTGCCGATGCCGTTCGGCCCCACGATCAAGACGGCACCAGCCGGGATCTCGAGAATCTCGAACGGCTCGCTAATGCCGGACAGGCGGTCGATGCGGATCCGACCCAGTCTCATGAAACGACCACTCGCTCGGGAGCACGCTGGGCGAGCAGCTCTTCAAGCGCCGACAGTCCAGCCTTCAAGAGCAAGCCGCGGACATCGATCGCCTCGATCTGACCCAGTCCGGCCCACGTGCTGCGCCGGTTCTCCGCTTCGAGCGCGCTGCGGGTCGCCTCGATCAAACGCACGCCGCGCTCTGTCTCATCTCGAATCTCCACGAGCTTGCTCGCCAGCAGACCTGGAAGATCTGTCTGTCCCGCCAGCTCGTCGAGGTCGATGGCCGGCTCGGCATGATCCTCGATCTTTTCGACGACGAAACGAGCCGCCTCGAAATGTCGCTGCACGCGGGCGAGCAGAACCGCGCGCGTCTCGTCCTGAATCGACTGCGCGATCAGACGGTGAGCTCGGCATCTTCCTTGGAGAACGATTCGGCACAGTACCAACTTGGTCGTTTCGAGCTCGGGGCGGATCTGCTCGTGGCGTGCGGCGAACGCCGCCAGGATGTGTGACACGAGCCATTCCTCGGCTTGCTCGCGATCGTCCGCCTGGAACGACTCGACCGAGATCTCCATCCGCTCGTAGCGAAGGGGCGCCAAAGCGAGCTGCTCCATGACGACAGAGCCGGGCCCGCGGACGCGAGCGAGCCACGGCCCACGCGCTCCGGGCTCACCGGGGTCGAGCGGGCTGAGCGATCCGAGGTATCCGATCGGCCGGCGCATCTGCTCCAGTCGATCAGGCTTGTGGACATGTCCCAAGAGCCACGCGTCGAGAGGTAGCTGTTCCAACGCGCTCCTTCTCACCGGCGCGTAAGGACTGCTCGAAGCGTCGAGATCACCGTGCAGGAGGCCGATCGACACGCACTCCGGATGCGGTGTGAACGAGAAACTCTCGAGCGGGCTCACCTTGGCCGTTCTTCCCGGGAAAGACCACCCGTAAAGCTGAATCCGCGGCTTGTGCTCCCGCTCGATCAGCGCACGGTCCCACCGGCCTCCCCGACCGAGAAGCCGGAAACCGTCGATCCGGTCCGCGAGCCGGGGCAGCGCCTCGCCGTCGTGATTCCCGCTGACGCCAAACACCTCGATCCCTTCGGCGACGAGCTGGCGCACGCCCGTTTCGAGAACGGCGTAGGCCGCGAAGCGGTCGTCGAGGCTCTCGACGACGTCGCCGGCGAGCAGGACGGCGTCCACCTCCAGCTCGAGGGCGCGTTTGACGCTCTGTTTCCAGGCCGCCGCCGGACTCAGCTCGGCCGAGCGGACCGCGCCCAGATCCTCGGGCAGCCTCGTCGGTCGGCGTCCGAGGTGGATGTCTCCCACGCACAGCAACTTGGCTTCCATGGTGCTCCGGTCGCGCGAGGTCATCGGTACCCCGCTGGAGCCCGGTTCATGCATGAACCTTCGAGCTGAAACGCCGCCGATGCCTGCTGGATGGCTCGCACGTGGGGAGGGCCCCGCTTCCGGCTCGGCCGGCGGGTCGTTGGGGCGTTTCAGCCGAAGGGCTCATGAAGGATCCAGGCTACAGGTGTCGCCATTGTAAGCTGAGTGTTGCCGGCCCTCAGAGCGTCGCCTACGCTTGAGACGTTCGCTGGGTGTGGCCGCAACCACGGCCTGAGACACGGTTTGCCGGAAGAGCATCGATCCACCGGTTGCACCGTGAAGCCTCGGAACCTGATCCGGCTGATACCGGCGTAGGGAAGCGATGCCCGTCACGACGCCGCGGCGCGCTTTTTCCTCTTCAGGATGAGACCGAGAACGGACAGCGAGCCACAGGAGTATCGCCGATGGCCGCCTCTTCCCGCCGCGAGCTTTTCGATAACGCGGAACAGACGCTGACCCGCGGCCCGCTGCCGGGCTCGCGGAAGATCTACGTGGAGGGCTCTCACCCCTCGATTCGCGTGCCGATGCGTGAGGTGACGCTGGCACCGACCCGCGCTCGCGCCGCGGAGGGATCGACCGAAGAGACGTTGAACCCCGCAGTGTGTCTCTACGACACTTCGGGACCGTACACGGACCTCGATGTCGAAGTGGACGTGCGCCGCGGCCTCGCGCCTTTGCGAGGAGACTGGATCGAGCGGCGTGCAGACACGGAGCGGAACAACGCTCCGAGCTCGTCCTTCTCACGTCTTCGCGAGGCGGACCCGAGACTTGCCGAGGTTCGCTTCGCCCGCCGGCGGCCGGTTCTGTGTGCCCGCTCGGGCCGGCGGGTGACCCAGATGCACTACGCCAAACGCGGCGAGATCACCGAGGAGATGGAGTTCGTGGCGCTTCGCGAGAGCCTGCGTCGCCAGCACCTCGGCGAGCAGCACCGAGAGATCTCACGCCAGCATCGGGGCAGAAGCTTCGGGGCCGCGATCCCGCGGGAGATCACCCCAGAGTTCGTCCGTGACGAGGTGGCACGAGGTCGGGCCATCATTCCGGCCAACATCAATCACCCGGAGATCGAGCCGATGATCATCGGCCG
>CP070706.1:1953339-1956712 GCA_020350085.1 Acidobacteriota bacterium
CAACGCGCCGGTTCGCACCCGCGACAGCGGCACTTCGACCTGCCCGGCGCGCCGTTCGAAGCGCGTTTTCTGGTGCGCCCACGTGCTGCCGAGCTCGAGTCGGCGAGCCCCTTACCTCGAGCGCTGTCCAGGGCGCCTTGGGGCGCAGCTCGACGCGAAGGCTACCTGTTGGATCTCGCAGAGCGCCCGCTTGGAATTCCCCCCTCGCGAATCCGGCCGAGATCGCCGGGTGGCGAAGTCTGGGATTCCTGCGGCGTCGGCACGGGCTCCTGTGCGGTGTCGAGGATCTGCTGCTCCATTTCGCGCTCACGGTCCTTCTCGTGTGCCTCGTACATGCACAAGGCCTGGGCCGTGGATAGCAGCGCGGTGTCCGCCTGGTGCACGTACTCGCGGATCCTGTGCTGCAACTCGCGCCGCGAACCGTGGATGAGCGCCGTATACGCCGTGGGCACGGTCAACTCACCGGGCCTCGGATAGCGGACGAACCCCGACGCGTTACCCTCCTTCAAGTTGCGCAACTTGAGCGTCGCCGTGAGCGCGAACTGACGATGCGCCATGTTGGACGCCATGATCACGAGTGCCCAGTACGCGGTCTCCGGCTCCTCGCTGATGCTGTGTCCCAGCGCAGAGAGCTCTCGCTTCATGTAGCCCGCTACCCGCGCGTTCAACAGCTGATCGCGAAAAGTCATCCCGCTTCCGTGTTGCGGGTAGTCCACCCAGACCGTCAGGAATCGGCATTCCAGAAGCACTTCCAGGGGAGTCTGGAGATCCCGGTCGTACGGAGCGTGGGCGGCGGCCGGTGCCACCGACGCGCACACCAGGCAGAAAAGGCTCACGAGTCTGAGAGCAGACTTCCGCACGCCGCAGCGTCGATTGCATTTCTCATGCCACGAATACGGGCTCGAGACGCTGCCAGCGCTCAGCAGAGCGCGTCTTACGGCACGCGGTCTGCAGCCCGGACGGAATGCTTTCGCAGTTTTCCCATTATGTGAACGCCGCGTGCGTCCCCGTGAAGATCGCGCACGAGATTGCGCCCGAGAGGGTGAGACGGACGAGAGCCGAAGGGTGAGCGGCCTTCTCGCTCCGCCAGAGAATCTCGATCGTGTGAGGGCCAGCCGGACCTGCGTCCAAGCTGTGCCTCGCTTGTAGGACCGGTGGTAGAAAACTGCCCAATGAATCCAGCGATCTGCACCGCCCTTTCGAAACCGAACGCTTTCCTTCACACCTCTCGCAGCCGCAACTCATGGCGTATCCGCGCCGTCTCGCACGAAACCGCCCCATGTGTGATCCAGATCACGGAATTGGCACGTCCCTTGCTCTCGGGGGGATGAGCCCAATGGGCTGGTGGGCGCGAGATTCTATCGAGCTCACTGTGCAACTGGCAAGCAATGGAGGAACTAACAATGCTGCTGGACACCATGAAGCGTCTCTTCGTTGAAGAAGACGGAATGGAGATGGTCGAGTGGGCGATCGTGGGCGTCGTGTTCGCGGTTGCCGCTGCAGCTTTCTGGACGCGCCTCTCCGGTGAGATCAACACCTCACTGCAGGACGTCGAGAATGCAGTTGCGGGTAACGTGGCTGCGCCGACGAGCTAAGACCAGATAGAGGGCGGATCTGGCCAATCGAGGTTGGAAGTGACGACGGCTACTAGCTCGGAAACACACGATTCTTGTTCAACCCTGCCGGCTGAGATGCAATCGCAATCGGGTGGGGTCGTGATTCCGTGCGCGATAGCAGCCATGGTCACGATCTGCTTCGCGTGGTCTGCCCTTGTTTCGGTATGGGGGGTGGCGCCGCTGTTCCGCATCTGCGGAACAGCGGCATTCATCTCCCTGATCGTATTCGATGATCTGCGGCGCCAGCGTATTGCCAATGCCGTGACCTTCCCGGCCTTCGCCCTGGCGATCGTCGCGGCGACCTTGGAGGCGGGGATCCAAGGCACCCTCGAGGCTCTCTCTGGAGCGGGCGTTGCACTCGGACTCTTCTTCATTCCCTTCGCATGCCGCTGGATCGGTGGCGGTGACGTCAAAGCCGTCGTGGTGCTCGGAGCGCTATGGGGCGTGGAACCGCTCGTAGGCATGTCGTGGTGGATGGTCGTCGTAGGCGGAGTCATGGCGATCGTGATGGTCGCGCTGCAGCCGGGCGGCCTTTCGGATCTGGCGAGCCGTTGGTGCAAGAGCACCTGGTACTCGCTGCGGCTCAGACGAATCGTGTACCTGCCACCCGGCCCGGACCGCGCTGCAGCAGCCGGATTGCCGTTCGCCGTTGCGATCGGCCTTGGAGCGGCCGGATTTCAGCTTTGGGGTATCCCATGGTCATGAATTTCACGCGCAAACACATGCACGAGCGATCTTCGCGGGGGATGGCCACCGTCGAAACCGTGATCGTCCTACCCCTCCTGCTGATGTTGCTCTACGGAGTCATCGAGATGAGCCTCGTCTTCGCGCGATGGCAGGCCCTCAGCAATGCGGCACGCGAAGGCGCCAGGACGGCAATCGTCTTCCGCTCCAATTGTGATACGGCAACGGTGGAAGCGGCTGTCCGCCAGCGGATCAGGGACTACACGCAGCCGCTGGGGATACCGATCACCGATGACCACATCACCATACAAGGCGTCTGCGGGACATCGAACACGAATTCGCGGGTCACCGTGTCCGTTCCCTATCAATTCCGCGTGCTCGCCGCGTTCGCGCCGAGCTTGAGCCCAACGATCAACACGACTGGTTCCTCGGAAATGAGAAACGAGGGAACCAGTTGAAGCCAGGGATGAACTCGCCATGAAGAATCAGCGCGCTCTAATCCTATTCGCCCTCGCCATCGGCTCGGGCATCGCCGCTGCGCTCCTCGTGCAGCACATCCTGGATGAGCAACAGCCCACGCTGGCCGAGGTGCAGATCGACACCACATCGGTCGTCGTGGCAAAGGCCGATCTGCCGCTCGCCGCGATGCTCATCGCTCAGCAGCTCGAGACGGTGGAGTGGCCCACCGCATTCCTCCCAATCGGATCATTCTCGGATCCGAAGGTCCTGAAGGGGCGCGTGCTGCGCCGCGCTCTCGCGAAAGGCGAGGCCGTCCAGGAGCTCTCGCTGCTTCCGGAGGGCTCTGCCGGCGGCCTGGCGTCGGTCATCGAGGAAAACAGCCGCGCCGTCTCGGTCAAGGTCGATCCGATCGTCGGCGTGGCGGGCTTCGTGACTCCAGGTTCGCGCGTCGACGTCCTCGCGACTCTGCGTCGTCTCGATTGGAGCAGCAAACAGCCCTACGCGAAGGTCGTGCTGCAGAACGTCAAGGTATTGGCCATCGACCAGAAGCTGGAAGAAGTGGACAACGGAGATCCGCAACTGGTGAGCGTCGTGACGCTGGAAGTCACACCTGC
>CP070706.1:1956812-1959920 GCA_020350085.1 Acidobacteriota bacterium
CCGAGCCCTCGGTGTCTGTCACGCGGGACCCGTGTGACGACGTGCAGAGTATGACTTCGATTCGCACGTTCGTCCAGAGGTCCGCGGCCAGGGCCCCCGGTCGCGGGGCTCTTGGAAGACGTACTCCGGACACGCAGTTGCCGCTGGTGCAACCGGCCGTTTTCGATCTGCCGTCGCTGCGATCGCGGGCATGCGTACTGCAGTGACCGGTGTCGGGCTCAGGGCTACCGTCGGAGTCGGCGGGCAGCTCGTGCTCGTCACCAGAGGAGCCCGGAAGGTCGTCTGGATCACCGCGACCGCCAGCGCGCTTACCGGATTCGTTGTCGCCGGCGCGACAGCTGCGTGACGGATCAAACTTCCCAACGTATGCCGCACAGGCTATCGGTGCCTCCAAAGAGCCTAAAGGAGGTTTCCGATGCGACAGTCGACAAGCCCGAGCTTTCCACGTGCATGGTCTGCGGTGTTCGCCGGCAATTTCTGCGCCGCCATGCGTGGTGGCTGCGTCCGCGAACGACTCTTCGGCGGTGAAACGCAATGACCATCTCACCCGAACAACGCGCCGAGATCCGGCGCCTCTACTACGCCGAACACTGGAAGGTGGGGACGATCGCTGTGGCGTTGGGCGTGCATCGTGACAGCGTGCGACGAGCGATCGAGTCCGAGCGTTTCGGGACTCGCGCTGCCCGTCCGCGCCCGAGCCAGCTCGATCCATTTGTGCCCTTCATTCGCGAGACGCTGAAGCGCTACCCGAAGCTTCGAGCGACCCGTCTACACCAGATGCTGCGTGAGCGCGGCTATGGGGGCTCGGTGGTGCAGCTGCGCCGGGTGGTGGCCCGGCTTCGGCCTTCGAGTCGTGGTGAAGCGTACCTGCGTTTGCGCGCCCTCCCTGGGGAACAAGCGCAAGTGGATTGGGGCAGCTTCGGGTCGATTCAGGTGGGGCGCATCAAACGCCCGTTGTCGTGCTTCGTCATGGTGCTGAGCTGGTCACGTGCGCTGCATGCCGTTTTCACACTCGACCAAAGGCTGGAGAGCTTCCTACGTGGGCACGTGGAAGCATTTCGTTTCTTTCAAGGCGTGCCCAGGGTGGCGCTCTACGACAACTTGAAGTCGGCAGTGCTCGAGCGTCGAGGCGACGCGATCCGCTTCCATCCGCGTTTGCTCGAGCTTTGTGCACACTATCACTTCGAGGCACGTCCCGTGGCGCCTGGGCGCGGAAACGAGAAGGGACGCGTCGAAAGGCAAATTCAGTACTTACGGACCTCCTTCTTCGCAGCCCGCTCGTTTCGTGACGTCGACGATCTCAACGCGCAGTTTCGCACCTGGCGTGACGAGGTCGCACACACACGGCTTGTTCCCGGCGAGCGCTTCTCGGTCCAAGAGGCGCTCGAGCAGGAGCGCGGTCGCTTGCTGGCCTTACCCGGGCATCCTTTCGAGACCGACTTTGTCGACGTCACGCGCTCCGGCAAGACGCCGTACGTACGCTTCGACCGCAACCTCTACTCGATCCCACACGAGCTCGCACGCAAACCGCTGACGCTCGTCGCCGGCCCGGACGCGGTACGTATCCTGGACGGCAAGTGTGAAGTTGCACGTCACCGGCGCTCCTACAGCGGCGAAGAGTGCATCGAAGATCCGGCACACGTCGAAGCCTTGGTGCAGCACAAACGCAACGCACGTGAAACCAGGGTGCGCGATCGCTTGAAGATCTGTGTCCCAGAGACCGAAACGCTCTTCGAAAGGCTAGCCTCGAGGGGCGAGCCTCTCGGGCTTCACACGACGCGACTCCTGCGACTGCTCGATGACTATGGTGCCGATGAGCTCCGAGAGGCCACCCGCATGGCGCTCGAGCGCAAGGCTTTCTCGAGCGGCTCGATTGCACACCTACTCGAGCAGCGCCGGCGCTCTCGGGGCCTCAAGCCCCCGGTGCAGCTGCAGCTGCCGGATGATCCACGCGTGCGCGATCTGCGCGTCATTCCACATCGACTGGAGGACTACGATGCCCTCGGCAACCGCGACGAAGACTCCTGATTTGGCTCAGTTGCTCCTGGGACTTGGACTGCGGCGGATCGCCGACGAGCTCGACGACTTCGTCTCACATGTTACTCGCAAGCGTTTTTCGGTGATCCAGGTGCTCGAGGAGATCGCCCGAGTCGAAACACAGGAACGAGCGCGCCGCAGCGTCGAACGCCGGCTGAGCCGCTCGCGGATCGGTCGCTTCAAACCGATGGCCGATTTCGATTGGCACTGGCCCAAGAAGATCGATCGTGCAGCACTTGAACGCGTGCTGACGCTGGGATTCGTCGACAAGGGCGAAAACGTCATCCTTGTCGCTCCAGAGGGTCTCGGCAAGACCATGTTGGTGAAGAACATCGCGCACCAGGCGGTGCTCGCTGGTAAGAGTGCGCTCTTCGTCACCGCGTCCGATCTGCTGCTTGATCTCTCCAAGCAGGAGACCGCACGGGCGCTCGAGAATCGCTTGCGTCACTACACGAGACCGCACGTGCTCTGTATTGACGAGATCGGCTATCTCTCCTACGACAACCAGGCGGCGGATCTGCTGTTTCAAGTCATCAACCGCAGGTACGAGCACCGCTCGATCGTGCTCACCACCAATCTGTCGTTTTCGGAATGGAACACGGTCTTCCCCCATGCCACGTGCACGACGGCTTTGATCGACCGGCTGACGCATCATGCCGAGATCATCCCGATCGATGGCGACAGCTATCGCAAGAACGAAGCCGAGATCGCTCAGAAGGCCCGGCGCCGTGACAAGAAGTGACTCGCAGGCAGGTGCCCGGATCCTGGCGGTACGGCGTGCGGCGGACATCGAGGCCAAAGACAACGCCTCCCGATGGCTCGTCGAGCATCTGTGGGCCGAGCAGGGCGTCGGCGTCGTCGGTGGAGCCCCCAAGGCCTGCAAAACCTGGTTGGCACTCGACATCGCCGTGAGCGTCGCAAGCGGAACCCCCGCTCTCGGGCGCTTCCGCGTCGCTCGTGCTGGACGTGTACTGCTCTATGGGGCCGAAGATGCGCCGGAGCAACTCAGAGCTCGCATTGAAATGATCGCTGTGTCTCGGCACATGGCGATCGAACATCTGGACGTACAGC
>CP070706.1:1960020-1962539 GCA_020350085.1 Acidobacteriota bacterium
CCACCTGGCGGGTCATTTCGTCGGAAACGTGACGGTCCAGCAGGGCGTGGCCGTGCGCGGCGAGCCCGCGCACGACGTTACGCTCGGAGATCATGCCCTCGATCCGCTCGCCGTCGCTGCTGACGACGAAGATCGTGCGCTGGCCCTTTTCGGCCGGCCCGTACTCGACAACGCCGTCGATCTCGGAGATGACGGCCGGCTCCTTCGGCTCGCGCGCTTCGAACAGCTCCACCACGCGCGGCAATCCACCGGTGATGTCCTTCGTCTTCGCTGTCTCGCGCGGGATCTTCGCCAGCGTGTCGCCCGGCACCACGTCCTCGCCTTCCTCGACCATCAAAATCGAGCGGACGGGCAGCTGGTACTCTCTTTTCTTTCTCGTTCCCCTCTTGATCAGGATCTTCGGCGTCAGCTTCTCGTCCTTGGACGAGATGATCGTCTTCTGAACGAAGCCCGTGACCTCGTCCTGCTCCTCGCGAACGGTGACACCCTCGATCACGTCCGTGTAGTGAATGGTGCCGCCCTCCTCGGTAAGGATCGCGAACGTGTACGGATCCCACTCCAGCAGGCGCGTTCCCGGCGTGACGTGCTGTCCGTCCTCTACTTTGAGCACCGCGCCGTAAGCGAGAGCGTGGCGCTCGCGCTCGCGGTTGCGTCGGTCGAGAACGACGACGTTGCCCTGGCGGTTCATCACGACGTTGTCGCCGTCGCGGTTTTTGACCGTTTCGACGTTGAGGTACTTGAGGGTGCCCTCGTTCTTGGCCTCGGCGAACGACTGCTCGTGCACCTGGCTCGCGGTTCCGCCGATGTGGAACGTACGCATCGTGAGCTGCGTGCCGGGCTCGCCGATCGACTGGGCCGCGAGTACACCGACAGCCTGGCCGATCTCGACGAAGCGTCCCGTCGCCAGGTCGCGGCCGTAGCACAGCCGGCAGACGCCTCGCGGCGACTCGCAGGTCAGAACCGAGCGGATCTTGACCGCCTCGATACCGGCCAGCTGGATCTTTTCCGCCAGCGCCTCGCTGATCATCTCGTTCTGATCGACGATCAGCTCGCCCGTCGTAGGATCGACGACGGCATCGAGCGCCACGCGGCCGACGAGGCGATCGCGCAGCGACTCGATCACCTCGCCGCCTTCGACGATCGCCCGCGCCTCGATGCCCTCGAGCGTATCGCAGTCGTGCTCGATGATGATCACGTCCTGAGCCACGTCGACCAGCCGCCGGGTCAGGTAGCCCGAGTCGGCCGTCTTGAGCGCCGTGTCGGCCAGACCCTTGCGCGCGCCGTGCGTCGAGATGAAGTACTGGGCGACGGTGAGTCCCTCGCGGAAGTTGGCCGTAATTGGCGTTTCGATGATCTCGCCCGATGGCTTGGCCATCAGGCCGCGCATGCCGGCGAGTTGGCGCATCTGCTGCTTGCTGCCCCGCGCGCCCGAGTCCGCCATGATGTAGATCGGGTTGAACGGCTCTTCGATCGCCTGGTCGATCTCTCGCATGCGCTGGAACATCGCTTCGGCGACGCGATCCGTCACGTTCGACCAGATCGCGACGACT
This sequence comes from Acidobacteriota bacterium, assembly GCA_020350085.1. GTDB lineage: Bacteria > Acidobacteriota > Polarisedimenticolia > J045 > J045. The sequence continues at coordinate 1,961,571 of CP070706.1, forward strand.
TTGTTGTAGCGCTCGCCGTTGGTGATGGCACCGTCGCGATACTGCTGCTCGACCTTAATCTGCTCGTCGCGCGCCTCCGCAACCAGCCGTTCCTTCTCGTCGGGAATGACCATGTCGTCAATCCCGATCGATACGCCCGCCTTCGTCGCGTAGCGAAAGCCGAGGTCCTTGAGCTGGTCGACCATCCCGACGGTCAGGTCGTGGCCGTAGCGCAGGATGCAGAAGTTGACCAGCTCCTGCAGTCCCTTCTTGCGCAGCACGCCGTTGACGAACGGCAGCTCGTCCGGGATGGCGCGGTTGAAGATCACGCGCCCGACGGTCGTGTTGATCAGCTCCCCGTCGACCTGCTGGACCGGGGCGCGCGAAACGTCTTGATCGTCGTACAGCGTGGTCAAATCGATCAGTTCGCCCGTGTAGAGCACCTTGACCGGCGTCAGCGTCTCGAGGTAGCCGTTCTCGTAGGCGAGCAGGACCTCGTCCATCGAGCCGAAAATCCGCCCCTCGCCCTTACGGCCCGGCTTGGTCTTGGTCAGGTAGTACATGCCGAGCACCATGTCCTGGCTCGGAACCGTGATCGGCTTGCCGTTGGCTGGTTTGAGCAGATTGCGCCGGCTCATCATCAGAAGGTGGGCTTCCGCCTGCGCGCGCGTAGAAAGCGGCACGTGCACCGCCATCTGGTCGCCGTCGAAATCGGCGTTGAAAGCGGTGCAGACCAGCGGATGGATCCGGATCGCCTTGCCCTCGACCAGCTGCGGCTCGAACGCCTGGATGCCGAGTCGATGAAGCGTCGGTGCTCGATTGAGCAGCACGGGATGATCCTGGATCACCTCCTCGAGAATGTCCCAGACCACCGATTCCTGCCGCTCCACCATTTCCTTGGCACCCTTGATGGTGGCGGCATGGCCGTCCTTCTCCAGGCGGTTGTAGATAAAAGGCTTGAACAACTCCAGAGCCATCTTCTTGGGAAGC
>CP070706.1:1962639-1966717 GCA_020350085.1 Acidobacteriota bacterium
CATCGAGAGCTGACACCGGCGACGGCTCGTAGGTATCGCCTTTGTGACTCTGGGCCGATTCGGGTGTGCAGGCACGGAGATTGTCCGAGTCGTCGTATAATCGCCCGGTCATGGCAGGGACGGAATCCCGTCTAGGGGAAGGGGGGAGCCGTGGCCGTCCCGAAGGGAAGAGGAAAGCCGGAATAGCACCGCCGGATTCAAGCGCGGATCTCCCCAGCATTCCCCGCCACCGACTGCTTTACCTGCTCGGAGAGGGCGGGATGGCGAAGGTGTACCTAGCACGGGATTCCGTTCTAGGCCGCCAGGTCGCGATCAAAGTGCTTTCCCCTGAACTCGCCTGGGACGAAGATGCGCGAGCGCGCTTCTTGCGGGAAGCACGCGTCATGGCCACCTTGGAACATCCTCACATTGTGAGGGTTTACGCGATCGGGACGACAGATGGACAACCGTACCTGGCGATGGAGTACGTGGCGGGCGAGTCGCTCGCACGGCGGATCTGGAGCTCGGAAAGGCTCGAGATCAACGAATCGCTGCGCATCGTCCGGGAGTGCGTCCAGGCACTAAGCACCGCCTGGGACCACGGTATCGTGCATCGTGACCTCAAACCGTCCAACATCCTGTTGGATGCGAGTGGCCACGCCCGCGTCGCCGACTTCGGTCTTGCCAAGTCGACGAAGTGGCTGGAAGAGATCACGCTTCCCGATGCTGGTGTTCTGCTCTGCACGCCGCACTACGTGTCTCCAGAGCAGGCACGCGGTGACGAGGTGATCGACTTCCGAAGCGACATCTACTCTCTCGGGATCGTGCTGTTCGAACTCTTGACGGGCGAGAGACCGTTCCGGGGCAAGAGCCCGATGGCGGTCCTGCTGAAGAACGTCAACGATCCACTCCCTGATATTCGAACGTGGCGACCCGAGCTGCCCGAGAACGTCGCGGCGCTGGTGGAGTGGATGACGCGCAAGCATCGCGAGCGGCGGCCAAATTCCTATGAAGAGCTCGAACAGCGACTGGAGTACCTCGGCAGCCAATCGAGCGTCGCTGCGCGAGAGCTGCTCGTCGAGCCGCCCTCTCTGCCGTCTCTTCTCGGGGCCGAGCAGCCTGTGGAAGAGACGCCCCGTGAAGTGTTCGTTGGACGTGAGGCCGAACTAGAGCAGCTCGAGCAGCTCCTCGCCGCTTCCGTCGACGGCCGCGGGCAGGCAGCCTTCGTGTTGGGAGAGGCCGGCACGGGCAAGACGGCCCTTCTTCATCAGTTCGCGCTTCGCGCGAGCGAGGTAGAGCGCGCACTCATCATCGCCAGCGCCAGCTGCACCGGCACGGCTCAGATCGGCGACGCGTACGGCCCGTTTCGCCAGATTCTCGCGCAGCTGACCGGCGATCTCACCTCGTCTTGCGAGGATCTCCCGCTTCGGCGGGAACATCTCATCAGGCTGTGGCGCACGGTTCCGGCCGCTGCACGCGCGCTCACGGTAAGGTGTCCCGATCTTCTCGCGACATTCGTTGACGCGGAGGCCCTGGCTCGGCGGGCGAAGCGGCACGCGCCGAGCGGCACGGACTGGCTCGAGCGGCTCGACAGCGCCGTCGAGAGACTGGCCGCGCGAGGATTTGCCGTCCCGGCTCCGCAAGTGGCCGTGTTCGATCAATACGGCCGATTTCTATCGGCCCTGGCAGAGTCATCGCCTCTGCTCGTCGTGATCGATGACCTACACCGGGCTGACCCGTCGTCTCTCGCGTTACTGGCGGCGCTGGCGCGCCAGGCACAAGGAAGTCGGATCCTGATCATCGGCGCCTACCGTGGGTCCGAAGCGGCTCTGGAACCCAGCGGGACATCGCCTAGTCTGGAGCTTGTCGTCGACGAACTCGCCAGCCTGACGGGCGAGAACCAGATCCGGCTGGACGAGGCAGGGGATAGGCGATTCGTCGATGCCCTCGTCGACAGGTCACCAAACGCCCTCGGAGAGGACTTCCGCCAGCGCCTCTTCGAGCGCACTAACGGACATCCGCTGTTTACGATCGAGTTGCTGCAGGCTTTGCAGGCGCGGGGGTATCTCCGCCCCGGTGCGCACGGACGCTGGGTCACGGGCAAAACTGTCGATTGGGATCTCGAGCCGGAGCGAGTCGGCGCGCTCATTAGGGGACGCCTGGGGAGGCTCCCACCGCGGCTTCGGGAGCTGCTTCTGATCGCCAGCGTAGAGGGAGAATCATTCACGGGAGAAGTGCTCGCTCGCGTGGCTGGCGTTCCGCCGGGAGAAATCGTCCGGATGCTGAGCGAGGAGCTGGGCCAGAGAGCCCGTCTCGTGACGTCGCAGGGTGTGCGGAGCGCCGGAGCGGTGCTGCTGTCTCGCTATCGCTTCAGTCACGCCCTTTTTCAGGCGCATCTGCGCGAGAGCCTCGATCCGGCACGGTGCATGCATCTGCACGGGGCCGTCGGCGAGGCGCTGGAGTTCGTCTGGGGAGACCGAACAGACGACGTGTCCGCGTTGCTGGCCGAGCACTTCGGCCAGGCGGGGCGGCTTGACAAGGCGATCGAGTACACGCTCCGCGCCGGCCAGAGAGCGACCCTCATCTCCGCCAACGAAGAGGCGATCCGGCTATTGAGCCTGGCTCACGAGCTGTGCTCCAGCCTTCCCGAGAGCATCGAGCGGAACCGGAGGGAGCTCGAGATCCTGCTCGCACTTCTCGTGCCCGTGTCGGCTCTGAGGGGCTTCGGCGCGGAAGAAGTGCGAGACCATCTTTGCCGCGCCGAGGACCTGGCACTCAGCCTCGACGACAAAGCGAGATTGTGTGACGTGCTCGGCATTCTCGTTGCTTACGAAGTCGTGGCCTCGCTTTGTCAACGCGCCCTGGACCACAGCACGCAACAGGTGGACACAGCGGAAGCCGTCGGCGATGCCGGCAGAATCATCGCTGCCCATGCCGCGCACGCGATGACCTTGCACATGACCGGCTCCCTCGAGCAGTCTCGAACAACCGCCGAGAGCGGGCTCGAGCTGTTCGACGCAACCGGAAGCCGACGTGTCGACACCGCCGTCGGGATCGATGCCATAGTCGTCATCCGGTGCTGGCTCGGCCACAGCCTGAGAATCCTGGTCTACGCCGACCGGGAGGTCGCGCAATATCGCGAGGCCATCGCTCGCGCTCTGGGACTCGGACAGCCTTACGGACATGCACTTGCCCGGCTTCACTGGGGGGGCTCGTTAGTCGATCACGGGCTTGTCGAGCTTGCCGAGGAGAATCACCGCGTTCTCGAGCACCTGATGCATGAGCGCGGGCTGGTCTTCTTCTCAGCGTGGACAGTTTTTTACGGCGGATTTCTGGCTGTGAAACGAGGAGATTCACGCGAGGGGCTCGGTGCGATGAAGAGAGGGCTGGCCGTCTTCGAAACCCTTCGGGGTGGCGCACGAGCGATGATGTTACGAGATCTCGCAGCAGCGCACTGCGACACGGGGATGGTCGAAGACGGACTGACCATCGTTTCCGACGCACTCGCCGAGATCGAGACGACGGCGGAGCGGGTCTACGAGGCAGAGCTCTGGCGAGTCAAAGCGGATCTCTTTTTCGCCCGCGGCCGCACAAAAGATGGCGAGCGAGCGGAGGCCTGCTACAACGAAGCGCTCGAGATCTCGCGCCAACAGAAGGCCAAAGCGTGGGAGCTTCGCGCGGCGCTCGGACTTGGCCGTTTATGGCATCGGCAGGGCAAGCCCCACGAAGCGCGTGAGCTGCTCGAGAAGACCTACGGCTGGTTCACCGAGGGACTTGGCTTCCCAGATCTCGAGCAGGCCCGAAGGCTCCTTGACGCCTGGTCTCCGGTCGACTGATCAAGTTTCGGTGGCTACGACTTGATCTGCGTGCCACAGGAGAAGCTGATGGCGTCCAGTCAATGGGAGTCTCTCTCGGGTGCGCTGGACCCGCGGATCTCGCAATCGTCTCGGCGATGCTATGCCTGCGCCTCACGGCGGCTTGGACTCCCACGTCCCGAGTTCTCCGCTTAACCTGCTCCGGTGGGCGGCTAAGGCGAACAAGCTCAGTTTTCGCCCAGCGTCCGAGTATGGGTTTTCTGTCAACTGCGGAGCTGATCGCG
>CP070706.1:1966817-1975195 GCA_020350085.1 Acidobacteriota bacterium
CGGTGAAAAACCAGCGCCAGTAGATCAGCTCCAGCGTGTCCCACGAGCGTGCGGCGAACCGGGGCGAGGTCAGGACCGTCGTCCCATCGACCTCGGCGGTATGGGGCGGCACGCTCGTTGGTGGAGGCACGCTCTGCGTGTGCCAGCACGCGACGCCGGGGTCCGGCGTGTGGTCGTCTTCGGGGTTCGTTGGCTCTCCCTCGAGCTCGTTGCCGTAAGGATCCGAGCGCTCCCACGCGCCTGGATCGCCCGGATTCGACACCGTCCAGCCCAGGTCCTGCTCCATGTCGTCATCGAGCAGTGTTCCGAAAGCGATCGTGCCGACGGGCACGATGAAGTGACTCATCGTGGAGGCGCCGTCGTCGCTGCGAACCTCGAGCGTGAACGAGATTCTCTCTCCGCAGTCCGGCCCCGTGGTGAAGCTGAAGTGCGGATCGAGCGAAACTTCCGCCATCCCGGCAGGTATCTGCGGGTAGTCGGCAAAGCCGTTGTGAATCGTCACCTCCGGGTTCGTCGTCGACAGGATCGCGGTCACACCGGTCGCGACGGTGTCTCTCGTGCTGCGAATCGTCACCGGCATGGTGACTGTCTCGCCGGCATCGAGCGCTCCGTCAGCGTTGCCGTAGTTCGTGTCGCTTTCGAGGATCTCATGACTCTCGTATTTGAGCTTGCCACCAGCCGTCAGAATCGACTCGCCGACGAACTGAACATCGTCGATGTACATCCCGCTGCGAGAATCCCCTCCATCCTGATACAACAGGAACCGAACCCAGACCTGATCCGTATCCCAGACCTCCGCCGGCAGCGGAATGCGAACCAGCTCCCAATGTGTGTCGCGACCGAAGCCTGACCAGAGCTCGATCCAGTTCTCGTTGTCGATGCTGACGAAAACGCGCGCCGGGTCGTAAGCCGGCTCGTTGTTGAGATAACGCCAAAAGCGCAGCTCGGCGTTGCGCAATCCCTGAAGATCGAACGGCGTGCTGGTCAGCACGAACTCGCCCGCGGTCGTTCCGTACGATCCGGAGAGGTTCGTGGCGTACACGTTCTCGCCCGTGTACGCGGAGTCGGGCCCACCGGCTCCCCCGGTGCCCAGCGGCAGGCCGAACTCCCAGCCGCCGGCGGGCCCCGTGAAGTCCCAGCCCGGATCTTGATCGAGCGGCTCGATCTCGAAAGGATCAGCCGGCAGGCCCTTGGTGATCCGCAGCACGTTGGCGGCTGGCGGGCCGCACAGAGTTTCGACGGCCGAGAAAGACACCTGAATGCCGGCCAGGTGCTCGTCGGGAGCATCCGCGAGAACCAGCACCCGGAAGCCGTCGAGAGCTTCACGCTCCTCTCCAGCGGCGAGATTCCCGAAAGACGCCTCGGCGTCGAGAAGCTCGAGGTACGGGTCCGAGCTCGACAAAGTGGCGACGAGTCCCGTCACGGCCTCACCCGCAGCCTGCGCCGCTGGAACGAGCGTGACCTCCTCGCCGGGGTCGAGCTGCCCGTCCGCGTCGCCGCTGGTATCGTCGAGAGCCAGCCCGCGCAGGGCCGCGCCTTGTGAGCCATTCGGCACGAGCTGGATGTCCTGATCGACGTTCTCGAAGGCGACCGAGAACGGCCACTCCTGCCTGCGGTAGCCATCCAGCTCGGCGTACCAGGTGTAATCACCCGGCTCGAGCACGCGATGGTAGAAGCCATGGCTCGGTGACGACGTACGAGGCTCTTGGCCGAGCGTGAGATTTTGCTCGACGACGCCGACCTCGGCCACGAGCCCATCGCCGGTGCAGGCGTCAGTGATCCTGCCCTGGATCGCTCCGTGACGCAGCCGCCGTATGAGCCACTTCCACCCCTCCCGGTTGCGCAGTACGGTGTCGTCACGCCACGTGGCGTAGTCCGGCTGGAAGCCATTGGCCCCCGTATTCATCTCGATTGTGAAGGCGACCGTGCCCGCGATCGCGTGGAGCCAATCATCGCTCCCACCGTCGACCTCGTAGAGGGTTTCGTAAGGCGTACCCATCTCGTAGTAACCATTTCCGGCGTCGTTGTCGATCGAGATCGCCAGCGTCGAGCCGATCTCGCGATGAGCGCGTAGATCTGGATCGTCGGGAAGCTGGGGGCTGCAGCCAAACGGATGCAAGACCAGCTCGCCGGTCGTGTGATAGGTCAGGCTGATCGACGGACGAATCTCGCGATTCAGCTCGTTGATGCCCTGCGTTTCCGGTTCCGATGCCGGGCTCGGCCCGCGGTAGAGAATGTTACTCGGGTCGCCACTCGAACCGTTGCAGCCGTCTGGTCCCCAGGCATAAGGGTAGTTGCGGTTCAGATCGACGCCGAAGCTGCCGTCGCCGTTGTCTCGCCGGTTCTTGCGCCAGTTGTTGTCGACGTTGAAAACGTGGTGCGTTCCGTCGGGATTGTGGTTCGGGACGATGTAGATCTGGAAGTTATCGATCCACCAGGTGATTTCTTCGTCGCTGCCATAGCCCTGCGTCAAGAGGTCCATCATGTCGATCATCACTTCCGGCGTCATCACCTCGCGCGCGTGGTGCTGCGAGACGAAGAAAATCCTGGCCTCGGGCTCGTCGATCGCCACGTTGTCCGAGATCTTCAGGCCAGCAATGATGCGGCTTTCCTCGGTCGCATAGGCGTACTCGAAACGCTGCGCTATGTCGGGATAGTCCGTCGCCACGCGTGTGATCGCTGCATCCGACTCCACCTCATCGTGATAGTCCGACAGCGCGTCGATCTGCTCGTCCGTGGGGGTCGTTTCCTCGACGATCTCGGGCTCGAACCCAAAAGCACGCAGCCGTTCGAGCGCAAACTGATCGACGCCGAGATAGACCACGGACTGCTTGCGGTCGAAGGCGTGAAGGTCGAATCCTAATCGCTTCAGCTCACCGATCTGCTGCTGCGGCGCATCGACGGCAACGCGCACGCGGAAGACGCGCGTCAGCGCAGGAGCCGATGCGGCTTCCGCGGGTGCCGGCGCGGAAAGGGCAGGAAACAAAGAGCAGCTGATCGCCAGCAGAGCGCAGATCGAAACACCACGGATTCGGGAAGACATCGGACCTCCGGCGGCGCAACCCTGGCCGTGGGGGCACACCAAGGAGCACGGTTGGGTTGGCGGAGATAATGACTCCTTAGATATAAGACGATCCGGCCGTGATGGGAACCGCGTTCTGTCTGAGAGGGCCTAGTCCATGCCGCAACAGATCGTGCGCATGATCGATCGCATCCCCTTGACTGTTCTCGTCTTGCTCGCCATGGCGCTCGGCATCGCTCCGGTGCTGCCCCGACCACACCTCGTCGAGAAGCTCTCGATGCTGATGGCAGGGACCCTTACTCGACCAGTGGACCTGTTTGACCTTTGTTTCCACGGGGCGCCGATGGTCTTGCTTGTCGCGAAGCTCGTCCGCGTGGCGACGAACGCGAAGCGGCGCTCATAGCTCCGCGCGGAAGCGCCAGCAAGACGTGGTCAGCATGCTCGTAGAACGCAGCCGCTGGTCTGTCAACATCGTTCGCGACGGACGGAGGGGCGGACAACCGGAGTTCGGAAATCGGCGCAGCTTCGGAACCGAGAGGCGGTATTCTCAGACGGGCATCAAGCTGGCAGTGCTCGAACCGGGACAGCCTGACTGCCGATACCATCGAGAAAATGCTCAAGAAGATTCTCTCGCTCTGTTCGGTGAGTGCCTGCTCATCGCCGATGACGAGACGAGGAAACTGAAAGCCTGGGATCTGGTTCACTGTCCACACGGGGTGAGCCACGTGTTCGTCGGAGCTGGAGACCCGCGCTGCGCCATCTTGATGATCGGGCATCGGCCGCCGGAGCATCAGCTGTATTATCTTGAAGGCGTGATCGCGCGACGCTACAGCACCGAGTCGCGCGAGCCGACGAACGATCCACGCGTGGTGTATGCGGACGTGTCACCACGGCAGGACGAGGAGTCACCAGATTGGCCGTAAGGGACACAAGCCACACACCGCGGGCAACGAAAGCAAGCGAGTGTCGTACGCCGGCTAACTCATGAAGCCTTCCGAAGCGAACGAGAAGCTGCTGCCAGGACAGAAGATGTCGTGGCCGGTATCTTCCTCTCGGGAGCGTGCGAGAACAACACGCCGGCCAGGCTGTTCTCTCGGGGACTTGCATCGGCGTTGCAGACGATGAAAACCCGCGCCATCTTCATCGAACACTACGGGCGCCCGAACGTGCTCGTCAACCGAGAGGTGCCGCTACCTCAGCTCGGACCTACCGATGTCCACCTCCGTGTCGAAGCGGCCGGAGTCAACTTCGCCGACCTGCTGATGCGTGCGGGCCTCTACGGCACGGTACCGCCACTTCCGTTCAGCCCGGGATTCGAGGTGGCCGGTCGGATCATGCGGGCTGGAAAGCAGGTCGAAGGCTGGAAAGAGGGTGATCGCGCAGTCGCCGTGATGCGATTCGGCGGCTACGACGAGGACGTGATCGTTCCGGCGACGCAGCTTTGCGGTTATCCCGCGTCGTTGACGAGCGCCGAGGCCGCTGGCGTCCCGGTCGTCTTTCTCACCGCCTGGGTCTGTCTGTTCGAAGCGGCGCGGGCGAGGCGGGGTGAAACGGCTCTCGTTCTCGGCGCCGGCGGTGGTGTCGGCACGGCCGCGGTGCAGCTCGCCGTCCGCCATGGACTACGAGCCATCGGCACGGCCGGCTCGCCACGCAAGCGAGAGTTTGTCACGAAAGAACTCGGAGCCGAGGCGTGCTTCGATTCGCGCTCGGACTGGGAAGCGGAGGTGTGCCGCCTGGTCGGAAAGCGCCGGATCGACCTCGCGCTCGATCCTGTGGGCGGGCGTGCCACGGCGTCGTGCCGCCGGCTGCTGGCACCTCTCGGACGGCTGATCTTCTACGGTCTGAGCGATGCCGTGCCCCGTGATCGACGTAGCTGGCCGCGGGCGGTCGCCGCCTGGCTGCGCACACCGTGGTTTCATCCGCTCTCTCTCGTCGAGCCGAACGTCGGTCTTCACGGGGTGCACTTGTTGCATCTCGGCCACAAGGAGCCGATCTTGTCAGAAGCGTTGCTGTCGATCTTTCAAGCCATAGGTGACGGTTTGCTCCGGCCGATCATCGACCGCACCTTTCCCCTCGACAGTGCTGGTGCTGCCCGTGCCCACACCTACCTCCATGCGCGGAGCAATCTCGGCAAGGTCGTTCTCGTGACGGAACCGGTGAACGGAGAAGAAAATGTCTAGGCGACGGCTATCTTTCTTGTTCTTGGTGTTGACGGCTCTATCCGTTTTCCTCACGAATGCGGAAAACGATGCGGAGAAGAACGCCGAAAGGCGAGGTCGAATCAACGCCACCGCGGGCGAGACGCTCGAGACGCTGTTCGAGAAGAGCCCCAAAGCGAAGGTGCTCTACGACAAGGCCTACGGCTATGCCGTTTTCGACAACCTGAAGTTATCGCTCTTCATCTCCGGCGGAGGTGGCGCTGGCGTCGCCGTGGAAAAGACCAGCGGCCAGCGCACCTACATGAAGATGGGCACGATCGGCCTCAACATCGGCCTCGGTGGACAGAAGTATCAGGTCGTGTTTCTGTTCCAAGATAAGCAGACCTTCGACTCGTTCCTCAACAAGGGCTGGAAAGCTGAAGCTCAGGCGAACGCCGTCGCGGGGCCGGCAGGTGCAAACGCTGCGGCCACCTTTACGAACGGCATGGCGGTTTACCAGTTGACCGAGGCCGGCTTGATGCTGCAGGCCGACATTGCAGGCACCAAGTACTGGAAGTCGGACAAGCTGAACAAGCCCTAACCAGGTCCTGGCCCGCTCACAGCACCGTTCCGGAAAAGACCGAAAGCTTGCGGACATCGATGGTCCCCTTAACTCGATGAGGACCTCTCTTAGCACCGCACCGAAGTGATAAGGTGCGGGCAAGAGGGGAGAAGTCTGAATCCTCGCACCCGAGACCTAGCCGTGTGGGCCAGCCCATGGCGAAAGCGGCCCCCGCGGCCGTCTCATGCTCTGCTGCCACAACTCAGGAGGGGCCATCATGAGTTATCCACAAGCGATGCATCGATGCGGTCGGCTGCTCGGGCTTGCATCGTTCGCACTTCTCACCATCACGTCGCTGGCGATGGCCGGCGATGCATACAGTCTGACGGCGTTGGTCCTCGACGGAGACATGGTGTCCGGCGTGGGCCTCGTGACGAGCATCGACAACGTCGCCGTGGGGAACAATGGCGACTGGATCGTCCGCGTGGACACCGATGCGGGCACCGATGTCGACAACGTGCTGTTGCGTAACGGCGCGGTTTATCTGCGAGAGGGAGACCCCCTCGCCGAACCTGCCGGAGCTCTGCTCGATACGTTCGATTCGATCAACATCAATGCTGCTGAAAACAGCGTCTGGAATTTCTTTCTCGACGGTCCGCCGACCACTGAAGATTCCGGAATCTACTTCAACGCCAAGCTTCTGATCCAGGAGAGCAACATTTCCCAGGCCCCGGAGCTGTCTCCGGGCACGCCATACTTGGGCTTCTTCGATGCCAAGTCCAATGACCTCGGTCAAGGATTCAGTGTGGCCTCATTGGATGACCCAGCGATCCCGACGTCCGTGGATCGGGTGCTGATGCTGCTGCAGATCTCGCCGCAAGGAGATCTGCTCGCCGAGCGTGCGGCCTTCAAGGAAGGTGACGTGCTGCCGGGCCAGACCGAACCCGTTGCCGACTTCGGCACCTCCCCGCACCAGACGGCCTTCAACGACGCGAATCAGATCCTGTACTTCGCGGATCTGAGCGGCCCGACGGATGTGGATGGAACGGTCTACCTCGACGATCGACTGCTGGCCCAGGAAGGAAGCCCCTCGCCCGCTCTGGGGCGCATCTATCAGTTCCTCTCCTCGAGAGGGCTCGATCTCAACAACGACGCCGATTACACCTTCAAGGCCAATCTGGACGGGTCGACCGACGACGACGATCTGATCGTCTTCAACGGGGCCGTGCTGGCTCGCGAGGGCTCTCCAGTGCCAGCGGTGGCACCGTTCGTTCTGACCGGCATCGGCAGCAGCTCGGGCCCGCTCGGACTCGACGACCGCGGGCGGGTGCTCTGGTTCGGTGAATGGGACGATCCGAATGAAGACGTCAATAGCGGACTGTTTCTGGGCGATCGGCTGATTGTTCAGGAAGGCGTGACTGAGGTCGACGGTCTGCTCATCGACACAATCGCCAGCGGCAAGAATGCGTTCGACCTCTCGCCAAACGGCCGGTTCATCATCATCGAGGCGAAGCTCGAGGACGGGCGGGATGGCGCCTTTCTGATCCGCTTTGCCGGCGCCGGCACCCCGCCGGTAGCCGATGCCGGCGACGACAAGGAAGTGATCTGTGAAGGCCTGCCAGGCGTCCCGGGCACGCTCGAGGGGAGCGCGTCGTTCGATCCGGAGGGTGGAGAGATCGAATGCTCATGGAGCTCGGACCCCTGCAGCATCGAGATGCCCAGCGAATGCGTCACGGATGCGTTGTGCACGTCTGGGATCAACAGAGCCCGCCTGACCGTCACCGACGAAGATGGCAATCAGGACAGTGACGGCGTGCTGATCGTCGTCATCGACACGACTGCTCCAATCGGCGAGATCACATTCCCGACACAAGGCGAGTGTCTGCCGCCCGTCGTGACCGTGGAGGACAATTTCGTCGACGATTGCGATCCTGACCTCGATCGACTCTACGAGCCTGGCCCCGGCCCGGCGTATTCAGCCGACGGCGACTACGACCTCACGTTGACGGTCAGCGACTCGGCTGGAAACTCGAACACAGCGAGCATCTCCTTCATCGTCGATGGCAGCCCGCCGGTGGTCGATCTCGACGCACCGCGCGAGCTCGACGTCGATCGCGTCGAGAGCGTCGGCGATTTCGTCAGCACCACGGATGATGACGCCGCATCGGGCGGCGTTGTGTACGAGAGGCTCTATCTCGAGGACTGCCTCGTTCTCGACGGATTCCGAGACGGTGACAGAGACGGTCTCATCACAGACGAGCCGCTGGAGATCGGCAATGCACTGCTGTGCTATGTGTACGAGACCTGCGGATTCACCGAGCTGACGGATCCGGTCTGTCGTGCGGAGGCCGACGACTGTGCAGGAAACACGGGCTTTGCGGAGAAGGTCTCCGAGGGGCACTATGTCATCGACGTCTCTGAGTGTCAGTAAGTAGAGGCGGGACCGCTCCTGCGCGTGTTGTGGGAGCGGTCCTGACGCGATGCGCCACAACGTCGGTCGAGAGTCGCTCGCAGGGCGCCGCAGAGTGGCTGAGAGCGTGATCAGTCCAGCTTGACCCAGTGAATGATGCCACTCGTCGACCCGACGACGATCCCCTGGCTCACACCGTCGTTGTAGTCAAACGTCGGATCGCCGATCGTTTTGCCGCTTTCGAGC
>CP070706.1:1975295-1979096 GCA_020350085.1 Acidobacteriota bacterium
CGCGTCTTGGCCTCGGTCACGGCCCTGGAATCGACCGTGAGCTGGTCGCCACCGTTGCCCGTCGCAGCAAGGCCGACCATTTCCTCGCGAACGCACAACGATTGTCTCGCGACCTGCTCGGCATTTGGAACCCGTGGCTGCCCCAGCACGGTTCGCAGGGTCGATTGCTCTCCCGAAGGCTGCTGACGCCCCGACTCGTGCTCGCCTCGGGCGAGGCCATGTGGTGGCCGCTCAAACACTGGGTCCACTGGAGTCTCTTGCCGCCAAACAGAGCTGGCATCGGCTTTCTCGTACACCGAAGCATCCGCGAAATACAGCAGGGCGCGCGCAACGAGCACCGCCCCCCGAGGCGATGGCTCGCGCTGCGCGTCCCGGCAGCGCTGCTCGTCGGAGGTCTGCTCGCGATGACGCCGATCGTTCACCGCTGCGAAACGTGGTCCTGCCGGCGGTCCAATCGGCTCACGCAGCACCAGAGATTGCCTTAGGGCGAGCCGAGCCAGATATTCGGCATCGGCCGTCATACCGCGGTCCATGGCCGGATTTCGGACATCCTCGGGGGTACGAAACCGTGAATCACAAGAAGATGATCTTCGCGAGCGTGCTGTTATTGGTCGCGGTCGTACCGAGCTCGGCTCAGCAAGTCAAAGAAGTGACTCAGCCGACGGCCCCACGCGCTTCCTACGTCATCGGCGTCGATGACGTCCTCAGCATACACGTGTGGGGTGAGCCGGAGCTCAACGTCACCGTGAAAGTCCGTCCCGACGGGTTCATCACGCTGCCGCTGATTCAGGACGTTCCGGCGCACGGCCGGACCACCGTCGCGCTGCGCGAGGACATCGTCGAGCGTCTCCGCCGCTACATTCGAGAGCCCAACGTCTCGGTAACGGTGGAGGAGATCAACAACTACAAGGTATACGTCCTCGGAGAGGTACGCTCTCAAGGCGTGCTCACATTCACCAAGCCGACACGACTTCTTCAAGCGCTTGCGGCAGCGGGTGGACTGTCCGAGTTTTCCAAGAAGGAAGCGACTCTCGTGCGCAGCTATGGAGCCGGCGAGCAGCGTATGCAGCTCGATCTCAAGCGCATCTACGAGGGGCAAGAATCGAAAGAGAACATCATGCTCGCCCCTGGCGACGTGCTGTTGTTCCGCTGACCTCGACTACTGGCGGGCTACCCGGGTCGGATCACCCAGTTCGAACGACGTCGAAAGACGGAACGAGCGGATGTTGAGACAAGATCAGAAAGCAACCTTCTTCCTCGAGCAAATCGATCGCGTCAAACGCTGGTGGTGGGTACTGGTCGTCGGACCGTGTTTCGGTCTCGGGGCTGGGATCGTCGCGTACGAGTATCTTCCGAAGACCTACGAGGCGACGACGCGCATCCTCGTTTCTCCGCCGCAGATCGACCAGGAGTTCGTTCGGAGCACCGTAACCGACGACATGTCGTTGCGGCTGCAGTCGCTGCATGAGGCGGTTCTCAGTCGGCCTTACATGCAGAAGCTGATGCAAGAGGTGTTCGGAGTGCCGGAGAACCAAGTCGCGCGCGAAAAGCTGATGGCGAAGATTCGGCGCCGACTGGAAACGCGAGTTACCAGCGCGGATTACCGCAGGGGCGGCGGTCTGTTCGAGCTGATGTATCGCGACGAAGACCCGCAGCGGGCAGCACGCGTCGTCAACCTGCTGGCGCAGACATACATCTCGGAGAACATCCGGATGAGAACCGAGCAGGTCGAATCGACGACGGACACCCTTCAGCTTCTCGCAGACGAGGCTCTTTCTCGTCTGCGAACGAAGGAGACGGAGATCGCGGAGTTCAAGCGACTTCATCTCTACGAGCTGAATGAGCATCTGGGCGCGAATCTGCAGCTTCTGTCCGGCCGACGGGCCGATCTCGAAGCCAACACGAGACAAAGCAGAATCCTCGAGGATCGTCTGCAGACGCTGCGCGCCCAGAAAGAGCAGGCTTTGTTGATCAGTGCGGAGACGGGAACGACGATCGAGGAGACAGCCGTCGATCCGACGATGGCGCGTATCGCAACGCTGCAACGCGAGCTTCAAGCTCTGCTGACGCGCTACACGAAAGATCATCCGACGGTGCGTGCGACGCGCACGCAGCTCGATGATCTGATCGCGTCGCGGGCGAGTAGTACAGTGGGCTCGACCGAGTCTGATGCAGCAACGACTTCAGCGACTCAGGCACCACTGACATCGTTCGATATCGAGATGCGCGCCACAGAGCGTGAGATCGCGCGCCTGCGGCAGGAGCGCCGGCGGGTCGAGCAGGATCTCGAGCTGTACCAACGACGCGTCGAGAATACCCCTCAGGTCGAACAGCAGCTCGCAGAGCTCACCAAAGGCTACGATATTCTCGATTCGCAGTATCGAGAGTATCAAGAAAAGGTCGAAGCGGCCCGTGGGTCGCTCAGAGTCGAGCAGACTCGCAAGGGCGAGCGTTTCGAGGTCGTCGAAGAGGCGATGCCGACTGCCATACCGGCGAGTCCGAACCGCGTCAAACTCTACCTGGCCGCCATCGTCGCCGGCTTCGGCTTGTTCGTCCTGCCGGTCGTGCTGAAGGGAATCATCTCGCCCCGCGTCGTATCGGAGGCAGGCTTGAGAGGAATGATCGAAGTGCCGCTTCTCGTCTCGATTAACGAGGTGGCTTCCAACAGGTTGCGCAAAACCAGGCGAGCACGAGCGTTGTGGAATGTTGCCGCGTCTGTGGCTGCGCTTGCCGCTTTGTCGGCCCTGATCAACGTATTCCACGCGTGAGGTGATGGCGCCGATGGGCAAAGAGACCGCAACGAAGGAAAGACCACGAGCCGAGCAAACCGAGGTTCTCAAGTCGGGCGAGAAGAGAATTGGGAATCGTAACGGTCCTGACGGACGCATCAAGCTGACTCTCCCCGAAGAGCTGGCCATCTTCGAGGAAGGACGCGGCCCGGTCGTCGAGAGCTTTCGGCGGTTGAAGACCAAGCTGCTGAACTGCCGTCAGGAGCCGCCGCAGGTGATCATCATCACCAGCCCAGTCGCTTCGGATGGCAAATCGTTCGTGGCGATGAACCTGGCCCAGACTTTCTCACACGACCCAGACGGCCGGACGCTCCTCATCGACGCAGATCTTCGTCGTCCGACGCTCGATCAGTGGCTCGATCCGCCGCCAGAACAAGGCCTGGCGGAGGTGTTGAACGGCGAGCTGGAGCCGGAGAAGGGGATCTGCAAACTGGAAGGCTCGGCATTGAGAGTGCTTCCAGCCGGTCAACCGACCGATGATCCACTGACAGGCTTCGGCTCGCAGCGCTGCAGCGAGGTCTTCAAGAAGCTCCGACACTGGTACCGCCGAATCATCGTTGACTGCCCACCGATCCTGCCGGTCGTGGATGCAGACTTACTCAGCGCACAAGCCGACGGCGTTCTGCTCGTCGTGCGCTCGGAGAACACTCCGCGCGCCGGCGTGACACGAGCGTTGTCGAGCTTCAACAAAGAGGCGTTGCTCGGCGTCGTCTTCAACGGGACGAGACGGAGCATCGCTGACTGGCTGCGGCAGCCGAGCGGGCGTTACTACCACTACTACCGCAGCAAGTGATGGTAAAGGCCCGTGCCGGGCACCGGGCCGGCGCGGGCCTGCAAACAAATGCCCATGCGCGAGCCGATGCTCAACGCGTTCACCGTCGACGTCGAGAACTACTTCCAAGTTTCGGCGTTTGAAGGCCTGTTTCCAAGAGAAGCCTGGTCGGCAATTCAGCTGCGCGTGGAGAAGGGACTGGACCGGATTCTGGAACTTGCCGCGAAACACCATGTGAGA
>CP070706.1:1979196-1983938 GCA_020350085.1 Acidobacteriota bacterium
GGATCCTCGGTTGGGCCTATGAAGAAACGGGGCGGTACGACGAGGCGATCACCGCGCATCAGAAGGCTGCCGCTTTGACCGATCAGCAGCCGAACTTCCGCGGCCAGCTCGGCCGCGCCTTCGCACTCGCGGGACGAACCGACGAAGCGCGTCGGGTCCTCGACGAGCTGCTCGAGATCTCACAGCAGAGCTACGTCTCTTCGTTCGATATCGCGATCATCTGCACCGCGCTCGGAGAGGTCTCCCGCGCGCTCGACTGGCTCGATCGCGCCTATCAAGAGCACGCCGATCATCTTCCGTACCTGAAAGTCAACCCGCGGCTCGATCCGCTGCGAGCGGAACCACGCTTCCAGCGCCTGCTCGAGCGAATTGGCCTCGCGAGCGCCTCGAACGACGCTGACTCGTCGGCACCGCGACCGTCCTCATCGGATCGATCGAGCTGATCGCTGACGCGCCACCGGTTCGCTATCCGGTGTCGCGGCGATCGCACCCCAAGTGGTAGAGCGCGCACAGTCAGCCAGCTGTAGGGGTGGCGCGGGCGCGACGCCCCTACGTCTGGCTGATCGTGCTCGATGCTGCCGAGAAGTCACGCCAGTCATCGTTTTCCACGAAGGTGGCGGACCGGCTCACGCAACATGCACGCGAAACCGTGCATGTTGGCGCAAGAGCACGTATTCCATGCCTCAGGTCGATCGAATCGTCGATTCGCGATACGGGTTGTCGATCGCCTTTTTCGGCGCAGCTGGCGTGTTCGGCTCTAGAAGGGAAAGAACACCGGCACGAGCAGCACCATCAATGCTAGTAGGACGACGGTCAGCGGCGTGCCGACTCTGAGATAGTCGACCGTGCGGTAGCCGCCGACACCCATCACCAGCAGGTTCGCCTTGTGACTGAACGGTGTCATGAAAGCCGCGGAGGCAGCCACGCTCACACCCATCATCATCGGATACGGACTGACACCCAGCCCCTGTGCGGTCTCGATCACGACCGGTGCTAACAGCACCACCGCCGGAGCGCCGTCGAGACCCTGGCTGAGCAGGCTGCCGAGCACGACCAGTGCAGCGAGCGTGGCATAGTTGCCGATCGGCCCGGCCCATGTCGCCACCGTATCGGCGATGAGCAGCGCGGCTCCGGTGCGCTCCATCGCCAGCCCAACCGGCAGCACGGCCGCGACCAAGAAGATCGCCCTCCATTCGATCGCCCTGTAGGTTTCCTGCATGGTCAACGCGCCGAGGAGGACGACTAACGAGGCGGCAGCAAAAGCGGCGACGTGAATCGGCTGCACGCCGGTCACCACGAGTAGAACCATCAGTAGCAGGCAGGCGAACGCGTGGGGTGCCTTGTGCGTCCGCCGAGGTGCGCGCTCCAGCTCCGAGAGCACGACGAAGTCGGGTTCGGCGACAAGACGGCCGATCTTCTCCCGCGACCCGTGCAACAGCAGCCCATCGCCGAACCGAAGCGCCACGTCCGCGAAATCCTGGTGCAGCGGCTTTCCCTCTCGCCACACGGCGACGACGAGCAACCCGAATCGATCGCGAAACTCCAGCTCCTTGAGCGTGCGACCGACCACCGCGGAGCGCGGCGCCACCGCCGCTTCGACCATCCCGATCTCTTCGGACTGTAGCTGAGACTCGGCCGACTCCGGATCGAGCTGCACCTCGCCGAGCTGCACCAGCGTGACGATCCGCGACGGCTCGGCGGCGATCAGCAGGCGGTCACCTGCGGCAAGCTGCTCGTCGGGCCCGACACCGAGGTGCGTCTCGCGACCGCGAATGAGACCGCCCACCGTCAGCCCGGCCAGCTCGCCGAGCCGACTTTGCCCCACCGTCGAGCCGACCAGCGGAGAGTCCTCCGGAATGCGGATCAGAAACAGCTGATCGACCAGATCTCGAATCGCGGACAGTCCTTTCTTGACCAGCTCGAAGTCCGTCACCTTCGCCAGCTCCTCGACCCGCTGACGCTCTCCGAGAGCCATGATCTCGTCGTCGGCTTCGAGCGGCTGCTCGCCCAGGTTCGTGCGTAGCAGCAGTCCACCCCGACGGATGCCGACCACCACGACTCCGTACCGCTCGCGAAAGTGCAGCTCTCGCAGCGTCTGACCGACAAGCGCCGAGCCCGGCTTGACGCGCGCGCGCACGCCGCCGACCCCGGGCATCGGCATCGGCAGCTGTCCGAGCTGGGTCGACTCGACCTCCAGGCTCTGCATGCGCAGCAACTCCTCGAGATCGGAAGCCTTGCCATCGACGTACAAAACGTCCCCAGCGCGCAGCTCCGCGTCGCCCTCCGGCGCCAGCCGGCGCCGACCATCGCGCAGAATCGCCATCACCTTGACGCCCAGCGTGTTGCCCAGCCGCGTCTCGGCCAGGGTCAAGCCGTCGAGCGGCGAGTTCTGCGGAATACGAATCGAGAACAGACGTTCCTGCAGCTGGTAGACCTCGGTCAGGTCGGCCGACTCGGTCGCGGTCGGGCCGCGGTCCTCGCGCACCACGAGCAGCCTGCGACCGAACGTCACCATGAACAGCGTGCCCACGCCGAGCAGCGACAGCCCGATCGGCGTGAAGTCGAACAGCGAGAACGGCTCCAGGTTTCGCTCGAGCAGCATCTGCGCGGCGACGAGGTTCGGTGGCGTGCCGACGAGCGTCGTGGTGCCGCCGAGGATCGCGCCGAACGCGAGCGGCATGAACAGCCGCGAGGGGGCGAGACCGGCCCGCCGCGCGATGGACGCCACGGCCGGCATCAACACGGCGGTCGCGGCGATGTTGTTCATGAACGCCGACAGCACGCCCGCAACCAGCATCAACACGACGATCAGCCGCGTTTCACTGTTGCCGACGATGGCGTGGATCCTCCCGCCGATCATCTCCGCCACACCGGTTTCCAGAAGTGCCGCGCCGACGATGAACACCGACAGCATGGTGATGACGGCGGGCGATGAAAAGCCCGTGAAAGCTTCGGCTGGCGTCAGGTATCCGCCAAGGACCAGGATCGCCAAAGCGAGAAACGCCGTCAGATCCACCGGCAGCTTCTCGGTCAGGAACAGGTAGACCATCACCGCCAGCAGGGCAAAGAGGATGGCGATCTCGACAGTCACGGCCGGATTCTAGCCGAAGATTGTCGGGCGCTGACCGACCGGCCGTGAGGGCGCTCGCATTCCGTCGTGTAGAATCCACGGTCGCCGACGGGCAGGGAGCGAACGAGATGATCGGCAGAACGCTCGGGCATTATCGGATCGTAGACAAGCTCGGTGAGGGTGGGATGGGGGCGGTCTACGTCGCCGAGGATACGCGGCTCCAGCGTGAGGTCGCGCTCAAGCTGCTCCCCGAGGGAACAGCTGAGGATGCCGAGCGGTTGCGGCGCTTCGAGCAGGAGGCGCGAGCGGTCGCGGCGCTGAATCATCCGAACATCGTGCACCTGTACTCCGTCGAGCAGGCCGACGGGCTGCACTTCATCACCATGGAGCTCGTCCGCGGCAAGCCCCTGACGGAGCTGCTCGAGCCCGAGGGGCTTCGGCTCGAGCGTCTGCTCGAGCTCGCCGTTCCGTTGGCCGACGCCGTCGCCGCCGCGCACAAGCGCGGGATCATCCACCGTGATCTCAAGCCGGACAACGTGATGATCGGCGAGGAAGGTCGGCTCAAGGTGCTCGACTTCGGCCTGGCCAAGCTCGATCCCGCCTTGCGGGCAGGCAGCGAGACGGCGGCGACGGCGGCCACGATGGCCACGGCCGAGGCGATGGTCACTCGCGAGGGAACGATTCTCGGCACCGTGGCCTACATGTCACCCGAGCAGGCGCAGGGCAAGCCGGTCGATGCGCGTTCCGACGTCTTCTCACTCGGCATCCTTTTATACGAGATGGCAACCGGCCGCCGCCCGTTCGAGGGTGACAATCACGTCTCGATTCTGTCCTCGATCCTGCGCGACGATCCTCGGCCGGTGACCGACTCGCGGCCGGAACTGCCCCGCCCTCTCGGCGAGATCGTCCGGCGCTGCCTACACAAGCAGCCCGCCGATCGCTACGCCGACGCGACAGCGCTCCGAGACGATCTCGAGCGGCTCCGCGCCGAGGTCGTCTCCGGAGCAAGCAGCCTGTCCCTGACCGACGCCCTACCGGCCGCCCGCAGCGGAAAGAAGCTGCGATGGGCCGCCGTGGTCGTTCTCGTGCTCGCGCTGCTCGCGATCGGCATCACCTGGACCGCACGGCGCAGTGCGCGCCGGCAATGGGCCCGGAATGTCGCCATCCCCAAGATTCAGGAGCTTCGCGAGCAGGCGAGCTGGCTGTCGTGGGGCACGCGCGCCTGGGAAGCGCACGAGTTGGCGAGCGAGGCGGCCGGTCTGATCGGTGACGATCCGTCGCTCGTCGCGGCGTGGGGCGACGTGACTCGGGAAGCCGAGATCAGCTCCGAGCCTGCTGGCGCCGAAGTCTGGGGCAAGCCGTACACCGACCCGAACGGCGCGTGGCGCTTCGTCGGACGCACGCCGCTTGAGGCCGTACGTCTTCCGCGCGGACTGTCACGGCTCAAGATCGAGCTCGCCGGCCGCCGCACCGAGTACGACGCGCTGTTCAACATCGGGCTCCAAGAGGAATGGATCTACACACTCGAGCCGGAAGGCAGCTGGCCGGCAGAGATGGTCTTCGTACCGGGCGGGAAGTTCGATCTGTTTCTTCCCGGCATCGATCACTTGAAGGCCGAGCCGACGCAGGACTTCCTCATCGACCGCCACGAGGTGACGAACCGCGAGTTCAA
>CP070706.1:1984038-1988158 GCA_020350085.1 Acidobacteriota bacterium
CGGCTCGGCGCGTGCGTGGCGGACGGAGGCGGCAGCTCGATGTTCGACGGCACGCCGCCGAGCTGATGCAGGATCGGTTCGATGGCGGCGGCGACATGCGTGCCGCTCGGAAGCCGCTGGTTCGGCTCTTTGGCGAGCATCGTCTCCAGCAATCGTTCCAGCGCCGTCGGCAATCCGGGACGCAGCGCGGTGAGAGACTGCGGCGGCTCGTTGACGATGCGGTACATCACCGAGGAAATCGTGTCGCCCGGGAAGGGTCTCGCACCGGCCAGCAGCTCGAACAGCGACACTCCGAGTGAGAACAGATCCGCGCGCCCGTCCAGGGGACGGCCGGCGATCTGCTCGGGAGACATGTAGTTCGGCGTGCCCACGGTCTGATCGTTCGACCTCAGGCCGGTCTGCGGGGCCTTGGCCAATCCGAAGTCGGTGACCTTCACGGCGCCGTTGCTCAGCAGCACGAGATTCGCGGGCTTGATGTCGCGGTGCACGATGCCGGCACGATGCGCCACGTCGAGCGCGGCCGCCGCTTGAATGCCGATTTCGAGCACTTTGGCCGGCGGCAGCAGATGTCCGTTTTGAGTGTGGCGATCGAGCGTGATCCCCTCGAGGTACTCCATCGCCATGAACGGCACGCCTTCGTGCTCACCCACGTCGTGGATCGTCATCAGGTGCGGGTGGCTCAGCGCTGCCGCAGCTCGCGCCTCGCCCCGAAATCGCGCGCGAAGCTCCTCCTGTTCGGCCGGCGGGAGCGCCTCGATCGACGCCAGCGACTTGATCGCCACGAGCCGACGGAGCTCGGGATCGCGCGCGAGATACACCTCGCCCATCGCGCCCCGGCCGAGCGGCCGGATCACCTCGTAGCGTCCGAAAGTCTTCTGTTCGATCTCGGGGGCCATCCGCAACGCCAGCTCGAGCGATCGCGCGGGTCCGCATCACGCCCGGCGAGGGGGAAGACTAGTTTTCGCCCTCCGAGGTGTCAACGCACGCTCCCGGACAGGGACGCGTCTCGGGACCGGTTGACGAGATGCGGGAGGGGTGCGAGACGGCGCATCGCGCGGGGCTCTCGCTCTGGCTGACGAGATGGTGATTGAATGGGACGCGGTGTGAGGCCAGGCCTCTCGGTCGGTGGGCCTTTGCGGGCGATCATCGGTCGAGTCGGCGAGCCCGCTCGCCGGGAGTCTGAGCATGTGGATCGATCGCGTAGAGCGCGCGCAGGCGGTGCGAGACCTCGTCTCGCTCGCGCTCGTCGAGGTGCGGGACTGTGGGCGCAGCGAGCCCACGGACGATTTCGAGCACGAGCTCGACCACACCGTCTCGCGGTTGCGTGAACGATGGGCCGGCCAGCCTCCCGGGCGAATTCCCCACCTCCAGCCGGCGCGCGCGCTGTACCGGGCGATCGGCATCGACCCGACGCGGCACCGCCCGAGCCCGGAGGCGCTCACGCGACGCCTGCTCAGAGGAGACTCGTTTCCTCGTGTGCACCTGGCGGTCGATCTCGGCAACCTGTGGGCGGTCGGCTCGGGACTTCCCGTCGGCCTCTACGACACGGAGTACCTGAGCGGTGATCGAATCGTCATCCGCTTGGGCGAGGCCGGAGAGAGCTACGCCGGCATCCGCAAGCCGGAGATTCATCTCGAGGGCCGGCTGTTGCTGGCCGACGAGCTTGGGCCGTTCGGTAACCCGACGGCCGACTCGGCCCGCACCGCCGTGCGGGCCACTTCGCGAGACTACTTGTTCGCGATGCTCGCCCCGACCTCGATCGACATCTCGATTCTCGATCGCTGGGCAGCGTGGCTGCGCGAGCGAGCGACCGTGTTTCTCGACGGGCGGGCCCGCTCGGCGGTGCTCGCCTGACGCGCGGCTGATTGACGAATACGCACCGACGATCGTTCGCGCTATCAGACGATCCGTAGCGACAACGCTTGCGTTGTCAGACCGGCGCGCAGCGCCGGATGTGGCTCGGGCTGCGCGCAAGTCGGACAGGGCAAGCCCTGTCGCTACCAGTTCATTCGGTGCGCTCGATTTCGGATACGAACTTCTCGGCGAGGGCGCGATGCTGGCCCGGGTCGAGGACCTGCGGCAACATGCGCCGGGTCACCTCGACGGCCAGATCCGCCGCAGACGCGCGAATCTGTGCGATGGCGGCGCGCGTTTCCTGCTCGATCTGCTCGCGGCCACGGGCGAGGATCTTGTCGTTCTCCTCGCGCGCTTGATCGAGAATGCGCTGTCGTTCGAGCTTGGCTTCCTGCTGTGCCTCGGTCAGCATGTCGGCCGTCTTGCGCCGCGTGTCGGCCAGCAGTTCCTCTTGCTCGGCCAGCAGCTTGCCCGCCTGCTCGCGCTCGCGCCGCGCTTCGTCGATCGCGCCCCGAATCGCGTTGTCGCGGGCATCGAGCTTGCTGATCAAGACCCCCCACCCGTAGCGGTAGAGCACCAGCAGCAGCAAGCCGAAGATGACGAGCGTGTAGAACCACAGCCCCGGAATCGGCCGCGTGAGCGGGTTGCCCTCCGCTTCGGCGGCAGCGGGCGCGCTCGCCAGAATCAGTGCGAGCTTGGTGAGTGTCGCCATGGTGGCTCTCGCTGCCTATCGACTACAGCACAAGAATCAAGATGCAGACGACCAATGCGATGATCGCCACGCCTTCGAGCAGGAACAGCGGCAGGTTGACGGCGCCGGTGATGGCCGAAGCAGCCGAGGGTTGGCGCGCGATCGCTTCGCCCGCCGCGGCGGCCAGCTTACCGATGCCCAAACCAGCGCCGATCGCGCACAGCCCGGCACCGAAACCGGCACTCATCTTGCCCAAATCGAGGCCTCCGCCCTCTTCTTGAGCCAGAGCACCCGGCGCGAACAGAATCGCCAACACCCGCGCAAAACCAGCGTACTTCAGAACGGTCGTCATTTTCTCTCTCGTCCCTCCCGCCGACGGCGTCGTGCGACCCGCGGCGTGCTCGTGTCCCACCCGATCGCCGACGATCAGTGGTGCGAGTGAACGGCCATGCCGATGAACACGCCGCTCAGCAAAGCAAACACATAAGCCTGCACGAAGCAGACGATGATTTCCAGCATCGTGATGGCCAGCGCGATCAACACCACCGGTGCACCGACCCACACGCTCTTGAGCAAAAACGGAATCGAAAGCAGCGCCAGCAGAGCCATGTGACCCGCCGTCATGTTGGCGGCGAGTCGCATGGTCAGCGCGAACGGCTTGACGAACGCCGAAATGATCTCGATCGGAATCAGCAGCAGCACCCTGACGGCCCACGGCGCCGACGGGGGGCCCATGAAGTGTGCGAGATGAGCGCCGAGTCCGTTTTGGATCACCCCGAGCACCTGGATCGAGACGAACGTGATCACCGCGAGCGTGGCGGTGACGTTGAAATTGCCGGTTGCCGTCGCGGCGCCCTCGACGAAGAACGGTTCGTGGCCCGTGGTGTAGTGTCCGACGAGGCCTGCCAAGTCAGACAGGGGCAACAGCCCGAGCAGATTGCAGAACAGGATGAAGAAGAAAAAATTCAGCAGCAGCGGCGTCACGCGCGGCGCCCACTTCTTGCCGACGTACGGCAGCGCGATGTCGCGGTAGAAGTGCACGATGAACGGATCGATCATCTGAGCCAGCCGCGTGGTGGGCACGCCATTCTCGTCGTAGCCCTTCACCGCTCGCAGCGCGACGAGCAGCATCAGCAAGCCGGCTATCGCCATCATCAGCACGGCCTTCGACAAGCCGAAACCCCAGTCGTGGCTGTCGGAGACGTGATGAATGATCAATTCGCCGGCATTGAACGACTCGCCGTCAGCCACGGCGAGCAGGACCGGGGAAAGCATCGCTGCGATCATGCTGCCCACGCTCTAGTCGCCCCCTCGTCGATGTTGACCAGGCTCACCGCTTGCGAGCATCCACGCCTCGCGCGCCGAAACGACCAGCCATCCCGCCAGCGCGCCGAACAGGACGGCGAGCGGCGAGCGGTTCAAGGCTCCGATGCCGACACCCACCACGGTGAGCACCAGCACCATCCGGCCCAGCATCCGCGCCACGCGCGTCGTCATGAAGCTCTTGAACGACGCCGAGCGCATCACAATCAGCCGCTCGAGCACCCCGCAGCCGACGAGCGTGACGAGAAAGAC
>CP070706.1:1988258-1993159 GCA_020350085.1 Acidobacteriota bacterium
ACGCCGCACGCCGGACTTCGTCGATGCGCACACGAGGTTGCTCGACGTCGATGGGTCGGGGGGAATCGATGCCGCCGACGAGGCGAGCATCACGGCTCGCTTCGGCAGCACGCGCA
The DNA here is from genome assembly GCA_020350085.1 of Acidobacteriota bacterium. Taxonomy (GTDB): domain Bacteria; phylum Acidobacteriota; class Polarisedimenticolia; order J045; family J045. The sequence continues at coordinate 1,988,375 of CP070706.1, forward strand.
ACAACTCCGGTTACCGTAAGGAGTTCGATGTCAACGGTGACGGGGTGATCGACGGCGAGGACGCCTCGCTCGTGCGCGCGCGCCTGAAGGGCTCGAGCAGCTCTCGACGCCCGCGTCCTTGACCGTTGTAGATCGGCCACCGAGATTGAAATCGGTGGCGCCCATGCGACATGACATGAAACCCGAAGAGGGTGCGTTGGCCGAGTGCCAAATCGAGCGCCTGTTGGCAGATGACCAGGGATTCTTCAAGCGCCTGGTCGAGGGGATGCGCTGCGGGCTGATCACGGTCGATCATCGGGGACGTGTGCTGATGATCAACGAGCTGGCGCGCGAGATTCTGGAGCTGAAAGAGCCGCTTCCGGCCGAGGTGCCGGTCCACGTCGCATTGTCGACTCACCCGCGGCTGGCGCGCGTGCTGCTCGATGCGCTGCAGATGTCTCATCTGCCGAATCGAGCCGAGCTGGAGCTACGCACACGCGAGCGTGACGGAAAAACGATCGGCTTCACGATCAGTCCGATTCGTTCCGAAGCCGGTCAGATCGGCGGCGTGGCGCTGTTCTTCAAGGACCTGACGCTGGTCGAGCGCCAAGAGGAACAAGAGCGCTTGCGGGACCGGCTGGTGGCGCTCGGTCAGATGGGCGCCAACCTGGCCCACGAGATTCGCAACCCGCTCGCCTCGATCGAAGTCACGGTCGGCCTGCTACGACGTCGTTTCAAGGGTTGCCATGAGGAGCTGCGGCTGATCGACAAGATCGCCCCGGAAGTCTCGCGGTTGAATCGTACGGTGACGAGGAGCCTCGAGTTCGCGCGGCCGCTGGCCCCGGAGCGGGCCACGCACGATCCTCGGCTGCTGCTCGAAGAAGCGCTCGAGGAGGCAGAGAACCGATTCGGAGCTCACGAGGTGCTCGTTGAGCGGCAGTACGCCGAAGAGACGCCGCCGATTGCCGCCGACGGGCAGCTGCTGAGGCAGGTGCTGGTCAACCTGATGTTCAACGCGCTCGAGGCGATGGAGGGACGGGGCCGGCTCCTGCTGTCTGCCAGGGCGATCTCACGGCTCGATCGCGGTGAGCCGGGTGTGGAGCTGTCCGTGGCGGACTCTGGCCCCGGGATTCCGAGCGAGCTGCGCGACAAGCTGTTTCAGCCGTTCGTCACGACGAAGAAGAGCGGCTCGGGCATCGGGCTGGCGATGGCGCGGAAGATCATCGAGTGCCACGATGGCATGATAGATGTGATGGACGGTGAAGACGGAGGGACCGTCTTCCGAGTTCGTATCCCGTGCCTGCCCGATGCCTCGGAAGTTGACTGACCGTCCTGAACGAGGAAGTGCAGATGCGCAAGCTCCTGGTGGCAGAGGATGAGCGAAACCTTCGCGAGGGGATCGCGGAGGCGTTCCGCGACGCCGGCCACGAGGTGGTCGAGGCCGAGGACGGCGAGCAAGCACTGACGGCTTGCGGAGAGCAAGTCTTCGACCTGGTGATCACCGACTACAAGATGCCGGGCCTCGATGGGCTTGAGCTGATCCGTCGGCTGCGAATGGTCAACGACAGCACGGCGATCATCATGATGACCGCCTACGGCACCGTCGAAGGGGCGGTGCAGGCCATGAGGCTCGGTGCGTACGACTACATCCAAAAACCGTTCAACCTCGAAGAGCTGGAGCTGAAGGCCGAGCGGGCTCTCGAGCACCGCCGGCTGCTCTCGCGCTTGCAGGCGATCGATCGCCGAGAGCTCGTCGGCAGATTCGACGATATCGTCGGTGAGTCTCCAGGAATGCGGCGCGTCTTCGATGTCGTGGCCAAGGTCGCGCCCTCGAATGCCACCGTGCTGATTCTCGGCGAGACCGGCACCGGCAAGGAGCTGATCGCCGAGGCGATTCATCGCAATTCGTCCCGCAAGGAAGGACCGTTCGTCAAGATCAACTGCGCAGCCCTTCCCGAAAACTTGCTCGAGTCGGAGCTCTTCGGGCACGAGCGCGGGGCATTCACCGGAGCCGACAGGCAGCGGTCCGGACGTTTCGAACTGGCCAACGAAGGCACGCTGTTTCTCGACGAGATCGGGACGATGTCGCCGGGCACGCAGGCCAAGGTGCTGCGCGTGCTGCAAGAGCGTGAGTTCGAGCGGCTCGGCGGCACGCGCACGATAAAGTCTGACGTACGACTGATCGCGGCAACGAACCGCGATCTCGAGCAGGCGATCGACGACGGCGAATTTCGCGAGGACTTGTACTATCGACTCAACGTCGTGACCATCAGCATGCCGCCACTGAGGGAGCGGAAAGAGGACATCATTCCACTTGCTACGTTCTTCCTGCAGCGATTCGCCGGCGACCTGAAGAAGCCGATGCGCGGCTTCTCACCCGCGAGCCTGCGGCTGCTGACGCGCCACAATTGGCCGGGCAACATCCGAGAGCTGGAGAATGCGATCGAGCGCGCGGTGCTGATGGCCGACGGAGAGATCGTCGAGGCCAAAGATCTGACGGTCGGCGGCGGCGACTCGCGTGAGGAGCAAGCGCGCATTTCCGCGGTGCTCAAGCTGCCGGCTGACGGGATCCCGCTCGAGGACCTCGAGCGCACGGCGATCCTCGAAGCGCTGCGCATGAACGACTGGGTGCAGAAGGATGCCGCCCGTTTTCTCGGCATCAGCTCTCGCGTCATGAACTACAAGATTCAGAAATACGAGATCACTCATCCCCGCTGGGCGCGGAACCGCGCTCCGGGGTGAGGGCCGCAGCAGTCATTCTCCCGCGGGCCGTGAGCTCGGTCAGCCGCTCAATCCGTCGAAGACGTTCGTCGATGAGTGATTCGTGATCCGCATCGCGACACCGGGTATCAACCTCAGGAGATCGAGGGCAGAGACGATGCCCACGACGCGGTGCTCGTCATCGGTCACGACGAGCCTGTGAACGTGGTTGCGAATCATCTGTTCCGCAGCGGTTTTGATCGACTCGCCGGGTGAGACGGTGTGCACGATGGGAGTCATCACCTCGCTGACGCGCGCGTTGCGAATATCGCTCACACCGAGTGCATGATCGGAGCCGCGGTCGCCGATCCAGAGCGTCGGTTCGGTAAAAAACGACGTCCCGTCGACGGCGTTTCCGTAGTGCCAGGCGATCAGATCGGTCTGTGTCAAAACGCCGACGAGCCGCCCCTCCAGGTCGACGATCGGCGCACCGTGAATCTGATGCGTTAGAAACAGACGCTCAGCTTCGTGCACCTCGTGATCTTGAAGGATCGTGATCACTTCGGTCGTCATCACGTCTGAGACTCGCCGTTTCATCTCGCCGCTCCTTGCACTGCCAGCCGTCCTCGACGCTCGTTCGAGACGTTGCGTCGCTCGTCGTTCGCCAGGCTTGCTCCTTCCGCGCCGGGGCGCTCCATCGTCCAGTACAAGAATATCACCTCCACCGCTCTTCGAGAGCATTGAAAGCGCCTTTCCGGCCTGCCGCCGATGGGGGCCGTCGCCGAGGGTCACATGCTCCGGTCCCATCCGCAGGACCTCCGGCGTATACTTCCGGCGGGGAGTGTGTTCCCGTCGGTCAGATTGCTTGGCCGGGGGCGGGATCTTAGATTCGCCCCAGCCATGGAATCTAGCCGCCGATCGTGCTTTGCCGATCTGATACGCGACTTGTCGCTCGCCTGGGAGAGCCTTGTAGCGCATCCGTGCGACCATCCGGCTCGCGCCAAGGTGCTCATGCGGGCGACGGCGCATATCGGACGACTCGTCGATGAATCCGGCTCCGTGACGATCGGCGTCAGGTCGCCGGGACTGGTTCTCGACGACGAGCTGTTCACCTCCTCGCAAGCGTCGAAGCTCGCTTCGCGTCTCGAGTGCCACGGCGTCGTGGCGCTGCAGGTCGACGCACGCGTCGCCAACGACGAGATCGCCGCGCTGCTGCGCTTGATCACGGAAGAAGTCGCCGGGGCGGGCTTCGAGCTTTCGATGACCAAGATGCCGCACATCGAGCTGCAGCGAGCAGACAGCGGCTCCGGCGGCGGCTCGATCAGCGGTTCGACAGGAGGTAGGGCCGAGCGCAGAAGGCGGCAGCGAACGCGAAGATTGGCATCGGTGTGGGACGCCGTGCTCGCCGAGCTAGGCTCGGTCGGCTCGCAGCTCGGCTCGCCGCCCGAGTCGGACTCTCGCTCGACATCGGGTTCGGACTCAGCTCAGCCTGCGCCCGCCGGCCGGTCCGTGCCTGCTAAAGAGCGTGTCATCGTGCTGGCGCGAGAGCGATTCGATCGCCGCTCGGCACTGGAGTGTGATCGATCCGACAACGACCGGCTCGCTCGTTCGCGCGAGCAGCTCGAACGCGCCATGTGCGAAGCCGTCTCGGCCGCGCTGACCGCTTCGGCCGCAGACACCGATCGCCAGCACGTGCTCGGGCAGGTGATCGAGCTGCTAGAGCTGCTGCCGGCCGAGATCGCCAACAGCGTCCTCGACGCCTCGATCACAAAACTTGCTGGCCGATCCGGCGATGAGGTCCTGCTCGACCAGTTGCTCAACGCTCTTCCGTCGGCGATCGTTCAGGCGTCGATTCCGCGCCTGCGCACAACCGGCCTCACGCTGCCCGATCGAGCACAGCGCACGCTGCAAAAACTCGCTGGTGATCGTATCGCGTCGGGCGAATCGAAGCCGTAGCCCGGAGACACCCCCCGAGACGCGCGGGACTGGCTCGGGGAAGATGACATCGATCGATGGCAGTCCGCCGCTCGATCCAGCGGTCCCGTCACTCTCCGCGCGCCGACGGCCGCGGATGCTTCCACTGAGCTGCTGTCGGCTCTCGAAGAT
>CP070706.1:1993259-1997723 GCA_020350085.1 Acidobacteriota bacterium
ATCCCCGCGAGTCCCGAGGCGACGGCGGCTCGGCAGACCTCCTCGGGCCCGCTCAGCGCACAGGGTGACTTTGGTGACGAGTGGACGTGAAGGTCGTATCTCATGAGCGCCGCTCAGATCACCGGCAGGCCGGAGTCCTCGTCGCCAGCCTGTTCGAACTGATCGCGAATCTCGTGCAGGACGGCTGCCGCCTTCGGTGCGAGGCTCGGGTCGCCCGTTGCTCGGACCTTGAACAAATACTCCTCCATGCGCTCCGGGAGCACGTAGTCGCGGATGATCCTGCGAACGTCTGCGGGCAGCGGTTGCAGGCGTCGCTCGATGGCCGTCGAGATGTGTGCTCCGTCGAACCGCTGCAGCGAGTACAGTGCGCGGAAGCGCGGTCGCAAGTAGCACAATCCACCACCGAGCGTTTCGAGCAGAACGTCGAGCGCGACGTCGTTTTGCAGGTTGCGCTCGAGCCAAGCGCCCCACTGCTCGCCGTAATGGATCGCCGCCAGCATCAACAGCGCGAGCGCCTCGGGTCCTGCGTCGTGCGAGCCGCCGACCGGATCGTCCGATGCTGCGAGCAGCCGACGCAGCGGCGATCCGTACAACTCGACGAAGCTGTAGCGTCGGCCGCCCTGCTCCCAGAGCGCGGCGAGGTCCGCTGGCCCGGCCGCCCCCGGCAGTCCCGTGGGTTGCGCTTCCGAAGTCTCCTCCGCACTCTTCACCGCCCGAGTCAAGGCGCGCTCGAGCGCTGTCCAAGTCGCTTCGATCGCGCCACCGTCGGAAAAATCGATCCGATGGAGACCGGCGATGGCGAACTCCAAAGTCTCCGGAATCTCGGCGAACTCGAGAAAGACCGGGATGATCTTCTTGCCGCGTTCTAACGCGTAGGTCACCTCCCGGACAACCCACGGCGAGGCCACCGAGTTGCGAGAGAGCAGCGGGATGACGACATCGGCGCGATTCATTCCGCGGGCGATGCGTTCGAGAAACTGGTCCCCGCCGTCGATCCCGTCGCGATCGACCCACACGGAAAAGCCCTGCTGGCGAAGCCAGTCGACCAGCTTGTCGGCAAATTCATGGTCATGGTGCGAATAGCTGACGAAGACGCTCTCGCTGCTCGGACTCGACATCGCGACGCCCTCGTTCGAGGCGGTGCACCGATATCCTGCACGGCCCGCGCCACCCCGGCGAAGCTCACCATAACATGCGCTACGCAGCGCCTGTCAGGGCGTTGGACATGGCCCCACGGACGGGCGAAAGGACTCTTGGCGCAGCGCGAGGGGTGCGCACGCGAATTCGGCGCGCATGCAGCTCGAATCGAGCTCGCTTCAGACTGCAAAGAGAGGGACGGACTGGAGTCACAGCCGGTGCTGACGGAGGCGTTGGTAGAAGGAGAGGCACTGCTCGTGGACGGCACGAAGGCGTTCTGGTACCGCGTCGGGTTTCGCGCGGTAAGGCTCGAATCCGGTCGAGCGCCAGACGTTGTGGTACCAGTACTTACCCCACACACCGTCGGTGTCGCGCGGGCCTGATGGCCAAGAGAGCATTGCTTCGTCAAACGGAACGCCGAGCGAGCTGCAGAGCCGCTCGAGCACGCCGCGTGGATCCTCGAGCACGTCCCTCGCGTCGATGACGGGCGGTGTGGTTTGGGTGTCGGCGCGGACTTTCTCGAACAGCTCCCATTGCTGCGGAAGGCCCGTGTCGGCAAGTCCCGGCTCGGGGGTGACGCGAATCAGCGACGTCAACATCTCGCCCGGGTCACGAATGAGAAACGCGTGTCGCAGCGCACCGAGCCACTCACGTCCGATATTAGGCAGTAGATGATGCGCCATGTGCTTTTGATAGAAGACCGTCTTGCCGTTGGGGATGTCGCCGGTGAGCCGGGCGACCACCCGTCGCCAATCGCTGTCTTGAGCTTCGAGCACCTCGTCGCGACCCGGGTGATCCACTCGCGTCTCGTGCAGGTAATGAGCGTAAAGCGGTTCGTCGCAGACGAAAGTATCGCCGCGGTTGCCCCAGGAGCGCATCAACGCGGTCGAGATGTTCCTCGGACCTGACCACATCGCTATCCGAACACTTGCGGTCGCCACTGCTACTCCTCCTGCACGCACTCGGCTTCGCAGCCGGCTTCGCCGCGACGCCACGAGGTCTCGATTCTCGCTACGATCGGGACGGCCCGGCGGGAACTCGGAGCATACCGTTGCGGCCAGAGTCTGCACGGCCTTCCAGCGCGCGGTCCACGCCTCCACTTGAAGCTTTTACTTCTCAGCGCCTTCATGGCCGGGCTGGCCGCGGGAGGCTCCTTACCCCCGAGCCCCATGCACGAGCTGGCGATCAAGCAGCGCTTGGAGGCGCTCCGCACGCGAGTCAAAGCGAGTGCGACGAAAGGCACGGGTGATTCTCGTCAGCACAGTCGACGCATGACCTAACTGATCCGTAAGCCTTTCTTACAGGACCGTCTCCACGAAAGGAAGTCGTTGTCTCGTCTCGCGATTCACGGTACACAGGCAGCGCCCCAGTTGCCGGAGGTCTGGATGACGACGATATCTCGCGCCGTAGCCGTTACCGTTGCTCTCACGTTGGTTTCGATCGTCCTCGCCGAGCTTCTCAGCTCGGTGGCCACCGAGACGACGCCGCCAGTGTCGGCCTCAGGATCGTCCCTGCAACTCATGCTGAAGCACGGCTCGATCGATCCGCTGCGCGCTCCAGCGGCGTCGAGCTCAGGTGCGCCGAGCGAACCAGAGCAGCTCGACACGGTACGAGTCGTGCAGTTCAGACGGACTCCGGATCACAGCACGAGACTTGCTGTCGGTCAGGCGGGCGCTGAGATCCTCGGCTACCTTCCCGAAAACGCACTGATCGTGCGCGTGGCGGAAAGCGAGGCTCTGTCACGCCTCAGGACGCTGGCCGAGCATCGCTGGGATGGGCCGGTGTCACCCGAGTGGAAGCTCTCGCCAGATCTGGGCTCGCGCCCGTTTTTCAGTGCGCATCGGCGGGCTAGCGACTCGATGCTGGTGAGTATCGATCTGTGGAAGGATGCCGAGGCCGAGCAGATGGGGCAGCAACTGGCACGCCTCGGGCTCGATGTGCGGGCGGTTTGGACGCGCCACAATCTACGGCGGATTCTCGCTCGAGGGACGCTCTCGCAGCTGCAGACGGCGGTTGCGCTGGAAGATGTTGCATGGATCGAGGAGTACCCGGAAGCGACGCTGCGTAACGACGAAGCGACCTGGGTCGTGCAAAGCAACGTGGATGACTTCCGCCCGATCTGGGACAAGGGTCTGCACGGCGAAGGACAGGTGCTGGGCAACATCGACGGCCGGCTCGATATGAACTCGTGCTACTTCGAGGACGGCGGCGCATCACCGGGGCCTGGACACCGCAAAGTCATCGCGTATCGGTCGAGCAACGGCCAGGGCGCCGACAGCCACGGCACGCACACCAACGGGACGATGGCTGGAGACTCGGGAGTGTGGGGCACGTGGGACACGGGTGATGGCCACGCGTTTGCCGCGAAGCTGTCGTTCACGAATCTCGATGACATCACCGGCTCGGGCAGCAGCCCGTCGAATCTGCTCGACCGGCTGGTCGACGCGCACAACGACGGAGCGCGTGCCCACGGAAACTCCTGGGGCGACGACGGCACGACGAGCTACACCAGCTGGTCACGGGATATCGACGATTTCTCCTGGCAGTACGAGGACAGCTTGGTGCTGTTCGCCGTGACCAAGACCTCGTCGCTGAGAACTCCTGAAAACGCCAAGAACGTGCTTGCCGTCGGTGCCACCCAACGCGGGGCGAGTGCCGACAACCACTGTTCGGGTGGTGCGGGACCGACGTCGGACGGACGGCGCAAGCCGGAGATTTACGCACCCGGATGCAGCACCAGCTCGGCAGCGAGCGGGCAGGCGTGCGGACGGCGCAGTCTGACGGGAACCAGTATGGCCTGTCCGGCTGTGACCGGAGCCGCCGCACTCGTGCGCCAGTACTTCGAGGAGGGCTGGTATCCGTCAGGCCTACCGGTGGGTGCCGACAGCCTGGTGCCGTCAGGTGCGCTCGTGAAAGCCGTGCTGATCAGCGGAGCCCAAGACATGACCGGCGTGAGCGGCTACCCGAGCAACCTCGAGGGTTGGGGCCGCGTCAACCTCGACCGCTCCCTGTTCTTCGAAGGTGACGCGCGCGGGCTCGCCGTACTCGATGATGTCCGTCGCTTCGAGGGCCTCGAAACGGGAGCGACGGCGTCCTACGAGTTGTCGGTGGGAGACGCCTCCGAACCGCTGCGGATCACGCTGGTGTTCACGGAGCCGCCGGCCGAGCTTCTGGCTTCCACGGCGACCGTCAACGATCTGCATCTCAAGGTCGAGGCGCCGGACGGGACTGTCTATTGGGGCAACCAGACCGATGGCAACGGAGAGTCGGTTGCGGGTGGCGATCCGGACGGGATCAACAATCTCGAGCAGGTGCTGTTCACCGCGC
>CP070706.1:1997823-2000524 GCA_020350085.1 Acidobacteriota bacterium
AGGTTCGAGATCGCGGCCACGTCGTCCGGCATCGTCACGTAGCTCATCGCCTCTCCGATCTCTTCGAGGCTACCGATGATCGGATACATCGTCTCGACCTGGGCCGGGTCCATGCGGGGTGAGATGAACGGCGGATAGTTCCAGCGGTAGACCGGATCAACGCTGCAGTTCGGGACGCCCGGATACAGCGGCTGAAAGGTGTAGCTGTAGTAGGCGATGTGGCCGTTGACCTGGGTATGGCCGAGGTTGATCGCGTGACCCAACTCGTGGGTGAAGACGCCGGCGACGCGATTGCCCTCGGTGTCCTGGTCGCTGACGTACCAGCCATTGAGCAGGGTGGTCGACTCGGTGATGTTGCCGTTCGCGTCGGCCCGCTCGGGGAATGAGATTCCGAGAATGGCGCTGCGCGAGATGCCGAACACCTCTTCAAGTATCGAGCCGTCGGCGTCGTACAGCACCCACATGCCGTAACCGTTCGCGTTCTCATAGAAATCGAGCGCATTGTCTGCGGTGACATCGGCGATACCGGTCATGTCCTCGATCGTCGCGACGACGTTCGCCTCGAACGTCGACGTCGCGACGTTGCTCCACTGATCGAGCGCGAACTGAGTGATCTCGTTGGCCCGCTCGATGGTGATGAACGGTGTGACGCCGTCGAAGTCGTAGGTGAACGCGCCGCCGCCGTCGGTGTACGCCGGGATCGGACCGTTCGATGTATCCCACGTGAGCGGCTTCGGGTCGCCGTCGCTCGTGGTGTAGAGGATGCCGGTCGCCTGCGCGGCGCCGGAAAGGACGAGGGCCAGCACGAGGCCCAGGGCCATCTTCTTCATCGTCGAGTTCATCAGCGCATCTCCCCGTTCTCGATCCACTGCTCGAAGACGGCGCGATGGACGAGATTCATGAAGGTCCCGGCATCGACCGGACCCGCCGTGGTCAGCATGTTCTTTTCCTCGGGCGTCGTGAGTTCCGGGTTGATCCACACGCCCTCGAACAGGCCGGCGTTGCCGAACTCGTTGGCTGCGAGGGTGTTGCTGTCGAAGCGGGCCAGCTTGCCTTGGGCCAGACCGGCCGTCGTCTGAAGCCCGGTTCGGGTGGCGGGCCGGTGCAGGAAGGCGATGACCGACTCACCCTCGTGCCAGCGTGCGAAGCCGGCGGGGGAGACGGTCAGCAGTATGGTGCCGTCCTCGAGCGTCCGCGGCTCGAGCAGCCCGAACTGACGGAAGGTGTACTCGGTCTCGCCCTCGATGTTGCCCTTGGCAGTGCTGTTCACGGCGATCGTGACTTCCGTGTAAGGAAGGCCGTTCTCGTCGATGCCGTCGGTGACGCTTTTCACCGTGCCCTCGACGATGCTCTCCGAGTCCGTAATCAGCTGGGTGAGGTTCTGGTTGGCGAGCGTCGCGGCCTGAGCGACCGAAGCGGCCAGCAGCACGAGTGCCGCGACCACCGCGATCAGGGCCTGCGCGCCCGTTCGCGACTTTGTATGGATCATCCGTGGGCCTCCTGGCTTCTCGCCGTGTCTCCTCGCGGGACTTCCGCGATAGAACGGCCGAACGGTACGTCTCTGACCAGGGCCCGACCATCCGGTGATCCCCTCGGGTTTGGAGGGAAAAACCCTCGATCGGATCAGCTCAGTCCCGCATCGGGGGGTTTTCCGTCCATTCCGGGGGCATTCCCCGATGTCCGGGCACGCGGCTCCGACCTATATGTTTCCGTGTACCGCCCAAACGCGAACGCCGAGTTGGAGAACCGACGTTGAACCCTCCCCGCCGTGCCCTCAGGACCTTGCTCGTCGAGCCTAGCGACGCGTTCCTGACCGGCGTGACCGGCTGGTTGGGGGGTCGACCGGAGATCGCGCTCGTGGGGACGGCCCGCACCGGCCCCGAGGCGCTCGCGGCCGTGTCAGACCTCGATCCGGACCTCGTCGTCGTCGATGCGGTCCTGCCGGAGCTGGATGGGTTCCGCGTCGTGCGCGCGATCAAGGCCAGCCCGCGCGCTCCGCTCGTGGTGGTGACGAGCTTTTGGGCCCACTCGGCGGCGAGGAACGCGGCCTTCGCGGCGGGGGCGGACGGCTTCGTCGCGAAGGACGACTTCGCCGGTACGTTCGACCGGCTGTTGGCTGAGCTGCTCGACGGACGCGCGCGCGAGCCTAAGCATCGGGAGAGATCAGTCCCGCGCGGATGGCGAACCGAACCAGCCCCGTGACGTCGTGCACGCCGAGGCGCTCCATGATCTGCCCGCGGTGCGCCTCGACTGTCTTGACGCTGATGCCCAGCTTGGCCGCGACCTGCTTGGATGAGTTGCCTTCCGCGACGAGCTGGAGGATTTCACGCTGCCGGGACGTCAGCCCGGCGAGCGGGTCCAACTCGGTGTCTGCGGCGCGGGCCAGCCGCTCCACGAGCTGCTTCGAGATCTGCGGACTGAGGTACACGTCACCTCGCGCGACGGCCTTGATGGCGATCGCCAGCTCGTCGTCCGCGGCGTCCTTGAGCAGGTAGCCCGCGACGCCGACGCGAAGGGCCTGAGCGACATAGGCCTCGCCAGCGTGCATCGACAGGAGCAAAATTTTCGTCTTCGGTGCGTCCTTCGCCGCACGTGCCGCGACCTCGAGTCAGTTCAGGCCGGGCATCGTGATGTCCAAAACGGCCACGTCAGGACGTTTCTTCTCGATAAGCTCCAACGCCTCGCGGCCGTCGCCGGCCTC
>CP070706.1:2000624-2005158 GCA_020350085.1 Acidobacteriota bacterium
CAAGGATTTGAGGAAGTGTATTCGGAATACTCGACGAGAATCCGAACAGAATCTGGCCTCAGCCACGCAGCCGCAGCCGCGAGCGCTCTACCGCGCAGACTCCTAGCCCGGAAGATTCATGAGCCCTTCGGCCGAAACGCCGCATCTGCCCTCTGGCCGGGCCCTTTGGGCCCTCTGGCCCGTACTCGGGATTCGTCTCTCTGCCTGCGGGCCATCCAGCAGGCATCTGCGGCGTCTCTGCTCGGAGGTTCATGAATCATCCGGGTTAGCGATCCGCTCGATGCTGCGGCCTTTGCTCGCGATCTGCTGTGTCCTGATCCCGCCACTGGCGAGCGGGGCAGAGCTGCACCTCGTCGGAGGCGGCACGATCGTCGTCGGCCGCTACTGGTTCGAGGGCGAGTCGTTGTACTACGAGACCGACGCCGGCGTCGTGGGGCTGCCTCGCAGCGACGTCGTGCGCATCGTGGAAGACGGGCGTGATGCCCCGGTGCGCTACCGCGCCGGAGACGGAAAGGACGAAGCGAGCAGCGGCGGTGGCCGGGCCGGTAAGGAGTCGCGGAACCGGGCGCCCACCGAGGCGCCCCCATCCGCCGCGGATGCCGCGCCGGCGGAGGCGCCGCGTTTCACGCGTGAGCAGATCGACGCGTCGATCGAGCGGCTCGAGGTGGAGCTACGCCGCGCGGGAGACGAACGGACTCGGCGGCGCCTGGAGGCCGGTCTGGCTGATCTTCACGTGCTTGCGGCGCGCGAGCGCTTGGAGGCCGGCGAAATGGATGCGGCCACTTCCGCATACGAGCGCGCCCTCGGTCTCGTCGCCGATCATCGCGTCGCCCGCCTCGAGCTGGGCTGGCTGGAGCTTCGGGCGGGCCGCTCGCGGCGCGCTGAAGCGATCGTGTCCACCGGACTCGCCAGCGCGCCCGACGATCCTTGGCTGCTCGAGCTGCGAGGCGAGATCTTCTACCGCGAGAACCGGCTGCAAGAGGCTCTCGAAGCCTGGCTCAGCGCCCGGCTGCAACGGCCGGACGACGAGCGCTTGGGCGGCCGTATCGGGAAGGTTCGTCGTGAGCTGGCCGCCGAGCGCGACTACCGCCGGGCCTTCTCGCAGCACTTCGTGCTGCGCTACGACGGTGATCGTGATGAAGAGCTGGGACAGCTGCTGCTCGACCTGCTCGAGCAGTCCTGGGACGAGCTCACCCGCACGCTCGACGCCCATGTGCGCGAGCCGATCACGGTGATCCTCTACACGCGCCGGACGTTTCGCGAAACGACACTGGCCAGCGAGCAGGTGGCCGGTTTGTTCGACGGCAAGATCCGACTGCCAGTCGGTGGCGTGGAGCGGATCACTCCGGCCCTCAGGCGCGTCACCCGCCACGAGCTGGTCCACGCCCTGCTGCACGCCAAAGCGGGAGGCGCGGTTCCGCGCTGGCTGCATGAGGGTCTCGCGCAGAGGCTCGAGCCGCGCGAGGCCGCGACCGTGCGTGCTGCTCTCGCTCGGCAGCTCGAGCAGGACGGCGCGCTCGACGTCGAGCCGTTTTCGTACGCCACCTCGCTCTCGTTCGTGTCCTTTCTCGAAGCACGCTACACGGACCAGCGGCTGCTGTGGTTCATCGAGCTACTGGCCGATCGGACGGCTCAGGCCGATGCTTTCCTGAGGGCGTTCGGCGCCTCGCGAGAGGAGCTCGTCAACGAGTGGAACAGCTGGCTGCGGCGCCGCGACTGACGATCGACCCGGAAGGTCGGCTGTCCAACAAGTTGCTGCCTGCGCTGCTCGGCTCTCTGGGTCTCGTGCGCGCGACCGGCGCTCTGGATCTGACACGCCGCCGACTCCTGCGCCGCTTCGTGCTGCACGAGGGCTGCCTGGAACTGATCGTCTCGAATGCCCGCGACGACCGGCTGCTGGAGTGGTGTCTCGCGAGCGAGCGGCTCGAGCTGCCTGACGCACGCCTGCAGGACACGATCGCTGCCTTGCGCGACAGTCCGCTTTGCGGCGCGAGGCTGATCGGGGCCGGCTTGGCCGAGGACGGTCAAGTGCGCGCATGGCTGCGCGAGCAGCTGCACGCATTTCTCGAGGAAGCCCTCGACTGGAAAGACGGCCGGTACAAGATCTGCGCCGGCCGCGCCCCGCTCGACGACGAGCCCACCGCACGATGGCCGGCCATCGAGGCTGCGCTCGCGCTCGCACGAAGCCAAGCCCGAGACTCGGCAGCGACTCGGGTGCCGCCGATGATCGTCGCTCAGGCCGAATCGGAGGCTCTACCCGCGGGCTGCCTGTCCGCGGCGGAAAGTGAGCTGTTACGACGCTGCCAACAGCCCTGCCCCGTAGAGAGTCTGCTGCTCGGTCCGTCCGCGGCCCCGCGTCCCGAGATCGGCGTGCTGTTGGCCGCCGGACTGCTCGTGTCCGCAAAATCCGACCGGCGCGGTCTCGCGGCCGACGCGGCCTTCGATGTTACCGAGCAGGAGCTGAATAGCTGGCTGCACGCGGCCCGCGAAGAAAACCTCGAACAGCTGCTCGGCCTGGACGGGCCGGCGGACGTCGACGCCGTGCGCCAAGCCTATTACCACACGGTTCGTCGCTTCCATCCGGATCGGTTTCGCAGCGGCCCGTTGGCGAGTCACCACCGTCGTGTCGAAGAGTCGTTCCGGCTCGTGCACCAAGCCCTAGAGGTCTTGACCGATCCCGTCGCCCGCGAAGCTTGGCGCCTGCGCCGGGAGCGCGACGCGAAGTCCTCCCCGGATCGAGTAGCTCAGCGGACGCTGTTGCTGGCGCGCCAGGCCGCCTCCGACGGCCGGCGACTCGAGGCGGTCGATCTGCTCGAGAAGGCGCAAGCCAGCAGCCCGAAGCATCCCGACCTGGAGCTGGCGCGAGCGCTGCTTCTCGTGAGCAACCCCCGCCGGCGCGCCGAGGCGATCGCTGCCCTGCGCGAGCTGACGAAGGCGCATCCGTTCAGAGCGGACATCACGGCGGCACTCGGCCTGGCTCTCGAGCGGGCCGGAGACCGCGCCGTCGCTGCCAAGCTGATCGCTCGCGCGCTGTCGATCGATCCGGGACAGCTCATCGCGCGCGCTTGCCGCCGGGACCCTCGCGCGCTCAAGAAGGTCCAGAGCGATCCGATCCTCAGGGGATTGTTCGCGGGCCGGGGATGAGCCGGTGTTGCTTCCCGGCCGGCCCGACGAGACGCGCGCCACGCAGCGGTGAGCCCGGATTATTCGTCAGCCCCTCGGCCGCAACGCCGCATCTGCCCGCTGGCCGGGCCCTTTGGGCCCTGTGGCCCTTACGCGGGATCTTCCCGCGGCTCGACAGTCCACCGGACAGTCGAGCCCTCCGTTTGGCCCGCTCAAAGCCGGCCAAGCCGGAAGTCGGGCGCTCCCTACGCGCGGACCATCCAGCAGCCATCTGCAACGTTTCTGCTCGAAGGTTCATGAATAATCCGGGTTAAGGCGTTTCCTCGGCGAGTCGGACGATCGTCGCGCCGGCTCCGCCTTCCTCAGGACGCGCTTCGCGCCAAGACACGACCTCGAGATGATCGTCGAGCCTCTCGCGCACCGCCCGGCGCAGACGGCCCGTGCCGATACCGTGGACGACGCGGACCTCGGCGAGACCTGCCAGGTAAGCGTCATCGAGGTCCTTGTCGAGTGTCGCCATCGCTTCCTCCACGCGCTGGCCTAGAAGGTGAAGCTCTGGCGCTACCGTTCGGTCCGCGAACTGCGCGGCGGCGGACTCGACGGGTGGTAGCTGGTGGCGACCGGGTTCGCTTCGCCCGCCGGCGGTTCGGGCGCGAGTCTCGTTGTTGGTCTCGGCGGCAGCCTCGATCGGTCGCAGATCTTCCACCGCCACGCTGAATCGCGACCGTCCGAGGTCGATCTCGGCTCGGGCGCCGCGCACGCTGTGCACCACTCCTTCTCTGCCGAGTGACGCGACGCCGACCCGATCGCCCGGCTCTGGCATCCATCCCTCGGGGGGCGGTCCCACCGGCGGGGCCGCCACCGCGAACTGCTGCTTGAGCTCTCGTTCCATGCCGGCGCGCTGGCGCGCGAGCCGGCGCTTGTCCTGGGTCGAGGCCAGTCGCGAGATCATGCGGTCTGCCTCCTTGCGGAACTCCGAGACCAGCCGCTCAACCCGTGACGACCAATCCGAGCGCAGGCGTTCCCGCTCTCCTTCGAGCTTGACGCGCTGCAGCTCGGCCTTCGTTTCAATCTGCCGACGCCGGGCGACCAGCTCTGCGCGCTGGCGTTCGAGATCCGAGGCCAGAGCCCGGATCGCATCCAGTGCCTGCGAGGCTTCCTCGCCGGCAGGATCGAGGCGGCGGCGCGCGTCCACGACGACCGACTCCTCGAGGCCGAGCTGGAGCGCCATGGTCAGGCCGAGCGAGGCGCCCGCGCCTCCCGGCACCAGGCGATAGGTGGGTGAGAGCGTCTCGTCCTCGAAATCGACCGCCGCGTTGAGCACCCCCTCGGTACGATAGGCCCAGGCTTTGATCGATTGATGGTGCGTCGTGGCGACCACGTGAACGCCATCTCCCCGCAGCCGCTCCAG
>CP070706.1:2005258-2014319 GCA_020350085.1 Acidobacteriota bacterium
CGAACCAGCATCCTTCTCCGACTCCAAGGGGCCAACGATAGCACCACTGGAGCCGAATCACCGGTCCTCTGGCCGCCTCTCGCCGTGCCGCGGCACCGCGTGCAGGCTGACCGGGCAGCGCGCGCGTCCGAACCGGCCCGGGGCTGGTCACCGATCCGGGCTAGAATCGCCCCATGGACGCCAACACCGCCGCCGCCTGCCCGCCCGCGCGGGCGCGAAGGCTCGAACGCGAGGTCCAGGCGGGGGCGTCCACGTGAGCCACAGACGGCTCGTCGCGAGCGTGGCGAACTTCGGCCTACTCGTCTTCGGCCTCGCCCTGCTGATGGTTCTCGGCACCGGCGGCACGCGCCTGCATCTGCTCGGCGTCGAGATTGGATTGCGCCACGTGAGCAATCCGCTGCAGGGTTTCGCTTTTTTTGCCGCCCTGCGCCTGCTGGCTGCGTCACGCCGGTCGGGACTCGAGGCCCGGGTGGTCAAGCTGTTCGCGCGGCTCGGTCTGCCGCCGCGCGACGCGCCGGCGACGCGCGGATCGGCAGTCCAAGCCGGTGCGGGGATCGGCGCCGGTTTCGGTATCGTCATCGCGATCGCCGATCTCACGCGACTGTTTCTGACCGCCGGTCACCCGGGGCTCGACTATCGCGACGCGCTGGCCGCTTTGTTCGTGAGCCTGGTTTCGGGGGGGCTGGCCGGCGCGGCGATCGGCGCGCTCGCGGGGTGGGCCTCGCTCGAAATCGGGCGCCGAGTGCAGCCGCGGCCGGGTCGTTACCAGGCCGGCCGCTGGTGTTTGGCGCTGTTGGCAGTGCTTGCGCCCCTGGTGCTGCGGCTGGCCCCCGCCGCCGACGCGGCGACCCGCCAGCCCTCGGTCCTGCTCTCGGTCACGTCGGCGCTGCTCGGCGCCGGAGTGATCGTGGCGTTGGTGATTCCGGCGGCCGTGCTTCGAGCGCGCCGCGGCAAGTGGGGGTTGGCCGTGATCGGAGGCGGCGTGTTGGCGGTCTCGCTCGGCCTTGCCGTGATCGCCGCCCTCGGGGCGCCGCGCGGCGTGCGCGCCCGCACTGAGATCACACATCCGAACATCCTCGTGATCACGGTCTCGGGGCTACGGATCGACGCGCTCGGGATGTATCGCGATTCGACGACGCTGGCGCCCGCGATCCAGACGCTCGGCTTTGGCGGCTGCTATTTCTTGGAGGCGACGACGCCGAGCGGGGAAGTCCCGGCGGCGGCGGCGTCGCTGTTGAGCGGGTTGTATCCGGCGACGCACGGGCTTCGCGAAGGCGGCGACGCCTGGCGCTGGCCGCCCGAAGGCTTGCCGGAGATCCTCGCGTCGCACGGCTACCACACCGCGGGCTTCGTCTCTTGGGACGAGCTCAACGGACGCCAGTCCGGGCTCGCGGAGCTGTTCGCGCACTACCGCGACCTGACCAGCGTGCGCGATCGGCTCTCGCAGCTGGTCACCGCGCGGGGGTGGGTGACGGTGTTCGGCGGTCGCAAGTCGCTACAGCGCCCGCCGGACAGTGTGGTCGCCGACGTGCGCGCATGGCTCGACGCACTGCCGCAGGGGCCGTGGTTCGCATGGGTCGAACTCGCCGGCCCGGCGCGCGCGCGCCCGGTCGTGTCCGCTCACGAGCCGTGGCCGACCGATACCGGTGACGCGACGCCGGGCGACGAGCCGGCCCTGTGGTGGGAGGCGCTTGGCGCGGCCCCTGACGCGGACGCACCGCTGCCGCAACCGCCCGCGTGGGCCGACGCCGATCGGCGCCAACGCTCGTTCGCCGATTGGCTCGGCGGCTATGAGGCTGCCGTGCGCGCTGCGGACCGCGCCACGGCCGAGCTGGTCGAGCTGCTGCAGATCCGGGGCGAGCGGCACCGCACGTTGGTCGTCGTCACCGCCGAGCAAGCGACGAGCCTGGGCGAAGATGGTCACTGGTTCGAGGCCGGCACCGGCGTGGGGGCGGGATTCACTCACGTCCCGTGGCTGATCAACGGCCCCGCGGTTCCGGCCAACGGCATCATCCCCGGGCCGTGTTCGCTGGTCGACGTGGCCCCGACGCTGCTCGGATTGGTCGGGCTGGGCGGCACGCGTCGCTGGGAGGGCGAGGACCTCTCGCGCTACGTCGTGACGGGCGCGGGCGCGCTGCGCGATCCTCGCTCGGGTCCGGTGTTCATCGAGTCCCTGCCCGATGCCCGGCACGCTGGCCGGCGCATTCACGCCGTCCGACTCGGGCCGTGGAAGCTGGTGCGCTACCCCGGGGGAGGCGAGCGGCTGTATTTCGTCGAAGGACCGCTCGAGGGTGAGGTCGAGGTACGCGGCGGGCGAGTCAGCCGCCAACACCAGTCGCTGTCCGACATTCTCGCCAACCGACTTGCCGAGCAGACCCAGCTGACGCCGAGCGGGTCGTAAACCGTGCACGAGGCGTTTGGTCGGCCAAGGGCCGCTGCGGTACGCTAATCCCGCATGAAACAGTTCCGTTCACTCGTGCGGATCGCTCTTGCGCTCGCGGCGCTGCTCGCTCGCGTGGACACGCCGGCTCAAACGGGCCCGCCGCCGGCGACGGTGCCCGAGACGTGCGCAACCATTCATGCCATCGAAGTGCGTGGTAACCGTCGGATGAACGCCGACGCCGTGCGCTTCGATCTGAACATCAAACCGGGCGATGCGTGGGACGAAGGGAAGGTCCGCAGGGAGTTTCGTCGTTTTTGGGCCCGCGGATACTTCGCGGACCTGCGCTTTTTTCGCCGCTGTGAGCCCGAAGGGGCGGTGCTCGTCATCGAGCTGAGCGAGCGACCGACAATTCTGTCGGTGACCTACGAAAAGACCAAGGCGGTCAACCAGCAGCAGATCGAAGACTACTTTCGCGAGCGATCGTTCACACTGACGATCGGCTCGCCACTGGATCGCAAACGGCTGTGGCGCGCGCAATCGCTGATCGAGGAGCTGCTCGGCCAGAAGGGCTACCTCGAGGCGACGGTCGAGGCTCAGGTGCGCGAGATCTCGGCGACGGCTCGCTCGGTGCACTTCAGCATTCGAATCGGTGGAAAAACGCGCATTCGAGACATCGCATTCACCGGCAACGACAGGTACTCGGATCGCACGCTGCGCAAGCAGCTCAAGCTGACCAAGCAGTGGAAATGGTGGTGGCCTTTCTCGCGCAAGAGCCTGTATCACCCGCTGAAGTATCAGCAGGACATCAACAACGTCCTCAAGTACTACCGTGACCGGGGCTATCTGGACGCGGACGTGCGACCGCCGGTGGTCGAGATCGAGGGAGACGAAGAGCAAGCCGATGCCGAAGCGCTCGAAGAAGCGGAAAAGCGCCGCGAGCGTGAGCTAGAAAAACGGGCCAAGAAGGCGGAAAAGAAAGGCGAGCCGTTCGATGTCGAGCTGGCGCGAGAGGAGGTTCCACTCGAGATCAAGAAGAAGAGCTGGGTCTCCGTCACCTCGGGCGTCGTGGAAGGGCCGCTTTACCGGCTCGGCGACGTTCGGTTCGAAGGCAACCAGCTCTTTCCCGACGAGCAGCTGCGGTTGCTGATCCCGTTGCGTCCCGGCTCGGTGCTTGCCGACAGCGTCATCGAGTTCGGACTCGAGGCGATCCGGCGCGTCTACGGTCAGCGCGGATACGTCTACGCGGCGGTCAGCCGGCGCTTCGAGCGCCGCGAGGGTGAGCCGGTGGCCGACGTCGTCGTCGACATCGACGAGGACCAGGCCTACACGGTGCGCCGGATCGAGTTTTCCGGCAACACCCAGACGCAAGACATCGTGCTGCGGCGCGAGCTGAACATCGCTGAAGGGGCGCTGCTGAATCGCGAGCAGCTCGACCGCTCGATGCTCAAGCTGCGACAGCTCGGCTTCTGGTTGCCGAACGATGAGCCAGCACTCGACCCGCTGCCGGATCAGGCGGAGGTCGACGTCGAGATCGCCGGCCAGGAGCAGTCGCGAAACGAAGTACAGGTCGGCGGCGGCTACAGCGAGCTCGAGGGCGGCTTCTTCCAGGCCAGCTATCAGACGTCGAATTTCCTCGGTCGCGGTGAAAGCTTGGGCGTTCAAGCGGCCGTCGGTGGCCGCTTCAATCAGGCCTCGATCCGATTTCTCGAGCGCTGGTTCTTGGATCGGCCGGTCACGTTCGGCTTCACGATCTTCTCCCGCAGCTCCGATTTCGGGCGAGCGCGCGACGAGCTGGGCAATCTCTCGCGCCTGACACAGCGCAGTCGCGGCGGCTCGGTCACGCTCGGTAAGCGGCTCGGGGACTTCACGCTGTTGCAGCTGACCTACGGTTACCAACAGACGCGCTCGGAGAGCCTCTCGCCGTTCGTCACCACCGGGGTGCCCGCTGCCGACGCGGTGCGCTTTTCGTTCAACACGTTCGAGACGCGGCTCGGAACGCTGACGCCGCTGTTCAGCTACCGCGCGCTGGACAATCCGCTACGGCCGACGCGGGGCCACGAAATCACGATCATCCCGCAGATCGGGGCTGAGTTCTTGGGCGGAGATTTCGACTTCATCCGGCCGCGGATCGAGGGCAGCATCTTCCGCCGTCTGTTCGGGCGGTTCTTCTTCGGACTTCACGGCGAGTTCTCGTTGGTCAAAGCCATCGGTGATATCCAGCGCGAGCAGGGGTTCTTCGACGGGATACCGAACTTCCAGCGCTTCTTCATCGGCGGCGACACGCTCGGACCGCGCGTGTTCGAGACCCGCTCGATCTTTCCCACGCGTCGGGTGGCCGTCGTCGATCCGGCGGGCAACGCGATCGTCGATCCGGCCACAGGGCTACCGATCGTCACGCTCACGCCGGCGGGCGGCAGCAAGTACGGGCTGATCCAGTTCGAGCTGGGCTATCCGATCGGCCGCACGGCGACGCTGGCCGGCTTCATTGACGCGGGCGGTGTCTACGACAACGGCGTCGACATCAATTTCAGCGACGCCCGCGTTTCGGCCGGCATGGAGTTTCGTGTGTTCCTGCCGGTGTTTCAGGCACCAATTCGATTGATCTACGGCTGGCCGGTGCGCGAATTCACCGGCGATCGCACCAGCCGCTTTCAGTTCTCGATCGGTCTGCCGTTCTAATCTTCCGGCGAGGGTGTTGCGTCGAGGCGGTTCGCCGCATCGATCAGCGCGTCGAACAGCCGGTCCGCGTGAGCCGGCCCGACGGCGGTGTCGGCATCCGCACGATTGACGACAATCGCGAAGCCGAAAGCTCTCCCGCTCTCGGTCCAGCCGTAGCCGGCCAGGCTGGCCACGCCGTCGAGCGTACCGGTTTTGGCGCGCACGCGCCCGCGGTGGCGCTCGAGTCGATCTTGTAGCGTGCCGTCCTCGCCGGCCCGCGCGAGCGCGGCGATCATCTCGGCGCCCCACTCGGGAGCGCGGCTGGCGGCCTCGAGCACCGCAACGAGCGCGCGCGCTGTCAGCCGGTTGGCCCGCGCGCGGCCGGACCCATCGACCAGCCTCACGCCGGCCTGCGGGACCATCCAGGACTCGAGACAGGCACCCACGCGCGCCAGTCCGTCGGCGGTATCGGCCGCCGGCACGCCGTCGCTGGCCGCCAGCGCGCGCAGAAGCAGCTCGGCCCCGAAGTTCGAGGAGAACTTGTCCACGGCGGCAACGATCTCGGCCAGCGGGGGAGACTCTCGTGCGAGCAGCGACACGGCGCCGTCGGGCACGCGGCCGCGTCTCGCCGAGCCCTGCCAGGAGATCCCCGCGCGCGGCAGCAGCTCCGCGAGCGCGGCCAGCGTCACGTGCGATGGATGGCCCAGCCGCACCCAACGGCGGTAGGGACTCGAGCGGGCGGCGACCGTGCCGCTGACGACGAGCGTTCCGGGGCCGTCTCGAGGCTCGCGAAGCTCGACGCGAACCGCCGTGCGCCGAGCGGTAGAGACTCGGTTGACGATCTTCGGTGCCGACCAGGGATATGTCTCGATGCGTGCCGGTGCGCCGGTTGTCTTGCCGGCGCGCACGATCAATTCCACGCTGTTCCAGCCGACCGCCGCCGCTCCCTGAGCCGCGTCGTACGGATCGGGTGCGCGACGCGCCGCCCACGCCGCCGGCCAGCCCGGCTCGGCCAGCGCGCTGTCATCGACGACGAGCGGGCCTTCGATGCGCCCGAGCCCCAGCGCCGCCAGCTCGCGCAGCGCCACCCACAAATCCTCGGCTAGCAGCAGTGGATCGCCCGCTCCGCGTACGTACAGCGCGCCGCTGAGCAGCCCGTCGGCGTCCGGCAGCCGGTCGGCGAGCAGCTCGGTGCGGAAGCGATGACTCGGCCCGAGCCGCTCGAGCGCACAGGCCGTGGTGATTAGCTTAACGGTCGATGCCGGCGTGAGCGGGAGGGCATCTTGGTGCGCGGCGAACGGTTGCTCGGCGTCGAGAAAACGGGCTGCCAGACCGATTCTCGCGCGGTCGTACGCCGGTTCGCTCAAGGCCGCGGCGAGCTCGGCGGGCAGCAGGGGACCGGCCTCGTGCCGCGGCGATGCCGAACAGGCGAGGTAAGCGGCCAGAACGACCAGCAGCGGCATGACTCGCGTAGAGCGTCGCATGGCATCTCCCGCGCTCGAACGAAAGACCGACAGCATACGCGCCTTCGCCAGCCGGGTCCGGCGCACCGGTTGCCGAGCACCACTCGAGGCGTCTACGATGCCCCCTTTTCCTTCATCCGCCGCCCGTTCCGATCCCGTCAGCCACTCAGGAGTGCCGGTGTGAACATCCACGAGTATCAAGCGAAGGAGCTTCTGGCGCGCTTCGGTGTTCCCGTTCCGGAGGGGCGCGTCGCCGAGACGGTCGAGGACGTCCGCGAAGCGGCGCGGGCGCTCGGCGGAGGGGTCGTCGTCAAGGCGCAGATCCACGCCGGTGGCCGCGGGAAGGGAGGCGGAATCAAGCTCGCCGACGGGCCGGACGCCGCGGCCGATCACGCGGCGGCGATGCTCGGCAAACCGCTCGTCACGCCGCAGACCGGCGCTCGAGGTCGGATCGTGCGCAAGGTGTACGTCACGCGCGCCCTCAACATCGATCACGAGTACTACTTGGGTCTTCTGATCGATCGCGCGGCGAGCAAGCTGCTCGTGATGGCCTCGGCAGAAGGCGGCGTCGAGATCGAAAAAGTCGCCGCCGAAACGCCCGAGAAGCTGCTCAAGCTGCACGTCGATCCGATCGCCGGTTACCTGCCGTGGGCCGGGCGTCGGCTCGGCTACGGGCTCGGGCTCGCGCCGGCCGAGGTGAACGCGTTCGTCAAGCTGCTGGGCGGCCTGATCAAGTGCTTCGAGCGCTGCGACGCCTCGCTCGTCGAGATCAACCCGCTGGTGCGGACACCGCAAGGCGAGCTGTTCGCGCTCGACGCCAAGATCAATCTCGACGATAACGGGCTCGGCCGGCACGCCGATCTGGCCGAGCTGAGGGACCTCCACGAAGAGGAACCACTCGAGGTCGAGGCCTCGCGTGTCGGGCTCAACTACATCAAGCTCGACGGCACCGTCGGCTGCATGGTCAACGGCGCGGGGCTCGCGATGGCGACGATGGACATCATCGATCTCGCGGGCGCGCGACCGGCGAACTTTCTCGATGTCGGCGGCGGTGCGTCGAAAGAAGCGGTGACCAAGGCGTTTCAAATACTGCTCAAGGACCCGGACGTGCGGGCCGTGCTGGTCAACATCTTCGGCGGCATCGTGCGCTGCGATCGGGTGGCCGAAGGGGTCATCGCCGCCGCGCGCGAGGTGGCCCTCGACGTGCCGCTGGTCGTGCGTCTGCAGGGAACCAACGCGAAGCAGGCGCGCGCGCTGCTCGAGCAGTCCAAGCTCCCGCTCGAAGTGGCCGAGGAGCTCGACGAGGCGGCACGAAAGGTCGTCGCCGCGGCGGGAGGTACGCGATGAGCGTGTTGGTCGATGCCGGAACGCGCGTGCTCGTGCAGGGGATGACCGGCTCGGAAGGCTCGTTTCACACCGAGCAGATGATCGCCGCCGGCACGCGCGTCGTCGCCGGCGTGACGCCCGGCAAGGGCGGGACAGTGCACCTCGGCGTGCCGGTGTTTCACACCGTGGCCGAGGCGGTGTGCCAGACCGGAGCCAACGCGTCGGTTGTGTTCGTCCCTTCGCGTTTTGCGGCCGACGCCGTGCTCGAGGCGGCCGAAGCGGGCATTCCGCTGGTCGTCGCGATCACGGAGGGCATCCCCGTGCTCGACATGCTGCGGGTGCAAAACGCCCTGGCACGCGATGGGCGCACGCGACTGATCGGGCCCAACTGTCCGGGGATCATCACGCCGGGCCGCTGCAAGATCGGCATCATGCCGGCCGAGATCCACGTCCCGGGGACGATCGGAGTGATCTCGAGTTCGGGCACGCTGACCTACGAGGCGGTGGATCAGATCTCGCGGATCGGGATGGGACAGAGCACCTGTATCGGCATCGGCGGCGATCCGATCATCGGATCGCCGTTCACCTCGCTGCTGCCGCTGTTCGAAGCCGATCCTCAGACCGAAGCCGTCGTGCTGATCGGTGAGATCGGCGGCACGGCTGAGGAGGAGGCCGCGGCCTACGTGCGCGAGCACATGAGAAAGCCGGTCGTCGCGTTCATCGCGGGAGCGACCGCGCCTCCTGGAAGGCGCATGGGTCATGCCGGCGCCATCATCAGTGGCGGCAAGGGGACGGCGGCCGAGAAGAAGCAGGCGCTCACCGAGGCGGGCATCACCGTCGTGGATTCGCCCGCCGAGATCGGCGTCAGCGTGTCGCGGCTCGTCGGCCGGTCCTGAGCGACGTCGGGAGGGACGAGATGTCGATCGAAAGAACGCTGGCGATCGTCAAGCCGGACGCGATCCGCAAGAACATCGTCGGCGAGGCGATCCGAGCCGCCGAGCGCGCGGGGCTGCGCGTCGCCAGGATCCGATTGGGAGTTGTCCTGTCATCCGCGGGAGGCGCGCTCGCCAGGATGATGCCGCCCTTCAGGCTGGGACTCGGCGGTCGCGTCGGCGTCGGTCGTCAGTACTTAAGCTGGATCAAGCTCGACGACGAGGTGCTAGCCTTCGTCTTTCTTCTGATCCAAGAGTCGCTCGATGTCCGCGTCAATGTGGTTGCTCCTTCTCCGGTC
>CP070706.1:2014419-2018778 GCA_020350085.1 Acidobacteriota bacterium
TGCTCGTCGAGCACGCGCAGCACGGCAAAGCTCACCTCGGGGGCCATTCCTTGCTCGCCACCGATGATCGCAGCGAGGTGCGTGCCATGACCGTGTCCATCGGTCGCTTCTTCGCTCTCGCCGTCGACGAAATCGACGCGGGCCACGACGCGCTCCTCCGGCACGCTGACGTCCGCAGCCAACCCCGTGTCGATCAGGGCCACGGTGATCCCCCGGCCGGTCTGTCCGTAGCGCGCGAACGCCATGTCCGCGTTGGCGTCGGCGTGGGCCACATCGAGGTTGGCGCGGACGACCCGATCGGGCGAGATCGAGAGCACGGAGGCGTCGTGTGCCAGCGACTCGACCTGCCTGGCATCAAGCCTGGCGAGAACGGAATCGAGCGACGGGACGACGCGGGTGCCGGGCTGACCCGCGTGGCGTCCCGCTGCCGTCACACCCTCGCGATACTGGATCACCACGGGGACCGCCTCGCCGTCGGCGGCCTGCGCGAGGATCTGGTGCAAGTCCTCGGCGATCTCGGCCCGCGCTGCAGCAGACGCGGCGGTCTGTGACGCCGTCTCGTCGTCGCTCGCCTGGGCAAAGCTCGCGAGCAGCACCGCGCAAACACCGAGTGCGGTGATCCAAGCCAACGATCTTGGGGCCGATGCTTTGTGACGCATTTTTGACTCCCCCTGGGAACTCATCTCTCGTCCTCCTCCCAACTCCGCAGCAACTTCCGTGCCGTCCCTCGTTCGCTGCTAAACAAATGTCAAATAGAGCCTTAACAACGTGAGACAGTCAGGGGCGCTTGTCTCATACACAACGCGCTCGATGGTGTCTCGATGTAGCAAGTCATTGCGAAAAGAAAACTTGCCGTTGTCTCGCCGGGTCCTGAGAACGACGATCTGTCTCCCGTAGAGACAACGACCGACACAACGTCTCAGCAGGCAACCGAGTCGCCCGCGCAGCGACCACCAAGCGTCTCGCCGCGAGCGGGGATGAGAGCCGAGCGTTCGAGGATCATGAGCGGGCTCTCACCGTGCGAGGCTTCCGAAAAAGTTCGTCCTCGATCACCCGCGCTCGCAGTGGGCCTCGACAGATGCTCTCCACCTCGCTGAGACACCCACCAAAGATCTGTCTCGCCCAGCGGCCGATTCATGAGACACTTGGCAGCCGGGGTGGATCCCCAGGAGCGTTCTCTTGAACTCAGGTGTCGGTCAGCTGCGCGAGCGGGTCCTCGAAGCTCTCGCCCGAGCCGGAGGCAACCGCAAGCGTGCCGCGGCGCTGCTGGGCGTGGGCCGTGCCACCCTCTATCGCTGGATCGAGCGCTGCGAGCTCGACCCCCGCGCGATGCGCTCGATCGGCGAGCGGTTTCACGTGATCCGTGGCCTGCCCGCGGCCGACGGTCGCGATGAGTTCGTGGTGCGCGATCGCCTCGGGCAGCTCGACGGCCACGTCCTGCATCTGCTCGCTGCGAGCGAGTCAGTCAAAGCCACCGACACGCTCAAGGTGCTTCGCGCGCTGGCCTTGGTGCGCCACCCGTGCCTGGCGCGAATCCACGCGCTCGGGATCGACGACGCTTCCGGGCGCCCGTTCGCCGTCAGCGAGCCGATCGGCGGCTCGCCCCTGCACGAAGCCGCCCGTGAGCGGTCTGCCGAGTGGGTCGCGACGGTCATGGTTCGTTCGCTGGAGGCGCTCGATGCGCTCCACCGCCGCGGACTCGCTCACGGAGCCCTCGATCTCGAGGCCGTTCGCGCGCTCGAGCGTGGTGATGATCCGAGCGTGCGGGTAGGCACTCCCCTGCCGCTGTGTCTCGACCTCTCGCCACGCACCAGGCGTGGGCCATCAGCACTCGCTCCCGAGCGGCTCGTCGGGCAGGACCCCTCGCCACAAAGCGACCTGTACGCCATCGGCGTGATCGTGTTCGCCGCGCTGGTGGGTCGTCTGCCCGACGGAGCCGAAGCGCCCTCGCGTGCCCGCGAGGGGGTGCCGGGCCGGCTGGACCGCGCCGTCGTGCGCATGCTCGACGCCGTTGCCGAAAGGAGATACCCCGACGCCGGCAGCGTGCTCGAGGAGCTGCGCCCGCTGGCCGCGCCGATGTCGCGAGGCGCGCTCGGGGGCGATCTGCTCGAGGGCGTCGCGCTGATCGGGCGAGACAAAGAGCTGGGCCACGTGATCGAGAAGCTGACGGACACGAGCCGAGACGCACCCGGAGCTCTCGTCGTCGTCGGAGTACCGGGCGCGGGCAAGACGCGCCTGCTGGCTGGCTGTGGCGAGCAGCTGCTGGCACGAGGCTTCCGCGTTGCGACCGCGAGCTGCCACGCCGGTGACGATGACCCCCTGGCGCCGGTCTCTGAGCTCGTGCGCATCGCGCTTCCGTCTGGCGGCCGCTCCGGAGCGCGCGAGGCGCTGCTCCGGCGCTTCCAGACGACGATCGGCCATCTGGCTCCCGAGCTTCTCGACGAGCTCGGTCCTCGTTCCGCGGCGCCCGCGAGTCTGGACCGCTTCCAGATGCTCGACGCCGTCGCGTCGCTGCTCGCCGATGTCGCCGAAGTCCGTCCGTTGGTGCTGATCATCGACGACCTGCAGCGCGCCGACGCACTGATGCTGGATCTTTTCTGGCACCTCGCGCGCATGTCTCGCCGACTGCCGCTGCGACTGCTGGCGGCCTCGCTGCCTTTCGAGGAGGCCGCCGAGGCCATCCCCGCGTTCGAAACGACGCTGAAAGGTTCCGCGGCGGAGGGGCTGACCGAGCTGATGCCTCTGGGGATGCTCGCGCGCGAGGCCGTCTTCGAGCTTTGCGAGCAAACGTTGGGAAGCGCGCAGGCGGCCGCCGTGCGGGAACGCATGTGGAGGCTGACGGACGGCCACCCGCTGTTCCTGCGCGAGCTGCTGCGTGAGCTGCTCGAGGCCGACCCGCGGCCCGATGCGGAGTCACTGGCCGTGGCGCGCACGGCCCACGAACTGCTGCTCTCGCGTCTGAGTCGTTTGACGCGTGCCGCGCGCGCGCTGCTCGAAGCACTGGCATGTGCTCGACGACCCGCCAGTGAGGCAGAAGCCCATGGCCTCTTTTCCGGCTCGGCAGAGCCGGCGGTCGGTGAGCTCATGCGGCGCGGCCTACTGCAGCGGCTCGACGACGGACGCCTCCGGGTGACGCACGAGCTGTTGCGTGAAGCGGTGTTGGCCGAGCTGGGCGATGCGAACCGCCGGCGATGGCATCACCGCTGGGCGGCGCTTCTCGCCGGGCGCCCCGACGTTCGGGTGGAAAGAGCGCGGCACCTCGTCGCCGCCGGCGCCGGGGCCGAGGTGTGCGAAGAGCTGCTCACCGCTGCCGATCAGCTGTGCCGGCAATGGCAGTACCGCAAGGCCCTCCCGCTCTACGAAGCGGCGCTCGAGCGCACGCGCGAGGATTCGGTACAGAGCCTGCAGATCTGCCGCCAGCTCGAGCACGCGGCACGCGAGGCACACGAACGCCAGCTAGCGGCGGCCGTCTGCCGCCGCTGGGGCGCGATTGCTCACCAGCTCGGCGACCGCGGCAGCGAAGCGCGCGCGCGGAGCATGCTCGCGGCGAATCTGCGCGCCGAGGGCGATTGGCCGCAGGCGTTGAGCGCCGCGCGAGAAGCGGTCGAGATCGCCGAGAGCACCGACGATGCCAGGGAGATCGCGATCGCGAGCAAAGCGTTGGCGACGACGCTGTGGATGAGCTGGCAGCACCGCGAGGCGCTCAGGCCGATGACGCGGGCGCTCGAGCTGTCCGCCGGTAGTCGCAATCCCGTCGGCCACGCGTACACGCTGCACGACACCGCCTTGCTGCTCGCGATCACCGGTCAAGAGAAAGCCGCTCTCGAGGCCGCGGCCGAATCGAGACGGCTGTTCGTCGATAGCGGCGATCTGCTCTGGGGGCTGTTGGCGCGATCCAATGAAGCGCTGATCCTCTCTTTTTTGGGAGACATCGACCAGGCGACGAGGATCCTGCGTGCCACGATCGAGGGGCTGCGAACGATGGAAGTCGCGATTCCGCTCGAAATGCCGCTCGAGAATCTCGTGTTCCTGCTCAACCGGCGCGGACGCTACAGTGAGGCGCTCTCTGTCGCGCAGGAGTTGCTCGACGAAGCCACTCGCTTCGTGCGCCACGAGCATCGCATCTCGGCACTGCTCGGCATGGGAGAAGCTCATTACCGACTCGGCGATCATAAGCAGGCCCGCGCGCATCAGCATTTGGCCGAAGAGCTGGCCTGCGCTCTGGGAGCCGCGCCGCAGCGGCTGTTCGCCTCACTGGCCCGAGCGCGCGACCTGCGTTGCCAGCGACGTTGGGACTCGGCTGCTGAGCTGGCGCAGGCCGTGCTGAACGAATCCAGCGAGCGCGGCGCCGTTCGTCAA
>CP070706.1:2018878-2022545 GCA_020350085.1 Acidobacteriota bacterium
CGACTCGGAGATGTAGTAGTTGACACCAAAGCCCCACTCGCTCACGCGATCCTTTGCCGTGACGTAGTTGGGGCGGTCTTCGAGCAACAGCGGGTTCGGCTGTCCCGGCAGCCTCGCGTCCGTCGTCAGCACCTCGGAGCCGAGCCCCGCCGTTGCGGGATCGGCGACCAGGCGCTCATCGTCCTCTTCGACCTTGCTGAAGCGTCCCACCGCCTCGAGCCTGGGGCCGATCATCGCGCTGGCCTCGGCCTGGACCAGCTGCACGTCCAGATCTTCGCGAGCGAGCACGATCTCGTCTTCGTTGACCGTCAGCTCCAGGATCTGCGGGTCGGTCAGCGGCAGGCGGAAACCGAGGCCCGGGAAGGCTCCGACGTTGATCCATCGTCCGTCGTCAATGGTCCAGGACTGCAAGCTGGCACTGATCTGAAAGCCGCTCACACGAAGCGCGCCGAAGACTTCGAGGGCGTCGCGATTTTCCGGGCTGACTTCACAAGGGGTCAAAGGACCTTCCATGCACAGCCCACCGGTCAACATGTCGCGGAGCCCGATCGAATTGCCGAGATACGCCACGCCGAACGCGTATTCGGGATCATCCGGCCGCGATATTGCCGACAGGTCGTAGTCGAAACCTCCTTCGCTCTGAAGCTCGACGCGAAGCGCGTACATATCGTCGTCGTCGGTGTCGGGGCTGTTGGCTCCCGAGCCGTTCTGGTAGGCCGCGTGCACGTGCCAGCGACCTTCGCTGCCGTGGTAGGCGCCCATGAGTCCGATGTCACGGCCCGGAACGAGTGAACGCGTACCGAGTGCTCGCTCGCCGAACGCCTGGCGCCACGAGCGCGTCAGCTCGAACAGGTCGAAGGGCGTCTTGAATTGGCCGACGGTCAGACCGAATCGCTTCGAAAACGCCATCTCGACGTATCCGTCGAGCAACTCCGGGGTGATGTCGTCGGAGTTGCTCTCTAGCTCGAGGCGGAAGTTGACCCAAGGCCTGAACGCGTTGCCCTCGAAGATCGCCCGCGCGCGCCGCAGATGAAAAGAGCTGGTGGACTCGGTCGTCGTGTCGGTGACGGGCGTCAGCTCGGCCCGCTCCCCGAGCCAGCCGTAAAGGCCGCCGCCGAACTCGAAACGCCGCCGCCGCCGCTCGAGCTGAACTTGTCCCAAGACGTGCATGGTCAGGGAAAACTCTTCGCCCTCGACGATCGTGATTCCGTCCTCGCTGGCTTCTGCCTCTCCCGCGACCAAAGGAACGCTCGCCGCGAGCAGCACTACGAGGGTGATGATCCCGCCGCTCAGTGCCGGATGCTTCATGCCTGGACCTCCGCTCGCTGCGCCGCCCCGGCTGGGTCGGATTCGCCGGCGACAGCCGCCCCGCTCGGGTTTGTAGATCGCGGCGGGGCGTTGCATCGCTGAAGAGCGTTCAGCGACGACGCTTAGATGAAGAACGCCAACATCACTCTCAAACCTGACGAGGTTTCTTCGCGCTTGCCGAGCTCGGTCGTCGCGTCCAGCGGAGAGTCCTCGATGATCAGCAGCTCGTCGTCTTCGACCGTCACCTCGCCGTAATCGATCATCAGCTTGAAGTTGTGCTCGGAGAAATAGTGATTGACACCGGCACGCCACTCCGAGACCTCTCGGTCGGTCAATTTCAAGTCCGCGGCGCCGGGCATATGGGTGATGTCGACCGGATCGTCGAACTCGATGACGCCGTAGCGACCGGCGAGCTCCCTCTTGTCGCTGACGAAGCCGCCGAAATCGACGTTCCAATACGTCTGGTCGAGGTCCGTCAGCGTCCCGCTCGCATTGAGAGCCTGCTGCTCAAACGTCCAAGCTTGCCAGCTGGCGTTGATCTGAAACGCACGTGTGCGCAGCGCACCGAACACCTCGAGCGCGTCGTTGTCCGCCGTGACGTAGCCGCAGCTGCGGCTGACTCCGACGAAACACTCTCCGCCGAACTCGAGATCGATCAAGCCGTCGCCGAACATGGGGTTGTTGACCGAGTTGCCCGTCACCGCGGCGCCGAACGTGTACTCCGTGCGCTCGGGATGGTGTGCTGCGGTGGCTTTGTAAGAAAAGCCGCCTTCGTTCTGGAACTCAAGGCGCAACGTGGTCATGAAATCGTTGTTGTCGTTTGATGTCTGGTTCCGACCGTTTCCATTCTGAACGGCGATCTTCCAGTGAATGCGCTCGCTCTTCGTGTGACCCGAGTACATCAGACCGATGTCTCTCGACGGGGCGAGCGCGTGGATGTCGGAAAGTCCGTCGGCTCGAAAATCAATACCAGCCGTCCCAACGGGCCGTTCAACGAACATCTGGTATTTGGATTCGATCATCTCGAAAAGATCGAACGGTGTGCGAAACTGGCCGAATTTCCAGTTGTTCGCTTCTGAGAACTCCATCGCGATGTAGGCGTCAAGCAGCTCGAGGGAGTCGTGGTCAGTACTGCTCTCCAGCTCGAACCGAAAGTGCAGCCACGGCGAGAACGCGCTGCCGAAGAACGCGGCGCGCGCGCGCCGCACGAGAAAGTCGCTGCGTGGGTCGAGATCCGTGTTCGCCGAGCCGGAGTAGAGGTCTCCTGCCAAGGCGACTTCTTCTTCGAGGTACGTGCCCTGCAGCTGGAGTAGGAACTCCGCGTTGAGCGTGAAGAGGCCGTCATCGTCGCTGATGAAGAACCCTTCGCTTCCCTTACCAGCCTCTCCTGCCATCGCGACCACGGTTGACAGCGCGAGTACACCGATCACAGCCCAGTTTCGCATCGATCGTCTCATCGGCACGAGCCTCCTCACTTTGGAGCGCATCCTCGGGCGCGCAGGCACTACGCAACGCCATCCCCGCGCACGAGAGCGAATCATCGCCGAGTGTGAGGCTCGGAAGAGCACGGGAATAGCAGGCCCGGATTACTGCAACATGGCCCGGGCCTGAAAGGCGCTAACCATAACCGGGAATCATCGCGGGCAGCAACCGGCAGCCCGCTTTCACACGCGTCGGTCGACGATCGCCCCTGCGCCGGGGCCACCCGGCAACTCGCCGAGAAGCGGCAGCCCCCGCCGGCTGTAGGCGAGGATCGGCTGCTCGCGCGTCAGCGGTAAGGGCACGTTACCCGCCTCGAATGCCGGCGGCCGCGCCGTGGCCCGCGCGCGCCCGGCGCGCGCCGGGAAGGCCGTCGAGACCGTCGCGTCTGATGCGACCCCCAGCCGGGCCCGCAGACCCCACCGCAGGCTGGGCTCACCACCGCTCACCGGAGCTGGGGTTTTCTCGTAGACCGCCTCGATGGTCAGGGGGCTCATCGCGCTTGCTGCGGCTCCGGCGGCGAATCTAAGCGTTCGGGCGCTTCCGGACCACATCGCGCTGAGACGCCAGCCCGCGGGTCGTGTTCGTCGCCGTGTGGGCCGCGCCGCTCGTCCGCCTGCCGCCCGCGTGATACACGTAGACCTCGTGAAGAAGTCGCCGACCAGCTTCCCATCAGCCTCTTCAGCTCGCTCAGGGCGCGAGAACCAGGTGGTGCTGCTGCTGGCGCTCGCTGCGGCGGGCGTGTCCGCCGGCCTCGCCGCGAGCGCCGACGTTGCAGCCCCCGCGTCCGTCGCCGGCCGGTTGCGGGGTGAGGTGCGCACCCTCGCCGGGCGGACCGTCCCGGGAGCGCTCGTCCTGGCCCTGCGCGAGCAGGCGCCCG
>CP070706.1:2022645-2029106 GCA_020350085.1 Acidobacteriota bacterium
ACGTCGATGCACGAGGTGCTGGGCCACGCCTCGGGCAAGGTGCCGGAGACGCTCGCAGGCGAACCGGTCGATCACCTGCGCGAGACGTACAACACGCTGGAGGAGGCCCGCGCGGAGCTCTTGGCGTTGTTCCACGGGCAGGATCCGCTTCTTCTCGAGATCGGGGCGCTATCCGACGCGGCCGCGGCCGAGGAGTCGTTGCGGGCGTATCCGCGATTCGCGCTGATGCAGCTCAGGAGAATCAAGCAAGGCGACCGGATCGAGGACGATCACATGCGCGCGGCGTGGATGATCACGCAGTGGCTGATGCGAGCGAAAGGCGTCGTCGCCTTCGTCAACGAAGACGGCAACACGTATGCGCGGGTGACGGATCTCGACGGCATGCGGGCCGGGATTGCCGAGCTGACGCGCGAGATTCAGCGCATCAAGGCCACGGGAGACTACGACGCCGCCAAGATGCTCGTCGACGAGTACGCGATCCACTTCGATCCGACTCTTCGCGACGAGGTCGTCGCGCGGGCCGCGCGCGCCGGCGTTCCGGACTTCTACGCCGCCGTCATGCCGCGAATGGTGCCGGTCGTCGGCGCCGACGGCGTCCTCGTCGACGTCGCTCTCGGTGAGCCGGAGTCGTTTCTCGATCAGATGCTGCGCTTCGACCGTGCCGAGCAGGAATGGCCGTGAGGCGTCTTTGTGGGCGCACCTGGGCGGGGACTAGAGCGTGATCACTTTCTCGGCTAGGGCCATGGCCGAGATGATGTCGCCCATCCCGCCGACGACACCGACCGCCACCTGCTCGGCCACGCCAAAGTAATCGAGGCAGGTCTTGCACAGGATCAGGCGCACGCCCTCGCTCTCGAGCCGCCGCAGCTGCTCGAGCACGGGCGAGCCTTCGAGCGCGAGCTTGACGGCGTCGGTATAGAAGCAGATCGCGCCGGGTCGCATCCCGTTCTCGTCGAGCAGCTGCAGGAAGGTGCTGAGCAGCTTTCGACGCAGCTCGTCAGGTCCTCGCCCCATGCCATCGCTGGTGAGGAGAATCAGTGACGATGGGTCGATCTGTCGCGCGGGCATGAGCGGGCCTCCGTCCTGATCGGTGCTCGTTCCGAAAGGGCGTGATCATACTCAGCGCATCGCGCGGTGGCACCCTTCTCGCGTGGACTTTCTTCGTGTGCTCCGGGCGCCACTCGGAGATTCGCGGTAAGTTGGCGCGGATGAACAAGGACAGCGTGTTAGAGGCTCTGATCGCGCTTCACGCCGAGATCGACCGGGAAATCGGCACCTTGGCCGACCGCCACGCGGAACGGCTCAAGTGCCGTCGTGGCTGTTATCACTGCTGCGTGGACGAGATCACGGTCTTCGAGGTTGAGGCCGAGCGCATCCGCCGCAACCATGCCGAGCTGCTCGCCGAGGGCAAGCCGTTTCCGCGCGGCGCGTGCGCTTTTTTGAGCGTTCACGGTGTGTGCCGCATCTACGAAGACCGTCCCTACCTCTGTCGCACCCAGGGCCTTCCCCTGCGCTGGATCGAGGAGCACGAGGAGGACGAGGTGGACGCCCCCGACGAGGCGGTCGAGATGCGGGACATCTGCCCGCTCAACGAACGAGCCGACGAGCCGCTCGAACAGCTCGACGCCAGCGAATGCTGGACGCTCGGTCCCTACGAGGGGATGCTCGCGCAGCTGCAGGCCGCGTTCGGCAGCGATTCGATGCACCGCGTGCGCCTGCGCGATCTCTTCCGCGCCCCCGCCGGCCGCGCCCAGCGAGGCTGAGACACCCGGTCGGGTGCTCGGCCGCCGCCACCGACACGCTCATCACGCGCACCGGCTCCTGATAGACCTCCAAGAGGCGCTCGCTGCCCGGGCGAGGCTAAAATGCTCTGCCTGTGGACCGGGAGGAAGCGCTGATGCAGCTCAACGAGTTCACGCAGATCGCCGAAGAGCACGTCTTTCTCGTCAAGCGCTTCATGGAGCGCCAAGCCGATGTGTTGGTCGAGACCGCGCACCGGCTGATCCGCGTGCTGCAGGGCGGCGGCAAGATTCTGTTGTTCGGCAACGGTGGGTCCGCCGCCGACGCGCAACACATCGCCGCGGAGATGGTCGGCCGGTTCCAGATCGAGCGGCCGGGTGTGCCGGCGATCTCGCTGACGGCGGATTCCTCGACGCTGACGTCGATCGCCAACGACGCCGGCTTCGAGTTCGTGTTCGCCCGTCAGATCGAGGCGTTGGGACGCAAGGGAGACGCCGCGATCGCGATCTCGACCTCGGGCAACTCGATCAACGTGATCGAAGGACTGCGTGCGGCTCGCGACAAGCAGATGTTGACCGTGGCGCTGCTGGGCCGCGACGGCGGTCGCGCCCAGGACTCGGCGGATATGGCCTTGGTCGTTTCGGGCCAAAAGACGTCTCGGATTCAAGAGATTCACTGCCTGATCGGTCACATGCTGTGCGAGGCGATCGAAAAGGAACTGTTCCTCCGTCGCGACTAGCCGGCTAGATCCCCCTCCCGATGCCTTCCGACGCGGTGATCCGGGCGAGCGATCTGTACGAGCTCGCGGTCTGCTTTCACCGGATCAGCCTCGACCGCCGGCGGCCCCACAGCGAGCGCGCGGTCCCTGACGAAGCGAGCCGTCTTCTCGCCGAGCGGGGCCTCGAGCTCGAGCGGGCTCACGCCGAACGGCTCGGCTGGCCGCAACCGGAGTACTCGCCCCCCGATTTCCCACGAGGAGCCGAGCGCACGGCCGAGCTGCTGCAGCGAGGCGTCGAAGGTGTCTATCAGGCCGTGCTGTACGACGGGCGCTTTCTGGCGATTCCCGACTTCGTCCGGCGCGTGCCGGGCCGATCGGCGTTCGGCGACTTCCACTACGAGCCGGGAGACGTCAAGGCCGGTCTCGAGCCGCGCGCCGACCACGTCCTGCAGGTCGCGCTCGCCGGTTGGCTGCTAGAGCGATGCCAGCAGCGCGCACCGCAGCGCGGCTTTCTGTGGCTCGGTGACGGCCGCGAAGAGGTGTTCTCGCTGACCGAGCTGCGATACGTGCTCGATGCCGCCCGACGGCGCGTCGCGGCGATCGTCGATGGCGAAGAGCAGACGCAGCCGTTTTGGAGCGCGGCCTGCGGGCGCTGTCGCTGGCGCGAGAGGTGCTTGCCCGAGCTGATCGCGGCCGACGATCTGTCTCTCGTCGATGGGATGACGCGCACGCGCCGGCGCGTGCTCGAGCGAAGCGGCCTCGCGACGGTGGCGGCGCTGGCCGCGCACGATCCGACAGCGTCGCCCTGCGAGGACCGCCCTGCGCTGGGGCTCGAGCATCTCGTGCGCCAGGCTCGAGCGCTGGCCCAGCGCCGCGTCACCCTGGCGCGTCCGCTCGAGCTACCCGCAACACCGGAGGGGGAGCTGCTCGTTCACGCCGAGCGCGATCCGCTCGAGCGCGAGCAGGTTGTCTTGCTCGCTTGGCGCGCGCGGTGCGAGGGCCAGCGCGATGTGGACACCGTTCGCGTGCTTCTCAACGATACCGAGCGGGCCGACGCGTTGCGCGAGCTCGTCGCCCTCGTCGAGAAGGGCGCTCTCCCGCTGCTTCACTTCGGTAGCGAGACACCGCGCGCTCTGTCGCGGCTGGCCGAGCGGGTCGATCTGTCTCCTCGACGGCAAGCGGCGCTCGACGACCGGCTCTGGGACCTCGCCGTCACGCTGCGGCGGGCTGCGGCCTACCTGCCCGTGCGTCGCTACACGCTCGACGAAGTGACGGCTGCGATCGCCGGCAACGAGCCGACAGGTTGGAACGAGCCGCCGTTTGCGGACCTCTTGCCAGCGTTCGTGCTCCTCGATCAGCTGCGGCGTGATGCGCATGGCCCCTGGCGGCAGTCGATCGTCGATCTCGGCCTGGCGCGGCTGGGGCAGCTCGGTGCGATCGTGGACTGGATACGCCGCTCGGGATGCCGGTGGCCGCGGCAGGCCCGCGGAGCGCGCCGGCCGGCGCGCCGATGACGAGCGACGGTCGAAGGGATCCTCCGCCCAGCGACCGCGAGCTGTGGCGGCGACTGCAACGCTTCTTGCTCGCAGAGCGATCCGCCAGCCATCAAGACCTCGACGAGATCTGGTCTCAGCCGTTGCCGGCGCGGGTCGAATCTGGCGACGCGATCGCTGGGGTCGAGATCGTCGAGTGGCTGCCAGGACCGGGCCGGCTGCTCGTCCGCGCCGCGCTGGGACGCTCGCGGTTTCGGGTCGGCGATCCGCTGCGGCTCGGCTTTGGCGACGACCCTCACGCGGCTCCCGAGCTGCGGCTCGAGCAGGAAGACCGGCAGGGGCAGCGGCTCGCGCTCGCGCTGCCGTGGGGCAGCGACGGGGAGACGCTCGCGGGACTGCTCGCAGAGGCCGGAAGGTCTGCGCGCCCGCTCGTGCTCGATCGCGGCGCGGTCGATCTGACCGAGCTGATGCTGGAGTCCCTGGCGCGGGTCTACCGCGGTCGAGGAGCGCTCGAGCAATCGGTGCGAGGGCTGCTGGGCCTGCGGCTCGAGACCGCGGTGGACCAGACAGAGGCTGCGCGCGCGCGGGATTCCGTCGAACGGCTGGCGGCCCGCGGCTGGTCGCTGACGGCCTCCCAGTGCCAGGCCTTCGTCGAAGCATGGTCGCGCCGGCCGTTTCATCTCGTCCAGGGCCCGCCGGGCACCGGTAAGACGTGGTTGTTGGCGCTCCTGCTGGCGGCGCTCGGCTGGCGCGGGGAGCGGATTCTCGTCACGGCGCAGACCCACCGCGCGGTGGACAACGTGCTGACCGCGCTGGGCAAGGTGGTGGGGCGCTCGGGCCGGGCCTTG
The DNA here is from genome assembly GCA_020350085.1 of Acidobacteriota bacterium. Classification (GTDB taxonomy): domain Bacteria; phylum Acidobacteriota; class Polarisedimenticolia; order J045; family J045. The sequence goes on from CP070706.1 coordinate 2,027,445, forward strand.
AGCCTCGTTCGCGTCGGTGCGCGCCCGGACGGCGCAGCAGCGCTGGCTGGCGCGGGCGTGGCCTGCGTGTCGAGCGCGCGGCAGGTCCCGCGGCCGGCGGCCGGCGGCGGGCTCGTCGTCGGGGCCACGCTGTTCGGCGCGCGTCGGCTCTGTGCGGCGGGGGCGCCGACGTCATTCACGCGGGTGGCCTTCGACGAGGCCGCGCAGATCACGCTCCCGCATGCCGCCTGCGCGCTTCTCGCGGCCGAGCGCTGGATCTTCTTCGGCGATGATCGGCAGCTCGGGCCGGTCGTGGTGGGCGATTACGAAGACCCGCTGGCAGGCCTCTCGATCTTCGCGCACCTGCGCGCAGCGCAGCGATCCACGCGGCTCGACCTGACGTTCCGCATGAGCGATGCCGTGTGTGCGTTTCCCGCGCGAGCGTTCTACGACGGGGCTCTCGAGCCCGCCGAATCAGCCCGATCGCGTCGCCTGACGCTGCGTGCGCCCGACGGCGCGTTCGCGAGCGTGCTCGATCCGAGCCGCGGGGCCGTCCTGGTCAGCGTCCCCCACGAAGGCCATCGCACCCAGTCGCCCGATGAGGCACGGCTGGCCGCGGCGCTCGCCGAGGAGCTGCTCGTTCGGCAACGCCTGCCCGCACAGGAGCTCGCGATCATCTCCCCGTTTCGCGTGCAAAACCGCGAGATCGGCCGCCGATTGCGCGAGCGACTCGGGCCGCACGTGCCGCTTCCCCTCATCGACACCGTCGAGCGCATCCAGGGCCAGGAGCGTGAAGCCGTGATCGTCTCGCTGGCCTGTTCGGACCCCGACGCACTGCGACGTGATACGCAGTTCTTCTTCTCGCCGAATCGTCTCTGCGTCACCCTGACACGAGCCCGGACCAAGCTGATCGTGCTCGCCAGCCCGCGCCTTCTCGATACCTATCCGCACGATCACGAAGGCCTCGTCCGCCTGGACCTGTTTCACCGGCTGTTTCGCGAGCTTCATCTCGTGGACGGAAAGATGCTGCTCGGCGAGTTGCCGTAGCTGCGAGACAATTCGGGTCCGTGCCGTCCAGAAACAGGTAGAGTCGTGTTGCACCAGTGAGAAAAAGGTGTCCGAATATATGTTTTCAGATGGTAAAGCTCTCTTCTCGTGTTAGAATAACATCTTCCCGACAAGTTCACGGTCTCACCAACGAGCGATACGTCGATGAGTGCTTTCGAAGAGCCCGTCTGCGTGACAGGCCGACCGTCTGCTGACGCGTCCCGCGTGGATGCAAGCGACGAGACCTCCGGCGCCGTTGCAAAGAAGTTCTCCGCGCTGAGTCCGCGCGAAGCGGACGTTCTGGCGCTCGCGGTGCGCGGGCTGCTCGATCGCGTGACGGTGCCGCTCGCCCGCGCGGCGGCGACGTTCTCCGACGGCTACGGCTGGCGAGAGTCGGGCTACGCCCGGTAGTCCGATTTGACGAGAGAGTGCTTCGGTCGCTCGTCGCGGTGGCTGCGGGATCTGGCCTGGATCGGCCGTTCGATCGCGCTCTGGCCGCAGCTCGGCGTGGCGCTGTGCGGCGCTGTGCGGCGCTGTGCGGCGACGACGGACAGCCCCCGCTCGGTCAGGAAGCGGCCTATCACATCGCGCGCGTGGCTAACGAGACGACGATCGACGCCTGGATCCGGCACGCGC
>CP070706.1:2029206-2033616 GCA_020350085.1 Acidobacteriota bacterium
CCGCCGCCGCCGGTCGAGCCGGCGCGGGAGGACCGGGTCGCTCGGTTGCCGGCCCGCGCGCCGGCTCACGAGCGGCCAGAGATCGCTCCGTCGGAACCGGTGGCTGGTCTGCTGGAAAACGCGCAGAGCCCGGCTCGCGCGCGAACCAGCGGCGACGATGCCGTCGGAATCCCCGACCGGTTGAGCGTGGCCGAGTTCGGGGTCGGTCAAGCCGTCGTCCATCGACAGCTGGTAGGTCGCTCCGACGAGTTCGACCTCGGGGACCGCGCCGCGTTTTTCACGCGCGTCGTCGGCGGCGCGTCGGGTGAGCGCATTCGCCACGTCTGGCTCCACGAGAGCCGGCAGGTGCAAGTGATCGAGCTCGAGCTCGGAGGGCCGCACTGGCGCACGTACTCCGAGAAGAGACTCAGAGCGGTCGGCCAGTGGACGGTAGAGGCTCGCGACACGAGCGATCGCGTGCTCGCGCGGGCCAGCTTCACTTGTAGCCCGACGTCTCGATGAGAGCTGGAGAGTCCGGTCTCCAGCGGATCGACCGGCGCGCGACTAGGTCCGATGTCGCTCGGGGAGCACGGCGAGGGGCGACCATTCGCTCGGCATCTTCTGCCCGGGCGCTTCGCCGAGTTTGGCCTTGAGCTTTTTCAGTCCGGGGCGCGCGAACCTGGGGTGGCCTTCTTTCAGCGTCCGTCCGTTGATCACGGCTTCGCTGCGAAGCCTGTGCCCGACCGTACGCTCCATCTGTCGTCCCAGCCACAGCACACGGTCGACGTCGTAGCCGTGCTCGATTCCCATCTCGTCGATCTGCACGAGGAGATCTTCGAGGCAGGTCAGCCCTACGTAGCGCGGATCCTCGTAGTAGTACTCACCGGTGCCCGGCACGGGGCAGTCGTCGAGGAAGTTCGCCGGCTGGCCGCCCATCCCGCCGAACGTCGCCTCGAAGTTGCGGATGCCGGCCTGCAGCGCCGCGAGCACCGAGGCGGCGGCGACGCGCTTCGTCTCGTGAAAGTGTGCGATGTGGATGCGCGGGTCCGGAATCTTGTCGAGAATCATCGAGAAGTAGCGGTAGACGTCCGGTGCCGAGGCGCTGCCGTCGTGATCTGCGTGCTCGATATCGGAAGCGCCGATTTCGAGCCAGCGAGTGGTGAACTCGACGGCGTCTTCGAGTTTCGTCGCACCCGCGATCGGGCTGCCCCAAATCGTGCTCACCGTCCCGCACATCTTCATGCCGGCATCTCGACACTTCTTGATCGATCGCTCGGCTTCCTTCCAGTACTCGGGCAGCGTCATGCCGGAGTTGGCGAAGTGGTGTTCCTCCTCCGTGGAGACCATCATCAGCAGTCGGTCCGGTCCGATCCCCTTCTGTCGCAGCTCGATCGCGCGGTCAACGGCGCTCTCCCGAATCGTCACGGCGGTAATGCACACCTCGTCGGGATTGATGCCTCGCTTCTCGCAGCGCTTGCGGAACCTCTCGCTGCGAAGGTGGGCGAGCACCTCCTCTGCATCGCGAAACTGCGGCATCAAGTACGGATTGCCGAGATTCGTGACCTCGATGTAGCGGCAGCCGGCGAAGATCGACTGCTCAGCATAGAAGATTTTCGCTCTCGTCGAGATGAACTTCTCCAGATGCTGAAAGCCGTCACGAACCGTGATGTCACCGATGGTGACCTTGTGCGGCATTCTGGGAAAGACCTTCCAGTAGTCGTGTTCGGTCATGGCTGCGATCCCTGGTGGTGCTGCTGGTGTGCGATACGACTCTTCGTGTGCTCCCTACGAGTCACGAGAGGATAAGGCCAAAAGCTGCCCTGCGAAAGGCCCACCACGAGGCCACTCGTGACTCGCACCGGCCGAGCGGTGGGCTACTCGAGGTGCTGCGAATCGATGAGTCTGCCGGCAAATCGCCCCGCGCTGCGGACGAAGACGGTCGTATTCAGCGCAGCGGCAAGCTGCTCGAGTCGCCGCGCATAGCCGCCCTCGCTTCCGGGCTCCTGCTCTTGAAGGCCCAAGAACACGATGTCGGCGGATCGGCTCTGAGCCTTGATCACGTCGGCGATCGACTCTTCTTCGGGCTTCATGATGACCTCGGTCTCGGCACGAATCCGCACCTCCTCGAGCAGGGCTGCCAAGCTTCGAATCTGGACCTCCCGTTCCTTCTCGTCACGTGCGATCGAGCGCACGACGATGCGGGCATCTCTCCACTCCGGATTCACGCTCAGCAGATGCGCCAAGAGCAGCATCATGTCGCCGTTGTTCTGCAGGCCGCCCCACCACAGATCGATGCGCGGTTGCATTCCCGGCTCATGCCTCCACTGGAGGCGCGTGATCAACATGCTCTTGCCGGCCCGCGACAGCGCGCGCATGATCCGCAGCCACGCCTCGAGCCGGTCCGGTTTGGACGGCCAGCCCACCATCACCGTGTTCGACTGAAGCCCCGAGATGCCGCTCGCCTGAGCCGTGGCGATCACGCCGGACTCGAACTCCGGGACGACGTCGACTTCGGTGAATGCCACGAGGCCGTGGCCTGCCAGCGCGTGCTCCATCTGCGACTTCTCGGCCTCGATCTCGATCTGCTGCTTGGTGAGGTCCCCCACGATCAGTTGGCACGCGGTGACCAACCCGCGGTCTTGATTGAACCAGTTCGCGAGCCGCACGAGACCGATGCGCTTTTCCGCATCGCCGAGAAACAGCAAGATATGCGGTCTCCAGTTGCGGGGGTCGCTCTCGTGCGAGCGGAGTCTGAGCAGCGCGAGCCGCGCCACGGACATCCACACCCCCGCTCGGGCGTCGCCCCAACGTTGGCGCAGCGATCGGCGCCGGAGGTAGAGATAGAGCACGATTTCGAGCGAGATCGCGGCGAGACAGGCCCAAGGATTGATCAGAAACATCACCGCTATCGCCCCGAGCGAGCCTGCCAGTGACACGTACCAGGGCACGTTGATCGTCGGCCGGTACGACGCGTCACCAGCCCACTTCTCCGCTGCGGCACTGAGATTGATCGTGACGTAGAGCGTGAGAAACAAAATCGTCACGAACTGCGCCACGGCGTTGAGACCGCCGAGGGCGACCGCGATCAGCGCCAGCGAACCGCTGATCCACGTCGCCACGACGGGTTGGCCCGTTTTGGAGACGCGGGCGAGAAAGGCCGGCGCCAAACCGTCTCGCGCCAGTGCCTGCAGGACTCGCGGTCCCCCCAACACGCTGCCGAACGCCGAGGAGAGGATCGCTCCCCACATGCCGGGGAACACGAGCCAGGCGCCGAGAACGGCGGTTGCGGTCCAGACACCGACCCCGGGTTGGAGGAGCTCTTCGACGCTGATGCGCGAGGAGACCGACAAGACGGTCGGCACGAGCAGGTACACGGCTGTGCCCGTTACCACGGCGAGCAACGTCCCGAGTGGAATCGAGCGGCGTGGGTCCTTCAGATCGCCGCTCAGGCCGATGCCTGCCGTAAAGCCCGTGACCGCAGGGAAGAACACCGAGAAGACGTACCAGAAGCCTCCTGGTGCCGTGCGGTACGAAGGCGTCACTGTCGGGGGGGCGACTCCGGAACTCAGCGCGCCGGCGGTCAGCGCCATCAATGAGGCGCCGACCAGGACCATGATTGGGATCTGCAGCTTGAGCGCGAGACCGGCGCTCTTGCCGGCGATGGCGGTGATGACGACGACGGTCAGCCCGGCAAGGATCGGAACGCTGCGCGCGGGCGCCGCTCCCCAGGTCGGTGGCCAGAGCCACATGATCGATTCTGCGAGACCGTAGCTGTAGAAGGTGATGCTCAGCGTGCGGCACAGAAACAGCGGAATACCGATCATTCCGCCCAGCTCGAGACCCAGGCTGCGGGCCACCATGAAGTACTCGCCGCCGACGCCCACCCTCATGTTCGTGGCCAGTGCAGACGCGCTCAACGCCGTGACGAACGTCACGGAGCTGGCGAGCAGGACGATCAGCACGGTCAGCAGCAGACCGACGTTGCCGACCACCCAACCGAAGCGCAGGTACATGATCAGGCCCAAAATCGTCAGTACGCTCGGCGTGAAGACTCCGAGAAACGTGCCGAACTTCTGCGACGGCTCGGGGTGTGTCTCGAATGGTCTCGAGTCTGTCATCGTGTCCTGCCAGCTGCGGGCCGACCCGCGTCGCGGTGAAGGGTAATCAACCCCGGGGCGAGGGGTCAACGGATGAGCCGCGGCGCCGTCGGCGCGCTCGGTACGCGTCCGCCTGCCGTCGCCGCGCCCCGAGCCGTCCGAGGCTCGGTCAGCGATCCTCGAGCAACATCCCCGCGGATCTCCTGTAGAATCGGCCCGATCGGAGGACCGACGAGGTGCCGACGAGGCACTGCTGACTCGGCGGATGCTCTCAGGAGACGTGCGATGCGGGACGGACGGTTGCGGGTGGTCGTCACCGGTGGGGCCGGCTTCA
>CP070706.1:2033716-2037222 GCA_020350085.1 Acidobacteriota bacterium
GGCAAGCGTCAGATCATCCTGGCCACCGACCGTCCCATCGCCTCGGGGGAGATCAGCCGCAGCGCACGCACTCTGGACTACGCCGTGTCGCTGACCCAGCTCAAGGTCGATCCGGAAGGCAACGGAGAGGGACTGCTTGCCCTGGCTGTCGAGCTGAGCGTGAACGAACAACAGCGCGCGTTGGAGCTCAAGCACTACGATGTCGAGCCGCTTCGGCTGACCTCGGTCCGCAGGAGGAAGTAGCCGCACCGGTTTCTTCACTTGAACCCGCAAGCTGTGCTTTGATGAGGTGAAGACCGTATGATGGCGCCCCCCGACGAGCCACCCGGTCACGACGAAACGCTGGACCTGCCGTCGGGTCAGGACTCGTCCAGCGACGGTCGCGAGTCACGTCCGAGTGACGAAAAGACGTCCGCTACCGTTTCCACCCGCTTCAAGCTCGGCGCGCGTCTGGGCGAGGGAGGCATGGGCGACGTGCGCGAGGCCGCGGACTCCCACCTGCCGCAGGTGGTGGCGGTCAAGTGCCTGAAGAACCATCTGACGAAGGACTCACGGCAGCGCCAGCGCTTTGTGGAAGAGGCGCGGATCATGGCCCAGCTGTCCCACCCCGGCATCGTTCCGGTCTACGACGCGGGCGTGATGGCTGATGGCCGGCCGTTCTATGCCATGAAGAAGCTGGAAGGACGGACTCTGGCAGATCTGCTGCGCAACCGCAGCCTGGGCACGATTCAGGATCGTTCAGCGATGCTGCACTTTGTCGATCTCTTCGAGCGGATCTGCCAGACGATGGCATTCGCGCATGCCAAGCAGATCGTTCATCGCGACCTGAAGCCTTCGAACGTCATGGTCGACGAGTTCGGCGCCGTGCTGCTACTCGACTGGGGGCTCGCCAAGAAGCTCACCACGGAGGAAGCTCCCTTCATCGAGGACTTGACCGAGGTCGGTCAGGTTCAGGGCACGCCCTCCTACATGTCCCCAGAACAAGCCCACGGTCTTGCCGAGGTGCGCGACTTCCGCGCAGACGTATTCGCATTGGGCGCGATCCTGTATGAAATGCTGACCGGTCAAAAGCCATTCTCGGGCCCGACTGTACAAGCTGTCCTGGACGAAGTCCTGCACCACGACCCTCCGCCACCTCGGAAGATCAACCCGAACGCGGGGCGGGAGCTGTCCGCCATCTGCATGAAGGCGCTCGCGAAGGACCCGCGTCGCCGCTACCCGAGCGCGAAGGAGCTGGCCAAGGACATCCGTCGCTTTCGCGAGTTCCGTGCCGTCTCGGCGATCAAGCCTCGACTCGTCGATCTCGCGGTCAACTGGACCCGCCGGCACAGGACGCTCTCGGCCGGTCTCGGCACGGCCCTGCTGATGGCTGTGGTGGCTCTGATGTTCTTCGGTGTCCGGGCCTACAACCGCTTCCAAATGGTAGAACGGGGACTGCAATCAGTGGCTCTCGCTCAACACGACGCAGAGGTTCTGGAGCGTGAGTTCACGGAGGTTCGCGAGCAGCTTGCCGTCATCGGTGAGGAAGCTTCGAAAGCGCAAGTTGAGTCGCGGCTGACCGAGGCGCGGGCGAAGCTGATGGCCAAGCACCTCGAGCTCCGTGGGAAGATCGCTGCGATACTCGGATTCACTTATGGCTCAGCCGACCGACGTGCGATCGACCTGGCACGAAGTCACTCGTTCGAGCTTCTCGATCTGCTCGAGGAAATAGGGCACCCGGCCGCGGCACGCGCGTTGATCGACAACATGATCGATCAGTACGAGCGTGCGAATGTGCTCGAACTCACACCCGAGGAGGTGGGCCGGCTGCAGGCTCGTCAGGCGGCTCTCGGCAATCCGTAGAAGTCGACAGAGGACTCCACGGAGAATTCGAGTCAGCCCGCTCCGAGGTCGTCTTTCAATACCGAGAAGTCAACACAGTCCTGTGGCCTGAATACCCGGCGCGGACTCCGGGCACTGAGCAGGTGAATTAAGCCAGCTCCGGCCCGGCCTCCTCAGCCGCGGCGGCGTCCTCCACGCCCCAGTGGCGCCTGGCCCGGCGCCGCGCACCGGTGGCTAGACTGAAGAGTGCCGGGACGAGTACCAAGGTGAAGATCGTCGAGAGGATCAGGCCGCCGATCACGACGCTGCCGAGACCTCGATACAGCTCCGAACCGGCGCCGGGAAACAGCACCAGAGGAGCCAAACCGAACACGCTCGTCGCGGTGCTCATGAAAATCGGCCGCACGCGCGTGCGGACGGCTTCGGGGATCGCTCGCTGCGATGACCAGCCCTCGAGCCGCATCAGGTTCAAGGACTGATGGACGATCAGGATGGCGTTGTTGACGACGATACCGATCAGAATCACGAAGCCCAGCATCGTCAGGATGTCCATCGCTTGACCGGTCGCCAGGTTGACGATTCGCAGGCCGAGGAACCCGCCAAGCGTGGCCAGCGGAACGGAGAACATGATCACCAGCGGGTAGGACCACGACTGAAACAGCGCCGCCATCAGCAGATATGTCACCGCGAGCGCCAGCAGGAAATTTCCGGTCAGAGCGCGGCGCGTGCGCGTCAGATCGTCGGCGGTTCCGGTCAATCTGACCGAAATCGAGGCCGGCAGCGTACCGTCCTCCCGCGCCGGTGCGATCACTTGCTCGCGCAAGATGTCCATCGCCTCTTCCAGCGCGGTGTGGATGGGTGGTGTTACCTGAAGCCGGATCGAGCGTTGCCGGTCTTGGTGATTGACCTGCGTCGGACCTCCCACGGACTCGATCTTGGCTACCGATCCCAACGTGACGAGCTTTCCCGTCGGCGTGTTGATCGGGATCTCGTCGAGATCGTGTCCGAAGCGGAAAGTCTGCTCATCTCCCTTGAGCACGAGATCGATTTCACGTCCCTCGATTCGGTAGTCGGTGACCTTCGCGCCGTCGACCAAGGCGTTGACGGTAAAGCCCAACTCGCGGTTGGTCAGGCCGACGTCGGCCATGCGCCTCCGGTCCGGCGTCAGGCGTACCTCTGGGTTCGATAGGTCGAGGCTCGGGATCGGAATCGCTTGTGCGCCGGGAATCTCGGCGAAGATCTGACCGAAAAGCTGCTGGCCCGCAGCGACGAGCTGCTCGAGATCCGGACCCCGCAGATCTACGTTGATCGTCCGTCCCGAGGTCGCATCATCGGAGAAGATGCTCCACTGCGTGGCGAAGCCGAAGCTTCCCGGCACCTTCATCAGCTGAGCTTGAAGCAGAGGAACGAGCTCGCCGATGCGTCGATCGTCGTTGGCGCGCATGCCCATGAACACCTGCTCCGAGCCGACGCCGACGAAGAAGAAATTGCTGATGCCGCCTCCCTCAAAGGCCTCTGCTTCGCCAGAACCCGGCGCGGCCTCCCAGCGCGGGGAGAGCTCTGATTCGATGTCCAGCGCGATTTCGGTGATCTCCTCGATGTTGTAGCCCGGGGGCGGGAGCAGCATGCCGATCGCGAAGTTGCTGTTGCCGGTCGGCAGGTACTCGGCCTTGGGCATGAGAAAC
>CP070706.1:2037322-2042143 GCA_020350085.1 Acidobacteriota bacterium
AAAAAGCTCGCCTCTGCGAACGAGACGACGCCGATCACCTGGACTCCGCGTTTCGATGCGGACCAATCGAGCAGCCGTTGATACAGCCGTCGAAACCAGGAACCGTGGGTGGCCGAGGCCGAAGCATCCATGGGGCGATCTCTCTCGCGGGCTCCCTCGGGCGCTCTCACGCCGGAGGCGCCGGGCGAAAGCCGTAGCGGCCGATCAAGGGAACGAATGAAGCCGGACCGTGGTCTTCCTCGCGCGATCCCGCCGAGGTGCGGGTCACGACGACGAGACGCTGCCCTGCGCGACCCCGATCGATCGGGATCACGAGCCGGCCTCCGAGGCGAAGCTGCTGCACGAGCACGCCGGGGATCTCCGGTCCGCCCGCCGTGGAAACGATGCCGTCGAAGGGAGCCATCGCGGCCCAACCGTAGGTTCCGTCGAAGTGCTTGACGGTGGCCGCCAGATAGCCGAGCGCGCGCAGCCGCGCGGACGCCTCGCGCGCGAGCTGCGCGTGACGCTCGATGGAGAACACGCGCAGGCCCATCTCCGCCAGCACCGCGGCTTGATAGCCGCTGCCGGAACCGATCTCGAGCACTTTCCCCCTGCGCTCGACCGCGAGCAGCTCGGCCAGTCGGGCGACCGCCCACGGCTGGCTCATCGTCTGTCCGTGACCGATCGGTAGCGGCGTGTCCTCGTACGCCCGGCCGCGCAGCGCCTCGGGCAAAAACGCCTCCCGCGGCACGCGGGCCATGGCCTCGAGCACCGCCGGATCGGAGATCCCTTGCTCGGCCAGCCGCTCGACCATCCGCCGGCGCCGGTCGTCCGCGGCCCGCGACGCCGTGGTCAAGGAGCCTCCCTCTCGGGGAGCTGCCAGGCCTCGACCTCGGGAATCGCCCGGTGAAACGTCAAGTCCGAGTGCAGCGGTGTGACGGAGACGAGCCCTTCGCCGACCGCCGTGTGGTCAGCGTGCGCGTCGGCGTGCCATTCCGAAGGCGCCAGCCCGATCCAGTAGTACTCGCGCCCCTTCGGATCGCGCCGACTGATCGGACCCTTACGAAACGAACGGCGGCCCTGGCGCGTGACGCAGTAGCCGCGGGGCTCGAGCGGAACGTTGACGTTGAGAAACGCATCACCGGTCAGTCCACGCCCGAGGACGAGCTCCGTCAGCCGGACGGCGATTCTCGCCGCCACGGTCAGCTGCTCTTCACTCGCGCGGCTGTCCGTCGACAGGGCGAGGCTCGGCGAGCCGAGGATCCTCGCCTCGAGCGCGCCGGCGACGGTTCCCGAGTAGGTCACGTCTTCGCCGAGATTGAAGCCCGCGTTGATCCCGGAGACGACGACGTCGGGGGGGCGATCCAAGATGTTGAAGAAAGCGAGATTGACACAGTCGGTCGGCGTTCCTTCGACGGCGTACCAGCCGTCCTCGAGCTGATCCACTCTCAGCGGCGTGCGGATCGTCAGCGCGTGGGAGGCCCCCGACTGCTCACGGTCCGGCGCGACGACCGTGACTTTTCCCCAGCGCGCCGTCAGCTCTCGGGCGAGGATGTCCAACCCCGCCGCACGCACGCCGTCGTCGTTGGTCACCAAGATGCTGACGTCTGGATCGGTCACGGTTGTCCTCGGTACCCCGGCGCGAAGGGTAGGTCGCCGACCGCGCCGGGTCAACGATGCCACTCGTGTGCGCGCCCTGCCGCGCAGCTCTCGCGCCGTTTCCCGCTGCCTTGTCGGGCGCGCCGCGGTACACTCCCGGCGAGTCAGCAGCCGTCGCGGCTCGCGGCGGGAGAGGGAGTCTTCGCCGATGGTTGAGTCAGCTGGAGACTGGGAGCCGACCGACGGTCGGTCGCCCGCGGATCACGCCCGCTTGCCACGCATGCTCCGATGCGTCGGCTATCGCTCGCGCCGAGATCGGCGCCGATGGGTAGGTTACTGCCTCGAGCTGCACCTGCGCGCAGAAGCGCGCGACTGGGACGAGCTGCTCGAGCGGCTGATCATGGGCGCATCGATGCGACTCGCACATCTGGCCGCCGATCCCGATCAGCCTCTGCCGGGAAAGGCGCCTCTGCGGCTCAGGGCGCTCTACGCCTACACGGCGCTGCTGCACTTCCTGCGGCCGAACCCTCACCGGCGCCTCGCCGACGTCTCCTCTGGCCTGCTGGTCCCCTCGCAGCCGGGAAGCTGAGCCCCCCCTGCCCGCGTCAGCGAGCCTTCGCCTTCAATAGCATCGACACGCGCCGATTGAGCCGCCGGCCGTCCTCGGTGTCGTTGGGCGCGATCGGGTGCGCCTCGCCGTAGCCGAGCGCGAGCATCCGGTCCGCGGCCACCCCCATCCCGACGAGATGATGGAGCACCGCTTTCGCGCGTCGCTCCGAGAGCTTCTCGTTGTGCTCCTCCGTGCCCGTCGAATCGGTGTGGCCCTGCAACACGATGGCGGTCTTCGGGTACTCGTTGAAGATGCGCGCCGCCTGATCGAGCGAGACGAGCGAGTCGGCACTCAGCTGCGCCGAGTCGACGGCGAACAGCAGGTCCGAGTCCAAGCGCAGCAGCAGCATGTCCTCCTCCACGCGCTCGACCTTGGTGCCGGGGATCTTGGCCAGCTTCTCCTGTTGGCGATCCATGTAGGCGCCCACTCCCGCGCCGATGCCTGCACCGATCGCTGCGCCGACGAGAATCTCGTCGGCCTCGCGCTCGCCGAGCAAGATCGCCGCCGCCGCACCCGCCGCGGCACCGTAGCCGGCTCCCTTCGCCGTCCGGTCCCGTCGCGTGACGCGCTCGCCTTCGCCTCCCTGCCCACCGGGTCTTAAGCTCGCGCAACCCGCAACGAGCGTCGCGACGAGCAGCGCGACCAGAAGGCGATGGAAACAGCGGACATCGGTCATGAGATCCTCCTGTCGTCTGTCTAGAATGTATAGCTCGGCGGCTACGCTACTCAGGTGGCCGAGCTGAGCGCCGTGCGATGCTGGATTCGGCCTGAGTAACTCGCTCGGCGAGTCCGATCTCGCGACGCTTCTGGATCATACATCCAGCGTCGCACGGATCGGCACACGCGCCTTGACGCGATCGGTGTGAAATCCGGTCGGTCGGTCGTGCTGGACGGGCTCGCGGCGCCCTCTGGCAGGAACACAATCTCGAACCCCTGATCTCGGTCGGGGACCATCGCCTGGTGAGCGTGTCTTGGAGGTGCTAGAGCCGGCCCGGGTGGTTATTTCGTTGGCTTATCCACGGCGCACGACCACGCGCAGAAGACCGGCGCAGGACTCGAGTGTCTCGGCCACGTCGGGATGCTCGGCGCCGAGTGCTTTCTCACGAATCGCCAGCGCGCGCTGATACAGCGGCTCAGCACTGCCGAAATCACCCGTATCGGTGAGGAGACTCCCCAACGCGTGAGGCGCGGCAGCCACCTCCGGGTGATCCGGGCCGAGCCGTTGTTCCCTGATCCGAACAGCTCGGTCGAGGGTCGAGCGAGCTGCGGCGTGGTCTCCGGTCATTCTGAGGAAGTCCCCGTGCTCGGTCAGCAGCCACACCGTGTCCGGGTGATCAGGACCCAGCGCGTCTTGCTGGATCTTCAGGGCGTTCTCGTACAATCGTGCTGCGTGTTCATGATCGCCGAGCCGGCTGTTAACGTCAGCGAGAGACCCCGTGTTCGCGGCGACATTAGGATGCTCGACCTACTTTCCGCACATCTCGGGGTCTTTTCTGACTGATTTCGGAGCGGTGTGTCACGCACAGCCCCCCGGATTGTGATTCTCGCGGGTCGCACCGCTCGATGAACGGCCCCAGAAGCCCGCGATTTTGCACAGGGCGTTCCGGCCGCGCACGAGATAGAAGAAGCCGTCCTCCGCCGATGGCACGTCGATATCGTCGAAGCTCGTGTCCGACAGATCCGGGTCGCGCGCGTTCTGACAGGCGCCGTAGTCGAGACCGTCGAGCCCGATCAGTAGTCGGCCGGGCTGCCGCCAGCGGCAGCCGATCGTCGGCTTGCGAACGTGCTACTTCTGGCGCTTGCGATACTTGACCTTTCTCATCCCCTTGAAATCGGCGTCTTGAGTCCAGAGCGTCGCGTCGTATTCTCTCGCCGTGGCCAGGATCACGCTGTCCGCCATGGGAAGTTTCTCTTCCACGCTGATCCGTGCGGCGGCCAGTACCAAAGAGTCGTCGAGATCGACTACCAGACCTTGTTGCATGATCGCGACGGCCTGGAGTGCGTCGTTCTCGTCGCGTTGCTGCAGCACGCGCCTCAAAACTTCGAACAGCGTCAGCGTCGGAACGACCAGCCGACTGAGATCCTCGATCGGCGTGGCGAAGAAGGACGCGTTACGCCCGTCCGCGAAGTACTCGAGCCATGCGCTGGAGTCGACGACGTTCATACGCGGTCGGATTCGCGCTCGACGCGCGTGTCGATCCCCTTCAGAAAACCCCGGAGTTCCGCAGCGGGCCGGATGGGAATCAACTCTATGCGATCACCGTAGACGATGGCTTGCACCTTCTGGCCCGGCTCGAGTCCAAGCCTCTCGCGAATCGCTTTGGGAATGACGACTTGAAACTTCGGAGAGATCGTGACCGTTCCCATGGAGCCTCCAGCGAGGTTGTAATACGGAAACGATATCGATACAAAACTGGTATGTCCACTCGAGGCGCAACTCGTCTTCGACGGTGTCAACCAGGATTTCGGGTGGGAAACGAGTGACGGCCGGGTACGCTCACGCTGCGCGACCGCCCTGCTCGAGCGCTCAACTCGTTGCCTTCAGGATTGCTCTGATTTGGTCGGGGCGGCCGGATTTGAACCGGCGACCACTCGCACCCCAAGCGAGTGCGCTACCAGGCTGCGCCACGCCC
>CP070706.1:2042243-2047447 GCA_020350085.1 Acidobacteriota bacterium
GACGTCAGCGGCACGACGGGATCGCCTGGATCGACCATGCGCTGCAAGACGATGCCACCCTCGAGCGCGCGGATCGTCGACTCCAGCCCGCGGCCATCGGCACGATGGAGCTTGCCTTCTTTGATCAACGCCAGCCTATCCTCGGCGCGTTCGAGCTGAATCCTCGCGCGATCGTATTCTTCCTCCGCCATGTCGAGACTCGTTCGCGCGAGAATCTTCTGTGCGAACAGTTGGCTCTTGCGCCGCAGCTCGGACTCGGCCAGCTGGAAGCTGACCTCCGCGGCCTCGACCTCGCGCTGCGCCTCGACCAATTCGGTCGGTGTCGGGTCGGGCACGATCTCGAACAGCGCATCGCCTGGCCTCACGCGATCTCCCACGCTCACCAGGCAGCGCTTGACGATCCCGCCGATCTTGGACTTCACTCGGAATTTCAGGCGCGGCTCGATCTGACCGATCGCCAGCGCTTTTTCCGTGATCGACCCTTGGCTGACCTCGACCAGCTTGAAGCCGGCCTCTTCCGGCGCCCGGCGCTGGAGCCACGCGTAGGTGCCGATCGCTGCGGCTGCCAGGAAGGCGAGCACAATCAGATACTTGATCACTTTACCCATGGAGCGGACCTCCCCGTGATGGAGCCTCTCTATAGAAACGGCGTTACACGACCGCGGTTTCACCGCCCGCCACTGACGGGCGAGCGGTGGGGGTGGGCGGCTCGCCGTGGGTCCAGCCCTGTCTATTGAACGGGGAGTCGCCGCACCTGGGACGGCCTGCTGCCACCAGCGGTGCTCAGAGCCTGCCGAGTGGCCCTCGCAACGGCCCGAGCGGACATCTGGCGCCCCAAAAGCGGCTGCGGACGGAGGCATGCCGTCGCGGCGCCGACAGCGGCCGTTGAGCGATCGATTCGCGCACGGTTGGGTTACACTGCGCGTCCGGAACCCGCCGCGATGCAGCCGCGCAGGAGCTCTGAATGGCCGACCGATCGTTCGTCTCACACGAGCTGGTGGAGCGGCGCCTACGCGGCTTGAGACACCTGGTCGGCAACACGCCGCTGCTCGCCGTCGAGTACAGCTTTCGTGGCGAGCAACGCACCATCTACGCCAAGGCAGAGAATCTCAACATGACCGGCAGCATCAAGGACCGGATGGCGCTGCACATCATTCGTCAGGGGTACGCACGCGGGCTGCTCGCGCCGGGAGCACCGATCGTCGAGGCGACCAGTGGGAACACCGGCATCTCCGTGGCGGGGATCGGCCGAGCCCTTGGCCACCCGGTAAGGATCTTCATGCCGGACTGGATGAGCCAGGAGCGGATCGCGCTGATCCGGAGTCTCGGTGCCGAGATTCGGCTTGTCGGCGCCGATGAGGGCGGCTTTCTCGGAAGCATCCGTCTCGCCGAAGAGTACGCCGCCACCCATGACGGTGCGTTCTTGCCGCGACAGTTTTCGAACGAAGACAACGTCGCCGCACACGCGGAGAGCACCGGGCCCGAGATATGGTGGCAGCTTCGTTACCATGATCTCGAGCCGGACGCGCTGGTGGCGGGGGTCGGGACCGGGGGCACGATCATGGGTGCGGGAAGGTATTTGCGCGCCAAGGCTTCGTCGATCTCGCTCCATCCGCTCGAGCCGGCCGACTCGCCAACGCTCTCGACCGGTCACAAAGTGGGTAAGCACCGTATCCAAGGCATCTCCGACGAGTTCATCCCTCCAATCGTCGATCTCGCTTTTCTGGACGAGATCGTCAGCGTCAACGATGGCGACGCGATCCTGATGGCACAGAAGCTGGCTGCAGAGCTCGGTATCGGTGTCGGCATCTCGGCCGGTGCCAACTTTCTCGGCGCCGTCACGGTCCAAAACGAGCTGGGGCCGGATGCCACCATCGTGACCGTCCTTCCGGACAGCAACAAGAAGTACCTCAGCACGGACCTCTTGGGTCGCGAGCCGGCGCGGGACAGCTTCCTCTCGCCGAGAGTCACGTTGCTCGCTTTCGATGCGTTCAAGCGCGTGTGTCAGACGTGCTGCGACCCGGACGATTGCGTACAGATCAAGGCGATGGATGAACAGATGCGGCTCGAGTCGCCGCTTCCGCCTTGTCCACGATGGCCGGACCCCGGGATGACAGCCGATCGCTGATCCAAGACGACGAAGACCGGGCTTAGAGGGCGACGCCACAGTACTTGCAGTGCCGCGCGTCGGCATCATGGCCATCCGCACCACAGCTGCGGCAGGCCTGGGTCGAGATCTGCCTCGGCCGCTGGTAGACAAACTCCGCCGAGACGATTCCGGTCGGGACGGCAATGATTCCATAGCCGCAGATCATCAAGATGCTGGCCAGAACTTGTCCTGGCACGGTCTGCGGAGCGATGTCGCCGTAGCCGACCGTCGTCATCGTCACGATCGCCCAATACATCGATCGGGGAATGCTACTAAAGCCTCGCGTGGGCCCCTCGATGATGTACATCATCGCTCCGGTGATCAGCACGATCGTCATCACGGCACCGACAAAGACGATGATCTTGCGCGCGCTGGCCCGTACGGCCTCGCGCAACTGCCTCGCCTCGAACACGAAGTGCATCAGCTTGAGCACGCGGAATACGCGCAGCAGCCGTAAGGCACGGATCACGATCAGCGACTGCGTTCTGGGAAGAAGCAGGCTCAGGTAAGTCGGCAGAATGGCCGCCACGTCGACGATGCCGAAGAAGCTGCGCGCATAGTGCGTGGGACGGTAGACGCAGATCAGGCGTAGAACGTACTCGATCGTGAACAGGATCGTGAAGACCCACTCGATCACCCAGAGCTGAAAGCCGAATCGGGCCCGAATGGCGGCGACGCTCTCGAGGCATACGGCGGTGACGCTGGCGAGGATCGCCCACAGGAGGACCACGTCGAACAGCTTTCCCGACGGGGTATCGGCCTCGAAGATGACCTCGTGGAGTCTCTCGCGCCACGGAGGCATCGAGCGCGCGTTGCCGGATTCGTCCATGGCCTGACTGTACGACAGGTATGCTATCGGGCGCGACTCCTGCCGTACGCTCGCCGCACCTACATGAGAATCGTCGAAGCGATCATCATCTCGTCGGTCGGATCGGCAGCCTTCTCGAAGGCGACGGCGTAGCCGAGTGAGAGCGTGAGGTCGAGACGCGACGGGGAGCTCGCCATAAAATCTCGCGTCCAAATGAAGGGCGAGCTGCCGCGGCTTGTCGTAGACGAGCGTTCTCTCGTAGCCGAGCTCCACGGAATAGCCGTTGCGACTCGTGTTCGTCGGGGCGAATGGGTCGTAGAAATCCGCATCATTGAGCGTGGCGCTCGCTCGACGGTCACGCAAGAAGCAGCGATCTGTCTGTCGGCCGCTGGCTCGCCCTGACGACGGTCGACGAAGTCGGCGTTGCTCGCCACCACGAATCAGCGTACCTCGTCTCAGCGGAGGAGCCTTCTCATGCGCAGTAACACGGCTCAGGTGGCATGTCTGTCATCTGCATTGCTCGTCCTGGTGGTCGGGTTCCACAGCTCGCCGGAGGCTCGCTCCGACGTTCTTCCCCACGGCCCGCAGATCATTGGGGAGACCTCGGCGCTGCGTCTCGAAACACCGCACCCCTACCCCGAGGGCAGCTCGTCGGCCCCGGTCGTTTGGCGCGCGGGCGTCAGGCATCCCGGCGCGACGTACATCACGCTGCACCTCGAGCGGCTCGAGCTGGCCCCGGGCGATCATCTGGCGATACTCGATCGCACCGGCAAGGAGCAAGCGCGAATGACCGGTCGGGGACCGCTCGATCGCGGAGCGGACCTCTGGACACCCGCCGTGGACGGGGAGATCGCGATCCTCGAGCTTCGGGCCGGTGGGATGAGAACGACGGACGATCGTTTCGGTCTGATCGTCGACCGCTATGCGCATGGTTTCGAACCGATCGTTCCTGCAGACGGCGGAACGGATGCGGTCTGTGGCAGCGATCAGCGGCGTGACGCCATCTGCTACTCCTCGAGCCACCCGACCGAATACGACAAGGCGCGGGCCGTGGGCCGGCTGCTGATCAACGGGACAGGCACCTGCACGGGATGGCTGGTCTCGTGCGAAGGTCACATGATGACCGCCAACCACTGCTTGGCCAGCCAATCAGCCGTCGAGAACACCGAGATCCGCATGATGTACGAGCGGTCCGGTTGCGGTACGGGCGATGAGTCGTGGGATCGCGTGCTGCACGGCAAGGATCTGGTCCGTTCCAGCTCCACCGCGGGGCTGGACTACACACTGTTCACCGTCGTCGAGGACGCGTCCGAGTACGGCTTTTTCGGCCTCGACCCACGTCTTCCTCGTGAGGGCGAGCGGATCTACCTTCCCGCGCACCATGGCGGGCAAGTCAAGCGCTTCGGCATCGAATCCGATAACGAGCCCGAAGGCGTCTGTCGTGTGACGGAAAGCCCTTTTCTGCTCAACAGCGAGGACATTCTCTACTACTGTGACACGACCGGCTCGAGCAGCGGCGCACCGGTCGTCTCCGGCATCACGCACCGCGTGCTGGCGCTCAATCGGACGCAGACGGAAGGATGCGCTTACGGCAATCAAGGGGCGCGAGTCGATCTGATCTTTCCAGAGATTCGCGACGCGCTTCCCGCCTGCTTGTTTTCGCCCGATTTCGTGCTCGACTCGAGCGAGCTTCTCGACGACACAACCGGCAACGGAAGCGGCCTCGCCGATCCTGGGGAGACGTTAAGGTGGAAGATCACTCTTGAAAACCGGGGCACGTCTCCATCGACGGCCACCGTGGGAACATTGACGAGCGAGCACCTGTTCGTGAACATCCTCGATGGCGAGGCCGATTTCACCGACATCCCCGACGGAGCGAGCGGAAGCACGCTGGCCCCTCACTTCGAGGTTCGCATCGGCCGCGGCGTGGCCTGTGGTTCGCGGATACCGTTCACGCTCGCGGTCGAAGCCGACGAAGGCAGCGCGATCGTTCCGCTGCTGCTGGAGATCGGAGACAACCTCGGCGGGCCGTTGTTTTACAGCGCCACCGACGTGCCAGTGGCGATTCCCAATGGCAGCTCCGCGGGCGTGACGTCCTCGATCGATGTTCCCGAGCTGTTCGCCGTGGCCGACGTCTTCGCGCAGCCTGACATCTCCCACACCTACGTGGGTGACCTGACGCTCGAGCTGACGTCACCGGCGAGCACTACGGCGCGGCTCCACGCCAAGACGGGCTGGAGTCGCGAC
>CP070706.1:2047547-2057494 GCA_020350085.1 Acidobacteriota bacterium
CGCAGGATCACGCCGTCGATCGGCGTGACCAGCTGTGTTTGCGTCTGCGCCAGCTGGCTGCGATCCGCCTCGAGCTGCGCATCGGCCAGTCGCGCTTCCGCATCGCGAAGCTCCTGCTCGCTGATCAGACCTTCCTCGAACAGTCGCTTCTTGGCCTCGTAGTCGCGAGAGGTTGCCTCGAGCCGCTGTCTCGTCGCCTCGGTGCGCGCGCTGACGCGCGCCTCCTCGCCGGTGATCACGGCGATGATCTGCCCGGCGCGCACGCTGTCACCCTCGCCGAGCGTGCGGCCCGACGGCGACGTGCCGATTTCGAGAACACCCGGCGTTTCGACGCGCAGCGTCACCACGCGAGCAACGCGCAGCGTGCCGGTGACGACGATCTGGTCTTCGACGTCACCCGTCTCGACGTCGACCACGCGCACCGGCACGCGAAACTCGGTCGCTTCCGGCGCCTGCGGTGACGGGCAGCCGAGGAGCAGCGCCGAGACCAGCCCGATCACCGCGGCGAGCACGCCGCGCCAGCGCCTCATTCCGAGCTCTCCACGCTGGGCGCTCGCCGCCAGCGAATCGCATCGGCCACAACGAGCGTCCCGTCGGTCTTCGCCGAGAGCGCCACGTCAACGGGCCCCGGTCCGACATCGTACTCGCCCACGAGATGCCAGCCCGGCTCGCCCACATCGGAGTCGAACGCCTCGCTGACCGACTTGGACTCGGTCCCGATCTCGAGTTGCCAGCGACGCTTCTTCAGCAAGCGCGCGTCACGCGCGTAGTACGCCGGCACGAACAGCTCGAGCTGCCAGGCTGCGCGCTCCGGCAGCTCCGCCCTGAAGACCGCGAGGCTTCCCTCGGGTCCGGAGCTGGTGATCGCCGCCGTGTGGCGGTAGCGCCCGTGAAAAGACGGGCGCGCGATGCGCGACCAGCTGGTCGCCCGCATCCCGAACAGCGCGACGGGCAGGCCCTGATCGGTCTCCGTCGAGCTGCCCTGCCCGCCGCGCCGGAACCAGGATCCGGCTTCGGCCTGCTCGACGAGAAAGCCCTCGTCGAGATCGTCGACGACGATCGCCTCCTCGGAGGCCGGCGTCCACTCGATGGGACGCGCACCTGTGAATGCCTCGCCCGACGTGATCGCGTCCTCCGCGACCGCTGGCAGATCGACTTCGAACGGTCCTCGGTTGAGCGACAGGTAAGGTGTGAGCAGCACCACTCGAGGCGGCTGCGGGCTGACGAGACCGACTTCGATCGCCGATCGCGCGGGAATCACGATCGGCTCGCTGTTGACCTCACCGGAATCCTCCCCGGTGCGCCACGTCGCCTGGACCGTGAAAACGCCCGGCGCCGGCTCCGGATTGGCCAGCGCGAGCTTCGTTTGATAACGGGCCGTCCCGTCTTCCTCGTCGGGCAACCGGTACGCATCGGCGTGCGTGGCGACGATTCCCGGCAGAGCCGTCTGGTCGAGCCAGATGGCGAGCGGTTCGGCGAGGTCCTCGCCCAGCTCCGCGGCCGTAGCGATCAGATCCTCGCGTGAGAACGTCTGGCCGCTGTAGTGCTCGCGCAGCGCGGCGAGCAGCATGGCCATGCGCCGGCGTCCGAGCTGGTCGCGTAGCGAGCGGCCCATCGCGGCGCTCTTGAGTGTGAGCACGTCGAGCGTACGCCGAGGGTCCTGCTGCGGCTCGAGCTCGGTCAGCGACACATCGAGCACCGTGTCCCAGACGGCGACGCCTGATGTGGCAGCGTTGACGACCGCCTGCGCCCAGTTCGACTCGTCCTGGCTGAACGCGGTCTCGACGCTGCGCTGGATCACGGGTCCGAGATCGCGGTTGAACAGGTGAGCGGAGAAATATCCTTGCTTGCCGGCGACGAGTTCCGTGGCGAGCGTCTCGAACATGAAGTTCAGTGCGAGACCGGCCTTGCCGCGGGCCTCGGTCTGGTGCAAGAAGAAGTTTCTCGCTGCCGCGATGAAGGGATTGCCGCCGCTAAAGTCGTTTTCGAAGAACCGCTCGACCGCTTCACGCTTCGCTCGCGGAATCCCGCCCTCCTTCTCCTCGGCCTCGTCCACCGTCCAGAACGGTCCACCGAAATGTGTGAGAGGGAAGCTGTTTTCCCGCACCAACACCATCGCCGGCGGACCGAGCGCGGTATCCAGGCGCCAGCCTCCACCGAATCCTCGCAGCCACGTCGGCACCTCGACCATCGTCAGGGCGTCGTAGGGATACGCGAGGCCCAGCTCCGCCGCCGCGCGCAAGCGCTCGCCGAGCCAGTCCTGGATCTCTCCGGCGGCGTCCGCAAAGTAGTCGTAGTTGCGCTCGTGCGACGCGCCGTGGAGCACTTCGAACAGCACGCCTTCGATCTCCACGGCGCGCGATGTGTACCGCCCGGCGATCAGTGCCGCCTCCGGAAGCGGTGCCCCCGGCGCGAAGCGCACGCGCGAGCGCCCCGCGTCCGCCCCACCCTGCTCACGGCGGCGACCCGGCCCGGCGGCCAGCCATCCTTGCGGTAGATCGACGCTCAGATCGAGCTCGAAGAAGTCCGTCGTCCGCACCGATGGATCGGAGCGCCCGACATCCGAGCCCGATGCGGGAAGCCAGCGCAACCCGGGCATCAGCGCGACGAAATCGCTGCGGAAGGCCGACGCGATGTAGCCCAGCATGAAGATCGCACCGTCGCGATTGTCGACCGACAGCGGCTGGGCCGCGGCGTCGAGGTACGCGAAACGGTCATCGGGCAGCCCGTGCGCCTCGAGGTCGATCGCGGCGCTCTCTCCCGCAGCCAGCGGTGTTGCCAGCGCGACGTCGAGAAGACCGTTCTCGAAACCGTACTCGAGCGGGCCTGCTCCCGCTTGCGTGAGCGACGCGATCTCGAGGCCTGGGTTGAGCGTAAACAAGGCGCGCTCGAGCGCCGCCTCGCGCGGCGCCCGAAAGGCGATCGTCAAGTGCAGGGTCAGCGTGCGGCCTGGCTCGAGAATCGCCTCGCCGTGGATCCGCGTGATGTCGGGTACGGGATCCGTTTTTCGCTCCTCGTGAGCTTGCTCCCAGTGCTCGAGCATGCGCAGGTGCCGTGCATCGCGCATCGGCGTGCCGGCGATCAGCGAGATGCCGGCGACGGCGACCAGCGCTCCCGCCGCCGCCCGTATCGAACGCGCGCCGTCGTCGGGTCGCGGGTGCAACGCCGCAGCAAGCAGCGTCAGGGCCAGGCCGACGACGAAATAGCCGGCGCGTTGCAGCGCGTCGAGCAGCGTCGAGCCCGCGCCGGTCAGGTCCGAGGGAAAGCCGAGCGCGAAAGAGCCTGGAATGTTGAACGCCCCGGCGATGTAGGCTGGCTGGCGCCACACCCACACGATCCAGCCGATCAGCAGACCGACGCTGACGACGGCGGCCAGCAGCCGGCGCCGGACGATGAGGCTGATCAGAAACACCAGTCCGATGGTGAAGCTGAACGCGGGCAGCGTCATGAAGACGCCGAAGTCGATCAGCGAGACCGGATGCACCGACTCGCGCAAGATCGGGCCGACGATCGCCAGCAACACGACGTAGACCAGCACCGGCAGCCAGCTCGCGGCGAGAATCCCGAGCCAACGGCCGACGAGAAGCTCAACGTTGCTGTAGGGGCGGGAGTCGAGCACCTCGCCGATACGTTCGCGCTCGTCGCGGGCGCGCACGTCGAAGGCCAAAAACACGATCCCCAGCATATAGACGAGCAAGTAGAACTGGCCGAAGAGGCCGATCAGAAAGCGCGGCGACGCCGCGCCGACGGTCGGCGACCAGGACGAGAAGAACCAGTGCAACGACGTGTAGTACGCGTAGCCGACGCTACCTATCAGCAGCGACAGCGCGGCAAACACCCAATAGCGCACGAGCCGCAGCATCGAGCGCAGCTCGGCTCGCGCCAGCGTCAACACCACTGCCGGGCGGATCATGTTTCCCCCTCGTCCATCGCCAGCTCGACGCGGCCCCGTTCGAGCATGAACGCCAGGTACGCCTCCTCGAGCGTCGGCTCTTCGACAGCGAGCGCGCCCGCGGGAAGCGACGTGCTCGCGCTGACGGCGCGCACGACGACGCGTCCGTCACGCGTCGAACGGGAGACTTCCTCACTGGACTCTCCAACCGTCGGCTCGCGTCCTGGCTCACCCGCAAGCTCGAACACGCGCCCTTTGGCGCGGCGGCGCAGCGCGGCCGGATCGCCGCGATAAACGATCTTGCCCTCGTCGAGCAACGCGAGATCCCGGCAGGCGGGCCCGAGATCGGCCACGATGTGCGTCGAGAGCACGATGACGCGCTGCGTGGCGAGCTCGGCCATCAGCTGGCGGAACTTGATTCTCTCTTCCGGATCGAGCCCGACGGTCGGCTCATCGACTACGAGCACCTCGGGCTCGTGCACGAGCGCCTGCGCCACGCCGAGGCGCCGGACCATCCCTCCGGAGAGTTTTTTGACCTTGCGGTCGGCGACCTCGTCCAGACCGACCGCCGCGAGCACCTCGCCGACGCGCTGCCGGCGCCGCGCGTGATCGACCTGGCCGGAAAGGCGTGCGAGCGTGTCGAGGACCTCTTCGACTCGATGCAAACGCCAGGCACCGAACTCCTGCGGCAAGTAACCGAGCAGCGCGCGCACCCGGCGCCGTTGGCGCACGACGTCGTAGCCGTTGACCTGCACCGTGCCGGCTGTGGGAATCAGCAGTGTGCAGATGATCCGCATCAGGGTGCTCTTGCCCGCGCCGTTCGGACCGAGCAGGCCGAACAGGCCGCGGCCGATCTCGAGATCGACGCCGTCGAGAGCGCGGGTCCCGCCGCGATACACGTGCGTGACCCCTTCGATGCGGATGCCTTCCTCGCCCGTCCCGGTGGACGGGGCTGTGGACCGTACCGGTTCCATGAGCTGGCTCCGTCAGATGATTCCTGAATGAACGGCATCAGCTTATACCGAGGTAAGCCGTTCGGTTGACGGCGCGAGGCCGGAGCCGCCGGCACGGGCCGCGAGCGGTCCGGATCCGTGGCTCGGCGGCGACGGTCCTCGCGGCAGTGACGGGAATCCGACGGTCCCTTCGCGGAGCGTCGCCGTTTCGGCGCCGATCGTGCCGAGAGGCCTCCTCTCCCGGATGTCGCCTCAGGCACGAATCTTGCCCCTGTGATCCTCTCGAGTCGCGGGAATCCGCGGCCGCGAGAGGAGATCTGTGATGCCCGTCACCGCCGAAGGCCCCAAGACGAGTCCGTCGACGATGGCCACATCATCGTCGGGGCCGCCGCCCGAGCTCCAGCCAGAGCTCGAGCCGGAGCTTGAGCCGGAGCTCGAGATCGTCGAGTCCGATCCGGCCCTGGATCTGTGCCCGACGTTGCTGCTCGCTGGGGTACCGCTGCACGACCGGCAGCGGCCGTTTCGTGAGCTCGACGGCCTCGAGCGCCAGCCACCCGACCTCGTCGCCCTGTTCGGTGTCGGCTTGGGCTACACCGCCGCGGGGGCGCTGCACCTCGCCCCCCGCGCCCGCGTGGTCGCCTTCGAGCCGCTGAGCGCGATGGCGACGCTCGCGAGGCAGCTGCTGGCTGACGAGTGGGGCATCGCGCAGCACGTGAAGATCGACCACGATCCATCCGACTTCCAAGCGCGCCTTCTCGCGGCCACGGAGTCGGCCTCGTCGCTGGTGGCGGTGTCGTTGCCGCCGCTCGTTGAAAAGCTCCCGCGTGAGCACGCCGTGTTCCAACGAATTCTGCGCGAAGTGGTCGAGGCGCGAACGCTCGATGGCGAGCCGCGGCCGCTCAGTGGAGCAGACTGGTCGCGCCTGGCGACGAACATGCGTGCCATCGCCGCCACGGCGCCGCTGACCTCGATGCTCGGCCGGCTGGAAGGAGCCTCGATTCTCGCGTTGGCCAGCTTGCCCACGCCGGCCGCCGTCGATCGCCTGCGGGCCGCTGCTTCACGGATGCTCATTCTCGCGCCGGCCCACGTCGCGCACGCGCTCGCCGAGCAGGGCGTCCGCGCCGCGCTGGTTCTCGTCGACGGCCACGCACCGCAATCCGCCCTGGCTGGCGCCTACGAAAGCAGCGTGCTGCTGATCACACCGGTCTGCTCGCCGGAATGGTGGCACGCCCCGGCAGCCGCACGAATCGTGTTGCCGAACGCCGAGACCTCGTGGCTAGACCCCGACAGTGCCATCGCACCGATGCTCAACGCTCGCTGGGGGATGGCGCTTCCGCTCGGCTTGATCGCGATCGCGCTCGGTGCGCGCACGCTGACGATCGGGCCGAACGCTGCGGGTCGGGACGAAGCCGTCGACGCTTTGGGCGATGCCATGGGGAGCATGAATCTGCTTTCGCGTGCCTCGCGCACCCGGCTCGTGCTCGAGCGCTGCGCGCACGCCAGTGGGGCGGGCTTGACCTTTTGGAACGGACGGGACCCGTGGCCCGAGCAGATAGCAGCGGCGCACCCCGGTGACGTGTCGCCGCCGCCGGGTGAGCTGCGGTCACTGGGTACGAGCGCGCTCGCAGAAGCGATCGGCCGCTCGCGCAGGGCGACCGCGCGGCTGGCGGAGGAAGTCAGAAGCTACGACGTCTCCAGCACCCACGGCCTCCACCGCCTCGATGGCCGCCACAGGCTCAATGTCGAGCTGGGGGCGTACATGGCGCGACGCGCCCGCGCGAGCCGCTTCACGCGTGCGTTCGTCGCGGCAAGCGGTCTCGAGTGGGAGACAGACCCCGCCGCCTGCTTGCAGCGAGGCTTGGACTACCTCGACTTTCTGGCCGCTGAGATCGGCGATCGAATCGATGGCTTCCGTGCTGGCGACCGTCCTCGCGTCGCGAGCACACCGGCTGCGATGAGCGTGACAGCGGTGCCGCCTTTTCGGGTGTTCATCTCTCACGCGCCACAGGAGCAGGTTCCAGCGCGCGTGCTGGCCGCGACGATGCGAAGGCTCGGCCAGCCGGGAGGCCGACTGCTCGAGCTTTGCTCTCTTGACGACGCGCTGGCCCGCCGCTTCGGCGCGGCAGCATCCGCGCTTCCCGCATCGGTCAAGCGCCTGCTGGTGCCGGCCCTTTGTCACGCTGGAGAGCGGGCGGTCTACATCGAGCCGACCGTGGTCCTGCTCGCGCCCTTCGACGCTTTGCTTGCCGAGACCGTCGACTCGTGGGCAGCCCTGGCCCCGAGCTCCGGCCCGCTGAGCTTGGTCGTGTTCGACGCCGACCGCTGCCGTTGGGAGATCGAACCGCTGCTCGAGCAGCCGCAGACTCCTGCGGAGTCTGTCGGCCAGCGGTTGCGGCCTGGTGGCTCGCGGGGCATCGGACCGCTGCCGGAAGCGTGGAGTGGACGAGACGGCCTCAGCGGCGAGACGGCCGCGGTGCGCTTCAGTTGCCAGGACTGGCTCCCCTGGCGGCGCAGCCTGCATCCGCTGCGATGGCTGTGGGAGTTTCAGCTGCTGGCGGCGATCCGAGATCGCGCTCTCGAGCGCGCCGATCTCGTCGAAGCGATCACTCGGGATCAGCTTCGGCGTGACCTTTTGACACTCATCGACGAGACCGATCAGGCGACGGTCGCTTCCGTCGATCGGTCGGACCTACTGCGCCGCAGCCCGGAGTAGCCGCAGGTCTGAGCCGCCAGCGGGGGCCGATCCCGGCAGCGCATCCTCGACCGCGGGGGTCGTCGCCGGACCCGTCTTTCCGAGCGATGGCTGGAGCGGTTCCGTCGACGGGTCCCGTGGGCGGGCCCGCTCGGCCGGTCCGATCGACCGCCCGTGCCGGCGCGGTGTCCGCTCGAGCAGCCCGTTAAGGATTCGAGCTCCCGCGCGTTCCAGTATTCGAATGCGAGATGGGAGGCCGCCGGAAGAGACTCCTCGACGAGACCGCTGAACGATCTGCGGCAAAGCTTTGCTCCGCTGCCCCGTCCGGCCCTTCTCGACTCGCCGAACATCGCCCGTAAGCGCCCGTAAGCGCCGTCCGCTCGCCAGCGCGCCGGGGGCGTTCTCGAAGCGACAGATCGAGGAGGAAGACTCGTGAAGACCGCCAGCCAGTGGACCACCGACATCGGTACGGGCCTGCCGCTTCGCGTGCCGGAGCCGGTTCGGCTGACGGCGCTCGCCGTGCTGCTTTTGATCGGACTCTCGGGAGGGTGGCTCGGCTGTGCGGCGTCCGGAAGCTTGGCCTCGAGTGCCGAGTCGAGTCAGCAGGATCAGGCCTCGGCCGCGGCGGAAGATGCGCGGTCCGACGCGGCGAAGGAGCCATCGGATGACGAGCAGGACGAGACCGCGATCCCCGTGGAGATCGCCGCGATCGGCAGCGGGGCGATCGAGTCCGTGCTGCGGTTCTCGACGCATCTCGAAGCCGAGGAGGCCGTGGGCGTGTTCGCGCGCAGCTCGGGTCTCGTGCGCGAGATCAGCGTCGAGGAAGGCGCCCGCGTGGCCGCGGGTGACTTGTTGGCCAAGCTCGAAGACGACGATCAGAAGAACGCCGTCGCGAAGGCGCGCATCGAGCTCGATCAAGCCCGGCGCGAGCACGAGCGGCAAGAACGCCTCTTCGAGCAGCAGTTGATCAGCGAGCAGGCGTTCAACGCGGCCACGAGCGATCTGGAACGGCTCGAGATCGTGCTCGAGGATGCCGAGCGCGCCTTGACCTACACGGAGATCCGCGCGCCGATTCGCGGGACAGTCACTGAGCGGCTGGTGCGGCTCGGCGAGAAGGTCTCCCCTGAGCAGCACCTGTTCGATCTCGTCGATTTCGACTCGCTGGTGGCGCGCGTCTTCGTTCCAGAGAAGAACCTCGCGGAGCTGGCGGTCGGTCTGCAGACGCGCATCTCCTCGCAGGCGGTTCCCGACCGTCGGTATCACGGAGCGGTCTCGCGCATCAGTCCCGTCGTCGATCCGCGAAGCGGCACGATCAAGGTGACGGTCGGCGTCGGCCAGCAGCCCGGCCTGCGACCGGGCATGTACGTCGATGTCGCCCTGGTCACGGCGCGCCGCACCGAGGCGATTCTGCTTCCCAAGCGGGCGCTGGTCTACGACGGCGAGCAGCAGTTCGTCTATCGATTGAAAGACGACGATGATGAGCAGCAGGTCGAGCGCGTGCTCGTCGAGCCGCGGCTGGCCGACCGCGATTTCGTCGAGCCGGTGTCTGGATTCGCGCCCGGAGAGCGGATCGTCGTCGCTGGGCAGGCCGGGTTGAGGGATGGCGCGAAGGTCTCGCTGATAGGTGCCGAGCGAGACGCTGAAGAGCGCGCAAGTGCCGAGGGCGAGCGCGACGCTGAGGATGCCCGGAACGACGAAGGAACGCTCGGGTGAGCCCGCGCGACGAGTTCGGCCGACTGATCACCTCGCGGCCCGTGGCCGTGACGATGGTCTTTCTGGCCTGTGTCGTGTTCGGTTACTTCTCCTTCGGCCGGCTGCCGGTCACGCTGATGCCGGAGCTGAGCTATCCGACGCTCACCGTCCGGACCGAGTATCCCGGAGCCGCTCCCGAAGAGGTCGAGGAGAACGTCACCCGCGTCATCGAGGAGGCGCTGGGCGTGGTGGGCGGTCTCGTCCGCCTCTCCAGCATCAGTCGCGCCAACCTGTCGGACGTGACGCTCGAGTTCACCTGGGACACCCCCATGGGACAGGCGTGGCAGGAGGTGACCGAGAGGCTCGACACCGCCTTCATGCCGGAGGACGCCAACAAGCCGCTGATCCTCCGCTACGACCCGTCCCTCGATCCGGTGCTGCGTCTCGCCCTCGCCTCGAGTCGCGAGGAAGACCAGAGCTTCGCCGGTCTGAAGCGGCTGCGGACCTTCGCCGAGCAGGAGGTCAAGCGACGTCTGGAGCAGGTCGAGGGCGTGGCGGCCGTTCGCGTCCTGGGCGGCCTGGAAGAGCAGGTGTCGGTCGATCTCGACGAGGAATCCCTGAGCCGCACCGGCCTCTCGATCCAGGAGGTGGTGCGCAGGCTGGCGGCCGAGAACGTCAATCTGGCGGGCGGAGACATCAAGGAGGGATCGACCCAGTA